>NZ_RBEE01000045.1 GCF_003725795.1 Pedobacter jejuensis | reverse complement strand
GATTGCTTCGTGACTAGCAATTATACAACACGTATTTTCAAGCTCAACAGGTCATTATCCTTCTAGCTTAATACCTTTCGCCTTTTACCTTAATTTAAAATTTAACATTTAAACTTAGTAAAAAGTTGGTGCCTGCCTGTGGATAATAAAAGTTTTCGGTAACCCTGCTTCCGCCAGATAAATAGCCGTAAGTATATCCATTGCTTTCATATTTTTTATCGAATAGGTTATTTACAAGCAAGCCAAGGTTTACATTTTTAACACCTGCAAATTTAAAATCGTAGCCCAAACGAGCATTGCTCACCCAGTAACCATTTATGGTTCTGTCGTTATTTTGAGTGTTATCTAAATATTGTTTGCTTACATATTTGCTCTGTAAAGCAACTGCAAAACCAGCGATAGGTTTATATACCAACTCGCCAAAAAGAACTGCTGCGGGTGAGTATGAAATATCAGTTAACGAATAGTTATTTACAACTTGTCCGCCATTATCGTAATCATCATAATACTCTGTAAAGTTTTTAATTTTATTTCTGCTAAGTGCTGCATTTGCATTCAAGGCAAATGATTTATTTATGATGTATGAACCATCAATTTCAATACCTAAGCGATAACTTTTATCTACATTCTGACGGTAATTTCCACCAACATCGTTTATTTTACCCGTTACAACCAACTGGTTTTTATAAAACATACCGTAAGCGTTTGCACCTAAATTGAATTGCTTATTTTTAAAACGATAGCCTAATTCTACATCATTTAAGTTTTCTGGTTTCGGAAAAACGCCTACGGCTGCATCCGTATAATCATCGCGATTTGGCTCTTTATTAGCTACACTAAATGAAGCATATAAATTGCTTTCTGGATTTATAAAATAAGTTGCACCAAATTTAGGATTAAAGAAATTTAAGGTTTCGTTAATGGCTAAGGTGTTCAGCTTGTTTTCTGTTCCGGCAATATCGTAATAAACCCTGCGGTACTGTAAATCCATAAATAAGCTTAGGTTTTCAATTGGGCTGTAATTCACTTTTCCATAAATGTTAAAGTCGGTTTTAAAGCCATCGTTATCATAATAATGCCTGTCTATACTTCCATTTGATGCATATTGTGCCCAAATTATTTGTCCGAAGTGTGCACCTTTATATTCATTGTAAGCACCACCCAAAGTAAAATTCAGATTCTTTTCTGGTACATAATTAAATGCATAGGTAACACCATAAAAATCATTATCTAACCAACGTCGACGAATTAAATCGGTTTTATCTATGGTTGTTCCACCAATTATAACAGGCTGTAAGCCATAATCAGCTAAATTGTTTTGAACCCTATATTCTTCATAGTAACCTTCGCCTTGCGTATAATGTAACGCACCATTGAATGATAATTTATCAGATAACTGCCTTGCATAAAGCAACTGATAATGATTTTGCCAGTAATTATCGGTTTGGTTATTGTATAAAAAGCTATTGTACGTTCTGCCTGAATTTAATAAATTATCAGCGTCTGCCTGGCTTAATCCATTTCTATCGATGTAAGCCTGCATGCCTGCAACATCATTATTCAGTCTCGATTCTGGTATTCCGTTCCATGATTGATAGGTTTTTTCTGAACCCGCAAAAACGTTTATCCTCAATAAGTCTTTATTGCCGTGGTAAGCGCCCGACATAAAGTAAGATTTTAAAAGTGATGCGCCTCTATCCACGTAACCATCTGAACTGATTCTTGATAAACGCCCATCAAAACTGAAACGGTTGTTGATTAGTCCGGTACCAACTTTAACTGTATTTTTCCAGGTATCGAAACTGCCGTAAGTGCTGTTTACCTCTGCATAAGGTTCCATTTCGCTCGCTGTTGTTTGAATATTTAAACTTGCGCCGAAAGCTCCAGCTCCATTTGTAGATGTACCTACACCGCGTTGAATTTGGATGTTATCAACAGAAGAGGCGAAATCTGGAATGTTTACATAGAATGTTCCCTGGCTTTCACTATCATTTATCGGGATACCGTTAACTGTTACATTTATTCTGCTATTGTCGCTACCGCGGATTCGAATTCCGGTGTAACCCACTCCAGCTCCGGCATCAGATGTAACGACAACACCAGGCGTGTTTTGAAGTATGAAAGGTAAATCCTGACCGAAGTTATTTTCTTGAATTTCTGCCTTACCAATGTTTTTGTAGGCCGTAGCAGATTTTTCATTTGCTCTTGTGGCCCGAACAATTACTTCATCTGCCAAAAATGCCTGAGGAACCAAAGTAAAATTTAAGGTTTCATTTTGTGAGAGTGTTATTGCTCGCTCAGTTGATTTGTAACCTAAATAACTCACATTTAAAACATAGTTACCTGCAGATAAATTTGATAAAGTAAAACTCCCATCAGCAGTGCTTACGACAGCTGTTTTCTGGTTTCTTACTTTAATGGTTGCACCAGGTAAAGGTTTTTGATTGTTATCTGTCACTTTCCCTGTGATAGAAATTTGTGCCAATGCAAAGAATGGCATCATTGCAGTGAAAACCGCAAAAAGTAATTTTTTCAATTTTTAATTGTTTAGTTAAACCCATCGGAAATAGGGGTACTCCCGATTTCAGTTAAACTTCCATAACTCCAATCCCTACGCCGGCATTACCCGGATCAGGTGCATTTAAAGTTTTAAGTTGTAGGTTTTAAGTTTTAAGTGGTTGTTCACTTATAACTTATAACGTTTAACTTTCAACTCCAAAATGGGTATGATCTCAGCCCGTTTTTGTGTTTATAACAAACAAGGCACCCCCTAATGATGTGGCAAATGTAGAAAATATTTTAACAATACAGCAGAAAAAATATATTGATGCTTTTTAATTTTAGAAAAGCAGTTTTCTACAGCTATCGGTAAGTTTCTGTCCCGCTTTACTCTCCAAAAAAAGCAGAAGAAGCTTTTGTTTTCCGTTTCAATCGGGTTTATTTTACCCCTAATAGTACTGCCATTTTTAGCCGCCTAAACCCGACCAAAGCGAGATGCCACCAATTTTTCATTGGGGCAGAAGCCGGGGCGGGAAGGTATTTTAATAGTATTACTGCAGTTGCTTTCCAAAAAATTAAGGATGTAAAAAATCATCAATTGTTGCGATGGCATTTTTAATCCTAATATCCCCAATACCGCTAACTACTTTATAATTTGCATTTAAAGCTTTAAGTTCTTTATGCCAAACTTCCATAAAATATTCCCTTTGGTTTGGGAAATCGCGTAAAGGGTCATCTTGCCAAGGCAAATCAATATCCATTAAAAGATAGAGGTCGTATGGCCTTTTTGGTAAGGCATCCAACACAATTTGAGGTGTTTCGCCTAACATTTCATCGCTCCATATTTTAACGGTAACAAATGTTGTGTCGCAAATTATAAATTCATTTTCCGTAGTTGTTAATATTGCGTCTTCCAAAGCTATCTGTCCGTAAAACATGTTTACCTCATCTTGTATAGTGTATGTTGCTGTTAAATTTTCGCAATAATAGCGGGCGTATTCGGGCACCCAGGAAACTTTATAGTGTTTCGCAAGGAGTTGAGACATGGTAGATTTGCCTGTGCTTTCAGGACCTACAATAGCAATTTTTTTAATTGATTTGTTCACGAAATTTTTTTCTCCAATCTAAGTAGCCTTTTAAAGCGATTGTAATTAATACAAAATATAAAATTGCGCTTAAATTTAAATGTTTATAAAGAAATAATGGTACGTAACAGATGTTAACAAAAATCCATAATAGCCAATTTTGCAAAATTTTTCTGGTTAATAAGATTTGGGCAACAAAACTTACCGATGTACAAAAGCCATCGGTATATGGTACAGTGCTATTGGTATATTTCGACATAAACCAACCTAAAAATAAACTTAATAAAGCAATGGAAATTATAGAAATTACCCAACCTCGCAAGTTTAATAATGTTATTGGTTTTTGTGTTTCAGCTTTTTTGCTTAACCAAAAATACCAGCCGTAAAAACCGGTAAAAAGGAAATACATTTGAAGCGTCATATCGCCGTACATAGCTTCCTTGTAAAATAAAAATCCGTAGGCCGTTACGCTAATTAAAGATATCGGCCAGTTCCAGATGCTTTCTTTTGCAGCCAGGTAAATACAGATAAACCCGGTAATAACTGCTATCCATTCGAGCCATGAGGTGTGTTCGAATTGGTTGATTAAAAATTGCAGGAATGAACTCGCTGTTAATATCATTGTATTCAAAAATAGAAACAAAAAGGCGATTAAAGAAAAAATCCGGTCGAGGAGGGCTCCTCTGACCGGATAATAAACCAAACAAACTATTTATGAAGAAATCCTCATTGCGGTTAACTACTCCGCGAGGAAGCTTTAGATTGAACTAAAGTATTTACAAAACGCAAATACATTCAGCTTATTACAACATTATTGCCAATAATCACTTCCTATCCGTTTCGTGACGTATATATGACCACTACCGTGAGTTTCAAGGAAAAATTTAGATAATCTGCGTTTAAAGCTTAAAAAAGCTTACAATTTTTCGTTTTCTATTGTCTATTTGTTAGTACGAAGCCTAAATATTTGTTCGTTTTAGCAAACTTTGTATAGAAATTTGGGTTTATATTTAACATAATTTAACTTTTGAAAATTATATCGTATTGTAATCAAATCAAAAATCCCTTTGTTATGAAAAAATTGAATAAAAGTCTGGTCGCTATTGTACTATTATCATTCGTGGCGTTTGCCTTTACAAATATTAGAGTTGGTGGAATTACTGGAAAGATTACGCCACCCGAAGGTGTATCGGCAGTCGCTTTAGTGGCTGGTACCGATACGGTAAGAGCTGAATTAAATAGCGGAGCGTTTACATTTATTAACCTCAAAGAAGGTGTTTATAAAGTTTGGATTAAAGGTAATGCACCCTATAAGGATGCAACCATAGAAAATGTTGCAGTAAAAGATAGTGCAACAACTGATTTGGGCGAAATAAAATTGCAGCAATAGTATTTATTACAAAAGAATAATTTACATAAGAGGGCTTTACAAACCCTCTTTTTTATTTTAAAATAATCGGCTTAAAATACTTCTAAACGTGTATCTTTGCATCCCGACAGAACAGTTGGGATTTTCTTCTTATAAAAGCAAAAAACCTTCTTGCTTCATGGTTCTAACAAGAACTTACACTTTAGAAATTTAATTACTGTATTAAGCTTTATCATGCCTAAAGACACCTCCATTCGCTCAGTATTGATTATCGGATCAGGACCAATTATTATTGGCCAAGCCTGCGAATTTGATTACTCCGGTTCGCAAGCAGCGTTATCCTTAAAAGAAGAAGGAATAACCGTTTCCATTATTAACTCGAATCCGGCTACGATTATGACGGATAAAGTTATCGGCGACCATGTATATCTTCGTCCGCTATCTGTTGATTCAATAGAAGTTATTTTACAGGAACACATCGATTCTCCTGATTTGCCTAGAATTGATGCGGTATTGCCTACCATGGGTGGACAAACAGCGTTAAACCTTTGTAAGGAAGCAGAAGAACGTGGTGTTTGGGAAAAGTACGGTGTTAAAGTTGTTGGAGTAGATGTTGACGCGATTGAGAAAACTGAAAACCGCGAATGTTTCCGCCAGTTAATGGTTGATATTGGCGTTGGCGTAGCACAATCAAAAATTGCTAACTCGTTTTTAGAAGGTAAAGAGGCCGCTCAGGAAATCGGTTATCCACTGGTAATTCGTCCATCATACACTTTAGGTGGTTCTGGTGGTGGTTTTGTACATAAAAAAGAAGAATTTGATGCTGCACTTAAACGCGGTTTAGAAGCTTCTCCTACGCATGAGGTTTTAGTAGAAAAAGCTGTTTTAGGCTGGAAAGAATATGAGTTAGAACTTTTGAGAGATAGCAATGATAATGTAATTATCATTTGCTCAATCGAAAACTTCGACCCAATGGGTATTCACACCGGAGATTCGATTACGGTTGCACCAGCAATGACTTTATCTGACCGTTGTTACCAGGACATGCGTAACCAGGCGATAAAAATGATGCGAGCCATCGGAAATTTTGCTGGTGGTTGTAACGTTCAGTTCTCGGTAAATCCTGCCAATGATGAAATCATCGCCATCGAAATTAATCCTCGTGTATCCCGTTCATCAGCGCTAGCAAGTAAAGCAACAGGTTATCCTATCGCTAAAATTGCAGCAAAACTGGCCATCGGTTATAACTTAGATGAAATCGAAAATCAAATCACAAAAACAACTTCAGCATATTTTGAGCCTACTTTAGATTACGTTATCGTTAAAATTCCGCGTTGGAATTTCGATAAATTTAAAGGAGCCAATAAAGAGCTTGGTTTGCAAATGAAATCGGTTGGTGAGGTAATGGCGATTGGTCGTACTTTTATCGAAGCCTTGCAAAAAGCTTGTCAGAGTTTAGAGATAGGCCGTGCAGGTTTAGGCGCCGATGGCAGACAAGTGCGTAACATAGAAGAAATTATGGACGGTTTAGAGCATGCCTCATGGAACCGTTTGTTTTTAATAAAAGATGCCATGACAATGGGTGTGCCTTTGGAATCTATCCGCAAGGTGACTAAAATTGATAAATGGTTTTTGAATCAAATTCAGGATTTAGTTCTTTTAGAAACTGAACTGAAAAGATATTCGTTAAATAATATCCCTCAGGATTTCTTCATGAACTTGAAACAAAAAGGTTTCTCTGATATTCAGATTGCCTGGTTGCTTGGAAATGTTACCGAAGATGAGGTTTATGACAGACGTAAAGCATTAGGAATTAACCGCGTTTATAAAATGGTTGATACTTGTGCTGCGGAGTTCCCGGCTAAAACACCATATTATTATTCATCTTTTGATGAAGAAAACGAATCTATTCCATCTAACAACAAAAAAGTTATTGTCTTAGGTTCTGGTCCGAATCGCATTGGGCAAGGTATAGAATTTGATTACTCTTGTGTACACGGCTTGTTGGCTGCAAAAGAATCTGGAATTGAAGCCATCATGATTAACTGTAACCCAGAAACGGTTTCTACAGATTTTAATATGGCCGATAAATTATATTTCGAGCCGGTTTTTTGGGAACATGTTCGTGAGATAATCGAATTGGAAAAACCAATGGGTGTTATTGTGCAGTTGGGTGGACAAACGGCACTTAAAATGGCTGAGAAACTTAAAGAAAAAGGCATCAGAATTATCGGTACATCTTTCGAGAATATGGATATTGCCGAAGACCGCGGTCGTTTTTCTGATTTGTTAAAAGAGTTGGATATTCCTTATCCACGTTACGGTGTTGCAGAAAATGCAGAGGAAGCCATTGTTGTAGCAAACGAAGTGGGTTATCCGGTTTTGGTTCGCCCGAGCTACGTTTTAGGCGGACAAGGAATGAGCATTGTAATTAATGACGAAGATTTAGAAAAAGCAGTTGTAAAATTATTGGGTGATTTACCAGGAAACAGGGTTTTGATTGACCACTTTTTAGATAGAGCAGAAGAAGCAGAATCTGATTCCATCTCTGATGGAGACGATGTGCACATCGTAGGTATGATGGAACACATCGAGCCTGCAGGTATTCACTCTGGAGATTCATTTGCGGTTTTGCCAACATTCAGCTTATCAGAAAAGGTAACCAAATCGATGGAAGAATACTCGATTAAAATTGCCAAAGCTTTAAATGTTATTGGATTATTAAACATCCAGTTCGCCATTAAAGATGAGAAGGTTTATGTAATTGAAGCAAACCCAAGAGCATCTCGTACGGTTCCTTTTATCGCAAAAGCTTATGATGTTCCATACATCAATATTGCAGCGAAAATTATGTTGGGTGTGGCGAAATTGAAAGATTTTACCATCGAACGTAAACTAAAAGGTTATGCCATTAAAGAACCTGTTTTCTCTTACGAGAAATTCCCGGAAGTTACGAAAGAGTTAGGTCCGGAAATGAAATCTACTGGTGAGGCGATTCGTTTCATTAAGGATTTGGAAGACCCATATTTCCGCAAGCTTTATAAAGATAAATCAATGTATTTGAGTAAATAATAGCAAAGGGCGATGGAAACATCGCCCTTTTTTTGCCGTCCGGCTAAAGCCAGACGGCAATGAATTATAAATGGCTAATTATAGTTGTTTATATCTTTTTTATCAACGGTCTTTGAGGAAACAGAGAATTGGCTCTATGGTTTACATGGATTTTGTAATTTACCAAAATACTCTCCCTGCTATTAATCGAAATAACAGCTATTCATTGCCGTCCGGCTAAAGCCAGACGGCAATGAATTATAAATGGCTAATTATAGTTGTTTATATCTTTTTTATCAACGGTCTTTGAGTAAACAGAGAATTGGCTCTATTATTTACATGGAGTTTGTAATTTATCAAAATACTCTCCCTGCTGTTAATCGAAATAACAGCTATTCATTGCCGTCCGGCTTCAGCCGACGGCATTAATATTTCAATTTTTATAGTTAAGCACAAATCATGTGGTTTTTATAAAGAAAAAACTCCTCTCTAACAATTAGTTTTTCATCCTATTCTGTTCTGCTTCTGTTCCGGTAGAACGGCGGCGGGCGGGCTTAATTTCATTTTTACCAAACCGATAAGTAAAAGTTATTCGTCCAATTTGACTTTCATTTTTTTGATGAACATCATATTTTAAACCAGGATATGCGCTCGACAAATCAGTTTTGTAGGTGTTAAACACGTCCGATAAGGCAAGTTTTAAACTCGCTTTTTTATTCATTAAAGATTTACTCAATCCGGCATCTATTGAATACCTAGATTTTATGCTGAGCGTACCATAATCAAGTGGAGATTCGTAGCTGCCGTTTAGTTCTGCTGTAAATCCACTAACTATCGTAAAGCTTTGTTGCGATTTAAACTGGAAAGATGTTTTTCCGGTTTTTAGAGCACTTCCAGCTAAATCAGGTGCTTCGAAACTTAAATAGAAAACGTTTAAATTATTGTTCATTTCCCACCATTTGGCCACTTTAACCGGGATGTTTAAATTGGCATTATAGCTAATGTTTTTTGCAAGGTTTTCATTGGTTTGATATAAAGCTTTCTGGGCTTCATCTGGTAAGAGCACTTCAGTAATAACATCATTAGTTCTGCTATAACCAATAGAAAGCATATATTTCTGCATAAAAGTATAACTCAACTCTACATTGTTGGTGTATTGAGGTTTTAGAAATGGATTCCCTTTGCTGTAAGTATATTGATCTAAATAATATATAAATGGATTTAAGGCATCATAACTTGGTCGGTCGATTCTACGGCTGTAAGAAAATCCTAGCTGGTTGTTTTTATTCAAAGTTTGCTGAACAAATAATGTTGGGAAAAAATCCCAATAACTTCTTTCAACAATCGTATTCGTGGTAATTAGATTTCCTGTAGAATTGGTTTGCTCTACCCTTAAACCAAGTTGAATACTTGTATTCTTAAATTGTTTATTAATATTTGTATAAGCTGCATTTACATTTTCGTCGTAAACAAATTGATTGCTTCGGCGAATATCATTTTGCCACAAATTGTTGATGAATTCTTCTGCCTGCAAATCATTATCCGTTTTTACCCAACTGCTTTTTACACCTGCTTCTAATTTGATGCTTTTACCTAATGCAACATTATAATCTACCTTAAAAGCCTTAATGTCTATTTTAGAAGGTGTATTATTTCGGGTATAATTAATTGGACGGATTCTACTTCCATTGGGTAATAAATAGTCGTTTTCATAATCAGAGACATCGTTTCCATTGTATTTAGAATAATCAAAATCGGCAGAAAGTTCGGAGCCAGCCGTATCTAAAACAGATTTGTAATTTAAATTGTACGATAGGTTATTGTATTTATTGGTTTGTAGACTGTTTGATAGCAAAGTAGAATCTACTGTTTGAAAAGAAGAACCAATGAAAGTATTGTTTTTTGCTGCTTCCGTTCCATTGTTAAAGTATCCATTAACCAATAAGCCAATTGTGTTTTTCTTATCGATGAAATAATCTAATCCAGCTTTAAAGTTATTGTTTTGTTGTTTCCTGTTACTTACTCCGCTTTGCATAAAATAGGTATCAGGCGTGCCATTTGAAATTCTATCTATGGCAATTAAATTTTCGCGTTCAGTTCTACCATAATTATAGTTGCCAAAAATATTTAGTTTTTGAGTCCGATGGTTAAGGTTTAATCCTGCATTCCCTCTAAAATTTTTGCCATAACCTGCAGTAGCATTGATGCTTCCGTTTGTACCACCGTTTTTGCTTTTTTTGGTTTTGATGTTGATAATGCCGGAGTTGCCCGAAGCATCGTATTTTGAAGATGGATTTGTAATTAACTCAATGGTTTCTATCTCCGAACTTTGCATATTCCGAAGTAAGTTAGCCACATCGGCATTGCTCATGTACGTTTGTTTTCCATCCAATTGTATCAAAACACCTTGCTTGCCTTGCATAGAGATGTTATCATTTTGATCAACCGAAACACCAGGTGCTTTTTGCAAAACTTCTAAAGCAGTAGAACCCGTCATAATTGCGCTACTCGAAACATTCATCACAACTTTATCCATTTTTCTTTCGATTAATGGCTTAGTGACTGCAATGTTCACTTCCTTTAAATTTTCGGTAGTTGAAACCAATTGAACAGTTCCGAAATCTATCTTCTGATTTCCATCTGTTAAAGTTACAATTTTGCTTTTAACAGTTTTGTAACCCATGTTGCTGGCTTTGTAGTAATAATTTCCTGGTACAGAAATGTTAAAACCGAATAATCCGTTTGGGTCTGTAAAACCAGTTTTTACAATGCTAGAGTCTGATGCTTTGAACAAAACCACAGTTACATAATCTGCAGGTTTTTTGTTTTCATCGAGGATTGCGCCTGTAATATTTGCCTTTGGCGTTGTTTGTGCATACGTATTCAATGAAGCGATAACGGCTAAAAAAATTAGAGATATTTTGTACAAATTTTTCATTGGTTTATTTTTAAAATTTAAATTTTTGGCAAAGCGATATCCTTAACGCTATTTCTGCGTTTCAATCAATTTTGCATTATTTTAAAGCTTAGTTTTGGAAACGAACGGTTCCCGTTTTTTAGTTATAGGTAAGACGACCGTTTTTTTAAAAGGTTACAGCGTTTTTTTAAAAACAGCAATAAACAAAAAAAAGCCGCAGATTTTCAAGCAGTTAAATACTTAAAATTCTGCGGCTGATTATATTGTTGTTAATTTACTTCATGCCTAAAACATCAACGCCTTGTTCAAAAACAACGTCAACAGGAATGTTTTTTCTGGTCAATCTATCCAGGTCTGATTGCAATTCTGGGGCAATCATAGCCATTGATTTTTGAGCTTTTTCTACTGCAACCTTATCTCCGTTGCCTTGCAGGGTGATAATAAAAGCGCTTAGCTCGTTCATCGCTACTGCGAATTTATCGAAATTTACTTTGTAGGTTCCTTTAATGGTACGCTCAAATGCACCTTTTTCTTTAAAATAATTAAAGCATTGCATATTGGCTTTTCCATGAGCTTCTGATACGCCGAAACGAACTGAGCGTAAAATTCCGGCCATAAAAGTGGTGTAATAGTCTTTAACATCGCCCTGCAATTCGCCTTTTTTTAATAACCCAGTTACCATATACAGGCCAAGTACATCTGCTTTGCCTTCTTCTAGCCAGCTATATTGTTCTTTTAATGCCGCACGAACATATCCTTTTCCATTAATTGTCTTTTTGATACCTAAGCCATGTGCAACTTCATGAAACATTACATTGGCAAAAAAGGCATCAAACTTGATGTATTTTTGTTGTTCTGCATCAATCAATTCTTTTGATATCGGAACTAAAATCTTGTCAAATTTTGCTTGCATGGCATTTTTTAACTGCGAACGGCGAGTTCCTTTTTCCTGCTGAATTTTTTCATCATTTGGAAGGTTAACCGCGATGGTTTTAGAACCGGCATTACAATCTCCGGCATAATAAACTACATCATAAGCATTTAATTCAGAATCTGTACCAGGTGTTTCTTTTTTGTATTTTGCAGGTACGGGTAAGTTTTTCTGCAATTCAGGAAGCAGTTTTACATATTTCGCCAATCGCTTGCTCCATTCTTTATCCTTAATTAATACGTAAGCTTCGTAACTGGTACGGGCATTAAAAAGCTTGTCTTCGTAGTTTTCTATTGGTCCGATAATAAGGTCCAAACCATTGGTTTTCATATCTAACCAAGCATAATCACTTGCTGTAAAATTATCTGATACCAAAGCATCTGCCCTTAAATTCAGGTATTTTTTTAAACCGGCATCCTCGGCAATTAATGCAGCTTGTTTTAATAATGATGACACTTTTTGTAGCTCATAAGCAAATAAAACATGATATGGAACTGTAGTTAACTTTCCTGTACTATCTTTCTGTACAACAGAATACGCACCAAATTTATCTGCAAGTGTTGATTTTTCAATTTCTTCTTTGGTTATCCCGTAAGGATAAAATGAGGCGCCTTCTGGTTTTGCACCAACACCTGCAACAAAGGGTTTATCGTTATTTAATCTATCCCATGGACCATAATTTATATTGACAAAATCGCGGGTTTTTTCATCTTTAATTGTAGCCAGTAAGCTATCTTTTTGCGGATAAGCTTGTTTCCAATACAGCTGATCCATAATTTCTGCAGCCTGAATTAACAGCGGTAAAACCTTCCTGTCATTTATGCTGAGATCGTTTAAGTTGGTGGTAAGTTTTACCCTTTCATATATTGGCAAACGCTGGGCAACGTAGTTTAACAGCGTATCTTTTTGCACAACGGAAGTGGTTTTTCCATTAGTTGGTTTGGTTGTTTCTGTGCAAGCTGATAATAAACCTGCAGAAAGCGCTATGGCTGAGAGTAATATATTTGTTTTGTATATTTTCTTCATTTTAAATAGATATCGCCACTAAATTAGTAAAATTTGAAAGCTTTGTATAAAGTTTGATGCAAAGGATGAACTTTACCATAACTTTGTACCTTCAACGCGTTAAACATTTACAATATGTCATTAATCAACCTTAATAAAACCTATTCTGCTTTTATAATTGCTGCTGTCTTTTTAATATCTGCTTGTTCATCAACTAAATATGCCGCTACAGAGAAAGTATATAAAGAAAAAGCAAAAGGTTTTTCGAAAATTATAATGGCAACACCGCCTGAAGGACAACTTTATGATTCTACAAATGTTAAAAATCAGGAGTGGATTGCATCGGTAAACTTTGGTATTCGTAAACCAAATTTTGTAATTATTCATCATACGGCACAAGATAGTTTGGCTCAAACCATAAAAACTTTTCACTCTGTAAAGGCTGCAGTAAGTGCGCATTATGTTGTAAGTCGCGATGGTAAAGTAGTACACATGGTTAATGATTATTTACGAGCAAACCATGCCGGTATTGGTAAATGGGGCAAAGATACCGACCTAAATTCTTCATCAATCGGGATAGAATTAGATAATAATGGTACTACAGATGTTTGGCCTGATGCTCAAATTATCAGTTTAATTAAACTATTAGCAACATTGAAGAAAACCTATAATATTCCTACCGGAAATTTTATCGGACATGCTGATATTGCACCAAAGCGCAAACCTGATCCAAATAATTTTCCTTGGAAAAAATTGGCTTTAAAAGGATTTGGGTATTGGTATGATGATGTTATGCAAAACCCGCCTGTAAATTTTGATACCACTACAGCGTTAAAACTTATTGGTTATGATACAAGCGATTTGGGTGCTGCGATTACAGCGTTTAAACGTCATTTTATACAAACTGATATTACACCAAAATTAACCCCTGTTGATGTATTGGTTTTGTATAATGTCTATCAAAAATACTAGAATGGATGAGTACTAAAGATATTCTGCCACAGAAACACAGAAATCACAGAATTATTTTCTGTGTAAATCTACGATTCTGTGGCAATTATTTTTTAATGCACAATCAAAAATAGATAGTAAATAGGTCTTAGATGTTAATCTGAGGCATAAATTTATTTCGTTAAAATCAATGTCTTTTATTATTTGATTTCCCCTGTTTAAGATGGATGAATTTATTAGGCCGGTTTAAAGCAGGACGATGAAACACTGCTTCGGCCCTACAAACGGTCGGAAAAGAATAAAAAAAACGCTGATAAATTTATATTCATCAGCGTCTTTGTGGTGAGGTGTTCAGCTAATTAGGCTTTTTGAAAGTATCTTTCAGCGTAACGGTTCTGTTAAACACCAATTTATCATCTGTAGAATCACGGTCTAAACAGAAGTAACCCTTACGTATAAATTGGTAGCGGCTTTCTAAATCTGCATCAGCCAAGGCAGGTTCTATAAATGCATTTGGTATTATGGTTAAACTTTCAGGGTTTAAGTAATCTTTAAAGTCTCCCTCTTCTGCATCTGGCGTTTCTGACGTAAATAAGCGGTCGTACAAACGAATTTCTGCAGTTTTTGCATGTTGTGCACTAACCCAATGGATGGTTCCTTTAACGTTTATACCGCTTGTGTCATTACCACTTTTTGATTCAGGAATATACGAACAGTGAATTTCAGTAACATTACCATTTTCATCTTTCACAAAGTTTTCACATTTAACAATGTATGCAAACTTTAAACGAACCATAGCTCCTGGCGCTAATCTGAACCATTTTTTGGCAGGTACTTCCATAAAATCTTCACGCTCAATCCAAAGTTCATTGCTAAAAGGAATTATACGAGTTCCGCCACCATCTTCAGCTTCAGGGTTATTCTCGCCAATTAAATCTTCTGTTCCTTTTTCGTAGTTGGTGATGATTAATTTTATTGGGTCTAGAACTGCCATAACACGATTGGCAGTTTTGTTTAAATCCTCACGAATACAAAATTCTAATAAACTAAGTTCAATTAGGTTTTCGCGTTTTGCTATACCAATACGTTCACAAAATTCGCGTATGCTTTTTGGCGTAAAACCTCTTCTGCGCAAACCAGATATGGTTGGCATACGTGGATCATCCCAACCGGTAACTAAGTTTTCGTTAACCAGTTGAAGTAATTTACGCTTGCTCATTACCGTAGAAGTAAGGTTTAAACGAGCAAATTCATATTGTTTTGATGGAAAAATCTCTAATTTTTCAATAAACCAATCGTACAATTCCCGGTGAGATACATATTCTAAAGTACAAATGGAGTGTGTTATGTTCTCGATGCTATCGCTCTGTCCGTGAGCGAAATCGTACATTGGGTAAATACACCATTTATTGCCAGTACGATGATGTTCTGCATGCTTAATGCGGTAAATAATTGGATCACGCATGAGCATATTTGTACTGGCCATATCAATTTTGGCTCGTAAAATATAGGCGCCATCTGCAAATTCACCAGCTTTCATTTTAGTGAAAAGATTTAAATTCTCTTCTACACTTCTATTTCGGTAAGGACTATCTTGCCCAGGTTCTGTTGGCGTTCCTTTTAAAGCTGCAATTTCATCGGCCGAACTTTCATCTACGTAAGCCAAACCTTTTTCAATCAGTTTTACTGCGAATGAATATAATTCATCGAAATAATCTGATGCGTATAATTCGTTTTTCCAGTTAAAGCCCAACCATTTAATATCTTCTTGTTGGCTATTTACATACTCAGTTTTTTCAGTTACCGGGTTGGTATCATCAAAACGCAAGTTGGTGTAACCGCCATATTTTTGTGTTAATCCGAAGTTTAAACATATCGCTTTTGCATGGCCAATGTGTAAATAACCGTTTGGTTCTGGCGGGAAACGCGTAACCAAAGTTTCATACTTACCACTATTTAAGTCGTTCTCAACAATTTCTTCAATAAAGTTTAAAGCCTTCTCTTCACTCATAAAAACCTGTAAATTAGGATTGCAAAGGTAAAAAGTTTGAGCGGATTTAGGTAAGGAATAGTGAAGAGAATAAAAAGGAAATGGAAGATGGGGAATGGATGATTTAAGTGGTAATATTGGAAATGGATAACGGCAGAGGTAATATGGGGAATGGATGATGAAAGAGAGAAAGGTTATATGGGAAATACAATATTAAAATTTCTTTATGTTTACACTCATAGCTCCCTGCCCATTTCCCATTATTCATTTTCCATCTTTTATCCATTTCACCTATTCCATCAAAATCGATACATTTACATCAACTTAATATTCGTTATGAGCAAAACATTAAACCGACCAATACGTGTTTTAGTGGCAAAAGTTGGATTGGATGGGCATGATAGAGGTGCTAAAGTAATTGCCACTTCGCTGCGTGATGCCGGGATGGAAGTGATTTACACAGGTCTTCGTCAAACACCGGAAATGGTAGTTAATACCGCCTTACAAGAAGATGTAGATGCCATTGGAATTTCCATTCTATCTGGAGCACACATGACAGTTTTTCCAAAAATCATTCATTTTATGAAAGAAAAACAAATGGATGATGTATTGCTAACCGGAGGAGGAATAATACCTGAAGCAGATAGAGCAAAGCTTTCAGCAATTGGTGTTGGTGAGTTATTTCCACCGGGAACAACTATGGCAAGTATTACAGAATATATCAAGAATTGGGTTACAGAAAACAGAAATTTCTAAATTATGGAATATCAGAACTTAATATCAACAGTAAAAGAAAATATACTTTATGTTACCATCAACCGTGAAAAAGCGTTAAACGCTTTGAACAAAGATACCTTAACGGAACTTGCAGATGTTATTGCTTTCGCGAATAAAACACCTGAAGTTAGGGGCGTAATTATAACTGGTGCTGGTGAGAAGGCCTTTGTGGCTGGAGCAGACATTAAAGAGTTTTCTGATTATAACGGTAAACAGGGAGAAGAACTTGCTAGGAGCGGAAACGGAAATGTTTTTAATGCCATCGAGGGTTCATCAAAGCCATTTATTGCTGCCATAAATGGTTTTGCTTTAGGCGGTGGATTAGAATTGGCCATGGCTTGTCATATTCGCATAGCATCTGATAATGCAAAGTTAGGCTTGCCCGAAGTTACACTTGGTTTAATTCCGGGTTATGGGGGTACGCAACGCTTAACGCAATTGGTTGGCAAAGGAAAAGCAATAGAAATGATTACAACCGCTAATATGATTAATGCAGTAGAAGCTGAAAAAATTGGATTGGTAAATTATGTTGTGCCACAAGCAGAAGTTATCTCAAAAGCTGAAGAAATTTTAAATACTATAAAACTAAGAGCTCCATTAGCCGTTGCTGCAGCAATTAAATCGGTAGTAGCATCATTTAACGAAACTGATGGCTATTCGGTTGAAACACAAGAATTTGGAAAGTGCTTTGAAACTGAAGATTTTAAAGAAGGCGTTTCTGCCTTTGTTGAAAAGCGAAAATCAGCCTTTGTTGGAAAGTAAACTTTTTGTCTGATTAATTCGAGTTAATAAATTAAAAAGTGTAGAAAAAATTTCCCATTATAATTATTTTTAGTTATTTATGTAACGAATTACCGCACATGAAAAAGAAGATACTTATAATAGATGATGAAGTTAATATCGGGCTTTTATTATCCAAATTTTTAACCAGAAATGGTTTTGACGTTGCCAATGCCATAACTGGTAATTCTGCCATAGAAATACTTGCAAATGATACCTTTGATTTAGTGCTTTGCGATTACCGATTGGATGATACCGATGGCAAAGAAATTCTTATAAAAATTAAAGAAAATTACCCTACAACTGGTGTAATTATTATAACAGGCTACTCTGACATTAAGCTGGCTGTTGAATTAATTAAATTAGGGGCTTACGATTACATCACAAAGCCGCTATATCCCGATGAGATTTTAAATACAATTAACAAAGCTCTAGAAACGCAAAGGGCACTTAATGAAACTTCAGGGTTATCAAATAAAAACAGTTCGCTAGCTGAAGCCGAATACATTAATCATACGGATTATATTGATGGTAGGAGCGATGTTTCATCAACGCTTTTAAAGCAAATACAATTAATCGCACCAACCTCATACAGTATTATTTTAACCGGTAAAAGTGGTACAGGAAAGGAATATGTTGCTAAAACCATCCATTTAAATAGCTTGCGAAAAGACAAGCCATTTATTGCAATGGATTGTGGCTCACTAACAAAAGAACTTGCGGGCAGCGAATTTTTCGGTCATGAAAAGGGTTCCTTTACCGGTGCTTTATATACCAAAATTGGTCACTTTGAGCAGGCAAACGGCGGAACGCTTTTTTTAGATGAAATTGGAAATTTATCTTACGAAATTCAGGCAACATTGCTTAGAACTGTTCAAGAACGTAAAGTAAAGCGTATTGGGAGTACAAAGGAAATAGATTTAGATGTTCGGATTATTGTTGCAACCAATGAAAATCTAGTTGAAAATATTGCCAAAGGAACTTTTAGAGAAGATTTGTACCATCGATTTAATGAGTTTTCCATTCATATTCCATCTTTAAAAAAACGAGGTAATGATATTATCGTTTTTGCAGAGAAATTTTTGGCAACGACTAATGAAGAACTCAATAAAAATATAAAGGGTTTTTCTGAAGAGGTTAAAAACTGTTTTTTACGTTACAGTTGGCCAGGTAATGTACGTGAATTAAAAAATGTTATCAGGCGTGTGGCATTGTTAACAGATGGAAATATGATTCAGGTTGACGTATTACCATTGGAACTTGCTAACTACGCCAAAGATTACGATAAAGAGAAAGTACAAACTCAGGCAAAAAATAAATTTTACAATAAAACTAAAAATTTAAAAAACGCATCGCAGGAGGCAGAATTTGATGCTATTTTAAGGGTTTTAAAAGAAGTAAATTTTAATAAAACAAAAGCAGCTCAAATACTTAAAATAGATAGAAAAACGCTTTACAATAAAATAAAAGCAATTAAAATTGATGAAAAAGAATAAAATTTAGGTCAAACAAACTAATAAGGCTTTTGTAGTAATTGAGGTAATAATAAGCTATTAATTATGTCTGTATTTTCATATAAACAACGCAATAACATTAACCTTGTTATTATAATAGCTTTGGGGCTGTTAATTGCTTATTCGCTACAAGGCATTTTTAGCGCTATTTTAAGTACACTCGTTTTATACACAATTATGCGCCCAGGTTATATTTATTTAGCCGAGGTAAGGGGTTGGAATAGAAGGTTAGTAGCGCTGTTATTAATTACATTTAGTATCATCTTAATTATTTTGCCCTTCTACGCTTTAAGTAGTATGGTTATTAGTAAAATTTCAGAATTAAAAAATAATGAGATTTTCTTCAAAAACTTGCTCGTAAAACTTCAACATTTAATTCCTGTAAAAATTAACGAAAGTTTAATTCAGGATGGTATGAATAGGATTGGCAATTTTGCAACTCAATTATTTCCATCACTTATATCAAGCGCATTTAACATTGTACTAAGCTTATTGGTAATGTTCTTTTTATTATACTTTATGTTGATAGAAAGAAAAATGTTCGAATCTTCATTAATAAAATATGCCCCATTTAGAGAACAAAATGCTTTACGTTTTGGCGATGAGATGCGAAATACAACTTATGCGAATGTTTTAGGGCAAGGTTTAATATGTTTGGTTCAGGGTTCATTAGTTAGCCTTTCTTTTTTTGTGTTGGGCTATAAAGATCCTGCTTTTTGGGGCGTCATCACCGCATTCATATCATTTGTTCCTGTTTTAGGTCCGCCGGTTGTGTTTGTGCCGGCAGCCGTCTTACAAATTGCGAACGGCAATAATTTTGAAGGTTGGGCAATGTTAATTTTTGGTTTTGTAGTGATTATAAATATCGATAATGTACTAAGATTTATTATTGCCAAAAAAGTTGGTAACATCCATCCAATAATTACAGTTATTGGCGTAATTATTGGTATCCCTTTATTCGGAATTTTGGGCTTGGTTTTTGGCCCTTTATTGCTGTCTTATTTTATATTGCTTGTTAAAATTTACGAATCCAGTACACTTGCATCAGAAAGATTGGAAAGAATTAAAACAAATAACGAGCAAATTGAGTTATAATTTATAGCTTAACAATAAAATAATACAGCATTGTTATTTTTAAATGTTAAACCCTTAAAATACATTAATTATGAATGATAACTCAAAAGTTGTAGTTGCCCTTTTAGCAGGATTGGCTGCAGGAGCTGCTTTAGGAATTTTATTTGCACCAGAAAAAGGTGATGAAACTCGTGATAAATTAAGTCAGTCGCTTAAAGACTTAGGAGATTCGATAAGAGATAAGGCTGCCGACGAAATTAATAATCTATCTAGTTTGAAAGAAAAGGTTGTTAGCTCAATTAAAACCAAATTGAGAAATGTAGAGGAAGAATATAGCGACGACGTAGAGCACGCATAACATTATAATAACCGGGCGTTTTTGCCCGGTTAAATCTTATCTTAATTATGCAGGAAAATAAAGACAAAAGCATAGAAGATCTTGTTGAAGATGCCAAAGGTTTTTTTGAAGCCAGGCTAGAATATACCAGGCTTCATATTGTAGAAAAAGCATCCAAAATATTTGCCGATTTAGTAACCAGTACAGCTGTAATTGTATGTTTCATACTTGCATTTTTGTTTGGTTCAGTTACTTTGGCGCTATTTCTATCTGATGTTTTAGGTAGTTATGCAGGTGGTTTTGGTTGTGTATCTTTAATCTATATTTTGTTAGCGGTTATTGTTTATTTTACCAAAGATAAATACATTGAAAAGGCAATCATTAACGTTGCCATTAGAAAATATTTTGATAAACTTGCTGATAAGGAGGAAGAAGATGAGAAGTTATAATAACATCAGAACTCTTGAAGATCTTCAAGCTAAGAAGCTAGAGTTGAAGGTAGAATATATGCTTAAGCAAACTATGCTTAAGTCCGATTCAAAAAAATATTTCAGTCAATTTACTCCAGGTGCTTTACTTAAAAAGTTTGCAACGCCAAGCAATCTTTTTAAAGTTGATGATAAATTAAACATTGCTGGAACGGCAATGTCTTTCTTGCTTCCAGTGTTTATGAATAAAACATTATTCAGAGGTGCAGGTTTTTTAACTAAAGCTGCTGTAGGTTTAATTTCTGGTAAAGTTGGTAAATCAATAGACGCTGAACACATTTCTGGTATCTACAACTCTGTAAAAGGCTTTTTCGCAAAAAAGAAGGAGAAAAAAGATAAAAAATTTATAGACTATGGTATTCCACCAGATAGTGAAACATATTAGTTCAATGGTTGATTGGTCATTTGTTCAATAGTACTATGTTCAGTTGATAGGTTCAATAGTTCATTAGTAATCATTGGTCATTTGTTCAATGGTGATTTGTTTGGATAAAAATCTGAACTCAAGAAAATATCAAGCCACTTAGCGTTTTTATGCTAAGTGGCTTTTTCATTTTAGTTCATTAGTAATCATTGGTCATTTGTTCAATAGTAATGGTTGGATGAAAATCTTAGCCCAAGAAAATATTAAGCCACTTAGCGTTTTTATGCTAAGTGGCTTTTTTGTTTTCAGTTCAATAGTTCATTGGTATAACCGGATGATACAAATGAACTATTGACTAATGAACCAATGACCAATAAACTATTATACTACAAATCAGTTTTAATTTTAAGTTCTTTCAATTGTTTCTCATCAATTGTACTCGGACTATCAATCATCACATCTCTTCCCGAATTATTTTTTGGGAATGCAATTACATCACGAATAGAATCTAATCCAGCAAATATTGAAGTTAATCTGTCGAAACCGAAAGCGATTCCTCCGTGTGGTGGTGCTCCAAATTCGAATGCATCCATCAAGAAACCAAATTGCTTTTGAGCTTCTTCAGCACTAAATCCTAAATGTTTAAACATCAAGGCTTGTAATGCTCTATCATGAATACGAATTGAACCTCCACCGATTTCAGTTCCATTAATTACCATATCGTAAGCATTGGCACGAACGTTTTTAGGGTCGGTATCTAACAATGCAATATCTTCTGGTTTCGGAGATGTAAATGGGTGATGCATCGCATGATAACGTTCAGTTTCTTCATCCCATTCTAAAAGTGGAAAATCCAATACCCAAAGTGCAGAGAATTTATTTTTATCTCTTAAACCTAAACGGTTACCCATTTCTAAACGAAGTTCATTTAATTGCTTGCGAACTTTATCTGTAGAGCCAGCAAGTACTAAAATCAAATCGCCTTTTTCAGTTTCAAAAGCATCACTCCATTGTTTTAAATCATCTTCGTTAAAAAATTTATCAACTGATGATTTTAGGGTTTCGTCTTCATTATGGCGGGCATAAATTAAACCGGTTGCACCAATTTGTGGGCGTTTTATAAAGTCCGTTAATTCATCTAATTGCTTACGTGTATAGCTTGCGGCACCTTTTGCATTAATACCAACAACCAGTTCCGCATTATCGAAAACAGGGAAACCTTTACCTTTTACCAAATCGTTTAGCTCAACAAATTGCATTTCAAAACGGGTGTCGGGCTTATCCGAACCATATAAACGCATTGCATCTGCATATTGCATACGTGGTACTTCTGGTAAATCATAATTGCGAACTTCTTTAAATAGCGTACGAATTAAGCCTTCAAAAGTATTTAATATATCTTCTTGTTCGATAAAAGACATTTCGCAATCAATTTGAGTAAACTCAGGTTGGCGATCGGCCCTTAAATCTTCATCTCTAAAGCATTTTACAATCTGGAAATACCTATCGAAACCCGATACCATAAGCAATTGCTTAAATGTTTGTGGCGATTGTGGTAAGGCATAAAATTCACCGGCATTCATTCTGCTCGGTACCACAAAATCTCTTGCGCCTTCAGGAGTAGATTTAATTAAAACTGGGGTTTCTACCTCAATAAAATCCAATCCATCTAAATAACGGCGAACAGATTGAGCCATTTTATGACGCAAAACCAAGTTGTTGCGCACTGGGTTACGGCGTAAGTCTAAATAACGATATTTCATTCGCAACTCATCACCACCATCCGTTTCATCATCAATCATGAAAGGTGGAAGCTTTGCTGCGTTTAAAATTTCCAGAGCAGAAACCTTAATTTCAATATCGCCGGTAAACATTTTTGGATTTTTGTTGCTACGCTCTACAACTGTACCTGTGGTTTTAATTACAAACTCGCGACCAAGCGTTCGTGCGGACTCGCAAAGTTCGCGGTTATCATCCATGTTAAAAACCAGTTGTGTAATTCCATATCTATCGCGAATGTCTATAAAAGTCATGCCGCCTAAATCTCTTGATTTTTGTACCCAACCACACAGGGTAACACTGTCGCCCAAATTTTTAAGGCTTAATGCACCGCAAGTTACTGTTCTTAACATATTTGAAATTCTAAATTAAGCGGCAAAAATACCGATTTTGTTTTAAAATTACTTATATGCACAGCGGTTTTTAAAACGATGTTATAAAACCACAAAAGTATGCATTTTGAAAACTTTTACTTATTTTTGATTGATGAAAATTTTGGTAAAGAAGACCGTATTGTATTATGCAAAAACTTACCAATTAGGATCATCCTCGCTTACAACTTGGTTTAACGAATTTTCTAAACAGGAATTTAATAACTTCAATCAATTAAAAAGCGTGTATAAGAATGCAAGTATAATTGCTAATAACCGGGTTGTTTTTAATATTAAAGGAAATGATTTTCGATTAGTTGTATCAATTAATTTTTTACAGCAAGCATGTTATGTTATTTGGTTTGGTACGCACCAAGAATATGATAAAATTGACGTTGAAACTGTACCATTTGATGTTAATATCTTAAATAGGAAAATATAATGAACTGGAAAGTATTAAAAACAGAAACGGACTATGCCAAGGCATCAATGAGACTAATGGAAATATTCCATGCAGAACCAAATACTATTGAAAGTGATGAGTTGGATTTATTAATAGTATTAGTAAAGGATTATGATGATAAGCACCATCATTTACCAGAATTAGATGCTCTTGAAGTGATTAAACTGAAGATGCTAGAAATGGGTATTAAAGCAAAAGATTTAGAACCAATTATTGGCAGCAAAGGTCATGTGTCGGCAATTTTATCAGGAAAAAGAGATATAACCTTAAAAATGGCTCAAAAGCTTAAAAATTATTTTAAAATTCCAGCCGAAGTTTTTCTTCACTCTGCATAACATAAATTTAATATTTCTCTTCTAAAACCACCTCTACTTTAATTACTTTCCATTCGCCATTTATTATTTTCCATTGGAAAATCTCCTCTGTTTGGATGGTTTGTTTATCCGTTAAGAATATCATTTTTGGTTTAATTATTACAGATTTGCGGGCAATCTTTTCTGTAAATATTTCGTGCTCAGAAGAAGATTTAATCCTGTATTGACTGGTTTGAATCGATTTAACCTTCCTGAAAGTTTTCTCTAATTCATCAATATATTCTGCTTTGCTTAATATTTTCCCATCAGCCTGAATGTATTCTAAATCTTTGTCAAAAATCTTTTCAAATACTTTTGAATCTTTCGATTCTAAAGCTGCGTTAGTTCGTTTATGAATATTATTAATTAAATCGGTTTCCATGCTATGAAGTGAACTGTATTGATTTTTATGTAGTTATGATTATACTTTAGAAAAAGTAGGGTTATTATAAAATACAAAAGTTACAAAAAGCAAAATTAGATATAACTTAAGATTGGTTTATAATCAAGGATTCTGCAAGTGCTAATCCTGTAGGAGAAATGCTTACCTCAGATGTGTTTTTATTAAATTCAATTAACTTTTCCTTATGCAGCCCATTAATAATACTCGATTTAAATGTAGATTTATTGCTGTGTTCCGACCATTCAAATAATTCTTCCAAACTTGCTTTATTTTTTAATTCATTATACAGTAGAAGAATTATCTTTTCTTTAAATTTTAATCCTGATTTTAAAACTCTTCTTTTACCATCAATATTCCATAGATCAGGTAGTATTTTTAAATTTAGTGAATCTACAATTAACTGTGCTTTCTCTAGCGGTAAATTATGATATATTCTTATGAGTTCACAAACTACCCAGTCTACAGATTTCACTATTGTTCCAATATCAATTTGATTGGCTTCAACATCCCCTCCAACATGTCCTATTCCCCTCTTATTTCTCAAAGTATAAATAAACATTAATGCCCGAGGTATTATTACTCTTAATGATTCATTTATAGCTCCAGCAGGAGCCATGATTATCTTTGTTAATTCCTGTGGAAAATTAGATATGTGCTTGTCAAATGGTGTAAATGATCCAGTAACTTCTTTCTGAATCATCCTAAAAACTGTTTCACAAAACTTCCCTGATGAAAGACCTACTGTATCAAGTTCATCATTGAAAAACGACTTAACTTGCCTCTTTTTAATTTCTATATAGACATCGATAATTTGCTCTCTAAACTCCTCGCTAATTCCTGATAGGGCTTCTGATAGTTTTGATTTATCAAATGAAATAAACATATTTTCCTGATTCCCCCTTTTCTCTTTTTAGTGTTTTGTCAGTTATAAGCCTGCCTAGGACAGTTGTAATAGCAGGGGTTTTGAATACAGCCGCATGGTTTACCTTTAAATGTTGTATAATGTCTGATGAATTTCTTTTACTTTGAAAAAATCCTTCACTCACTAGCTTCATTACATATTCTTTTGGGGACTTCCCTGACCCCTTTTTTGTTTCATCTCCATCATCGCCAGTTCCCTTTTTCCTTTTTATTCGGGTTTTTGAAAAATCTATTAGACCTATGTTGACATTTGGATTGATGACTTCTTTCAATATCTCGATTGAACTTTTAAGACCATTTGGAGTAAGGAAAACAAGCCCGCCTGATTTTTGCCCAATTTCTTCAGACTTAGTTATCCAAGATCTAAAAGCACTGCTGCCTAATTTGAATTTTTTTAGGGCTTCAGTAATTTTACTCCTTTTGACTTCTTCAGCATTATGCAAGTATTTGTAACCAAGAAGTGTGAGCAAAGCAATCCTAATCTCTCTATTTAGAGTTTTCGTAGTCTTAAAATTTACAGTTTGAAATACTAATCCATCGCCATCCATCTTCAAAACCGAATTTAAAATTTCTGAAAAATCGTCATCGTCTAACTCCTCTATAGCTTCTATATCTTCTCCATTTTTCAATTGAAGTTCCATAGTAGATTTAGGTAAAATAATTCCTAATGATTTTTTTCTTGGAAGATTTCCTATCCCCACCAATCCACCAAAAGTTGCTACTAAGTCATGGCCAACTACATCAGTAAAGCTGGCTTTAAATTTCTTAGTGTCCCCTTTTTGCTCAAACTCAATCTCGTTTAATTTCAATTGAGGTTTAGCGAAATCCAAAATTGGTGTTCCGCAAGCAATACAACCAATGGCATCTTTAATTAGAGGTTCACTGCATGTTTTGCAAACTATTTGTTTTAAGCATTTTGGACAAAAAAATGTCTTATCTGTTATGTTGGTAGCATTTCCGCAGCTAAAGCAATTTAAAATCATATATGAGAAATTAATTTAGAAATTTTTAGGATTCGTCTAGAATTTATGTTAATTAAAGCTTCTGCATTTTAACTGAAAAAGCTCTTATGGCACTTATAAATTGATTATATTCAATGTTATGAAAGTTGAAGAAGTCTACATCAATAGAAACAAAAGTTTCAGTCATAAAATCTCCAGACGTTAAAGCGTCATTATACTTCACATATGCATCCTTCAAATTTTTGAAATCATTTTTTATCTTTCCACCAAATTGTTCTTCTAAATGTTTTTGATAATTCGAAATAGAATTTTCAACTTGACTTAAAAGTGCTAGTACATGCTGCTTATCCTCAAAAGTTATTACTTTAGTTTTATATTTTTCGCCAATCTTTTGCTTGACGGCTCTTGTATCTTCTATCAATTCTTTTGCTTCATCCACTAGAAGAGACTTTATCACCCTCCCATCGTCTATCCATTTCTTTATAAAGAATGGTAAAGCAATACCAATAAAAAGAGTACTGCAAACCTGAAATGCTTCATAAATTTTGATTTCGGGATTCCACTTTATTATTGGAAAGTTTTGAAAGAAAAAACCAACTAAAATTCCCGCTAAAAAAATTAAACAAACGATAATTATTCTTAGCAATTTCATTTAATAGGGTCTTTTTTATTCGGTTGAGTAACTTCTCTAATGATTTTCTCAATCCTTAATGTATCATCGGAGATTAAGTTAATATGCTGTAACACAACTGCCGAGGTATAATCTTGGGAAAGTTTACCAAATGACCCCGATACAAATGAAGAAGGATAGCCAAAAACGCCATCTAAATAAATTTGAAGAACTCTTCCAGTTTCGATGGCAAGTTTAAATTTAGGAAGAAGAAGGTTGTTTAAAAATAATTCACCTGAAAATTTACCCTCGTAAATATATCTGGCCCCTAGTGTCCTTCCAAAGTCAGTTGCTACGTTAATCATTAATTCTTTCATATTTCGAAATCAAGCTCTAAATGATAAAAAGTTCCATTTAATTCGGATGCTAACTTAACAAATGAATTATCTTTGAGGTCAATCATAATGTCATTTGTTATTAAATAAAATCTTTTAAAACATTCATATTTAGCATATTCTACGACTTGAGGGATTCCCTTCCCTCTAATCTCATTATCCTTTTCAATTCTTGATTGTATTTTACCGTTTAATAAATCTCTCACAAGTATAGAATTGTCTACTAATTTAGTTGTAAGGCCAATTCTTTTTATATAAGATTCTACGACGACACTTTTAAAAATGCCAACACCCAAATCAATAAAGCTAATGGATATTTTTCCATTTTCGTTATCAACAAATAGAAAAAGCCACCATTTAGAAGTCCCATATTCAGATAAATCGGCATGATGGTGTGTATTGGACATCAATTCAATAAAGATATTATATATTGGTTCTATAAACAAATTGCTAAACTTACCTTTGTCCATAATCATATCGACTATATCTCCTGCTAAATCTGGCTTAACTTTAAAGTTGGATTCCTTATGCATTATATTATGAGCACTTACTTCGAATTGATTTGTGCCTTTTACATGATTATAGAACCCTGATTCCGTAAATAGCTTTTTGAATTTTTGCTCATTTGGAGCATTTCCATGTATTGTAGTAGAGTTTCTAAATGCGGGGTCCTTTATATGGGATATTAGAAGTGGTATTGTATCTGGAGTTAAATTTGTGATTTCCGAGATATCAAAGATTATCTGCCTATTTTTTTTTAGATTTTTTCTGGCAATTTCTAAATAGCTTAACACCGAGTTTGTATTTAGTATCAAGCTAAAATTTTGTGGTGCTGGTAGATTAACTATCTCTTGATTAGTATTGTTGGTTCTTCCAACTGAGAAATTAATACCGCTTTTCCAGCGTTTTAATCTATTTTTTCGATTTCTTTTATAAGAAGGTCCTAATCTCTTCTCTTGATATTTTTGTCGATTCTTTAAATGATTTTTTATTTTGAGAGCTTTCTTCACTGCATTAATTCGATGAGTTAAAATAGGGAGGTTTAATCAAATATACTATTTTAGATGGTATTGAAGTGATGGTTTGAAGCTTTGTTGTAATAATTACTTAGTTAAGAATACAATTATTCGAACATTAATTTATATTTCGGAAAATTTAGGGATTGCTCAGTCATCAAATGATTAAATCTGCAACAATATATGATATTAGATGATTCAGAATTACTATATAACACCATCATACTACAAAAGCAAAAAGTCAACTTTCCATGTTATGAAGTTAATTCTTTGTTTCAGCGTTTTCAAATTTATGATGAATAGCGCAATTTTTTCTATAATAACTATTTTCATGGGACAAAGTTTTGCTCACAAATACAACTACTTACCACTAACAAACCGATGATTAATACTTATTTAAATTTTTTTCTACCTTGATGCAACGTTTTAAAATCCCTTATGTCTTATAATCAGAATCATCAAAATTTTGGAAGCCGTTTACGTCGATAAAAACCTTGAGCTTGTTAAAGAATGCATGCATGGCAGCAGAGCAGCGCAGTTTCAATTGTATAAACTGTATGCTAAAGCGATGTATAATGTAGCTTTGCGCATTCTAAATTACGAAGAAGAGGCAGAAGATGTTTTGCAGGAAGCATTTTTAGATGCGTTTACCAGAATTGTAGATTTTAGGCAGGAAACCACTTTCGGTTTATGGTTGAAGCAGATTGTAATCAATAAATCAATTAATTACCTGCGGAAGCGAAAAGTTGAATTTGTAAGTACCGATGAAGTATCTGAAATTCCTGATGAAATAAGCGCTGATGAATACGATGTGCGGCTGCAGGCAGATGAAATTAGACAAGCAATAACAGAGTTGCCAGATGGTTATAGAGTAGTGTTAAGTTTATATTTATTGGAAGGTTACGACCACGAAGAGATTTCACACATTTTAAAAATAAGCGAAAATACAAGCCGCACACAATATATGCGGGCAAAAAAGAAGTTAAAAAGTATATTAGAACAGAAAGGGATGAGAGATGAATAATAGATTAGAAACCTTTGTTAAAGAAAATCGGAAAGATTTCGATGTTTTTGAGCCATCGGCAGCCCTTTGGGCAAAAATAGAATCGGGGCTGGATAGCAACAAGAAAAAAAAACCAATAAATCTTTATTTATGGATAAGTGCTGCCGCATCCATTGTAATAGTTTTTGGTTTAGTTTGGCTGTACACCGGACAAATGCAAAATCGCGACTTGGAAATAGCAGACGTTAATGCAGCAGCAGCAAAAAGAGAGAATCAGTTTACAAGTTTAATTACAGAGAAGAGAGACAGCTTAGCAATTTTTGCATCAGCAAATCCGGATTTATATAAAAAATTTACTGATGATTTGTTGAAACTTGATGAAGATTATGAACGGTTAAAATCGGAATTGCCAACAACGCCAAATCAACTTTATGTAGTAAAGGCAATGGTAAAAAACCGTGAAATTCAGTTAAACTTATTAAAGCAACAGCTATTAATTATTAACCAGGTTGACGATTACAAAAGGGTTAACCAAATATAATTTAACAAAGCAAACAGGCGCTCACCATATTTATTAGGCTTCAAAATCGGTCGGCAGATTTTGGGTAAATAAATATTTAAATTAACAACACATGAAAACAATAAAATCATTCTTAGCCATTATGGCTTTCATTGCCGTAAAAAGCTACGCACAAGAAATTTCTGTTACCACAAATTCGACAGAGAATTATGCAGTTAACGTTACAACAAGTACAAATGTTAATGCTGCTGTACACCCAACAATTAATATAACAAGCTCAACTCAATCTGGTGGCGATGCAGAACGTTCAAAATCTTTCACCAAAACTTTTAGTGTTAATAGTAACGATAAGATTAACCTAAATAACCAATATGGTTCTATTGTTATCAAAACCTGGGATAGAAAAGAAGTTAAAGTTGATGTTGACATTAAAGCCTTTAGCAATTCGGATAAGGATGTACAAAAATTGATAGATGAAGTTACGATTGATGCTTCAAAATCAGGCGACCAGATTTCTGTAAAAACAAATATGGGTGATAGAGATGGTAACTTTGGAAGAAGATTAAAAAATGGCGTAACTACCTGGAGAAGGGAAATAAAAGTAAATTATGTTGTTTATATGCCTGCAACAAATGCTTTAACCGCTCAACAAGAATATGGGAGTATAGATGTTGGCGATTTTTCTGGTCCAACATCTTTTAAGGTTCAATATGGAAATTTAACTACCGGAAATTTAAGCAACAGTAATAATTATCTTTCGGTAGAGTATGGTAAAATGACTGTTCAGGATTTAAATGCAGCAGTTATAAAACACGAATACGGTGGTGGAGTTAGCATTGGTTCGGTAGGTACAATTGAAGTAAATGCAGAATATGTACCGGTAAATATCAATACCATCCGTAAATCTGCCGATATTAAAGTTCAATATGGTTCTGGCTTAACAGTTGGCTCGATTGCAGGTAACTTATTACTTAATAGCGAATATGCCAAAGTAAACATCAACAGCATAAAAGGAAATACGGTAATTAAACAAGGCTATGGCAGCCTAACCATTGCAAGTGTTGGCAAGTTATCTTTAAAAACAGAATATACCAATGTAACTCTTGGCTCTTTAAATGGGGATGCTTTAATTGATATGGATTATAATAAATTAACCGTTAACGAGATTACTCCAGCTTGTAAAAGCTTTGGCTTTAATGGAGAATATGCAGGTGTTGGCCTCGGTTTTAGCACAAATTATAATGCGAATTTTAATATCTCTACCACTTATGCAGGCTTTAAATATGGTTCTAACGTATCATCGAAATTGGTAAGTGATGATGATGAGAATAAGCGATACTCTGGCAAAATTGGGGGAGGTGGTGCAGCTACTGTTTCTATAAGAACAGAATACGGTGCGGTAAGCTTTAAATAGTAATTCCAAACAAAATTGATTTAAGTCCTGCCATTTTGTGGCAGGACTTTTTTGTTGTTTTCTTTTATCATGGACTGTTTTCTTAGAGGCCATATATTGTATTTCTCTTTGTAGGAACGTAGACCGAGGTAAAGAGGAAATAAACGTAGATGTTATAGATAATAATAACTTTTTGAAGCAGCTTTCCTTATATTAGCATGTAATGAAAAACTATTTACTCATTTTCTTGCTACTCATTTCGATATTTGCCAAGGCACAATCTGAGCCAGTAAAATGGGCAACTCAAGAAACATTTTTTGATGATTTAAGAGGTAAGAACTTATCTGATTTTGAAGGTGTAAATTTAAAGGGAAAAGCTTTTTATAAAGATAATTTGAAGAACCAGATTGTACTTATAAATTTTTGGTTTGAAGCATGTCCGCCTTGTGTTAAAGAGATACCTGAACTAAATAAACTGGTTGATAAATATAAAACTTCAGCCATAAGGTTCATCGCCATTACTTATGATTCACCCAAACAGGCGGCAATTTTCAAGAAAAAAGCCGGATATAAATATGAAATAATCTGTTTAAAACCAGAAGAGATAAGAAAATTAAATATCAATCATGGTTATCCAACTAATGTTTTAATTGGTAAAAATGGAAAAATAATCCAGGCAGTTGCTTCCCTGTCTTATTCAGATGAAATTCCGGAGATTAAACAAAGAACTTTAGCTTTTGAAGAACACCTTAAACTAGAAATTTCCAAATCAGCTAAATAAGTATTCCAAACCAGAGCGATAAAAATCTGTTCCATAATTCAGGTGTCTTTTTTATATCTTCGCCTATCAGATAAATTAACTTATGGATTTTTTAAGTACACCCGAAGCCTGGATTTCACTTTTAACATTAACTGTTCTGGAAATCGTTCTCGGTATTGACAATATTGTTTTCATCTCCATTTTATCAGGAAAACTTCCTGTAGATCAACAAAAAAAAGCGAGGCAATTGGGTTTAGGCCTAGCCATGATTACCAGAATTTTATTGCTACTTTCTTTAAGTTGGATTATGACTTTAACTTCGCCGCTTTTTAATATTGGCAGCTGGATAGGCATTAATAGTGGCGATTGGTTTGAGAAACTTGCAATTTCTGGTCGTGATTTAATTTTGATAAGCGGTGGTTTATTTTTAATTTATAAAAGCACACACGAAATTCACAATAAATTAGAAGGTGATGAAGATGAAGAGGGAAAAACCAAAGCGCATTCTTTTTGGGCTACTATCATCCAGATTCTTGTCTTGGATGTTGTTTTTTCTCTTGATTCAGTAATTACTGCTATTGGTATGGCCGATCATATTGAAATCATGATTGCCGCAGTAATTATTGCCGTAATCATCATGATGTTTTCTGCAGGTGCAATTAGTGCATTTGTTAATAATCATCCAACGGTTAAAATGCTGGCCCTTTCATTTTTGCTATTAATTGGCGTTTCTCTTTTAGCCGAAGGATTAGACCAGCATATACCGAAAGGCTATGTTTATTTTGCAATGGCCTTTTCTGTATTGGTAGAAATGCTAAATCTAAAAATGAAAAAGAATCGCAAAAAACCTATCAAATTAAGAAATTAAGCGCTGATAATTACAGCACATATTCATCATTTATAGGTTTTACAGGATCAGGAATTTCCTCATCGCCAAGCATCTGCAGCAAGTTTATTTCGATTGTTCTTGTAATCTGATTTAACGGTACACCTGCCGAATTACTTTCGAATGGATCTATCAAACTCATTCCGTTAATTTGGGTGGATACAAATACAAAACCAATTAACCAACCTAAAAATATAGATGCAACACCCGCCGATTGACTGATAACCAAAGTAAATGTTACCACAAAAAGCCAGATAAAAACTTTTGTTAAGTAGCTATATGTAGTAGGGAAGATAGTGTTTTTAATACGTTCACTCATTCCCATCGAATCAGAAAATCGGACAAGCATTTCATTTATTTCCATAAACCTAAAGCCATCAATAGCATTTGCTTTTGATAATTTTTGCAAATCTCTCGATTGGATATTAAGAATAGCATTGTGAGTATTTTTATGGTTTTCGATTTCCTTTAAATCATCTTCAGTTAAGTATTTGATATAAATTTCATCAACCGTGCCACGCAAACTAGCTTTTAAAGCATACAAAAATGCTATGTGGCGATAAATCATTCTTCTAACGCATTCATCTTCACCATCTACATAATTTAGCAAAGCTCTTGTGTACGATCGTGAGTCGTTAACCAATGCACCCCATACTTTTCGAGCTTCCCACCACCTGTCGTATGCCTGATTGTTATTAAAACCTATAAAGAAGGCTATGGCAGTACCTAAAACTGTTGGAATGATAGATGGAATTTCGAAATGATGGGCAATTAAATACGCTCTAACAAAATAAGCAACTGTACAGGAAGCTATCATTATTAAATCTACCTTCCAGGTGTTTCGCAAAATTCTAGTTAGTCTTATGTTTTGTATCAGTAGCATATTTTGTTTTTAAAGAGGAAATTACAAAGTAAAGAAGAAAATGTTTTTCTTCTTTACGAATTAATTACAACTATAGATTTGATTTAAACATTTTCTATGATTTTTTCAAAGTAAAATATCTCTCTCTAGTTATAAATTTTAGCCAGTTTGGATTTTATCTATTTCAGATTTTTTGTAACATTTTTAAATGCAGTTGTTTTAATTCATTTCGAATCCATTGTAAATCAGCTATATTCGAAAAACCAAATTATCCTTTTAATATGAGCGAAATACTACCGAAGAATAATATTTTTAAAGTAATAGGTGCTTCATCATTAGGTACGCTAATCGAGTGGTACGACTTTTACATATTTGGAAGTTTGGCCGTTATCATAGGGCATCAATTGTTTCCGGCGGATGCAGGTGCTTCAGCTTTGATAAATACATTGGCAATATTTGCAGCTGGGTTTATTGTTCGACCATTTGGCGCATTGGTTTTTGGGCGTTTGGGCGATTTAATTGGCCGGAAATATACCTTCCTTTTAACGCTGGTTTTAATGGGCGGCTCCACTTTTTTAATCGGGCTAATTCCCTCATACAAAACAATCGGCTACGCAGCCCCAATTTTAGTTTTAATATTAAGGTTAATTCAAGGTTTGGCATTAGGAGGCGAATATGGTGGAGCAGCAACTTACGTAGCCGAGCATGCACCTAAAAATCGTCGCGGCTTTTTTACCAGCTGGATTCAAACGACAGCAACTCTTGGTTTATTTCTTTCTCTTGGGATAATCGTAATCACTAAAAATATCTTGGGTGCCGAAACTTTTAGCGATTGGGGTTGGCGGGTGCCCTTTTTACTATCGATAGTGCTGGTTGGGGTTTCAATATACATCCGCATGAAGATGCATGAATCGCCCATGTTTACAAAGCTAAAATTAGAGGGAAAAGTTTCTAAAAACCCTTTAAAAGACAGTTTTAACAACAAGGCTAACTTTAAAATGGTTTTATTGGCTTTGTTTGGAGCAACTATGGGGCAAGGTGTTATTTGGTACACCGGACAATTTTACGCACAATCTTTTTTAGAAAATACCTGCAAGTTAGATTTTAACGATTCGAGGTATATTTTGCTCTGGGGAATTGCTTTTGCTACACCTTTCTTTGTTGTTTTTGGAGCCTGGAGTGATAAGGTTGGACGCAAGTGGATAATGCTAACAGGAATGTTGCTGGGGATAATCTTCTACCGACCAATCTATAAAACTTTTTTAAATGATACGAGTGAAGAAAATTTTGCCAAAAATGAATTGTTTTCATCAAGCCAGGGTTTTGCGGTAATTACGCCATTAGCAAATCAGGTTGATAGCTTACGAAGCTTAGAAACTAAAATTTTATTCACCAATGGTTCTGGCTATACGAAAGTTCAAATAGATACAATTTCTGCATCCAGAGGGATTTTATCTGCACCGGGCACGCTTAAAGATAAGATTTTGCCAAAACCTGTATTCTGGAAATTTGTAGGTTTAATCTTTTTTCAAATTTTATTGGTAACAATGGTTTATGGACCCATTGCCGCATTTTTAGTGGAGCTTTTTCCAACCAAAATTCGCTACACATCCATGTCGTTACCGTACCATATTGGCAATGGGGTTTTCGGCGGTTTGGTTCCATTTATTGCGACTTTAATGGCAAGTTTTGAGGGTGCTACACCACTTTCTGGATTGTGGTATCCAATAGGAATAGCGGCACTTAGTTTAGTAATTGGCACAATTTATTTATCAAATAAAAAGGATGAAAGCATCAATGATTAATTACATCAAGAAAATTTTAGGGTTAGGATGGATGGCTTTGGGCCCAATAGCCATGATATTTCTATTTATTCAAGCGGTAGATAAAGTTGGTTTAGCACATTCCGAAATCGAAAAGACAAATACCATTCTTCAGTGGGGAATTATTCTTTTCATTTTCTTCCCAATAAGTATAGGCCTGATGATTTTTGGATTTTACGCCTGGAAAGGTGAATATGAACAATCGCCAGAAGTGTCAGAAAATAACGAACTGTAGGCTTTGAACGAATTTTTAGATTCTGTGCATGTTTCTTTATATAACCTCACCCTTTGAAAGTTTATAGGTTTTTTACGTATTTGCATCCCTCTCCTTGAAGAGAGGAAAAACGAAATACAGTGCTTTGAACCAGTAGTATTAACCCATTGCCCATTAATCCCTCTCTTCGAGGAGAAGGAACCCACAAATTAGCCAAAGCATAAACATTGATAGGGTGAGGTTAAATTCTTACTAGTCACAAAGATTTCTCGGCTTCGCTCGAAATGACGCAACTTCTCTGTGGATTCTGTGTTTCTGTGGCAATTCCTTGTTTCTGTGTATAACCTCACCCTTTGAAAGTTTTTAATTTTTGTGTGTAAGTGCATCCCTCTCCTTGAAGAGAGGGAAAACGAAATATAGTGCTTTGAACCTATAGTATTATACCATTGCCCATTAATCCCTCTCTTTGAGGAGAGGGAGCTCACAAATGTATCCAGAGCAAAAACTTTGATAGGGTGAGGTTAAATTTATTGCTAATTACAAGGTTGGTCGGCTTCGCTCGAAATGACGCAACTTCTCCGTGGATTCCGTGTTTCTGTGGCTGTTTCTTTATATAACCTCACCCTTTGAAAGTTTATGGCTTTTGTATGTAAGTGCATCCCTCTCCTTGAAGAGAGGGAAAACGAAATATAGTGCTTTGAACCTGTAGTATTAACCCATTGCCCATTAATCCCTCTCTTCGAGAAGAGGGAACCCACAAATTTAGCCAAAGCAAAGACTTTGATAGGGTGAGGTTAAATTTATTGCTAATTACAAAGATTTCTCGGCTTCGCTCGAAATGACGCAACTTCCGTGTTTCTGGGGCGATCTACTTATAAAACCTCACCCTTTGAAAGTTTATATGTTTTTTACGTAACCGCATCCCTCTCCTTGAAGAGAGGAAAAACGAAATACAGTGCTTTGAACCTGTAGTATTAACCCATTGCCCATTAATCCCTCTCTTCAAGGAGAGGGAACCCACAAATTAGCCAAAGCAAAGACTTTGATAGGGTGAGGTTAAATTCTTGTTAATTACAAAGATTTCTCGGCTTCGCTCGAAGTGGCTATCAGTACTCGAAACGAAGGCTTGTTGTAATCCCTACAAAACCCTAAGCAACAAACCTTTTAAATATTCACCTTCTGAAAAAGATATCCTTACAGGATGATCTTCAGGTTGGCAGAACTGCTTTATAATCTGAACTTCTCTTCCAGCATCAAGTGCAGCCCAAGCGATAATTTGCTTAAAAGTTTCTATATCGACAGCGCCAGAGCAAGAGAAAGTTGCAAGCAATCCTCCTTTTTCCAGCAGTAACATGCCTAAACGATTTAAATCTTTATAAGCTCTGGCTGCCCTATCCAAAGCAGAACGAGATGGCGCATATTTAGGTGGGTCTAAAACAATCACATCAAACAATTCGCCAGTTTCTTTAAAGGCTCTTAATTGCTTGTTTACATCTGATTGTATAGAGGTGACTTTCTCTGCATCGAATTTATTCAATGCTATATTCTGTTTTAACGTTTCTAAAGCCAAAGCAGAACTATCCACACTTGTAACATTTGCCGCTCCATTTGCTAATGCATTTAAGCTAAAACCACCACTGTAGCTAAAGCAGTCTAAAACCTTTTTGCCTTTTGTGTAGCTTGCTAAAATTTTTCTGTTATCGCGTTGATCACAATAAAAACCCGATTTCTGTCCGTCGGCGATATTAATGTTATATGCAATACCGTTTTCTTTAACTTCTAAAAATTCGGGTGGATTTTCTCCCCAGAGTAAACCATTTTCTATTGGTAAACCCTCATGTCCACGAGCTGTTGCATCGCTTTTGTCGAAAATTCCTATTGGATTTAATTCAGCCTTTATAATGTCAACTATATCTGCTTTTACTTTTTCAATGCCCGAACTTAATATTTGAAGCGATAAGAAATTGGCATATTTATCAACGATTAAACCTGGTAGGAAGTCTGCTTCCGAAAAAACCAAACGGCAGGTATTGGTATCCTCTGATAAAATAAATTGGCGTGAAGCGATGGCTTGCTGTAATCGGTTTTGATACCAGTTTTTATCAATGGTTTGGGTTTCATCCCACTCTAATAAACGAACTGCTACTCTAGAATTACTATTGAAATATCCGTAGGCTAAAAATTCATTATCAAAAGCAAATACTTTTACTACATCACCATCTTCTGGTTTTCCTTTAACTTTTTCTAATGCGCCAGAAAATACCCAAGGATGCCTTTGTAATGCTGCTTTTTCTTTGCCCTTTTTTAATATGATTTCTACCATTTGGCAAAGGTAATTAAAAGCGAGGGAATGTTAAATGGAATATCGCTTCGATCGACTTTGCAGTTATTTACAAAAACCGATTGCCTAGCATTTTCTGCATTTTAACCAGTTCTGTATCTAAAACCCTGGTTTCAAATTCGGTAACAGGTCTTTTCGCTTCAATCATAGAAATTAATAGCTCTGTAGCAACCTGCCCAATTTCGAAAGCGGGCTGCTTTACCGAAGTTAGCGAAGGACTGAAAAGTTCCACTAAATTGGAATTTGTGAAACCTGCAATAGCAATTTTATGAGCAACTTCCGGATTGGTTTTTTTAAGGGCCATTATGCAGCCTGTTGTTAATCTATCGCTCGAAATAAAAATGCCATCAGGTTTAAGTGGTAAAAGTTCTTTAACTGCTTGTTCCAATTCTATGTTGTGCATACCGCCATGCTGGCAATATTTTACAATTTCGGGATTAAATTCGATGTGGTATTTTGCCAATGCAGCTTTATATCCTTCTAGTCTTTCTTTCGTGTTCGATAATGTTTCGGAGCTGGTAAGGTGCGCAATAACTTTTTTGCCTGATAAAATAAGGTGTTCTGTGGCGTCAAATGAACCTTTAAAATTGTTGGCAATTACTTTGTGTGTTTCAAAGTTATCGGGCACTCTATCGAAAAATACAATAGGCAATCCTTTTCCATATAAATCCCTTAAATAATCAATATCCTGCGTTTCTGATGATAAGGCAATTAACAGCCCATCAATAGAACGGGATGCAAGATGTTCTACGTTTAATTTTTCCTGTTTATGTGATTCATGACTTTGAGCGATAATTACATGATAATCTCTGGCGTAAGCAATGGATTCGATTCCGTTTATCACCTGAGAGAAAAAATTGTTTGCAATTTCACTTACAATAATACCAATGGAATAGCTTCTTCTTTCTTTTAAGCTGCGGGCAATCGGGTTTGCTCTGTAATTTACCTTCTCTGCATAAGCTAAAACAACTTTTTTGGTTTCATCACTAATCTCGTAACGATCTCTTAAGGCTCTGGAAACTGTAGAAGTAGAAAGTCCTAAAGCTTTAGCAATATCTTTTATGGTTGATGTTTCAAATCTCATTTTATGAACTTGCACCCAAGTTACGAAAAATATATGTTTAGGGCTATTTAAAGGCTATTTTTAATAAGCGTCTGAAATACGTTTTTGGGAACGATTGCACAGTTTTTTAGCTAAAAGCAGTTTCAAGCCATTTTTAGTTTGTAAAATTGTTACACCATACAACCAAATATTAACACAGAATATTCTACTTAACTAAAAATAATATTCTACATGTAAGCGATTGCATGATTAAAAATCCCAATTCAAGATGCTATGAGCAAAATTTTACTCTTATTAACTATTTTTACTTTTTACTTTGGAATCACCAATGCCCAAATCAGGCAAGTTAGTGGCACGGTTTCAGAGCAGGGCGGTGAAACAATTCCAGGTGTAAGTGTTTTAATTAAAGGCACAAAAACCGGCACCCAAACAGATAACAATGGAAAGTTTTCTATTGCTGTTTCGCCAGGAGCAGTTTTGATTTTTAACTATGTTGGTTTTAAATCTAAAGAAGTTACCATTGGCAGCCAAACCAGTTTACGCATATCTTTAGAATCAAACGCTACCGATTTAGATGAAGTTGTTGCAATCGGTTATGCAACAGTAAATCGCCGAGATTTGACGGGTTCCGTTTCATCAGTTGGTGCAAAACAATTAAAAGATATTCCGAATAACTCGCTTGCAGAAGCCATTTCTGGCAGATTAGCAGGTGTACAAATTACTGTTTCAGAAGGAACGCCAAATGCAAGTGCACAAATTAGGGTTCGTGGTGGCGGTTCTATCACTCAGGATAATACGCCATTATACGTTGTGGATGGTGTGCAGGTAGAAAATGCGCTTTCGGTTTTATCACCTCAGGATATTGAAAGTATTGATGTTTTAAAAGATGCATCTGCAACCGCAATTTACGGTTCTCGTGGTGCAAATGGTGTGGTATTAATTACAACAAAAGGTGGACGAGAAATGAAAACCACCATAAATTACAATGGTTTGGTGGGTTTCAGGCAGTTGGCTAACAAACTGGAAGTAATGAATCCTTACGATTTTGTTAAATATCAGTACGAAGCTAGTCGCGGAAATGCAACAAGCGAAAGTTTATACGCAGGCTATTATGGCACATTTAACGATTTAGAAAGTTTTAGAAGCGTACCATTTGTAGATTGGCAGGAAGAATTATTTGGTCGTGATGCCTTGATGCAAACACACAATGTAAGCGTTACCGGTGGTGATGCAAAATCGACCTTTAATTTAAGTGTCACTTCTAATACAGAAGATGGTGTAATGCTCGCTTCAGATTTTGATAGGAAATTAATCAACTTCAAATTCGACCATAAATTTAATGATAAATTAAAAGTTGGTTTCAATGTTCGTTATAACAATACGGTTGTAAACGGAGCAGGAACAAGCAGTGAAGGCTCTTCATCTTTAAACAGATTGCGTCAGGCAGTAAAATATCGTCCATTGTTGGTAAAAGGACAGGATATTTTAGCCTACGACCCAGATTACGCAAGTGAAACAAACGGTAATAGTTTGTCTTTGGTAAATCCATTGCTATTAAATGACGCTGAATATAAAAAGGTATTTACCAATGTAACCAATTTTAACGGTTACTTCAATTACATCATTTACAAAGGAATTTCATTTAAAAGCACTTTAGGTGTTGATTTTAGCAACAACAGAACCAATATTTTTAATGATATCATTACCAATGAATCGAGATTGGTAGGTTCATCTCAGCCAATTGCATCTATCGGTACCAGTAACCGTCAAACCATTAATAACTCAAATGTTATATCATATACCAATTCGGGTTCTAAAACAGAGTTTAGCAAACACCACAGTATTGATGCGTTAATTGGGCAAGAACTTTATCAAGATAAGGTGCAGGCTTACTTTACCGAAAACAGATTATTTCCTATCGGGATTACGGCAGAAAGGGCATTATCAAACATGGCCTTGGGTACAACTCCGGCTGGTGCATCTACATCGAGCGATTTAACAGCAAGATTATTTTCTGTTTTCAGTAGGTTTAATTATTCGTTCGATAAAAAATATTTATTAACCTTAACCATGCGAGCCGATGGTTCATCTAAATTCGCTGAAGGCAATAAATGGGGTTACTTTCCATCGGGTTCAGTTGCCTGGAGAATTTCTGATGAGAAATTTATGGAAAACCTTAAAACTTCAATTCGCTTAAATGATTTAAAATTTAGGGTGAGTTATGGTGAAGCTGGTAACAATCGTATATCCGATTTCTTGTACACTACACAGTTTAAACCAAATGCATTTTACGATATAAACAACACTTTGGTTACTGCATTGGTAGCTACGGAATTGGCAAATCCTAATTTGAAATGGGAAACTACGGTATCAAGAAACATTGGTTTAGATGCAGGGTTTTTAAATAACAGATTGCAGTTCACCGTTGATTTGTATAGCAATAAAACCAAAGGGCTTTTGGTAAACAATCCTTTCCCATCTACAAGTGGTTATGCGTTTCAATTACAAAACATAGGTTCAACAAGCAATAAGGGAATTGAATTCCAAATTAATGGTACCCCGGTTCAAACTAAAAACTTCTCGTGGTCAACAAACTTTAACATCTCATTTAATAAAAACAAAGTTGAAAGCCTGGGCGAATTCCAAAAATCTTTCTTGATTAATTCTGGTTGGGCTGGAACAAACGTGCCTGCAGATTATCAGGTTGCAGTTGGCCAGGCAGTTGGTAAAATGTATGGTTTGGTTAACGATGGTTTTTATAAAATAGAAGACTTTAACTACGCAAACGGAGTTTACACTTTAAAACAAGGCGTGCCAAATAACTCAAGCGTAACTTCATTAACCCCAAAACCAGGCGTTATTAAATTTAAAGATTTAAATGGAGATGGAGTTGTTGATATTACGAACGACCGAACCATTATTGGTGATGCGAATCCGAAATTTACAGGTGGTTTTAATCAGTCTTTCACCTATAAAAATTGGGATTTGAATGTATTCGTGAACTTTCAGGTTGGCAACGATGTGTTAAATGCCAACAAGCTCGAATTTACAAGTGGTTATACACCAAATGGAAATTTGCTTGCAACCATGAATGGCCGATGGAGAAATGTTAACGACCAAGGTGTGGTGGTAACAGACCCAACAGAATTGGCTGCCCTAAATGCAAATGCAACATTGTGGAGCCCGTTAACCAGTAACAGTTCATTCTTTGTAAATTCTTATGCAGTAGAAGACGGTTCATTTTTAAGAATCAATAACATTACCCTGGGATACACCTTGCCAGAAAATTTATTAAGAAAGTTTAAAATAAATAGAATGCGATTATATGCAACTGTTAATAATCTGGCGGTTTTCACAAACTACTCAGGTTACGACCCGGAAGTTAACACCCGTCGCTCAACAGGTACAACTCCTGGTGTAGATTATTCTGCTTATCCTAGAAGCAGGGCATTTATTTTCGGACTTAATTTTACGCTATAACATTAATTAGAGCAACAATGAAAACTAATATCAAACTTATTATAAGCGGCTTTTTTATCACCGCAAGCATCTTCACAATATCTTCCTGTAAGAAATTTTTAGAAGTAGAACCCATCTCATCTTTCGGTAATGATTATGTTTTTAGCAATGTTACCAACGCACAAAAAGCATTGTTGGGTGTGTATTCATCTTTAGGTGGCGACCAAGGTTATGGTATCCGTTTAAGTATGTACTATCCATACGATAGCGATGAAATGATGGGTCAGGGTGGTACACCTTATCCGGATAATGAACGGAGAGATATTGCACATTACAATGTGCAGCCAGCAAATACACAGTTAGCCGGGCCATTTAATCAGCTTTATGTTGGTATTGAAAGAGCAAATATTTGTATTGATAACATCCCTAAAATGGAGGCTTATACCAGCGGTAGCGCAGCTGATCAAAAGGAATTAAGAAGACTTTATGGCGAAGCTTTAGCTTTGAGAGCTCAGTTTTATTTCGAAGTAGTGAGAAATTGGGGCGATGTTCCGGCTCAGTTTACTTCATCCATTAATGTAACCGATCCGTACAATGGTAGAACCAACCGTGATACAATTTACAATCAAATTATCAGAGATTTAGCCATTGCCGCACCATTGGTTCCATGGCGCTCAGAATCATCGGTAACAAGTGATAGAATTAGTCAGGGTGCTGTGAGAGCTTTACGTGCGAGATATGCGATGTTTAGAGGTGGATATTCATTAAGACAAGATAGAACAATGAAACGTAATGCAGATTACAAAACGTTTTATCAAATTGCTAAAGATGAGTGTGCAATTGTAATGGCAAGAGCAGACCATAAATTGAATCCGAGTTTTCAGTCGGTATTTAAAGATGGGGTAAATGCGCACCGATTCGAACCAAACGGAGAAGTAATTTGGGAAGTTGGTATGACCGGCGGAAGTTCTGGTGTTGGAGATAGTAAATTGGGTTATTATAATGGTCCAAGGCAATTCACAGTTGCAACACCTGGTACAACTGCCGTTGGTAACGCGGCCTTAACCATTTTACCAACCTATTTTTATGCATTTGATGCAAATGATAGACGACGCGATGTAACTTGTGCGCCATACGATATTAACTTGGATTTGACTTTGCGTCCTCGTACGTTAGTAACCATGCTCGATGGTAAATTTAGAAGAGATTGGCAAGTACCTTCGGTTACGACAAGTGCTGCACAATATTTTGGTGTAAACTGGCCAGTAATCCGCTTTTCTGATGTATTGTTGATGTTTGCCGAGGCTGATAACGAATTAAATTCTGGTCCTACGGCAGCGGCCAAGGCGGCATTCGAACAGGTAAGAACACGTGGTTTTGGCGGAAACGCTGCACTTATAGGAACAACACCATCAGATTATAATGGGTTTTTTAATGCCATTGTGAAAGAACGTCAGTTAGAGTTTGGTGGAGAAGGAATTAGAAAGTACGACTTAATCAGGTGGAATTTATTGGCTACTAAAATTGCTGAAACAAAGGCTAATTTAGCATTGATGGCAGCAAAAGCAGCTCCATACAACACCTTACCAGCAACTATGTATTACACACCCAATCAAGCTACTGTTGTGTGGTTAAATTCTTTTTACACACCTGCTCCAGCTGCACCAGCTGGTTCGGCAAGTGTTGCTTGGAGTGCTACAACCATAAACACAACATTATTAACCTATTATTCTATTGCTTTTACGCCAAATAAAAGCGAATTATTGCCATTACCACAATCTGTAATTGACGCAAACCCTAAACTAGGAGGACAGTTATATGGCTATTAATAGATTATAAACAAAATTTTATGCAAAAGGACGATGTAATTATCGTCCTTTTGCATGTTCGAAAATTAGTAAATTGCTTCACAAACCGCCACCGATGCAAAATAATTTAACCCTTTTACTTTCTCGATCAACAATCATTTTATTGCTTTGTGTAATCTGCTTTTATCCTGAAGCAAATGCCCAAAGTAAAGTTTATCCTACAGAAATTACAGTTGATAAAAACGGTAAAGGCAATTATCGAACCATTCAGGAAGCAGTTAATTCCATCCGCGATTTAGGTGAGGTGCAGGTTAAAATTTTCATCAAAAATGGAACTTATCAAGAGAAGATAATTATTCCATCTTGGAAAACTGAAATTTCTTTAGTCGGCGAAAGTAAAGAACATACGATTATAACCTTTGGTGATTTTTCAGGAAAGATGAATTCAGGAGGCAAAGATGGTTTTGGTTTGGATAAGATTACAACGTACACTTCTTTCACTGTATTGGTTCAGGCTGATGATGTATCAATGGAGAATTTAACAATAATAAATTCGGCTGGGAGGGTTGGTCAGGCAGTTGCATTGCATGTTGAAGGTGACAGATTTATTGCCAACAATTGCAGAATTTCAGGTAATCAGGATACATTATTTCCTGCGACTGAAAATAGTCGGCAGTTTTACAACAATTGTTATATCGAAGGGACAACAGATTTTATTTTCGGCAAAGCAACTGCGGTTTTTGAAAGGTGTACGATTAAAAGTTTAACTAATTCATACATCACAGCTGCGGCAACTTCTCAAAGGCAAAAATTTGGATTTGTGTTTTTAAACTGCAAGCTTATCGCAGCCGATGGTGTGAATAAAGTTTATTTAGGCCGGCCTTGGCGACCCTATGCAAAAATTGTTTTTTTAAACACTGATTTGGGAGCCCACATTGTCGCTGAAGGCTGGAACCCCTGGAAAGGTGATGCCATGTTTCCTGATAAAGAGCAAACAGCCTTTTATGCAGAATATAAAAATACCGGCCTCGGAGCTAATCCAAAATCTCGTGTTAAATGGTCGAGGCAACTAACAGATAAAGAAGCTAAGTATTACACGATAACAAATATTTTAAAAGGTACTGACGATTGGAATCCGGTTAAATAGATATGAACAACATAGGGATTAAAATTTTTACGATGGTAATCGTTTTTGCTTTATGCGGATTTGCATCAAAGCAAAAAAACATAAAATTATACATTATCGGTGATTCAACTGCGGCAAATAAATCGCCAAATGCATATCCTGAAACAGGTTGGGGAATGGAACTGCAGTCTTTCTTTAAATCTGAAGTGGTGGTTGATAACAGAGCACTAAACGGTAGGAGTACAAAATCGTTTAGGGCAGAGAACCATTGGCAACCAATTTTACAACAGTTAATGCCGGGAGATTACGTTTTTATTGAATTTGGCCATAACGATGAAAAGATTGATAAGCCAGGAGTAGGAACTTCATTATCCGAATTCAAATCTAACCTTATCAATTATGTAATGGAGGTTCGTGATAAAAAAGCAATCCCTGTTTTACTTACACCGATTTCTCGTAGAAGTTTTAAAAATGGATTACTTGTTGATTCGCACGGTGCTTATCCGAACGTAACCCGAGAAGTTGCTGATTCTTTAAAGGTTCCGATGATTGATATGTTGGCTAAAACAGAAAACCTTTTATCAAAATTGGGCGATTTACCATCTATTAGATTATTTAATTATGTTGATTCAGGGCATGTGAATTATCCGATAGGAAAAAAAGATGATACGCATTTAAGCCCTGAAGGTGCAAAGCAAATTGCAAGTTTGGTAGTGCAAGGGATTAAAGAAGAAAAGTTAAAACTATCGCAGCGGTTGAAAAGTGGAAACCAATAGCGCAATTAATATAAGCTACAAATCTTTGATTTTTTCTTTTGAAGCTTTGACAACTTTTTAAAAGTTGTCAAAGCTAAACTACCACGTTAAAAAATATATTTTGTACTCAAAAAGTTGGAGTCATTGCCGCCAACAATTTCATTTAATAAGTTCTTGTTATTATCAGTAAGTTTCGCGGCTACTAATGATCGAATGGAGAAAGAACGCAATGCATCAACCACTGAAAGTGTGCCTTCTGCGCTATCTTTTCTACCCGTAAATGGGAATGCATCCGGGCCACGTTGGCATTGGCAGTTTAGGTTTACCCTGCTAACCTGATTTACCAAAGGATCTATCAGTGAAGATATTACTGCTGAGTTATTGCTAAAAATACTAACCTGCTGCCCATGTGGCGAACCAATCAAATATTCAATCGGCTCTTCCAAATCATCAAAAGGAACGACAGGGATAACTGGCCCAAATTGCTCTTCACGATACAATTTCATATTTGCATTTACCGGGTAGATAACTGCTGGATAAACAAAAGTTTCTAATGTTTGTCCGCCGTTTTTATTGACCACTTTAGCACCATGAGCAATGGCATCATCAATACACTCTTTTAAATATTCTGGCTTATTAAGTTCAGGTAGTGGAGTTAAAGCAACGCCTTTTTCCCAAGGCATACCAAATTTTAATTTTTCTACTTCGGCAGATAAACGTTTTAAAAATTCTTGAGCCAAACTGCGATGAACGTAAACGATTTTAATGGCCGTACAACGCTGTCCATTAAAGGAAAGCGAACCTAGAACAGTTTCAGAAACTGCTAAATCTAAATCAGCATCTTTAGTAATAATGGCAGCATTTTTAGCATCTAAACCTAAAATTGCCCTTAAACGGTTAACTTTTGGATGCAACTTTTTAAGTTCGTTTGCAACCTTGCTTGAGCCAATTAAGGTTAGCACATTAATTTTTCCTGATTTCATTAAACCTGGCACAATTGTATTTCCACGGCCGTAAATCGTGTTTACAACACCTTTAGGGAAACTTGAACGGAATGCTTCCAAAAGTGGATAGTGCAATAATGTTCCATGTTTTGGTGGTTTAAATAGTAAAGTGTTTCCCATTATTAAAGCGGGAATTAACGTGGTGAAAGTCTCGTTTAGAGGATAATTAAACGGCCCCATACAAAGCACAACCCCTAGCGGCGAACGGCGAACTTGTGCAACAATTCCCTGCTCAATTTCAAAACGAGATGATTGCCTGTCGATATCTTTCAATGCATCGATTGTGGCATAAATGTATTCAACGGTACGGTCAAATTCTTTTATCGAATCGGTGTAAGATTTACCGATTTCCCACATAATTAATTTCGCAACAATATCTTTTTGCTCAATCATTTTATGCGTAAAGTTTTCTACACAAATAATCCGGTCGGCCACGCTCATGGTTGGCCATTGCCCGCGACCATTATCGTATGCCGCAACTGCAGCATCTAAAGCTTCAGTAGATTCTTTTTCTGTACAAACAGGAAAACTTCCAATACGTTTTCGTTTAAGCCCATCGGCGGTTTTAACGCATACAGGAGAAAACACTTCGTTAAAAGGGCCGCTCCAGGTTTTCATTTCGCCGTTAGAAAGAAACTCTTTTTGATTGATTTCTTCCTTGAGCCTAAATTCTTCTGGAATCTGGCTTTCATCAACGAAAATACTTTCGAGATTTAAAGTTGTGCTCAATTTAGTTTGTTTTAGGGTTTATAATTATTGTTAATCTATCGGTTAAGTATAGATTTTTGATGGTTTATTAGAAGATGATTACAACTGGGCATCGAAATACTCAGCTGCAATCTATAATTATTTTAGTTCGATAACTTTATATTTTGGTACAAGGGTTTTCATTACCGTCCAGCCAATTAAGTAGCAAACAGCACATATCGAAAATATGATGAAATAGCCGGCTTCTTCTCCTTTAAAGCCCATAAATACGATTTTGTTTTTGCCTGTATAATCGAACAATACACCAGAACCCTTATTGATAATGAAAGCGCCTATTCCACCTGCCATACCACCAATTCCGGTAATGGTTGCAATTGCTTTTTTAGGGAACATATCGCCTACGGTAGAAAAAATATTGGCCGACCAAGCTTGGTGTGCGGCGCCGGCAATACCAATAATAACCACAGGAATCCAATAAGTAATGTGGCCCAAAGGTTGAGCTGCCAAGGCTAAAAGCGGGAAAAATGCAAAAATTAACATGGCTCTCATTCTACCTTCATAAGGATTCATTCCTTTTTTATCAACAAAATAAGTTGGCAACCAACCACCGATTATTGACAGTAAAGTAATCATATACAATACAAAAAGTGGAAGTGCACTTTGCGTAGAATCCATACCATAAACGGATTTAAGGTAAGCTGGTGTCCAAAATAAAAAGAACCACCACACACCGTCAGTCATAAATTTACCAAAGGCAAATGCCCAGGTTTGTTTGTATTTAAAACAATCTATAAACGATACTTTTTCTTTGGTTTCTTCCACATAATCAGCAAGTTTTCTGTCATTTATTACATCCTGTTGAATGTAGGCTAACTCTTCTGCACTTACTCTTTTGTGTAATTCAGGTTTATTATACACAAAAACCCATAGTCCCATCCACACAAAACCTAATGCACCAATAATGAGGAAGGCCATTTCCCAACCGTAAGCTTTAGCAATAAATGGAATTGTAATTGGTGCAGCAAGTGCACCAACTGTTGCCCCAGCGTTAAAAATACTGGTTGCAAATGCCCTGTCTTTTTTAGGGAAATATTCTGCCGTTGCTTTAATTGCTGCGGGGAAATTTCCTGCTTCTCCGACGGCTAAAACAAACCTGGCGAAGATGAATAAAGTAACACTTACAGACACAACCATTCCGGTATTATTTATTCCGGAAATAACTTCTTTTGCACCTTCAAAACTTACTAACCAATTGCCTGAAATTACGCCCGAGGTAGCAATGCCACAAAAAGCATGTAAACAAGCACCAACAGACCAAACGCCAATAGCCCACAAAAATCCTTTTTTGGTATCTAATTTATCTACCAATCTGCCTGCAAAAAGCATAGATATGGCATAAAAAATAGAGAACAAAGCAGTTATATTTCCATAATCATTGTTATCCCAATGGAATTCTGGTTTTATAAAATCAGTCCATGTTAAAGAAAGTACCTGCCTATCTAAATAATTTATTGTGGTAGCAAGAAACAGAAGCAAACATATCGTCCATCTGTATTTGCTTGTTTTTGGTTGGTTCATTTGGTTAGGTTGTTTCTTTTTATTTATTCTGCTGAATTAATTCAAGCGCTAATTTTGTGTTATCAAAAAGTTCATCGTAAAGGCCTTTACTCATTACATCTTTACTAATTAACTTACTGCCCATACCTACGGCACACACGCCTGATTTAAACCAGGTTTTTAAGTTTTCTGCATTAATTTCTACACCACCAGTTGGCATAAATAATTGTCCGGCAAATAAATCTTTAATTGATGAAATAAATTCAGGACCTAGAATATTGGCAGGGAAAATTTTAATTAGCATGGCTTTATGTTCTTGTGCAATGCTAATTTCTGTTGGTGTCATACAGCCAGGAATCCAAAGCATTCCAATTTTATTTGCAATTTCTGCTACCGCAGGATTAACAATTGGCGCAACAATGAAATCTGTTCCGGCTTCGATAAATGCGTTTGCATCTGCAGGAGTTTTAATGGTACCTATACCCAGATATAAATCGGGCATTTCAGCATCGCGAATTTCTTTAAGCTTTTTAAAATTTGGCAAAGCCGATTTTCCTCTGTTGGTATATTCAAAAACGCGTACCCCTGCTTTGTATAAAGTACGAAGTATTTCTATACTGCCTTCTTCACTATCTTGATAGAAAAGTGGCAACATGCCTTGCTCTAAAATAGCATCTAAAATTTTATGCTTATTGCTTATCATCGTATTATTCTTTTTTCTATGTCTGCAACTGTACTGGTGGTTGCATCGCTTGGAATATATAATTTATCGTATGCTGCTGCGGTAGCAAAGTTTAATGTTTGTTCGGTGCTTAAATTGTTATAGTAGCCATAAATCAAACCTGCCATAAAACAATCGCCACTACCAACTTTGTCTAAAATTTCTTCTGATACATATTCGGGCGAAACCGTTAATTTATCATTTGTATAAAGTGCTGTGTAATATCTTATGCCTTTCCCATTATCAAACCTGAAAGTATTTGCTACTGCTTTGCACGATGGAAACAAACTTAATATTTCTTTTGAGGTATCGGTTGCTTGTTGTAGTAACGTTTCCTTTGCATAACCTTCGGCCAGTTTTAAATCATCATGAAGGGCAGTGCCAAGCATTTTATTTGCCGCCCAAACATTTCCCATAATTAGGGTGCAATATTTAGCAAGTTCGGGTAAAATCTCTATTGGGTCTTTACCGTATTTCCAAAGTTTGGCCCGGTAGTTTAAATCTAAAGAAATGGTGATGTTTTTTTCTGTCGCAGCTTTTAGCGCTTCTACACAAACATCAGCAATTGATTGATTAATTGCAGGGCAAATCGCACTAAAATGAAACCAGCTTACACCTTCAAAAACTTCATCCCAGTTTATTTGGCCAACTTTCAAATCGGCGTATGATGAATTTGCCCTATCGTAAATTACGCCGGCATTTTTTAAATCTTTCCCCTTTGGTAGATAGTATAAACCTAAGCGTTCGCCGCTGTAAACGATTGGCGATGTATCAATATTTTTTTTACTTAGATAATCCGCAATTTCTTCGGTCACAGAATTTTGTGGCATCGCCGATAAGTATGCTGAGGGTACATTCCATAGGGCTAAAGCCGTAGCAACATTTAACTCTGCACCACCAATGTAAAAAGGTAACTTATTTTCCTGAAGCCAACGGCCATCCATATCCGGACAGATGCGAAGAAGAATTTCTCCAAAGCTTAAAACTTTTTTTCCTTTTTCTAATGAGGATGAAATTTGGTTGCTCATTTATTGCTTTTATCAGGCTAATTTATTTTATTTCCATGGTCTATGTTTCCACAGACTATCACTCATTTTGTTTCTGTCTGTGAAGACACAGACCGATGGGGATAATTTTTTCCTCAACTATCTGTTTATTTCCATGGTCTGTGTCCCCACAGACCATCACTTGTTTTATCGCTCTTTTAAGAAAATAAATCGATGTGGCTAAACTACAAATCGATTAAAACTTAAAGTAATTTTTTGCGTTAAAATACGAAATGTCTTGTATTATTTTTCCAATCCATTCCAAATCATTTGGCAGTTCGCCTTGCTCTACATCGGTGCCAAAAAGATTACAAACGATTCTTCTAAAATATTCATGACGAGGGAAAGATAAAAAGCTTCGTGAATCGGTAAGCATACCAACCAACCGACTTAATAAGCCCATGTTTGATAGTGCGTTCAATTGTTTAATCATTCCCTCTTTTTGATCTAAAAACCACCATGCCGAACCAAACTGAACTTTACCAGCTACAGAGCCATCATTAAAGTTCCCAATCATGGTAGCAATTAACTCATTATCTGCCGGGTTTAGGTTGTAGATAATGGTTTTTGCTAATTTGTTCTGCGTATCTAACCGATTTAAAAATTTAGCAAGCATTCTTGCCTGACTAAAATCGCCGATAGAATCCCAGCCTGTGTCGGGCCCTAACTGACTTAACATTCGGGTATTGTTGTTTCTTAAGGCACCTAAATGGTACTGTTGAACCCAGCCTTTTTCATGATCCCATTCTGCAAAATGAACCAGCATTGCCGATTTGAACTGAAGGTTTTCCTGGTAAGAAATATCTTTTTTGTTCCTGATTTTATCGAAAATTGATGTTATCTCCGCTTCTGTGTAATCCTCAGCGTAAATTTGTTCTAAGCCATGATCTGAAACAGAACATCCGTTTGCTGCAAAATAATCATGTCGATTTTTTAATGCAGCTAGATAATCCTGAAGGCTGCTAATGGTCGAGTTTACAACCTTTTCCAGTTTATCAATATAATCGTTCAAGCCAATAATATCGTCGCTATTCATGGCTTTATCAGGGCGAAAAGCCGGCAACATTTTTAGGTTAACATTTTCATTAGCCAATTGCTGGTGAAAATTTAAACTATCTAACGGATCATCGGTTGTACAAACAGCCTCAACATTCATTTTTGCCAGTAAACCTCGTACGGAATAATCTGATGTTTGCAATTTTGATGAGCAATCATCATAAATTTTTTGAGCAGTTTCGCCAGAAAGGATTTCTGTTATGCCAAAATATCGTTGTAATTCTAAATGCGTCCAATGGTAAAGTGGATTGCGCAAAGTATAAGGAACGGTTTCTGCCCACTTCTGAAATTTTTCAAAATCCGAAGCATCACCGGTAATGAATTTTTCATCAACACCATTTGCACGCATTGCTCTCCATTTGTAATGATCACCTGCGAGCCACACCTGGCTAATGTTTGAAAACTGAACATTATTTGCAATTTGTTCCGGAATTAGGTGATTATGATAATCAATAATCGGCATCGATTTTGCAAAATCATGGTAAAGCGTTTGTGCTGTTTTAGTTTCCAGTAGGAAATTTTCGTCTAAAAAAGATTTCATTTAAAAAGATATTGTATTTAAGAAAGTTGCCATAATATTTTATGCTCAACTGCCTTCTGTGCTATTTTTTAACAGTATGATTCAATTCAATGACGGTTAGCGTAAAAGTATCCAGCCTTTATGGGAACGGGTTCAATTTTACATCATCCATCTTAAAATTCTTAAAGGCTTACACCACGTTTCCATGGAATAAAATCATCCTGATTTAACAAAACTGCTTTTGGAATTACCTCACCACTGGCTGCTTTAATGCAATATTCAAGGATATCTTCACCCATTTCTTCTATGGTTTTTAAACCTTCTATAACTGGTCCGCAGTTGATATCGATGATATCGCCCATGCGTTTTGTAAGAGCATTATTTGTAGAAACCTTGATGGTAGGGCAAACCGGGTTTCCGGTTGGTGTACCTAAACCTGTTGTAAATAAAATTAGAGTTGCGCCAGAGGCTGCTTTTCCAGTCGTTGCTTCGACATCGTTACCTGGCGTACAAACTAAATTTAAACCAGGTTTGGTTGCAGGTTCTGTATAATCTAAAACATCTTCAACTGGCGATGTACCACCTTTTTTTGCGGCACCAGTACTTTTTATCGCATCGGTAATTAAGCCGTCTTTAATGTTTCCAGGCGATGGATTCATATAGAAACCTGAACCAACATTTTCTGCCTGCTGGTTGTAAGTAGTCATTAATTGTATAAACTTACGAGCGGCAGTTTCATCTTTTGTACGATCTATTAATTGCTGTTCAGCTCCACAGAGTTCAGGAAATTCGGCAAGTAAAACCGTTCCGCCCAAGGCAACCAGTAAATCAGAAGTGTAGCCAACAGCTGGATTAGCACTAATGCCACTAAAGCCATCACTACCGCCACATTTTACACCTAAAACCAATTTGCTTAATGGCGCAGGCTGGCGTTCTATTTCATTAATTTCAGTTAAGCCGATGAATGTTTTTCTTATCGCCTCTTTTACCAGCTGTTCTTCGCTTTGCGATTGTTGCTGCTCGAATATAAATAATGGTTTATCGAAATTAGGACTGCGCTGTTTCAAGTCATCCATAAAATCCTGAACCTGTAAATTCTGGCAGCCTAAACTTAGAACTGTAACACCTGCAACATTCGGGTGATCAGCATAAGCTGCTAATAATTTACTTAAAACTGCTGCATCTTGGCGAGTGCCGCCGCATCCACCTTGGTGATTTAAAAACTTTATTCCATCAACATTTTTAAAGATTCGGTTTGCTGTATGATTAGCCTGGCCAATTGAACTTGGGTCGGCCTCTGCTAAACTTTCTCCGTTTTTATAGGCATCAACTAAACGATGTGTATATGTTTTGTACTTATCGGTTACAGCATAACCTAATTCATTATGCAATGCTTCTCGGATTACATCTAAATTTCGGTTTTCGCAAAAAACGGTTGGTATAAATAGCCAATAGTTAGCCGTACCAACACGACCATCACTTCGTACATAACCATTAAAAGTTCTGTCTTCAAACTTAGAAACATCAGGTGCATGCCACTCATAATGATAAGGCCGAAATTCGAAAGGATCGGAAGCATGTTTTGTATTTTCGGTATCCATTAAGCCGCCCTTTAAATTGAAACGCTGTGCTTTGCCCACCAAAACACCATACATCATTATTGGGTCGCCAATGTTCATATCCTGCATAAAAAATTTATGCTTCGCTTGAATATCATCCTGTAAAGTATATTCATGTCCATCGTGAATTATGGTTTCGCCTTTTGTCAAATCTTGCAAGGCAACCAACACATTATCGTTAGGATGAATTTTTAAAATTCTTGTAACCATTCTAATTTGTTCTTTGTTTACGCAAGTTACTTATTGTTTCTTTTACACCATTATTTTTCAACATATCTACATTGCTTTTTATCGCAGCGTTAAAGCCTGGGTAATTGTTTAAATTCTTATCCCATAAACGCCTATCGCCTAAAATATTATCAATAGCAGTTTCTGGATTTTGCCAATACGTGTACAAAATCTCTGCAAATTCATCTTGAACCGGATAGCTTTTGCCATTAATTTCAGCTACATAATTATCGCCATCTTTAGTCGTATCCATAAAGATGATGTAGGCAGCCAGACCTAATGCAATTAGCGGGGGTACTTCATTTTTCTGACTATAATATTTTCTGATTAAAGGCATATTTCGCATCTGCATTTTTGATGTGAAATTTAAGGTAATGGCTTGCCATTTATGTTCTAATGATGGATTACTGAAGCGATCGATAACGCTCATCGCGAAATCAACAGCATCTTGGTAAGATATATCGTCATCCTCTAAAGAATGTGCAATTTCCTGCTTCATCAAATCAGAAACGTAACTGGCAAAAACTTCATCGGCCATAGCTTCTTTAACTGTATTGAAACCTGCTAAAATGGCTAATCCACAACTCAAGGTATGCGTTCCGTTTAGTAAACGGAGTTTTAATTCTTTAAATTTATTGATGGAAGGGACAATGAAAACGCCTTTATCAGCCTTTTCGAATGATAAAATTTCTTTTACTTTTTCATTCGATGATTCGATTGCCCAAAGCCTGAAAGGTTCGGCCATAATCATCAATTCATCTTCATAGCCCAGTGTTGATTCCATTGCTTTTTGTTCATCAGAAGGGAGTTTTCCGGGTACAATTCTGTCAACCAAGGTTTTGCAAAAATAGTTGTAAGTTTTTAACCATTGTTCAAAATCCCAGCTCAGTTTATTTTGGGCAGATAACTTTAATACAATATCTCTTAATTTATCAGCGTTATCGCTTATTAATTCGGTTGGTACGATAACCATTCCGCTTTCTTCAGAGCCGTTGAAAGCAGTATAACGTTCATGCAAAAAGGCAAGCAGTTTGCCAGGATAAGATTGAGGTGGATTATCAGTTATTTTATCTTCGCTCATTACAATTCCAACTTCAGTTGTGTTAGAAATTACAATTTTCATTTCGGGCTTGTGTGCCGCTTTTAAAATTTCTGCCCAATCTTCTGAGGCTGATAAAACCCTGCTTATTGCCGAGTTGATGGTATTCTCTTCAACGTTTACACCATCTTCAATTCCTTTTACACAAAGGGTGTATAGATTATCCTGCGTAGAAAAAGCATCGGCGCCACCTTGCGAGGTTGATTTAACAACTAAAACACGACCATTAAAAATCCCGTTTCTGTTTGCCTTATCAATAAAATAATCTGGCAAGCCACGAAGTAAAACTCCCGTACCAAATTGAATTACTTTTTCAGGCAATTCTAAAAGTTCTGTTGCAGGTATGGTTACGTTTTCTGCACTAATGTTTTTTAAATTTTCTTTGCTTAAAATCATTTGTTTTCATTTTGCCGTCGCAGACGGATTTTTAATTATTTTGCTCCATTGGCTGCTAGCCATTTCGGATATTCTTTGTCTATCAGTTTTTGCCCCCAGTTGCCATACCAGGCGTAACCATTTCTCCGCTCCAGACTTAAATCTTCCAGCTTAAATTTAATGGTATTATCTCTATCTCCAAAAATTGGAATGTTCTTTTCTAAATCATAAAAGCGGGCCCAAACCACACTTTTGCTATCAGCTATTAATCCTGAGCCAGTTTTTTCTCTATCGAAACGATAACCGACAATTTTATAATCGCTAAACCATTTAATTGCTCCCGCGACAGAACTTCTTATGTCTGCCGACGGATTTTTAAATCGCATTAAAAAGCGAACAATGTTTACAGATTCACTTGTACTTAAAGAAGCTGGCTCAAATGCTCTTGCTTTAGCTGGTAGCAGTGAATTTTTATCATATTGGGCTGCCCAAATGGTTAAAATACCGCTTTGTTTTACTTGGGTTTTCAATATACAATCTATTCCTTTAGCTACCGCTGCTTTAGCTTTTTCTAAATAAGCAGAATTTACTACTTCAAAATCATTTGTTTGTGTAGCGATGTCTTGCAAAATATTTAAAACATTAATCATCGCATCATCATTATAGGTAACTTCTGAACGATACAAAGCTTTATCCGGATAATATTGTGGCCAGCCACCATTTGCATATTGGGCTTCTAAAATATAATCCAAACCACGTTCTGCTGCTTTTAAATAATTTTTATTCTGCGATTTTTTATATGCTTTTACCAGATAAATTACTTCTCTACTGGTGGCTTGATTATCAAAAGTAGCATGTAAGTTGGTTGTTGCTTTTATCTTTTCTTTTAACGCTGGCGATAAGGGTAAATCATAGTTTACCACACTTTTATCTTCCAACTGTTTTGGCCAACCCCCATTGCTTAACTGATAAACCAACATTTTATCTGCAATAGAATCGGTAGGCATTTGCGCATAGCAAGACATTAAAAATGTACCGAAACCAAGCAAAAGAAATATTTTTATTTTAATTGATTTTATCATATTACGATGGTTTGTACAAACCTTTTTCTTGTAGATATTATTTTTTCGCCGGTACTTGCTTAATCAACCAATTGACTAAATCATTGGTTGCTTTATAATTTTCAAGGTCTTTAGGCAATTTCCTTCCATCAATGTATTCGTTGTAAAACCATGGGTCGCCGACGGCGAAAACAGTTCCTTTACCATATTTTGCTGTTGCGATGATTACATCATCTTTATCGGTTAAAGCAGCAACTGCTGGGGTTTTGGCTACAATTGTGGAAATTTCTTTGATGTAAACCTTCTTTGCTGTTTTAAATATTGAATTGCCTGGTGGAATGGAAATAGCACCTTGCTCAAAATTTGACCCTTGAACTTTATTGCGGCTATCTTCATTAAAATGAATACCAAAAGTTTCTGGCAAAACATTAAATTTTGTGATTTCACAATTGCCTACATCATTTAGAAGCAACACTAAAACACCTCCTGCTTTTACCCATTCGCTAATTTGCTTTGCATGGGCAGCATTCATAAAATTAGGATTTGCAGTTTCTTTTTCCGTATCAGGGTCAACAATAATGTAAATGTTTGTGCCTTGTAAATTTGAAAGTTTTGGAGCGTCTGCAAGTGTTGATGTTTTTACTCCAGCATCGTTAAAAACTTTTCCTAAGAGTGAGAAACCGTTATTGTCATCTTCATTCCACAAATAATGAAATGGAATTTTATCGCCGGTGGGGCCGGTCATGTATTCATTATTAAAGAAGTTATCAACGGTTACTGTTAAGTTTTTACCAGGTTTTGGTAGTGCAGCAATTTCCATTTCGCTGGCAGCACAGATAAAAGCACCAACACCTTTTGGGTCGTTGGTAATTACTTTTTCGCTAATGTAGTATTCGAAGCTACCATCTCTATATTTTGGTTTACCGCCTAAGCCAGAAACAGAAACTGTTTTGGTTAGCTTTACCCTTTCAGCGCCAGCAGTTTCTATAAATTCTTTCTTTAAACCTGCATACCCTTTATTTGCGGCATTAATAAAGGATTGTGGTAAATAGCCTTTGCGAACACCTTTAGCAAAGCCGTAAACGAACATGCTAGATGCGGAAGATTCAAGGTAGTTGCCTTTTTTTGTAGGCATATTCAAAATATCAAACCAAACACCAGATTTTGCATCCTGATATTTTAATGCGGCGTTTGCTGTACGATTAAGAATGGCTACTAAATCTTTATATTTCGGATGGTTTTTCGGGAAATTATCCAGCACATCTACCAAAGCCATAATATACCAGCCCATTGCCCTGCCCCAAAAATTTGGCGATTTACCGGTTGTTTTATCAGCCCATTTTTCCAATCGGCTTTCGTCATAACCATGATAAAGAAGACCGGTTTTGGCATCTCTTGAGTTCTTTTCCATCAAAATAAATTGATTGGCTATATCATCAAAAGCCGAGTCTTTTTTCATCAAAACTGCATATTCTGCATAGAAAGGCTCTGCCATGTATAAACCATCAAGCCACATTTGGTTTGGATAAATTTTCTTATGCCAAAAGCCACCTTCTTTTGTGCGAGGTTGGTTCTGTAGCTGATTGTATAACTGGGTTGCTGCCGTCAAGTATTTTTGTTGTCCGGTAACTTTATACAGCAATAAAAGCGAACGACCGTTTTTAATATTATCTATATTGAAATCTTCGGCTTTGTAGGTCCTGATGTTTCCAGTTTTATCTACATAAGCATCCATAGAATTTTGGATGTATTTAAAATAATCTCCATTGCCGGTGTTGCGCCAAACCTGTGCAGCGCCTTCCAAAACAACACCCATATCGTAACTCCATTTTGGTCCTTTGGCATCTTTCAGTACAGTTGTATCCTGAAACAATGTTTCCATTGCTGTGAGGGTTAATTGTTCTGACAATTTCTTTTGCGCAAAGCCGTTAAGCGAGAGTATCGTTAATGCGAACAGAAAGGATATTTTATGGATTATTGTTTTCATATTATTTAGAAATCTCGAAGGCAGTTTTACTTACTTCTGTACCAAATGCCGATGTTTTTTTAGCTTTAGTTACATCGGTACCGCTAATTTTTACTCCTTTGGTTTTTTCACCAGTGATGTTAAACAATAGTTCACTACCGTTTTTATATTGTAAACCGTTGATGTTTATGTTTGTTCCGTTTTGTACATGTACAATCGGATTTGTATCATCAGTTAGCACATTTACGTTCTTTAAAAAAATACCAGATGCTTCTATTATTTCAATTCCTTTTTTTGCCTGGATGGTTACATTTTCAAGGTAAATATCTTTTATATTCATTTCTGGTAAACCTCTAAAAAATATCGCTTTTGCTGCTCCGTTTGCCACAACATTTTTAATGTAAAAGTTTTTAAATTGTGGAGTAGCCTCGGTAACAGGCACTGTAACCGTTTTTATGGCTTCGCGTTTTTCTCCAGCTAAAGGAACCGGGTCTTGTGCAGCATAATACATGTCAAATAAAATGGCTTCGCCCGGAATATCAATAATGTTAATGTTATTGATATAAATATTCTCTACAACACCTCCGCGACCGCGAGTTGTTTTAAAGCGCAAACCAATGTCGGTGCCAATGAAGGAACAATCGTAAACCCAAATATTTTTTGCGCCACCACTCATTTCACTACCAATTACAAAACCGCCGTGCGCATGGTAAACTACATTGTTTCTAATAATGACATTCTCTGTAGGCATTCCACGTTTTCTTCCTGATTCATCTCTTCCTGATTTTATACAAATTCCATCATCTCCGACATCAAAAGTGCTACCTTCTATTAGCACATTTTTACACGATTCCACATCCACGCCATCACCATTTTGTGCAAACCAAGGGTTCTTAACTTGTAAGTTTCTTAATGTTAGGTCTTCGCACATTAATGGATGCAAATTCCAGGCGGGTGAATTTTGAAAAGTAACACCTTCTAACAGAATTTTTTTACAGCTTGTAAGTACCAATAAATTTGGGCGTAAGAAATCTTTAATATCATCGTAATCTGCAGCTGTTTTACCAGGCACAATTACACCAGCATTTTTTATTTTCGAACCTTTTACGGTTTTTTGTGATGGATACCAGGTTTTACCATCTTCGCTAACAAAGCCGCCAGATGCAACCAATTTTTGCCACTGCGTTTCGGTAAGTTTATCTTTTTTAACCATGCGCCATGCACCACCATTTCCATCAATAATTCCTGAACCTGTAATGGCGATATTTACCAAATTTACACCAGATATAGGACTTTGATTACGCCAGGCCGGCTGTCCTTCCCAATTGCCTTCAACCAATTTATACTGGTTAAAATCATCTGTAAATTGAAGAATTGCATCACGCTTTAGGTGAAGGTTAACGTTCCTTTTTAGTTCTATGGGTCCGGTAAGCCATAATCCTGAAGGAATTAAAACTACCCCACCACCTTTCTGACTCACTTTTGAAATTGCATTATTAATGAAAGATGTGTTTAATGTTATGCCATCGCCTTTGGCGCCGAATGTTACTATGCTTGTTGTATCTTTTTTAAATTTAACTTGTTGGATAATTGGTAAAGCCTGTTTTTGAGCATATCCGGTTGATCCAACTAAAAAAAAGATGCAGGCAATGACCGAAAATGTATAATAGAATTTACCTCTGGAAAGATTCATATTGCGCTCCGTTAACTATACTTGGTTATTATTATAACAAGTGTACGGTGTTTAAGGCTAAAACAGAAAAGAAATCTATGCAATCGTTGCCAAAGAAAATTTACAATTATACATGTTTATTGGTATCGATTAATTGGTTAACAGACAGGTGTTTCGCTATTTAAGTGCCGGAATCCAACCTCGCAGCACATTTTCTAGCGTGTATGATTCATATTCTTTCGCGTTTAATTGGTGCGACCAACTCACTCTTTTATCTGTTTTTGCTCCCTTGCCAGTATTGTTATACTCTGCATAATAGGCGGTTTTTTCATTACTTTCTTTACCCCAGTTATTCCAGCCTGCTGGATTGATGATTTCTGGTAGTACACAATTCAAATACGCCACTTTAGCAAACGGTCGCCATGGCCTGCCTAAATAGAAACTACTTTCAGGTGCATCGCCCATAATTTTACAGTTATTAAATACGTAGCCAAACTTTGTAGTATCTGCTGTAGATGCTGCCGTAATGTAGCCTGATTTTTTGCAAAAAATGGTACAGCTTTCAAACCATGCAGTAGAAGCACCAAAAATAAAATCTACTGTACCTTCGATATAGCAATTGTAATAGTATTGCCGGTTGTTTCCACCGTAGGTGTAAAGTGTATCTTGAAAACCTAAAAATTTGCAATTGTTAAAAATCAATTTATCTCCACCAGCCCAAACCGCTACAGCCTGCCCAACCGGGCCAGAAGAATTTTGGAAAGTGATGTTTTCTGCAGAAAAGCCTTCACCATAAATGTAAAAGCTCGATGAGCCAGAAGTACCCATTTCTTCGCCAAAAATGTTTTTTTTCTGATTGTAATCATCGTATGTTAAAATGGTTTCGTCTAAACTTTCGCCCACAAACTTTACATTCTTCTTAGATGCTGCCAATACAAGCTTCTCCTTATAAGTCCCTTTTTTAATTAAAATTAATGTTGTTTTATTTCTAAAGTCAGGAACTGCGTTAATGGCTTCCTGTACTGTTTTGAAATTGCCTTTTCCATCAATGGATACGATGAAATCAGGTTTTGCGTCTACCGCATTTGCAGATAAGCTAAATGCTATTAAAAGCAGGATGAATGCAGTTTTCATATTATGGTTAGCTATAAATAAAATCGGCTACGTTATTTTTAAACCTTAAACGCAGCCGTGTTTTACTAAATATATGATGAACAATTTTAATCATAAAAATTAGAGCAAAGTAAGATTACCATAAATTAAACTTCGCAAACGATAACGGGAACGATTGCACAATAAACATTTAATTAAAAATAAAATTGGCTTAACCTTGTTTAACCAAAATAGAAATCGAATTTATTAATCAGTTTACCAATGAAAAATCTTGTAAACATACTTTTTTTATCCATCATTTCTTCGTTTTGCTTTGCTCAACAAACAGTTACAAATAAGAACGTTTCTAAAGTTTGGGTTTCTGATTTAGGCAATGGAACTTTTAAAAACCCAATTATAAATGCTGATTATTCCGACCCTGATGCCATTCGGGTAGGCAGTGATTATTATATGGTGGCGTCTAGTTTTGATGCAGTTCCTGGCTTGCCCATACTGCATTCTAAAGATTTAGTTAACTGGAAGATAGTCGGGCATGCCTTATTGCGTCAACCACCTTTCGAGCATTTTGAAAAAACACAACATGGAAATGGTGTTTGGGCACCATCCATCCGGTATAGAAATGGGGAGTTTTCTATTTACTATCCTGACCCTGATTTTGGTATTTATTTAACAAAATCAAAAAGTATAACTGGAGGTTGGTCTGCCCCTGAGTTGGTTATTGCAGGCAAGGGTTTAATAGATCCTTGCCCGTTTTGGGATGAAGACGGCAAAGCATATTTAGCTTATGCTTATGCAGGCAGTCGTGCAGGCATAAAAAGTATTTTGGCCATTATGCCATTAAATCTTAAGGGAACAAAACCCATCTCTACAGGCACAATAGTTTATGATGGACATGAAATCGACCCAACTATTGAGGGACCAAAAATGTATAAACGTAATGGATATTATTATCTTTTTGCCCCTGCCGGAGGAGTTTCAACGGGATGGCAAGTGGTTTTAAGAAGCAAAAACATTTATGGCCCCTATGAACGGAAAATTGTTCTGGATGAAGGCAAATCAGGCATAAACGGACCACATCAGGGCGCCTGGGTTAATACCCAAACTGGTGAAGACTGGTTTGTCCATTTTCAAGATAAGGATGCTTACGGGAGAGTTATTCATTTGCAGCCCATGAAGTGGGTGAATAATTGGCCGATTATAGGCTTTGATAATGATGGTGATGGAAAAGGAGCACCTGTAAAAATATTTAAGAAGCCCAATGTTGGTAAAATGTATCCATTAGAAACACCAGCAGAAAGTGATGAATTTACAACGCAAAAATTAGGTTTGCAATGGCAGTGGCAAGCAAATCCGCAAAGTACCTGGTCTTTTACCGATGCCGCAAAAGGTGTGTTGAAGTTATATACCACAAAAGTGCCTGATGGAGCCAAAAATTTGTGGGATGTTCCAAATTTATTGCTGCAAAAATTTCCTGCTGATGAATTTATGGCTACTACCAAATTAACTTTTAAACCAAACCCTAAACTCGAAAACGAAGAGACCGGATTGGTTGTATTAGGTAGAAATTATGGGGCATTAACATTAAAGAGCAAGAATAATGGGGTTTATTTAATTTACAATACTTGCATTTCAGCAGATAAAGGAAAGGCTGAAAATGAAAAAGACGTTATTAAATTAAGTTCTAATGTTATTCAGTTAAGGGTCAAAGTAACAGCCGGTGCAAAATGCCAGTTTAGTTATAGCGAAGATGGCCTGGGTTTCATTAATGTTGGAGATGAATTTCAAGCTGTTGCCGGACAATGGATTGGTGCAAAAATAGGAATATTTGCCACCAGAGAAACGCAAACCAATGATTCGGGAATTGCAGAATATGATTGGTTTAGGGTTGATAAAATTAAGTAATGGTAAATTTTATATTTGTCTAAATTAATTATAGCTAAAATTTATATATTTGAGATTATAAATCAACTTTCCCTATATGACTTTAGTTCAGCTTGAATACATTGTTGCAGTAGATACTTACAGAAGCTTTGTAACCGCTGCAGAAAAATGCTTTGTAACCCAACCAACTTTAAGCATGCAGGTTCAAAAATTGGAAGAGTTGCTAAGCGTAAAATTATTTGATAGGAGCAAGCAACCTGTTAGTCCAACGGAGATTGGTTCTCAAATTATTGCCCAAGCCAGGGTTATTCTTCAAGAAAGCGGAAAGATTAAGGAACTGATTAACAGTCAGCAGCAAGATGTTTTAGGTGAATTAAGAATAGGTGTTATTCCAACGGTTGCGCCATATTTATTACCTCAGGTAATATCGGCAATGCTAGAAAAATACCCGGAATTAAAGTTAATGATTTGGGAATACACCACCGAAGACATTATCCACCATTTAAAAACGGGGGTACTAGATTGTGGCATTTTGGCAACGCCCTTAACAGATGCGAATATTTTAGAGATACCACTTTATTACGAAAATTTTGTAAGCTACATTAGTAAAAACAGCAAATTATACAAAAAGAAGGCAATAGATGCTGAAGATTTAAATGATGAAAACATCTGGCTTTTAAATGAAGGGCATTGCATGCGAAATCAAGTCCTAAATATTTGCCGTTCTACCAAAAACAACCGACTTCAGGGCTTAGAATATAATACCGGAAGCGTAGAAACCTTGGTGAGAATGGTAGATTTAAATGGCGGCGCAACACTACTACCAGAACTGGCAATAGCAGAATTAAATGTAAAACAAACCAATAAAATAAGGCACTTTAAATCGCCAGAACCTGTTCGTGAAATTAGTTTGGTTACCCACAAAAACTACATCAAAAAGAGAATGCTAAATGCACTAAAAGATGAAATTCTAGAAATCATTCCTAAAACGATGAAACAAAAAAAGAAAAAGGATATTGTGGGTATTTAGCGTCAAGAAGTAATTTCAGTTCCATTACATTTTTCTACATGATCAGCTAATTTGTAACTCTCTGTTTGGGGATTCTTATCCTCCAAAAAAATTAAGATAATTACAGAAATTATAGGAATAAGGAAAGATATAAAAAACCTGAACCAGAAATTTCGCCCAGTTCTTTTGGCAAGAAAACCAGCTAAAAGTTGTGGTGATAACAACAGGCTAATTATAATTGAACCAAGTAATATTTCAGGCATTTTACGTGTCTTAATTTACTTTTTCAGGTTTAAATAACAATCCATTAATATCACCTTCAACTTCTTCTTCGCCTTTTTTCTTCTTTTTATTTGATTTACCGCTCAAGCGTTCTTCAATAATTTTATCGTATTTGGTTTGTTGATCGCCTTTTAAAACGTTACGAATTCCTTTAGAAGTTTCGTTTTGTAGTTTATAAAATTTATCAACGTCTTCTTCTTTAGATGTTCCGGCTTGCTGTCTTTTAATTAAATCTGATTGTTCCTTAGCCTGATTAAAAGTTAAGCTATAAATGATGCTTTTTTGAGTATCATTCAACTTTAGTTTTTTATCTAAATCTTCAACATTTTTTTTAGCAATTTCTGATGATGTTGGCACCTTATTTTGCTGTGCAAATGTTAAAGATGTAACGCCGAAAGCAAGAAAGAATAAAAATATAACCTTTTTCATGTGTAAATTTTATATGCGAAGGTATAGATTAATAAGAAAGCCTGCAAATTTGTGTTTGCAGGCTTTCTTACTAAATTGTGTTTTTATAATTATAGTGCTTTTTTATAAAGCTCTGCAACAGCATCCCAGTTAACTGCATTCCAAATTGCAGCTAAATAATCTGGGCGTTTGTTTTGGTATTTTAAGTAGTATGCATGTTCCCAAACATCAATACCAAAAATTGGTGTTCCTTTTACTTCAGCAATATCCATTAAAGGATTATCTTGATTTGGAGTAGATGAAACCTGTAATTTTCTATCAGCACCAACAGATAACCAAGCCCAACCAGAACCAAAACGAGTTGCTCCAGCTTCTTGTAATTTAGTTTTTAATTCAGCAAATGAACCAAAAGTTTCATTAATAGCTTTTGCTAAATCGCCAGTTGGTTCGCCACCTTTATTCGGACCTAAAACATTCCAGAATAAAGAGTGATTATAATGTCCACCACCATTATTTCTAACAGCAGCAGGGTATTTCGAAATATTTTTAACAATATCCTCGATGCTAGAATTCGCTTCAGGCTTACCTTCTAATGCTTTATTTAAGTTGGTAACATAAGCCTGGTGATGTTTGTCATGGTGGATTTCCATGGTCATTTTATCAATATGCGGTTCTAATGCATCGGTTGCGTAGTGTAACGCAGGTAATTCAAAAGCCATAATATTATATGTTTAAAGTTTAAAATATGTTTCTTGTAGCAAATATAACATTCGAAGGTTAAGTTTTGTTCACGTTATTATCATCAAATGATTTTTTAGTGATCATCTCTCTTCAGTAATTTTCCTGAAATTTTGTTTCCTAATTAAAAAGATTGTCGTTTTTTTAGGAAAAAGTTTTTTATCAATTGAGCACATTCTTCAGCTAAAACATCACCTTTTAATACAGTTTTGGGATGAAGTAGTTTAGCACCTTTAGATAAAAATCCTCTCTTTTCTTCTCTCGCACCATAAACTATTCTGCTTATCTGTGTCCAATAACTTGCACCAGCACACATTACGCAAGGTTCTATGGTAACATATAATGTGCAATCAGTTAAATATTTGCCGCCAATCGTTTGGCTTGCAGATGTAAAGGCCTGCATCTCTGCGTGTGCTGTAACATCATTAAAACGTTCCGTTAAGTTGTATCCCCTACCTATAATCCTGTTTTTTGAAACCACTATTGCACCAATAGGAATTTCATCTTCTGCGAAAGCTTTTTCGGCTTCTGCTAAAGCCAATTTCATATAATGAATATCTTCGGCCTCGGGGTTGTTATTCTCGAAATTATAAAAACTCATGGTTCAAATATAGCTCATATCATTTTACTACCGTTCGGTACTTTTTGATTTACCGTAGTCAGAACAATATTGCCGTTTTCGTCAGCGAAACCAGTTACCAAAAACTCTGACATAAATTTTCCTATTTGCTTTTTCGGAAAGTTAACTACACCAACAATCTGAGTTCCTAAAAGATTATCTGCGGCATACAGTTTGGTGATTTGAGCACTACTGGTTTTAATACCAAATTCACCAAAATCAACCTTTAATTTACATGCTGGCTTTCTGGCTTCCGGGAAGTCATTAACTTCTATAATTGTTCCTACGCGTAGTTCTACTTTTTCAAAATCGCTCCAGGTTATTTCTTCCATAGGTAATTAAATTTAGTTGTTAAGCAATAGGAGATTGAATATGTGTTGCTTTGTTCTTCATATTGAAAACCATTCTGTGCTAAACAATTTCTGAACAAAATTAATTATTCTGACAGGATATATAATGAGGTTTAAAAATAGAAAATGACTCTGCGCTTTTATAGCTAAATCGATTTTATTTAACATATTTTTTTGTTAAAAATCTCTATTTATTTTGTACGATTCATTACATTTAGCCTTCCGAACCAAATAATCCTTAATAATTAATGAAAAATAACTTACTGGATACAAAAGATTACATCGTCTTTTTAATCTATTTTGTAATTGTTGCCGCTTACGGCTTGTACATCTACAACAAGAAAAAATCAGCTTCAACCGGGTCTAAAGATTATTTTTTAGCCGAAGGTTCCTTAACCTGGTGGGCAATTGGCGCATCTTTAATTGCTTCTAATATCTCTGCCGAGCAGTTCATTGGTATGAGTGGCTCAGGTTTTAAAATGGGTTTAGCCATTGCCACTTACGAATGGATGGCTGCCGCAACATTAATTGTAGTTGCCGTATTTTTTATTCCGGTTTACCTGAAAAATAAAATTTCTACTATGCCACAATTCCTGCATCAAAGGTACAATGGCACTGTAGCAATGATAATGGCGGTGTTTTGGTTGCTTTTGTATATTGTGGTAAACCTTACTTCCATTCTATATTTAGGCGCATTGGCAGTAAGTAGCATTTCTGGTTTTAGCCTCGATTTGTGTATGTATGCCATTGCTGGCTTCGCCATAATTATTACCCTTGGCGGGATGAAAGTTATTGGTTATACAGATGTAATTCAAGTGTTTTTCTTAATCCTCGGTGGATTAGCTACCACATATTTAGCTCTGAATTTGGTTTCAGACCATTACGGAACAAAGGGAATTTTTGAAGGATACAGCTTGATGACATCAAAAGCATCAGAACATTTCCACATGATTTTAAAGCCTGAAAATGAAAACTACCTTGATTTGCCGGGCTTAAGTGTTCTTATTGGAGGTATGTGGATTGTGAACTTAAACTATTGGGGCTGCAATCAATACATTACGCAGAGAGCATTAGGTGCAGATTTAAAAACGGCCAGAAGTGGTATTTTATTCGCTGCCTTTTTAAAACTGTTGATGCCGATTATTGTGGTGCTTCCAGGAATTGCAGCGTATGTTTTATATAAGGATGGTGCATTTCAATCCGAGATGATGCAAGGTGGTTCTGTAAATCCAGATAGAGCATATCCTGTTCTGCTTAATTTATTACCTGCCGGATTAAAAGGTTTATCTTTTGCTGCATTAACAGCGGCAGTAGTTGCATCGCTTGCAGGTAAGGCAAATAGTATTGCAACCATTTTTACGTTAGATATTTACAAGAAAGTTCTAAATATTGATGCAACTGAAAAAAACTTGGTTTTAACAGGTAAAGTTGCCATCGTTGTGGCTATGGTTTTAGGTGTGTTAATTGCCCCACATTTAGGCATCGATAAAAAAGGAGGTTTCCAATACATTCAGGAATATACAGGTTTTGTTTCTCCAGGTATTTTTGCAATGTTTATTTTAGGTTTTTTCTGGAAAAAGACGACATCAAACGCAGCTTTGTTCGCTACAATTGGTGGTTTCGCACTTTCACTTTATTTAAAATTCCTTCCAAAATGGAGCGATTTATCTTGGTTATCAAGTACAGGTTTTTCTAAATTGGTAAAGCAGGAAAATGGAAGTATGCTGTATGAAATTCCATTTTTAGATAGAATGGGCTTCGTATTTATCTTTTGTATAATAGGAATGTTTATTATTAGTATGATAGAAGGCAGAAAAGGTATAAATGCTAAAGGACTTGAAATTGATGCGAAAATGTTTAAAACCTCAACAGGTTTTGCAGTAGGTGCATTACTGATTCTTGGATTACTAGTTGCACTTTACAGCATCTATTGGTAAAAAATTATTCGTCATTGCTGAGATATTAATTATCTACGGCAATGACGATTATTACAATAGAATATTATTGAGCGCAAGGCCCATCCGGAATTTCTTTACTAATCTTAATTACTTTGGTAACTACTAAAGTAGAATCAAAATCTGCAGCTACAGTAGCGGTATCAGATTTTGAAAAATAACCCTCAAGTTCTACGTACACGGGTTCATAAGGTTTTTCGAAATTTAAATTACTGTACGATAATTCTAAGTTTTTTACACTATCTGCCACCCAATATTCTCTGCCGTCTTCGCAAAGCGTAAACGATTTCATTTCTGGCCCGAAGCTGTACAAACCCTTTACAGTTTTAATGTTACTGGCCGCTTCCGTTTTCTCCTCTCTATTACAAGCGGTTATGGCAACGCCAAATAGCATAACGAATGCGCCTGCTTGTTTAAATAGTTTCATGTAATTTATAATGACTGATTAATTTGTTCTATGTTCTTTACGCTCAAATTAGATGACAAAGCAGATGCCAAAAATGAGAAAATGCCAACAGTAAAAAAAACTAAAATAAAATCTTTCCATTTCAAACCTATCGGATAAGAACTTATCAATGTATCTTCTCCCATTTTAATAATGCCAAAGTTGTGCTGAATGAAGTAAAATATTATTCCGATTATCAATCCCAGTACACAGCCAGACATGGTAATCATCATTCCTTCTAACAGGAAAATTCTTTTTATCAATGATTTACTAGCGCCTAAACTGCTTAATATTGCAATGTCCTTAACTTTATCTATTACCAACATGGTTAATGAGCCAATAATATTAAAAATAGCGATAATTAATATAAAGGTTAGGATGATATAGACTGCCCATTTTTCTGTATTCAGAATGTGATAAAGCGAACGATTTTGCTGAGCTCGGTTTCTAACTTCAAACGCCGAACCAGCTTTTTCTGCAACTTCTTCCTGAAATTTTTCTACATCAACACCTGGTTGCAAATATATTTCTATCGATGAAACATTCTCTTCTTCACCTAAAAGTGTTCTCGCAAAATCAAGCGGAACGATAATGCCGTTATCAAACTCTTGCTGCACCTCAAATACACCGCTAACCCTGATGCTCTTGTTTACAAAATCATCAGCAGGGTTAAGCGTGTTTGCTGCAATATCTTTTTTTGGAGAGTAGATTTCCAACTCTGTAAAAGGATCTACTGTATTAACATTTAAATAACTTTGCAAAGCAGAACCAATTACCGAAGTATATCCACTTTTATTATTTAAAACAAACCTTCCTTCTTTAATGGTACTATCTAACTTTGTATTTTTCAGGTAATCGTAACTTACACCTTTAACCATTCCTACAGCCTGTTTATCATTGTATTTTAACAATGCATTTTCTTGCAGTACCTCAGTAAAAGAATAAACATCTTTGCTATCTTTTAATTGGTTGAAGTATTTGGTATCAGGATTAAAAGTTTTTCCCTTCGCCGGAATGATGGAAATTTCTGGTGTTACGGTATTAAACATGTTCAAAATGGTTACTTCTAAACCGTTAAATACTGATAAAATAATTATCAAAGCGGCACTACCAACCATTACCCCAACCATAGATATGCCTGAAATTAAATTGATTGCATTTGTTGATTTTTTGGCAAACAAATACCTTTTGGCAATATAAAATGGAGTATTCACAGGCTAAATATAGGGAAAATGTAAGATTGAAAAATGTATGATAGATAATGTAAAACGTAAAATGGAATATGTTAAGCTGTATGTTCCATTACACCGTCATCCACTTAACATCAAAAAAATGGATTATGTTCTTTTTCAAAACCGATTGTTGTTGATGGACCATGACCAGGATAAACTTTACAATCGGCAGGTAAAGGAAAAATATTTGTTTTTATACTGTTAATCAATTGATCGTGATTACCGCCGGGTAAATCCGTGCGACCAATGCTTCCATAAAACAGAACATCGCCACCAATTAAAAAGTTATCGGCTTTGCTGTAAAAGCACAAATGAGCAGGCGAATGCCCAGGGGCAAATATTAAATCTAAGCTGCTATTACCAAAAGTTACCGTTCCTGTTTCATCTAAAAACGTATCAGGTTCTGGAGAAAGTTCATAGTTCCCAAATCCCATTTGCGGCGCATACCCTGGTACAGCTTGTAAAATTTGTAGCTCACCTTTATGAAACTGTGGTTTTAAACCCCAGGTATCAAAAACAAATTTATTACCGAAAACATGGTCTAAATGGCAGTGGGTATTTAAAAGTAGTTCGGGTTTTAGTTCGTTCTCTTTAACAAAAGCTGCCAGTTCGTTTTGCTCTGAACCATCGTACATGCCTGGGTCGATAATTACGCATGCTTTAGTTTCATCGTATAAAACGTAGGTATTTTCGCTGTAAGCGTTAAACGTAAATATTTTTATGCTAATCATGTTGCTATTTTAATTCGAAAAATTAATTTTTCCATCTAAAGGTCGATATCATTTTATCAATATCTGTTTTTATAAATTTAACCACAGGCTCAATTGAATCGTATTGTGGTCGTTCATTAAAATACAAAGCACCTCTAAAATAATGTTTTGTGCTGTCGGTTAAAAAAAACTGAACAGACGATGCAGTGTTACCCTCAATTGCGTAGTAAATCCCATAAACTTTTCTATCTGGATAATTGATTAGTTTCTGATCAATCGCACTTGCTTTTATGGTGTGCTTAAAGGCGAGCTTATGGGCATCTTCAACCATTTCATCGTATTCAGCCTTATTCGAAACATCGTAATACGTTAAATGTAGAAAGCCATTAAATTGTGTAAAATGGAGGTTGTACCAATCTTTTTCTGTCTTTTTGCCCTTATCAATTTCCATCTTAGCGTAAACCGGATATTGAAAACTAAATGCTGAAGATGATTTAAACTCCTGGTATTTTTTTTCGGGATAAATAATTCTGAAATAGGCCTTTGGCTTTGGACTATAATCATTGTTCTGGCAAGCCGCTAAAAATAGAAGAAGCATTGAGGGGAGAAAAATAAAGTATTTCAATTTCATATCTTCTTCTAGTACAATATAGAACAATGCAATAACGTCATTTACAATATATTATTCCAAATGCACCAGGCTTTTTCTGCTTGTTGATGAAGCATTTCTAACCCATTTTTTGTTTTAGCACCTTGTTCGGCGGCTTTCAATAAAAAAGCTGTTTCTAAAGGATTATACACCAAATCGTAAGCCAGGTGGTCTTTCCCTAATATATTGTAATTTATTTCAGGGAAGGTATCTATGTTCGGAGACATGCCCAATGGCGTTGTGTTTATTAATAGTTTATGCGATTGCAATATTTCATCGGTAACTTGGGTATATAAAATTGTTCCTTCCGTAGCTTTGCGCACCACAACCTGAAACTGGATGTTTAATTTTTCTAGAACATACTTTACCGCTTTCGCCGCCCCACCATCGCCAAAAATTAAAGCTTTTTTATGCTGAGGTTCTAACAGAGGTTTTAACGAGGTTTCAAAACCAAATGCATCGGTATTAAATCCTTTTAAATAGGTTTCTCCTTCAAAACTTCTTATCGCAATACAATTTACGGCGCCAATTTTTTCTGCTGCTTCCTCAATATCATTCAAAAATGGCATAACTGCAACCTTATGAGGAATGGTTACGTTTAAGCCATAGAGGGAGGGGTTTTTAACCAATAAATCTGGTAATGATTTTATACTTTCGATAGGAAAAAGCTCGTATTGGTGATCTTTTATACCTTCGTTGATAAACTTTTCGGTAAAATATTTTTTGGAGAATGAATGCGAAAGCGGAAACCCTATTAAGCCGTAAGTTTTCATAATTATATTTACATTAATACGAGGCAAAAAGCAACCTTATAAACAAGCAAAAATAGTGCTGTTAGATTGCTTTATGCCTCGCAATAACGATTTTGAATATTTTATTTACCTAAATTAAGGAAGTGATCGAAAGTATCACCTCTTAATCCTAAACGAATGGTTTCTAATGGAATAACTTCTGCAGGCGCAATGTTTCCTAAATTTACATTGGTACCAATTAGTTTAATAAACCAAACCTGTTGTTCTTTTTGTGGTGCTTCCCAAATAATACTTTCTTCTGGAATTTGAGTTAGAATTTCGTCAACCAAACCTTCTCTAACTTCACCGCTGCCACGATATATACCTACATTTCCGCCTTCACGGGCTTCGGCAATTACTTTCCAGGCACCAGCTTCCATTTCAGCTTTCATAAGTTTAATCCATTTGTATGGAGCAAAAATTTTGGCAGCATCTTTACTTCCTACCTCAGAGATTACAGTAACCTGTTTGGCTAGTTCGCTGATGTAACCACACTTTATATCATGTTCAATTTCAATCGATCCATCAGATACTTCAGCGTATTCCATTCCGTATTGATCCAGAACGCGTTGGTAATCCTCAAACTGATTACGGATGATAAATGCTTCGAAAAGCGTTCCGCCGAAATAAGTTGGAATGCCTGCACTTTTATATAATGCTAATTTTTCTTTAAGGTTTGGTGTAACATGTGATGTAGCCCAACCTAATTTTACGATGTCTGTGTATACGCCGGCAACTTCAATAAAATCTTCTACCTGGCGAAGGCTTAATCCCTTATCCATAACCATTGTGTAGCCTTTTTGGCGTGGTTTAGCAGGACGTTCGGGAACGTTTAATAATGGGTAATTCATATACGTACAAAAGTGAAAAAAATTTTGAGAATTATTTGTTAAATTTTTCTCACAGGGCTTTTACCTGATATATCTATTTATAACGTTGATAATGGCGCTGTTATCCTGTAACTGAGGTAAATATTCAAATAAAATGTAATGTTTATCGGGGTCAGTTGTTAAAGCGGTTTCCAAATAACCCAACGCATCGGCATAACTTCCTAAGGCAAACAGATAAGCAACCATTCTATAATATAGTTCTGCGGCTTCAGGATTATTTTTAATCGCTTCAGCCATTGTTTCTGATGCCTCTAAAAGTTTTCCTTGTTCGTACAAAACGGTACTGAAATCCAACCAGGCTTCTATATCTAAAGGATTATATTCTAAAACTTTTTCATAAGCAGCAATAGATTCTTCAATTTGATTTAATTTATAATGAGCATCGGCCATTGCAAACCAGAAATCAGGGTTTTCTCCTTCTAAATCTATCGCTTTTTTGTAGAAATGTAACGATTCAAAATAACGCTCTTCATGATTCAAGGTTACGCCAATTCCAAACCAGGCATCGGCCATTTTTGAATCCATTTTTACCGATTTTTTGTAGTAAGAACGGGCTTCATCCATTTTCTCCAATTTCTCGTAACATTCGCCAATTGCGCAATAGGTATCTGCATTGGGTTGTTCGTATTCGAAGGTATGTTTGTAAACTTCTATAGCCTCGTCATATTTATCTAACTGCACCAAGGCGTTACCTTTATTAAAATATGCAGAACTAAAATCTTCTTTAATTAGAATGGCATAATCGTAAGCATCAATTGCTTTTTCAAAAAGATTAAGTTTATGAAAACTATTGCCCAAATTGTACCAGGCCGCATAAGAATATGGATCTGTATCAATATACTGCTGATAAAATTTTATGCTTTCTTCCTGTTTATCTAAAACATCATAACAAAAAGCCAGTTCGTATAAGCCATCCTGATTTTCCATGTTTTGCTCCAAACTTAGTTTTATGTAAGTAATGGCACTTTCGTAATCAGACATGCTTTGGTATACGTAGGCAATTTGTAGTAAAATCTCATCTGTACTTTCTGCCAATTCCAAAGCCTTTTCATAATTCTCTAAAGCTTCACTGTAGCGCTCGGTATTTTGATAAATATTACCTCGAAGTAAGTAAATATCAGGTTCAGAAGGCTCCAAAAGTTCGGCCTTTTGCAACGCAATAAATGCTTGCTCGTTATGGTTTGTAAGGATAAATAAGTGGGCTTGTTTGATTAGAAACACGGTAGCGTAAGGATGTTGACTAACCGCATAATCTACAACCTGCAAAGCCTTAACAGGATCGTTTTTCTCGATGTAAAAATCCACAATGTATTCAAAAGCACCTGCATCAAAAAAGTATTGGTCCTTATTGCGGATCATTTCTTCGTAACGCTCGATAGAACGTTGTGCATCTTCATTGGATTCAAAAAAAAATTCTTCTTCCATATCTTTATACTATTAAAAAGAACCGTGCCATTTAGCAGAAAAACACATTATAAGTTTACAATATTTACCGATGCACTTTAAAAATAATTATTAACAATGCTTGTTAATATCGGCGTAAACCGTTGAGATAAACTATTTTAGTTGTATCGAAATGTGTGAGTAATCAATAAATAATTCTGTAGCAGCAGTTCCTTTTCTCTTCTTTTACAAAAATAACATAAATTTATTTTATCAAAGGTAATTCAGAAGTCATGAAAAGAGTATTCGTTTTAGCGCTTGTATGTGCATTTTTTAGTCAGAAACTGATGGCACAAAATTCAGTAGAAGATTCGGTTAAAGCCGTGGTAAACAATTTATTTGCTGGGATGACAAAGGGCGATAGTTCATTGGCATCATCGGCATTTGCAGAGAACAGTATTATGCAAACCATTGTTAATAAAAATGGGATAAGTACTGTACAAACCTCACCAGTATCTAACTTCATTAAATTTATCGGCACACCCCACACACAGAAATATGATGAAAGAATTGTATTTACAAAGGTTTTAATTGATGGTCCGTTAGCCAGCGTATGGACAGATTATAAATTTTATGTTGACGATAAATTCAGTCATTGTGGCGTGAATTCTTTTCAATTGGTTAAAGGAGAAAAGGGCTGGCAAATTGTTTATATTATTGATACCAGGAGAAAAGATGATTGTAAATCTTAGCTTTGAATTATTGACAATAAAGAAATTGTAACAAGACATAACATGAAAGCAGATATTCAATCTATATTAAATACCTTAGGAATTGAATTTGAAAACCATGCCTACAGTACGGGCAGTAATTGGGGCGGTTCATCAAATTCAGAAATTATAGTAAGTTCTTCACCTGTTGACGGTAAAGAAATTGCTTCAGTAAAAGTAGCGAATCAAGCTGATTACGATTTGATAATTAAAAAAGCACAAGAAGCTTTTCTTTTCTGGAGAACAGTTCCATCACCAAAAAGGGGCGATGTAGTTCGACAGCTTGGCGATGCTTTGCGTCAAAATAAGGAAGCTTTAGGTACGCTTGTTTCTTATGAAATGGGTAAAAGTTTGCAAGAAGGTTTTGGCGAGGTGCAGGAGATGATAGATATCTGCGATTTTGCGGTTGGTTTATCTCGTCAGCTGTATGGTTTAACCATGCATAGCGAACGTCCAAACCATCGTATGTACGAACAATGGCATCCTTTAGGTATTGTAGGTATTATTTCTGCATTTAACTTTCCTGTTGCAGTTTGGAGCTGGAATGCTGCATTAGCCTTGGTTTGTGGAAATGTTTGCATCTGGAAACCTTCAGAAAAAACGCCCTTAACCGGAATTGCCTGCCAGAAAATTATTGCAAAAGTATTGGCAGATAATGATATTCCTGAAGGTGTTTCAAACCTTATTATTGGCGATAAATTGATTGGTGAATTAATGACTAACGATGGTCGCGTACCTTTAATTTCTGCAACAGGTTCTACAAGAATGGGAAAAGCAGTTGCGGCTGCTGTGGGTGCTCGTTTAGGAAAAAGTTTATTAGAACTTGGCGGAAATAATGCAATTATTATCTCTGAACATGCAGATTTGGATATGAGTTTAATTGGTGCAGTTTTCGGTGCTGTTGGTACTGCAGGGCAACGTTGCACTTCTACCCGAAGGTTAATTATTCATGAAAAAGTTTATGATACTTTTAAAGAAAAATTGGTTAAAGCCTACGGACAATTAAGAATTGGAGATCCTTTAAATCAAAATAATCATGTTGGTCCGCTGATTGATAAAGATGCCGTTAAAGCTTATCTTGATTCAATTGAAAAATGCAAAGCAGAAGGTGGAAATTTTGTTGTTGATGGTGGGGTTTTAGAAGGCGAAAATTTCAGCAGCGGTTGCTATGTAAAACCATGCATTGCCGAAGTTAAGAATGATTATAAAATTGTACAACACGAAACCTTTGCACCAATTTTATATTTAATTAAATACAAAACTTTGGATGAAGCGATTACTTTGCAAAATGGTGTGCCGCAAGGTTTATCATCAGCAATTATGACCTTGAATTTGCGTGAAGCAGAATTTTTCCTATCTAATCAAGGTTCTGATTGTGGAATTGCGAACGTAAATATTGGAACATCGGGAGCAGAAATTGGTGGTGCTTTTGGCGGTGAAAAAGAAACCGGCGGCGGTAGAGAAAGTGGTTCTGATGCCTGGAGAGCATATATGAGGCGACAAACAAACACCATAAATTATTCTAACACCTTACCACTTGCGCAGGGCATAAAGTTTGATTTATAATTCAAATTTTCCATGTGAGTTTGGCGAAGACTTTTTACTAAAGATTTGGATACCTTCCACAACTGGGCACAAAAAAAACGGTGAAAGAATCGCTCTTTCACCGTTATCATTAACTAAAACTAAACTATTTATGTAGATTATTAGAAAAACTTTTCTAATAAGTCGGTTTTGATATCTGCATAGCGAGAAGTATTATTCGCATAAATTGCTTTTGTAGAAATACTGATGTTTGTACTTTCTGCAGCAAAATCATCCATTTTCAATTTAGCTTCTTGACCTAAAATAATGGTATGGTTTTCTGTGGTTCCTGCTAAATTTAAGCTTGTGCCATCGCTAATCAATGTAGATAGATTAACCGTGTTTGCATTTATATTAGCGCTCGATTTATCTTTTAATACTACATTAAGGTTTAATAAATTGAATAATCCGTAAGTTGTAACCGATGAAGTATTGGAAGCCTCAATAGATGATACATTATTTACATGAGCGATAACAGTTAAAGCATTTTTGCTAAAAGAACTGATACGAAGTTCAGAACCTTGTTGTTGTACTAAGGCATTGTTTTCATAATACTTATCATATACCTCTACAGTTTCTTTTCCATCCTGAACAAGGATTAATTTTACATTTCCGCTCACTGAAATTTTAGTGATGTTTTTAACTTGAGTTAAAGCGGTATAGCTAGCATTATTTTCGGTAGCATTTGCTATTGTTGTTGCACTGCTTAAAGTAGCTACTGTTAAAGCTGCAATAAATAAGTTTTTGATAGAATTTTTCATGACTTTAATATTTTATATGTTATAAATCTTTTTTAAATCCCTAATTATTAGGTGGTTTTAAATATAAGACGACAACAACTGCAAAACGTTTCAGCAGAATTACCTGTATTATACCACGACGGATAAATGATAGACGAACGCCTGTAATATCTATACGAAAAGAATCATATCGGCATTAAAAATCTCAACAATAATCGCTGAATTAAATTCTTATAACATTTTTGTTAATTAATGTTAATGTATGTATAAACTATAAAATTAGTTTTATATTCACGGCGTAAACCAAATCCTATCTATGAAAAAACTAATGCTCTCATTGTGCTTTTTATTTTTTTGTATCATCTCGGCAAAAGCACAAAACCAACACGCAATTAAAGGGCGTGTTATCGATACCACTACAACGACCATCTTGGGAGGAACCTCTATTGCCGTTTTAAACGCAAAGGATTCTACCATGGTAAAATTTACCCGGGCCGCTGAAAACGGAACTTTTGAAATTAATAACGTTCGAAACGGCAAGTATATATTACTGGTTTCTTATCCAAAATATGCAGATTTTGTAGATTTTTTCACGTTGGATTCTACCAAAAAAGATATCGAATACGGAAAGATAAGCCTGACAGGTAAAGCACAAATTTTAGCCGATGTTATTATTAAAGGTAATCGTGCTGCTATAAAAATTAAAGGTGATACCACTGAATTTGATCCACTAGCATACAATATTGAACCAAATTCTAAAGTCGAGGATTTGATTAAACAATTTCCAGGAATAGAAATTGATAAAGACGGTAAAATTACCGCTCAAGGGCAAAAAAATGTTAAGGTTTTGGTAGATGGTGAAGAATTTTTCGGTGACGACCCTACATTGGTAACAAAAAACATTCGTGCTGATATGGTTGATAAAGTACAACTATATGATAAAAAAAGCGACCAGGCTACATTTACAGGTATCGATGATGGTGAAAAGACCAAAACCCTGAATATCAAATTAAAGGAAGATGCTAAGAATGGCTTTTTTGGTAAAGCTGTTGGAGGCGTAGGTACAGATGGTTATTACCAGGGGCAGGTTTTATACAACAAGTTTACAGGTAAAAAGAAGTTTTCGGCCTACGGAATTTTAGGTAATAATGGTCAGGTTGGATTAAACTGGGAAGACAGTCAGAAATTAGGCGCATCTGGTGGCACCACAGTTAGTGATGATGGTGGAATTTATTTTACAGGAAGTGGTGATGAGTTTGAAGGATGGGGTGGTCAATACAACGGGCAGGGAATTCCGGTTGCCAGAACAGGCGGATTGCATTTTGATAACAAGTGGAACGAAGATAAAGAGGTGCTTAATACCAATTATAAAATTGGATCGCTTAGGGTTGTTGGTGATAGAAATACGATAAGCCAGAACAACCTTGCGACAGGGATTATCAACAACACTTCAAATCAAACTTACGATAACGATATATTCAGACAAAAGCTTGATGCGATGTATGAAATAAAGTTAGATACGACACTAACTTTAAAAGTAAATATTGATGGAACGTTAAAAAACAGTAACTCATTTAACGATTATTCTACTTTAAGCACCCGGGGCGATAATAGTTTACTAAACACAAGTGCCAGAACACTAACTAATGATGGGGATGATAAAATATTTAATGTAAATGCATTTCTTACTAAAAGATTAAAGAAAAAAGGGCGCACATTATCTCTTAATTTAAGTCAATCTGTTACGGATAGCAAGACAGAAGGTTATTTGAATTCTACAAATAGCTTCTATAATATCGCTGGTACATTAGATAGTGTAGCAAATGTAAATCAATATAAAGTTAATGACATTACGAACAATGTTTTTAAATCAAATATTGCTTATACCGAACCATTGTCGAAAACGCTTACAGTAGTATTAAATTATGGTTTAAATTTTATTACTGGTAGGTCTGACAGAAAATCATTTAATCAGTCTATCCCAGGTAGGTATGATATTCTTGATACACAATTTAGTAACGATTACCAATTGGATCAAACCGTAAACCAGGGTGGTGCTATATTTAATTATAAAAAAGGCAAAACAGTTGTTAATATAGGCTCTAAATTTAGTGGTGTAAGCTTTAAACAGGAAGACCTATATAATAATAAAACTTACGATAGGAACTTTGTTAATTATATGCCGCAGGCCATGTACCAATATAATTTTTCTCAACAAAAATCATTCAGATTAAATTATAATGGAACTACCAATCAACCATCTTTAGAGCAAATTCAACCTATCAGGGTAAATACAGATCCATTAAATATTACGCTTGGTAATCCTGATCTAAGACCTTCATTTAGAAGCAGTATTAATGCAAGCTATAATTCATACAAAGTAATAAGCAGCCAGTCTATATATATTAGTGGTTACTATAGTTTTACTTCAAATCCTATTGTGAGCAATGTTTTTACAGATGCTGCGGGTAAAAATACCTTTCAAGCGGTAAATATTTCGGATAAAATGCCCTCTAACTTTAGTGTATATTCCAGCTTTGGAAGAAAAATTAAGGGGATTGATGTTAGTACAGGTTTAGGCTTTAATATGAATGGTAATACCTCTTATAACTATATTAATAATGTGCTAAATCAAACTAAAAATATGACTTATAGCCCAACGATAAATTTCTCAAAATATAAAGATGGTAAATACAACTTTTACTTATATGCTGGCCCAAGCTATAACACAACTGAAGCATCTGTTCAACAAGCTTTTAATAGTAATGGTTGGGGAGCCCAAGGTTATTTTTCTGGTTCGATAAAATTGCCGGGAAAATTCGAAATCAATTCAGATGCAGAATATACTTACAGAGGAAAGACGCAGGCATTTAACGAATCTTTTTCTCAGTTTTTATGGAATGCAACGGTAGCGAAGAAATTTTTTAAGGCGCAAAATTTGAAGGCTTCCGTTACAGGATTTGACCTTTTGAACCAAAATCAAGGCTTTAATCGCTCTGCTTCAAATGGTAACATTACACAAAGTAGTTATACAACAATAAAAAGATATTTTATGTTCTCACTAAGCTGGGATTTTACAAAAATGGGCGGCGGCGTTAAATCTAAAAACTAATTAACCATGAAAACAGTATTAAAACTTACAATCATTTGCACGATTATTTTTGTAACTAATAATGGCTTTGCACAAAATGTACACTTCATAAAAAATGGTGTTATCGAGTTTGAAAAAAGATCAAATATGTATGCACTTATTAAGAAGAAAATAAATAAGGATAACGAAAGTTATATGCAACAGGCTTTTGAAGCATATAAAAAGAATAATCCTCAGTTTAAGGCCGCGAAAAGCACATTACGATTTAATAGCGATAAAGCCATGTATAAATTCGATGATGATTCTGCACCTGTTTCTAATAATTGGCTAAATAACAATCCCATTGCCGATTTAAAAAATGTTATTGCTACAGATTTTAAAACGGAAACAAGCGTAACCCAGAAACCTGTTTATGAAGCAACTTACCTGGTTAAAGATAGCGTTCGTAAAATTAACTGGAAAATTACAGATGAAACCCGTGATATTGCAGGTTATGAGTGTAGGAGAGCTAATGCTATTATTATGGATTCGGTTTATGTAGTGGCTTATTATTGTAACCAAATTGCAGTTTCTGGTGGACCAGAATCTTTTACCGGCTTACCAGGCATGATATTAGGATTAGCATTGCCACACGACAATATCACTTGGTTCGCAACGAAAGTTACAGAGATTGCCGTTCCTGAAAAAGAATTAATACCACCAACAAAAGGTAAACCAATAGACAATGCTGGACTTAAAAAGGTGTTAATATCTGTGTTTAAAGATGAGGGCGATTACGCTCAGCCATATTTAAAGGCTTTTTCACTTTAGTAAATAGATAGGTTTATCAAAGGATAAATTTAATCTCTTGTTTCAAAAATTTTGTGTCTTTTGTAGTAAAATTTACTCTACAAAAGACACATTATAAATAAACATTAATATCTGCTCAAGAAATCATTATACGCTAAAGCTATTCCTTCTTTTAGTTCGATTTGATGCTTCCATCCTAAATTATGCAGTTTAGTAACATCCATTAGTTTACGTGGTGTGCCATCAGGTTTGCTTGCATCAAAAACCAATTCACCTTCGAAACCTAAAACGTCTTTAATTAATAACGCCAAATCTTTAATGGTTAAATCGTGCCCAACGCCAATATTTATTAGGTTTGGTTCGTTGTAATTTTGCATTAAAAAATAACATGCATCAGCTAAATCATCAGCAAATAAAAATTCACGCATTGGAGAACCCGAGCCCCAAACCGTAACTTGTTTTTCGTTATTAATTTTAGCTTCATGTACCTTTCTAATTAACGCTGGTAAAACGTGCGAATTTTGTGGGTGATAATTATCATTGTAACCATACAAATTTGTAGGCATTACAGAGATAAAATTACAACCATACTGGTCGCGATAAGCATCGCACATTTTTATACCTGCAATTTTCGCAATTGCATAAGGTTCATTGGTTTCTTCTAAAGTACCTGTTAAAAGATAATCTTCCTTCAATGGCTGAGGCGCCAATTTCGGATAAATACAACTCGAACCTAAAAACATTAATTTTTTAACACCAGTTAAATAGGCATTATGAATTACATTGTTTTGAATGGCAAGGTTTTCGAAAAGAAAATCGGCACGATAAGTATTATTTGCAATTATGCCGCCAACTTTTGCTGCTGCTAAAAAAACATAATCGGGTTTTTCGGCAGAGAAAAAATCTGTTACAGCTTGCTGATTACGCAGATCTAATTCGGCTGAGGTTTTTGTTAAAAGATTAGTGTATCCTTCTTTTTGCAGCTTACGATAAATGGCTGAACCAACCATGCCGCGGTGACCCGCAACATATATTTTAGCACTTTTTTCCAATGATAATTTTTTTAAAATTTCACCAAAAATACAATGAATTACCAATAAAGCTTCAAATACGTTCAAGAAAAATAAATCGATAAACAATTAAATCTTATTTTTGCTGAAAAAAAACTTTTGGGTAAAGATAAACTTAGGCGTTTTGCAGAAATAGAAACCTTTGCAAACGTGTTTCAATTAGAAGAAGGAAAACCATTACAAGGCAAATGGGCTGTTGAACATTTTAAAAATGAAAATCCTGTTGTGTTGGAGTTGGCTTGCGGAAAAGGTGAATATTCTGTTAACCTTGCATCATTATTTCCTGAGAAAAACTTTATTGGCATTGATTATAAAGGCAATCGGATTTGGAGAGGAGCCAAAACTGCAATTGAAGAAGGGATAACAAATGTTGCATTTCTTAGGATTCAAATTGAAAACTTAATGGATTATTTTGCCGAAGCTGAGATTGATGAAATTTGGATAACCTTTCCCGATCCGCAACCACAAATTAGCAGAGAAAAGAAACGGTTAACATTTCCAGGCTTCCTGAATAAATATAAACATATTTTAAAGCCAGGAGGTAAAATTAACCTTAAAACAGATAACGATCAGCTTTATGCTTATACCTGCGAAAAGGTAGAAGAACTGGGATTGAAAGTTCATAAAAACACAGACAAATTGTATGCTTCAGAATTTGCTGATGAGGTTTTATCCATTAAAACATATTACGAGAAGAAGTATTTACTACACGATAAAAACATCAATTATATTCAATTTTCATTTCAATAGTGGATAAGAATTTTTACGAACAGGTTTATGAAATTGCCCGGCTCATTCCAAAAGGAAGGGTAAGCTCTTATGGTGCAATTGCCAAAAGTTTAGGGGCTGCCAAATCGTCCAGAATGGTTGGGCATGCAATGCGTTACGCAGGCATAGCACATCCACCGGTCCCGGCACATCGGGTTGTAAATAGTTCAGGTTTGTTAACAGGTAAGTTTCATTTTGAAACACCAGAAACAATGGAAATGCTTTTGGCCGCCGAAGGTGTTGAAGTTAAAAATGATAAGGTAGTAAATTTCAAGGTGGTGTTTTGGAATCCAATGGACGAAATAAATCTTTAAACAATCTTAACAATTCACTCATTCAAAAATCATTCATTTAATAATAAAATATGGGCAAGTTAGTAGAAGAATTTAATGGCTATCGTGAAAAAATGAACGATAGAATTATGGATACTGCAAATACGAATATTAAGCGTTTTTTTGCATTGGATACTACATCGTATGCAGACGGTGCTTTAAATGTGAAAACTAAAGAAATGCTTGGTTTGGTAGCTTCTATGGTTTTACGTTGCGATGATTGCATTAAATATCATTTAGGTAAATGCCATGACGCCGGCGTAAACAGCGATGAAATGAATGAAATTTTTATGATAGCCAACCTAGTAGGTGGAAGCATAGTAATACCTCATTATAGAAGAGCAGTTGAATACTGGGATGAATTAAATGAGGGATAGTAATTATTTATACAAAATTTAAAACTTCAAATCTCCTCTTTCATCTTAAAATCCTGTAATCTTTAATAATCCTGGTTATACTTTCTCACCATTTCCGTTACCTCTTTACTGTTTAATGCGGTATTGGCTTCAACCTCAGCTTTTAAATTGGGGTTGTCGCCTAGTTTTTGCAGTAAAATAGTTTTAACCTCTGCTTTTCTTGTGTCTTCTGTTATTGCCTTAATGGGTATTTCCTGAAGCGGTCCTGCGCCTGGCTTTTCTATAAAATATCTTACTAAAGGTGCACCAGCTGGTCGGTTATCATTATTTCTGCCGCCACCAATACTAACACCTCCTCCTAAACCCATTCCGCTACCATAGCCGCCGGTACCTGTTCCAATTCCAATCGAAGGACTAAACCTAACTCGCTTTTGTTTTTGCGCCGGCATTAACGCTTCGCCACCAAAAGCATAAAGGTTCACTTTACCCATTTCTAATACTTTTACAAAGCGATACTCTAAATTTTTACCTGTTGCAAAACCTTTACTTAAATACGTATTTCCATTCCAAAAGAAATTCTTGATGTCTTTAGCAGGCAGAATCACATCAGTTTCATCATTTGCTTTAATAAAAACAGAAAAATAATCTGTGCCTTTTATGGTTCCACGAATTACATCATCATTATTTTTAACGATAAAATCTTGAGCAGAAGCATGCTGAAAACTGAAGAAAAATAATGTGACTAAAAAAAATAAATTCCTCATGAGTAAATCAATATTTAGGATAACGCAATTTTAAGGCTTTTAGCACATCAATCCTAAAATACATGCGATTTAGTTTCCTTAGATTATTAACTTTGGATAAATTTCAGTGAAATCACTAATTGTGAAATCACTTAATCTGTGTTACCACATGAACAATAAAAAACTCTTTCTTTTGGATGGAATGGCGCTTATGTACAGGGCTCATTTTGCATTAAGTAAAAACCCTCGTTTTACGTCGACAGGAATTAATACATCAGCTGTGATGGGCTTTACAAATACGCTACTCGATGTAATTAAGAAGGAAAAACCTACGCATATTGCCGTTGTTTTTGACACAGATGCGCCAACTGAAAGGCATACATCATTCGAAGCATATAAAGCGCATCGACAGGCAATGCCCGAAGATTTAGCTGCGGCTATGCCTTATGTGATTAAATTAATTACTGGTTTTAACATTCCTGTAATTACTTCTGATGGTTATGAGGCTGATGATATTATTGGTACGCTAGCCAAAAAAGCAGAACAAAAGGGTTATCAGGTTTATTGTATGACGCCCGATAAGGATTTTGCCCAATTGGTTTCAGAAAATATCTTTATTTACAAGCCTGCCCGTATGGGTAACGATATGGAAATTTTGGGCGTTAAGGAAATTCTGGCCAAGTGGGAAATTGAAAACGTACTTCAGGTTATTGATATTTTAGGTTTATGGGGAGATGCGGTTGATAATATTCCGGGTATTCCTGGAATAGGTGAAAAAACTGCAAAACTTTTAATTAAGCAGTATGGCTCGATGGAAAATATCATTGCCCATTCGCACGAATTGAAAGGAAAACAACGAGAAAATGTCGAAAATTTTGCCGAACAGGGTTTAATCTCCAAAAAGCTTGCAACTATTTTGTTAGATGTTCCGGTAGAGTTGGATGAAGAAAGTTTAGAATTATGCGACCCAAGCAAAGATTTATTAGAACCGCTGTTTACCGAGTTAGAATTTAGAACTTTAGGTCGCCGGGTTTTTGGTGATGAATTTTCTGTTACCACAGCAAAATTTCAGGAAGGCACACAAACCGATATGTTTGGTAATCAGTTCGGTGAAACCGTCCAATATACCAACACCCTGGAAGAAGAAGAACCCGTTGAGAAACTTCCGGCTAAAACGATAGAAAATACAGAACACAATTATCAGCTGGTTGAAACAGCAGAACAACGAGCCGATTTAATTAAGTTATTACTCACGCAGGATAGAATCTCATTTGATACGGAAACAACTGGTACAGATGCTAATATGGCTGAACTGGTTGGCTTATCATTTTGTATTAAACCGGGCGAAGGTTATTATATTCCTGTTCCGCCAATTAGGGAAGAAGCCCAATTGATTGTTGATGAATTTAGGGTTGTGCTGGAAAATGAAAAGATTGAAAAAATAGGGCAGAACACCAAATACGATATTTTGGTATTTAAATGGTATGGCGTACAGGTAAGAGGAAAACTTTTTGATACCATGTTGGCGCACTATCTTATTGATCCTGATACCAGACATGGAATGGATGTGCTATCAGAAAACTATCTGGGCTATTCGCCAATTTCCATTACAAAGCTAATTGGTCCGAAGGGTAAAAACCAGGGAACAATGCGTGATGTTCCGGTTACTGATGTGGTTGATTATGCAGCAGAAGATGCCGATGTAACTTTGCAACTGGCACACATTTTCGAACCTAAATTAAAAGAATTAAATGCCGCTAAACTTGCCGAGGAAGTAGAAAACCCACTGGTTTATGTTTTGGCAGATATCGAAAAGGAAGGTGTACGAATAGATATGGAAACGCTAAAAGCGTATTCAAAGGAACTGGAGAAAGACATCATCAAATTTGAACAAAATGTTTACGATAAAGCTGGAATTAAATTTAATCTGGCATCTCCAAAACAGCTTGGTGAGGTTTTATTCGATAAATTACAGCTAGATCCAAAAGCTAAAAAAACTAAAACCGGGCAATACCAAACCGGTGAAGATGTTTTAACCGCACTGGCTGGGAAAAGTGATATCGTAAAAGATATTTTAGATTTCAGACAGTTGCAAAAACTAAAATCTACTTATGTTGATGCGTTACCATTAATGGTTAACCCCAAAACTGGTCGTGTTCATACTTCTTATAATCAAGCAGTTGCTGCCACTGGTAGATTAAGTTCTAATAATCCGAATCTTCAAAACATCCCTATTCGTACCGAAAGAGGTAGAGAAGTTCGGAAGGCTTTTATCGCCAGAGATGAAAACCACATCTTATTATCAGCCGATTATTCTCAAATTGAATTACGAATTATAGCAGAAATTAGTAAAGAAGAAAACATGCTCGATGCTTTTAGCAAAGGTATCGATATCCATACGGCAACCGCTGCCAAAGTTTATGGTATAAGTATAGAAGATGTTGATGGCACACAAAGAAGAAATGCGAAAGCCGTTAATTTCGGAATTATTTATGGTCAGTCGGCTTTTGGTTTATCACAAAACTTAGGTATTCCACGTAAAGAGGCAGCGGATATCATTGAGCAATATTTTACGCAATATCCAGGCATAAAAAGGTACATGAGCGATACCATGAATTTTGCTCGTGAAAACGGATTTGTGGAGACAATTATGGGCAGAAGGCGTTACCTCCGCGATATTAATTCGGCCAATCAAACGGTTCGTGGCTTTGCAGAACGAAATGCCATTAATGCACCAATTCAGGGTTCAGCAGCTGATATGATTAAAATTGCAATGATTAATATCCATAAGGAAATGAAAGCTCAAAATCTACAATCAACCATGACCATGCAAGTGCATGATGAGTTGGTTTTTGATGTGTTAAAATCCGAAAAAGAGGTGATGAAAGCTATCATTCAAGATAAAATGACTAATGCAATAAAATTAACTGTACCTATCGTTGTAGAAATTGGCGAGGGTGAAAATTGGTTAGCCGCACATTAATTATGAAATATTTAATCTCTATTATTTTTTGTTTTATAGCCATAACTAGTTTTGCTCAAAAAAGCGATACGCTTTATAGTTATACCAACATCGGCGGTAGAGAAGTTAAAAAAGATAAGGCTGTTAATATTTACAAAATTTACAAACGTGATGATTCTACATGGATAAGAACGACATCTAATCAAAACCTTGATTTACTAAAAAAGGAAACTTTTATTGATGCTAAGCTCAATGTTTTAAACGGCAACTATCGGGAATATTTTAATGGTAGAGTTGTTTTGGAAGGCGTTTATCTGAAAGGAAATAAAAATGATTTGTGGATAAGATATGATTCTTTAGGTAAAACTTTAGAATCAGAAACATATAAAATGGACATGCTAAACGGACCTTACATTTCTTATTGGCCCAATGGCAATATTATGGAAGCCGGAAGCTATGTTAATGGGAAGCTAGATGGCGATTGGAAACTCTACACTGAAAGCGGCGAACTGAAATCAATTAAAAATTTTAATAATGGCACATTATTGCCCGCAGATAAAAGTCAAATCCAACTGGTTGATTTAACACCCCCAGTCTTTCCCGGAGGAATGCCAGAATTTTATAAATACATCGGTAGGAATATTAGGTATCCAAAAGAAGCGATTAATGCAAATATTACCGGTAGAGTTTATTTTATAATTACCATCGATAAAGAAGGGAAAGCCAAAGATTTTAAAATTATTTCTTCGCCAAGCGATAGCTTATCTGATGAAGCCAAACGTGTTATGCTCAATTCACCTAGATGGACACCAGGAACTGAAGCTGGTAAACCGGTAGATATGAAACAAACATTAAACATAAATTTTTCTATGAATTAATATCAAAATATAAATTTTCCCTATCTTCATCAAAACTTCATCCCGATTAATCAATTTTATATCAACAAATAAACGAGTAAAACAAAAAATTAAAGAGTATGAAAAAATTATTGAGTTTAATCGCAATTGCAGCATTTGGTTTAACTACAGCATTTGCTCAAACACCTGCTACAGCACCTGCAAAAAAGGTCGTTAAAAAAGAAGTTAAAACTACAGCTGCCCCGGTAAAAGCTGGCGTAAAACAAGAAGCTAAAAAAGTAGAAACTAAAACAACTACAACGGCATCGAAATTAAAAGCGGATGGAACGCCTGATATGCGTTTTAAGGATAACAAGACAAAAGCGGTAACAAAAGTAGTTGGTCCGACAAAAAAAGACGGTACCGCGGATATGCGTTATAAAGCAAATAAAGCTGCTGCTAAAAAGAATTAGTTTTAGGTTTATAATTTGAGCGTCCCGATTTTACATCGAGACGCTTTTTTTTTGCTTTATAATGTTATTGTTTCGCCAATTGTAGGCAGTAAAAGTGTTTTGTTTTCGCGTTGAAACTTTGCAATCGCTTCCTCGGTATCAATACTAATAGGAGGGAAGGTATTATAATGTACGCCTATAATCTGGTCACAATCAATGTAGTTTGATGCAATTACAGCGTCATCCACGCCCATGGTATAATGTCCTCCAATTGGTAAAATTGCGTAATCTAAATTGTGTAATTCTGCCAATAATTTCATTTCTAAAGTAAGAGCTGTATCTCCGGCAAAGTAAATTTGTTTTCCACTCAAGTTTAGTACAAAGCCGGCTGGATTTCCACCATAACTACCATCTGGGTTAGAACTACTGTGCACTGCCCAAACTGTACGCAGTTTACCAAAACCTAAATCCTGAGTTCCAAAATTAATATCGGTTACTTTATCAACGCCTTGTTCTTTAATCCATTTTGCCACTTCAACCATTGCAATTACTTCGGCTCCGGTTTGCTTGGCGATTTCAACTAAATCGGCAACATGGTCGCCATGACCATGGCTTACCAAAATATAATCAGCCTCTATCTTTGTTATATCAATGTCCTTTGCTAAAGGATTGTGTTTTATAAATGGATCGAAAAGGAATTTTTTGCCATCTGCTTCAATCAAAAAGCAAGATTGGCCATAATATGTAAATTTCATGATAGTACCTTTAAATTTTTATATGGATGATTCTGTTATTGTTGGCCAAACATTCCGCCTAAACCACCAAGCATATCATTGGTAGCAGCTTGCATTTCGGTAGCGCTTACTTGTTCTGCACTAGCTAAAGCCTTGTTAATTGCCGTTAATAGTAGCTCTTCCAACTCTTCTTTATCAGCTGTTTTCAAAAATCCTTCGTCAATTGCAACTGCAGTAATGGCTTTATTTGCTGTAGCTGTAATTTTAATTGCTCCATTTTCTACTTCACCAAATACAGATATGGTATCTAAACGTTTTTTAATTTCTTCGGCCTTTTGTTGTGCCGCAAATAATTTATCGAACATAGTATTAACTGTTTTTTATATAAAACGAAATTAGGGCAAAATGTTTTTGAGATTTGCTTTTATGACAAACTTTTTAATCTTCATCGCTACCTGGTAAGCTACCATTTCCGTGATAAGCTCCTTTTCGGATTATTGGCATTTTTAGATGTTTGTATAAATCATCAAGATGCATTAAGCTTCCGTTTGTTAGATTTCCGAGGAATATAACGACGATGTTTTTATCCAAATCACGAACATAAATATGGCGAAAGCCGTGCCACCAACCTGTGTGATACACAACTTTATCCATCTTTTCACCATCAAACATTCGCCAGCCGTAGCCATAATTAAAGTGGCCATTTACAGGTTTATTATGACCTTTATATGCAGAATCTAAGCTTTTTTGAGTTAGCAATCTTCCATTTTTCAGGTATTTATCAAACAACACTAAATCGTGTACGGTACTATAAATTCCTTTGTCGCCAACCGGACCATCAAGAAAATTTTGCGCTACAGAATAACGCCATGTACGGTCATGACCAACAACATCTACCGGAATTTTTTCATATTCGGTTGTGCTATACACATGCGTATGCTTTAAGCCAGCAGGTTTAAATACATGCTCCATCATATATTGCGAATAACGCTGGCCAGTTACTTTTTCGATAATTGCACCTAAAACCATAAAATTGGAGTTGTTGTAATGAAAACGGTTGTCAGGTTTTGTATATGGATTAGGTTTTTTTTCGGCAATTACATCCATCACTTGCTGGTTGGTAACACCTTTTTTCATGTTTCGTTTTTCCTTTCTCCAAATATCGTCGATAAAATAAACGTAGTTCATCATACCGCTGCGGTGTGTTAACAAAAGCTTTACGGTAATGCCATCATATGGAAAATTTGGGAAAAACTTTTTCACATTATCATTTAACGATAATTTTCCTGCTTCTACCAATTGCATTATTGCTGTTCCGGTAAAAGTTTTGGTGATAGAAGCAAGTTCGAATTCTGAGTTTATTTTTAAGCTATCGCGATGAAGATAATCAGCCCAGCCAATTGCTTTTTGATAGAGGATTTTTCCATCTTTCGCCACCAACATATTGCCATTGAAACTATATTTTTTATGGAGATTATCTACAAAATCAGCAATCCATTTATCACCTTTTTCAGGATTATAAACTAAAAGCAAACTATCAGCTTTATCATCTTCCTTTACTCTTATTTTAGCATCTTCTGCCTTCTTTTCTTCAGTTTTTTTACTGTTGCAGGCTGTTAAGATTGTTATTGAGAGTGCAAAAGCTGATATTAAATATTTAAAATTCATGTATTCGGGCAGACTAGATTTAAAACCCGAAAATTAAAGATTTTTGAATGGTTACAGGCAAAGAGTTTTAAACATTTTTACAGTTTTGATTAAACCAGCAATCAAACAAATGTCCTTGTTTGCCATAAACTGGATCATTTTCCGGTTTTTCAACTTGAGCAATATCTTCATCAGCTTCAGGGCGTTCGCCAGCTTCGCCATATTTCATATTATAACCAATCCCTTTTGGATAGGCCCCAATCACAGTAAAATCTTCGCTGGCTCTAAGCCTTTTATGCGCAACACCAGCAGGAATTAATACCACATCGCCTTTATCTAATTCAATACAAACGCCATGTTCACCACCAAATTGTATATCTGCATTTCCACAAAAAACGCCCATCACCTCATGTGTATTGCTGTGGTAATGGTGGTAATCAAAAATGCCATCTACCCAAGTATTGCTATAGCCATTTTGTTCAAAAACAGTTTTAATCACACTAATATCATCATCAGGGTGAATTAAAAAAGCACCTTTATATATCATCAGCGGATAGATTGGATTATTAGGGAAATTTCCGTTTTCCTCTATTTTATGCGATACCAAGTACGCTTCTTGAATTAACTTTCCTTTATCCATGATTTAAGTCTTTTTATTATCTAACAAAAGATTGATGAAAGGGTTTAAAGAAAAGTACGTTCCTTTACACTTTGGAAATTCCTAACTAATTACGATTATTTCTGTGCTTCTGCCCAAACATTCATTTTCGCTTCAAATACAGAAAGCGGTAACGAACCATCTTTTAAAACCTCGGTATGAAAGGCGGAAAGTTTAAACTTAGTACCAAGCTCTTTTTCATATTTATTTCGCAATTCTCTAATTTTCATTGCGCCAGTTTTGTAACCTAATGCTTGTGCAGGAATACCCATATAGCGTTCAATTTCTGCAGTTGCACCTTCCGTACTTATCGCTTCATTATCGGTCATGTACTTTATTGCATCTTCTCGGCTCATGTTTTTGCTGTGGATTGCAACATCAACAACCAAACGGATTGCTCTGTGCATCTCATCGCCTAAAGCCCCCATGTGTTGATATGGGTCTTGGTACAATCCGAGTTCTTTGCCTAAAGATTCGCAATATAACGCCCAACCTTCAACGTAAGCATTGTGACCTCCAAAGCGGCGGAAATTAGGTAATGCACTATTTTCCTGAGTTAACGAAATTTGATAGTGGTGACCTGGAATGGCTTCGTGAAGGAAAAGAGATTCCATGCCTGAAGTGGTGTTGAATGTTTTTGCATCGAGAATTGGTACGTAAAATATCCCCGGACGTTTACCGTCTGCCGATCCCTGGTTGTATTCTGCACTTGCTGATGCCGCTCGGAAAGCTTCTGTTTGTCGGATTTCAAAAGGAGTTTTTGGCTCATTTTCAAACATTTTTTTCAAATTTGGTTTCATTCGTTGATGAATATTTTCGAATGCAGCTAAAATTTCCTGAGGATTTTTGTAAGGCATAAATTTTTTGTCTGTCTTCATGTATTCGAAGAAAGCTTTTAAATCACCCTTAAAACCAACTTTATTTTTAATGCTATCCATTGCACTTTTAATTCGTGCAACCTCTTTTAAGCCTGTTTGATAAACTTCTTCAGGCGTTTTGTTTGTAGTAGTTTGTTGCCTAACCAAGTATGCATACCATTCTGCGCCGTTCGGTAAGGCACCATAGCCAGATGTGGCCCTTGCTTTAGGGAGGTATTCATTTTGCAAATAGTCGCCTAATTTTTTGTAAGTCGGGATAATCACATTTGTTATCGCATTGCGATATTCTTCCGTAATTTTTTGTTTCTCGGCAGATGAAAAAGAAGCTGGAATTAATTTAACAGGACCATAAAACAAACTTTGATCTGGTGTTGCTACTAGCATACTTTGCATTTGCGGAATCATTTTTACCACCAAAGCTTTCGGAAGTACAAAACCTGCAGCTGCTCCTTTTTTGAAATTGCCAATTGCTGTATCGGCCCAAACCGAAAAAGCATTAACCCGTTTTAGCCAGTCTTCATAATTTTTAACGGATTTAAAAGGCTGGGCGCCCGTACCTGAACCTAATTGCCCAAACATCAACGGCAAAGCAAACATCTGGTTAAAAGGAAAATATTCAGTATGGTATTTAAAACCTTCCAGATTCATTTCTAGTTGGTCTTTCATGTAATCGAAAGACAGCTTATCATTCTGATTTAAACTCGCTCTATCGAAGCTTTTCAAACTATCAAGATACCGCTCATTAAAATTCTTATTCTCATTAATATAAGCTTGAGAACCATCATTTGGTAATAGATCATTGTAGCGTTCATCACCAATAAATGTGGCTGCTATCGGATTTAACTTTAATCCATCTTGGTAATACGTTTCGCACATTGAAGCAAACTTTTGGTTTGCTTCGGCACCTTCAGATTTATTGTTTTGCTTGCAAGCAGCAATTGCAATTATGCAAGCTGCAAAAAGAAAAAATTTCTTCATTAGATTAGGTTTAGGTTCTAATCAAAAATAGTAAAAATTGGGCGCTTTTTGTTATTGCCGTTATTCATGAACATTGATGCAGGTTTTATGATACAATAGTTTACCCCCCTCAGATTAAAATGATTAACGCAGATACTTAAATTAGGATAACCATTCCAAATAAACATCTGCGTAGATCTGTGAATTTAGCAGGAGATATTTGGCACCAACAAAGCAAAAAAAACTAAAAAAGCCAATCCTTTTAAAAGAATTGGCTTTAATATTAATATTATCCTTCGACAAGCTCAGGATGAGAAATTATTAAGCTAATAACCTGATTGGCTCTTCTAATAAACCTTTCAAAGTTTGTAAAAATTGAGCTCCTGTTGCACCATCAACCACACGGTGATCGCAACCTAAGGTTAATTTCATAACATTACCTGGAACAACAGCACCATTTTTAACAACTGGAACAGCTTGAATAGCACCTACTGATAAAATTGCACCATCTGGAGAGTTGATAATTGACGTAAATTCATCAATACCAAACATACCTAAGTTAGAAACTGTGAAAGTTGAACCTTCCCAATCTGCTGGTTGTAATTTTTTAGCTTTTGCTTTACCACCAAAATCTTTTACTTCTGCAGAGATGTGTGATAAAGATTTACCATCAGCAAAACGCACAACTGGTACTAACAAGCCATCTTCAACAGCCATAGCAACACCAATATTTGTATGTTCATTAAAACGGATTTTATCGCCACCCCATGATGAGTTAACAGCTGGATGTTTTTTCAAAGCAACTGCAACCGCTTTAATTACGATATCATTAAATGAAACCTTTACAGGAGCAACAGCGTTAATTGCCGTACGGGCAGCCATTGCATTATCCATATCTATACTTACGGTTAAATAGAAATGCGGAGCGGTAAATAAACTTTCTGCTAAGCGTTTTGCAATTACTTTGCGCATTTGCGAAACAGGTTGTTCTGTAAATTTAACTTCGCCAACATAAGTAGGGATTGTTGGTGCTGCAGCAGCAGCTTTCTCTGTTGATGGAGCGCTTTCAGCTTTAGCACTTCCGCTTTCTGCTTGAGGAGCTGCTGGTTTATAGTTTTCGATATCTTTTTTAATGATTCGGCCACCTTCTGCGCTACCCGCAACTTGTGCTAAATCGATACCTTTATCTTTTGCAATTTTTTTAGCCAAAGGCGATGCTTTAACACGACTATCAGAAGATGTTTCAGCAACTGGTGCAGATGAACTCGCATCAGCAGTTGCTTTCGGAGCATCTTCAGATTTCGGACTTGCTGACTCCTGAGTTTCGGACTTTTTAGGAGCAGAACCTCCAGCTAAAATTCCGCTAACATCAGTACCTTCTGGACCAACAATAGCTATAATGCCATTCACTTTAGCAGCAGCACCTTTTTCTACGCCAATATGTAATAAAGTTCCGGTTGCATAACCCATAACTTCCATAGTTGCCTTATCGGTTTCTACATCAGCTAAAACGTCATCATCCTTAACTTTATCTCCTACTTTTTTATGCCATTCGGCAATAACGCCTTCAGTCATAGTATCGCTCAACAAAGGCATACGAATAACGGTAACGCCTTTTTCTGCTAATTCTTCTTCACTTAAACCACCACCTTGAGCAGGAGTTTCATCCTTTGGTTGTTCGCTTTCAGCTTTTGGCTGTTCAGCTTCAGCTTTTGGAGCTTCAGCTTTTGGAGCTTCAGCATTTTCAGCAGGTTTTTCTTCTGTTTTACCAGTACCGCCAGCAGCATCAATTGCAGCCTGAAAATCTTCACCTTCTTTTCCAATTACAGCAATAATTGCATCAATAGGAACGCCTTTGCCTTCTTCAACACCAATATGTAATAAAGTACCTTCCTCGTAAGATTCAAGGTCCATAGTTGCTTTATCGGTTTCTACTTCAGCTAAAACATCTCCGCTTTTTACTTTATCGCCAACTTTAACATGCCATTTTGCCAATACCCCTTCTGTCATGGTATCGCTCATTTTGGGCATTCTAACTACTTCAGCCATTATATATTTTTAATTGAAAATCTTTTAAATTATTAATCCATTACGTAAGGATAGTCCTTCTGCATATATACATCTTTGTATAGCTCTGCAACTTCTGGCCAAGGAGATTCTTCGGCAAATTTTACAGCCTGATCTACAGTTGCCTTTACTTTGGCTTCTACTTCTTCAATCCATGCCTGGTCTGCATACTTTTCTTTAAGAATCGTTTCTCTTGCAAGCTCAACCGGATCTTTAGCTTTATAATCTTCTAATTCTTCTTTAGTACGATATTTTGCAGGGTCAGACATCGAATGGCCACGGTAGCGGTATGTTCTCATTTCTAAGAATGTTGGTCCTTCACCTTTACGGGCACGTTGAATGGCTTCATCCATTGCATTATGTACTGCAACCGGGTCCATACCATCAACAGGAGCGCATGGCATATCAAATCCTAAACCGATTTTATAAATATCAGTCATATTGGTTGTACGTTGCACTGAAGTTCCCATAGCGTAACCATTGTTTTCGCAAACAAAAATTACCGGTAATTTCCAAAGCATTGCCATGTTAAACGTTTCGTTTAGTGCACCTTGGCGAACAGCGCCATCGCCCATGTAACAAATATTAACATTATCTGTTCCTTTATATTTTTCTGCAAAAGCAACACCTGCACCTAAAGGAATCTGACCGCCAACAATTGCATGGCCTCCATAAAAGTTATGTTCTTTGCTAAACATGTGCATTGAACCACCTTTACCTTTAGAGCAACCAGTAGCTTTACCATACATTTCTGCCATAATGCTATCTGCACTTACACCTAAAGCTAAAGCATGAGCATGATCACGATAAGTTGTAATCATCGAATCGCCTTTTTGCATAGCAGAAATCGCTCCTGCAACTACAGCTTCTTGCCCAATGTATAAATGGCAAAAGCCACGAATTTTTTGTTGTCCGTATAACTGGCCGGTTTTCTCTTCGAATTTGCGCATAAGCAACATCGATTCGAACCACTTTAACCAAGTATCTTTATTTATTTCTACTGCACTCATTTTAGGATATTTGTTTTTTTGCGTGAGCAAATCTAATTTTTTTATTGTAATTTTTGGCACTTTTTAGTGTAAAAACATCATGGTATTTAACCAAATCTAGCATATTTTTAAAAAACTCCATTGTTTATGCTAAATTGTCTTTTAAGGTAAATTTTTTCAGATTTATAAAACACAGTTTAACCCATTCGTGAAACCAAAATATAAAGAAATTTAATTTTGCCAAACTACATTTTGCTATAATTATTATTTTTATTAGATAGGCAATTGCAGTAGCTTTTCGGTTATGGTAGCCCCGCCATTCGCATTATCTTTTTTGCAAAAGTTTCTACAAGATTTTTAATTATCTGCTACAAAAAAGTATAATTGCTGCTGTCGGGCTTAAAAGAGTAAAGGTTAACCTAAGTAAATTAAAGCCCGACAAGACATTCATTGCAATGATATTTTTCAATGGAGTATCGAATCGAGTGGCGTGATTTTCGAACAGATTAAAGCATGAGAATTTGCTTGCTAAAAATTATTCTCACAATGTGTTTTTATCAAATAAAATAGTGGAAATGTTAATAACTTTTAATTTTTGCACCAAACATTTGGATAACATTTGTATAATTAATACTTTTGGTAACCAACAATAAGCCCAAGTGGTGTACGTTAATGTGTAAGTAGATTACCCAAACATAACTGTATAACATGATTAAAAAATTTTTGTTTTCATCCCTAATCGCTATTTGTACGCTCTCAGCCGCATTTGCGCAAACAAAAACAAAAGAATCCGGTAAAGAATTAACAGATCCAGATAATCTTGCATCACAGTATTTCTCGCAAGTTATGGGTGTTGCAGTAGATGCGACTTCGAACTTAAAGTTATACAAGTTTGTGTACGAATGGATTGGAACTCCCTACAGCTTCGGTGGAAATACCAAAAAAGGGATAGATTGTTCAGCTTTTACAAAGGCGATTTACGACAAAGTTTTCAACACCACCATCAGACGAAATTCTCGTGATATCTTTAGCATGGTTGACCCACTTTCTAAAGAAGATTTAAAAGAAGGTGATTTGGTTTTCTTTAAAATTAAAAGCAGAAGCATATCACATATCGGTATTTACTTAGGTGATAACAGATTTGCACATGCATCTAGTTCTCGCGGTGTAGTTATCAGTAACTTAAACGAACCTTATTACAGTCGCTATTTTTATAAAGGCGGAAGAATTTTGGAGTCGTTTAAAAAGGATTTCACAGTTGAATAAAATTTAAAATTTAGTTTAATTAAATACATACAATCCTCCTGAAGCAATTCTGGAGGATTTTTTTTATAACCATAAAATCAATTAATGAAAATAATAAACAGCATAATTCTATCATCCCTTCTTCTAGCTTTATTGATTAGCTGCACGAGCAATAGTGCCCAGGTTGTCACCTCACAGCCTGAAGCTGATACGGTAATCCGCAAAATTAAAGATACCATATCGATTACGGCTGTTGGAGATATTATGCTGGGTTCGGCATTTCCATCTGCTAGTAATCTACCTCCGGATGATGCTGTAAATAGTTTTCAAGCTGTAGACAGTTTATTGAAAGGAGATATCGTTTTTGGGAATTTAGAAGGCTGTTTTTTGAACTCCGGCAACTCTACAAAATGTAATGGTATAAATCCTAATAATTGCTATGCTTTTAGAATGCCCGAAAGATATGCCGGAATTTATAAGAATGCAGGGTTTAATGTTTTAAGCATCGCAAATAATCATGTAGGTGATTTCGATTCGAGAGGAAGGAAAAATACCGCCAAGATTCTAGACTCTTTAAAATTGCATTATGCTGGGCAAGTAAATAAACCTTTTGAGATTTTTGAAAAAGATAGCGTTAAATATGCTTTTTGCGCTTTTGCCCCAAATGAAAACACGGTATCGATTAATAAAATTGATAGTGCAAAGGCATTGGTTAGTCGCTTAAAAAAGCAAGCTGACATTGTTATAGTTTCATTCCATGGTGGAGGCGAAGGGGCAAGGTTTGAACATGTTCCGCGTAAAAATGAAATTTTTTATAATGAGAATCGTGGAAATGTTTATGCTTTTGCGCATGCTGTTATTGATGCCGGGGCGGATATCGTTTTAGGACACGGACCACATGTTAGCAGAGCTGTCGAAGTTTACAAAAATAAATTCATTACTTACAGTATGGGTAATTTTTGTACCTATGGTATGTTTAGCTTAAAGGGAAACAATGGTTTTGCCCCACTGTTTCAAGTTAAAGTAAATGGTAAGGGCGATTTTTTATATGCTGATGTAATTTCAGTTAAACAAGAAAAAATAAGCAGATTAACAGTGGATGAAAATCATACTGCACTCAAAAGAATTAAACAATTAACAGATGAAGACTTTGCTGGGCACAAGCTTGAATTCGAAAATAATAGGATAACAGTTCAGCCATAATCTCAATTTCAATCTCGACCTCAATCTCAACCTTAACCTCAACCTCATTCTCAACCTTCAAAACATGAAAACAGGATTAATTCTACACTATATCGTTGGTATTGCAGCAGCAATTTTAGTTTTAGCAGCTGCTTATTACATTAATCAAAACCCAAAAAATATAGTTTCTGCCGGAATAATAATTTTAGCAGGCTCGCTGGTTGCATTTAGCCAGTATTTGATAATTAGAAGAAATAAAAAATAATATATGTTTATCCTTCAGGAAGAAACTATTAGTATTTATTAAAATAGATAGGTTGGTAGATGAAATTACACCTCATCCTTGGTATTTTTTACTAAACCAATTCCAGAAACAAAGAATATCAATCCGATTATACCATAAACTAATAATCCTCTGGTATCCTGACTGTGTTGTACAAATCCATAACCTGCATAAATTAATCCAATTATTCCTAAAATAGTCAGGACTGTTCCAAAAGTGCGTTTTACGTTCATAGTTTTAAAATTATCAGAGTAAAGACAATAATTTTTGATTTTTGTTTCATTTGAATAAAAAGATAAGCTAATCAAAAAAAATAAGCCACAGATTATCAGATTTTAAATCTGTTAATCTGTGGCTTTAAATTGAACTAATTAAACTAATCTTTTACCAAACCCCTAATCTATTGGCCGATGCAACATACATTTTTGCAGTAGCCGGAATATTAAATGCTTTATAGAAAGCTTCCATGTTGTAAACCGGACCATTTACACGAAATATTTCAGGGCTATGTGGGTCGGTTTTTAATCTAACACGCATGCTTTCATCGCGGTTTTTTATTCTCCATACCTGCGCAAAGCTTAAAAAGAAACGTTGGTCTGGTGTAAATCCATCAATCTTTTTATCTCCTTTACCTTGTTCGGTTAGTTTAAATGCATCGTAAGCAATATTTAATCCACCAATATCGGCAAGGTTTTCGCCTAATGTAAGTGCGCCATTTACATGCTGATTATCTAGTAAAGAGAAGTTATTGTAAAATGCAACCACTTTATCAGCTTTGGTTTTAAATTTAGCAGCATCGTCCTTTGTCCACCATTCTTTTAGATTTCCTGCAGCATCATACTGGCGACCTTGATCATCAAAACCATGTGTCATCTCATGACCGATTACCGCACCAATACCACCATAATTTATCGCATCATCTGCGTTAAAGGCAAAAAATGGAAATTGTAATATCCCAGCCGGGAAAACGATCTCATTAAACGAAGGATTGTAATAAGCATTAACAGTTGGCGGCGTCATTCCCCATTCTGTTTTATCAACTGGTTTACCTAATTTATCCATCATCTCTTTATAATCGTGCTTTTTAGCCGATTGAAGATTTGCGTAATAAGTGTTTTTAGAAATTTCTACATCATCATATTTTTTCCATTTATCAGGATAACCGATTTTTTTTACAAAGGCATTTAATTTCTCTAATGCTTTTTTCTTGGTCTCGGGAGTCATCCAATCCACTCTCTTTATTCTATCCTCATAAACTTTTTGCAAATTGTTTACCAGTTCAAGCATGCGTTTTTTGGCTTCAGGCTTAAAGTACTGCTCTGCGTAAAGCTGACCTAATAAATCGCCCAAACTTCTGTCTGTGTTGGTTACCATTGCTTTCCATCTTTCGGTTTGCGATGGCTGACCGTACAATGTTTTGCCAAAGAAATCGAATCGTGCAGTTCTAAATTCCTTGGTAAGCGCATTTGCAGCAGTATTCAACGCATCGAATTTTAGTTTTTCCTTCCAAATCGCAATTGGTTGACTTTTAATTAAACCAGATAATGTTTGATAGTATTTTGGTTGGCGTACTATTACGCTATCTGTACTCGCTCCTAATTTATTTAAAACTGTTTTAAAATCGATATTTGGTATTTGTTTTTGAAAATCGGCAACCGAGAATTTATTGTAATTTTTTTGCGGATCGCGAAGTTCAACAGGTGTTGAATGGGCTTTTGCCAAAGCCGTTTCTAAACTTAAAATATCATTGGCATATTTTGCTGCATTAACTGAATCGCCCGCAAGACTGAATATTTTATTTATGTATTTTACATATTCCGCCCTAATCTTTTTTGCTTTCTCATCTTGATCTAAATAATAACTACGTTCTGGTAAATTAATTCCAGATTGCATAAATACTAAAGCATTTTTCGAACTCATTTTATCATCAGGCTCTATCCCGAAACCCAACAAATCGCCTTCACCTTCTTTAAATCCTTCTGCAATAAAATTGATTAAGTCTTTATCATTTTTAATGGCATCAATTTTTGATAGTAACGGCTTTACTGGTTCGGCACCAAGTTTTTCGATGGTTAAAGAATCCATTCCACTGGCGTAGAAATCGCCAACTTTTTGCTCAGCACTTCCTTTACCTGCACTACTTTTTGCAGCATGTTCTAAAATGCTTCTTAGGTTTTTAATGTTATCATTATATAAGGTATAAAACGAACCCCAACCAGTTTCCGTTTTGGGGATTTGGGTATTTTTCATCCATTTACCGTTGGCATAAAGGAAGAAGTTATCGCCAGGTTTTACAGTATTATCCATTCCTGCAGTATCAAAAAAAACCGTTCTTTGATCTGTTTCTGTTGCTTGATGATTTTTATCACTCTGACAGGCTGCAAATAGTAATAAAGCTGCGGCCGGCAGATATAATTTTCTTTTCATGAGTTGTATTTAAGTTATCAATTATTAAAGCTACGAAAAGCATGATGTAGTTTGCATGAATTTTTTATAACTTCAAAAAAAATCTAATGTTATGCAATACGTAGTTTACATTCTAATTTTCTTTGGAATAATTCTTCTCTTGAGTTCTTTTGTTACAGTGAAGCAAGGAACCATAGCGGTAATTACTGTCTTTGGCAAATATCAACGCCAGTTACGCCCAGGTTTAAACTTTAAAATTCCTCTAATTGAACAGATTTATTCGCGTATTTCTATTCAAAACCGTTCGGTTGAATTATCATTTCAGGCCGTTACGCAAGATCAGGCAAATGTTTATTTTAAGGCAATGCTTCTTTATTCGGTAGTTAATCAGGATGAAGAAACCATAAAAAATGTAGCCTTTAAGTTTGTTGATGCTACCAACTTAATGCAAGCTTTAATCAGAACAATTGAAGGTTCTATCCGTGCTTATGTAGCAACACAAAAACAAGCAAATGTTTTAGCACAGCGAAATGAAATTGTACTTCATGTAAAAGAACAAATTGACCAGGTTTTGGATGGTTGGGGTTATCATTTACAAGATTTGCAATTAAACGATATAACTTTTGATGAAGAAATTATGCGATCAATGAGTCGTGTGGTTGCATCAAATAATTTAAAAGCAGCAGCAGAAAATGAAGGTCAGGCTTTATTAATTACTAAAACTAAAGGCGCCGAAGCCGATGGTAATGCAATAAAAATTGCGGCAATGGCCGAGCGTGAAGCTGCTCAATTACGTGGACAAGGTATTGCTTTGTTTAGAGAAGAAGTTGCAAAGGGTATGACAAATGCTGCACATGAAATGCAACAAGCCAATTTAGATACATCGGTCATTCTTTTCACCATGTGGACCGAAGCAATTAAACAATTTGCTGAATATGGCGAAGGAAATATTATTTTCTTGGATGGAAGTACTGAAGGCATGAATAAAACCATGAAAGAAATGATGGCTATGCAACTCAACAGGCAAAATCAGCCTGGACAGCAAGCGAAATAGGTTTGGCGCTTTATCTAAACTTCGTTTATTAAACTCCCGATTCTTCTCTGCTCTTAGCCTGTTAGACTTCGTAAGTTTTACCATGAATACAAAAAAGCCCGCTAAAATTTAGAATTTTAGCGGGCTTTTTACTGATTAAAACTTTTATTAATTGTTCTTTGGCATTAAACCAAGATTCATAACATAGTTACCAGATTGTTGCATAAAATCGCCCATTACATGCAATGATTCATCTTCAATAAAGTCGAATGCATCTTGTTTAGTGGGTTTTTCGCCTTTTTTTATGGCAGGCAAACCACGTGCTGTTCTAAGTTCATTAATTCTTGCTAAACTTTTTGCTTCCTGAGCATCGCGTTCGGCTTTTAATTTAGCTTCGTTTAATGGAACAGAAACTTCAGCATCACGTTTTTTCATTTCAGCAAAATCTTCTTTCAGATATTTAAAATCTAAAGAGTTTGCGATACGTTGTTCGCTATTTTTTATCAGATTAGGTTTGACAGCCGTTAAATTTGCTACTGCTTTAAAATTCGAACTTGGAATCACATCCCAGGGTAATGCCGATGGTTCTGTATCTTCTCCAATTTTATCCATCGGATATAAAGATGGGAAAACAACATCTGGCGTTACACCTTTATGTTGGGTGCTACTTCCGGCAACGCGGTAGAATTTAGCCATTGTAAGGTTTATTTGCCCTAAGTTAATATCTGCAGCAGTTACATTAATTGGAGCTGTTCCTGTTGTTTTGTTTTTTGTAATTAATCCTGCAACTCGTTGCAACATGCTTGGATTTACCAATTTGTTTAAATCGATAGATGATTGAACTGTTCCTTTACCATAGGTTTGGCTACCCATAATAATTCCGCGACCATAATCTTGAATGGCGCCAGCAAAAATTTCAGATGCAGAAGCACTTAAGCGATCTACCATTACACCGAATGGACCATCCCAAGCAACACCTGTAGTTTGATCTTCATCAACTTCAATCTTACCACGTAAATCTTTAACCTGTACAACAGGACCCTTATCGATAAATAAACCAGTTAATGAAATTGCCTCAACTAATGAACCACCGCCGTTTCCGCGTAAATCCATTACAATTGCATCTACTTTATCAAATGTTTTTAATGAGTCAATAAGCTTTCTAACATCGCGAGTGGTGCTTTTGTAGTTTTTGTCGCCAGCATTTGCAGCTTTAAAATCAGCATAAAATGCAGGTAAAGTAATTACGCCCATTTTATAGCTTTTACCATTCATATTGATGGTTTTAACCGTTTTCTTTGCTGAGGTTTCCTCTAAAACAACTTTATCGCGGACTAAAGATATAATTACAGGTTTTGAAGACATTTCTTTTCCTGCAGGAATAACTTTTAATCTAACTTTAGTTCCCTTGGCACCTTTAATTTTAGATACCGTAGCATCTAATCTCCAACCCACAACATCAACAAATTCTCCATCACCTTGTGCAACTGCAATAATTCTATCACCTGGAGTCAATTGTTTATCTTTAAAGGCTGGTCCGCCAGCGATAATTTCAGAAATCTTAACTACCTCATTTTCTAATTGTAACCTTGCACCAATACCCTCAAACGAGCGAGACATATCTTCGTTAAAAGCTACTGCATTTACCGGATTGAAGTAATTTGTATGTGGGTCAATAGATTCTGTAAAGGCATCCATCAAAATTTGAAATACATCTTGATTATTAGTTTTTGACGTTTGCGATTGCAAATTTTGATAACGTTTGGTTAACGTTTCTACATTTTTTGCCTGTGCAGTTCCTGCTAAGTTTAAATTTACCAATTCGTATTTAACACGTTTTTTCCAGGTTTCATTTAATGCGGTGCTTGATGCAGCCCACGGCATTTTTTCTCTGTCGTAAGTGTAAGTATCGTTTTGGTTGAAATCGAATTTAGTTTTTATCTGCGCTAAAGAATAGTTGAAATACTCGTTTAAACGTTTAGCGTAAACATTGTAAATATAAAACGGACCGCTTAAATCGCCATTTTTAAAATCATCATCAAGCGTAAATCTATATTTTTCAAACTCTTTAATATCAGATGCTAGAAAGTAGTTTTTGCCTTGATCTAATGATTTTATGTATTTATCTAAAATTATAGAAGATATAGAATCATTGATTTCTAGTTTTTTATAGTTATAGCTTTCGATAAGATTAACAACTTCTTTAATAACCAACTGCTGTTGTTCATCTGGCTTTACATTTGTAACGCCTTCAACAACAGGTTGAGTTTTTGGAGCGGCATGGCAAGCTAGCACTGCGGCTGTAAAAAGTACAAAAAATATTCTCTTCAACATCTCTTTAAATAATTTAAAATCCATTTCTAATTCTATATAGCCAATATGATACCATTTTATCAAATAAACAAACAAGAGACAGCATTATTACCGTCTCTTGTTAAATGGATCAAATCTAACTAAAAGGTTTTTATTTGTCAATTGCTATAAAACAACCCAACACAGCACTTTTTGTTTTAATATCAGGCCTTTAGGCGTAATATATTTTAACAAAAATTAACATTTGTGTTTAATGAGAAGAAATTATTTAATTATCGATGTCAGTTATTGGAGAATCCTAAGTTTTAGGCTGAAATATTGATGCCTGACAAGCATCCTAATAAATGTATTCTTAAAGCAAAAGTTTATTTTTTAGGATTTGTTTTAGATGCAATCATTTCGCGGGCATCTTTTATTTGAGATTTATATTGAGAACTTTTTATGGCATTGGCTAGAACCTCCGCCTGCTTTAAATCCTTTGAAGCTAGTACAAAATCTTTCTTTCTGATTTTTACCTGAGCAAGACCTATAACAGATTCTATGAAAGATGTGTTGCTTCTTAGTTGTTTAGCCAATATACCTTGTTGTGTGTAAAACCACATCGATTGTGTGTATTTACTATCGGCCAGGTAAACTTTTCCTAAAATATTGTAGGTATTCATCTGCCCAACACGGCTACCCATTTTAGAGTAATTTTTAAGCACAACATTAATTAAAATTTGTTCAGCATCTATAAACCTACCCAACTGATAGTGCATATTGCTCATTTTAATAAGTGCCTGGCAATACAGATTAAAGTTTTTTACAGCGTTGAATTCGAAAGCAGCTTTACCAAATAAGGTTAATGCTTCATTAAAATCGCCTTTTTTTTCAAGGCTTTGTGCATCTTCGAAATAGTTGGTTCCTTCGGCAAGATCATACTTAGATACCGCAATATTAATTGCACTTCCACCAAACCCAGGTTCTTGGTCGGCTTTATCTATATTTTGAGCGCAGAGTTGTAGAGAGGCAAAAAGGCAAAAAAAAGCCAGAACCATTTTAATCATGCAACAAAAATAATACTTTAAATGAATTTTTAGCTAAATACCTGTAAATTAACATCAAAAGATGCCCAAACCATGTAAGGGTGGGAATCGCAATGATAAATTTCACCTTTAGCACTAATTCCAACAACTCCAGCAAAGCCATCAAAAGATTTAAGTTCTGCGAATGATTTATCAGTAGCTTCTTTTAATGTAAAACCATCAGTAACTCTGGTTACAATTTTAGCCGCTAAAGCACCGCTTACGATATCTTCACCAACGCCTGTGCAAGAAATGCCAGCGTATTGATTTGCGTAATTGCCAGCAACAGTAGCAGAATCACTCACGCGACAAGGAATTTCGAAACCTTTGCCTCCGGTTGAAGTTGCTGCAGCTAAATTTCCATCGGCATCTAAAGCAACGCAACCAACTGTTCCTTTGTTGTTTAATTGGTTTAATTTAGTTTCGTATTCCGACTGGCGCTGCTTTGTTATTGGGTTAAAGTATTCAAAGCCTTTGTTTCTTGCAAAATCTTGAGCACCACTACCACTTAAAACGCGATCATCATAAGCTAAAAGATTTTGAGCTATTTCTATTGGATTTTTAACATCCTCAATATTTATAACACCACTAAACTTTTCAGTTTTCCCGTCCATTAGTGATGCGCTCAAACGAACCTTTCCGTCGCTTTGAATTTGAGAGCCAATACCCGCATTAAATAAATCATTATCCTCTAACAGGGCAGCGGTATATACTACAGTTTCTAAAGCCGAGTGGCTTTTTAAATATTCATAACCAAGCGTAACTATTTTAGCCAAGGCATCTTGCTTAGCTTTTTTTGTTTCCTGGTTGGTAGATGACTCGCTGAAAAAGCCACCATGTATAATTATTTTCATTTTGTAAGTATCGAGATTTCAGTATCGAGTATCAAAATAGGATTAGATAACACATTTTACAAAATATTATCATCGTCCTAATCTTTTCTTATCCTATTGGAATAACTTTTGGATGATGGATAATTAAACTATGGTCATTTAAATCATAAACATCACCATCGCACATAACATGTACAACCATATTTTTGATAGATACGGGTTGCCCCATTTCAACATCAGTTAAATTTGTATCTGCCATTTGGCGTCCGTCAACTAAAATAACCATGCCCGAGCCAATGGCTTCCATAACATGTCCATCGGAGATAAATAGACCGGTATCTTCTCCTAAACCAATACCCAAAATACCCGGATTACTTGCTGCTGCATAAAGCAAACGCCCGATTCTACCACGTTGAACAAAGTGTGTATCAACAATTACATCATCAATAAAACCCAGTCCACCAGTAATTTTTACTTCACCTTTAAGTAAAGCATCTTTACTGCTTCCCTGATAAATCATATTTTTTGAGCTTGCCGCAGCACCTGCCGATGTTCCTGCAATTACAATTGGCTCATTTTTATATTTTTCTAATAAAATTTGATGAATTTTTGTGCCACCGAAAATCGATGATAAGCGCAATTGATCGCCTCCGGTAAAAACCATAACATCGGCAGCTTTTATACGTTCGCAATTCTCATCGCTGTTTGCTTCTTCGCGATTGGTAATGTTTAAAACACCAACATTATGAACATCTAACTGGGCATACGCTTTAATGTATTCTTCGCCAACTTTTTCCGGCATAAGCGATGCTGTGGTAATAATTTCGAAGCGTGATTCTATATCTCTAACCGATTCTGTAGTGATTCTTTTTAAAATTCCACGCTCAAAGAAATTCATGTTTTCGGGTAAACCGAACTGTGTTTCAGCAAAGCTGCCTGTGTTTATTGCGCCACCTATGATGATGAGTTTACCCTTCGGAACCATTCGTTGTGTATTATTATTGTATCAAAAAACCCAAATATATCAGGATAAGATAAAAAACACGACTTTTTTTGTCAATAATATTCACTTTATTAACAAACGTTAAAATAAATCTTAGAAATAGTTCAGTAATTGTGGTTGATAATAAAACAATTGTGTAAAAAAATTGATTTAGGTAATTGCTATATCAATTTTAAAAATAAATGCATAATTTACCATCATTAATTTTACAATCTAAAATTGATTTAAATAAGCTATACCGAGCCCTTGTTTAACAAAAAACGACAAATTTTTACATGAAAATATCAAACATACAAGTATTAAGAGGGCCGAATATATGGTCTATCAATCGCAAAAAACTAATTCAAATGCGACTTGATTTAGAAGAATTAGAGCAAAGACCAACCAATACCATTGAAGGATTTAGCGAAAGGATAGAAAAATTATTACCAAGCATGTTTAGTCACCGCTGCTCTAAAGGCGTGGAAGGTGGCTTTTTCGCCCGTGTAAAAGAAGGAACCTGGATGGGACATGTGATTGAGCATATCGCTTTGGAAATTCAATCTATTGCTGGTATGGAAACTGGTTTTGGCAGAACTCGCCAAACAAAAACAGATGGCATTTATAATGTAGTATTTAGTTATCTGGAAGAAAAAGTTGGTGTTTATGCTGCCGAAGCATCGGTAAAAATAGCGCAGGCTTTGATTGATAATGAAGAATATGATTTGGACCACGATATCCGCCGGATGAAAGAAATCCGTGAGTTGGAAGCCTTAGGTCCGAGTACAGGTTCTATTGTGCAGGAAGCGGTAAGCAGAAGTATTCCTTGGATAAGATTGAATAAAAGCTCATTGGTACAGTTGGGTTATGGCAAAAATCAGGTTCGTTTTAGAGCCACCATGACAGAAAAGACGAGTAGTATTGCCGTAGATATTGCAAGTAATAAAGATGAAACCAAACGATTATTAACTGAGGCTGCCATACCTGTGGCTTCTGGTGTAACTATATCGAATCCTGATGACTTAGAAGCCTCAGTAAATAAAGTTGGTTTTCCTTTGGTATTTAAACCTTTAGATGGAAATCATGGTAAAGGCGCTACCATTAATGTAAAAACTCTAGAAGATGCGAAAGCTGCTTTTGAATATGCTAAAACCTATTCTCGCAGGGTTATCATAGAAAAATTTATAACCGGTTTTGATTTCCGTGTTTTGGTGATTGACCATAAAGTAGTTGCGGCAGCTCAGCGAGATCCGGCACATGTATTAGGCAATGGCATTCATACCATCCAAGAATTAATCGATAAAGAAAACGAAGATCCGCGTCGCGGTTACGGGCATGAAAACGTGCTAACAGAAATTTCGGTTGATAGAGATACTTTGGATTTACTTGCAAAGAAAGATTATACGCTAGAAACAATTCCTGAAAAGGGAGAAATTGTTTATTTAAAGTCAACTGCAAATTTAAGTACAGGTGGTACCTCAATCGATGTGACCGATATTGTTCATCCTCAAAATATTTTTATTTGTGAAAGAATTTCGAGGGTAATCGGTTTAGATATTTGTGGTATTGATATTATGGCACAAAACCTAACACAACCTTTAACAGAAAATGGCGGCGTTGTTTTGGAAGTAAATGCAGCACCAGGTTTTAGAATGCATCTTGCCCCAAGCGAAGGCTTGCCGAGAAACGTTGCGGCTTCGGTTATCGATATGCTTTATCCGCCAGGAAAATTATCGCAAATTCCAATTATTGCAGTTACTGGTACCAACGGAAAAACTACTACAACACGTTTAATTGCCCACATTATCCGCAGCAATGGTAAGCGTGTGGGTTATACAACATCTGATGGTGTTTACGTTCACAACACCATGTTGATGAAAGGCGACACAACCGGACCGGTAAGTGCAGAGTTTATTTTAAAAGATCCAACGGTTGAATTTGCTGTATTAGAAACCGCTCGTGGAGGAATTTTAAGAGCGGGTTTAGGTTTCAACCAATGTGATATTGGTGTTATCACTAACATTCAGGAAGACCATTTGGGTATATCAGATATTCATAACCTTGATGATTTAGCACGAGTAAAAGCTGTTGTAGTTGGTGCGGTTAGGCGTAAAGGCTGGGCTGTTTTAAATGCTGATAATGGTTATTGTGTTAAAATAGCCAGAGATGCCCGTTGTAATGTTGCTTATTTTAGTATGGATGAGAACAATCCGGTTATTAAAGAGCATTGCAAAAAGGGTGGTATTGCAGCAATTTATGAAAATGGCTATATAACAATTAAAACAGGCGATTGGAAACTACGTGTTGATAAAGCAACCCATGTACCATTGACTTTTGGTGGTTCGGTAAATTTCATGATTCAGAATGTTTTGGCGGCAACGCTAGCGGCATATTTATGGGGTTATAAAACAGATGATATTCGTTTATCGCTCGAAACTTTTATACCGTCTGCAGCACATACACCAGGAAGGATGAATGTTTTTAGGTTTAAAGACTTTAAAGTTTTAGTAGATTTTGCACATAATCCTGACGGGTTTAATGGTGTGAAATCATATTTACAAAGCGTTGAAGCTACCCAACATGTCGGCATTATTTCTGGTACTGGTGATAGACGTGATGAAGATATTATTGAAACTGCTCGAATTTCTGCACAAATGTTTGATAAGATTTACATCTGTCAGGAAAAGTATTTGCGTGGAAGAAAGCAACAGGAACTGATTGATTTATTGATAAAGGGTATAAAGGAAGTAGATCCAAACAAAGAAATTATCATTAATAATAAAAGCACCGAGTGTTTGCAGGAAGCGATTGATAATGCTCAAAAAGGTTCTTATTTAACAATTCTAAGTAATACAATTGATAATACCATCCAAAGGGTTACCGAGCATTTAGATAAAGAATTGGAAGCGTAAGGTCGTCATTGCGAGGAGGCTTTTTCAGCCGAGGAAGCAATCTTACAACGATCGCTACTAGCCTTCGCATTAGGATTGCTTCGTTCCTCGCAATGACGGACCTTTCTATTGAAATCTTTCTAGATAAATCCCTCTCGCGAAACTTCGGGACTTTGCTCCAAACGAAATGAAGAACGAACGTAATAAAAAAAACCCCTTCCAATTTAAAATCGGAAGGGGTTTTCGCGTTGTTAACGAAAAATATTTTAATTATGCTTGAGAATCACGAAGTCTTTTAATTTCATCATGAGATCTTCTAAGTGATGTCTTTTGTTCAGAAATTAATTCTCTAATGTTTGAAGGTAATTCTTCATCTTCAAGGGCTAATTTGTATGCAGCTTGTGCAGCATCTTCACCAAACTCACAATTGTTTAAAACTGTTTGACGATCGTGACCAGTAAATATTGCTTTTACATCCATCCAGCCTCTGTAAATTTTACCAGAAGTGGTTGTTCCTGTTTCAATATCTTGTCCTGAAGCTGCAACCTCTGTAGCTAAAGCCATTTTATATTTTTGACTTTCTTCAATCATATTTAAGAACAAAGATTTAAGATCGTTATCACCATCTTTTAATTCTTTGCGAGCTTTTTCATATCCTTCTATACGGTCGTTGTTAATTTGTACAAGGTCATTCAAAACCTCTGCCGTTGCTGTTGTAGTTTTCATGTTTTTATAAATTGATGTACCTATTGAACATGAGGCAGCAAGAAAGGTTTTTCATAATGCAGAAAATTATTATTCTTAAATGCTATGGAGGGTAATTACAAAAAATAAAAACATCCTAATAACTAATAAAATATCAATTAGTTAGGCTCATTAATTATTGATCTATTATCTTATTGTTACGAAAGAGTCGCAAATTTTTTACTCAGATTTCGCTTAATCTAAGATTAAAATATTGACTTTACATTTAATGCACTAGTCGTTTTTTGATTGTAAATTATGAACCTGATTATCCAGAATCCACCCGATGGAGGAACATTATATACTGAAACCAATTTAAATCAGTTGTTTCCTGAACCATTAAATACCATTACCAGCTGTTTCTTTTTGGCAATAGCCATTTATTGGACCATCAAATTGTGGGGAAACTTTAAATTACATCCTTTTTTAAGTTTTGCATTAGTGTTGTTATACATTGGTGGTATTGGCGGAACTACCTATCATGGTTTGAGAAGATGGCCGATATTTATAATGATGGATTGGGTACCGATAATGTTGTTGTGTTTATCTGCCGGAACATATTTTTTGGCTAAAATTACGAAGTGGTATTTTGCAGCATTAATCGTTGTACTTTATGCTTTATTCCAAATCTTTTTGCGGGAGCAGTTTACCGGAGGTGATTTCCAGATCTTTATAAACATAAATTATGCTTTTATGGCCGCGTTGGTTCTATTTCCGGTTTTTGGCTATTTATTAAAAACAGAATGGCGTAATGGAAAGTGGGTAGGCTTTGCTTTAATTGCTTTCATTTTCGCACTAACTTTTCGCATTGCCGATAAATGGGAAATACTAAGCTTTGGTACACATTTTTTATGGCACACATTCGGCGCCGTAGCTTCCTTCTGTATGCTTAATTATATTTATTTGGTCAATGCAAAGCGAGTTTAAATTGTTATGCTCTGTTCATCTTAAAGTAGCTTTTGCTACGAGGAAGCGATAGGTTAGCTTTGACAACTTTTTAAAAGTTGTCAAAGCTGTATAAATAATCGATATTTTAAAGTCAACAAAAGTTTAGCTTTGACAACAATTATCATCACCTTTCATGGGGTAATGATAAGTATATCTTATTTGCCGATAGCGTATTTAATGCCGCCGTATAAATGTTTTAAAAACAGATTGTCAACCCAACATTCATCTGTATGGCCCATTGAGGTGTAAAACGATCTACCTCCGTCGAAGTTATGATACCAGCTAAATGGATGGAAATTTCCATTTTTACCACCTTTATAAGATGATTCATCGATGGTTATTAAAACCTTAATGTCAGGATTAATATCTTTAAAATTGTACAGTTCATCTCGGTGCATCCAAACAGAATCAGTAAAAAATTTTGTAGAAGGATGTTTCTTATCTTTAATTACAAACCTGGCATTTTGCTGTTCTGGATGGCTTAAGAAATAAGCACCAGCAAGTTTGCCGTACCAAGGCCAACCGTATTCGGTATCCGTTGCTGCATGCACACCAACATAACCGCCTCCCGACTGAATGTATTTTTCAAACGCAGCTTGTTGTTTATCATCCAAAACATCACCAGTTGTGCTTAAAAAAATAACAGCAGCATATTTTTTTAAATTTTCCTCGGTAAATAGAGTTGAGTTCTCTGTCGTATCTACTGAAAAGTTATGTTCAACACCTAATTTTAAGAGTGCTATTTTACCTTTTTCGATAGATGCATGGCGATAACCTTTGGTTTTAGAAAAAACTAAAACTTTTGGACTTTTCTTAATAACCGTATAACTCTGAAAGAAAGAAGCTACTATAATTAACAGGCAAATGGAGAATAGATTTTTCATGATAAGTGGTTAGCGTGATTATGTTATGGAATGATGCACTAATCTAAGAAAGTTGTTTGATAATTTCTTTGCATCGTTCTTCCACTTGCTTGCAAACCGGCTCAAACAAAGCATTATCCCAATATGGGTCTGTAACTTCGTCGTTATCTAAAAATAATTTAACTTTTTTACGCTGCTCTTCGGTTTTTGCCAGGCTTTGAACATCCCTTAAATTATTTTTGTCCATAACTAAAATCAGATCATATTTAGCAAACATCGCATCGTTAAATTGCTGAGCTCTCTGCGTGCTAATATCGTATCCGCTTTTTTTTGCTGCGGATATACTTCTATGATCTGGAGCATTACCGATGTGCCAGTTTCCTGTTCCCGCTGAGGCAATTTCCCAACCTAACTTTTGCTGCTGAACCAGATGGCGCATTATTCCTTCTGCCAAAGGCGAACGGCAAATATTGCCCAGGCAAACCATTAAAATTTTCACAATTATTTAGATTCAGCTTTATAAACGTAAACGTAAGTATAAACAATTCCGCCCTGTGGTTCGGATGTTATAACTTGAGTAAGCTTGTTACCGGCTAATACCATCGGAAACTTACTGCTTGATGATAAGATGATTTGGTCATCATTTCTTTTCCAGGTTTGAATAGCTGTGGTTTGAGCCATATCACACAATGCACCATTTGAACCTGACGTAAATGTTCCATCACTATTAAATGAAATCATCATATTGGCTGCACAACTTGCTTGCCCCATTAATTCAATATAATTTGTGCTTGTTTTGCCTCCAATAGTAATAGCGGGCGAAACGGTTACAGATTCAATCTTCCAGTTTTTGGTGGCTAAAGTTTTATCAGCATCTTTTTTGCAAGCTGTTAATGTTGCACCTATAAGGAATAATAGCAATAAATTTTTCATAGCCTTTGTTTTCTTACTAAACGAGTTGATCACTAATAGTGCTACAGCCTACCTAAAACCTATCCGTAAATGTCATTTAACACTTTAGCCAACCTGATACCACCTTTAAGCAATTGTTCATTTAAAGTATCAACCCAATCAAAATTGTAGCGGTAACTTAATTTAGAATCGGGTTTGGTTTTGTCGTAAATTTTGCTGCAAATTAAATAGGATTCATATATACAATCTTTTAAGCTTGTGTTTTGCCAATTGTACAATTGCACTGCTGATGGATGGTTTATTGCTTTAGCAAATTCTGTGTAGCTTAATTGTTGATATTCAATTAATTGTTCATCCCACACACGGTGAAGATTAGATTTTTCGTTAAACCATGATACCGAAATCCGGTTTCCACCTGAATCATCTTTGTGGGCAACATGCATCGGCTGAGATAAATCGCCTTCTAAATGTACCAACATGCGCAATGCTAATTTTTTTTCATCAGCTGTGCTGCTTCCATTTTTTAATATGGCAATTAATTCGGGGATTTTATTGTAAAGATTGGTTCCTTTTTCTGTTTCTAAAATACTGTAAATGCCATCTTTGTTTAATCCACCCGGAAGATTTACAAAGTGCCAGTTGTACATATAGTTATGTGTAGAATCTGACTTAATAAAATCGCCCCAATTGGCTGACATGGCCAAGCTTTCATATCCTAATATGCCTTGAATGGCTTTGCGTGTTTTTGATTTTAAATAACTATCGGCAATTTCGCCAACAACTCGGTGACCAATCATTCCCCATGCATTTGCCTGTATTGGTAAGTATGCGAATACACCAATTGCGGCAATTGTGAACAATTTCTTTTTAAGTGATTTAAATATCATATTATAATTCTTTTTGAACACAGGTAACTTTTTCTTTTAGTGATAATTTTATTTCTCGCCTATCGCTTAAACTTTCCAGTAGCAAGGTATCGGATGTTTTACTTTTTATCAGGAAATTTTTATCGTATCTGCCAATTCGATAACAACCCGAAATTTTTTGTTTGTAATTGGCGTGTGTAAATGTAGCGCCTACAAATAACGTATCACCCTTAACTGCGTAAACACCTTTTGCATATTCTTTCCAAACGCCATTGTTGTAGCAAGAATCTTCGTAGAAATTCACTTTGCTATGGGTTTCTAAGTCGATATAAATAGAATCGCAAGTAATTTTGAAATGATGCTGTGTGTAATTATTAAGCTTATTGCTAAAAGCGACCGAATCTTCATTCCAAACACCTTGCATAAATGCTTCGCCTTTACCTTGAATATTAGGACGAGGGGAACAAGCCAGCTGAAAGATGGAAAAGGTAAAAAGGATGATATACAAAAACCTTAACCTTGAGTAACGCTTAGTTATTCTTAAATCAAGAAGTTTATTTATTGATATTGTCATTTTTTCGCAAAGCGATTAATTTTTAAGCAAGTTTTGAGTTAAATAAACCCGATTGCAGCGTAAAGCTTTTTATTGCACTAACTTTAAATAGTTCATACTGAGGCACGAAGCATCTGCAACCGATGAAACAGATGCCTTGTGCCTCAGCATAACAGAAGTTGAAAAAACTTGAAGCAAAAAGCGGGGCTATCGGAACCGAAGAACGAATAGCCCTGCTTTCTAAAATCTTTAAAACGACTTTTTTATCGGCTTAGAAAGGTATTCCTCTATCGGATATCGCTATTATTTTAAACTTCCAACCATATCTTCCGGACGAACCCACTCATCAAACTGCTCATTTGTGAGTAAGCCCAATTCTACTGCAGCAGCTTTTAAAGTTTTATTCTCTTTATGTGCTTTCTTAGCGATTTTAGCAGCATTCTCATAACCCACATGCGGGTTTAAAGCGGTAACCAGCATCAATGAGTTTTGTAAATGTTTCTCAATTTCTGGTAAGTTCGCTGTAATTCCTTCAGCACATTTAACCGTGAAAGAAACGCATGCATCGCCAATTAAACGAGCTGATTGCAGTACGTTTGCAGCAATTAATGGCTTGAAAACATTCAATTCAAAATGGCCAGACATGCCGCCAATTGAAACTGCAACGTCGTTACCAATAACTTGTGCACAAACCATGGTTAAAGCCTCTGGCTGAGTTGGGTTAACTTTTCCCGGCATAATTGAAGAACCTGGTTCGTTATCAGGAATTACGATTTCGCCAATACCACAACGCGGACCAGAACTTAACATACGTACATCATTTGCTACTTTCATCAAGGCAACTGCAGTACGTTTTAAAGCGCCAGAAAGTTCAACCATTGCATCATGAGCAGCCAAAGCTTCGAATTTATTTGGCGCCGTTACAAAAGGTAAACCTGTTAAATCGGCAATTTTTTGTGCCACTAAAACATCATAACCTTTCGGTGTATTTAAGCCCGTTCCAACTGCCGTTCCGCCTAAAGCCAACTCAGCAACCATACTTAAAGCATTTTTAATCGCTCTAATGCTATTATCAATTTGTTGTACGTAACCCGAAAATTCTTGTCCTAGGGTTAAGGGCGTTGCATCCATAAAATGCGTACGACCAGTTTTAACAATCGAACTAAACTCTTCAACTTTTGAAGCCAAAGCATTGCGCAATTTCTCCAAACCGGGAATCGTATTTTCTACTGTTAATTTGTATGCTGCAATATGCATTGCAGTTGGGTATGTATCGTTAGATGATTGCGATTTATTCACATCATCATTCGGGTGAAGAACTTTTTTATCATCAGCCAAAGCGCCGCCATTTATTACGTGGGCACGATTTGCAATTACTTCGTTTCCGTTCATGTTACTTTGCGTACCCGAACCGGTTTGCCAAATTACCAAAGGAAACTGGTCGTCTAACTGACCTGCAATGATTTCATCGCAAGCTTTTGCAATCAGTTCTGCCTTATCTGCAGAAAGTACGCCAAGTTCAGTATTAGCCAATGCAGCCGCTTTTTTCAAATAGCCAAAAGCATGAATAATTTCTTTAGGCATAGAACCTTCTGGTCCGATTTTAAAATTATTGCGTGAGCGTTCGGTTTGTGCACCCCAGTATTTATCGGCAGGCACTTGAACCTCGCCCATGGTATCGTGTTCTATTCTGAAACTCATTATATTTTGATTTTTGTTGTCGCAAATTTAAGTTTTTTGCCTATAAAGCAAGGTATTATCTTCGATATTTACATCAGGTGGATTTTATCTATTTTTCCTTCAGTCTGATTTTACTGATTCAGTGATTTCACAGATGATTTTGGAAAGGTACTGAAGTGGTTTTTAGCTTAGGTTCGGTCCCGCTGATTCGCTGCAATCTTTTCCTTAAACCTTATAGGTTTTATTTTACATTGCACTATTAAACCTATAAGGTTTGCAAAAGTATTTCCGCTGCCATCGGGTTTGGGTGGCCTGGAAACTACTATAAATGAAGGTGCATGGAGCAGATTTTGGCTAAAGCCCATTGGAGCTTATTTTAAATTCCGTTGGTTGAAACCAACGGCAAGGAATTGATGCTGCCCTCTTAATCGGCTATTCTCTAAGAGAATGAAACCTCAACAATTCTCTGTGAAAATCTCTGTACCCTCCGTGGTTAATAAACCTTTTTGTACTTTTGCGGCTATGTCAGTTATTAAACCCTCATTAGCAAAAGGTACACGCGATTTTACGCCTGTTGAAATGGTAAAACGCAACTTTATTTACGATACCATTAAAACGGTTTTTAAAAAATATGGTTACGCAGAAATTCAAACACCAAGTATGGAAAATTTAAAAACTCTAACTGGTAAATATGGTGATGAAGGTGATAAATTGATTTTTAAAATTCTAAATAGTGGTCCATTAAAACATCAAGATACTAGAAGGATTTTACAAGAAGACTATAACTTTAGGAAAATTGATAATAGTGAGGATTATACAATATCTACGGATGATAAAATTACTGAGGATGAAGTTTTTGATATTTTGGCCAAACATGTAAATGAATCAATTAAAGATTCTTTAACCGAAAAGGCACTTCGCTACGACCTAACTGTTCCTTTTGCTCGTTACGTAGTCATGCACCAGCATGAAATCACTCTACCTTTTAAACGTTTTCAGGTTCAACCTGTTTGGCGAGCCGATAGGCCGCAAAAAGGTAGATACCGCGAATTTTACCAATGTGATGTGGATGTGGTAGGTTCTGAAAGTTTGCTGAACGAGGCAGAATTTATCCTCATTTACAACGAAGCTTTAACCAAATTAGGACTAAAAGATTTCAGCATCAAAATTAATAATAGAAAAATTCTATCAGGCATCGCTGAGATTATAGGTAAACCTGATTTGATAATTGACATGACGGTTGCCATAGATAAACTCGATAAAATTGGTTTGGATGGCGTTAGTAAAGAATTGTTAGAACGTGGTTTTACAGAGGATGATTTGGAGAAACTTCGTCCGGTTATTTTGTTAGAAGGAACTAACGAAGAAAAAATAGCAAGTTTAAAACAGGTTTTAGCAAATTCAGAAACTGGTTTGAAAGGCGTTGCTGAAATCGAACAGGTTTTCGATTATGTAGAAAGTTTAATTTCTTACAGCTTGCCTTTAACGGCAAAGCTAGAACTAGATATAACCTTAGCCCGTGGCTTAAATTATTATACAGGTTGCATTTTCGAAGTTAAAACCAACGAAGTAGCTATGGGTAGCATAGGCGGCGGTGGTCGTTATGATGATTTAACAGGCATGTTCGGCTTGAAGGATTTAACCGGAGTAGGTGTTTCTTTCGGAGCTGATAGAATTTATGATGTGCTAGAAGAATTGAATCTTTTCCCAGCATCGGCAGAAGTGGGTACGAAAGTTTTAATCAGTAATTTCGATACCGAAGCTGAAAAATATGCATTGCCGATTTTGCAGCAATTTAGAAGTGCAGGCATCGCAGCCGAGCTGTATCCATCATCAGCTAAGTTGAAAAAACAAATGGCGTATGCCGATGCGAAGAATATTCCTTATGTAGTTTTAATAGGTGGTGATGAAATTGCAAGTGGAGAATTAACGCTAAAGGATATGAAAAGCGGTGAACAGAAAAAGCTAGCCGTATTGGGCATTATGGATTTGCTGAAGTAAGGCTTCCATTTTTAACCACAGAGTGCACTGAGGCTTTCACAGAGTAAATTTAGGAAAGCGAAGATTTGAAATATTTTTCTTCAATCTGCGCTATGATTAGAGCCTTCATAATTTTTAACCACAGAGTGCACTGAGGCTTTCACAGAGGAAGATAGAGAATTAAATATTTTTCTTCCCTCGAACAAACGCTAGCCTTAAACTTTGTGTGCTCTTGTGCCTTTACTTCGTGTGCTCTGTGGTAGAATTAAACACTTAACCGAGAATTAAATGTTTTTTTTCATCCTCGAACAAACGCTAGCCTTAAACTTTGTGTGCTCTTGTGCCTTTACTTCGTGTGCTCTGTGCCTTTACTTTGTGTACTCTGTGGTAGAATTAAACACTTAACAGAGAGTTAAATGTTTTTCTTCTTCCCTCGAACAAACGCTAGCCTTAAACTTTTGCGCTCTGTGCCTTTACTATGTGTGCTCTGTGCCTTTACTTTGTGTACTCTGTGGTAGAATTAAACACTTAACCTTAAGCTTTTCTTCATTTTCTTTGCTGTTAAATCCTATCGCCCAACCCGCAACAAAATCGGGAAATGAACATCCTTTTCTGCATCACTTCCCCATGCCTCTTTCAACTCGGTAAACATATATTCTAATGGGTTTCTGTCGTTGGCTTTTTTGTAGTGTTGCAAGGATGACCAGGTATTTAGGTAACCAATCATCTGGTTAAAATTCCACGTTGTTTTAATTTGAAAATGTGGTGCAACAATTTCATCAAAGGGAAATGGAATCGTTTTATAGCCTTCTTCAATGTATCTGCGTTCGCTATCCCAATATTTACCAAGAATATCTTCGTAAAGTTTGTGAACAGCTTTATCTACTTTCTTATCAATAAACATCAAGCCATAACCGATTACCGCTAAAACGCCATCAGGCTTTAGAGTTCGTTTTACTTCACTATAAAAATCATCAAAATTAAACCAATGAATGGCTTGTGCAACAGTTATTAAATCAAAGCTTCCATCCGGAACATTTATCTTTTCTGCAGGTGCTACATCGTACAAGATATTTGGCAATTTTAAAGCCTGACTAAGTTGTTTCTCGCTAATATCCGTAGCATAAACCGACTGGAAATGTTGTGCCAAAACTCTTGCAACTTGCCCATTGCCGGTGGCACAATCCCAGGCCGCATCTTTATTATCGATTAGATTCAATAGATAATCATACAATTCTTGCGGGTAAGTTGGTCGGTAAATGGCGTACTCAGCAGACTGGGTGGAAAAGTTATCTTTCATATTTTTGGCAATTAAACTTTGATACTTAAGCAATGATATTTTTCAGTAATCTATTCTGATATTAACTAATTTAGATAAATAAACAATGACTACACAATTGTGTTTAAATTCATACTGGAAATTAATACCAAACTATGCATCCAACTGAAAATGATTTTACGCCAAAGGAAATAGACGACGTTAAGTATCGATTAAAATCTATATTCGGTGGTTCGGTTGGTAACTTGGTTGAGTGGTATGATTGGTACACCTACTCGGCTTTTGCTTTATATTTTTCACCAGTATTTTTTCCGAATAGCAATCCAACTGCACAGCTGTTAAATACTGCCGGAATATTTGCTGTGGGTTTTTTAATGCGCCCAATCGGTGGCTGGCTATTTGGCAGCATCGCCGATAAAAAAGGAAGGAAAAAATCTATGGCGCTTTCGGTATTCATCATGGCAATTGGTTCTTTAATTATTGGTTTAACGCCAGGCTACAAACAAATCGGAATTTTTGCGCCATTACTGTTGGTTTTCGCCCGGCTAATTCAAGGATTAAGTACGGGTGGCGAGTATGGAACTTCGGCAACCTATTTAAGTGAAATGGCCACTAAAAAACATCGGGGCTTTTATTCAAGTTTTCAATATGTAACCTTAATCGGCGGGCAACTACTGGCTTTGGGCATACAATTAATTCTACAAAACTGGTTGCTAACACCAGCCGAATTACATGCCTGGGGATGGAGAATTCCTTTCTTTATTGGCGCTATTCTATCGTTCATCGCTTTATATTTAAGACGGCATATCGATGAAACTTCGGCATTTAAGAAGAACAAAGAAGATAAGAAAGGTGGAATTGCCGTGTTAATGAAATATCCGAAAGAGGTTTTTACTGTAGTTGGTTTAACCTTAGGTGGTACAATTGCCTTTTACACCTTCAGCACGTATATGCAAAAATTTCTGGTGAACACTGTTCATTTAAGTAAGGAAACCTCTACTACATTATCATTTATTTCGTTACTGGTTTTCGCTATTATGCAACCCTTGTTTGGGTTGTTGTCAGATAAAATCGGTCGCAAGCCGCTGTTAATTGGCTTTGGTATTTTAGGAACTTTGTGTACCGTGCCCATTTTAACTGGTTTAGCGAATGAAACCAATACAACGATAATTTTCTTACTGATGATTGCTTCTTTAATTATTGTAAGTGGCTATACCAGTATAAATGCAGTTGTTAAAGCAGAATTGTTTCCTGCAGAAATTAGGGCCTTGGGTGTCGGTTTGCCTTACGCTTTAACTGTAGCCATTTTCGGTGGAACGGCAGAATATCTTGCTCTGTGGTTTAAAAATATCGATCATGAGAATTACTTTTACTGGTACGTAACCGGATGTATTTTAATTTCATTGATTTTATATACCACAATGAAGGATACCAAGCATCACTCGAAAATAGAAGACTGACCAGGATTAAGCTAGGATTAAGCTAGGATTTAAGGATTGCTGGATTTTAAGATTATTGCGTTGAAGATGAGTCTAGCATAACTGTGTCTCAAGAAATATAATCTGTGATTTCTGTTTTTCTGTGGCAAAAAAATCCGTGTCTATCCGTGTTAATCTGTGGTTAATCAATTCATAGAAGTCTATTCTGTGATTTCTGTGTTTCTGTAGCAAAAAAATCCGTGTCTATCCGTGTTAATCTGTGGTTAAAAAACTCATTAAAATCCTATTTCTTTGGTTTACGTGGCAAAGATATTTTTCTATATTTACCATTATGCTCAATCAAGCCCCGTTAGCCGAAAGAATGCGTCCTCAAAATCTTGATGAATATGTAGGACAAAAACATTTGGTGGGCATTGGTGCTGTATTACGCAAAGCGATAGAGAGCAGTCAGCTGCCCTCGATGATTTTTTGGGGTCCTCCTGGCGTAGGGAAAACTACTTTGGCTTATATCATTTCTCAAACTCTAGACAGACCGTTTTTTAACCTTAGCGCAATCAACAGCGGCGTTAAAGATATCCGCGAAGTGATTGATAAAGCCGCGGCACTAAAAGATAGCTTTTTAGGTCTTCCGATTTTGTTTATTGATGAAATTCATCGTTTCAGCAAATCGCAGCAAGATAGCTTGCTTGGTGCTGTAGAACGTGGTTTGGTTACGCTGATTGGTGCAACCACCGAAAATCCATCTTTCGAGGTCATTTCCGCTTTACTTTCAAGGTGTCAGGTTTACATTTTAAAATCTTTAACCGAAGAGGAGTTGGCTGGTTTGCTGCAAACAGCTGTAAAAAAAGATGTTCTCTTATCTCAAAAGAAAATTACCATAAAAGAACATGAGGCTTTAATTCGATTGAGTGGTGGCGACGCCCGTAAACTTTTAAACGTGCTGGAAATTGCTATCAATGGGATAGGCGGAGATAGCATCGTACTAACCAACGAAAATGTTTTAGCACATGCCCAACAAAACTTAGCGCTTTACGATAAGGCAGGAGAACAACATTACGATATTATTTCTGCTTTTATAAAATCCATTCGTGGTAGCGACCCAAATGCTGCGGTGTATTGGTTGGCCAGAATGATTGAAGGCGGTGAAGACCCTTTGTTCATTGCCCGCAGATTATTGATTCTTTCATCTGAAGATATCGGAAATGCCAATCCGAACGCTTTGCTTTTGGCCAATAATTGTTTTACTGCGGTTAACGTTATTGGCTATCCCGAGGCTAGGATAATTTTATCGCAATGCGTAACTTATTTAGCCAGTTCGCCAAAAAGTAATGCATCTTACGAGGCCATTAACCAAGCACAAGCCTTGGTTAAGCAAACGGGTAATTTACCTGTTCCATTACACATTCGGAATGCACCAACTAAGCTAATGAAGAATATAGGTTATGGAAAAGATTACAAATATTCGCATGGTTATGAAGGCAATTTCGAGGCGCAAGAATATTTTCCTGACGAATTGATCGGCACAAAGCTTTACGACCCTGGGAAAAATCCGGCAGAAGAAAAGCTGAGAGAAAAACTTAGGCAAAACTGGAAAGAAAAATACAAGTATTGATGTAACATTTCAATAAAAACGAACACTAACTAAAAGAACTAAATCAAAACTATTTATGCTGAAAACTTTTTTAAGCCATCAATCGAAATCCTTTTGGCGATCGCGAAACAAAGGCAGTAGCATTGCCACCCAAATTATTCTAGGTTTTTTTATGCTCTATTTCCTGGTATTGGCGGTTGGAGCAGGTTTTAGTATGCCTTATTTATTGCCTAAAATTTTTGCTAACCAAAATGTAATTACCAGTTTTAACGGATTAATTCTTTATTATTTTGCTTTCGATTTTATTATGCGTTTGCAATTGCAAGAGTTACCAACCTTAAGTATAATTCCTTATCTGCATTTAAAAATTAAACGTAGTCAGATAATATCTTTTCTGAATGTAAAATCATTATTTTCTGCATTTAACGTTTGGCCCTTCTTTTTATTTCTGCCTTTTATTTTTATGAGAATTGCACCAGCTTATGGCGCATTTGCAACCGTTATGTACATAATTGCAATATTTTCTATTGCCATTTTTAATAACTACTTGGTACTATACATCAAAAGAAAAACCATTAGTAATGTACTTTATACCGCTGTTGGCTTGATAATTATTGCAGGTTTTGCGGCTTTAGAATATTACAAAGTTATCTCTATAATGGCTGCTTCCGATTTTGTATTTAAGGCAGTAGCATCACATCCTTACATTGGATTTGCTTTTCCAATTGCAGCTTTTTTAATCTTTAAAATCAATTCAGATTTCCTTCGAAAAAATCTTTACACGGAAGAATTAAGCAGTAAGCAAGAGAAAAAAGTAAGTACCGATTACGCTTTCTTAAATCGTTTCGGTAAAGTTGGCGAACTTGCAGCATTGGAACTTAAATTAATTTTACGCCATAAACGTTCGCGTTCATCAGTAATATTGGGTTTCTTCTTTTTGCTTTATGGATTCCTTTTTTACAAAACGCCAGCTATTGATGGTGATAAATTCGGACAAATGATGTTCGGTGCTATTTTTATGACGGGCGTTTCCATCATCATTTACGGGCAGTTTATGTTTGCCTGGCAAAGCGCACATTTCGATGGTTTGTTAAGTGCCAAAATCAATTTTAAAGATTTTATTAAAGCGAAATTTTTACTGTTCACAATCGCATCAAGCATTATCACATTGTTGGCAAGTTTTTATGGTTTTCTAAGTCCGAAGTTGCTTTTACTTCAACTGGCAGCATATTTATACAACATTGGTTTCGGCACTGTTATCGTTCTTTATCTGGCAACACTTAATAAAAAGCGGTTAGACATTACTAAGGCTGCAAGCTTTAATTACCAAGGTACAAGTGCAACTCAGTTTTTACTGATGTTCCCATACGCACTAACACCAATACTATTGTATGTTCCTTTTGGGATGATGGATATGCCATACTGGGGTTTAATCGTAGTGGCCGTATTTGGCTTAATTATGCTTTTGATGAGAGGTTTTTGGGTAAATGTGATTACTGCAAAATTTGAAAAACAACGTTATAAAATAGCCGAAGGCTTTAGAGAATAATTATGATTTTAGAAATTAAAAATTTGAAAAAGGTTTATGGCGATAAAACCGTTGTAAACATAGAACATGTACAAATTAAACAGGGTGAAACCATAGGTTTAGTTGGTAATAATGGAGCGGGTAAAACTACTTTTTTCCGTATGCTTTTAGATTTAATTCGCCCTACAGAAGGGGAAGTATTATCGAAAGGTGAAAATGTAATGTTGAAAGACGATTGGAAAAATTATACCGCATCATTTTTAGATGAGGGTTTCCTTATAGATTATTTAACACCTGAAGAATATTTTATTTTTATCGGAAGTTTGCACGATTTAAGCGTGGCTGATGTTTCTGCTTATTTAGCACAGTATGCAGAATTTTTTAATGGCGAAATATTAAACAGCGGCAAATACATTCGCGATTTTAGTAAAGGAAACCAGAATAAGGTTGGTATTGCTGCGGCGTTAATGCAGAAACCCGAAATCTTAATTTTGGATGAACCTTTTGCCAACCTCGATCCAACTACTCAAATTAGGTTAAAGAAACTTTTAAAAGAGCATCCTGGTAATATGACAACATTTATTTCGAGTCATGATTTAAACCATGTTACGGATGTTTGCAATAGAATCATTTTGGTTGAGAAAGGCCAGGTAATTAAAGATTTTAAAACCGATGAAAACACGCTTAAAGAATTAGAGAGCTATTTCTCGGCCTAGTGCTTTGTACTAATAATAATACATTAAAAGCGTCTTGATTCATCAGACGCTTTTTTTTTGTTTTCCTAATATTCCTTTAAGCTCTGTAAGTGGCTGTAAAAATTAAAATGTTAGCGTAAAAATTTTTGGCATTGTGTTTGAATACAGACACGCAGGAAATTAAACCTTAATTATTATGAGTATTTCAAAAGTAAGAGTAGCAACATTAAGTATAGGATTAGCGGTAGGGTCTATTGCATTTCAAAGCTGTGATAGTTTGACAAAAACACAAAAAGGTGCAGGTATTGGTGCTGCTGCAGGTGGTGTAATTGGTGCATTAATTGGTAAAAAAGCAGGTAATACAGCAGTTGGAGCTTTAATTGGTGGTGCTGTTGGTGGTACAGCTGGTGCATTTATCGGTCGTAGAATGGATAGACAAGCAGCAGAAATTCAAAAAGCAATTCCAAATGCAGAAGTTATCCGTGAAGGTGAAGGTATTATTGTAAAATTTGATAGTGGTATTTTATTCGACTTTGATAAAACTGCATTAAAAGACGCGGCAAAAACAAATGTACAAAGCTTAGCTGCTTCATTAAATCAGTATCCAGATACAGATATTAAAATTATCGGTCACACAGATAGCCGTGGTACTGAACAATATAACATGGGCTTATCTGAAAGAAGAGCAGCAGCTGTTAAAGCATATGCGGTTTCTCAAGGTGTTCCATCTTCAAGATTAGTAACTATTGGTAAAGGTTTTGCTGAGCCAATTGCTGATAACGAAACTGAAGCTGGTCGTGCTGCAAACCGTCGTGTTGAGATTGTAATTGTAGCTAATGATGCTTTAAAAAGCACTGCACAAAAACAAGGATAATTTTAGCACATTCCCTCTTAGAGGTCTATATATATTCAACCCCGATGCCAAACATCGGGGTTTTTTTGTTCAAGGTTTTTAGAGATACTTCATAATCACTATTTTAAACTGTATTTAAGAATAAATATCCTCAAAATAGCTTACCACTAACGATTTCATTAGCAATTCCTGCTCTAGCATGGTATAAGGAGGTATTGCTTTAACCAGTTTCCAATGTGGCCAACCATCCTGGTCTAATCCTTCCAATTCGTAAAAACCCATTTCGCTTAATAATCTGCAAGTGGCGATATGCATCAATTCCTCTTTTTGGCGTTTGCTGTATTTCTTTGGTCCTTTGCCTAGTTCTTGTACACCAATCAGAAATAACATCACTTTTAAATCAGGAAAATCCGAATCAAATTCTTGTGAAATTTTTGCTTGCAGCGTTTTCCATTTGCTATTGATCTCCGACGGTTTCATGTTTGCAAAGATAGTGTAAAAAGGTTTATGGCATGAGTTAAAAAGGTAGAGTGTTTCTGTAATATGCTAACATCAATATTGTATTTTTGGTTAAATTTATAATCTATGGATTCAACTTCAAATAATATAGTAACTGCAGGTTTATTGGCTTACGGCATGTCGGGGAAAGTTTTCCACGCTCCTTTTTTAAATACCCACGATGGTTTCAATTTAAAAGCAGTTGTAGAGCGCAGTAAAAAAAATGCAGAAAATGATTATCCGGAAATAATAAGTTACAACAGTGTTGATGAACTTTTAAACGATGCTGCAATAGAATTGGTTGTTGTTAATACCCCAAATAATCTTCATTACGAACATGCTAAAGCTGCCTTAGAAAAGGGAAAACATATCTTGGTAGAAAAGCCCTTCACCGCAACATCTGACCAGGCAAAGGAATTGTTCGATTTGGCTGATAAAGTTCGAAAGCAAATTTTCTTCTATCAAAATCGCCGTTGGGATAGTGATTTTGCATCGGTAAAGAAAGTTTTGGCAAGTGGAAAATTAGGGAAACTAAATGAAATGCATTTGCGTTACGATAGGTACAGAAATGTAATTGGTCCGAAAGCTTTTAAAGAAAAAGCAATTCAAGCAAGCGGATTACTATACGATTTAGGTCCACATTTATTGGATCAGGTAATTAGCATTTTTGGTAAGCCCTTAAGCTATCATAAAATTTTAGGGAAGAATAGAAAAGACACCGCGGTTGATGATTATTTTTCGATTCAACTAAATTATGAAGATAGCGTTAATGTGTTCGTAACATCGAGTATGTTGGTGGTAAATCCACAAGCAGCTTTTGTGCTGCATGGCGTTAATGGCAGTTTTATAAAACAGAGAGCAGATAGTCAGGAAGAACAACTGCTTGCAGGAATGAAATTAACTGACGAAGGTTATGGAATTGAAGCTAAAGGCAAAGATGGCTTGTTAACCACAATAGATAGCGAAGGTTTGAAAACAGAAGAAATTATACCATCAGAAAAAGGAAGCTATTTGCTACTTTTTGATGCTATTTATCTTGCACTAACCGAAAATATCGCTTATCCCGTAACAAGAGCGGATGTATTAATTCAGTTAGAAATTTTAGAAAGTAAGTAACTAAAACTATATAAATAATCCGAGTATATCCATTCATGAGTTCACTACCTTTTGCTTACTTAATCCCAATATTTTTACTAGCGCTTTATTTTATCCTAAGAAAAAAGAAGCCAGCTATTGAGCCTTTAACAGAAACGGATAAACAAATTTTAAACGATTATGTGGGGTTTTATCAGCATTTAGATTCGACCGATAAATTGAGGTTTGAACAAAAGGTTGCAATGTTTTTTAGTACGGTGAAAATCGAAGGCATTGAATTAGAAATGACAACATTGGATGAGTTGTTAATTGCTTCGAGTGCTGTTATACCAATTTTTGGATTTAAAGATTGGCAATATAAAAATCTGACCAGCGTTTTGCTTTATCCTGATACTTTTAACAGCGATTTTCAATTTGAAGGAGGCGAAAGAAATATTATGGGTATGGTTGGAAGCGGTTATATGAACGGACAAATGATTCTATCTCGGTCTGCATTACGCCAGGGTTTTTCTAAAAGTGCCGGGAAAGAGAACACAGCGATTCACGAATTTGTACATCTTTTGGATAAATCTGACGGTGCTACGGATGGCGTTCCGGAAAATTTGATGAGCCATGAATATACCTTGCCATGGATAAAAATGATGCATGAAGAAATGAAGCGTATTGAAGATAACAAATCTGATATTAATCCTTATGCAATTACAAATGAGGCAGAGTTTTTTGCGGTGGTATCAGAATACTTTTTCGAAAAGCCAGAATTATTAAAAGATAAACACCCCGATTTATACCATCAGTTAAGTAAAATATTTGCACAACAACCTGCGGGATAATTAAAATACTGAAATGAAAAATATCAAAATAATTGCATGGTTAGCTTTTTGCTTAACTTCTTTAAACACTTTTGCGCAGCAAACTTATTTGCTTAAACAGAATTATCCCATTGGGAAAAAGTACAGCTATACATTTAATTCCGACCAAATTATTAGCCAGAAAGTAGATGGGAAAGAATTGAACTACATTCAAAATGTTGGTACAGATTATACTTTTGATATTTCGGAAGCAAAGGCAGGTGATAAAAATATAAAGGTGATTTACAGACGATTGAATATTAAATCGGTTGGAGCCGGCAACGAAATGATTTTAGATTCTGATAAAGAAGAGATAGGGAAACCAAATCCATTTGCAGGTTTAAGAAATGCAACATTTAATATGATAATGGCACCAAACGGTGGGGTAAAATCAATATCGGGGATTGATAAAATGGTGGATAGTATGGCTGCTAAAATGACAACAGATACCGCACAACTTAAACAGATTAAAACTTCTCTTAGTAAACAGTTTAATGCTGAAGTTATAAAACAATCGATGGAATCTTCATTAAAAATTTTCCCTGATAAAGCCGTAAAAATTGGAGATAGTTGGGTAGTGAATACCAAAGTTGTAATTACAATGCCAATCGAATCGGCGGTGACTTATACACTTAAAGAAGTAAAAGACGGTATTGCAACACTTACAATCAAAGGTACGCTCGTTTCAAAAGGAGCATTTGAAAGTTTGGGTAGCAAAATGGAAACCGATTTAAAGGGTATGAACATTGGTGATGCACAAATTGACCTAAAAACAGGCATGGTATTAAATACGCATACCCGTTTAGAGTTATATGGTAAAATGAAAGTTGCCGAGCAATCTGTAGATTTTAATTTGGAGGGAATAAATAAGGTTACAGGTAAAGAAATAAATTAGCTATAAACTACCCGTTAGCGCAACCAAAAATTCAGTCATAATTTCTATATGTGGTATATGTCCGCATGCTTCGAATTCTACAATTTTTGAACCCGGTATTTTGAGTGCTGTATTTTTTCCTAAAAACCTGTACAGGCCATGAATGGCTTGTTGATCTTCAGAAAGTAAGCCTTTGCCAACAATCGTTTTATCTTCTTTGCCGATGAAAAGAATGGTTGGAACTTTTAAATCTTTAAATTCATCTACAACTGGTTGTTCGTAAATCATGTTATAGGTTAGTGCTGCAACTTTAGCATATCGAGGGAAGTCGGCACTAAAGGTTACACCTGCAGCAACATTTACTAAACTTTCATAATCGGGTTTCCATACTGTAAAATAAGAGCTTTTATAATATTGGCGAATGCTTTCTGCGGTGTTTTTGAGTTCTCGTTGATACTGCTCTTCCACGGTAGAAACCGGCACAAAAGTTTTGTAATCTTCTAAGCCGATTGGGTTTTCTAATAACAATTTATCCATTCGTTCTGGATACATTAATGCAAACCGTGTTGCCAACATGCCGCCCATACTATGGCCCAAAATAGATGTCTTTTGAATGCCTAAAGTATCTAACAGCTTTTTATTCCATTGAGCCAATTGCTTGAAACTATAGTTTATAATCGGTTTAGATGAACGCCCGAATCCAATCTGGTCTGGTACCAAAACTCTGTAACCATTCCCTGCTAATGCTCTTATTACGTGGCTCCAATAATAGCCGCCAAAGTTTTTGCCATGAAAAAGCATAACCGTTCTGCCATTTGGGGCAATGGTTGGAGGTACATCCATATAAGCCATTCTAATATCCTGACCTTCAACGTTGATGGGTAAAAATTTTATGGGATATGGATATTTAATGTTCTCTAAAGTGATGGATAGCGTATCAATTTTTTGCGCCTTTAAAGCCGTAAATGATAATAACGAAAGGGTAACTAGAATCAAAAATCTCTTCATTTTAAAATATTTTGGTAACCTGGCGAAATTAATAATAATTAATTCGATTTGGTTGAAGAGAATGGTTTAAAAACCATGCCTAAAATTTTTGGCTCAAGAAAAGCAGGTTTTATTTAAATAAGTTAATATGTGAACCTTGAACGCAACTGTATTTTAAATCATTGGTTTTTAAGCAGATTATCACCTTAATTTTAATCTGCGGCTTGCCCTAACAAACCGCAGAATTGCAGTTAGTTTTTAAACATCTGCTTTAAGCTAGTAGCAGGCATAAGCACATACGTAGAATCAGAAAGTGAACCTGAGGTTTTGTTTGTTTTTATATTAGTTAAGGTTATTGTAGATTTTCCTTCTGTTTTTATCGATAAATCATTAATCGAATATTTATCTTTATTATTTTCATCACCATCTATTTCAATATTTGAATTACCTAGCGCTTTAATTGATAGTGTTTTATAAGATGAGGCAGAGGTTTTAAAATTTGAATTTATAAGATTAAGGTTAAGCGAATTTATTGAAGTTTTGTCTAGGTTAATATTATTCACACTATCTGCAAGCAAAGAAAGGTTATTAAATTTTGAGTCGGTATTTAACCAGAATGAACCAATTTTTGAAGCTTTTAAGTTAAGCGAATCTCGTTTGCTAACCCATAAGCTTAAACTATTTCCTCTCGATGCGGCAAACCCAACAATATTTGGAGCATATATATACAATTGCGGCCTTCTAAACTTTTGCTCAACAGAGCCTTTGAAAGAAATTTGGAGTTTGCCATTATCGTCAACATTATAACTTATTAAATTCTTAAACTCCTCTGATATTTTAAGGCCGGTATTATCTTCTTGTATTAAAACGATATCGAGTGCTAAACCTTTGCCATCTAATATTTCTACTGCATTAAATGATTTGTTTATTTTTTCACTTATATAACCATAGGATGGTGTATTAAAGTGTTCCTCTTTTTTATTTTCTTTCAATGCAGCTTTTTTATCCATGTAATTTATTCTAACATTCACCGCAATCACAATTATTGGAATTAATATCAGCGAAATGGCAAGTGATATCAATAGTTTATTACTTGTTTTCATATTCTTAAGCGTTAAAATTTTCTTTAACAAATGTTTTGTATTTGGCTTCAAGTTCATCAAAGCCGATGTTTAATAAATAGATGTTTCTAAATACTACAGGCAGTTCATCATCTATAAATTGAATTTTTCTGTAGGTTTTTACGTGTTCTGTAGCGTTTTCATCTACAAAAAAACCGATTCCTCTTTTGTTATTTATAATATTTTTGTTCTGTAGCAGTTCGTAAGTTCGCATTACTGTATTTGGATTGACCTCCATCTCTACAGCAAGTTCTCTAACAGAAGGTACTTTTTCGTCGGCTTTCCATTTTCCTAGCAAAATATGTTCGCAAACATAATCTGCTATTTGTAGGTATATCGCCTTATTATCTCTAAATTCCATGTCTATACCAATTAAAAAGTTAAACCTCTTTTTCTTTTAGGCGAATGTAAGCTATCGTCCAAAAAATTAATGTTAAAGCAGATGTTACCAGGAGAATCATAAGAAAAGCTAAATCTCTATCGTTGTGGGCACTTCTATGACTAATATTAACCATATTTTTAGTTAAAATTCCTCCGGCTTTATAGATTACATAGATTGCAATTCCCGAAAATATCATTACTGAAATGGCTGTTTTGATATAATGAAATTTATTAAAATACACCGAGCCAAGGAGAAAAATGCTTGTAATTAAGAAAGGAATGGCAAAGAAGTATTCTAAATATTCACGATAATTTTTATCACTAAACATTTGGTAGGTAATGCTTTGGGCTTCTGGAACTTTTGGATTGGCAATTCTAAATGCGTCAATATTAGAATTCAAATACTTTACGAAGCCTAAATCTACTATGTAGAATATAATCAAGTAGCCAGTTAAGCTAACTAGGGCGGTATAAAGTATTCCTGATAATAACTTTTCAGTAACGGATGCAGGTGTCATCAATTCCAAAATAGCTCTTGATTTTTGTCTGAGAATACTAAAGTAACCACTAGCTACCGTGCTAGTAAATAAGAAACCAAGAATTAAAAATATGCCATAGCGAAAGCGTAAATCAAGGTTTCCGTCATAATCAAAATTGTCAGTTCTTCTTTCAATACTTGGAATATAATAGCTATAAAACCCTATTAAAACACCTGCAACTACCAATAGACTTATCAAGTAAATTTTTCCGAAATCTAGCCATTGTCTTTTAAGCAATAGGCCAAACCTGTTTATGTTAAATGTGTTGTTCATCGCTTAGTTAAATAAAGGTTTAAATTTGATTTTTTCTGCAAGGATTGCATTGAATAAAAGTTCCATATCTAGCTTACTGTCTTCGTTATGGTAGTTTGGCATAACGGCATTGTAGCCCGATAAAGATGCTTCGGCATAAATAATGCTTTCATCCAATTCTTTTACTTTTTTGAAAGTTAGTTTGTTGGTAATTTCTTCAACCGAAGCTTTTAAAGCCACATCATTTTCATCAAGCATAATTACGGTATCAATTAAATTATCTAAATCTCGTACCTGGTGGGTAGAAATGATAATGCAACGATCATCCGTTAAGGCTGAAGCCATAATTTTTCTAAACTGCGCTTTCGATGGAATATCTAAACCGTTTGTTGGCTCATCCATAATAACCAATTTTGCCTCGGTAGCTAAACCAAAGGCAATAATGAATTTCTTCTTTTGCCCATAACTCATATCAATAAGTTTATTGTTTGCCGGGATATCAAACTCTTTTAGAAGTTCGAATAAGTAGCCGTGATTAAAATTTTTATAAAAAGGAGCATTGGCTTTTACGTAAGCGTCTATTTTAACTGATGGTAAATAAAATTCTTCGGGTATAAAGCAAATCTGCTCTAACAAAGCGGGTTGGCGTTTTGTAGGATTAAAACCCATAACTTCTAAGGTTCCGCTTTGAGCGTAAACCAAGCCTGCCAGGTTTTTTAATAGGCTAGATTTACCAGCGCCGTTTTTTCCAAGCAAACCGTAAATATGACCATTGCTCAATTGCATGCTCATGTTTTTAAATAATGGTTTTTGCTTGCTGTAACCAAAATTTAAGTTGTTAATTTTTATCATGCCTACTGTATTAGTTAAATAATACACTAAAGTATAATTCATTTTGATATGTTCCAAATAATTTGCGAATTATTTTTTTTGAATATTGATTTTATAAGGTTTATGTAAAAAATCGGTTTAATGATTAATGCACTAAAACATCATTAACATTGTGTTTGTATTATACTGTGTTAACACATTTTTATGGATAAAAATTGGGCATATTTATTAAGTCGGTTGGCAATTGGTTTAAGTTTTTTCGGGCATGGTTTGGTTAGGCTACCTAAATTGCAAGGTTTTAGCAACTGGATGATGGGACAATTTTCTAAATCGCTATTGCCAGATTTTTTGGTTCTGCCTTTTAGTTACGCTTTACCAATCTTGGAATTTGTAGCGGGGTTATTGATTGTGGTAGGTTTGTTTACAAAACAAGGTTTATTGCTTGCGGGCATTATCTCTTTAGCATTAATTTTTGGTACAACAATGATAGAAAATTGGGAAGCCCTGCCATCACAACTTATTCATGTTGCATTTTTATCCTTATTGTTAGCAAACTTGCCGCTTAATAGTTACGCGGTTGATAAACTTTTAAAAAAATAATTATGGAATACAGAAAAATAGGAAATTCAGATTTAGAGCTTTCGGCAATTACTTTTGGTGCTTGGGCAGCCGGAGGTTGGATGTGGGGTAGCACCGATAGAAATGATGCGATAAAAGCAATTCAAGCTGGTTTCGATTTAGGAGTAACCTCTATTGATACTGCACCAATTTATGGTCAGGGCGATAGCGAGGAAATTGTTGGCGATGCTATTAAAGGAATATCCAGGGATAAACTTCAAATTGTAACTAAATTTGGTATGCGCTGGGATTTAGCTAAAGGCGAACTGGCAATGAAATCAAAAAATAACGATGGTAAAGATATTGATGTTTATAAATACGCGGGTAAAGAAAGTGTTACTTATGAATGCGAGCAATCTTTAAAACGTTTAGGAACTGATTATATCGATTTATATCAAATACATTGGCCTGATTTAACAACGCCAATTAGCGAGACATTTGAAGCGGTTAGCAAACTTATTGAGCAAGGAAAAGTGCGTTACGCAGGTGTTTGTAATTATAATGTAGCACAATTGAAGGAAGCTGGTGAAACTTTGGAAATCGTATCTAATCAAATTCCGTTTAGTATGGTTAATCGTGGTGTAGAAGATGAAACCGTGCCTTATTGTATAGAAAATAATAAATCTGTTTTAGCGTATAGTCCGATGGAACGAGGTTTATTAACGGGTAAAATGACCGCTGATTATAAGTTCGAAGAAGGTGACCATCGTCAGGGAAATAAATTCTTCACCCCAGAAAGTATCGAAAAAACAAATGCATTTTTGGCGAAAATTAAACCTTTAGCTGATGAAAAAAATGCAACATTATCTCAATTGGTTTTAAGGTGGACAATCGAGCGCCCAGGAATTACAATCGCTTTAGTTGGAGCAAGAAATGAAAAGCAAGCGGTTCAAAATGCTGAGGCAATTAATGTAAAATTGAGCAATGAGGAAATCCAGTTTATTAACTCAGAATTAGAAAACGCTGGTTTTTAAATTAATTAACCGCAAAGGACAAGAAGTATTTCGCGAAGAAAACAAAGGCAAAATTTTTATTTTCGTTGCGTCAAACTTTTCGTTCTTTGTGGTAAATCTAAACGAATATGTCAAAATTATTTTCTCCTTTAAAATTGAAGGATGTTACTTTAAAAAATAGAATTGTAATTTCACCAATGTGCCAGTATTCAGCAATAGATGGCTTTGCTAACGATTGGCATCTGGTACATTTAGGAAGTAGGGCAGTTGGTGGTGCCGGTTTAATTATTCAAGAGGCTACTGCCGTTGTGCCAGAAGGCAGAATAACACATGCTGATTTAGGGATTTGGAAAGATGAGCAGGTAGAAAAACTTAAGCAAATCGTTTCTTTTATTCATGATAATGGTTCAATAGCCGGAATTCAACTTGCACATGCTGGTAGAAAGGCAAGCTGTGATTTGCCATGGGAAGGCGGAGAACAACTTGCTGATGGTGAAAACAGTTGGTTACCAGTTGGTCCTTCTCCAATACCATTCAAAGCCGGACAAGTTACGCCTCATGAGTTGAGCATTAAAGAAATTCAGGATATCGTATTTGCATTTAGGGCTGGGGCAAAAAGAGCTTTAGATGCAGGATATAAAGTTGTTGAAATTCATGCAGCACATGGTTACCTGCTACATGAGTTTTTTAGTCCTTTAAGTAACACACGAACAGATGTTTATGGCGGAAGTTTTGAAAACAGAATTCGTTTAACGATAGATATTGTAGAAGCAATTCAGTCTGTTTGGCCGGAAAACTTGCCCTTGTTTGTCCGCATTTCCGCAACCGATTGGACGGAAGGTGGATGGAATGAAGAGGATTCTGTTCAGCTTGCAGCGGTATTGAAAGATAAAGGTGTTGATTTAATCGATGCATCGTCGGGAGGAAATGTTCCGGATGCTAAAATTCCTGCCGGACCAAATTATCAAGTTCCTTTTGCCGATAAAATTAGAAATGAAGTTGGCATTTACACAGGCGCCGTTGGTGTAATCGTTGATGCCAATCAGGCAGAAGAAATTTTGCAAAATGATAAAGCCGATTTAATTTTCATTGCCAGAGAATCATTACGCGATGCATATTTTCCTACACATGCAGCACAAATTTTAGGCGATGATGTAGAATGGCCAAATCAATACGTGAGGGCAAAAAGAGAGACCTTCAAGAAATAGGATGTTGAATTGATTGCGCAAGTAATTAATTCAATATGCTTGTTAATTTAGCCACAGTTTTCAGATTAACACTAATCTGAAAACTGTGGCTATTTTTATTAAAGATTATTTCACTAAAGTAAATGGCACATACAAACCGAAAGTAATATTTCTTCCTGCATTGTAAACACCTAAATTAGGATTTTCATAATCGAAACGGCCAGGTTTAAATCTGCTCAAAGCATCGTAATATCTTTGATTTAGCAAGTTGTTTGCAGATACCGATAGTTTTATCGGTTGTTTACCTAAATTAAAGGTAGCGCCAATACCGGCATTTAATAATGTATAACCACTCGTTGGGGTTTCGAATACATCATCAACACGGGTTTGCTTGAATGCAGAATTTATTCCTACCGATAAATAGGCATCATTTGTACCTTTTAGTTTAGGCTCAAAACGCAACTCATTTCTTAGTGTTCCGGCGGGAATAAATGCCAATGGTCTGCCCAAAGTGTTATTTTGCGCATGCACATATCCAAAGGTATTTTCGAAGTGAATAAATGAAACCGGATGAATGGTTAAACTCGCTTCTGCCCCATAAAGGTTTGCATTTACCTGCCCGTAGCGATAAACAGGATATTCATTACCTTCGGCAGTAATGGTTTCGCCATTGTTAGATGCATAAATGAAATTATGAACATAGTTATTGTACACACTTGCACTTGCGCTTACAATTTTTCCTTCATATTCTATTGCCGCATCAACTTGGTAACTACGTTCCGGACTTAAGTTGGAGTTTCCGATTTCGTAACGGAATGTACCTTCATGTACACCGTTAGAGCCTAATTCTGCTGGGTTTGGTGCACGAAATGCAGAACCAGCATTTGCTTTGAAATTCCATTCTTCATTAAACTGATGTGTAAAACCTAACGCACCACTTACATTAGAAGATTTATTTACAAAAGGAGCAAATTGCTCATCGCCATCTATTAATAATTGCTCGCCAGTGTTTTTTCTAAAATCGTAACGGGCACCTAAACTAAATGTACTGTTCTCCCAATTTTTCTTTGCATAAGCAAAAACGCCAACACCATAAGTATCATAGGCTGGAACCAAAAACTCAATGCCTTTATTTTTGCTATTTCCGGCATCGGCACTAAAACCAAATACGGGTTGCCAACCATTGGTTTCGTGTATGTAATATTTTAAATCGGCATTGTATGTTTTAAGGTCGAAAAATAAAGATGGGTCTGGGCCATCTTCTAACTCCCGGCGTTGGTTTTGTTGAAATCCGAAATCGGCTTTTAAATTTCCATTACCAATGATAAAGTTATTGTTTAATGCAATTTTAAAATGTCTAATATCCTGACGAGGATAGTCTAAATCTCTGCTTTTATAATCAGATGTTTCAAAAGGGCTACCATCTTCTCTTACAAAATTTCCTGCAGCATCTAAAGTCGGCTCATAAAAACCGATGTTATTTCGGAAACTTGAAACGTTTAAGTGTGTATAACCCCAGCTTTTATTCAAACCAACCATTCCACTTAAATCCGTTTCATTAAAACCAGAGTTTGGAAAATATCCGGTAGGTGTTTTAAAAGAATAGGCGTTTTTATAGGTTCCACGGGCTCTCCAAACAAATCCATTTTCGTTACCATTTAGCATTAATGAGTTTGTAGATAAACCATTGTTTGTAGAATAGTTTGTAATCAATTCTCCTTTTACCTGGCCCTCCGGCGCTGTACTTGGCTCTAATAAATTAATAACGCCACCAAGCGCATCAGAACCGTAAATTAAAGAGGCTGCCCCGCGTAAAACTTCAACTCTGTCTGATTTAAATTGGTCGATTTCGATACCATGTTCATCGCCCCATTGTTGTCCTTGTTGCTTAATTCCATCATCTAAGGTTACTATTCGGTTATATCCCAAACCTCTTATAACAGGTTTAGAAATTGATGGACCGGTAGTTATTTGAGATACACCCGGAATTTTTGTTAGTGCATCTATTAAATTAGAAGAAGGTTGTAGCAGTTGGTCTTTGCCCAAAACTGCAGATGAAGCACTATTTCGTTTGCTGGTACTACTAATTAAACTACCCGTAATAACAACTTCCTTTGTTTCTATCGCGGTAGATTTTAATGTAAATTCCAGGTTTCCTGCAGTAGCGAAATTTACAACTTGAGTTGCAGTTTTGTAACCGATGTAATGCACTTCAACAATATATGTTCCTTTTGATGGCAGGTTATTTATTGTAAATTCTCCATCATTATTGGTAACGGCAGTAACTTTTAAATCGGGTATAAAGATGGTGGCACCTGGCAAAGTTTGTTTAGTGTCAGCATCAATAACTTTACCTTTTATATCTTTTAAAACGTTGGCAAAGGTTGGTGCACTTAAAAATATGTATAGAATTACAAAGCCTAATAGCTTGAATTTTTTCATGATATGTGTTTTTTGGATGATATAGATAATAGAAACGACATCGCTCAATAGCCATGCGCCTTAATATCTCATTAAAAAAAATAATTTAGATAAGTGTAGAAACACTTAAGCTGAAAAAATTATGCTAAAGGTGGACCACGTAAACTGGTACGTTTTATTTCGGTGTAAGAACTTTTAAGAACCGGATCTGCTTGTCCGAATAGTTTTACCGAAAGGAAAATTTTATAAAGATGATGTGTATGTACATAGTTTTTTTCAAAACCAGCATTACAAATTAAACAATTATCGGCATGAGCCTGTACGTGGCTTAGATGCTTACAATTTATTTCTTGTTTTACAACCGGAATAGGTTGGTGTTTGTGTAATAAATTCCATGGAGTTAAGGCAATAGCAAAAACCATCAGCATTATTGCTGCTAATAAACGGTTAATATGTTGCTTATGCTTTTTCAATGGTTCAAAAGTAGCAATTACTATCCAATTATATATCTTTGAATGGTAACATTGCTTTTATAGTTCGATTCAAACTGATTTGGAAAATACTTCATTATGAAATTCATCAGGAAAAATATTTTTAATACCATATTTATCATTTTATTTTTAGTAATCGCATTTGTTCCTGATGCTAAAGCTTTCTTTTTAAAGGGCTTGATGGAAATTGGGTTTTATTCGCCCAATGTAGAAGAGCGCCCAGTTGAAACCGTTAATCTTACGGGTATTAAATTTAGCAATTCAAAAGGAGAAGTAATTGATTTAGGAGAATTGAACGGCAAGGTTGTTTTTTTAAATTTTTGGGCAACCTGGTGTCCGCCTTGCAGGGCAGAATTTCCATCTATAAATAAACTTTACACACAGTTTAAAAACGACCCAAATGTGGTTTTTATTTTCGTTGATGCAGATGGAGATCTAGTTAAATCGAATAAATACATGGCAGATAAGAAATTCGAACTGCCTGTTTATAAAGTAGAAACTGCCGTGCCTAAGGAGATTTTCGAAAATTCTTTACCAACAACTATAATTTTCGATAAGCAAGGACGAATCTCATTCAAACATGAAGGAGTAGCTAATTACGCTGATAAAAAGTTCACTGAATTTTTAAATAAGTTGAAATCAGCAGATTAAAAATACGTTAGCATCAAAGGAAAATAGCATCCTTTACAATTTAATATTTCATTACTTTTGCCGCTATGATTTCATTTTTCGAGGCTTCGCTAAAGCAACTTTCCATCCACCATACTGGTAATAAATTAGTAGAAGAATATTATAAACTATCAGATGCTCCCTTAAAAATTGATGATGAATTGCTTGGCAATTTGTTAATGCAATTCTTTTTAAAACCCTTCGAAAAAGTTAATGAAGTTTATCGTTTCTATCATCCAAATGATAATCTTCAGCTTAATGAGGTGTTTCATTTTGCAACAGAAATTTTTGAAAACAATGCGCTTTTTCATGAAGATTCTCAGCAACTGGCTAAACACCTGTACGATGTTGCCAATCACCCAAAAATCAAATCGGGCGAAATGTATGTTGCTTATTTTCAAAAAGTACAAATTGAAGGCGAGCAACTCGATGTCATTGGTATTTTTAAATCGGAAACGAAAGACACTTACTTAAAGGTTTACCCCGAACAGGATGGTTTTGGAATGAGCTATGAACAGGATGCAATTAGCATTAATAAGTTAGATAAAGGCTGTTTGATTTTTAATGTTGATAAAGCAGAAGGTTACAAAGTTGTTGTTTTTGACCAAGCAAAAAGTAGTAATGATAGCGCAGTTTATTGGAAGGATGAATTTTTAAAACTGAAAATCCGCAATGATAGCTATAACCAAACCAGTAACGTTTTGGGGGTTTATAAAAACTTCGTAACTCAAAAAATGGATGATGAATACGAGATAAGCAAGGCAGATAAAATTGATTTGCTTAATCGTTCTATGAAGTACTTTAAGGAGAAAGAAACTTTTGATATTGAAGAATTTGGAAACGAAGTAATCGGAAATACAGAAGGGATAGAATCTTTCAAAAATTATAAAAAGAATTACGAAGAGGAATACCAATCGCCAATTGCTGATTCGTTTGAAATTGCGGAATCTGCCGTTAAAAAACAAGCCAGGGCTTACAAAAGCGTACTAAAGCTGGATAAGAATTTTCACATTTACATCCATGGAAACAAGGATATGATTGAAAAGGGATATGATGATGATAAATCTATGAATTACTACAAGGTTTATTTTAGAGAGGAAGAATAGTTAGGTTATTTAAAATAAATCTAAATCCGCTGTTGTGCCTTTAATGCCAGGTATTGATTAATTACATTAATGGTTAATTTTTGTGGCGAAGTTAGAATAGAGAGAATACCGTACTTGTTTAATTCTAACGCCATTTGCTTTTTCTCATAGATAAACTTTTCTGCAATGGTTTTATGGTAAATGCCTTCTACATCTTTAGCAGGAGTTGTGCTCAAACTTTTAAGTTCTGTGTTTTCAAAAAAGACCACTACCAATAAATGGTATTTTGAAATCTTCTTTAGGTAAGGCATTTGCCTTTGTAAGGCTGATAAACTTTCGAAATTGGTAAAGAAAACCGCTAAACTTCTTTGCTTAATAACCGACCTGATGGTGCTGTACAAAGCTTCCATATTACTTTCAAGGTAACGGGTTTTTTCTTTGTACAAAACCTGCATAATCTGACCAAGTTGTGCAGGTTTTCTTTCGGCAGGAATAACAGTACCTATCGTTTCCGATAAGGTAATTAAACCAGCTTTATCTTGTTTTAGCATGGCAACCTTTGATAAGGCAATGCTTGCGTTTATGGCATAGTCTAATAAGCTCAATCCTTCAAAAGGCATACGCATTACCCGCGATTTATCGATAACACAATACACATTTTGTGATCGTTCATCGGTATAGGTATTCACCATTAGGCCACCTTTTCTTGCGGTAGCTTTCCAATTTATGGTTCTGATATCATCACCGCCAACGTAATTTTTAATCTGGTCAAATTCCGAACTCTGGCCAATTTTCCTGATTTTTTTTATTCCAAACTCTGTTAAATTGTTTGAAATTGCCATTAGTTCATATTGTCCTAAATTTATAAAAGATGGAAACACTGGCAATACTTTCGCCCCATCAAAATTATACCTTCTACTAACCAAACCAATCGGCGAGCCGGTGTAAACTCTAATAAATCCAAAGTCGTATTCTCCGCGTTTGGTAGGTCGCAAATTATAATGGATAGATTTTACATCACCCGATTTTAGATATAATTTAAAGTCCTTGTCCCTAAGTTGAAACTGAAATGGAATTTCATCAATAACCCGTAATTTAACGCCAAAACCGTAACGATTTTGCAACTCTATTTGAATAGGATTTTCATCTCCATTACTTAACCTTTTTGCAGTAAATCGATGTGCTTCGATGCCTTTTTCATTGCGATAAAGCACCACAACATCTACAGCCAATAATAGAAATATAACTAATGTTGCAATCTCCGGTATTTCGCCAAGCCATTTAAAAAAGAATTTTAAAATAAAAAGCATAACACAGCAGGCCAGTGCCGCAAATAAGCGATCTGCTAAAAACAAGTTGCTGTAATATTTTTCGAATATCTTTTTCAAGAAGCTTTTTTGAAATTTAAATAATGTGAGAGATGCAAAGTTTACCTCGGTATTTCTATACGTTTAATAATCTGATTTACCACATCTGTTGTAGTTAAACCTTCCATTTCCTTTTCTGGGGATAACAAAATTCGATGTGCCAAAACAGGAACAGCTACTGTAATAATATCATCTGGTGTTACAAAATCGCGGTTTTGAATGGCTGCTAAAGCTTTGGCGCTATGTACAATTGCTAATGATGCTCGCGGCGATGCACCTAAATATAGCGATGGATTGTTGCGTGTTTCGTTTACTATTTTTGCAATAAATTCGAGCAATTTTGGCTCTACAAACAAGCCTCGTATTATACCTCTTGCCGATTGAATTTGCTGTACTGAAAGTACCGGTATAATATCTTGCAGCAGGGTTTTGTTAACCAATGAATGTTGTGCAAGCAAAATTTCAGTTTCTTCTTCCAATGATGGATATTTCACTTCGATTTTAAATAAAAACCTATCGAGTTGCGCCTCTGGTAAACGATAAGTGCCTTCCTGTTCGATTGGATTTTGAGTAGCCAACACCATAAAAGGTTCATCCATTGTGTAAGTAGTACCATCAATAGTAACCTGGCGCTCCTCCATCACTTCAAATAATGCCGATTGTGTTTTGGCAGGTGCCCTGTTAATTTCATCAACCAAAATAATATTGCCAAAAATCGGACCTTTTCTAAATTCAAAATCTCCCGTTTTGGTATTAAAAATTGGCGTTCCTAAAACATCAGATGGCATTAAATCAGGCGTAAACTGTACCCGCGAAAATTGAGCATCAATGGATTTTGCCAATAATTTTGCACTTAAAGTTTTGGCAACTCCAGGTACTCCTTCTATTAAAATATGGCCATCAGCTAGTAAGCCAACTATTAGAAAATCAATAACCTGTTTCTGGCCAATAATAACTTTGCCTAGCGCACTACGAATTTGAGTTACAGCTTCGTTTAAAGCACTTAAATCTGTGCGTTGGTTAAATTGTTCCTGTTCCTGCTCCATTGGGTTTGGTGTTTTTGTAAAATTGTTCTATTATATCGTTAAGCAAAATAAGTTGTCCGTCGCTATATTCATTTAATGTTTGGGTTTGCATTAAATGCCTTGTAATATTTTTTGCAAGGGCTTCATTAATACCCGTTTTTAGCCGAAGTGTTTCAGCGAAATTGCTATCTATCACATTGGTTTTTATAAAATATTTGCTGCGCAGGTGCTCCATTAAATAATTAATTTGCTTTAAAGCAATATCTAAATTGTTTCTTTCGTGGTAATATACACTGCTCACAACATGGGCATATTCTACTGATGTGTTGGTATAAGGATCGGCTATTGGTATAATTCTTTGTCGTCTTTTAATATCGTAAAATACAAAAAGCAACAGACCAAAAATACAAAGGTAGTATGCATATTTTAGTTCTGGATGTTTAAAGAAAACCCTTAAAATATCTGTTTCGCCAGTTTTTATGATCGTAGAATATTCATCAAAAATTAAAGTTTCGGCGCCATATAAATAGCTTAAAGACTTCGCTGCGTATTCTGCTCCATATTTATCCAATAGATTAAAATTACTGTAGAAGCCTGGTCCTGCCATTAAAAATAGCGAACCTTTGCCATAGTCATATTTTATAAAGTTTGGTTTATTGTTGGCGTCTATTCCTAAAACGGTGGCTTTGTTGGTGTCAATTTTACTAAAATAATTACTCCCAATTCCTTTTTCGAAGCCATAATTAACCACTGTTTTTAATTTTGGGTTTGTAAAATTTAAGGAACTTCCATTTTGGGTAAAATTTGTAGCAACTTGCAATTTTAAAGCTTTATTGGCATATCTTCCTAAATCGTAACTGGCAATGAATACCTTATTTCCGGCGATTATAAATTTTCTTAGCTGTTCAAAATCTACTTTGCTAATTTCTATTTGGGGCGAAATAAAAAGGTATGCACTATTCTTTAACTTATTATTTTGTACGGTATTGTAAATAGGCAACGAGGTTGATTTTATAATTGTTTTCGGTAAAATATCATTTAACCTGTTGTATAAAATAAAAGTTCCGTAGGGTATTTTATCTTTTTTTAGGTAAGATGCCGACCAATCTGTTGGTGTTGGTTTATTAAATTGGGCAACCAGATAAATCAAAACTAGTATAATGCCAATGGCTAAATAAATCTTGTATCCTTTCATTTAATTTGGGCGTTAAAATGATTAAAGGATTGTTTAATTGGCTCAAATTTATTAGCATCTATCGGAAAATCCCCATACCAGATGTAATCAAACTGATGGGTTAATAAGCTAAATTCTTGTTTCACATCTGGCTTAGAAATTTCCATTAAATAGTTGTAATTGGTTTTTTCGGGTTGCCAATTAATAATTTCGGCATCACTAAGTTTTTTTAGTGTTCTTAAATACAATAAACGAACTGCCAGGCGAAATTTCCCTTGCTCTATAAATTGCTGAATTTCCTTTTCATAATCAATTTCGTGGATGTTTTCATTCAAAATATCATAAGGGAGTGTAATTTCTTTTGATTTTTTTGCGAATATATTTTCGTTACCAATTACTTTGTAAATGATGTATAAAAGAATAGCTGCACCTAAGCCAATGAAAAAATATTTAGAAATAGGGTTTGATGCTGCTCCGGTAAAAAGCTGGCCAACCTTGCTCCAAAACCAAATCCAAAATCTATCCCAAAGCGATAAATCTCTGGTTAATGCTGCATCATACTTAAATTCGTTTTGTTCAGAATAAGCATCTAAAGCATCTTTATTAAATTTTTGTACATTGATTGTACTGCTATCAAGCTTAATTTCTGTTTTAGGTTGAATCTTTAATTTTTGTGCATAGCTATTTCCTGCAGATGAGAAAATGATGAATAGTAACAAAAATTTAAACAGAAACTTCGGCATTTTAATATTCTTCTGGTCTTGTATCTATTGGTTTATCAGTATTGCCAAAATTAGATATACGCTCCATTAAACCGGTGCTTTCTTTTTGCTCTACCAAACTGAAATAAGATAACGTTATGGTAACGATTGGTATGATGGTAAATACTTGGCAAAGGTACTGTAGCACGGTTGTTATCATAGAAAAAGGTAAAGACATGTGTGGTTTTTTATGCGAAAATAATCCTATCATACTGAAAATTGTTGTAGGCAAAACCACAATCGACATGCAGGCGTAAACGATTATCCAGATGATAAATAAAGTGCCGAACGTTAGCCAAAAATTATCTTTTATGATTTTAAAGCTTCTATTAAAAGCATAACCTAACGTTCCATTTTCAACCACCATAATCGGGAAAATCATTGCTACAAAAGGGAATAGCCAAAACCCCGGAACCAGGCAGAATATAAAACCTATAATAAGCATTAAAATAAGTAAGAATGAACTGCCAAAAACCCTGAAAAAATAATGTTTAAAATATCCCCAAACTTCATCGGTAGTAGGTGTTTCATTTCCTTTTTGTACATACACCGCTATATAAGAAAGTATGGCAACTGTTGTGCTTGCATAACCGGCAAAAGAAAATATAACGGCCAAATAATATTCTATACCATAGAGTGAGCCAAAACCAAATGCATTTCTTGCTGTATTTCCATCAATGCTATTAATCATGCCGATGGTTTTGTATTGCTGTAATAACATGGATAGCATTGCGCCCAATACAAAAAGACCACTAAAAATGAAATAGGTTTTTACAATGGGTTTTAAATTCTGCCGTATGAATGTAAATGTATCATTTATAATCTGACCGAAATCTCTTACTTTTTTAAATTCTATTTTTGAAAGCATAAGTTTTTAGATTATTGTTTTCTTATTAATTTTAGCGGGATAAATAAATACATACCAAATAATAAACGTTGCCGAGGCCAATAAAATAAAGCCACTTAACCACATTGGCATTTCTGTATGTCGGGTTATAAAACTTTCGAAAAATGCAGCAACAATAAAAATTGGAACCAAACCTAAAACCATTTTCAATCCGTCTTTTGCGCCTTTTAATATGGATGCCTTCCTGGTATAAGTTTTAGGAAATAGCATGCTGTTGCCTAATACTAAGCCAGCCGCACCAGCCAAAACAATGGCAGAAATTTCTAAGGTTCCATGTATCCAAATAACTAAAACAGACTGCAAGCCTAAACCTTTACTGAAGAAAAAATATTGAAAGGAACCAAGCATAACTCCATTTCTAAATAAAGAAACAATAGAACCGAAAGAGAGCATAATACCTAGAACAAATGTATAAAGCGAAACATAAATATTGTTCGCACCAATTTGGATAAACATTAATACCGGATTCTCTTGTTTATAAACCCCGAATGGGTCGCCTTTCGCAATGTTGTCATTAGTCATGTTTACATAACCATCACCTAAAATTAATCGGATAAAGGTGTCGTCATATTTTGCAGAAATTGCGCCAATTGAGCAAGAAGCTAAAAAGAATACCAAGGCATAAATAATCTGCTTTTTATGTGTAAAAAATAGCAGTGGCAATTCGGCTTTCCAAAAATCAATAAATCTGTTCGATTTCTCTTTTTTATTTTTGTAAACAGAGCGATGCAATTTTGAGGCTAAGCCATTAAGGTAAGCCGTGGTTTTAGAATTTGGGTAAAATGTTTTTGAATAAGCTAAATCGTTTGTAATTTCTGTAAAACGATTGGCAAGTTCATCTGGATTTGCCAATTGCATTTCATCATAGCGTTTCCACTTTTCTGTGTTCTGTTTTACAAATAAAGCTTCTCTCATTAATCAACTAAAATGTTGGGTTAAAATAGTTTAATTTTTCAATTGATACAAAAAAATCGAGTTTAAATAATTTAATGTGCGATGGATAATTTTTTAAAGCAGTGATAACTTCATTGTGCGTAAAAAAAATTATGTTTGGATATGGAAAGCATCAGAATTAGCACCGCTCAAAATGTTGATATCGATTATGAAGTAGCAGGTTTAGGCGAACGAATTGCCGCAAGGTTAATTGATTTAGCCGGATTTTTAGTGCTTTACATTGTTGCAATTATTTTAATGATTATAGCTTCAATTAGCCGTTCTGAGGTTTTAGCTATCACCTTGCTAGTGATATTCTTCGTAATTTTTATCTTTTACGATTTGGTTTGCGAGTTAACGATGGATGGACAAACTTTCGGCAAGAAAATTATGAAAATTAAAGTAATAAGTCTTGATGGTGGTCAACCGACCTTCGGGCAATATTTAATGCGATGGATTTTTAGAATTGTAGATTTTGGCGTTATTTTCGGTTGGGGTGTCGTGGCATTAATTAGTGTAGCAATTTCAAAAAATCATCAACGTGTTGGAGATATGCTTGCTAAAACGACCTTAATTAAAACAGTACCAAGAACTAAAATTGATAACGTTGCCTTTAGCTTTTCTTTACCAGAAGATTACCAGCCCATTTTTAAAGAAGTGGTGCATTTAAATGATAGAGATGCAGAATTAATTTATGAAGTTTTAACAGGCTTTTACCAAACAGGCAACCCCGATTTGATTTACGCCATGTTTGCCAAAACTAAAAACCATATTGCAGCAACATTACCCGAAGGCATGAATGAATTGCAATTTTTGGAAACGGTTATGAAAGATTATAAACACCTAACTGCGAATAGTTAGTTTAGTGAAATGTAAAATTAACTTGTCGAAAAATTTTAAATAATATTTCGACAAGTTAAAACGATAACCCGACAAAAGGTATTGCTAAAATCTAAACTACACCAGCTCCGAGAATTAATCTTATGCCGCCAAAGAGAATTGCAATAGCGCATAAAACAATTCCTGTGGTAGCCATACCGGTCGGTAGATTTAAACTTTTTTCTTGATTGTAACCCAGAATACTCAAAATTAAGCCAATAATAGCAAAGGGAATATTTAGCCAGTTAAAGGCGCCAAAGCAAGGTATAAACCCCAATAACATGCCTAGAATTGATAATATCCCAAAAATTAAACCTGCAATTTTCATAATTTATTTATTTTTTTAGTTTGAATTAGTTGTTTGATTATTAGGTAGATAAAGAAAAAGGTAATGGTAAGTAGCATAAATGCATAAAGTGTTATGCTGCCTTTATTAAGCGCTAAAGCTTCCCTGAAATTGAAATTGCTGATTTTGACGAATGCTCTTGTCATGCCGCAAAGGATACAAGAACTTCCGTTAATTTTGGATGTGCAAAGTGGTATTATGCTGAAAAAGTGGTATTATGCTGAAACAATTTTCATCAGCATATTTACTTGCTAGAATTAAAGAAAGAAATATTATGGAGATAATTCCCCAAACCCATTCTAATGCAAAAAATAATTCGCGTTTAACCATCAACATTAATAAATTATAAATGGGATGGATTATTTGCTACTATACTTTTACATGAAGTATGAAATTAGCGATTGCTAGGGCGTGGATTGAAAATCAAATGTAATTAAATTATTTTATTACATCTAAAATTTTTGGTGTTAACGCATTGACCCATTGAGTATACATTTTTCCACTCGGGTGTAAGCCATCATCTGCAATAAGTGATACATCATTTGCCGCCATTCTCGAATCTGGCGTGATATTGGTAAAACTAACGCCTGCCGCTGTAGTAATTTGTTGTGCCGCGGCATTAAAAGCATCAATTTCTGTGGCAATGGTTTGGGCACTTTTCGAATAGTTTTTAGCAAAAGGTGTAACGCCCCAATCTGGAATTGAAACTACAAAAACCCTTGCTTTTCTTCCGCCAGAAAAACCAATTGCCGTTTGTAATAATTCAGAAAATTCTTTTTTGTAGGTGTCTAAAGGATATCCACGGTATTGATTATTTACACCTATCAACAAGGTAACAATGTCAAATTTTTCTGTAATTTTTGCTTGCGTAATGGCACCTTGAAGCTCGTTGGTAGTCCACCCGGTAACTGCAATAATTTTAGGGTTTTCTACGTTTCGGTTATTGGCTTTTAATGAAGATTGCAACTGATATGGAAATGATTCTGATTGCTTAACAGATTCGCCAATGGTATAAGAATCGCCTAATGCCAAATAGGTAAAGTTACCTGTAGGATTTGTTGTGAGAACTGGATTTACAGGATTTATTGCAGCAGGCATATTATTTTCTTTAGTGCAGCCCGAAGATAAAAAAGAAAGTATTAGAATGCCAGATAAAAATCTCATAACAAGATTTACGGATTAAGCTATAATTTGGTTTTAATTTAGTTCTTTAACCAAACGCTCCCGAAATTTTGAATTGGTGATGATGCTCGATTCAAACTCTCCAAAGTTTTTATTTATGAATTGCTGTTCGCTTGGTGATAGGTCATTAAAGAAGAATGCACAACTTATCTTATTACCTTTTAAATCCGTCAGGTAAAAAGCATCTGTTAAAACAAAACTCGTTGAGCCACCTTTTTGCCCCAAATGCCGAAAGTTACTTTTGTTGCTTGGGTAGTTCATTGGCCATTCCATAATTTGTTGTAAAACCAGTTGAACCTCGGGTTTAAAATAGCTTTCGCTATTAATTTTTTTCATTAGCTCGGCATATTCTTTTGTTGTAGAAACTATTAGTCTATCCGACCAAATTTTTTGTATTTCAATCGATAAATTGTTGAAATTGAATTGCTTGATAAAGTTGCTATCTGCTTTAAGTTTTTGATGATTTTGTGCACAAATTTTTCGATATTCAGCATCACTAAGGCTTTTCAATTTACTTAACCAAACATCTTTTTCAATATTTTCCGGTTTTAAAAAAGTCATTAAAGCACTCGCCGTGAAGTAATAATATGGAGAATGGTTTTTAATTTTCAGGTCTTTTAAATTGGCATTTATTTTATCCGTGCCTAGCAAATCCTGAAGGTATTCCGTATTTGCATTTGAGCTAAATCTAATCATACCTTTAGCGATTTCCAATAACGTTACGCTATCATTAATGGTCTTTTTCAAAGATTTTAGCCAAGCCGGATGTGCACCTCCATCAGTAAAAGGAATGTAATATCGGTTGATATCTTTGACTGCTATTTTGGTGTTTTTATTTATCTGTTTTGAAGCAACCTGATTGGCAAATTCTAAAGCAATTATTGTTTTGGCGGCACTTGCCAAAGGCATAAGCTGGTTGCCGTGACAATTTAAAGTTTCCTTGCCATTTTCGTTTATCACGATGGATGATTTTTGAGGATTGTTCCTTATGAAATTCACCATATCATCAACATTTTGTGCAAAGGAAGAATGGCAAAAGCAAAATAAGAAAATGATTAGTAGGGCATTTTTCATTGAATCAACTCCATTTTGAATAAATCAGCAATGTGGTTTTTCAGTTTTTCCTTTACCTCCTCCATGTTCAATTTGTAACCCAATTCTTTTTCTAATGATGTTACCGCTTTATCATCAATACCACAAGGAACGATGTTTTTAAAATAATCTAAATCTACGTTTACATTAAACGCAAAACCATGCATGGTAACCCAGCGGCTGCAGCGAACGCCCATGGCACAAATTTTTCTGGCTTTATCATTATCTGCATCCAGCCAAACACCTGTATAACCTGGATAACGTCCAGATGCTATGCCATAATCTTTCAAAGTAAGGATAACAGCCTCTTCTAAAGTTCTTAGATATAGATGAATATCCGTAAAAAAATTATCCAAATCTAATATGGGGTAGCCAACAATTTGCCCTGGTCCGTGGTAGGTAATATCGCCACCGCGATTAATTTTATAGTAAGTTGCCTGCTTATCTTTTAAACCTTGTTCATCAAGAAGTAAATTTTCTTGATGCCCGCTTTTTCCTAACGTATAAACATGAGGATGCTCATTAAAAATAAGGTAATTTGGTGTAGGTAAGTTTGTTCCGTTGTTTCGGTTATCAGTTTTGATGGCTACTGTTTTATTCAATAAATCTTCCTGCCTATCCCAAGCTTGCTGGTAATCGGTTAAACCCCAATCTATAAATTGAGTAGGTATTCGTATTACTGAACCTACTACTGGCAAACCTGAGTTTTCACTGTTAACATTATGCATAATTATCTTTCTTCAATTGTATTATTGAGCAATATTTCCAGCCTACCTTATACCTATCACTTCAGGTGCCTGCACATAACCCAACATATAACCATCTTTAGTTTTAAAATAATTTACAGTGAGTTCTCGGGTTCCTGTTGGTAGTTCAACCAAAGCATTTAAACTTCCTTCATTTTTTAGTTTAAAAGGTTTGATGTGGATGTGCTGCTTAAATTCCAATCCCTTTTTCCCATGCCATTTGTATATCGCCTCTTTTGCACACCAGCAAACATACAATCCTTCGGTATTATCGCCAATTTGCCTTTGAGCAAGTTCAATGTCATTCAAAAATTTGTGTTTAATGGTTTTTATTTTGTGTTTAATCAATTCAATATCAACCCCCACAGCATTATCTTTACTTATCATCACGGCAGCATAATCATAAGAATGGCTTAAAGAAATTTTATAATCCGAATTCGTAAGGTATGGTTTCCCATCTTCATCAAATTGGCAATCGATATATTCTGCTGTGTTAAGTAAGGTGCGTAATAACAACCTGGTGCTTAGCCAATGCAACATTCTTTTGCCATTGTTAAAAGAAGAGATAATATCCCATTCATGCTGCTTTAGTTGTAAGCCGGCAAGCAGTTCAGCTTCTGTTTCTTCAATTTTCCAGATTGCTAAAACCGAATGTTCATCAATATTTTTATTATAAACTACAGGCATTTATAAAATCGAGTTTTGGATGCAACATTATCTTAAATAAATGATAATTTAGGGCTAAAAATACGCATAAAAATGATATTATCAGATAAAAGGATTCTGGAGGAAATAGAGAAAGGAACAATTATAATAGAACCTTTTGATAGTAGTTGCCTGGGCACAAACTCTTACGATGTACACTTAGGCAAATACCTTGCAACATACAAAAACAGAGTTTTAGATGCCAAAAAGCACAACGAAATAGAGCATTTCGAAATTCCTAAAGATGGTTTTGTCCTCCATCCCGGAACATTATATTTAGGTGTAACGGTAGAATATACCGAAACTCATAGTCATGTTCCTTTTTTAGAAGGTAAAAGTAGTACCGGGCGGTTAGGTATAGATATACATGCAACGGCCGGGAAGGGCGATGTAGGTTTTTGCAATACGTGGACTTTAGAAATATCTGTTGCGCAACCTGTAAAAATATACGCTGGTATGCCAATTGGGCAATTAATTTATTTTATGGTTGAAGGAAATATAGAAACCATGTACAATACAAAAGGCAATGCCAAATACAACAATAAAACCACAAAACCGGTAGAAAGTATGATGTGGAAAAACACTTTCTAACAGAAATATTTCATTTTATCTTCATAATAATATGCCTCGGGTTTCGTACCTTGAGGCATATTTATTTTCACACCAAGCCGAATGAAATCCAAAATTACCCTCGCTCTCAGTTTTCTAATTGTGCTTTTAGGTTTTGCTGCCTTTAAAATTGATGACGATCCTTTTGCTCAATTTATCAAGAAACTAGATGAATACACCAGTAAGTATCAACAGGAAAAAGTTTATCTCCATTTAGATAAACCGTATTATGCTATTGGTGATGACATTTGGTTTAAGGCTTATGTTTTTAATACCAAAACCCAACTATCTACAGATATTAGTAAAATTTTATATGTAGAACTTATTAATGAGAAGGATTCTTTAAAAAGACAAATTAAACTGCCTATAATGGGCGGTATTACCTGGGGAGATTTTAAGCTTACAGATTCGTTAGGTGAAGGAAATTATCGAATTAGAGCCTACACCAATTACATGCGAAATTATGGGACAGATTTCTTTTTCGATAAAACCATAAAAATTGGAAACAGCTGGGCAAATAAAGTTTTTACCGTTACCGATTACAAATTTACCAAAGATAATAATACCGATAAAGTTGCTGCAAACATACATTTTGAAGATAAAACAGGAGTAGCGTATAAAGAAAACGACGTAAGCTACGAAGTACAGCTGGATTTTAAAACTGTTGCAAAGGGCAAAACAAAAACAGATTTACAGGGAAACGCTTTAATTAATTTCGAGAGCAACCAGTCTTTAACAGGCAAAAAAGGCAAAATTTTAGCCACCATTACACTTGATAATAAACAGAAGATTGTAAAAGCCATACCAATAACATCTACCAGTAATGATGTTGATGTTCAGTTTTTACCGGAAGGTGGAAACCTGATAGAGGAACTGCCACAGAAAATTGCTATAAAGGCGATAAACGGAACCGGAAAAGGAGAAGATATAAACGGTAAAATTGTTGACGAAACAGGAGCGGAAATTACCAGCATTGCTACAACCTACTTAGGGATGGGTAATTTCACATTAAATGCTCAACCAGGCAAAACTTATACTGCAAAAATTAAATTTAAAGATGGTTCTCAAAAAGATTTTAAACTTCCAATAGCACAAAAAAGTGGTTATGCGCTTACCATAAATAATTTAGATACTGGCAAAGTATCCATAAAATTGTTAGCTAGCGCTAGCCTTACAAATAGCGATGAATTAAAAATTGTTGCACAACAAGGCGGCAATATTTATTATGTTTCTAAAGCTAAAGTTGATAAGCAGGTTTTATCTGCCATTATCCCGAGAAGTAAATTGCCATCTGGTATTGTGCAATTCACATTGTTCTCTGCAAGCAATCAACCTGTTGCCGAACGCCTGATTTTTAATAAAAGTAAACTGGACGTGATTGATTTAAAATTAAATACTTCAGCCATATCGGGAGAAAAAAAGGGTAAATCTGCTTTCACATTTGATGCATTGAATCAGCAAAAACCCGTAATTGGAAGTTTTTCTGTTTCGGTAACTAACGCAAGTAAGGTAATGCCAGATGAGGATAATGAAAGCAATATTTTTGCAACACTGTGGCTTACATCAGACTTGGCCGGTTACGTAGAAAAGCCAAATCATTACTTTTTGAAAGATGATGTAAAAACAGCTCAAGAATTGGATAACCTGATGTTAACCCAAGGGTGGAGAAGATTTTTATGGCGAAATGTATTGAATAACGTTGGTCCGGCAATTACTTACCAGCCAGAAAAAACAACTTCTATTAGCGGTGTTGTAAAAAAGGGCGGCAAGCCTGTTCCAAATGGAAAGGTTATGCTTATGTCAACAAAGGGTGGTTTTTTTGTGATTGATACGGTTACAAATGCCGAAGGTAAATTCAATTTCGATAATTTAGTGTTTAACGATAGTACAAAATTTGTTGTGCAGGCAAGAACAAAAGCTGATAGGAAGTTTGTGGAGATTACGATTGATGCCGTTCCCTATCAAATAGTTGCCAAAAATAAAAACAGTGCAGATATTGATGTAAATGTGAACAATTCTTTAATGAAATATATTAAAGAAAGCGACAATTATTTTAATGAAATGACCCGTCTTGGTCTACTAGAGCGGACTATCAAGTTAGATGAAGTGGTTATTACCGAAAAAAAGATAGTGGCTAAAAATTCTGCCAACCTAAACGGTGCCGGCAATGCCGATTTTGTTTTAAATGCAAAGGATTTATTTACTTGCGTACAGCTTTCTCAGTGTTTAAGTGGTCGGTTGCCATTCGTTCTCTTCAAAGGAGGTATACCTTATTCAACCCGCAGCCCAAATACACCAATGACTATCGTATTAGATGGAATGCAAGTAGAATCAGATTTCTTAGACAACATAAATCCTAATGACATAGAAACCATTGAAGTTTTAAGGTCTGCGGGTAATACTGCAATTTATGGAAGTCAAGGTGGCGGTGGCGTATTAATAATAACCACTAAACGTGGCGGAAGTGAAATTTCATACAACAGTTATACACCAGGCGTTGTAGTTATTAACAAAAAAGGATTTTCTACATCAAGAGATTTTTATTCTCCAAAATATGATGCACAAACATCAAGCGCTAAAGCAGATTATCGAAGCACAATTTATTGGAATCCGCAGGTTGTAGCTGATAAGGATGGTAAAGCAAAATTTGATTTTTACAATGCAGATGAGGCAGGAACGTATAGAGTTGTTCTAGAAGGTGTTGATGCTGAAGGGCATTTAGGAAGAAAGATTTTTACTTATGAAGTTAAATAGTAAAAAATAAATAAATTTGAATTAGTATGCATGCATAATATTTATTAATTTGCTGCATACTAGTTAACCAAAATTTAGATTACCATTTAATATGAATACCATAAAAGTTAGTGTAAAAGATCGTTTAGCTACCATAACATTAGATAAAGGAAAATCAAACGCATTAAACCGCGAACTAATTACCGAATTAGATGATATGCTTAAAAACATATCTGCAGATGATAATATTGGTGGAGTTATTTTAACAGGAAACGCACCATTTTTTTCTGCAGGTTTAGATTTGGTAGAGCTTTATGGTTACAACGAAGAAGAAGTAAAATCCTTTTTCCACCTTTTTTTCAGTTTTACTGCAAATATGGTTTCGTTTAAAAAACCTATGGTTGCAGCCATTAGCGGTCATAGTCCGGCGGGTGGCTGTGTAATGGCTTTAGCTTGCGATTATAGAATTATGGCTGAAGGATCATACATAATAGGATTAAACGAAGTTCCGGTTGGTATCATTGTGCCCAACAGTATTTTTCAGTTGTATGCTTTCTGGATTGGTAAAGCAGAAGCATCGAGAAGTTTACTTACCGGTAAATTATACAAACCAGATGAAGCTTTGAAAGTTGGTTTAATTGATGAACTTGTAAAAGGCGAAAGTTTATTAACAGCTGCTGAAAGAAAAATCAAGAAATTTATGGAGCTGGAAAGTAACACCTGGTCGCAAAGTAAACTTAATATTCGTGAAGATTTAATTGCTGCGGTTACCTCCGATCAATCTGCAACGCTACAAAAAATGCTTCAGCAATGGTGGTCGCCGGCTACACGCCATATCTTAAAAACTATTTTAGAAAGTCTTCAAAGAAAATAATTTTAATTGCCACTTTTTATTGCAAGTGTAAGTTTTCAATTAACCAAATATTATTAATAATCAGTTAATTAAATAACTGTGTAATTCATTTATATTATGTTCGCATTTAATCAACCCATGCTTAAAGATGGCTCTTTAGAAGGTAAAACCATTGTAATTACCGGAGGTGGAACTGGCTTGGGTAAAGCCATGGGCATTTATTTTTTGAAGTTAGGTGCAAACTTGGTTATCACCAGTCGTAAGCAAGATGTTTTGCAAAAAACCGCCGATGAGATGGAGGAGAAAACAGGCGGAAAGGTTTTGGCTGTAGCTTGCGATGTTAGAGAAATTGACCAAGTAGAAAATGTGTTGGCAAAAACAATTGAAAAATTTGGACAGGTTGATGCGCTTTTGAACAATGCAGCAGGCAATTTTATCTCTCCAACCGAACGTTTATCTGCAAATGCTTTTTCATCAATAATTGATATTGTATTAAAGGGAACCGTTAATTGTACGCTAACATTTGGCAAGCACTGGATTAAAGAAAAGCAAACCGCAACAGTTCTGAATATTATAACAACTTATGCTTTTACCGGTTCGGCATATGTTGTACCTTCTGCATGCGCTAAAGGTGGTGTTTTAGCATTAACCCGCTCTTTAGCGGTAGAATGGGGTAAGTATGGCATTCGCACAAACGCAATAGCTCCAGGTCCGTTTCCTACAAAAGGTGCCTGGGAAAGATTATTGCCCGGAGATTTAGCGAAAAAATTTGATTTTAAGAACCGTGTCCCACTTAAAAGGGTTGGCGAACACCAAGAATTGGCCAATTTAGCTGCATTTTTAATCAGTGATTTTTCCGGCTACATCAATGGAGAAGTAATTACAATTGATGGTGGTGAATGGTTGCAAGGAGCAGGTCAAATGAATGGATTGGAAGCTATACCAAATGAAATGTGGGATATGCTGGAGCAAATGACAAGAAGTGCTAAATGATGTAAGATGCAAAATGAATGATTGAAAAGCGTAAGATTTTTCGATCGCTAACCCATCTTCCATATTACCTTTCCATCGTACATCTTTTTCCATTTTCCATCTTCTATTTTTAATTATCTTTGCCGATATGAATATCTTACTATTAGGTTCAGGTGGCAGAGAAAGTGCATTTGCCTGGAAATTAAGCCAATCTTCACATTGTGATAAATTAATTATTGCTCCTGGAAATGGTGGTACAGGCACTTATGGTACCAACATCAATATTAACGTTAATGATTTTGATTCTATAAAAAAAATCGTTCTTTCAGAAAATATTGATATGGTAATTGTTGGTTCGGAAGAACCTTTGGTAAACGGTATTCATGATTTTTTTCTTGCTGATAGCAGTATTTCGCATGTACCTGTAATCGGACCAAAAAAAGAAGGTGCAATATTAGAAGGCAGTAAAGATTTCTCTAAAAAATTTATGGAACGCCATGGCATTCCAACAGCCTCATCAAAATCTTTTACACCCGATACTTTAGAAGATGGCTTAGCTTATCTTCAAACGCATCCATTACCTGTTGTTTTAAAAGCTGATGGTTTAGCAGCCGGAAAAGGTGTTCTAATTTGTACAGAAACTATAGAAGCACAGGAAGAATTAAAACTCATGCTTGGCGGTAAATTTGGTGCAGCGGGTGCAACTGTAGTTATCGAAGAATTTTTAAGCGGTATAGAACTTTCTGTATTCATTTTAACCGATGGCGAAAATTACGTAACGCTTCCTTCTGCGAAAGATTATAAAAGAATTGGCTTAGGCGATACTGGTTTAAATACCGGCGGTATGGGTTCAATTTCTCCGGTACCTTTTGCAACGCCAGAATTTTTAGCTAAGGTTGAAGAGCGAATTATTAAACCAACAGTTGATGGCTTGAAGAAAGATAATATTGATTACACGGGTTTCATCTTTTTCGGCTTGATAAAAGTTGGTGAAGAACCTTATGTAATTGAGTACAATGCTCGTATGGGCGACCCGGAAACTGAAAGTGTTGTACCAAGAATTGAAAATGATTTGGTTGAACTTTTTTTGGCAACAGCCAACAAACAATTGAATCAGGTTAATTTGGTTATTTCCGAGCAAACTGCTGCAACTGTTATGATTGTAGCTGGAGGTTATCCAGGCGAATATTTAAAGGGCAAAGCCATCTCAGGAATCGAAAACCTGCGTCACTCAAATGCTTTTCATGCTGGTACATTATTAGAAAATGATGTAGTTAAAACCAATGGCGGCAGAGTTATTGCTATTACCAGTTTGCAAGATGATATGTTTACCGCGTTACAATCTGCAACAGCCGATGCCGGTAGAATCTATTTCGATGGTAAATACTTTAGGGAAGATATCGGCTTCGACTTAATTTAAATTTTAACAAATTCAATTTGAAAAAGATACTAAAAAAGATTTCAGAAACGGCTATTCGCCAAGGGGTTTTCACCTTTACCGATGATCAAAAAAAATCAAAATGGTTAGGGAATGAACCTGCTACAAAAGATGAAATAAAGCAAGCTGAAGATAGGTTAGGGTTAGAACTACCAGCAGATTATAAGGCTTTTTTATCAATAGCAAATGGCTTCGCTTCACCTAACGAGCATGTAGAACCATCATTTGTTAAAGTAAATGAAATAGGCTTTTTGAAAGATATCGATCCAAAAATCATTGAAGATTGGCTTGTTCATGATGAGTCTTTTGATATTGTTGTTCAACTATCAAGAAGTATTTTAGTTGGTGGTATTAACGAGGAACAGTATTTTTTGCTTATCCCACCAATAATTGAAAATACGGATTGGAAATACTGGAAATTCGCAACATGGATACCAGGTGAGGATGATTACGAAGGTCTGGAAAACTATTTTATAAATGTGCTCGATTTCCTAGCTCCAGAAAGTTAATATAAAGCTATATCATTAATCAAAGTTTAAAAAATTAATACAAAATTAAATTTGAATCCTATTTTACCTCACCCTATTAAAGTTTGAGGTTTGGCTAATGTTGTGCTATCCCTCTCCTTGAACAGAAGGATTAATGGATGGTGAGTGATGTTCATGGATTTCAAAACACAGGTTTTAGTTTCCCTCTCTTCAAGGAGAGGGATGCAATGAACAAGGAATAACCACTCCCTTTCATAGGGTGAGGTTAAGTAATAAGGTTTGGAAAACTATTTTATAAATGTGCTCGATTTCCTAGCTCCAGAAAGTTAAAAGAAATAAAATAATATATACAACAAAGCCCCGATTTTTTAATCTGGGCTTTGTTGTATAAGACTATCGGAAAGCATAATGCAATGCCGAAGAATGTCAGAATTATTTTGTTTTACTTCCTAAAAGTTCTTGAAGTTTTGTTTGCAATGCCTCTTCTCTCAAACCTTTTGCGATGATTTTTCCTGTTGGGTCGATTAATAAGTTGGCTGGGATAGAGCGAATACCGTACATAACTGCAACTTCATTGTTCCAATATTTTAAATCAGAAACATGTGTCCAGGTTAATTTATCATCAGCAATAGCTTTTAACCAATCATCTTTCTTACCAGGCTGGTCTAAAGAAATGCCTAAAACTGTAAATCCCTTATCTTTAAATTTATTGTAAGCTACAACAACATTTGGGTTTTCTGCTCTGCATGGACCGCACCATGAAGCCCAGAAATCTACCAAAACATATTTGCCTTTAAAATCAGATAGTTTTACAGGTTTTCCTTCAGGATCGTTTTGCGTAAAATCCATTGCCATTGTACCAATTGCTGTTTTTTTAGCTGCTTCAAAAGTTTTAGCTAAAGTGGTACCGGTTTTGGTTGCTTTTAATTCCGGACTTAAACCAGCGTATATAGCTTCAACTTGTGTAACCACATCTGGGTCGCTGGCCAGTTGCGCCAATGTTACTAAACTTACATAAGATTTTGGGTTACTTTTTGCAAATGCAAGGTAAATTGGAGTCATCTCATCTGCTGCCTTTCCATATCTATCTCTTATGCCAGCCATTATAGTTTTGTCTTTTTGCTGCTCCGGACTAAGTTTTTCGTATTCAGCATTAATTGCATCAATTTTACTTGTTGCAGGCTTTAAGCTAGCTTTTAACTTAAGGTTATCATCGTTTGCCGGCGTTCCACTTACCAACATGGATTTAAGTGAATCAGCAGAATTTATTACGATGTTTCCTGGCTCTACAAACAAATTTGCAAAATCCATATTTCGGGTGTTTGCGCCTTTTAGGTATGGGTTAACATTTTTAAATAAATTACCATTAACCGGGTCGGTTACAGTTCCTTTAAATTCAAATTTTCCGTTTGCTACTAGTGCTGAATCAGTTTTACGTTCGCTATTTGCTGTATAAATAAAATAAACTTTATCGCCTGTTTTAAGTGCTTTTGCATCACCTTTTATGGTAAATGGCTTTTGAGCTAATGCTGCCAAAGGCAATAATGCCATTGCAGATAATAATATTTTTTTCATCGGGGTTGATTATCGTTTCTGTAAATATAAATATTGCATGTTTTAAACGCAACTTGTTGTGTAAAATTATGATAGCTTTTGATAAGTGCGCCACCAAAGATCTGGCATTTCGCCATTAACCGCTGTTTGGTAGTCATCGTAACGGCATGGCACCAGGTGATACCTTTCGTTTTTAGATTGCCCAATTGGGTAAGGTACTTGCATCCACCAGCGGTCTGATTTTTTACTTTTTACAAAAGTCATTTCTCCAGAACCATCTTTTAAACTGGTTCGGTAAATAATATATTGCGATTTTGGTGTTAGTGGAAAATCCTTCTTTCTAGCGTAAAAACCATCAACAAAATACCAAACCATTTCTGCTAATAAAAATGCCGTTTGTCCGTTGCTATCGTAAGCGGGGTTAAATTCGTAAAAACCAATTGATGTTAACTTATCATTCATCCCGGCATATCGGGCAATTCTGCAAGCTTCCTCTCCATCAAAACCATTCGGGGTTGTGTTTGCGTTTGCTTTAGCATCTGCAGAGCGAATGGCTCCGATATCAAAGCTTATCATATTCGCATTGCGGATAATCGGTTCAGTTAAAGAAATATCCTGTGCAAATTCGCCAAGGCGATGAACATCAAAATACAATTTGTCCATTACACTTAAACTTTCCTGGTTTACAAAATAGGTTTGGTAACCAATGTTGCTAAAATTGAAAAGATAATTTGGTTGATGAAGAAAAATTTTATTTAAATAGCAATCAGATCTGGTTGCCAAGCCTTCATGGCTATCATCGTCTATATCAAATTGATTATCAACGATTACTAAATCTACTTTTTGTTCTAAATCTTCGTAACCTAAATATTGGGCATAAGTTAAATCTTGGCCACCGCCAATAATTACCGGTATAATGTTGTTTTTAATTAATTCTGAAACAGCCATTTTTACAGCGATGTAGGTGTCGGCTAAGGTTGCACCCGGACGAATATTTCCTAAATCAACCAAACGACTGGCAAAAGAACCTTCGTTTAATTTATAAAATTTTTCTCTGAAATAATCGGGAGCCAAACCACAGCCTTCATTATTTATAGCGCTTCTTCCATCAAGCACGCCAAATATGGCTATATCGTATTGGTTTTCTTCTAAATCAGGAAATGATTCTGTGTAAAAATGTGTTTTTAAACCCAGCTGACTTGTATAAAAACCTTCTTTTGGCGTAAATTGCTCAGCATTTAAGGGCGAAAAAAAATCGGTTAATGACATATATTTAAAACTATCGCCTCAAATATCTATTTTTGAATGCGTATTTTCACCTATAGCCCGAAAAAAATAAATGATACTGGTAACCGGAGGAACTGGATTTTTAGGATCTGAATTGATAAAACAGTTAACCGATAGTGGTTTAGCTGTTCGGGCTTTGAAACGAAAAACTTCAGTAATTCCTACTTTCATTCAAAATAATTTTTTGATAGATTGGATTGAAGCAGATATTAATGAACCAGCTACCTTGGAAGATGCTTTTGTTGGGATTACAAAGGTTTTTCATTGTGCTGCATTTGTTTCTTTAAATCCAAAGGATAAGAAAAAGCTTTTTCATGTCAACATTGATGGTACTTCGAATATTGTAAACTTATGTATCGAAAATGGTTGCAGGCTATTACACGTAAGTTCAGTAGCAGCTCTAGGCCTTGCAAAAAAAGGACAACAAATAACCGAAAAAGATTTTTGGGAATATGATTCAAAAGCTTTTGCTTATGGCTTGTCTAAATATGAAAGTGAAATGGAAGTTTGGCGGGGTATCACCGAAGGTTTGGACGCCGTAATTGTAAATCCATCGATAATTATAGGTAAAAACGCAGGCTTTGAAGGAAGCGGGGCAATATTTAAGTTGATTAAAGGAGGTTTCCCTTATTATACCAATGGCGCCTCCGGGTTTGTAGATGTTGAAGATGTTGCGAAAGCCATGCTTTTATTAATGGAAAGCCCTGTAAGCGGCGAGCGATACATTATATCATCAGATAATTTCCATTACAAAGATTTATTTGCAGCAATAGCCGCGGGATTTGGTGTTAAACCACCTATAAAAGAAGCGAAACCCTGGATGCTGGGACTCGCTTGGCGAGCATTAAAATTTTTCTCTATTTTCTCAAGCGGAGAACCTTCTATTACCAAAGATACGGCAAACAGCAGTCTTTCTTTAAGCTATTACAGCAACGAAAAAATAATTAATGCAACGGGAATTCAATTTAAGCCGGTTGCACAAAGCATACAAGAAATTACACAATATTTAAAATAATGCCGAAGCAAAAAGCCTATTACATAATTGATTTTGATAGTACATTTACCCAGGTTGAAGCGCTCGACGAGCTAGCCCGAATTTCGCTAAAAAAGCATCCAAATAAGGAATCTATATTTCAGAAAATTGAAGAATACACAAATTTGGCGATGGAAGGGAAATTATCATTTTCTGAAAGTTTAGCTCAACGTGTAAAATTACTCGATGCAAATGAAGACCATTTAAAGCAACTTATTAAGCATTTAAAAAAGAAAGTCTCAACATCGTTTTCTCGCAACGCAGAATTTTTTAAAAAACATGCCGATGAAGTGCTTATCGTTTCTGGTGGTTTTAAAGAATTTATCACACCGGTTGTAAGTCAATATCACATAAAAAAGGAAAATATTTATGCCAATACTTTTGTCACCACTGGTGATGGAAAAATTATTGATTACGACCATGCAAATCCTCTAAGCGAAGAAGGTGGCAAAGTAAAATTGCTTCAGCATTTAAAACTAGAAGGCGAATTATTTGGAATTGGGGATGGTTATTCTGATTTCCAGCTTCGTGAAAGCGGCATGATAAATAAGTTTTTTGCCTTTACCGAAAATATTGCCCGCGAAAGTATCGTTTCAAAAGCCGACCATGTAACGCCAAGTTTTGATGAGTTTCTGTACGTGAATGATTTGCCAAGAGCGATATCTTATCCAAAAAATCGCATTTTATGTTTAGTAATTGGCAATGTTGATGAAAGAAGTATTGCTTTGCTGAAAAATGATGGATTATCTATTCGCCACAAAACTTCTTTTGAAGAAAAGTATGTTAAAGATGTTGGCATTATCCTTTTGGCTGACGGAGAAAAAATTGGAAAAGAACAATTGCAAAATGCTGTTAAGCTCAAAACTATCGGTTATTTAGGTAATTCTAAAAACAAAATAGATACAGATATTTGTACTAAAATGGGCATTGTAATATTTGATGATGTAAAATCTAACCCTCGCAACATGGATTTTATTCCAAAACGAATGATAGATTTTATGAATACCGGAGCAACTTATTTAAGCAGCAATTATCCGAATTTGCAGTTGCCTAAAATCGATAAATCTCACCGATTAATTCATATCCATAAAAACGTGCCAGGGATTATGGCCCAAATTAATACTGTTTTTGCAAAGCATAACATTAATATTGTAGGGCAGTTTTTAATGACAAACTCCGAAATTGGTTATGCCATTACAGACATTAATACCGAGTATGATAAGCAATTATTCAAAGCACTAAAAAAGATTGAGCACACCATAAAATTTAGAGTGCTTTATTAGAAAAGCGATTTTTAACACTTTACAGCTTTGGCAAATTTTTAAATTTGTCAGAGCGAATAATCCTCCCTACACAATAAATAGAACTTAAAGGAGGAATTGTCATGGCAAAAGTAGAGCACTATTATACAAAATTTGAAGAAGGAAAATTCTATCACATATACAATAGATCAGTAGATAAACAACCAATGTTTAAATCTGATGATAATTATAGATTTTTTCTGGTCAAATTGAATAAATATTTAAATGATGTATTAGGATTATATGCATACTGCTTATTAGGTAATCATTTCCATTTATTAATTAGAATAAAAGATGATTTGTCAGGTTTTAGGACGTCCAAAAACATCAATATTGAAACCTCAACTCATGATGTTGTAAGCAAACTGTTTAAAAACTTTTTTCAATCTTACGCTATGGCTTATAACGTACAACAGAATAGAAGTGGAACTTTATTTCAAACCCCATTCAAAAGAGTGCTGATTAATGATGAAAGCTATTTAACTCAAATTATATTTTACATCCATGCAAATCCTCAGAAACATACTTTAGTAAGCGATTTTAGAAATTGGAAATGGAGTTCTTATAATAGTATAATTTCAAAGAAACCTAGTAATTTAAAAAGACAAGAAGTTTTAGAGTGGTTTGGTGGTGAAATAGAATTTTTGAGATTTCATTCTGAAATTCATAATCAGATAAGGGAGAAGAATAGCTTTTAAATAAACCTTATGCCGCAGCAATTTCCAAATCAAATGACTGTTTGCAAAATATATGTCGATACACATCAGCTTTGACAACTTTTTAAAAGTTGTCAAAGCTAAACAACACAATATCTCGTTCGCATAGTATTGCTGCTAAACTGATGAATGTTTAGTTTGCTAATAATTTTTAGGTCAAATGAATGTTTGCAAAATATATTTCTTTACACAGCAGCTTTGACAACTTTTTAAATTTGTCAAAGCTAAATGCACATTATAGTAAAACCTAAACTGCGCAATACCTCATTCCACAAACATTCCTAACTTAAAAACTGATGTCTTTTTAGCAACAAATGTTTAGGACTGCCAATAGTTTGTGAACGATAAATACCCGTGTGTCCAGAAAATAAGTAGGCCATAACGCAAGCAAGTCCGATATATACACCACATTCTGCTCCAAATAATTCTACACCCATAAAAATACAGGCAAGCGGTGTATTGGCTGCGCCGGAGAAAACTGCTACAAAACCCATACCCGCCAGCAGGCCAACAGGTAAAGGAACAAAAATACTAAGAAAGCTACCTAAAGTAGCTCCAATAAAAAACAATGGTGTTACCTCGCCACCTTTAAAACCAGCACTTAAAGTTAAAGCAGTTAAAAATAGCTTTATAGCAAATGTATAATAAGGTTCTTGTTGTGTAAATGATTCGGAAATAACAGGTATTCCTAAACCAATATAACGTGTTGTGCCGAGTAAATAAATTATTCCTATCAAAATAAAGCCACCAACTAAAGGTCGTAAAGGTGGATATTTAATTTTCGCAAAAACTTGAGATAAACCATGATTTAATGTAGAAAAACTTCTTGCGGCTAATCCGAAAATTATACCAGTGCCTAGCGATAATAGCAGATTAATCATATCCATTTGTGGCACGGTTGGAATAGAATAATGAGTATGCCCAACTCCCCATGCTTTACAAACGTAATCGGCAATTACTGCTGTAACAAATGATGGTAAAATAGCTGTGTACAATAGGCTTCCAATAACAAAAACTTCTATTCCGAAAACTGCGCCCGCTAATGGTGTTCCGAAAACGGATGCAAATCCAGCGCTAATACCACAAATTAAAATGATTTTTCGGTCGCGGGGCTTAAGCTTAAATACTTTTGTAAACTGATCGGCAAATGCACCTCCAATCTGAACCGCTGTTCCTTCACGCCCTGCAGAGCCACCAAATAAATGGGTAATTATTGTTCCTGCAAAAATAAGCGGAGCCATTATTATTGGAATAATATTCTTCGGACTTTGAAGTTCTTCAATTAAAAGATTATTTCCTTTTACAACTTCTTTTCCCCAATAGTGATAGGCCAAGCCAATGAGTAAACCAGCCAAGGGTAAAAAAATAATTATCCATTGATTTTGTTCACGATAATCGGTTACTAAATTTAAAGCGACTAAAAACAATGCAGAGGCCGACCCTATAATTCCTCCAAGTAGCGCAGAGAAAAATAACCATTTTAAGCTATTTGCTAACAATAGCCCAAATTCTAATTTTTGGAAACGATGTAAGTACGAAAGATTACCTTCCGTTAAGTTTTTAACAGGCATTATAAATCAATTTTAAGTAAAATCGTAGGAGTCATCAGCCTGTTTGGCGGTTTTGGCGGTACCCCATCGCCATTGCCCAAATGTATAAAATTTACAATTTAGCACAAAATATGTTTATCAATTTTGGAATATTAACTTTGCACTATGGATTTTACGCCCGAAATAAAAGATAAACTCAATCAACTACAAGAAAAATATACAGCCATGGGGCAGGATATGGCATCTTATTTAGATGGCTTACTTTATGCCGATTTTCTTACCTATTGGGACTACATCCATTTGGATACACTTTTAAGTTTACAAAGCCCTAAAACACCAATCCCTGATGAAGAAATTTTCATAATGTACCACCAAATTACTGAGCTATACTTTAAATTGTGTTTACACGAGTGTAAGCAAATAGCAGAGCATGAAAATTTGACAATTGATTTTTTTACGGCTCGTGTAAAAAGGATAAACGCTTATTTTAATGCCTTAACAACATCTTTCGAAGTGATGGTTGATGGAATGGAAAAGGAGCAGTTTTTAAAGTTCAGAATGTCGCTTTTACCGGCAAGTGGTTTTCAATCAGGCCAGTACAGAATGATAGAAATATGCGCTACAGATTTTATTCGTTTGGTTGAAAAAACTAAAAGGGTAGAATTAAGCAATGCCACTTTAGAAGAACAATTTGAAAATATTTACTGGAAGTTTGGTGCTACAGAACTTTCATCTGGTAAGCAAACACTAACTTTAAAACAGTTTATTAAAAAGTATTCTGCTCAATTTCTTCAGTTAGCGAAAGATAGAGTAACAACAAATTTTTCTGCTTTATATCAACAGTTCCAAGCGAATGGTTATGATGTTTCTGTGTTGGCAAATGAACTTCGCAAGTTAGATTTATATGTAAATGTAGAATGGCCGCTAGCACATTACAAGTCTGCAGTTCGTTATCTCGAAAAGGATCCTATAGATGTTGCTGCAACAGGTGGAACCAATTGGCAGAAATATTTGCCTCCGCGTTTTCAAAAAAGAATCTTTTATCCCTCTTTATGGACGGATGAACAAATGGAAGAATGGGGTAAAGGTTGGGTGCTTAGTGTGCTTAAAACACTAAAGAACAAAGATTAATATCTTGAAATGCTATTAAGATCGTTCGTTTTTTCGTAATTTGCAAAAATTAAAACGGATAGATACAAGATATAAATTATGCCGCATTCGCATTGAATACTATCCATCAATTATTAATTAATATAATCATGATCGAAACTCTAGATATAAATATTGTAAAAGCTGAAGCTACACGTTTATCAGTTACAGATTTTTCGCAATTACCTTTTGGTAAAGTTTTTACCGACCACATGTTTACTGCCGACTACGAAGATGGCGAATGGAAGAATTTGCAGATTTTACCTTATGGTCCGATTCCAATGAGCCCGGCAATTTCTGCATTACATTACGGACAGGCCATTTTTGAAGGCTTAAAAGCCTATCGCCAACCAGATGGGAAAATAAGTGTATTTCGTGCAGATAAAAATTTCGAACGTTTTAATAAATCCGCAGCCAGGATGTCTATGCCAAGCATCCCTGAGGAAATTTTTATGCAAGGTTTGGCAGCATTAATCAATATTGATGAAAAATGGGTGCCATCACAAGAAAATTATGCGTTGTACATTCGTCCGGTAATGTTTGCAACCGACCCATATTTGGGTGTTAAAGCATCCGATATGTATAAGTTTGCATTGCTTACAACGCCAACAGGTCCGTATTATAGCAGTGCTTTAAAAGTGAAGATAGAAACTGAATATACAAGAGCTGATGAAGGTGGAGTTGGTTTTGCTAAAACTGCAGGTAACTATGCTCGCTCATTATATCCGTTTGAACAAGCTAAAAAAGAAGGTTTCGATCAATTGATATGGACAGATTCAATTAACCACGAATACATTGAAGAAGCTGGTACAGCAAATCTAATATTTGTAATCAATGGTAAACTAATAACTCCATCTATTCGTAGTACGGTTTTAGATGGCGTAACTCGCGATACGATTATAAAATTAGCCAAAGATGCAGGCGTGGAAGTTGAAGAACGTAGAGTGTCTGTTAAAGAAGTTATAGAGGGGATTGAAAACGGCAGTTTAACCGAAGCATTTGCTGCAGGTACTGCAGCGACGGTTACGCAAATTGGCGAAATTGGTTATTTGGGCAACACCTATAAACTTACAGATTCATCAACCAGAACAATCTCTAATGGCATCGCAAAGAAATTAAACGATATCCGTTACGGCTTAGCCTCTGATGAATTTGGATGGAACTGGATATTATAAATAATTATAGTTTACAAAAAGAAAATGCCCTAAACCTTCAAAGTTTAGGGCATTTTTGCTTTAGTCTTTAAGCATTAGTCTTTAAGCTTATTTATCAAGGATAACAACACCTTTAGCCTCAAAAGCTAATTCCTTTTTCGGGTCTGTTATTTTTGCAACTTCCTCCGGAGATTTTTTTGCATCTTCAGCATAGTGGCGCAGTGTTTCTACCGATATGTTCTGTTTTTTTGCAATGCCATCCAAAACCACTTTTTTGCCAACAATATCCATAGGCATAAAAAAAGCATAGTCTTTAAAGGTAACACGCATTGGCTCTCCATTTGGCATTTCCAAAGTCATCCAGCAACCTTTCTTTTTACAAACCTCAACTACTTTGCCTTCAATTTTCATATCAGCAGTATCTTTGCCATTCATAGCAGCTTCCATTTTGGCAGCAGGTTTAATATTGCCTGGAGATACTGCATCGCCAAACTTTTGTCCGCTTAATTCAGTTTGTGCAAAAGAGAATGCAGCTATTAAACAGAATCCGAGACTAAAAATTATTTTTTTCATAATGTAATATCTAATAGTTTATAAAAGCTTTCCGTAATTATCTGGTTCAAAAGTATTTAAAATTTTCCGAAAATTGAATAGGCAAAAAAAATCCTCGTTAGCTCTCACTAACGAGGAAAATCATCCCTATTGTTATAGATCACATCCCATGATGTACAACACAATGTATTAGACAAATGTTAATCCAAACTTATTGAAGTGGCTTGATAGATTATAATTAATTGTTTATCAATTAATTATGAAAAGTAATTTATCGTGCCAAAAATTATTGAGTTGGGTAATTGGGGAAAATATTCACCTTATTGTGGAAATATGTTGAATCTATTCCCCATTTGTTTTTGCCAATCAGCCGAATATCAGACCAAAAACTTCTTCAATTTTGCTAACTGCCTTAATCTCCAGATTATATTTTTCAATATTGATGCCTTTTAAGTTGTACTTAGAAATATATATGGTTTCAAAGCCAAGTTTATCTGCTTCAGCAATTCGTTGCTCAATTCTGTTAACCGCTCTAATTTCACCAGATAAGCCTACTTCGGCAGCAAAACAATTTTTAGATGAAACCGCAATATCCTGATGCGATGAAATTATAGCGATAAGAACCGCTAAATCGATAGCGGGGTCTTCTACTCGTATTCCACCAGCAATATTTAAGAAAACGTCTTGAGTACTTAATCTGAAACCACAGCGTTTTTCCAGTACCGCTAAAAGCATGTTCATCCTCTTGGTATCAAAACCTGTGGCCGAACGTTGCGGTGTACCATAAGCTGCTGTGCTAACCAAAGCCTGCGTTTCTATCAGCATTGGTCTTGCTCCTTCAAGCATTGCAGCGATAGCAATACCACTCAATTCTTCATCACGCTGTGTCAATAAAATTTCTGAAGGATTGGAAACTTCTCGTAAACCACTTCCCTGCATTTCATATATGCCTAATTCAGCGGCTGCTCCAAACCTATTTTTTATTGATCGTAAAATCCGGTAAACGTGGTGTCTGTCGCCTTCAAATTGCAAAACCGTATCAACCATGTGTTCTAATATTTTTGGACCAGCAATGGCGCCGTCTTTTGTAATATGCCCTATCAAAAATACAGGTGTACCCGTTTCTTTTGCAAAACGTAGCAGCTCTGCTGTACACTCGCGTACCTGCGAAACACTTCCGGGGGTAGATTCTATGTGTGCAGAGTGAAGTGTTTGAATAGAATCGATAACTAAAATTTCTGGTTCGAGAATTTCAATCTGTTTGAAAATATTTTGAGTTGATGTTTCTGTTAAAATATAGCAATCGGCCGATGGAGATTCCGTAATTCTTTCTGCCCGCATTTTAATTTGCTGTTCACTTTCTTCGCCAGAAACGTAAAGCAGCTTTTTGCCTTTTAAATTTAAAGCTAATTGAAGCATTAAGGTAGATTTACCGATACCAGGTTCGCCACCTATTAAAATTAACGAACCTTCTACTAATCCACCTCCAAGTACTCGGTCTAATTCTTTGTCGCCAGTTAACATTCGGCGCTCTGGCGAACTTTGAATATCATTTACTTTGCTTGGCTTACTTAACTTTCTTGCAGGTGCTGTATCATTTTTCCAGGTTGGCACAGCCGTTGGGTTTTTTTCTATAATTTCTTCAACAAAGGTATTCCATTGATTGCATGAAGGACATTTACCCAACCACTTTGCAGATTCGTAGCCGCAACTCTGACAGAAATATGCTGTTTTTGTTTTTGCCAATTTAATTTCGATTTTAGATTTACGAATTTAGATTTTACTGGTGGCAAAAACTAAATCATTTTTAAACAAAAAAGCCTGACTTATAAAAATCAGGCTTCTTTGCTATCAAGTATTTAAAGTTTTATCTCTTCATCTTTTGCTGAAATGAAGTGAAACTCAGTTAAATGGTAAGATGGTTGGGTTTTTACTTTAATCCACTGACCATATTTGAAGAACCAACGGCGTTGTAAATTAAAAATGCCTTTAGTTATATATGCTTCAATATATGGGTGAACGCAAAGTGTAACACCTTTTTCATTTTGTTCTCTTAAAATGTAGTTCAGGTTATTTTCAATATCATCCATTAAGATAATACTTGCCTTTATTTCACCTGTACCGCCACATGCCGGGCATTTTTCTACCGTAACAATGTTCATTTCCGGGCGAACGCGTTGTCTTGTAATTTGTACTAAACCAAATTTACTTGGAGGTAAAATGGTGTGTTTAGCACGATCAAGCAACATCAATTCACGCAGGTAATCGAATAGCATTTTACGGTTTGTTGGCTTGTGCATATCGATAAAATCGATTACAACAATACCGCCCATATCACGTAAACGCAATTGACGGGCAATTTCTTTAGCCGCCTCTTTATTTACCTGTAAAGCATTTTCTTCTTGATTTTCTTTACTGGCAGTACGGTTACCGCTATTTACATCAACAACATGTAGCGCTTCTGTATGTTCTATAACCAGATAAGCACCACCTGGTAAATTTACGGTTTTACCAAAGGCATTTTTAATTTGCTTTTCGATGCCGAAATGTTCAAATATGGGTTCTTTATGTTTGTAAAGCTTTACTATTTTTTCCATTTCTGGAGAAATATCATGCACATAAGAACGTATATCATCAAACAGTTCAGGTGTACTCACGTAAACGTTCGTAAAATCAGGATTCAGAATATCACGAATTAACGTTGATGATCTGTCCATTTCACCCCAAACCCTTTTTGAAGGCTCAGCAGAAGGAAGTTTTTTTGTAAAGGTTTCCCATTTAGCAACTAAATCCAATAGATCTTTTTGCAATTCGGCAACGCCTCTTCCTTCGGAAACGGTTCTGATGATTACCCCAAAATTTTGAGGTTTAATACTTTCAATAATCTTTTTTAATCGATTACGTTCGGTATTACTTTTTATTTTTTTTGATATGGATATGGTATTGGAGAATGGCACCAGTACCACATACCTGCCGGCAATTGATAGGTCGGAACTTAAACGAGGCCCTTTAGTAGAAATTGGTTCTTTAGCAATTTGTACAGGAAGGAGCATGTTTTTACTGAGCACATCAGAAATTTTGCCTGCCTTATTTATATCGGCTTCAAGCTTTAAATTATCTAATAATGTGCCTGTAACCGAGCCATTACGCTTGATCTTAGTTAGCTTGATTAAAGATTCTACCTGCGGGCCTAAATCAAAATAATGCAGAAATGCATCTTTTTCATAACCTACATCCACAAAAGCAGCATTTAGGCCGGGCATAATTTTTTTAATGCGGCCCAAATAAATATCGCCTACAGCGTAGTTATTATTGATTTGTTCTTTGTGAAGCTCAACAAGTTGTTTGTCTTCAATCAACGCTATGGTAACTCCGGCAGGAGTCGAATTTATAATTAATTCTTTTACCAACAGCTACAGATTTAAGGCTATTCGCCTATTAACAAATGGATAGTAAACAGAAACAGTGATTTGCCAAAATTTTAAATACTAAAAAAGTATATAAATATCTTAAACCTCATAGTGTTTTTACTATGAGGTTTAAAAAGCTAAATCAAAATAAGAATCTATTTTTTCTTATGTCTGTTTTTTCTTAAACGTTTTTTACGTTTGTGCGTAGCCATTTTATGTCTTTTTCTTTTTTTACCGCTTGGCATAATTTTTAGTTTTAAATGTTTTTATTAATCCGTTAATTAATTTTTATTCTTTAGTTCAGCCACTTTTTTATCAATAAATGATGCCAAAGTTGGGTCTGCTGCTAATTTTTTACTGTTTAAATAAGCTTCAATAGCTTCTTTGTTTTTGTCTAAATTTTCTAAAGCCGTACCTAAATAAAAGTAAGCTTCGGGCGTTGGAGCTGTAGCAATCACCGTATTGAAACGAGGAATTGCCTTGTCAAACTGACCCGATTTTATAGAGAATAAGCCAAGATTCATATTTGCCTTTATGTTTTTAGGTTCTTTTGCTACAACTTCGAGCAACATTGCAATACCTTGCATTGGTGCACCTAAGCCATTAACAATCGTAACACCTAAGCCAGTTTTGGCATCTATGTTTTCTTTATCTAACGCTAATGCTTTTGTAAAAGATGTATTGGCTTTCTGCAATAAAGCAGGTTGTGCTAAACTATCTTGCGTACTTTCAAAAGCTTTTAAAAATTTGTTACCAGATGCCAACCAGTTTTTTGATGATGGTTTTGCTTCTGCAACAACTTCTAAATAAAGTGCTGATGGAGTTAATTGTTCAACGTCATCCCATTTCTGAGCTAACTGTTGCGCAAGTTCAACTTTTTCGGCACCTGTTGCATCTTTATACTTGTTTTCAAGTGCAGCAATATCAGTTACTAAACTTTTATTTATTGCACTCTTAGCAGCTTCAGATGTTGTTTGGATATTTAAACCTGAAGAAACTGATGCCGATTCTGATACCTGACCAGGAGCTGCTGTTTTGCCATTTTCTTCAGTAGGTTTTACTAAACCTTTAATATCTCTTGTAAACAGAAAGGCAACAAGCAATAAAATCGCTCCGATAATGATGGTTTGTTTTAATCTGATGCTACTGTTCACGTGTATGGATTTAAGCTTCTACTTGTATTTTTTTGCTGTTGTTTTTCACTTTATCTACAAATACTTTTGCAGGTTTAAAGCTTGGAACAAAATGCTCAGGGATAATTATTGCAGTGTTTTTAGAGATATTTCTAGCCGTTTTTTGAGCTCTCTTTTTAACAACAAAGCTTCCGAAGCCTCTAACATATACATTTTCGCCGCCAATCATGCTAGTTTTGATAACCTTGAAGAATGCCTCAACTGTTTCCTGCACATCAACCTTCTCAATTCCGGTTTTTGTTGATATTTCTGAAATAATATCTGCCTTAGTCATATTTTATTATTTATTATATATTGTGTATTTAATTATCAGTGTTTTGGGGTTGCAAAAGTATTGCTTTTTAATGAGATAGGGAAATAAAAGATGATTTTTTTATTTGTCGCTATATCAGGCTATTGCAAGTTTTTTTTTAAACAAATAATTACACCGTTATTTGCAGCAATGACATTCCAATTCGAACTTATAAACTGGTATCAGGCAAATAAAAGAGATTTACCCTGGCGACATACAACTGATGCATACACCATCTGGCTATCTGAAATAATTTTACAGCAAACGAGGGTAGAACAAGGTTTGCCTTATTTTAACAGTTTTCTAAGTAATTTTCCTACAGTTAATGATTTTGCAAATGCAACTGAGGCTAAAGTGCTTAAATTATGGCAAGGTTTAGGTTATTATTCTCGTGGTAGAAACATGCATGCAACAGCGCAAATTGTTATGAATAATTACAATGGCGTTTTCCCAACACTTCATGATGATTTGATTAAACTAAAAGGTGTGGGCGAATATACCGCAGCAGCAATATCATCTTTTTCATCTGGCGAAGCAAGAGCAGTAGTTGATGGAAATGTTTTTAGGGTTTTAGCAAGGTATTACGGAATTGATACGGCTATAAATTCTCAAGAAGGTAAAAAGCAGTTTTTTAAATTGGCTAATGAGATGCTTTACAAAGAAGATCCTGCTTTGTATAACCAGGCGATAATGGAGTTTGGTGCCATTCAATGTAAACCAAAATCTCCAGATTGTGGGATTTGTCCGCTAAGATTAGATTGCTTTGCTTACAATAATTCTGTTGTAAATCAATTGCCTGTAAAGCTTGCAAAGGCAGAAAAAAAACATAGATATTTTAATTATTTTGTTTGTGTTGAAGATGATAAAATCTTAGTAAGAGAAAGACAGGCAAAAGATATTTGGCAACATCTCTACGATTTTCCATGTATAGAAACCGAAATGAATTGCACAGTCATGGATGGAGATTTTCGCACTGCAATTAAAAATCAATTTGGCGATAGTACTGAAATTACTTTTATCAGCTATAAAAAGCACTTATTAACACACCAAATTATCCATGTACAGTTTTTTGGTTTAAAAAATTATATATTTAACTTTAGTAAACAAAAGGAACTTAATTGGGTTCTTTTAAATACATTGGATGAATTACCTCAACCAAACGTGATAAGAAATTTTATTGATGAGAATTTCTAAGCGCTAAAAAAGGAGTAACTAACCTTTGATGAAGTATTGATCACCGTTTATAAAAAACTAACCAAAAAAAATATTTTATGTCTGGGATTAACAAAGTTATTTTAGTTGGGCACCTGGGTAAAGATCCAGAAGTGCGCCACTTAGATGGAGGCGTTACCGTAGCAAGCTTCCCTTTAGCTACATCAGAAACGTATAACAAAGATGGTAAACGTGTTGAACAAACCGAATGGCATAACATAGTTTTATGGAGAGGTTTGGCTGAAGTTGCATCAAAATACCTGCAAAAGGGTAAACTTGTATATATTGAAGGGAAATTAAGAACCAGATCTTTTGAAGATAAGGAGAAGGTTAAAAAATATGTTACTGAAATTGTAGCTGAAAATTTCACCATGCTTGGCCGAAAAAGTGATTTCGAGCCGGGTCAACCTGTAAATCATGTTCAAAATAACGAATCGAAGATTGAAGATGAATTTACCATACAGCCTAATGATGTGAATGGCGATTTGCCATTTTAGTTAAATAGAATACATTTAAACAGAAAGAGCCACGATATTTCCGTGGCTCTTTCTGTTTAAAATAATTATTCTACTGTAACCGATTTAGCTAAGTTTCTAGGCTGATCTACGTTACAGCCTCTCATTACAGCGATATGGTATGATAAAAGTTGCAATGGAATAGTGGCTAATAACGGCAAAAAAGCTTCATCAGCATCTGGAATTTCGATGCAGTAATCGGCCATTTTCTTTACCTCTGTATCACCTTTGGTAACAATTGCAATAACTTTCCCTTTACGTGCTTTAACTTCTTGTATGTTGCTAATTACCTTCTCATATGATGAATTTTGTGTAGCTATGAAAACAACAGGCATTTCTTCGTCAATTAAGGCAATAGGTCCGTGTTTCATTTCTGCTGCCGGATAACCTTCTGCGTGAATGTACGATATCTCCTTAAGCTTTAAAGCACCTTCCAACGCAACTGGAAAACCACTACCTCTACCTAAAAATAAACAGTTTCTAGAGTCTTTAATTTTTGCAGCAACTTCTTTTATAATATCATTTGATTCCAGTGCAATCTGAATTTTATCAGGAATGCTATCAAGTTCTGTTAATAAACTAATTAATTTAGACTGCGTGATGGTTCCTTTTTGTTGAGCCATGTAAAACGCCATCAAAGTTAAAACCGTTACTTGTGCCGTAAATGCTTTTGTTGATGCTACGCCAATTTCTGGTCCGGCGTGGGTGTAAACACCTGCATGACTCAACCTTGGTATAGATGCACCTGCAACATTACAAATACCGAAAATGGTAGCGCCTCGCTCTTTTGCCATTTCAATCGCTGCCATTGTATCTGCAGTTTCTCCCGATTGTGATATGGCAATCACCACATCTTTCTCGGTAATGATTGGATTGCGGTACCTAAATTCAGAAGCATATTCTACCTCAACCGGAATACGGGCATATTCTTCAATTAAATATTCACCAACTAAGCCTGCGTGCCATGAAGTTCCACATGCAACAATAATAATGCGATCAATATTTTTTAGTTTCTCTACAAATTCTTTTATGCCACCCAATTGCACTTTGCCTTCTTCCGGGTAAATACGACCACGCATACAATCTCTGATGGATCTTGGCTGTTCGTAAATCTCTTTCAACATAAAATGGTCGAAGCCGCCTTTTTCCAACATCTCTAGCTTCAACTCTAATTCTTGAATTAAAGGTGATTGAACAACATTATCTAAGCGCTTAACCAATAAATCATCTTTAGTAACTAAGGCAATCTCATGGTCGTTAAGATAAATTACGTTTTTAGTATATTCAATTATTGGTGTCGCATCAGAAGCAATAAAGTATTCGCCTTTACCTACACCAATAACCATCGGACTACCTTTTCTAGCTGCAATAAGTTGATCAGGATTTTCTCTATCCATTATTACAATTGCATAAGCACCAGTAACCTCTTTTAATGCCAATCGAACAGCTTCAAGCAAATCAGTTTGCTCAATTTTTTGAATTTCTTCTATTAAATGAATGAGAACTTCGGTATCTGTATCACTTTTAAATTCGTGGCCACGGGAAATAAGTTCTTCTTTTAGTGTGGCGTAGTTTTCAATAATTCCATTGTGAATGATGGAAAGTTTATTGTTATTTGAAGTATGTGGATGCGAATTACGATCAGAAGGAACGCCATGCGTAGCCCATCGGGTATGACCCATAGCAATTGTACCAGTTTTATCCTGACTTTCCGCAAATTCTTCGAGTGCTGCAACTTTACCAACTTTTTTGTAAATGTTCTGACCTCCTTCATTTATAATGGCTATACCAGCACTATCGTAACCTCTATATTCTAATCTTTTAAGTCCTTTTAAAACAATTGGCCATGCTTCTCTATAGCCAATATAACCTACTATTCCACACATATATTAATTTTATTTTGACCAAATATAATAAACAAACGTTTGTTTAAACCAAACATGAATATTTTAAACAAAAAAGTTCATAAAAAAACCCGCTTGGTGATGCCAAACGGGTTTACATATATTGTAGTGTTATTAATTAACCTTCGTATAATAAATATTCAGTTTCAATCGGTTTGTTGTGTTACCAAATGAACCAATAACAGCTCTTGCTGCAGATGAACCCGAAGGACCAAGATCGAACGGTGTGGCAAGAAAATTAGTTGGTGCTAAAAATGTACCGTAGTCAACTTTGGCTCCATCAATCAAATCTTGTACATATGCTGAAACGTTAAACACATATCTGTTTTTAAGTGAATCGTAATAGCCACCAAACTCAGCATCACCTTTAGCTCTGGTATCTCCAGCATTAGTCGCACCAGTTGATGTTGTTCCTTGCTGATCGTGATCAGGAACGTTTACATTTTGTTCTGCAATATCCCAGCGGTAAAGCGACAATCTTTGCGGAGCATTAAATGGATAAGCAAAAGTCCCTGAACTTAAATCAACCACCAATTCTGCTTTGTTAACAATAGCTTTTCCGTAGGTAGCTGTAAAGTTTTTAAGGTTAGGGAATGAAATTTTTGTTTTAACACCACCTAAAGCCTGCAAGTATGTTATACCGTATTGCGTCGGACTGGTAGTAGAACCGGGATTATCCAATTGAGTTTTAACAGCTGTGCCGGTATAATCATGTTTAATGTTAGCTGTTACAATCTGCCCCGTAGTTGTATTAATAGGGAAGTTTTTAAACAAAGTATCTATAACATTAGATGTACTCGTGGTTTTATAAACCAATTGTAAATATGAGTTTGTGCCAGCAAAATCTAAAAATGCTACACCTCCTGTACCAGTTGATGATGTTTTGTTTACTTCAGCATATAAACCTTTAAAATACTGAGCAAACTTATCATTTGTAGATGTTCCAGTAGTGGGTAAGCTCAAAATGTTACTTTGTATAAAAGCTTTATTTAAAGGAATTCGAATTTGAGCTTTAACCGTTTTAAGTGTGTCTTTACCACCTTTAACAATATCAGTTATTTTAATTGGCGTAGTAGGAAAAATTCTACTGTTAAAATTTCCTAAAAGTGTTGCGCTATGGGGTATAGCATCAGAAGCTTTATATTTTGCAATTGGCGCTGTTAATTGATAAACATCTATACTGTATCTTGAAGAAGTTGTATCTCCATAGAACTGAGTGCCAAGGTTTAAAACCAAAACTGCTGAATCTAAAGTTGCAGATGTAAAATCAAGATTTAGTTCAGACGGCCAAACTGTCATACCCACACTTGCTTCAGTTTTACCAAAAACAGGGTCGGTAATGTAGCCTAGTGGATATTGACTTAGCGTAGAAGTAATAAAATCAGGCTCTTTAACCGTTTGAGAAGTAACCAGCTGATCGTTTACCAAAGTACCTTGTATAACCGAATTTGGGTCAACATCTAAGCCAACACCATTGGGGTTTTTACATGATGCAAAAAGAAAAAGACCTATCAACAGGGTTAATAAGTCTTGTTTTGTAAATTTCATATTTAAAATAATAATACCTAATTAAGCAACAGAAACCAATTCTTCATTCGAGATTTCTTCATAAAATGAGTAGAAGTTTTCGAAATTATCGGTTAAGTTATAAGCTAAAGTTGGCTTATTGGAATCTTTAACAAATTTTAACAGATCTTTATCTAAGTTTTCATCTGCTAAAACTACTGCGTCTGAGTGTGTTATCGCTCCAACATGTAAGCTATTTACATCTGCGGGTTCAAATGCTTTTGTATCGTCTTCTGTCATGTTAGCCATAACAGCTTTTTTATAGAAGTTAGCATTTAAAGTTTCAGTAAAACCACCTTCGTAAACAGAATACACAACTTTCGAGTTTTTGAAAGTTGGGTCGTTTTTGTAGGTTGTTTTAATGTAAGCAGGTACTAATGAACTCATCCAGCCGTGGCAGTGAACGATATCCGGTGCCCAACCCAATTTTTTAACGGTTTCTAATGCACCTTTACAGAAAAAGATAGTACGTTCGTCATTGTCATCAAAGAATTTTCCGCTTGCATCAGCAAAAACCTGTTTGCGTTGGAAATACTCTTCATTATCCAGGAAATAAACCTGCATACGTGCAGCCGGAATAGAAGCCACTTTAATGATTAAAGGGTTATCGTTGTCATCAATTATGATGTTCATTCCAGATAAGCGTATTACTTCGTGTAAACGATTTCTTCTCTCGTTAATGTTACCAAACTTTGGCATCAAGATGCGGATTTCGAATCCTTTTTCTTGCATAGCCTGTGGCAATTGGCGAGTAATTTCAGAAATTTTAGTAAGCTCGAGGAAAGGCGACATCTCGTGTGTAACAATCAGCAGCTTCGTTTTTGCCATCTCCATATTCAAAGAAAAAATTAAGTTAATTAAAAGATAATGAGCTGCAAAGATAAGAATAATAATACTATTTATCAATATCGACGGCATTTGTTTGGTTTCGTTTAGATTAATTTACACCTTTACCCCCTCAACTCATATCGTTAAGTTTGGAAGTATTAAAAACCAAAGCAGCGCTTAAAGCTTATTTAAAACCACTAAAAGCAGCGGGTAAAAAAATTGCTCTTGTACCCACAATGGGTGCTTTGCACAATGGCCATATTTCATTAATTAAATTGGCGCAAGAAAATGCAGATGTTATTATCTGTAGCATTTTCGTAAATCCAACACAGTTTACCGATCCGAAAGACCTCGAAAAATATCCCCGCCCAATTGAGCACGACTTGGCTATGCTTGATGAAGCTGGTTGCAATGCCGTATTTATGCCAAACGTAGAGGAGATGTATCCGGCTGGCGGAGATGAAAATTGGCATATCGATTTAGGTAATGCAGAATTTTTATTGGAAGGTGCATTTAGAAAAGGTCATTACCAAGGTGTAACTCAAATTGTAAAAAAACTTTTTGATGCAGTAGAACCCGATGTTGCCATGTTTGGGCAGAAAGATTACCAGCAGGTTTTAATGATTAAAAATATGCTTGAGCATTTCAAACTGCCGATAAACATCATCACTTGTCCAATTATTAGAGAAGATGATGGCTTGGCCATGAGCAGCAGAAACATTCATTTATCCGAAACGGATAGAAAAAATGCACTTGTATTAAGTAAATCGTTACAATTTGTTGTTGATAATTTTAATTCTTTTCCGCTAAGTGAATTGGAACAACAAGCAAAATCATTTTATGATGGTATTGAGGGTGTTGAATTGGATTACTTTACAATTGCTAATGGTGATACGTTACAGGCTGCAGCATCCAAAACAGAGCATAAATTGGTTGCTTTAGTTGCCGCAAAAGTTGGTGCTACGAGGCTGATAGATAATATGATTATTAAATAAATGAACGAATTTTGATTGAGTGAATGATTGAATGTTTAACTATTCTCTAATTTCAACATTCAATCATTCACTAATTCATTATAACTTTATTGCTAACTTTGCCAAATGATTATCACGATATTAAAATCTAAAATACACCGTGTTAAAGTAACACAAGCCGAACTGAATTATGTGGGCAGTATTACGATTGATGAAGATTTAATGGATGCAGCCAACATTATTGCTAATGAAAAGGTGCAGATTGTTAACAATAATAACGGTGCCCGTTTCGAAACCTATGTTATAAAGGGAGAAAGAGGTACTGGAACCATTTGTTTAAATGGCGCAACTGCTCGTTTGGCACAACTTGGTGATGTACTTATTATAATGTCTTACGGTGCTTTGCCAATTGATGAAGCCAAAAAATACAATCCGATACTTGTTTTTCCTGATGATAATAATCATTTGCTAAAATAAAACAACTTGATGTTGAACCTTAAATCGGTACTAAAATACCTTGTCCTTTTTGCAATTGGAATAGGTATTTTGTATTTCGCATTTAGCGGGCAGGATTTAGAAAAGATTTGGGAAGAAATTAAGAACGCAAATTTTCTTTGGGTTGTGTTTTCGGCCATTTCAGTATGGATAGCTCATGTTCTTCGTGCGCTACGATGGCGTATGCTATATCAATCTATAAATTACAAGGTTACTTTTTGGCATACTTATCATGCTGTAATAATTGGCTATCTGGCTAATCTGGTACTTCCACGTTTTGGCGAAATCGGTCGCTGTTCGGTTATGTTAAAATCAGAAAAGGTGCCCATGTTTGCCTCCATTGGCACTGTAATTACCGAAAGGTTGTTTGATATATTTATGCTGCTTTTATCAGCATTCCTGATGTTGCTTTGTCAATACGATTTGGTTTCCGATTTTCTTTTCAAAACCATTTACGTTAATGTTGTTGCTAAAATCCACTCGATAAATTATTTCTGGTCGATTTTACTAATCGTACTGTCGCTCAGTCTCATTGCCGCCGCCATATATTTTATAAGACAGGCACTAAATAAAAAATTTTTAAGGGTTTACGTTGGTTTAAAACAAGGATTCAATTCTTATAGCAACTTAAAAAACAAATCGCTTTTTATCGCTTACACATTAGGGATATGGTTTTTCTATTGGCTCTCCATGTATTTAGCGTTCTCGGCAATTCAGATTACTTCAGGTTTAGGCTTTAATGTTGCTTTTACTGCCCTTGTATTTTCAAGTTTTGCCATGGTTGCACCTGTTCAAGGTGGTATTGGGGTTTTTCATTGGATGGTTGCTCAAGCGCTAGTGCTATATGCTATTCCTTTTAAAGATGGATTGGCTTATGCAACCATCCTGCATTCGTCACAATTTTTACTTACCATAATATTGGGTTGCTTAAGTTTAATTTTTGTGATTTCTAAAAAGTAAAAAAGCTAATTACATCCAAATCATATTAGCAAGAATGGACTGGTTCGCAATGAAGGCATTCTGCTTTACCGAGTAAATTACAAAATAAATACTATGCAGCCATAGTATTTTCGAACAATAAATACTACTTTTGATATACTAACCTTTTATACATAAATGTTATGCATTTCGAATTAAGTGAAGAACAGATAATGATTCAGCAAGCTGCCAGAGATTTTGCTAATCAGGAGTTAAAACCTGGTGTTATCGAGCGAGACGAACATCAGAAATTTCCCACCGAACAAATTAAAAAGCTTGGAGAGCTTGGGTTTTTAGGAATGATGGTTTCTGAAAAATATAATGGAAGCGGATTGGATGCAATTTCATATGTGTTGGTAATGGAAGAGCTTTCCAAAATCGATGCTTCAGCATCTGTTGTTGTTTCTGTTAATAACTCCCTGGTTTGCTATGGTTTAGAGGCTTATGGAAGTGAGGCGCAAAAAGAGAAATACCTTAAACCTCTGGCTTCTGGCGAAAAAATTGGTGCTTTTTGTTTATCAGAACCAGAAGCTGGATCTGATGCAACCTCTCAAAGCACAACAGCCGAAGATAAAGGCGATTATTATCTGCTCAATGGAACAAAAAACTGGATTACTAATGGGAGTTCTGCTTCAACTTATTTGGTTATAGCACAAACCCATCCTGAGTTAAGGCATAAAGGCATTAATGCTTTTATTGTTGAAAAAGGTATGGAAGGATTTACGATTGGTCCGAAAGAAAATAAATTAGGAATTCGTGGTTCTGATACGCACTCATTAATGTTTAACGATGTGAAAGTACCAAAAGAGAATAGAATAGGTGAAGACGGATTTGGCTTTAAGTTCGCAATGAAAACTTTAGAAGGTGGTAGAATTGGAATTGCTGCACAAGCATTAGGTATTGCCCAAGGTGCTTTCGAATTGGCAACACAATATGCTAAAGCCAGAAAATCTTTCGGAAAACCAATTTCAGAACACCAGGCAATTGCTTTTAAATTAGCAGACATGGCAACGCAAATCGAAGCTGCCAGGTTATTGGTATATAAAGCCGCATGGTTAAAAGATCAAGGTTTACCTTATACACAGGCTGGTTCTATGGCTAAACTATTTGCATCAAAAGTAGCTATGGATGTTACTATAGAAGCAGTTCAAGTTCACGGAGGTTACGGTTTTGTGAAAGAGTACCATGTAGAACGTTTAATGCGTGATGCGAAAATTACGCAGATTTACGAGGGCACTTCTGAAATACAGAAAATGGTAATTTCTAGGGAAGTTATCAGGTAGTTTTCAGTTGGCAATTTTCAGTTGGCAGTTCAAAAAGCCAACTGAAAACTTAGAACCGAAAAGCAATCAGTTGGATTTATATTGCCAACTGATTACTAAAAACTGTAAACTGAATTATTCTTTATCTCCAGCAATTGCACCAAAAATTGCTTTAATCAGCGCTACTACAATCGCTAAAAATGCGGCTGCAAAAAATCCTGTAGTATTAAATGATGTCATCATGCTATCAACCAATAAAATCATTAGTACTGTAATGATGAATGACATTAACCCTAACGTTAGAAAATTTACCGGAAAAGTTAATAATCTTAAAATGAATCCAATTGTAGCATTCGCCAATGCAATTAATACAGCTGCAATAATTGCACTTCCATAACCATCTACAGTTACACCCGGAACCAGTTTCGCACCGATAAAAACGGCTAATCCCATCAAAAGGATTTCAATAATTAATCTCATAATGTTTAATTTAGTAAAATGTTTAAATCTGTTAAATATTTGTTTGTTTTTGTTGTTGCAATAAATATAGCTTCCTGTAAGAGTAAAAACAATAAGCCAACCATCAAGTTTTCTGCCGACAGCAGCTCAATCATAATTAAAAATATTGATGAAGCTAGTTTATTCGAAATTAAAAAAGTTTACCAGGCCAATCCAGATTCTGTCGATTTTATTTCGGTTTTATTAACACCGGGCGATACAGATAGTTTGCAGGATGAAATAAATATTTTAGGCAAGACAATTCTTAGCGGCGATTCTCTTATTTTTTCACCTCAAAAATCATTTTTAAAAAGTAAAAAATATTTGGTCGAAAGTTATATTGGTGTAGAATTCGCAAACGGAGGCAAGCTATTTAAAGGCACCATAAAACACAACTTAGAGCCGCAACAACAAACGCTAAAAAGATAGTCTTACGTGTAAATTCCTGTATTAGAGTTTGATTATTTCTAAAATTTATGTACATTTGCATCGTAATCGAAGAAAAGAGAAGGGGACAATGTCCCCTTTTTCTATGAAATCAGATTAAAATATGCAGGTAGAAAAGAGAGTTACAGCGCTCGTAGAAGAGAAAATTGCAGACAGACCAGAACTTTTTTTGGTTGAAGTAAAAATGTTGCCAAACAATAAATTAATTATTAATGTGGATGGCGATGAAGGTATAAGCATACAAGATTGTGTAGCCATTAGCAGGCATGTTGGTTTTCATTTAGAAGAAGAAAACACCATAGAACAAGCTTATAACTTAGAAGTTTCTTCTCCTGGTGTTGGTGAGCCATTAAAACTTATCCGCCAGTATAATAAAAACATTGGCCGTTCTATCAGCATTAAATTTGCAGGCGGACAAAAAAAAGAAGGTAAGCTTTTAGAGGTTACCGATAATAATATTCTGATTGAAGAATCAGTTAAAGAAAAAGGTAAAAAAGCGGTTTCAGTACAAACATCTGTTCCGTTTAATGATATATTAGAAACAAGTGTATTAATAAGTTTTAAGTAATACGATTTAGGAGCGAAACGAGATTACCTTGTAACCCTACAAATCTATTTAATCATGGTAAAAAATGAGTACTACAACAATTAATTTAATCGACTCTTTCCAGGAGTTTAAGGATTTCAAAAATATAGATCGCCCAACGGTGATTAGTGTGTTGGAAGAAGTTTTTCGTAGCATGTTGCGTAAAAAATACGGAACAGACGAAAACTGTGATGTTATTGTAAATCCTGATAACGGGGATTTGGAAATCTGGAGAACGAGAAAAGTAATGGAAGACGGATTTTCTGAAGATGATGACCTAGAAATCGAACTTGCTGAAGTTTCTAAATTAGACAATACTTTAGAAGTTGGAGATGACTATATCGAACAAATTACTTTAGAGAGTTTCGGTCGTAGAGCAATATTAGCTGCTCGCCAAACTTTAGTTTCTAAGGTGTTAGAATTAGAAAAAGACGAAATCTTCAAAAAATATAAAGATAGAGTAGGTGAAGTGGTATCGGGTGAAGTTTATCAGGTATGGAAAAAAGAAACTTTGGTTTTGGATGATGAAGGTAACGAACTTTTAATGCCGAAAACAGAACAAATTCCTGCAGATTATTTCAAAAAAGGAGATTCTGTTAGAGCAGTAATTTCTAAAGTAGAAATGATTAATGCCAACCCGAAAATTATTATATCAAGAACAGCACCTGAGTTTTTACAGCGTTTGTTTGAACAAGAAGTTCCAGAGATTTTCGATGGTTTAATTACCATAAAGAAAATTGTTCGTGAACCAGGAGAACGTGCCAAAGTTGCTGTAGAATCTTACGATGATCGTATTGATCCGGTAGGTGCATGCGTAGGTATGAAAGGATCTCGTATTCATGGTATTGTTCGCGAATTGAAAAACGAAAATATTGATGTGATTAATTTCACAAATAATACTTCATTATATATTACACGTGCTTTAAGTCCGGCAAAAATTACTTCTATTAAATTAGATGATGATACTAAACACGCATCGGTTTATTTAAAACCTGATCAAGTATCATTGGCGATTGGCCGTGGTGGGCATAATATTAAACTTGCTGGTAAATTAACCGGTTATGAAATTGATGTTTACCGCGAAGCTGGTGAAGAAACAGATGAAGATGTTGATTTAGAAGAATTCTCAGATGAGATTGATAGCTGGATTATCGACGAATTAAAGGCTATCGGTTGCGATACTGCTAAGAGTGTTTTAGCACTTACGGTAGAAGATTTAGTAAAACGCACCGACCTTGAAGAAGAAACCATTAAAGAAGTGGTTCAAATTTTGAAGTCAGAATTTGAATAAGTGGTGTAATTGCCAAATAAACACTACTTTTGTATTAAAATAAAAACAATAACAGGAGCTAAATGTCAGACGACAAACCAATCATTTTAATTAAAGCTATTAAAGAACTTAATATTGGCATGGGTACGGCCGTAGAGTTTTTAAACAAAAAGGGTTTCTCAGCCGAGAAAAGCCCTATGTTTAAACTTTCGGGCGATATGTATAATGCCTTATTAAAAGAGTATCAGGGAGATAAGATCGTAAGAGAAGAAGCCAAACAAATAGTGATTGGTAAAATACGTCGTGACGAGCCTGAGACCGAAAAGCCAGCTGAAGCACCGAAAAAGAACACCGATTTTGAGAAAAACGAAGAGATTTTAATCAAAAATACTCAATCGTTCGCTCCACAGGTAGAGAAACCTAAAGCTGAGGCACCAAAAGTAGAAACACCTCCTGTTGCGGAACCTGTAAAGGAAACTAAAACAGAAGATAAAGCCGATGATGGTAGTCTTCCGGGTGTTAAAATTGTAGGTAAAATTGATTTAAACGATCTTAATTCTAAAACAAGACCAGCTAAAAAGGAAGAAACTCCAGAACCTGCTCCGAAAGTTGAAGAAGCACCGAAACCAGTTGCAGAGCAACCTAATGTAGAGGAAAAGCCGATAGAAGTTAAGAAAGATCAGCCTGAAGTTAAAGCAGAAGCGCCACAACCAGTTGCAAAGGTAGAGGAAACTCCAAAACCAGTTGTAGAGCAACCTAAAGCAGAAGCACCGAAAGCTGAAGTTCCAGCTACACCAGAAGTTAAACCAGCAACACCAGTTAGCACTGAACCTGAGGTTATGAAAGCCCGTTCGGTTAAATTAACTGGTCCGAATATTATTGGTAAAATTGTTTTACCAACAACTCCTGATAGAAGAAATGGTCCTGTAGCCTCATCGAGTGATAGCGAAGCGGCAAAACGCAAACGTAAACGCAAGAAAACTCCAGGAGCACCAGGTCAACAAGGTCAGCATGGTGGTGGTCAGGGTCAGCCTGGTCAAAATCCAGCTACTCAAGGACAAGGTGGCGCGCCAGGGCAACCTCGTACACCTTACCAAGGTAACAGACCTGCAAGTGGCACGCCTTACCAAGGTAACCGACCAGCAGGTGGCGGTGGAACCCCATATCAGGGAAATAGAAATAATAACAACACCAGACCAGGTTTTCAAAATAGAAATGCTACACCAAGCGGACCTAAAGAAGAGCCTACTGAGAAGGAAATTCAAGATCAAATCAAAGCAACACTTGCTCGTTTAAGTGGTGCAGGTAAATCGGGTAAATTCGCTCAACGTGCTAAATTACGTCGTCAAAAACGTGATGATGTTGCATATAACGCAGAAGAAGCAGCAAATGAACTTGAATCTCAATCGAAAATATTAAAAGTAACAGAATTTGTTACAGCAAACGAACTTGCAAGTATGATGGACGTACCAGTTACCAAAATTATTGGTACTTGTATGAGTCTGGGTATGTTCGTGTCAATCAATCAGCGTTTAGATGCTGAAACATTGACAATTGTTGCTGATGAATTTGGTTATGAAATTCAATTCGTTAAACCTGATGAAGATGAGGAAAACGTTATTGAAGAAGAAGATGCAGTTGAAACCCTAATTGAAAGAGCTCCGGTTGTTACAATTATGGGTCACGTGGATCATGGTAAAACTTCATTGCTGGATTATATTCGTAAAGCAAATGTAGTTGCCGGTGAAGCGGGTGGTATTACACAGCACATTGGTGCTTACATGGTAACTACACCAACTGGCAAAAAAGTAACTTTCTTAGATACTCCTGGTCACGAAGCGTTTACAGCGATGCGTGCTCGTGGTGCTAAGGCAGCAGATATTGCAATTATTGTTATTGCTGCGGATGATGCAGTAATGCCTCAAACAAAAGAGGCGATAAACCATGCACAAGCAGCAGGTGTTCCATTGGTATTTGCTTTTACTAAAGTTGATAAACCAGGTGCAAATGCGGATAAAGTACGTGAGCAATTATCGGTAATGAACATTTTGGTTGAAGATTGGGGTGGTAAATATCAATCTCAAGAAATATCAAGCAAAAGCGGTTTAAATGTTGATTTACTTTTAGATAAAGTATTATTAGAAGCTGAATTACTAGAGCTGAAAGCGAACCCTAATAAGAGAGCTACAGGTACAGTAATTGAATCGGCACTAGATAAAGGACGTGGTATTGTAACTACAGTATTGGTTCAGGCTGGTACATTAAGAGTTGGAGACCCAATCTTAGCAGGAAGTTATAGTGGACGTGTAAAAGCGTTAACAAACGAACGTGGTGCGAAGGTAGATTCCGCAGGGCCATCGCAACCAGTACAAGTATTAGGTATGCAAGGCGCACCTACAGCAGGTGATAGATTTAATGCCTTAGAAAGTGAAACTGAAGCACGTGACATTGCAAACAAACGTATGCAGTTACAACGTGAGCAAGGTTTGCGTACTCAGAAACACATTACCTTGGATGAGATTGGTCGTCGTTTAGCAATTGGTAACTTCAAAGAGCTTAATATCATCGTTAAAGGTGATGTGGATGGTTCTATCGAAGCATTAGCCGATTCATTATTAAAATTATCGACTGAGCAAATCCAAATCAATATTATTAGTAAAGGTGTAGGTCAGATTTCAGAATCTGATGTATTATTGGCTTCGGCTTCAGATGCGATTATCATTGGTTTCCAGGTTCGTCCATCAACAGGTGCACGTAAACTGGCAGAGCAAGAGCAAATCGATATACGTTTATATTCTATCATTTACGATGCAATCAATGAGATTAAATCGGCGATGGAAGGTATGTTAGACCCAGAGTTTGAAGAGAAGATTGTGGCTAACGTAGAGATACGCGAAACTTTCAAAATTACTAAAGTTGGTACCATTGCAGGTTGTATGGTATTAGATGGTAAAATTACCCGTAACAGCAAAATTCGTATCGTTAGAGATGGTGTTGTAGTTTACACAGGTGAGTTAGCATCGTTAAAACGCTTTAAAGATGATGTTAAGGAAGTATTGAAAGGTTATGAATGTGGTTTAAACATTCAAAACTTTAACAACATCGAAGTTGGCGATATCGTAGAAGCTTACGAACAAGTAGAAGTTGCAAGGAAATTGTAGTTCTAAAAAGTGATATTTTAAAAGTGGCTCAAAAGGCCACTTTTTTTATGGTTAAAAATATTTAGGTCAACATTGCCCATCTCAGAAATTTTTTAAAAGAGCAAAGCAAACTTAAATACTTATTCAGAATCAGAAACTGCTAAATAAAATATCAATTTAGAGATTTTATAATCCGGATAATGAAATTCATTTTCTTTGCAGTTGCGCTTGGTTGAATCCAATATATTGCGATAAAGTAACTGTAAAATTTTACATACATAAATGTTAAAAGAGTTCCGATTAATTTGGAACTCTTTTTTTTATTGATATTTGGCCAGTTACTAAAATCTTTACATGGAAATCGAAACACGAAAGATACCAACGCAAGAAAAAAAGAATTTTAATTTTGTAGATACCATTAGATGCATCTCTATGGTTGGAATTGTATTCGAGCACTCAGCAGTACTTTGGGGAATCAAATATGAAGATAAGACAGATTTATACCTCCAAGTTGCATCCATGCAATTTTGGAAATTTGCTACAATTGCTTTTTTTTTGATAGGTGGTTTTCTTATCAATTATAAGTTTACTGAATATACACCAATGCAATATCTGGTTCGCCGGTTTAAAAGTACCATTAAGCCATGGTTATTCTGGATTATGATATTAGTAATTCTAAACCTCGTTCATAAGGCCGTTTTAAATATTAAGCTTGGCAGATCTTTTTTTAATGGAGACCCTGTTGGTTATTTTTCTGAGGAATTTAGATATATCCTTTTTGAAAGTAGCTTTTGGTTTATACTTAATTTTTTGATTTGTATCAGTATCTTATTATTGTTTAAAAAGTATTTATATAAACTATGGTTCGGACTAATATTGTTACTTATATCGCTAGTTTACAGCTGTAACCTATATTATGAGTGGTTTGTTACGCACCATTCTGCTGCACTTTTTGGGTTTGTATTTTACCTTTGGTTAGGGGTGTACCTAAACAAGTATTTCGATCACGTAATGTCATTTGTTAAGAAGGTTAAGTGGGAGTATGTTGTTATTGTGAATATAGCTTTCTTTGCATTTGCCTGTTGCGAAGTCATTTTCTTAATCCATCATGGCTCAAGAGATGAATATAATACACTAAGAATCTCAAATATTTTATATTCATTAACCATGTTTGTAATGCTCCTAAAAATTGGTGCGGTTCGTTTTATCGATACCAAATTGAAACCACGACAAACTACATTTGGGATATACCTCATACACCAAATCTTAATTATTAGACTTTTACCCGAAATTTTTAAATCAAACAGATGGAATTATCTATACTTATCTGTAGGACAAAATATTTTAGCTTCGGTTTTGAGATTTTTAGTTGTGTATCTTATAGCATTCGTAATAACCCGGCTGCTTCTTAAAACCAAAATGAGATGGGTTGTTGGAGGTTAGTTGCTTAATTGAAAAATATTAATGGGTATTCAGCTTTTTGCAGATTATAGTGGAACAGATATAGGTTAAATAACCTTTCTGAAAGAAAACCAAGTATTCGCTGCTGATATTCGTATTCAGATAATTTCACCTTTCTCTCCAGTTCGAATAGGATTGGGAAAAGCCAACTGCAATATTTTCCAAAAACTTCTTTGCTTGATATGAACATATTATAGCAATGCATTTTTGTTTCACTATCAAAAAATATATCAAAATTTTGTTCCATTTCTGGATGGAATTTAATAACAGTATCACGCATTAAATACCAATCTTCTTTAATGTGGTGATAGATATAATGCATTTTTATCGAAGCAGTAAAACCAGGCTCTAATAATAGTTGGGTAGCAGAAGGAACGATAACATTGCCTGAATTAAGATCTTTCAATAGCTCGGTTTCTAAGCTTTCACTACATACCAGTTGAAAACCTTCGGTACTAAATGGGCTATTGTAAATATCTCTTTGGTCGATAATTTCTTTAGTAATCCATAATTTTTTCTTCACCCTTAATTGAGGTAATGTGAAGTATCTTCTATAGTGACAAAGACCAATAAATTCACTGCTTATTTTATCTAAATTCTTCCAAATCCAATAAACCGCAGTTAATTCGCTAAAGGTTTTATTTTTTGCTGAGATATTATTTCCATCATCATCAGAAATAAATCCCAATTCAAGATTAGAAAAAATCTTCCCGACCTGTATAGGCTGAATATAATTGCATTCGGGCACTGCTAATGCCTTGTGGTGGACAGAAAATATGGTCAGTTTGTTATTCAGTTTCAAGTTCACTTTTTGTTTTTTTTAATGCAGAAGCTATAACCTGGTGCATATCATAATAACGGTATTCGGCCAATCTACCTCCGAAAATTACATTGCTTTCTAATTCAGCCAATTGCTGATATTGCTTCAAGACAGACATATTCCGCTCATCATTTATGGGATAATAAGGTTCGGCATTTTTAGTGTCGGTAATAGGATACTCTCTTGTGATAACAGTTTTAGGCTGGGTGCCGAATTCAAAGTGTTTGTGTTCGTAAACTCTGGTATATGGAGTTTCCGCATCGGTAAAGTTCATTACTGCATTACCTTGAAAGTTTTCCGTATCGTGTACCTCAAGCTCGTAACGTAAACTTCTATACTCGAGTTCGCCGAATTTAAAATCAAAATAGTTGTCTATTTTGCCTGTAAAAACGATTTTTTTTGCTTGACTGCTCCAGAACGCTCTGTCTTCAAAAAAATCTGTATCTAATTTTACATCACTATTTTTAAGCATACAGTCGATAATCTTATTGTATCCGCCTATTGGGATACCCTGGTATTTATCATTAAAATAGTTGTTATCGAAAGTAAATCTTATTGGTAGCCTTTTAATAATAAAAGCAGGTAGTTCTGTTGCTTTTTTACCCCATTGCTTTTCGGTGTAATGCTTAATCAATTTTTCATAAATGTCGGTACCGACTAACTTTAGTGCCTGCTCTTCGAGGTTTTGAGGCTCGTCTAAATTTAAATGTTCAATTTGTCTGGCAATCTCAGCTTTAGCCTCGGAAGGTGTTTTACTTCCCCATAACTTATAAAAAGTATTCATGTTGAAGGGCAAATTATAAAATGTTTGCTTATAATTTGCAATGGGAGAATTTGTGTATCTGTTAAACTCTGCGAATTGATTTACATAATCCCATAGTGTTTTATCATTTGTATGAAAAATATGTGCACCGTACCAGTGAACATTGATATCTTCAATTTTTTTGCAATGGATGTTGCCACCTGAATGATCTCTTTTATCGATAACTAAACATTTTTTGCCTGCTTTAGTCATCTCATGGGCGAAGGTGGCCCCGAAAAGTCCTGATCCAACAATTAAATAATCATACTGCTTATTATCGATATTCTGCATTTCAAAAGGTCAATTCTTCTTTTAATTGTATTTGGGATGTAAGCCCTTATTGTAAATTTCTTAAATGGTATTTAAGGAATATTAGTTGTAATCATTTTATCTAAATGCTATACATAATAGGAATTAAGTCCATATTGTAAGTTGATGTATCAAACAAAGGTATTTGATTTTCTTTAACTGAACTTTTTTATTTTAATTTTGAAGGAATGATATCAATTATAATAGCTTCTGTTAATGGATTGCAGTTAGAAAATGTAAAAAAAAATATTGCCGATACGATTGGCGTACCTTATGAATTGTTCAGTTTCGATAACATTGATGGGACAAAGGGTTTATGTGAACTTTATAATTCTGGTGCAGCCAAAGCGAAATATAATATACTTTGCTTTATGCATGAAGATGTAGAACTGCTTACGTCTAATTGGGGAGCTAAAGTATGCGAAATCATGCATGATGAAACCATTGGTCTTTTGGGTGTGGCAGGTTCAACTTACAAGGCGCTAACCCCAAGTGGATGTGCTTTTGCTGGTAATGAAGCAAAAACCAATAAAGTAAATATTATACAGCGTTATAAATATAATACAGGTGTAACAAAGAAAGAATACTTCAATTCTGAAAATGAGCAGCTAACGCAGGTAGCATGCATTGATGGTGTTTGGATGTGTGCAAGAAAAAGTATTACTACCGCCAATAAATTTGATGAAAATACACTTCCGTTATTTCATGGTTACGACATTGATTTTTCGCTTCAGGTTGCTAGAAAACATAAGGTAATGGTCACCTTTGATATTCTGATAGACCATTTTTCTGAGGGTAACTATTCAGCAGACTGGCTGAAATCGGCAATACAAATTTCATTGAAACATCAACAGCAGCTTCCTCTAAATGTTGCTAACCTCGATGCAATAGAAGTGGCAAGAGGAGAAAAAATGGCTTGTAAAGCCTTATTAAAAATGCTGTCAGCCGAAAACTATAATGCATTGGCTAAAACAGGTGTGTTTTGGAAATGTAGGCTTTACCGTGTGCTGGGATTCCCTAGGTTTTTACTGTTTAATTTAAAAATCATAATTGGACGATATTAAATTTCTATACCTTCAGCTTTAAATATTGGTCGCCAAAATTCGATATTTTTATCCCACGCATGGCAACCAAAGGGAATACGACCTTTAGTTAGCTTTAAGCCATAATATCCATTATTTTCAATTGCAAAGTACGCAGCTTTTTTATAGCTAGGAATTTTTAATCGCGTCGATTTACGGTTTACCTCTACGCTCCAGAAAGCATCCTCATTAAAACGATGGAAATTTTGGTGAGTGTAGTCTGCAATTAGTTTTGCTTCAGATAAGCATAAATGGTAAAACTTCTTTACATTTCTTAGTGAAAAGCCACCATTTCCAACCTTATTTTCAAATTGTAAATCGCTCGGGATATTTGTATTTGTCTTTTTAAAATTATATCTAGTATGAAAATAAGCCATAAATTGATTCTTCATCTTTTTGAATAAATCTGGGTAGTCAGCTTCCCTAAGCCATGGAGCCCCGATGTAATCATAGCCTGCATTACACCATTCTTGCAATTCATCTTTAAATATGAATGCATCCAGCTGATAAATTAAAATGAATTCAGTTGCCAAAAATTGTTCATAAAATACCGGAGAAAGCATTAGCCTATTATATCCTGCAATATCGCTGAAGTAGTCATCATCAAAGCTGTAAACCTCTTTAAACTTATAATCGTAATTTGTTAATATCAAAGATTTAGGTTTGACTGCAACAATATTATAACTACCAAGAACTTTAAAACATTGAGCTAATGAAATTATTTCAAGGGCATTCAGCGAGTCTTTATACAATGGTATAACTATGGTAACGCTATTTCTCATTTTTCAGTTGAAATAAAATCTACAGCAATTTTTTTATAAAATTCCAAAGTTATATTAATTAATAGATTAAATATAACTTTGTGATTACAGAAACAGTTTATGAAAAAAATCGCAATTGTTGTACAAAGATACGGTTTAGAGGTTAACGGCGGTGCAGAATATCATTGTAGAATCCTGGCAGAAAAACTTAATCCTTTGTTTAATCTTGAAGTAATTACTTCGTGTGCTAAAGACTACACTACTTGGCGAAATGAATATCAAAAAGGTATTTCAAATATAAATGGGGTTAAAATCAGGCGTTTTGAAGTAGCACAAGAGCGAAATAAAAAGAAAACCCAATCTATTGAGCGTAAATTGAGAAAGAAAACCTTTTTTCAAAAAACGCTTCGGTTTTTTGGTTTGCTAAATTTTGTTGAAAACTTACCTGGTCAATATAATAATGCTGAGGAAAGTGGTAAAGAGTGGGCAAAACAGCAGGGGCCGTACTCACCTTCGCTCATTGATTTTTTGAGCAATAATAAGCAAGACTATGATGCGATAATTTTTTTTACCTATTTATACTTCCCAACCTTTTATGGTTTGCAGATTGCTCCAGAACGATCAATACTGATTCCAACTGCTCACGATGAACCGCCTATCTATTTTCCTAACTTTAAATCCTTTTTTAAACTGCCAAAGGCAATTTTATATAATACCAAGGCCGAACAGCATTTTGTAAATAAGCTCTTTCATAATGAAGCTATTTATAGCGATGTGGTTGGGGTGGGGATAAACGAGTATGTAAAACATCAAAATGAGAATTCTTTGGGTATTCGCGATCCCTATATTGTTTATATTGGAAGGATAGATCCAGCGAAGGGATGTGATATACTGTTTGAGTATTTTCTTGAGTATAAAAAAACCGATATATCTAACCTAAAACTAATGCTAATCGGGCAATCATTCATGAATATTCCTGTAAGCAACAGCATTTTGCCACAAGGATTTGTAAGTGAGGAGATAAAAGCTAATTGTTTGCAACATGCCAAAGCATTGATTATTCCTTCTTTTTATGAGAGTCTTTCGTTAGTTACCTTAGAAAGTATGATGGCAGGAATTCCTGTTATTGCAAATGATTTTAGTGAAGTGTTAAAAGATCATATTGAGAATAGCCAAGGAGGCTATCTATTTTCAGATGCTGAAACTTTTACAAAAGCACTCGATAATTTAATGAATCCATCAACCGACCTTGAGCTACTCAAAAACAATGCAAAAAAGTATGTGTTAAAAAATTATAATTGGAACGTGGTGATTGATAAGGTAAGCAAAGCTATTGATTATGTTGCATCAGAATAGTTAATCATTAAAAGCCTGCATGTCAATTAAGCGGCGGTATAAACCATTTTGTGCAATTAATTGTTGGTGGTTGCCAGTTTCGATAACTTCACCTTTATCTATCACGATAATTTTATCAGCATGTTGAATGGTGCTTAATCGGTGTGCAATAACAATGGATGTTCTGTTTTTCATTAAGTTGTTCAAAGCATCTTGAACCAGTTTTTCAGATTCGGTATCAAGAGCGGAGGTAGCTTCATCTAAAAGCATAATTGGCGGGTTGGCCAAAACTGCTCTGGCAATACAAACACGTTGCCTTTGTCCGCCAGAAAGTTTGTTGCCCCTATCGCCAACAAAAGTTTGATAACCGCTTTCAGTATTCAAAATAAAATCGTGTGCATTGGCAATTTTAGCCGCTGCAATAACTTCTTCTTCTGTAGCATCTGGTTTAGCGAACGCGATGTTATTAAAAATACTATCGTTAAATAAGAAGGATTCTTGGTTAACGGTACCCATGTTCGCTCTAATGCTTTCAACAGTTAAATCTTTATAGTCAAAACCGTCAATTTTGATTGTACCAGCTTTCGGGTCGTGAAATCTTGGTATTAAATCCATTAAAGTGCTTTTTCCGCCGCCTGATGGGCCAACTAAAGCTACGGTTTCACCTTTATTTATTTCAAGATTAATATTTCTCAAAACTTGTTTTTCACCATAATTAAAGGCAACATTTTCAAAAATTAACGACTTGTTAAAAATATTTAACTTTTGTGCATCGGCTTTATTTACCAGTTCGGGTTTGGTGTCGATTAATTCTAATACCCTTTCGCCGGCAGCAATTCCAGAATGAATGCCACTAAATGAATCTGTTAGAGCTTTTGCAGGTCGCATAACCTGAGAAAATATGGCGATATATGCAATAAAATCAGAAGCAGCGAGCGCATTTTCATCATTATGCAATATTAGTTTTCCGCCATACCAGACAATAATTGCGATCATTAAAACTCCCAAAAATTCGGATACAGGGGATCCTAATTGCTGTCTCCTAACCATTTTTCTAGTCAAGTTAGAATAAAAAATATTTTCATTATTAAATTTATCTTTTACTCTTTCTGTCGCATTAAACGCCTTAATGATTTTGATTCCACTTAAAGATTCATCTAAAAAGCCAATCATTTTCGCAAATGATTCATGAGATTCTTTAGCTTGTTGTTTCAAACGCTTAACTATTTTACTGATGATAAAAGCTGAAACCGGGATAACTAAAAGTGAGAAAAGTGTAAGCTTTGCTGAAATATTAAAAAGTAAAATTACATAAATGATTAAGGTAACAGGCTCTTTAAAAACTACCTGTAGGGTATTTGTAACCGTGAATTGAACAACTTGAACATCTGAAGCTACTTTCGAAATAATATCGCCCTTTCGCTCATTATTAAAAAAGCCAACATGTAAGTTCATCACATTATCGAACACTCTTTTTCTAAAATTGAGCAGCGTATGAACCCTTAAATCTTCCATGTAGCGTTGCGAAAAATATCTAAATAGATTAGATAGTAACACAGAAATAACAATAATTACGCATACATATAATAAGGTTGTTTCAATAGAATTTTTGGCAATGGATTCATTAACTAATTCTCTTAATTTACCTAAAAGAGAAATGGATTCGGCAGCTTTATTTGTAAGACTATTACTTTTATCTACAGCTTTATTTGCATTTAGTAAAGTTTCAAATAATGGAGAAAGCAATGCAAGGTTAAACGTTCCAAAAAGAATTGATAACAAAGTAGCAATAACGTAAGGGATTGCAAATTTTTCTATTGGCTTTGCGAAAGATAATAATCGGAAATATATTTTCATTAAATATGCTCTAAACAACAAAGCTAAACATTTAGATAACTTATTTTAATCTCTCCTAAATGATTGCGGTGGAAAGGACATTTTTATGATAGATACGCGAGTTGTAACTATGAAATTATCAATTTTAAAAAATGTAAAATTAATTGAATCTTTACACTTTATTAAAAACCCCTAATGATAGATGGAATAAGATTCAAATTTCTTTTGAATCAAAAAATTGTTTACGGCTTGTATATTTTATTAGCTGTTGTAGCGGCTGTAAAGCAATATCTGCATCATTCTTTTAACAATTATCTTATTTTTAAATATACTTTTTGGCATTTAATTGATTTAAAGCCATTGTATTTTAATTCGCCCTTAAATCCATATTTCGATTGTAATCATTACGGACCAGCTTTTACCTTATTTATTGCACCATTTGCTATCCTACCTGATTGGACCGGAACCGTTTTATGGAACGTAGCTAATGTTCTAGTGCTTCTATGGGGTATTTTCAGCTTACCTTTAAAAACAAATACAAAAATTATTATAGCATATATATGCGCACATGAAGCTTTAACTTCGCTTTTTAGTTATCAATTTAATGTAGCCTTAACCGGAAGCATTCTATTGAGTTTCTCTTACATTATCAGAAAAGAAAATTTTAAATCAGCATTTTTTATTGCTTTTGGTACAATGGTGAAACTGTACGGAATTGTGGCGCTTGCTTTTTTCTTTTTTACTAAGGATAAACTAAAGTTTATTTTATACGGTCTGTTTTGTCTGGCATTACTCTTTTTTGTACCTATGTTGTTTTCATCTCCTCAATATATATTAAATACCTATCACGAGTGGTATATATCTTTGGTTGAAAAGAATAACAGCAATACGAGTTTAGATTCTTTTCAGGATATTTCTTTAATGGGCTTTGTGAGGCGGGTTGCACATAACAAAGCTATCCCTAATTGGCCTATGTTAATGGGTGGACTTACATTATTTATTTTACCCTATATTCGGATAGACCAGTATAAGGAAGTTGGATACAGACTAATGCTTCTGGCTTCTACGCTAATTTTTACCGTAATATTTAGTACTGGTTCAGAATCTCCAACTTATATTATTGCATTTGTAGGAATAGCAATTTGGTTTGTAATTCAACCGAAAAAGAACTGGTTTGTAATTACACTGCTCATCTTGGCATTTCTTATAACCAGTTTATCGCCGACTGATATTGTTCCGAAAGATGTGAGGTATTTTATTCGGATTTATTCGCTAAAGGCTTTGCCTTGTGTTATGGTTTGGTTTTTTATTATTTATCAAATGCTAACCATTAACTTCAAAAAAGAGCTTTCTATGCAGAAACTCAATCAGGAGTTTGCCAAAGATTTATAAAGCGCCCAATGTGCTTTAGCGCAAGTTTCCCAACTAAATTGCTGAGCATGCTGCTTAATTTTTTCGGCTGGTTGTGTATTTTTGTAATGTTCCATGCCTTGGTCAAATGCTTTTTGCATACTGTTAGGCTCAAAATTTGGAAAGTAATATGCGTGTTCGCCACCTATTTCCGGCAGTGAGGTGCATGTAGATAAGAATACAGGTTTTCCAAAATTCATGGCTTCAATAACAGGAATACCAAAACCCTCTGCTAGTGATGGAAATGCAAAAGCGCTACAATTTTTATAATACCAGTATTTATCTTCTTTAGATATTGGTCCTGTAATGTGTACCCTATCTAAAACATCATATCTTTTTGCTTCAGCGAGTATTTCCTTTACATAATCCTCATTTTCTTTGCCAGATATGATTAATTGAAAATTATTATTAACCAATAAACACGGTAGTGTGTGAAAGTTTTTCTTAGGAATAACAGTGCCAATCGTAAAAATAAATGAATTAGTTGGTTTATAAACAGGAATGTTAAATTCAGGATAAACCTCAAAATCACATCCGTTATAAATCACTGAAATCGGTTTTTTAACAACCAAATATTTTAAAATATCCTGCTTGGTAAATTCAGAAATCGCTACAATATGATCTGCTTTATCTATTAGTTCTTGATGCTTCTTTAATTTTCTACCTCTTTTCTTTTCTGATTCTTCCTCATAAATAAAATTTAAATCATGAACTGTGATTAGCCTTCTAACTTTTCGATTGCCAGGCGGCATATACCACGATGTTTGATGTGTTGTATGCCATAGTTTTATGTCTTTACTAAATGCTGGAAATAAAACTTTATGAAAGCTCTTCTGATTTATGAAATCAAATGAACGTGAAAAAAAGTGTTGATCTTTCTGCTGAAGATAGAGCACTACATCATCATTTATTGAGGCTGCAGATTTAAGTGCAGATGCAAGTTTGTGGCAATATTCAAAAAGTCCGGTATAGGGATATTTCATCCGCTCACAATCAAAAACAATTTTCATATTATTTAGCTACTATCTTATAATTTTTATACTCTCCAATTCTAATGTTAGTATATTTTTGAATCTTATTTAAAATTCTAACTCTTAAAGAATGTGTGCTTTTAATCTTACTTGGGTCGTAGGAGAATTTCCAATTCAATGCATTTACTCTTTCTAACATAACTTTTGGATGAGTGCCTTTAAAAAGTTTTAAATTATCAGCATTGCCATAATCAAACTCTGCGTTTGAGGGAACATCAACTTGTACTGCATTTTTATCATAATACAAATTGAAATTTATTCCTTTTCTAACCAAACCAGCAGGTGGCTTTACCCAACCATAGTGAAATACGTAGGCATCAATAAGTTTAACGTTAAGTTTCCTATCAAAAATACGAAACCCTTGTGCGTCTTTATAAGATTTAACTCCAGGTAGGTTTTTAATAACCCTTATTTCTCGCCTGTACCAACTACGCGATTCTGCAACATAATCATAAGAACCATAAAAATGCTTATACTTTAAAAGTAATGCCTCAATTTTGTCATTGTGAAGCTCTTTTTCCATTTCTTGTCTAATTAATGGCAGATAATCTTCATGAATGGCTTCATCTCCTTGAATATAAACCAACCAATCTGTATCTTTTGATACCTCAGCCAATGCTTTATTGGTTTCTGCTGCAAATACGCGTCCACCTTCTCTTAAATTTTCGTCCCATATAGTATCAATGGTTCTAATTTTTTTTGGGTCGATGCTTTTAACAAGGGCGGAAGTTTCATCAGTAGAATTACCCAATGCAACTATAAATTCATCGCACAGCGGCAAAACCGAAAGTATTGCTTCTTTAATGGGGTAATCATTTGAAACGGCATTTCTGATAAATGTAAATCCGGTAACTTTCATTTAAATTTCTTGCGGATTTGGCTTATATCCGGGTTATAATTTTGTTTATTTGTACAAATATAGTTTTATTGATGAATACCCATCTAACTCTTTTAAACGAAATTAAGCAAGGAAATTATAAGACTTTGGCCAGGGTTTTAACTTTGGTAGAGAATGATATTTCACCGGCAAACTTAATTTTAAAAGATTTAGATAGTCTGAAAAATGTCCCAGTTATGGGTATCACAGGGCCACCGGGCGCTGGTAAAAGTACCTTGGTTAATGCCATAACCAATCAATTTACCAATGATGGTAAACGTGTTGCGATTTTGGCTATCGATCCAACTTCGCCATTTAATTTTGGTTCGCTACTAGGCGATAGAATTAGAATGGCTGCACAATTTAATAATCCGAACGTTTTTATTCGTTCGCTTGCTACACGCGGCGCTTTGGGTGGCATTTCTGCAAAAACCATTGAAATGGTTGATGTTTTAAAAGCATCCAACTTTGATTTAATTTTGGTAGAGACGGTGGGTGTAGGTCAATCAGAAGTAGAAATTGCTGGTTTAGCCGATAAAACCATTGTTGTTTTAGTACCCGAATCGGGTGATGAAATTCAGAATATAAAATCTGGTTTGATGGAAATTGCCGATTGCTTTGTCATTAATAAAGCGGATAGAGATGGTGCTGCAACTTTTGCCAACAATCTTAAAAAAATCGTTCATCAAGGGGCTAAAGTTATTCCGATTTTAAAAACCGTAGCAGATAAAAATGAAGGCATTGCAGAACTGTGTGATTGGATTGTAAAGCCTGTTGAAGGAAATCAAAAGTTCATAAGAGCGTTTTTATTCGCAGAAAAAGCCTGGAAAATCATTCAGCAAAATAAAATGAAACCCATTGATAAAAATAGGCTTCGTGAAAGTATCCACGAAGCCATGAAAAAAGATGATTTTAACATCTACCGTTTTTCTGAAGCGTTTGAGAAGAACAGTTAGAGTTATTTAATTCGGAATCTATTAACTGTTCATTAAATCTTCAATTTCCTCTGCCTCTAAAGGAATATGAGCCATTAAATCAATATTTCCTGTTGATGTAATCAGAATATTATTTTCCAAACGGATACCTAAACCTTCTTCGGGTATATAAATTCCGGGTTCTACCGTTAAAATATTTCCTTCGGAAAATGGCGCATAGCGACCGGCAAAATCATGCACATCAATACCTAAGTGATGAGATGTGCCGTGCATAAAATACTTTTTGTAAGCAGGCCACGCCGGGTTTTGGCTTTTAACATCGGCAGTTGATAACAATCCAAGATTTATCAATTGTTCTGACATAATTTCTCCAACTGCCTCATGGTAGGTGCTTAATACAGTGCCAGCAACGATTAATTTCGTTGCTTCTTTCATAACATGTAAAACCGCGTTATAAACATCTTTTTGCCTTTGAGTAAATTTTCCATTTACAGGAATAGAACGACTCATATCTGCATTGTAATTCGCATACTCAGCACCGAAGTCGAATAGAATTACATCACCATCTTTACATACTTGATTGTTATCGTTGTAGTGAAGAATATTTGCATTATGCCCTGAAGCTATAATTGGTGTGTAAGCATGCCCGGTTGCGCCATTACGAATAAATTCATGTATAATTTCAGCTTCGATTTCATATTCTTTTACACCTGGTTTTGTAAATTTTAAAACCCTCAAAAATGCATCCCTTGTTAAACCACAAGCTTTTTTAGTTAGTTCAATTTCTATCTCCGATTTTGTAGATCTTAAATCTCGCATTATTGGTGCAGAGCGTTCATAATGATGTAGCGGATACTTAGAGCGCATTTCTGAGATAAAGCGGATATCACGATAGGGTACTGAGTGTGCATACCTATCATTTTCATTTGTATTTAGGTAGATGTTATCTGCATAGTTCACAATGCTGTGCAAAATATTATCAAAATCTTCTAACCAATAAATTGCTTCTATCCCTGATGTAGCTTTTGCCTGTTCTTTTGTATATTTATAACCTTCCCAAACTTTTATATGATCATTTGTCTGTCTTAAAAACAGGACTTGTCTGTACATTGGGTTAGGACAATCAGGGTATAATAGCAAGATTGTCTGTTCTTGGTCGATTCCTGATAAATAAAATAAATCCGGATTTTGCTTAAAGATATAGTTTTGGTCGCCGCTACGCGGGAATTCATCGCTTGACTGAAATATAGCTAATGAGTTGTTCTTTAGCTTTTTAACAAAGTTATTTCTGTTTAAAATAAATAAATCCTGATTGATTCGTGGATATTTCATAACTAATATAATGTAAATTGGGTAGTGGCCAAATGTAAGAAAATCATTAAATGTAAAGAAGTTTGGAACGGAGTTTGTATAAAAGTTTGAAATTTTAATATTTTGTTTAATTTTGCAGTTACTAAAAAATTAATCAATTAAATTGTTTAACCCTTAAAAAGAAAAAAAGATTATGAATTATTCTACTTTAAAGAAAAGTGTTGCACTTTCTTTAGTGGCATTAACAGGAGTTGCTTCTCTTGCTGTCGCTCAGGAAACTCCTGCAACGACTTCTTCTACCAAAGTTTTTGGTGGAAGAGGACAGTACAGAACTTGGTCAATCGGTGTTAATGGTGGTGTTTTAGCGCCAGTTGTTGCAATCGGTGGTTCAAATGACTTCAACAAATGGGATGTTAACTTAGGTTACGGTTTAAACATCCGTAAACAATTAGGTCACTCATTCGCTTTAGAATTAAACGGTGTACGTGGTAAAGTATCAGGTTCTAATGATGCTACTACAGGCCCAATCGCTCCTGGAAGTGCAACTGCTAGAGAATTTGAAACTGAATTACAATATGCTGTAGATTTACGTGGTGTTGTTAATGTTGGTTCTATCGATTTCTTACGTCGTGAGAACTCAGTAGGTTTCTTCGTTACAGCTGGTGCTGGTTATATGGCTTATGCGCCAAAAGTAACTTACACTAACGGTAATGTTGTTGATTGGAAAGGTAGAGCTACTGGTCCAGTTGGAGATCCACATGAGGCTAAAGATTACGTAAAAGCTATGTATATCCCAGTTGGTGTTGGTGTTAAATTCAAAGTTTCTGAGCGTGTTAACTTTAACTTAGGTTACACTATGAACTTTGTTGATGCTGATAACTTAGATGGTATCTATGCTCAAGGAACTACTAAAGATAAATTCTCTTACGGTTATGCTGGTTTAGAATTCTCTTTAGGTTCATCTGCTAAACCTAGTTTGGAATGGTCTAACCCATTAGCTACAATGTATGATGATTTAAAAGATCCAACTTTACGTCAAGAAGTTGAAGCATTGAAAAACCGTGTTTCTGCTGTTGAAAAATCTGTTGAAGATTTGAAAAAAGATACTGATGGTGATGGTGTTGCTGATCAATTCGACAAATGCCCAGGAACTCCTGCTGGTACTGCTGTTGATGGTTCAGGATGTCCACTTCCAAAAATGACTGCACCAGTTGATAGTGCTTCAAATGTAACTGGTTTCGAAAAAATCAACTTTGATTTCAATTCATCAGTATTAAAAACTGAATCTTATCCAACTTTAGATAAATTATCTTCAGTGTTACGTGAAAACGGTGGTAAAGTAACTGTAAACGGTTACGCTTCAAGCGAAGGTACTGCTGCATATAACATGAAATTATCTAAAGACAGAGCAAATTCTGTTAAAACTTACTTAGTAAACTCTGGTGTTAACGCTAGTCAAGTTGCTACTAAAGGTAATGGTGAAGCTAATCCAATTGCTTCTAACGATACTGAAGAAGGTCGTATCCAAAACCGTCGTGTTGAAACTGCTAGAAACTAGTATTTCAATATAAAGTTTATAAAAAAGTCCCGATGCAAATCGGGACTTTTTTTATGCCTTTTAGTTTTCTGTATAAAGGTTTTTACCTAAGTTTGTATTATGTACTTCTTCAGGAAAAAAGATCCGAACAGGCCAGATAACATTAATTTGAAAATAATGCATTTTATCAATGCATTGGCTATTTCTGTATTTCTTGCCGGCATAATCTACAAGCTTATTCCATGGCTTGCTAAATAACTACAATACTTTATGAAAAAAATAATTACAACAACAAATGCACCTGCACCCATAGGTCCATATAGTCAGGCCGTACAAGCTGGAAATTTCCTTTTTGTGTCTGGTCAGGTAGCCATCAACCCAGAGAGTGGAGAATTAAACATCAATAATATTGATGATGAAACGCATCAGGTTATGAGAAATCTTAAAGCAGTGTTATTAGAGGCTGGCTTGACGTTTGATAATGTTGTAAAATCTACAATTTTTTTAAGTGATATGGGTACTTTTGCTCAGGTTAACGAAATTTATGGGCAATATTTTACTGCTGATTTTCCTGCTCGTGAAACCGTGCAAGTTTCTGTTTTGCCTAAAAACGTTAATGTAGAAATTTCTGTCATAGCCATAGTTAAATAATTTTGGCAGCAAGTAAAAGCAAATACTTTCTTGCTGGCATTATTCCGTATATCATCTGGGGAACAATGTCTATCCCGCTTCGAAGTATAAAATATTTCCCACCTCAGGAGATTTTATATTATAGAATATTTATTTCCATCCTAATGGTGTGGACAACCATTCTTATATTCAGAAAAGAAGCACTTAAAAAAGATATAAGCTACGTTAAATCGCTTACATCAAAAGGAAAGAGAAAACTCTTATTGCTCACTATATTTTCTGCATTACTAATCACCGGCAATTGGTTTACCTATATTTATGCTGTAAATAGTGTAAGCCTAAAAGCGGCTGCATTTGCTTATATGGTTTGCCCACTGCTTACCGCTTTATGTGGTTTTCTTATCCTAAAAGAGCGCTTAACTAAAACTAAAGTAATCGCGATAGTAATTGCATTTACAAGTATTATTTTATTGGCTACGGGTTCATTACAGGAAGTAATTTGGGCAATTGTTATTGCATCATCTTATGCACTTTATGTAATTACGCTTAAGGTTATCCAAAATGTAGATAAATTTAATTTCCTTGGTGTTCAATTAATCATATCAGGATTAATAATGCTGCCGATGTATTTGTTTAGTAGTAATTCTTTTCCAACTGAAACCTTTTTTTGGTGGCACATATTTTTAATCGCTATTGTATTTACCATCATTCCTTTGTTTTTAAATTCTTATGCGCTGGTCGGGATGCCATCATCCGCTTTAGGAATCTTAATTTACCTAAATCCAATAGTTGCTTTTGCAGTTGCATTTTTTTATTTTAAAGAGAAAATTGATATCCACCAGCTATTTGCTTACTTGCTTTTACTGTTATCGATTTTTATTTTTAATTTGCAATTGCTTAAAAGTGTTTTTTACAAGAAACAGTAACCACATTGTATAACTCGATATTAAATACCCCCGTTGAGTTTATAAAAGGCATCGGACCAAATCGTGCTGATGTTTTAAAAAAAGATCTTGGTCTGTTCACTTATCAAGATATTTTATCCCATTATCCTTTCAGATATATCGACAGGACCAAATATTTCAAAATTAATGAGATAAATTTCGATTCGCAATACATCCAAATTATTGGAAGAGTAATTAGTAAGAAGGTTGTAGGTGAGAAAAGAACCAAACGAATTGTAGCGGTTTTTAAAGATGATACCGGCCTAATGGAATTGGTTTGGTTCCAGAGTTTAAAATGGGTGGAAGATAATATCACAGTTGGCGTTGCTTATGTTGCATTTGGGAAACCATCGTTATTTAATGGGACGTTTAGTATTTCTCACCCTGAAATGGAGCTTTATCATAACAAAATCGCGGGCAGGGGAAATCTAACCTTGCAGCCAGTTTATAATTCTACCGAGAAGCTTAAAAAATTCACGTTAGATTCGAAAGGTTTGCAAAGAATAATTGCAGGATTACTCGATCAGGTTATTCCGCAGGTGGAAGAAAATTTACCACACTATATATTAAGCAAGTATCAGCTTTGCGATAAAAAAACCGCTTTACTCAACATTCATTTTCCGAAAAACCAGCAAGATTTAAATGCAGCTGAACGGCGATTGAAATTCGAAGAATTATTTTTTATACAATTGCAATTGCTACACAATAAGCAACTGCGTCAGTTAAAATTTAAAGGCGTAAAGTTTGATAAAGTTGGCGAGAAAGTTAATCGCTTTTACAAAGAGTTTTTACCTTTCGAATTAACAAATGCACAAAAACGTGTTGTTAAAGAAATTCGGATTGATACACAGCGTGGTGTACAAATGAATAGATTGGTGCAAGGTGATGTGGGAAGTGGAAAAACAGCGGTTGCATTGATGAGCATGCTTTTAGCAAATGATAATGGCTACCAAGCTTGTATGATGGCGCCAACTGAAATCCTTGCCAGGCAGCATTATGCTTCTATTACCGAATTGGTAACTGATGATTTGGTGAAGGTTGCCATACTTACCGGAAGCACAAAAAAGAAAGATAGAACAATTTTACACGAGCAATTAGAATCTGGTGAGATTGATGTTTTAATTGGTACACATGCTTTAATCGAAGATAAAGTTCAATTTAAAAATTTAGGTTTGGTTGTTATAGATGAGCAACATCGTTTTGGGGTTGAACAACGGGCAAGACTATGGAGGAAAAACACGATTCCACCGCATATTTTGGTAATGACCGCTACCCCAATACCCAGAACTTTAGCCATGACGCTATATGGAGATTTGGATGTGTCTGTAATTGATGAATTGCCTGCTGGAAGAAAACCTATTGAAACTAGGCATTTATTCGAAGGGCAAAGATTAAGGATGTTCGGCTTTATGAAGCAGGAAATTGCAAAAGGAAGGCAGGTTTATATCGTTTATCCTTTAATAAAAGAAAGTGAAAAGTTGGATTTGCTACACCTAGAAGCAGGCGTTGAACAATTAAGTTATCAATTTCCAAGACCAGATTATCAAATTAGCATCGTGCATGGGCAAATGCCAAATGCTGATAAGCAATTCGAAATGCAGCAGTTTATTGATGGTAAAAGTCAGATAATGGTTGCAACAACGGTAATTGAAGTTGGTGTAAATGTGCCCAATGCATCGGTTATGGTTATCGAAAATGCAGAGCGATTTGGTTTATCGCAATTACACCAATTACGTGGAAGGGTTGGACGAGGGTCTGATCATTCGTTTTGTATTTTAATGAGCGGTAATAAACTGAGCAAAGAAGGGAAAGTTCGTTTAGAAACGATGGTTAGAACCAATAATGGTTTCGAAATTTCTGAAATAGATTTGCAACTTAGAGGTCCGGGAGACATTACCGGAACACAGCAAAGTGGTGTGCTGGATTTAAAACTGGCTGATTTAGCTAAAGACCAGATTATATTATCCGAAGCTAGAAATACCGTTATCGAACTTTTTGAAACTGATCCCCAATTGGAAAAACAAGAACATTCTTCACTTAAAGCGCATTTGCAAAAATTGGAAAGAGGAATTTCTTTTGATAAAATATCATAATATCATTTTGTAGTAACTATTGTACAAATTTATTATTCCGTTCTATTATTTGTTTTTCAAAGCTTAGTTTTGCATTTAAACACACTTCATTGGCAGATTCTAAATCCATTTTAACTAAACCCGACCCATACGCAGCATTGCGTTATAAAGAATTTAGGTCTTACCTCGGCATGCGCTTTTTCTTTACGTTTGCTTATCAAATGCAAGCTGTTGTACTTGGTATTTATATCTATCATTTAACGAAAGACCCATTGGCATTAGGCTTAATCGGTCTTTGCGAAGCTATTCCTGCCATTACAATTGCTTTGTATGGCGGCTACATTGCAGATAAAAGTGAAAAAAGAGGCTTACTATTAAAAATATTTTCTGGTGTTTTCCTGTGCTCATTAATTATGTTGGCGGTAACAACTACTTACATGCATAGATATGTACCGGTTGGATACATTGTGCCAATTATGTACTCTATGGTTTTCGGTATTGGTTTAGCTAGGGGTTTTTTCGGACCAGCAACTTTTTCGCTCATGGCGCAAATTTTACCTAAAGAGTTGTATCCAAATGCAAGCACCTGGAGTAGTTCCAGCTGGCAAATGGCTTCCATTTTAGGTCCTGCAGCCGGAGGATTGATTTATGGTTTCTTCGGGATAACCGTAACTTATGTCGTTATCATCACATTTATTTTTATCGCACTGATTTGCATTTTCTTTCTGAATGTTCACCCGCCATCTTTTATACCTAAAGAAGGAATTGTAAAAAGTTTAACCGAAGGAATTCAATTTGTGTTTAAAACCAAAATGATGGTTTGGGCAATGAGTTTGGACTTATTCTCGGTATTTTTTGGTGGAGCGGTTGCCTTGCTTCCGGTTTTTGCGAACGATATTTTAAAGGTTGGTCCGGAGGGTTTAGGCTTTATGCGAGCTGCAGCTTCTGCAGGTTCTGTAATCACCATGCTTGCCATGACCAGATTTTCACCAATGAATAAGCCTTGGCGAAACCTACTAATTGCAGTAACCGGTTTTGGTTTGAGTATTATCTGTTACGGACTATCAAAAAGTTTTTACTTAACGCTATTTTTCCTTTTCTTAGAAGGTTCTTTTGATAGCGTGAGCGTAATCATCCGTTCTACCATTATGCAATTGCTTACGCCCGATGAAATGAGGGGAAGGGTGTCAGCAGTAAATAGTATGTTTATCGGTTCTTCAAATGAAATCGGTGCATTTGAATCGGGCTTAACTGCAAAACTAATGCGCACTGTTCCTGCTGTGGTATTTGGCGGAAGTATGACAATTGGAATTGCTTTTATTACCTGGTTTAAAACAAAATCACTTACGAAATTAAGTTTGCAGGATATAAACGAGCATACGAGTAAGATTTAGTTGTGTGTCTCATGATTAGTTATCACGGATTAAAAGCTTTTTTTCTAGCAAAATTGTAATTCTATATTAATTATTTGAAAAGCAGTTACAGTATTCAGATTAATGTCAGTCCTGCCTTCCCTACAATCTTTTTGGGTAATTCCTGCAATAAAAATGAAGCGTTAGTTCAGCAAAAAGTATTTTCGTACAGTCAGGTTTAATTAACGTAGTTCAGTATAATTATTTACGTTTGCCCTTCAAAACGTTAAAAAAAGCGAAATACCTTGCAAACTAAACCCAGTAGTACGGAAAGCCGCTATTTTTCATAGCGCTTGGAGGAATAACGAGGCAGAAACAAACCGAAGTATATCTGTCATTGCTTTCCAATTCTTTAAGGTAAAAATTAAACGATAATGATGTATTAAAAAGTAGTTTTCTAGCGAATGTTAATTCTATATAAATTATTTGAAAAGCAATTACAGTAGCAAGATTAATGTCAATCCTGCCTTCCCTACAATCTTTTTGGGTAATTCCTGCAATAAAAATGAAGCGTTAGTTCAGCAAAAAGTATTTTCGTACAGTCAGGTTTAATTAACACAGCCCAGCATAATTATTTACGTCTGCCATTCAAAACGTTAAAAAAAGCGAAATACCTTGCAAACTAAACCCGGTAGTACGGAAAGCCGCTATTTTTCATAGCGCTTGGAGGAATAACGGGGCAGAAACAAACCGAAGTATTTCTGTCATTGCTTTCCAAATTTTCAAGGCTGTTCTTTAAGGCAAAAAAATTAAAAACTTTTATTTCTTCCCCAAACGAGATACACCAATGAACCTATAAATGGCGCCAGTAAAATGATTACAAACCAAATTACTTTTACTGGAAATGCCATTGATGCATTTTTTGAAATATGATACAATGCAATTATTATAAGAGCTAACCAAAGTATGGCTGCGATAATTATAATAATTGCAATTTGATTGCTGCTTTCTACTTGTGCTAATACCATTGCGATGAAGATTTATTAAGCTTCAACAATTCTCTCGCCGATTTGTTGGCGCCACATGGCCTGATATAACCCATTTTGAGCAATTAAATCTTCATGGTTACCTTTTTCAATGATATGACCTTTTTCTAAAACGTAAATCACATCGGCATGCTTAATGGTTGATAAACGGTGGGCAATTAAAATTGTAATGTGATCAGTCAAATCAGAAACTGATCTGATTGTTTTGGTTATTTCTTCTTCTGTAATAGAATCTAAAGATGAAGTAGCCTCATCAAAAACTAAAATATCAGGTTGACGAAGTAATGCCCTTGCAATAGATAAACGTTGTTTTTCTCCACCTGAAACTTTAACGCCACCTTCGCCAATTAACGAATCTAAACCTTTATCGGCTCTAGCTAATAAAGTTTGGCAAGCCGCCTGATTCAATACCTTATAACACTCTTCATCGGTTGCTGTTGGATTAACGAATAGCAAATTTTCTCTAATTGTTCCTGAAAATAGTTGGGTATCTTGAGTTACAAAACCAATTTTCTCGCGTAAGGCATCTAAATCAATATCGTTACTTCGTGTACCATTGTAGAGTATTTCGCCATCTCTTGCAGGATACAAACCAACTAAAAGCTTTACTAAAGTAGATTTTCCGGAACCCGATGGACCAACGAAAGCAATGGTTTGTCCGTTATGTGTATCGAAGGAAATGTTTTCAAGTGCATTTCTATTTGCAGTTAAGTGTTTAAAGCTAACATCTTTAAAAGCGAGTTCTTTAATCTTTTTAATGGATATTGGGTTGGCAGGTTTTTTATCAACCGATGTACTTAAAATCTTTTTGAAATTACCTAAAGATACTTCAGCCTCTCGCCAGGCTAAAATTACATTGCCCAATTCTTGCAGCGGACCAAATAAGAAAAATGAATAAAACAAAAAAGAGAAGTATTGTCCGGGAGAAATGGTATTGTCGAAAATTAAAAGTAATAGTACCACAATCATAGAACTCCTTACCAGGTTAACGGTTGTGCCCTGAACAAAGCTCATGCTTCGAACATATTTTACTTTTTTAAGTTCTAAACCTAAAATTTTGTAAGTGGTTTTGTTCAGTCGTTCAATTTCCTGATCGGCCAAGCCCAAACTTTTTACCAATTCGATATTCCTTAAAGATTCTGTTGTTGAACCTGCAAGCGCAGTTGTTTCGCCAACGATAGAGCGTTGTATGGTTTTAATTTTTCTGCTTAGGAACCAGCTTACAAAGCTGATAATTGGAATTGCAGCGAAATAAACTAACGTTACCTTATAGCTGATGGAAACGGAGTAAACAATTACGAAAACCATCCCAATTAAGCTTACAAAAAGCACACTAATAAATGATGTGATGAACTTTTCAGAATCTAACCTAACTTTTTGTAAAATGCCTAAGGTTTCACCACTTCGCTGGTCTTCAAAAACCTGATATGGTAATTTTAAGGAATGCTGCAAACCATCAGCATACATTTTGGCGCCAACTTTTTGTACGATAACGCTGGTAAAATAATCCTGAAAGTTTTTAGCAATACGCGAAATCATTGCAGCACCAATGGCTAAACCAATGAAACCTAAAGCGCCCCAGATGTATGTGCTTTTACTTGTGAATGATGCTCGTTTGTTAATGTATAAATCTAAAATCCTACCGGTAAAGTAAGGATCCATTAAAGAAAAGCCAATATTTACACCTGCAAGCAATAACGCCAAGGCCACAATCCACTTGTGGTTTTTCAGGTAGTCTAATAATAATCCCATTAAGTTTTGTTGTTTGTTAATGCAAACATAAAAAAAGGGAACGGATAAAAATCCATTCCCCTTTTTTATGACTTTTTAGAAAGATACAGATGTAACTTTCTATATTAAAATCCGTATCTCAAACCAATTTGTGCTTGCCAAGGATTACCTGATGGGATTACGATACCAGCGTTATTTACACGGTAATTAAATGATCTTGTAGTTGCGTTGTAATTCGGAACTGCAGGAATTTCTGGTGTAGTTGGTGTTGCAGCAATTAAAGGTGTGCCATTTAATGCATATAAAGCCTGACTTCCTAAAGTTTCGTTTACACCCCATTTTTTATTTAGTAAGTTACCTAAGTTGAAAACATCTCCGGAAACTTCAATAGTATGGTTTTTATAAATCTTAAACTTTTTGCTTATTCTTAAATCAACAATACCAAAGAAATCATTTATACCACCATTACGCTCCGCAATCTGACCTGCGTATTTTGTGATATAATCTTTTAAACTTTGACTCGCGGCCGGGTTGTTTAGTAAAGTTTGTAAACCAGTACGTATGTTTTGTGGTACGCTTGTGTTGTTTGGGTCGAAAATGAAAGCTAAATCGTTAGTAGCAACAAAATCGCCGTTATTATTTACGCCAGATAATAGACTGTAACGTGTGCCGCCAATTCCAGAGTAACGAACACCAATTGTAACGCCATAAAATGTTGGTAAAGTTCCATAAACAACAACTTTACTTCTGAAATGATTATCAGAATAGCTCATTTTACTTAAATCTCTTGGGTCATCTTTCACAGGTAATGATAAAGTTGCTGTATTGGCTACGTTACCATTATAAGATGTGTTATCTTTTGAATCATTGTATGTATAACTTGCTGAGATTTCTCCATCCTTGAAATAATTCCAAGTTGCATCTAATACAACAGCAAATTGATTTACTCTACCCTTGCTGTTTAATTCTAACACACGACCGAAAGCGTTACTTAAACGACCTGTTTTCCAATCTGCCGCACCGTTTGCTGGTATTATAGGAACAAATACACCTCTGTTGGCTTCGTTAGGTAAAGTGAAGTATGGGTTTGCCGCCATATTTCTATCAACATACATATAATTGTTACGGCCTAAGGTAACATAGCCAGTAATACCAACTTTAAATTTATCTGTAAGTAATTTACTGTATGAAAGATTCGCTTTGTAAACCACCGGCACCTTTGCGTCTTCTGCGTACGTATTAATTGTAGGAACTTGTTGAGCTGTTAAAGTTGGCGTGGCAACCGTTCCATTTCTATAACCAATAAAGTTAGGTGTTGGTACATCCCCTGCAAAAGCATCAACGGTAGCGAAGTGTTTACCATCGAAGGTTAGGTTATTAATGGTCATGTAATTATTTATATCTGAACCGAAAATACCCGCTCCAAAACGAACAAAGTCTGTTCTGTTTTCATTGATATCCCAGTTAAATTGAATTCTTGGCTGAACCAAAAACTGTTTCAATTCATTATCAGTTCTAACACCAATAGCATTAAATAAGGCTTGGTTTAAAGGCGATTTTGGATAGATACTATAATCTACACGTAAACCTCCAACGAAATCTAAGCCTTTAGCCAATTTAGTTTGCATTTGGCCATAAGCTGCTACATTCCAAATTCCAGCTTTAACGGTTGGGTCTGCAACAAGTGGAACTTCACGATAGAATCTATTTGGAACCAAGTTATTAAAGTTTTGCAATGATGAAGCCGTTGTAGAATTGGTATATTCGAAACGACCATTTACCTCGCTACCATAAAGTGATTTTGCATTGGTGTACATTACATCAACACCAAATGTGTATTTGATTTTATCGGTGTTGTAATAGAAGTTATCAACCAATTGGAAAACGTTATTGGTAAAACCTTCTTGGCCAAAACGGTGACCACCAATTTGAATAGCAGTATTTGCAGCAGAACCGTCAGATAAAGTAGATTGCACGTTACCAACAATTGCTCTTGGAATTGCAAACGAAAGTTGGTCGTTTTGTGTACTCGCCTGATATGTATATAAATGCTGAACTTTTAATTCGTTAGTTACTTTGCTATTAATTGTCGAACGTAATGTAGCCAATAAGCTGTTATCAACATTCTTATCATTACCATAACTCTCATAAAAGTTAATTGCTGTATTATCTGCTAAACCCAAAGGATTTCTATCGTTTGTATAGTTATCACGAATGGTTAACAAATTTCTGTCGTTAATTTGCCAGTCTAAACGGGCAAACGCTGCATCAGAACCACGTTTTTTATCAAACGAACCGTATTGCTCTGTGTTTGCAACACCATATTTTGTTTGTGCAATTGCCAAGAAATTAGCTAATGTAGAATTGGTTATTCTAAATCTAGCTTCATCAGCAGGGCCATTAATATCAGCAATGATTAACGGGCGGGAATCCTTTTGATGATCTAAACCTACAAAATAATGTAATTTATCTTTAATGATAGGTCCGCCTAATGTAAATCCATATTGATAAGTTGAGAATTCATTATCACGTTTAATACCTCTGATGTCATAAGGACTGGCTAACCAATCTGCACGACCATAAACGAAAGCACTTCCACTGATATCATTCGTACCTGATTTTGTTACGGCAGTAACGGTACCACCACCCGCTCTACCTAATGTTACATCGTACTGATTTGTAACCACTTTAAATTCTCTCACTGCCTCAATTGAAATGGAATAAGGCGCACCACTTCTGCTGGTTGTACTACCCGCCGATGTTGGATTCTTAGCATTCATACCATCAATAGTATAATTTGTAGAAGAACCCAATTGACCAGATATACCGCCGCCACGACTTAATGGTGATAAATCCATCAAATTTGAGAAGTTACGACCATTTACTGGTAATTGATTCATTGTTTTGGCAGAGATTTCGGTTGAAGCACCAAAGTTTTGAACTTTGTTTCTTAAACCTGATGCCACCACTTGCACCGCTTCTAAATTTTGCGAAGCTTCTTGCATAGAAATGGTAACTTTTACCACATCGCCAAGGTTTAACATATAGCCGCTTCTGGTTTGCTCACCAAAACCAACAAATTGCGCTTTGATTGAATAAGGTCCACCTAAAGGAAGTTCTTTAAAGGTGTACTCACCTTGTGCATTGGTTGATGTTCTGGTTGTAAAACCAGTGGAATTGTTTCTTACTTGAACGGAAGCACCAGGAATTGGTTTCTTTTGTTCATCGGTTACGATACCTGAAATGGATGCTTGCGTAGTTTGTGCTTTTAGGGAACTAGAAACACAAAAACACAGCATTAATACTGCGAATAGTAAATTTTTGACCATAATTAGTTTCTGATTTTATGGTGCAAAGTTGATGTTACCGTGTTAACTGAAGTTCGATTTTAGATTAAGAAATGATTGTGAAATTGTAGGTTTTATGGCTTAATGTTAAAATAAAAAGCAAAATCGAAATTGATCGATGGAATTTTGCAGTCAGTTGATTCAAGCCCAATGTTTCATTTTTATATAGGTTTACATTAGATAAAGAATAATATTTCTAAACCGATTGGATTGATTATTTAGGTAAGCTATAGGTTACTTTACCATTTTGGTCAAGAAAGTTTAATTTAGCTACTCCATTCGAATCTACCAGTAGTTTTAACCTCGGTTTTCCCATACGATCTGCTAATATAACCATTGCCGTTTTCTCCTCATCTTTGCCTACGAAAACGCGTTGGGCGTAAGCTTTTTGCCCATTTTTTGGCTCCATCAGTTTCTTTAACAATGCCTCTTTTTCACTACCATCGGGAAGTGTTTGTGCTTTTTTATAAGCTGCCCGCCATTGCCAAAATGGAGGAGAAGTTTGCCAATCATCAATATGCAGACCAGTACTTTGCTCACCATTACTATCTGCATATTGTAGGTAAAGTACCTGGTTCTGATTGTATTGGTCGAAAGATAAATGGCCTGTGGCAGAATATTTACCTGTAGAGTCTTTGCCACCCATAAAAACGAGTCCACCATTTTCAGTGCCTTCATCATTAAAGAAAATAAGACCGGGACGTGTTCCGCCGGGAATAGGTGGCGTAAAGCCTTTACCGTAGGCCAATACTTCAGGCGAACGGCTTTTATTGGAAATAACCATTCTCAATGCTCCATTCTTTTCAACTATGTTAATTCTTTCGGCTGATATTTCCTCAAAATGTTGCATTCCAGATTTTTTGAAGGCAAGTAGTCCACTAGCAATAAAGGTGAATGTTAAAATAACGGCATACCATTTTAGTAATGATAATTCCTTCTGCATCTTAGCGATTTGGTTTTCCATTGTTTTTTTGATTGAAATTTGTAGAAAATGAAGAGTGAGAAGGAAATTAAAGAAGATAATAAATAGTTCTTGTGATAAGCTTTTGGTTTTTAAATTTATAAAATAAAAACCTCCATCAAAACTAATCGATGAAGGTTTTTTAAATTAGAAAAATCAAATCTATTTTTTCTCAGCGGTATATTTATCACTGAATTTTTTATCCAATTGTTTGTGCAAATTATCCAGGTTAATATCTCTTCCCTGAATAAAAGCCTGCTCAACTTTATTGGTTCTCATGTCTAAAGCATCACCTGCAGATATAAATAAAGTAGCATCTTTTCCGGTTTCTATACTTCCGGTAGTTTTATCAATACCCATTGCTTTTGCAGCATTTAGGGTAATTGTTGATAAAGCTTTTTCTTTATCCAAACCCCAAGCGGTAACCGTACCGGCCATAAACGGAAGGTTGCGTTGTTGCCAGTAACCATCAATGCTCAGTACTACATTTAAGCCTGCGTTTGCTAAAACAGCAGCATTTTTGTATGGCATATTTACATCATCATCGTTATTGTTTGGTAAAGCATGAGGTTGTTTAACCACAACAGAAATGTTATTGTCTTTTAAGAAATCGATAACTAAATAAGCTTCATCAGCCCCGGTAATTACCGGAGTAATGCCGAATTTTTTGGCAAAGTTGACAGCAGCAACGATGTCTTTCTGACTTTCAGCAGCAATAAATAATTTTTCTGCGCCAGAAAAAACTTTCTTCATGGCATCAAAACGATTATTAATTACCTCAGGTTTGCCCATTTCTGAATACGCTTTGGCTTCTGCAAAAAATGAATTTAGTTGACTAATTGCAGCTTGTGTACGTTCATTTAGCAATTCTGGTGATGTAGCCGGGCCTCTACCAAAACCACCAAATCCTCCTCTAAAACGTGGTGTAACTGGCCAGGTCATGTGCATGGCGTCATCTGTTTTTACAGCAGCATCTTCCCAATTCCAGGCATCCAACTGAACAACCGAAGAACTTCCTGAAACTGTTCCGCCTTGAGGTGTTGGTTGCGCCATCAAAATACCGTTGCTTCTTAAAGTAGCCGGAACTTTCGAATCGGTATTATACGCAACAATAGAACGAATGTGTGAATTGTAATCACCAATTTCCTGATAATCTAAAGTTGCTTTTATCGATTCTGTTTCGATTAAACCTAAGTTTGTTGTCGCCGCAATTAAGCCCGGGTAAATGTGTTTTCCAGACGCATTAATATTCATAACATCACCTTGTGGTACTTGTCCGCCGGCAGTAACCGATATAATTTTTCCATTACCAAAAAGGATTGTGCCATTTTCGATGACTGTTCCATTGCCTACATGTACAGTTGCGCCAGTTATCGCGATGGTTTTGGTTTGTTTTTTTGCAGGCGATATGTTGGCTTGAGCAAAACACATCAGACTTGATGCTGATAAAGCTAAACCCAGTAAATATTTTATGTTAGTTTGCATGTTCTTTCTCATTTAATTCTGCTGAATATTCTTCTAAAGTTTCGCAATTGTAAAGGCGTGGTGCATTCCCAAACGGACGTTGTGTGCGAACGCCGCTGCTTTTGCTATCCAACATCTTCTGAATTAAACGAGCTTTCTCTGCTTGTTGCGTTTTGATGGTTATAGCATCTTTTTCCATATCCCAATAGGCAATGCCATCAACAAAAGTTTTTTCTGCTTTTGCATAAATAGAAAGCGGTGCTGCCGACCAGATTACCACATCAGCATCTTTTCCTGGTTTTAAACTTCCTACTTTATCATCAATATGAAGCATGCGGGCAGGATTTAGAGTCACAAATTTTAATGCGTCTTCTTCCGGTACGCCACCATACAGAATGGCTTTTCCAGCTTCCTGATTTAAGTGACGAGCCATCTCAGCATCATCAGAGTTGAAAGCAGTTGTTACACCAACGTTGTGCATAATTTTTCCGTTGAAAGGAATAGCTTCTGCAACTTCATTTTTATAAGCCCACCAATCTGAAAAGGTAGAACCTGCAATACCATGAGCTTTCATTTTATCGGCTACTTTATAACCTTCTAAAATGTGTGTAAACGTATTGATTTTGAAACCCAAGCTATCTGCAACATGGATTAACATGTTAATTTCACTTTGCACATAAGAGTGACAAGTAATAAAGCGTTTGTTATTTAAAATTTCTACGATTGCATCTAATTCTAAATCTCTGCGAACGCTGTTGCCTTTAACTTTCATCGCTTTTTCGTATTCTTTAGCACGGGTAAATTCATCAACAAAAGTTTGCTCAACACCCATGCGTGTTACCGGGAAACGTGCACCTGTACCAAAATTACTTTGCTTAACGTTTTCGCCTAATGCAAACTTGATGAAACCATCAGAACCTGCAAATTTTAATTCTTCAGGCGCTTTACCCCAACGTAATTTAATTAATTGAGATTGGCCACCAATTGGGTTTGCTGAACCATGTAAAATTTGAGAAGTTGTAACACCACCCGCCAATTGGCGATAAATGTTTACATCTTCTGAGTTGATAATATCTGAAATGCGAACTTCTGCTGAAACAGATTGCGCACCTTCGTTAATACCACCGCTACCGGCAATGTGCGAATGTTCATCAATAATTCCAGCCGTAACGTGTTTGCCCGTACCATCAATTACTTTTGCGCTTCCTGCAGATAAATTTTTACCAACAGCTTTAATTTTTCCGTTTTCTAAAAGTACATCGGCGTTTTGAAGAACACCTTCTTTTTCATTTGTCCAAACGGTAGCATTTTTAATTAATACACTTTCTTGTTTTGGCAATTCTGCATTTCCAAAAGCACCAAATGGATAAAGTAAAGTACCAACTGCTAAAGTTGGTTTTGGTTCATCGCGTTTAGGCATTTCTTTTGCCGCATCTTTATATGTTGCAGTAAACTTGCCAAAAGTTCCATCGGGTAATGCTGCTTCACCTTTAAAAGTTAAAGGACTAGCAGAGGTTAAGTAACCGCTCAAGCGAACATCGCCTTTTGGGTTTTTCTTTAAGTTAAAATTGATGCTTACCCAATCGCCATTTCTGGTAAAAGTTGCCGTTGTTTTAACACTATCAACCCCGCTTCTTTCGATAGCTGCTGTTGAGCCACCAGTAGTTCCGGTAATTTTTAATAACAAGCCACCGCTAATGCCATCAACGATTAAGTTGTAATTTCCACGAACATCTGATACATCCATTTTATTAACGATGTAACGTTTACCTTGCACCCAGTTTTCGAAAATGATGTTTTCTTTTTTGAATAAATTATCTGATGAGATTAAAAAGTTAGCCACTTTGCCTTTTTCCAAACTACCAACTTTATCGCTAATACCTAAAAATGAAGCAGGAATTTCTGTAATCGATGATAGGGCTTGTTTTTCAGTTAAACCATTTTCAATCGCAGTGCGGATATTTCCCCAAAAATCACGGGTATTATCTAATCCAAAAGCAGTTAAAGCAAACTTAATTCCTGCTTTTTCTAATGCAGCAGGATTTGTTGGTGCCATTTCCCAAGCTTTCATTTGGGTTAAAGTAATGTTTCTAGCTTCCGCAGGATCTTCCACATCGTAAGCTTTAGGAAAAACCAATGGAATAATTAAACTTGCACCAGTAGCTTTAACTTCTTTAATCCTTTGATATTCATCGCCAGTAGATTTGATGATGTACTGTTTGCCAAATTCCTTAGCGATTTTATCAGCACGAAGTACATTTGCCCAACCATCAACCTCGAAAATTTGAGGCATTGTTTGCTGTTTGCCGAATTCTTCAAGCGAAATATTGTACTCTTCCTTTTGCTTGCCATACCATTGAGCATCGTAATAGGTTTGGCGCAGCAATGCGATTGAACCCATTAACGATGTTGGATAATCATTTGATGATGACCCTTTGTTAAATGAATAGTTTGCTGCGGTTTGGTCTTTTAAAAACACGTTGTTATCAGAACCCTCATTTAAAGTTACAGCTGCTGATACACCACGAGCAATACCATCGCGACTTATAGAATTTACACTTCCGAAACCGGCCTTACGTAGATCATCAGCTTTTTTACTATCAACAGTAAAAATTGATTTAACTTGGGTTTCTGGACGGATGGATTCATTCCAGCCGTAAGCACCTTTTTTGGTGGATACAAAAATGGATTGACGCTGACCGCCACCTGCAAACCCACGACCCTGAACAGTTACCTCAGGAATTCCGTAGCTTGTAAAAGCATCAATAAGCGAAGGATAAACAAATTTTCCTTTTAAATCTACAACAACATAACCTTTAGGTACAGCCAAACCCGAGCCAACAGCCTGAATGGTAGAACCTTTGATTAATAATGTTGCATTTGTTAGAGTTTGATTGGCATTAACTACAATTGTTGCATTTGTGAAGGCAAACATACCTGGTCTGGTGTCGTAAGAACCATTAACCGGATAGGTAGTTTGCTGCGCAAACAGAATTGTAGAGGAAAATACCAGCACAAAGGCGAGTAAAATTTTCTTCATAATATGTTTAGGGGGTTTATTTTGTTTAAAACTAATATAAATTAATGTTGAAGTTGCTTGTTAACCTATTTTTTACAATTAATCGTTACTTTTGACCAACAAAATATCATAACTATGTATCAAATTTTAAAAAGTGCCCACTCTGGATGGCGCTATATTGTTCTTATTCTATTAGTTGTAGCTGTAATCAAAGCATTATCGGGTTGGTTAGGTAATAAAACCTATACAGAAGGCGATAGAAAGTTAAATGTATTTACTTTAATAAGCGCTCACATTCAATTGCTAATTGGTTTAGCCCTCTACTTTATGGGCGATTGGTACAAAGTAGATAGCAGCAATGCAGTTGGTCGCTATTGGAAAATGGAACACATCAGCATGATGATTATTGCCATTATTTTAATTACCATCGGCAATTCAAAATCAAAAAAACTGGTAGATGCTGTTGCCAAACACCGAACCATCTCCATATTTTTTGGCTTAGCATTGATTATAATTATCGTAACCATTTTATTAATGGTTAAAGATGTACCTGGAAGAAGTTTCTTTGGAGTTTCTTAAAGGCATTTAATCGCAAAGCGCACAAAGTTGAGCAAAGATTTTTTTACAACAGAGCACACCAAGATTTCACAGAGGGCACAGCGAAAAATATATAAGTTTAATGTGCTTTGGGCCTCTTTTTTATTTTCTCTGTGGTAAAATGGTTCTAGAAATCCCGCTTAGCGTTCTTTGCGATTTTACTTTGCTACCTTTGCGGTTAAATATCACTCAACTTATTTGTATAAATATTTCCATTTTTCAAAATTCTTTATATTTTTGTCGCACATGATTAACAATATACATACATGGCTTTGGCAAAGTAATTCAAAACAGAATTGCGCCGGCTGCGTATGAGGAAAATATTTTTATCAACCTAAAACTTAAAAGAACCATTAAAGCCCGGCGTAGAACCACACGTCGGGCTTTTTATTTATTAATAATTTCGTTATAGCTTTTTATTTTGCAATGTCGACAACAGAGAAAAAATGTTTAAAATAACCACCACTTATAAAAAATTACTTGCCGATACCACAACACCAGTAAGCATTTATTTGCGTTTACGCGATGTTTACCCGAACAGTATTTTATTGGAAAGTTCCGATTACCATAGTCGCGAAAATTCAATGAGTTTTGTTTGTGCAGACCCAGTTGCAGGAATCATCTTAAAAGGCAATAGGTTGGAAAGTTATTTTCCAGACGGATCGGTTGAAATAACCGATGCTGACAACCTAACAGAACAAATATCTGCGTTTAAAAACAAATTTATAGAAACGGAAATACCGGAGATAAAATTTATTACAAGCGGTTTATTCGGTTATTTTACCTGGAACGCCGTTCAACATTTTGAAGATATTAAATTCGTTTCTGAAACTCCCGAAGGTGAAGAAATTCCTGAAATGCAATACCATTTGTACCGATACATAATTGCAATTGATCATTTCAAAAACGAAATTACTTTATTCAGAAATACATTTGATGGTGAAGAAGAAGGTGGTTTGGAAAAAATGGAATACCTGATTCAGAATAAAAACTACCCTGAATATAAATTTCAAACCAAAGGCGAAGAAACTTCAAACCTAACCGATGAGGGCTTTATTCAGTTAGTAGAAAAGCTTCAAAAGCATATTTATCGTGGCGATGTTTTTCAGATTGTGCCCTCAAGAGCTTTTAAACAGGCATTTGTTGGAGATGAATTTAATGTTTACAGATGTCTGCGTTCTATAAATCCATCGCCATATTTATTTTATTTTGATTATGGAAATTTTAAGCTTTTTGGTTCATCTCCCGAAGCTCAGATTACCATAAAAAACAATACCGCAAATATTTTCCCAATCGCAGGTACTTTTAAACGCAGTGGAAATGATATTGAAGATGCAGAACAGGCTAAAAAGTTAGAGCAAGACCCAAAAGAAAGTGCCGAACACGTAATGCTTGTAGATTTGGCTCGAAACGATTTGAGCAGACATTGCAATCGGGTAGAAGTAAAATCTTTTAAAGAAGTTCAATATTACTCGCACTTAATTCATTTAGTAAGTAAGGTTAGCGGCAATTTACAGGATGATGTAAGCGCTTTTAAAGTAGTTGCAGACACTTATCCGGCCGGAACTTTAAGTGGTGCGCCGAAATATAAGGCCATGCAACTGATTGATGAAAATGAAAAACTTGGGCGTAACTTTTACGCTGGAGCTATAGGTTTTATGGGCTTTAACGAAGATTTTAATCATGCCATTATGATTAGAACTTTTATGAGCAAAAATAACGAACTGCATTATCGTGCCGGTGCGGGCATTGTTGCAGATTCGGTTCCTGAAACCGAAATGCAGGAAGTGAATAATAAGATTGCCGCTTTACGGAAAGCGATAGAAATGGCGGTAGGTATTTGATGTAGGATGTAAGATGGATGATGTGTGAATAAGCTAAAAAAAAAATGGAAAGAGATATAAACAATAATATTCACTCTTCAGAGGGTAAGGGTAAAGTTCTGGTAATTGATAACTATGATAGTTTCACTTATAACCTGGTTCATTTGATTAATGAAGTTGGTTACGATGCTGAGGTTTGGCGTAATGATAAATTCGAACTCGCCGATGTTGAGCAGTATGACAAGATTTTACTTTCTCCCGGTCCCGGAATTCCTGAAGAAGCTGGTTTACTGCTTGATGTTATTAAAACTTATGCGCCAACAAAAAGTATTTTTGGCGTTTGTTTAGGTCAACAGGCTATTGCCGAAGCTTTTGGAGGTACACTTTTAAATCTAGGTCGACCAATGCATGGTATTGCTACCCCGGTTACCGTTGTTGATGGAGAAGAATCGTTATTTTGGGAGTGCCCGCAAACCATTAATGTTGGTAGATACCACAGTTGGGTGGTGAGCAAAGAAAATTTCCCGGCATGCTTAAAAATTACTGCCAGAGATCATAAGAATGAAATTATGGCTTTGAGACACGAAACACTTGATGTAAGAGGAGTTCAGTTTCATCCCGAAAGCGTATTAACGGAGTATGGAAAGCAGATGATGCAGAATTGGTTGACATCTTAAAAAAAACTCGTCATTGCGAGGCACGAAGCAATCTTAATGCTTAGGGTTAAACACCTGGCAAACGTCGGAAGATGGCTTCATACATCGCAATGATGACCTATAGAAAAGTAAATGAATATTTTAGATAAAATCGTATTACGCAAACAACAAGAGGTAGCCGATGCGAAAGCATTAGTTTCTATTAAGGATTTGGAGCAATCCACTCACTTTAAAAGAACCCCTTATTCCTTCAAAGAATTCTTACTGGCTGAAGATAGAACCGGAATTATCGCTGAATTTAAACGTCGTTCGCCTTCGAAAGGATTAATTAATGGGACTGCTGATGTAGCTGAAGTTACAAAAGCATACAATTATGCTGGAGCTTCTGCACTTTCTGTTTTAACTGATGTAGATTTCTTTGGAGGTAAACCAGATGATATTCTAGCCGCAAGGGCTGCAAATGATATCCCGATTTTGAGAAAAGATTTCATGATTGATGAATACCAGATTTTAGAAGCCAAAGCCTGGGGAGCAGATATTATTCTTTTAATCGCCTCGATATTAACACCAAAACAAATTAATGATTTTGGAAAATTTGCGCAAAATTTAGGTTTAAATGTGCTTTTAGAAGTGCATAATTTTGAAGAATTGGATAGAAGCATTTGTCCGCATTTAGATGCGATTGGTGTAAACAATAGAAACCTTGGTGATTTTACCGTTAACATTCAAACATCCTTCGATTTGGTTAATAAAATTCCAAACGAGTTTTTGAAAATTTCTGAAAGCGCAATCAGTAACCCTAAGATAATAAGTGATTTAAAAGCTGCCGGATTTAACGGGTTTTTAATCGGAGAAAATTTTATGAAAACGGATAATCCCGGGTTGGCAATGCAAGAATTTGTCAGCGAAATTTAGATAAAAGATTGATTCCTTTTAATACCCAAAAGGAGAATATTTTTTCTAATGGTTTGATTTTTCCATTTGCTTGATATTGATGGTTCGCAAGCGCAATGAAACTTTTGTATTGGTAACAGGATAGTTTTTGAAAATTTAAGCGTGGTTTTTTTAGAACATTTGTTTTCGTTAAGCTGCTAAAAATAGAAATAGATACCAAAAAACAGGTATATACAAGTACCTGTAAACTGGCATTTTTTCAATATAAGGGTGCTTTGGCATTTTTTTTGGCTTTCGGCAATAATAAATTAAAAACTAAAAAGCTATGAAAAAAATCAAAACATTACTATCGCTATCGCTAATTTTAACTTTATTCTTTGCCTGCAAAAAAGATAACGATACTCCATCTGGTGGTGCGCATAAAGTTATATATAAAGCTGTTGGCTCAGCTGGTACAAACATTAATATTGCAGTTACCGCCACCGGAGTTTCAGGCGGAACAGAAACTTTTACAAGTTTAACTGGTAGCACCTGGACTAGCCCAGAATATACTTTTCCTGCAAATGCAGTTGTTGCAACAGCGGCCGTTAGTGGTACAGGACCTTCAGCTACATCAACATTAAAAGTGCAGATTTTTGTGGATGGCGTAATGAAAGCCGAAGGAAATTCTACAGGTACCATATTAAGCGCACAGGGAACCTATTCTTTTTAAACCTATTTTACCTAGATTTTGTTAAAAGCTACATTGTTAAATGTGGCTTTTTTTATTTGTTAAATGCGCTATCCTAAAATTACTCAGAAAGCGTTACTTCAACTACCAAAAGCTGTTACTTTAAGTTTCTGATTCTTAAAAAACATTTATTACTTCTATATGGTTTGTAAATGAAATTACACATTTGCAAATTGTGTATATTTGTACACTTTACATGGGAAAACAGAAATTATATGATACTGCGGTTCAGCAGGAGCGAGCCATTTTGGTGGGTGTAATTACGCCTGGCGAAAAGGAGGAGCAAACAAAGGAATATTTAGATGAGCTGGCTTTTTTAGTGGAAACAGCGGGTGGAATGGTTGAAAGAAACTTCACCCAAAAAATGTTGAAGCCAGAACGTGCTACTTTTGTTGGTACAGGAAAGCTTGAAGAAATTAAGGCCTTCGTAAAATCAGAAGAAATTGATACCGTTATTTTTGATGATGAATTATCGCCATCTCAATTGCGAAATATTGAGCGTGAAATTGGGGTTAAAATTTTAGATAGAAGTAACTTAATTCTCGATATTTTTGCCAATCGGGCACAAACTGCTCAGGCAAAAACACAAGTAGAACTTGCTCAGCTGCAATATTTATTGCCACGATTAACAGGTATGTGGACGCACTTAGAGCGCCAAAAAGGTGGTATTGGTATGCGTGGTCCTGGTGAAACGCAGATTGAAAGTGATAGGCGAATTATTTTAACTAAGATTTCGTTATTAAAAGAGCGACTGCGTTTAATAGATAAACAAAACGAAACCCAACGTAAAAATCGTGGTCAGTTAATTCGGGTTGCTTTGGTTGGCTATACGAATGTTGGTAAATCTACCATTATGAACATGCTTTCGAAATCGGAAGTGTTTGCAGAGAACAAACTTTTTGCAACTTTAGATACCACCGTTAGAAAAGTTGTAATAGAGAATTTACCATTTTTACTTTCGGATACTGTAGGATTTATACGCAAGCTGCCTCACCATTTGGTAGAGTGTTTTAAATCTACCTTGGATGAAGTTCGCGAAGCTGATATTTTGATACATGTTGTAGATGTTTCTCACCCAAATTTTGAAGATCAGATACATATTGTTAATGAAACTTTGAAAGATATTGGTGCTGCCGATAAAGACACAATTTTAGTTTTTAATAAAATTGATGCTTATGCTGCGCCTGAAGAGGATGATTTAGTAGCTTTCGAAAATGGAAAGATGAACCTTGCAGATTTCAAAAAAAGTTGGATGAGCCACGGTAAATCGCCGGTTTTATTTATATCAGCAACAGAAAAAGAAAACATCGAGGAGTTTAAAAAACTATTGTACGATAAGATAAAAGCTGCACACACAGCTAGGTATCCTTATGATAGTAATTTGTTGTATTAATAGCAATTATAATAATCAAGTAACAATAAACAATTATCAAATAAAACCTAAAGTATAATTTTTTAGCTTGATTTTTTAATTATTGCATTAAATATTAACATGAGTTGATAGGCTTCATTTGATAAGGTTGATTTTTTTAGTTTGAGTTCAGGTTTGTCTTCAATGTCTATCAGTTCTAGCCAAAGTCTAGTTTCTTTGGCCTCTTTGCGACAAACTTTTAATCGGTATATAAAATCTGCTTTACTCAGCGATTCGTTTGCTTCTATGTAATTGGCCGCGACTGAACCAGATGAACGAACAACTTGTTTTATATCTTGAATATTGATCACTGAATGCGTAACGGTTTTACAAAATGCTCTCGTAGATTGAGCAAATAAAAATGTTCTTTCTTCAAGATTAAAATTGGTGCCGCTGCTCATTAATTAAATATAAGTATTTTTACAAAGAATTATTATTCATTCAACATTAACCGCAACATGGTCTGATAATTGAATATTAGTAATTGAAAATTTTATTATCATGGAAAGTAAACGTCAGCAGAAATTTGCAGGAGTAATACAGGAAGAATTAGCACAGATTTTTCAGCGTGAGGGTGGCGCATTTTTGCCAAATACATTGGTAACGATAACTCGTGTTCGGGTATCTCCCGATTTATCAGTTGCAAAGGTTTATCTGAGCTTTTTTAACACCAATAATACATCGCTCTCCATTAATACCGTAAATGCTCATACAGGCGAAATCAGATACAAACTTGGTTCAAGAATTCGCCATCAGGCCAGAGTTGTGCCTGAACTTACATTTTTTGTAGATGATACCAATGAGTACGTAGAAAAAATGGATAATCTTTTTGAAAAAATTGCTAAAGAACCAAGACAAAAAGAAGAAGACAGCGAATAATTTTCCATGAAAACTTTTGAACACGTTATTCGTGATAATGCTTCTTTCTTAGGAAAGGTAATCGATTTTAATAAAGATTTTGATAAGCTTTTGCCGCTTGATTTCACAAAGCAAAACACAGAACTTACCGATGAAATTCTTCAAGATACCGACCTATTTTCTGCTTGGGTTAATCAAAAGCTAGGTAGTGCCGAAGCACGTTATGGTATTGGAGGTTATGATGAACATAGAACGATATACTCTAGAAGTTCTCATTTTAATACAGTAGAAGAACCCAGGCGCCTGCATTTGGGTGTAGATATATGGGCACCAGTTGGAACACCCATTTATAATTTTTACGATGCTGTAGTTCATAGCTTTGCTAACAATAATAACTTTGGCGATTATGGCGCAACAATTATTTTAAGTTACGAGATTGATGGTTTAAAGTTTAATGTGCTTTACGGACATTTAAGTTTAGCATCTCTTGATGATTTATATGAAGGTAAATTTATAGCAGCAGGCAAAAAGATAGCCGAACTTGGTGCAAAAGAAGAAAATGGTTACTGGCCACCGCACTTACATTTTCAGGTTATTAATGATATAGAAGGTTTTAACGGCGATTATCCAGGCGTTTGTAAGTTTAGCGAACGAACAAAATATTTAGCCAATTGCCCTGATCCAAACTTAATCCTTAAATATTCGTTTTATTAATTTACGTATGCTTTGAGCATATTTTTGTAGATTAGAATAATGATAAAATTTATAGTTTTTGGTTTGATTTTTTGCAGCCACTTTGCAATGGCACAGGTGCAATTTAAAAACGGACCATCTGGTTTTGCTTCATTTCTCAAAAGCAATACAATTTATCCTCAATTTTCTAAACAGAATTGTATTCAAGGAACTGTTAATATCAGTTTTAAATTAGATTTAGCTGGTAATGTTTATTCATCAAAAATTACAAAGGGAATTATTTCTGATTTAGATAACGAAGCGTTGCGTTTGGTACGAATGAGTAGTGGAAAGTGGCAGGTTCCGACAGGATATGATACTACAACGGCAGTTATTGTGCCTGTAAATTTTAAGTTATCTGGGTATAATTGCGAAGGAAAAACGACCTCTCAAATTAAATCGTCTATAATTGCTTATGAAGCTGAAGAAGGATTGACAAACGCAGTAATTAATTTTTACAAAAATAAAAGTCAGGCGAAACCAGAGCAAGAAGTTCAGATATTAGCAATAAAATCTCAGTTGGGTATTGACGATGAATATTTAGATGAATTAATAAATACAGCGCTAAAAAAAATAAAGCAAGGCGATAAACAAGGAGCGTGTGAAGATTTTAATCTGGTTAAAAATTTGGGAAGTAATAAAGCAGAAGATTATCTTGCAAAATATTGTAAGTAATGCGTTTAACCACTAAAATTTTTGCCTTATTGGATGTTATCAGCATCTGTCTTTTAGCTTATCCATTTTGGAGCATCGTAACTCATCTCAATGAAATTCCTGATCAGACTTTATCTCAAATCAGGGTTATTTTAACTTTACCGATGTTTGTTTTATTGTTTGTTTCGGCAATAGGTTTGTTTCTTTTTAAAAAAGCAGGCTTTATTGCTTATTACATCCAATTTCCGTTTCGATTAATAGTTTGGGTTTTTTCAATAGGCTTTATAACACTTTTGCCCGAAATTTTAAATCTAAACCAAAGCTGGTTTGATATACTTTTTAAAATCTGTTTTATAGCAGAATTTTTTAGGTTGTATTTTACAATTCAAATCCACCGTCAAAGATTATAATCTTAATTATCTTTTAGAACTAAAGCATAGTTTCAAAATTTGATTATAATATTCTATTTAGTAAATCACATTAATCGCGTCAGGTAAAATCTTTGCCTCAACCGAATTTATTTTGCCAATGTACTCCCCATCAACCTGAAAATGAACTTTGTGTTTAGAAACAATTTTAACCTCATCAGTTTGAAAAACTTCAATCTTTTTAGGATTAAACGGTAATTTGGTAACCCAAATTTTAATAATTTCTAAATAGGAATAGTCTTTTACCAATATAATTTCGAACAATTTATCATCTAATTTCCCATCTGGATTTATTTTTAAACCCGAACCATACATAGTCGCATTGGCTATAGCAACCATTGCCGCTGCCGATTTTATGGTTTCACCTTTCAGTTTTAATTCTACTACAACCCTTTTGTGGTTCCACAATGCATGCCAGGTCGCTTTTGCATAACCCCACATACCACGTTCTGGCAATGCATCAAATTTATTTACCAGATAGGCATTGAAGCCTAAATCAGATAAGTGTATGCATATTTCATCATTAATTTTAACAGCATGAATTTTTTTCGGACTACCAATTTCAAGAAAGTTTAATGCCTCGGTAATATCAATCGGTATGCCCAATTCTTTTGCCATACCATTTGCAGAACCTGCGGGGATAATACCAATCGGTGTTTCCGTATTGAGCAAACATTCGGCAACCAGTTTTAAGGTTCCATCGCCACCAACAGCAATAACTTTATCTGCATTGGCAGTATCAATTTTATTTTTTATTTTATCAATCGAACAATCATCTGGCAATTCAAAAAGTTCTACTTCGGTATCTTTTTGAGCAAAATGGTTAGAAATTACTTCTTTTAAGTTTAATTTGTGACTACCCGAACCTGGGTTTATTATAAATAGTAATTTCATATTAGAACAACCTCATTAGGTCATCATCAAAACAACTTATTACAAACTCTGTTTTAAATATATATGAATAAATCTGTTAGTGTAAAAGTATATCATGGATATGGGCATACTCAAAATTTAGTTGTTTATGGTCATGTTTTTAAACGCAGAGCTAAAACAAAACAGGTTTACAGCAATAATCTTTTCGTAAATATTGTTCATTTATTAAAGCTTTTTGTACTTAAACCCTATCCGTTCATAACAGTTCGGCTTAAATTCTTAGCACAAGCTATAGAAAATAAAACTGAAGCAGATGGCTTCTTTAAGTTCGAATGGAAAGCAGAAAGTGATGTAGCTGCTGGTTGGCATCAGGTAACAGTAGAAGCAATTGACGAGCAAGGGAATGTTTTAAATTCTGGAGAAGGGAAAATTTACGTTCCACACATCACACAATACGCTTTTATATCTGATGTTGATGATACGGTTATGATTTCCCATTCAGCCACAATTGGAAGGCGGTTGAGAGAGTTGTTTATCAAAAATCCCCACACCAGAAAAACTTTCCCTTATGCTGCAAATCATTATCAATTGTTGGCAATTTCAAACACAGAAATCAATCAGCCAAATCCGTTTTTTTATGTAAGCAGTAGTGAGTGGAATTTATACGATTACCTTCTCGAAACCTTTAAATACAATAAGCTGCCCGATGGAGCTTTCCTTTTAAACACCCTAAAACGCTGGAAGGATTTAATTAAAACAGGCAAAACCGGGCATGAGGGAAAATTACTGAGGGTGACGAGAATACTCGATGCTTTCCCAAACCAGAAGTTTGTTTTTTTTGGTGATAACTCTCAGCAAGACCCTCACATTTATTCGATGATTGCAGAAAAATACCCAGACAACATTAAGGCCGTTTATATTAGAAACATTCGCCCCGAAAAAGAAGTGGAAACGAAGGAATTATTGCAAAAGATTGAAAATCAAAATGTTCATACTTGCCTCTACAAAAACAGCGAGGAAGCAATTGAACATTCTAAATCTATCGGATTAATTCATTAACATTTTTTACAGTTTTCATTTTAATTAAAAGAAAGTTTTTTCTATAATTGCAGCCCGATAAAAGCCTCCTTAGCTCAGCTGGTAGAGCAACTGACTTGTAATCAGTAGGTCATTGGTTCGATTCCGATAGGAGGCTCTTTTAATTTAAGATTGCAGGTAATTGAGTTTGAATTTCTGCTACAAATAATACTCCCCTTTTAAAATCTAATAGCCTTTATCAGCATTTTCATTCGTAAATCTAAAATTGTAGATTCGCTTTATGTCAACATATTTTTCAGCTGATTGGATTTTTCCTGTTTCTAGTCCGCCAATAAAAAATGGTATTGTAGAGGTAAACTCAGAAGGTGAAATCATAGCTGTTTTTACGGAAGAGCGTGGAGAAAATCTTAATATTGAAAAACTGAAAGGTGCAATTGTTCCCGGATTTATCAACACACATTGCCATTTAGAATTATCACATTTGTTAGGTAAAATCTCCGAACGTACGGGTTTGGTAGATTTTGTTAAACAGATAATTTCTGGTCGCCAGGCAGAAAACGATGAAATTAAATTGGCAATGCAAAATGCTGATAAACAAATGTATAACAATGGAATTGTTGCTGTTGCAGATATCTCCAATCAAATTTCATCAAAAGAAATTAAGCAAAAGAGTAAAATATACTACCACACTTTTGTAGAAGCAATGGGTTTTAATCCGGAAAGAGCTAAAGCTATAATGGATTATGCAATAGGTATAAAGAACGAATTTTTTCCTTTGCCGGCTTCTGTAGTTCCGCATGCTCCATATTCACTTTCTCCAGAACTTTTTAAGTTAATTAATGAAGAGGCTGAAAGCGACGAAGCATTTATTAGCATTCATAATCAGGAAACAGTAGAAGAAAACTCGTTTTTTACAGATAAAACTGGTGGTTTTTTAGAACTCTATAAATTTCTTGGTTTAGACATTGGCTTCTTCAAACCAAGTGGAAAATCATCATTACAAACCTGGTTGCCTAATATAAAAAACCAAAAGTTACTATTGGTGCATAACACGGTTTCAAGTAAAGAAGATATTGAATTTGCATTACAAAATCATCATAATTTATATTGGTGTATTTGTCCGAATGCCAATTTGTACATAGAGGATAAATTGCCAGACGTAAATTTATGGATGGAAAAAGACCTGAAAATAACCATGGGTACGGATAGCCTGGCCAGTAATAACCAACTTAATATTTTAGCCGAAATGAAAACTTTGCAACAGCTTAAAAATGTTGGTTTTGAAAGCTTATTGCAGTGGGCCACAATTAATGGGGCAGAATTTTTAGGCTTAGATAGGCAATTAGGAACAATTGAGGTTGGTAAAAAACCTGGTTTAAACTTGGTTTCACTATCAAAATATTTTACGATTGAAAATGATGTTGTAATAAAATTAGTTTAAGGATTTATGATGGTAACTATTGTTCAATAATAAGTTTTATGTATTTTTGAGTATATGGGAACATTAATAGTACATCCTGAAAATAAAGAGCAACTATCTGCGCTTAAAGCTTTTATGAAAGCCTTCAATATTGCATTTGAAGAAAACAAGTATCCATATAACGCTGATTTTAATAATAAGATGAAAATTAGTAAACAGCAAGCAAAAGATGGTAAAACCGTTAAGGTTAGTTTGGATGAAATATGGAAATAGAGTTTACTCTAGTTGCGTTAGAAGATTTAAAATACTTTAAAAAATCTGGAAATAATTCTATTTTAAAAAGGGTTAGATTACTCCTAGAAGATATTCAAATGAACCCTTTTACTGGAATTGGTAAACCAGAAGCACTAAAATACGAACAATCAGGTAGTTGGTCTAGAAGAATTAACCAAGAGCATCGCTTAATTTACGGGGTAAAATCCGAGATCATTATTATTTATTCTCTTCGTGGGCATTATAGAAAATAAAATCGGATGCTGAACCCAATCTGTAAACTTTTTAAGATAAAATACCCGATTATTCAAGCTGGTATGGTTTGGTGTAGTGGTTGGAAACTAGCTTCTGCAGTTTCTAATGCTGGTGGTTTAGGCATCATTGGTGCAGGTTCTATGTATCCAGAAGTTTTACGGTTACATATTCAAAAATGTAAACTCGCAACCAATAAACCTTTCGGAGTTAATATTCCTTTATTGTATCCAAATATTCAGGAAATAATCGATGTTGTAATTCAAGAAGAAGTTGAAATTATTTTTACTTCGGCAGGTAATCCGGCTACTTGGACAAGCATTTTGAAAGATAAAGGCATTACAGTTGCGCATGTTATTGCAAATACAAAGTTTGCCTTGAAGGCACAAGAAGCCGGGGTTGATGCCATTGTTGCCGAGGGTTTTGAAGCTGGTGGACATAATGGAAGAGAAGAAACCACAACAATGTGCTTAATCCCAATGATAAAAGATGCGGTAAAAATTCCGGTTATCGCCGCTGGCGGAATTGGAAGCGGCAGAGCTATGCTTGCTGCTTTTGTCCTTGGTGCTGATGCCGTTCAAATTGGTTCTGCTTTTGCCGTGGCAGAAGAATCATCTGCTCATCCTGCATTTAAAAATAGGATTATTTTATCCGCCGAAGGCGATACCAGGTTAGCAATGAAAAAGCTCGTTCCGGTAAGGTTACTCAAAAATGAGTTTGCTGATGCCATTGCAAGTGCAGAGGCAGAAGGTGCAAACCGAATTCAATTATCAGAATTGCTTGGCAAGGCAAGAGCGAAATTAGGAATGTTTGAGGGCGATATGGAAAATGGAGAACTAGAAATTGGACAGGTTTCTGCGATGCTGAAAGAAATAAAACCTGCAAAACAGATTTTAGATGAGATTTGGCAGGAATATTTAGCAAGTTTAAAAAGATTTAAAGATCTACACAATGAATTGCTGTAATTTTCGTCTCAATAAACATTCGGTTTGCTAACTTTACATCTTTAAAATATTTCAGTTAAATATTAATGAAACATCTCGATATTACGATTACCGGAAAAGTTCAGGGCGTTGGCTTTAGAGAAACTACCAAAATTATTGCCAATCAGATGATGGTTCAGGGTTATGTGAGAAATGAAAAAGATGGCTCTGTTTTTATAGAGGCAGAAGGCGACGATGTTTTTCTCGAAGAATTTGTGAACTGGTGTAACGAAGGTCCCGATCGCTCTCGTGTAGAAAATGTTACGGTAAAAGAAGGTGAAGTGAAAAACTATCGTAATTTTGAAGTATTAAGAAAATAAGGAGATTTACAGTTCGAGATTTACGAATTACGTTTACTTAATAATCCCAAAATAATAACTGATTCGAAATTTTAGTGTCGCATAAACTAATCTAAGATCTAAAATCTATAATCTAAAACAAATTGTCGGTATATAAAAAGTTTCTTGGGCAAACGATGGTTTATGGTATCAGTACCATAGTTTCTCGCTTACTAAATTTTATCCTTACTCCAATCTTCACCCGCACTTATGCTGCAGCAGTTTATGGTATTTTTACCAAAATGTACAGTTGGGCGTCCCTTATCAATGCTGTTCTAGCCTTTGGAATGGAAACCACATTTTTTAGATACCTCAATAAACATGAAGATAAAAAACAGCAAGTTTATAACAATTCGTTTTTGGTAATTGCTTTTATTGCTGTTTTGTTTTTAATAACAGGGTTAATATTTACCGACCCGATTACAAAATGGTTACTTAATAATAATATGTCGCAGTTTCAAGATCAGCGACGATACGTACAATATTTTCTATGGCTATTGTTTTCTGATGCAATCTGCATTATTCCATTTGCTAAGCTAAGAGCCGATGGAAAACCATTCCGCTACAGCCTTTTAAAGTTCATAAACATTTTAACTTACGTAAGTATTTGTCTCTTCTTTATTTATGGCATCCCGGCAATAATTAGAAATGATTGGCCTGGAGCACAGTTTTTCAAAGACTTTTTTCGGGCGAAATGGATTGGTTACGTGTTCATCGCAAACCTTATCGCGAGTGCCATTACTTTCATATTACTTATCCCCGAATTTTTAAAATTACAGCTGAAATTTGATAAAGCATTGTTTATGAATATGCTATCTTACAGCTGGCCAGTTCTGGTTGCAAATTTATCTTTCATCATTAATGAAAATCTTGATAAAATTCTGTTAGATAAATATTCTACTGAAGCGCAAGTTGGTATTTATGGAGCCGTTTGTAAGATTGCAATTTTTATGAGTATTTTTAATACTGCGTTTAGACTTGGTGCCGAACCTTTCTTTTTTAGTCATGCAAAAAATGTCAACGCAAAAAAAACATACGCAACCATTCTGCAGTATTTTGTAATTACATTGGCTGTATTATTTGTTGCCTTGATAGCGAATATCGAAATTCTGAAATATTTTATTAGCAGAGATGAAGCACATCGGGCTGAATATTGGGTAGGTTTACCTGCGGTTCCTTATTTGCTTTTGGGCTATGTTTTCTTAGGGATATATATGAATTTATCGGTTTGGTATCGCCTTTCTGATCAAACACGATTTGGATTATACATTTCCCTTGTTGGTGCTTTCATCACAATCGTATTTAATATTTTATTGATACCAAAATTCGGTTACATGGGTTCGGCTTGGGTATCAATGGCTGCTTATGCTACTATGACCATAATCTCCTATATCCTTGGTCAAAAATATTATCCTGTTCCTTATAATTTAAAAAGAATTTTAATCTATTTAATCATTTCAACAATTATTGTATTCTCTTCATTCTTTCTTTTCGATAGAAATATTTACATTGGAAATGGGATGTTGATAGTTTTCATTGCTGCAATTGCTTACTTCGAAAAAGGGGATTTGATGAAAATGCTTAAATGAAATGATTGAATGAGAGAATGATTGAATGAGATAGTGATTGAATGAGAGAATGATTGAATGAGAGAGTGATTGGATGAGAGAATGATTGAATGAGAGAATAAATAAAATTCATTTATTCAAAATTAATAGTCGTATCGCTTAAATTCACTCATTCAAAACTCACTAATTCAAAATTAATAATCGTATCGCTTAAATTCACTCATTCAAAACTCACTCATTCAAAATTAAGATATTAATATCGCTTAGAACTCACTCATTCAATCCTTTAATACTTACTTCTATGATTAAACGATGTGTTTTTCTTTTTCTAATTGTTATTGGTTACAACGCCATTGGTCAGGTTATTCCTATGCCAAGTGGCAACCGCGATAGCAATGTAGTTAAGCAGCTGTTTTTTGCTGGTTTGAAGGAAAAATTGTCTGATAATTATGTTGGTGCTTCATCAAACTTCTCAAGAGTTATAAGTGCAGATCCTGCAAATCACGCTGCATATTTCGAATTGGCAAATGCTAATATTAGGATGGATAAGTTAGCTGAAGCCGAACAAAATATTAAACAAGCTATCAAATTAAATCCCGATAACAAATGGTATTTACGCCTGCAGGCCGAAGTTTATAAGCGAACCAATAAAATCCCTGAACTGGTTGATGTTTTTACTCAGTTAATCAGACTAGATGCCGACAATGAAGCTTATTATTTTGATAAAGCTAATGCTCAGTTTATTTTAAATCAGCCTGATGAAGCAAAAAAAACCTATGATTCCATCGAGCAGAAATTTGGCGAATCAAGGGAGTTAACCAATGCAAAAAGGCGATTTCAGCAAAATGGAAACCCAAGTGATAGCGATATTGTAAAATTGCTTGAAGGCAATCAGGCCGATTTAAAAAATTATCTGTACGCTGCAGGATTGCTGTTGCAAAAGGGAAATGATACCGAAGCATTAAAGGTTTTATTGAAAGCAAAAGGTATTGAGCCAAATAACTTTGAAGTTAATTTAGGCTTGGCAGATATTTATCGAAAACAAAAAAATGATGAAATGGCTTTTGCTTCCTTAAGATTAGCATTCGAAAGCCCGGAGATGCCAATTGATGAAAAAGTAAAAATAATTGCTGCACTATTTTCCAAAATTCAGCAGCCTGTTGTAGCAAAAAATGTAACAGAGTTAAGCAAAGGTTTGGCTGAAAAAAATCCTACAGATGCAAAAGTTTTAGCGCTGTATGGAGATGTACTGTATCAACAAAATAAGTTAAATGATGCTTTAATTCAATATCAGGCGGCGTTAAAAATTAACGAGCAAGTGTATGTGGTTTGGGAGCAAGTCATAAATATCCAAACTTTGCTTGGGCATTATGCCGAAGCCATTAAGTTTGGTGATGAAGCATTAACAATCTATCCCAATCAAGCTAGCTTATATTACTACATGGCTTATGCATTATTTAAAACTGCAAAATACGATTTGGCTTTAAATAATTTGAAAACTGCGCTACAATTGGATGCTGACAATAAAGCTTTACAAGCTCAGGTTTATGCTTTACAGGGCGACATTTATATCAATCAAAACAATTTTCCTTTAGCAAAAGCTGCATTCGAAAAGGCAATTTCAACTGAGCCAGATAATTATCTTATCATGAACAATTATGCTTATTACCTGGCACTTAAAAACGATGATTTGGATAAAGCCGCTGAATATGCTGCAAAGGCAGCTCAAGCAATGCCAGAAAACTCATCTGTTACAGATACTTATGCCTTTATATTATTTAAGCAGCAAAAATATACTTTGGCACAAACTTGGATAGAAAAGGCCTTGCAAAACAATAGCAGTAAGAATGGTGTTTATTTGGAGCGATATGGAGATATTCTTTTCATGAAAGGTGATAAAGATGCTGCATTAATCCAATGGAAAAAAGCCAAAGAAGCTGGTAATGGCTCAGAAATACTAACTAAGAAAATCAATGAAAAGAAATATTTTAAATAGCCTGTTTATTTTAGGCATGTTAGGTTTATCAACATCATGTAAATCTAAAAAGGTAATAGTTGAAACTCCTCCTGCTAAAACAGAAACTAAAGTTGATAATACAAAAGCAGAGGCATTAAACTTGCTCAATAGTAAGCAATTAAAATTTAACACGCTTTCCTTAAAAGCAAAAGCTACGCTTGATATTTCTGGTGATGCCAATGATGTAACCATGAACTTTCGTATGAAAGACAAGGAAACCATTTGGGTAAGTATTACCGCATTAGGTGGGATGGCTGAAGTGGCCAGAGCTTTAATAACGCCTGATAGTATTAAAATTCAAAACAAGCTAAAAAGCGAATACCTAAAAAAGCCATTTAGCTACATCTATAATTTTACCAATAAACAAGTTAACTTTAATACGCTACAAGCAGTGCTAACTGGCAATGCAATGGGCGAATTTTTGACAGATAAATCGGATATTAAACAAGAAAATGGTATATATGCGGTATCTGGTTCAAAAGAAAATTTAGATTATAAATTGCTTTTCAATACACTTTTCAAAGTTGCCGAAACCAATCTGAATGATGCTAAAAGCGGTCAGGCTTTAAAAGTTAATTATACCGATTATCAGAAACTAAATGAATCGTTATTTCCTGGCGCCTTAAAAATAAATACTCTTTCTGGAGCTAAAAAAATAAATATCGATTTACAATACGTAAAAATTGATGGCAATGTTCCTGTAGATTTTCCGTTTACTGTACCAAAGCGATATACTTTAGTAAAATAGTTCTAACAGCTATTTTTATGAAGAATAAGTGAAGATATTTCTGTAACACCAGATTGGCTTTAAGTATATCAATTTTAATATAGTTTACTGTAAAATTTTTATACTTTTGGCTTAATGAAGTTACACAAACTTGTATTTATTCTTTTTCTTAGTGTGTTTGCCTTGTCGGCTTCGGCTCAAACTGCAAATGAACTAAAAAGAAAAAAGGAAGCTATTCAGCGTGAAATAGAGCAGTTACAAAAGAATTTAACAAAAACAACAAGCGGTAAAAAGCTTACTTTACAGCAAATTAACGTAATAAATGCTCAAATTCGACTGCGTCAGGATAAAATTGGAACTATAAATTCCGAAATAAAAAATCTTGATAATCAAATCTCTCAAAACACAAATACCGTACATACTTTACAAGGTCAGTTAGGCGATCTTAAAAAAGAATACGCCGGCATGATTCGCTTTGCACAGCGAAACAGAAACTCATACGATAAGATGATGTTTATTTTTGCTGCTAAAGATTTTAATCAAGCTTATAAAAGAATAAAATATTTACAACAATTTAGTCAGTACCGTAAGAAACAAGCTGGTTATATTGAGAACACTCAGCAAGATTTAAACGGAAAAATCAGAGTTCTGGATAGAACATTGAAAGAGAAAAGTGATTTATTAAAGGAGCAAGAGCGTGAGCGAGAGCGTTTAGGTAAAGATAAAAGCCAGCAATCTGCTGTTCTAAATAACCTAAGTAAGCAGGAAAGAACCTTTAAGCAAGATATTGCTTCGAAGAAAAAACAGCAGGCACAGATAGACAGAGCTATTAGAGCTGCAATACAACGTGCTATTGATGAAGCAAGAAGAAAGGCAGCTGAAGAAGCCCGTATCGCTGCTGCAAAAAGAGCAGCAGAAGAAAAAGCTGCGGCTGAGAAAGCAAGATTAGAAAACAAACCTGCTCCCTCAGTTACTAAAGCACCAGTTGTAAAAGAAAAAACAACAAGTGAAGTACTTACAGCGACTCCAGAATCTGCAAGACTATCAGCTGGTTTTGAAAGTAATAGAGGAAGATTGCCATGGCCAGTTGCCACTGGAAGCATTACTGAAACATTTGGAAGACATATGGTTGACCAGGCACCTTATACAAATGATGGTGTAGATATCACAACGTCTAGCGGTGCTACTGTAAGGGCTGTTTTTGCTGGAAGGGTATTAGCAGTTCAATATATTCAAGGAAGAGGAGTTGTAATTATTATACATGGTGAATATATAACTGTTTATCAGAATTTAAGAAATGTATCTGTAAGTACGGGTAGTACTGTCGATACAAAACAAGCAATAGGAATTGTTGCAAATACTGGTGATGATGCCATTTTAAAATTCCAAATTAGAAGGGGGCAAGCTACCTTAAACCCAGAAGCTTGGATTAGTAAATAAAGTGAAGACAATTTATAAATGTTATATTTGTATAAAATAGATTAGTGATGTATCAAGGAACGTTATTAGAGTTTTTAAACATGGGTGGATCAGAGATCGTGCTCATCTTAGTGGTAGTTCTATTGTTATTTGGTGGTAAAAAATTACCAGAGTTAGCAAGAGGCTTAGGCAAAGGAATTAGAGAATTTAAAGATGCATCAGACGGTGTAAAAAGAGAAATACACAGAAATATTAATGCTATGGATTTGGATAAAGAAGATGCAGACCAAACTGTAGCTAGCAATAACGAACGTCATCATCCAACTGAAACTCCTGTTGTTGATCCAAATGCACCAGTTGTTGCAGCCGATGAGCATACAGAAACTGCAAATGTTCCCTATCCACAAAGCACTCCCATCGACGATAAAATAGTAACTGACAGTCAAAAAGTTTAAACAAAAAAGTTATGTTAAATACAACAATAGCAGCAATGCTTGGAACACCAGAAATAATCATTATTGCAGTAGTAGTATTGTTATTATTTGGTGGTAAAAAAATTCCTGAACTTATGCGTGGTTTAGGCAAAGGTGTTAAAGAATTTAAAGATGGTAAAGATGGTGTTGATGGAGAACAAGTTGATCCATCTAACCGTGATAAAACCGTTTAATAATAGTTTTAAGTTTTGAAGAAATACAGTTCTCTAAAAGGGATACAAGCGCTCATTTCGCAAAAGCAACTCACATTACCCGATTTATTGGCTTATTATTTTAAGCAAATTGAAGATAACAAACACCTCAATGCATTTAATGAGGTGTTTTTTTATTCGGCAGAAGTTCAGGCGAAATCAGTTCAGCAAAAAATAGAAAATGGTACGGCAGGTAAACTTGCTGGTATGGTTATCGGCATTAAAGATAATATTTGCTATAAAGATCACATCGTAACGGCATCTTCAAAAATGCTCGATGGATTTGTATCTCCTTATTCATCAACTGTTGTAGAGCGCTTGTTACAAGAAGATGCAGTAATAATCGGTCGCTTAAATTGTGATGAATTTGCAATGGGTGGCTCTAACGAAACATCATATTTCGGAGCGGTAAAAAATGCAGCAAATCCCGAATTGGTTCCTGGTGGTTCTTCCGGAGGTTCGGCTGTAGCGGTACAGGCAGATATGTGTTTATCGGCTTTGGGTACCGATACAGGTGGCTCAGTTCGACAACCAGCAGCATTTTGTGGGCTAATTGGTCTAAAACCTACTTACGGAAGGATTTCAAGATATGGTGTAATTGCTTACGCTTCATCATTCGATCAGGTTGGTCCGATAACTTCATCAGTAGAAGATGCAGCGTTGCTATTACAAGTTTTGGCTGGTGCCGATGAATATGATTCTACGGTTTCTTCTAAAAATGTTCCAGATTATTCCGTTACTCTCCATAGCACATCACCAAAACGAATAGCAGTTTTAAAAGAAACGATTGAAAACGAAGCGCTAGACCCTGAAATAAAATCAGCAATTTTAAACTCAATTGAAGATTTAAAAAGTAAAGGGCATACAGTTGAATATGTTTCATTCAATTTACTCGATTATCTAGTTCCAGCTTATTACATTTTAACCACTGCTGAAGCATCTTCGAATCTTTCACGTTATGATGGCGTACATTATGGTCATCGCAATACGGAAGCAAAATCGTTAACAGAATTGTATAAACATTCTCGTTCTGAAGGGTTTGGGGATGAAGTAAAACGCAGAATTCTTTTAGGAACCTTCGTTTTAAGTGCAGGATATTACGATGCGTATTATCAAAAAGCACAGCAGGTACGTAGGTTAATCAGAGAAAAAATTGAAGGTTTATTTCAGGACTATGATCTGATTTTATCGCCTGTGGCGCCAACCACGCCGTTTAAAATTGGCGATAATATGCAAGACCCATTGGTGATGTACATGGCTGATATTTTTACTGTTTTACCATCTTTAAGTGGCAACCCAGCAATAGCATTACCACTTGGCAATAATTCGGTAGGTTTGCCGTTAAGTATTCAGTTTATTGCCAGGCATTTTGAGGAAGAGCAGTTACTAGCTTTCTCTCAGGAGTTTTTGGCTTACACACTATCATAACAAATATAGCGCAACCTTTAGAGGAGTTTAAGGTTGCCAATTTAAATTTTGCAATTTTGTCTCTATTTTTCTCATTCGCTTAGGTTTGTTTTTGTAAACAAATCTAAAATTAAAAATGGCTTGCGAGTAGCAGAATCTGGTGATGAATTAACCAAATGGCCCATGATTAAAAAATTACTTTTTACGTCAGTTTGTGCTTTAACCGGATTATTTTCCACCTCACTTGCGCAACAAATTCTAAAAGCCGATAGCCTTTATAAAGTTTCTAATAATATCTTTGTTAACAACGATACCGTTAATGTTCCACTTGCAACAGAAAACCCATTATTACTGAGCCAGAACTACATCTACAAACTTCGTTTAGACTCGATTGCAAAATCTGTCCCTTTGCCCCATAACGAATACGTACAGCAATACATCGATATTTATTCGAAACGTAAAGATATGTTTGGGAAAATGATGGGCTTATCAAATTATTACTTTCCAATTTTTGATAAGGCATTGAAAGATTATAACATCCCGCAGGAGATAAAATATTTAGCCATAGTAGAATCTCAAATGAATCCGCATGCGGTTTCAAGAGTTGGCGCAACAGGTATTTGGCAGTTTATGTTTGGTACTGGAAAAGCTTATGGACTAAAGATGGATAATTTTGTGGATGAACGTAAAGATCCGGTTCAGGCGAGTTATGCTGCCGCTGCTTATTTTCGTGATGCATTTGAAGAACTGGGCGATTGGTTATTAGCCATTGCAGCTTACAATTGTGGCAAAGGAAATGTTACCAGGGCAATCGACAAGGCTGGCTCACGTGATTTTTGGCTTATCAGACCGTATTTGCCCAAAGAAACTAGAAATTATGTGCCTGCATTTATTGCCGCAGTGTATGTAATGAACTACTCCAACAAACACCAAATTACGGAACAAGCCTGCAACCTGTTTTTAAAAACAGATACCATGCAGGTAAATCATTTTGTTAGTTTATCGGCGCTGGCTAAAGTTTTAAATGTAGAAGATGAATCGCTTTTTGCTTTGAATCCTTCATACAAGAAAAAAATTATTAATGGAACAGCCGATATGCCCAAAAGATTGGTTTTACCTAAAATGAAAGGCGCTGATTTAGCTGGCTTGTATGATGTGCTTAATAATGAAGACTTAGATAACAAAATGCAAGTTATTCAAGCCCATACAGATGATGTTCGTGAATTGCGTAAAAGAAAACCTTCAACCATAGTTGCCTCTTCAGTTGTTTACCACAAGGTATCTTCAGGTCAGAATTTAAATTCAGTTGCCGATAAATACGGTATTGAGGTACAAGATTTAAAAGTTTGGAATAATTTAAAAACTAAAACAATCGTTCCTGGACAAAAGCTAAAAATTTACACCAGTAAGCGCACTGTTTATAAAGCGCCGGCTTCTTATCTAAGCTACAAAGTTAAACGTGGCGATACACTTTCTGAAATTGCCGAAAAATTTGATGGCGCTACCGTTCAAAATATTAAAAGAGATAACAGGTTAGCAAGAGCAGGTTTGCAAGTCGGTATGGTTTTGAAAATTAGTAAGGGGTAAATCCATATTTCAATTTACACCTACCCACTTTATTCATTTTCTTATTTATTTCAACCCACCATAAAAGAATTGTACCTTTGTGCCGTCACTATTTAGTTACAATTAATGAGTAATAAAAACAGAAAGCAAGATGCGCTTGATTACCACTCGCAAGGGCGGCCGGGAAAGATACAAGTAGTTCCAACAAAACCAACAAATTCTCAACGCGATTTAACCCTGGCTTACTCGCCTGGCGTTGCTGAGCCTTGTTTACGAATAGCTGAAAATAAAGAAGATGTTTATAAATATACTGCAAAAGGGAATCTTGTTGCAGTAATCAGTAATGGTACAGCGGTTTTAGGCCTTGGCGATATTGGTCCGGAAGCGGGTAAACCGGTAATGGAGGGTAAAGGTTTGCTTTTTAAAATCTTCGCTGATATTGATGTATTCGATTTAGAATTAGATACCAAAAATGTTGATGATTTCGTAAAAATCGTTAAGGCTTTGGAGCCAACATTTGGCGGTGTTAACTTAGAAGATATTAAAGCACCCGAGTGTTTCGAAATTGAGCGCAGGTTGAAGCAGGAAATGAATATTCCTGTGATGCATGACGACCAGCACGGAACAGCAATCATTTCTGGTGCAGCATTATTAAATGCCTGCGAAATCCAAAAAAAGAAAATAGATAAAATCAAGGTTGTGGTAAGTGGAGCAGGTGCTGCCGCAGTTTCCTGTTCGAAAATGTATTTATCGCTTGGTGTGAAGCGTGAAAATCTGGTTATGTTCGATATTAACGGACTAATTGATATTCATCGTACCGATTTGGATGAAATGCGAATGAGTTTTGCAACATTTAGAAAGGATATTACAAGTATTGGCGATGCCATGAAAGGGGCTGATGTTTTTATCGGTTTATCTGCAGGTAATGTTATTCAGCCGGAAATGTTGGTTGGCATGGCCAAAAACCCGATTGTGTTTGCCATGGCGAATCCAAATCCGGAAATTGAATACGAACTGGCCATAAAAACCCGTAAGGATTTAATTATGGCTACAGGTCGTTCCGATTATCCAAACCAGGTAAATAATGTTTTAGGTTTCCCTTATATTTTTCGTGGTGCTTTGGATGTTAGAGCAACGAGCATAAACGAGGCGATGAAAATTGCTGCGGTTAAAGCGATTGCTGAGTTGGCAAAAAAATCTGTACCTGAAGCCGTTAATCTTGCTTACAATGCTCGTAATTTAAAATTCGGTAGAGATTATATCATTCCAAAACCTGTTGATTTTAGATTAATTACCGAAGTTTCTATCGCCGTGGCAAAAGCGGCTATAGAAAGTGGTGTTGCCCGTAAAATCATAACCGATTGGGATGCTTACAGCGAAGAACTAAGAAAACGTTTAGGTTTGGACGATGCAATTATGCGTTCTGTAACCAATAAAGCTAAATCAGATCCAAAACGTGTAGTTTTTGCCGAAGCAGATAATTACAAAATTTTAAAAGCTGCACAAATTGTTAGAGATGAAAAAATAGCAATTCCTATCCTTTTAGGTAATAAAGAGAAAATACAAGATATTATTGACTCTCATGCTCTGGAATTAGACGGTGTTCAAATTATTGATCAAATGCTTGAGCCAGAAAAAACCAGGCAATATGCGCTTTCACTTTATCAAAAGCGTCAGCGTAAAGGGATTTCTGAGCGGGATGCGGTAAAACTACTTAGAGACCGAAACTATTTTGGTGCATCAATGGTAGAGTTTGGTGAAGCCGATGCCATGATTTCTGGTTTAACAAAAGATTACGGAACAACCATTAAACCAGCGTTACATGTAATTGGTGTAGATCCAGAAGTTAGACGTGTTGCTGGTATGTACATGATGATGACCAAAAAGGGTCCGGTGTTTTTTGGCGATACAACTGTTAATGTAGATCCATCAGCAGAAGAATTGGTAGATATTACTTTATTGGTTGCAAAATCGGTTAAACAGTTTAACATCAAGCCTAGAGTAGCAATTCTTTCGTATTCTAACTTTGGTTCTAATGATGGCATCGTACCGGAAAAGGTTCGCAAAGCAGTAAAAATTCTTCATAAACAGCACCCTGAAGTAGTAGTTGATGGAGAGATGCAGGGAAACTTTGCAATGAATAACGAATTGTTAAAAGAAAATTTTCCATTTAGCACACTAGCAAATGCACCAGCAAATACTTTAATTTTTCCTAACTTAGAATCTGGCAATATTGCGTATAAATTATTGCAGGAACTTGGAGGTGCAGAGGCTGTCGGGCCAATTTTATTGGGTCTTAACAAACCCGTTCACATTGTTCAATTGGGTAGTTCTGTACGTGAAATTGTAAATATGGTAACGATTGCCGTTGTAGATGTTCAAGCTAAAGAAGAGTTAGCCGCTGCACAAAAAAAAGGACTATTCGGAAAATCATCCATTAAAAAATAAGCCGATTTGAAGGTGTAAATCCAAAATCGTAAATCTAAAATCGTAAATTAAATGTACGCCTATATCGATGGTAAATTAACGCACAAAAACCCTGCTTATGTTGTGGTTGAAGCCGGAGGCGTAGGTTACCATATAAATATTTCTCTAAATACATACAGTAGCCTAGCCGATGCAGAAAGGTGTAAATTATACACTTGGCTGCATGTTAAAGAAGATGCACATACCTTATATGGTTTTGCTGATGAGGGCGAACGTCGTTTATTTTTACATTTAATTTCTGTATCGGGTATTGGTCCGAATACGGGAAGAATGATATTATCGTCCATCACACCTGTAGAAATTCAAACCGCGATAGTTCAGGCAGATTATCCTTTAATTCAACGGATAAAAGGGCTTGGTGCTAAAACAGCGCAACGTTTGGTTTTGGAGTTACAAGATAAATTAAAAAAGGAAGGCGTAGATTCATTAATTTCTATGCCTCAACACAATACCGTTAAAGATGAAGCGTTATCAGCATTAGTGATGCTCGGATTCGCCAAACAAACAGCAGAAAAAACTATCGATCAGATTTTAAAGGGTACAGAGGGAACGCTTTCGGTAGAACAACTAATTAAACAAGCTTTGAAAAACTTATAGATCTAACCGCCTTTGAAGAGAATATTTACCCTACTCATTCTCATCCCACTTTTATTTATTGCTAAAAACGCCTCATCCCAGGTTGTTACAGGCAAGGCGGATACCGCTGTGCTTAAAAATAACTTTAGTTTACGCGAAAAACATTTGCTTGGCTTAAGTCCAACAACCAATCCATTTTATCCTTTACCTAATGGTATTAAAAGGGTAGTGGAATATGATGCCAAAAATAAGCGCTACATTATTAAAGATTTGGTTGGCGATAAATACGTTACCAACACACAATATTTAACCGTTGATGAATATCAAAGGCTGGTAAATAGCGAAATCAAAAGAAATAATTGGCGTAGCATTTCGAACGCTGAAGTAAGTGATTTTAGAAATACAGGTATAATTCCACAAATACAAGTTAACAGCCGGGCTTTTGAGAAGATTTTTGGTGGTACAGTTATCGATATTCAACCTCGCGGTGAAGCGGAACTTACATTTCTAGGTCGGGTAAATAAGAATGAAAACCCGTTGTTCAATGAACGTCAGCGGGTACAAACCAATTTCGATTTCAACCAGCGGATTCAAATGGATTTAGTTGGAAATATTGGAACGAAACTTAAAATTAAAAGCAATTACAATACGGAAGCACAATTCGATTTTGAGAATCAAATTAAGCTGGATTACACCGGCGGACCAGATGATATCATCAAAAAAATTGAAGCAGGAAATGTTAGTTTGCCTTTAAACACCAGTTTAATTACGGGTACACAAGCACTTTTTGGTTTAAAAACTCAATTGCAATTTGGGAAATTAAATGTAACAAGTGTTTACACGCAGCAAAAATCGCAATCGCGGGAAATTAAGATTACCAACGGAGCTCAATCTAATGAGTTTCGTTTAAGCGCTGATAATTATGAAGGTAACCGGCACTACTTTTTAGCACAATATTTTAGAAATAATTACAACAAAAATCTCGCGAATGCACCGATAATTACATCGCCAATTCAAATCACTAAAATTGAAGTTTGGATTACCAATAAATCTGGAAGTACAACCGATTCGAGAGATGTTTTAGGTTTTCTTGATTTAGGAGAAAATGTTCCTTACAACACAGCGTTAATAACTGGAGGAGGTTCTGCTCTACCTGGTGCTACAACCGCTACAGGTTTCCCACAACAATCGAATAATTTGTTGCAAACCTTACCTGCTGGTGCCAGGTTTACCAATTCTAACGATGTTATTTCTTACTTCCAGGCCAATGGTGCAACCGATAACTTTGCGAAACTTACCTACGCCAGGAAATTAACCGATCGGGAATTTACATTTCAACCCCAGTTAGGATACCTTTCCTTAAATAATGCATTAAATTCTGATGAGGTTTTAGCCGTTGCCTATCGCTATACCTATAACGGTGTAGAATACCAAGTTGGAGAATTTTCTACCGATGTTACTTTCGACGCCACAAACCCAAAGGTTTTGTATGCGAAATTATTAAAAAACGAAACGACAAAAATTAATTTACCTACATGGGATTTGATGATGAAAAACATCTATTCTATTGGTGGTTATCAAATTAGTAGTCAGAATTTTAAATTGGATATTTACCGCATTGATAATGAAAGTGGTGTAGAAAATCCTGTTATGACCGAGGGGCAAAACACTGCAAATAGGCAATGGATTAATCTGGTAGAATTCGATCGCTTAAATCAGCAAAATGAACGCAGGTCGGACGGGGTTTTTGATTTTGTTCCAGCCAATAATGCATTTGGTTCTGCCACAAATTCTTACACCGCGAATAGTAGCAACGTTTTTGGTTCCAATTTATCGAGTTCGGGCTTAGCATCTTTGGTTACCAATACCAATACAGGTTACATAACAATAGATCCAGCCAATGGGCGCATTATTTTCCCGATTATTGAACCTTTCGGTAAAGATTTGGCAGCAAAATTTACGCCTGCGGAACAAGCTTTAATTGATAAATATACTTTCACAGCCTTGTATGATTCAACTCAGCTTATTGCAAAACAGCTATTTCAAAATAAAAACAGGTATATCATTAAAGGAAATTATCAATCAGATGTTTCTTCAGAATTTAGTTTAAATGCCATTAACGTACCTGAAGGTTCGGTAAAGGTTTTTGCCGGTACAATGCCATTAACTGAAGGTGTAGATTTTACAGTCGATTATCAGGGTGGAAGAGTAAGTGTTATCAATCAGGCCTTATTAACATCGGGGCAACCCATCCGAATTACAACAGAAAATAATGAACTTTTTGGTTTACAACAACGCTCACTTTTCGGAACCCGGTTTGATTATCGTGTAAATAATAAATTGAATCTTGGTGGTACAATAATGAACTTAACCGAGAAACCGCTTACTCAAAAAGTAAATCTTGGAGAAGAACCAATTTCTAATACCATTTGGGGTGCAGATGTTAATTACAGTTCGCCATCCAGATTTTTAACCAAACTGGTAGATAAACTTCCCTTTATATCAACAAAGGCACCATCGAGTGTTACCTTTTATGGAGAATATGCACAATTAATTCCTGGGCATCCTCGGGCTTTAAATTTTGCTGGAAGCGAAAACGGTGTAAGTTATCTTGATGATTTTGAAGCTTCAAGATCGGTTATCGATTTAAAAAGTGCGATATCGTGGCAGCTTTCCGGAACACCACAAATGTTTGCAGAATCGCAACTTATTAATGATTTGGCTTATGGCTACAATCGTGCTAGAGTTGCTTTTTATAACATCGATCCAACATTTTACAATTCTGCTGCTTCAACAACGCCTGCTAATATTCGAAACAATAGAAATGAGCTTTCCAACCACAATGTTAGGGAAGTTATAGAGCAAGAAGTTTTTCCATTCAAACAAACCGCAACCGGGCAAGCTTTAAATATTACCACACTAAATGTTGCATATTATCCAACAGTCCGTGGTCCTTACAATTACCGTACAACAGGTTTCGACCGTGATGGAGCTTTGCTAAACCCACGCAATAATTGGGCAGGTTTTCAGCGTAAAATAGAAACGAATGATTTTGAAGCTTTAAATATTGGTTTTATTGAATTTTGGGTGATGGATCCATTCATCAACAAAACAAATTCTACCGGTGGCGATTTGTATTTTAACTTGGGTAATATTTCAGAAGATATTTTAAAAGATGGAAGGAAAGCTTTAGAAAACGGTTTGCCTGAAACTAACGATCCTACAAAATTCGATGAAACAACTTGGGGTCGCGTTCCAAAATTGCAACCCGTTATTCAGGCATTTGACAATAGTCCTGATGCCAGAAGGCAGCAAGATGTTGGTTTGGATGGTTTATCAAACGAAAATGAGAGGGTAAAATTCGCAGCAGCCATAAATACGATTAAAGCACAATTAAATACCGCTGCAGCTGCTTTGATGGATGCCGATCCATCATCTGATGATTACACTTATTTCAGAGGGCCTCTTTTAGATCAAGCCAATGCCGGAATTTTAAAGCGCTACGAAAAATATAATGGTACCGAAGGTAATTCAAAAACCTCACAACAATCGCAAGATGAGTTGGGTTTGGAAAACTCGGCATCAACGTCATTGCCTGATGGTGAAGACATTAACCGCGATAATAACATGACGCAAAGCGATGAATACTTTCAATATAAAGTATCCGTTCGCCAGGGTGATTTAACCGTTGGACAAAATTTTATTACCGATAAAGTTACTTCTCAAGTTAAGTTGGCGAATGGAAACACGCAGGCAGTTTCTTGGTATCAGTTCAGAATTCCTATCGGAGATTATCAGCAGAAAGTAGGTAACATTCAGGATTTTAAATCCATTCGGTTTTTAAGAATGTTTATGACAAATTTTGCCGATACGATGGTGATGCGTTTTGCAAAGCTTCAACTGATAAGAGGCGAATGGAGAGAGTTTAATGCTAAAAACACTGCAGACCAGGTAATTGTTGATCCTTCTTTACCTGCCTTAACGCCTGATAATTCTACCATCGAAGTTTCTACAGTTAATATCGAAGAAAACGGTAAACGCTCACCAATTCCTTATGTTACGCCTCCAGGTATTGTGCGTGAAAGAGATTTTAGTAACTACCGGGGAGATACGCGATTGAACGAACAATCCTTATCTGTTACTGTAAAAACTTTAAGAGACGGTTACGGTCGTGCAGCTTTCAAAACGGCTTATAGCGATTTCCGCTCTTACAAACATTTGGAAATGTATATTCATGCAGAAGCTGTGAATAACCAAGTATTAAATGATGGTGACGTACAAGCTTTTTTAAGAATAGGAACAGACAACCAAGACAATTACTACGAATATATTTTACCATTAAAAATAACATCGCCCGGCACAACAGACCCAGATGCGATTTGGCCGGAAGCCAACCGAATGGATATTGATTTGCTATTATTTCAAAATGCAAAACTTGCCCGGAATGTAGCAAAACTTGCTAACGGACAACCATGGCCTATCAATTTGCCATTTACTTATACCGATGGCACAAGAACAATTGTAGTTAAAGGTCAGCCAGATATGAGTAAGGTAAGGGTTTACATGCTTGGTGTTAAAAATCCAATTAGAAGTTTGGCTGAAGGCGAAGGTGATGATGGTTTGGATAAAAGTGTTTTGGTTTGGTTTAACGAGTTAAGATTAACGGAGTTTGATGAACGGGGTGGTTGGGCAGCAACGGCAAGATTAAATTTAAAGCTTGCAGATTTTGCTGATGTAAACATTTCAGGAAGTAAATCAACAATCGGTTTTGGTTCTATCGATTCTAAAGTAAGTGAACGTAACCGGGCAGATAATACGCTGCTTGATGTTTCTTCTGCTGTTGAATTGGGTAAATTTTTACCTCAAAAATCAGGTGTAAAAATTCCGATGTATGTAAGTTATTCTAAGCAAATTGCTACACCACAATACAACCCAAAAACGCCAGATATTGAACTTAAAAATGCTTTAGATCAGGCATCGCGAGAACAAAAGGATTCGATATTAAACTTTGCACAAGATTATACCGTTCGAAGAGGAATCAACTTTACAAATGTGCGTAAAGAGCGGACAAACAATACCAAACCTGTACGGCTTTGGGATATTGAAAACTTCTCTGCAAGTTATGCTTATACACAATACAACCACCGAGATTTTATCAATCAAAGCAGTATTCAGAATAATTATAGAGGCTCTTTACAGTATAGCTATTCAAAAGAAGCGAAGAGTTTTGCTCCATTCGAAAAGATTATTAAATCGAATATGCTGGCCATTTTGAAAGATTTTAATTTTAGTATTTTACCAAGTGCTATAAACTTTAGGGTAGATGTAGATAGACTATATGCAGAAAATACATTAAGAAATAACGATCCTAATAATTCCATTCCTATTTATCAAAGTGGTTATGGAACTACGTTTAATAAAAACTTTAGGATGAGCCGTATTTATGGCATCGCCTGGAATTTAACGCGTTCACTTCAGCTAGATTTTAATGCAACCAATTATTCGATTATTGATGAACCAGATGGCAGAATTGAAGGCTTAAAACGTGATACCGTTTGGGAAAATCTGAAACGCTTAGGTCGCACAACAGATTACAACCATAACCTAAATGTAACTTATGCGGTGCCAATAAACAAAATACCTGGTTTAAATTGGATAACGCTATTAACCAAGTACGGCACCAACTTTAACTGGCAAACCGAACCACTTTCTACATTGCGAGACCCAAATATAAATTTAGGAAACACGGTACAAAACAGTAGGAACATACAGGTAAATCCCACTTTTAATCTAACATCTCTCTATAATAAATTTGGGTTTTTAAGAGATGTTGGCAACAACGAACAGGGTGGCGGAGCTAAGAATTTCTTCATCAATATACTAACCAGTTTAAAAAATGTTAATGTAAACTACGTACAAACTAAGGGTACGTTCTTGCCCGGCTATTTGCCAACAACAAGGTATTTAGGTATCGATAATGTAACAGGTGCACCGGGATTAGGTTTTGCATTTGGCAGCCAGCGAGACATTAGAGAAATGGCTTTAAATAATGGATGGTTAACTACCGATACATTGCAAACTCAAATGTATGTAAACACCCTTCGTGAAGATTTTCAATTAACCGGCCAATTAGAGCCAATAAAGGATTTAAGAATTAACATTCGTGCAAACCGAGCTCAAACCCGAAATTTTTCTACCAATTTCAGGTATGTGGCAAGTGTATCCTCTTTCGAAAATTTAAGTGCAATAACCACAGGAGATTACAGCATTTCATACATCGCAATTGGAACAGCATTTAAAGAGAATAATGCCAGCACAGTTTCTACATTGTACAATCGATTTATGTCTAATCGTTTGATAATATCGCAAAGATTAGGTGCTCAAAATCCAAATTCGGTTGGAGCAGCAAATGGTTATGCCGATGGTTATGGAAAAGAAAGTCAGGATGTTGTGATTTCGGCATTCCTTGCAGCTTATTCAGGTAAAGATGCTGGTAGTTCAAAAATGAATTCGTTTCCGAAAATACCTTTGCCTAACTGGACTTTAACTTACAACGGTTTAACAAGAATTGCTTTTATTGCAGATAGATTTTCATCAGTTGATATCAAACACGGCTATCGTTCTGCGTACAACATTAACGGTTATAATTCTTTGTTGCGCTATCAAGAGAATGATGGTTTCTCAAGCAGTAGAGATGCAAACAATAACTTTTTACCGCAATTTCAGTTTTCTCAGGTAACGGTTTCCGAATATTTTTCGCCATTAATTGGTGTTGATACAAGATTGAAAAATAACGTTACTGCAACCTTTGAATTAAATCGTTCACGTTTATTGGGTTTAAGCTTATCAAACAGTCAGCTTGCACAGTTATCAGAAAATAATGTTGTTTTAGGTTTAGGATATCGTACCACAAAGTTCAGATTTCCATTTGGCTGGTTTAAAAGCTTAAAAATGGATAACAACATGGATTTTAAATTGGATGTGGCAATAAGGGATAATAAAACTGTTATTTATCGTGCCGATGTAGAGGAAGCCGAGGTTTCTTCAGGCGCTAAAAACATTACTTTACGGCCAAGTGTTGATTACGTGTTAAACCAAAAATTTAACGTAAAACTATTTTACGATTCGAACATTACGAAGCCTTATACATCACAAACTTTTAATACATCGTTTAGTAACTTTGGGTTTAGTTTAAGGTTTACGCTAAATTGATGGTAACTTTTATGTTTAGAATGATTTCTTCATGAAGTTTTTTAACGCTAAAATCCCAGATTCAGGAAAATCCTGATTAACTTTGACATAAATAAATTTAAAACAAATGAATTTCCCATCAGAATTAAAATACACTAAAGACCACGAGTGGGTTAAAGTAGAAGGTAATGAAGCATTTATTGGTATTACCGATTTCGCACAAAAAGAACTTGGTGATATTGTTTATATAGATGTTAACAGCGTTGGCACAGAAGTAGCAAAAGATGAAGTTTTTGGTACAGTTGAAGCCGTTAAAACTGTTTCTGATTTATTTATGCCACTTACAGGTTCTGTATTGGAGCATAATGCTGAATTAAATGATAACCCTGAATTGGTAAATTCTGATCCTTATGGTAAAGGATGGATGGTAAAAGTTTCACTATCTGATTTATCTGAAATAGACCAATTATTAGATGCTGATGCATACCAATCTTTAGTTGGTGCATAAATCATTAACATTTTACAAAGCACTAAAGCAGCAAAAATGGGCCATCTTTTGGACTCTTTTTATTTTAGTGCTTTGTAATTTAAAAATGCCACAAACTGAAGGTAGTGGCTTTTTCTTTATTGGATTTGATAAAATGACCCATTTGGGTTTCTTTTTCGTTTTATCTGTTTTACTATTTTACGGTAAAGTAAAATATCAACATAATTTTGGTTTCAGAACTTTAACTATTTTTAAAATTATACTAATTAGTGTAGTTATAGGTGGAGGAATTGAGATACTGCAATGGAAAGTTTTTACATATCGTTCTGCAGAATGGTGGGATTTTGGTTGTGATATGTTAGGCTGTTTGATGGCAGTTTTTAGTTATGTACTTTTACATAAATTAAAGTTTGATGAAAAAATCGATTAGTTTAATTTGCATTATAGGTGTTTTAGCTTTAAGCGGATGTAGTATTTTTAAAAAAGACTGTAACTGCCCTAAAGTTTATTACAAATCCTATCCTTCGCAAGGTAAATAGGTATTTCTAAGAATTTATTTATTGCCAACCATAAATTTTGGTGCTGTATTTAAAATGTTACCTAACATTTAACACACTTTAACAAACCTTTCAGCATTCCCTTAGTCTGATAGCATAGTTTTGTAATACTAATATTTAAAATTTGATGAAAATTTACGTTCAAAGAGCAATATTTCTTGTTCTTATTTTTTGTGGATACCTCGCAAACGCTCAAAACACTGGCTCGATTAATGGTAGAATTATCAATGCCAAAGACAAAAAACCTGTCGATTATGCAACTGTCGCAGTTAAAAGCTTAAAAGATTCTAGTGTTGTTGCAACCGGGCAAACCAATCCCGATGGTACTTTCTCTTTCAAAAATATTCCTGCCGGAAATTATAGAGTGATAGCAGCATTTCTTGGATTAAAAACAACAAGTAAAAATGTAACTGTAGCAAAAGCTGCAGCAAACGTTGGCGATATTGCTATGGCCGATGATGGTTTAAACCTTAATGACGTTAATGTTGTTGCCCAAGTGCCAACTGTTGTTGTTAAGAAAGATACTTTAGAATACGATGCAAAATCTGTTAAGGTTAGAGAAAATGCTGTAGTTGAAGATGTTTTAAAGAAACTTCCAGGTGTTGAGGTTGCCAAAGATGGTAGCATTAAAGCCGGTGGTGAAACCGTTACAAGGGTAAAAGTAGATGGTAAAGAATTCTTCGGAAGCGATCCTTTATTGGCTACAAAAAATTTACCTGCAGATATGGTAGATAAAATTCAGGTTATTGATGAACTTTCGGAGCAGGCACAATTTACAGGTGTTGATGATGGAACTCGAACTAAAATATTAAACATCACAACCAAAAGCGGCATGAAAAAAGGCTACTTTGGTAATAGTACAGTTGGCTATGGCACAAACGATCGTTATGACGCCAGTTTAAATGTAAATAAGTTTAATAACGACCAACAGTTTAGTTTTATTGGTCAGTTTAATAACGTTAACAAACAAAACTTCGGTGGAGGTAATGGTCAAGGCAATGGTTTTGGCGGTGGTGGAAATGGAGGTCGTGGTGGCGGCGGTGGCGGAACATCTGCCGGCGGTGGTATTACAACTACAAATGCTGCGGGTTTAAATTTTGCCGATACTTATAAAGATGGTACCCAAATTCAGGGTAGTTATTTTTTCAATAAATCATCCGTTTTTAACGAACAAACCAGTAATACGCAAACGCTGTTAGGCAACACTTCTCAAAATGTAAATAATTACTTAAACAGCAATAGCGATAGAAACAATCATAGATTAAACTTTATGATTGATACAAAATTGGATTCAAGCACAAGTATTAAAATTCAACCAAATATTTCGTACACAGAAAACAATGGCTTGAGTCTTCAGAACTATGTTAGGCAAAGTACTTCAACAGGTAATACTGTTGGTAGCCAGAGTTATACCACAAATAACTCCACTCCTGTAATCAGTAATAATATCTTGGTACGTAAAAAGTTTCAACGTAGAGGACGGACATTATCATTTAATATTAATACTGCTATAAACGATAGTAACTCAGATAACATTAATTATACGCTTGACAACAATACCGTAAACGGTGTAGCCTCGCAAATCTTGAGAAATCAGCTAAACGATTTAAGTAGCCATAACATTACAAATAACACTAGAGTTGTTTACACCGAACCATTATCGAAAACAACAAGTTTAGAGTTGAACTATCAAAATGGAATTAATAATAGTATATCCGATAGAAACATCCTTAATTTTAATACTTTAACTGGTAATTTTGATATTGTTGATAATACGTATTCAAATCATTACGAAAACCAAACTCTTACTAATGCAGCTGGTTTAAGTTATACAGTTAATCAAAAAAAATACAATTGGAATATTGGTGTGGCCGGGCAGCAAACACACAGAGAAAATACTAATTTAACAACTGGCGTTGTGTTTACTCAAAATTTTGTTAATCTTACTCCTTCTGCCCAATTTAGATATAACTTTAGTAACAGTAAAAGATTAACACTTAACTATAGAGGTACAACACAACAACCAACTATAGATCAGATTCAACCTATTCTTGATAACACAAATACACAATCTGTCATTATTGGTAATCCCAATCTAAAGCCAGCGTTTAATAACACATTAAGTGTTCGCTATAACAATTTTGCTTTCGCCAAGATGCGTTTCTTTGCGGTGTTTTTAAATTTAACACAAACCTTCAATGCATTTGCCTCAAGTCAATCGGAAGTTACAGACCGTAACGACGAGAACTATGGTAAAATTGCTTCGCAGTATATAAACGTTGATGGAAATTACAGCGGTAACGCGAATGTCGTTTTAGGTCAGCCGATTATTCCGAACAACAAATTAAATTTGAATGCTACTTTAACAGGTTCATATTCAAAAGGAACAAACGTTACTAGTGGAGTTAATAATGTTACCAATAACTGGAGTTTGGGTAATACTTATCGTTTTGTAACGAATTTAGATAAATGGGACATAACAGCCGGTATTGGTGGTACAGTAACAAACGCTACTTATTCTGCTCAGCCAAATTCAAATAATACGTTTTATACCATAAATCCAAGTTTTGATATTTCTTACGTATTGCCTTTAAATATTCGTTTGGCAATTGATTTGGATTACTTTAAAAACACTGGTCGTGGTGAAGGCTTTAATACAGAATATACCATTGTTAATTCTTACGTAAGTCGTCAATTCTTTAAAAACCGTGGTACATTTAAAGTTGCTGTGAATGATGCGTTAAATCAAAATCAAGGGATTAGTCGTACCGCAACTGCAAACACAATTACCGATTTAAATTACAATGTATTGAAACGTTACTACATGTTCTCTTTCACCTATTCACTAACCCGCATTGGTGGTCGTAATATTGGTAACGATGTACAAATGCCTGGAATGGGTGGACAAGGTGCGCCACGCATGAGATTTTAATCAGGCTTTAAAAACTTATGAAGGTCTGGCTATTTATTTAGGCAGACCTTTTTTTGTGTAGAATAAATGTATTTCAATTGTTACTTCTGTAAAACAAACCATAATGTAGCTTCGAAGTCCTAACTGAGAAACACATTTAACCTGATGAAGATACTTTTTACCTGTTTGTTGCTTTTTTCGTACTCTTTAATATATGCTCAACAAAAAATTGGTTTAGTTAGTGGTCGTGTCATTCAATCAAAAGATAAAAAAGCAATTGATTATGCATCAATTGTAATTAAAAGTCAAAAAGATTCTAGCGTTGTGGTATCTGGTAGTACCGGTGCTGATGGAACGTTTTCATTCAAAAATCTGCAGCCTGGTTCTTACCGTTTGTATGCAGCTTTTCTTGGCTTAAAAAATGTGAATAAGGATTTCATCATCTCAGTAGATAAACCCATTATTATTTTAGGCAATATTGTTTTAGAGGGCAATAGTATTGATTTGCAGACCGTAGAGATTAAAGCAGAAATACCGCCAATCACAGTAAAAAGGGATACTTTAGAATTTAATGCAAGTTCTTTTAAAACGGTAGAAAATGCAGTTGTAGAAGATTTATTAAAGAAATTGCCAGGTGTTGAAGTTGATAAATCGGGTGCTGTAAAAGCGCAGGGAGAAACAATTACCAAAATTAGGGTAGATGGAAAAGAGTTTTTTGGTAACGACCCTTTGTTGGCCACCAAAAACCTTCCTGCCGATATGGTGGATAAAATCCAGGTGATTGATGAACTTTCTGATCAAGCCCAATTTACTGGTATTGATGATGGTTCGAGAACAAAGATTATAAATATCACCACCAGAAAAGATAAGAAAAATGGTTATTTCGGTAACAGCAGCATTGGTTATGGCTCTGATGATAGATATGATATTAATGCTAATTTAAATAGGTTTAATAAAGACCAACAAATGAGTGTTGTTGCACAATTTAACAATGTAAACAAACAAAACTTTGGCGGTGGTTTGGGCGGAAACGGTGGTGCAGGAGGTAGAAGCACCGGGCTTACCACAACAAATGCATTGGGTTTTAATTTTGCAGATACTTACACCGACCAAACCCAAATAACAGCTAGTTATTTTGTAAACAAAACAGAGAATTTGGTTTTACGAAAAAGCGTTACTCAAAATTTACTTGGCGATATCACAACTGTTTTCAACAATAATCAAAACAACACTTCTAATAGGTTAAACCATCGGTTTAATTTTATGGTTGATACTAAGATTGATACACTAACATCTTTGCGTATTCAGCCAACCATAAGTTATACCAACAATGAAAGTTTAAACAATAGCATTTATACCAGAGATTACAGTACATATACCACAAATGGTACTCAGTCATTAAACAACACTAGCACATCCCCATCAATTAGCAATAACATTTTGCTTAGGCGCAAATTTAAACGCAGAGGTAGAACGCTCTCCTTGAATCTCAATACAAGTATAAATAATAGTGATGCTGACAATTATAATAACATTACCGATAACACGATTAATGCAGGTATTACAACTCAAAAATTAACCAATCAATTTAACGATCAGAAATCTTCATCAATAAACAACAGCACACGTTTGGTTTACACCGAACCATTATCTAAAACACTAAGTTTAGAATTTAACTACCAAAACGGCTATAATCATAATTTGTCTGATAGGTTTACTTATAATTTTAATCCATCAACATTGCAATATGATTTGCTTGATTTAACCTACAGTAATTCTTACGAAAATACCATTTTAACCAATACTGCCGGATTTAGCTTTAATAGTAATGCTAAAAAATACAATTGGAATGTTGGTTTGGCAGTTCAAAATACAGATAGAAACAATAATAACTTAACACAAAATTTTGTACTAAAGCAAAATGTGTTTAATTACACACCATCGGCCATGTACAGATACAATTTTAGCAACAGCAAACGCCTTGTCATTAACTACCGTGGAAGCACAAATCAGCCTACCATAAATCAGTTACAACCCATACCAAATAATACAAACACACAAAGCATTCCGGTTGGTAATCCAGATTTGAAGCCAGAGTTTAATAACTCATTAAGAGTTGCTTACAATACATTTACTGTTGGCAAAAACCGCTCCTTATTTGTGAATATGAATTTAACGCAAACATCAAACAAAATTGCCAATAGTAGTAGTCTTATTCAAAGTGGTGTAAATCAAGGCAAGCTTGCCATATTGCCTGTAAACGTTAATGGTACTTATGCCGGGAGTATTTCATCATCCTTAAGTTTACCAATTATGGATGAAAACCGCCTTAATTTTCACATCAATGTTAATGGTAGTTACGATAGAGATGTGAACTTTACGAACGCCATAAGAAATATAACAAATAGCTGGTCGGTTACGAATGGTTATAGGTTGGTATCAAATTTAGATAAACTTGATTTAACAGCTGGCGTTAATGGTTCCGTTAATCAATCAACTTATTCCGTTCAATCCAATTCAAATACCAGGTATTATACTTTTAGTCCGAATATTAGCATAAGTTATTTATTTCCTGGTGATATTCGCTGGTCTATTGATGCAGATTACAATCAAAACACTGGGAGAGGTGAGGGTTTCGACACTCGTTTTACACTTGTAAATACATACATCAGTAAATTATTTTTTAAAAATAGAGGAACACTTAAAGCTGCCATAAATGATGTGCTGAATGAAAACCAAGGTATAACCAGAACAGCCAATAACAATACCATTCAAGATGTTAGTTACAACGTTTTAAAAAGATACTTTATGTTTTCTTTTACCTATGCCTTAAATAGAATGGGTGGAAAGAATATCGATGATGTACGTGAAAATGGCAATGGAGGCAGAAATCGCGGCGGTGGTGGCAACCGAAGAAACTTGAAATAAACTTATATAATCAACGCTAAATACTACAATAATCTAACTATCTTATTTGGAATAAATCTAAAGAAAGGGTAACTTGCGCAACATTTAATTGTCAGCATTAATTCATGATGATTGAAGGCAAAAACAAGAAGCAGATGAAACTTTCGCAGCTAAAAGTTGGTCAAACAGGAACTATAATGGCTTTCACAGATTTAGAAATGTCTGTCAAATTGATGGAGATGGGCTGTTTGCCAGGTGAAATGGTAGAAGTAGAAAGGTTCGCTCCACTTGGCGACCCAATGGCTATCCGCGTTGCAGGTTATCAGCTTTGTTTACGTAAAAGTGAAGCTGCAGTTATCATTATTCAATAATTAGTCGGTTTGAATATCAAAGTTGCATTAGTTGGTAATCCGAATACAGGTAAATCTACTCTGTTTAATCGATTAACAGGTTTAAATCAAAAAATAGGAAATTTTCCGGGGATAACAGTTGATAAAAAAACTGGCTTTACAAAGCTGGTTGAAGGTAGAGATGCTGAAATTATAGATTTGCCGGGTACCTACAGCCTTTATCCAAAAAGTAACGATGAACGTATTGTTTTCCAGGTACTAGCCGATAAAAATAATAGCAGTTACCCCGATGTTATCGTTTTAATTGTTGATGCCTCCAACCTGAAACGAAACATGTTGTTGTTCTCTCAGGTTGCAGATTTAGGTATTCCTATGGTTCTGGCATTAAACATGACAGATTTATCTGATAAGCAAGGAATTTATATCCATGTAGATAAATTAGCTGCAAAGCTGGGCGTTCAGGTTATTCCAATCTCAGCTCGAAATAATATTGGTATTGATAAATTAAAAACTGCTGTAGCTTACACAAACAAAATTGCTACCCAAAACAATGCCGTAGAGGTAAATTTTTTGGCGCCTGAAGCCATAAAAGCAGTCAAGCAAAAAATTAATACAGATAATGACTATTATGCTTTGCAGGTTTTGCATCAGCATGAGCATTTAAGCTTTTTTTCAGAAAGTGAACAATTAGAAATTGAAGAAATTGAAAAGGTAAACCATTTCGAATCATCAAAATTACAAGCTGCGGAAACGATTGCCCGTTATAAATACCTTAGTACTATTCTTGCAGATGTAGTGATAGATAAGGGAACTGCAGAAAAATTTAGTTTTAGTGATAAATTGGATTCCATTCTTACGCATAAGGTTTGGGGTTTTGCTATATTTCTCCTCATTTTATTTGTGATTTTTAATGCGATTTTCGCATGGTCATCTTATCCAATGGACTGGATTGAAACCGGTTTTGGTTATATTACAGAAGCCGGGCATAGTTATTTACCTGCTGGTATGCTAACCGATTTACTGCTAGATGGGGTAATTGCTGGACTTGGTGGCATCTTTGTATTTATACCTCAAATCGCAATTCTATTCGCCTTTATATCCATTTTAGAAGATACAGGTTACATGGCAAGGGTTACTTTTATGATGGACAAAATCATGAGCAAAGTTGGCTTAAATGGTAAATCTGTTGTCCCAATGATTGGAGGTCTAGCTTGTGCAGTTCCATCGATAATGGCTGCCAGAAATATAGAAAACTGGAAAGATAGAATGATAACCATAATGGTTACGCCGCTTATTAGTTGTTCGGCAAGGTTACCCGTTTACATTTTGTTGATTTCTCTTATTATCCCTCAAAAAACAGTTTTAGGTATAATAAGCTTGCAAGGTTTAGCATTAATGGTAATGTATTTAATAAGTTTTGTTGCCGCTATTCTGGTAGCATGGGTAATGAAAATTATCATTAAATCGAAAGAAAAATCGTATTTCATTATGGAGTTACCGGTGTATCGTATGCCTCGATGGAAAAACGTATTCTACACCATGTTCGAAAAATCAAAAACATTTGTATTCGAAGCAGGTAAAGTTATCATTGCTATTTCTATTATTTTATGGGTTATGGCATCCTTTGGTCCAGGAAACCGCTTCGAAAACATTGATAATAAATATCAATCGGCTTTGCTCGATACCGCGAAAGCAGAACACGTAAAAACATTAATAGCGACCGAAAAGCTAGAAAATTCTTACGTTGGTATTTTAGGGCATTGGATAGAACCCGCAATCCGGCCATTGGGATACGATTGGAAAATTGGCATTGGTTTAATAACTTCTTTTGCCGCCCGTGAAGCTTTTGTAGGTACAATGGCCACAATTTATAGTGTAGATGGCGGTGATGCAGATACTTCTACCATTAGAGAAAGAATGGCGGCATCGGTAAATAGTAGAACCAACCTGCCAGTATATTCATTTGCAACCGGTATTTCATTAATGTTATTTTATGCTTTCGCAATGCAATGCATGAGCACAGTTGCAATTGTATATCGCGAAACAAAAGGATGGAAATGGCCGATTATTCAATTGGCATACATGACAGCAATGGCATATTTTGCGGCTTTAATTGCATATCAACTTCTAAAATAATTTCGGCCGATTTCTTAAGATTTACAAGATTTCTTTAAAAAGAATTATTTTTAAAATTAGAAGAGCAATTTTTGTGCATCTATTAAAGTTTGTTCCCGCTTTCCGTTTTACTCCGCACACAGCAGAAAAAGCTGTGGTTCCGTGCTCACTTCAATCGGGTCTATAGGGCAATGAAAGTGAAGATTAACAATTAAGAGTGCAAATTAAATCTATAATCCTTGTTCCTACATCCTTGCTCTGGAGCTTTATGCTATAAAATTTCGCCAGATTCCTTTAGAAAAGCTCATTTTCAAAATTAGAAGAGCAATTTTTGTGCATCTATTAAAGTTTGCTCCCGCTTTCCGTTTTACTCCGCACACAGCAGAAAAAGCTGTGGCTCCGTGTTCACTTCAATCGGGTCTATAAGGCAGTGAAAGTGCTAAGATTAACGGCTAAGCGACTAAAGGTTTGAGAATTTAGTCTTTAATCTTCGTTCCTTTATCGTTATTCACTCTTTAAGCTTAAATAATTCCACCCGATTTCTCTAGAAAATCTCATTCTCAAAATTAGAAGAGCAATTTTTGTGCATCTATTAAAGTTTGTTCCCGCTTTCCGTTTTACTCCGCACACGGCAGAAAAAGCTGTGGCTCCGTGCTCACTTCAATCGGGTCTATAAGGCAATGAAAGTGGTAAGATTAACAATTAAGAGTGCAAATTAAATCTATAATCCTTGTTCCTACATCCTTGCTCTGGAGGTTTATGCTATAAAATTTCGCCAGATTCCTTTAGAAAAGCTCATTTTCAAAATTAGAAGAGCAATTTTTGTGCATCTATTAAAGTTTGTTCCCGCTTTCCGTTTTACTTCGCACACAGCAGAAAAAGCTGTGGCTCCGTGCTCACTTCAATCGGGTCTATAGGGCAGTGAAAGTGCTACAATTAACGGCTAAGCGCATAAGGGCTTGAGAATTTAGTCTTTAATCTTTGTTCCTTTATCCTTATTCTCAAATCCTATCCCAACTCAATTTGCCTTTTAATACTTTCTTCCAGAGAGATTAAAGTTTCTGTTCTTTGGATGCCATTAACTGCCTGTATCTCTTCGTTTAGCACATGGCGTAAATGATTCGTATCTCTACAAATAATTTTGGCAAACATACTGTACGAACCTGTGGTGTAATGCAATTCTACTACCTCCTTAATTTTGCTCAATTGAGCTACAGCATCTTTGTATTGAATTCCTTTCTCTAAATAAATGCCTAAAAAGGCACAAATATCATAACCAGCTTTTTGAGGATCGATGATTAAGTGAGAGCCTTTGATGATACCCATTTCCTGTAATTTCTTCATTCGAACGTGGATAGTACCTCCAGAAACAATCAAATCTTTTGCAATTTCAGTATAAGGTTTAGTAGCATCCTGCATTAATTGTTTTAATATATCAATATCTAGGTTGTCAATTTCTAAATTGGAATTGTCTTTTTTGAGCATATTTTCTGATTTTGTTAAGCAAATTTAATAATAATTATCAATATTATAAAAATAAAATTAAATGCTTAAAATATTTGCAAGGTATTGGTTGTTCCTTTACATTTGTATCAAGCAATTAACAAAAAGGGAACGTTCTTTAAACAAAATTGCTAAACTCAATGTAGGGTGGTGAAACAGGCAGACACACCTCCTTGTCTCGGTGGTGGAGAATATGGAAAACCGGTAACGGCTAACTACTCCTTGAAGGTTCGATTCCTTCCCCTACAGCTGTTTCAGTTTGCAGAATACAGTAAACGGTTAGCAATAACTGACAATTGGAAGCTGCTTACTGAACACTTAAAATGTTGGGTGGTGAAATTGGCAGACACGCCTCCTTGTCTCGGTGGTGGGGAATAATGGGACAAACGCAGTTTATTGGGTTGACCACAATTAATTTTTTGAACTGTAGCTAACTACCCCTTGAAGGTTCGACTCCTTCCCCAACAGCATTTTTTATGAATAATAAGTTAGTTAATTGAGCAATCCCGGATGGGCTTGCTCTTTTTATTTTTCAATGTTTACTATTTATACTTCAAAAAAAAAGAGACAAATTTCTTTGTCCCTTTTCTAAAAATTATCTGTAAAGCTTAAACAGTCATTACATCTTTTTCTTTAGCTTCTGCATGTTTATCAACTTTTATGATGTAAGCATCAGTAAGTTTTTGTACTTCAGCCTCTCCAGTTTTAATTTCATCATCAGAAACGCCTTCACCTTTTAATTTTTGAATCTTGGTATTGGCATCTTTTCTAATGTTACGCACTGTAATACGCCCACGTTCTGCTTCTTCTTTAACTTTTTTAACAAGGTCTTTCCTTCTTTCTTCTGTTAAAGGCGGTACTACCAAACGAATAACTATACCATCATTTTGTGGATTGATACCGATATTCGCTACCTGTATCGCTTTTTCAATAGGTACTAAAAGTGATTTTTCCCACGGTTGAATAACGATGGTTCTGGCATCTGGTGTGTTAATACTCGAAACCTGAGCCAATGCAGTAGAGGAGCCGTAGTAATCTACAAAAATACCATCAAGCATTCCTGCTGATGCTTTCCCGGCTCTAATTTTAGTCAATTCAGATTCACAATGATCGATGGCTCTATCCATAGCAGATTCGGCATCCAGTAATTGTAATTGTATGAGGTCGTTCATAATTGTGTGTATTTCTGCAAAAGTAATAATTTTTTTAAATGGTTATTTCACCAAGGTACCAATTGGCTCACCTTTGGCAATTTTCATGAAATTGCCGTGTTTGTTCATATCAAACACAATAATAGGCACTTGGTTTTCTTCACATAATGTAAAGGCTGTCATATCCATTACATTCAAACCTTTATCGTAAACTTCTCTGAAGGTAATTTCTTCGTATTTAGTTGCCAGCGGATCTTTTTCAGGATCGGCTGTGTAAATACCATCAACACGAGTACCTTTTAAAACAACATCGGCTTTAATTTCTATTGCCCTTAGTGCAGCCGCAGAATCGGTGGTGAAATATGGATTTCCGGTTCCGGCACCAAAAATAACAACTCTACCTTTTTCTAAATGCCTTACCGCTCTTCTGCGGATAAACGGTTCGCATATTTGTTCCATTTTAATAGCAGTTAGTAATCGGGTTTTTATTCCTACTTTTTCTAATGCATCTTGCAAAGCCATTGAGTTGATAACCGTAGCTAACATGCCCATATAATCGGCTTGTGCTCTATCCATTCCGCTTTTTTCGGCACTTAAGCCTCTAAAAATATTTCCTCCTCCAATTACAATTGCGATTTCAAGGCCTTCATCATGTACGGCTTTAATATCGATTGCATATTGCCTAACACGTTCATTATCAATTCCGTATTGTTTGTCGCCCATTAGCGATTCGCCGCTAAGCTTAAGTAGGATGCGTTTGTATTTCATGACTTCAAAAATATCAACAATTTTTTAATACCCCGCTATGCTTTTAAACAAATGATGTAATTATTTAGATTGAAAGATTTTTACCTTGAAAGATTACCTGCTTTAAATTTAAGTCGCTGTCTAGAATCAACAAATTCGCATCTAAGCCCTTTTCGATTTTGCCGATGGTGCTAGATTTATCGATTAATTTTGCAGGGTATGTTGTGGCCATATTCAGTGCATCCGATAAGCTAATATTGCAATGTTTAATACAATTTTTAACTGCCTGTAACATTGTTAAAGATGAACCTGAAAGTGTTCCGTCAGGCATTACAAATTTATCATCGCTTTTTATGTGTTGGTACGGCCCGGTTGAGCATTCGGTAACGGCATCAGTAATTAAAAATAGTCGCTCTTTTAAAAGCTTGTGTGCAAACTTCACGACCTCAAAATCTACATGTTGTCCATCGGCAATTATACTTGCCATTGCCTTATCGTGATTAAAAACTGCAGTTGGTATTCCTGGCGCCCTATGATGAATAGGACTCATTGCATTAAATAAATGTGTAGTGGTTTGAATCCCTTTATTGTAAGCATTGGTTGCTTCATCAAAAGTAGCATTGCTATGGCCCAAAGAAACAACGGTACCATTATCTAATAAGTATTGAATAACTTCATCATCTTGCAGTTCAGCTGCAATGGTCATCATTTTAATTACTCCATCACCAAAATCAAGTAAAGATTTAATTTCATCTAACGTTGCTTTTTTAACAAACTCAGGTGCATGAGCACCCAATCGTTTCGGATTCAAATACGGTCCTTCGAGGTGTAAGCCTAAAAAATTTCTTGCATTTTGCTGATGCTCCTTTGCTGCTTTTATACACTCATTAAAAACTTCTGCGCTATTGGTTGCCATGCATGCTAGAAAACCAGTTGTTCCTTTTTTTAATAAATCATCTTCCATAATGGTTAATGATTCAACCGTTGGTTCTGCTGAAAACAACCTTCCGCCGGCACCATAAATTTGTAAATCTATAAAACCAGGGACTACAAGTTCATTGTGCTTAGCCTTGCCCATAGATGGTAAAGTGGATAAAATTAGTTCATCATTTATCTCAATACTTTGATTTTCTATTAAAGTATTATTCTGGTAGATGGTGGTGTTGTCGATTGTAAACATAGTAGACGATAGGTTAACTAATTTTAATAATTCTGCTAAGAATTTGCGAAGGAAAGTACAAAAAAAAACCTCCCGAAAAATCGAGAGGTTTTAATAAATTTTTATAAATGCTTATGCACCTAATTGTACACGTTTGAAAGCAGATACCGTTAAACCTTTAGAAGTATTATCTAAAAATTTGCGAACATCTACTGAACTGTCTTTAACAAACTCTTGGTTTAATAAAGTACTGTCTTTGTAGAATTTGTTCAATTTACCAGCAGCAATTTTTTCAACCATTTCTTCTGGTTTACCTTCTTGGCGGATAACATCTTTAGCAATTTCGATTTCACGCTCAATAGTTGCAGGGTCAACACCGTCTTTATCAACAGCAATTGGGTTCATTGCAGCAATTTGCATTGCAACATCTTTACCAGCGTCAGTAATATCTGCACCATTAGCACCTTCAAATACAACTAAAACACCCATTTTTCCATTAGAGTGAATGTAAGAAACGATTTTCTCACCAGATACATTTGCGTACTCTTGAATAACAATTTTTTCTCCGATTTTACCGGTTAATTCAGTTATTGTTTCGGCAACTGTACGCCCATCTTCCAATGTAATTGCTGATAATTCTTCAGCAGTAGCAGGGTTGTTAGCAACTGCAGCAGCTAAAACAGCCTGAGCTAGGTTACGGAAATCTTCTACTTTAGAAACTGGTTCAGTTTCACAAGCTAAAGCAACTAATTTGCCATTTGTACCATCCGCTGAAACAGCGATTGAAACCAAACCTTCAGAAGTAGCATTACCAGAACGAGCGGCAGATACTTTTTGACCTTTTTTGCGCAATAAATCAACAGCTGCTTCGAAATCGCCGTTAGCTTCTACTAAAGCTTTTTTGCAATCCATCATACCAGCGCCAGTTTGTTGGCGCAATTTGTTTACATCAGCGGCAGTAATTTGTACTGTAGACATTTTATTTCTTTTTTAAAATTTACAATCTTGTTATAACAATTACAGGTTACAAGTTACAAGTACTAAGTTAAACTCATGTTAAGCCAACTTAAAACCTGAAACCAGTAACCTGCAATTAAAAAATATTACTATTCTTCTGTTTTAGTTTCTTCTGATGAAGGTTCTTCAACTTCTGCTTCAGCAGTTACCTTTTTTGTAGTTGGTCTTTTTTCACCAGCTGCTCTAGGCTCTTTTGCTTCAGGAGCATCAGCTGCAACTTTCGCTGCTACTGCTTCTTTTTCAGCTTCATCATCTTTTTCGCGTTTACGCTCATCTAAACCTTCTTCAATAGCTTTGATAATTACATCCGTAATTAAAGAGATTGATTTCGTAGCGTCATCATTCGCCGGGATAGGGAAATCGATGTTAGAAGGGTCAGAGTTTGTATCAACCATCGCAAAAGTTGGGATGTTTAATTTTAATGCTTCAGTTACTGCGATGTGCTCTTTCTTAACATCAATTAAGAATAAAGCTGCAGGTAAACGGTTTAAATCAGCAATACCACCTAAAAGTGATTCTAATTTGATACGCTCACGTTGAATCATCAAACGCTCTTTTTTAGATAAGATAGCATAAGTACCGTCTTTAGTCATTTTATCGATGGTAACCATCTTTTTAATTGACTTACGAACTGTAGCAAAGTTAGTTAACATACCACCTAACCAACGCTCGGTTACGAAAGGCATGTTTACTTTTTTAGCTTGCTCAGCTACGATTCCTTTTGCTTGTTTTTTTGTTGAAACAAATAATACTTTACGTCCTGATTTTACGATTTGTTTAATCGCAGCCGCAGCTTCTTCAGTTTTAGTTAAAGTTTTATTTAAATCTATAATGTGAATTCCATTACGCTCCATGAAAATGTAAGGAGCCATTTTTGGATTCCATTTACGGGTAAGGTGACCAAAGTGTACACCTGCATCCAATAAGTCTTGATAAGTTGTTCTTGCCATTGTCTTTGCCTCCTGTGATTAACGTTTACTGAATTGGAATTTCTTACGAGCTTTAGCACGTCCTGGTTTCTTACGCTCAACCATACGCATATCACGCGTCATTAGGCCTTTAGCACGTAATGCAGGTTTTTTCTCCGCATCTAGTTCAACAATCGCTTTAGCAATAGCTAAACGAACAGCTTCTGCTTGTCCTTTTACTCCACCGCCTTGTACATTTACAGTAATATCATAACGACCTGTAAGTTCAGAAACTTCTAAACTTTGGTTTACGATATATTGCAAAGGTAAAGTTGGGAAATAAACTTTGTGATCTTTACCGTTAACGGTAATTGCTCCAGCACCATCTTTTAAGTAGATACGTGCAACAGCTGTTTTTCTTCTTCCTGAAGTGTTAGTAACTGACATTTCTTAAAGTTTAATGGTTTTTGGAGATTGAGCTGAATGAGGGTGAGTTTCACCTGCATACACAAAAAGGTTTGTGTATAATTTTTTACCCAATTTAGTTTTCGGTAACATACCACGTACCGCTTTCTCGATTACACGTTGAGGGTGTTTCGCCATTAACTCCTTCGGAGAAATAAAACGCTGACCACCTGGATAACCAGTATAAGAAACATATTGCTTTTCGCTGAATTTGTTTCCTGTCAATTTAACCTTGTCTGCATTGATAACAATAACGTTATCTCCGCAATCTACGTGTGGGGTGTACTCAGGCTTGTTTTTACCACGGATGATCATAGCGATCTTCGATGACAAGCGCCCCAAAATCTCGCCTTGTGCATCAACAACAATCCACTGTTTGTTAACAGTTTTCGCATTGGCAGAGACAGTTTTGTAACTTAACGTATTCACTTGCTTGTATTTAATTTATTAAACAATTATTTATTCCCATTAAATTTGGGACTGCAAAGATAGATAGAAAACTTTTATTATCAAATAGTTGGAGAGAAAAAAGTTGATATAAATATCGTATTTGCGATTTGAGGGGAATTCCCCTATTTTAGAGGGGTGCCTGAAAGGCGGGGTGTTTTTTAGTGATTTGGAAAGCAATAACAGTAATGCTTGGGAGTGTTCTAGTCGGACTTTCCGCTAAATCTTTTTGTTTTCAGCTTTGACAACTTTCTTTATATAGCGCTATTAAAGTTGTCAAAGTTTTAAGAGAAAATAAAAAGGATACTGCTGCAATCGGGTTTGAAAAACTTTGGCTTGCAATCCTATTAATGTGAATTGGCAATATCTACAAATCATCAGGCTTATAACCAATCCTTTTTCTTGGTTCGTTTTTCTTATCCATCAACTTATCTAGATAAGTAAAAACCAATTCGATGTTTTTATCTTGATTGTTGAGTTTCCTTTTTATGTCTTCAATCTCGTATTTTAATTCACCATTCTCACTTATCCATTTTCGCAATCTTGTAAATATCCTTACAATTTGAATATTTACTTGAATGGCTTGCTGACTATTTAAAACACTAGAAAGCATTAGCACACCATGTTCGGTAAAAACATTTGGTAAATAGGTTCTTCCACCTCTTCCAATCTTTGAGGTCGCAATTTGCGACCTCAAAGATTCCCATTCACTTTCCGTAAGTTGGAACATAAAATCTTCTGGGAATCTATCTTGATTTCTACGTATTTGCTCATTTAATCTTTTCGTTTCAACTCCATAAAGCTCCGCCAAATCACTATCCAGCATAACTTTATGTCCACGGATTTCATAAATTTTGTTAACTAAAATATTTTCAGGGATGATTGAGAGCGTTTGTTTAGCTGTCATATCATTTTTGGATTTAAAATGTAAGATACAAAAATTGATTTGGATTTGAGGTCACAATTTGTGATCTCAAACAATATCCAATAGCTGTTGTTAAATCCTTAACCATCAAATTTAATGTATGCAGTATCTCGATAATATTTTCGGTTATCCCATTCCTCTGTTTTTAAAAAATATTATAATTGGTATAGTAGCATTAATAATAGGTGCTTTCGTAAAGTTTATCATTCATAAATTATTCTTGCTGTTATCACGTTGGTGGAGTTCAATTATTATTAAATCAACCATCAAGCACCTTAGAAATCCGATAGGTTTATTTATTCCGCTTTTGTTTTTAAACTTTTCGTTATCGTTAATGGTAATGAGTGCTGATTGGCGATTGCCACTAACGAAAACGTTAGAAATAGCATTGACTGTTACATTTGCTTTAATCCTGATTCGAGTTATTAATGTTCTTGAAGATTACTTTTTTCTTAAATATGATTTAAACAAAGAGAATAATTTAAAAGAAAGAAAAATAAGAACCCAGTTGCAATTTGTAAGAAAGGTTATTGTTTCTTTAATCGTTTTGGTAACCGCTGCAATTGTGCTTTTGAGTTTCGAAAGTATGCGTAAAATAGGAGCGGGCTTACTTACTGGTGTAGGTATCGGTGGAATTATAATAGGTTTTGCAGCCCAAAAATCGCTTGGAAATTTATTGGCTGGGTTTCAGATTGCTTTTACACAACCAATACGTATTGATGATGTAATAATTGTAGAAGGAGAATGGGGAAAGGTAGAAGAAATAACATTAACATATGTTGTCGTAAATATTTGGGACCAGAGGAGATTGATCTTACCTATAACTTATTTTATTGAAAAACCATTTCAAAATTGGACGAGGGTTTCTGCTGATTTACTTGGAACCGTTTTTCTTTATATGGATTATTCTATCCCGATTGAGCCCTTGAGGCAGGAATTAACTAGACTTTTAACCAATAATCCGCTTTGGGATAAAAGAGTAAATGTTGTACAAGTTACAGATACCAATAAAGATGGCTCGATAGAAATTAGGTTTTTAATGAGCGCATCCAATTCATCAAGGGCATTTGATTTACGTTGTAATGTGCGTGAAGCGATGATAACCTTTATTCAAAACAACTATCCAGAAAGCTTACCTAAGAAAAGGCTTGAGTTTAAAGACAAGTTTGAGAGTATATGAATTAATAAACCACTTTAGGTGCCTAAGACCAATAAAGCGAATTGTTTAGATAGAAGAATTACAATCTAAGTTTAAATAATAAGTTAGGAAATATTAAACCACCTTAGAAACCTGATGCCATTAAAGTAAATTGCTTAGGTTTACTTAGGTGTCTAAGGTGGTGAGAGTGTAAAATAACAATTTAAGGTTGCCACTCAATTAATTGCCTGCGTGTTAAAGATGTTATTTAAACATTCCTTTCAGCTTCGCCAGTTTTTCCTGTAAATCTCCGTCTGCATCTTTTGGTTCATTACGTGGTTTGGAGTTTTGCTTTTGATTATTGGCCTTGAAATCTTGTTTAGGTTTTTGCTCTTTAGGCTTCGAACTGCGCACTTCCGACTTCGGACTAACTTCCGTCTTCATCGACAGCGAAATTCTTTTACGAGCCGCATCAACTTCCATTACTGTTACCTCAACTTTTTGATGAACTTTAACAATATCATTCGCGTTAGCTACAAATCGATTTGCCAATTGGCTGGTATGTACTAAGCCATCTTGATGCACACCAATATCTACAAAGGCACCAAAATTGGTGATGTTCGTAACAATGCCTGGTAACTTCATTCCGATTCTTAAATCACTGATTTCATTTACACCATCGGTAAAACTGAAAGCCTCGAATTGCTCACGCGGGTCGCGACCAGGTTTTGCGAGTTCTTTCAAAATATCGGTTAAGGTTGGTAAACCAATTTCATCCGAAACATATTGCTGTAATTTAATTTGTTTCTGCAGCTGCGTATCTTTCATTAAAACTGAAACGGTTGTGCCTAAATCTTTAGCCATTTTATCTACAACATCATAACGCTCAGGGTGAACGCCACTCATGTCTAACACGTTGTCGGCATTGCGGATGCGTAAAAAACCTGCGGCTTGTTCGTAAGCTTTATCACCCAAACGAGGAACTTTTTTCAAGCTTTCACGATTTTTGAAAGCACCATTTGTGTTTCTGTAATCAACAATGTTTTGTGCTAAAGTTGGCCCCAAGCCTGAAACATAAGCTAGAATTTGTTTCGATGCAGTATTCAATTCTACACCAACCGCATTTACGGCACTAACTACGGTATCATCCAAACTGGCTTGCAGTTTATTTTGATCAACATCATGTTGGTATTGCCCAACGCCGATAGATTTTGGGTCGATTTTTACCAGTTCCGCCAACGGGTCCATTAATCTGCGACCGATTGAAACGGCTCCACGAACGGTAATATCCTGTGTAGGAAATTCTTCTCGGGCAACATCTGATGCCGAATAAATTGATGCACCACTTTCATTTACCATTACAACAGTTGTATTTGGCAAATTTAATCCACGAACAAAAGCTTCTGTTTCTCTACCTGCTGTACCGTTTCCAATTGCGATTGCTTCGATATCGTATTTCTTACAAAGTTCTTGAATAGTTACTTCTGCATTTTTTATATTTCCTTGTCCGGTATGTGGGTAAATTGCGGTGTTTTCTAATAGCTGACCTTGCTTATCCAGGCAAACCACTTTGCAACCTGTACGGAAACCGGGGTCGATAGCGAGTACATTTTTTTGCCCCATTGGTGCGGCCAGTAACAATTGCCGAGCATTTTCTGCAAAAACACGAATCGCTTCTTCATCTGCTTTTTGTTTCGTTAAAACCCTAAGTTCGGTTTCCATTGCAGGCTCTAACAAACGTTTGTATCCATCTTCTAAAGCTTGCTGAACTTGCCTCGATGCACTGTTGTTAGCCGTAATAAATTGGTTTTCCAAAATCGCCAACGCATCCTCTGCAGGAGGTAAGGCATCCAGACGTAAAATCAATTCTTTCTCGCCACGGCGCATGGCTAAAACCCGGTGAGAAGCCGCTGTTTTTACGGGTTCACTCCATTCAAAGTAGTCTTTATATTTTATGCCTTCTTCTTCTTTTCCTTTAATTACTTCCGATTTAAAAACCGCTTTTTCCTGAAAATAGGTACGCATTTTAGTTCTGGCTTCTGCATTTTCCGATATCATTTCTGCAATGATGTCACGAGCGCCGGCCAAAGCTTCATCCAAAGAATTTACACCCTTTTCCGCATCAATGAATGTATCTGCCAGAGCTTCTAAATCAAAATTCTGCTGGTCGAAAATTTGTAAAGCCAATGGCTCCAAACCTTTTTCTTTCGCCATAGAAGCACGGGTTTTGCGTTTCGGTTTGTAAGGCAAATAAATATCTTCTAAAAGCGAAATGGTTTCTGCTTGGTTTATTTTTTTTTCAAGCTCTGGCGTTAGTTTTCCAAGCTCAGTCATTGATTTTAAAATGGCTTCGCGGCGCTTGTCTAAATCTCGTAATTGCAAAACCCTATCGCGTATTGCCGTAACCTGAACTTCATCTAAACTGCCCGTTAATTCCTTGCGGTAACGCGAAATAAATGGCACGGTTGCACCTTCGTCTAATAAGCTTACGGTTGCGGTAACTTGTTTTTCTGCAACTTTTAATTCGGTTGCAATTGTTTTATGGTGGGTTAACATATTTTAAAATTAAAGTGGCAAAGCTAATCATGATTTGTGGGATTTAAGGATTTTTAAGATGAAGTTTTCCACTGAAATTTGTGTGTAATTAATCGCTTCGCGTACCAGGATTTGCGGGATTTAAGGGTTTTTAAGATGAAGTTTTCCATTGAAATTTGTGAGTAATTAATTGCTTCGCGTATCAGGATTTGCGGGATTTAAGGATTTTTAAGATGAAGTTTTCCACTGAAATTTGTGTGTAATTAATCGCTTCGCGTACCAGGATTTGCGGGATTTAAGGATTTTTAAGATGAAGTTTTCCACTAAAATTTGTGAATAATTAATCGCTTCGCGTACCAGGATTTGAATGATTAGATGATTTTAAGATTTTGTAGTTCCATTTTCTGGAAAGCAATGGCAGAAGCTTTATTTATTGTTCGTCGGGCTTTACACTAAATTCCCGATGAAAAATCGTGATATACCGCTTCAATCCCGTTTAGGTACTTTGGGTATTGCTGCTATCTTTGGTTGCTTGCTGCGTAAGAAGGAGGCGCTTATTTTTTCTGTTCCGCCACTTTCTCTAAATCCTTTTGTGCTTTAAATTTGGTGATTCTTGTGATTAAATCTAAAGGCATAGGTTTATCTATTGGGAATTGAATAGCCCCTTTACTCCATTTATAATTTTTGAATTCGTGCTGAAAAGCTTCGATGCCCGAACCAGTTGGATAAAAACCAATATGCTTCTCGTAAGCGGCGAAATAAACCAAAACACGATTTTGTTTAAAGGCTGGCATTTTATAACTAATTACCTCTTTTGCATTTGGTACAGCTTTATGAATGGTTTCGCGAATTTGTTGTAGAATTTGCTGCGTTTTTATTGGGAATAAGGCAATGTATTCATCAATTATTTTTGGTTCTGGTTTTTCCATAGCATTGAAATCTTGGAATGAAAATACGAAAATCCGCAATACTTATTCACTAATTTGAATGTCGTATTTATGCAAAAGACCTGCTACACCAGCTTTAGAAAACCTTGCTTTTTTAATTTGATTATTATCAGGGTCGATGGAAAAATTGTATGCTGTCCTGAAATCGGATTTTTCTAATGTAGTTCTATCGAATGTTGCGCAGAGTAGATCGCAGTTGTCGAAAACGGCGTTTGTCAAATCGCACTCTGAAAAATCAACTTCGTGCAGTTGAGTGTTTTTGAAATTGGTTTTCTTCAGTTTTAGTTTGTAAAAAGAAGAGTGGTCTAACTTGCAATTGTCAAAACTGAAAGCTAAACCAAAATCGTTACAGTTTTCGAAACGTAGTCCAAGCATTTTACAATCGCTAAAAATAATGTCATTAAATGAGGTTTTGGTTAAGCTTGCTAAACTTAAGTTACATAAAATGAATTCACAATCGAGAAATTTTACACCGCTTAAATCAGCGTTGGAGAAGTTGCAGTTAATAAATTTACAATTTTCGTATTCTGCTTTTGGTAATGCTCTTAAAGTGAAATCTTCTTTGTTGAATGTTTGCTCAGCTATGTAATTATTAGACATTGGTTGTTTGTTTTAGCGAAGGTAAAAATTAACGTCTGATTTTAGAATTTGCCTGGAACAGAACTGCGTTTCTTGAACAGGTTTTTGTAAAATAAACCCGATGGACGCGGCAGACCGAGCTTTTTCTGCGAGGCTATAGCAAACAGCGGGACTGCTGAAACCCAAAAGCTCCTGACATTGGTTTTCGAATTATTTTACCATACATGAAACATAAGATTCATATAAGTTCGGATATCTTGGGTGGTAAATAAAAAAAAATCCCCCAAATTGCTTTGGAGGATTTGTATATTTTTAGTCTTGGGTAAACTCAGACTGACAATTTATAATTACTTTTTAACGTACATTACTTCTTTAACTGCTTTAATTACCTTCTCTGCATTTGGTAAGCTGGCAGCAATTAAAGTTGGAGAATATGGAAGTGGTACATCAGCGCAAGTGATGCGTATAACCGGAGCATCTAGATAATCGAAGGCTTTTTTCTGAACCATGAAGGCAATTTCACCTGAAAGTGATGCTAATGGCCAAGCTTCTTCTACTACAACTAAACGGTTGGTTTTTTTAACTGATTCGATAATGGTATCGTAATCAATTGGACGAACGGTACGCAAATCGATAACTTCTACATTAATACCTTCTTTAGTTAACTCTTCAACAGCAGGGTTTACAACGCGGGTTAACATTTTACCAAACGTTACTATGGTTACATCAGTACCTTGTTTGGTTACATTTGCTTTACCAAATTCGATATAATATTCTTCTGCTGGAACATCACCTTTATCGCCGTACATTACTTCAGATTCCATAAAAATAACTGGATCTGGATCTATAATAGCTTGTTTTAGTAAACCTTTAGCTTCATAAGGAGTTGATGGAACAACAACTTTTAAACCTGGTGTGTTTGCAAACCAGTTTTCGAAGTTTTGAGAGTGTTGTGCACCTAATTGACCAGCATTACCCGTTGGGCCACGAAAAACCATTGGACAGGAAAACTGACCACCGCTCATTGATAAAATTTTAGCAGCGCCGTTGATGATTTGGTCGATTGCTACCAATGAAAAGTTAAATGTCATAAACTCTACAATTGGAATAAGGCCAGCTGTTGCAGCACCAGTTGCTATACCAGCGAAACCTAGTTCGGCAATTGGCGTATCTATAATACGTTTTTCGCCAAATTCATCAAGCATGCCTTGACTCACTTTATATGCACCGTTATATTCTGCTACTTCTTCACCTAATAAAAAAACGCGGTCATCTTTGCGCATTTCTTCGCTCATGGCTTCGCGTAGTGCTTCTCTAAATTGGATTTCTCTCATTGTAAATTTTAATAACGGTGGCAAATATAATTATTAATCGCTTTGAAACCAAAGGGAATTAAGCGTGTATTTTGTAATAATTATGGTTGATTAATGTTGTTTTTTTGACCAAAAATTTAAAGCGTTGTTGAGTTTTGTAGATATTTAAAAATAATATTGTGAATATCTGTTAATGAAGTGGTAATTGTGTTAAAGTTTGTTGGTTTAACAAAATATTGATGGTATTATATTTATTTTAATGCTTCGGATTTAACAATCCGTAAATTTCACTATCCAAAAATTTTCCTCTGAAATAATAATCCTGTTTAAAATGTGCTTCTTTTACAAAACCGTGTTTGATGAGGATTTGTCGTGATGCATCATTTTCGACATTAATATTTGCCTTAATGGTATGGAGATTCATGTTGTTAAAACCAAAATCGATTGTTCTTTTTAAAGCTTCGGATATAATACCTTTTCTCCAATAATCTGGATGTAGCATATAGCCAATTTCTGCCCTGTGGTTTGCATAATCAGTACGCCAATAGCCAACCGAGCCAATCATTTGGTTTGGATTCTCTTTTAGTGCAATTACCCAGGCCAGATTGTCGCCATTTTCGAATCCTTCGTTAAATGTAGTAATGAATGTTTTAACATCTGTCAAATCTTTTGGTCTCTCGCGGTCGATATATTTCATTACTGCTTCATTTGTGCGCATTTTAAATATATTTTCAGCATCCGAAAGAGCATGTTCGCGTAGAATTAAGCGTTCGGTTTCTAGAACTGGGAATTTAGTGAAATTGAGGATTAGCATTTGTTATTCCTTTTGTAAGTCAAATTTATAGTTGTTAGCGAATTCTTGTACTTCATCATTAAATGATTTCCATTGATGATGCTTTTCCTGATTTTTAATATAATTTATTACCCTTTCTACTCCTGATTCACTTACTGAGACTGCAAAATAATCATCTTGCCAAATAAAAGTTTCATTGGTTAGGTTATTTTTATTTACCCAATAAGCTGATTCTCCTTTAATAAGCTGCGCAATTTTTGCTATGTTTTGTTCTTTGCCCAATGAGATTAAACAATGTAAATGTTCTGTGTAACCGTTGATTGCTTGTAAATAAATTGATTTTGCTTTACAGTTTTCAATGATGTGGCTTTGAAGTTTGTAACGGATGTTCTTTGTTAGATAGGGCTGTCGGTTTTTGGTTGAGAACACTAAGTGAACCCAAATTTTTACATACGACATATTTTAAGGTTTGGCTAAAGCTAATATATCATTTTTTTATTTAATCCATAATCCGTTGGTTGAAACCAACGGCAATGAAATGGATAATGTATATAGCGATAGTTATATGGCATTAGCCTAATTTTCATAGCGTTTCAACCAAGGAAAGGGCAAAAAATTGGATGATTTATTTAACGATTTGCATAATTCATTACCGTTGGTTGAAACTAACGGCAATGAAATGGATAATGTATATAGCGATAGTTATATGGCATTAGCCTAATTTTCATAGCGTTTCAACCAAGGAAAGGGCAAAAAATTGGATGATTTATTTCACCATTTGCATAATTCATTGCCGTTGGTTTCAACCAACGGTAATGAAATGGTAAATGTACATACTGATCTTTAA
>NZ_RBEE01000044.1 GCF_003725795.1 Pedobacter jejuensis | reverse complement strand
AAAGACGACGTCTCTTCAAGAGGTGAAATTACGCTTTTTTAGAAAATGGTTGAACCCATTATTGCCAGAGGGCTAAACAGCTATTAATTAAGGGCGCAACGAGCGCCCCTAATTAAATTACTTCTCCTCTATTGCACAAAACACAAACTCCGTAAATGCAAAATCGGAACGAAGGTGGATTGTGTGTCCGGGTTCGATAGGCCACAAATGAAGGATGGCCAAAACACATCTATTTGATTTTTATTTTTTTTTGTCGCCTGTGTTGCAGTTTCTTCTTTAGTAACCGCGCTTTGTTGAGTTCAGTCTCTTTGTTTCTAAGGCTCTGCTCCGCCTGCAGCAGTTGCTCTTGGTTGAGTATGATTTCTTTTGCAGCCCTAACCAGGCTATCCCTTGCAGATACAAATGCCAAATCCACACGATTCAAATATTCTGGATTATAAGCCCTTAAGTACAAAAGTTTATCACTATCCAAAGCCAGCGAGGCATTTCGGTTCAGTATGTACGCAGTTAATCCAGTTAAAACTGCAATAAAAATAAAACCAGAAAATATGCCCACAACCAAACCCTTACTATTCTTGTCAAGATAATGGTGATGTTTAACTGGGATGATGTCCGGCACTTTTTCTATTTTCCGATTTAAACTGACCAACATAGCTTTTAAATCCTCCCGGTCTAATTTTCCATTAACATCAGTTAACTCCTGTAATACCTTTTTGAAATCATCACCATAATCAGCAGGTTGGGTATTGATTAATGTCCTGACATTATCTTCCAGCGCTTTGCTTTGAGTTGCCAAGGCCTCCAAAATCTCTCCAAAATTATCTAATGATTGCTCAATTGTTTTCATCTCATTTAATTTAATTACCTACTCATTCCCCCGGCTTTTGCCCTTAGCCTGAGATTTCTTTTTTCTTTTAATAAATGGCTCGGGTTCTGTGGCAAGGGTGGGAAGTTCCGATTGCAGCAAAACCTCGAGCAAGGAGGTGCCGGTATGATCAGACTGAATATGATTACGAATCTCATTAACCAGATTCTGCATGGTAGCGGGTTCTTTTGTCCCTGCCGGAGAATAGGAGGTATCTAAAGCTATTGCATTAAATTCGGCATTCAGCTTACCATAACTTAGCGACCTGTCAATCTCGGAGCCCTTGAACACATAGCCATCCTTGTTAAAAGAAAGTCCCTGAATCTTCTGGGTATTCCCATTGTATTTGAAAATAATTCCAACCCCATCATTTTTCAGGGCCTGCTCAAAGTTTCCCCAATTTTTTGTAACGGCTTTCGCATATATGATATGGTCAAAAATCTCATACTTAACCTTATCAGCCCCCTTTAGTGCCTGTCTATTCACATGCATTTTGCAGGAAGCTAAAAATAAACCATGAGCCTTGGTCAGTTCCCGGCATACCTTCGCGTTTTTATGGAACAGGTTTTTATCAGATATGGTCTTACCTGAATTTGAGACCCGGTTATACACAATATGTACATGCGGATGCGATTTATCTTCATGCCTGACAAAAAGTACCTGCGTATCTTTGATGCCAATCCTATCAAGGTATTCATTTGCCATTTCCAGCATTTTTTCATCAGTTAGCTTCAGCTTATCCTGCTCACTGAAGTTTAGGGAAATGTGACCAACCGCTTTAGTTAGCTCCGGATTTGCGGAACGCTGAAATTAAAATCTGCAATCGTCCTTTTCACGTCAGCGGTCCTGATGCCCAAACCATCAAGCACTCTTGCAGTATCCTTTTGAACTACATAGCGCACGCAGCCACCAAAACTCTTTCCCGATGTTATTTTGCCAATCATAAATCATTCATTGTTTTCATATGATCTTCAATTTCCGAGATCAGATCCTGACAGCGCTTAGCCATAATCAGCAGGCCCAGTTGGTGGGCTTTTTTCGTCAGCTGATTTAAATTGTTTGCCATGCCTGCAAGTACCCTGTGAGCAGAGATTTCCACTTCTCCAAATCTGCTCATTACCTTGGATGAGATTACTGAATGCCTTATAAAATCACTTATGCCCATTCCAGCTCGCTTTGATTTTTGTTCCAAAAGAAATCGCTCGGTGATGGTTAACCGCAGTCTGACCATACTTTGTCTTTTTATTTTTTTTGGTGGTCTTCCACCTTTTTTCTTTGGTCGAATTTCCATACTAATCTAATTTAGGTCTTTATGGCGGCAGCCACTTTCTGCGACCATCGGGAGCGGAAAGCAAGTTCTTTTTCCCCGGGAAAAAGGTTTTTGTGGTAACAAAAACATAAACTTGCTCCCTCAAAGTTTTTAAAAAACCCTTTCTCAATAAACCGGTTCATACAACGTTATTTATTTAAAAAAATCAAACTACCTGATGGATTGAAAGATGGCAGATAAGTAATGTAACCTGACCTGGATAAATCCGTAATACACTTATGGTAAGTGCTGGTTGATCTGATCTTTGAAATCCTCATTAGCTTTTTCCTGGTGACCACGACCGGATTCATCCGGCCACCACTGGCCCAGCACTGAAGGATTGATGTAAAGAGACTGATATGTATGGGCGAAATCACATGGTCTTCCGCTGCCTTGCACAGGAAGATTGTTAATGGTGTAGCCATTTTCATCTCAGAATATTAGACGTTTTTGGAAACTGCAGGACTTTGTTGATTTCCTCCATGCTGTAATACATGGTCCCGCCAATTTTGGTAAAGCTGAGTGTTCCGTTATTTCTAAGGGTTTGAAGAGTTCCGGCCGATATGCCCAATAACTTCCTGACCTCATTGCTACGAAGCCATTTTTTATCAGCGGGTTTTTCTGGAGCCAGAAAAGCTTTAAGTTCTTTAAATAAATCTGATTTAAAATCCATCAAATCAGATTTGGTCATAATTTCTATAGACATAAGATTCAATTACTTTGGCGACATTGCCAATACGAAATTGAATCAGAAAAGTACGTTTTAAATGACCATTTATATGCTTTGGTCAGATTGGTTGTATTTTACTTAGGTTCCAGCGGTATGATTTTAAATAGCTTATTGGACTCCGCGACTTCTGATCCCTTAACTAATTTAGTAGATGTATTGGCTGGAAAGTAATTCCGAAGTGTTTCCGGGGAGATCTCATTTTCTCCTTGCTGAAAATATCTAGCAATCATTTTGTACCAGGGGCTTTGAGATTGTGAACGGGCCAGCTTTTTGCCATCTGGCATTTCAATATGCTGGATTTGTTTAATTAGGTCGACCAACGTAGGGAGGTTCCCTTCAAGAATTCTGATCTTTTGGTCTGGATCGAACCTGCTGATCGATTTCAGTTTATTCTTCAAGTCATTTATCTCCAACTTCAGTGCTGAAATTTCCAGGTCTTTTTCAGCCACGACAACCTCTATTTTTTTAGAGATATTCCATGTATCGAGCTGTGCAATGGTACCCTTGAATTCTCTAAGTTTTTTTAGGGTTTCAATCGTGTTGAGTGAGGAAACCTTTTTTTTAAGGTATTCAATGATACGGTCGTCCACTATCGTCCAGACATTTAAGAAGAATTTTTCTTCCAAGCCTGGGTTTCTTGAAATAAACCAGTTAAGATGATATTGATAAAATGCTGTATATTCCTCAGAAGAGAGTCTAAACAACTTGGTGACAAAAAAATTATTCTCGAACTTCGTATTGAAGAAGAGTGGAAAACCTAAGTCAAAATGATGCGGTTTGCGAACTGATAAATCTCTAAACTTAAAATATTGCAACATATAATAGGTTTTGATGAGAGGCTAATTTAAATTTTCTTGGCAAGAAATGCAAATCGACCTAGATTACAGCCTTGTAAGGAAGTCCGTGTCTTTTATTGATATCTCTAGAAATACCAAAAAGGCTTAAAAAACCTAAAACCTGACAAAAACCGTTGACCTTATATTAAAATGCGTACTGGGTGTGAAGTGAACTTTCTCTATAGGCAATACTTCACTATGCAACCTCGACTCTGTCGCAACTGCGTTTCGTTCCAGGTCCTGTAATCTACCCAAAGGTGAAACGTTTCCGAGAGTAGTTGATATTTGCAACGGTTATGAAATAGCCCTTAGCTACCATAGAATTATCCTTTTTCTAAAGTGAGCTGGTTATTTTCCAATCTGTCCTTGATTAGAAAGGCTACATAAACTGGTGTAGCCACATTACCCATGTCTGCATGATATAGTACCTTGTCAAAATCTATCTTTTCTTGCTGGTTCCGGAATAAGGAAGTGCAGTTCTGCATAGACCTGCCCATGCGGATGGCTAACCATGTTTGCTTGCATACCAGCATTTAAAAACGCGACTTTTTCAAATGATACTGTTACTTATCTCAAAAACACTTATTCTGGAGGTCAAAAGGATAGTAACGCGGTTTATATTTTTGGAAATGGCTAGCTAAATTTTAACAATCTTTTAATTCGTCCAAACCGTTTTTCCAGCCTTGCTGCCTTATCCTCAGAAAGTGGCGACACGTTCAATTTTCCCCCTCGGATCGTTGCATCAATAACAATGCCCCCAGAAATGAGCACGAAGTTCTTGATGATATACTGTCCTAGTAAGGTTGGGACCAATAGCGAATGGTTAAAGGTTTCGTGTGGAAAAAAGAGTAGAGGTAAGAAAGTTCCCGCCATCTACAGGTATAATAGGATCAATGTCAACCTGAGCCAAGCCCTGGAAATCAGGCCCAGCCCGATGATGCACTCCCAAACTGCAAGCATTGGCATCGAGAAGCCTGGCTTAACCAGCCCAAAGGTTAGTATCAGTATGGTACGGCCCGCGATTTCTTCGGCTGAGCTCAATCCAGGAAAGAACTTTATCATGCCAAACCAGATAAAGATGATACCCAGACCGATTCTTAAAATGTTCATACCATTCCTTGCTTTCCATGCCACAATCCTAATTTCCGTTAATCTGTTGATTCCTAACATAATAATTATCGCTTTATCTCAAAGAGATACGAGAAGAAAACGATGATAGTTTAGTCGGCAAAGGAGTAATTTACAACTAGTGCTAAACGATACATGTAGGCAAAAAAATGATTTTCCCGACATTCCAGGAGCTGGAGTAAGTTGCAAAGTAAGACCACTGCCCAAAATAGAGGACAATAAAATGCTGCTTAACCTTGCGATAGGGAATGGGAAGAAATATTCTTACTATCTACTTTCTATTAGCATAGAGCCAAGCAGCTGTTGGAACTGGAGCAAAAAAGAACAACGACAGGTCATTAAATTTTTCGTTTATTTGTTACCTCTGCCTGCATACTTACCAGTAGCGTTATTTCTTCTTCATTTGATGCGGCAGAGATAAGCTGGATAAGCACGGCGAACATCGTATTTTGAATATAGCGGTCATCAGCTCCGTAGTCCCAAATGGGATTTATGCATTCCACAAAAAGATCTTTGAAGCTTCTTTCAGAAAGAATAATCCTTGCATGATCATTATTATCGGCAACCGTTAAGTTAGGGTGGCGGCTTAGTCTACAAAGTAGTAGATCGGCCAATGCATGAAGTGCAATAACAGCGGTCTGCGGGTCATTGATACCTGGGCTTAATGCTTTTAAGGCTACTTCGGTAAGTTGGTGGAAACCATAAAAAAAGCAATTGTCAATGGGCTCTCCATTATAGATATCCAAGTTTGAGTGCAGCTCTTCTTGTTGTTGGCTATCAATTGAAGCAGCCGAAAAGTAATGTGCTATCGCCTGATCCCTCATTATGAAGCTGCCAGGAGGATGAAGTAACCTAATGATCAGATCATTTTTAACTGCGAATTCTAAAAGATTTCGTTTATCAAAGCCCTGATAATATCCCGAAGCTTCTGCTAAAACCAGTCTTGCCTGTCCCTTAGGTTCGCTAACAAAATCCACCTTTTTATTCCTGCAGTTTTTTGCTAAGGAATCGTAAGTTTTGTGATGTACCCGGGAAATAATGGTTTCGAACTTGACAGATTGGGTTACATAGTGGAGGAAATAGATGAATAGAAATATATCGCCAATTGTGATAAGCAATAGCAGGTAAATACTCAATGCTGGCACATAAATTCCTGATTCAAGGTCTCGGATGGTGCTTAGCAAAAAAAGTGCGTAAACGATTGTACCAATGTAGGCACCTAGGACCAATTGTTGGAAACGATTACCGATCATGCCTTCTAGCATACGATTACTCATCTGTGAGGCTGCCTGGTTAAGCAGAATCATTACCATAGAAAAACTGAAGACCATCAAAGAAATAATACCCCCCGCTATGGTAGAAACAATGGACCTTGCCGTACTTGCATCCTTTAAGCGTATCCAGTTGTAATTGGTCTTAACCTGCTTTCCGGTTTCGGAAAAATCCAGGTTTAACATGAGGTACGAAATTATCAGAAAGCCAATAGCAATCAAAGCTGGATAAAATGCAATGCTACTAACGAGTTTGTTATAACTTTTTCTTAGAAATTTATTAAATTGTTTCCCCATTTTCTTTTCTAACAAAGTTAATATTTAGAGTTTCACTACAGCAACCAAACCTAACTTGCCCCACTTCCAAACAAGATAATATTTAGAATCAGGTTTCCCACTCTAAATTTCCTAACCGCATCAAACAGTTAACACTCATACAATCTAGGGAGAAAGTTAGTTTCAATGAACTGAATTTCTGCCAATAATAAAATGTTTTAGATATACCTATCGTTAAATAAAGACGAAACAATTTATGAATACGACTGTTCTTTATTTTAAACCTACCTAAAAATACATAAATCCGCCTTCACATCGGGGCGCTTTTCTATTTAATACATTTATACATTTTGGATAATACTAGAAACACCATTTCTAGCTTATCTACTTAATAAATAGAGTTAATGCCATATTTACACCACACTGAAATTTCAAGTTATTGCTCCCTCACCACAAAATAGTACTTCATTATGGATTTTAATCATGCTTATGAACTGATTACCGATAAGTTAGTCTTATGGACAAAGGATTTTATACGGATTTTTCCCAATATTGCTCTTGCAGCCCTCATCCTCGTTCTTGGCATCTTCATTGCAAAGTCACTTCGAAAAATAGTAAACAAACTGATAAGAAAGGTTATACATAACGAGACGCTAGATAATCTTTTCAGCACACTTATCTATATATTTTTAATAGGGATCGTAATTTTTATAGCATTAAGCGTTCTGCGGCTAGACAAAGCTGTTACATCAATATTGGCCGGTGCGGGGATATTGGGACTGGCTTTGGCCTTTGCCTTTCAAGATATTGCAGCTAACTTTATGTCAGGGATTTTCATCTCGATTCGAAAGCCATTATACGTGGGCGACATTGTTAAAATCAAGGATTACATGGGCAAGGTGGAGGAGATTAATCTTCGGGATACCGTCATACGAACTTATCAGGGCCAGATGGTGATTCTACCAAATAGGGATGTTTTCCAAAGCCCAATTGAGAACTACAGCCTTTTGGGGAAAAGACGGATCGACCTGGAAGTTGGTATTTCTTACGGTGATGACCTGGATAAGGTGAAACAAGTAACTCTGGACGCGGTAATGGATATCGATGGGCTCTCTGCCGATGAGGAGGTGACCATGTTCTATACGGGATTTGGCGATAGCTCTATAAACTATGTAATCAGGATGTGGATTAGTACCACCGAGCAGGTTAATTTTTTGGAGGTGAAGAGCCAGGCCATCATGCGCATAAAAAAGGCGTATGACCAAAACGACATTATGATACCTTTTCCAATTAGGACGCTGGACTTTGGCATTAAAGGGGGTGTTTCCTTGAATGATACCAAAGCGACTGAATAATTCTAAAGTTCTGTCGGTAATAGGTTCATAGGCGCATGAGACCTTATACATTGTCTTTTTTAGTCCATCAGCTTATCATGTAAATTAGAATCTCAACTTATCGAAATTGTTTTTCAATTGTGTCAAGTAGGTGCATAGGAATGCAGGGACTGCAAAAGTTCGCACTCTTGCTGAGGCTATATTTAACCAGCCCAAAACCTGTTTATGCTACAAACTGCCTGTTTACCCTGAACACCAGATCGTCTACATCAAATGGCTTGGAAATAAAGTCATCGGGTTTGCAAAGAAGATTGATATCTTTCATACCATGTGTGGCAGAAATCATGATCACCGGTATGTGACCAATTTTTTTAGTTCCCTTGGAAATATTGCAAAGATCCCTTCCGTCTACTTCCCCTAGCATTATATCCAGTAGAATCAGATCAGGACAAAAGGATAAAATACTCTCAGAAAAAAGCAGTCCATTGCTTATTCCCAATACCTGAAAACCTTCCATATCCATTATCAGGGATAAGATTTCCAGAATATCTGGATTATCGTCTACGATCATTATTTTCTTTGCATCCATCTTATCTGTTATTAGATCCCGGAACAAGTATGTAGTACCCTGATCTTATTAAGAACGAATTGGTTAGGATAAAGTTTTACTTATTAAAAGTGATAGTGGAATATCAACATTATGCCAAGCGATGATACGCTGAACATAGAAATGATTCCTTGAAACCTGATAAATCGACTTTGAACCAATTGACCAGATAGCAATTCGATATAGTCGGTCCATACAATCCCAGCTAATCTGCTATCAGCAGATTCAATTTTAGGTGGTGAAATCCGCTTTTATGTTTAGTTGATGTTATCCAAACAGAAGTCAGCTTAGACTTTATATAGTTGGCTATTGCAAAATTATTTTTAACTTTTGGGATGTTAACCTCGCTTTTAGCCATTTTTCCAATTTACCATTCTCCGACACTGGCATACCTCCGTTTAGGGTAGCAGTGAACTGAAGAACAGTGTCTTTTTTAAGAGTATCTGTATTCATGTAAATCGTATTGGCTATACTATAACTTTTGATAGCCGGAAACAGGCTTTTAATTTCTTCCCGGATTTCTGGAATTTCGCTATCATCCTTATTTGCAGACACAGTCTTTTTGGCCAGTGAATCCCTGTTAAACACATCCTCCATTATACTGGCCTTTATCTGGGAAAAATCCACATTTGCCCTAGCATCGAGCCCCTGGCGAATAATGAGCTTGGTACCCTGAAGGTTATATACAGATAGTTTTGAACGGATGCTGTCGACGGTTGGTTTGGAGAGTTCCGCGCCAATTAAAAGTAAATCGATTTCTCTTGAATTCCTTGAGTACTTAAAACTCTTGTTAACCACCTGGGTATTACTGAAATTAAACTCCTCACGAATAAGTCGCTGTGCACTGCTTTCAAAGATACTTTTCTGTACAATTCCGTAAGCGAGATAAATGCTTGGCAGAACGGTTACCAAAACGGTAATTAGGATATATCTCGACACCTTTTTTTCAGTATTTTTATTCTCAAAGTATTTTTTGTTAAACTTCAAAAAACGAACAATCAGATAGGTCGAGATGCAAATGAATAAGCTATTGATAAAGAAAAGATAGATTGCCCCGGCAAAAAAAAGCAGGTTGCCCGAGGCTAGCCCAAATCCTGCTGTACAGAGGGGCGGCATCAATGCAGTCGCGATGGCCACTCCTGGAATCACATTGCTTTTTTCCTTTCTCGTCACCGCTATCGCTCCGGCCAAACCGCCAACAAAGGCAATGAATACATCCCATATCGAGGGCGTTGTCCTAGCCAGTAGTTCACTCTGGGCATCATGCAGTGGGGTGATATAAAAGTAGAGTGTCGAGGTGGCAATACTTATAAGTGCCGCAATAAGGAGATTTCTCCCTCCCTGTCGTACCAGGGCAAGGTCATTTGTCCCGATACCCAGTCCGATCCCAATTATCGGCCCCATAAGCGGCGAGATGAGCATCGCCCCGATGATTACGGCCGTCGAGTTGACGTTCAGGCCTATCGAAGCGATGAATATTGCAAATATTAGGGTCCATAGGCTTGGTCCAACAAAAACCGTATTGGCCTTGATGGCCGAGACTACTTCTTCCTCATTAGCCTTATCCAGATGGAGGTTGAACCTGCGCTGAAAAAATAATCTGATGTAAGCACCTAGGCCTGATTCGTGTTCTTTCATACTGCTATTTTTTTAATCCAGTTTGATTCCGGGCCGTTCCCCTTAACACTAGAGTACCCAATATGCCTGACAGACCAGAGGCAATTAGAATCCCATATTTTGCCTGTTCAACATATTCTGGACTCGAAAAGGCCAGTCCGCTAATAAAAAGAGACATTGTAAAACCTATCCCGGCAAGCAATGCAACCCCGATCATGTGTTTCCAGGTTCCGCCTTCAGGTAATTTGGCAATACCCAGTTTTACCATGATATAACAAAATAGCAATATTCCTGTAAATTTGCCCAATACCAATCCCGCTGTTACGCCAATGGATACCGGATTGATTATAGCGGTGAAAAAATCAGCACCGATAATTATGCCTGAGTTTGCCAATGCAAAAAGGGGCATAACCAGAAAGGCCACATAGGGGTGTAACGCATGCTCAATCTTTTGGAGTGGGGTTTCTGCAGCGAGGCTGAGGTTTTTCACCTGCTGTATGGTATGGTGCTGGTCGGGGGTGGTCAGCGTGCTATTACTGGGGATCTCGCGGTCAAAATCATCAGTTAGTTTACGCAGGTTATTGGAATATACCTCTTCATCAATTCTCGTCCTTGCCGGAATAGTAAAGGCGACAATTACCCCGGCAAGAGTAGCATGAACGCCTGATAAAAGGAACCCTATCCATACAGCAATCCCGAGTATGAGGTAAAATGCACTGCTTCTAATACCCATTACGTTTCCGATAATCAACACCAATAAAAAGATTCCGGCAATGCCAAGGGCTACAAAGTTGACCTGTCCGGTATAAAAGAAGGCGATAACCATTACTGCTCCAAGGTCATCCGCCACAGCTAGTGCAGAGAGAAAAACCTTGATGCTAGCAGGGATGTGCTTGCCTGCCATGGAAAGCAAGGCTAGTGCAAAGGCAATATCAGTAGCCATCGGAATTCCCCAGCCATGGGAGGCACCTGTCCCGCTGTTGATCAAAAAGTAAATTGTCGCAGGAACAAGCATACCGCCCAATGCTGCTGTCATCGGTAGCAATGCCTTGGAAACGGTGGAGAGTTCACCCTCCATAAATTCACGTTTGAGCTCAAGGCCGATCACAAAAAAGAAGAGTGCCATCAGCCCATCATTTATCCAGATGTGAAGGGGCTTATCGAGCAGGTGCTCGCCTAAACCAACCATAAAATGCGTTTCCCATAAAAGATGGTAAGATTCACTAAATCCGGAGTTTGCCCAGATGATAGCCAGCAGTACACTAATCAGCAAGACAATACCACTAGTGTATTCCAGGTGGACAAAACGACTAACTGGGGCTATTATTCTTTCTATCGGGCTTTTTGGTATGCTATTCATTAAGAGGGTTTTTGATGGATTACTAAAGGCATAAAAATACGCTTTTAGTCGGATTATTGTTCCAAACCATGTAATAAACGAGGTACTGACACCTGAAAATTAGCATCGCCGTTCCACTATTATTCATGTACATCACCGTGTAGATATAAGCGGTTGGTAAATTACAGGCACGCTGAAGGTTTGGCGTTCATAGCCCAGTTGATATGCAACGAAGGAATGACAGATTTTTTTATCCAACCTAGGTAATGAATTGTAAGTTCAAAATAAGCTCAACTTTACTAACACGTTCAGGTTGAAAATAAGCCACCCCATTATGAAACTCATTAGACTATGAAAGAAACCAATTAATCAAACAATAAATCGATTATCAAGAATTTATATAGAAATAATTCCACAGGAATCGTTTTGGCTAGATTATCTAAAATTAATAGCATGAAAAAATGTAGTAGCATCATCAGGACAAGCAGAATGATAACTTGGGGTAGGAATGTAAGGCGAATTCATGTAATGCACCTCTTTTATACATGCATTATCCTAATAGGTATATTAATGAGGTTGTTGAATATTGATGCCTTTAACGTCTTACTTTCGCTGCTTTTATTGCTCCTGCTGATTACCGGATATGCTTTTTTAGCAATTAGTTTAAGGGACCATATTAAATATTTTGGAACCCATATATTGATACTGGTGACTGGCCCCCCTCGCTGGCAATGTTGAAATTGGTCCGATTTTCACTGCTAGTTGTATATTCTCTCTGATGTAATGATTTGAGTTTCTTCTTTTGTCATTCCAATATTACTAATCAATATGTTAAGGAGCCGACAATATCTTCCCTTTCCGAAGATAATCTGGCGTTTTATGGGATTTATCGCGGGCTAAATATTTCAAAAAAGTAATTGCCACTTTAAGGTCGGTTACTCAAATAGTCGAGTAAGCAAACCCTATCATTTCATGATATAGGTGACTCCACTTTCCAGTAGAATCACACTGAGATGAAAAGCCCTTAGTCCATAAGCGGTATTTAATCCTTTTCTATGAGACAACAGAGTATTATCTAAATGAGCACAGTGGATGTTTGCCCTCATATGACAGCGGTTTTGCCTTATCTGCAACGGCTTTTTTTTAATACTTCTATTTACGAAATAGCAAACGTAATCATCAAAGACACCATCAGCACATATCCACCAGTGATTTTGGCGATCAGGAATATTCCGTTCAGAGGGGCATGCGTGATGGAACTTAGAGCGGCGGCCATTTCCATTAAGATGAAATTGGAGGTATTCAGATGTAGAAGACCTGTCAGATTTACGTGTAGGCAAAAACAAATCCTATCTTTACTCATAATAAAATTGCCCAAACTAAAAAAATGGATTAACCCATTTTCTGGCCTGCTAAATTAAAGCTCGGCAGATAATAATTTAACAGATGCCCTTTTCTGATAATTGGGATCAAAGTGCACATATTTGATCTTACCTGAACGGTCAATGATATAAGTTGCAGGAACGGGTAAGGTATGACGGCTATTGCCATTATTCGCTTCCAGATTAATTCCGTAGCCCTTGTATTTAGTAAAGGTTGCATCATCCATCATAAAGTTTACACCGTATGCCTTCATAATATTATCATCCTTATCTTGAATAATGGAAAAACCAGCTTTGGTTTTCTTTATTGTTTTTGAAATGTTATCGCTCGTTTCAGGTGTAACTCCTATTACATAAGCACTTTTACCGGTAAGCAATTGCAAAGAATCCTGAAGTTCTTTAATGTGCTTATTGCAGTATGGACACCATTGACCCCGGTAGAAAAAGAGCACAACAGATTTGTGTTCCTTTAATAAGCCCTGCAAATTTATTTTTTTCCCATTTTGATCTACCCCGCTAAAGGAAGGAGCTTTAGTGCCTGCTGCTAATCCTTTTTGTGCATTTGCATTAAAACCCAGCATGATAACCAGGGTAAAAATTAGTATTATTCTTTTCATATATATTAAAATATTGGCAGGAAAGAAAACACTTTCCTGCCTGTTTTCTACATTTTCCCTTTCGACATTTTACTGTCAGACATTTTAGATTTCTCCATTTTAGTTTTTTGCATCGAATCTGCTTTCATTTTCGACACTTTACTTTTCTCCATCTTATCCATTTTCTTATTGCCCATTTTGTCCTGTTTCATTTTGGACATTTTTTCCTTTTCTTGTTGAGGAACATTAGCAAAACCTGATACAGATAAACTTACCATTACCAAAGCAGTAAGAAAAAGCTTACCTGCCGATTTTAAGATTTGATTTTTCATGTTATTGTATTTTTATTTCCCCATTGGTCGCCAATTCGAAAAACTCCTTACAATAAAAATCAATTTTTATTTATTTCTTTTTCAATTTGCTGCTGAAGCTTTGCTTTAAAGGTATCATCCAATCTGATTTCACCGGATGGAAAACCCGTGAATAGACGGATGATGAGCAAACTTTGCTTTTGATAGGTTCTGCAAATGGAACAGCCTGCCAGATGAACCTGCAATTGTAGCGCCTCCGATGCTGTAATTTTCCCTAATGTTCTTTTTTCGATAAGAAAAGTGGCTTGCTTACAGTTATATATTATTTTTTTCAGTGCTCCTGTCATATCAGTTCCAGTGTTTTTGAAGGCATGCCCTCAGGTTAAGTTTTGTTCTGTGCATGATTACCCAGAAATTAGCATCAGTCAGTTTAAGTTCTATACATATTTTTTCTGATGCAAAGTCATCCATGTGTTTCATTGAAAATACAGAAAACCACAATGCAGGGAGTTTTTTAAGACAGCCGTTTAATATCCCGCCAAGTTCTTTTAATAACAACGGATTATCATCATCTAAACCAAAGGCTTGTGGAGCATGCTTCGCATTCCAATGTCCGTTGTCAGAATCGAAGAAATTCTGCTGTTCGGTTTCAGCAGACCTGATTGCGGTAATACCTTTTGATGCCTGCCTGCGGTAGAAATCGGCAACCTTGTTTTTAAGGATGCCAGTGAGCCATGTTTTCTCGCTGCTCTTTCCTTCAAATTTGGAAACCTGCTGAAGCGCAGCCAGAAAAGTATCCTGTACTAAATCCCTTGCTATCTCCTCATCGCGGAGCCTGGAAAAGGCAAAACGATACAGATAATCTGCATACTGTTCAACCCAGGTTACAGGATCGCTCTTTAACGGGCTATTTATTGTGGTCTTTTCCTGTTCCATTTTTTTTATTACATTGTATAAATATAGTACTTAAGCATTTAGTCGCTGAAAAATTAATTCCTTACAATTTCTTTTATTTTTTTGTAAGGATTCCACAGCAATAGCGACCAATGATAAAAAATAAGCTTATGTCCAGAAAAATAGCATTACTCTTACTTTCAATATGTACGATAAGTTTTGCCTTCACTAGTAAACGCAAGGAATCGGCTCCGAATGGTTTTGCAGTAGTAGAACTTTTTACTTCAGAAGGCTGCTCAAGTTGTCCGCCAGCTGATGCATTGGTTGCCAGAATAGAGAAGGAAAATCAAGACAGACCTGTTTACATCCTGGCCTATCATGTCGATTATTGGGATCGCCTTGGCTGGAAAGATACCTTTAGCAATCGTATATTTTCTCAAAGGCAGAATCAATATGCAAAATGGTTAAACTTAAGCAGCGTTTATACGCCACAGATTGTGGTAAATGGCAGTAGAGAATTTGTCGGTTCAGAAGAAAAAACACTGCGGGGCGCAATTACGTCTTCGCTTTCTGAAAAAGGCAAGGCAAAACTTGCAATTTCCATTTCGGGGCAAAGCACGATACTCAATTATCAAATCAACCAACCAACATTGGGCTACAATCTACTTGTTGCCGTCATCACCCCAAACGCAAGCAATAAAATTGAACGTGGCGAAAATAAAGGAAGAACACTTTCACATGTGCAGATAGTGCGCAATCTGGAAAATTTCAGGCTAAACGGGAAAGATAAAGGAAGTGTAGATTTCCTCCCTATAAGAGGAATCCAGCAGGGCAATGCCGAAATCATCGCTTTATTACAAAATGAAAAAACAGGACAAATAACTGCAGCGGCAAAGCTTAAATTTTAAGGCTGAAAGGTCAGATCTTTTAAGGTCAGATTTTCGTTAATGATATAAAATATTTCAATGAAAGAAATCAAGGAAAAGCATGCACTTCTGATGCGTTGGACACATTGGGTAAACTTCCCGGTGCTTACGGTAATGATCTGGAGTGGCTTATTTATTTATTGGGCAAATGATGCCTATGGAATTTCGATTTTCAGCTTTACCCTGATTAAATTTTTTCCTGAATGGTTTTACAAGTACTTCCACATCCCCCATCGACTTGCCGAGGGTATGGCTTTTCACTTTCTTTTTATGTGGTTCTTTTTCATCAACGGACTGCTTTACATTGCCTATACTTTATTTTCCGGCGCATGGAGGGAACTTGTTCCTAAAAGAAACTCGTTCAAAGAAGCCTGGCAGGTACTTTTGCATGACCTGCACATCAGAAAAACCACTCCGCCCCAAAAAAAATACAATGCGGCGCAACGAATTGCCTACAGCGCAATTATTTTAATGGGTGCAGGTTCAGTAATTACCGGGCTGGCAATTTATAAACCAGTACAACTTTACTGGCTATGCTGGCTTTGCGGTGGCTATCATTTTGCAAGGATAATCCATTTTGCCTTAACCATTGGCTATGTCCTTTTCTTTGTCATACATATCCTGCAGGTGGCACTTGCCGGGTGGAACAATTTCCGGTCTGTTGTCTCTGGCTTCGAGGTAATAGAAACTGAACCACAAATCCGAGAGGAAAAAACACTAACAGCAAACAACGCAGAAAATGAAACCAACGGATCAAAATAAAACTAAGAAACCACTTACCATCGAGCAGAAAATAAAGCGAAGGAATTTTATTTCATTTGGTGCTTTCTTTGCTTTGGGTGGTGGAGCAGTTGCAGGCTGGAAATGGCTACTTAACTCGCCCGAAGAAAATGCAGGCATTACCGGCGGTGCCCGGGCACCGCTGAGAAGGGCGCTAAACAAGACAGAACTTTTCTTCCGTAATTTCTTCAGTAATAACCATCTGGCTAAAACCTATCCAAAAGAAAGAGCGGCAAAGATTGTAAGGGTTAACAGTCTAATCGGCATTAAAGATGATAAAGATTTCGACATTAAGAATTGGAAGCTGGAAGTTAAAATTGATCGTAAAGAATCTTTAAAAATCAGCATTGAAGAAATCAAGGCATTACCCAAAACGGAAATCGTATTTGATTTTAAATGTGTTGAGGGCTGGGATCAGATTCAACATTGGGCAGGCGTTAAATTGAGTGATTTTTTATTGCATTACAAACTTGATGCACTTGCCGAAAAAAACTATATGGGATTGGAAACGCCCAATGGGAAATATTATGTTGGGCTCGAAAGAGACAGTGTACTTCATCCACAAACAATTTTAGCCTACGAGATGAATGGAAAACCGATAACCAACGATCATGGTGCGCCTTTAAGGTTAATTATTCCGGTAAAATACGGTATTAAAAACCTTAAAAGAATCGGAGTAATGTCTTTCAGCAACCAACGTCCAAGAGATTATTGGGCGGAACAAGGCTATGACTACTATTCGGGATTGTAAAAATGGGGAATAAAAAATTCCCCAGGTAATCAAATTTTATCTTTGAATTCAGGCTTTATCAAAGCATTCATACTTTTCCTGAGCTTTAACACTTTGGGCGTGGATACACCTTGAATATAGCCACTATTGGGATTTAGCCTGTAATAGCCTTGGTGGTAATTTTCTGCAGGATAAAATACTTTGAAGGGTTCAACCTGCGTTACGATTTTATCGATATAATGATGAGCGGCATTTACCTTGGCCATTACCTCTTCCAATACTTTCTTTTCTTCAGCGTTACGGTAAAATGCAACCGAGCGATAATCCTCTCCTTCATCTGGCCCCTGCCTATTAACTGTCGTTGGATCATGAGCGTAAAAAAATGCCTCAGCGAGCTGGCTATAGCTAATTACATCAGGGTTATAATAAACCTGTACAGATTCGGCATGACCTGTATTATCCGAACACACCTCTTCATAGGTTGGATTTCTTGTATTTCCCCCTGAATAGCCAGATACTACTTTATCCACGCCTTTCAATTCGCTCATGCCTTCTGCCAGTGCCCAGAAACATCCGCCTGCAAAAGTTGCCACTTTTTCATTTGCCTTTGGTTTGGGTAAATCAGCAAAGGCCTGCTGGTTCTTTTTCGTCTGTGCATCCGTGCATGATATAAGAAAAACCAATCCTACCAACCAAAATTTATATATTTTCATGATTATCAAATTATTTGGATGGAATAAATTTCAGTGCATAAGAATTCATGCAGTAACGCTGCCCGGTGGGTTCTGGCCCATCATCAAATACATGCCCCAGATGGAGGCCTGTGCTTGCCTCTACAACTTCATCTCTAACCATGCCGCTAGAAATATCGCGGACGATTTTAATTGCTTTGGCATCAATCGGTTTAAAAAAACTAGGCCAGCCGGTACCTGATTCAAATTTAGTATCTGAGCTAAATAGTGGTTTTCCAGTTGCGGCACTAACATAAATTCCTTTTTTGTGATTATTCCAAAACGGGTTTTTGTATGGCGTTTCCGTTCCCTTATTCACCATGATATCGTAAGCCTGCGCAGAGAGCACCTGCTTCCAGTAAGCCGCTGTTTTTGCCTGTGGATATTTTTTAATATCTCGAGACAATGTTCCTTTATCGGCGGGTTTATTCTGACCGCATGCATTTAATGCTAGCCCCAGAAATAGTATGCTTAATAATCTTAAATTTCTCATATCTTAATTAGTCGTTAGACAATTTAAATCCTTACAAAAGCCGGTGGAATATTTTATAAGCGGCTTAGGTAATTTAATTACGCATAAAACACCTGGCTGGTTCTTCACCGTATTGTAAGTATAAATCACAATGACATGACTCCATACCTCCAATAATAATGCTTCTTAAAGAATGGTAAACCATTACAGTTGAACCCGGTCAAACCGTAAATTAAAATTTGAATTAAATCATTAATTATCTTGCGTCATAGGTTTGGAGGTACTGGGTCAGCTAAAATGTTTTCTCCATTTCCAGGTGGAATCCATTATCTTTAAATTGGCTGAACCAGTTAAGATTAACCCAATTACACCAATTCTTGATTATTTGTAACCTCATTAGTTTGTAGGGTTTATGAAAGAATCATTTTTAGTAAGGCGGGGTCAATCGACATTTATTTAGCCAATTAATAATAGCGAGGCAGTCTTTTGGAACATCATGTGGAATTTACTATTTCTAAACTCCATTACTGAGCGTCCTAATTTTTTAATAGGAATTGCTCATCGATGATGTCAAGTAAAAGGTCTAAGTAAATGTTGATCTTTACCCTCCGTTATCTCTACAAATTGGTTTGATTTATTCAATCTAAATCGTACCTTAGAATGTAAGATTCGGAGTAATTTCTCAATCAAAAACATGGTGAGTAATTCGGTGTGTAGGTTAATAAAATCATTTAAAGAAATTGAAAACCAATGGGTTATAATAAAGTAATTATTCCCCTGCGGGCTACTCCAATAATTAATCAATTGCAAAAAAAAACCTGTAAAATTTACAGGTTTTTTTTGTTTTAATTCGTGGGTAACTTCTCTCATTTAAAGATGATTTGAGTAAACTTGGTTGTTTCTTTAAGCTAAAACATTAACTACATACCATAATTTTGCGCTTTTACTATGGCCGCAGTAACCATCAACTGCCCAACATGGCGCATAGTATGTTCTGTTGCGTGAAAAAGCAAACCAATTACGGTAGAAGGCAAACCAGCTCGGCCAACGCCTCTAAAATCGGCTAATGCATGTTCATCAGTAATTTTTAATTGTTTTAGTGCCACATCAACCTGTTTATTGAAGCGGTTAACCAAGTGGTCAACTTCATAACCATTTAGAGAGTTTTTACCTTCTTCGGCTAATTGTTCAAACTGATATTCTGTTAGTTTTTCTGCTCTTGCGTAAGTAAAAACCCTATCTAAAACACCGCTTAAATGCTGCAAATGAAAACCTGCAGAAGCCATATTTGCCGGGCGTACCCATAGTAAATCTTTAGGGAAATTGTGCATGTACTCATTTACCTCTTCTCTTGCTTGTAATAGGGCGTGAGCTATTGGTTGCAAAACTGCTATGAATTCGGGTAGTGGTCCTCGTTGCCAAACCTCTAATTTTTGCTCCATTGTATCTTCTTTTTTTAATTTAAAGGTAGGTAATTATAGCGCAAAACATAGAAATGCTACCATACTGAAACTTAAAATCAGCGTTAAAAAAGAATATATTTGTTCATCATTTATTAGTGCTTAGAAATCTCATCCCAATGTTCGAAGTCTTTTTTTCTCATGTTTTAAAAAAGGTGTCACTAAGCGAAGCAGAAAAGACAACAATCAAAGCTTTCTTCATCTCTAAAAAATTATCTAAAAAGCAACATTTGCTGCATCAAGGCTATGTTTGTAAGTATATGAGTTTTGTAGAAAAGGGTTTACTTCGTTCTTACCATCTTGATGAAAACGGAATTCAGCATGTTACCATGTTTGCATGGGAAGGTTGGTGGACTTCAGATATTCAAAGTTTTTTGACAGGTGAGGCGGCAACGCAAAGCATTGATGCAATTGAAGATTCTGAGCTGCTTATGATTTCTCAAGCAGACTTTGAGGCAATGACTTTGGAAGTGCCTATAATGGACCGTTATTTCCGCATTCTTTTTCAGAATAGTATTGTAACCAAAGAACGAAGATTGGTAAGTTCTAATACCTTTACAGCAGAAGAAAAATATCTTCAATTGGCCGAATCCAATCCAGAAATCATTCAAAGGTTGCCACAAAATTTAATCGCCTCTTACCTTGGCCTCGCTCCTGAAACATTAAGCCGCGTCCGTAAAAATATTGCTTTACGGAAATAAGGTTATTTCATGATACAGATCAACTTTCTACAGTTTTGGTAGCCTTACCTTTGAGGTTGCAAATCAAAAAATGAATTTTATGTCTGATAAAAAACTTCCAAAGATTCTTATTACTGGTGCCACCGGACAAGTAGGGAGCAAAACGATAGATTTTTTAATAAATAACAAAGAAGTACAACTCGTTGCGGCGGTTCGTAGTCATGCGAAGGCAATTCCTTTTGCCGATAAAGGGATAGAAACTGTTATCCTCGATTTTGATGATGAACGAACGCATCAATCTGTATTTGAAGGAATTGACAGGGTTTTTATAATTACGGGCTACACGGTTGATATGCTTAAACAAAGCAAGAGCCTGCTTGATAATGCAAAAAAAGCTGGCGTTAAACACGTAGTTCATTTAGGTGCCTGTGGCGGAGATGATACCACTGTGGCACATTGGGCATGGCACCAACTTATCGAACGTTACATAGAGTGGTCAGGATTTTCTTATACGCATCTACGCCCTGAAACTTTTATGCAAAACCTATTGAGCTATGGCGGAGAAAAGGCGATTAAAAATGGTATAATCAATGCTTATGTAGAAGGAGCAAGGTTGAGTTGGGTAGATGTAGATGATGTTGCTTTGGTAGCATCTTTAGCACTTGCAAATCCAGAGTTACATTTAAATAAAACATATAGACTAGGTTACGATGCAAAAACATTTGCTGAAATTGCAGGCTTAATGACTACCATTATCGGTAAGCCTTTTAAATATGAAGCGCTTTCGCCAGAAGTTTTTTTACAATCGATGAAAGATGCGGGAGCAGAAATGGCATATATGAACTGCGTTTACGATCATTGGAAACGATATGCAGCCGGAACAATTCCTGGAGCCGATGAAACTTTTGATAACTTCCATCAAATTACAGGAAAAAAACCTGTAAAATGGATTGATTTTATCACCAAACACAAAGCTGAATTGACATACGATTAGCTAGCTGCGAAACTAATATCGGCTATCAATTGCTTTGCTGTAAAGATTTATATTTTGTGCGCTATCCAAAAATCAATGTGATGGATAACACCGCAACACACCAGACAATTAGAAATGCAGTAAAATTTGGTCTTGGAGTCAACTTATTTCTTTTGCCTCCAGCTACTGAAGTTACTCCGAATAAGAATTCCAATGCTAATTCTAACATAACATGTTCAATTTTAATCTAAGATATTAAATTGAGGGTATTGTTACAACGAATAAATTTCTAACTATTGAATTTTAACAGATTTTACCAAATATCCGTTGCTTCTATTGTTTGGGTCGTGTTGAACCGTTGCGCTAATTAAAACTGTTGCAGCGTATTTAGAATCAGTAGCTAGTTTAGATCGTAATGCAATAACTTCTTCTAGTTGTTTTTTTACCATATCATTTTCTGGTCGTAAGATGTAGTCGCCATAATAAAAAACCTGGTTTTGTATTCGAATTGCCAGCGTTGTAGCGAAAATACTGCTTGTTTTTAATGAGATTTCAAATGGCACGGTTCCTGTATAAATCTCTTTGCTAATCACTTTTACAAATACATACCATCTATCTGGTCCGTCTTGTGGTGCTACTTCAGGTTTATAAATTTGCGCCCTAACCTTATAAGTAAAACCTAATTCACGGTCGTTAAATCCTTCTAAATATGTATCAATAGGACTTTTTTCTGGCAAAGTATAAATCATTTGTTTGCCTGCCTGCGCATAATGATCTACATACAACTCTACAACTTTTCCATTTTCTGATTGCTTAGAGCAGCCAAAAAAGGTTGCGATTAAAAATAATAATGGGAGATAACGCATATTTAGTTATTTAGATTTTTCTAGCTTAAACGAGATAACCTATCAATACGCTACGAAGTTCTTAAAATGAATTGTTAAAATAATTCTCTTCGCCATTAAAAAGTTACGCTGCTAAGTTATTGTTAATCATGGTTTAAAATTATATTTGTTAAGCAACAGCAATGTAACGCATTGTTTGCCCTTCTTTAAACCAAACCAAAATATCCTTATGAATAAAAAATTTTACGCTTTAGTCGTTCTTGTGCCTCTATTTGCTTGCCCGCCATTGCTTGCACAAACAAATCCTCCAGTTGCACGAACGCAATCTGCCGCTCCGGCTACAAGTATTTCCGATTTTACCAAAGACTTTAAAAAACAAGAAGGTTATTTTACTTTCTATTATGATGAAAAGACTGGCAAAGTCTTTTTAGAAATTGCTCAGTTTGATAAAGATTTTCTGTATTTCAATTCGCTTACAGATGGTGCAGGCAGAAATGCGGAACGTGGTGGCGCTTCTGCAAATGTTGCCAGATTTATAAAGGTAGGTCCGAAAGTTTTCCTTTTAGAACCAAACCTGGCATATCGTGCAGGAAATGGTAATGCCGATGAAATTAAAACTGTTGAAGGTTCTTTTGCAAAATCTATAATCTGGGGTTTTGCTCCGGTTGCGCTTGAGGGCGATAGAGCTTTAATCGACTTAACACCTTTCATTATTCGTGATAGCCAAAATATAGGCGCAACAATCGGTGCCCCAGCATCATCGGGTGGTGCTGGTGGCAGAGGTGCTGCAACTGGCGGCGCAACGTATCGGGTAGATGAAACTCGATCAGCGGTATATTTGCCAAATACCAAAAACTTCCCTAAAAACACTGAATTTGAGGCAATGCTGACTTTTGCAGGCGGTGCGCCAAGCGGACGAGGAAACATTGCTCCGGATGCGAATGCGGTTACAATTAGAATGCACCAATCTTTTGTAGAACTGCCTGATGATAATTTCAAACAACGCAAATTCGACCCACGATCAAGTTATCAATTGTTTAGTTATACCGATTTTTCTGCGCCAATGTCTGAACCTTTGGTTAAGCGTTTTACTCGCAGACATCGGTTAGAGAAAAAGGATCCAAATGCTAAAGTGAGCGAAGCTGTTGAGCCAATCGTTTATTACATTGATAGAGGTGCACCTGCGCCGATAAAGAAAGCTTTAATTGAAGGAGGCACTTTTTGGAATGAGGCTTTTGAAGCTGCGGGTTACAAAAATGCTTTTCAGGTAAAAGAATTGCCTGAAGGTGCCGACCCGATGGACATCCGTTATAATGTTGTGAACTGGATTACCCGCGCCGGAAGTCCACGAGCATTTTCTTATGGCTCATCATACAGCGACCCAAGAACAGGAGAAATCATAAAAGGTGTGGTAACTTTGGGTTCAGATCGCCATCGCCAAGATTATTTAATAGCCGAAGGTTTATTGCAGCCATATACCGATGGAAAACCGGTTAGTAAGGTGATGGAAGAAATGGCGATTTCCAGAATCAGACAATTGTCAGCCCACGAAATTGGTCACACACTTGGCTTAAACCATAATTTTGCGGCAAGTCCGAAAGAAAGAACATCTGTAATGGATTACCCTTTCCCACGGATAAAACAGAAAGCAGATGGTAGTATTGATTTATCTGATGCTTATGCAAAGGGTATTGGTAGCTGGGATAAAAGAGCGATTATGTGGGGTTATAGTGATTTTCCAAAAGGTGCCGATGAAAATGCTGAACTGGATAAAATAATGAATGAAACCTTAAAGGAGGGTTTTCAATACATTCCTGATATTGGTGGATATACACATCCAAATGCAAACCAATGGGAAGATGACGAAAACACAATTACAGAGCTTAATCGATTGATGAAAATCCGTAGAATGGTTTTGGATAATTTTTCGGAAAAAGCAATTGTAAAAGATGCACCAATGGCAACTTTGGAAGAAGTGTTGGTGCCTATTTATTTATTGCATCGTTATGAAATTGAAGCTGTTGCAAAAAATATTGGCGGACTGTATTTCACTCATGCCGTAAAAAATGATGGTCAGAAACCAACAAAAATGGTAGAACCTGCACAGCAATGGGCTGCGTTCGATGCTTTGATGGCAACGGTTAGTCCTGAAGCTTTGGCTTTACCCGAAAGTTTAATTCAAAAAATACCACCTCGCCCTTCAGGTTATCCTGCTTCGGCAGAAACATTTAGTGGTTACACCGGACCAACTTTCGACCCAATTGCAACTGCCGAAGCTGCTGCAAATGAAACCATTTCTTCTTTACTAAATCCTGAGCGTGCTTCGCGATTGGTAGAATATAATTCTCGTGATTCTGAGCAGCCAGGATTAATTGCTGTAGTTGAAAAATTAATTGCTAAAACATGGAAAGCAGAACCTGTACCTGGGTATAAAGGGCAATTGCAGGTAATGGTAAACAATCTTACGTTAAAATACTTACTGCAATTGGCAGCAAATTCTCGTGCTGGAGAAAATGTTAGGGGCGAAGCTTTATTGGAGATTTCAGAATTAAAATCGTGGATGAATGGAAAGTTGGCCAATGCAGCTCCAAAACAAAAAGCAAACATTTTATATGCATTATCTCAAATAAAAGAATTTGAAGAATCTCCATCAAAATTTCAACCTGAACCTGCACAAGTTATGCCTCCAGGTGCACCAATAGGTATGGGTGGAATGGATTTTATAGATGATTGGGAGTAAGAAAAAATAAGTAGTCAATAATTTATTTAAGGTCATCATGTTTCAATTGGAAATACCAATACAGGCGCATGATGACCTTTAATTATTCCACGCTGCCAGGTTCTTTGATAAGCAAAACACAGAATGTTTCTAAATTAAAACGAAAATGTGTAACTAAATTCTATTGTTATAAGTTTGTGGTATGTCTAAAACAAAACTTACAATAAACAATAACGGTTCGGTTAAAATAGAAGGCGATTTCGAAATCGTAGATAGAAACGGAAATGAATATGGCTTACAAGGCAGAACTGTTTTATCAATTTGCAGATGCGGATTATCTAAAAACAAACCATTTTGCGATGGTGCCCATAATGGACATTTCGAACATGAGGCAATAGCTTTTGATCTTCCTCCAAAGAAAGTTTAAAAATAAAATTATCACTGGTTCGGTGCGTTTAGCTTTGACAACTTTTATTGCGCTTTAGAAAGAAAGTTGTCAAAGCTTGATTCGGTGCGTTTAGCATTTACAATTTTATAGCGCTTTATAAAGAAAGTTGTCAAAGTTTGTTTCGGTGCGTTTAGCATTTACAATTTTATAGCGCCTTAGAAAGCAAGTTGTCAAAGTTTGGTTCGGTGCGTTTAGCTTTGACAACTTTTGTAGCACTTTAGAAGGAAAGTTGTCAAAGCTTGGTTCTGTGAGTGCAACATTTGCAATTTTATACCACTTTAGAAAGAAAGTTGTCAAAGCTACTTGTGCGCTCGGTCTGTTTCATTGTATAAAACTTGCCTAAACTTCTAAATCTATCTTGATACTTGATACTAAAAAGCTCTATCCAAATACTAACTTTGCCCCAAAACTTTCCTTATTTCTGTTTCAATTTGCAAAGTAATTTCTTCGGCTGCTTTGCCTTCAGGCTCAATTGGTTTTAAAACTGTCCATTTCAATCCGTGCCCTGTTGTAAGTGGAAACATTCCAAAACGAACAATTTTCCACGAATTTTCTATCGCAACTGGCACAACCAAAGCATTTGGCACAACTTTTAATAAAGTGGCCACGCCACCAAACTGAAATGTTTTAAGCTGCCCATCTTTTGCTCTTGTTCCTTCTGGAAAAATTACAGTGCTCCAATTGTTATCTTTCATCCTGCGCCCAAGTTTAATAATTTCAGAAATAGCCTGTTTATTATCCTTTCTATCAATATTTGCCCCACCACCCAGTCTTAAATTTATTGAAATCGATGGTATGCCCTTAGTTAGTTCTATCTTCGAAATAAACTTTGCATGATGCTTACGTAAAAACCAGATTAACGATGGGATATCATACATGCTTTGATGATTTGACGCGAAAATAATTGGTCTATCGGTTGGCAAATCAAAATCGTTTTTAAAACTTACGCTGTTCACCAAAAAAATCTGGCAATAGGTTAAGAAGAAGTTTAGTACATCTACCGAAATTTTATGGGCTTTGTAGCCAAAAAACTTAAAGCAAATCCATTGTATAGGGTGGAAAATGCAAAGCGTTAATCCAAAGAAGAAATAAAAAACCGGGCTTAAAATGTAGCCAAAAAACTTACTCATTAGTATAATTTAATTGTGCAAAGATAGAAATTTGATTGTTTGTTAATAGCCGCTAATCTAAATTTACATGTAGCTCCTCCTTTTGTTAAATCCATCAAAATCTTTTCAATGTCAATTAATTTTTTTTCTGAAATACAAAACCAAACTTGCATTATATTTGTAAGGTAAACTTATAAGTTATACTTACAAAAATGAGTTCAGAAAAAAGCAACGCTTTAGCATCAGCACTTCGGCCAGTATTGGCAAGGCTAAATCGTAAACTACGAAAGCTTTCCCCATCAAATACCGTATTATCACAAACGGAGCGCTCGATTTTGGTTTTATTAGAGCAGCATGATTATCTACTATCGGCAGAACTTGCTCTGTTGGAGAAAATCACGCCACAATCTATGGGGCAGTTGTTAAACCATCTTGCAGTATTAAATCTCATTTCTAAAACCGCATCCGAAACCGATAAACGCAAAATTCACATTTCGCTTTCCCCGACAGGTAAAGAAATGTTACAGCAAGTTAGGCATGAGCGAGATGAATGGTTGAGCAAAGCCATCGCAGAAGTTTGCACAGAACAAGAACAATTAATTTTAAAAGAAGCTATAGGTCCTTTAACAAAACTGGTTAATTATTAATCAGACGGCCTTGAATTATGAACATCAGTACATTTAATGCATTTAAAAGCCGTAATTACCGCCTCTACTTTGGCGGCCAATCCATTTCCCTAATTGGAACCTGGATGCAAAAAACAGCCGTACCTGGGTAGTTTACGAGCAAACACACTCTAACTTTATGCTCGGATTAACGCTTTTTGCAAGCCTTTTTCCTTCCTTCATTTTTTCATTTATTGGCGGGGTTGCATCCGATAGATATGATAGGTACAAGCTATTATTATTTACGCAAATCGCCTCGATGGTTCAAGCCATATTAATGACGATTTTGATTTTTACAAAGCATTATGATATGTGGCAAATTATAGCACTAAGTGCTTTATTAGGCTTAATCAATGCTTTTGATGTACCAGCCAGACAATCATTGGTTTATGAAATGGTTGATGATAAAGCAGATTTACCAAACGCTTTGGCATTAAATTCTTCGATGGTAAATCTTTCGAGATTAATTGGACCAGGTTTGGCAGGTTTAGCTTTAGAAAAATTAGGAGATGATATTTGTTTTGGCTTAAACGCAGTAAGTTTTATAGCCGTTATTGGCTCGTTACTAATGATGAAGTTGCCTAAATACGTTTCTAAACCGCATACAAAAAACATAGTTGGTGAGTTGAAAGAAGGTTTTGCCTACATAAAAGCTACACCATCCATTGCATCTGTTTTAATTATGCTGGCGCTGATAAGTTTATTTGTCTTGCCTTTTAGTACATTAATTCCGGTTTATGCTAAAGACATTTTTAAAGGAACGGCATCAACTTTTGGCGTTATTGATAGTGTAATAGGTTTAGGTGCTTTTTCGGGAGCTATGTTTTTGGCATCCTTAAAACCTGGTAAAAACCTCCGGAAAATTTTAGCAATAAATACTTTAGTTTTTGGTGCCGGATTGGCTTTATTTTCCCATACCACCTATTATCCTATCGCATTGGTTTTTGCAACAATTTCGGGCTTTGGAATGATGTCGCAAATTACAATTAGCAACACCCTAATTCAAACCACAGTTGATCCAAATATGAGGGGAAGAGTTATCAGCTTTTATGCCATGGCTTTCTTTGGTATGCAGCCTTTGGGCGGATTATTAATTGGTAGCATTTCTCAACTTGTTGGTACAGAAAATACAGTTTTATTCCAGGGTGCGATTGCGGTATTAATCGGCTGTTTCTCTTACAGAAAGCTGCACCAAAGCGAAATTAAAAGCAATGAATCTGCAACGCCAATGGAAGGACTTATGTTAGAAAAAATTTAAATCGGTTATGCTTATTTATTTTTTTTGAAAAATTGTTGTTTGTGAAAAAAGGGGATGATACTACGAAAAACGATGCGGGCAAACTGGTAAAAAGTTTACATGCGCTATTTACATGATTATCGGTTATCTTTGTGCAAAATTAAAACGATGGCGGTATTACATAAAAAGGAAGAAAAAATTCAGGCAGTGCTGGGCAGGCTGTCTAAAAAATATACAGATGAACAATTCGTAGAAATGTTTATCAAATTATACTCAAAAGATTGGGGCAAAATTAAATCAGCATATATTAAACAATCTCAGGATAAAGAACCAGGAACGGTAATTAACATGCCAAAACCAGAGATTTATTTGAAACAAGTTTTAGCAAATTACTTAAATCAGGTTGATGCCCCTAAAGCTAAAGAAGAGGTTGCTATTGAAGCCCCAGTAGTTGAAACAAAAAAGGCTAAAGCACCAGCGAAGAAAAAGGTTGATGTTGAAGAAGAAGTTGTAGTTGAGCCAAAAAAAGCTAAAGCATCGGCAAAGAAAAAAGTTGAGGTTGAAGAAGCAGCTGTAGCAGAACCCAAAAAAGTTAAAGCATCAGCAAAGAAAAAAACTGAAGCAACAGAAGATTTACCATTGGTAGAGAAGAAGCCAAAAGCAGTTGCTAAAAAGCCAGCTGTAAAAAAATAAAAAAAATTCCGCTCGAGATAATAAATAACAATTTTTGGTGTTTATATATTCGAGAGCGTTAATTTAGATGACGGGGATAGGTCGGTATGATTTATCCCCGTTCTTTTTTTGCATAAATTTCGATATGCTATCCTCATCCGCTTCTAACTAAATCTAGCCTTCATTTACACATTATTGTCAACTTGCTAAATAATATTGGTATATCGGGAAAAGTCGATATACATTTGTGTTATGGATCAGGTAGAAATCTTTAAAGCCCTTTCAAATAAAACCCGTTTGCAAATTTTAAGCTGGCTTAAAGCGCCTGCAGAAAATTTTCCGGAGCAGCCAAATGCAGATTTTGAAAACATCGGTGTTTGTGTTGGTCAAATCCAAAATAAAGCGGGATTATCTCAAAGTACAATTTCAGAATATCTATCCATTTTACAACGTGCCGATTTAGTTTCTGCAACCCGAGTTGGGCAATGGACTTACTACAAACGCAATAAAGAAGGCATAGAACAATTAAGTAAAATCATCAATTCCGAATTATAAATTTCAAAAATATGAACACAGATAGTTCATTCAGACCATTTAATCTGAAAACATTAAACACAAAAAATAGAATTGTAATGGCTCCAATGACGCGTTCGTTTTCACCTGATGGTGTTCCAACTGCCGATGTTGCCGAATATTATGCAAAAAGAGCTGATGCCGAAGTTGGCTTAATTTTATCAGAAGGAACCGTAATTAACAGACCGTCATCATCTGCCGATCCAAACATTCCGCATTTTTATGGCGAAAAAGCATTGGCCGGATGGCAAAAAGTTATTAATGATGTGCATGCAAAGGGTGGCCAAATGGGTCCACAAATCTGGCATCAAGGTATATCTGCAAATCATGCTTCAGGGTGGTTGCCAAGCGCACCTTTTGAAGATCCATCTAGCTTTAACAGTCCGGGTTTTGAGAATGGTGTTGCCATGACTGATGCAGCGATTGCTGATACAATTGCGGCATTTGGACAAGCAGCTGCCGATGCAAAAGCTTTAGGTTTTGATACAGTAGAAATTCATGGTGCGCATCAATATTTAATTGATCAGTTTTTCTGGGATGCTACAAACAATCGCACCGATATTTACGGTGGTAAAACTTTAGCAGAACGCACCAGGTTTGCGGTTGAAGTAATTAAAGAAGTGCGTAAAAGAGTAGGCGAAGATTTTGCTTTAATCATTCGTTTATCTCAATTTAAACCTGCTGCCTATGATTATAAATTGGCTAAGAATGAGAAAGAAATGGAACAATGGTTAGCGCCAATGGCTGATGCTGGTATCGATATTTTCCACTGTTCTCAACGTCGTTTCTGGGAGCCAGAATTTGAAGGCTCTGATTTGAATTTTGCAGGCTGGGCTAAAAAAATCACGGGTAAAGCAACTATTTCTGTTGGTTCAGTAGGTTTAGATGGCGATTTCTTTGGCGCTTTTGCCGGACAAAGTTCTCAACCAAGTTCTTTAGATGAGTTGGTACGCAGAATGGACAGAGGCGATTTTGATTTAATTGCTGTTGGTCGTGTACTTTTATCTGATCCACAATGGGTAGAAAAAATTAAAAATAACCACCTTGACCAATTAAAAGGCTTTAGCAAAGAGGCTTTAGCAGAATTGGTTTAAGAATCACATAATTGTAAAAGGCATTTCGAAAGAGGTGCCTTTTTTTTGATTATCAACTTGATAAGTTTTTCCTTAAATTCACTTTGTTAAAAAGTAAATCCCATGTCGAATATTTCGCTTATTATAGATGAACGTCCAGCCAATATTGGCAACTTTATGGTTGGTAGATTATTGCCGTTTAGAGAAAAGCGAATGGTTGGGCCATTTTCTTTTATCGACCATATGGGTCCGGCGGCAATGAGCGACCACGAAAACCTGGATGTTCCACCGCACCCACACATTGGTTTATCAACTTTAACATTCTTATTTGAAGGAGAAATAACACATAAAGATAGCTTAGGCAATAATGTGGTTATCAAACCCGGGCAAGTCAATTGGATGACATCAGGTAGTGGAATTGTACATTCCGAACGTACTCCAGATTATTTAAGAACCACAGATAAGATGCTTCATGGTTTGCAAATTTGGGTTGCTTTACCCAAGCATTTAGAGCAAATGGAACCTGAGTTCTTCCATGTCGAAGAACAAGAAATTCCTCATTGGGAAGAAAATGGATTGAAGTTTAAATTAATAGCAGGTGAAGCATTTGGGAAAAAATCTCCGGTACCGGTTTACAGTCCACTTTATTTTATCGAGATAAAAAGTTCATCGAGGCAAAAATTAAATATTGGCGATGATTTGTTTGGAGAAAGCGCACTTTATATTTTAGATGGCGCTGTTGAAAGCGAAGGCAATATTTTTGAGCCGAAACATATATTAATTGCCAACAATGCCAAACTTTGTGAATTTGAAATGCATGAAAACACAACAGTTTATATTTTTGGCGGCGAACCATTTCCAGAAGAACGCTTCATTTACTGGAATTTCGTAGCAACAGATAAAACGCTTATCGAGGACGCTAAAACCAAATGGTTAAATCAAAGTTTTAAGCCGGTTCCAGGCGAAACAGATTTTGTGCCCTTACCCGAACAAAGCCACTTTACAAAAAAATAGCAAAATGTAATTGGTTATTCCTCTAATAAAGCCTGGCGAATTTTTTCTGCAGCTTCTGCAAGTTCTTCTTGAGTAGGATTTAACTTTTCTTTACTAAAATTCATGTCACTCACATTGTTCATTGGTATTAAATGAATGTGAGCATGAGGAACTTCCAATCCAATTACAGAAACACCAACTTTTTTACATGGAAAAGCGGTTTTTACACCTTTAGCAACAATTTTTGCAAACATCCAAAGTCCTACATAAAGGTCTTCTTCCATATCAAAAAGATAATCTCTTTCTAATTTCGGAATAACCAAAACGTGGCCTGCGGTTAACGGTTGAACATCTAAAAAAGCTAAATATTCTACGGTTTCAGCAACAACATGTGCGCTAATTTCTCCTGCAACAATTTTCGAAAAGATAGTCATAAAGGTGGAAGGTTAAAGGGTTTAGGTTTTGAGTTGCCGGTTGTCGGTTGTCAGTTACGGGTTTTGAGTTACAGGATTGGGTTCTCAATTTATGTGGTATCTACCAATTATTAATAAAACAAATGAATGTCTTCAAATACTATAGATGGTTGTAAATTTAATGCTTATAAACTTTGCCGTTTTATATGCATCCAAACCTAAAACTTAAAACCTATAACTCACAACCCTCTACCTTATCTAGAGATTTCTAATACTTCAAACTGCATTTTTCCGGCAGGTACTTCAATTTCGGCAAATTCGCCAACTGATTTACCTAATAAACCTTGTGCTATTGGGGATTTTACCGATATTTTTCCGGTTTTTAAATCTGCTTCAGTTTCTGCAACCAATTGATAAGTCATGGTTGCCCCGTTTTTAACATTTTTAATTTTAACTATAGATAATGCAAGCACTTTAGATAAATCCATTTTCGATTCATCAATTAAGCGTGCATTTGCTAAAGTATTTTTTAGTTTAGATATTTTTGCCTCATGCAAACCCTGAGCTTCTTTCGCCGCATCATATTCTGCATTTTCAGATAAATCACCTTTATCTCTCGCTTCGGCAATAGCTTTAGATATAAGCTGGCGACCTGTGGTTGTTAAATAATGAACTTCCTCTTTTAATTTATCTAAGCCCTCTTGGGTGTAGTACGTTACCTCTGTCATTGCTCTATTAATTTAATCAAACGCTGTAAAAAACAAACAAGACTATATAGTTGGTTTGCTACATAGTCTTGCTTCAATTATAACGAAGATAAAATGTGGAAATTACAAAAGCAAATAAATACACATGATTTTTAGGATTAGCCAAGATTTTCTGGATTGAAGGATTTTAAGATTAAGATTTGGTAATAAAATTAAGGGTGTTGATTTTTGAAAATATCCAATCGCCTTCATTCTAAATTCATCCATTATTTTTAGCTTAGCCAAAATTATTCATCAAAATGAAAAAATTATTTTCAATAGCCCTTATAGTGTGTTTAGGAAGTTATCTTGTCTCAGCACAAGAACTTTATATGCCACGAAACATCAAAGCTGCTTATGCTAAAGGTACCCGTTCTATTAATGGTAAACCAGGTGTAAATTATTGGCAAAATCACGGCAAATACAATATGAATATTAAAGTTGATGCCGATACAAAAGTTGTAAGCGGAACCGAAGAAATTGTATATAGCAACAACAGCACTGATACTTTAAGAACGCTTGTAATTCGTTTTGTAAATAATTTGCATAAACCTACAGCCCCAAGAAGTGGAAGCGTGAGTCAGGATTTTTTAACCACAGGTTTAAATATATCTGCATTTTCTGTTGATGGAGAAGCCATTGCCGTAAACGAAAACGATTGGGGAACCGTTGGCAATGTAAGATTGAAGAAACCGCTATTGCCCAAATCTAAAACCACTGTAAAAATAGATTGGGATTATCCTCTATCGAAAGAAAGTGGCAGAGAAGGACAAATAGACCCCACAACTTTTTACGTTGCATACAGCTATCCACGAATTTCTGTTTACGATGATTATAACGGTTGGGATAGAATTCCGCATTCGGATAGAGCCGAGTTTTACAACGACTTTAACGATTATACCTTCTCCATTAAAGCACCAAAAAACTATGTGGTTTATGCCACGGGCGATTTATTAAATCCTGATGAAGTTTTGCAGCCAGAAATTGCATCTCGTTTAAAAAAATCATACCTAACGTATGAAATACAACACATTGCCACCGAGCAAGAACTGAAAGATGGAAAAGTTACTTTGCAAAAAGATTGGAATACCTGGAAATTTACAGCCAACCACATCACCGATGTTTGTTTCGGTTTAAGTAGTACCTATTTGTGGGATGCAGCAAGCGTTGTTGTAGATGCTAAAGCCAACAGAAGGGTTAGTACACAAGCAGCATACAATGTAAAATCAAAAGATTTCCCAAACTCTGTAAAAAATAATTTATATGCGCTGAACTGGTTCTCGAATAACTGGCCGGGCGTTCCTTATCCTTTCTCAAAAATGACTGCTTTTCAAGGTTTTGCAGATATGGAATACCCAATGATGGTGAACGATTCTGATACAGGCGACCCGGTTTTTGCGCAACTGGTACAAGACCACGAAGTTGCGCATACTTATTTTCCGTTTTACATGGGCATTAACGAAACCCGTTATGCGTATATGGACGAAGGTTGGGCAACAACTTTAGAATATTTAATTGGCATTGCCGAACATGGAAAAGAAGCAGCAGATAAATTTTATAAAACTTTTAGGGTTCAGCGCTACATTAATGATAAATCTGCAGAAGAAGATCAACCAATAATTTCGATGTCTGACCAAGTTTCTGGTTCGGGTTATGGAAACAATTCTTACGGAAAGGCTTCACTTTCTTATATCGCTTTGAAAGATATGTTAGGTGATGACTTATTTAAAAAAGCACTTCATCATTATATGGATAATTGGAATGGAAAACATCCAATTCCTTGGGATTATTTTAACTCGATGAATACAGGTTCTGGTCAGAATTTGAATTGGTTTTTCCAGAATTGGTTCTTTACCAATAACTACATTGATTTGGCTATAACCAAACCGCAAATCTCTAGCAGCAAAGCAACTTTTGTAATTAAAAATGAAGGTGGTTTTGCAATTCCTTTTGATATTTTGGTAACCGATACCGATGGAAAAACAGAAACCATTCATAAAACACCAGCGGTTTGGAAAGTCAATCAGAAAGAAATGACGATGACCATAAACACCAACCGAAAAATAAAATCGATTACATTAGATGGTGGCATTTTTATGGATCCTACGCCAACTGATAATGTTTACGAAGTAAAGTAATTCAGTTTTCAGTTGGCGGTTTTCAGTAGTGAGAACAGCCAACTGAAAACTGCTAATTGAAAACTGTCAACTGAAAACTGCCAACTACTAACTATTTTCCGCTTTACAACTTGCTTCGTGTTTAACTGGGAAATTAAGCGAATTCGCAATAAAACACATTTTATTAGCTTCTTTATGCAGGGTTTCTGCCAGTTCGAAATGTGCCTTATCAGCTATTAAAACCTGAGGATGCAAGGTTACTTCTCTAAATTTACCACTTCCATCTGCCGATTCTTCCATCGTACCAACGGCCTCATCTTTATAATCGATTACCACAATTTCGTTTTTCGAGCACAAATGCAAATACCAAAGCATGTGGCAACTTGAAATGGATGATAGCAACAAATCTTCAGGATTGTATTTAGTTTTATCGCCAAGAAAAGCAGAATCTGATGAACCCGAAATATCGGCTTTACCGGTTACAGAAATTAAATAATCGCGATCGTAAGAGCGATAATCCATTGTACCCGAGCCTTTATTGCCCGTCCAGGTTACGGTGGTTTTGTATAGGTGATCTTTCGGCATGATATAATTAGTTAGAATTGTATTGCCAATTTAAGGAAATAAGATTGATTTGAGGCAGGTTTTTTAAGGAAAGGTTTGGGATAAATAATCATACAATAACCAATTTGAAATCGAAAAATTTTAGAAAAAACTATTTTGTTTCTAAATTTAGAAACTTTTTATATATTTATTGTATTCATATTGGGCACTAAAAAATGAAATATTTTGAAACGAGGTTTATGGAAGAAGCAAACGAGTTTATAGCCAAACTTGATAATAAAACCATAAAAAAGATATTTTACAATATTGACTTGGCTGAACAAACAAATGATCCGAAATTGTTTAAGAAACTGCAAAATGACATTTGGGAACTTCGCACAAAATTTTCAGGACTTCAAATTAGATTGCTTGCATTCTGGGACAAGTCAGATAATAAAAAACTCTAGTAATTGCAACACATGGTTTCATTAAAAAGGTTGACAAGGTTCCTGCAAATGAAATTGATCGTGCAGTAAAACTAAAAGATAAATATTTCAATAACAAAGAAAAAAAGTAATTATATGGAAACTAAAAAGTTTAAAACATATTCGCTAACCGAAATGAAGGACAAGTATATTGGTGAAATCGGTACAACCAATCGTGACGAATATGAGTATGAACTCCGTATGGATGTTTTAGGAAAGATGATTAAATCTGCAAGACAGGAGCGCCATCTAACGCAAGAAGAACTTGGTAAACTTATTGGAGTACAAAAAGCTCAAATTTCTAAACTTGAAAGTAGTGCTAATAGTGCCACAATTGACACCATTTTAAAAGTTTTTAAAGCATTAAAGGCAGAGATCAATTTTAATGTAAAACTTGAAGACAACTTTGTTAAACTTATCTGAAAGTCAAGGAAAGCCCTATGCTCCTTCACATAACCTCGCTAACCCCAACCCAAAAAACCCAAATCTCCACGATTTGGAATAATGAATATCCAAAACCATTAAACTTTTCTGATGCACAAGGTTTTGACGATTATTTGGCAACTTTATCACAACCAATTCATTATCTACTAGAAAATGAAAATGGCGAAATATTAGCTTGGGCTTGCAAATTTATTAGAGATAACGAAAAATGGTTTGCCATAATTCTGGATGAAAAAATCCATGAGCAAGGTAAAGGAACAGCGCTATTAAATGCACTAAAAGAAAGTGAAACCGTTTTAAATGCCTGGGTTATCGATAAAGAAGATGCTATAAAGCAAAACGGTGAAATCTATAAATCTCCCTTAAAGTTTTATTTGAAAAATGGTTTCCTGGTTTACCCTGAAATTAGGTTGAAAAACGAAAAAATGTCGGCCGTGAAAATTATCTGGAAGAAATAACGCTTACAAAGCCTTCAGTTTTTCAGCCAACACTTCCGAAATTTTTCGGTAAGAATCCAATGTCCAGCCGCCAACATGTGGGGTTAATATAACTTTATCGTTTGCCTTTAATTCCTCATACCAGCTTTGTTCGCTTAAGGCAGGGAATTTTTCAGTTTCCAGAACATCTAAACCTGCACCCAAAATTTTACCTGATTTTAAATTGTTCAGCACCGCTCTCGTATTCACAATTTCACCTCTCGCTGTATTGACAAAGAATAATGGTTTTTTAAAATGAAAGAAATATTCATCATCAACCATCTGTTTAGTTTCTGTAGTTAAGGGAATGTGTAAACTCAACACATCGCTGTGCTTCACAATTTCTTCCATGCTTACTTCCCGGGCAAAGGCATCACTAAAACCAGTTTTATATTTATCGTAAGCCATCACATCAACCTCAAAACCTGCAAGCTTTCTGGCGAAACTTTGTCCCATGAAACCATAGCCGATTATACCAACTTTTTTACCTTTTAGCTCGTAACCACGGCTGCCTTCCCTATCCCAAATACCGTTTCTAATTTCTATATCCGCCCTGCGGAAATTATTCATCAAAGATAAAAGTAAGCCAGTTGCATGTTCGCCAACGGCATCGCAATTCCCTTCTGGTGCATTAAGGAGTTTAATGTTTCGCTCTAAGGCAATTTTCTCATCAATGTTATCTAAGCCTGCACCTGCACGAGCAACAAATTTCAAATTACTTGCTGCGGCGAAAATTTCAGCGTCAATTTTAAACTTTGTTCTAACCGCAATTCCTTCATAATCTGCAATTCGGTTTAAAGTTTCTTCGCGTGTAATTCTTGGTTCATCATCTACATGGTAGCCCAATTTTATTGCTTCTTCTTTAAAAGCAGGATGCAAATCATCAACAATTAATATTTTCTTAATCATGGTAAGGCAAAAGTAGCATTTTCATAATTGTTCAATTGTAATATTGTTTGATTCTTATTAAAAAACCTTCCACCTAAAACAGGCAAAATTGAGCTAGAAAAACCACAAAAATATTACTGTTAAACCGCTGTAATAAAATAGTTACGGCACTTACATTAAACTTAGTTGCCGTTTCTTTGTCACTCTTTACGAAAACTATAAAACTTTTTAAATTTAATGAGACTTTTACAATCAAAAACAATACAAATCACTACGTTCTTACTTTTTCTTTCTTTAGGTTTATTTGCACAAACTGGCGGTAAAGCCAAAATAACTGGTATATTAAAAGATGCCAAAACCCAGGAAACTATTCCCTTCGCAACAGCCGTTTTACTTGATAAGGCTACCAAAGCCAATGTAAAAATAGCTCAAACGGATATGAACGGCGCTTTTACCATGAGCGATTTGCCTGCCGGAACATTTACTTTTAAAATTAGTTTCGTTGGCTATCAAACCATGGTGAGAGATAATGTTGTAATTACTGCAACTACCGGAACTTTAGCCTTTGGCGAAATTAAAATGAACACCGCAGCTGGTAACGTACTAAAAGATGTTACAGTAACGGCCCAAAAAGCAGCTATGCAAATGGGCATTGATAAAAAGGTTTTCTCGGTTGACCAAAGTTTGGTAAGTGAAGGTGGCTCGGCTACAGATTTATTGGCCAATGTACCTTCTGTACAAACCGATATTGATGGAAACGTTAGTTTACGCGGTTCATCTGGTGTTAGAGTTTTAATCGATGGAAAACCTTCTTTAATCGCTGGTGGTAATGTTGCTCAAATTCTGGCTTCAATACCTGCAAGTTCGATAGAAAGCGTTGAGTTAATCACCAACCCATCGGCTAAATATGATGCTGAAGGCCAATCGGGTATAATTAATATTGTACTTAAAAAAAATACCAAGTTAGGTTTTAATGGCTCTGTTGCTCTAACTGCTGGTAATAGAGATAATTATAATGGAAACACCAATTTAAGTTTCCAGAATAGTAAAATTAATCTTTACGGAAATTATAGCTATCGTTACGGCAATCGCTTAGGTGGCGGTTATCAGGATATTACCTATTTAAATAGCTTAAGTTCTATTGCTTTTGCAAATCAGAATACAAATTCTACTTCTTTAGATAAAGGACACAATGTGAAAGCAGGATTAGATTATTACTTATCTGATAGGAGTGTAATTAGTCTTTCAGGTGGTTTTAATAGCCGTTTAAATGATAGAGACGAGTTTATTAACATTAACCAATTAAACAGTGCATTAAACCCAGTTTCTTTAAGCAATAGAAATAACACCAACAATGGCGATGGAAGCAGTTTCGATTTGAATTTAGATTATAGTTTAAAGTTTAAAAAACCAAAAGAAGAATTGACTTTTAATTTTGGCTATTCTGAAGGTGATAATAATAACTTTCAAACCTACAATACACAGGTTTACAACCAAAATGGAAACGCGGTTAACCTCAGTCCTTCGATTCAGCACACCAATAATTTAGGTAACAATACAAATTATAATGTACAGGCCGATTATGCCTTGCCAGTTGGTAAAGCGGGTAAAATTGAGGCTGGTTACCGCAGCCAAATTCGTTTAGGTGATAACAATCAGGTGGCCGATTCGGTGGTTGGAAATTCTAACATCTTCATTAGCAACAATCGCTTAAACAATAACTTTGAAAGTAAAGATCAGGTTCACGCTTTATACCTTAACTATCAAAATCAAATTAAAGATTTTGGTTATCAGATTGGTTTAAGGGCAGAAAATGCACAATTAAGTACAGAATTGCAGGGTTTTAATGGAAACGTGCTTTATACAACACTAGGTAGAATTAAATACAATAGATTATATCCAAGTATATTTTTAACGCAGAAATTATCAGGCGAACAACAGGTAAATTTAAGTTATACTCGTCGCGTTAACCGCCCAAGACCTTGGGATACCAATCCATTTTTAGATGTATCAGATCCGCTAAATTATAGAGCTGGTAATCCTAATTTATTGCCAGAAGATGTACATTCATTCGAATTGGGTTATAGTAAATATTTCAAAAAGGTAACCTTAACATCAAGTATATATTTCCGTCAAACCAATGATGTAATTCAAAGGGTGAGAACAGAACCTGATGCAGCTGGTATTATTACAACTACGCCTCAAAACTTAACCAGATCCATAAATAGTGGTGTAGAGTTAATTGGTCGTTTCGATTTAATAAAGGCTTTAAACTTTACTACAAACGTTAACTTGTATCAAAGTAAAATTGATGGTGTACCGGCTTTTGGTATTGTTGATAATAGTGGTTTCAGTTGGAATGGAAATTTAACGGCTAATATTTCTGCCATCAAAAACTTATCATTCCAGTTCCGTGGCGATTACCGTGCTGCTGAAGTTATGGCACAAGGAAGACGCAACTCCATGTACGGTATTGACGGTGGTGCAAAATATGATTTCCCGAATAAAAAGGCTTCATTAAGCTTAAACATTAGAGATATTTTCAACACCCGTGCCTGGAGCATGACTACCGAAGGTTCGAATACTTATATTGATTTTCAACGCCGTATGCAAGGCACAATGGGTAACCTAACCTTTTCTTATCGTTTTGGTAAAACATTATTCAATAACGTTAAGAAAGCGAAGAAAGAAGATCAACAACAGGAAAACAGACCAGATGAAGGTTCTTTCTAAATTATCCATATAATCTAACAACTTTATGTCTTTTGTGGTAATTAAAATCACAAAAGGCATTTCGTTTTCGTAATCGATAAATGCTTCATTCTAATAGCTAATTTTCTAACTTGCGTTATGGAAGAAACCAATCCCTGGCAAACGCTTCATAGCGAAATTAAATACGATAACAATTGGATTCAATTAACTGAGCATCAGGTTATAAATCCATCTGGGGGAGATGGGATATATGGTGAAGTTCATTTTAAAAATTTAGCGATTGGGATTTTGCCTCTGGATGAAAATTACAACACCTGGTTGGTTGGGCAATATCGTTACCCACTAAAAGCTTATAGCTGGGAAATTCCTGAGGGTGGAGGTCCTTTAGGTTCCGATCCATTAGATAGTGCAAGACGAGAACTTCTGGAAGAAACCGGTTTGAGCGCTGAAAATTGATTAGAGATTCAGCGCATGCATTTATCAAATTCTGTTAGCGATGAACTGAGCATCATTTACATTGCAACAAACTTAATTCAGGGTATTGCAATGCCCGAAGAAACAGAACAACTTGTTGTAAAAAAATTACCGTTTGAAGAAGCCTATCAAATGGTTTTAAAAGGTGAAATTACCGATTCAATGAGTGTAGCTGCCATCTTAAAAACCAAGCTTATGATTTTAGATGGTTTGATTTAGACTAAATCGCCTACTTTTTCCAACCTTCTTTCATTTTCTTATAAGCCTTTTTGCTAATTTTCGATTTCTTTTTCGATCTCGATTTTCCCTTCTTCTTTCTGGCATTAATATTATTTACAAGCGAGTTTTTTACACCTAGTTTATTTTTTTTGCCGCCCTTTTTTTTACCTTTTTTCTTCTTATCTTTTTTCTTTTCCTTAGCCATAACATTAATTTTATATGTAATTAACATTTAAATAAGGAAATAGTTCGGCTGGATGCATGAGCTTTTTAACACATTAAATTGAGCTTTATAACAAAACTGCTGCTTCATCTTCACCATAACTTTGACCTAACAAAAAAATAAAGAAAATGGAAAAAGTTTGGTTTATTACAGGAAGTTCCCGCGGTTTGGGAAGAAACATTACAGAGGCGGTTTTAGCAAAAGGAGACAAAGTTGCCGCTACAGCAAGAAATATTAATGCACTAAAAGATTTGGAAGAAAAATATCCAAATCAGGTTTTGCCAATTCAGCTTGATGTTACAGACTACCCACAGGTTCATTCAGCCGTTAAAACTGCGGTAGCCCATTTCGGCAAAATTGATGTTTTAGTAAATAACGCCGGCTTCGGGATTGTTGGCGCTGCAGAAGCATTTACAGATGAGCAAGTTCGCAGTCAACTAGAAACAAATTTGTATGCGCCAATAGAAATTACTCGTGCCGTGTTACCTTACATGCGCAAACAACGCTCTGGTCGTATTTTACAAATTTCATCAGTCGGTGGTCGCGTTGGTAATGCTGCGGTAAGTATTTATCAGGCAGCAAAATTCGGCTTAAGCGGCTTCACCGAATCTTAAGCAAAAGAAGTAGCCGACTTAGGTATTTTAGTAACCAGCGTAGAACCAGGTGGTTTTCGTACCGATTGGGCAGGAGAATCTATGACCTATGCGCCAAAAGTTGAAGGTTATAAATTGGTAGATCTTCGAAGCGACTTCTTTCAGAATGGAAATTTTGTTCCAACCGGCGATCCTGAAAAGGCTGCAAAAGTTATTGTGGATTTAGCCAAACATCCACAGCCGCCAATGCATTTGGTTTTAGGTAGCGAAGCAATTGGTATGTTAAAATTTGCAGATGAGGCAAGAGCCACTGAAATGGAAAAATGGATGGAGGTAAGCTTATCTACCGATCATGATGAATCTACTAATTTCCTGGATACAGAATTAGGAAAAAGCTTCACTAAAAAATAGATATTATTTTGAATTAGAGGTTGATAAACATTCGCCTCTAATTCATTTTATTTTTCAATCACTAAAATCTTTACGCTAAATTTATACTATGGCAAGCCTTAAAAATAAAACCGGAATACTGTATTCATGTTATCATAAAAAAAGTAGTGAGGGCGAACATTTTATTCCTAACCATACTTTTGGCTACGTTATTTCTGGTTCATCAGAAACATTTATCGGTGGGCAAAAATTTATTTTTGGTGATGGTGAGTTCCGGTTTTTTAGGAGAAATCAATTGGCGAAGTACACAAAATATCCTCCGCAAGGTGGTGAATACAAATCCATTTCAATAATTTTTGATCAAGATACTTTGAAGTCGGTAAGTGCGGAATACGATTTACATTCACTAAAACCTGATGGTAACATTTTAGGTTTAAAGTTAGAACCTAAAAGGTTGTTGCTTAATTATATTGAATCGCTTAAACCTTACTTAGATAATGCAAACGATAAATCTCTTACCAATTTAAAAGTTAAAGAGGCAATTTTGATTTTGTTGCAAACCAACCCTGAGCTAAAAAATATTTTATTCGATTTTACGGAGCCAGGGAAAATTGATTTGGAAGCTTACATGAATGAGCATTACAAATTTAATGTAGATATAAATCGTTTTGCATACCTCACAGGAAGGAGCTTGGCAACCTTTAAAAGAGATTTCGAAAAGATTTATGGAACTTCACCCAATCGGTGGATACAGCAAAAAAGATTGGAAGATGCACATTACCTTTTAAAGGAGAAAGGATGGAAATCATCAGACGTATATATGGAAGTTGGTTTTAAAGATTTTTCGCACTTTTCTTTCGCTTTTAAAAAAGCTTATGGCATCACTCCTTCTAAACTTTAATTCATTAAGTTTTACAATTAGAAACAGGTGGATCGTTGCATTTAGTATATTTGGAAAAAAATTAAATTAATGATAGCACACCACGTTTTATTTTGGCTAAAAGCTGATACCACCGAAGAACAAAAAAGCGCATTTCATAAAGGTTTACAAAGCCTTGAAAACATAGAAGTTGTTAAAACTTTTCACATTGGTAAACCTGCACCAATTGAGCGTGCTGTTGTTGATGTTACTTATACTTTCAGTTTAATTATCTTTTTTGAGGATTTAGCCGCACATGATCTATATCAGGTTCATGATTTACATAAAGCATTTCTTGATGAATTTAGAGAATTATTTGAGAAAGTAATTATTTACGACGCAGAATAGTCGGTAAGCCATGGTCTGTGTCTCCACAGACCATTTTTTTTATCATATTAGTTTAGCCTGTTTTAATAAATTTCTTCTGTGATTTCTGTGTTTCTATGGCAATTTTATTTTTCTCTGAAAACGTAGGTTCAGTAATCCTTTTGATGTTTCAGTCCTGCTTTCCATTGCAAGCCCAATGAAAAATTGGGGCTTTCCATTTCAATCACGTTTATTTAACAAAGGTAAGTTGCTTTTCGGGCACTTTCCACCATCTCGACTGGAGCGCAGCGATACTACAATCTTTACTTACGCCTAATTACAAAGATTTCTCGGCTACGCTCGAAATGACGTCATATACTCCCGTCATCTCGATTGGAGCGCAGCGGAATAGAGAGATCTTTGACCAATAGTTTTTTATTGCAAAGATTTCTCGGCCATTTTCGGAGTTACAATCACATTTCTTCTGTGATTTCCGTGTTTCTGTGGCAATTTTATTTTTCTCTGAAAACGTAGGTTCAGTAATCCTTTTGATTTTTCAGTCCTGCTTTCCATTACAAGCCCAATGAAAAATTGGGGCTTTCCATTTCAATCACGTTTATTTAACAAAGGTAAGTTGCTTTTCGGGCGCTTCCCAACATATCGATTGGAGCGCAGCGGTACAACAATCTTCAATATGGCCAATTACAATGATTTCTCGGCTACGCTCGAAATGACGTCATATATTCCCGTCATCTCGATTGGAGCGCAGCGGAATAGAGAGATCTTTGACCAATAGTTTTTTATTACAAAGATTTCTCGGCGATTTTCGGAGCTACAATCACACTTCTTCTGTGATTTCTGTGTTTCTGTGGCAATTTTATTTTTCCTTGAAAACGTTGGTTCAGTAATCCTTTTGATGTTTCAGTCCTGCTTTCCATTGCAAGCCCAATGAAAAATTGGGGCTTTCCATTTCAATCACGTTTATTTAACAAAGGTAAGTTGCTTTTCGGGCGCTTCCCACCATCTCTATTGGAACGTAGCGGAATAAAAATCTTTACTTACGGCTAATTACAAAGATTTCTCGGCTACGCTCGAAATGACGTTATATATTCCCGTCATCTCGATTGGAGCGCAGCGGAATAGAGAGATCTTTGGCCAATAGTTTTTTATTGCAAAGATTTCTCGGCCATTTTCGGAGTTACAATCACATTTCTTCTGTGATTTCCGTGTTTCTGTGGCAATTTTATTTTTCTCTGAAAACGTAGGTTCAGTAATCCTTTTGATTTTTCAGTCCTGCTTTCCATTACAAGCCCAATGAAAAATTGGGGCTTTCCATTTCAATCACGTTTATTTAATAAAGGTGAGTTGCTTTTCGGGCACTTTCCACCATCTCGACTGGAGCGCAGCGAAACACCATCCCTAGATATTTTTATTGCCAATTACTTTAAAAAATTCATCGCGATAGGTATCACCAACTGGTATAATTTTTTTGTTTATTGTGATTCGACTTCTTTCTATGCTTTCAATTTTATCAACCGCAACAATGTAAGATTTGTGCACTCTGATGAATTGACTTTGAGGTAAAGCTTCTTCCATTTTCTTCATACTTTGAAGCGTAATTATGCGCTCATCCTTAGTAAAAATAGAAATGTAATCTTTCAATCCTTCTATATACAAAACATCATGAAGGTATATTTTTTGAATCTTATGCTCTGTTTTAACAAAAATAAAATCCTGAATGGGGTTTGGAGAACCAGAAAATGGGGCAGCGGTAACTAAAGGCTGTATTTGTGGTGGAGCTGCATCGGCTGGTTTAGTTTGGTTGTGAACTTTCTCCACAGCTTTGTAAAAACGGTCGAATGCAATGGGTTTTAACAAATAGTCAGATACATTTAAATCATAACTTTCCAGGGCATATTGAGGATAAGCCGTGGTTAAAATATAATTGCATTTGTTCCCTGCAATTTTTAAAAACTGTATTCCGGTTAATTCTGGCATCTGTATATCTAAAAACACCAAATCGATACCGCCACCCTGAACAATTTGTAAAGCTTCTATCGGATTTTCGCATCTTTTAACCATTGTTAAAAAGGGTACTTTAGATATGTAATCTTCCAAAATATCAAGCGCTAAAGGCTCATCATCAACAACAATACAGTTCAAATTCATTTTATTCGCTATAATTTAATACAATGGGATATCCGGTTTTAGGATAAATTTAAATATCTATCATTAACTCGCAATTGTAATGCGTAGCCGAATTTACAACATTTAATTTATATCTATCAGGATAGATAAGTTGCAAACGGCGCTCAACATTAGGTAAACCAACACCGCCTTGTGCATCTTTATTCTGATTATTCTTTTTATTGATTACACTAAAATGCAGAATCTTTTGGTTGGCAATAATATCGATTTTTACAGGTTCGGATGGGTCTGTAACCACACCATGTTTAAAAGCATTTTCTACAAAGGAGATTAACATTAAAGGCACAATTTTCTGGTCATCAATTTCGCCGCTTAAAGTCATTTCGACGTATGCGCCATCTTTAAACCTAATTTTTTGTAGCTCAATATAACTTTTCAAATAATCTACTTCCTTGCTTAATGATACTGTTGGCGTATTACTTTCATAAATCATGTAGCGCATAATTTCCGAAAGTTTCATTATCGCATCGGCAGTTTTATCAGATTTCTGATAAGCCAAAGAGTAAATGTTGTTTAAAGAATTGAATAAAAAATGAGGGTTTAATTGCGATTTTAAAAACTGAAGTTCCATTTCCCGGCGTTCACTTTCCAGGTTACGCTGAATACGTTCTGTGGCGAACCAGTCAATGACAAAGCTAATAATGGAACTGCTGACCAAGAAAAATCCGTTCGAAAAAACAGTATTTACTGCATACATATTAACTGAGAATTCACCAACTTTACCATCCATTTTATACTTTAATAGTTCTTCAGGATTAAGTACTGCTATAACTGTTTTAATTAATGTAGCTGCTGCTATTAATAATATGAATGAGATAATAAACAACCGATATTTTTTACTTTTCTTTATAAATTCTGGTATCAGAATGATATAGTTAATATAGAAAATGGAAACATTAATTACTCCCATAACTCCAAAAGATAAAAGATAATCTTTCAACGTACGTGGCTCTGAATCGAAGAATAATACCATACCAATAATCAACAAAACTAAAAACCAAAAAACGGTATGTAATATTAAAGGTCCTTTACTTTTTTTCATATTTAAAATTATAGGAATGTAGGTTTTAACCCTACAACAAATCATGCAACCAAAATAAATAAAGAAAGTTGTATTTAATCACACAATCTACCAACGGGCATTTTTTTTCTACGAACGGTTTATCGGGCAAAATTTATCGACGAACGCCAAATCTGCCTGTTTATCTATAATCTTTAACGCTTGGTATAATAGATTTTAGCACGATTGTTTTCTTCTGTTTCTTTGAACTATCAAAACAAAACGATATGAACACGTCAGCAGTAAATACATCAAATAATAACTTTTCACTTACCGCTGATAGTTCTATAGCAATTAACCTAACTCAACCAATCATGAAAAAATTAGCAAACACTTCGCCATTTTTACTTTTATTATTACCTGTATTTATGATGATTGTATTAACGCTTACCGTAAATACGAACCAAAATAAAAATGGTGAGATGGTAGTGAAACCTGCCAAAGCATCAACTTCAATTGTAAAACAAGCTACTGCTATTTTTAAATAGTATGAGCAATTTTGCAATCGAAACGGTAGGGTTAAATTATAATTTCGGTAGCCAAACCGTAGTTAAAGATTTATCTTTACAAGTACCTTACGGAAGTATTTATGGATTTTTAGGTCCGAATGGCGCCGGTAAAACCACTACAATAAAAATCTTACTAAACCTGCTCCAGTCACCTGCTGATCAGGTTTTTGTTTTTGGTAAAGAAATTAACCGAAACCGAATTGCAACTTTAAAACGTGTTGGTGCTTTGGTAGAACAGCCTGCTATTTATGGGCATTTAAGTGGCAAAGAAAATCTAATAAACCGTTGCATATTATGGGTATTAAAAAAAGCAAAGCTGATGAAATGCTTGCTTTGGTGGGTTTAACAGACGCTGCTAATAAAAAATCGAGCAAATATTCATTAGGAATGAAACAAAGATTGGGCATCGCTTTGGCATTGGTTTCCGACCCAGAATTGCTATTGTTAGATGAACCAACTAATGGTTTAGACCCAAACGGAATTATTGAAGTTCGAAATTTGATGATAGATCTTGCAACTAAGCACAATAAAACCATACTGGTTTCAAGTCATTTATTAGCCGAAATAGAGCGAACGGCAACCCATGTTGGCATTATAAATAAAGGGCAATTATTGTTTCAAGGTACAATAGACGAGCTTCATCAGTTAAGCAAACCCATGTTAGAAATTGATGTAAATAATGTTGAACAAGCATCTGCTTTTCTGCTACAATCTGGTTATGAAATTGCAGAACAAACCAATACTAAAATTATCATCCCCTTTAAAAACGCAAAAGAAAGTGGTGATTTAAATACATTATTAGTTCAATGCGGGTTCACGGTTTCCAGCCTTTATCAAAAAAGAAAAGACTTAGAAAATCTGTTTCTTGATATCACTAAAAACAATTAACATGCGCTCTTTATACATTTCTTTAGTCTCCGAATTTTACAAATCAAGAAAAACACTTGCATTTTGGGCTGCAATTTTACTCCCATTGGTTATTTGTGGCTTAATATCTTTCGGTTTTTATAGCGGTTCTGAAAAGATTTTGAAAATGCAGTATCCAGCATTAATGCTTTGGATTAGATATATCGGCGCTGCTTTAGGTGTTATGGGCGTTTTGATTATGCCGTTCTATGTTATTTTTATGGCTTTCTCGGTAAACAACATCGAGCATAAAAACGATACCTGGAAAACACTTTTTGCACAGCCACTAAATAAGCTTTCTATTTATGCGGCCAAATATATTTATGCAGTTGTACTAATATTTATCTGCTTGCTGTTATTTGCATTGTTTACTTTTTTGTTTGGTCACTTATTACAATTTCTAGTTCCAGAATATAATTTTTCAGGCTACGATCCATCCATGCTTTTGGTAAAATTTTATTCTAAACTTTTTTTAGCCTCGCTTGGTATTCTCTCTATACAGTTTATATTAAGTCTTATCTGGTCTGATTTCTTAAAACCAATGGGTATCGGCTTTATTGGTACAATTATGGGCATTATAGCCGGAAATGTTGGCTGGAAATACGCTTATTTAATTCCTTATAGCCATCCTTCAATCGTTTTAAACAGCAGTACTGCATCTAAAAAATCAGTAAATATTAGCGATTTTCCAATTTTCACACAAGAGATAATTACCAGTTTAATTTACGCCATTGTGCTTTTCATCATTGGCTATTTCATCGTTTCTAAAAAGAGTATCAAGTAAATATGTAATAGATTTTTTTGGAAAGCAATTTCAGTTTTCCAATTAAGGTCAGTCCTTCTTTACACTACAAGTCCGCTGCCGATGAAAAATCGGCATTGCGGGCTTTTCGTTTCAATAAGGTTTAGCTTACACAGGTATATTGGTAAATACTCAATTTCTTCCGCTCAGAATTCAACTTATTGGTTGTGTAAAAATCTCATTGTAAAGCTATTAAAAGCTGTATAAAGTGTATTTTTAGATTCTAATAATCAAACCTAACTAAAAAGAAATGATAAAAAGATTTACTACTACCGCATTTGCCTTAGGCTTATGTCTGTATGCGTTTGCGCAAGAGGCACCTGATGCAGCAATCGTGTCAAAAATCAGAAAAGAGGGGCTGGAAAACTCAAAAGTAATGGAGATTTCTTTCAACCTAACTGATGCCAACGGTCCACGCTTATCAAACTCACCCGGATTAAAAAGAGCACAAGATTGGGCAATGAAACAATTAACAGAATGGGGTTTAAAAAATGCGCACTTAGAAGCTTGGGGTAATTTTGGCAAAGGTTGGCAGGTAGATAAATATTATGCGGCAACAACATTACCGTATTATCACGCCATTATTGCATCGCCAAAGGCCTGGACACCAGGAACCAACGGGCCAATAAAATCAAACGTAGTATTAATTAAAGCAGATAGTGTTGCCGATTTGGCTAAATATAAAGGCAAACTAGCAGGTAAAATTGTAATGATGGATGCTGGTGCGCCACTTACGAGTGGAATCAAACCTGATTTTATGCGCTACGCGGATAGCACGCTAGCCAAAATGGCTGAGGCGAAACCTGCAGCTGCTGGTCCGAGAGGTCCACGCCCGGGCGGAGCAAATAATGCAATGGCGCAAATGATGAAGATGCGTGAAGTTCGTGCAGCAATGGGTGCAATGCTTGTTGAAGAAAAGGTTGGCTTAATTTTAACGTATGCACGTGGCGGACAAGGAACTTTCTTTACCAGCAATGGTGCTTCTTACGCTATGGATGCAAAACCTGTATCACCTGAATTAGAAGTTGCTGCAGAAGATTATTTGCACATTTTACGTTTGTTACGTGCAGGTAAACCTGTAGAAATTGAAGCTGATGTTAAAACTTCATTCTATGATCAAGATCCCCAAGGATATAATGTAATTGCAGAAATTCCTGGTACGGATAAAAAGCTTAAAGATGAGTTGGTTATGATTGGTGGTCACTTCGATTCTTGGCATGCAGGCACTGGTGCAACAGATAATGCAGCAGGTTCTGCGGTGATGATGGAAGCCATGCGCATTTTAAAAACATTAGATTTTAAACCAAAACGTACCATCCGTATTGCCCTTTGGAGTTCTGAAGAGCAAGGTTTGTTCGGTTCGAGAGGTTATGTGGCAAAACATTTTGGTGATCCAAAAACGATGGTTTTAACACCCGATCAGAAAAAAATATCGGCTTACTACAATTTAGATAATGGTACAGGTAAAATTCGTGGCGTTTATTTGCAAGGAAATGTAGCCGCTGGACCAATTTTTCAAGGCTGGTTAACGCCATTTGCAGATTTAGGCGCTACCACAATTACCGCTAGCAATACCGGCGGAACAGATCATCAGGCATTTGATGCTGTTGGTATTCCGGGTTTCCAGTTTATACAAGACCCAATGGATTACAATACCCGTACGCACCATAGCAACATGGATACATACGATAGATTAGTTGAAGATGATTTGAAACAAGCGGCTACCATTGTGGCTTCATTTGTTTACAATACTTCACAACGTGATGCTCAAATTCCAAGAAAAGAATTACCAGCGGCACCAGCTGCTGCAGCGGCAGGAACTACAGCGCCAGTACGCAATTAATTGTAGCTATTTTTAAAATCGAAAAAGGCCTCCATTATAAAATGGCAGGCCTTTTTTCGGGATTGTTTTTCATAAATCCTAACTACAGCTAAATAGTACGAATGGTCGAGCTTGTTGTCATCCAAGCAACAACTTTATTTAGAGAGTTATTTAAAATTAAATTTGCAGTAATTATAAATAACGTTGAATCAAACTCAAATCTCTCTTTAATATTATACGCTATTTTAATTTACCTTTTTTCATCACAGTTTTCAAACACTATTGTTGATATACGCTTTCCAGCAATATCAGAATCATCATTTTAATGATGATCTGAGTGGCTGTTTTAGTTAAGGTGTTTGAGAGTGTGCTGAGTAAGCAATATTTTTATTTAATTATGATCTTTTATTGTTAAGCGAAAATTTGCTTTTTAAAGCAGTTCCTATATTCGTCAGTTATTATTGGTTTGCTTGCACCAAATTTAGATGTATGATACAATACGTTTCAGGCTCGAAATACCTTTTTTAGCAGGGTAATTTTACGGTATTAAGCAAGGCTATTTAACGGTTGTTTATTCGGGTATTTATCACCATTTTTAATGTCTTAATAACCAAACTTAATGATGATAAAAAATCCTCCCACTAATGAGAGTGCAGATAATACAATCCCCGTAGATATAGCAAAAAAAATGACGGCCGCTTTCAGAGCAAGTGAAAAATCAGATAGTACAAAATATACAAAAGCAGCATGGTTTCCGGCAAGTCAAATCACCTCATTAGCAGAAAAGGTTGCCAAATTTGGAGGTGACGGCGTTAGGATTTATTTCGGCAGGTATACGCAGGATATTATTGATTGCATAAACAAACTTGGTTATGGCGATGAAATTCCTTCATCTTACGCGGAGATGAACACTTTACTTTTTGTTGTTACAAAAGATATTGATGGCAAACCAAGAACAGATTATTTTATAGATAAGCTATCGGACGATAGCCATTTCGCAATAACAAAAAAAGTTGGAGATGCACCAAGCTCAACTGACCCTGATAATAGAGCAAAACTTTGCCCGGATGAATGCGATGACGGTAGCGAATTGATGAATTAATTTTCTCAATGACTGATTTTTTTATATCTGATAAAGAGCAAATACTTTAGGAATACTTATGTTAGATGCCAATACACTAGAAGTCATTTGCCTGATTTTTTCTTTAATTTTCTTGACTAAAGACAAATCAAGATTTTGGCTTATCACGATCGCATATTTGGTAGTTGTAGTTATTACAGAGCTTTTTGCAAAATATTGTGGTAGAACTTACCACAATAATTTATGGGTTTATAACATATATACAATATTTGAAGCCGGCTACATTTGTTATGGGCTATATTATTTTATAAACGATTACATTAACCTAAAGAAATTCTTAATAGCTACTTACATTTTAATCATTGCCATATTTTCATACTTTACATTTAGATATGGCATTTTAGCATACAACGCCGTAACAGTGAGTATCATGTCTGTTATCTTCGTTATTTATACGCTTTTGTATTTTTACCTATTGTTAAAGGATGAGAATTACGTAGATTTAAAATTCCATCCTGCATTTTGGTGGATTGGTGGGGTTTTAATTTTCTATTTCGGAGGAACGATTGCAAACATTTTCGACGAGATTATCCAACAAAAGTTTTTAGGCAAATACAACACCCGCGTGATTATCTACTTTACATTAAATTTATTTCTATACGGTTTTTGGTCTTATTCCTTTACATGCAGAGCTCGCCAACGGAAAATATGTCCTTGATTTTATTGGCTTCATTAGTTTTTCTACTGATGCCATTCTTTCTGTTGATATATATTCGATCTTACAACAAGCATAAAAAGAACCATATTGTTGAGAAACAGCATATGCAGCAAAGGTTCGAATCTGAAATTTTGAAAACTCATATCGAAGTTCAGGAACAAACCATGCAAACTATCGCTACTGAATTACACGATAACATTGGTCAGATATTGAGTTTAACTACCTTAACATTAAATTCAATTCATATTCCTGAAAACGAAAAGGTGTCAGCAAAAATTGGCAACTCGCTTTCTTTGCTAAACAAATCGATAAAAGAAATTAGAGAACTGGCCAAGATACTACACGGCGAACAGATTGTAGAATCTGGTATTGGCAATGCAATCGACCAGGAAATTAACTGGCTGAAGAGAGTAGGGGGTTATGAACTTAAAATAAATAACGATTTACTTGATTTAAAAGTCTCATCGCCAGATAAAGATTTAATCATTTTAAGGCTGTTGCAAGAAATTATCAATAACATTATAAAACATGCGCAGGCAACTTCAATTCAGATAGATGCATTCATAAAAAATGAAATTCTTTTATTAATAGTAAAAGAAAATGGCATTGGTTTTAACTATGAAGAAGCTAAAAATAAAAAGGCAGGAATGGGTTTAGCTTCTATTCACAAAAGAATTGAAATGATAAAAGGTAAAATTGATGTAAATTCAACTTTTGAAAAGGGTACATCTATTTTTATAGAAATCCCATATCCTTAAGTTATGGAAACAGAATCTTTATCTATCGGTATTGTTGATGATCACACACTTTTTCGTTCAGGCTTGGCTAATTTATTGTCCGAATTTGAAGAAATAAATGTGGTATTTCAGGCTACAAATGGTTTAGATATGCAAAAGCACCTAAAATCGCATCCCAATGTTCAGGTAATTCTTATGGATATTAGCATGCCGCTTATGGATGGATATGCCGCCACACAGTACATCAAAAAGGAATGTCCCAAAGTTAATGTATTGGCCTTAAGTATGTTTGAGGATGAAAAAGCCATCATCGGGATGTTAAAAGCCGGTGCCGGTGGTTACATGCTTAAAGAATCTACACCACATGATTTGGTTATCGCAATTAAAGCTGTGGTAGAAAAAGGCTTTTATATTAACGATATGGTTTCTGGCAGACTGCTTTTATCTTTAAAACAAGGCGAACCCAAACCGCTTATTACCGAAAAAGAGCACACATTTCTACAACATTGCAGCACTGAGCTCACCTATAAAGAAATTGCTGATTTAATGAATATAAGTCCGCGGACTGTTGATAATTACAGAGAATCGCTATTCGCAAAGCTTAACATTAAAACCAGAACAGGTTTAGTAGTATATGGTATTAAGCACGATTTGATAAAAATCTAATCTGCCATTTAAGAGCAGAATTCATAGAAGACAATTCGAGAATATTTTCCATTTGTACGTTACTTCACCCTATCAAAGGTTTTGCTTTGGGTAGTGTTGAGCACGAGGCTGTATCCTAAATCAATTTATCCTTGAATCTTGTCACGTTGAGCTTGTCGAAACGCCAAAAGGCAATTTTCGCAAATCCTTCGACGGGCTCAGGATGCACTTACCGTTCAATAACCCTTACCTTTCAAAGGGTGAGGTTATAAGTTTTACAAAACGATCTTTCAAAAACTAAACCTTCAATTTTTTCTCAAAAAATAAATTCTAAAAAACTTGCACAACTAATTAATTAGTTTTAACTTTAATGTACAGTCGTTGTTCGGCTGTTCCTATAATTAATACAAACAATGGATATTAAAGATTTAACCAAAGCCGAAGAACAAATTATGCAAGTTCTGTGGCAGTTGGAAAAAGCATTCGTTAAAGAGGTAATTGACGAGTTGCCGCTTCCGAAACCGGCATACAACACGGTTTCAACAATCATTAGAATTTTAGAAACGAAAGGATTTATCGGTCATGAGGCTTTTGGTAAAGCGCATCAGTACCATCCTTTGGTAAGTAAAGAAGAGTATAAGCGCCATGTTACCGAAAAATTACTAGGTAATTATTTTGAAAACTCGGTAGAAAGCATGTTCTCCTTTTTCGTTAAGGAAGAAAAGTTGGATTTAAGTGATGTGGATGAAATTTTGAAAATGATTAATAAAATTAAACACAGACCAAGATGAGTTTTGCCCATTACCTTCTGCAGGTAAACTTATATCTGATTGTTTTTTATGGCTGCTATAAATTGCTATTGGATAAAGAAACCTATTTTACGCTAAATCGTGTGTACCTGGTTGCTGCTGGTATCTTATCGCTTTGCATACCTTTTATCCGCCTGGAATGGCTAATGGAGCAAAAGGCTGCACAGCAAGTTTACACAACCGTAAAATGGGATGCCGTATTGCAGCAAGCTACAATTGTTACAGAAGCACAAGAAGGTATTAATTGGGCAAATTTATTGGTTTATATTTACTGTGGCGGTATTTTGTTCTTTACCTGCAGACTTATATATAATTTATTTGCTGTTAATAAATTGATTAGAAATGCAAAAGAAGGTTCGGCATTTTCTTTTTTTGGCAAAAAAATAATCGATGCAGAATTACCTCAAAGCAATGTGATCGATATTCATGAAGAAGCGCACATTAAGCAATGGCATACTTTGGATATCCTATTTTTCGAGATCATTGGCATCATAACATGGCTTAATCCGGTAATTTATTTCTATAAGAAGGCCATAAAAAATATTCATGAATTTTTGGCTGATGAGCATGCGGCAGAGTTTCAAGGTGATAAAACTGAATATGCAATGTTAATTTTGAGTAAGTCGTTCGGCATAAGCCCGAATGCACTTACCAGTAATTTCTTCGAAAAATCACTAGTAAAAAAACGGATTTACATGCTTCATAAAGAGCGTTCTAAGAAGATTGCGGTAATGAAGTATGGAATTTTTATCCCGTTATTTGCGCTACTCATAGTTTTCTCTTCGGCAACAATACGTAAGAATGAAAAATTGCTATCCATTTCAGAACAAATTCCATTGGAAAAACCAATTGATTTGGTTCAGGAAATTGTAACCAAACCACTTGAAGTTACCAATGATACAAAACCCGAAATAAAGGAAATTGCTAAAAACGTTCCGGTAGAAAAGGACTGGAAAGCGTTTTACGAATTCATAAGTAAAGAAATTAAATATCCTAAAGAAGCACAGGAAAATGGTTTGCAAGGTAATAGTCAGATTAAATTCACCATCAAAAACGGTCGTGTAAACAATTTAATTAACAATGTTGATTTAGGTGGCGGCTGCGATGAGGAAGTAATGAAAGCAATTGTTTCGTATAGCGGCTTTAAAAATGTGGATAATGGAAAATATGCAATAAAAGTAGGATTCCGTTTGCCGGAGTTAGAAACCACAATTAGCAATCAAAATATTCCAATTGCAAACGGTTACAAGGAATTATCTCAATTAAATATTACTGGTCAAAGTTTAGCTCCTTCAAATACAGATGATAAGAAAATTTATGATTTTGTATCGATAGAAAAGCAGCCTGAATATGTAGGCGGCATGAAGAAATTTTATGAGTATTTGGGTAGAAGTATTAAATATCCAACCTTAGCTCAGCAAAACAATGTGCAAGGAAAAGTTTGGCTTTCTTTCACAGTAGAAAAGGACGGAAGTTTATCTAACATCCAAATAACAAGAGGGTTAGGAAGTGGAACAGATGAAGAAGCTCAAAGGGTTTTGGCGGAATCTCCTAAATGGTTACCGGGCATTCAAAACAGTAAGCCTGTTCGTGTTAAATACAACATCAACATCAATTTCACATTAAACGACTTAACCGAGCCTACCAAAGCTATTGATAACGCGGTTAGCAATCAGGGAAAGGTTACCAAATTAACGTTTAGTGGTGTAAACAATTTTGATGGCACAAAAAATCCGCTAATTGTATTGGATGGCGTCATTCAAGGTAATGATGCGATAACAAATATAAAGTCAGAATCTATAGCATCTATTTCTGTATTGAAAGATCGTGCTGCTACAATTTCTTATGGAGCTAAAGGCAAAAATGGCGTTTTAATTGTTACCACAAAAGCTGCTGCAGGTCAGATTTTTAGAAATTTAAACGCTCATGAATTGTTAGTTGACAAGACTTCACAAAATGAATTAAAATTAAAGTTTTAGGTATGAAAAATATATTTATTACAGTTGCCTTAATGTTGTTGATGGTTAGCAATAATTTTGCTCAGCAAACTTCTGAATTAACAAAAGCAGCAAGTTCAAACGCTACTAAAAAGCCAATTTATGCTGTTAATGGAATAGTGCAAAATCCAAATATAGATTTCTCCATTGCAAGTTTAAATCCGGAAACCATATCAGAAATTATAATTGTAAAAGGTGAAAACGCTGTCGCTTTATTTGGATCTGACGCTACTTTTGGTGCCGTAGTTATAAGCACAATTTCAGGCAAAGGAACAGCGGCGAATAAGGTACTTGAAAGCAAAATTGCACTTCTAAATAATATAAGTAAATTGAGTAATCTATCCTTTACTCCAAAAACAGATACAACTGCTTCTATAAAATCTAACAAAGATTTCGGTCTCGCTTTTCGAGGTATTAATCGCCCATTAAATTATAATGAGCCTATGTATATTTTAGATGGGAATAGAATAGATAAGTGGGAAATGGATGCTCTTGATACCAAAAATATCAAAGACATAACCGTATTAAAAGATAAAGCTTCAATTGAACTTTATGGTCCGCTAGCGAGTAATGGTGTAATTCTTATAACCACAAAACCCAAACCAATTCTTAAAGCCATAGAAAAACCGGTAGAGAAAAACTAATCTCAAAAGACCAATAAATTTATTGAATTAAACAAAGTAATTCAGCTAAAATGCTGGGTTTGGAAATTCTTTTGCTAAAAAAATAAAAATTGCCAAAAATAATACATAGCTAAATTTAAAAAGAAAATGAAAAAATTATTGATTTTACCGGCTCTGCTTATCACTATGATGATATGCAGCCTTGAAAGTAAAGCACAAAAAGTGTACGATTTTGTTTCTGTAGATAAAGTACCTGAATTTCCTGGTGGTATGAAAGATTTTTATGATTACTTAGGAAAGAATATTAAATTTCCGGCAAAGGCGAAAAAGGATAATGTACAAGGGAAGGTTTGGTTATCGTTTGTTGTAGAGAACTCTGGCAAATTAACTGATATTACTGTAACAAGAGGATTAACTAAGGAAACCGATGCAGAAGCAGTAAGAGTGTTTCAACAATCGCCTAAATGGAATGCAGGAATTGTTAAAGGAAAGCCTGTCCGCGTAAAATATAATATGAATGTTAACTTTAAACAAAGCTAAATATCATCTATTTATAGAAAACACAAAGCCCCGACAAATTGCCGGGGTTTTATGTTTTCTCTCCTGTCTCGGAACACTAAATTTATAAAATCTTTAATGTATATACAAATTTTACAGAATAAAATTTCTAATTATAGAAAATATTATTATGCTAACATACTATTTTCGAGGTTCGCACAAATTATTATTTGCTAAGGTGTTTAAGTATGAAAGGTACTTAACTTTATAATTGGCGGCAGACATGCTTTTACAAAAGAATGAATCTCTTATAGATTATTTAAAGCTTGCTTTATCGCATTGTCGTTTTGATTTGCAGCTTTATAATAACCAACATCTCCAAGGTAGTAACGGCAAAGTAATGCTTTTAAGTCATTAAGAATTACAGCCTTCGAATTGTACAGTTGAAACCTATCTATCTGGACATTTCTGCGTTGTAAAAAGCCAATAAAATCTTTAAAATCTAAATCATTTAAGTTAAATACATTAATATTCTGTTCTACATAGGTAGAACTATATTTATTGGTAAGGATATTGAAAACATAATCTGACAGCACTTTTTTGCTCACCAAACTGCCATAGAATTTATTATAACCCGTTGTATCCAGTTTAACAAAAATATCTGGAAGAATACCGCCGCTGGTTTTCGGTTTCTTTATTTGAGAAATATTTACACCGTCATTCTTTTCGATAGAATCTTTAAAGGAAGTTAAATCGCCGGTTAATTCACCATCGTTCATACGTTCATCAAGTTCATGCTTGTAAGCATCATAACCTTTTTTATAAGATTTTTGAATGCTTCGGCCCGATGGTGTATAATATCTGGCAATGGTTAAATTTAGTGCAGATCCATCATTGAAAGAAAACTGTTCTTGTACCAATCCTTTTCCAAAAGAACGGCGGCCAATAATTATACCTCTGCCTAAATCCTGAATGGCACCTGCAACAATTTCACTTGCTGATGCTGTATTTTCATTTATTAGAACTGCAAGTTTGCCTTGCTGAAAGGTTCCTGTTCCGGTAGAAAAATAATCTGTACGCGGTTCGTGTTTACCTTGTGTGTAAACAATCAATTTATTTTCTGGCAAAAACTGATCGGCCAATCCGGTAGCAGCACTAAAATAACCACCACCATTATCGCGTAAATCTAAAATCAGTTTTTTCATCCCTTTCGATTTTAGGTTTGAAGCTGCGGTAACGAAATCGCTATCTGTATTTGCGCCAAATTTACTAATACGAACATAGCCGGTTTCAGGGTTAATCATGTAAGCTGCATCAATACTGCTCACATTAACCTTGCCTCTGGTTACCATAACGCGGTTTGGCAACTGACTACCATTATGCATCAAAAGTACATTAACACCACTTCCAGCCTTACCTCTAAAACGACCGCTTAATTTATCTTTAGGTAAATTTCTTCCACTTACTATAGTTGTATCTATACTTAAAATTTTATCGCCAAGTTTAATACCGGCTTGGTATGCTGGCCCGTCTTTTATAACACCAGTAACCATCATGGTATCGTTTAGCATATAATATTCTATGCCAACACCCTCAAAATTTCCTTCCAAATCATTTTGCATATCTTCTGCATTAGAAGGAGGAAGGTAAACACTGTGCGGATCCAGCTGATGTAAAACGCTATCTATTGGTAGGTTTTGTAAAGAATCTGTATTGATATCATCTACGTAATTACCGTTAATGATGTGTAGAATTTCATCAAGCTTATCAGAGTTTTCTGCAAGTCTTGCGGGTTTCTGTACGCCGTAACCCTGATCTTTAATAAATTTTATACCCAAATACATACCAACTATTAAAATTACTGAATAGCTTAAAGCGATAAGGATGTTGTTTCGGGTATTCTTTTTCATTGGCGTTATGCAAATTTATCAAAATTAGCGAGTTGATTAAATTTTAACTGTGTTTTATAGTCTTTTGTTTCTAATATTTAACAATAATTAACTGGCAAAAACTTTTCAGTAAATTAAACACACTTATTTTTTGGTTTTTTTGCACAGTTTTTAAAAAGAATTTACCGAATTTTATCAAAATTAAATTTATGGATAGAGTTACCGAGCACGAATCCAATTATAACCACATCGAAAAAATGTCGGTATTGGAAGTTTTGCAGGGCATTAATAACGAAGATAAAACTGTTGCATTTGCAGTAGAAAAATCATTGCCTCAAATAGAAAAATTAACCTCGGCCGTTGCCGAAAGAATGAAAAAAGGCGGTCGTCTTTTTTATATTGGCGCAGGTACCAGCGGCAGATTAGGTGTTGTAGATGCATCGGAATGCCCGCCAACTTATGGCGTACCTTTCGATTGGGTTGTAGGTATAATTGCCGGCGGCGATACCGCGATTAGAAAAGCTGTGGAATTTGCTGAAGACGATGCCGAGCAAGCCTGGAAAGATTTGCAGGAATTTAACATCAATGAAAATGATTGTTTAGTTGGGTTGGCAGCATCTGGCACAACTCCTTATGTTATTGGAGGATTAAATACTGCTCGTAAAATTGGTGTTTTAACAGGTTGTATTGTTTGCAATACTGGCGGTCCAATTGCTGCAGAATCTGATTTTCCGGTTGAAGTTGTTGTAGGGCCAGAATTTATTACAGGTTCTACCAGAATGAAATCAGGAACAGCACAAAAGCTTGTTTTAAATATGCTAAGTACAACGGTAATGGTTCAACTTGGGCGAGTTGTTGGTAATAAAATGGTTGATATGCAGCTAACCAATAATAAATTGGTTGACAGAGGAATACAAATGGTAGCTGATGAATTGAATATTGGTTACGAGGAAGCTGCAGAACTTTTGACAACTCACGGAAGTGTACGCAGAGCCGTAGAGGCAAAACAAATTCATTAGAAAAATGATTGATTAAGAGGATTTTGAATGTCGGAATCGCTCGAAAACATTCAACATTCAATAAATCATTCATTCAAAATTAAAGTTACATGCACGAAATAGAGCCTTATTACCAGTGGAGAGATGATTATATTTCGGCAGAAGATGAGCGTTCTCCTTTTTATAATACCGAATATTCGGAAATATATTTTGATAAGCAGATTTATAACTTTTTGTTACATCCCCAATGGGATGAATTTGGCTCTAATACGCTCTATATGAAAGTGTTATATGCTGATTACGACAGAAGTTATGCAATTATAGAATTTATTGGTGAATGGAATGACGCGATAAATAATGATATTATGCTTATGAAGCGGGATATTTTAGAACTGATGATGGATGAAGGTTTAAATAAATTTATCTTGATAGGTGAAAATGTGTTAAACTTCCATGCATCTGATGATAGTTATTACGAGGAATGGTTTCAGGAAGTTGAAGATGGGTGGATAGTTGGTATTAATTTTCAGGAACATGTAATTCGGGAATTTAAAGATAATAGCATTGACTATTACATTAATTTCGGAGGGGCTTTTGATAACCTGCCTTGGCGAACCCTAAAACCGCTGCAGTTCTTTAAAAAAGTTGAAGAGCAGCTGACAAAAAGATTAAATTAAATAAGTATGTTTAACTGATGCCTACGTTATTCATAGTTTTTGGACTTCGTTTTTTCTTTTATTCCAATGAGCATCTGCCAATTCATGTGCATGTCAGAAATTCAGATGGAGAAGCTAAATTTGAAGTAGAAGATGTTAAACTTGTCAGTAATAAGGGGCTGAAAAATAAAGATGTAAACCTTGCACAATCTTTGATAGAGGAAAACAAGGAAATTATTATTGCAAAATGGATTGAGTATCATGGAAAGTAACATAAAAGTTTGGTTTCAAAATAATCATATCTTCATTAAAACTTTATCAGGAGAAAACAAAAGTCATCCATTAACTTGGTTTCCAAAACTTCTAAATGCAAGTGATGATGAAAGACAAGATTACCAAATATCCCCTTTTGGCATACACTGGGAAAAATTAGATGAAGATTTAAGTTTTGAAGGCTTCACATCATTTACCAAATAATATAAAATAGACAAAATAAAATGGAACAACAAAATTATCAATATCAGGATAACAGTGTTTTTGTACAAGAAGGCTCTGTATCTAAAAAATTCTTTGCAAATGTTTTCTTGTGGATGTTTGTAGCATTATGTTTATCAACGGTTGCGGCATATTTATTCGGAACAAACGAGCAGTTAATGCAATATTTAATGACGATTAATCCAAACACAGGAAAAGTTGGTATGTCGATTTTCGGCTACATAGCCATGTTTGCACCGCTAGGTTTGGTTTTATTGATGGGATTTGGCTTAAGCAGGTTATCATTACCAGCCTTAATTGGTGTTTTCGTGCTTTATTCCGTATTAACGGGAATCAGTTTAAGCTTTATACTTCTGGCCTATACATCAGGTTCTGTTGTAAGTTGTTTTGCTGGTGCGGCGGGTATATTTGGAATTATGGCCGTAATGGGTTATACCACAAATGTCGATTTAAGTAAATTCGGACCAATTTTAATGGTTGGCGTAATCGGTTTGGTTATTGCTACGGTTATCAATATGTTCATCCAAAGTGAAGGTTTCAGTTTATTTATGGCATACATTGGTATTGCAATTTTTACTGCATTAACTGCTTATGATGTGCAAAAAATCAAACGCATTGGTGAAGGTATTGAAGCAAGTGGCGAGCAAGTTCTAGCTGTAGAATCTAAAAAAATGGCTATTGTTGCAGCATTATCTTTATACTTAGATTTCTTAAACATTTTCCTTTTCTTGTTGCGTATTTTCGGAAGCAGAAAGTAATCAATAACAAAACAATATTCTAAAGGCCATGCAATTTTGCGTGGCCTTTGTAATTTTATTTGGTACCAAAGCGATAAATTTTGGAATTGATGATGCTTTGTTGCATTTTTGTACCGCTTATAAAGAAAGACGGAGGGATTAGACCCAACGATGTCTTAGCAACCTGTGCCAACAAGGTGCTAAATTCTATCCCGATTTATCGGGAAAAGATAAGTTTAGGATTAAAATCATTTTCCAACTTTTTAATAAGCCATTTTAGAGATTTGAGAAATTAGATTTGAGATTACAGACATAATAAATGTTTTATAAATTCTCATATCTCACATCTCCAATCTCACATCTAAAAACAGAATGAGCATTAGAGAAGAATTAGAAAAACGTGTTTTGGTGATTGATGGTGCGATGGGTACCATGATTCAGCGTTATACTTTAACCGAAGAGGATTTTAGAGGCGAACGATTTAAAAATCATCCCTGCGATGTGAAAGGCAATAATGATTTGCTAAACATTACACGCCCCGATATTATAAAAGCAATACACTTGGAGTATTTGCAAGCAGGTGCCGATATTATCGAAACCAATACCTTCAATACGCAAAGAATTTCTATGGCTGATTATCAGATGGAAGATCTTTCGTATGAAATGAGTTTTGAAGGAGCCCGTGTTGCCAAAGAAGCTGTAACCAAATTTATGGCAGCAAATCCGGATAGGAAATGCTTTGTTGCAGGAGCAATTGGTCCTACAAATCGTACCTTATCTATGTCGCCAAATGTAAACGACCCTGGTTACCGGGCGGTTTATTTTGATGAACTGGAAGCAGCTTATTATGAACAGGTTCGTGGCTTGGTAGATGGTGGCTCTGATGTACTTTTAATCGAAACAATTTTCGATACGCTAAATGCTAAGGTTGCCATTGTTGCCATAAAAAAATATGAAGAAGTAATCGGGCGGAAATTAGAAATTATGATTTCTGGTACCATTACCGATGCTTCAGGAAGAACATTATCCGGACAAACTGCTGAGGCTTTCTTAAATTCTGTTATGCATGCCAAACCTTTGAGCATTGGTTTTAACTGTGCTTTAGGTGCTAAAGAAATGCGTCCTCATATCGAAGAGTTGGCTGCAAAAGCGGGTTGTTATGTATCGGCCTATCCAAATGCGGGTTTGCCAAATGAGTTTGGTGCTTATGATGAACAACCGCATGAAACTGCTCACCTGGTAGATGATTTTCTTGAATCTGGTTTTGTAAATATTGTAGGTGGTTGCTGTGGTACAACGCCAGAACACATCAACTGTATCGCCAAAAACGCCAGAAAAACATCACCAAGAAAAATCCCTAAAATTGAGCCATTTATGCGCTTGAGCGGATTAGAACCTGTTACCATTACGCCTGAAAGTATTTTTGTAAATATTGGCGAACGGACTAACATCACAGGTTCTCCAAAGTTTTCTAAATTAATACTGGGTGGCGATTATGAAGCCGCACTTGCAGTTGCCTTACAGCAAGTTGAGGGTGGTGCGCAGGTTATTGATGTGAACATGGATGAAGGAATGTTGGATTCGGAAGCTGCAATGACTAAATTTTTGAATCTAATTGCTTCAGAACCGGATATTGCAAAATTGCCCATCATGGTCGATTCATCTAAATGGTCGGTGATAGAAAACGGCTTGAAATGTTTGCAGGGGAAAGGAATTGTCAACTCAATTTCTCTTAAAGAAGGCGAAGATAAATTTAGAGAAAGCGCTCGCAAAATTATGCAATACGGTGCTGCGGTTGTGGTTATGGCTTTTGATGAACAAGGGCAAGCCGATAATTACGAACGTAGAAAAGAGATTTGCAAAAGAAGCTATGATATTTTAGTAAACGAAATTGGCTTCCCGGCAGAAGATATCATTTTCGACCCTAATATTTTAACGGTTGCAACCGGTTTAGAAGAGCATAATAACTACGCTGTAGATTTTATAAATGCCACAAGGTGGATAAAAGAAAACCTTCCTTATGCAAAAGTAAGTGGTGGTGTTTCAAATATATCATTCTCATTTAGAGGAAATAATACCGTACGTGAGGCCATGCACTCTGCATTCTTGTACCATGCCATTCAGGCTGGTTTAGATATGGGCATTGTAAACGCTGGTATGTTGGAGGTTTATCAGGAAATTCCACCCGAGCTTTTGGAAAGGGTTGAAGATGTTTTGCTTAATCGAAGAGATGATGCTACCGAACGTTTGGTAGAATATGCTGATACCATAAAAAGTAAAGGCAAAGAAATTGTTCGGGATGAGGAATGGAGAAAAGGAACTGTTGAGGAAAGGCTCTCTCACTCCCTAGTAAAGGGAATTGTTGAGTATTTGGATGATGATGTTGAAGAAGCTCGACAGAAATATGCTCGTCCGATTCAAGTTATCGAAGGTCCGTTGATGGATGGAATGAACATTGTAGGCGATTTATTTGGTGCCGGAAAAATGTTCCTTCCTCAGGTTGTAAAATCGGCAAGGGTTATGAAAAAGGCTGTTGCCTACTTATTGCCTTTCATCGAACAGGAAAAATTAGATAACCCAGACCAAAATCAAAGTTCATCGGCAGGGCGTGTTTTAATGGCAACTGTAAAAGGCGATGTACACGATATTGGAAAAAACATTGTGGGTGTAGTTTTAGCTTGTAATAACTTCGAAATTGTTGATATGGGCGTGATGGTTCCTGCTCAGGAAATCATCAAAAAAGCCAAAGAAATTAATGCTGATATTATTGGTTTAAGTGGATTAATTACCCCTTCTTTGGATGAAATGGTTCATTTTGCCAAAGAAATGGAACGCGAAGGCTTTACCATACCATTAATTATTGGTGGTGCAACAACATCCAGAATTCATGCTGCGGTTAAAGTTGCTCCAAATTATTCAGGACCAGCAATTCATGTTTTGGATGCTTCGCGAAGTGTAACCGTTTGCAGCACCTTGATGAATCCTGAAACTAAAGATGATTATGTTGCAGGCATAAGAGCCGAGTACGATAAAGCCCGTGAAGCACATTTAAATAAGCGCTCTGATAAACGTTTTAAAACCATAGAAGAAGCAAGAGCAAATAAATTTAAAATAGATTTCCAACAAAACCTACCTGCTCCACTATTTACAGGAACTCGTGTTTTTGATAACTATCCATTGGAAGAATTGGTTCCATACATCGATTGGACGCCTTTTTTCCACACTTGGGAACTTCGCGGAAGCTACCCTAAAATATTTGATGATAAAAATGTTGGTGATGAAGCAAAAAAACTTTTTGCCGATGCGCAAACTTTATTGCAACGCATTTTAGATGAAAAATTATTAACAGCAAGAGGCGTAATCGGTTTTTGGCCTGCAAATGCAGTTGGAGATGATATCGTTCTTGATCTAAAAGGTATAATGGAAAATGGAACTGCAAACCTATCATCCAATTCACAAGTTTTGGATGGAAAAAGTAAGATTGAAAATGGAACTGCAAACCCATCATCCAATTCACAAGTTTTGGATGGAAAAAGTAAGATGGAAGATGGAACTGAAGACCGATCATCCCTTTTACATCATCCATCTTCCATCACCATTCACACCCTTCGCCAACAGGCAGAGAAAGTAGATGGTCAGCCATATTATGCTTTGTCTGATTTTATTGCACCGAAAGAAAGCGGAATTCAGGATTATTTTGGTGGATTTGCAGTAACAACAGGTATTGGTATTGATGATTTGGTAAATGAGTTTGAAGCAAATCACGATGATTACAATAGCATTATGGCTAAAGCTTTAGCAGATAGGTTAGCAGAAGCCTTCGCCGAACGAATGCATGAGCGTGTACGAAAAGAGTTTTGGGGATACGCCAAAGAAGAAAATTTGAGCAATCAAGAGTTGATAAAGGAAGAATATGCAGGTATTCGTCCGGCACCAGGTTATCCCGCTTGTCCGGAACATACTGAAAAAGGCACTTTATTTAATTTACTCGATGCTGAAAATCAAATTGGCTTACGCTTAACCGAAAGTTATGCGATGTATCCAACCGCTGCAGTTAGCGGGTTTTATTTTGCCCATCCCGAATCAAGATACTTTGGTTTAGGAAAAATCACAAAAGACCAGATTGATGATTATGCAGCCAGAAAAGGAATGACAATAGAAGAAGCGGAAAGATGGCTTAGTCCGAATTTGGCGTATTAGTTTGTTGTCGGTTTTCTGTTGTCAGTTACCGGTTTGGAAGTTTAGTAAGGTGTATTAGTTTGTTGGCGGTTTTCTGTTGTCAGTTAGCGGTTCGGAAGTTTAGCAATGCATATTAGTTTATTGCCTATGATTGTTGAATTTTTAAGACTGCATAAATGACCAAAACATAGTTAGATGCTATGAAATTAAAATAATGGAAAAAGAAAAGAAAGCATATACAGATTTAGACGTTTGGAAAGAAGCGAGGGTTTTAGCCAATGAAGTTTATAATGCCACAAAATTATTTCCTAAAGAAGAAATGTTCGGCTTAATAAGTCAAATGAGAAGATGTGCCGTATCCATCGCATCGAATATTGCAGAGGGCTGTGGAAGAAACCACTCTAAAGATAGCATTCAATTCTTTTTTGTTTCCAGAGGTTCTTTATATGAATTGGAAACTCAGATTTATATCGCATCTGACCAGAATTATATAAATGAAACATTGGGGAAAGCTTTGCTATCGAAAGTAGAAATTACAAGAAAATTATTGAGTGGCTTCATCAAATATTATCAAAATCTTGCTAAATAACTTTTTTTACTAGCATCTATAAAGAAACAAAAATCCATAACAGTGTAACAAAGCATCCAGACAGGCAACTAAAAACTGGTAACCCGCAACAGATTAAATTAGCATCCAGACAGGTAACTAAAAACTGGCAACCCACAACAGAATGAAAATCACCGACCATATAAAAAACGCAAAGGGTAAAACCTTATTCTCTTTCGAGTTATTACCACCAATTAAAGGGCAAAGCATTCAATGGATATATGATGCTATTGATCCGCTTTTGGAATTTGAACCACCATTTATTGATGTAACATCATTAAGAGAAGATTACATTTATAAAGAACAGGAAAACGGCTTACTGCAAAAAGTTTCTTACCGAAAACGCCCGGGAACCATTGCCATTTGCGCCGCAATTATTCATAAATACAAAATCGATGCCGTTCCGCATTTAATTTGTGGAGGTTTTACCAAAGAAGAAACTGAAAATGCTTTAATTGATTTGCAGTTTCTAGGTATTGATAACGTTTTAGCTTTGCGTGGAGATGCCCGTGCCGCCGACAATTCTTTTGTGCCAACTAAAGGCGGTCATTGTTATGCTACCGATTTAATTGAACATATAAAAAATCATAATGAAGGTAAGTTTCTGCATGAAGATATAGAAACTTTCAAAAGCGATTTCTGTATCGGCGTTGCCGGATATCCTGAAAAACATTTCGAAGCACCAAATCTAAATACAGACTTCAAATTCTTGAAGAAAAAGGTTGAAATGGGTGCCGAATTTATTGTAACGCAAATGTTTTTTGATAATCAGAAGTATTTCGATTTCGTAAAAAAATGTAGGGAGAATGATATCAATGTGCCTATTATTCCAGGTTTAAAACCAATAAGTACACTTTCTCAATTAAACGTATTGCCAAAAATTTTCCATATCGATTTACCTGAGCCATTATGTGATGCATTATCTCATGCAAAAAACAATAACGAAGCGAAAGAAATCGGTACCGAAGCCATGATAAAGCAATGTAAAGAACTTATGGATTTTGGCGTTCCGGTACTGCATTTTTACACTATGGGCCGACCAGAACAAACCAAACAAATTGCAAAAGCTATATTTTAGCTTTTGCAATTAAAAACCTGACACAACTTTAACGAATATTTTTTTGCTAACAAGAAGTTGATGTTATATTTGTTGTAATGAAATCAGATGCTTTAAAATATGTTCTAATATGTTTTTTTGTAGCAATGCTGCTGCTTAAAACAACTGGCGTAGCATCTGCTTTTATTGACTCCATTAAAAATACGGAATGTAATATTGCTAATCAGGATAGCGCAGAGAAAGAGGAGAAGAAAATTGAATCAGAATATTTCGATAACCAATTGTTTTCTGTTCAGCATATCAAAATACCTGTAATATTAAAAGTTAAAAAGGATTATCAAACCAATAACACTCTTTTATCTTATTTCCCAGAGGTTTTAACACCTCCACCATCTCGTATTTCCTAGCATCTATTCAAAAACATTCCTATATCGGTAAATTATCCCGATAGGTATTTCTATTCACATTTTAATAATTTATATAAACTTATGAAACGAGCAATTTCATTATCTTTTGCTGTATTTTTACTATCAGCATCTTTAAAAATTAGCGCACAAGAAATTGGGCAAACCAATATTCAACCACTAAATAATTCTGTTTCTATTGTTGCTCAACTGCAGCCGGTTAGCTTCAATTATGACTCAAAATGGGCAGAGAAATTAAAGTTATCAGATAAATCTCAAATGGGATTTGTGGCTAGCGATGTTCAGAAAATTCTACCCGCTCTAGTAAGAAGGCAAGCTAAAGATTATCCTTCAGGAAAAAATGCTTTTAAAACAGCAACCGTTTCTACAGTAGATTATGAAAGCCTAATACCGCTTTTAGTTGGTAGTATTAAAGAGCAGCAACAACAAATTGAGCAATTACGAGCCGAGGTGGATTCCTTGAAATCAAAAAATACAAAGTAGATTTTTATTGTATTATGTGGTTTGGCCGGGGTTTTATTACCTCGGCTTTTTTTATTTCTAAGTGTGTAAAAATTTTAAAATATTAGCTTTGTTGCAGCTTAAATGGCTTATGTTTATAATTCATTCAATATTATGAGAAATAAATTAACGGTCTTAATTATACTTTTTTGGGTTGCGTTTAATGTTAATGCTCAGCAAACAAATTTAGCGGAATTACCAAAACCACAACGCGAATTTAGGGCAGCTTGGATTGCAACGGTAGCAAACATTAACTGGCCAAGCAAGCCAGGTTTATCGACTCAACAACAACAGGATGAAGCAATTGCTTTATTAGACATGTTAAAGAAAAACAACTTTAATGCAGTAATTTTTCAGGTTCGTCCGCAGGCTGACGCTTTGTATAAAAGTAACTTAGAACCATGGTCGTATTTTTTAACTGGAGTTCAAGGCGAGGCGCCAAAACCATATTACGATCCGTTAGAATTCTGGATTGAAGCAGCACATGAGCGAGGCTTAGAATTGCACGTTTGGTTAAATCCTTACCGGGCACATCATATATCTGGCGGTCAACCTTCTGAATCTTCAGTTGTTAAGAAACATCCAGAATTGGTTTATAAATTAAAACAAGGCTATTGGTGGCTAGATCCATCAAAAAAGGGAACTCAAGATTTATCTGCTGAGGTGGTTAAAGACATTGTAAAACGATACGATATCGATGGAGTTCATTTCGATGATTATTTTTATCCATATGCCGAATATAACGGCGGGGAAGATTTTCCCGATGCGGAAAGCTACGCAGCGTACCAGAAAAATGGAGGTCAGCTTGCTCGTGGCGATTGGCGCCGGGAACAGGTAAATGTTTTTATTCAAAGGGTTTACAAGATCATAAAAGATGAAAAGAAGTATGTCAAATTTGGTATCAGTCCGTTTGGTATATGGAGGCCAGGCTTTCCTGAATCTATTAAAGGTTTTGATCAATATGATAAGCTATATGCCGATGCAAAACTATGGTTAAACGAAGGTTGGATTGATTATTTTATGCCTCAATTGTACTGGCAGGTTAATAACATACCACAAAGTTTCCCTGTTTTATTAGGTTGGTGGCAAAATGAAAACACTAAACAACGGCATTTATGGCCGGGTTTGAATAGCGGTATTGGTGGTGGAGAAAAAAATAGCGATGAAATCATAAATCAAATTATGATAAGCCGTGGTATGTTACCAAAATCCCCAGGTGTTGCACATTGGAGTATTGCTGCATTAACCAAAAATGAAATGCTTCGTAATGATTTACTCAAAGGTCCTTATAGAACGGAAGCTTTAGTTCCTGCATCGCCTTGGTTGGATGATGAAAAACCACTACAGCCTAAAGTAACTCTAGCAGATAGAAATACAGATGTTTACATCGATTGGAAACCAGCCGATAAGCGAGATGATTTCAAATACATCGTTTACACTAATTATGGAGGAAAGTGGTCTTACACCATTCTAAATTATAAGAGTAGGTTTTTGTTAGTGCCTAAAGTTAGCTATGCTGATGCAGCAAAATTGATTCAACAACCTTTGCAAAGCATTGCAGTAACGGCTATAGATAGAACTGGTAATGAAAGTGCTGTAGAAATTATAAATGTTGATGATAGAAGTTCTACCAATTAAAATCGTTTAGGGCTTTCTTGTAATTTTCTTCATCAAAACGATATAAATTTGGCGCTTTGTGTGCACCACCTTTTCTTGGCTCATCAAGTTTTACCAAAATATTATAGCGCATTATTTTACGATAAAAGTTGCCTCTATTTAATTTCTGACCTAAAATTGTTTCATACAAACTTTGCAGTTCGGGCATTGTAAACGTTTCTGGAAGCAGATTGTAGCCAATTGGTTTATAGCTTAATTGCTCTCTTAGGGTTGCAAGTGCTTTGTTTAGTATTTCTTGATGGTCCATCACCGTCTTTGGTAAATTATCAATCGGCATCCATTCACATTTATCAGAATATGAATCGGTAACAGGCGTTACCTGTGTATGATCTACAAGCGCATAATAACCCACAGTTACAAAGCGTTGCTTGTGCCATAAATCATCAGGATAATCTTTGAAAAAATCCTCAGAACGGTTAAGCGTACCAAAAACGCCAAAAACATTTAAGAAAATTTTATCTGCTCCACTTCGTTCAAATAAAACTCTTTTTGCAGCATCATTTATTGCTTCATTCTTATTTACGTAGCCACCGGGCAACATCCAGTTATCTGCGCTTTTAAGTTTTAGCATTAAAACATTTAAGCTGTTGGCATGAAAACGAAAAACCACACAATCTATCGAAATATGTGGTAATGATTTTTTCCAAAATTCTGCACTTGCATCTAATATATCAGGAACGATCATTTACAAAAGGTAAAGTTTAAAGACTTCTAAATTAATGATTTGTTTTTTTAAACTAAAGTTAATACATTGCTTCTTTATGAAGCAATGAAATTTAGCCAGACTTTTCTAATCAAATTATCTTGCTAAAAAGCTTTTATGATTCGACAATTAAGAGTCTCACATTTATGGCTGAGACTATATTAAATTCTAACCAAATGCAAAAAATTACATCAACATTAATCATTAGCCTCCTTGGCGGTTTAAGCCTTAGTGCACAGCAATTCACTACGGTAAAAAATAACAACGGTGCAACAATTGGCTATTCATCAGCCTCCGGCGTAAAAATTCTAACAGTCGGCGGTTTAAAATTTAAAGATTTAAATAAAAACGGCAAGCTCGATAAATATGAGGATTGGCGCTTAACGGCTGATGAAAGAGCTAAAGATTTAGCTTCGAAAATGACAGTTGAGCAAATTGCAGGTTTAATGCTTTACAGCAAACATCAGGCTTTGCCTGCAGGTCTTTTTGGTTACAATATGGGCACGTATGATGGAAAGGTTTTTCCTGAAAGTAAGGCAAAAGCATACGATTTAAGCGATCAGCAAAAAGACTTTTTTAAAGATGATAACCTTCGGCATGTTTTATTAACAAGTGTACAAACACCAGAAATTGCAGCCATTTGGAATAACAATGCGCAAGCTTTTGTAGAGGGTATTGGCTTAGGCATTCCGGCAAATAACAGTACCGACCCACGCCATACCGCCATGGCAACCAGCGAATTTAATGCAGGTGCAGGTGGTAAAATTTCGATGTGGCCAGATGGTTTGGGAATGGCCGCAACATTCGACCCGAAAATTGTTGAGCAGTTTGGGCAAATTGCCGCAAAAGAATATAGAGCATTGGGTATTTCAACGGCTTTATCGCCTCAAATAGATTTAGGTAGCGAACCGCGTTGGTACCGTATTTCAATGACATTTGGCGAAAGTCCGCTGTTAACTACGGATATGGCCAGAGCTTACATTGATGGTTTTCAAACATCATACGGGAAGGATGAAATTAAAGATGGCTGGGGTTATAAAAGCGTAAATGCAATGGTAAAACATTGGCCAAGTGGTGGCGCAGAAGAAGGTGGTAGAGATGGGCATTGGGCTTTTGGGAAATTCACGGTTTATCCTGGCAATAATTTACAACAGCACATCGATCCGTTTGTGAATGGAGCTTTCAAATTGAAAGGCAAAACTAGTAAAGCTTCAGCGGTAATGCCTTATTATACCATTACATTCGACCAAGATAAAAAGTATAAAGAAAATGTAGCCAACGGCTATAGCAAATACATAATTACCGATTTACTTCGCGATAAATATGGTTACGATGGTGTGGTTTGTACTGATTGGTCTGTTACTGGAGATGAAGGTAAAACACCAAACATTTTTGCCGGTAAGCCATGGGGAGCCGAGGCTTTAACTATTGCCGAAAGACATTACAAAGTTTTAATGGCAGGAGTGGATCAATTTGGCGGAAATAATGATAAAAAACCTGTTTTGGAAGCCTATCAAATGGGCGTAAAAGAATATGGCGAAAAGTTTATGCGTGAACGTTTCGAGCGTTCTGCCGTTCGTTTACTTAAAAATATTTTCCGTGTTGGTCTTTTCGAAAATCCGTATTTAAATGTAGAAGAAACCAAAGCTATTGTTGGTAATGCCGAATTTATGAAAGCGGGATATGATGCGCAGTTAAAATCGATCGTGTTATTAAAAAACAAGGGAAATGTTCTTCCGCTGAAAGAAAAGCAAACCGTTTATGTACCTAAAATTTATTCTGCACCTACAAAAGATTGGTGGGGTTTTTATACAGCTGCAAAGTTGGATTATCCGGTAAATATCGATTTGGTTAAAAAATATTATAACGTTACCGATGCCCCAGAAAAGGCAGATTTTGCAATCGTTTTTGTATCAAGTCCGCAAAGTGCAGAAGGTGGTTACGATATCAACGACAGAACAGCGGGAAGTAATGGTTATGTGCCAATTTCTTTGCAATATGGAACTTACACAGCTGAACATGCCAGAGCAAAAAGTATTGCAGCTGGCGACCCGGTAATCGACCCAACGATAAAAGATAGAGGATATAAAGGCAAAACGGTTACAGTATCAAACACAATGGATTTAAGAACCATTTTAGATACTAAAGAAATGATGAATGGCAAACCGGTAATTGTTTCAGTTACGGCATCAAAACCAATGGTTTTTAATGAATTTGAGAAAAACGTTAACGGTATTGTATTAAATTTTGGTGTTTCCACTCAGGCAGTTTTAGATATTATTTCGGGCAGAACAGAACCATCTGGCTTGCTGCCATTGCAAATGCCTGCAAACATGAAAACTGTAGAAGAGCAGAAAGAAGATGTTCCTTTTGATTTAATTACACATAAAGATACTGAAGGTAACAGCTACGATTTTGGCTATGGCTTAAACTGGAAAGGCATTATTAAAGATGCACGAACAGAGAAGTATAAAAAATAATCGAAGCAAGTTTTATTTAGCAACAATTATTATTCACTAAATAAATAAAAGCAGGCATTCTTTTTATCAATTAAAAAGGATGCCTGCTTTTAATTTGAAGGATATAAGCAATTTCAAACCTGAGTTTATTTCAGCTTTTTTGAGTTAAAAGATAAACAACAACTTCAGTTTACTCAGTTCCTTGCTGAAATCGATGGGAGAATTGCTAACTAATATTACTCAATAAATAATTTTTAAAGCCTTCAAAATCTACACCTAACTTATCAGCATGGTGTGATTTGCTTTCTAAAGCTTTTACTTGTTCTGGAATTTCAATTTTAGCAGCAATATCTGACGGAAAAATATCTGGAAACTTACAAGCATGTGCAGTTGATAAAAATACTGCGGCACTTTTATCTTCGGGGTTTTCTTTTCTATATTTTTCTATTGCTAGGTAGGCAATTGCAGTATGCGGACAAGCAACATAATCAAATTTAGCATCAATATCTATAATACCATCCAGTGTTTCTTCATCATTGAAACGGTAAGAAGTTACCACTTTTTTCAAAGCTTCTATATCCTGATTAAACAAATCCATAATTCGTATCCAGTTGCTTGGAGCACCCACATCCATTGCATTGGAGTAGGTTTGGGTTGATGGTTTCGTTTCATAAATGCCACTTTCAAGAAAACGTGGAACGGTATCGTTGATGTTTGTAGCAGCAATAAATTGTTTAACTGGCAAGCCTAATTTATAAGCCAATAAACCCGCACCAATATTACCAAAGTTTCCACTTGGAACAGAAAAAATCACGTCATTAAACCCCTGTTTTTTCAACTGTGCATAAGTGTTGAAATAATAAAATGTTTGTGGAATTAATCTCGAAATATTAATGGAATTAGCAGAAGTTAACCTAAATTTTGAGTTTAATTCTTCATCTGCAAAAGCTTGTTTAACCAAAGCCTGGCAATCATCAAAAGTACCTTTAACTTCAATAGCTCTTATGTTTTGTCCGTTGGTGGTTAACTGTAATTCCTGTATCGGACTAACCTTTCCCTTTGGATACAAAATGGTAACCCTTGTATTCGGAACACCTAAAAAACCCAGTGCAACTGCACCACCGGTATCGCCTGAGGTGGCTACTAAAACATCTAATAACTGTTCGCCATCTTTTAAGAAATAAGCCATCACACGGCTCATGAAGCGAGCCCCAAAATCTTTAAAAGCTAATGATGGTCCGTGGAAGAGTTCCAGCACGTAGGTATCCTCATCAAGCTGTACAGCAGGTGCTTCGAAGTTTATGGCATCTTCAATTAAAGCTTTTAAATCTTCAGCTGGAATTTCATCTTTTAATAATGCTGAGGCTACTTTATAAGCGATTTCTGGTAAGGAATATTGTGCTATGTTTTCAATAAAATCAGCATCCAGCTGTGGAATTTCTACAGGCATGTACAAGCCTTTATCCTGCGGCATGCTATTAAAAACAGCTTCTTTAAAAGAAACGCGTAAATCTTTATTGTTGGTTGAATATAGTTTCATTATTTGTATGGAAGAGGTAAGATGGGTGATGGATGATGGAAAATGGATAATCGAATATTTACTTTCCCATCATCCATTTTCCCTTCTCCCATTTTACATATTTACATTACTCTCGGTCCTTCAGCGTTAACCGAAGAAACAAAAGCTTTGCTATTAATATTAAGTTTATGTAAATGTTGTTGTTGTGCTTTAGTTATTTTTTTAGCTGTTTCTTCATCTTTGGTTAAGGCAAAAACAGATGGACCAGAGCCAGAAATTCCGAAACCGATAGCACCGTTTTCCATGGCCAGGTTTCTCATTTCTTCAAAACCCGGAATTAAAATGGAGCGGGTTGGTTCTACCAGAACATCTTTCATACTTCTGCCGATTAAATCGAAATCATTCATGAATAAACCACTTACCAAGCCGGCAACATTTCCCCATTGGGTTACAGCGTCTTTTAAAAAAACTTTACTACGAATCATTTGGCGGGCATCTTTTGTAGGTACATCAACCTGAGGATACACAATCGCAGCAAACATACCAGCAGGAGTTGGTAGAGAAATTACATCTAGTGGTTCGTAACTTCTAACCAAAACAAAGCCACCCATAATGGCAGGGGCAACATTATCGGCATGCCCATAACCGCAAGCCAGTTCTTCACCTTTCATGGCGAAAGGAACCAATTCTTTTGCGGTTAATAAATCGCCCATCAATTTGTTGATGGCAAATAAGCCCGCAACAGTACTGGCCGAACTCGAGCCTAATCCGCTTCCGATTGGCATTTTTTTATGCAGTTCAATTTCAACACCAACATCTAACCGATTAATGTGTTGCAAATAATGCTGAACACTTGCACTAACTGTATTTTTTGCTGCATCTAATGGCAATTTTCCATCATCACCAGTAATTCTTTTTATAATTACGCCAGGTGTATCGGTTAAACGCATTTCAACCTCATCTCCAGGTTCGTTTACAGCGAAACCAAGCACATCAAAACCGCAAACTACGTTAGCAACGGTTGCAGGGGCAAAAACGCGAATCATCCCCAAACCTTCAAAAGGGGCTTTTGCCTTTCCGTCGGTTATATCTAATGTTTCGGCGGAGCTTAAATTGTTATTTGGCATTGTATATCTTTTCATTTTTTCCCAGGATTGAAATCCTGGGCTATGCTACTAATTTGTTTTAAAAACTTAGCTTTTATGCTAGTGTTTGGTTCCGCTTTAGGTGGCTAGGGGGTTTGACCCACATTAATAATATCTGCAAAAACCCCAGCGGCTGTAACCTCTGCACCAGCACCAGGTCCTTTTACTACTAACGGACGAGCATGATACCTATCCGTTGTAAACGAGATGATGTTATCACTTCCCGAAAGCATGTAGAACGGGTGACTGTCATCAACCATTTGCAAGCTGATTTCTACATTGCCATTTTCCAGCTTACCAATATAGCGCAGAACTTTTTTATCATTAGCCGCTCTGGTTTTTAAATCTTCAAAATACGCTGCGTTTTTCTGTAATTCTGAGTAGAAATCTTCAACAGAAGTTGCATTTAAACAAGCCTCAGGCAGAATATTGTCAATTTTTACATCAGCAGCTTCTAAGGGATAACCTGCATCGCGAGCCAAAATTAGCATTTTACGCATAAAATCTTTTCCATTTAAATCATCGCGAGGGTCTGGTTCGGTGTAGCCCAATTCCTGTGCTTCCTTAACGGTTTCGTAAAAACCGGCATCGCCCTTAAAGTTGTTAAAAATGTAAGAAATTGTACCCGATAAAATGGCTTCAATGCGGGCCACTTTATCGCCACTCATCATCAACTCTCTTAACGTACGAATAATTGGCAAACCTGCACCAACGTTGGTTTCGTAGTAAAAATCAACACCAAATTTACGGGCAGTATCTTTAAACGATTTGTATTGAGCAAAATCTGCAGAATTTCCTTTTTTATTACAGGTAACTACCGAAATACTACTTTCGAAAATGCCCTGATAAAATTCAATAGGTGTTTCTGCTGCGGTATTATCTACAAAAACACAGTTTGGTAGGTTTAGCGCTTTCATTCGTTCCACAAAACCAGCTAAATCAGCTTGTTCGCCATTGGTATTTAAATTGCTTTCCCAATCTTCAAGCGATAAACCCTCTGCACTAAAAATCATTTTCCTGGTATTGCTGATGCCCGCAACTTTAACTTGTAAATCGTTGTTGGCAGATAGGAAAGGCATTTGTTCTTTTAGTTGTTTAAACAAGGTTTTGCCAATATTTCCGGTGCCTAAACAGAAAATATTTAGTGTACGTTTCAAATTGGTAAAGAATGCATCGTGAACGGCATTTACGGCTTTCGATAAATCTGCTGCGCTAATAATTACCGAAATGTTGTACTCCGAAGAACCTTGCGCAATTGCCCGAACATTGATACCGTTGCGTCCCAAGGCATTAAATAATCTGCCACTCATACCCGGTGTGCGCTTCATATTCTCACCAACGATTGCCAAAACCGCCAGGTTATTTTCAACTTCTGGTAAAGCCAGTTTGTTGGCATCCAATTCCAGTTCAAATTCCTTTTTAATTAGGGCAATTGCTCGTCCGGCATCAGTTGGTTTAACGGCAAAAGTAATGCTATGTTCTGATGAAGACTGGGTGATTAAAACTACATTAATTTGTTCTCGTGAAAGTAAAGAGAATAACCGCCCACTAAAACCAGCTTTACCAACCATGCCACTTCCGGTTAAGTTAATAATGCTGATGTGGTCGATAGAAGAAATGCCTTTTATTGGCAAACTCGATGCTTTTACATCACTTTTTATATAAGTTCCGGCAAAATCAGGCTCAAAAGTGTTTTTAATTACAATTGGGATTTTCTTCATAAATGCCGGAATCATGGTTGGCGGATAAATTACCTTCGCACCGAAATAACTCAATTCCATCGCTTCTGTGTAACTCAATTCTGGTAAAGAAAAGGCCTTTTTTACGATGCGTGGGTCGGCCGTCATCATTCCGTTAACATCCGTCCATATTTCAATTTCTTCGGCATTTAAAGCCGCACCCCAAACTGCTGCAGTATAATCAGAACCACCGCGACCTAAAGTTGTTACCCTACCTGCTGCGTTACTGGCAATAAAACCTGTAACAAATAAAACTTTGCTTTTATTGGCCTGGTAGAAATCATTGATTAAGATTTCAGTCAGTTCGGTATCAACCCTTGCTTGTCCGAAATTGCTATCGGTTTTAATGAGTTCTGAACCGTTAACATAAAGTGCTTCTTCGAATTGTTGCGATGCGATGTGTGCAATCATGAAAGATGAGCAGCGTTCGCCATAACTTAAAATCTGGTCTTTGGTTTGCAAACTCAACTCGCGAAGATTGGTTACGGCTTGCAATAAATCTTCCAGTTCGTTAAAGAAGATTTTTAAACGCGTAAATACTGGGTTTTGTGCCGCTGCTGGTAAAAGCGAACGGATAACTGCGAAATGTTTTGCTTCAATTTCTTTTAAAGAAGTATCGTAATCTTCGCCCCGTTCGGCGCTTTCGGCCATATCGGTTAGCAAATTGGTTACGCCACTCATTGCCGATAATACAACTACCGGATTGCTTTGTAATTTTTCTTTGGCCACTATGTTTAGCAGCGTTTTAATGTTCTCGGCCGAACCTACGGATGTGCCACCGAATTTTAATACTTTCATTTTTTTTGGGTTTAAAAAAAAAGCGCCCCGATTTGTGTCGGGACGCTTTTTGTGTTTTTATGTTTTCAAATCAATTTACAACAAATTAGCCCCGCTGGTTTATCCCGGTGGTAATAATAATCGTTGTAATAATCGAAGTGTTAAAATTCATTTGTCTTGGTGTATTATCTACACCGTAAAGAAGCAGATTATTTTTCTTAATTGCAAACAATATTAAAATTTATTTAAAAATATTTTACTAAAACGTTTAAATAGATTTAATGAAGGTATTTTTTGAACCGGAAACTGATTTGGACGAACTGTCAAGATCCAAGGTCTTCGCGGGAAATAATGGTGGGTTTGATGCAACCTTGAATACTTGCAGAAGCAAATTTAACTAGACCCGATAGAGCGCAAAGCCCGGAAGACGAGCAACGAGGATGAGGACTTGAAGCGATAGCGGGACGAGCATTAATAGACGCTACAGTTATTGCTATTCAAAAAGTTATTAATTTTTGTGGTCTTTGTTTAATATCCTAACCAATGGGCTATGACATTAGCTTTTCTTTTAGGTGTGGGAACACAGACTGTGGAGTGAAACCTATGTTCAAAGATTTCTAGGCTTCGCTCGAAATGACGGTGGGTTTTCTTCCAAGGTCTGTGTCTTCACAGACCATTAAATAATTTTATTTCGGTCTTTACGGACATAGACCGAGGAATGTCTATTTGCATATGTAGGACATAAGGGGAGTATAGGTATTAGCTTTGACAACTTTTTAAAAGTTGTCAAAGCGACCATTAAACTATTTGTTTTCGGTCTGTGGGAACACAGACCGAGGAGTAAGAATTCTATGTACAAAGATTTCTCGGCTTCGCTCGAAATGACGATAGCTTATTTGCCTGCAACCTCAAATTTTTGCAGAAACTGAATTTAACTAGACCCGATAGAGCGCAAAGCCCGGAAGACGAGGAACGAGGATGAGGACTTAAAGCGATAGCGGGACGAACATTAATAGTTGCTACAGTTATTGCTCTTCAAAAAAAATTTTTGGATTTTGTGACATCTTTTAAATTTGCTTACCTATGTGGGGTTCGCAGATAACTAGATTATCTTATTTCGTTTTGTGGGGATGCAAACAGCGGGGTAGTTTGATTTTCGTTTTTGGTTTCTCGTCTCTCGTTCCTGATCCCAGTCTTTCATCATTAATCCATCATCCTTCTTACATCATCCATCGTCCATCTTCCATTATCCATCAATGCTCATCTTCCAAAAATGACATCCCGCTTAAATTAATCCAAATCGAAACTTTTATCTTTAGTAATTCGTTATTAAAAACACATGAGAGGTTTCCGTTTTTCTGATTATAAGCCTGGCGATACGCCAAAAGGTGGGTTCGATGAGTTGCTTAAATTATTTAGCGAATTGCTAAATTATACAGCAGGTGATGCAGCAGAGGCTTTAAGCTGGCTAAATGAACTCGACAAACAATATAAATTAACCAATAATGATTATGGTATTGGAAATTTTATAGATGATTTAAAGGATAAAGGTTACTTAACAGAAGATAACAAATCTGGTGAATTTAAAATTACAGCCAAAACTGAACAAACCATTCGTAAATCGGCTTTGGATGAAATTTTTGGGAAACTAAAAAAATCTGGTCGTGGTAATCACAATAGCAATCAATCGGGTGTTGGCGAAGAAAAAAATGCCGATAGAAGGGAGTATAGTTTTGGTGATAGTTTAGACCAAATTGACATGACTGCCTCGATTCAAAATGCGCAAATTAACCATGGTATTGGCGATTTCACTTTAACAGATAGAGATTTAGAAGTGGAAGAAAAGGATTTTAAAACCCTAACTTCTACGGTGTTGATGATTGATATTTCGCACTCGATGATTTTGTATGGTGAAGACAGAATTACACCAGCCAAAAAAGTTGCCATGGCTTTAGCCGAATTAATTAAAACCAAATACCCTAAAGATACATTAGATATTGTTGTGTTTGGGAATGATGCCTGGCCAATTTCGGTAAAGGATTTGCCTTATTTGCAGGTTGGTCCGTATCATACCAATACTTACGCAGGTTTGGAATTGGCAGCCGATTTACTTCGCCGAAGGAAAACCCATAACAAACAAATTTTCATGATTACAGATGGAAAACCAACCTGTTTAAAAGAGAATGGAAAGTACTACAAAAATAGTATGGGTTTGGATAGAAAAGTGATAAACAAAACTTTAAACATGGCTGCTCAATGCAAGCGATTGAAGATTCCGATTACTACATTTATGATTGCTAAAGACCCATATCTGCAACAATTTGTTCGTCAGTTTACTGAAATAAATGGGGGCAGGGCTTTCTACAGCTCTTTAAATGGATTAGGCGAATACATTTTTGAAGATTACATTAAGAACAGAAGAAAAACAGTGAAATAGTCGGAAGTTTAGTTAGGAGAATACGAACAAAGATAATGGCGAAGCGTACAAATAAATATAAGTTAACACTAGAAGAATTAGCTTTAGCAAATGAGAACGATTTGACGAATGGTCCTTTAACATTGGAATTCGATAATCACGATAATCTTTTCAATATTATAAATGCAGTTAAAAGCAAAGGTATTTTCGAGGATGAAAACCAAAGCACAGAGTTTGCCATAGGTTTAAAAATGTTTACGGAAGTGCTACTTAAAAACAGAGAAAATGAACTTTTTAAAGAACTTCAACCAGCAATTGGTGCGTTTATGAAAAAGTTGAAAAGCAGGTAAAAAATTTAAGGTATAAAGGCGAAAGGTTTAAGATAGAACCCATAGCAGACAAAACTCAAAATTGATATCTAGATAAATAAATTAAAAACAAAAGATAGATTTAGCTTATGGTTGGGCGCATTGCAAAACCCTAATCCTAAACTTTACACCATAAACTTCAATATGCAAAATACTACATTAGGCGAATTAAAAACCACAGGATATAAATCAAGGTCGGTTAAGGAAGAGCTAAGAGAGAATTTAATTAAACAACTAAAAGGAAATAAAGCAGAGTTTGAAGGCATTATTGGTTATGATGAGACCGTAATTCCGGAATTGCAAACGGCAATATTATCACGACATAATATTTTACTTTTGGGTTTACGCGGCCAGGCGAAAACCCGTATTGCCCGTTTGATGGTGAACTTGTTGGATGAGTATGTACCTTATGTTGCAGGAAGTGAGATTTTCGATGATCCATTGAATCCAATTTCATGGTATGCAAAAAATGAAATTGCTACAAAAGGTGATGCTACGGAAATTGCATGGTTACACCGTAGCGAGCGTTATACCGAAAAGTTAGCAACGCCTGATGTTACAGTTGCCGATTTAATTGGTGATGTTGACCCAATAAAGGCTGCTACTTTAAAGTTAACCTATAACGATGAACGTGTTATTCATTTTGGTTTAATTCCTCGGGCACATCGAAGCATTTTCGTGATTAACGAATTACCCGATTTGCAAGCTCGTATTCAAGTGGCATTATTTAATATGTTACAAGAAAAGGATATTCAAATCAGAGGTTTCAAATTGCGTTTACCGCTTGATATTCAGTTTGTATTTACCGCCAATCCGGAAGATTACACCAATCGTGGAAGCATTGTAACGCCGTTGAAAGATAGAATTGAAAGTCAGATTTTAACGCACTATCCAAAAAGCATCGAAGTTTCTCGTAAAATAACTTTTCAGGAAGCTAAACTTACTAAAGAGCAAAGAGAAAATATTGAAGCGGATGGCTTAGTGAAAGATTTAATAGAGCAAATTGCTTTTGAAGCTCGTAAGAGTGAGTATATCGACCAAAAATCAGGAGTGTCTGCCAGATTAACTATATCAGCTTATGAAAATTTGATTAGTACAGCTGAACGTAGAATGTTAATTTCTGGTGAGAAAAATACTGTAGTTCGTTTGGCTGATTTGGCTGGAATTGTGCCTGCGATTACTGGAAAGATTGAATTGGTTTATGAAGGTGAATTAGAAGGGCCAGCCCACGTTGCTACAACTTTAATCGGCAAAGCAGTTAAAACACTTTTTGCCCGTTATTTTCCAGACCCAGAAAAGGCAAAAAAATCAAAAACGGCAAATCCATATACCGAAATTACTGAATGGTTTACTGAGGGAAATAATTTAGATGTAACTGATACTTTAACAAATGCCCAGTATAAAAAGGCTTTAATGTCGGTTCCGAGTCTTTACGATTTGGTTAAGAAATTCCACCCAAAATTGAGCGAAAACCAAACTTTACTATTAATGGAATTTGTGCTTCATGGATTGGCAGAATATTCTCAATTGAGTAAAAACTTTTTAAACGGAGGCTTCGGATTCTCGGATATGTTTGGCAGCTTATTTAATGCTGAATTTGATGAGGAAGAAGATGAAGACGATTTTAGATAGTTCATTTATTAATTATCGCAGTTTCAAATAATTATATAAATTATTTTAGCTTTGACAAATTTTCTTTCTAAGAGGAAATAAATTTGTCAAAGCTTTTTTTATTCATAAACTATCCTTTCAAATGGGAAGATTACCTTTCATCATCGCTGCATGCATATTCATCATCGCTTTTGATATTTACTGCTTCAAGGCAATTATCGCTGTATTTAAAAAGTGGAAACCATCAACAAAAAAAATCTTCTCGATAGTATATTGGAGCCTTAGCATTTTATTAATTATTGGAGTTTTTGCGGGGATATATTTAAATCTATTCTTAACATTAAGAGCAATAATTTTAGTGGCATTTTTCCTAACGGTTGCCTGTAAAATGGCAATGTTGCCTTTTTTAGTTTTGGATGATTTGCGAAGATTATTTGTCAGGATTTTTAAAAAGAAACAAGTTATCGAAGACCAGCCTGTTAGCGAAACAGAACCAATTTCGAGATCTGAATTTTTAGTTAAAGCAGGTTTGGTTGCCGCAGCTGTTCCGCTTACTTCACTAAGCTGGGGCATTATTTCTGGCGCCTATGATTACCAGGTAAGACGTGTTAACCTTATTCTTCCGAATTTACCAAAGGCATTTGATGGTATTAGAATGGCGCAAATTTCTGATATACATTCTGGTAGTTTCTACAATAAAACAGCTGTTAAAGGTGGGGTAGATTTGCTAATGTCTGAGAAGCCGGATTTTGTGTTTTTCACTGGCGATTTAGTTAATAACTTAACCAATGAGGTAAGGGAATACCAGGATATTTTTTCGAAAGTAAAAGCACCACTCGGTGTTTATTCTACGCTGGGTAACCACGATTATGGCGATTATTATTTCGGTAAAGAATCATCGCCTGCTAAAGTTAAAAACCTTAAAGATATTATCGATGTACATAAGGTAATGGGCTACGATTTATTAATGAATGAAAACCGCAGGTTAAAAGTTGATGGTGAGGAAATCGGAATTTTAGGTATAGAAAATTGGGGAATGGGTCGCTTTCCAAAATATGGAAAAATGGAATTGGCTGTTAAAAATACAGATGATTTGCCAGTTAAACTTTTGCTAAGTCATGATCCATCTCACTGGCGTGGAGAAGTTTTAAAGAAATACCCGCAAATAGATGCTATGTTTAGCGGTCACACACATGGAATGCAATTCGGTGTTCGTTTAAAAGAATACCAATGGAGCCCGGTGCAGTATATTTATAAAGAATGGGCAGGCTTGTATCAAGAACAAAAACAACAGCTTTATGTTAATGTTGGTTACGGATTTTTAGGATATCCCGGCAGAGTTGGCGTATTGCCTGAGATAACAGTTTTTACGTTGAAAAGGGCTTAAGCAGAAATAAAAGAATTTTGAATTAGAGAATGTTTAGCTTATTTTTAAAATAAAATAGAATGGTAAACATAAATTTTAAACATTTCCCAATTTAACTGCGGATAGATTCACATTTGGACATTAAACTCTAACACTTTAATTTTTTACATTAATTCGTTCCTAGGTTTAACCAAATAGAAATTGTATGGGGGAATTTAAAATCTGGTAAATGGGCTTTTATGTTAGAGAAAGCAGAAATACTTCGGTTATAATTTTGATAGAATTCTTAAAAATTCTTCTGAGCTTATTACTTCAACTCTTGGAAAATCTATGTTTTTTACTGCATCAAAATGTCTATCATCTGTTACTAGAAAATCAACATCTGCTGCAACCGCAACATCAAAAAATTTATTATCATCTACATCAATTGAAATAGCATTCCAATTATAGAATACTTTTTGTAAATGAACATCAGTAGATTCAATAAAAATTTCCATAACAACTTCTGCTACGCCTACTGCCGAATGTAAATACATTATTTCCTCGTATTCTTTGAGGATGTCTTCAGAAACACAAATTTGATAATTACCATTGATAAAAGAATTCCAAATTGGGCGTAAACTACTTCTTAAACCAAGTGAAGATATTAATACGTTAGAATCAAGAACGACTTTCATTTAGATTTAGAACGGAAATGACTATCTCTCAAATTATTATAATAATCAGGTTGAATATCATTTTCTATCTCAAAGTTTTCTACAATGGAATCTAATTGTTTCGATAAAAGTTTTACCGCAAGTTTTCGCATCTGCAAAAAATCATCGTTTGGCAACGGATTTTTTAACAACCTTAACATCATAACTTGTTGATCGTTTAAACGGCTAGATAACTCTGAATTTATTGACATAATCAAATTTAATAAAATTGATGTGTTAAATTATTATAAATAAGCGAATATTGCAATCTACTTAGAACAATTCACTCATTCAAAACTCACTCAGTCAAAATTCACTCATCCAATAATTCTCTCATTCAATCAATTTCTACCCCGCATTAAAGCGATAGCCAACACCTCTTACTGTTTGCAACAATTGTGGATTATCAGGGTTCATTTCTATTTTTTTACGCAAACGTACAATGTGCATATCCAATGTACGTGTGTTTACATCAGAGTTATAACCCCAAACCACCAACATTAATTCATCGCGATTAATTACTTTGCCTGGGTTACGTAAGAAATAAAGCAGAATACGGTTTTCTAAAATTGTAAGTTCTATTTTTTTGCCTTCTCTAAATAAAGTATGAATATTAGGATGGTGTTCCATATTGCCAAAACGATGAATTTCGGCCATATCTTTATTTACAATGAATTTTACTTTGCTTTCTAGCATCGCAACTAAAACATCCATGTTAAATGGTTTAGTGATATAATCAGATGCACCGAAATTGTAGGCATCGATTTTATCTACATCCTGAGCTTTGGCTGTCATCATGATAATTAAATTCTCAAAACCCTGTTTACGAACGCTTTCGCAAACTTCAGCGCCTTGTTTTTCGGGCATCATCCAATCCAATAAAACAATATCGGGCTGATCTGCCATAATCATTCTTTCGCCTGCTTCGCCATCATTCGCTTCCAGCACATTATAGCCTTCAGTTTTTAAACGGTGTGCTACCAAAAAACGAAGATTCTCATCATCCTCTACGATTAATATTTTTACTTCTTTAGACATTTGTGTTTTATTATAGGGTTAGAAAGTTGGAAAGCTAAAAGGTTTTAATGTTAATTACAAAATTCATCGTTTAACATTTAACGTTACAACATTTCAATATTTTTATTTTTTAATTATTAAATGGCAGTACTATTTTAAATTCGGTGCCAAGGCCAACTTTACTTTTAACCGTAATTTCGCCTTGCATAAAATTAACCAGTTCTTTGCAGAATGCCAAACCTAATCCAACGCTGCCCATTTGGTTATATTCGTTTTGTATTCTGAAAAACTTCTTAAAGATATTATTTAATTCTGAAGAAGGAATACCGATTCCTTTATCAGCAAAACGAAACACCAAAACCCCTTTAATCAGCTTTGCGCTAATATTAAGTCGCTTATTGCCCGGGTTTGAGTATTTGTATGCATTTTCTGCAAGGTTATCAAACAAACTGCCTAATAAAACTGGGTCTGTAATAAATGTTTTAAAGCCCACCACCTCATAAGTCATAACAAAATCAGGATGTTTTAACGTGTGCGACTCAATTGTGCTTTCAATAAAATCTTCGATATTAACTTCCTCTTGATTTAAAATAATTGCCTTATTTTCTATTTGTGTAAAGGCTAGCAATTTATTCATCAAGCCGTTTAGTTTATCGGCTTCTTCATCTAGTATTTTACTATACAACTGCTGCTCTTTTAAACTTAAAACAGCAGCACTTTTAATATTGTTTCCTGCAATTTTTATAACGCTAACAGGCGTTTTAAATTCGTGGGTAAGATTATTAACGAAATCGTATTGAAGTTTAAACATTTTACTATTCACATTTAAATTTCTGTAGATTAAAAATGCCACCAGCAACAGCACACCGTAAACCAGCAATAAAACTAAAGCGATAGGCATAAAATAGATAAAAATCTCCTTTTTAATGTATGATTTTGATGAAGTGAAATATAGTTTGAAATCAGAAAACGCACCAGGTAAAGCAATTTCGGTATTTATATTTTCATCAGAGGTATCAATAGGATCATAGGTTAAAGGCTCTACTCTAATAATTTGATAAAGCAACGGACGCGTATTTATGATTTTGATTTTTTTTGGATTGAGATGAAAAACAAGCATATCCTGCTGATATACAGGAGCAGGGTTCAATTTGCTTTGCAACATCTGCTTATACACTTTTAGATCTTCTCGTCTGGGGATATTCAGGTATGTAATTTTGTTGGATAGAACTACGGAGAAGTTGGTGAATAATTCTTCTTGAGTGGGCACCGAAGCGGTATCCAATTGGTCGATAAACCGGACCAACTTCAGAGCCATGCTGTTAAAATCGTCATCAACCCTAAAAGAACGCCGCTCTTGCTCAGAGAATAATTTTACGGAATCGGGATTTACGTTTTTGCCAAATTGAAATATAGATTTCGGACCAATAGAAAGCTGACCAACATTTACACCATCTCTTACGGGCACATTTTTAACCTCCGAATCGTAAAACATCACTTTATCTACAAAGGGAAATTTTACCATTACGGTATCTACAAATTTCGATGCCGTAGCAGAATCTAAAAAACCATTGTAATAAGAAACCTCAGGCATTTTATTTTGAAAAAACTCACTATACGATTTTATGCTTTCTTCTAAAACATTAACTTTTTCTGATACAAATTCATTCTCTATAGATTTTTTACTGTAATTAAAAGCTAGGAATAATGATAATATAAACAGGATGGAGATGAGTACAATAAAGGTTACACTCAGCGAAAAATTTTTACGATACCCATTCTTTTTTTCCAAAGACATAACTTACTTCTTATTCAGGTTTTCCTGTAAAAAACCTTCAAGGGCTTTGTATAATGCAGTTCTACCTTGTTGCCGAAGTACAGGGTTTGGACCTTCTTCTTTTTCGATGTAGGTTACCGGTACATTTCGTTTTTTAAGCTCCTTAACAAATTGCACACCTTGCGCAACATTTACACGCGGGTCTTTCGGGTTTTGGGCAATAAAAACTGGCGCTTTAAATCTATCAGCATGAAAAACCGGCGATGCAAAACGGGTGTAATCGGTATCGGTTTCTGGGTTACCAAAAATCTCATAGTACATTTGCAGGTTCGATTTTAAAAATGGAGGTATCGTAGTTAAATAACTAAATAAACTGATAACGCCTGAGTTTGAGCCGCCACAGCTGTAAATATCCGGATTTTTATACAAACAATTTAATGCTATAAACCCTCCTAAACCATTACCATAAATGGCAACTTTTTTAGGGTTAGCAATTTTCTGCTGAATTAACCATTTAACGCCATCATTAACATCTTCTTGTATTTTATCGCTCCATTGTTTAAAACCAGCAGCATAAAAAGATTTGCCATAACCAGTTGAACCCCGATAGTTTACCTGCAAAACGGCATAACCTCTGTTGGCTAAAAACTGAACATCGGCATTATAGCCCCAGGTATTTCTTCCGCCCGGCCCACTGTGTGGCAGTACCACTACAGGCAAATTGGTGGGTTTTTTGCCATTAGGCAAAGTTAAATATCCGTTAATTGTTAACCCATCACTACTTTTGTAGCTAATGGGTTTCATTGCACTCATATCTTTTTCGTTGATAGAGGGATTAATATCGGCAAGTTTTTTTAATTTATTTTGTGTAGCAGCGTAAAGATAATACGACCCAGGATTTTTATCGGTATAAGTTCTTATCACAAAAACATTATCGTTTTTATCCTTATCCATTATCCGCCATTCAGTGCCTGGCAAAAGTTTATCTATCGCAGCATATTTTACCTGTGTACTATCGTCAAGATAATATTTTTCCTTCTTCCAGCTTTCGCAAGTCACAAAAATCATTTTCTTTTTTGCTTTGGAGTATTTTGCGTCAACAACGTTCAAAGAATCATTCGCAAAAAGCACTTTTTTCTCCTTGCCAGATTTTAAATCTAAAGCAACCAAAGCATTTTTATCTCGATTAACGTTCGAAATGGCAAAAAGCACATCCTTTTCGTTTTCCGAAAACGCAACAGGTTGTAATGTAGTTTCAAAATTATTGCTTATAACTGGCTTAAATGGCAAACTTTCATTTTCGCGATATAACAAAGTTTCATTAACACCATCGCTGGCCACGGCAATTTTCAAAATGCCTTTATTGTCGGTAACCCATTCGGTAACATTGCCAGGGTTTTTTGCAGCAATATCCATTTTGCCAGTGCGGACATTTAAACGGTAAACATCAAAAACAGTAGAATCTCGTTTGTTTGAGGCTACGATTATGTATTTGTCATCAATAAGCTGATCTTCAATAACTCTTACCCGTGTTTTTTCGTTAGCGCTTAGTTGCTTTTGCGTTTTTCCATCTCTGCTTACCACAAATAAATCTGATTTGCGCTCTTTAGATTCGTCTTCTGTATAATAAATTAGTTCGTCGTTGCTGGTCCAAAAGTAAAAGCTTATGCTTTTTTCATTTAAATGTGTAAGCTGATTTATCGCTCCGGTTTCAATATTTTCGACAAATAAATCGAGTTTTTTGTCTTGTAACTTTAGGTATGATAAGCTTTTACCGTCAGGCGAAACGTGGTAGTAAGCTTTATCTTGTGTTCTAAAAAAATTATCTACAGGTATAGTATTCTCCTCATTGGTGCCTTTACAAGCCCAACTAAAAGCAATTAATACCAATAATAAAATTCTATTCCACATAAACAATTCCTTCGGGATACCAAAAATATAACAACCTTACAGCTTAACCATAAAATACAGTAACAATGTTACTTATTGTTCATTGCCTTAAACAACGATTGGTTACAATTTAGTATTTAAAATAAACACACAAAATAAAATACAGGTAACATTTAAAATACGTTTTATACCTGCCAATGCTTTAAGTAAATAGGTATTAAAATGTTACATTTAATCTTTTAACTTGTGGATATGAAACGCAACATCTTCATCATTATTCTATTTTTCTGTATCTCGGCGAATGCACAAAATCTTCGTCAGAACAGGCAAATAATTCCTGATGAAAGTTCTTTAGCCATACAATATTACCAGGAAGGCGATTACGAAAAGGCTGCTGTAATTTTTGAAAAACTTTTTCAAAACCCTAACAATGAGGGTTACTTCGATATTTATTTTAACACTTTGCTAAAGCTCAAGAAGTATGATGTTGCCGAAAAAATTGTAAAAAGGCAAATTAAACAATCGCCTCAATCAGAAATGTATTCTATCGCTTTGGGCAAGTTATATCAAGAAAAAGGCGATGCTTCTGCTGCAAATAAAATTTTTACCGATGTAATTACCAAAATGCCTAAAGATGAATTTAAGATTAGGATGCTGGCCAATAGTTTTTATCGTTTTGAAAATTATGATTACGCGATTCAAACCTTTAAACAAGGTAGAAAATTAATAAACGATGAAAAAGCTTTTGCCTATGAGCTGTTAAATATTTACAGGTTTAAAAAAGATAAACCAATGTTGATGCAAGAATATCTGGATATTCTGCCTACAAATCCGCAACTTTTGCCACAAGCAGAAGCAGTATTGGCTATGCTTTTTGAGGATAAATCTGATTATCAAGCCTTTCAGGCTGGTATTTTAAAGAAAGTCCAGAAAGAACCTGATGCCGAAATTTATATCCAGCTATTAACATGGAATTACATTCAACAGCAGGAATACGACATGGCGCTACGCCAATTAATTGCTTTTGATAAGAGAACTAAAGCAGATGGAGGGACACTGTTTAATGCGATTTACACTTTTGTAGATAATGGTGCATACGAAACTGCAATAAAGGCGTACGAATATTTACTAACCAAGGGGAAGGAAAATCAATATTATTTGCCCGCCAAAATTGAAATGCTTAATACAAAATACAGCATTCAAACTAAAGGGAAGTACGACATAGCTAATTTAGATTTGCTGGCTAAAGATTATCAAATTTTGTTAGATGAAAGTGGCAAAAATAAAAACACATTGTTTGCAATAAAAAAGCTGGCAACATTACAGGCATATTATTTAAAACAACCCGAAAAAGCCGAATTAGCCCTTGAAGATGCCATTAAACTTCCCGGCATAAGTGCTGTTGATATTGGGCAGCTAAAATTAGATTTAGGCGATATTTACATTTTAACAAACCAACCTTGGGAAGCCTTTTTAGTTTATGAACAAGTAAGCAAACAATTTGAAGGGCAGGCGATAGGCAATGAGGCTAGATATAGAAGTGCTAAGCTATCTTTTTATCAAGGTAATTTTGAATATAGCAACGGCCAATGTTTGGTTTTAAAGGCAGCCACCTCACAACTCATTGCTAATGATGCATTAAACTTAAGCTTGCTGATTTCGGATAATATTCAAACACCTACCGATAGCAATGCACTTAAAATGTACGCCGATGCAGAGATGCTCATTTTTAGAAATTTACCTCTGCAGGCAATAAAAAAGCTGGATAGTATTTCAGTAAAATATCCTCAAAATGGTTTAGGCGATGCAATTTTAATGAGCAAAGCTAAAATTTTAATTAAAGCCGATGATTATGCAGAAGCAGCAGTAATATTAAAAAAGGTAACGGATGATTTTAAAGATGGCATTTGGACAGATGATGCTTTATTTACACTTGCCGATTTGTATGAAAAGAAATTAAATAATATTGCCGAGGCGAAAATCTATTTCCAAAAATTGATAACCGATTATCCAGGCAGTATGTTTAGTGCCGAAGCACGAAAAAGGTTTAGAAATTTACGAGGCGATGGTGTTTAAACTTGTTGTTTTTTCTTTTTATCTCGATAAGAGGTCTCAATTGCAATTCCACTTTCTATGATAAAGGCATAAAAAGCCGAATTTATTACCAAACCGAAGAAGTACAATCCTAGGTGTGAACCCAAAAAATTAAATAAGAAAGTATGGGTTGGGAACTGGAAAAATGAGTATAAATCGGCTAGCGTACGTAAAAATAAATTACTAGCAAAAACATGCCTGTCTTCTGATGCAAAAGCAAAAAAACAAACCATTGTTAAAAAGCCAATTATAACAAAAGCTTTAAAAAATCTGTAGAGACGAAAGTTTTCCATTGAGGGATGAAAAGATATTTTTTACTTAGTCCTCTAAGTTCGAAAAATTTATGATTATCTAAACAATAAAAGATATTTTAAATGAACATCTACAACAAAATGACTTGTAATTATAATTTCGGATAGCTTATTTTTTATCTTTACACCATGTTATTATACAATGTTACTTTAATTTTAGATGATGCTGCCGCAAACGAGTGGTTACAATGGATGCAAGATATTCATATACCCGAAGTAATGGCAACAGGTATGTTTGTTTCTAATCGATTGTTAAAGGTTTTAGATTCGCCCAACGAAGGCGTAACTTATTGCGCACAATATGTTGCAGAGAGCTTAGAAAACTACAATAATTATGTAGATAATTTTGCGCCTACTTTACAAGCCGATTTAAACGAAAAGTTTAAAAATCGATTTGTTGCCTACAGAACATTAATGGAATTTGTATAACCTCTAAAATTATAGAAGGTTACCTTCTACTTCAATTGTTACGGTTTAGAAGGATTTATTTTTTCATTGTTTTTGTGTCTGTCAGCATCACGGATGTTTTTCTTTTGCAGGTTTTTCTTTAAGGCATCTGTCAAATCAATTCCGGTTTGGTTAGCAAGGCAAATTAATACAAATAGTACGTCTGCCATTTCATCCGCCAAATTCACCTCCTCATCACTTTTTTTAAATGATTGTTCTCCATACTTTCTAGCCATAATTCTGGCGACTTCGCCAACTTCCTCCATCAAGATTGCGGTATTGGTAAGTTCGTTGAAGTATCTAATTCCGGTGGTTTTAATCCAGTTATCTACAGTTTGCTGTGCTTCGCTAATGGTCATGTTTTCTTTCTTTAATTTCTGCCTGTAATCTGCTATTAATATCTATGTTAGCACCTTGTAGAAGAAATACAGCAGTGCCTTTTTCTCTGGCATATGGATTTTTTATCTCGCCAATTTTAATGATTTTTTCAAAAAAAGGTTGCTCTTTCTTCCTTTGTGGGTCTTCTTCGTTAATTTCTCTTACTAAAATTAAATCTTTAATTGGCTTATCCATTTTAAACCAGTACAGGTAATCGGCATTGTACGATACCGCATTAATATTTTTAAATTTCGAGTAATAATTAATGGCACCCGCTTGCCCGTAATTATCTGTACGCACAACCACCGCCGATTTGTCTTTAACTTTTGCATAAGCGATGTCGGTTAAATGGGCGAGTTCTTTCCAACCCTGCATATCAGCAAAATCTTGAGGTAGGTTGTGGTTCTCTCCATCTTCCCATCGCAAAGCCCCAACTCGTTCAAATCGATTGTGATTTTCGATTATTTTCGCAGGCGAGTACACAGGCATCATTATAGGTGTGATGTAAATAAGCATTCCAATGGTGAACACAAATATAAGTGTTCGCAATGCATATTTTTTGGTAGAAATGAGGCTGATAAATACACTACCAAAAGCCAGTAAAACAGGATATAAGCCTAGCGCATAATAAGCTTTTGCATTGAAATAACTAAAAATAGTTAATGTAAAAATGTAAGTCAGAATTACCCAAATGTGTTTGCGAAATGGTTTGTAAATGGTAAAGCCAACAAACGCAGCAATAAGCACGAAAATATCAGTTATAAAAAATAAAACCTGTTCTTTAAAAAAATCAAATCGCTTAACATGCACCAATTGCGTTTCGGCAAGCTCTTGCATATGACTGATAACCGGGAAGTTGTGGTTTATTTGCCAGATAACATTCGGTGAAATAATTATTAGCGCCAATAGAATGGCAAAATATAGAAGCCTATTTGTAAAAATGGTTCGATTTGGTGTAGCTATTATTGCCGGCAACAAACCAAATACCAAGAACATTACGTTGTATTTGTTTAAAAAACCCAGTGCAATCCAAATAGCAAAAGCATAGAGATATTTAGGTTTATTATTTTCAAAGTAACTGATGAGGTAGTAAAATATTGCTGTCCAGGCTAATACATCAAAAGAGTTTGGCTGGTATAAAATATTGGTTCTTAGATACGCTGAAAAAATGAAAGAAACGGCCAAAAGACATTTTGCAAAAAGATTTCCTTTTAATTTACCAACGATAAGCCATCCAAAAACCATAGTTAATGCGCCAAAAAGAGTTGGAATAAACCTTACCCAAAAAACACCATTCCCTAAAAATTTTATGAGTAATGAAAATAATGAAGTTAGCGGAGGAACAGAAGTAAAACCAGCGGCAAGGTGATTGGCTTGGTCGAGGTGTAGAAATTCATCTCGGTGAAGTTCGTAAACTGAGTTGACTAATGCGTAGCTTAAAATAAATTTCAGGAGAACAAATCCGATGAGTGAAGCCCGCTCAATCAAAAGAGAATTGCTGTTCTTCATTTTATTCTTTGTTTTTGGTGTCGATTAGAATCGTTACCGGCCCATCATTTAATAAACTAATTTTCATGTCGGCGCCAAAAATTCCTGTCTCTACTTTTTTGCCTAATAAAACAGAAAGTTTGTTAATCATTTCTTCGTACAGCGGAATAGCAACAGCTGGCTTTGCTGCTCTGGTAAAGCCTGGTCGGTTGCCTTTTTTGGTGGCAGCAAATAACGTAAACTGACTGATTAACAAAATACTGCCACCAACATCTGCAAGTGCCTTATTCATTAAATCGTTTTCATCAGAAAAAACCCGCATGCCAATTATTTTTTGCGCAAGCCAATCTAAATCTTCATTTGTATCAGCATCTTCGATACCCAACAAAACCAAAAAGCCAGTATCTATTTGTCCTGTGATTTTGCCGTTAACAACGCACCTTGCTTGTGTAACTCTTTGTAAAACTGCACGCATTTTAACTACTTTTGGGAATTAGATTGATATGCGCAAGATAAGTATTTTACTATTTATTACACTTTTATTTACCACCTGTAAACCTAAGGTTGGTTTAAATGCTACTTTCTATTTTTGGCGAACAGTTTATAAAAATCAGGCGGCAGAAACCAAAGTAATAAAGGATTTAAAATCGAAATCAATTTATGTGCGCATAATGGATGTAGATTTAAATGCCATAACACAAGAGCCTGCTCCGGTTTCGCCGATAACTTTTGATGATGCTTTGCCAAAGCAAACTGATATTATTCCGGTAGTTTATCTGGTTAATAATATTTTTAACAATTTAACCGTTGCACAAAGTAATTTATTGGTTAGCCGAATTGCAAAATTTGTTAATGCAAAGGTTATTCAAGCCGGTAAAGTTACCTATAAAGAACTTCAAATAGATTGCGATTGGACGAAGAACACAAGAGATAAATACTTTAGTTTTCTAAAACAGCTCCAATCCAATCCTTCGCTAAAAGGTAAAGAAATTTCGGTTACGCTGCGGTTACATCAGGTAAAAAATTTGGTTTCAAGTGGCATTCCGCCAGTAAAAAAGGTTATGCTTATGTGTTATAACATGGGAAATCTACGGAAATACGGAGAGCAGAATTCTATTTTAGATATGCAAGAAATGCAAGCTTATCTTAAAAATGAGTTAGATAAATATCCGCTTAAAATGGATGTTGCATTGCCGCTTTTTAGTTGGGCAGTTGTTTTTAGAAAAGAAAAATATGCTGGTATTTCGAGGCAAATAAATAGAGAACAATTAAACAATAAAAGGCTTTTTAAAAGGAGAGGAAATTCCATTCTATATGATTTGCAAATGGATTATCCTCAGGCTGGATTAAAAAATGGGGATGTTATTAGGTGGGAAGAAATCTCGGTGGATAATCTGCTTGCGACTTCTAAATTTTTATCCCGATATTTAAAGCCGGAAGAACGAAATCTCGTTTTCTATCATCTTGATAATGACCTTTTAAAAACATTTAAATATGAAGACCTTCAAAAAGTTATCAATAACTTTTAGTGCTTTTGTTTTTGCATATTTTGCCGAAATCGCAGTTAATTTAGCTTGTGGTGGCGAAGTTGACCCTTATGATTATTATGTTTCCTATTTTCATAACAACACACAAGGTGATGAATATACTTCGTTTGCATTTACAGAAATGGCTTATTTATACAGCGAAGATAATGTAGCAAACGAAGCAGAAATAAATAGCAGTGAATGGGCAAAATACCTCGATGTTAATGAAAAGGATGTACATAAAGTAATGTATAATGTAGATAGCGCAACAAGTGTTAAACTTGCTGGCTACAATGGAAAATCAATAAATGAATTACCAGATAGTTTGCATAAAAACACTTATCTATTGGCGCTAACCAAAAAGAAAAACGCACTAAACTATTATACTTTTGCTAAAAGCTGCGAGCCTCTGGCAAATGCAACCTGGAATGAATGGAATCCTGAACCTAGAGATTCTACGGCTATGGAAACCAAAGCAAAAGAGGCATTAAAGTTAGCAATGGCAGAAGAAAACGATTTTCTAAAATTGCGTTACGCTTATCAATCAGCACGGATGTTTCATTATTCTGGAAACTTTAAAGATTGCAAAATGGTTTACGAAAAGTATGTAAAGCCATCAAAAAGCACTAGTGCTGTTAAAGGCTGGGCCGAAGCTTTGTATGCTGGTTCGGTACGGAAATTAGGTAATCCTGAGGAGGCCGCTTATATTTTCTCTAAGGTTTTTGCAAGTAATCCTGAGCGAAGAACACAAGCTTATAAAAATTACTACTATACAAGTTCACCTGTAAATGGAGCGCTGAAGTATGCAAAAAATAACGATGAGAAAGCAAATATCTGGGCGATAAATGGCTTTGGTAATTCAGACACAGACCTAGAAAGTTTACAAAAGGTATATCAATATAATCCTAAAAGTTTATTAAATGGTGCTCTTTTGGTTCGTGAAATTAATAAGCTTGAGCAAGATTTAATTAAAGATAATGATATAGCAAAAATAGGCTACAATTATTATTTCTCCGATAGTGGAAACAGTAAAAAGTATGAAGACAGTATGCAAAATTTGAATTTGAAACATTTGAATCAAATCCGGGACTTTGCTATTAAGCTTGCCGCTGAAAAGAAATATCCCCAACCAGAATTGGGTACATTAACTGCTTCTTATTTATCGTGGATGGAAAATAAGGATGTGCTTGCTTCAAATTATCTTAAAACATTAAATCCAGATAGGCTTCCAGAAAAACTTCTTAATCAATATCGAATTGTTGATTTATTGATTAAATCGAAAAATATTAAGAAAGGCAATCAATTTAATGAGAATGATTTATTGCCAACACTTAAATGGCTTGATGAGAAACGCTTTGCGGAGAATAAAGAGCAACTTAAAAATCAAAACTATTATTACAATTGGGCAGGAAGTGCTAATAGTCGTTTCACCCTAACTGCAAGGAATTTTTATCAGCAAATTTTGGCTCCAGCTTATATGAAAATGGGTGATACCGCTAAAGCTGCTTTGGCTATGGTTAAGGGAGATCTAAAATATCAAACATTAAATGAAAACTCACTTTTTAAAAATATGAGCTACCAAACCACAACTTTTTGGCAAAAATATTTAAGCCCGAAAAGTATGCAGAGGTTGGCTTCTTTTAAGAATTCAAAACCCGCAAATGATATTAGCGGATTACTGACTAAAGCTTTAAATATATTAAAAGATGATGATTTTTATGAGCTTTATGGAACTACTTATTTGCGTACACACCAATACGATAAGGCTGTTACAATGTTTAATAAAGTCTCGGCGAATTACAAATATTTTGGTCCCGAGAATTGGTATGCAAGTGAAGAGGAAGCTAAGCTTTATGCCAATCCTTTTATAGAAACCATTAACGATTTCCCGAAAAAGTATGTTTCAAGTAAAAAATCAATTAATAAAAAAGTTTTTGCTGCAGAAATGTTGCGCTTGCAAAAACTGACTTTAACTGATAAAAAAAATGCTTCGCTCTATTATTACAAGATGGCCAACGCTGTTTACCAAACAGGCTACTACGGTAACAGTTGGTTTTTAATAAGCTACGATTGGTCATCATACGATAACAATAGTACCCCAAAATTTGGTTACGATGTGGATTATAAAAAAGCACAAACGGCAAAGGTATGGTATTTAAAGGCTAGGGCTTTGAGTACCAATGCTGATTTTAAAGCAAAATGTACTTTTATGTTGGCTAAATGTGCGCAGAAACAAATCATTATGAATTACAACACGCTTTCTTTTAGTTACTATGATGCAAAGGATGTGAAATATCAAAACTTTTTAACCGCAAACTATCAAAATCCGTATTTTAAAGAATTAAAACTGAAGTATGCTAAAACCCCGTTTTTTGCTGCCGCTGCGGGCGAATGTAGTTATATGAAGGATTTTATTACAAGAAAGTAAAAAGACTAAAGCTTAAAGACAAAAGACCCCTAAAGCCAGGTCGACTGTACTGTCATAAACATAGGCATTTTCGCTTTAGTCTTCGTTTTTAAACCTAATGCCTCGTATCATTACCATGATAAATACTTAGATAACTTTCATATCTCGAAACAGCAATATTTCCTTCGTTTACTGCTTCCAAAACCGCACAACCTGGTTCGTTAATGTGCCTGCAATTGTTAAAGCGGCAATCGTGTGAAGTTTTGAAAATCTCTCTAAAGAAATGTCCAAGTTCTTCTTTTTCAATGTCAATAACACCCAGTTCTCTTATGCCTGGCGTATCAACTATAAAACCACCTTGCGGCAGTTCGAACATTTCTGCGAAGGTTGTTGTGTGTTGCCCTTTATCACTCCAATCAGAAACTTCGCCAGTTCTTAAATCTCTATCGGGCAGCAAAGCGTTAATTAAACTAGATTTCCCAACACCCGAATGACCGGAAATTAGCGTTATTTTATCTGTGATTAATTCTTGTATAAGTTCTATGTTGATGCCTTTAAGTGCTGAAACTTCGTAGCAGGGATAACCGATAGTTTGATAGATTTCTTTAAAATCTTGTAGAATTTCTAAACCTTCTTTGCTAAACAAATCCAATTTGTTAAAAACCAAAACAGCAGGCACATCATAGGCTTCGGCGGTAACTAAAAACCTATCGATAAAACCTAATGATGTTCTTGGCGATGCCAGTGTAACCAGTAGAATTGCCATATCTAAGTTTGCGGCTAGAATTTGAGCTTGCTTACTTAGATTAATTGATTTGCGGATGATGTAGTTTTTGCGGGGCAGCATTTCATGTATCAAACCTTGATTGCTGTCTTTTTCCAAATCAAATTTCACGCGATCGCCAACCGCAATCGGGTTGGTTGTTTTAATTCCTTTGATTCTGAATTTCCCAACAATACGGCAATTGTAACGCTCGCCACTATCGGCCAAAACGCTGTACCAACTACCAGTAGATTTAATAACTAAGCCCTGCATATTTGGTGTAAAGGTAATAATATGATTTTATTGATTAGGCTTATTGTTTTGATAATAGGCTTTGAAAAATGAATTTGAAAATAAAGGTTTTAATAGATTTATGATTATTTCATCTCTAGCCTAAAGCCATGCTATAAATCTTCTTATTATACTCAGGATTTGCTCCAGCTTGCGAAGCCACAAATGCACCAACTTTACAAGCATTATCTAAAATGGTTTCCATCGGGTAACCTTGTAAATGGCAAGCTATAAAAGTCGCCAGGAAAGCATCACCCGCACCAACCGTATCTACAACCTGAACTTTATATCCACTATGTTTAAATAATTTGCCATCTTTTAAAACACAGGCACCTTTATCGCCCAGCGTTAAGCAAATTATTTCAATGTTAAATTTTGCTGATAATTGCTTCAAAATTTGCTCATCGTTATTGCCTGTTAACCCAAAAGCATCACGAACCCAAATAATTTCATCTTCATTAATTTTTAAAATATCTGCTTTGGTTAAAAGTTGCTTAATTAATTCTTCCTCATAAAATGGAGCACGAAGATTAATATCGAAGATTTTAATTTTTGCACTTTCTAACAGCGCTAAAATGGTTTGCTTGGATTGATCTTCACGACAGGTTAAACTGCAATACACAAAAGCATCAGCTTGCTTTACTGCCGCTATATTTTCGTCAGTAATTTTTATATCATCCCAGGCAACTGGTTGTTTTATGGTGTAAGTGGCTTGATACTTTTCATCTAATTGAACAACGACTGTGCTGGTGGGCAGCTTTTCATTTACCTGTATTAATTCGGTTGAAAAATGGTTATCGCTTAAGAAATCTAATAGCGCTTTTCCATTGTCATCATCACCTACCGCACTTATAAAACTGCTTTCAATGCTTTGTTTATGAAGATTTAGGGCAACATTCATACTTGAACCGCCAGCTTTTTTGCTATCTGGGAAAACATCCCAAAGTATTTCTCCTATTGTGATAACTTTATTTTGCATGTATAAAAATTGAAAATGTAAAGAAACAATTTTTATGCATGGAACGAAATAATTTGTTTTATATCTTTACCCAAAGACCATAAAAAATGAAAAAATTTTTAATCATTGCTTTTTTCCTGATTTCATACTCAGCGATTGCGCAAACTTCAACGGATAAGCAGACCATACTAAATGTGCTGGAAAGGCAAAGAGGAGAGTGGAATAAGGGAAACTTGCAAGCCTTTATGGATGCTTATGTAAAAAGTGATAGCTTGCTTTTCGTTGGCAAAAGCGGACCAACATACGGCTGGCAAAAAACCTTTGAAAACTATCAAAAGAGTTATCCAGGTAAAGCAGGAATGGGATTTTTAACTTTTGGAATAAAGAAAATAGATTTTTTGAATAAAGATGTTGCTTTTGTATTGGGCAGCTGGCATTTAAAGCGGGAAAAAGATGAGCCTCAAGGATATTTCACTTTGCTATTTAAAAAACTTAAGGGCGAATGGAAGATTTTTGTAGATCATTCGAGCTAAGATAGATGTAAAATGTAAGAAGGTGAAATGTAAAATGGAAGCTCAAATTAATCCTGGAATTACTATTTTCCCAACTTAAAATCTTTATAGTAAAAATCTTTATCCTCATCGGTAATTGGGCGGATTACCCTACATGGGTTTCCAGCAGCGAAAACGTTATCAGGAACATCTCTTGTAACAACGCTTCCTGAACCGATTACTACATTCGAGCCGATTTTAACCCCAGGATTTATCACTACGTTTCCGCCAATCCAAACGCTGTTACCGATAGTAATTTCTTGTGCCCATTCGTGTTCCTGGTCGCGGAGGTGTGCGTGTATTGGGTGACCAGCGGTATAAATTGCCACATTAGGTGCGATAAACACACTATTGCCAATGCTTACTTTAGCGCAATCTAAAATAACCAGATTAAAGTTGGCGTAAAAATTATCTCCTATCTCAATGTTATATCCGTAATCGCAACGAAATGGAGGTTCTATATAAAACATCTTTTCGGTTTTACCGAATAATCTTTTTAATAATTCTTTTCGCTGTTTAATAAATTTTGGAGCCAGATTATTAAATTCAAAAATTACTTCACGGGCTTTTAATCGCTCTTTAGATAGTTCTGCATCGCCGGCTTGGTAAGCTTTTCCCGCAAGCATTTTTTGCTTTTCTGTAAGTATAATGGGTTCCATATAATGCTTTAATAATTACCGAATTTATAAAACATTATGAAACTCTACCTATTATTTTAAAGGTTATTTCATAACGGCGAATCAACCATCAGCTAAAAACAAAAACGGGGCTACCATTAAAGATGCCCCGTTCGTATATCGTTCAAAGAAATTAAGGTCTTCCCTTTGCTAATGCGTTTTCAGCAATTTTAACTGCTTTTTTTTCTCTCCAGTTTGCGTACTTTTCTTTGAAAGTCATTTTAATTAAACTGTCGATAGCACCGTGGGTAAATAAACTCCATACACTAGCAACTTTTCTAGAAATTGATTGATCCCAGGCCCGTAAGCTTAATGAGAATGAGCCATCAAGGTATTTCATCCAATGCCACATGCCGGTAGGCATAAATAAAGTATCGCCATGTTCTAAAAAGACTTCGTAACCTTCAACACCATTTAAGGCCGGAAATTTCTTAAAATCAGGGTTGGCAACATCATAATCTTCTAAAGCATAAGTTGCGTTGGGTAAGCAATAAAGCCTATCTTTCCATTTATTGTCAAACAGAACAATGTGTTTCCTGCCGCCAAAATGAGTATGGAAAATGTGTGGTAAGTCGATATCGTAATGTAAAAATGTTACCGAATTAGAGCCGCCAAAAAACATTGCTGGCATGCTTTCTATAAAGCCGCCCATTAAATCTTTCGGTATTTTAATATCATTAATTAAACTTGGCACTTTTTTAAATAAATTGAAGAAGAAAATCCTCAATTCAGTAGGTTCGCGTTTAATTAAATCGAGGTAATCACCAAACTTCATGTGTGCCGTAGCAGCATTTATCGGCTTTGATGGGTCGGCTTTAGAATTATCGTATAAAGGCACTTCTAAATTACCGCCAATTTCTTTTAAATATTCGGTAGTCCATTTTTCTCTCGCCGGCCAATCTTTAGTTAAGCCTCTGATTACTAATGGTTTTTTAGTTTTCAAATAATTTTTTTTGAAATCTTCGGGAGTAATATTCTCGACGATATCTACAGGTTTTAATATGAAACTCATGCGTTTTAAATCGGTTATTTATTGCCGAATAACAAATGTGTAAATTTTATTTTACAAATAATATAGCTTAAATGAAATGTGACGCAAATTAGAAACTGTTATAGAGTATCCAGATTGAGCAAACATTTCTGAATAAACAATTAATATCAAGTAACTTAATAATAAGGCAAATAAAAATTATATCGCCGAACTTACTTTCCTACCGACAATTTCTGTGTAAGCAGCATCCCATAAATCGATACGTCTTTGCAATGCCTGCTTGGTCGTTTCCTCAGCTTCTAGCCAAAAATTTTCGTCTTTTTCACAAAGTTTTTCTGTCATTGCTAAAGCTAAATGACTGTGGTGGTCGCCATCAACTTCGATGTGTCTTTCCAAATAATATTTAAAAATCGAAACTTTATCTGGTTGTGTACTATTTAAATCGTTAACCATGCTAAAAAACATGTTTGGAATTAAATCCTCACGGCCGAAGGTAAAACTCGCTGCCTGCAGGTAGGTTTTTCCACTGTTAATGGTTTCGAAAGTAGAGCGAACAAAACTTCTTGCCGCTTCTGGTACCGAGGCTAGTTCAAAAGCCATATCAAAATCCCTTCCGTTTTTTACCGAGGTTAAAAAATTGTTAATCGCATCGGTATTCGCCCCACATTGTTCCATCGCATCTAAATACAATTCGAAATGGCTTTTTATAGCGCCATTGGCATCTACATCACTTTCCTCGCCCGCAACAATCTCATTAATTAATTGTCTGGTTACGGCATCGCCAACCGGGAACCAGGGCAAAGTTGTGCAGGTTAAGTTTATCTGTAAAGCTTTAAGTAACGACATAAAATCCCAAACGGCATAAATATGATGCTCCATAAATATCTGCAAATCTTCTAATTCGCTAATTTCAGAATATACCTTGTGGTTAACAATTTGTTGCCTTAATGGCTCTATATTTTGTTGAATTTTCATAATGTTGGGATGCATATCAATTTGATAAAAATTTATTACCGCTTATTATTTTCGGTGTAAAAATACCTACTTCTACGGCTTGTTTCGCCGCAAACTAAAAACCTGAAAAACAGCTGACAAATTGTTCAGCGGTCGATTAATTTTCCACAAAAAAAAACGTTCCTGCAGAGCAGAAACGTTTAATCATTATAGGGATGTGAAATATTATTGTGGCATTAAAACAGTATCAATCACGTGGATTACACCATTTGATTGATTAACATCTGCAATGGTTACAGTACTCATACCACCTTTAGCATCAGTTAACATCAATTTGTTACCCATCATGTGTGCAGATAATTTTTCGCCTTCTACAGTTGTAAGTTCTGCTTTACCACCACCAGCTTTAATTGCTTTAGCAATTGCTTTGCTATCCATTTTACCAGCAACAACGTGGTAAGTTAAAATTTTGGTTAAAGTAGCTTTGTTTTCTGGTTTTACTAAAGTTTCTACAGTGCCTGCAGGTAATTTTGCGAAAGCTTCGTTAGTAGGTGCAAATACTGTGAACGGACCAGCACTTTTTAGAGTTTCTACTAATCCTGCTGCTTTAACTGCTGCAACAAGTGTAGTATGATCTTTTGAATTTACTGCATTGTCAACAATGTCTTTAGTTGCATACATTTCTGCGCCACCAACCATTGGATTTTTTTGAGCGTAAACTTGACTTGTAAATGCCATAGTAACAACGGCAATTGCTGATAAGATTAATTTTTTCATTATTTCTGATTTTTAAGTTCTGTTATTTGCCCTCATTTACGACGAGTAACAGCTACTTGGATTTTTAGAAAGAATAAAAATTTATAATTAATTAATAATGAGGGGTTTAAAATTTCATGAAAATGTGCTGCGGTAATTCTTCGGATGAACCAGTCCGTCTTTTCGCTAAATCTTTTTTGGCAATGCACTATTATTAAGGCACGTGTATGCACCAAAAAAGTATATCGCTGCAATACGGTTTAGCTAAATAAGCTTGTGAAAAGCACTAAATTTCTATATCAGTTGCACATAAAAGATGTGCGCATAATTTAAGTGACTTTAGCAGCCCTCACTTTTTTCGAGAAATATGCCGGGAAAAATCGCTTTAAGAATATAGCTTTCGTTTCTTTTCCACCAATGTAAACTTCTTCTTTTTTGGCTTTTACAGCGGCAACAATTTGCTTTGCGCATTCTTCGGCGCTCATACCATTGGCCTGCGCATCATCCATAGTTCCTTGCTCCGTACCATTTGCAGTTAAAGCCTTTACCGATACTTTAGTTTTTATAAAACCCGGACAAACAATCGTAATATCTATATTTTTATCATAAACCTCCGAACGCAGAGAATCAAAATATCCGTGTAATGCATGTTTAGAAGCAGCATAAGCCGAGCGTAATTTTGTGCCGAATTTACCAACTAAGCTACTTACAACCACAATTTGCCCTCCTCCATTTTTAATCATCAATGGTAAAACAGCCTTGCTTAATCCTACTGTTCCCCAAAAGTTTGTATTCATGATTTGCTGTTCGGTTTCTAATGAAGTATCTAAAGCTAATCCGCGTTGACTAACACCTCCTGAATTAATTAGCAAATCTATTTTTCCGAAAATTTTAGTTGCATCTTCTGCTTTTGCTTGCAGCATTGATGTTTCACTTAAATCAAATGGTAAAACATGTACATTAAAGTAATTTTGACAATTACCTTTTACTCTGAACAATTCATCGCGATTACGGCCTGAAATAATCAATTTATCTCCAGCTTTAAAATATTGGTAAACTAATGCTTCGCCAATTCCAGATGAAGCACCAGTAATCCATACAATTTTTGACATACTATATAATTATTGAATTATTGAATGATTGAATGAGTGAGTGATTTAAGGATTGAATGACTAAACATCATCTAGAAATTCTTTCATTCACTGCTATTTACAATAAACAACTCCGAAGCAATATGATCGGCAAACAGTTTCCCACTCTGACTCAATTTAATTTTTTTATCACTTAGTATAAGCCAATCTTTATCTTCAAAACCACGCAGATTATGTTTTGTTTCTTCAAGAAAATCTTTGCCAAAGTCTGATTTAATTTTTTCTAATTCCGTTCCCCACATGGTTCTCAATGAAGTCATAATGTATTCATTAAATCGGTCGTTCAAATTTAATTCTTCAATTAGCTCTGGTAATTTGTTTCGTTCTAATTGCTCCATATATAGCGAATTGCTTGCCGGATTCATGTATCGATTTTGTCCGTCAAAACCATGTGCAGATGGACCAATGCCAATGTAATTAACGCCTTTCCAATAATTTGTGTTGTGATTGGCATAGCAATCAGGTTTAGCAAAATTTGAGATTTCATAATGTTCAAAACCGGCTTCTACCAGTTTATCCATCAAAATAACAAATTGCCCTGCACTCTGATTATCATTAATAGGGCTTTGCTTTTTGTCTTTAATAGCATGTGCAAGTGCAGTTCTTGGTTCAACAGTAAGTGCATAAGCCGATATGTGCGGTACTTCCAATTCAACCGCTTTATTAATATTGCTCAGCCATTTGGTATCCGTTAAAAGTGGATAGCCGTAAATCAAATCTAAAGTAAGGTTTTCAAAGCCTGCATCCTGACTTCTTTTAATACAGTTTTCTGCTTCATCAGCATTGTGCGCCCGATTCATCCAAACCAAATCTTCATTAAAGAAAGATTGAATGCCAACGCTGAACCGGTTAACAGGAAGTTGCCTCAACTCTTTTATTTTCTGTGTGGTTAAATCATCCGGATTGGTTTCGATGGTAATTTCTGCATTTGCATCAACTGAAAAAGTGCTGTTTATGGCATCAAAAATTTTTTGCAAAGAAGATTGAGATAGGATAGAAGGCGTTCCACCACCAAAATAAATGCTACCAACCTGGCCATAAATTCTGTCTTTCTTCATCTTAATTTCTTTGCATATTGCCTCTACCATTTCATCAGCATATTTTAAAGAAGTGCTAAAGTGAAAATCGCAATAGTGACAAGCTTTTTTGCAAAAGGGAATATGAATATAAATACCGGACATTTATCGCAAAGATACGCGATATTCTAAACCATTTTTTTGTTTAGGTAAACAATGATTATTCAATTACTTTTGCAACATTAATTTCGTTTTACCAGATGCAGAGATTCTTACTAATTTTATTCGCGTTTTTATTGTCTGCAGAGTTTATTGCAGCGCATCAAATCCCGGTCAAGATTGATTCTAATTCAGTTGTAAAATATCAATACAGGCGCTATCGAGTAGATTCTGCCACGCTTGCAAAGCAAACTTTTGTTACCGATTCTATCATTCGCCATACTTGGGTTTTACCTGATAGTTTGCTAAATAAAAATGCATTGTTGGATAGTGTTGAGAAAGAATTTATGTTCCCCAGTTTGGATTTATTGGGATGGCAAAAGAAATATAAGGATTATAAAAAGAAGGAAAACCCATATCAATTAGGTCGTTCTATTCCTAAAGGAAATGTTTGGCTTTTGGGTTTTATCTTTATAATGCTGGTTGTATTTGCCATTTTAAAGAACGCTTTTTCTAAACAGCTATTCGCAATTATAGAATCTTTTTATAGCAATAGAATCCTAAATAACATAAACAAAGAGGATAACTTATTCAGTTCCTGGCCTTTTTTGCTTTTATTTATACAATTCGGATTCATTTTAGGAATGTTTTTTTTCCTCGTAGCCCAATATTATGATATGTATCAGGCTAAAGATGGATTCAAATTTTTCTTCAGCATATCAATTCTTATTATCATATTTTACGCATTAAAGCTGATAATTTTAAGATTTTTAGGTTATCTATTTAATATACAAAGGCCTGTAAATGAGTATATTTCGATATTGTATCTTAGCTATTTTAATGCATCATTACTGTTCATACCTCTAGTTATTGCTTTTGCACTTTCTCCATTAAAATATGGTGTAATTTATATAGGCCTAGCGATATTGTTATTAGTGGTAATCTTTGCTTTCCAATTGTTACGTGCCGGAATCACAATACTTTCTAACAATAAGTTTTCCAAAATGCATTTATTTTTGTACTTTTGCGCCCTCGAAATATGTCCCGTTTTAATACTAATTAAAACGATAGGATTGTAGCTGAAAAAAGGAAAATGCAAGAAAAGAACGACTCTAGAATCCGTAAAGTAAAAAGTATTTTAGTTACTCTACCGAAACCTGATACAGAAAAATCTCCCTACTACGATTTAGCTAAAAAGCATAACCTTAAAGTAGATTTTAGATCATTTATTCATGTTGAAGGTGTACCCGCACGTGATTTTAGGAAGGATAAAATCAACTTGGGAGATTTTACAGCTGTTATTTTTACTAGTCGTAATGCTGCCGATCATTTCTTTAGAATTTGTGAAGAAATGAGGTATGATGTGCCGGCAGAATTAAAATATTTTTGTCTTTCAGAAACAATCGCTTTGTATTTGCAGAAATACATTCAATATAGAAAACGTAAAATTTTCTTTGGAAAACAGACGGCTTCCGATTTAGCTGAGGTTTTAAAAAAACATGCTAACGAAAAGTTTTTGTATCCATGTTCGGATGTAGCAACTGAAGATACTATGAAGTTTTTGGAAAAAAGTGGTTATGATTTTACACCTGCAGTATTGTTTAAAACGGTTGTAAGCGACCTTTCTGACTTAGCAGAAGTTTTCTACGACGTGATCGCATTCTTCAGTCCATCGAGTATTCAATCATTATTTAAGAATTTTCCTAACTTCCAACAAAATAATACAAGAATTGCAGCGTTTGGAGTTAATACAAGTAAAGCTGTAACAGATTTAGGTTTAATCGTTGATATTGCTGCTCCAACACCGGGCATATCTTCAATGACTATGGCTATTGAAAATTACATTAAAGTATCTAACAAATAAGATTCCCTCTAAATTATTTCCTGTAGCAACAATAAACTGTAACTTTTTGAGTTATAGCAGAATAATGTCGCGATTGTAACGAAAATATTAGCGTATAAATACCTAAAAAGCATTCTTATACCCTAATAAGGGTACTTTCGTGTAAAATTTTTAGTTTAGTTGTTTATTTAAATGATTTTTGATACAATTGCTAATTGTGTTTTGTACACTATAATTAATATATGAAGAAAATCTACTTTCTAGCTATAATGGCTGTAACTGTATTACTTTCAAGCTGTGGCCGTGGTGGCCAAGGCGAGTTGGTTGGCGCTTACAATCGTAAATTTAAGAACCAAAGTATTCCTTTGGGCATGGTGTATATTCCGCCAGGTCATACTCCAATGGGTGGTTCTGATGAAGATATTACCTTCTCTCAATCTGGTCCGAGTAGGATGACTACAATTAGTGCATTTTACATGGATCAAACTGAAATTTCAAACGCAGAATACCGCCAGTTTACAAAGTGGGTTAGAGATTCGATTGCAATTGTGATGATGGGGAATCCACAACAATTTATGATAACTCCAAAAGGGGCAGCAGCAAATGCACTAGGTGGTGAAAAATACATTGATTGGAAAAAAGTTGGAAACGGCTCGGCAATTTGGAGCGGAAAAGGTAAGGGCGCAAATGCGGCCAATGCAAGTCAATTAGATAATATGTATTATTCTGGTTTAGATGCTTTACCAGGTAGAAAAGAAATTGATGTCCGTAAGTTAGAATATTCTTATGGTATTCTTAATTTAGATAAGGCAGCAATTGGGCATAAAGACCCGAATAGCAAACGCCAGGATTATATAGATAGATATACTATTGCTGTTTATCCAGATACAATGGTTTGGAAAACAGATTACTCATATTCTCAAAATGACCCGATGGTTAGGGGTTATTTCAACCATCCATCTTATGATGATTATCCTGTAGTTGGTGTAAGCTGGGAGCAAACTCAAGCCTTCTCGCACTGGCGTACACAGCTTTATCAAGGTGTTGCGGCTGCTAGAAAAATGCCATTAAATGCCAGAATGGATTATGACTTACCGTCAGAAACCCAGTTTGAATATGCATCAAGAGGTGGAAATACGAAAACTAAATATCCTTGGGGCGGTCCATACATCAGAAATACAAAAGGATGTTTACAGGCAAACTTTAAACCTGGTCGTGGAGATTATTCTAGCGACGGTGGTATTTATACTGTAGGCGTAAAATCTTATTTTCCTAATGATTATGGTCTGTATAACATGTCTGGTAACGTTTCAGAATGGACAAAAACGGCTTATAATAAATCATCAGGACCACTATTACATGATTTAAATCCAAACTTTACTTATGTTGCAGGTAAAAACGATAGCAAATACTTAAAACGTAAAGTAGTTAAAGGTGGCTCATGGAAAGATACAGGTTACTTTCTTCAAAATGCAGTATCAACTTACGAATATCAAGACCAACAAAGATCTTACATCGGTTTCAGATGCGTTTCTGCTTATCCTGGAACTGACCTGAGAAACTAAAAAAAATCAAACCAAAAAACTATAACTTAAAGAAAACATTAAAATTTTATGGCGGCAAAGAAACAACCAGGCTGGTTACACGTAGCGATTTCATGGGGAGCAAGTATTGTAATTATCGGGGCATTATTTAAAATTCTGCACATTGGCGGAATATTAGGTAATTATATGATAGGTATTGGTCTTGGTGTTGAGGCGATTTTATTCTTTTTAACTGGTTTCTTTCCACCTGAGCCTGAACCAGCTTGGGAAAGGGTTTATCCAGAATTAAGAGAAGATTTTAAAGGTGAGTTACCAGTTGCAACAACTAGACCGGTAGCAACAGCTGTTTCATCTCCAAATACAGCTGCTTTAGATAAAATGTTATCAGAAGCTAAAATAGGGCCAGAGTTAATCGAAAGTTTAGGTACTGGCTTACGCACTTTTGGCGATAAGGTAGCTTCTATTTCTAATGTTGCAGATGCATCATTGGCGACAAATGAATTTACAGGTAAAGTAAAAACTGCTTCTGCAGGGTTTGATAACTTAAGTTCATCCTTCGAAAAAGCTACTGCGAACTTAAAGGCCATGGGCGAAAGCAAAGTAGATTCGCAAGCTTATCATGATCAGGTAAATAATTTAGCTAAAAACTTATCTGCTTTAAATGCTGTGTATGAATTAGAATTACAAGATTCAAGTGCTCATTTAAAATCGATGAATAAATTCTATTCAAACCTGTCGCTTACTATGCAAAACTTTAACGAATCGATGGAAGATTCGAAACAGTTTAAAGAAGAAGTGAATAAGTTAGCTAAGAACTTATCGTCGCTAAATGCAATTTATGGCAATATGTTATCGGCTATGAATAGCCCACGCGTATAATTTATATAGTTTTTAATTTAAATAGAAAGCTAAATAAAAAATGGCAGGCGGAAAAGAAACAACAAGGCAGCGGATGATCAATATCATGTATTTGGTATTGTTAGCCATGCTGGCCTTAAACGTATCAGATACAATATTAGATGCATTTAAAAATATCAATGATAGTTTAGATACATCAAAAACAAACGTAAATACCGGTATAGATCAGCTTTTTTCTTCTTTCGAAAATTCAAAACTAAAAGAAGAACCTGCTCGTGCTCAACCAATTTACGACAAAGCTAAACAGGCAAAAGCAGCTGCAGATGACTTGAATAATTATATTGAAGGCATTAAGAAGCAATTTACAGCAGCTGGTGATGGCATAAACCCAGAAACCGGAGATTTGACCAATCGTGATAATCAGGATATTGCTCCTAATTTAATGATTAACCAAAAGGAAGGTGAAAAGTTAAAAGCTAAAATCAACGCAACCCGCGAAAAGTTAATTTCACTTCTTGATCCGAAAGATAGAGAAGGAATTACATTTTCATTGGAAGCAAAAGATCCGGCTAGAAAAAGAAAAGGAAATTGGCAAGAAACATTGTTTGGTGAAGGAACACCTTTAACTGCTGCAATGACGATTTTAACCAAACTTCAAACTGACACCAAAAATGCAGAAGCTGAAGTAGTAAAAAAATTATTCGGAAATATGGATAAGGCTGTAGTTAACATAGATAAATTTGCTGCGGTTGCTGTGGCACCAACGTCTTATGTTATTCAAGGTCAGCCTTATACTGCTGAAGTATTTTTAACTGCAAGTGATTCAAAATCAAATCCTGAAATAATTGTAGGCGGTGGTAAACTAAATGTTAGAGATGGTAAAGGAACTTATACAGGAAGTACGGGTAGTGTAGGTGTTTTTAAATGGGTTGGTACGGTTCGTATTAAACAAACCGACGGGCAGATAAAAGAATACAGAACGCCAGAGCAAACGTATCAAGTAGCAAAACCATCCGCTACGGTTTCATCAACAAAAATGAATGTTATTTACGCAGGTATTCCAAACCCATTTTCTGTTTCGGCAGCAGGTTTCCCTTTAGAAAGTGTAAAGGCTTCAATTTCTGCAGGCAGCATGTCTGGTGGAAATGGAAACTATATGGTAAACGTTTCTGGCGGACAAGTTGGTTCGGAAGTATCGATTAATGTGAGTGCAAGCAATGCTGGTAAAACGGTAAATCTTGGCGTTCAAAAATTTAGAGTTAAAGCCATTCCAGCTCCTATCGCTAAAGTAGGCGGTAGAATTGGTGGAGATGTTTCATCAGTACAATTAAAAAGTGAAACTGAAATTGAAGCGGATTTAGATGATTTTCCTTTTGACGTAAGCTTTAGAATATTAAGATATAAAATTACAGTTATCAAACCACGCTCAGAAGCGGTTACCATTGCTGGTAGTGGAGGCAATTTTGCAGGTGCTGTAAGAAGTGCAATGAATGCAATTACTCCTGGTTCTAAAGTATTTTTCGATGATATCGTTTCTCAAGGTCCAGATGGTCGCCAAAGGATTTTGCCTTCGGTTTCATTTAATGTAAAATAAAGAAAAGATGAAAAGGATTTTAAGCATTGCTGTATTAGTTTTATCAACTGGAGTTGCTTTTGCGCAAACACCATTAAAGAAGAAAGCTACAACTCCAAAACCAGGTGTTGCAGCAAATACGCTTCCTGCAGATACTGCTAAAAAATTAACAGTAAAGAAAAAATTAAAGGTACCACCTAAAGATGGTTTTTACGCCCGTAAGGATATAGATAGCACCGAAATGGTTCCTTTGGCCGATGTACGTGAAGAAGACGTTTTTTATGCTAAGCGTATTTGGCGTGAAATTGATTTACGTGATACTGTTAATTCTGTTTTAAGATCACCGAAATCAAGATTAATTGATGTTTTAATTTCATCGATAAAATCTGAGGAATTGACAGCTTATGCTCCAATTGATAGTATGCTAAATGAAGATGATACGTTCCAAATGCCTTTAAGTGCAGATTCTGCAGCTAGAGGTGCTCTAGGAACATCAGAAATTTCCAACAACAAAACTGGTACAGTAACAACAGTTGTTAATGATTTTAATCCTGAAGCTTTTTTAAAATTTAGAATTAAGGAAGATTGGATTTTTGACACTAAGCGCTCTATTTTCGAACCTCGTATAGTAGGTATTGCGCCATTAAAATTTAATGAAATATCTAAAGTTTGGCAGCCGGTATTTTGGGTAAGTTATGATGAGTTAAGACCAATTATTGCACACAAGAGATTGGTAAATACAAATAATGATGCATCGTCTTTAAGTTTTGATGATTTCTTTCTTCGTCGATTATTTAGCAGCTACATTGTAAAAGAATCTAATCCTGGTGACAATAAATTAAGAGACATTATATCTGACCCAAGAGAAAGATTAATGGAATCTGAAAGAATTAAAAAGTCGGTTCTTGATTACGAACAAGGACTCTGGGAATATTAAAAGTAAAAGGCTTCGATTTATCGAGGCCTTTTTTGGTATTAAATATCTATCTAAAATCAAATCTGTAAGTTAATCTCTGGCTAGAAAATTACGCTTGCTTAAAATATTCTAACAGCGTAGCAACCTGTTTCTTATTTAAAACTTCACTAAGCTGCTGTTCTGTAGCTTCCTTGATTTTTTTAACCGATTTGAAATGAGTTAACAATCTGTCTGCCGTTGTTTTACCTATTGCTGGTATCTGCTCCAGCTCGGTTTTCAAAGTTCCCTGATCTCTTTTTTTCCTGTGGAAGGTAATTCCAAAGCGGTGTGCCTCATCACGTAGCTGTTGTATTATCTTCAAAGTTTCTGATTTCTTATCTAAATACAAAGGATAGGAATCTCCCGGATAAAATAATTCTTCTAGCCTTTTGGCAATTCCAATTATGGTAACTCTATTTTCGATACCTAACAGTTTTAAGCTTTTAACAGCAGACGATAGCTGCCCTTTACCGCCATCTATAATAATAAGTTGAGGCAACGGCTGATCTTCTTCAAGCATGCGCCTGTAGCGTCGGAAAACAGCTTCTTCCATGGTTGCAAAATCGTTCGGACCTTCAACTGTTTTAACATTAAAATGCCTATAATCTTTTTTGGATGGTTTGGCATCTTTAAAAACTACGATTGCTGAAACAGGGTATTTACCTTGAAAATTTGAGTTATCAAAGCATTCTATGTGCTTAGGAAGTTGGGTTAAACGTAAATCCTTTTGCATGGTTGTCAAAATCCTATCAGTGCGTAAATCTGGATTTAGTTTTTCATATTGATTCAGCTTTTCCTTCTTAAAAAATAGAACATTTTTTTGCGATAGCTCTAAAAGCTTCTTTTTTTCACCCAGCTTTGGTACGGTAAAACGTAAACTTTCATCTGCCAAAACAGGTTCAAAGGGTACAATGATCTCTCTTGATGTACTATTAAATTTTGTTCTGAAATCTAAAAGCGCAAGTGTTAAAATTTCGTCATCACTTTCATCCAATTGCTTTTTAACCTCAATGGTTTGCGTTTGAATGATGGTTCCATTCATCACCTTCAGGTAATTTACAAAGGCATAGCGCTCATCTGAAGCAATACTCACCACATCAACGTTTGTAATCGCACTATTAACAACAGTAGATTTACTCTGGTATTTTTCTAAAACCTGTAATCGTCTGGAATATTGATGAGCCAACTCGAAGTTTAATTCTTCTGATGCGGTTTTGATAACGCCTTTTACATCACGTATAACATTGCCAATTTTACCGTTCAATATTTCTTTTATTTCCGCAATGTTTTTATCGTAATCGCTTTCTGTTTGGTAAGCCTGGCAGGGACCTTTACAATTTCCGATTTGAAACTCAAGGCAAACTTTAAATTTACCCTCCGCAATATTCTTATCGTTTAAAGGAAGATTGCAAGTTCTTAATGGATACGTTTCTTTAATTAAATCAAGAATGGTATGCATCATACCTATCGAGCCGTACGGTCCAAAATAAGTTGAACCATCTTTAATTACTTTTCTTGTCCAGTAAATTCGCGGGTAATTTTCGTTTTTAACAATAATCCACGGATAAGTTTTATCATCTTTTAAATTGATGTTAAACTTTGGTTGATGCTTCTTAATTAAGCTATTCTCCAATAACCATGCATCAATTTCTGTATCAACGATGGTAAAAGTTATCTTCCTGATTTTAGAAACCAGAACCCTCGTTTTACCATTAAATTGTCTATTGTCTGAATTGAAATATGAGCCAACCCGATTTCGTAAATCTTTTGCTTTTCCAATGTACATTAACTTTCCATCTGCATCCCAATACTGGTAAACACCTGGTTTATGCGGAATTGCTGTTAATGCTGTTTTATGATCGAAACTGCTCATGTAAAGTTAAGGAGCAAAGGGTGTGGTGATTAATAAAGAATGATGTTTGGCATGAAATCGAAATCTTTTTTATTGTAAGTAGATAGTTCTATTCTATTTACAATTGCTGTCGCTCCAATAATTGCGTCTGGAATCTGAAGGTGATGACTTAGCTTAAACCTTTCGATTAGTTCTATTGATTTTTGTGATATGTTGATGTCGAAATGAATAATATCATAATATTTAATCTTTTTCTTCATTTGAGCCAACTCTATTTTATTTCCCATGCCTTGCAGTAATTCCATTGTGGTGACTGATGAGAGCACAATATTTTCAAAGCCAATATCTTCTAATGCTTCAATAGTAGAAATATTGCCATTAAAGGCGTGTATTAAAATATTGGTATCGCATAAAATCATATTTATTTATTACGATGCCAAGATTTTGCTCTAATATCTTCTATATTTCTTGGTGTATCCTTCCAAATACCAAAAAGTTCTTTTGGATTGAGTGATTTGTTACCTTTAACTATTTCAGGTTCAAAATCCTCTTTTGAGGAAATAATTTTAATGTTTTCTAATTTCATAGTTCGAAATAAGGAAAGAAATTTTTCCATCTCTTCAAAGTCGGTAATTTCTAATGTAACTTTCATATATTTCAATTTACCACAAATTTAACATATATCTTTTATAATCAGGGCAAATTAAGGCAGCACTAATTACTTAAAAACCTAGTTTCTCATCTAATTCTGTCGGGCCTTCTTCTAATTTCTGGTATTGATTACAATCAAACACAATGGAAACTCCAGATTTTGGTGCTTCAAAATCAGCATGACTAATCTTTAGTTTCGGATTTGCATAAACTCTTTTTATAAAACCAGCAAAAATAGGTAGTGCAGTATTTGCACCCTCACCTTGATTCGTACTTAAGAAGTGAAAAGCACGGTCTTCACAGCCTGTCCAAATTCCTGTTACCAGTTGTGGGGTAACTGCCATAAACCAACCATCGGAGTTGTTTTGCGTTGTACCGGTTTTTCCTCCAATAGGTGCATTTATATGGTATTTGTAGTTTAATCGAGAACCTGTGCCATTTGTAACTACGCCTTTTAACATTCTTGTCATTACATAAGCAACTTCTTCGCTCATGATTGGTTTTGGTATTGGTTTTTGAGAAAATAGTACCACTCCATTTTTATCTTCAATCCTTAAAAGGTAAATAGGCTTGGTATAAATGCCTTTATTTGCAAAAGCACCATAAGCACCAACCATATTATAAACAGAGGCATCAAAAGAACCAAGACAGATGGATGGATAGGCCGGAACATTGGCTATGCCCATTTTAGTGGCTAAATTGGCTACTGCTACTGGTCCAACCTGTTTCATTAAGTAAGCCGTAACATAATTTTGAGAATATGCCAGTGCTTTTTGTAAAGTAATTGAACCTGCTAAAGGTTGGCCAGATGATTTAGGTGTGTATGGATCGCCATAACCTTCTATGGTTACAGGTACATTTGGTACAGTTAAGCAAGGTGAAAATCCATTTTCTACAGCAACAGCATATGTAAATGGTTTAGCTGTTGAACCTACCTGCCGAGTTCCCATTTTTACCTGATCGTATTTAAAATGTTCGTAATTGATGCCACCAACCCAAGCTTTTACGTAGCCATTGGTCGGGTCCATCGTCATCATGGCATTGCGCAAAAGCATTTTATAATACCGAACCGAATCGATTGGTTTCATGGTGGTATCCACATTGCCTTTCCATGTAAAAATGGTTAAATCAGTAGGTGTATTGAAATTGGTTTTTATTTCCTCGTCGGTTTTTCCTTCTAATTTTAATGATTTATATCTGTCAGATCGTTTTACGCCTTGTTCAATTTGTAAAGCTTTGTCTTTAAATGGATTTCTACCCTTCCAGCTTTTTATAAACTGAGCCTGCAAAATGCGCATGTACTCTTTTTGAGCTTCTTCTGCATATTCTTGCATTTCATAATTTAAGGTGGTGTAAATTTTTAAGCCATCTCTATCTAAATCGTAAGGTGTTCCATCAGGTTTCAAAATTCCTTGTTCTTCAAATATCGATTTTATATCGTTCTTTAAAACTGACCTAAAATAAGGAGCAATACCATCGTTTACTGTGGCCGCATTAAAGTGTAAGTTAAGTGGAGTTTCTTTTTCTTCATCAAACTGTTGTTGCGATAAAAAATCGGATTTTACCATCATAGCCATAACCGTATTACGTCTTTCTTTAGAACGTTCAGGGTTTCGTGTTGGCGAATACATGGTAATCCCTTTTTGCATTCCAACCAAAGTAGCCGCCTGTGGTACTGTTAATTTATCTGGTGTAGTATTAAAATAAACACGTGCTGCCGATTTAATTCCATAAGCCTGATTACCAAAATCTACCGTATTTAAATACATGGTGATAATCTCTTCTTTGGTATAATTTCGTTCGAGTTTTACTGCAACAACCCACTCTTTAAATTTTTGCATTACACGTTTAAAAAAATTGCGTTGTCTGCCCTCTTCAGAGAATAAATTTAGCGCCAATTGCTGTGTAATGGTACTACCACCTTGTTTTTTGCCAATTAAATTGTAACCAATAATGGTAAATGTTCGTTGGAAATCAATTCCTGAATGATCTTTAAAACGAGTATCTTCAGTAGCGATTAATCCGTTTATTACATTAGGAGAAATTTCTTTGTAAGTAACGTTTGAACGGTTTTGAACGAAGTATGTTCCAAGTGTTCTACCATCATCTGCCATAATTTCAGATGCCTGGTTACTTTTAGGGTGTTCAATATCTCTGAAAGATGGTAGGCTACCGAAAAGCCCAAAACCCATCATAGAAATAAATATGGCAAAAAGTGCAATTCCGCCGATTACAATTTTCCAAATTCGGAGATTATATCTTTTAACGTCGGCTTCGGATAGGGGTTTATTCATTTTAATAATTGTTTTTGTAAAACTCCAAATATTCGTTTATACGATTCCTATCTGATAGTTTTTCGAAATTTTCTTTACTGATAATGAAGCTTTTATATTTTGTTGCAGGCACTTTCATTATGTTTTTTAATTGGCCATTAATACTCGCTTCGTATATTTTTGCATCTTCTAAATCAACAAAACTCGTTACGTAGATTAGTTGATCATCATCTAACTCTACCAATTTATGAGCCAAATCGTTATCAGGGTAATTTCCGCGATTAAATTGTCCGATTCCAAATCTGGAAGAGCTCAAAGTTAAGGAAGCATCTGCAACATCTATCACGTAATAATAAGTATTTGATGTAGCTGCACTAAATATGCTTGCAGGTTTAACATTTTCTGTTTTTGTTTCCGTTGGTTTTTCTTCAACTTTAGCCACTTCTGCCTTTGGTAATTCAACAGCGGCTGCATTTATATTTTCAATTGGCTTGGGCTTAGCATCTACAGGTGCTGCCTGACTAACAAACCTTGGCTCATTGGCATCAAAATCTATCAAAGCGACTGGTCTTTGCTTAAACTCTTCGAGATTGGCATTGATGTATTTTAGATGGTCTTTAACCAATGGAACAACAATTAAATCATTCGGATAGAGTAGCGTAATCAAATTAAATTCCGTCAAAAGTGCATCAACTTTCGATGTTCGTCCAACTGCAATCGCTTTCAAATAAGCATATTGCGGCGCTAAGTCACTGTTTGGATAAGATTTAACGTTTTCATTAGATTGATTAATAACGCTTCGATAGTCTTTTTTCGCGTAAGCATCAAAAGTGCGGTTATAGTTCGCATTTATCAGGTTACTTAAATCATTTTGTCGGGTTGAATAGGATGGATCGAGGATGGTTTTAGCAAAATTGGATTCAGGAAATTTAGTTAAAACCAATTGGCGGTATTCGTTGGCTTTGCCTTCTTCGCTGCCTTTATAATTTAAATACAAACTATAATAAATCGCGGCAAGGTGATTGTTTTCCGGGAATCGCCTTAATAACTCTAGATAAACTTTAATTGCTTCATCTTTATCGTTTAATTCTTGCTGATAAAAACTTGCAATTTCAAAATAAGCTTCAATAATTTTTTGGTTTGATGATGCTAATAATGCAGGTGTTACGGGTAAAGAATCCAAATATTGTTTTTCAACAGAAGTTTGCCCTGCAGATGACTGTGAGCTTGGATCATTTACTGAAGAAATACCTGTTGCAACATTACCACCAGCTAAGATTTGGTTATTTTCTTGTGCCGAGGTTCGAACACTTTGTCTCCAGTTATCTTCTAATTGTCGGTTACCCCAACGCTTTTTGAAATCTGCATATCCATTGCTTATTGCCGCATTGTTGTTAAAATAAAATGTATTTCCATTTCCAGTTGATGGATTAGCATTTAAAGTTTGATTCGGAAAAGTTGGGTCGTTTAAAGAAAGATTACTTATACTAGAAACAGTTGCAACCTCAACTTTTGGTCTTAAATATTCTTTTATTTTAGCTTCGCGTTCACTTTCAGGTAGTTTGGCAAAAACCTGTAAGGTATCTTCCCTCGAAATTATCGTGTATCTATCTGATAAATATTGAAGATTGTTTGCTTTCTTAGCAATGTTATCATAATCAGGAAAAGTTTTTGGTAAAATCATTACCGTACTATCATAATATAATTTAGCCTTAATATAATTCTTAAACTCTTTAAAGTTTAAATCGGCAATTCTTAAATACGAAAGGGCTTTTTGAGTTTGATTTTTTGTGCTATTCAAAACAGACTTTTGATAATTATCTTCTGCTTTAACAAAATTGCCTTCTCTAGAAAAAAGCTCGCCAACCTGGTAGTAAATCTGGTCCGTATAATCAAAGTTTTTATCATCTTTCAGTAGGGCCAGTAGCGCTTTATCCTCATCCACTTTATATCCACTTATTAAAGCACGAACTTTTATTCGCTGCAAATTTGCGTGGAAATACATTTCGAAAGGAGCATTACTGTTTTCTACTTTGGTGTAATTAATGAATGCATTTTGCAAATCATTTTCCTTCTCCTGTAATTGGGCTAATATATATTGCCAGCGAATTCTCAATTGTTTTTCATCAGCAGTTCTGATTGCACTTTCTAGCAATAAAATTGCCTCTTTATTTCTTTTTTGATAAATACGCATTTGAGCCGTCGTGGCCAATGGCTCTGGTAAATCTTTTTTTAACTGATCTACAGCACGCAGCATGGTATCTAAAATTTTATCTGCGTACGCCATATTATTTAATTCCATCTGGCTTCGGGCTTTCCAGTTCATTGCCATGATGAATGTTTTTAAATTATTGCTATACGTTTTAGCGGTATAATCAAAATATTCTGATGCGATAAAATAGTTTCCCTTTAAATAATTGGCTTCGCCCAAAAGCATATAAGCATCATCAATGTAGTTGCTAAAACTTTTTTCGTTGATAATTGCCTGGCCTTTAAATATTACATCATCTAAAGGTTTGTTGGCTGCACTTGGTGTTAAAGTTAGGTTTATTTGAGGCTCTGGATCGAGATATACAGGCAAAATTTTCTCGTAATTATCCGGGTAAACTTGCAATTGTGCTTCATTATATTCAGTTAATAAAACATTTGAGTTATAGATATAGTTATACCTAGCCGTTAAGTTTTGCATCTTACGGTCAATGGCTGTATCTTTATTAGCCACGCAGCCATAAATAAAGAATAAGCTAAAAAAGAAGAGGAAGGGAGATAAGGTTTTGGTTATAAATTTTTTCAAGTATAATAAATCGCTTTTGGTGGATATATACAATTAACAAAATGTAAGCAAAATTATTTTATTCGGCAACAAGTTTATTATTCAAAGTTAACTTAATTATTGTATTTAATAATGGAAAAACCTAAAGATGAAATACCAACTAAAAAAGTGAACGCGGCTGCAAAATACTCTGCAATTGGTTTCCAAATGATTGCAACAATCGGCTTATTAACTTTTATTGGTTATAAAATTGATGAGCATAGAAATAGTAAAACAAATATTATAACAGCTTTATTTGCTTTAGTTGGCGTTGGAATAGCATTATATCTAGCCATTCGGCAGGCAACTAAGCCGTAAGTTTTCAGTTGGCAGTTTTCAGTGAATACACCTAACTAACCAACCTCACATTAATTCTATTCTACACTAATTACTTGATGCTAAAATCCTATCTTTGTAAAAGTTTTTATTCGTAAAGAAATTATCCATTGTCGCTAACCAAATTTACAAGTATCTATTTTATTTTCATCGGTGTTTTAATCGGATTGGTAGCTATTTTGCCTTCCATTTTTCCGGGTTCTGATTTATTCGTACCTAACTTCTGGTTAATGTTTGGTTTTCTGGCGGGCATTACTTTTATCGCTTATTTACTTGTAGACATTGGTGTAAAAAGAGATCCTGAAGTGGGTATAATGGCAATTATGGGATCGATTGCCGTGAAGATGATTTTTTGTATGGCTTTTGTATTGATTTACAGTATAAAAGGCAAGGGAATTGGGGTTCTATTTCTCCTAAATTTTTTTTCTTTATATTTATTGTTTTCAGTCTTTGAAATATACTGTCTGTTACGTAACTTGCGCCACCAAAATTTAAAGTAAAAATCTGCCAATAAATGGATTGTAACCAAGTTTTAGTATCTAAAGTTAAGAAGGTAATTGTTGTTTTTACGCTTTTAATCGCGTTTTTATCTATCAAGATTGATACTTTCGCTCAAGCTGATAGTGCTGTTGTTCCTGTTGATAGTGCTGTTGCTAAAACTGCTGAAGCTGTTTCTGGAGAACATGGTACGGTGGAGCACGGAGAAGAAAAATTCGAGCCTACTAAAGTTATTATGGAACACATTGCAGATTCGCACATGTGGCATTTGTGGGGTCATACGTCATTGCCTTTGCCAGTAATTTTATATACAAATGGTGGTTTAGAAGTTTTTTCTTCGGGTAACTTTCATCATGGAGAGCAAGATTACGTTGGTAAATACAATACTTATCGTTTAGAAGAAGACCATATTAAAGTTGTTGGTGCCGATGGTAAAATTGATGAAGAAGCATCTGTCTTAGATTTCTCCATTACTAAAAACGTAGCTGCGATGTTTGTTGCGATTGCGGTTATTTTAATCGTATTTATTTCAGTTGCTGGGGCTTACAAAAAACGTGTTGGTAAAGCACCAAAAGGATTACAATCTTTCATTGAACCGATTGTAATCTTCGTTAGAGATGATATTGCTAAACCAAACATCGGGCATAAATATGCGAAATTCATGCCTTATTTGTTAACTACGTTTTTCTTTATACTTTTTAATAACTTATTTGGTTTGATTCCTATTTTTCCTGGAGGAGCAAACGTTACAGGTAATATTGCTTTAACTTTTGTTATGGCTTTAGGTACTTTAATCATTGTTAATATCAATGGTAACAAATATTATTGGAAGCACATTTTTAAGCCTGATGTACCACTTTGGTTGTATCCAATTATGATTCCTGTGGAGTTAATTGGTATTATTTCAAAACCATTCGCTTTAATGGTTCGTTTGTTTGCGAACATTACAGCTGGTCACATTATCGTATTAAGTTTAATTTCCTTAATCTTTATTTTCGAAACATTGGCTATCGCTCCGGTTTCAGTCGCATTCGTATTGTTTATGGACGTATTGGAATTGTTAGTAGCATTTTTACAAGCCTTTATTTTTACATTACTTACTGCCTTGTTTATTGGTATGGCAGTAGAAGAACATCATTAACAGAAAACTATTTTTTACAATTAATATAAATTAAATTAGTTATGGTAGGTTCAATCGCGGCAATTGGTGCCGGTTTAGCAGTAATCGGTGCAGGTATCGGTATCGGTCAAGTAGGTGGTAAAGCAATGGAAGGTATTGCTCGTCAACCAGAGGCTGCATCAAAAATTCAGACTGCAATGATTATCGCTGCTGCCCTTATTGAGGGTGCTGCTTTATTCGGTGTAGTAGTTGCATTATTAGGCTTAAACGGTTAATAATCACTGAAGAAATTAGGTTGGGTATTTAACGATTGGTTATTTACCCGACCTTATTAAAAAGATTGTTTTTAAAAATTAGATAAAATGGAATTAGTAACCCCAAGCATAGGATTGGTTTTTTGGACATCATTAGCGTTTATCTGCTTATTGATTTTGCTTAGAAAGTTTGCATGGAAACCTATTTTAGGTGCTATTCACGAACGTGAGCAAAGCATTGATGAAGCATTAAACAAAGCTGAGTTGGCAAAACAAGAAATGGCTCGTTTAACTAGCCAAAATCAAGATTTGATGCAACAAGCACGTGCTGAACGCGATGAAATTTTAAAGGAAGCTAAAACCTTAAAAGATGGTATCTTAAACGAAGCTAAAAAACAAGCTCAGGTAGAAGGTGCTAAATTAATTGAGAAAGCTAAGATTGAAATTGAAAACCAAAAGAAAGCAGCTTTAGCAGAAGTTAAAGATCAGGTTTCTACTTTATCATTAGAAATTGCCGAACGTGTTTTACGTACTCAATTAGATGATAAAACCAAGCAAGAAGCTTTAGTAGCTAATTTGTTAAAAGACGTTGAATTAAATTAAGTTATAAGTATTACGTTTTAAGTTTTAAGTAGTGTGGTGCAGTTGAAAGATTTTTAATCGACAACTAAAACTTACAACTTATGACTTACAACTTACGACTCAAGATATATGTCAGAAATTAAAGTTGCAAGCAGATACGCCAAATCATTAATCGACTTAGCTGTTGAAAACAACGGTTTAGCCGAATCTTTTAATGATATGGTTTTGTTTGAGAAAGTGGTTGATGAAACCCCTGAACTGGAAGCAATATTAAAAAACCCAATTGTACCTTTAGATAAAAAGACTGGTATATTAAATGGAATTTTTGCTGATAAGGTTGGTAAGTTAACCATTGCCTTTTTCAAAATTGTGGTAAACAAAGGTCGCTCGGCAATTTTATTTGCTGTAGCAAAACAGTTTATACAACAATACAATCAAATAAAGGGAATTGTTACTGCCCATGTAACTTCAGCAACAGCGTTAAGCGCTGAAGCCAAAGAGCAGATTGTTGCAATTGTAAAAAGAGAATTAGGTGCTAATGAAGTTATTGTTAGAGAGAAAATTAACGAGAAACTAATTGGTGGCTTTATATTAAAAGTGGGCGATAAACAATTTGATGCAAGTATTGCAAGTGGTTTAAGTAAACTGAAAAAAGAATTTGCACTGTAGTATCGAGATTTGAGTATCAAGTATCAAGTATCAAGATTGAAATTGATAATTGTAATTTGAAATTTTTTGAAAATTGAGGGATACTGAAATAACCGAAGAACTACAGCACTAAAATATATAAACCCGATTGGCAGCGATAGGCTTTGAAGCTGAAAGCAAAAAGACTAAAGCAGAAAGCGGGACTGGAATAACAAAAGAATTACAAGATTTACATTTACAAAAGATATAAATTAAAATTATGGTAGAGGTAAGACCAGACGAAGTTTCGGCAATTATCAGACAGCAATTGGCGGGCTTTAAATCAGAAACCGAACTGGAAGAAGTTGGTACCGTGTTGCAAGTGGGCGACGGTATTGCCCGTGTTTACGGTTTAACTAAAGTTCAATCGGGTGAGTTGGTTGAATTTGCGAACGGCCTGCAAGGCATTGTATTAAACCTTGAAGAAGATAACGTTGGTGTGGTACTTTTAGGTGCATCTGACGAGATTAAAGAAGGTGATACAATTAAACGTACCAAAAAAATTGCCTCTATTAAAGTTGGTGAAGGTATGCTTGGCCGCGTGGTAAACACTTTAGGAGAGCCTTTAGATGGTAAAGGTCCGATTTTAGGTGAAACTTACGAAATGCCTTTAGAGCGTAAAGCACCAGGTGTAATTTATCGTCAGCCGGTAAATGAGCCTTTACAAACTGGTATTAAAGCAATCGACGCAATGATTCCAATCGGTCGTGGTCAACGTGAGTTGGTTATTGGCGACCGTCAGATTGGTAAAACTGCAGTTTGTATTGATACCATTATTAACCAAAAAGAATTTTATGAAGCAGGTCAGCCTGTGTTCTGTATTTATGTAGCTATCGGTCAGAAAAACTCTACCGTTGCAAACATTGTACGTACACTTGAAGAAAACGGTGCTTTACCATATACAGTTGTTGTTGCTGCTTCGGCTGCAGACCCTGCGCCAATGCAGTTCTATGCTCCATTTGCTGGTGCTGCAATTGGTGAATTTTTCCGTGATACTGGTAGACCAGCTTTAATCGTTTATGATGATTTATCTAAACAAGCTGTTGCTTACCGTGAGGTATCTTTATTACTTCGTCGTCCACCAGGTCGTGAGGCTTATCCAGGTGATGTTTTCTACTTACACAGTCGTTTGTTAGAAAGAGCTGCAAAAATTAACGCGAATGATGATATCGCTAAAGCGATGAATGATTTGCCTGAGTCGATTAAACATATCGTTAAAGGTGGTGGTTCATTAACTGCTTTGCCAATTATCGAAACTCAAGCGGGTGACGTTTCTGCATATATTCCAACTAACGTAATTTCGATTACTGATGGTCAGATTTTCTTAGAGTCGAACTTATTCAACTCGGGTATTCGTCCGGCTATTAACGTAGGTATTTCGGTATCACGTGTGGGTGGTAATGCTCAAATCAAATCGATGAAAAAAGTAGCAGGTACTTTAAAGTTAGATCAGGCTCAATACCGTGAATTAGAGGCATTCTCTAAATTCGGTTCTGATTTAGATGCTGCAACGAAATCGGTTTTAGATAAAGGTGCACGTAACGTACAAATGCTAAAACAAGCACAGTTTACACCATTTACGGTTGAGAAACAAGTTGCAATTGTTTATGCAGGTACTAAAAACTTAATGCGTAGCGTACCAGTTGATAAAGTAAAAGAATTCGAAACTGAATATTTAACTCAATTGGAAATGCGTCACCCAGAAACTTTAGCGGCATTAAAAGCTGGTAAATTTGATGATACCATTACTGGTGTTTTAGATACAGTAGCAAAAGAGATTTCAAGTAAATATTAATAAGATTTGAGACATGAGATTTGAGATTTGAGATTGGGCCGGAAACGTCTCACATCTTACATCTCACATCTCACATCTAAATAAAGAATGGCTAATTTAAAAGAAGTAAGAAACCGAATTGCGTCGGTACAATCAACCCAGCAGATTACCAAAGCTATGAAAATGGTTTCGGCGGCGAAGTTGAAACGTGCAACCAATGCAATTATCGCTTTACGTCCTTATGCAACTAAACTTAAAGAGATTTTAGCGAATCTATCAGCAAGTTTAGAGGGTTCTTCATCGCCTTTTATCCAAGAGCGTGAACCCAATAAGGTATTGATTGTAACGGTATCATCAAACCGTGGTTTGGCTGGTGCCTTTAACATGAACGTAATTAAAGCGGCCAACAATTTAATTGCTGAGAAATATAGCGAACAGTTGAAAAACGGTAACGTGAGCATTATTTCTATCGGTAAGAAAACGCAGGATTTTTACGAAAAACGTAACTACAACGTTATTGGTAACAACAATGAAGTTTACTCGGCTTTAACTTTCGAAAACGTAACCAAAATTACTGATTCGATTATGGCTGGTTTTATCAAAGGCGACTTTGATAAAGTAGAATTGGTTTACAATCGATTTAAAAATGCAGCTGTTCAAATTATTACTTCAGAGCAATTGTTGCCGTTACCAAAAGCAGAAGAGGCTAAAGTTGAAAATAAAACAACTAATGTTGATTATATTTTAGAACCATCACAAGAAGAAATTGTAGAACAATTAATTCCTAAATCGGTTAAAATTCAGTTGTACAAAGCAGTTTTAGATTCTCACGCATCAGAGCATGGCGCACGTATGACATCAATGGATAAGGCAACTGAAAATGCCGGTGAGTTATTAAAAGCACTGAAATTATCTTATAACCAAGCTAGACAAGCAGCAATTACAACTGAATTAACAGAGATTGTAAGTGGAGCAGCAGCGTTGAACGGATAGCCCCTAAATTCCCTAAAGGGGACTTGAAAATATAAACCCATTTCTTAATTGAAATGGGTTTTTTTATACCCCAAGTTTAAAGGGGGAGCATAAAAATCACAAAGAAAACTAAAGTTTGATTTTTACTTTGGTTCTAATAAAGTCCTCTGTTTCTTTTATGGTTAATTAATTAGGCATTTTTCCATATGATTTGAAGCAGCTTTATTTTCAGAATCCAAAATTATTAGGTTTATTTTGGAATGAAATCCAGAATGATTATGTTTTTATTGGATTTATAATTCAATTTTACCCAATAATATCAACTCATGAAGAAGTACATTTTTATTATTATCGCACTTGCCCCATTTCTAAGCTATGCCCAATCTCCTGCCAGAGATTACATCAATGCCGTGGTTTGGCAGCAAACCAGTGGCGAGTATAGAGCTTTATGTTTTCAGGCTTATAACTTTGCCCGGTTATCGTTAAAAGAGTCACTATGGGCAGATACAAGTCGAAAACCCAATTGTGTTATCGTTGATATAGATGAAACCGTTTTAGATAATTCGCCATTTCAGGGACATGAAATTAAGAAGGGTTTGAGTTATAATCCTACAGATTGGACGGCTTGGACAAATTTAGCTCTGGCAGATACCGTTCCTGGTGCTTTGGCTTTCTTAAAATTCGCAGCATCAAAAAATATAGAAACTTTTTACCTAAGCAATCGTGATGAAAAAGACTATTCGGCAACATTAAAGAATTTACAAAAGTTCGGATTTCCATACGCAGATGATGGGCATTTGTTGGTTTCTATAGGCACATCTAACAAAGAACAACGCAGACAGAAAATTTCAGAAACACACAATATCCTTTTGTTTTGCGGTGATAACTTAAGCGATTTTTCGAATGTGTTTTATCGTGAAAATAATAATACTGCTGCGCAGGTAAATTCAAATCAAACCTTATTTGGTACCAAATATATTGTGTTGCCAAACCCAATGTACGGCGATTGGGAAAAGCCCTTATATCAAGGAGAAAACCTTAGTGATAAAGATAAAGCTAAACAGCGTTTAGAACGATTAAAAAGTTACTAAGTATGTGTAAATATTCAGCAATAAGTATTACTTTTGCTGCATCATAAAAATAAACATTATGGAGAACAACGAATTAAAGCACAATACAGAAAGTATGAAAACGGCTAACCAGCCCGGAATATATAAATTAATGATTTTTGGCGTACTGGTTTGCATGGTAGGTACTTATGCTCGTTTCGCTTTCGATTCTTGGATGTTATCATTAGTATCATGGATAATTTTATTTATTGGTGCATTTATTTGCATTAAAGGAGTATTCAAAATTTTAGACGCATAAAGATTCTTTCTTTCTAAATATAAAAGCCAATTACGATTCTTAAGTAATTGGCTTTTTTGGTATAAAGGTTTTTTGAAAAAATATTTTCAACATTATATCATCCAATAGCGGTTCTACGCCTAGAATATATTAAAGCTTAGCTCTTGCCGAAAACAATTATGGGTTACCTAAAACACTTTTTTGTATAAAGGGAAAATAGGGCTGTAAATCTAATCGAAACGCCCAACTTCTAATGGCCATTTGAAGCAATATTTTAAAATGATTAATTTTTTAGAACCACAAAATCATGAAAAGGAATATAATTGCTATTGCCATAATTGTAACCATGTTTGGCTGCCAAAATGCCGAAAGAAAGGCTGAAAGCGCTGATGCGATGAGCATCGATGAATTAAACAAGGAAGGTATTGATACCGCTACATCAAAAATTATCAAAACTGCTGATATGCGTTTCAGGGTTAAAGATGTGCAGCATACCAAAGAACGGTTAAGCCAAACCATTAAAGCGCAAGGTGGAACGGTTGCAGAATTTTCTATTCAAAGTAACATCCAAGAAACCGATAAGATTAAACAATCTACCGATTCGTTAAAAGAAATTACTTCATACCGAACGGAAGGATATTTGGTAGCCAAAGTTCCCTCAGAGAAATTAGATGAATTTACCAACACCATTTCAAAAATGGCTGTTTTTGTAAATAGTTCCTCAATGAAGATGGATGATCAAAGCATTGCCTATTTAGCCAATAAAATGAAGGCACATAACAGGGTAGTAGCATCTAAACAAATTGGTGAAATTCCATCCAAAAAAGTAGAGAATGTTGAAACCTCAATAGCTTTGAACGACGATTATGTAGACAAAAAAATCGATAACATGAGCATCGATTCAAAAGTTAAGTTTAGCACTATTACGCTAAATTTTTATCAAGATAATACTGTTAAAACCATGATAGTTGCTAACGATAATTTGTACGATTATCGTCCGGCTTTTGCAAACAGACTTTGGCTTAGCATAACAAATGGCTGGACAATATTTAAAGAAATTATTCTTGCTTTAACTAACCTTTGGATGCTGTTTGTGCTAGGAATTGGGACGTTTTTTACAATAAGGTATTTTGTAAGAAAGAATAAATCTGCAATGGAGTTAGCGACTAAAAACCTGGTTAATCAACACCAATAGGCATCATAATTCATTAACGAAGTACGAATTAATTTATCCTTTAGATATTATTCGTACTTCGTAACATCAAATGTTATTTTTTAACCTTAACAGCCAAACCCTTAACTTTTGTTTTATTATCAGTAACAAAAGATTCCCAACCAGAATAGGTTTTAGCTTTACCGCCAGATGTTATTTTTTGAAATGAATGGCAAACTGCAACGGCCAAACCATCTGTAGCATCTAAAAATTGAGGTGTTTCTTTAAAATTTAATAAACGTTGCAACATCGCTGCAACTTGTTCTTTTGTGGCATTACCATTCCCAGTAATGGATTGCTTAATTTTCCTCGGCGAGTATTCGGTTACCGCAACATTTCTTGATAATGCTGCTGCAATTGCAATGCCTTGTGCTCTGCCCAATTTTAAAAGTACTTGAATGTTTTTTCCATAAAATGGAGCTTCAATGGCTAATACATCGGGTTTGTATTCGTCAATTAGCACTACAGTTTTTTCAAAAATTCGTTGAAGTTTTAAAAAAGGATCATCAAGATGAGTCATTTTTACTACCCCTAAACTTATTAATTCTGTTTTATTTCCCTTCTCTAAAATTACGCCATAACCCATCACCGCGGTGCCTGGGTCGATACCCATAATTACACGTTCCTTTTTTTCGTTCAACATTACAGCAATATTAAGCATATTTGCAAAAAGAAACAGATAATCTTGACAGCCAAAAACAAAAAAATATTCTCGATCGTAACTAAAGCTGTAATCGTAGTATTTGCTTTTTGGTTTATTTATCATAAAATAGTTGCGAATAAAAACCTTCAAAATTTCGAAGCACTTTTAAGCAATCTACCCCGGATAGAAATTATTTGCGTAATAGGCCTAGTCTTTTTGCTGATGTTTGTAAACTGGTTTTTGGAAGCAGCAAAGTGGAAAAGATTAATGAGCCGAATAGAGAGCATTAGCTTTTATCGAGCAATAGAATCGGTTTTTTGTGGGTTAACCTTAGCTATTTTTACGCCAAATCGCTTAGGCGAATATGGCGGTAGAGTTTTCTTTTTATCGCCAAAAAGAAGAGTTATTGGTGTAGTGGCTATGGCTGTTGGCAATATTGGTCAGTTGGTTTTAACCAATATTTTTGGGGCAATAGCCCTAAGTGCTTTCATTTATCGATTCATCGATTTAGATTATCGGCTATTTTTTGCTATCCAGATATTGGTAGTTGTTTTCTGTCTGTTCTTTGCTGTTTTTTATTTCAATATTCAATGGCTTAATGGCATCTTGTTATCTATAAAATTTACCAGAAAATATAAAAAGTTCTATAGTATTTTAGGTAGATATAGAAAAGCCGAACTTTTTAAAATATTACTTTTTTGTTTGGCTCGATATGCAGTTTTCAGTTCTCAATATTTCATCCTGTTTATCTGGTTAATACCAGGTTTGCACTATGCAGATATTGTAATGATGATAAGCATTTTATTTTTTGTTCAATCTACATTACCATCTTTAGATTTGTTTGATGTAGGCATTAGGAGTGTAACAGCATCGTATTTTTTTGGCTATATAACCAATCATGATGTAGCAGTTATTGCATGTACGGCAAGTATTTGGCTTATAAATATCATTATTCCTGCTATCTTAGGCACTTATTTCGTTTTTAAACTCAACTTTTTTGGCACACCTAAATCTAATTAGTCTATTATCTGCATCGTTAACCTTGGTTTATGGCATTTTAGTTTGCAGCTTTATTAGAGGATGGCATGAATTAATTTACTTTATTCCTCAACATTTTGAGCCAAAAACGAAAGTATCTATAATAGTTGCCGCTAGAGATGAGGAAGAGAATATTGGTAAAACCATTGATGATTTAATAGCGCAAAACTATCCTAAAAACCTTACAGAAATTATTATTATTGATGATCATTCGAGCGATAGAACCGCTGAGATTGTTTTAGCATATGCTGACAGAAACGTTAAACTGATAAAACTTAATGAGGATAGGGCTTTAAATTCTTACAAAAAAAAGGCAATTCAAACGGCTATTGGTACATGTTCCGGCGATTTAATTATCACCACAGATGCAGATTGCCGAATGGGCAAAGATTGGTTGACTACCATTGTAGAATTTTATGAAACAAAAGATTTGAAAATGATTTCATCTCCGGTGGCATATTTTCAAGAGAAAAATTTGTTCGAGAGATTACAATCTTTAGAGTTTTTATATCTGATAGGTTTAGGTGCATCAACCATTGGTAACAAAGCACCGTCAACTTGCAATGGCGCAAATTTAGCCTACGAAAAATCTACTTTCTACGAAGTTGGCGGCTTTCAGGGTATTGATGATTTGGCATCTGGTGATGATGAATTATTACTACACAAAATTGCGGCAAAATATCCAGAAAAAATTGGTTTCTTAAAAAACAGAGATGCTATTGTATATACGCATGCGAAGGAAAATTTAAGTTCATTTATTCAACAAAGAAAACGCTGGGCATCAAAAAGTACGCGTTATAAAAATAAAGCCATCATCGTTTTAGGTGTATTTGTTTGGGTTTTTAACATCAGTATTTTGGCTAATTTTATTGCAGGTTTATTTATGCCAGGTTTTATGGCCATTACCTTTTATCAATTGTTGGTTAAAATGTTTTTAGAAAGCTTATTTTTATGGAACGTAACGGGCTTCGCGAAAAGACGCAGCCTGATGATTTTAATCCCCGTTTTAAATGTATTGCACATACTTTACATTATATACATAGGCATTGCAGGCAACAGCGGTAAATACAATTGGAAAGGCAGAATGGTTAGGTAATGGATAATAGCCCATCGAAGAAAGTTTGGTTAAAATTTAAGCGTAATAAACTCGCTTTAAGTGGCTTAATTTTTATTTTGCTCTTGATGTTGATTGGCGTTTTGGGTTATTTAATCATGCCAGATAACTCTCCAAATGCCAACATAATGCATTTGCAACTTACTAACAAAAAACCTGGTCAAAGCTTTAAATTTTTAATTGTAAGCAGAAATGCGAAAGTTAAACAGGTTAATTTTTTCCATAGAATGCTTTACGGGCAAGAGCCTAATTTAAAAAGTATTCCGATTACATCATATCAAATTTTAAACAATACTATTTTGGTAAGAGAATATATTGGTGAGGATGAAAAGGCTGAAGAAACCAAATATGATTTGAAAGAACTTTGTCCAAGCTGCACGCCACTATCGAAACTTGGAACACCCGAAATGCTTTTCGCTAAAAAAAATATCTACACCAAAACATTTCTTTTAGGAACTGATATTTATGGTCGAGATTTATTGAGCCGCTTAATTTTAGGGATTAGGGTATCGTTGTCGGTAGGTTTAATGGCGGTATTAATTTCATTGATTATTGGGATAAGCTTAGGCGTAGTAGCAGGTTTTTTTGGCGGAAAGGTTGATGCGGCAATCAGTTGGTTTATGAATGTGGTTTGGTCTTTACCTTCTCTATTACTGGTTATCGCCATATCTTTTGCTCTGGGCAAGGGGTTTTGGCAAATTTTTATTGCTGTTGGTTTATCAACCTGGGTAGATGTAGCCAGACTGGTTCGGGGGCAGGTAATGGCATTAAAGGAAGTTGAATTTGTAGAAGCTGCCCGAGCTTTAGGATTTAGCACCACAAGAACAATTGTTAAACACATATTGCCAAATATAGCCGGACCGATTTTGGTTGTGGCATCGGCAAATTTTGCTTCTGCAATTTTATTAGAAACCGGACTTAGCTTTTTAGGTTTCGGTGCTCAACCACCAATGCCAAGTTGGGGCAGCATGATAAAAGAGCATTTTGGTTATATCATTATGGATGCTGCATATTTAGCCGTTTTACCTGGTTTAGCAATTATGCTAACAGTTTACGCTTTTAATGTTTTGGCAATAGGTTTACGCGATGCCTTTGATGTAAAAGGACAAAATGTAACGGTATAGATTCTGATATTTTTCTATGTTTTTTGTTTATGTGGAAACATAATATTCCATAATTTAAGGTAAGGCGGTTATCTTTGCTTAGAATTAAAATCACATTGCATGTTGTTGAGATGTTTTCAGGAAGAGTTTTTAGAAGCAGGCTGTGATGAAGCTGGTAGAGGTTGCTTAGCTGGTCCGGTGTTTGCTGCTGCTGTAATTTTACCTGAAGGCTTCTTCCTAGATGGCTTAAACGATTCTAAACAACTTTCTCATGCCCAACGAGAATTACTAAGACCAGTAATTGAAAAAGAAGCTTTAGCTTGGGCTGTGGCATCATGCGACCATGAGGAAATTGATAAAATAAATATTCTAAATGCTTCATTTCTTGCCATGCACCGGGCAATTGAAAAGTTGCAATGTCAACCCCAATATTTAGTAATCGATGGTAATCGGTTCAAAGCTTATCCTCAAATTCCGCATAGCTGCATTGTAAAAGGCGATGGAAAATATTTAAACATTGCTGCAGCGTCAATTTTAGCGAAAACGCACCGTGATGAATATATGACCAATCTACATTCAGATTATCCCCACTACAATTGGCAACAAAACAAAGGATATCCTACAATTTCACACCGTAAAGCTGTTATAGAAATTGGTTTATCGCCATATCATCGCAAAACATTTAATGTAAGCGACCCACAACTTAATTTGTTTTCAAAAGCAGTCTAAATTTCGTATTTTCACCACATTGTGAAAATTCTGTTAATTACTAAGCGGATTCCCTTTCCGCCAAATAGTGGTTATCCGATTGTGGTTTATAACACCATGAAAGGCTTGCTACAGCTTGGTGCAGATATCACTTTGTTCAGCTTAAACCCTGCAAATGCCAGATTAGATTTAGAAGATATTTCCGATCCGGTTTTTGATTCGGTAAAAACACACACATACGATTTAGATACCGAGGTAACGATGTGGTCGGCATTTTTTAATATTTTCACAAACGAATCTTACAATGTTTCTAGGTATTATACTGAAGAAGCTGCTCGACAATTGGAAAGTTTACTTCGCGAAAATAGTTTTGATATTATTCAATTTGAAGGACTTTTCGTTGTGCCTTACCTGGATGTTGTTAAGGCAAACAGCAATGCCAAATTGATTTACCGAGCGCATAATATCGAGTTTACCATGTGGGAACGACGTTCTCTTTCAGAAAATTTTATAATTAGGCGCAAGTATCTTGCCTTTCTTTCGCACAGGCTTAAAGCTTACGAAATGGAACAAATTAACCGTTTCCATCAAATATTTGCCATAAGCGAACCAGATAGACAAAGCATTTTGCGTTTTGGGTGCGAAGTGCCAATGTCTGTTTTTCCTGTTGCCATCGATTTAGAGAAATATAAAGTTGATAAAACGAAAACCAGTTTTCCTACATTGTTTCATTTGGGTGCGATGGATTGGCGTCCAAATCAAGAAGGGTTGGAATGGTTTCTGGATGATATTTGGCCCGATATAGAAAAGCTAAATAAAGACCTCAGATTCTACATTGCAGGTAAAAACATGCAAAAGCACTTTTTCGATTACGATTCGGATAACTTGATTGTAGAAGGTGAGGTTTTTGATGCGGTTGAGTTTATGAATTCAAAAGCAATTATGATTGTGCCCTTAATTTCTGGAACCGGCATGCGGGTTAAAATTATAGAAGGAATGGCAATGAAGAAATGCATTATTGCAACAACAACCGCTGCCGAAGGTATAAACTGCAAACATGGATATGATATTTTAATCGCCGATTCGGCTGATGAATTCTACCGTTCAATTTTACAATGCATTATTAACCCAAAACGCTGGATGGAAATAGGAGAGAATGCCCGTAAAACAGTAGAAAACGACCATGGTGTTCATCTTATCTCATCGAAAATGCATAAAATTTATGAAGAGTTAATTAGCAGCTAAAAGAGAAAAGATAATCAAACATCACCTGAAATATTTTTATTCTACACTAACTTATTGTTTTAAATCCATCATAAACAAAATAAATACCTTTTAAATTTTGCGTCAAAACATTGCCAATTTCTTAGTAGTTTTGCCGAAAGCATCAGAAAATTAAAAGTATAATTATTTGCTGCGCTATACTTTGTAAGTAAATAATAGAATCGCCTCAGTACCAAAGAAAAATCAAATAACAAATGAAAAACACCGCATTAACAGATAAACACATTGCTTTAGGAGCTAAAATTGTTCCATTTGCAGGTTATAACATGCCTGTAACTTACGAAGGTATAAATGCAGAGCATGCAACAGTTCGTAATGGTGTTGGGGTTTTCGATGTTAGCCACATGGGTGAGTTTATTTTGAAAGGTGATAATGCTTTGGATTTAATTCAAAGGGTAACAAGTAACGATGCCTCAAAATTGTTTGATGGTAAGGTGCAATATTCTTGTTTGCCGAATAAAGATGGTGGTATTGTTGATGACCTTTTGGTATATCGTATAGACGAGAAAAGCTATATGTTAGTGGTAAATGCATCTAATATAGAAAAGGATTGGAACTGGATTAAACAGTTTAATGATAAAGATGTTGAGATGCATAACATTTCGGATAAAACCTCATTGCTTGCAATTCAAGGTCCGAAGGCGGCTGATGCCTTGCAAACTTTAACCGATGTGGATTTGGCATCAATGGAATATTACACCTTTGGTAAGGGTACCTTTGCTGGGGTAAATAATGTGATAATTTCTGCTACAGGCTACACTGGTGCTGGCGGTTTCGAAATCTATTTTGATAATGAACATGCCGATAAAATTTGGGATGCAATTTTCGAAGCAGGTAAGGCTTACAATATTAAACCAATTGGTTTGGGCGCTCGTGATACTTTGCGTTTAGAAATGGGCTTCTGTTTATATGGGAATGATATAGATGATAGTACCTCTCCAATTGAAGCAGGCTTGGGATGGATTACAAAGTTTACAAAGGAATTTACCAATTCTGAAGCCTTATTGGCACAGAAAGAAGCAGGCATTCAGAAGAAATTAGTAGGTTTTGAAATGATTGACAGAGGTATTCCACGTCATGATTATGAAATTGCCGATGCAGACGGAAACATTATTGGAAAAGTAACATCTGGAACGCAAGCACCATCCTTGCAAAAAGCAATCGGAATGGGATACGTAACTAAAGATTTCAGTAAAGAAGGCACAGAGATTTTCATCAACATACGCAATACGCCAATTAAAGCTAAAGTTGTTAAATTTCCTTTTTATAAATAAGATTTGAGACATCAGATATGTGATTTGAGAGCTAAATGTTTTTAAATCACATATCGCAAATCTCAATACTCAAATCTCAAAAAATGCCAAAAAAAATAGAAGTTTGTTTAACACCTGCTTTAATCGATTTATACGATATAGAAGAAAGCATTGTAGTTGTTATCGATATTTTAAGAGCAACATCATCTATAACTTACGGTATAGAAAATGGTGCTGAAGCTATAATTCCGGTAGCCAATGTAGAAGATTGTTTGAAATATGCAGATAAAGGTTATCTGCTGGCTGCAGAAAGAAATGGTGAAGTTGTAAAAGGTTATGATTTTGGTAATTCGCCATTCTCTTACACCAAAGAAAAAGTTGGTAGCAAAACGATTGTTTTAACAACGACAAACGGAACCAAAGCCTTGCATTTGGCAAATAAAAGAGCATATCAAGTTGTCATTGGCGCTTTTTTAAATTTAGATTCACTTTGTGATTATCTAAAAAATCAGCATAAAAATGTGCTTCTACTTTGCGCAGGCTGGAAAGACCAGTTTAATTTAGAAGATACCTTATTTGCGGGTGCCGTTGTAAATAAACTTCGTAAAAATTTCGAACATTTCGATGATTCTAGCGTTGCGGCTGAAGATTTATATTTGCTAGCAAAGGATGATTTAAGAAAATACCTGCATAAATCTTCGCATAGCAATCGCCTTGCAGAATTAAATATTGAAGATGACGTTGTTTTTTGCCTACAGTTAAATATTTGTAATGCAATACCGGTTTTAGAAGGTGAAAGATTGGTGAAGTTGAACCAGTAATGGCATAGTCTAAACTTCGATTTAAAATATCATTATTTAATATAGCGAAATCAGCCCTTAAATGGATTGTTAGTTATCAACTCTGAAATTGTAGGACTATTTTTAATGGTTATTAATGCCTCTTCGTGTGCTAACCAATAAATATCTTCAGCTCTTTTCATATCAAAGGTGCTAATTACACCCAAACCTTTTGGCTCTATTACCACATTACAAAATTTAGCTTTTCGCTCCATATCGTGGTTGATTGACATGATGCCTGCTCGACCCATTAAATTGGTTATTCCGGTAATTTTATCAACTGGTTTAAGGTGATTACAAGATGAGCCAATGATAAAATCACATTCTCCCATCAAAGGTTCTACCGGGAAATTATTTAAAATCCCACCGTCAACATACATCTGCCCATCTATCATTATTGGTTTAAAAATCCCTGAAATACAGCTTGAAGCGTGAATTGCACGAATCAGCGGACCTTTTGTAAAATAAACCAGCCTACCTTCACTAAAATTTACGGCTGCAATGGTTAACGGAATTTTTAGTTTTTCAATAGAATTTTCTGGGAAATATTCTTTAAGAATTTGCGAGGTATTTTCGATGTTAATCAGTCCTAAAGAACCAACTGCTGGCCTAATGAAACGCCAAAGTTTGGTTCTTAAAAAAATGCTCAATCCTTCTTCCGGATCGATACCGGCTGCGAAAAATGCACCAGCTATTGCACCAGCACTGGTGCCGCTGATGTGGCTAAAAGTAATACCTAAATTACTAAATGCTTTTAACACACCAAGGTGTGCAATTCCTCTAATTCCCCCGCCTGATAATACAATTCCAACTTTCATATATGTAGATGTAGTCTTGGTGTTAGATTTAAGAATGACGATTTGTTACGAAAATGTTAATGAAATTTGAATACAGATTAGATTAAAAAATGAAAAAGCTATTTTCTCTTAGGTTTATATTTCGATTCATTTAAAATCTTTTGTGCATCATTATCTTTCATTAATTGCTGCAAAGAAACGTTTGGATGCTCTTTCATATACTTTCTAACAATTTGCCAGCCTGTCCACACACCTAATTTTGGTGCCGATTCCCGGTTTTCACCTAATCCCGGTGTAAATGGGCCGTCAGATAAATAAACCTGAATTTTTTGGTAATCTGTTTCATACAAACTATTGTTCTCCAAAAAATATGCCCAAATATCTGATTCAAAATTTTGTACCCATCCTAACTGATTAGATGTGTAGCCAATTTTTGTAGAGTCAGAAACGCTTTCTGGCAAAACCTCATCCATAAAGTATAAAATCTTCCCTTGAAAAATCATTTTTGATAATAAAGTTCTGTTTTCATCTGGTTCTGGGAAAAGTTCTTCATGTGCAAAAGTTTCAGCAACGCGTGGTACAATATTATCCGGAGTAAACCGTCGCGATAAATAAAGGGGAACACTTTCTACAATTCCCCGATAAAATTTACTGTCTTTACCCAAAAATGTATCCAAGCCAATTCCTAAGTAGCCTTCTCCAATAGGCGTTGGATATGAAAAACCCGAAACAAAAGATATAAATCGTGGTACTTTGATATTTGGATAGTAGTATTTAATGTATTTAAAGGTTTCGGTTAAGCCTTCTTCCTGCAATTTAAGGTTCGGGTAAATACTTTGCACCTCCTTCATTAAATCGGTGTAAGCAGGGTCATTGTAAAGCGTATTTATTATTTCTGCATTGCTATATTCTGGCGTTCCAACCATTTTATGGATATAGTCGTCGTAAAAAAAGCCATATTTTTTCTGTAATGAAGCGTCAGTTTGTGCTACATTTTTTCCTTTCCCGGCAAGTAAATCATTATCAAAGCGCTCAATTTTTACGTCAATAGCTATATTGCTTACATCTGGGCGGTGATTTTGTTTACAGGATACAATGATAATTGCCAACAGAAAGAATAGATAAAAGTGCTTTTGTATTAATCGATTTTTCATTCGTATCAAAATTATAGAAAACCGGGCAGCAAAAGCGAATGCAATAAAAAAATAAATTCTCAATCAACATGGATTACATCTAACAATACTGTGAGGTAATTATATATATTAATCCAAACTCGGTTTATTATCAGAGTATTTATAAATTTGAATGATAATTCACAAGAGGGCACAATTTTTTCGTCTTAAAACTCTTATGATATAGCAACAGTAATTATTATATAACATGAAAATAGCTTTAGCGCAACTTAACTATCATATCGGCAATTTCGAATCTAATACACAAAAAATAATTAGCAATATCCAATTGGCTAAGAATAAGGGTGCCGATTTAGTTGTATTTGCAGAATTGGCAATCTGTGGCTATCCACCTAGAGATTTTCTCGAATCAGAGGAGTTTATATCACTATGTGAGCAGTCAGCCCAAGAAATTGCAAAGCACTGTACAGATATTGCTTGCATTATTGGTTTGCCCATAAAAAATGATGTTTTGCAGGGTAAAGATTTATTTAATGCTGCTTATTTTATCGAAGATGGAAAGGTTAAATCTATTGCAAAAAAGGCTTTGCTTCCAACTTACGATGTGTTTGATGAATATCGTTATTTTGAACCTGCTACCTCATTTAAATGTATTGATTTTAAAGGAAAGAGGATTGCGCTAACCATCTGCGAAGATTTATGGAATATTAACGATAATCCGTTATACGTTTCTAACCCGATGGATGATTTAATTAAAGAGCAGCCTGATGTGATGATAAATATTGCTGCATCTCCTTTTTCTTATACCCACGATGATGAACGGATTAAAGTACTTTCTGATAACGCAAAAAAATACCATTTGCCTGTGTTTTACGTCAATCAGGTTGGTGCACAAACAGAAATAATATTTGATGGAGGATCGTTAGTTTTTGATGCCGATGGTGCGATGAAGGCCGAAATGAAATATTTTGAAGAAGATTTGCAGGTGTTTGATTTAACTGAAGTAGAAAATGTTAGAAATAAATATCCACAACCAGAAAGGTTAACAGATATTGAACAAATCCACGACGCTTTGGTACTGGGTATTCAAGATTACTTCAAAAAATCTGGATTTACAAAGGCCGTTTTGGGTTTATCTGGTGGAATTGATTCTGCTGTAGTTTGCGCCTTAGCTTGCCGGGCTTTAGGGGCAGAAAATGTAATGGCGGTTTTAATGCCTTCTAAATTTTCTTCCGATCATTCAGTACAAGATGCATTGGATTTGGTTTCTAACATTGGTTGCATGCACGAAATTATCCCGATAAAAGATGCTGCTGAAGCTTTTGATAATATATTGGCACCAGCATTTAAAGGTTTGCCATTTAATTTAACAGAAGAAAATATCCAAGCCAGAATTCGTGGTACAATCGTAATGGCTATGAGCAATAAATTTGGCTATATTTTGCTCAACACATCTAACAAAAGCGAGTGCGCTGTTGGTTATGGAACTTTGTACGGCGATATGTGTGGCGCAATTGGTGTTATTGGTGATGTTTACAAAACGCAGGTTTTTCAATTGGCCAAATACATTAATAAGGAAAGAGAAATTATACCAGTAAATACGATTGTTAAACCACCATCTGCAGAATTAAGACCTGATCAAAAAGATTCAGATTCGCTGCCGGAATACGACATTTTAGATAAAATTTTATATCAGCACATCGAATTAAAACAAGGTTCAGCCGCATTAATTGCTAAAGGTTTTGATGAGGCTTTAGTAAGGCGAATTTTGAAAATGGTAAACGTTGCAGAATTTAAACGTTATCAAACTCCGCCAATTTTGCGTGTATCGCCAAAAGCTTTCGGAATGGGTAGGCGTATGCCAATTGTTGGTAAGTACTTGATATAAGTCATCAAAAGCTTTAATTTTTTTGCTATCTACTTTGTTTTGAGTATTTTAGTATAAATCATTAAACTTAACGTTCCTCATGGTTAGTTATCATAAACCCACGCTTACTGCCGAAATGCATTCTTTAATAGATAGCTATGCAGAAGGCTTCAATCAAATTCCTGGGGTAGTAATTTTACATGAAACCGAAAACTGGACGGTAGTTTATATGAGTGACCGGGGTTTGGCACAGCTTAAACTCACCTTAGAGCAAGTATGTAATTTAACCAATGCAGAATATTATTCAAGGTATTTTAATGAAGAGGATGCTAAAGACTATGTTCCAAAAATAGGTGCATTTATGCATGCCAATAATAAAGAAGATACGCTTAGTTATTATCAGCAATTAAAATTTCCTGATGATGATAACTGGAGATGGCATTTATCTAGCACTAACATATTTTTGCGTGATAACGACGATAAACCTGTTTTAACTATAACAGTTTCTATACCTATTGATGCCATGCACCACATGGCTGCAAAAGCCGATAAATTATTAGAGGAAAATAATTTTTTAAGAAAAAACGTAGGGAACTTTTCTAAATTAAGCAGGCGTGAAAAAACCATTTTAAAAGAAATTTCTTTAGGTAAAAGTTCAATTGAAATTGCTTCAGAATTGCATATTTCTTCTACTACGGTTGATACGCATAGGAGAAATATAAGAGATAAACTTAATGCGAAAACATCGTACGAAATTGCACAATATGCAAGGGCTTTCGATTTAATATGAGACAATAATTATCACTTTGAGCTGCCGAAATACTAAAAAAATTTTCGGCTGGCTCAAAATGATTAAATTTTATAGTAATGTAGCATCAACCGAAATTGTTGTATCCAATAACTTCGATATAGGGCAATTCTTTTCTGCATCGGCCACCAACTCATCAAATTTTTCTTGCGATAAACCCGGTACAGTTGCGGTTAATGTTAAATGAGATTCTGTGATTTTGCCTTGTGATGGATCTAAATTGATAACACACTTTGTTTCCAAATTTTCTGCTGTAAAACCTGCTTCATCAATTTTAAATGATAAGGCCATGGTAAAGCATCCAGCATGTGCTGCAGCAACTAATTCTTCGGGATTTGTACCAATGCCCTCAGCAAAACGAGAACCAAATGAATATTGTGTGTTACTTAATGTTGTACTTTGGGTTGTTAAATTTCCTTTGCCTTCTTTACCCGAACCTTGCCATACGGCTGTTGCATTTCTTTTCATGTTGAATATATTTTGAGTTGATTTTAGACTTTTAACAAATAAAGATAATTATATGTTTGTTGATAAAACACGAATTCCCATTAAGCATGTGTGATATTTAACTGAATATTTTAGTCTCTTTCGATTACAACTCTATGTTTAATTTTGCTTTTTATCGATTGAAATAATAAAATAACAACGCCAATCATTATCGAAATATCTGCAAAATTAAATACACCTGTTTCAAAAATTTTAAAATCTAAGTGCATAAAATCTGTTACCGAGCCATGAACAATTCTATCATATAAGTTGCCAATCCCTCCACCAATTAAAAAACATAAGGCAATTTGCATGCTATGGGGCAAATTGCGGTTAGCGAAAAGGTAATATAAGCCATAACCTAAAAAAAGAAGCGGCAATCCCGATAAAATTATCAGTCTAAAAATATATGGCATTTGGTCGCCTAGACTTAAAAAAGCGCCTGTATTTTCTACTCTGGTAAGTGTAAATCTATCTTTAATGATGCTAATATGCTCATAATCACTTATTCTGTTTCTTACAATATTTTTAGAAATTTGGTCACAACCGATATTAAGAAGCATAAAAAAAATTAAAAATATTCTCCTGAATGTATGTTTTGAAGTCATATTGGTTTAGCGTATAATATCTGCATCCACAGGTATATAACCTAAGTGCCTGCTTAAGGACATGATTTGTCCTTTGTGGTGAAACTCATGCGTTATGACATGGGTAAAAAGATGGATTGGACTCTCCTCTAGGATTTGCCCATTCCTATTAATTTTTATTACAACATTATAATCATCCGCGTAGGCTTTAAAAAATTCGTTGAGATAAGCGTTAACTACATCGAAATAAATGATGCATGCATCAAGATTTTTATAATATTCAAATGGTTTGTAGTTTATAATCTTGTTTAAAGCTCTTTCTCCAATCCACGCTGAATACGTATCACAAATATGAACTAGCAAATTGCGAATAGAACCTCTGCCAAAAGTGCTGTGCTCTTGCAAGAAATCTTCTTCTGATATAGTTTTAATGTAATCCAAAATTGTTTTTCTGGATGATAAAACTAAATTATATTGTTGGGCGAGCAGGTCTATCATTTTTTACCCATTTATTGTAAGGAATTATCAACGCCAATAATATAGCCAATACACTTAAAACTTTGGCAATAACATCTCCAGCCTTAACATAAAAAGTTATCTCATCATTTAAGTTAATATCAGCTTTAATAGCGGTTCTAGTCCACCATTTTGTTTTTTGAATTACATCGCCACGTTGATTGATGAATGATGAAATGCCTGTATTTGCGGAACGGGCAATATCGCGGTGGGTTTCAATGGCTCGCAGTTTTGCATACATTTGATGTTGGTCTTTTCCAGAAGTATTTCCCCACCAGCCATCGTTTGTAATGATGGCAATAAATTGTGCGCCTTCTTTTACTTGCTGACCAATCCAATCGCCCCATAAGCTTTCGTAGCAAACAACTGGTGCAACACCGATACCACTTTGGGCGTATAAAACGCTAGGTTTATCTTGCCAGCCCCAGCCACCAACGCTTCCGCCGAGCTTAGAAAATACACCATTCAGAAAAGAAAACACTTGTGGAAAAGGCATTTTCTCTGCTCCAGGAACCAATTTCGATTTATGGTAAAATTCTACATTAGCCGAATTTTCAACTTGCATGGCAGAATTAAAGTTATCGAGGTACATGCCATCTGGATATTTTTTTGCTGAAATCGTTTTCTTATCCTGATACCATTTGACGCTTTCGATACCTGTTATTAACGTTCCGTTTTTGTATTTACTTAAAAAGCTTTGTAAGGTAAGGAAATCGGGATTACTGCGAATTCTATCTTCATCTGCATAATTGGGAATTGCAGTTTCTGGCCAGATGAAATATTCGGTGTTGGTTTGTCCGATAGAATCGGATAGATGTGTTAAAATTCGAATTTGTTCTGCTGGTGGAATTGTTTCGAGTTTTTGATATGGGTCGATGTTCGGCTGAACAACAACCACATTGCTTGGTGTACCTTGCTCTACCGCATTAAAATATTTTGTTAAAGAAATTGTGACGGGAATAATAACCACTAAAGCCCAAATTCCTACAGCCCTAAACTTTAAATAGCCTTTCTGTGATTTGAATTTCTTGTAAGCTTCGAAAGCTAAAATATTGCTGATTAAAATCCAAAGCGAACCGCCGTAAACTCCTGTATAATCGTACCATTGTGCCAATTGGTGCATGGCTGCAAAACCATTGCCTAAAGTCATCCAGGGAAACGCTAAATCCCAGGTTTGTTGCAAGTATTCTAAAGCGATGTAAAAGGAAATCAACCCTAAATAAGCGATTTTATTATTTACGTATTTACCTAAACGATAAAATAGCCAAAAAGCAAATGTCATGAGTAAGGCACCTAATCCGTATGGGATCAAGGAAACGAAAAATGAAACGACTAAACCAATCGGATCATTATTATAAGCACTTATGGCATTATAAACCCAATAAACTGATGCTGTGTTCCAAATAAAAAAAGTTAACCCAGCCGTTAAGAAAATACGTTTGCCGGTTTTTTTTATTTGGTTGTTACAAATATTTTCGAGGGCAATAAATAATGGAACCAAAGCAATTAGCAACAAAGGTGCTGTAAACTGCATTGGCGGCCAGGCCAGCCAAAGTAGAAATGCGCTTAATAAGGCGAGGGAGTAAGTTTGTTTCGATTTCATTTTTAAGGAGATTTGTCAAGTTGAGCTTGTCGAAGAACACAAGCTTTTCAACAAGCTCAACTTAACGATCGAGCATTACAAACTATCTAAAACTGCCGATTTTTTTGCTTCATATTCTTCTTGTGTAATTAAGTGTTTATCATACAAAGTTTTTAGTTTACGAAGTTTTAATGTTGCCTCATCTTCTGGTTCTTCTATAACTTCTGCAATTTGAAGTGGTTCAGGTTCTTCAGCTTTTGGGGTTTCAATTGGAGCAAAATCTGCAAATGGTTGCGGAGTTGTGCTCGTTGTTGATGCCATAGCCCGGTTTTCTTCCAGTTTTTGTTGATGCAGCAATTCTTTATATTCTTCTAATTGCTGATTCGCGGCTTGATGCAGTTTTCTTGCCTGCACTTTCGGGATAAATTCGGTTACAATATTTTCGCCATGCTGCGGAACGCAAATAAACTTCGAACCAAATAATTCTTCTTTAAAAGAGATTTCCTTAACGCTTTTCCACGATATGTCTTTAAAATTCATGGTTAAACCTAAGTTGCCGGGTTCACAATAAAAAATTCTCTTGTTGGTGATGGCAATGCTATCAGGTAACAAGTTTACAGCAGGTTTTTTCTGCACTGCTAAATATAAAATTTCTTCGCCTGTAGTTAAAAGGTCGTTTAATTTTCCGATAACTTTTTCAACCGCTTTTGGGTCTTGTTCGTCACTTAAAAATCTATCTATGCTAATCATAATGTTTTTAAAAATTGATTGAATTTAAAAGTTTTGATTCTACTCTTCAGCATCATCATATTTATTTTTGCTTTTTGTAGCTGGTTTACCTGCAATGCAAATTACAAATTCTCCTTTTAAAGTATTGTGTTCAAAATGTGATTTTATTTCTAATAATGTACCGCGTACAGTTTCTTCAAACATTTTTGTTAATTCTCTACTTACTGATGCTTGCCTGTCTGCACCTAAGTATTGTGCAAATTCTTCTAATGTTTTCAGCAAACGATGCGGACTTTCATAAAGTATAATGGTGCGTTCTTCTTCAGCAAGCTTTTTAAATTTTGTTTGTCGCCCTTTTTTAACGGGTAAAAATCCTTCAAAGCAAAAAGCATCGGCTGGTAAACCAGAATTTACAAGTGCCGGAACAAATGCTGTTGCGCCTGGCAAACACTCTACCGGAATTTCATTTTTTATCGCTTCACGTACCAAGAAAAAACCTGGGTCGGAAATTGCAGGAGTGCCTGCATCAGAAATTAAAGCAATTTTTTGCCCTTCATTTAAAAATTTGATAATTTCTGAAGTTGCTTTATGCTCATTATGTTGATGGTGTGAAAATACCTTTTTATCGATACCAAAATGTTTAAGCATTGGTGCACTTGTACGAGTATCTTCGGCTAAAATCAGATCACACTCCTTTAAAATGCGTATAGCCCTAAAGGTTATATCTTCCAAATTACCTATCGGGGTTGGTACGAGAAATAGTTTTCCATCCATAGTATCAAGAGTTCGTCATTGCGAGGAGGAACGACAAAGCAATCTTATTGAGAGAGATTGCCACACTACGTTCGCAATGACGACTTAATTATTATCTTTGTAAAAAAATTAAATAATGCTGCAAGTTAACTATATCCGCGAAAATAGAGAGAAAGTTTTAGAACGTTTAAGTGTACGTAACTTTAAACAACCAGAGTTGGTTGATGAAATCATCAAGATTGATGAGGAACGTCGTTCAACTCAAACTTCGCTTGATAGTATTTCTGCAGAAGCAAACGCAGCTGCTAAACAAGTTGGGGATTTAATGCGGGCTGGAAAAAAAGAAGAAGCTGAAGCCATTAAAGTACAAACTACTACTTGCAAGGAAAACATAAAAAGCCTTACCGAAAAGCTAACTGAACTGGAGAAAGCTCAGTTTAATTTATTAGTGCTGTTACCCAATTTGCCTCACGACTTAGTTAAACCAGGAACAACACCTGAAGAAAATGAAGTTGTTTTAGTAAATGGAGAACCAGCTCAGTTACCAAAAGATGCAAAGCCACATTGGGAACTGGCTACAAAATATGATATAATCGATTTTGAACTTGGTGTTAAAATTACCGGTGCAGGTTTTCCAGTTTATAAAGGAAAAGGAGCGAGGTTACAGCGGGCTTTAATTAACTTTTTTTTAGATGAAGCTATTGCTGCTGGTTATAAGGAAGTGCAAGTACCACATTTGGTTAATGCCGCTTCGGGTTTTGGTACTGGTCAGCTGCCAGATAAAGAAGGGCAAATGTACCACTCAACAGTTGATGATTTGTATTTAATACCAACTGCAGAAGTTCCTGTTACCAATTTATATCGGGATGTTATCTTAAAAGAAGATGAGTTGCCAATAAAAAACACAGCTTATACACCATGTTTCAGAAGAGAAGCGGGTTCTTATGGTTCTCATGTTCGTGGTTTAAACCGTTTGCATCAGTTTGATAAAGTAGAATTAGTACAAGTAACTCATCCGGATAAATCTTATGAAACCTTGGAAGATATGAGTACTTATGTGCAAAGCTTATTACAAAAATTGGGCTTACATTACCGCGTTTTACGTTTATGTGGAGGTGATATGGGTTTCGGCTCTGCAATGACTTACGATATGGAAACATGGAGTGCATCACAAGAGCGTTGGTTAGAAGTTTCTTCAGTTTCTAATGTAGAAACGTTTCAAAGTAACCGTTCGAAAATTCGTTTTAAAGGCAAAGAAGGTAAAGCACAATTGGCACATACCTTAAATGGAAGTGCATTAGCTTTGCCGCGTATTGTAGCTTCAATCTTAGAAAACTACCAAACAGAGAACGGAATTAAAATTCCTGAGGTTTTGGTAAAATATACTGGTTTTGATATGATTGATTAGATCTCACCCTTTGAAAGCCAGTTAGTGAATGAGGCTGTATCATAAATCAATTTATCATTGAATCTTGTCACGTTGAGCTTGTCGAAACGCCACAAATGGTAGTTGTTATAGGTCCTTCGACAGGCTCAGGATGACATTTCGTATTTATGATACAGCCTCAGCCTCAAACGAAAGATGCTGGGTTTAGACCAATACCAACGCTAACTATTACTCCTGCCGAATTACAATCTTTCAAAAAAATATTAACACAAAAAAAGCTTTGCATTGCTGCAAAGCTTTTCGTTTTTATAGATAGATGTATTTTGAATGCTTTGTGGATTACAAAATCAAAATTAACAATAAGATGATGATGATAATTGCACCTACAGAAAGATAAACACCACCAGAAACTGCACGAGCCTGACCTTTCAATTCTCTTAATTCGCTACGTAAAGCTTTACGTTCTGCTTTAGTTAAGTTAGATTTATCCATGTCTCTGATTTCTTCAACACGAGTTTTAATCTTTTCTAACTTTAAAGATTGTTCAGAAGTTAATTCTGTTGGGTTTTTAGCTTTTTCAGCAGCTTGTACTGTGTTAAAACTAACTCCTAAACTAAAAATAAGAGCTAAAGTGTAAATAAATTTTTTCATAATATTTAATTTTTTTAGTGTTTAATGTCTGTTTAACAAAAAACCTACCAAAATGTTCCGGTAGGCTTTAAAAAGCATTAAACTAAATGTTAAATAGGTTATTTAATTTCAAAAATGGCGTTTACAGTAAAGTTTAGCTTAATTTTCTTAAAATCTATTTCAGGTGCAGCTTCTGCATCAGCCATCGCCGATTTCATCATGTAGTTTCTGTAAACTGGTTGTATAACATTGTCGCCACCATCCTGTATTTCAATTACGCCACCTAATTTATCGCCTAGTGCCTCTACCATGTAAGCGGCTTTTTCTTTTGCAGCTAGTAATGCTTTAATTTTAAGTTCCTTTTTTAAGCTTTCAATTTTCGAGTAATCGTAACTTTCAATATTTGTGCTGGCAATTCCTTTCGGGTCAATTGCTTCTAGTATCCCGTCAAATTTATTTAAATCGCCAACTTTTAAACGATATTGTTTACTAGCCAAAAAATCAGGATTTTTCTTTTTTTCGGTAGCGTAATTCCAGCTACTTAAATTACTAATGGTTAAGTTTTCTTTAGCAATTCCAGCCTTTTGAACCGCTGCATAAAGTTGTTTTTCCAAATCGGTAATTTCTACTTTTTTCTTTCCATTTAAATATTCTTTTAGCGAAATATTGATGTAAATAATGTCTGGTGTAACTTCTGTTTCTGCGCTACCACTAACATTAATTTTGCGGCGTAAATCTGTTTGTTGCGCCATCGCTGTAGATAAACCAAAAAATGCAACGAGTGCAATTGCTATTAACTTTTTCATATTTATTTTTCTTTTGTGTGTGCTGTAATGATGTTGTTTTAATACAAATTCCACACCGAGATTAATATTTTTTTTATTTTATAGAAAATGAACGTACGTAATTGATGGCAAAACCTGCCCCGCTATTCGTTGCAAGTCCTCGCTACGCTGTGGGCTTTTCACTCCTATCGGGTTTAAAAACAAAGGGTTGTACAACTATCATAACACAAAGTGGAAAAGCAGATATGTTATGTATAAGGGCATTTAACTATCTATCTTCTGTAGATAATATTTCTTCAAACGGCATTTTATTTTAAAAAGAACTGCAGTTTTTGCCACTTAAACCCGACAGAGCGTATAGCCCGGAATGGTAGCGAAGCGAAAATGAGGACTATAAGCGATGGCGGGACTGCTGTTACCAAAGCACTACAGAACCTTGATTTTTTAAATAAAAATACTAGAAATTGAAAAAAATTATGCGCAAGGTTTTATGCTTAAATAGACGGAAATATAAATGTTTATAAAACCTGGCGCAGCAGAATATTCTGCAGAATTTTAATCGTGTTGCAGTTGGAGTAAACTACAAATTGGAATACTAATTTTAGGTATTTAAACCTTTGAAACTTTAACAGCAGTTGGTCCTTTTTGACCCATTTCTACTTCAAACGTAACTTTATCGCCTTCTTTAATTTGTGTAACCAAACCATTAGCGTGAACAAAAATACTATCTTGAGTTTCTGTGTTTTTAATGAAACCATAACCTTTACTATCGTTAAAGAAAGTAACCGTTCCTTTTTTCACAGGGTTTTCGTCAATAATATCTTCTTGTCTTGTTATACCAATTTGAACATCTTCGATGTTAAATACCTTTTTCTTTTTCGGATCTGGTGGGGTAGAGGAGATATTACCATTTTCATCAACGTATGCAAACATTTCTTCAAGAGCTAAGCCCTTTTTTGCATTAGACTGACGTTCTTCTTTTTTCTCTTGCTTGTCTTTTTGCTTTTTTAGTCGTTTTTTTTCGTTCTCTTTTTTACTGTATGTTGCCTGAGATTTAGCCATATTTATTTAATTGTTTTGTTTTTAAGTGGAGTGAGTGGAAATCAGATTGATACAAATATAACAATACTAAAGCAGAAATACGATTTTATTCAATTTGTGTGTAATTATTTGAAAGGAATAATTTTAAATTATTATCACAAATTTGTGGTTTATTTTGCCACATAGGCTCAGAAAATTAGGGATCTAAAAATTAAATACCCAGTTCAGTGCAAATCTGTGATTCTGTGGCAAATTCATCTGTATTTAATTTCGCCACAGAGGCACTGAAATCACAGAATAGAAAGAAGTTAGATGTTCGGCTAAGCTTTTAATCTGTGGCAAAAAACTATATTGCATCTAATTTTTTCTGCCATTTATCTCTATCAATTTGATATAGGAAATTCCATTTAATTGCTTCGCCGTAATATGCTATTTCTATTTCGCTAACTTTTACTGCACCCAATTTCTCAGCTGCCTTTTGCGAGCGAAAATTGGTTGCTCCGATGTGTAAATTTATTTTATCTACAAATTGGAATGCATAATCTAACATCAACTTTTTTAGTGATGCATTATAACCTTTACCCCAAAATTTCCTTCCAATAAATGTATAGCCGACAGCGATAGAATTATCTTCTTCTAAATCATAAAATCTAGAACTGCCTACAACCTCACCAGTTTCATTATCGTAAACAATAAAAGCGCCTTTTGATTCCATTGCACCTTTAAAAAACGTTTCAAAAACAGCTTTTTTGTACCGGTCTTTATTAGGATGCTGCTCCCATATTAGCGGGTCTGACGCAACAGCATAGAGACTTTTAAAATCATCAGCTTTAAGTGGCATAACACTTATAAGCTCGTTTTTTAAAGATGGTTGTAAATCGAAATACATTTTTGTGGTATTAAAAACGGCCGATTTTTAGGTCGGCCGTTAATTGTTTAATTTGAATCAATTTGCGGTTAAAGCAATCGTTTCGAGAATTTTATTATTTCGCTGTTTATTCAACCAGACCTTCAATTTCTACCAATTCATTCGCATCTTTTTGATAATCAACTTTATCAATTTCGAAGCCAAATAAACTTAAAAAATCGGAACGGTAACCTGCCAAATCGCCTATTGCAGGTAAGGTTTCAGTTGTGGCTTCTTGCCAAAGTTTAGCAACTCTTGCTTGTACATCTTCACGCATTTCCCAGTCATCAATTCTAATTCTTCCTTTCTCATCAACAGGAACATCGCTGCCTGTATATAATCGCTCTGCATATAAGCGCTGTATTTGTTCTATTGTACCTTCGTGAATACCTTCTTCTTTCATTATTTTGTAAAGCAATGAAATATATAAGGGAATTACCGGAATAGCCGAACTCGCTTGTGTAACCAAAGCCTTGTTAACAGAAACATAAGCCTTACCGTTAATATCTTTCAATTTGTCGGCAATTGTAAAGGCTGTTGCTTCCAGGTCATCTTTCGCACGGCCAATTGTTCCTTTACGGTAAACCGCCTCGGTTAACGACGGACCAATATAAGAGTAAGCAACAGTTGTTGCACCTTCAGCCAGTAGATTTTCTGCTTTTAAGGCGTCAATCCACATCGCCCAATCTTCTCCACCCATTACGGCTACCGTATTTGAAATATCTTCTTCTGTTGCCGGTTCGATAGAAATTTCGCTAACATTTCCGGTGTGAAAATCAACTGTTTTATTGGTGTAAGTACCGCCGATTGGTTTTAAAGTAGAACGATGTAAAACTTCTGTATCAGGATGTTTTCTCACAGGAGAAGCAAGGCTGTAAATTACTAAATCTACCTGACCTAAATCGGCTTTAATGGTTGCTAATGTCCGCTCTTTAATTTCTTTGGAGAATGCATCTCCATTTATACTTTTTGCATACAAACCTGCTGCATGTGCTTCTTTTTCAAAAGCTGCGCTATTGTACCATCCTGGAGATGCGGTCTTGCCCGCTGAAGGTGCTTTTTCAAAAAATACACCAATGGTAGCAGCACCAGAACCGTAAGCTGCCGTAATTCTTGATGCAAGGCCAAAGCCTGTTGATGCACCAATTACCAATACTTTTTTTGGCCCGTTGATGGCACCTTTAGATTTTACATATTCAATTTGGTTCTTTACGTTTTGGGCACAACCATCAGGATGCGCTGTTAAACAAATAAAGCCCCTCATTCTTGGTTCAATAATCATTTTTTTTTCTTTTACGTTTTGTATAAAGTAGAAAGTTAAATTTTAGGAATTAAAAACTTGCCTAACAATAAAATTCTTTAACGAAGATAAATTTTTAATTGCTTAACGCTAAATGAAATTTAAATAAACAGTTATTTAATTACCAAATTGAATGGCTTTGTATATTAATGCAGTGTTAAGTGGTCTGCTTTCTTAATTTTCTATTAAATTAGCGGCATCAGATAAATCGGTTTAATTCCCTTATGAAAAAATTAATATTTCTAATCTTATTGTGTTTTGCTGCGCTAACTAATCTTTCTGCACAAACTCAGTATCAAAACACTGGTTGGCTTTTTTTGCTGAATAATACCAAAATTAATAAAAAATGGGGCTTGCAGTTTGATGTTCAGGTTCGTTCTGCAGATGACTGTAAGTATGTTAGAAATACTTTGGTTCGGCCAGCGATTCAATATTTTATAAACGATAAACATAATGTTGCACTTGGTTATCTGTGGCAAACTACTCAAAATCAAATAGACGGAAGTGCAGCTACTTTCTTTGATGAACATAGAATATTTGAACAATACATCTACACTCATAAAATCAAATCAATTTTTGCAAGCCATAGAGTTAGGGTAGAACAGCGCTTTATAGAAAGGGCAAATGAAGATGTTTTTGCACAACGTTTCAGGTATTTTATTAGATTAATTAAGCCTTTACAAAAAGCCCAACCAACATTTACCAAAGGTGCTTTCGTTGCGCTACAAAATGAGGTTTTCTTAAACTTTCAAAACAAGGCAAAAATAAACAATAGCACCTTCGACCAAAACCGAATATACCTTGCGGGCGGTTATCGTTTCTCTAAAAAATTTGATGCAGAAGTTGGCTATATGAACCAAGCCATAAAAAATACAAGTAGCCATACCAATAATAATATTGTTCAATTAGCTCTTTATACCAGGTTTTAAAATCTGTAAGTCATTTTTTGTATCAGAACTATTACAAAATGTTTAAGCAGTTGTAATTGATAATCCTTTTTGCTCAATTTGCTTTGTGAAAAGATTTTCGTTACTATTTTTAGCGCTGTTATTCGGCAGGCGGATAAATGCCCAACAGCTTAATACATCTACAACGGATGTTGCCCCAACATCAAAAAGCTTATTTGATCCAGAGCATAAAAGAAAGGACTCACGTAAAGGTGATTTTTATTTCCATTGGGGATATAATCACTCTTGGTACAATAAGTCAGATATCAGGTTTCAGGGTCCGAATTATGATTTTACGTTAAAAGATGTTGTTGCTCACGACAGACAATCAAAGTTAAGTTGGGCCTATCTTAATCCGGGATTAATTACTGTTCCTCAATATAATATTCGTGTTGGTTATTTTATTAAAGATAATTATAGCATCTCGTTAGGTTGGGACCATATGAAATACGTGATGGATATTCCTCAAAACGTGGCAATTACCGGAAACATTGGCGCAAATATTTCTACACAAAATGTATCAACCGGTTTAATGGCGGGCAATTATAACGGGCAAACAATTAATGTGAAAGAAAGCATGCTTACTTACGAGCATACCGATGGTTTCAATTACGCCAATGTAGAAGTTGAGCGTTATGATGATATTTGGGTTGCTCCTGGAGGAAACACATCATTAACTTTAGAAACAGGAATTGGTGCGGGATTAATGGTTCCGCGTTCTGATGTGCGACTTTTTGGTTTGGGTAGAAACAACAATTTTAATGTGGCTGGTTATGGTGTATCTGCAAAGCTTGGTTTAAAATTTTACGTGTGGAAAAATATTTATATTCAAAATACGACAAAAGTTGGTGCTACAAATCTAAAAAATGTACACACAACTGGCTTTAATGATTCTGATAAAGCAAGTCAAAAAATTAATTACTTAGAAAACATGTGGGTAGTTGGTGTGCAATTTTAGTAATTAAGATGCTGTAGCATACCATTTTCGTTTAAACCAGAAAGCAACGTTAACTAGTAAAATTAACGCTGGTACTTCAACCAGCGGACCAATTACTTAGTTAGGTGCTTGAATAGTGTAATCTTCATTTCGTTATTTTTTTAGATGTTAACAACAACCTCCTCCAGGTGTGCATGCTGCTGATGATGTATTAAGTTGAACCAACTGTATTTTTTGTTTGCTTTGCGGAATGCCACATTTATCAGGAGCTAAGCAGGCAGTTTTTTTAGCTATCAATTCAAAATCTTTTCCATTAAAAGACAAGTCATATTTACCGATGGTATCAGATTGGAACTCTACCTCAATCTCTAAATTTTCAATACCCAGCTTTTCTTCTGAAAGCCTTATAATATTCAAAAGTTTTGCAGGCTTTAAGCGGTGTTCGAAATCATTCGCATCCCAAAGTTGAAAATTTACAACCTTTTCTAAGCGTTCTACACCACCACAATCAATAAAATGCTTTGTAACCAAACCCACCTCTGTAACATGAAAATGTTCTGGAACAAAATCGCCTGTTGGCAATTTAAAGTTTACAGTTTCTACTGTAGCTAAATGATTTTTAATTTCTGAAAGATTCATAATTTCTATTTATTGTTATAATGCAATATTACGATTGAGCATAGTAAAAAAATGCTTAACAGCACTTTTATTCTGATACGATTGAAGTAACATTTGAAAAGTAATTTTTTAAAATGTTGAATGCTGTTTCATCGATGCAATAACAAATTGCATTTCCTTCTATATTTCCCTTTATCAAACCAGCACTTTTTAGTTCTTTTAAATGCTGGGAGATTGTTGGTTGTGCCAATGGCAGTTCAGTTACAATATCGCTACAAATGCATGCATTTACTTTTAATAAATAATCTATAATTGCAACTCTAGCCGGATGACCAAGTGCTTTTGCTATCGTAGCAATTTGATTTTGCTTATCGGTAAAATATTCTGTTTTGGTAGCACCCATGGTTAATATTTTTATATTGCAATATTACGATATAGTTTTTGCAATTGGAAATTTGTTTGATGGTTATTTAAGTAAGCTTTGTTTAATAATAATACTATATCCTACTAGAAAATATTCTTTTCCACTGGATTGTCAATTGAAAGATGCTGAGAAAAATATAAGGCTTAGGTATGCCCAGAATAAAGAGAATACAATGTGCATAAATGTTTCAAATCTTTTACCTTTCCATAGGCTACTAGAATAACCAAAAAATTGAACAATAAGCCTAATACTCCAAAAAATGCCCAATCCAAGTGATATTTTTTTTCCAAGAATAGTGTGTATTAATTCTTTTGAAGATGTTAAACAGAGCAAACCCATTAAAAACACAGTTAGTGCTACAAAAAAGGTGTGGATTGTCATCATTTGCCTATTGATTAAACTTAAAGATTTAAGTTCTGTTACCCAATCAAAATATTTTGGGAACACGATATGAATTAGTGCAAGTATGATTAATAAAAAGCCAATTACTTTATAGTGAATTTCCATCCTTATCGAGCGTAAAAGTTGAAATAAACGGAGTCAGTTTTATTTCTTTTTTGATATTAAGATTTGCATTATTAAAATTCTGCAGCCATGCCGATTTAGAATGGAAATGAAATGCCCCAATATTAAATGCCAGAAAATTTTTAAAATCTCTTAAATGTTCTGTTACATAAATTTGCCCTTCAGGTTTAATTATTCTATTCAATTCCAAAAAAAAGTTTGTTCTTTCAATTTCATCTCTTATTTCATGTGCGGCAAGAATTACAAATATTTTATCAACCGAATTGGTTTCTAATGCTATACTTGAAGTTTTTGTGTGCATTGTATTTGGGAATGGCGGATATGCTTTTCTTGCTCTTTTAATAGAAACTTCGGTATGCTTTAATGGATTGTAAAAATCTAGTGCAATTAGTTTGGCATTCTTGTATTTCTCTTGCAGTAAATAACTTGTTTCATCAAAGCCAGCATTAATGTTTACAATTATTTTTTCCTGATTGTTTTTGTCGATCCACTTAAGGAGATAAAATCCTGAGCAATCATAAATATATAATGAAGCTAACAAAGAACTACATATTGATGCAAAAGATAAACTACAAAATATATATATAAAATGTATGTATGGCCTTTCGAAAAAGTTTGCTATATAAAGCATTCCTAATATCAAAATTATTGCGATTGCATAAAAATGCCAGTTAAAACGAACAATATTTAAAACACCTTGGAAAGGCTTTCTTATTTGCTCCATATTTCTTTTCTACCTTTTTTCCAATAATAAGGGATGTTTTTGATAACGAAAGCATTTGCCATTATCGCATCTATTTTGAGTGAAGTTAAAAACTCGAAATTGTAATAAATAATTTTTATAGGAATTGGTATCCAATTTTCTCTTACTCCCTCGATAATTAAAATTTCTTTTGAGTTTTTATTATATGTGAAAGTAAATGGTAAAGGTCCTGCGAATCTTCTAGCTTCTTTCCAATTTGAGAATGGAGAGTTTTTGGGCAAAGAAACATCATCTTCATTTCTATCTATTCTAATTTTAAATTTAGAATTATTGGATGATATTTCTAGCGATCCATCTTCATCATGCTGCTTAATATCGGTTGTTGTATAATTATAATGTGTAAATAAGTTTCCAAGCAATTGCATTTTCTTTTTATCAGTTTCTGATTTTATGATATACAATCCACGCAAGGTTTTGCCTAAATGATTGGTATATCTAACAAACACACGATAGCCTATCAAAAAAAAGTTGTTACCTAAAAATTCCGGAAAACCTTTTGGCCTTAAATCCTTTGTTTGAACCATTGCGATAGCTATAAAAGCCCATTTATCTTCAAATAAATCAAGTTGTAAGCATTCTGGAATAAGGCTTTGCAATTGCTCTTTCGGAACAGCAAATGTTACAACAATCGAACTATCAAAATGGGCTTCAACTGCAAATGGATGGTTTTTTAAATAGGAGAGCATTACATTACTTTAATTTTTTTAGATAAAACTCATTTAAATAGATGATTAAAATGAGTAGAAACGCAAACACTGAATTTAATTTTCCCCACAATAATAAATCAGGAACAAGAAAGAATTCAAGCACATTCATTGTTGCGATTACAACAATTTGAGCAATTGCATTTAATTTAGTTTTATAACCGCTCAATATCCAAATTGCCATTACAATTTCTAAAATGCCAATTATGATAGCAAGTGGTTTAGCGTTACTTACATTAGTAATTCTGGATATTATTTCTTCATGGCGAGGAACTACATTTAATACTTTACAAATAAGGCCATTAATGAGCCAAACTGTTGCAATACAATAATTTAAAATTTTATAAATTCTGCTTTTCGCCATATATTAGTTAAAAATAGGCTTAAATATATAGAATGAAATTCAGTTTAATGATCAAACCTGAAACCCATTACTTACTATCCATTTTGCTGCGAATCATAATCTATCATCCATTCGATACCGAATTTATCTCTAAACATTCCGAAGTAGGAACCCCATGGGCTATCTGCCATTGGCATTTCAACACTTCCAACTGCTGAAAGTCCGTTAAAGAGTTTGTCGGCTTCATCTCGACTTTCTGCAGTTATGGAAATCTTAGACCTGTTCTCATTTTCATTAACAGTGCCCAAAATTTCTGGAACATCATTACCCATTAAAAAATTTTTGCCGATAGATAAAGCAATGTGCATAATCTTATTTTCTTCCTTTTCTGATACAGGAAACTGATCATTTGAAAGATCTTTGAAACGAATAATTCTCACGAAGTCTCCGCCAAAAACAGATTGATAGAAGTTAAATGCTTCTTCGGCATTTCCATTAAAATTTATATGAGGATTAATAAGTGCCATAATTGATATTTGTTAGTTTTATAATTAGTCGGTTAGTAAATGAATCGATTTTAGTATTCAATTTCTACAGACAACAAACTTTATAACCTAAATATAATAAACTTCCTCGCTGATTTAGAATATTTTTATGCTGTGGATATACCTTAACTGTTGCTAATAAAAAAAGCGTCCCGATTTTACATCGGGACGCTTTAACCATCTGTGAAAGATTGAATATTATATTTTCCTTATTCTACCAGAACCGATTACAGTTTTTTCTACCGTTGCATTGCCAGAATAGTTAATATTTCCAGAGCCGCTGATAACTGCTTTGATACGTTCTTCAGCTTTAATATTAACTGTACCAGAACCGCTCATTGTTGTAGATAAATCATTTACAGATAAATCTTTTCCAGAAAAATTGCCAGAACCACTAATTACAATCGTTGCTTCATCAGCAGAGCCATTAATATTTAACTTACCAGAGCCACTAATAACACTATTTAAATCATCAACATCTGCAGTAGTATTTACCGTTCCCGAGCCACTTACGGTTACAGAAAGTGTTTTTGCTGATACATTTCCTTTAACACTCATAGTGCCAGAACCGCTCATTGTTAAACTTTTAATATTTTTAGCAGTTACGTAAGCCGTTATTTTTTTATTATCGTATTTATGTTCCCAGCTTGTCCAGCTGTTTTCAGGGCGAATAATTAATACATTGCCCTTAACCTCAGTAATTAAAGTAGAAATGGCATCAGCATCGCCTTCAAACCTACAGCTTTCTGTGCTGCCTAAAGTGATTATAACATTTATCGGACCGCCTGCTGCAACTCCATTAAAATTTCTTACGTCTCTATCGTCTTCTGCTTTTATAGCATTGGTTGACGGAAATGATATGTTAGCAAATGAATTATAACTAGCTGTGATTAATAACGCAGCACATAAAATTGAGAATATTTTTTTCATGGTAATAAGATTATGCTTTTTTGTTTAACACATTAAAGCGAATATGATTAGGGTTTTTTAATAAGACGGTGGTTTTTTTAAAAAGTTGCATCGATTTAAAATTATTATTCAAATATTTTGGAAGTTGAAAAAACAAGATTGAATACGGCTCTTAATATCTTACCAAATCTTTATCTCTATGTTTAAAACCAATCTATCTAATCCACCACCTTTTTTGTTGCAATGTAAAATAATGGGTCGTTTTTAAAATTGTCTGCGTTAATGCTTGCATCAACCTTTATGGTTTTCCAATCGTTGGTAGGCTTAATTAAGGAATAATTTCCAGTTTTCAGCGAAACTTTAACAGGCATATCGAAACCTTTAACATCGGTAACCCAACGATAAGAAAGCATACTGTTATTAATTTTATACTCTAAAACAGGAATTTTGCTGTAGCGTAAATATTGGTCGAAAACCTTGTCTAATTTTAAACCACTTTTATTTGCGATATAATTTTCTACTTCGGCGGTTGTTACTGTTTTATGATAGAAAGTTTTACTTAAACCCCGTAAAATCTGCCTAAATTTTTCATCATCGTTTATCAACTGGCGGATGGTATGAATTAGGTTTGCACCTTTATAATACATATCTCCAGAACCTTCTTTGTTTACCCCATAAGGACCAATAATCGGTGTTCGGTTTCCGATGCTTTTTCTGATGCCAATCACATATTCATCAGCAGCCTGTTTGTTTTCGCTACACTCCGTAAATAGCGTTTCAGAATAATCTGTAAAACCTTCATGTATCCACATATCGGCTATATCTTTAGATGTAATGCTGTTTCCGAACCATTCGTGCCCACTTTCATGTACTGTAATATAATCCCACTTTAATCCATGTCCGGTGCCACTTAAATCGCCACCTAAATAACCTTTTTTAAATTGATTTCCATAAGCCACAGCACTTTGATGCTCCATACCTAAATGGGGTGCCTGAACTAACTTATAGCCATCTTTATACCAAGGATAAGGACCAAACCAATATTCAAAACATTTTAACATCGGTTTTACGTCGGCTTCCCAGTGGGGGCGTGCTTTTGCACTATCTACCTGTAAAGCCCAAAAATCAAGACTTAATTTTCCAGCTTCACCATCGTAAGTATCTGTCCAATGGGCATATTTACCAATGTAAAACGTAACATCATAATTGTTAATTGGGTTTCCAACAAACCAATTGTACTGCTTGGTGCCATCAGGTTTATCTGTAATGCTTCTCAATCTTCCATTAGAGATTTCTTGTAATTGTTTAGGTACGCTGATGCTAATTAACATACTGTCAACTTCATCACTTTGATGATCTTTATTTGGCCACCAAACGCTGGCACCTAAACCTTGGCATGCAACAGAAACACACGGATTTCCGGCAGAATCTTTTTTGAAAATAAAGCCTCCGTCCCAAGGCGGGTTACGTGCTACAGGTGGATTCCCCGAATAGAAAACCGTAAATTTATCTTTCGTGCCTTTTTTAATTGTTTTTGGGAAGTTCACAAATACAGCATTAAATTCTCTGCTATAAGGTAGCTCTGTGTTTTTATAAACAACTTTTTCAACTTTTAAATTAGAAAACAAATCGAATTGGAGTTTGCTAAAATCTTGTGCTGCCGTAAAAACAAATTCATTGCTGCCACTTACAGATTTCTGCTCCAAATCTATATTAACATCTAAGTGGTAATAATTAATATCATAGCAAGTACGTAAAGGCGTTAAAGTACCACGCAAACTATCTGCTCTTGTATTAACCTGCTTTTTGCCCATTAATTGGGCATTTGATATAAGAACGCTTAAAATAAGCGTCAATAATAATAGTAGCTTTTTCATTTTATTTTTGTGAGCCAATCAGAAATTGATTTTAGACTATTTAATCACATCAACTTCAATAAAACTATCGTTAAATATAGTTTGAGTGGCTTTAATGTAGTCGGCTTCGGTAGCTTTATATGGGTTTTCTACAAATTTTTGTGGGTTACGTGCAAATAACGGAAATGCTGTACTTTGCACTTGAATCATAATTCTATGTCCTTTTTTGAATGTGTGTAAAACATCCTGTAATCTAAAATTAACATCGGTTTTCTGGTTTGCTACTAAAGCTTCGGGTTTTTCGAAACTGTTACGGAAGCGGGCAGGCATAACTTCTGAGCGTACCATTTGCCAATAATTGCTTAACGTAATGCTTTTATTTGGCATGTATGGATTGTTTGGTTCATCGGCAGGGTAAACATCAATTAGCTTAACAATAAAATCAGCGTCGGTACCAGTAGTAGCAATTTTTAAATGCGACATAATTTCGCCACCCAGGGTAATATCATTATCCAGGATTTCTGTTTGATACACCAATACATCGGGTCTTCTGCCAGCAAAACGTTGGTCTTCGCTCATATAATTATGCGGTGTAAAACCCAGCGTTGTAGTTAAATCTTCAGTATAAGGAACAGGTTTTAATGGGTCGCTGATGTAATTTACAGCGCCTGCTGATGTGGGAGCAGTCATGCTTAATTTTCCATCGGCACCTAAATAAAGTTTTTGTTTTGTCGCTTTTTCGGTTGGCCATTTGTTAAATGTTTCCCAATTTTTTTTTCCTGTATCGAACATGTATGCTTCTGGTAAACCAGAATTTTTATCGCCATTACCTTTTAAGAAATGGTTAAAGAATTTGGCTTCGATGTTTTTTTGATAGAATGTTGCAATGCTATCTCCAAAATACACGTTACTGTGCATGGTGTGTCCGGTTTCTCGGCTCCATCTTCCATGCCCAAAAGGTCCCATCACAATTGTATTATATGTGTTTGGGTTTTTCTTTTCAATTGATTTATAAATATTTAATGGTCCTGATAAATCTTCTGCATCATACCAACCACCAACTACCATTACTGCTGGTTTAACAGTATTATAATGTTTTAACAGACCGCGTTTTTGCCAAAATTCATCATAGTTTGGGTGGTTCACGGTTTCTTGCCAGAAAAAATTATCCTTGTAATATTTATCAGCATTTGTTAGCGGACCTAAATCCAATGCAAATTGATAGCCATCTTTAGTATTTGGTTTGATGGTTTGCTTGCCATACCATGCTGCAGTTTCTGGCTGAGTTTTTTGAACCCCAAACACAGGAAAAGTAAAGAAATAGCTTTGTAGAAATGAACCGTTGTGGTGGAAATCATCAAAGAAGAAATCGGAAATTGGAGCTTGTGGAGACGAAGCTTTTAAAGCAGGATGGTTACTTAAAATACCTGCTGCGGTGTAAAAACCCGGGTAAGAAATTCCCCATTGACCAACCTTGCCGTTATTGTTGGCGACATTTTTTACCAGCCAATCAATCGTATCATAAGTATCAGAACCTTCGTCAACATCAGTTTTTGCTTTTTTGTTATCAATAACCGGTGTCATGTTTGTAAAGGTACCTTCGCTCTTATAACGGCCACGAACATCCTGCATCACTACGATATAACCTTCTTTCATCATCAAATCAGATGGGCCTAATTTTGCAGGAAATTTGTCTTCTCCATAAGGTGCAATGCTATAACAAGTCCGCTGCATAATCATCGGATATTTTTTATCTTTCGCAGCATCTTTTGGCGTATAAATGGCTGTAAATAGTTTCACCCCATCTCGCATGGTAATGTAGATTTCTTTTTTGGTGAAATTTTCTTTCGTGTAGCTGCTATTGGTTTGGGCAAAACTTGCCGTAGCAGATAAAAGGAATAGTGATAATATAACTTTTAGATATTTCATATTGATTTATTTTAAAACAGATAAGCTGATGTAAGAACTGTTTGATGTATCGTGGTAAATTTTATGAGTTGCTTTTTGGAAATCACCGGGTTCTGCCTGGTAAATATCCATGAATTTTTGCGGATTTCTATCTGCTAATGGAAACCAAGAATTTTGAATCTGCACCATAATTTTGTGTCCTTTCTTAAAAGTATGTGCAACATCAGGTAAAGCATAATTAACTTTTGTAATTGCACCTGGAACAAATGGCTCGGGTTTTTCGAAGCTGTTGCGGTATTTGCCCCGAAGTATTTCGCCACGTACCAGCATTTCATAACCACCCATTATAATGTTGTTTGGGTTGGGTTTAGGATTCGGTTCGTCCTCAGGATAAACATCAATCAATTTAACTACATAATCAGCATCGGTTCCAGTTGTAGAAACTACAAGATTAGCAAGTACAGGGCCGGTTAATGTGATATCTTCAGTTAAAGCATCAGTTTGATAAGTTTTAACATCTGGTCTGCGGGCTGCAAAACGCTGGTCATCAATCATATATTCTCGGGTACGCCTGGTTTGTACGCCATCCTGGTAAGGCACAGGATTATTTGGGTCGCTAACATATTCATCCCAGCTATCAGTTCTGCCAACTTTTTCAAATGCTAGTTTTCCGTTGGGTTGTAAATAAAGATTTTTTGTTTCAACCTCCTTAGGTGGCCATGCAGTAAACTTTTTCCATTCGTTGCTTCCTGTTACAAAAATATTTGCTTCTGCAGCATTAAAATCACCTTCACCTTTTAAATAATGTTTAAAAAATGGAAGTTCGAATTGTTTTTGGTAATCGATGCTTGTGGTTTTACCGAAATTAATATCTCCAAAAGAAGCGCCATCGCTACGAACCCAACCACCATGAAACCACGGACCTGCAACAAGAATATTTTTTGCCGCTGGATTTTGTTTTTCTATCGCCTTATAAGTTGCAAAAGTTCCATAAGCATCTTCAGCATCAAAAAAGCCTCCAACAACCATAACTGCTGGTTTTACATTTTTTAAATGTGGAAGAATAAATCTCGCTTTCCAGAACGTATCCAGGTTTGGATGTTTGAATAAATCATTCCAAAATTTAATGCTATCGGCAAAGTATTTATCTTTTAAATTTTTAACAGAACCCGCTTCTAAATAAAAACGATAATTATCCTGTATGGGAAATTTGAAACCTTTTGGGCCTTTATCGGGTGTAATGGGCTGCAAACGAGGAACGCCAAAACCACTCATAAAAGTAAATGCATCCATTAAAAATAGCGAGCCACCATGATGAAAATCATCTCCAATAAACCAATCGGTTACAGGGGCTTGTGGCGAAACCGCTTTTAATGCCGGGTGAGAATTTGGTAATGACGTGGTAGAATAAAAGCCAGGATAGGAAATGCCATAAATACCAGCGTTTCCATTATTATTTTTGATATTTTTAACCAGCCAATCTATTGTATCGTAAGTATCGGTACTTTCATCTACAGCCGTTTTTCCCTTTTTTAAAGTTTGCGGACGAATATCTTCAAAGGTTCCTTCGCTCATCCACCTTCCACGCACATCTTGATAGACAAAAATAAAACCTTCACGCATCATTGCAGGAAAATTTCCTAAACTAAGCTTGAATTTATCTTCCCCGTAAGGTGCTACAGTATAGGGGGTTCTGTTAATTAAAAAAGGATATTTTTTGGATTGATTTTTGGGTATATAAATCGAAGTAAAAAGTTTAACACCATCTCGCATTTGTATTTTACGTTCTATTTTTGTGTAATTTTCTTTTACGTAAGCCGAATCGGATTGCTGAGCCATTAAATTGCTGGATAGAAACAGACAAATTAATAGACCTAAAATTTTACAAGGGTTCATTGTTGAGGTTGGTTTTTAGGAATAAAATTTAAATATAGGATTTATCAGAATTGAATAGAAAAAACATCTGGTAAAAGGTTTGTTAAGATGTAAAATACATTGATAGTCATTCCATTATCAGAATTTAGTTAAATTAAAATTGTTAGATAATCTTTTATAGGTTTCTCTCGTCTTATATACAATTGTTTTAAACACAAAAAAATGAAAAGGTTATTAAATAAAACATTGGTTGTTTTTGCGGCAGTAGCTGTGATGGCAACATTAGCTGTAGACAGTGCTTCAGCTCAAAGACCAAGCAGAGGCGGCGGCGGTGGTAGCATTGGTGGAGGAGGAGGTCGTTCCAGTTCTGTATCACCATCGAGAGGTGGCGGTTTCAGGCAACCATCTGCGCAAGCGCCTTCATCAAACAATAGGATTTCTCAAGCACCAAATCGTGGTAGCTTTAATAATTCACAAGGTGGTCGCTATAGTTCTGGCAGACCGGAACGACCAGGATATCGTTCAAATAATGGTTACAGACCAGGTGTTGGATACAACAGACCTGGGTATGCTTATCATCCGGGTTTCGGCTATCGTTCAGGATTTAGAAATAGAGCATACTTCGGTTACTACAATTATTACAGACCATTCATCGGCTTTCGTTTAAATGTTTTGCCCTTTGGTTATTATCCATTTTATTACGGGCAAGATCAGTTTTATTATTCAGGTGGGTTATTTTACCGTCAATATGAAAATAATTATCAGGTTGTTGTTCCGCCAGTAGGTGCAGAAGTGCCAAATTTACCATCAGAAGCAGAGTTAGTTACGATTGATGGTGTAGATTATTACGAGTATAAAGGCATTTATTACACGCAAGGAACAGATAAGGATGGTAAAACAGTTTATATTGTTGCTGGTAAAGATGGGGTTTTAAATACAACTGATGGTCCGATTGATACACACCAAATCGGTGATGTTATTAATGTATTGCCAGAAGGTTGTAGAGAAGTTACCATTAAAAATGAAAAATATTTTGTTTCCCCTGATGACGTTTATTATGAAGAGGTTATAAGTGGAAACACTACAAGTTACCGTGTTATTGGTAAACTATATTAGTATCTTTTTAAGATAGATGAAGCCGCTTTGATTTTTATTAAAGCGGTTTTTTGTTTTCACAACTTCGCAAAAGCGTTCTCAAAATTTGTTCTGCGTAAATCTGCGTTATCCACGGGAGAAGATTTTAAATCGCCCAATCAGATAAGCATTTTTACAAAATTATTCTTTGGCTAAAGAATTCCCCTCTGATATCACAGATCTCTGCAGAATTAAAATTTTCTAAAAAATAATTCATTCATTATTTTCCTTCAACATTTTAATACTTTTACTAATAAACCATTTGAAATTGAAAAAACCATCACACAAAAATTCATTAATTTATTTTCTATTTGTTTTGCTGTTGGCTTCTTGTTCGTCAACACGAAATATATCAAAGCAAGTAGAAACATCAATTTCATCTATCAAGTTTTTGGATGAATATATTTTGCCACACACTACTAATTTTCAAAGTACAATGGTTGGTGGTTTATCCGGAATCGATTATGATGCAAAGAACGATCAATATTTTTTAATTAGCGATGACCCTTCACAGTATAGTCCGGCGAGAGTTTATACTGCAAAAATTGATATTAAAGCTAATAAAATTGATACCATTAGACTTACTGGCGTTACACCAATTTTACAGAAAAACGGGCAGCAATATCCAAAATATCAATATGGAAAAAATTCTAAAGCTGATGGTGAATCGGTTCGTTTCGACCCAATTAGAAATCGGCTAGTATGGAGTAATGAAGGTGAAAGATTATACAGGGCAACAGATACAACACTAGTACAACCCGCTTTAACATTTATATCTACGCAAGGAAAATTTTTGGATACGGTGCCTTTGCCAAAGGGATTTGAAATTACAAAGCAAACTTATGGTGTTCGAAAAAATGCTTTCTTTGAAGGCTTAAGTTATGCCGATAATTATAAATCGCTGTATGCCAGTTTAGAAGAGCCGCTTTATCAAGATGGAAAACAAGCTGCATTCGGCTTCGCTGGAGCCTTAACCCGGATTTCTAAATTTGATGTTGATAGTAAAAGAAATACAGCACAATACGCTTATAATTTGGGTGAGTTGCCAGTAAATCCAACTTCAGCAAGCGATTGGAATTTAAATGGCATCTCAGAAATTTTGGCAATTAATAACCATACGCTTCTAATTATGGAGCGTGCTTGGGCAAAAGGGCATGACGATCATACTTTTATAAAACTTTATCTTGTTGATTTAAACGATGCCGAAAATGAAATCAACAATGCATCATTTATGAAAACCCCTCCAAGGCCTTTAAAAAAGAAATTACTGTTTGATTTTGATAGTTTAAATATTCATATCGACAATTTTGAAGGTATAACTTTTGGTCCAAACCTACCAAACGGACACAAGACATTAATTTTCTGCGTAGATAATAACTTTTCTAAAGCACAGGTACAGCAGTTTTTTCTTTTTGAGGTAATGCCGTAAATCAGTTTGCAGTTGGCAATTTTCAGTTTGTGGTGCAGCGTCTGCAGTTCTTATTTCTGTTCAGATTGCTGAAATTTTACGGCATCATGTCTTTTAACCTCAGCCTTCTGCCTTTTACCTTCAACCTTTTTTCCCTACCTTTGGTCAATCAAAATTATCAAGAAATTATGCAATACGATGTCGTTGTTATCGGTTCAGGACCGGGCGGTTATGTTGGCGCAATCCGTTGTGCTCAGTTAGGTTTAAAAACTGCAGTTATAGAAAAATATAAAACTTTTGGAGGTACTTGCTTAAATGTTGGCTGTATTCCATCAAAAGCTTTGTTAGATTCTTCAGAACATTTCCATAACGCCGCACATACGTTTACCACTCACGGTATCGATTTAAAAAACCTTAAAGTAAACATGCCGCAAATGATTGCTCGTAAAGACGACGTTGTTGCTCAAAATACTGCAGGTATTACTTATTTATTTAAGAAGAATAAAATCGATTCATACGAAGGGCTTGGTTCTTTTGTAGATAAAAACACCATTCTCGTTACCAAAACAGATGGTTCTACAGAAACACTAACAGCTAAAAATGTAATTATTGCTACTGGTTCAAAACCAACAGCATTGCCATTCTTACCAATAGATAAAAAACGAATTATCACTTCAACAGAAGCTTTAAATATTAAAGAAGTTCCAAAATCAATGGTTGTTATTGGTGGTGGCGTTATTGGTTTAGAGTTAGGCTCCGTTTATGCTCGCCTGGGTACAAAAGTTTCTGTAATCGAATTTTTGCCTTCCATCATCGCAACAATGGATGCCAGTTTAGGAAAAGAACTTCAGCGTATATTGAAAAAGAACCTTGGTATGGAATTTTACATGGGTCATAAAGTTACTGGTGCTACCAACAAGGGTAAAACCGTAACCGTAACTGCAGAAAATGCTAAAGGCGAAGCCGTAAATTTCGATGCAGATTATTGTATCGTTGCCGTTGGTCGTACCGCTTACAGCGAAGGTTTGGGTTTAGATAAAATCGGAATTACCATTGAAGAAAGAGGTAAAAAAATTCCGGTAAATGAACATTTAGAAACTTCAGTTCCTGGTGTTTATGCAATTGGTGATGTAATTACCGGTGCCATGTTAGCACACAAGGCTGAAGATGAAGGAACGTATGTTGCGGAAACCATTGCCGGACAAAAACCACACATCAATTATAACTTAATACCAGGTGTAGTGTACACTTGGCCAGAAGTTGCCTCTGTTGGTTTAACAGAAGAGCAATTGAAAGAAAAAGGTACAAAATACAAAGCTGGTTCTTTCCCTTTCAAAGCCAGCGGACGAGCGAAAGCAAGTATGGATACCGATGGTTTCATTAAAGTATTGGCTGATGCCGAAACGGATGAAGTTTTAGGCGTACACATGATTGGTCCACGTGCTGCAGATATGATTGCAGAAGCTGTTCTAGCTATGGAGTTCCGAGCATCTGCAGAAGACATTGCTCGTACAAGCCATGCGCATCCAACCTATACAGAAGCTTTCAAAGAGGCTGCATTAGCTGCTACCGATAACAGAGCAATACATATTTAATAACATCATGCTGAACTTGCTTCAGCATATCTTTACAAAAAAGCTGATAAGAAATTATCGGCTTTTTTTATTAAAGTTGGGTATGGTTCCAAGCTGCTAAAGGGCTTTATATTTTTGGAAATTATTGTCAGCATTTCATTGGTTGGGGCTGTCGCTTTTATCCCTTAGGTTAAAAAAAAAAGATTCAGCTTCTAAATACAAAAACCTTGTCTCTGTAATTTCGAATGGAGCCAAAGAATTTTTTATTATTTATTTTGGAAATTATCGTTAGCATTTCATTGGGGTTTGCAGCCCTGCCAACCGCTGTAGCCCTCGTAGAAAAACTCGGGGCTGCCGCTATTGTCAGGTTTAAAAACAACAGTTCGTTGTGCATGTGGACGAAACTTCGCACCGTCATTTCGAGCGCAGCCGAGAAATCTTTGTAATATTCAATTTATCCAGTTTCAAAGATCTCTCCATTTCGCTGCGCTCCAGTCGAGATGACGGCAATTAAGTCACCGTCATTTCGAGCGCAGCCGAGAAATCTTTGTAACATGCAATTAAAACTCCTATTGTTTTTTCATAATTCCTTAACAAAAAGATAATAGTATCTAGCTAAAAATCAGCGTTGCCGCATTATATTTTTGCGATTCAGATATTACAAAAAAACCATGAATCCTAAAAAACTGTTTAGCGCTCTGCTAATCGCTTCTGTTGCATTTACAGCTTGTAAAAAATCAGATAATCCCATTGAAGATCCTTCAGAAACCATCATCCCAGAAAACATTTCTAGTTTTAAAGAAATTGCTATGATAGATTTGGGTGGTGTAACTTCAGCAGAAATATCTGCTTACGATCCTTCAACTAAAAAACTTTTTGTTGTAAGTAATGATGGAGGCACAAAAGTAGAAGTGGTAGATTTAAGTACTTATCCCACCCTTACAAAATCTAAAACCCTCACTTTTCCTACAAATGCAGGTATCAATAGTGTTGCAGTTAGTAATGGATTATTGGCAATTGCATTGGACGGCGTAACCAAGCAATCTAATGGCGACATAATTGTGCTAAAAACATCCACCTTAGAAGAAGTAAAAAAAATTAGTGTTGGTGCAATGCCGGATATGGTAACTTTTAGTCCGGATGGCAATTACATTATAAGCGCAAATGAAGGAGAACCTAACGATGAATATACAATTGATCCTGTCGGGTCTGTTTCTGTTATCAATGTTAAAGCTAATTATACAGTTAAAACTTTAGATTTCGCCTCTTTTGAAGGTTCAAAAACTTCACTTGTTGCTGCGGGTCTAAGAATTTACGGACCAAAAGCAACTTTTGCACAAGATATAGAACCAGAATATGTTGCCGTTTCTGCTGATTCTAAAAAGGCTTACATTACCCTGCAAGAAAATAATGCAGTTGCCGAACTTGATGTTGTTGCAGGTACATTAACCAAAATTATGCCTTTAGGGGTTAGAGATATTAGTCTTGCAGATAATGCTTTTGATGTAAGTGATTTGGATGGTAAAATACAACTTGGTGTATGGCCAATTAAAGCATTTTACCTGCCAGATGCAATTTCTTATTTTACTGCAAATGGCTCAAATTATTTGGCTTTAGCAAATGAAGGCGATACTCGTGCTTGGAAAGGTTATGATGAAGAGGGTAGGGTTAAAAGTTTAAATTTAGACCCTACAAAATTTCCAACCGCAACAACTTTAAAGTTAGATGCTAATTTGGGTAGATTAACCGTAACAAAGGCTTTTGGTGATACCGATGGTGATGGTGATTACGATGAATTATACTCAACAGGCGGACGTAGCATGAGTATTATTAATGCAAGTACCGGGCAATTAATTTCTAATGTTGGTAAAGATTTAGAGCAACGTGTTATTGATGCCGGGAAATATGATGATACCCGTTCGGATAATAAAGGAGTTGAAGTAGAAGGTGTTACGGTAGCACAAGTAAATGGTAAAACTTTAGCCTTTATTGGAATGGAGCGTGTTGATATGGTTGCTGTATATGATATTAGTACGCCAGAATCGCCGAAATTTGTTCAATTGTTTTCTACAGGTGATGCTCCGGAAGGATTAATGTTTGTTAAGCCAAAGGATAGTCCGAATGGAAGAAGTTTGCTGATTGTATCGAGCGAAGATGACGGAACAGTTAGATTCTATCAACCAGATAAAGCTTAAAACCAACAATTATTAAATAGCTGGCTTTTGGATTATTTATTGTTTCCAAAAGCCTTTTTTGTTTCAATTTAGTCGCCAGTGAAGTATATTTTACTTTATAAATTTCATCTAATTAATAATTATTTATAAATGATATTTTGCGCTTTATATTTCCGATAGATTTGAAGACCTTTGTGCCAACGATAATGTTCATTTAATCCCGCATTTTGGAAGAGTCTAACGCAAATCAGGAAAATCAAAATCAAACAGTAAAACCTGTAGTAGCTCAAAGTAGTGCAAATAGAACTCGCCTGGCGGTATCTTTATTTTATTTCGGACAAGGAATTGCATTTGCATCCTGGGCAAGTCGTATTCCAGATATTAAACATACCTTAAATTTATCCGATGGGCAATTGGGGAGTATTTTATTAGCGCTTCCTTTAGGTCAGTTGTGTACCATGCCAATTTCTGGTAGGTTGGTAACAAAATATGGTAGTAAAGCAATTTTAACCATCACTGCACCCTTATATGTTTTAGCTTTAACCAATTTAGGTTTAGCAACAGCACCATGGCATTTAGCTGTATTCCTTTTTCTGTTTGGTGTAATTGGTAACATGTGCAATATTGCTGTAAACACGCAAGGTGTTGAAGCAGAAAAGTTGTTTGTAAAACCAATCATGACTTCATTCCACGGAGCATGGAGTATTGCAGGTTTCACAGGTGCGCTAGTTGGTTTATTAATGGTTAATCTCCATATTATTCCATACTATCATTTCTGGATTGTAGTGAGCTTAATTTGGGCGAACGTTTTCTTAAATTATAAACACTTGGTTCCTGGTAAAGGAGCCCCTACAGAACGAAAACCTAAACTTTTCGTAAAGCCGGAGGGTGTATTATTGCAGCTAGGCATAATTGGCTTTTGTAGTATGGCTACAGAAGGAGCGATGTTCGATTGGAGCGGAGTTTATTTTAAAGAAATTGTTAAAGCACCATCTTCTTTGGTGATTTTGGGTTACGCTTCATTTATGGTGATGATGGCAACAGGTCGATTTGTAGGAGACTCAATTATCGCGAAATTAGGGCGAAAACGCACTATACAATTTAGTGGAATTATCATATCAACCGGAATGTTTATATCCGTATTTTTTCCATTTGTTGTAACAGCAACTATTGGCTTTATGATGGTTGGGCTTGGTGTTTCAAGCATTGTACCTACGGTATATAGTGTTGCCGGTAAAAATGGAAAGGTTGCACCAGGAATGGCAATTGCAATGGTATCTAGTGTGAGTTATTTAGGGTTTTTAATGGGCCCGCCATTAATTGGGTATATTTCAGCATTATCAAGTTTGCAATATTCTTATGCTGTAATTGGATGTTTTGGGCTATTTGTTAGCTTTTTGGTAACTAAAATTAAAGCCATTGCTTAAGTATTGGGCTTTGCAATTATCTTGTAAAAGGCCTACGGCTTGAATATCTAATCCGTAAAATTCTTATTTCATTTTTAGATATACGATAAGAAATTCTATAATTTGAAATTTCAAATGCATAAAAGCTTCCATCATTATTAACCTTTAATCTATCTATCTGGAAAACTTCTAATTTTTTGGGAAGCGACTCGATTTTATGAAGAATTTGAAATTCGATCTTTGATGCGTAATCTGTCAAATTATTATCTTCTAAATATTCTACAATATCTAGTAATTGCTTAATGGCTCTTTTATTCCATTTAATTTCCATTAAATGGTTTTTCTACGTTTTTCAAAAAGAAGGGTTACATCATGGTGAGAAATATAGTTTCCGTTCTCAATTTCTAAATCAGCTTGCTCTATTTCTTTATTGTATTGATGTAAAAATTCAGCTTCTAAAGATTCTGGATTTTCATTTAAACCAGCTAGATATTTATAATTCAAGCTATCTAAAAAAGCAATTAATACTTTTTCTTCTTGTTCATTTTTAATGTTAACCAATACGCTCATATACAAATTTAACAAAAATTTAAAACATTAACTAGACGCCTATTATCTTAGTTTTGCCTTGTAAAAGGCCTACTTAACATAACAAAATTTTAATTTATCATTCCGGTTTCTTCACCAGATTATATTCTTTTAACACGGCAACGGCTATTTCAATCAGTCTTAAGTTTTCATCTATATGACCATGTTGCACTTCAACATTGATATAAGGAATGTTATTTTGCATGGCATAAACAGAAAGTGAACCATCGTTTTCTACAAATTTTGATTGTAGCATAACATTCACATTTGCTTTTTTAAAGCTATTAAAAAGCCTTACATCAGTAACATATACCATGTCATCTCCATCCATTTCGAAGTTGATAAATACTGAATCCGCTGCGCTTGAAAGATCATAACCCGGTAAATATGATGATATACCAAAACCGCCATCTCCATTGTTATGAAGCGTTAAAATGTAGCCTAAAGATTTAGGGTTGTAGAAATCAATAATTTGCTTACCGGCACTATTTAAAGCCTTCTCTACTTCGTTAGAACTAAATTCATCTTTCTTTAAGCGTGTGTTAATACCTCGTTCGGTGTAAATTGCATTTGGGTCTATCCGATAAACATCATCCATGTAGGTAAAATTATAATCACGCACACTGCCATACTGACTATCAATAATTTCGCCGCCATTCCAACGAATGTAATCGAAACCTGCTTTTACGCCTGTATCTTCATTATCATGTACAACCAAAAACCGTATGCCATTTGGTTTATAGCTATATTTTACCAAAGCAATATCCAAATCGTAAATTTTAATAAAAGATGAATCGGATTGCATGGCATCAAAAACTGGTGGGTGCTGAGCATTTGCGACGAAAACGATTAGTGCCAGAATTATTTGCGGGATAATTTTAAACATAAACTAATATACAAGATTTGATATTATTTGTTTGGATTGGTGCTTTACAAACTAAAATCAAGATACAATAAAAATGAATTACGGTTAAACTTAACATAAAAAAAGCTGCCCTTGGGTAAAGGCAGCTTTATATAATTGTTAATTTTTGATGTTAGTGAGTGGCATCTATATCATATTCTAAAACATCTTTATGGTCGTATGGTTCTTCCATCAACTCATCAATTGTTTTGCCTTTTTTGTTGAAACCTAATTTTTCTAAAATAATATCAAAAATTAAGTAAACAACAGGAACTACGATAAGGGTTAAAAATAGAGAACTGGTTAATCCACCTACAATAACCCAAGCCAAACCGTTTTTCCATTCTGCACCTGCACCACTTGCTAATGCAATAGGAAGCATACCAAAAATCATGGCAATGGTTGTCATTAAAATTGGGCGTAAACGAGCATGGTTGGCTAAAATTAAGGCATCTACTGTCGATTTTCCTTCGGCCTTCATGTGGTTGGTAAAATCGACAAGGATAATTGCATTCTTCGCAACCAAACCCATTAGCATAATAAAACCTAATATGGTAAAAATACCGATTGAATTATTGGTTAAAGCCAATGCTAAAAATGCTCCAATTAATGCTAATGGCAGAGAGAACATTACCACAAGCGGATAAACAAAACTATCATAAAGCGCAACCATAATTAGGTAAACCAAAATTATCGAAGCTAATAATGCAATACCTAAAGTACCAAATCCTTCAGCCTGATTTTCTTCATCACCACCCCATGTATAGCTTACACCAGTTGGTGCTTTTAGCTTGCCACTTTTTTGTTGGTCGATTAACTTTTGTTTAAACTCGGCAACGATTGTTCCTGTTGGCCTACCAATTGATTGTGCTTGAACAGAAACTGATGTTGATTTATTTAAACGCTCTAACTGACTTGGACCTGAACCTTCGCTAATTGTAGCAAACTGTGATAATTTAATTTGTGCGCCTTTATCGTTTACGAAAATAAGGTTACGTACATCATCAATATTCTTCCTGTTAAAGTCTTGGTACTGGATGTTAATATCGTATTCATATTCTCCCTTTCTGTATTTACCATCTGTATTACCGGCAAATGCAGTTTGCATGGTAGAACCTACCGTTGCAAGCGTTAAACCAACGGCCGACATTTTATCTCTATCAACCTGAACATTAATTTCAGGCGTTCCTTTTTCTACAGAAAGTTTAATCTCAGTTGCTCCAGATACTGTTCCGAGTAAAGCTTTTGCACCTTCGGCATATTTTAAAGCACTATCTAAATCAGAACCCATAACCACCAAACTAATTGGTGCATTTTCGGCAATACCCAATATACTAATTGGCACTGTTTTTACCTTTGCTCCAACCAATTCTTTAGCCAAAGCACGGCTCATTTTGGTAGCGAAAATATCTGATGAAACTCCTTCACGTTTATCACGCTCAACCAGTTTTACATTTATTTCTGATTTGTATGCAGTTGCTTGTGTTCCACCAAAATCACCACTGGCCTGACCAACAGTTGTAATTAATTGTGTAATTTCTGGCTGTTTAGATAAGAAAGTTTCTGCTCGTTGCGTAAAAAAGTTGGTTTGCTCTAGTGGCGCATCTTTTGGTAACTCAATTTGCACCAAAAACTCTCCTTTATCCGATTTAGGGAAAAACTCCGAACCAATAAATCCGGCTCCGGCCAACCACATTGCAGCAACGAATAATACTACTACAGCAGCAATTGTACGTCTCTTATGATTTAAAGACCAGGTTAAAATTCCAGTAATCCAAATGGTGAATTTTTTTAATTGTCTTTCGAACCAAAGAATGAAACGACCGAAAGCGTTTTTGCCTTCTATGTGTTCTAACTTACCAAATCTTGAGTACAACAATGGCACAATTGTAAACGAAGCAAATAATGAAAGCAACGTAGCAATAATTACTACCACACAAAACTGACGAAGGATATTTGATACCAAACCCGAGCTAATTGCAATAGGGAAAAACACTACAACAATTACTAAAGTGATGGATACAACGGTGAAACCAATTTCGCGGGTTGCATCAGATGCAGCTCTTACTTTGTTTTTACCCATTTCCATGTGGCGTTGGATGTTTTCCAATACCACAATCGCATCATCTACCAGGATACCTACTACGAGCGATAAACCAAGTAGCGACATTAAGTTTAAGGTATAACCTAATAAAGAAACCCCAATAAATGTTGCAATTAACGATGCTGGAATAGATACCATTACAATTAACGCATTTCTTAAACTATGTAAGAAGAAAAGCATTACAAAAGCTACCAGAATTACAGCTAAAAATAAATCGTGAATAACCGCGTCAGCAGATTCTAAAGTGAAAATAGAACTATCGTTAACGACTTTAATGTCTAATTTATTTGCAGCATATTCGGTTTTAAGCTTTTCGATAATTGCATGTACACCTTTACTTACTTCTACCGCATTCGCATCACTTTGTTTAATAATTTGAATCGCAATTGAAGCTTTCCTATTAATACGTGCTAATTTTTCGGTTTCTTTTTGCGAATCCTGAACGTCGGCAACATCGCCTAAACGGATTTGTGCACCTTCTTTTGATGTTGTTAAAACCAGGTTTCTTAATTCTTCAATGCTTCTGTATTTACCTGATAAACGAATTAATACATCTTGGTTTTCTGTCTTAACACTTCCGGTAGGGAAATCAAGATTGGAACTTAAAATTAATTGCTGAACCTGAGGAACCGAAAGATTATAACCTTGAAGTTTATCAGCATCTAACGATACTTGAATTTCACGTTCAGAACCACCAATTAAATTTACTTGAGCGATACCGCTTACCCTCGAAATTACCGGAGCAATACGTTTGTCGATTAAATCGTAAAAGGTGATATCATCCATATTTGCCGAAGCCGACATGGTGATAACCGGTAAATCATCCAAAGAGAATTTACTAAGTGATGGTGTTTTAACATCATCTGGTAAATCAGAAAGTATAGCATTAACTTTACGTTGCGCATCATTTAATGATATATCGATGTTCGCCGCATCTGTTAAAGTTATCGTTACTGTTGATAAACTTTCAAATGAAACTGCGTTTATTTTTTTAATATTTTCCATTGAGGAAACCGCATCCTCAATTTTTTTGGTTACCGTATTTTCAACCTCGGCTGGCGATGCACCAGGGTAAATCGTCGAAATGGATACTACATTGTTGGAGAATTTTGGAAGCAATTCATAACCCAACGAAAAGTAACTTAGCAGCCCAAGTAGCGTAAGTGCGGTAAAAACCACAATTACCAGCGAGGGCCTTTTTATAGATATGTCTGTTATCTTCATTTTTTTGCTTATTGTTTTAGAGGAGAAAAATCTACACTTATGTAATGATTTGCACCCTTTTTTAATCCCTTAGCTTTTAAGGCTACGGACTTATAACTTATAACTTTATACTTATAACTTATTTAACAATGCTTACGGCAGTACCTTCAGCTAAGTTTATTTGTCCGCTGGTAATTACGGTTTCACCCTCTTTTAATCCATCTAAGACTTCCACGTTATCGCCCAAAATACGTCCAGTAATTACTTTACGTAATTTTGAAGTGTTGTTAGCAGTATCATAAACAAAAACCTGGTTGCTACTTACACTACCCACAAATGAGGTGCGGGGAATTAGAATACTTGGTGCTTGTTTAGGGAAGTTAAATACTGCAGTGCCATACATACCTGCTCTTAAGCTACTTTTTGCCGAATTCGAAACTTCAATTTCAATTGGGAAATTTAAAGTTGCATCAGCTTTGGCAGCTATAAAGGTTACTTTTCCTGAGAATTTCTCATCAGGAAAAACTGAAGATTTAATTTCAATCTGGTCGCCAATTTTAAGACTTGCAACCTGCGATTCGTTAACATTTACTTTAAGTTTTAACTTAGAAACATCAACAATTTCAAATAACTGGGTTCCTTGCGCAGTTACGAAAGCACCAACCTCAATATAGCGTTTGTTAATAATTCCGTTAATTGGCGATTTAATGTTCGCATCACTTAATTTACGTTGCGAAGCTTGTAAACGTAATTTTGCATTTCTGGTAGCCAGTTTTGCCTGGTCTAATTGTTGTTGCGTTACACCGCCGGTTTCGTAAGAACTTTGGTATCTGGCTTCATCTCTTTTTGCATTATCATATGATGCCTGAGCTGTTTCACGGTCTGTATTGATAATTTCAGCATCAATACGAGCTAGAACTTGGCCTTTACTTACGCGAGCACCTTCATCAACATAAATTTTTGAAACGCGACCTGCATTTTCTGATAAGAAGTTTAATTCTTGCTTCGGAACAAAATTTCCGTTTGCAACAAAATCTAAGTCAACAACTTTTTTCTCTACTTTTGCAACACGAACTGCAACAGCACCACCGCCTTTAGCAATGAAAGCAGTTTTCTCTTCATTTTTCTTCTTGTTGTTACTTAAAACATAAGCTATTGCGCCAAGGGCAACAACAATTACAACGATTATAATTATTACTCTTTTCATTTCTATTGTACTAGCGATTTAATATTTCCGTTTGATTTGATTAATTGTATTTCAGCAACTTTATAGTTTAGTAAAGCCTGAGTATAACTGTTTTGGGCTTCTGTTAATGCGTTTTCTGTATCGATTAAATCCGTTAAAGAAGCTAAGCCGTTATTGTAATTGTTTTGAGTGCTTTTGTAAATTTCCTGCGCTAAATTGGCATTTTTACGTTGCGAATTTATCGTGTTTAAGTTGTTGCGCAGTTGAATTTTTGCGTTCTCATAAGCAAGATTTAAAGAGTTTGTAGATTCCTTTCTATCTTCTTGTGCTTTTTTAATGTTCACATTAGCTTGGCGAATTTTAGAACGGGTAAGAAAACCATTAAAAATTGGCACTTTCAAACTTAATCCTATTGCCGATGAACCAAAACCAATCGCAGTAGCATTCGAATTTAAAAAGTCGAACCCATTGCTTTGGCTAGAGTATGTATAATTTCCTGATAATGATAAGGATGGATAATATTCTGCTACATAAGCCTTACGTTGCAGCGCCAAAAGTTTATCTTGATTATCTAAGAGTTTAACTTCTGTTCTATTTGTTAAATCAACAGAATCTGTAAGAACAGGTAGTTGAGTAACTTCTGTTAGTTCTGTTGCAGGTAAACTAATAGGCGTAGAAACCGGCATGCCCATAGAAAATTTTAATTGGTTTTCTAATTGAGTAATGCCATTAATCACCTGCTCACGCTGTGTGTTTAAATTTGTAAGGTTTACGTTAATACGATCTACATCAATTTTTCTAGCTAAGCCATTTTTGTACTGGTTGCTAACAATTTTCTCAACCACTTTAACATTTTTAATGTTAGTGTCGATAACGTTTAATTGCTGTCTGTTAACCAAAACCTGGTAATAGTTATTTGCAACCAACTCAATAATTTGTTCTTCAGTTAATTGCGAAGTTAAATTGTAATATTCTTCACTAGATTTTGCAGCCTGTAAGCCTGTAAAAACCTGCTGGTTAAACAATTGTTGAGAAAGTTGAACGCCAGCAGAAGAATTCCATTTCTGACCAAACTTAAGCGTTTGCAATTGTCCGCCGAAATCTACTACCTGCTGACCAATAATTGGGTTGTAAGTTAAACCCGCAGTACCCGAAAGTGTAGGTAATGCTTGTGCTCTTACTTCTTCTACCTTGTATCTTCCACCTTCAATATCCAATTTTGCCTTCCGCAATTTGGTATTGTTTTGAAGCGCAAAGGTTAGCGCATCTTTCAGGGTTAGCTGTTGTTGTGCAGCTGCCAGTTGAGGTAAAGCAATGCCAGTAATTAGTATGAGCATTAATTTTACCATTTTTACTTTAAGCATAATGTATTGTTTTTTTGTTTTTGGGTTCTTATTAGTATCAAGTAGCTAGTATCAGGTATCAAGACCTGCAACTGGGCAACTTGGTTATTGTGTTATTGGTGTTTTCGTTTTTCGTTCTTGGTTTTTCGTCCTTTTATTTCAGCTTTCTTATTTAATCTTGAGTCTCAACCTCAATCTCGGTCTCATTCTTAACCTTGTCCTCAGTCTCAACCTCATTCTCAACCTCAACCTCATCCTCATTCTTAACCTCAACCTCATCCCTCAACACTTCAACCCTCTAATAAATATAGAAGATAGGTCTTTTTGCTTCTGGGTCATTTTGTTCACTGCTTTTTTATCAGGCAATAAATCTTTGCCGAGTTCAATGATGCACATATTTGTTAAGCCCATTAAACTCTCTAAATAAAGTTCGGCTACATGCGACATATTTTCATGTTTGATTTCGCCTTTTTCTTGGGCTCTTTCGAAAATCTTAGCATAAAAAACTTTCTCCGAATTTTTAAGTGATGTAAGTTTTTCTTTTAAAGTATGGTCAGTAAAAATATCTGGAATGCCTTCCGAAATCCTAAGCATAAAGTATTTCATAAAAAATGAATTGCGGATATCAATCGTTTGAAACAATGTATCTTCAACCGCTGCATCCGGATTGTACTTCTTTTTTAGTGCATCAAAATAATCGGTAAATACTTTTTCTATTACCCCAACAATAAGACTCCTCTTATCAGGAAAATAATAGTAAAGAGATGGTTTTGAAACAGATAAATCTTCTGCGATATCATTCATGGTTGTTTTATTTATACCAAAATGGATAAAGCGTTTTATAGCACCTTCAATAATTTGTTCTCGCTTTTTATCGGCTACAATCATTTTACTTTTCTACTTTCTGACTTTTTTAATATTTTAGTCAAAAATAGATCTAAAAATTCATTAGTTAATCAATTGATTAGAAAACACTTGTATCGTTACAATTTTATGACATTTAAAACGGTTTGCGTTGGTTTATATATCTTTACAAACTAAATTATAGAATTTTGCAAGTCTTATTAAATGTAGGTATTATATTGCTAACCATAGTTTTTATGGAATGCCTTTCGTGGTTTATTCATAAATATTTATTTCACGGGGTCTTATGGTTTATGCATAAAAGTCATCACGAACACAACAAATCGTTTTTCGAGTGGAATGATCTATTTGCATTTCTATTCGCCGGAATTTCTCTTTATTTAATGTTCATCGAACGAGATAATTTTGGATACCGATTTTTTATAGGGCTTGGAATAAGCTTATATGGCATTATATACTTTATTATTCACGATTGGTTTGTGCACAGAAGATTAAAACCTTTAAAAGCAATAACACTTATTTAAAAGCAGTTCGCAAGGCTCACAAAGTTCACCATAAAAATATGGGGAAGAAAAACGGGAAAGCTTTTGGATTACTGTTTGTTAGAAAGAAAATATTAAATTAATATCCAATTAAGATGAGAAAACTTTTCATAGTAGCTTTTCTGGTATTTACAGTTCAATTCACCTATGCCCAATTCAAAATTACATCTCCTGTAAAGTGGAGCTACGCAGCTAAAAAAGAAAAAAGTGGCGAGGCAACCGTTTATTTAAAGGCTACAATAGCAGAAGGTTGGCACATCTATGCGCAAAATGGTGTTGCCAAAGCACTAATAACAAGCTTTAATTTTTCAAATGGTAATGGTTATGTCCTCGTAGGTAAAACCATCGAACCGAAACCTTTAGTAAAATTTGAAAAAGTATTGAAAGCCAATGTCAGTTATTTTGAACACACGGTTGTTTTTCAGCAGAAAATTAAAATGAAATCAGCCAAAGTTAGCGTTGCAGGCAAACTAGAGTTTACGGTATGTAATGCTAAAGAATGCCGCCCTGCAGAAGAAGTTCAATTTAACATTCCTGTGAGTTAATAGCTAGATCCCTATGAAAAGATACATCTCATTATTATTTTTTATCTCGGTTATTCTAGCATCTTGCGTTAAAAAAACCGATAAAGACCGAGCAATAGATTTAGTAGAATCGAAATATGAAAGCAGTACCCAAAAACTCGATTTTGAAAACTCCAGTTTTGATAGTCTTTATAATATTTCTCCTAAAGCTTACGCCGATAGTATAAAGAAAGGCAATGAATTGGATTCAGTTCTTGCTGTTTTAGAAAGTGAAATAGAGCATTATGCCCACGTAGAATCTGATAGTGTTGGGCAGATAAGTGCATCACTTACAAAGCAAAGGTATCGCTTGTTAGATCTAGCTAAAACTAAACCTAAGTTTATAGGTTGGAAATTATCAGGCATAAAAATTAAAGGCGATCAATCTGAAACATTAAGCTTTAATTTCGATAAGGCCATAAGTAAGATAACTCCATAATTAATTTTGGTGATTATATACAAAGCTAACCAACAATAAAACCACTTCTTAAAACATTAAATAGCCTTTTTAATCAATTAGGCTATTTTTATATATTATCGAAACCAATTATCAAATTAATTGTTACATTTGTCGTGTTCAATTAATTCTTAGTTTGCTATGTCCGAAACAAGATACAAAACAATTATCGATTTAGTTAAAGTCTTTCCCGATGAAAGAGCATGCCACCAATATTTAGCGGGGCAACGTTGGGATACAGGCGAAATCATTTGTCCGCACGATGGATGCGGTCATAACCAATCCTATGTCTTTTCCGATGGAATTAGATACAAGTGTAAGAAATGCCAAACTTTATTTACCGCAAAGACTAATACATTCATGGAGGGTTCTAAACTATCTACTATCAAATGGATGCTTGCTATGTATTTAGTAATGCACAAGAAAGGTATTAGTAGCGTTCAATTAGCCAAAGATGTTGGAGTTACTCAAAAGACTGCATGGTTCATGTTACAGCGTGTTAGATGGGCTTTAGGTAATGAGGATGAAGATATGTTATCTGGCGATGTAGTTTCGGATGAAACATTTGTAGGAGGCAAAAATAAGAACCGCCATAGAGATAAGAAAGTTGAACAATCGCAAGGACGAAGTTTTAAAGACAAAACGCCTGTTCTTGGTTTAATGCAAACCAACGAATATGAATTGGTAGATGGAGAAAGAATAATAACTAAACATTCAAAAGTTAAATGCTTTGTTGTTAAGGATACCAAAGCTAAAAGTATTCAACCTTTAGTTAAAGCTAATGTAAAAGCAGGTAGTAATTTCACTTCTGATGAATGGCATGCCTACAGAGGTTTAAACTCTGATTACAACCATCAAGTTGTTGACCACGGAAAAGGGCAATACATGAATGATTTAGGTTATACTTCAAATGCTATTGAGGGATTTTGGGGTCAATGTAAACGTTCTATAATTGGTATATATGTTAAGCCAACAAGGAAACATTTACAAAAATACTTCAACGAATTTTCTTTTAGACATAACTATCGTAATTTGGCAATTCAAGAACAAATTGAAACGATAATAGGTAACATGGTTTGTAGATTGAAATATAAAGATTTGATAGCATGAGTAAAATACTAAAAGCAGAGTATGGCTCTGATAAAACACCTTTAATAATTGGGGAGATTGAAATTCCTTGCTATGTGCTATCAGATGGTACACGTGTGCTATCAAGAAATGGTATGCAAAAAGCAATAGGTTATAAAGGAACAAGTGGAGATTGGTTAACTAATTTCGTAGGTTCAAAAGCAGTTTCAAAGGTGATTAAACCAGAAATTTCCGCTGGTCTTTTTGAGGTTATTGAATTTCAAAGAAATAATGCAGGCGGTTCTGCTACAATGACTTACGGATATGAAGCTACCAAGCTAATAGACTTTTGTGATGCGTTAATAGACCTAAAAAAAGCTGGCGTTTTAAAGCCTAATCAAATAGTTTATGCAGACCAAGCAGAAATAATCATTCGTTCTGTAGCTAAGGTAGGTATCATAGCCTTGATTGATGAAGCTACGGGTTACCAATATAAAAGAGAAAGTAATGAGTTACAGGTAATATTAAAAACTCTTATTTCTGATGAAATATTAGCATATCAAAAACAATTTCAACTTTCGTTTTATAAAGAGATATTCAAACTTTGGAACATTCCATTCACACCTGAAAACATTAAACGAAAACCAAGATTCATTGGACATATAACCAATAGGTATGTATATTCTAACTTACCAAAAGGGTCTTTTGTATTGGAAGAACTTAAGAAAAAGACACCAAAAAATGAAAAGGGCAATTATAAGGTTCAATTCCATAGGTCTTTAACTGATATAGGTAAAGAACATTTGAAGAAAGTTCTCTATACAGTTGAAGCGTTAGCCTCTATATCAGAAGATAAAAAAGCTTTTGATAGATTTATACAAGAAAAATATGGGCAAAAAGAAATACCATTTTCAGACTTGGACGATTTAGATAATGAACCCGACTCTCCAAAAGGAACGCCACCGCCAAAAAAGATTAGCAGTGGCGACACTGCATACGACGATAAGTTCAATAAAGCATTAAAGAAAGGAAAGCCAAAGGATTAGTCTTTGGCTTTTTATTTCATAAAACGCTCAGGAGCATCTTTAGAATATTTTCTTACAAATTCATTCTCCGTTCCATAATCGCGATAACCCTTTTTTACAAGCATCTGCCAAGTAATGTAAGCTTCCATCCAATTTTGCAATCTTTCATTGAATTGGGTAAAAGTCCCGAAGTTACCTTCTGTATATCCTGCATTCATTAAATCGTTATAAACTTTTCTAACTTCTTTATCTGTAGCATAGAATGTTTTCAATTTCACTTTAGCCTTTACATGAGTTTCTTCTTTTTTATTGAAAATCTTATTTACATAAGGGTTGGTAACAGTTAAACATATTATTAGAGTAAATATAATTAACAGAATCCAATATGGAATTTTGACAGTAGACTTCATTATTTTCGGTTATTTAGATTTGATATAATAGGTAAAACAATCAACACAAAAATTACTATAATATCAATAGTTTGCCATTGCTGTTTCTTAATAACCAACGGTATTATAGGGTTGAAAACTATTGCCAAAGAAACATACACAATACTTAATAAATTCCTTGATAAAAATGCCATGTAAATAAATATTATCATCAACGCTATTTTCATAAACTGATAATAGTAATAAGGCATTTTTAAATAAGAAATTAATAGTAATACGATTGATATAACCGTTAGTGTGAGTAGAGTTCTTCTAGTTGTGCTCATAAGTTCCAATAAGCTTTTTAAGTAAAGAAGCGTGGAACTGTAGTTCCTATCCGCACTTGAGGTTCTGGTAAACCTTTACAGCAAAATAAGTGACAGCCCACGCTTTTGACGTGAACGACAACTTAAATTCCTTGCTGTATTTGTTGAATTTACCAGATTCCAAGTGCAAGAATAAAAGCTAACGCTTCTATTTTTAATAAATAATTCTACTATATACTATTTCAATTCATAATGGTATTTAACGATAAAGAGTATTACTACCAAAAGTAAATTACCGCATTAACAATGTTTACGGATAACCGTAAAACTAACAAATTCACAGATTTATTTACAATTTAAACTTTACAAAAATGAAAACGAAAAACACTTTACCTATTTTCCATTTTTTATATGTTCCAAATATTCCTCTTCCGAGAATGGTTCAGCTAGATTCTTTGACCTTTGTAAAATCCGAAGATATTCACGAAAATAAATCTCTTGAGTGTTCGCTAAATCATCATAATATTGAGGACGATAAAAACGGTCTAACTCCGTTTGTTTCAAATCTCTATAATTTAGGTCATTTGCAATCTCTGACAATAAGTCAAGAAAAAAAGAATTGGCATTTGCGTTATGTTGAGAATGCGGATTCAGACTATCAAAATAAGCTCGCCAAGCTATACGCACCTTCTTGTTGTCCTGAAAAACAACATCAATCTGATTCAAACAATCAGCAAGATCAATAGATGGCGGAACTTTTCTACGATTAGCCATAATTCCTAAGAACAATTTTAGTTTTGCCTGGTTTTTAGAGTCCCTATCTTGAAGTTTTTTACCTACATAGAATATTAGTATAGGTATTAGAGTTACGGATATTATTTCTCCATAGTCTTTTAAAAATTGAGATACATTCATAATGATTTTAATTTAGACAACTAATATAAACATTTACTCAAAGCTTAGGTTAGCTTTGTATATAATTACCTTAATTTTTATTTTACTTTTGTGCACAACACAAAATTTATGCTTCAGATTCAACAAAATATTTCTCTTAAACCATTTAACACTTTTGGAATTGATGTAAAGGCAGCATTTTTTGCAGAAATATTTAATGTAGAAGATTTAAAAGCTCTATTTAATAAAGATATCACTAAAACGCAAAAGCTATTGGTTATTGGTGGTGGAAGCAATATTTTATTTACTCAAGATTATGATGGTCTTGTTGTAAAAATAAGCATCTCTGGTATAGAATCATTAATCGAAGGCAATACGGTAAAGGTTACAGCAGGAGCAGGAGTGGTTTGGAATGATTTTGTAAACTACTGCGTTGCGCATAATTTTGCCGGTACTGAAAACTTAAGCTTAATTCCTGGTACAGTAGGTGCCTCTCCAGTTCAAAATATTGGGGCTTATGGCGTCGAGTTAAAAGATATTTTTCATAGCTGCACTGCTTTCGAAATCGAAACTGGTAATATTAAAACATTTAATTATGATGATTGCCATTTTGGTTACCGCGAAAGCATTTTCAAAGGCGATTTAAAAGGTAAATACATTATTACCTCGGTAACATTTAATTTAAAAACAGAAGCTGTCATTAATACTTCTTATGGAGCAATAGAAACAGAATTGCAAAAAAGAGGAATCGAAAAGCCCAATATTGCCGATGTTTCTGCTGCGGTATCACATATTAGAGTAAGTAAATTGCCTGATCCATCAACGATAGGCAATGCAGGAAGCTTTTTCAAAAACCCGGTAATTGAAAAGTATGAATTTGCAGATGTTGTTTCCAATCACCCGGACGTAGTTCACTACCCAACAGCAGATGGAAAAGTAAAGTTGGCCGCTGGTTGGTTGATAGAACAGTGCGGTTATAAAGGCAAAATTGCGGGAAATACGGGTACCTGGAAAAATCAGGCTTTGGTTTTGGTAAATCATGGAAATGCATCTGGCACAGAAATATTTAATTTTTCTGAACAAATTATAGACAGTGTAAAGTCTACTTTTGGAGTCACTTTGGAACGTGAGGTAAATATACTGTGACGAATACGGTGCCGTAGGTAGTTTTACGGTTTTGGCACCGTGCCAAAAATTTTTGGTACTAAGTTTGTTTAGGTTTAATAAGAATAAGACGCAATTTTTTGTTTTTTTAAATCTTACCCTAAAGCTAAAACATCATGACCAAATTTGAATTCAACCATCTAGTTAACCATCACTCTGTATCCCTTAGATCTTACGCTTTAAACTTTACAAAAGATGCTGAAGATGCAAATGATCTTGTTCAAGATACGATGCTTAAGGCGATTACATACTACAACAAATTTAAAGAAGGTACAAACTTGAAAGGTTGGTTATTTACCATCATGAAAAATACCTTCATTAATAACTATCGCCGTTTAGTTAAAACAAATACATTAATTACCCAAAGCGAAGATATTTCTTCTGCAAATCTTTGTTTCAGCGCAACAAAAAACCAAGCTGAAAGTAAATTTGTATTAGGCGATATTGATAAAGCATTAGCACAATTGCCACAAGAATATTATGTTCCATTTATCCGTTATTTCGAAGGGTTTAAATATCACGAAATTGCAGATATGTTAAATATTCCAATTGGAACCGTTAAAACTCGTATTCACGTTGCTCGTGGTATTCTAAAAAAATATTTAAAAACATATTCTAAAGATATTGCAATTGCAGAAATGGCATAGAATTTCAATTATAACATTGAGGCCCTGAAATTACTTTCAGGGTTTTTTTTGCTTATTTTTTTTAAGCGGTGCTGCAGTAGTTAATCGGTCGCAGCAGTCCCGCTATCATTCCATTCCGTTTTCGATGAATAATCGAAGAACGGGAATTCCATTCTATCGGGGCTATTTAACTTGGTTAAGTGTAAGTAATAAAGGTTGTTTGGCATGCGTCGAGTTATGGTTAATTTAATGCTTATTTTTTGAAGCAGTCCCGCTATCATGCCATATTCGATGTAGAATCGAAAAGCATTAATTCCATTCTATCGGGGGCTATTTAACTTGGTTAAGTGCAATTAATAAAGGTTGCCCGGCATTCGGCAATAAATTATTGTTATTAGGAATTGTGTCGATACAAAGCCTGAAATCTTAATCGTTTTAAAAAGCAAAAGGCCGGGAAAAAATTCCTGGCCTTTTTGCTTATCATATATTTGGTTAGTTGATTCTTATGTTTTATTTCAACAATAGTCTTTCTCTCTTATTTCGAAACAAATGCAAACCTTAACTAATAATGCTTTTAAAGGTTGTTTTGCAATGTTTTTGTTTTGTGGTTATAAAGATAAGGGAAATTTTATATTTGTCAAGCTTTTTTTAACTTTTTTTTTATTTCTTTTGCAACCACTTGTCCAGATATGATTGCAGGCGGTACACCAGGACCTGGAACGGTAAGTTGGCCAGTATATAAAAAATTTGTTACCTTACTTTTCATGCTAGGCTTAAGGAAAGCCGTCTGTTTCAATGTGTTTGCTAATCCATACGCATTACCTTTAAATGCATGGTAGTCTTCAACAAAATCATTCATGGCATAACTTCGTTTAAATATAATGCTATCACTGATATCGTTTCCGGTTAAATCTTTAAAGCGTTTTACCAGTAAGTTAAAGTATTCTTCTCTTTTGCTTTCGCTATCTTCCAAATCAGGTGCAATCGGAATCAAAAAAAACAAGTTTTCGCAACCTTCTGGTGCAACACTTAAATCGGTAACAGACGGGCAACAAGCATAAAATAGTGGTTTAGTTGGCCATTTAGGTTCGGTATATATTTCTTCTGCATGTTCATCAAAATTTTCATCGAAGAATAAATTATGGTGAAGAATATTATTTAACTTTTTATTTAAACCAATATAAAAAAGTAGGCAAGATGGCGCCATGGTCCGTTCATCCCAATATTTTTCATCGTATTTCCTAAATGGTTTATCTAAAAGTTGTTGCTCAATATGATGATAGTCGGCATTGCCAACAACAAAATCTGTTTTAAAATTTCCCTTATTGGTTATAATTTCTTCGGCAATATTATTTTTTACCTCAATTTTAGTTACTTCAGTGTTAAAAATAAACTTAACACCTTGTTCTTCGGCAATGGTTTGCATGGCTTCAACAATTTTATGCATGCCACCAAGCGGATACCATGTTCCTAAAACTAAATCGGCATAGTTCATTAAACTGTACAAAGCTGGTGTATTTTGAGGTGTGGCACCTAAAAACAATACAGGAAACTCTAATAGTTTTCTTAATTTCTCATTTTTAAAAAGCTGGTGTACATGTTTACGCATGTTTCCAAGCAATTGCAGCTTTATGCCACTTACTGCTAGTCTTGGGTCGAAATACTCCATAACACTATGCGATGGTTTGAAAACATACTCATTCATCCCAACATCGTATTTGTATTTTGCCTGTGCTAAAAAGGAATCTAAATTTTTACTGCTGCCCGGCTCTAAATCTTCGAAAAGTTGATACAAATTTTGCAAGCTAGATGGAACATCCATGGTATCATCTTTACCAAAATAAATTCGGTAAGATGGACTTAATCTTTTTAGTTCATAGAAATCGGCTGCAGTTTTGCCGAATATTTGATAATAGTTTTCAAAAACGTCAGGCATCCAATACCAGCTTGGTCCCATATCAAATAAAAAACCATCTTTTTCCCAGGTTCTGGCTCTTCCGCCAGCCATTTCATTTTTTTCAATAACTGTAACATCGAAACCATCTTTAGCCAATAAAGCGGCAGCGGATAAGCCCGCAAAACCTGCTCCAATGATGGTTACTATAGGTTTTTTATCCATTGTATAAAGAAAGGGATTTTTCGGCAATATTTTTTTATGGAATTATGATTTTGGGTATAATATCTACTACTCGTAACAGCGTATTTTTGTAAAATATTGATATTTTAGCCTATTAAATATCCATAATTAGTAATCCGTTCGGTTTTATTACCTTTGGCGCAACACATGATTAAACTACGATTTGTAATACTATTGCTTTTTGCTTCCATCACCATTTGCAAAGCACAACTCTCACCAAAAGAAATAACCGAATTAAAGGCCGATTTAATAAAGGCCGTTGATGATTCGAAACTGACCAATAATCTTTGGGATAAATTAAATAAATACCCAAATAAAACCGGATTAATTACCGCTTATGCTGGCACTTTAGAAGCCTTAAAAGCTAAACACTCCTGGAATCCTTATAATAAAATAAAATACATTAAGGAGTCGCTGCAAACCATGCAGAAAGCAATTAATTTGGATAAGGAAAATATGGAAATCCGTTTTATGCGTTTCTCTATTGAACACTTCACGCCATCTTTTTTAGGTTTTAGTAAAGATTTGGCTGTAGATAAAAAGGAAATTGTTAAGCATTATCAAAACAACAATTTTGGGGTTGCCGATAAAGATTTAATTAAAAATGTTGCAAAGTTTATGATTGATAGTAAGCGATGTACTGCCGATGAAGTTAAAGTTTTAAAGAAATTTATTTAAATGACATATATCTATTTACTCATAAATATTGCGGTAATTTTTTTTCCTTTGGTTTTGTCTTTTGATAAAAAAGTGCATTTCTTTAGCAAGTGGAAATTTGTTTTGCCTGCAATTTTAATAACAGGCTTAGTCTTTTTAATTTGGGATTTGCTTTTCGTTAAGCTAAATGTATGGTCATTTAACCCGGATTATATAGTAGGAATACGTTTTTTTGGCTTACCGCTCGAAGAAATACTTTTCTTTTTAACCGTTCCTTATGCTTGCGTTTTTATTTACGAATGCCTAAATGCCTATTTCCCGAAAGATAGCTTGCAGAAATATAGTTTCTCTTTGAGTAATCTATTTTTAGGCCTTTGTGTGGCAATGCTTTTCTTAGGTTACAACAGGTGGTACACCGTTATTAATTTTGGGTTTTTACTCCTGGTTTTGGCTTATGTAGAATATGTTAATGTTCAGTTTAGGTTAATGTTTAAATTTTACCGGGCATATCTGGTTGCATTAATTCCATTTTACATTGTAAACGGATATTTAACAGCAATTCCTGTTGTGCTATATAATAATAATGAAAATCTTGGCTTCAGGGTTGGAACCATTCCTTTCGAAGATCATTTCTATTTAATGGCATTACTTTTAATGAATATATATCTTTACGAATTTTTTAAAAGTAGAGCTGTTGTAAAAGCGATTGTTTAGGTTATCGTAATTTTTGAAAGTTAGGCGAGTATTGTTGTGATTGCTTATTTATTTGGAAACGAAAGGTGAGTGGTTCTTGGAGGTTTTCAGTCCTGCTTTGTTTTGCAGAAGCATTGCGCTTCAAAAAAGCATTCGTATAAGAGATTGTTTAATGATTTGGAAATGAAAGGTGGGTGGTTCTTGGAGGTTTTCAGTCCTGCTTTCCATTACAAGCCGCTCCCGATGAAAAATCGGTTCGCGGGCTTTTCATTGCAATCAGGTTTACAAACAATGTTCTGCGCCATGCAACCATTAAAATGAATTACGGGTTTAGCCAATAGCCCCGATTGAAACGTTACCCTGCAGCAACGAGGAACGAGACAGCGAAGCGTAAAAGTGAAAAGCGGGTAGAAATTAATTGTTTTGCAGTAGCATTGCGCTTCAAAAAACAGTTTAAAATGTTTAATTGGAATTTTAAAATCAAAGTATTTTTAAAGGAGATTATTTAATAATTTGGAAACGAAAGGTGGGTGGTTCTTGTAGGTTTTCAGTCCTGCTTTACATTACAAGCCCAATGAAAAATTGGGGCTTTTCATTGCAATCAGGTTTACAAACAATGTTCTGCGCCATGCAACCATTAAAATGAAATGCGAAATTAGCCAGTAGCCCCGATTGAAACGTTACCCTGCAGCAACGAGGAACGAGGCAGCGAAGCGTAAAAGTGAAAAGCGGGAAGAAATTAATTGTTTTGCAGCAGCATTGCGCTTCAAAAAACTAGTATCAAATATTTATTGACATGGATTTACCAGCTTATACCAAACAACAGCTAGCTTTACGAAACGGACAAGACAAACCTCAAATTTGGGTAGCCTACAAAGGTTTTATTTATGATATGACCGAAAGTAGATTGTGGCGAAACGGGAAACATTACGAACATTGGGCAGGGCAGGATTTAACTGATGAGCTGCCGGATGCACCACATACCGATGCTGTTTTCGAAAAATTTGTGCCGATTGGAAAAATAAAATAGCTGCAGATTAAAGATTTTTACCTCAAACCTGCAGCTATTATGATAGATAATTATTCAACTTCTATTGTAAAGGCGCTCAATTTAATAAATTCCTGAATTCTTTCTGAAACTTCTTCGGCAGTGAGGTTTAATAATTTTTCTGTTCCAAATTTTTCTACGCAGAAAGATGCCAACGCCGAACCATAAATAATTGCATTTTTCATGTTGTGAAAGTTTACTTCTTGAACTTTTGCCATGTAGCCTATAAAACCACCTGCAAAACTATCGCCGGCACCTGTTGGGTCGAAAACATCTGCTAATGGTAAAGCCGGAGCAGAAAAAATCTGATCTTCATGAAATAGCAATGCACCATGCTCGCCTTTTTTAATAATCAGGTATTTAGGGCCCATTGCAAGGATTTTTCTCGCTGCTTTAACTAAAGAATATTCTCCAGATAATTGACGTGCTTCAGCATCATTAATGGTTAAAACATCTACCATTTTGATGGTTTCTAGCAAATCATCCATCATAATGTCCATCCAAAAGTTCATGGTATCCATTACAATCAATTTCGGACGATTCTTAAGTCGCTTAATTACAGTTTGCTGCACTTGAGGTGTGAGGTTACCTAACATCAAATACTCACAATCCTGATAACTTTCTGGGATAATCGGGTCGAAATTTTCCAATACGTTTAATTCTGTAATTAAAGTATCGCGACTGTTCATGTCGTTATGGTATTTTCCCGACCAAAAGAATGATTTTTCGCCTGCTTTTATTTGCAATCCTTCGGTATCAATTCCATGTTCTTTAAAGGTATCAATATCCGCTTGTTGGAAATCATCGCCAACTACGGCTACTATTTTAGTCTTATTATAAAAGTACGATGCAGCTAAACTAGCGTATGTTGCAGCGCCACCCACTATTTTATCTGTTTTTCCGAATGGAGTTTCAATAGCATCAAAAGCTACAGTACCTATGATTATCAGGCTCATATATATTAATTTGAATTTTTTTTAAAATATTTTACTGCAAATATTGCATAAATAATTTAAAAGCCCTAATATTGCATTCCCAAAACGAACAAGGGTATTTACGCTGCAAAGCATCAATAACCTCGTTTTAGGAATAACCAGTACTCCTTCTTAGCTCAGCTGGTTAGAGCATCTGACTGTTAATCAGAGGGTCGCTGGTTCGAGCCCAGCAGAGGGAGCTGATGATCAATCAGCTAGCCCCACTCCGTCCGAGTGGGGCTTTTTATTTATAAAAAATGCCTGTAACTATTTCAATCGAAAGTATTCAAGCCCAAATATCGAAGGGCAATGTTATCAACTTCAAAAAAACTAACTAAATTAATATTTCGATTTGTTGGCAATCCAATTTATAACATTTTGCCTTTCAAATTGAAAAATTACTTTCCATTTTGGTAGGCTTAATAGCTTTTTAAAGATGCGGTATCTTATTATAATATTGATAGTCAGGATATTATGTGTATTTTCAATTTGTGGTATGCTCATTGTTAATGGCTTGTAAATTCATTTATATGTTAGAAGAAACTAATATCATAGCTGCGGAAAATAAACTGCAACATTGGGGTCACCCTAAAAAAGTGACCCGATTTCGAATAAAACTTACACCCATTCATCTATTGATTTTTACATTTATGGTTATGATAATTTTTGGCGCCATAGTAAAATCTTTCGAACATTAACTTATCCACCCAGAAAGAAATAAAGACTATTGTTTGACCACGATTTTTATTAAACTTGCGTATGGATGCAATTAATGGTCAGCAGAGCTTTCATCAACGGGTAAAAGCCGCAGGAGTTTTGATCGCGGCTGGCATTGTTTTCGGAGACATTGGTACTTCTCCGCTTTACACCTATAATGCGATTTTTCATTCTGGAGAAATTATTGTTCCAGAAAAAGCTTTAGGGGTACTAAGCTGTGTAATTTGGACCCTTACACTCCAAACTACCATCAAATATGTACTCATCACCTTGCAGGCAGATAATAAAGGAGAAGGAGGCATCTTTTCTTTATTTGCGCTAATCAAACGTTATTATGGCAAGTGGCTAATTGTAATGGCCATCATAGGAGGCTCTTTTCTGGTGGCCGACGGCATAATTACACCACCAATTTCAGTAGCTTCAGCTGTTGAGGGTATGTTGGCCATCTATCCAGATTTACCAACCGTGCCTATTGTTATAGCGATTATTATAGCACTTTTTCTTATTCAACAATTTGGAACGCAACAAATTGGCAGGTTTTTCGGGCCGGTTATGTTAGTTTGGTTCACTTTTATAGGCGTTATTGGTTTACTGGCACTTAGCAAAGAACCAAGTGTTTTAAATGCCATTAATCCCAAGTATGCGTTCGATCTGCTGGTTCACTATCCCAAAGGATTTTGGCTTTTGGGTGGGATTTTTTTGTGTACCACAGGAGCGGAAGCGATGTACAGTGATATGGGACATGTTGGTCGAAACAACATTCGCGTCAGTTGGATCTATATTAAAGTATCCCTCTTGCTCTGTTATGCAGGTCAAACAGCATGGCTGATAACTTCAGGTAAAGCAACCGACCTAAGCCCTTTTTACAATATCGTTCCGCAGGCGATCTATCTTCCCTCGGTAATCTTAGCCACCCTAGCAACCATCATCGCAAGTCAGGCGCTAATCAGCGGATGCTTCACACTTGCTAACGAAGCCATTCATTTAGGTTTTTGGCCACGGCACCGAATTATTTTTCCAGGAACGGTAAGGGGTCAGATTTATATCCCTTTCTTCAACTGGGCATTAATGGTGGCATGTATTAGCATGGTACTTTATTTTAGAGAATCGAAAAACATGGAAGCAGCATTCGGGCTATCTGTTACGCTTACCATGCTAACCACGACCGGGCTTATCGCACTTTGGTTGCGAGCCAAGCGGAAGCCATTAATTATGGTATTGTCGGTAACGATAGTGTTTATGTCAGTAGAGTTTTCATTTCTCATAGCCAATTTGCAGAAAATAAAGGAAGGTGGGTGGATTATGCTGGTTGTTGGAGCAGTGATAACTGGCATCATGCTGATTTGGCGTAGTGGAAGGCTGCAGCAAAGTTTAATGGTGAAGTACCGAAGTTTTAATCCAGAAAACCTGCAACGTTTGATTGAACTGAGCCATCAAAAGGATGTGGCTAATTTTGCAACACACCTTATTTACCTAACGGCATCAAAAAATGCTACAGAAATCGAAGACAAGACACTCCTTTCCATATTCTCCAATCCCATAAAAAAGGCCGATGTGTACTGGTTTTACCATGTAGAAATTGCTGATGAGCCTCATTTATTACAATATAGCATTACTACTTTATCGGCTAATAATGTGTACCATGTTAACCTACGGCTTGGTTTCAGGGTTTATCCAAGGGTAGATCTATTTTTCCGGTTGATAGCAAATGAATTACTTAAGAGCGGCGAACTGGAAATGGAACGTACCACAATCATGAAATATGCAGCCAATCATATCGGTGATTATAAATTCGTCATTATAAATTCATACCTATCCTTTGATAACGAACTGCCCTTCTGGAAAGCCTTATTGATTCGTAGTTACTATAATCTGAAAGGAATTGGGGTAAGTGACGACATCAATTATGGTCTTGACCAAAGTAATGTTATTATTGAAAAGTATCCCTTGGTGTTTAAGGATCGAAAACCACTTAAACTGGAAAGGATATAATTTTATCATCGCCAACTGGCAGAAATTCCCCCAATACTTTTTTAAAAACGTTATGCTGATAGAACATTTAACGAAGCTCACATCAGGAAAATAATATAAAGGAAGAATTATATACCTATAAGTATGTAAGAAAAAGTATTGGTTAAAAATTAATTCTCAGGCGATTTGAATTGGAAGAATTAAACAAATATTAATAGCAGATTTTTGCATAAACCTGCATATCTTAGCCCAGTCTTGCCATCCCTAAGGCCAAAATAATGTTATTTTAAATTACGTTTAAAACAAAAGCAATTTTATCATTTATAATTGAACCATTATTGCGGAGTTTACCATTAAACTTTGCAACTTTAGTTTGTAGATTAAATTAATTTATTCTACTAATTTTCGAACCAAATAAATATTTACTGAAACCAAATTTTAATATTAGGATATGAATACGATAAGATTGATGATTTTTATGATGCTGCTGGAGCTGCAGACCAATAAGCTATATGCTCAGGATTTCAGACCAAAGTTTCATTTTTCGCCGAAAGTACATTGGATGAATGATCCGAATGGGATGATTTATCATGAGGGCGTTTACCATTTGTTTTATCAATATTATCCAAATGATATCAAATGGGGTCCAATGCATTGGGCTCATGCTACCAGTAAGGATTTGTTTACCTGGCAAGAAAAGGCGATTGCGCTATATCCGGATAGTTTGGGGATGATTTTTTCAGGTAGCGCAGTTGTTGATGAAAATAACACGGCTGGATTTGGAAAAAACGCATTGGTGGCAATTTTTACCCATCATAATGCAGAAATCGAAAAGGCTAAAACGGGCTTTTATGAATATCAAAGTCTTGCTTACAGTACGGATAATGGCGAAACCTGGACTAAATATAAAGGTAATCCGGTATTGCCAAACCCTGGGATTACGGATTTTAGAGACCCGAAAGTAATGTGGTTTGAAAAGGATAAAAAATGGATAATGACGCTTGCCACTAAGGATCGAGTTACATTTTATTCATCTGCTGATTTAAAGTCTTGGAAAAAGGAAAGTGATTTTGGAAGTAATCTTGGTGCCCACGGCGGCGTTTGGGAATGCCCAGATCTTTTCCCTTTGGAAGTTAATGGACAAACCAAATGGGTGCTTATGGTGAGCATTAATCCTGGTGGACCAAACGGAGGTTCTGCAACACAGTATTTTACCGGAAGTTTTAATGGCAAAACATTCTCGCCAGATTCTAATAAACAAAAATGGGTTGATTACGGAACAGATAATTACGCTGGTGTAACCTGGTCTAACACGGGTAAACGGAAGATTTTTATCGGCTGGATGAACAACTGGCAATATGCAGATCTGGTTCCTACAAAAGAATGGCGAGGTGCCGCAACATTGCCACGCGAATTGGGATTAACCAAAGTAGAGGGCGAATTTTATTTAACCTCAAATCCCGTAAAGGAAATGGCTGGCCTAATCAAGCCTTTGGCAGTAAAAAAGACTTTATCAACAGAAAAAGTTCTTAATCTTTCAGAAACTGTAAAATCGTTAAAAGGATGTTTTAAACTCAGCCTAACTTTTGATGCTTCTGAAAGCTTCACGATTAACTTAGGAAACAATAAAGGTGAAAAACTGATTGTTGGTTATGATGTTAAACTTGGTAATTACTTCATCGACAGAACCAAAGCAGGCATTTCTGGTTTTGAAAAAGGATTTGCTAGAAAGCACATTGCTCCTAGGATTTCAAAATCTAAAACGGGTAAAATCTCTTTGATTTTAGATGCCGCATCGTTAGAACTTTTTGCAGATGAAGGAATTACCAGCATGACAGATACATTCTTCCCAACATCTCCAATAAATAAATTAGAAATTATTAAAGGCGGTAATAAGCCGGTAACTGATATTGCCATATCGGGCATATCATTAAATAAATAATGAAATTTAAATTGGATTAATAGTTTTCATCGGCTTTCAAAATTTATATTTAATCATACGCATGAACAGCTGTAAATTTTGAAAGCCCTACACTTAAATAACTTAAATACTCTAAAGAAAGAATTAATGCACCAGAAAGGTAAGGTTCGAAACTTTTTGGCTTTACAATTTGAAGAATATTTCTTTTTTTAAAGTAATGATCTTCGCAAAAAAGATTGAACAAATCGAATCGGCTTTCGAGGTTGTTCATGGCTAAAATAAATGCTGCAGTTTCGCCAGTCGGTATAAAACAATTGCATTTTGTATCGCAAACACCTCCAAATTCGGTAAAATTCTTATCTAAATTTTTATTTCTTATTAAAAAAACATCAAGCATTTGTGGTCTGACGTGTGGTGCCAAACTTAATAATAAAACAATCCTTTCAGCAATGCTGGTTTGGTCTCGCTTAAGTACTTCTGCATAAAAAGATTCATCCTTGGCAATATCGGGAGGCGGAATATCGTAAATGCTTTGGTAAGGGGTTTCTTGCTTAAAATACAATTTCATGCTGGTATCAATAACTTCCGATAGCCAGTCTAACTCACGAGTTAAAGCATGAGCGTTTTTTTTAATGATGCCTTTCATGAAAGCTTGTTTTAAATTGTTAAATTAAGTTAAGAACTTTTAATCAATTAAACTATACTTAAATTTCAGTATAGTACTAGAGAAGCTATTGACGAGGCATTTTTGGCAATAAAATCATCATCTATTTAAAATTCGAATTCCAATTGATTGTTGTCTGCTTTTTCAATTGGAACATCATCGTAAAATCTGGATAGGGTGATGCCTAATAACCTCACTTTTAATACACCTAAATCCGCTTCAGTTAGTAATTTAATGGCTTCATTATAAATGATTGATGATTCATTCATTGGGTTTACAAATGAACGGCTTCTGGTAATCTGCCTAAAGTCTTCAAACTTAATTTTAAGTGTAACGGTTTTTCCTTTCAATTTGTGTTTATCCAAACGATTGGCAACTGTAACACTAATTTGTTGTAACAGCGCATGGAGTACAGCATCATCATTTGTATCCTCAGATAGGGTATCTTCGGCGCCAACGGATTTCGTTTCTCGGTGTGCTTGAACTGGTCGTTCATCAATTCCTCTAACTACCTTGTAATAAAACTTACCTGATTTGCCAAATTGAGCAAGCAGTTGTGCTTCAGTTAATTTTTTTAAATCCGCCCCAGTATTAATTTGCATAGCTTTCATTCTCGCAGCAGTTACTTTACCAACCCCGAAAAATTTCTCTACCGGAAGTTTTTCCATAAAAGCTTTTATCCGCGATGGACCAATAAAAGTCAACCCATCGGGTTTATTCATATCGGATGCGATTTTGGCTACAAATTTATTTACTGAAACACCAGCAGATGCAGTTAAATGCAGTTCGTTTTTAATAGCATCTTTGATAGATTGCGCAATATCTATGGCAGAACCGATACCTAATTTATCTTCTGTTACATCCAGATAAGCTTCATCTAAAGAAAGCGGTTCGATAATATCTGTATAGCGATGAAAAATTTCTCTGATGCTTTTAGAAGCCTCCGAATAAGCATCAAATCGTGGATAAACAAAAATTGCACTGGGGCAGAGTTGATAAGCTTTGCTGCATGACATAGCCGAACGAATGCCGTATTGCCTTGCTTCATAACTTGCAGTAGCAACAACACCTCTGCTATCGGGTTTGCCGCCGACAACTACAGGTTTGCCGCGATATTCAGGAAAATCTCGTTGCTCTACAGATGCATAAAATGCATCCATATCAATATGAATAATCTTTCTTAAAACCGATGCACCTTGTTCAGACATTTAATCTTCTAAATTCAGAATTTTTATCTTTAAAATTTAAAAAGATTTTTTTCTTTACAAAGGAAGGGATGAAGTATTTAAAGTATTGAATGTGAAATTAAACCTAGGGAAATATCCTAGAAACTAAGAATTTATAAAATATACTATCTTATTGTAGAATCGAACTCTCTTGCTAAACAAGAAATTAATTTAATAAATGTGTAACCTTATTTAGTAGGGAATCCATTTCAAACGGTTTCTCCATAAAATCATTAGCTCCGGCATCAAGTGCAGATTGCTTGATGTCTCTACTGGCAGAGATCATTAATATGGGTATTTCTTTAAACTCTGGATCGCTTTTTAGCTGGCGGCAGATATCTCTACCATCATGGCCACTCATCCAAATATCCAATAGAATTAAATCAGGTTTTTTCTTAACAGATTCTAAAACAGCTCCACCGTCATAAGTATAATCAACTTCGTAACCCATAACTTGTAAAATCATGGTCACTGCATCAACTATTCCTTCATCATCATCAGCAATTAGTATTCGTTTATTTTCCATCCAATTATTCCCAATACCAAATCTTACCACAGGATTGCAGTTTTGTTCTTTGATTTTTTTGTGATACCTTATTAATAGAATAAATTCCTATTTTGTTTTATAAATATAGATTATTTTTTAACTTATAGCCTAAAGCTATATTTGTATTCTAGTTGCGATTGAATTATTGTTTATTATGATGTATTATCAATCTGGTTTATTGATTTTCATACATCAACATTCATTTAGAACTTTATTATTTTATATTTACAGCTTAGTTTTCTAACAACAAGGTTTTACAACCAATGGACAGTATTAATATTAAGAAATTAGCTGAAGCCCTAAATTTATCTACATCTACAATTTCGAGAGCATTTAGAGATAATAGTGATATTAACGCCGCTACCAAAACTCTTATTTTAGAAAAAGCAAGAGAGTTAAATTACCAACCAAATCATTACGCAAGTAATCTGCGTGAACAAAAAAGCAAAACCATTGCCGTGATTGTTCCCGAATTGGCCAACAATTATTTTTCGCAAGCGATACATGGAATAGAGCGTGTTGCCCGGGAAAATGGATACCATATTTTAATTTATGTAACAGATGATGATTACAGTAAGGAAGTAAACTTCATCCACCATTTACACAATGGCCGTGCTGATGGAATAATCATGTCAGTATCTGGAGAGGCTAACGATCATAATTACCTAAATAAATTTGGGGCAAAACGTTTGCCTTTGGTTTTTTTCGATAGAATTTACGAGGATATTGAAACCCCTAGAGTAGTAACCAACGATTATAAAAGCAGTTTTTTTGCTACAGAACATTTAATTGAACAAGGCTGTAAACGTGTAGGTTATTTGGTGGTAAATAAAAGTTTATCAATTGGTAAAACCCGTATGCAAGGTTATATCGATGCCTTGCATAAACATTACATTGCATTTGATGAGCAATTGATTGTAGATTGTAGCAACAGTTATGAAGAAAACAGCATAATTATAAAAAATGCCTTAACGCAATTAAAGCCTGATGGCTTTTTTGCATCAGTTGAGCGTTTGGCTTTTGCAACTTATTATGCATGTTATGATTTAAATATTTCTATACCGGAAGACTTGAAAATCATTAGTTTTTCAAGTTTAGAAATAGCACCATTATTAAATCCATCATTAACTACAATTACCCAACCTGCAATAGAAATTGGAACAGAATCTGCCAAGCTTTTATTTAAAATTTTAGATGCTGGGGCACACGGAAATCTTCCTTCAGAAGTTGTTTTGGAGTCTAAAATTATCATGCGTAATTCTACGTCAAAATCACCCCAAAAACCATAAATTTTTTCGACTTTTTGATAGCTATTTTTGAACAAAAAAATTCATCACTTAGTGTATTTTAGGCAGAATTTCGAGAATCTGTCGGGAACGTTCCCGAAAATTATTCCTAAATTCTCTAAGAATCGTCGGGAACGTTCCCGAAAAAACATCAAAAAATGGCTTAGTGTAATATTTACACTTTAAAATCGATTTTTACTTTTATAAATATCTGAAAATCAATTAATTAAAAATTAATCTATGCAAATATGTTTATCGGAAAATTTCTAAAGAGGCTATATTTTTTCTCCGAATTATATGCTTATGAAGTGCCATAAATATATTTTTTAAATAAATTTTGAATTACCATTAAGTGCTGTAAATTAGGCCTATGTGTAAATCACTATAATATTTAACCAAATTTTTATACTTAAACGAGCTTCGAATATGAAAGTATTTTACCTGCTAAAACAGGGGCTTTTAGTGCTATTAGTTTTTACAGCATTAATCGTAAAAGCACAAACCGGGTCTGTATCCGGTACCGTGCTTGATGAAACCGGCCAACCATTACCTGGTGCTTCCATTTTAGTTAAAGGAACAACCAGAAGTACATCTACGGATGGAAACGGTAACTTCAAATTGACAGGATTAACAAATGGGTCCTTAACCTTATCTGCCAGTTTTATCGGTTACCAAACGTTGGAAAAAGCAGTAAACGTTACTGCAAATGCAACAGCTAATTTCCAATTAACTCCCGATGCACAAAAATTAAATGAAGTTGTAGTTATCGGTTACGGCACTGCAGAGAAGAAAAACCTAACAGGTTCTATTACCACAGTTGGATCGAAAGATTTCCAAAAAGGGGCTATCACAACTCCAGAACAATTAATCCAAGGTAAAGTTGCTGGTGTAAATGTAATCTCGAATAGTGGTCAGCCTGGTGTAGGTAGTACGATCCGCATTCGTGGTGGTGCTTCACTAAATGCTAGTAACGATCCTTTAATTGTAATTGATGGAGTCCCTTTCAGCGGAAATACAATTGATAATGCACCAAGTCCGCTTTCATTAATTAATCCTAACGATATTGAGACATTCACTGTTTTAAAGGATGCGAATGCAACCGCAATCTATGGCTCCAGAGCATCAAATGGGGTAATTTTGGTTACCACTAAAAAGGGTGGATCTGGTGTGCCAGTAATTAACTTCAGTACAAATAACTCAATTGCGACTGTAATAAAGAAAGTTGATGTGCTTTCTGCAGATCAAGTACGTGCTTATGTAAATGCTAATGGCAGTGCAAGTCAAAAGGCATTATTGGGTTCAGCAAATACGGATTGGCAAGATGAAATTTATCAACGAGCTTTCACTACTGATAACAATTTGAGTATTGCAGGTTCATTTAAAGGTGTTCCTTACCGTGTTTCTGCTGGTTATTTAGATCAAGATGGGTTATTGATTACTGATAAACTTAAACGCGGAACAGGGTCAATCACTTTATCGCCAAGATTATTTAAAGATCATTTAAAAGTTGATTTAAATTTAAAAGGTACATTAACAGATTCGCATTTTGCAAACTCAGGTGCTATCAGCAATGCTATCCAATTTGACCCAACTCAGCCAGTTAATGTTGCTAATAAATATGGTAACTATTATGAGTGGACTCAAGGAACTGGAGTAGATATGGTTCCCAACCCTAATGCACCGCGTAATCCGGTTGGCTTAATTAGATTACAAGATAACAATGGCCATGCGGCTAGGAGCGTTGGTAATGCAAAATTTGATTATTCTTTCCATTTCTTACCAGAATTGCATGCCAATTTAAATTTAGGTTATGATGTATCTAAAGGTTATGGTGCTATTAGTGTGCCTACGTTTGCAGCGCAAAGTGCCTCTACTCAAGGGTCGTTTTCTCGTGCACTTAGAACAGGTAATGATAAATTTTCTGAATTTTATTTAAATTATGCACATACTGTAGAAAGTATCCGAAGTAGATTTGATGTAACTGGTGGTTACGGTTATTATGATAACTCTACTACTTTGTACTATTTTACCAATTATACAGGTACAGGTGTCGCACTAGTAACTCCAGTTTTCCCTTTGTCGGTTGAACGTAATAAATTGCTTTCTTATTATGGAAGATTTGTTTACACGTTAGCTGATAAATATATTTTATCTGGTACAATGCGTGCCGATGCTTCTTCAAAATTTGCTGAAAACAATCGTTGGGGCTATTTTCCTTCAGTTGGTTTTACATGGAAAATTATCGGCGAAAATTTCTTGAAGGATAGCAAAGTGGTATCAGACTTAAAACTAAGATTAAGTTATGGTGAAACCGGTAATAAAGATGGTATTGGTAACTATGATTACTTATCTAAATATTATGCTAATACTAATACTGGTCAATACCAAATTGGTAATACTTTCTATAACTATTATGCACCTGCGGGGTATGATCCAGATTTAAAATGGGAATCGACAACCACCTACAATGCTGGTTTAGATTACGGTTTTTTACAAGGAAGATTGTACGGTAGTGTAGATGTTTATTACAAAAAAACCAAAGACTTATTAAGTACGGTTACCATACCAGTGGGAACAAACTTTAGCAACGTATTAACAACAAATGTTGGTAATATGGATGTAAGAGGTGCTGAGGCTAGTTTAAACTTTGTAGCAATCAAATCTGACAACATCACTTGGGATTTTGGAATTAATGCTGCCTACAATAGAAGAAAGGTTACTAACCTAACATTGAACCCAAATTCTGGTTTTAAAATTGATGCTGGTGACATTACTGGTGGAACTGGTGTGCATTTAAAATACAACGCAGTTAATCAAATTCCGGGTTCATATTTTGTGTACAAACAAGTATATAATAGCGATGGTAAACCACTTGAAGGTGTTTATGCAGATTTGAATGGAGACGGCGCAATTACCCCGGATGATCAGTATTTTTATAAATCACCTAATCCAGATTTCACTTTTGGTTTCAACACGTCCTTTAGTTATAAAAAATGGACAATCAATACTGTTTTAAGAGCAAATATTGGTAACTACATTTATGATAATGTTGCATCAAACTATGGCATTAAATCAAATATTTTAACTTCAGTAGGGGTATTGAACAATGCCAGTAGCGATTTATTAAATACAGGCTTTACAGGTACTCAATATTTAAGCGATTATTATATTAAAAACGCATCGTTTCTTAAAATGGATAATTTAGGGCTGGCATATAATGTTGGCAAATTATCTAAAAATGGAAATACTACTATGCGTATTTCAGCAAACTGCCAAAATGTTTTTGTCGTATCTAAATACAAAGGGCTCGATCCTGAATTAGTAACAGGTATTGATTACAATCTTTATCCTAGACCAAGAACATATACATTAGGCTTAAACGTTGGATTTTAATTAAGATATAGAAATGAAAAACTCATTTAAAACATTATTAACCTCAGCAGTTTTATTGCTGTCGTTAAACTCTTGTAAAAAAGAGTCATTAAACGTACTTCCAACTAATGATGTTACAGAAAGCGTAGTATATGCTACTCCTGCTGGATACAAACAAGAATTGGTTAGGTTGTACGCTAATTATGCATTAACTAGTCCATCAGGCTCAGACATTAGCGATGTTGGCGGCTTAAATTCGGGCTTTGCAGATTTTTTAAGGTTATTTTGGACAAGTCAGGAATTAACTACTGATGAGGCAATTTGTAATTGGGGAGATACTGGTATTCCAGAATTAGATAATTCTACTTGGTCTACCGATAACCAATTTTTAAGAGGATTATACTCAAGAAGTATTTCTCAAATCACTTTGGTTAATGAATATCTACGTCAAAGTACGCCAGATCAACTGGCTAGTCGTAATATTACTGGTACCGATGCAACCAATGTTCTGCGTTACCGTGCCGAAGCTCGTTTTTTACGTGCTTATCAATATTGGGTATTGTTAGATGCCTTTGGTAATCCACCTTTTTTGACTGAAAATGATTTAATTGGGAAAGTAAATCCTAAACAAATTCAAAGAGCGGCATTGTTTGCTTATATAGAATCAGAATTGAAAGCAATTGAGCCAGATTTGGCTGATGCTCGTACAAATGAATATGGACGTGCAGATAAAGGTGCAGATTGGGCATTATTAGCAAGATTATATTTAAACGCACAAGTTTACACTGGCACTGCTAAGTATACTGAGGCAATTACTTACTCTAGTAAAGTAATCGCTGCAAGCTATATTCTAAAAACAAACTATAAAGATTTGTTCTTAGCCGATAACAACATCAATAACACTGAAAACATTTTGACTATTAATTATGATGGTGTTAATGGAACTAATTATGGTGGTACAACTTTCTTAATTAACGCAATGGTTTACACTGCTGCTGATGCGGCAGGTATGGTTTCTACTGCTTATGGTGTGCCTAATGGTGGATGGGCTGGTAATCGTACGCGTCAAAATCTTCCAGCGTTGTTTCCTGATGCTAATGGCACTTTAGATAAACGTGGAATTTTTGCAGGTTCAAAAGCTAATATTGATGCAATCGATGCTCCAAATGATGGCTTAAAAGTAACCAAATTTAAAAATGTTACTTCTACAGGAACAACTCCTGCATCATTAAATGGAACATTTAGTTCACTAGATTTTGCATTATTCCGTTTAGCCGAACAATATTTAATCTATGGAGAAGCGGTAGCTCGTGGTGGTTCTGGCGGTAGTGTTGCTCAAGCTTTAACTTATGTTAATTCATTACGTGTTAGAGCCTATGGAAACACATCTGGAAATGTAACTGCTGCGGCATTAACTACTGATTTTTATTTAGATGAACGTGGTAGAGAATTATATTGGGAAGGTCACCGCCGTACAGATTTAGTACGTTATGGAAAATTCACAGGTTCTACTTATTTATGGCCGTTTAAAGGGGGTGTAAAAGCTGGAACAAGCGTACCTGCTTATCGCAATCTATATCCAATTCCAAATGCAGATTTAATTGCAAATCCAAACTTGGTTCAAAATACAGGTTATTAATTTCAAAAAAAAAAGATATGAAATCAATATTTTTTAAATCATTAGCATTGGGTTTGCTTACCCTTTCGCTTTGGTCTTGCAAAAAAGACGAAACACAAGTTGTATCTAATGTTGGTTCTGCTGGAAACTTAGTAGCTTCAGCAACAACATTAAGTTTAGTACAAGCAGACGCAGCAAAACCTGCTTTAACACTAACTTATCCACTTGCTACTTCAACAGGTTATGTTGTTCCAGTTGCAACAAGTTTGCAGTTTGATATAAAAGGAAACAACTTTGCTGCTGCTAGAGAATTTGCTGTTAGTAGCACTACATATTCTCCAACAGTAAGCGACTTTAACACAATGTTGTTGGCTTTAGGAGCAAAAGTAGGAACGGCTGCCCAAATAGAAGTTAGACTAAAATCGGGAGCAGCAGCGAATGCTATCACCTTTTCTAATGTATTAACACTAACCGCAACTCCTTATTTAGCATCTGCTTGGATTTATGTACCTGGTGCATATCAAGGTTGGAATCCATCAACAGCAGATAGTTTGGTATCATTAACAAGTAATGGAATATATACAGGTATGATTGCATTCACACCTAATAATTTAGAATTTAAAATTACACCTGCAAAAAAATGGGATGTTGCATACGGTGATGCAGGTTCTGGAACTATAAGTCCAAGTGCTGGTGATAATCTAAAATCTCCTGAAGCTATTGTTAGACAAGTTACTGTAGATTTAAAAAAGAATACTATTGTTTATGGTATTCCTACTGAATGGTCAATGATTGGTGATGCTACACCAGGTGGTTGGAACAATGATACAGATATGAAAGTGACTAACGATGGAAAAGCTTTAGTATACACACTTAAAGCCAATTTAACTGTTGGAGAATTTAAGTTTCGCTTTGGACATGCCTGGGATATTAATTTAGGTGGCGGCGCAACCCTAGCCTTAGGTGGCGATAATATTAAGGTTACCACAGCCGGAACTTATACCATTACTTTAACCTTAGTAAAATCTGGAGACAAGGTAACTGGTGGTTCATATACCATTGTTAAAAACTAATTATTAACATATATCGCCCTGAAGAACTGATGTTTTTCAGGGCTTTTTACTTTTCTTCACTATTATCCAAATAAATCATTCAAATTATCTTACATAAAATTAGGATGCTGATTTTATGTCTTCATCTACAAATACCATTTCCATTTTACATCCGGTACCTCAACATGAAAAAATTATATTTTATTTTAATAATTCTTCTAACAGGTTTTAATCTATTTGCCCAAAAGTTAGAACGTGTAGAACCTATGTTCTGGTTCACCGAGATGCACAACCCAAAACTACAATTGCTTGTGCATGGCGAGAATATCGCATTGAGTACAGTCACATTATCTTATCCAGGGGTAAAACTGGTTAAGGTTAACAAAGTTGAAAATCCCAATTATCTGTTTATTGATTTGGAACTATCTAAATCAGCTAAGGCAGGTAAATTCCTTATAAACTTTTCTGCCAATGGCAAAAAGCTATTTTCTTATACCTACGAATTAAAAAACCGCAATAAAAGTCCTGAAAGAATTCAGGGCGTAACTCAAAAAGATTTTATCTATTTATTGATGCCCGATAGGTTTTCTAACGGAGATAAAAGTAATGATGTAGTGCAAGGATTAACTGAAACTGCATTAAATCGGGATAGTATGTACTATCGCCATGGTGGCGATATTCAGGGCGTAATCAATCATTTAGATTACCTGAAAGATTTAGGCGTAACCAACGTTTGGATGACTCCAGAAGTGGAGAACGATATGGCAAACGCCTCATATCATGGTTATGCTGTAACCGATCATTATAAAATAGATCCTCGCTACGGAACAAACGAATTGTATAAAAAATATGTAGAAACCGCTCATGCAAAAGGCATGAAGGTTATTAAAGATATTGTACACAACCATGTTGGTACCAACCATTGGTTTTACAAAGATTTACCAATGAAAAGTTGGCTAAATCAATGGCCAAAATTTACACAAACCAGCTATCGCGATCAAACGGTGATGGATATTCATGCTTCAGAGGCAGATCGTAAACAAATGTTAGACGGTTGGTTTGTTTCATCAATGCCCGATTTAAATCAGCGCAATCCGTTTGTTCAAAACTATTTAACCCAAAACCACATCTGGTGGATTGAATATGCCGGAATTGATGGTTTACGTTTAGATACTTACGGTTACAACGATCCTGTTTACATGGCAGATTGGGCGCTGAAAGTGCAGGCTGAATTTCCCCGTCTTTCCGTTTTTGGCGAAACCTTAGTAACCGCAGTTCCGAACCAGGCATTTTTTACCGGTGGAAATACAGTTAACCGTGGTTTTGATACACACTTACAAGGAATAACCGATGCTACATTAAAAGATGCAATTTACGAAGGTATCAACGGGAAAAACGGATGGGTAGATGGCATAAATCGCTTGTATGCTACCTTGGCACATGATTTTCTTTATAAAAATCCAAATACCAATTGCATCTTTTTGGATAATCATGATATGAGTCGTTTCTACTCTGTAGTTGGTGAAGATTTCGATAAGTATAAAATGGGTTTGTCCATACTATTAACTATGCGTGGCATCCCCGAAATGTATTATGGAACAGAAATACTGATGAAAAACTTTTCTAATCCCGATGGTTTAATTCGTTCAGATTTTCCTGGTGGATGGGATGGCGATAAGAAAGATAAATTCATTGCTGAAGGTAGAACCAATAAAGAAAACGAGGCTTTTACTTTTGTTAAAACCTTGGCCAATTACCGTAAAAACAGTCCTGCTTTACAAACTGGCAAACTAATGCAGTTTGTGCCTCAGGATGATATTTATGTTTATTTCCGTTATAACGATTCGGCAAAAGGGACAGTTATGGTAATTGTAAACAATACCGATAAAGATAAAAACTTAAACACAGATAGATTTTCTGAACGTACGAGCGGAATAACTGTCGCAAAAAATGTAATTTCAGGAGAGAATTTATCATTCAAAGAAATTAAAGTACCCGCTAGAACAACTTTAGTTTTAGAATTAAATTAAGATAAAGCTGAAAGAATAAAGCAAAAGTAAGCACTACGTTCTTTATACTTGATAACAAATACAGACCATGCAAGAAAATAAACACCCAGAACCCTCAACCCTAAGCCTTCATCCTTCAACCTCAATTAAAGCTTGTCTCTTTGATTTAGATGGCGTATTAGTAGATACTGCAGTTTACCATTACCAAGCCTGGAGACGCTTAGCTAACACTATTGGTTTTGATTTTACCGAAGAACAAAACGAGCAGCTAAAAGGTGTAAGTCGGGTAGAAAGTTTAAATAAAATTTTAGCCTGGGGTGGTGTAGAAAAAACTGATAGTGAAAAAGATGAACTGGCTACATTAAAAAATAGCTGGTATGTAGATATGATTACCAAAATGACACCTGATGAAGTTTTACCTGGAACGGTTGATTTTTTGACTGCCATCCAAAAGGCAGGTTATAAATCGGCCTTAGGTTCTGCGAGTAAGAACTCGGGTATCATTTTAGAACGTACCAAGCTCGCTCATTTCTTTGATGAGATAGTTGATGGAAATATGGTAACCAAGTCAAAACCAGATCCCGAAGTGTTTTTGAAAGGTGCCGAACTTTTAGGATTTCAGCCCAATGAATGTGTGGTTTTTGAGGATGCAGTAGCCGGTGTAGAAGCCGCAAAACGTGGAGGCATGAAAGCGATAGGCATAGGCGAAAAAAGTGTACTTACCCAAGCCGATTTGGTGGTAAGCGGATTAGACAAATTAACAATAGAAGATTTAGAAAAGTTATAAGAACGGTTTAAGGTGTAGGGTTTAAGGTTTAGGGTCAAATCTCAAACCTCAAATCTCACTACTCAATACTAATTATGAAGAATTACATTAAGGCAGATGAGTGGAACATTATCGAAGAAGGGTTTGATCCACATTTAAATAAAATTTCAGAAAGTATTTTCAGTTTAGGTAACGGCAGAATGGGGCAACGTGCCAATTTTGAAGAAACTTACACTGGCGAAACGCTACCCGGAAATTATGTTGCTGGCGTATATTATCCAGATAAAACCCGCGTTGGATGGTGGAAAAACGGCTATCCGGAATATTTTGCAAAGGTTTTAAATGCTGCAAATTGGGTTGGTATTGAAGTAAAAATTAACGATGAGGTTTTAGATTTAGCAACGGCAGAAGTAAGCGATTTCAAAAGGGTATTGAATATGCATGCCGGTATTTTGGAGCGTACTTTTACTGCAAAACTCAAAAGCGGCAAAACCGTTAAAGTAAAATCAACACGTTTTTGTAGCATTGCTGATGATGAGGTTGGTGCAATACATTACAGCATCACACCAGTAGATTTTGATGGAAAATTAACTTTAATGCCATTTATTGATGGTGATGTTAAAAATCAGGATAGCAACTACGACGAAAAATTCTGGACCATGGTTGCTGATGAAATCTCTGGAACAGAAGCTTACATCAAACTAAGAACCAAGAAAACTGAATTTGAAGTTTGTACGGGAAGCAACATCGAACTTTATAAGAACGCTGAAAAATTAGAAGTAAAACCGGAAGAAGTTCGTAAAGAAAAATTCGTCGGACAATCGTTTTCTTTGGATGTTAAAGCAAATGAAGAAATTACCTTAGTTAAAATCGCGGCTAATTTATCCTCAGAAAATTATCCAAAGGAAAAACTTTTAAAAGAAACCAAATCTGTTATCGCGAAAGCTACAGCAAAAGGTTTCGATACTTTATTAAACGAACAAACAGAAGCCTGGGCAACTAAATGGGAAGAAAGTGATATCGTTATCGAAGGTGATGTTTCTGCTCAGCAATCTATTCGTTTCAATATTTTTCAATTGTTTCAAACCTATACGGGTAAAGATGATAGGTTAAATATTGGTCCGAAAGGTTTCACAGGCGAAAAATATGGAGGCTCAACATATTGGGATACGGAAGCCTATTGTGTGCCTTTTTACCTGGCGACTGCACCACAAGAGGTAAGTAAAAACTTATTGATTTATCGCCACAAACAATTGGGCAAAGCTATTGAAAATGCTGCGAAACTAGGTTTTAAGGATGGTGCGGCGTTGTACCCAATGGTTACCATGAATGGCGAAGAATGCCACAACGAATGGGAAATTACTTTCGAGGAGATACACCGCAATGGCGCAATTGCTTTTGCAATTTACAATTATGTGCGTTACACTGCAGATGAAAGTTATTTATCAGATTATGGTTTAGAGGTATTAATTGCCATCGCCCGTTTCTGGAAACAACGTGTAAACTGGAGTAGCGATAAACAGCAATACGTGATGCTTGGCGTTACAGGTCCGAATGAGTACGAAAACAATATTAACAACAATTGGTATACCAATTTACTAGCAACCTGGTGTATGAAATATGCCACTGAAGCTGCTGAAATTGTTAAAAACCAACAACCAGAAAAGTATTCGAGTTTGTTAAAAAGTTTAAATTTTGATGATAAGGAATTTGCAGATTGGGCAGATATCATCGAAAAAATGTACTATCCTCAGGATGAAAAGCTAGGGATATTCTTACAGCAAGATGGCTACTTGGATAAAGAGCAAATTTTGGTTAAAGATTTACCTGCAAGTGAACGACCAATAAACCAAAAATGGAGTTGGGATAGAATTTTACGTTCATGCTTTATCAAACAGGCCGATGTTTTACAAGGGTTGTACTTCTTCGAAGAAGATTATGATTTAGATACTCTGAAACGAAATTTTGATTTCTATGAGCCACGTACCGTTCATGAAAGTTCTTTATCGCCTTGCGTACATAGCATTTTAGCGGCAAAATTAAACGATGAAGCTCGTGCTTACGAATTTTATTTACGTACTGCCCGTTTAGATTTGGACGATTACAATAACGATACCGAAGATGGTTTGCACATCACTTCTATGGCTGGAACCTGGATGAGTGTGGTTGAGGGTTTTGCAGGTATGCGTGTTCGTGATGGTAAGCTGCAATTCAGTCCTTTTATTCCCGAAAAATGGAAATCTTTTTCGTTTACAATTGGTTTTAGAGGAGCAACATTAAAAGTTAACATTACAGAAAATGGCATCAGCATAAAAAATAATGCAGCTGTTGATTTAGAAATCGGCATCAAAAATCAAATTTATAAATTGGCTGGTCACTCAGAAATTGAAGTAAATAACGCGGAGTTGGTATGATAGTGGCGGGACAAGGTAAAATGGGAGATGTATTAGAATATGCCTCGGCACCTCGTCATTGCGTGGAACGAAGCAATCTTAATACGATAGCTTTTTTAGCTATGTCTTTCCTTTTACTATTTTCGACACCATCATTCGCACAAAAAAACAGTAAAAGTATGAACGATAAGCAAATCGTTATTTACCAATTATTGCCTCGTTTATTTGGCAATAAAAATACCACAAACATTCCTTACGGTACCATTGAGCAAAATGGGTCCGGTAAGTTTAATGATATTAATGATAAAGCTCTGGATGGGATTAAAGAACTCCATGCAAACTACATTTGGTACACTGGCGTAATTGCGCATGCAAGTTTAACCGATTATTCAAAATATGGAATAAAGGTTGATGATGCCGATGTGGTTAAAGGTAGAGCCGGTTCTCCTTATGCCATCCGCGATTATTACGATGTAAATCCTGATTTAGCTGTAGATGTTAAAAACAGGATGAAGGAGTTTGAAGATTTGGTGAAAAGAACCCATGCTAAAAACTTAAAGGTTTTAATTGATTTTGTGCCTAACCACGTTGCCCGAGGTTATCATTCTTATGCGAAACCAAAAAGCGTTGTAGATTTTGGTGCAAACGATGACGTTACCAAAGGCTTTAGTCCGACAAATGATTTCTATTACATTCCGGGTCAAAAGTTTTTAGTGCCACAGCACGAACCAAAGCAAACGCCACTTTCTGCTTTGCAGGATGGAAAGTTTGATGAAAACCCGGCCAAGGCGACAGGAAATAATTCATTTGTAGCGCAACCAAAATATGATGATTGGTATGAAACCATCAAACTAAATTATGGTGTAGATTATCTAAACGGAGAAAAAAAATATTTTGACCCAATACCACCGGTGTGGACTAAAATGCAAGACATTTTAATTTTCTGGGCTAAAAAGGGTGTTGATGGTTTCCGTTGCGACATGGCTGAAATGGTTCCAATTGCTTTTTGGAATTGGGTTATCCCGCAGGTTAAAAAAGTAAATCCTGATATCATTTTCCTGGGAGAAGCTTATAATCCACATGTTTACAAGCAATATCTTGATGAAGGTAAATTTGATTACTTGTATGATAAAGTGGGTTTATATGATGGATTGAAAAGGTTAATCAGAAATGAACCACATGCCGATGTAAAAGAGATTCGATATGTATGGCAAACCGAAAGTGCTGGTTTTGGCAATAAAATGTTGCGTTTCTTAGAAAATCATGATGAAGAACGCATTGCATCTGCAGGCTTTGCTGGTCGTGCAGAACTGGCTTTACCAGCTATGGTTGTTTCAGCAACTTTGGGTTCTGGTCCGGTTATGCTTTATTTCGGACAAGAAGTTGGTGAGCCAGGTAAAGGTGCAGAAGGTTACGGTGGAGATGATAACCGAACTACAATTTTTGATTATTGGGGTGTTCCAAATCATCAGCGATGGATGAACAATGGAACTTTTGATGGAAAAGGCTTAGATGAAACCCAACTAAAATTGAGGGCTTATTATCAGCAATTATTAAAGGTAACCACACAAAGTGATGCCATTATTCATGGCGATATTTATGATGTTCCGCAAACTGGTAACATGAATAATCGCATGTATGCTTTTATCCGCTATTCAGGCAAACAGCGTTTATTGGTTGTGGTAAATTTCGACCGCTCTCAAAATTTAGAAGCAAACATCGAAATTCCTGATCATATTTTAAAAGTGAAATCTTCGTCGCCAGTTACCGATTTGCTGACAGATAAAAAATTAAATATCCCTGCAGGTACAAGTATTCCTGTAAAACTTGCTCCGGTTTCGGCACAAGTAATAGAATTTTAAACTAATGTTTCAACCGCAAAGCACACAAAGATTTTCGCAAAGGACACAAAGTATAGATAAATAGCTTTGCGGTCTCTGCGTTATTACTTTGTGACCTTTGCGGTTACCAAAACCAAATATAATGAGCTTAAAAACAGCATTTGAAAACCCAAAATTAACACTCGCACAAATCATCAATATGAGTGTTGGTTTTTTCGGAATCCAGTTTGGTTGGGATTTACAACGTGCCAACATGGGTCGTATTTACGAAAACCTTGGCGCCAATCCAGACCAGATACCTTTACTGTTTTTGGCAGCTCCATTAACAGGATTGTTGGTTCAACCGATTATAGGTTATTTAAGCGATAGAACCTGGCATCCAAAATGGGGTAGAAGAAGACCTTACTTTTTAATTGGTGCAATTGTAAGCAGTATTGCTTTAATTTTTATGCCGCATAGTAGTGTACTTTGGATGGCAGCGGGCTTGCTCTATATTTTAGATGTTTTTGGCAACATCGCAATGGAACCTTTCCGTGCTTTTGTTACTGATAAGTTGCCCGATAGTCAGGTAAACAGAGGTTTTATCATGCAAAGTATGATGATTGGTTTGGGTGGAAGCATCGCATCTTCATTGCCTTGGGTAATGAATAATGTATTTCATTTAACCAATACCGCAGCACAAGGCAGTATCCCTGAAAATGTAAAGTTTTCATTTTACATTGGTGCATTTTTCTTTCTAGCATCGGTATTATGGACTGTTTTTACTACGAAAGAATATCCACCTCAGGATGTTGATTTCAAAGAAAAAGTTATCGAAAGCAATAAAGGTTTTGGTGGTGGAGCACGTGAAATTTTACATGCGCTAAGAAACATGCCAAAACGAATGCAAATTGTTTCTCTGGTTCAGTTTTTTACTTGGCCAGGTTTATTTTTAATGTGGTTTTATTATACAACTGCAGTTGCGGTAAATGTTTTCGGTGGTAAAGATGCTGCAGACCCTGTTTATGCGCAAGGTGCCGATTTTGGAAGTTTAACTTTAGCTTATTATAGCGTTATCACTTTCCTCTTCGCTTTGGTTTTGCCAAAAATCGCCGATGCTTTAGGTCGTAAAACAACGCATGCTTTGTGTTTAATTTGCGGTGCAATTGGCTTAATAAGTGTAGCATGGGTTCACGATAAAAATATGTTGTATCTGTGTATGACAGGTGTCGGTATTGCCTGGGCAAGTATTTTATCCATGCCTTATGCCATGTTAAGTGGCTCATTACCAAAAGATAAAATTGGTATTTACATGGGGATTTTTAATTTCTTTATTGTATTGCCAGAAATTATGGCTTCACTCGGTTTCGGCTGGTTGATGCGCAACGTATTAAATAATGATAGATTATTGGCCGTTCAAATTGGCGGTGGACTAATGATTTTAGCGGCAATAATCTGCTTTGTATTTATCAAAGAACCAAAGAAAACTGATGAAGTATTAGCCGCTGAGCTAAGTATTGAAGAAAACAGATCAGTTTAATCAAATCTATGTTGCGAAGCACTAATCTTGTCGGCAGGCAGGATTGGTGGTTCGCAGTGACCAAATCCCAAATAAATCTAACCAGATGAAAAAAATCATTTACCTATTACTGCTGGTAACAGTATTTAATACATCCTGCAAAAAAGCCTCTTCAGAAGGACCTGGGATTGATCCTCCAGTATTGCCTACAACTGATTTGCCTGCAGGTGCAAAAGATGGTGTTGCTTTTATCAACGGTGGTAAATCTGCAATTGTAACCCTTTACGCACCTAATAAAACCTCGGTTGCATTAATTGGGGAATTCAATAATTGGTCGGCAACTACTTCTGTAATGAAAAAAACCGCGGATGGAAATACATGGTGGATTCAAATTGATAATCTAGATCCAAACACAGAATACGCTTATCAATTTTTGGTTGATGGTACTTTAAAAGTTGCAGATCCGTATTGCGAGAAAATTTTAGATCCTGCTAATGATAGTTTTATTTCTTCGGCTACTTATCCAAATCTAAAAGCTTATCCCACCGGAAAAACTACTGGAATTGTTAGTACAATGCTAGCAAATCAACCAACATACACATGGAAAAATAATGGCTTCGTTCGTCCAGAAAAAAGCAACCTCGTTATTTATGAATTGTTAATCCGTGATTTTACCGCCGAACATAACTATGCTTCTACATTAGCAAAGCTAGATTATTTGGTAAACATGGGCATTAATGCAATTGAGTTGATGCCGGTTAATGAGTTTGAAGGGAATTTAAGCTGGGGTTATAACCCTTCTTTTTATTTCGCGGCAGATAAATATTATGGAACAAAAACTGCGTTGCAAAATTTTATCGATGAGTGCCACGGTAAAGGCATTGCTGTAATTATGGATATGGTTTTAAATCATTCTTTTGGTCAGTCGCCAATGGTTCAATTGTATTTTAATGGTTCAAAGCCAGCCGGAAATAGTCCTTGGTTTAATGTAGATCCCAAACACCCATTTAATGTTGGTTATGATTTTAATCACGAAAGCGCAGCAACAAAATACTTTGCAAAGAACGTAATGAAATTTTGGATGCAGCAATATAAAATTGATGGTTTCCGCTTTGATTTATCAAAAGGATTTACGCAAAAAACATCGACAGATGATGCAGGATTTAGACTTTATGATGCAACAAGAGTTGCCATCTGGAAAGAATACAATAGCTTTATTAAGAGTATCGATGCCAATAATTTCTACGTGATTTTAGAACATTTTGCAGAAGAATCAGAAGAAAAAGTTTTAGCAGATGATGGCATGATGCTTTGGAATAACGTAAATTATAACATGAATGAAGCCACCATGGGCTGGTTAGGTAGTTCAGATTTTTCTTATGGTTTTTACGCTAAACATGGTTTCAATAAATCGGATGGATTGATAACTTATGGAGAAAGTCATGATGAGGAACGTTTAAATTATAAGAACATTTCCTTTGGAAATATGACCGGAAGCTATTTGATTAAGGGAAATTTGCCAACCTCGCTAAGACGAAATGAAATGGCTGCGGCATTTCTATTCAGTATCCCCGGACCGAAAATGGTGTGGCAGTTTGGTGAGTTGGGTTATGATATCAGTATCGATTTTAACGGTAGGACTGGAGAAAAACCAATTAAGTGGGATTATTTTTCTGACGTAAATAGAAAGGCTTTATACGACGCGTATGCTAAATTTATCAAGTTAAAAAAGAACAATACCATTTTTAATACCACCAATACAACTTATAATTTAACTGGCGGTGTAAAATATATTAAACTTACTGATGCTTCAAATACGGTAGTTGTGGTTGGGAATTTCGACGTGACTAATCAAACTGCTAATGTAGATTTTGGCGCATCAGGAAATTTGGTAGATGCCGTTGGAAATACAATTAACCTTAATTCGAATATTTATTCGGCAACAATGGCGCCGGGCGAATATCATATATTTAGTAAAGTTGCTTTAAGGTAAAGTAGCTGATTCTCTGCCTCTGTTTTTTTGAAATGATACAAATAACGGAGGCAGTTTTTCCTGAAATATTCTTATGTATTTTAGTTAATATTGCCATAACAACTAACTGCAAATATGGAGAACAAATTATCGCATCACTTGCTTTGGGAACGATTACGTGCCGGAGACAGAGATGCTTTTTTTGATCTCTACAAAGAACTTTATTATCCTCTAGTTAATTTCGGAATAAGGGTTTGCACAAATGCCGATATTTCCAGCGAAGCAACCGACCTTGTTTTTACAACCATTTGGGAAAAACATGAAACACTCAATCGTGTTGATAATGTTGAAGCCTATCTTCGCACCTTTTTAAAGAGGAAACTGCTGCGGATTTTAGAGCGGAAAAAGAAAATTAACGATGCACTTTTTAATGCTGGAGCGGATGGCGATTGGATGGAAATGAGCTACGAAGAATTTATCGTGAAAGTTCAAAGCGATGAATTGGTTAAGCACCAACTAAAAAACGCACTCGAAAAACTCACTTTCAGGCAGAAGCAGCTAATTCATTTAAAATTTTTTGATGGATTGAGTTATGAACAAATTGCCGAACAAACCAATCAATCTATAAAAACTTCATACAATACCATTTACGACGCCTTGAAGGTTTTGCGTAAGGAACTGAAAGCGTAAATATTGGTAGTCGATTTCCATCTTTCCGTCATCTTGACTTGGCTCTAGATATTGATTTTAGTTTTATTCCATGGCAGCAACACAATTATAACCTCACCCTTTGAAAGGTACAAGGTGTCAATAAGTTTGTGCATCCCTCTCCTTGAAGAGAGGGAAACGAAGTAAAGTACTTTGAGCCTATGGTATTTAATAATTGTCCAACAAATCCCTCTCTTCAAGGAGAGGGATAGCACGCAGTAGCCAAAGCAAAACCTTTGGTAGGGTGAGGTGAATTACATACAATTTGATGTTTCAAAAACCTTCGCCTAACAAACAAACTATATCAGCCTGATTTTACCTTTAGCCACAAATTAAATTTTTCGATTTCGGCTATTTTCAGAGTATAAATTTGCCTTATTAAAAAAAAGTTAAAATTTCTTTAGGAAAAAATAAACTTTTTGGGCACTGATAATTAAAAGCCAAATAATAATGATTGAAAGAAGTCGATTCAATGCAGAAGACTTTCTTGTCGACAGTACTTTCCAGCAATATTGCGCAGGAACCGACAAGCTTTGTATTGAATATTGGGAGAAGTATATCAAGGCTCATCCTGAACAGGCAGATGTGATTGCCGAAGCCAAAAGATTGCATTTTATCCTGAGCGGAAATAAGCGGTCGGTTTTTACCCAACTAGATAAATTGAAACTAAATCTTAATAGTGAAGCAAAAACATCTAAGCTAAGTAAAAGCTACACCTGGTTAAAAGTTGCTGCCGCAATAGTGGTAGTTATTTCTATTAGTTTTTTCTATCGTGGCTATGTTTCCCAAAATAAGCCAAGCGGGGTATTACAAGCCCAAACCTTTAAAACGAAAGGCGGTGAGCGAAAAAAAATTACATTGTCTGATGGTTCCATTGTGTTGTTAAATGCACAAAGTTCTTTATCAATTGCAGAAGGTTTTAATGAAGCCAAACGTGAGGTTATTTTAAAGGGAGAGGCTTATTTTGATGTAGCACATAACAAAAACAAACCCTTTAAAGTGCATACCAGCGATTTTGATATCAACGTTTTAGGTACTGCTTTTAATGTAAAAGCTTATCCCGATGAAATTTCATCGGAAGCAACGTTGATAAGAGGCTTAATTACCATGGAAGCCGTTAATGGAAATGGCAGTATTATCACCTTAAAGCCAAGCCAGAAAGTTACTTTTTATAAAACCATTGCAGTTGCTTCTAAACAAAAAACGTTAAAACCTGAAGCAGCTCGTCCTGAAATTACTATAAACCACTATACTTTAATTAAAGACAGTACAATTGTAGAAACCGCGTGGACGCAAAACCGAATAGAGATATACGACCAAAATTTTGACGATATAAAAAGTGTTTTGGAGAAATGGTACAGTGTTGATATCAAATTTACAGATCCTGACATTGAAAAATATCGCTTTACGGCAACTTTTAGTCACGAAAGTATCGATCAGGTATTGTCTGCATTACAAAAAGTAGAAAATTTTAAATATGAGATAAAAGGAAATCAGGTAATCATCTCGAAGTAGAAAAAAAGGACGGTGTTGGCGCACCGCCCTCGTAAATTCTTCTTTGATTAATTAATGGCAGTTTATGCGCAAACAACTTGCTGCCAAATAACTATGCAACCAAAAAAAACAAAAATATGATTTATTATTACTTACTGCAAGAGCGCCCAAAATACAGAGCGCTTTTAAAATTCATTATGCTAATGAAACTAACCTGTATTATGGTTTTCATTACCTGCCTTAATGTTTCCGCGTCGGTTTTTTCTCAGGAAAAAATTTCTCTCGATGTGAAGAAAACAAAATTGGCAAGGGTTTTACAGATTATAGAGCAGCAAAGCAGTTATCATTTTGTCTATAGCTCGTCTTATGTTCCTGTTAATAAGGACGTAAGCATCACTGTAACTAATATTCCGGTTACTGATGTTTTATCTGCCATATTAAATAGAACAAATTTAAAGTACTCTGTTTCTGATGGTGGCTTAATTGTTATCAGCAGAAATAAGGAAGTACCCATTAGCGGAACGGTAAAAGACGCTCAAGGAGTAACTTTGCCTGGCGCAACCGTAAGGGTAAAAGGGACAGCCATCGGAACTTCGACCGATGTAAATGGTAAGTTTACATTAAACGCTCCAGAAAATGCAGTATTGGTGGTTTCTTATGCTGGTTTTCAAACTAAAGAGGTTTCCATAGGTGCTCAAACGTCTATAGATATTGTATTGGCAGAAGATAGTAAACAGTTATCTGAGGTTGTGGTTACGGCTTTAGGTATCAAAAAAGAAAGAAGAGCTCTAGGTTATTCGGTAACGCAAATTGGGGGCGAAACATTAACTCAGGCTCGCGAAAACAACATCACAAATTCACTGGTAGGTAAAGTTGCAGGTTTAGATATTGCTGGTACATCAGGTGGGGCAGGTGCAGCAACCAATGTTACCATCCGTGGGGTATCTAGCTTAGGCCCATCTAGTCAGCCGCTTTATGTAGTAAACGGAATTCCGATGGAAAGTGCTCCGGTTGGTTTTGGAAGCACGATTGGTATTGGTAATAACGGCGGACAATATGATAATGCTCCAGATTTAGGAGATGCAATCAGTAACATAAATCCTGATGATATTGAAAGCATTTCTGTACTTAAAGGAGCAGCAGCTTCTGCTCTTTATGGCAATAGAGCAAAAGCTGGCGTTATCCTCATCACCACGAAAAGTGGAAAAGGAAATAGTATAGAGTTTAGCAGTAACTATGTTGCTGAGCAGGTAATGGATAGAACCAATTGGCAATATGTTTATGGACAAGGCGTTAACGGGCAAAAACCAGCAACTCAATTAGCAGCTGCATCTACAGGTAGTTCAAGTTGGGGAGCAAGATTGGATGGAACAAACGTTGTGCAATTTGACGGTGTAAGCAGACCATACACTGCACAAGAAGATAACATTGAAGACTTTTACAGAACTGGTGGAAGTTGGACAAATACCCTAGCTTTAAATAAAACATTTACTGGTGGTGTAATTCGCTTATCTGGAAGCGATTTAACAAATAAGTCGGTAGTGCCTAACTCGGGTTTAGATAGACAAAACTTCACTTTAGCTGGTACGTTCGACCCGATTAAAAATCTGGTTGTTGATGCTCGCTTTAATTACATTCTAGAGCAAGCTAAAAACAGGCCAATGCTATCTGACGGTGCTGGCAATGCCAATTACAATGCCGCATTTTTGCCAACAAGCGTTAATATTGCAACCTTACAACCCGGCAAAACGCCAACGGGCAATGAACTTTCATATAACACAGGAAATCCTTATGCAACCAATCCGTGGTTTGCAGCCAATGATTTTATTCATAACACCAAAAGAGAACGTTTGCTAAGTTCTTTCAGCGCTAAATATACTTTTGATAATGGTTTATTTTTGCAGGCAAGAGCAGGAAGAGATTCTTACAATGATAATTACGTTTCAGTAACGCCATCTGGTACAGCTTATGATGCTGATGGTGGATATACTGAACAAATTAGCAAATTCTCTGATATCAATGTTGATGGTTTAATGGGAAAGTCGTTTAAAATAAACGATTTCTCTATCACACCGAATGTGGGTGCAAATTATCGCCGAACCAAAAGTTCGGGTACAAATAATAGCGGTGCGTCTTTTCAGCTTTTTGGTATTTACACTTTAAGTAATACAGGTGGCAAATCTGTTTCCGTATATCAATCAGACCAAGAAACCCAATCTGTTTATGGAACTTTAGAAGTAACTTATAAAGATATTTTATACTTAACCGGAAGCGCCCGAAGCGATTGGTTTTCTACCCTCGCTACACCAGGCAAGGATAATAAACTCAATGTAGTTTACCCGTCAATAAGTGGCTCATTTGTATTTTCTGAACTTTGGAAACCATCATTTTTAAGCTTCGGTAAACTAAGAGCTGGTTATGCAATGGTAGGGCAGGCAACTTTACCATTCCAGACGCAACTGTATTATAATTTGCGTAGCGAGTCTGTAAATGGCGCTCCACTTGGGAATATTGTTAACTCATCTATTCCAAATGCATCCCTTAGAGCTTCCAAAGCAACTGAGCTCGAAATTGGTACTGAAATGCGATTGTTTGGAGATAGGGTAAATTTGGATGTTACCTGGTACAATAAAAAGTCAAGTGATGAAATTCTTGCTGTTCCGGCCTCTACAACTACCGGTTACAGTGGTGCCGTTTTAAATATTGGCCAATTAAGAAATAAAGGTGTTGAAGCTTTAATTTCTGGTAATGTTATCAAAAGCAAAGATTTCAACTGGACTTCTAGTGTTAACGGATCGTACAATGATAATAAGGTTATCACATTAGCACCTGGTACTGCATCGCAACTGCTTGCAACTTCACGTAGTAATGTGGGCTTTTTACAAAATCTGGAAGGTATGGCAATTGGCCAGGTAATGGCTTATGATTTCTTATATGATGGTAACGGAAATATTGTGAAAGATGCCAATGGCGCACCACAAAGAGGCGAATTGAAAGCGTATGGTTCTGCTTACAATAAATGGGCAGCAGGATGGAATAACGAATTTAGCTATAAAGGCGTTAATCTGTCGTTTTTAATTGATGGTAAATGGGGAGGGAAGATATTCTCCGCAACTGATTATTATGGTTATGTGTTTGGTTTGCACCAGGCAACACTCGAAAATCGTGATGCTTTAGGTGTTAATGCGGCAAATTACTACAGCACTTATGCTAATAATGTTTCAAAACAATTTGTACAAGATGCCAGCTTCATTAAATTCAGACAAGTAATTTTAGGATATAATTTTCCGACCAAAATGTTTAACAACAAAATTAAAGGCTTAAATGTAAGTTTTGTTGGTCGTAACCTATTCATTTTGATGAAGAAGACGGATAACATCGACCCGGAATCTAGCTACAATGCTACAATTCCAGGCATGGAACTAGGAGGTGTGCCGCCAGTACGCACATACGGTTTAAATTTAAGTGTTAAGTTATAATCCTTTAAACGAATTGAAAATGAAAACGATCATAAAATTATACGTACCACTTTTATTATCAGGTTTAATCCTTATATCTGGGTGTACTAAAGACTTCGAAAAAATCAACACCGATCCTGTATCTGTAGGTCAGGAACAATACAATCCAAACTACTTATTATCTACTGCACAGTTAACCTATACAGGCAGTACAGATTTTGCATACGAAACCTGGCGTGGTAATTTAATTTACTCGGCAACAATGATGCAGGGTATGTCATCGGTTATAAGTTATTGGGCAGGTGATAAATACATGCTTAATGAAGGTTACACGGCTGCTTACTGGGAAAAGGCTTATCCCGATCAAGTAAAATATGCTGTTGATTTAGTAGAATTTACGAGGGGTAAAGCGCAATACAACAATGTGTATCAAATGGGCAGAATTTGGAAGGCATTAATTTTTGAAAGGCTAACGGATTTATATGGCGATATCCCATATTTTGATGCTGGAAAGGGCTATTATTCTTCTATTTTGTATCCTAAATACGATGCGCAACAAGCCATTTATACCGATTTGCTGAAAGAGGTTGATGAAGCATCAACAGCTTTAAATGCCTCTGCCGATGTTGTGAATGGTGATTTAATCTTCGCTGGTGATGTTGCAAAATGGAAACGTTTTGGAAATAGCTTAATGTTACGTATGGCGATGCGTTTAACCAAGGCAGATGCAACACTTGCGCAAACCTATATTACAAAAGCTGTTGGTAAAACGATGACAAGTGATGGTGATAATGCATTTTTTAAACACGATGCAAATGGCGGTCGCGTTACGCAAAATAGAAATGCACAGGTTTTGTTAGGCGATGGTGGGCAGGAAAACTTTTACACCCGTTGGAGCAATACATTCATTAATTATCTAAAAACCAACAACGACCCAAGATTAAGCAAAGTTGCGGTTACAAAATTATACTTAACAGATGTAACGAAGGCTCAAAACCCTGCCTATATTACAACTGCAAGTGTTCAAAAGGGAATGCCGAATGGTAAAGATTTGAGCGGTATTGCTGGTCGAGATGTTCGTCAAGATGCCTCATATACTGATTTTACAGATTACTCATCACCAAACCCAGGAATGCTTAAAAGAGATGGTAATACCTTTATTTTAACCTATGCAGAAACTGAGTTAATGTGGGCCGAAGCCGCACAACGTTTTAATATTGGTGGTTCAGCGGCAGCACATTATAATGCAGGAGTAACCTCGGCAATGACATTTTTATCTCAATATGATGCAAACATGGCAGTAAATGCAAGCGATGCTGCGGTTTATCTAGGCGCTCATCCTTATGTAGCGGCAAATGGTTTAGAAATGATTTCAATGCAATATTGGGCGCATACAATCACGATGTTAGATTTTTACGAAACATGGTCTAACTGGAGAAGAACAGGATTACCTGCTTTAGTTCCAATCGTATATCCAAATACCAATACTGGCGGTTCAATACCACGTCGTTTTCCTTATCCATTGGCTGAGGGGGTATCAAATGCGGCGAATTATAAAGTTGCATCTGCTGCTGTTCCAGGTGGCGATAAATTAGTAGGTAGAGTTTGGTGGGATAAATAGACAACACACTCGGAATTTTGAAACGGCATTGCAACCTCGCAATGCCGTTTTTTTATGGTAACAATTTCAATGTTTTTTTGATAAGCGCATGTTTAGTAAGATATTTAGGCACCAAACCAAAACTTTATGAAATTTAAATTTATACTATCCATCTGTATTTTTGCTGCCGTTTATACGTCAGCGCAGCAAACTCCAAGAAAAACACCAGCTAAAGAAACAACTACAACATCACAGGTAACTATAAAAGAAGAACCTAAACCAACTGGAAATGAGCGCACAATTAAGGTAGAAAGTTCAGTTATTACCAACCACAATGTTACTATTAATGGTAAAGCCGTTCCATATAAAGCAACTACAGGCACCTTACCCGTTTGGGATGAAGATGGAAAACCAATTGCAGGTCTGTTTTATACGTATTACGAAAGAAGTGATATCCAAAATCGAGATAAAAGACCATTGGTAATTTCGTTTAATGGTGGTCCGGGTTCTGCTTCTGTTTGGATGCATATTGCTTACACAGGTCCTGTAATTTTAAATATTGATGATGAAGGTTATCCTGTTCAACCTTACGGATATAAAGAAAACCCATATTCGATCTTGGATGTTGCCGATATTGTTTATATCGACCCCGTAAATACAGGATATTCCAGAGCGATTAGTAAAGATATTCCAACAAATAAATTCTTCGGGGTAAAGGCCGATATCAAATATCTAGCAGAGTGGATAAACACTTTTGTTACCCGAAATAATCGTTGGGCATCTCCAAAATTTTTAATTGGCGAAAGTTATGGAACAACCCGTGTTTCTGGCTTGGCCCTCGAACTTCAAAATAGCTAATGGATGTATCTAAATGGTGTTGTATTGGTGTCGCCAACTGAGCTAGGTATTGAGCGTAGCGGACCAGTTGATGCTGCCTTGCGTTTACCATATTTTGCAGCTACTGCATGGTATCATAAGGTTTTGCCTGCTGATTTACAATCGAAAGACTTAACAGCGATGCTGCCAGAGGTAGAAAGCTTTACGATAAATGAGGTTATTCCAGCAATTGCCCAAGGTAGCATGCTTAGTGCTGATAAAAAACGGGCTATTGCGGTTAAAATGGCTCGATATTCCGGAATATCTGAAAAGGTATTTTTAGATTACAATTTGAACGTTCCTACTGATTTCTTCTGGAAAGAATTGCTGAGAGATAAAGGTTTTACCGTTGGGCGGTTAGATTCTAGGTACAAGGGGATTGATAAAATGGGTGCAGGCGAATCGCCAGATTATAATGCTGAGTTAACATCATGGTTGCATTCTTTTACACCTGCCATCAATATGTATATAAGAAATGAGCTAAACTACAAAACCGATTTAAAATATAACATGTTTGGTTCCGTTTATCCATGGGATAATTCCGGAGATAAAACAGGTGATAATTTGCGCCAGGCAATGGCGCAAAACCCTTTTTTGCACGTCTTGGTTCAATCGGGGTATTATGATGGAGCATGTGATTATTTTAATGCAAAATACAGCATGTGGCAATTGGATGCTGCTGGGAAATTACAAGATAGATTAACTTGGGAAGGTTACAGAAGCGGGCACATGATGTATCTACGCAAAGAAGATTTGAAAACCTCAAATAATCATGTTAGAGATTTTATTATGAAGGCATTACCAAAATCAGGTGCATCCGCAAAGTTTTAACCAGGATTTAAGGATTATAATCAACTATCAAAGACAATTAAATGCATTTGCGAATTAACAATTCGCATTTTAACTTTTAAACTGTTAACTGCAAACTAAAAATAAATACTTAGTTTTGTAACCCAATTATGCAGCAAATTAAAACATCATTCGATTTCGAAAAACCTATTGCAGATTTAGTTCAGCAGATAGAAAAAGTTAAACAAGTTGCCGATAAAACTAAAGTAGATATGTCTGCTACTTTAGAAGAACTTGATGGTAAATTAAATGAAACCACTCAAAGTTTATACAATAATTTAACCGGTTGGAATAAAGTGCAAATGAGTCGTCACCCCGACAGACCTCAAACACTTGATTACATCAGCATGATTTGTGATGATTTTATTGAATTACATGGTGATAGAACGGTTAAAGATGATAAGGCAATTGTTGGTGGTTTTGCAACCATTAATGGTCAAACGGTAATGGTTATCGGCCATCAAAAAGGAAAAAATACAAAGGAACGTCAGTTTCATAATTTCGGTATGGCTAACCCTGAGGGTTACCGTAAAGCATTACGCTTAATGCGTTTAGCAGAAAAATTTAACAAACCTGTTATTTCTTTGATTGATACAATGGGTGCTTACCCGGGTTTAGAAGCAGAAGAACGCGGACAAGGTGAGGCGATTGCCAGAAATTTACTTGAAATGTCTATTCTTCGTGTTCCAATTATATGTGTTATCGTTGGTGAAGGTGCTTCTGGAGGAGCTTTAGGTATTGGTATCGGCGATAAAGTTTACATGTTAGCACATACCTGGTATTCTGTTATTTCACCAGAATCATGTTCATCTATTTTATGGAGAAGCTGGGATTTCAAAGAGAAAGCCGCAGAGTGTTTAAAATTAACATCTGATGATATGTTTGGAAATAAGCTTATCGATGGCATTATTCCTGAACCATTAGGCGGTGCACACCAAAACCCTGAATTGATGGCACAAACGTTAAAAGATTATATCATTAAAGATTTGGCTTCATTAGGTAAATTAAAAACAGATAAGCTTATCGAGCAACGAATTGAGAAATTCTGCGCAATGGGTGTCGTGAATGAATAATTATTCTTTTTAAATATTAAAATCCTGTTTGTTAAATCAAGCAGGATTTTTTTTTGCCTCAACTTTTGAACTTTAGATAGGGGCGCAGAAGCCTTACGAAGTTTAGGTGGGATTGTATGTTGGCAAACTTCGTCAGTCTACCAGGGAAATTAAGCGCATAATAAACTTGCGAAGTCTTCCTTCGCTTTGGCCTTTTGGACTTCGCAAGTTTTTGGGCGCAAGCCTTCGCAAGTTTTTAAGCAAAAAAAGCAGCTACAAATTAATGCAGCTGCTTTCTGTTATAAAATAAATTCGGTTATGGTGTTTGTTGTTGTCCGAAATAACCAGAAAATCTTGATTCTAAACCTGCAAATTGCCTTTCAAGCTGACTGCTTACTTTAGTCTGACCCATTGCTTTAGAAGTTTTAATCATTCTATCTAAATAATACAAACCAGTTTGAACGTTTTGAGTTCCAGACAAACTTCCTTTCGAAGCAGAAATATCAGCCAGGTAAGTAAGCTCTTTTTGTATATAATCTCCAGATTTCATTAAGATATCATTTGCTCTAGTGGTTTCACCTAGTTTATAAAGGTTTTCGGCCATGTAATACTTAACAACAACCGTACGAATGCCAAAAAATTTATCTGGCATAACTTCATAATATTTATCAGCAACTTTTTTTGCTTCTTCAATTTTACCCTCTTTAATTAAACTACCCGTTAAGCTGCTTAATATGTTGGTGAAAATAAAAGTATCATCAGATGATTGTGGATCTAAATATTTTGCCGTTTTGATGTTTCCCCACTTAAATTTATCCATAATGTTTTTATACAAAACAGGAGTGTTTAATAATTCTTCACGCTCATCAGTAGTGGCAGTATCTGCTTTTAACGGCAATAGGCGAAGCGCCAATCCTTCGTTATATAAATACTTATCTAAGCCATTGTATTGCTCAGAAGGAACTGTAGAAGCAAAATAAATTGGGCGCTTCCAGTTGTTGTGTGCTAAAATATCTAACATGGCTAAGGTACCTTTAGTAACATAACCTTTATTAAATTTCCATTCCATTGTTGGTGCAATTTTATTTGCATCAGCAGCTGGAACTGTACCTGTGCCAATAACTTCTTGAGGGTTAATGGTTAATTTAAAGTTCTTGGTAGGTAGGAAATTTGATTTTGTTCCATCCTGCATCGCAACTTTATCATCTGCATTATCCGATAAAAGCAAATCAACAATGTTTTTTAATTCAACACTGCCTGCAATTTTATAATCATCATATGGCATTACATCTCTTTCACCTTGCACAAACTGAGATTCTTTCATTGAAATTGGCAATGGTTCTGAATCATTTTGTTTTTGCTTCATGCCATTGATATACCAATCCGTATCAAACAAACTTAAGTTTACAATCCTAACATCCGGGCGAACTTTTTCAACTTCTTGAATGTACCAAAGCGGATAGGTATCATTATCGCCATAAGTAAATAAAATGGCGTTTGGTGCACATGATTGCAGATAGTCGTACGCAATATCATGAGCAACCAGTTTAGTCGAACGGTCGTGATCATCCCATCCTTGTTGAGCCATAATAACTGGTGCTGCGAACAAACCAATCACGGTTGCCGCGACTGCACCTGTAGCAGGTGTGAGTTTTTTAAACAGCCATTCTTTGATGGCTAAAACCCCGAGACCAATCCAAATGGAAAACGCATAAAATGAACCTACATAAGCATAATCACGTTCACGTGGTTCTAAGGGTTTTTGATTTAGGTACAATACAATGGCAATACCTGTGAAGAAAAATAACAATCCCACAACACCTGCATCTTTTTGATTACGACCGAAGTGCCAGATTGCACCCAACAAACCAATTATTAAAGGAAGGAAAAAGAATCTATTATATGCTTTATTATCAACTGTTGATGGCGGCAAATGACTTTGATCGCCATGCCAAACTGCATCAATTGGTTTAATACCGCTTAAGGATGTTCCTTCAAAACCACTTCCTTGTCCTTGCTCATCGTTCTGGCGCCCAACGAAATTCCAGCCGAAATATCGCATGTACATATATCCAATTTGATAGCTGAATAAAAAGCCAACATTATCTACGGTGTTTGGTTTTTTACTATCATCAAGGTGCATCCATTCTTTATAAAAATCGGCATGTTTCTGGTCGTCGCTATACATCCTTGGTAAAAAGGTATTATCTGCATACTCATAATCGTTCTTTTTGCCAGCAACTTCATATTTATCGGCTCCTTTTCTCCAGATGGTTTTTCCCTCCGAAACACCTGTTCTTTCCGAGTTGTAATTCGGACCAAATAACAATGGTCTATCACCATATTGCTCTCTGTTTAAGTAACTTAAAAACGAGAAAGCATCTTTAGGTGCGCTATTATTTAGATTCGGATCTGCCTTCGCTCTGATAATTATCATAGCAAATGATGCGTAACCAAAAATGATTAATACCGTAGATATTAAGCCTAAGTTTAATAACTTCTTTTGGTGTTTTATTGAATAACGGATTGCCCAAACAAAGGCGCCTATAATTAAAATTGCGAAGAATAAAACGCCCGTTCCGAAGCCTAAACCTAGAGTATTAACAAAAAATAAATCGAAATAGGCACCGAATGAAACTAAATACTGGATAATTCCATATTGTATAACGCCCAGTATTAGTATGCCAACTAAAAGTGTTTTAAAAATACCTGATGTAGTTGGTTTGTTGGTTTTTTTGAAATAATATATGAATGCAATAGCAGGAATGGTTAACAAATTTAATAAGTGAATACCGATAGATAAACCCATAATGTAGGCGATGAACAATAACCATCTATCTGCTTTAGGCTCATCGGCATGGGCTTCCCATTTTAAAATTCCCCAAAAAACAATTGCGGTAAATAATGATGATTGTGCATAAACCTCAGACTCTACGGCTGAAAACCAGAAACTATCAGAAAATGCATAGGCCAAAGCACCAACTGCACCTGCACCCATTATGCTTATTAATTGAGCATTGGTTAATACTTCCCCAGCCTTAACTAGTGTTTTTTTAGCTAATGCAGTAATTGTCCAGAATAAGAATAAAATTGTTGCCGCACTTGATAGTGCAGAGCCAATGTTCATCCAATAAGCAACTTTGGTAACATCGCCAAAAGCAAAAATGGAGAAAAACCTTTGAAGCATTAAAAACAGTGGTGCACCTGGTTGGTGAACGACCTGCATTTTAAGTGCTGAAGCGATAAACTCGCCGCAATCCCAAAAACTAACTGAGGGTTCTAAGGTTAAAACGTAAGTTATTGTGGCTATTAGAAAGCAAACCCAGCCTGTTATATTATTAACTTTTGAATAATTCATTGGTTTTTGATAATGATATTAAATGATGTTGAGCATAAAAATGCTGCCGAAATTAATTAATATAGTCGATAAGTAAGGAAAATATCCCATTGTTTTTACATTTTTTAATGGTTTGATGCATCGCTATCTAGATTAATTTCGTTTGGATGAAATTATTAAAACGACATAAAACCCGTAAAGCGCTTGGATTGGCAAACTTTACGGGTTTCGATTGAGAATAATTATCAGCTTAGCTACTAAAATACGGGCTAAATCTAGTAGCGAACAAATTGTATTGTTTTTCAAGTGTACTGCTTAAATCATTCTGCTTATACGCTTGCGTTAGCTTAACCATTTGGCCAAGGTATGTCATGTAAACCTGTATTTCTCTTTCTGATGAAAGCTGGTTTTTACTTTCACAAACATCAGCCAGATGCGTTAATTCCTTGTTCATATAATCGGCCGATTTATTTATGAAGGCGTTTGCCCTGTTTAAATCATTTAAACGATAAAGGTTTTCTGTAAAGTAAAATGAACTCATCACATGGCGCATACTATAAAATTTGAGCGGCATCACTTCATAATACTTGTTAACTGCTGCCTTGCCCTCAGTAATTTTGCCTTCATTAAGCAATTCGCCAATTAAACCGTTAAACATGTTCGAGAACATAGTTACATCATCTGCCGATTGCCTGTCTAAATGATTAGCATATTTAATGTTACCCCATTTAAACGTATTCATCATATTATTATAAAAAGGTTTTACATTAAATCTTTCATACATTTCGGTTTTGGCGGTATCGGGTTTTAAAGGAAGTAACCTTAATGTTAAGCCTTCAGTATATAAATATTTATCTAAACCTACATATTGCTCATCAGGCATCGCACTAGAAAAATATATTGGTCTTTTCCAATCGTTATGCGTTAAGATATCGAGCAAAGCCAAAGTGCCTTTACTAACATAATCAGAATTATAAGTCCATTCCATGCTACTCGCAATTTTTCCGGCATCTTCAAGCGGAACTGTTCCTGTATCTATTACATCCTTGGAGTTAATGCTTAATTTAAAGTTTTTCGTTGGCAGGATATTCGATTTTGAACCATCTTGCAGTGTAATTTTATCTTCATCATTATCTGATAGCAATACCTCCATAATTTGTTTTAGCTCAATGCTTTGGGTAATTTTAAAATCCTGGTAATACATTATATCTCTTGTGCCTTCGGCATATTGGGCTGGTTTCATGGAAATTGGAAGCGGAGCCGATTGATTTTGTTTCCTTTTCATACCATCGATATACCAGTCGGCCGTAAATAAACTCAAATTTACAACCCTTACATCGGGGCGAATATTTTCCACTTCCTGTGCATACCAAACCGGAAAAGTATCGTTATCGCCATAGGTAAATAGAATTGCATTGGGCGCACAAGATTTTAAATAGTTAACGGAAATATCTCTCGCCAAATGACTTTCTGAACGGTTATGATCATCCCATCCCTGACTCGCCATTAATATTGGAGCTGCAAATAAGGCGATTGCGGATGCGAAAATTGCTGACTTAGCCGGCGTAAATTTTTTAAATACCCATTCTTTTAAACCAATTACACTTAAGCCTATCCAGATGGCAAAAGCATAAAAGGAACCAACGTATGCATAATCTCTTTCACGCGGTTCTATAGGTACTGAGTTTAAGTAAAGTACAATCGCAACACCCGTAAAAAAGAAAAGTAAAGCGATTACGGCGGCATGGTTTTTATTTCTTTTGAAATGCCAAACTGCACCAATTAAACCCAAAATTAGAGGCAAGAAGAAAAAGCGATTGTAAGCTTTATTATCTACTATCGAAGGAGGGAGGCTTTTCTGATCGCCGAGGCGGATGGCGTCTACAGGTTTTATGCCGCTTAACCAGCCGCCGCCATTTTCGCCTAACTGTCCATCCTGATTATTTTGCCTACCAACAAAATTCCACATAAAATACCTCATGTACATATGCCCTGCCTGGAAGGAAAACATGTATTTTATATTATCGAGCAAAGTTGGCTTGTGGCTATCATCAAAACCCATCCAATCTTTATAAAACTTAATATGCTCGGGCTTATCACTGTACATTCTCGGTAAAAGCGTCTTCTTGTCGTAAACATAATCCGATTTAGTACCAGCTGATTCGTATTTAACTTCACCCTTTCTGTAAAGATTTCCTGTTTGCTTAATATCGATTTTATCAGCATTATAGTTTTGCCCATAAAGTAACGGCCTTTCACCATATTGCGCCCTGTTAACATAATTTAAAAATGTAAAAGCATTTTCGGGGTTTGTATTATTTAAATTGGGTTTTGCCTTTGCTCTGATTATCAACATCGAAAAGGAACTGTAGCCAAACATAATTAACATGGTAGATACTAAAGCAAGATTTAAGGTTTGCTTCTTTTGAAGGATAGAATATCTTATTGCCCATGTTAAGCCACCAATTAATATAATAGCAAAGCATAAAACGCCTGATCCAAAATTCAATCCTAGAGTATTTACAAAGAAATAATCAAACCATGCTGCGGTTGATACCATATATTGAATAATACAAAACTGAACAAATGCCAAAATAAAAATAGAAACAAAGAATGTTTTTAAAATCCCTTTATTGGTTGGTTCTGGCGTTTTGCGGAAGTAGTAGACAAAAACAACTGCAGGAATAACCAAGAGGTTTAGTAAATGTACCCCGATGGATAAGCCAATAATATACGCCACAAAAGCAAGCCATCGGTCAGCCCTTGGCTCATCAGCCTGGGCTTCCCATTTTAAAATGGCCCATAAGGCAATTGCTGTGCATAAAGATGACATTGCGTAAACCTCGGCCTCCACTGCCGAAAACCAAAAACTATCAGAAAATGCATATGCTAAAGCACCAACAAGGCCTGCGCCGATTATAGTTATGGTTTTAGCTTTTGTCATTTCCTCTTTTACTTTCACCATAGTTCTTTTTGCCAAGGCAGTTATTGTCCAGAATAAAAACAAAATTGTAGCTGCACTTGCAAGGGCAGAAGCAATATTCATACAATAAGCGACTTTGGTTTTATCGCCGAATGCAAAAGAAGAAAATACCCGTTGAATCATTGAAACCAATGGTGCTCCGGGTTGATGAACAACTTCCAAACGGAAAGCAGAAGCTATAAATTCACCGCAATCCCAAAAACTTGCAGATTGATCTAATGTTAAAATATAGGTTACGGCTGCAATTAAAAAACACAGCCAACCGGTTAAGTTGTTGATTTTTGAATAGGTCATAGTTAGTTTAGTAATTGATATTAAAAGGGTTATAGGTTTTAAGCTATAAAGTCGTATTTGAAAGCTAAACGTTGCATCGAAATAGAAAAATCTTGAATCTTTTTAAAGAGAAAGAAATTTTAATTTTTTTTAAAATCGCTCTTGCATATTTAAAATATGCTGCCTACATTTGCATTCCCTTTCGGGGATATATCCTCGATAAGTAGTTTGTCCGATAGTATAAGGGTAGTACGACAGTTTTTGGTACTGTTTGTCTTGGTTCGAATCCAGGTCGGACAACAAAATTTAGCATCGGATCGTGTATTTCAAAATGCATGATCCGATTTTTTTTTAAAGTAAACTACACACGGATCATGCCATTGCAGTTTAATCAGGTAAAGCTATTTTCTGGAACAGGTTCCAGAGGATTATCACTTAAAATTGCCGAAAGTTACGGTAAAGCATTAGGTGATGTAACCATTCACAAATTTAGTGATGGTGAGTTTCAGCCCTCATTTGATGAATCTATCCGTGGATGTGATGTTTTTTTAATCCAATCTACTTATCAGCCCAGCGATAATTTAATGGAACTTTTGCTAATGGTTGATGCCGCAAAAAGAGCATCTGCACATTATATTACTGCAGTAGTTCCTTATTATGGTTTAGCTCGTCAAGATAGAAAAGATAAACCTCGTGTTGCAATAGGCGCTAAATTGGTTGCCAATTTATTAAAATCTGCAGGCATTCACCGTATTATGACGATGGATTTGCATGCAGCACAAATACAAGGGTTTTTTGATATTCCGGTAGATCACTTAGATGGTTCTGTAATATTTGTCCCTTATATTAAAAGCTTAGGCTTACAAAATTTAACAATAGCATCGCCAGATATGGGCGGTTCTTACAGGGCTCGTACCTTTGCTAAATTTTTTAATGCAGAAGTTATTATATGCGATAAACGCCGTAAACGTGCTAATGAAATCGAATCAATGTCGATTATTGGTGACGTTACCGGTCAGGATGTTGTATTGATTGACGATATTTGCGACACAGCAGGTACATTATCTAAAGCAGCAGCTTTGATTATGGAGAATGGTGCAGCAAGTGTTAGAGCAGTTTGTACACATGCAGTTTTATCGGGTAAAGCAATAGAAACGGTAGAAAATTCTGTTTTGTCAGAATTGATCGTTACGGATACTATTCCTTTGAAAATGGAAAGTCCTAAAATTAGGCAGCTGAGTACAGCAAGTTTATTTGCAAGAGCAATCGCAAATGTAAATGAACATGGCTCGATTAGTGACCTGTTTAAGGTTTAGGGTTTAAGATTGATGGTATATGGTTTAGGGTTGAAGGTATATGGTTTCAAGTTTAAAGTCTTGATACTTGACGCTCGCTACTAGATACTAATTACTAATAAATAAATTTAAGGTATAAGGTAAATGGTTTAAGACTTAGGGTCTCTATACTTTATACTAAATACTTGTTACTAATAAATAAATATAAAAATGAAAACAATCGCAATTAGCGGTTCTCCAAGAGAGAACGTAGGGAAACGCGATGCCAAGGAACTTCGTTACGAAGGTAAAGTTCCTGCGGTATTGTACGGTGGCAAAGAACAACATCATTTAGCTGTAGTTATTGCCGATTTAAAAGATGTAATTTATACTGCTGAAGCAAACTTCGTGGAGATAGATGTTAACGGTGCAAAAACTAAAGCAATCGTTAAAGACGCACAATTTCATCCATTAACTGATGTTTTAATGCATATCGATTTTCTTCAATTATTTGATGAAAAAGAAATCGTTATGGAAATCCCTGTTAAATTAACTGGAACTTCTCCAGGTGTTAAAATGGGTGGTAAAATGGTTCAGAAATTGCGTAAACTTCGTGTTAAAGCATTGCCTGCTGCTATGCCTCAATCGGTAGAAGTTAGCATCGACAAATTAGAAGTTGGTGGTTTAGTTCGCGTTCGTGATATTAAAGCAGATCAATATGCAATTACTAACACTCCTGAGGATACAATCGTATCTGTAGGTATGTCTAGAGCATTAAAACAAGCAGAAACTGAAGCTGCAAAAGGTAAAAAATAATTAGGATTTTTTAGATTTCCTTGATTACAGGATTAAGCGGTGCAAATTTTTGCACCGCTTTCTTTTTACCAGGATTTTTAGGATTTTTAGATTTCCAAGATGAGGTTGTAAATGAATGTTGAAAAATCTCATCTCCTATTTCCTAATCTATCTTAAACCTAGCTTTTATCCTCAGTCTTAACCTGAGTCTCAACCTTAACCTCAGCCTCAACCTTAACCTCAATCTTCATCTTTGTTCCTTCACCTTTGTTCTTTCCGCTTTAAGCTTTTATCTTTACGCCCATGAAATATCTTATCGTTGGCTTAGGAAATATTGGACCAGAATATGCTCACACTCGTCATAACATTGGTTTTGATATTGCCGATGAATTGGTGAAAAGTTTGGATGGAAGCTTTGAAAACATTCGCCTCGCTTACTATTCCGAGGTAAGTTTTAAGGGCAGAAAACTTCATGTAATTAAACCTACAACTTTTATGAATTTAAGTGGTAAGGCGGTTAATTACTGGATGAAGGAACTTAAAATTGCTCCTGAAAAAGTTTTAGTTATTGTAGATGATTTGGCGCTTCCATTAGGAAAGCTGCGGTTAAAATTACAAGGAAGCAGTGCAGGCCACAATGGTTTAAAAAGTATCGAAGAAGTTTGTGGCGGACAGAACTATGCCCGTTTACGTTTCGGTATTGGTAGCGATTACCCAAAAGGTCGTCAAGTTGATTTTGTACTCGGCTTATTTGATAAAAAGGAGCAATTAGAACTTCCTGCGTTAATTGATAAAAGTGTAGAACTTATAAAAAGTTATGTAACTGTTGGGCCAGCGCACACCATGACTGCCTTTAACAAATAGGGGGTAGTAAGTAATTAACTCAATATTGATTAATCTCATAATCTTCTTATTGCCAGTAAATTAGGCTATGATATAAACAAAAAAAGACCATCTTTCGATAGTCTTTTCATTTATAATTAGTTTTGAAGTTATTTAACTTGTTCCTGTGCTCTTGCAATATAAGCATCAACCAATTGTGCTTCCTGGCTTTCTGGATACTGTGTTTTAATCTTAGTGTAAGCATCAACCGCACCTTTAAAATCTTTCAAATTTTCGTTTACCAAACCTAATTTCTTTAAAAACATAGGGGAAGTAAATTTGCTCGATTTGTCTGCAGCTTTTTTATAATAAGTAGAAGCTTGTTTGTAATCTTTTAATTCGCTGTAAGCATCACCTAACAAACCTAAAGCTAATGGATCAGCAACCGGACTACCAGTAGCACTGTATTTGCTTAATGCATCAATTGCTTGTTTGTATTCACCCTTACGCAAATAAATACCACCTAAATATAAATTAGCTAAGTTGGCTGATTTTGTATTATCGTAATCTTTAGCAATTTGCTCTAAACCTGGGTAACCACCTTCGCCTTTAATTGCTCTGTTAGATAAAGAATCTACACCGATTAATTGCTCTGCTTTATACATTTTACTTGCAGCCTCTTGAGCACGATCTTTTAAGTAAACGTTTTGGTACCAGAAGTACACACCAATTAAAACAATTACTGCTCCTGCAATAAATAGCAAGCTTTTACTATTTTCCTGTAAAAAAGAACCTTTTCTAATAGGTTGTGTTGTCTGAGTATCTGTTGTAGACATGTTTGTTTAAAAAATTTAAGATTGCAAAAATACGTTTTTCAATCAAAGTATCAACCTTTATTTTAAGTATTTAATTAAACTATAGTTATTTATGAATTGCGAATCGAGATGTTGTGCCAAACTTATCGAAGCAAGCTTATTAAAGTATTAAACCAGGTTTTGTTAGCGCTAAAAATTCCTGTATAATTAACTACCATATAAATGGTTTGACTTTCAGAATGGCTTATGATGGATTTTATTCTGATCGGTTGCCAAAAGGTACCAAAATTTTTAGCTGATGATGCTGGAAATAAATCATCAAAACCCATATACACTTCCTCTATATGCGATAGCGGAACTTCTAATTCTTCATCACCAGTAATATATATGCCATTAGAAGCTAACAATATATTTCCCTCATGATTGTGCAGCGGTTTCAAAAATGAAAACATCCCTGCAAATTTTTTTATCCAACCAGAATTTCTTCCTTCGGTAAGTTCATGGTCGTAAGACCAAAGAACATTTCCTTCTAACATTTTTTGCGCAACCATAATATTATCTTCCTTGCGATGAATGTAAGCTTTATTTTTAACATTGGGCATTTGAAGGCTAAAAAATCGGTAAATTGCACCATATTTATGTGGTTAAAAAACATTACCCTTCTTAATTTTAAAAACTACAGCGATGCCGGCATCAGCTTTTCCGAAACTGTTAACGTTTTTACAGGTAATAACGGTTCGGGAAAAACCAATATGCTCGATGCCATTCACTATTTATGCTTATGTAAAAGTTATTTTAACCCTATTGATGGGCAGCAAATTAAAACTGGTGAAGACGTTTTTATGATTCAGGGTGATTTCGACCGGAATTTAAAGAACGAAAAAATTAGCTGTGGTGTAAAACGAAATCAGAAAAAGCAGTTTAAGAGGAACAAGAAAGAATACGATAAACTTGCCGATCATATTGGCTTATTTCCAGTTGTAATGGTTTCGCCTTACGATGTAAATCTAATTATGGAAGGCAGTGAAGAGCGGCGTAAATTTATTGATAATGTGATTTCGCAAACAGATGCCCATTATCTCGACCAGTTAATTACCTACAACCGTATTCTGGCCAATAGAAATGCTTTCCTTAAACAAATCGCAATAACTAAACGCTACGATGCAACTTTGCTTCAAATATTGGATGAACAACTAATTCAATCTGGGAATAAAATATTCGCTATCCGTAAGGCATTTATGGATGAATTTATACCGCTTTTCAATCACTATTATAGTTACATCACCAATAATAATGAAACTGTAGAGTTGATCTACCAGTCGCAATTAAGCGAAACCTCTTTTGAAGAATTACTAATAAAATCGGTAGAGAAGGACAGAGTTTTAGAGCGTACCACAACTGGCATTCATAAAGATGAACTTGCTTTTGTAATAACGGAAATGCCATTGAAGAAATTTGGTTCTCAGGGCCAGCAGAAATCTTTTTTAATTGCGCTTAAACTTGCTCAATATGCCTACCTTGCTAAAATAAAGGGTTTCAAGCCACTGCTGCTGTTAGATGATATTTTTGATAAACTGGATGATAACAGGGTGCAAAAATTAATGCAAATGGTATCGCATCATGATTTCGGGCAGATTTTTATTACCGATACAGGAATTGAAAGGGTGAAATCAATTTTTAAAGAGATAAAAGTTGATGTAACTTTATTTGAAGTAAATAACGGACAAATTCAAAATGCGTAAACCTAACGATGTAACTTTAAAAGACGCCATCAGCAAAATGCTGGATGTATATCGTTTAAGGCGAAAGTTTGATGAAACTTCAATATTAGCGATTTGGCCAGAAATAATGGGAACAGCCATTGCCAACAGAACGAAGCAGATTTATATCCATGATAAAAAGCTATTCATCAGGATTGAATCATCAGTAATAAAAAATGAATTGGTAATGGTTAGAGAGGGAATTATACGAAAGCTGAACGCTCACGCAGGCAGCCAGGTAATTACTGAAATGGTTTTTCTTTAAATAAAGGTTGAAGATTTTATCATCAACCTTTATTTAAATATTGATATCAGTTATCCTTTACTACCGCCACCAAATACTTTTGCAAGTATCCAAATTAGCAGGGCTACAACAATAACAACTACAATTACGCCCGACCAAACGCCAGCTTTAAATATACCACCTATAAGTTCACAACTGCTAAGGGTACTGCATAGAAATGCAATTAGTACTAAAGGGAATGTTCTTTTCATGATGTTAATTTTTGTTTTACCTAACATCAGAAGTAGAAATAATGTTTTAGCAGATTGCTATTTCCCATTAACTTTCAATAATTCAATTTCGAATATCAATGTGCTGTACGGTGGAATGTCTGGTCCGTAACCACGTTCTCCATAGCCTAAAGTGTACGGAACAAAAAATTTATATTTCGAACCTGCATTCATTAATTGAACACCTTCGGTCCAGCCTTTAATTACCTGATTTAACATAAATGTAATTGGCTCGCCGCGGTCGTATGAGCTATCAAACTGCTTTCCGTTTAATAAAGTTCCTTTGTAATGTACCAATACTGAATCTGTAACGGTTGTTGGTTTTGCACCTGTGCCTGCTGTTAAAACTTCATATTGTAAACCACTTGCGGTAGTTTTAACGCCTGCTCGCTTTTTATTTTGCTCTAAAAAAGTTTTGCTCTCATTAATCTGCGATGCGAATTTGCTTTTATTGGCACTAGCCATAATAGCGCTGATACATTCTTGAGCCTGTTCTTGATTTAATAGCAATTTATTACCGGTAAAAGCGTCTTTTAAGCCTTTTAGTAGTATATCATAATTCATTGTTGATAAGCCAGTTGTTTTTAAACTCGAACCTATCGATGTACCAAATGCATAACTGGCTGAATCTAGTGCAGTTTTTAAAGCCAACGGTGCAATTGCTGGTTTAGCTGTAGCTATAGGTTTTTTAGCAATTGGCTTCTTTGTTTGTGCGAAAGATGAAATGGCGATACTGGAAATAAATATCGTAAAGAAAATTTTTTTCATTGATGTAATATTGATGGTCTTAAACTTTTTAAGGTTTTGGGTATTGAATAAATGGAGCGAAAGATACAAACTCTTTTAAACAATAAAACCCCGAATTATCGAGGTTTTATTTTAATATCTTAGGTCGACTTAGAAACGTTCGTCAGCTTTGAAGAAAAAGTTTCCTTCGATTTCTGCATTTTCATCAGAATCTGAACCATGAACTGCATTTGCATCGATAGATTTAGCGTATTTCTGGCGGATTGTACCTTCTGCCGCTTCTGCAGGATTAGTAGCACCAATTAATTTTCTGAAATCTTCAATCGCATTATCTTTTTCTAAGATAGCCGCTACAATTGGTCCTGACGACATGAAGCTAACTAAATCTTTATAAAAAGGGCGTTCTGCGTGAACTGCGTAAAATTCGCCAGCAGTTTCGTTGGTTAGTTTAGTATATTTTAATGCTATGATTTTGAATCCTGCATTAGTGATATCATTTAAGATTGATCCGATGTGGCCGTTTGCAACTGCATCTGGCTTAATCATGGTAAAAGTTCTGTTAGTGCTCATTGTGCTTTAATATCAAATTTTGTGCAAAAGTACGTTTTAATTGGTGAAAGCGAAAGGTTTATTAAATCTTAAGCTTGGATTAATGCATTTTGGTTTCTATCACTTGTAGGTGTTTAGTGAAAATTGATTAATAAATAATAACAAAAAAGGAATAGCCTAAATTTCAGTATCAGCAAGAATATAAATTGAGTAACTCTGGTCTAATAAGAGCAGATTTTAAGACTTTATCTATTCAAACCTTCCTTAAAAGGCTTTAAACACGCATTTTAATTTTTATTTAAATTAATTCTAAATAAATTTGTGTTTTTAATTTCCCGTCCTATCTTTGCGGCTGTTTAGAATCAATCCAAATAATTATGTATAAAAAATTTACTTACGTTTTTAATTTCATAGCAATTTTTGCACTCTTTAGTATAAATGCAGTAGCCCAGAATAAAACTGGAATAGTTAGTGGTCAGGTTAAAACCAGCGATGGTAAACCTGCAGCGTTTGTGAGTGTCGGTTTAAAAAACACAACCAAAACCACGCAAACAGATGAATCAGGAACTTTTGTTATAAAAAATATTTTAGCTGGAAACTATGTGATTAAAATCTCGGCAGTTGGTGTTAAAGCTCAAGAAAAAGAAATAACAGTAGTAGAAGGCGAAACAGCAACTACAGAATTTTCCATTGCAGAATCTTCATCGCAATTGGATGAAGTTGCAATAAATGGATACAAAACACCTAACAAAAGGCCAATAAACTTAGGGAAGATTGCCATTGCACCCAAAGATTTACCGCAATCCGTTCAAATTGTTGGGGCTCAGGTTATCAGAGATCAGCAGGCGAACACTTTAGGAGATGTAATGAAAAACATTAATGGTGTTGCACTAGGAGCCAATAGAGGATCGGTTGGCGAGAACTTCTATGCTAGGGGTTACAGTTTAGGCGCCAACAACGTGTTTAAAAATGGGGCAAGAACAACTATTGGAGGTAGTCCTGAAGCAAGTACTTTAGAATCTGTTGAAGTTTTAAAAGGTAGTGCTGCCTTATTATATGGAGGTGTTAGTGGCGGTGCAGTAGTGAACATGGTTACCAAAAAACCAAAATTTGAGTATGGTGGTGAAGTGTCTATGCGTGTGGGTAGTTACGATTTGTATAAGCCTATCGTGGATTTTTACGGACCGATTTCTGATAAACTTGCTTTCAGAGTTATTGGCACTTATGAATCAGCTGGAAGTTACAGAGATAATGTTGAGTCGAAAAGATTTTATGTAAATCCATCTTTACTTTATAAAATTAATGATAATACAGAAATCATCGTTCAGGGAGATTATTTAAAGAGCGATTTTACGCCTGATTTTGGTATCGGTACCGTTGGCAATAAACTATCACCTCTTGGTAGGAATGTTTTTGTAAATACCAATTGGGCGTACAATAAAACCAATACATCTACAGCACAGGCAGTTTTGAATCATAAATTTAATGATGATTGGAAGTTAAATGTCATTGCTGCTGTGCAATCTTACAACAGAGATTATTTTTCAGCCGAGCGACCAGCGGCCAATGCAGCTGGTGTGTGGAACAGGGCATTAACACGTTCTGATATTGAAGAGTTTACCTATAATCAGCAAGTTAATCTAACAGGTAATTTTAATACAGTAGGTATTAAACATACACTATTGGTTGGCGCAGATGCCGATCAGGCTAAAACTAAAACTGGTGGATTTGCATCAACAAACGTTTTACCAACAACATCACCAACATATTACGATAGTGTAAACTTGTTAGACCCATCATCTTTCAACAAGCCCAGCAATTTTAATATGCCAACTACCACTTTGCTTACCAATACAAATGCAACAGTATTTAGAATGGGCGGTTTTGTACAAGATTTAATTTCCTTAACCGAGCAATTTAAAGTTTTGGCCGGTGTACGTTGGTCGTTCCAAAAAACGCCAACAACAACCATCAACACAGTAGCAAGTGGTGTAGATACTAAGGGAACGGCAGCCGACAAGATAGATAAAGCTTTCTCACCAAAATTTGGGTTAATCTATCAACCGCTAACGACAACTTCAATTTATGCAAGTTACTCAAATAACTTTACCTCAAATACGGGGATAGACATTGCAACAAATGGTCCGATGGGCCCATCAATTATCGACCAATATGAAGCAGGTATTAAAAATGATTTCTTTAAAGGGAAACTCACTGCAAACCTAACCGTGTATAAAATTAAAAATGACAAGTTTGCCCAAACAGCCCTTGCCGACCCAACAAAACGTGAGTTTTCTGGCGCAACTGCAAGTGACGGTTTAGAAATAGATTTATCAGGTGTAATTGTTAGAGGTTTAAATTTCCTTGCAGGCTATAGCTATAACTATATGCGTTACACCTCTACTTTAGCTGTAACTGGTATTGTAGAAGGCGAGCGTGTTGTAGGAACTACTAAAAATACAGCGAATGGGACTTTATTTTACACTTTTCAGGATGGTAGTGTAAAAGGATTGAAGTTAGGTACATCCGTTTTTTACACAGGAGATAGAAACGGTGGAAGGAACACAACAAAAAACAATTCCTCAACAGGTATTATTCCATTAACAGGATTTACTACAGTAGATTTTTCTGCCGGTTATACCTGGAAGAAATTATCTTTATTGGCTAAATTGTCCAACATAACAAATGAATTGAACTATTTTGTTCATGAGAATTATAGCGTAAATCCAATTCCACCACGCCAGTTTGTTACCACTTTGGCATATAAATTTTAGTAACGCTTAAAAAATGTAAACGAGGTTAGTCTGTAAGCAGGCTAACCTTTTTTATTTACAAATGTTATGATGTTTTAGCCTTTTACGATTAAAGTATTAAATAAGAGCAACTAATAGTAAAATTACTTAGCTTTGCATCGCAAAAATTATGCTTACATTAACAGAATTAAAGTCCTTACTGGCTACGCCACAAAAAATTGTAATTACCACACATCATAAACCTGATGGCGATGCAATGGGCTCATCTTTGGGCTTATATGGATACTTAATTCAAAAAGGACATCACGTAACTGTGGTTACACCCACCGATTATCCTGTTTTTTTACATTGGATGCCTAACAATAGTGATGTTGTAATCTTTACCGATGAAAAAGAAAAAGCAGCTAAGTTGGTTGAAGAAGCAGCTTTGATTTTCTGTTGCGATTTTAATACGTTAAGTCGCATTAATGAGTTGGGCGAATTGGTGAGAGCTTCAAGTGCAAAAAAGGTAATGATAGACCATCATTTGGAGCCAGAAGATTTTGATGATTACCGCCATTGGGATATTAATGCATGTGCTGCGGCACAATTGGTTTACGATTTTATTGTAAACCAGTTGGAAGATGAAAAGGGCATAAATAAAGATGTTGCAACCTGTTTATACACAGGTATTATGACAGATTCTGCATCTTTCCGTTTTCCTTTAGCCACATCAAATGTTTATCGTATTGCAGCAAATTTAATTGATTTGGGTGCAGAACATTGGAAAATCCATCAGTTGGTTTACGATAATGCAAGTGAAGACCGTTTACGCTTTCTTGGCTACTGTTTATCAAACAAGCTAGAAGTTTTACACGAATTTAATACAGCAGTCATTACAGTTACTAAAGATGAACTTGCAAAATATAATAGCACAACTGGCGATACAGAAGGTGTCGTAAATTATGCTTTATCCATAAATGGCATTCGTTTAGCAGCATTAATCATCGAAAGAACAGATAAAGTTAAGCTTTCTTTACGCTCTACCGGTGATTTTCCGGCAAATGAAATTTGTAAAAAATATTTTAGTGGTGGCGGACATCGAAATGCAGCTGGTGGCGCATCAGACAAATCATTAACTGAAGTGGTAAGTGAGTTTAAATCGATATTACCTGAATATAAAAATCAATTAATTGCATAAATAAATAATGAAACCTGCAAAGCAAGCTTCATAACCGATAAAAATCAATAAATAAATAATGAAACCTGCGAAGCAAGCTTCATAACCGATAAAAATCAATAAATAAATAATGAAAAAAGGAATAATTATTCTATTCGCAGCAACGTTAGGGTTAGCTGCTTGTAACAATTACAAAAAAGGTGAAGGAGATTTGCAATACAAAATCCTTAAAGATGAAGGTAAAGAAAAAATCAAAGAAGGTGATTTTGTTAAATTAAACGGTATTCAAACAGTTGAAAGCAACACCAACGCCGATTCTACCCTTGTAAATACTTACGATAACGAGCGTCCTGCTTTTTTTCCAATTAGTAAATCAATGTTTAAAGGCGATTTAGTTTCTGCTTTAAAAATGTTAGGTGAAGGCGATAGTGCTTCATTCAAGTTGAACTTAGATTCGATGGCTAAATATTCCGGACAACCTAAACCTGCAGGTTTAAAAACTAATTATGCAACTTTTACGGTTAAAATTGAAAAAGTATTGCACAAAACAGCTAACGAAGCAGATTCTACTTTTGAGAAGAAGAAAAGAGATTTTTTCGAATCAGAATACAAAGGTTTAATTGCTAAAAACAAAGCAAACGAAGCTTCAAAAATTAAAAAATATATCGATGATAATAAGTTAGAAGTTAAATCTACTGCATCGGGCTTACAATATATCATCGAAAAACCAGGTAATGCAGAAAGAGCTGCTTTAACTGATACCGTTATGGTAGATTATACAGGTCAGTTTACCAATAAAAAAGGTGATGGTAAAATCAATGTTTTCGATACATCAAACGAAAAAATTGCTAAAGAAGCAGGGATTCATTCTCCAATGGCTCAATACACAGCTCGTCCATTGGTATTAAATCAATTGGCTCCAGGGTTTATCGAAGGTGTTCAATTAATTGGTGTTTGTGGAAAAGTTAAAATCATCATCCCATCTAAATTAGGTTACGGCGAAAATGGTGGTGGTCCAATCAACCCATTCACTCCATTGGTTTTCGATATCGAGATTAAATCAATTAAAAAAGGAAGTGCAGCACCTGTTGCAGCTCAACCAATGATGCCAACTCCGGCTCAATAAATAAAATAATAAATAAATGTAAAGCCCTGAAACTGCAAAGTTTCGGGGCTTTGTATGTTCAGGGCTTTCTGCTTTAGCCTTTCTTGTCTATCTTTACCGCATGATTCTTACTGATACCCACACCCATATATACTACGAACAGGATGCAGAAAAACAAGAACCATTGATTCAGCGTTGCTTCGAAAATGATGTTAATCGATTGTTTTTACCAAATGTAGATGTGGCTTCCATTGCGATGATAGACAATTTGGTAGAAAAATATCCTGAAAATTGTTTTGCTATGGCGGGTTTGCATCCATGTGATGTTAAAGAGGGTTATCAGCATCAATTGGACATCATTTACAAAAGTATTGCTGATAGAAAAATTTATGCAATAGGTGAAATTGGTATCGATTTATATTGGGATAAAACCACTTTAGCTATTCAGCAGGATGCTTTCCGTAAACAAATTAACTGGGCTAAAGCTTTAAATCTTCCAATCGTAATTCATTGCCGTGAAGCATTCGACGAAGTTTTTGAAATTTTGGAGAGTGAAAAGGATGATAAGTTGAGAGGAATTTTTCATTGCTTTACCGGAAGTGAAGCGCAGGCCAAACAGGCTATTGCTTTAAATTTCTACTTAGGAATTGGTGGTGTGGTTACTTATAAAAAGGCAGGACTAGATGCGGTTCTATCACAAATACCCTTATTTAATCTGGTTTTAGAAACCGACTCGCCATATTTAGCACCAGTTCCATTTAGAGGCAAACCCAACGAAAGCAGTTATTTGATTTATGTTGCTGAAAAGTTAGCAGATATTTACGATGTTTCTGTTGAAGAGGTTGCGAAGGTAACTACCGAAAACTCGAAGAAAGTTTTTGGTGTTTAAGCTTTTCCAATTACCAAATTCTTTTTATTTCGAAATAAAACAACTTTAAAATAGAATCTTTTTACGTTCTTTTGCGGGGAGCAACTTTACCAAACCAAATGAATAACATTCTAATAATTTATACCGGTGGCACCATCGGCATGATAAACGACCCCGAAAACGGGATGCTGGTTCCTTTCAACTTTGAGCAGATTAAAGAAAACGTGCCAGAATTAAATCGTTTAAATTATCATTTAGATGTACATTCTTTTAATCCGGTGTTAGATTCCTCAAACATGGATCCGGAAATTTGGAAAACGTTGGCAGAACTTGTTTATAAAAATTACGATTTGTATGATGGTTTTGTAATTCTACACGGTTCTGATACAATGGCATTTACGGCATCGGCGTTAAGTTTTATGCTAGAGAACTTAAGTAAGCCTGTTGTTTTAACTGGTTCGCAATTGCCCATTGGCGAAATCCGAACTGATGCTAAAGAAAATCTGATTACAGCTTTAGAAATTGCAGCTACAAAAGAAGATGGTAAAGCTTTAGTGCCAGAGGTTTGTATATATTTTGATTCGCAATTGTTTAGAGGAAACCGTTCTATAAAATACAATAGCGAAAAGTTTGAAGCTTTCCGTTCACCAAATTACCCAATATTGGCTGAGGCCGGCGTTCATCTTCAATTTTATAAAAATTACATTTTACCAGCTCCAGATGAAGCCTTAATATTAAGAACAAACTTCAATTCGAACATAGGTGTTTTAAAACTTTATCCTGGAATTACACCACAAGCTGTTCAAGCCATTACAGATTCCAAGGTAGATGCTATAATTTTAGAAACCTTTGGTTCGGGCAATACCACAACGGCTCAATGGTTTTTAGATAGTTTGCGCCAAGCCATTTTAAATGGTAAAATCATCATTGATATTTCTCAATGCAAAAAGGGTTCTGTGCAGTTAGGTCGTTATGAAACCAGTCGTGAGTTGCAAAAAATGGGCGTTTTAAGTGGTTTTGATCTCACTTTTGAAGCTACCGTAACTAAATTAATGTTTGTTATGGGTTTAGGTTTGCCAGTAACTGAGAGTCGAGTTTTAATGGAAGAGTCTATCCGTGGCGAATTGACTAATGAAATGGCTTGATTTAGCATTATTACCCATATCGATAAAAGTAAAACTTCTGCAATTATGATATAAGCGATTCTTGTTCTGAGTAATTAGCCTTATTTTTGCTAGTAAAGGTTAGGGATAAATGGTTTAGTACGAAAGGTTTTAATCTCTAATCTTATATCCCAATACTCAAATTCATAGCATGAAAATAGAACAGATATATACAGGTTGTTTAGCTGAAGCTGCATATTACATCGAAAGTAATGGCGAAGCTGCAATTATAGATCCGCTTAGAGAGGTCTCTACGTATTTAAAAAAAGCAGAAAAATCGGGTGCCACAATTAAGTATATTTTCGAAACGCATTTTCATGCAGATTTTGTATCAGGTCATGTTGATTTGGCTGAAAAATCTGGTGCTGAAATCATTTATGGTCCTACAGCCAAAACAGAATTCAAATCGCACATTGCCAGAGATGGTGAACAATTTAAAATTGGTGCATTAACCATAACTGCATTACATACTCCAGGGCATACATTAGAATCTACAACCTATTTGTTAACTGACGAACAAGGTAAAGATTACTGTATTTTTAGCGGCGACACACTTTTTATAGGCGATGTTGGTCGCCCGGATTTAGCACAAAAAGGGCAACTTACTATGGAGGATTTAGCAGGAATGCTTTACGATTCTTTAAACGAAAAGATTAAGCCTTTGGCTGATGACGTTATTGTTTATCCTGCTCATGGTGCGGGTTCTGCCTGTGGAAAAAGTATGAGCAAAGAAACTTTTGATACTTTAGGGCATCAGAAGGAAGTGAATTATGCTTTAAAAGCGCAAACTAAAGAACGGTTTATAGCTGAAGTTACAGATGGGATTTTGCCTCCACCACAATATTTCGCTAAAAATGCAGCCATAAATAAAGGTGGTGTAGAAAGTATTGATGATGTTTTTGAAAAGGGTATGATTGCTTTATCTGCTCAAGAATTTGAAGATATGGCAAACCAAACCGGTGCAATTATGCTTGATACAAGAGATCCTCAGCTTTTTGCGAAAGGCTTTATCCCAAACGCTATTAACATAGGTTTAAACGGACAATTTGCACCTTGGGTTGGTGCTTTAATCACTGATTTAAAACAACCAATTCTGTTAATAACCGACGAAGGTAAAGAACAGGAAACTATAACCAGATTAACCCGTGTTGGCTATGATAGTACGATTGGTTATCTAAAGGGTGGTTTTGAAAAATGGGTTAATGCTGATAAGGAAATAGATAGCATTGAATCTGCTTCTGCAGATGCTTTTGAGAAAGCTGCTAACGAAAATGATATTATTGCCTTAGATGTTCGCAAACCTGGAGAGTATGAATCTGAACATTTGGATTTTACATTAAGCCGCCCATTGGATTTTATTAATGACTGGACGAGTGAAATTGATCCCGAAAAAACTTATTACATTCATTGTGCAGGTGGTTATCGTTCGATGATTGCCGCTTCAATTTTAAAATCGAGAGGTGCAGAGCATGTAATCGACGTTGCGGGTGGTTACGCTGCAATTAAAAATACCAGTTTAAAAACCACCGATTTTGCTTGCCCAAGTAAAGCAATGAAGGTTTAGTTCTCGTCATTTCTAGGTGCGATGCAATCTTAAGGCGGTTGCAAACTAATATTAGAAAAATTGCTCTTGCCACTCAATAAAGAGGCTGTTACTTATAATTAGAATAAAGATTTTTATACAACAAACTTAGATGATCTTAGATCGCTAAAGTGGTAAATATTTATGATGTCAGAAAATCAAAATCATTACGATGTATTAATAATTGGTGCTGGTCCGATAGGTATGGCTTGCGCCATCGAAGCCAAAAAGGCTAACCTAAGCTATGTAATCGTAGAGAAAGGTGCTTTGGTAAACAGCCTTTTTAATTACCCGGTGTTTATGACATTCTTTTCCACTTCGCAAAAGTTAGAAATTGGTGGACTGCCTTTCGTAACTATTAATCCTAAGCCTAACAGAAATGAAGCGGTGGAATATTATCGCCGTGTTGCAGAGACATTTGCTTTAAACATACATCTTTTTGAAAGTGTAAAGCAAGTAGTAAAAAATGAGCAGGAAGTTTTCGAAATCACTACATCCAAAACAAATTATACGGCATACAGTGTAATTGTAGCAACCGGGTTTTATGATGTGCCTTTATTGATGAATGTACCTGGTGAAGATTTGCCAAAAGTTACACATTACTACAAGGATCCTCATTTGTATGCGTTTCAAAATGTTGTGGTGGTTGGAGCAAACAATTCTGGAGTTGATGCTGCATTAGAAACTTACCGAAAAGGTGCAAATGTTACCATGATTATTAGAAGTAGAGAACTTGGTCCACATGTTAAATATTGGGTTCGTCCTGACATCCAGAATCGAATCAAAGAAAGAGATGTTAAAGCATTGTTCGAATCTGAATTGGTAGCCATCCGAGAAGGTGAAGTTGATGTGAAAACGCCAGAAGGTTTGATTACAATTCCAAATGATTTTGTAATTGCAATGACTGGTTATCAGCCTGATTTTGCTATGCTACGAAAATTTGGTATTGAACTGCCTGAAAGTTTGTGCCCGGTTTACAACGAAGAAACCATGGAAACCAATGTTAAAGGTTTGTATTTAGCTGGTGTTGTTTGTGGCGGCTTAGATACACACAAACTTTTCATCGAAAATTCACGTGTTCATGCAGAAATAATTGTGAAGAATATAGTCGGCTAGGATTTTTGATTTTTAGGATGTTGTATCAAGCTTATTTGATGCTCTTTCTTTCAAAGGATTCTTTAAATTTTTTTTAGCGTTTATTAACCTGAGTTGGACGACACGTCTTGCTGAATCTATTCAGCATCTTTTTTGCATATAAGACCCTGAAATAAATTCAGGGTGATGTAAACTAAAAAAAGCAGCTTATAAACCTGAAGTCGATTGTTAAACTTAACATTTTGCTCTTTTATCGCCGTATTGCTTACACCACACGTCTTTCTGAATTTATCTCAGCGTCTTTCCTGCAAATAAGACCCTGAAATAAATTCAGGGTGACGTAAACTAGAAAAAGCAACTTATAAACTTGAATTCGATTGTTAAACTTAATGTTTTGTTGTTTTATCGCCATATTGCTTATACGACACGTCTTGCTGAATTTATTTCAGCATCTTTCCTGCAAATAAGACCCTGAAATAAATTCAGGGTGACGTAAACTAGAAAAAGCAGCTTATTAATAATGTGAAGGAAAATTAATAATCGAACTTAGGTTATTAGAAATCAATCAATTCCACTCAAGCGAACTGAAATAATTTTTGATATTTCTAGGTTAAAGGATGTCTCAGCTTCGCTCGAAATGACGCGGTGGCTATACTTGTCGTTATCTCGACTGAAGCGCAGCGAAATGGAGAGATCTTCGAAATGGATTAGAATTAATTACTGCTTAAATTTCTCAGCTTCGCTCGAAATGACGCAATGACTATACTCGCCGTCATCTCGACTGAAGCGCAGCGAAATGGAGAGATCTTTAAAAATAGATTAGAATTGTTTACTAATTAAATTTCTCCATTTCCCTAGAAATAACGATAAGCTTTATTTAGTCTTCTTAGGATATAAAACCCCAAATCCTTTATACAAGCCATTATGTAAAATTGTTAAATGATTTTCATCGGGCATTGGGTTGAAATTAATGTTAAGGTTTTGGTTATTGTATAGAATTTCAGCAAGCTTTTTAGCATCGTCTTCCATTCGCTTTCCCTCTGTACCAACAGTTATATAAACTTTCGTCTCTTTTGCTAAAATATTCTCCAAATACTTAGGTGCATCATTTAAAAGCGATTCATTATTCCACCATAAACTCGGACTAACAATCATATAGTTAGTAAATAGCTGAGGTTTTTTAAGCAATATTTCGGTCGCCAGCAACCCACCTAACGATTGTCCTATAATTGTTTTTGATGAGTTGGTTTTATATTTACGCTGTATAAAAGGCTGTAACTCTTCCTCAATGAATGAAATAAATTGCGCTGACTTTCCTGTTGTCGGGAAGTCTTTTAAATCAGCTTCAACAGTTGTTGGAAAAGTAAAATCTCTTTTTCTATCAACATTTGCAATGCCTATTACGATAGACTTTGGCATGGCATCAATCATGGTGAGGAATTGCACTAAACCTGCCACATGAATAAAATCTTCATTCGCAGAACCATCTAACAGATAAATAACGGGATACGTTTTGGATGAATCTGAAGAATAACCATCTGGCAGGTAAACGTTAAGTATTCTGTTTTCTTTTAGAATTGATGATTTAATGGTTTGAACTTCAGCAAATTTAAAAGGTTGTGGTATTTGTTTCTTTTGAGCAGAAGAATTAAGATGTATAAAAGATAAAAGGCAAAAGAGTTTAAAATAAAATTTCATTATTGATAGGGAATTTAAAATGCAATTATGGATGCAATATTAACTACTCCATCGGTATTTTAAGTGTATTTCCAACAAAACTTTCAATCGCCTTTTCTACGCTTGGTAAATCTTTAGATGTAATATACGAACCTAAAACATGGTTCCCAGCATTTGGTATGGCCATTTTTTTCTTCAATTCAGGGTCGGTTCCAAGTTCGTTAAACATTTTCAGCATAGCATCTACACGCACCACAGGATCTTGCTCCAACTCATTTTTATAAAAGTATAGCATTAAAACGGGTTGCTTAACTTTCTCAAACACGGTTTTAAACATGGTGCTTTCAATAAATTCTTGTAATTGTACTAAAGATTCTAACCGGTAATTGGTGTACCAATATTTCTTGTATTCGTCGCTTCTGGCATCCAAAACCCTTCGTTCGTCGCCACCAACTACTCTTCTGGCAATTTGCAATCCCCATGGGTCATTTAATAACCAAGCATTTTTATCATTTATGGCAACATTTGGCGATAACAAAATCAAACCATTAATCTCAGGATAAACCGAAGCAAGTTTTAAGGCAACCGTTCCACCTGTAGATGTGCCAACTAATATCACTTTTCTACCTAGTTTTTTTCCAATAGCAAGTGCTTCCTTACTGGTTTCCCATAGCCGCTCAGCTGTAAAATACTGCATTGGCGCAATGGTGTCAATACCATGGTCGGCAAGCCGTGGCAGGTATAAATTTGCCTTCAACTTTCTAGCTAAATTAATATGAACGGGGTTTCCTTCCATTCTTGAAGCAGGAAAACCATGCAAATAAACCACCGCATATTCTGTTTGGTTATGAGCTGAATCTGCCCATACTATTTCCGATTGATTACCTGGTTTTATATTAAATTTGCTTTCTATGGTTTTAACATAACCATCTAACTCTTTAATATCCGGTACTTTGATTGGCTCTTCATTATAAACAGGCTTTTTAGGCTTCGGACCAGCCAAATATGTTCCAATTATTATAACTGACAAGCCGAGCAGAATTTTATACCGTTTTTTCAATGCAATGTTTTTATTAAATGTAAACTTTTATAGGAAATTAACCTAAGTTTGCAATCAAAATTTTTCGACTTAATGCCGGGAATCGAACAGATAAAAAAACCTATAGCAGCAGACATTAAAGCGTTTGAAAAAACCTTTAAAGATTCTATGCACAGTGATGCTCCGCTGCTAGATAGGATTACCCATTATATTGTAAAGCAAAAAGGAAAGCAAATGCGGCCTATGTTCGTGTTTTTTGCTGCCAAACTTTGCGGCGGAATCACGGAATCAACACATCGTGGTGCAGCTTTGGTTGAACTTCTGCATACGGCTACTTTGGTGCATGATGATGTTGTGGATAATGCTTACGAACGTCGAGGCTTTTTTTCTATCAATGCTTTATGGAAAAATAAAATAGCCGTTTTGGTTGGCGATTATCTGCTCGCAAAAGGTTTATTATTATCGGTAAACAATAATGAACATCGTTTGTTACAAATTGTGTCTGAAGCAGTAAAGCAAATGAGCGAAGGCGAGCTGTTGCAAATAGAAAAGGTTAGAAAAATGGATATTTCTGAAGATCTATACTTCGATGTTATCCGTCAGAAAACAGCTTCCTTAATCGCCTCTTGTTGTGCAGCGGGTGCTGCATCGGCAGGTGCTGATGATGCGACAATTGAAAAAATGCGCTTATTTGGTGAAAAAGTTGGTATTGCTTTCCAGATAAAGGATGATACTTTTGATTTCGGGACAGATGATGTTGGAAAGCCATTGGGTATTGATATTAAGGAAAAGAAAGTAACGCTACCATTAATTTATGCGCTAAATAAGGCAGAAAAATCTGAACGAAAAAGGATTATCAATTTGGTTAAAAACCATCAGGATGAACCCGCTAAAATTCAGCAAATTATAGATTTTGTTAACGCAAAGGAAGGTGTTTTTTATGCAAATCAAAAAATGCAGGAATACCAGAATGAAGCATTTGATATTTTACACCAATTTGAAGCAGGTGAAGCAAGAACCGGTTTAGAACAACTGGTTTTATATACCACCGAACGTAAAAAATAATGAGCAACGAGTTACTTTTTAGCATAGGTTTTCTGTTATTTATTGTGCTTATTTTGGCCTTAGATTTAGGTCTTTTTAGTAAAAAGGAGCATGTTGTTAGTTTGAAACAAGCTGGTGTAATGAGCTTGATAATGGTTGGCTTTGCCATAGGTTTTTATTTTATTCTAATTACCGAAGGTCATTTATTGCATGGTATTAAAGATTTCGCACACCTCAAAGAAATTGTTGTAAAACACCAGCATCACATAAGCCTAATTCCCGGCAGCTTTGAACAAAGTTTATCCATTTACAAGCAAAACCTAGGGTTAGAGTTTTTAACCGGTTATGTTATCGAATACGCCCTATCAGTTGATAATATATTTGTTATAGTATTGATATTTTCTGCTTTTGCGGTAGAAGAGAAATATTACCATAGAGTGTTGTTTTGGGGGATATTAGGTGCAATTATTATGCGTTTCATCTTCATATTTGTTGGTGCAGCCTTAATAACCAAATTTGCCTGGATTTTGTATGTGTTCGGTGCATTCCTTGTGTTTACTGGTGTAAAAATGTTTTTAAGTAAAGATGAAGATGAAAAAATCGATCCTGAAAACCATCCTGTTGTTAAGTGGGCATCGAAAATTTTCGCCATCCATCCAAAATACGAGGGTAAAAACTTTTTCGTAAAAATTAATGCGAAGCGAATGGTTACGCCATTATTTCTAGTTTTACTAATTGTGGAATTTACAGATTTGTTATTTGCAGTCGATTCTATACCAGCAATTTTTGCCGTAACTAAAGACCCATACATTGTATTTTTCTCCAACATATTTGCCATAATGGGTTTGCGTTCTATGTTTTTCTTGTTGGTAAACATCATTCATAAATTTCATTATCTAAAAACTGGTTTAGCTTTTCTATTAACCTTCATCGGTATAAAAATGCTAGCCCACGTTTACCTAGAGAAATGGGGTTTTACTACAGAACATTCATTAATTGTTATTTTAAGCATTTTGGTAATTAGTGTGGTTGCATCATTAATCTTTCCAAAGAAAAAAGTCCATAAAGCAATATAATTGTATCAGGCGACTGATTTTCTAAGGTTTTTTTGGAAAGCAAAACCTGTGTTTCATTTTATCGCTCGTCCTGCTTTCCGTTTTACTCCATTTCATTTCGTGTTCACTGCAATCAGGTTTAAACCAATTTTTTCCTTCGATTTTTTTAACGGTTGCAAAATGCCAAAGCAAAATATACGTTACAGCACTTGCGCTCGCTTAATATTTCGTATTTTCAACAATTAAATCAATTACCAAACTTCTATTCATGAAATACCTTTTCGCATCTGCATTACTTTGCACATCTTTTTTTGTTCAAGCTCAAGATAACTTCGGTGATGTTTTCAATAAAATAAATACCGATGTACAACAAAATTCTAAAGCTTATGAAACACTAAAATATGAAACTGAAAACATTGGCCACCGTTTAACGGGTTCGGCAAATGGCGCAAAGGCAGAACAGTATGCTTTTGATTTGTTAAAATCGTATGGTTGCGATGTTAAATTCCAACCTTTTGAAGTTGAAAGTTGGGCAAGGAAAACCATTAATGTAGAAATCGGTGCCGATAAAAACACACTTAATAAAATGAAGGCGGTTACTTTAGCGCATTCACCTGTAAAGGCAGATATAACTGGTAGTATTGTGGATGCTGGCAATGGTTTAGAAGCAGATTACCAATCAAATCCTGATAAGTTTAAGGGAAAAATTGCATTGATTTATTTAGGTGTTTTACCTGGCTCGGCTGCGGGCACAAAATCGCTGCATCGCTCAGAGAAAACAGCCATTGCAACAAAATATGGGGCTACTGGTGTAATTATAATCAATACAGTAAAAGATGGTGTTTTGTTAACTGGTACGGCTTCGGTTACTGGTAAGCTCATACCAATTCCTGCAGTTTGCATTGGCTTAGAAGATGGGATGGCTTTAAAAGAAAGGCTGAAAACACAAGCTCGGGTTGCGCATATCAGCATGACTAATTTTTCGGGTTTAATTAAAGCCAGAAACGTAGTTGCAACTTTTAAAGGGGCAGAATCACCAAACGATAGAATTGTTGTTGGCGGACATTTAGATAGTTGGGATTTAGCTACTGGCGCAATAGACAATGGCATTGGTTCTTTCGCAATTATGGATATGGCCCGTACATTTAAAAAACTAAATTTAAAAACCAGGCGGACAGTAGAGTTTGTTTTGTTTATGGGTGAGGAGCAAGGTTTGTTAGGTTCTAAAGCGTATGTAGAACAGGCAAAGAAAGCCGGAAATATTAGTCAGGTTAAGTTTATGTTAAACTACGATATGACTAACGACCCAAAAGGATTTTCAACCTCAAGAGCGGAGATGAAGGAGCTATTTACGGCATGGGGCGCAGATATTGTTAAAATTGATACCGGATTTAAAAACTTATTTAACGCAGGTGCAGGTTTGCACAGCGACCACCAGCCATTTATGTTAGCCGGAATACCTACAGGTGGTGGAGCAGGTGGAAAATTGCCAAACAATTCTGGTCCGTTTTACCATTCAGATGGCGACAGCTTTAAACTTGTTGATGAACAAGGCCTAAAAAATACTGTTCGTTATAGTGCCATGTTAACTTATGCATTGGCCAATACACCCAAAATACCAGTAGGCGTACAAGGTGAGGAGGAATTAAGAACCTTTTTAGAAGCTCAAAATTTAAAAGAACCATTGACGATTGCTGGAGAATGGCGTTGGAAATAGATCTTGAAAGATTTATTGACTTTTCCTTCGGGTTGATTCCACAGATTTAGGGATTGCACTGATATTTTGCAATATTTCGAAACGGTATTGCATTGGATCTGTTTTCCCTAAAGCCTAAAGCCTAAAGCCTAAAGCCTAAAGCCTAATTACCCACTAATATAGCTCTCTAGTTGTGAGATGGTTTGTTTCTGATCGGCAATGATATATTTTACTAAATCGCCAATAGAAATCATTCCTTTTACTTCATCATTTTCTACAATTGGTAAGTGACGAATGTGCTTTTCAGTCATTATTTCCATGCATTTATCGATGGTATCGCTTAATGTAATGGAAATAGGATTAGGTGTCATGACTTCTTCAATCATCGTATCTTTAGATGATTTACCTTGAAGGATGATTTTTCTAGCATAATCCCGTTCAGTAAAAATTCCCGAAAGTTTCGCCTCGTCCATAACAAGAACAGCACTAATGTTCTTATCCGTCATAACTTTTAATGCATCTAAAACTGAAATATTTTTACTAACGGAAATAATGCGGACTTGTTTGGTATCCAGCAGGTGTTTAACTGATTTCATATTTTATTTATTTGGTTACAACAATTTATGAAATAATTTTCTGTAAATCAATATTTTATTTTGGCATAATGAGCTGAAATAGAAATTCAATCGGGAGTTATTTAAACCTGATGGTACGAAAAGCCACCAATTTTTTCTATTGGTGCTTGTAGGGACAGCAGGACTGGAATAACATAAGCAGCACAGGTATTGCTTTTCTAAAAATATAAAGGAAGAAATTACTCCATAATGTTGTTAATTTATCAGCTATTTTACAATTCACAAACCAGCTTGCACTGTCATTTATTTGGGTTTCACAAAGCTATGGTGTAACTTTGTATCACATTTAAAAACAATAAATTATGTCATCAGTAGAGACGTAATCTTCGTTTTTACGGCATTTCATAAAATCACACAAAATCAATTTTACATTGATTATCAATTAGTTAAAATAATTATTAACTCACAAAATTTTATCTAATTTCTTAAATGTTTGCAAATTGTTTGCGCACTTTTAAAATTTGCAAACATTTTCATTCTAAAATCGTAAGTTTATTTTATGGCAAATTGTAACCTCTACCACGACAAAAGACGTTCAAAAAAGAATGATTTATATCCTATCAAAATTAGGATAACTCACGAACGCAAAAGCAAATTTTTTGAAACAGTATTTAGTGCTGATGAACCAGAATATGCAAAAATTTTAAGTGGTCTTAGATTGGATGCTGAGCAGAAAAAAACTAAAAGTAAACTGAATGAGTTGCTAAAAAAAGCAAATGATATTATTGAAGATTTAGAAGTCTTCAACTTTGAGACCTTTACCACTAGATTTAAAAATACTGGAGACAGAAACAACCTGTTGGATATAATAAGAGAAAAAGCGACTTCACTTAAAGAAGAAGAGAATTTTGCAAATTCTAGATTATATTTCCAATCAGCTGATTTGATTGAGCGTTTTAATGTTGAACAGAAAAAATCGAAAAGCCTTTTTGTAAGAGATCTTACACCAGATTATCTGAAAGCTTTTCAGAAATGGGCAACTGGGACAAACTACATTATCGATAAAAATAAAGATAAGCTGATTAAAACATATTCTGTTACAACCCTTAACATGTATTTAACCAGAATTAAGGCTGTAGTAAATTCTTTAGTAGAAAGAGGTGAGCTCCACATTTCAAAAAATCCATTTGGTAAAGGGAAATATATCATTCCTAAATCGAGAAGTGCTAAGCGCCCTCTAGAGCATGCAGAAATAATGTCTATCGTAAATTACCAATGTGCAGATGCTAATGAAATTTTTGCTAGAGATATGTTCATTTTCTCTTATGTTGCTAATGGTATGAATTTCTATGATATCTTTAAATTAAAATGGTCGGATATAAAAGGAGATGCTTTTTATTTTATTCGTCAAAAGACTTCTACAAAACTTCCAGATAAACAAATAAGAGTTTTTCTAAATCCCAAAATTCAATCTGTTATTGATGCTCACGGGAGTAGAAAACTTGGCAACAACTATATTTTTAATGTCGTACCATGGGGTGCTACTAAAGATGTTGAACAAAGAAAAATACGTTCTAGCATTAGTACCGTAAATATGAAATTAAAAAAGATAGCAACGAGTTTAGGGATTACCTCTGATATAAGTACTTATTTTGCACGCCATACATTCGCCACAATGATGCATGATTTAGGGGCATCAATCAATACGATTAGAGATGTCATAGGGCATGAGGATATTAAATCAACGCAAAGCTATATAGGCTCTGAGCGAACTGAAAAATTAAGAGAATTTCAAGAAAAATTAATAAACTGAAAGTAACGAAGATGTAACTAAAAATTAAATATTAATATTTTTTTAAAATTTGTTACACAAACATTGATATTGTAACATTATTGTTGTATTATTGTCATGTGAATTTTGAGATTAAATATTTGGTCAAATTAAAGGAGATAAAAGCTTCACTTCAGAAAGATATTACTGATTTAGATTTAGTTATAAACGATATTTTATTAAAAAACGTTAATGCTCTTGATTATATCTCTAATCAAGAGACTTTAGGCGTATATGATTTTCGATTATGTAAGGCAAGTGAAGAAAAGGTTCATTTCGCTATCTCTCGCCTAGGTAAGTCAAACATCGAAGTAATAATGAAATTTCTTTCGATTTTAGGGGAAGTGAGAACTGGCGGAGAACTGTTTGAGCTTGTTGAAGATGGAATACAAATATTATTGAAAAATAAAATTTTAAAGGAGCAGATATTGAACGGGGAAGCAAACTATTTTTTGTACATGAAGCCAAAGCCAGAAAGAAAAATAAAGTAATAATAAAAAAAAGCCCTATTAGGGCTTTTAAAGGAGGTTGGGTTGTGTTAAGTTTATGGCACATATCACATTAGAGTAGGAAATACAGTTTGTTTCATTAAACTTATTTGTAAATTCCCCTAACTTGAGAATAGGGTAACCATGCACGGTTGCCCTTTCTTTTTCTTAGTCAAAAGTAAGTGCTTGTACGGAATAATCAAATTCTTTTTATAATTAAGCATAAAAAAACCTGACGCAAATGGCCAGGTTTATTATTCTTTTTTTTGAGTGCATCACTAAAGCCAATGTCTAGCGGGGCACTAATTGATTACAAAAGTATAAACAAATTTGACTAATACAAACAAGTCAAAGTAATATTTTTATAACGCGTAATCAATCTTTTCATTTATAACTTTTTTAATCATAGGATTGTTTTCAAAAGATTTAAAAAGTGTATCTAATTTTAACTCCATTTCAATTTCTCTATTCGTAGATATTTGAGCTAGAAGATATCTTATCACTTTAATTGAAGCATCCAATGAGTGCTGATTTCTAAAATTGTATTTGTTCCCAGGTATGTTTGATATTCCTTTTGGTTGCATCAGGTCATAAAGTACGCCCCCATGAGAGCACATATTTCTAACATAAATTAAGGTTTGCATGAAGTTCTGGAAAATATAAAGTTTCTTTAAATTATAACTTGAGCAAATTGTTTGCTTTATACTTTCGTCCTTTATAGCTTTAAATAATTTTAAACTTCCTCCAAAAGGAATAAATTCGATTGTCTTCCAAGCAGGAGCAAATTTATCATTTATATATTTTTGGTGATGTTTTAGAATAGGTTTGTTATTTTTTTTGAAATTTTCGTCATAAAATTTCTCAAAACTCGTGATGTAGTCTGCTCCTACTACTTTGCTATTAACAAACCATGTTGGAGAATCTTGATATTTATTTGAAACATAATAAACTATTTGGGTACGGAAATGTACTTCTATTCGATAAATGTATTTTAAAAGCAACTCCCTTAAATCAACATCTAAATAATATAAAGAAACAACATCTTCAAACTTTGTTCCTGCAGTTAATGTATGCTTATCATCACATTCAAAACAATTCCAATAAAAGCCTAATCTGTAATAACCAATATCGAGCAGAATTTCTTTTGCTTTTGGTTCATCAGCTATGACCATACCTCGCCCTTTTAATAATGCTATTTGCTCATCTACAGTTGTTGCTTTAGCTCCCATCTTATAATTTTAATATATGTCGCATCTCAAAGTTTAGCAAATAATGCAACATTAAAGTCTTGATTTTTATTAGCTCTAATACTTATTACTTGCCTACAAAGCTATTCTTTATATCAGATAATTTTAAACGTTTTAAATTAATCATAATCAATTTACCATCTTTACGGGAAACCGTATTTTAAATAGCTTGTAATATCATAATTTAAAAAACTTTAGTAAAGCTAAGCTATAAGTAATAGTTTAGGATATTAACCAAAAAACGGTAATTTAACCCTCTCAAAAAAACTTAGATGCAATTAAAGGAACTGACCCCTCGTAAAGCGATTAACAAAGCATTCTTAAAAGTAAAACCAAACAGAACTGATATAGAACTTTTCAAAGCAAATCTAATTCAGCTTTTAGATAGGATTAACGATAAGGAAAGCGAGGAGTTTCATAAAAACATCGTAAGTGATTTTTTGAAGAAAACATATTATGAGCCAAATAACTTCATAAATACTAAAGGCAGAAATGATTTAGTAATTCATAATGGTAACGCAGCAAAGAGTTCTGTAGGTGTAATTATCGAAGCAAAAAGTCCTGTCAATAAATCGGAAATGGTTAGTGTAACTAAGTTAAACACTAAAGCATTTCAAGAATTAGTACTGTACTATTTAAGAGAGCGGATAACGCATAAAAACTTAGAAGTTAAGAACCTTGTAATTACTAATATTAACGAGTGGTACATTTTCAATGCTAAAACATTCGAACGCTTATTTGCAGAAAACAAAAGTTTGGTTAAGCAGTTTGAAGATTTTGAAAACAATCGGCTTTCTGGAAGTACAACTGATTTATTTTATTCGAATATAGCAAAGCCTTTTATAGATGGATTAACAGACGAAATTGAGTTTACTCACTTTGATATTAGAGATTACAAAAAAATTGTAACCAATAATAATAGTGAAGATGATAACAAACTTATTGCGTTATTCAAGTTACTTTCTCCTGAGCATTTACTTAAACTGCCGTTTACAAACGATAGTAATACATTAGATAAACGTTTCTACAGTGAGCTATTGCATATCATCGGCTTAGTTGAAACTAAAGATGGTGGTAAACGCTTAATAGAGCGAAATAAAGATGGGCAACGACATTCTGGGACTATTTTAGAAGATACCATTATTCATCTAGACAGTTTAGATAAAATTAGCAGATTAAGTAAGGCATTTATTTATGGCGAAACCCATCAAGAACGCTTGTTTAATGTAGCACTCGGATTAAACATTACTTGGATAAATCGAATTCTGTTTTTAAAACTTCTAGAAGCTCAATTGATAACTTATCATAAAGGCGATAAATCTTATGCTTTCCTAAACTTAGATAGGATAAAAGAATATGATGATTTAAATAGTTTATTTTTTCAAGTATTAGCGGTTAAACATGAAAACAGAAATGAAGATGTAAAAAAGTTATTTGAAAAAATTCCTTATTTGAACAGTTCTCTTTTTGAACCAACTGAAATCGAACATCAGACACTTTTCATCAGTAATTTAAAGGATGATAAAACCATTCCAGTTCTATCAACTACTGTATTAAAAGATGAGCAAGGTAAAAAGCGGACAGGTAGTTTAACCACTTTAGCCTATCTTTTTGAATTTTTAAATGCTTACGATTTTAGTAGTGAGGGTTCGGAAGCCATACAAGAAGAAAACAAAACTTTAATTAATGCATCTGTTCTCGGCTTAATCTTCGAAAAAATTAATGGCTACAAAGATGGTTCATTCTTTACCCCAGGAATGATAACTATGTATATGTGCCGTGAAACACTACGCAAAACGGTAGTGCAAAAATTTAATGATATAAAAGGCTGGACTTGTGTAGAATTTGATGAACTATATAATAAAATTGAGGATAAAAAAGAAGCTAACCAGATTGTAAATAGCGTAAAAATATGCGACCCTGCTGTTGGTTCTGGTCATTTTTTGGTATCAGCTTTAAACGAGTTAATTGCTATTAAAAGTGATTTGAAAATTCTTCAAGATAAGGATGGTAAATTGCTAAAATATTATGATGTAGAGGTTGAAAATGATGAAATGATTGTAACTGACGAAGAGGGACATCTTTTTGAATACAATCCAAAAAATAAAGAAAGCCAGCGCATTCAGGAAACATTATTTAATGAGAAGCAACACATCATTGAGAACTGTTTATTTGGCGTAGATATTAATCCAAATTCTGTAAAAATATGCCGTTTACGTTTATGGATAGAATTATTGAAAAATGCATATTATAAAAATGCAACAGAATTAGAAACGCTACCGAATATTGATATTAACATTAAAAACGGGAACTCGTTAATCAGTAGGTTTGCTTTAGATAGTGATTTAAAAGTTGCATTAAAAGGGAAGCAAATCTCTATCGATGATTATAAAAATGCTGTTTCCAACTATAGAAATGCAAAAAGCAAAGAAGAAAAAAGGGAGTTAGAAAACCTCATCAATGAGATTAAAACCGACTTTAAAACGGAAATTAATAAAAACAGTAAAGAAAGTCAATCTCTGCAAAAATGGAAAGCAGAACACTTTACCAAATACGGAACTAACCAATTATTTGAAACAGCTTTAACAAAAGCCCAACAGAAAGACAAAAAAGAGCTCGAAGCCAAAATCAAAAAAGCAGAAGATTTTATACATGAAATTAAGAGCAATAAAATTTATGAAAATGCTTTTGAATGGCGTTTTGAATTTCCAGAAGTGTTAAATGACGAAGGAGATTTCGTAGGCTTTGATGCTATAATTGGTAACCCACCATATATTCAACTACAAAAAATGGGAGCAATTAGTGATGCTTTAGAGAAGATAGGATACGAAACCTTTGCTCGAACAGGTGATATCTATAGCTTATTTTACGAGTTGGGGCATAGAATTTTGAAAGAAAAAGGATTATTAACTTTTATAACTTCAAACAAGTGGATGCGGGCGGGATACGGAGAGAGCTTACGTAAGTTTTTTGCAGAAAAAACAAATCCTTTAATATTAATTGATTTTGGAGGGTCACAAATTTTTGATACAGCTACTGTTGATACGAATATTTTAATGTTTGCAAAGGATAAAAATAGACAGCAAACTTTAACCTGTATTGTGAAAGATAAGGTGTTAAATAATTTGAGCGTTTTTGTTAAACA
>NZ_RBEE01000043.1 GCF_003725795.1 Pedobacter jejuensis | reverse complement strand
TCTTTACTGGAATTGATTGAAGATAGGAACCAGAAGCGTTCAACAATAGTTAAATCACAAATACCAGTGAAGGAATGGTATGATATAATTGGTGAGAAAACAATAGCAGATGCGGTTCTTGATCGTATCGTTCATCACTCAATAAGAGTTGAATTATTTGGTGAATCTATGAGAAGGAGAAACTCTAAGATTGAAAACGTATTTTTGTAAAATAACAGTTGTTAAACAGGACTTAAAAGATCGATTCTAAAAAGCCTTTTTCCACAACAACTTCTGCTTTTTTCAAGCAACAACTCTGGGGGTCAATTTAAAATTGGCGAAAGGGGGTCAAATTTATTGGTATATGCATATGATGATATTAAATCAGAATTCCTTGCAAAAGCTCATATTAAACTGCAGTCATACAACTACCTGTTATCCGATGATGTAATTTTCAGCCTTCATAAATCACGATAACACAGCCAAAGTATTTACACTTTGGCTATACATAACCACCTGTTTAACGATTTCATTAACATGCGTATCTAATTTAGAGGCTCGAAATAAAACCACTAAAATTCCGGCATGTTTAGAAAACAAATCCTTGCACAACTGAGAAAAGCAAATCCAGGGGTGCCAGAAGCAATCTTGGGACTTATAGCTGATAAAATAGCTAAGAAAGTAACAGCAGAAGACCAAATCGAGGGCGAAATTCAAGAACTCGAAGACGGACCAATATCCATTAAAGAATATGCAGACTTCGTACAAAAAACTGGGGACAAACGAGTTCAGGATGCTTTAGCTAAAGCAAAGAAAGGTTTGTCAACTGAAGAAGAAGAAGTTGAAACACCCGCTGGTCCAAAAGCTGGCGATGAGGTTCCTGCATGGGCTCAGTCATTAATAACTGAAGTAAAGTCATTAAGAGCAGAAAAAACTGCTACATCTATCAAGTCAAAGCTTTCCGAAGCGGTGGGTAAAGATGTTCCAGAAGCTTTTTACAATCTTGTTCAGTTACCAGACAATGAAGAAAAGGTTCAAGAATTAGCGGAGAAGATTCAAGAGAATTGGAAAACGCTTAATCCAGGTCAACAAACAAATAACAGAGGATTAAGAAATTTCAAGGCTCCAATAAGTGGAGTTACTGAAACTCAAGATGAAGGAAAAGTAGATGATTCAATTCTTGCTTATACAAAGCAAAAAGTTGAAGCTGCTGGTGGTATCGCTAAATAATTTTTAATTAAAACAAGCTTTACAAATGGATGGTGGATTAGGTTACACTCGAAAATTTGGAACATCGGATAGACCAGTGTTTCAAGGCTACGGTAAGGATATTCAATTAGTTCAGGGAGGTTTTGGTTTAGATATTACCGGCTTAGTTGTCGGTTCTTATATCCCAAAAGGTACTCCAATGATCTATGATGAAGCTACCAGATTAGCCAAGCCATTAGCCGTAGCAGAAATTTATGAAAATGCTGCCGCTAATGCAACAACTTACAAAATCAAAAAGGGAAGTCGATTATTAGTCGGCAGTAACTTCTCGGCAGTTCCTGGAGGTGCAGCTTACCCAATCACAGCTATTAATACAACCAATTCTGGTTATGACAGTGTAACTGTTGGAACTACTATTGGTGCTTTGAATGCCAATGATTTCGTATATGGTTCATCAGCTACTGGTGCAAATAGTGGGTCCTTTGGTGGAGTTAACGGTTTGTTATATGACGATGTAAAAGTCGAATCTGGCAAAAGTGTTAGCATCGTAATCCGCGGAACTGTCTATGCCCGTCGTGTTCCTTATTCTGCTGGCTTAGCAGCTGCATTACCGGACACAATTATTTACTCTCAATCACGCTAATAGATGATCGTAGATTCAATTTTTGGGGACCTTGCCAGGCCGGCAAATATCCAAGGCGTTTTAGATGGACAACTTCCATTATTATTCGCCAAATCAAAATGGAGACAATATCTTGATTGGGGTTTACCTCAAACAGATTTAACCTTTGAGTCAATCATCGGACGTTCTCGAATCGAAGCTGCTGCTTCAATTGTCGATCCTGATGCACCTGCTCCATTCAGAAGCAGAGGTAAACTGGAATCATTGAAAGGAAAAATTCCTACAATGAAGGAAGCTTTTCGCCTTAATCAATCTGATTACAGAAAATTAAAGGCAATGCAAAATCTTCCAATCAGTGATGAAGCAATTAAGCAATTGCTTATCAAACGTTTGGATGACGATGTTACCAATGCTGGTATCTCTACAGATTACCGTATTGATATTATGTTTTATCAAGGTATTTCTACTTTCACTATTGATGCGGGTATCATCAACAACCCTGACGGTGCAAATTTAGGTACCATTCCATTGTTGAATGAGCCTTATCAAAAACGCGGTGTTATTAAGTCTTGGGATCATGTAGATAACAATGCTGATATTTTTAAAGATATCGAAGACACCGTTGCATTTGCTGCATCTAAAGGTCGTAAATTCAAAGAAATTTGGATTGATAATGAGAAGTGGTTAAAGATTAAGAAGAACACTACAGTTTCTACAACGCTTGGTTCATTTTTTAGACAGACCAGAGATGTTTCAGCTACGCTTTCAACTGTAAACGAATATATGGTTGAAAACGGTCTTCCTCCATTCGTTTTGATTAACGAACGTAGAAACGTTGAGATTGATGGGCTTGATACTATCATCAACCCTTTCGAGAAAAACAATGTTGTTTTCATTCCAGATGGTAAGTTAGGTATTGTTCACAATGCTATTGCTATTGAAGAATGGGAGCCAATCGACGGTATCAATTATGCTAAGTATGATCGTGCTCTTATCTCTAAATGGAGAGAGAACAATCCTTGGCAAGAATTCACCGGTGTTGAATTAAATGCATTCCCTGCTCTTGAAGCTATCGATGGTATTTACATTCAGGAAACCACAACTTTAGCTTAAGCAATGAAGTTACACCTCGCAACATTAAAGTCGGCCGTAGTAAAATACGGCCCTCTTTACGGAACAATGCCCGAAACAGCATTGAAAGCAGAAATTGCTAAGGATGAAAAAAACTTTACCGAAGAAGAAATCAGTGAAGTTTTTGAGGCGATAAAACCAGATGATTCAAACCCTGGCCAAAGCAATACTACTGCTACAACTTCAACTCAGTCAACTGAGGGTGTATTATTAATTTCTGAAGAACCAGAGTGGGTTCAAAAAGTAATTGATTCTTATAACGAGGCTAAAGCATCCAATAACAAATTACTTGAATCGAATGAGCAAGTTCTTTCTGGTATCGAAAACTTTAGAACTGCAGCTAATGATTTGATTAAAGGTATCTCGGCTAATGGTGTTAAATCTGAAAAAGGTGAGGTTCCAAAAGCTATTTTAACTTTTAATCCTGAAGCCAAGTATGTAGCAACTGGCCCAATTAAGCATCCTCATGATATTGAGAAGCTAATTAAAAAAGGTGATAACGTTACCAAGTTAGGCGAAGCATTCATCACTGACATGTTAGCCCGCGGTGGTGTAGAAGAAGCATAGAATGACAAATTTAGAAGCGATTAAAAGCGTTATAAACTTTACATTACCAACAAATACATGGTTGAAAGTTCTGATCGATGCTGACTTAAGTCCTACATCAGATTACAACCTAACAAACGAAAGAGGGATAGATTTATGTGCTGCATCGCTTCTATTTGTAATTCTAACAAGCCCAGATATAAAGGAAGGTGATTACGCTCAAACACTACCATCAAGGGATACGCTTTTAAAGATGTATTCCTTTTTGGTTGGTAGATGGAACGAACCGGATTTATTTGCTACTGGCCAGCCTAAAGTTACGGGAGTATCACCATGGTAGATTTTGGAAGATTCCCTCATACGCTAAAAACCAAACTTGTCATTGGAGCTGTTGAACCAGCCAAAGATGAAAATGGAGACTGGGTACCGGGCAATTCGACAATAAGTGATTTAGAGTTAGAATGTAGAGCTGTTCCGAATGGGACCGGCAAACCATTACCAGGAGTGGATGGTGATAAAGTAATCTTTAATTATCTGGTTTATTTACCTGCAGAGATTGTAGATATACCTGAGAAAACTATTGTTGAGTTCGTTTACAAGGGTAAAGTTTTCTATAAAGGTCCGGTGTTGAGGTTTTTTGGTGCTGGCAGATTGAATACGCGGTTATGGGTATAACTCCAAAATTCACAAAGCAAGACATAAAAAACGCTATCAAAAAAAAGGTTGATGCATACCATAGAGCAGTTGAAGCAAGATTAAAATTCACAGGGGAAACATTTCTAAGGATTGCCCGGGAAGATGGAGCTTACTCTGATAGAACTGGAAACTTAAGAAGTTCTCTATTTTTTAAAGTGCTTTACAATGGTAAAGTTTTATCTGATGGATTTGAAGCAGCTACTGGCGGTGATGAAGGACTAAAAGAAGCTAAAAAAATAGCTAACAAGATAGCCAGAGATTATCCCAAAGGATTTGCACTTGTATGTGGAGCGGGAATGAACTATGCAGCAGCTGTTGAAAGTATTGGTAAGGACGTAATCACAGGAAGCAGTCAGAAGATTGAAAAACTATTAAAATCCGCATTAGAACGGATAAACGGAAAAGTAAGTGGCTAAGTTAATCGCAATTGTTGTACTGGAAATCTATTATAAGCTGCTTATGGCGGCAGGGGTTTTACCTGATGTTTTCAAAGGCAAAAAACCAGATGATTTTGTAGGGGAATGTATAGTTATTAATGCTTTGCCGATTACTAAGGACCAATTACAAGTTTGTAGAGTTAACGTGAACATCTATGTACCGAATCTTGAACAGGATAGATTAGTCGAAGGTGAAATAAAAAAAGACAGAAGTCAACCGAATTTTCCACGACTGAAAGAGCTCACTATCCAGGTTGATGATTTATTTGAGGATTACGACACAGATGAATATAGCATTAGAGTTGAGGATGAATACATGATTGAAAATGATGGGTTCGCTGAGCACTACAACAACATAAGAACAGTATTTAGAAATATTAACATTTAATATCAAACACAATGGCAAAGTCATTAAAAGGTTATAAAGCATTTCGTATTGGCGCAATTGCAGTTGATGGCGGAATGGGTCAGGCGCTCACTGCTTTAGGTACAACCGTTAAAGGTTCTACAACAGCAACAACTTCTGAAGCAACTACTCAGGATTTTAACATCGAAGAGCAGTCTCAAGCATTTGAATCCGTAGTTACGGAAGAACCTCAATTATCGGGAGTGTTAGAATGCTATGATGTACACCCTGATACAGCAATTAAGGTTGCTGGAGGTACAAGCACATCTGTTGGAACTGGTTCTGCTAAGAAAAAATTATATACTCCACCAGCAGTGTATAATCCAATCGAAGTATCAGGAGAAATTGAAAGTAAAAACGGTGCAATTTTAGGAGTTGTTAGAATGCAGCTTTTGCCTGTTTGGCAATTCAATTTCCAGGATAGTGAGCTTGGAAAATTAATAATTAACTGGAAAGCTTTGGCTCCATCGAAAGTGGATACAGCTGCTTGGACATTATCTGTACCAGATCCAGCCTAAAAACTTAGCCCTGCATTATTTGCGGGGCTTAATTTATTCTTATGACTGAAAAACAAATTTTAAAAGCGACAGCAGATGTTGTTTTAAATAAAGTCATCGAGATTCAGGTAGATATCATCAAGCCAACATTTTTCCAAAAGATTAAAAAACAGACTGAAGTTAAATTCAAAGTAAGGCGGGCTTCATTAAGTACGCTTGTTTTTTTTTCAGATAACATGTTGGACTTAGAATCTGAAACAGAGAAGGGACAAATAAAAGGTATATCAGAGCAGATAAAATCAATCTGTGTCGATGCAAAAACAGCTGTAAAACTTATTGCTATCCTATTGCTGAATACAGATGAAGAGCCTGATAGTAGTATTCAAACCTTTTTATTAAAAAACCTGGACACACTCGATTTCTACGGACTACTAATGCGATTGATTGAGCATAGTAGATTAGAAAATTTTTTGAATTCTATCATCTTACTAAAAGGGATGAGCCTACTGAAGACGGAGGAGATGATAGCCTTCGAAAACAATGTATCTATGACGCGATTGGAGGATTAATCAAATACTATCCTTCATTCACATGGGATTTTTGCTTGAATGGTACCAGCTGGGCCAATTTAAAAATGATGATGGCAGTAATTCCATCGAGCAAGAAGTACAGCAAAAGTGATGACCATCCTGATGATCATCAAAGTAATATATCAGAAACACAAAACAGTTTAGAAAAAGCAGGTTTTTAAATGGCGGTTCGAGTAGTTGATGGAGCATTAGGTTTTGCGGCCACTATCGATGATAGTGAGATTGACCGTGTAGCGGCTCGGATTGAATCCCGTATTTCCGGTTTATCTAAAAAGATTAAACAAGAGGGCGATTCATTAGAGCAATGGGCTAAAAGTGCTGCAAGTCTTGCCGCCGGTTATGCTTCTTTCTCTGCTGGAAAAGATTTAATATCAAATATCATTAAGGTCAGAGGCGAATTCCAACAATTGGAAATCGCTTTTACCACAATGCTTAAAAGCAAGGACCAGGCTGACAGGTTAATGGCTCAGGCTGTTAAGCTTGCCGCAACAACGCCTTTTGGTTTACAAGATGTTGCTTCAGGAGCTAAACAACTTTTAGCATACGGTACGGCTGCTGATGATATCGTTCCAACACTAACAATGCTTGGTAACGTAGCCAGTGGTGTTAGTGCTCCACTAAATGATATCGTTTATCTATATGGCACACTCCGAACTCAAGGAAGAGCTTATTCAAAAGACATCCAACAATTTACCGGACGAGGTATTCCAATCATAAAAGAACTTGCAGCACAATTTAAAGTTGCTGAAAGTGATGTGATGGGATTAGTGGAAGCTGGAAAAGTAGGATTTCCGGAAGTTGAAAAAGCTTTCCAATCTATGACATCATCATCAGGATTATTCTTTAACCTGATGGCCGAGCAATCAAAATCTCTTACCGGTCAATTATTAAATCTGGAAGACGGTTTTGATGGGATGCTTAATGCTATCGGAAAGAGTAATGAAGGCATATTAAATTCAGGTATTGCAGGATTGAACGTATTAGTTCAAAACTATGAGAAGGTTCTTGGAGTAATAGAATTACTTGTAGTCGTTTATGGTTCTTACAGAGCAGCTTTGGTACTTGAAGCCGCATTGGCTCAAATATCTGCTGCAAGAACTGTAGGTATGACCACTGCTGAATTATTACACCTTGGTGCAATAACTGCAAAAACAGCTGCATTGAGGCTGATGAATTCAGTTATGGCGGCATCGCCTGTATTAGCTTACACAGCGCTGATCACTGCATTAACGGTAGCGATATACGCATTAACTCAAACAACCAGTGCTTCATCTGCTGCCAAAAAAGCTTTAAGTACTATTGAAGGTGATTATGCCGGCAAGTTAGCTGAGCAAAAATTAAATATCGAGGAATTACTTAAGGTTGGTAAGGATAGGAATAGTTCTGAACAGGAAAGAATTTCTGCAATTAAAAAGCTTAACGAGCTAAACCCTGAATTTTTAGGTGGGTTAAATTCTCAAAACGTTTTCACCAAAGAAGGAACTAAGGCCATTCAGGAATACCTTGTTTGGCTCGACAATAAATTACAAGGTGAAGCTGCTTATGCCGTAAAAGCGGAAGCAGTAAAACGTATTGCTGAAAGAAATGCTAAAGCTGCTACCGACCCAACAGATAAAGGACTTGATTTTACCACCAGGTTAGGTTATTCATTAAAAAACTTCTTTACCGGCAGATTGCTTTCAGCGCAAAACGAATCAACGGATATTGTTAAGCAACTAAATCAGAATGATGAAGCTATTATTGCAGCTGTAGAAAATAAATATAAAGCCCAATTAAAGCAACGGGTTACTGGCGGAGCTAAACCTGACATCACAACTCCTACCGCAACCGTTAAGAATAAAGCATTCTACGATAAAATTATCAAGGAAAATACTGAGGATTTAGAAGCATTAGACAAAGCGGATAAGGATTTTAATGCAAAAGCAGCTCCATTGAAGAAAAGGATTCAGGATGCTAAACTTGCATTGTTAGCTTTTGACCCTGATGGTAAAGCTGCTGCAAAAGAGAATAAGGAATTCGAGAAATGGGGAGAGAGAAAGCTTGAATTGTTGGGTAAAATATCCGATGCTTATCAGGCTGCTGTATCTGCTCAAAAATCTCAATCAGAACAAGAAATTGATTCGAATAAAGCTAAATATAAATCTTTAAGGGATGAAGTTACCAAGTATAACAGAGAGGCCAAGACAGCAGGTAAGCCAACGTTGGGGGCAGAAGTATTCGGTAGTATCGATAACGCAGAAAGCAAAGAACGTTATGAAATCGTTTACAAGCAACAAACAGCGACAATAATATCAGAACTTGATAAACAGAAAACTGCATATCAGGAATTCGAAGAATATAAATTGAAGTTTGGTGAAGAGAAAGCTAAAGAAAAGTATGCAAACGACATCAACTTAAACAAAACCTATCAACAGGTAGTCGAGGCTCAGTTAGGTAAACTTCTTGTAAAAGATCCTTCGGAAATGACAGCTGTTGAAAAGTCAGCTCTGGAAGCAGTTAAAAAACTTAATGATGAAGCAATAAAAGCTGAATCTGATAAGAATGATGAGCTTTTAATTGAATTCCAGACTTATGCTGATGAGCGTGTAAGGAAACAAGAAAAATATCTTGCTAAAGCTGAGTCATTAAGAAAGCAAGGCAGGTTGGCCGAGGCCCAAGAAGCTATTAATGATGGTATTGAGGATGTAAAAGCTTTAGACGCTACCCAACTAAAGAAAATGAGTTCTTACAAGAATTTATTTGAATATGTTGGAAAACGAACTAAAAATCAAATCCTTGAAGCGATTTCAACATATCAAGCTGATTTAAAGGCTTTCAAAGGTTCTGCTGAAGAGAAAGCCAAGGCTCAAAAAGAACTTAATGATTTAAAGAATTCAATTCAAAATGATAGTGGTAAAGATTTAGAAAACGTAGTTAACCAACTTGAACGTGTTGGAGGTGAGTTTGCCAGCATAAACGATAACATAGGCAACATAGCTACAGTCTTACTTAATGCTGCTCGTTCTTATGTTGAGATACAAAAAGGGATTAAAGACATTAAAGACCCTGAGAAATCCACAACTGAAAAAATTGGAGCGGGTTTAGGAATAGTAGGAGCTGCCATCAGTGTTGCAAATTCAGTATTTGGATATTTCAAAGGTTTGAAAGAAGCAAAAGAGGCTGCTTATAAAGCGATGAATGATTATCAAGCAGCTGCCATAAAAGGAGAACTTGAATATCAAGCCTTACTTCGTAAAAGGGAACAAGATGATGTAAAGCGTGGAAAAAATAGCTATAAAGCTATCGTTGATTCTTTAGAATTACTTAAAAAACAATCTCCTGCATTACAAAAAGCTTATGATAAAATATTCTCTACTATTCAGGGAGAAAGTTTTGTTAGCGGGGTCGGGTACCAACATGGAACCTGGTTAAGGAAGGCGAAGACATGGGATATCATGGCCAGCTTATCCGGTTCCCAGTATGATGACTTAGAAAAACTATATACTCAAGGGAAATTACAAGACCAGGCTAAAGCAGATTTCGAAAGTTTAAAAGCTTTAAAAGAGGAACTGAAAGATGCAGGGATTGAAGTTGAAGAACTTCAGGGCCAACTTAATGAACTACTTACCGGAACATCTGTTGGAGGCTTAGCTGATGGGCTTGCTCAATTATTTGAAAACGGAAAATTTGCTGCAGCTGATTTCGCTGATTCATTCGAGGAGATAATGAGAAAAGCCATTACCAATACTTTTAAATATAAGTTATTGGAAGATGGGCTTCAGCCGTTTTACGATGAGTTTTCGGCATTGTTTACTAAGGGCACTCCAACTAAAGATCAGCTTGAAGCTTTAAAAGCTCAATACATATCATTAGGGCAAAATTTTGCAGATAAATTCAAAGACCTGGAAGCGATTACCGGGATAAGTTTAACGGATTCAGGAACTAAAAGCACGGCAGTCTCCGGATCGATAACGGCAGCGGGGTTAACAGAGAATACTGCAAATATATCATTGGGAATTTGGAGGGGTCAATATGACTTAACAAAAACTTTGGTTAAACAATCCAATGATTCCTACTATGTGCTGGTAATGATTGGAAAGTCTTCAACTGACCTTTATAATCAGTTCGTAGCAAACGTGATTGAATTACAGCAGATAAACGCGAACACTTTAAGGACCGCAAATAATACTGATAGTTTAAGTCAGAAGCTTGATAGAATAATTGCTAATACAAGTAGCCCAAATTCATATCAAAATTTAATAAATGGAGGGGTTAAGCCAGGACCATAATGTATATACTGAACGGAATAAATCTGAACAATATACCTTTCATTGGAGGTAGGCAAGAGAATAGCGATATCGCGTTGTCCGGCTTTTTTGATATGCCTTCGAGATTAGGCAAAACATCTCATGCTTGGGCTATTGAACATGGTATCGAACCTTATGTAAGTGCGGCTGATATCGCTCTTGGTGGTTATGGTGGTAGAAGCTTAAGCCTTACTGGATTTATTAAAGGTTCAAATCAATTAGAATGCAATTCAAGATTTGATGCGTTAACCCTTTTGATTGATGGCATTACAGGTTTAGTTCCTCTGGTTTCAAACTGGGGAACATATATGGTTTATGTGAATGCTCCAGTAGTTGGGGAAAGAGTTGCTCCTGGTTTACTTTCAGTTAAAATTCCGATGCGAGAGCCGGTTGTTGATATGAGCGGAGTAATTCCTGCGAGTACTTCATCTGAATTTGGTATTGATGGAATTTCGTTTACAGCACTGGGCGGGGCCAGTTTGAAGTTAGCAGGTGATAGATGGACCAGAACAGCACCAAAGAGCCAGACGGTAACCGTATTCGGCAAAGAAGTAGCAGTAATAACCAAAAAACAGGAAGCTGAACTTATCCTGTCATTGGGAATTAGAGATTTAACTTTTGAAGGCCTTAAAAATAAAGTTCAAAACCTGATGACATTGTTGAAAGCGCCAGGATTGAGAAATCTGACATATAAGAACGATAAGTTGAGGTCATTTTTTGTGAAAGATGGATTTCAGGCATCTGCAATCTATACAAAGAGAGCCATTAAATTTTGTGTTTTAGAAATCAAGATAATTGAGCCCGGTATCTCAGGAACATTTACATCTATAACTGACGTTTTAGGCCAGTTAATAACGGACAATTCAAATAATACAATAACGATTAGATTATGAGCGTAATTTTTCCAGACGGGGCAACAGCCGTTTCAAATCCCGCTAACACAGACAAAATTCTTGGGGCCAGAACAAGTGATGGTAAAATAATATCAATCGCTTATTCTGTGTTCAGAGCTGGCCTTCAGGCTACTTTAAGTAGTGGAGTGAATATCAAAACTATTAATGGAGAAAGCATTCTTGGTGCAGGTAACATCACCATCTCGGGTGGTGGAGGTGGTAGCCCCACAACCAGGTTCTTGATGTTTACAACCTTGCTGGTGGAAAAGCAAATTTCGACAACAATCTTGGCGCAGACTTATACACGCCCTCAAATAAAGGTATTTCTGATATGATTAATTACAACTACGATAAGCAAGTTGTAATGGGAAAAAACAATAAATACTTTCCAAACTGGCAAGATGCCGTTACTGACTTAATTTCCTTCAAATCTAAATTCCCTGGTATAGGAGCATCACTTTAATTTATGAATAACACGCTGGACATATATAGACAAGGTTCTGTAATTGCAACCATTGATATTGATGAAAATACAGTATTCAATGGTAAGTTACCGGGTACGGAATTAATTTCCTGCCCGATAACCAGCGTGCAGATTTTAAATCTTCAGGAAGAAGATTATATAATCCATCGCGGAGCTGCTTATAAAATTAGAATTTTACCAGATATTGATAAGGACAGCGAAAGCCTTGCAAGCTCATACAGGATTAACTTCTTAGCCCGGTTCTATGATTTACTCGATACTTATGTTCAACATTTAGGAGCAAAGCGTTTTTCTTATTATGGAAGTGCATCTGACCATTTGCAAGTTTTAATCGATTCGGCAAATCTAAATGATAATGGTTGGACTATTGGAACAGTTGATGCTACTGCTGAATTAAACCTTGATTATGACTGGACATTCATTAGACCTGCTCTTGACCAGATAGCTCAAGCTTTCGGACTTGAATGGAATGCTAATGGAACTACCATCAATATGGTCGCCACTGTTGGCAATGACACTGGTCTTGTGTTTGAAGTTGGAAGAGGAAAAGGACTTCACCAAATCAGCCGTTCAAGTGATACGAGTAAAGAAAAAATAAACAGAGTTTATGGAATTGGCGGTACTCGTAACATTGACAGTACCTATCGCGGTGGAACGGAGCCTAATTTAGTTTTCGAAGAAAGGTATGTTGAAACTGCTGGCGTAACTAATGGAACTGAAAGAGTTCGTGAGGGAAAATATGAAAACCTTGAGTTGTTTCCAAAATTCGAAGGTGTTGTAAACGGAGTTTCTTTCGTAGCTGATAATACTGGTAAGATTACTTCTGCAACCATTCAAGATCCAAACATCAATTTTGATTTGATGGCTAACTTGCAGGAAGGTGTAAAGCCAAAGGTTTCTTTCTTGACAGGACCAGTTACAGGAATTGATTTTGAAATATCAGGATTTGACTTGGCAACTAAGTCAATCATGTTAATCCCATTTACCGATACTACCGGATATTATTTCCCATCCGCCACAAGTAAACCAGAGCTGGGTGATAAATTTACGCTTATTGATTTAAGAATGCCTTCAGCTTATCAAGCTACATGGGAGGCAAAACTTAAAGCTGAAACGCTAAAATTTTTAAATGAAAATGATAAGCAACGATTGCTTTTCGCTGTTAAGCCAGATGAAAAGCATTTACGTGACAATAATATCCTTTTAAATTGTGGCGATAGAGGAACTGTTTTAGATGATGACTTTAGCGTAAACGAAATATTGCGCTTCACGGAAATAAGTTATCCTTTAGTTAACGAGTTCGACGTTAACGGTGTTATTGGAAATGAAATTGTTTTTGACCAAAGCGTTAAGCAATATGCTGCAGTATTAAATAACATCAAGCAGATAGCACAGATTACTGCTAAAGGGATTATTCAATCAAAAAGATCTGCTCAGGCATTGAGACAATTAGAAGGAAGCATCTTTGATACTGATGGAATGTTTGACTCTTCTAAGCTTAACGTTGGAGTATTAACTGCGGTTCTGGGAATATTCGGTGTACGATCTCAAAACTTTGTATTGAGCAATGTTCGAATGGTTGATAACGTCGGTGGCAATGCGAATGCAATCAGTATCTCAGGAGGACAGTTGATTCATTTAGAATTGTCAAATGCTGGTACTGGTGGTGATACCTGGACGATGACTGAATTAAATCAATCCGGATTAACACCTACAAATCTATATTACATTTATGCAAAGTGCAGTAAGACATCGCAGGTTGGTAGCTGGATTGTTTCAACCGCACAAATCAAACCAGATTATGTACCAGGCTTCTATCATTTCCTTGCCGGCGTTATTTATCCGGTAAATGCTGGATTTAGAGATACTGAATTTACTTATGGAATTACCGACATTACCGGAAACAGAATTAAGACAGGAACTATCGCGGGTCGTAATGGCGCTTTAGAAATTAATCTTGAAACTGGAACCATTAAAGGTGATATTACTTTTGTTGGAAGTTCGTTATCTAACATAAATAACATTCAGAGTACTGCTAATTTAGGCGTTACTAATGCCCAAAATGCTCAAAATTCCGCTAATTCCGCTAATTCCGTTGCTGTTAACGCAGCCAATGCCGCAAGTACTGCTCAAGCATCAGCCAATACAGCTAATAACATACTGGCAAACATTGCTAATGATAATATTTTAGCAGCTTCAGAGAAACCAGATGTTCTTAAAGAGTACAATATAATTGTTTCGGAAAAACCAATTATCATTATCCAGGCTGGACAGTATGTAATAAGTGCGACAGCGTATGATAATAATTATGCTGCCCTAATAAATTACCTTAATCCTTTGCTTTCAGCAATGGGTTCTGATGATGCTATTAATGGTGCAACATTCAGACAATATTTTACTAATTACTATACTGAAAAAGTTTCGTTGTTAAGTGCGATTGCTTTAAAGGCTAAACAATTAGCTGATGCTGCTCAAGCTTCTGCAAATACCGCTATAAATAATGCTCAGGCAGTACAGAATAACCTTTCAGCATTGCAAAATGGATTAGGTGGATTAGCATACGCAAATGCTATACAGCTGGCGCAATTAGGAGATACCATCATACAAGGTGGATATATCAAATCAGTTTTACTTGATGTAAATGCAATTGTAGTGACTGGAGGATTAGCAACCCAAAGCTTTGCGCAAAACGTAGCTGCAAATGCTGGTAGTAATGCTTTAACCAATGCAACTAATTTGGTTAATAGCCTGCAAATTGGGGGGGTTAATCAGTTTAAAAAAACTACACCTTTAGGAGGTGGTAGTCTTATTGCATATCATATTAACGATTCTAACAACCCCGAAAATTTATTCGTTTCAAATGGTTTGTGGGCAGTTGGAAGACCAGATGGGACAGCTGTAACTATAAGATTGTTGTATGTTATTTCAGAGCCTGGATTATATACTGTTTCAGGTTGGATGAGGAGTAACGGATCCCCAAATGTTTCTATTGATATATCCGATATAAACGGATATAACACAGCCTTAGTTAATAACGTTTGGACAAGATTTGAGGCTACTATTAATGTAACTAATTATGATGCTGTAATATACAACTTTTTAGATTTTACCTTTAATCAATATGCTTATTTTTATGTTAAAGACTTAAAAATCGAAAAAGGAAATAAAGCTACGGCATGGTCGCCAAGCCCTGATGATGTTGCAAATAACGCCGCAACACTTGCACAAATTGCACAAAATGCAGCTACTAATTATGCAACCTCACAAAGTGCATACGAAAGGGAAATAGCTAAAAGTTATGCAGATGGAAAAGTAACCGCTGAAGAAGTAGCAAGAATAACCCAGGCGGCAGCAAATTTAGCTGATGCAAAAGCAGACAGCCAAACAAAATTTATAAATGCTGTTAATAATGCAAACGGATATACTGAAGGTAGGATAAACGATGTTGTTCAATATGCAAACGGATATACTGAAGGTAGGATAAACGATGTTGTTCAATATGCAGATAGTGTAGCAACTACAAAAGCAAATGCAGCCCAAACAGCAGCTATCGCTTCAGCTTCATCTTATGCTCAATCTGTTGCTAACACAGCGCAAAGTAATGCTCAAACGGCTGCACAAAATTTAGTCGCTGATTTAAGTATTGGGGCGCAAAATTTATTAAACGATGGGAATTTTGAGCGTGGAACAACAACGCTTGGAAGTGGTTTTGGTTACATTGGGGCGCCTGGATTTATAAGCGGCTTGCCAGGTAGTACAAGATGCTATAATATAGATGGTTCAGGTGATAGGACTGGTAATTTATCACACAATTCAATACCAACTATTCCCGGCCAACAATACACAATATCATGGGATATGATATGGAATATTTCAGGCGCTTCTTTCCAAAGTTCATCTTATTTTGGAAGCGCCGGAGCTTATTATTTTATACCATTTAATCAATATGCAAGAAATGTTTGGACAAGATGTTTTTATACTTTTACAGCACCAGGTAATTATATAGACTTTATAAGATTTGGATTTTATACTCCTACTTATTCATGGCTGCAAGTTGATAACATTAAAGTCGAAAAAGGAAATAAACCTACAGCTTATAGTTTATCAATAGATGATACCCAGGGCGCAATTAATACAGCCCAGGCAGCGGCAAATGCCGCAAACTCTGCTTACGCAACTTTAACCGCAAATCTTAAATCCCTTGCCTATTTAGATGTTGTTGAAGCGGCAAAATTAGGCTCAACGGTTATTACCGGCGGTATGCTATCAAATAATCTTATTGATACCAATTACATACGAACAAATGTAATTAATGCCGGATACATTGAATCCTTAGAAGTTGTTTCAAAATCAATAAGAACCGCAAATCCAGGAACGAAACGTTTTGAAGCAACCCAAACCACAAACAGCGCGATATTATACGATGCTGCAAATAATGCCTTAGTTGAAATAGATGATGATTCGGCAATTGAAAGGGTTCGTATTGATGGTACAATTGAATATGGGGCTGGTATTTCTGTTAAATCAGCTTCAAATCTTAAACGATCTACATTGGGGTCATCTGGCTTAAACGTTTATTATAATGGTGATTCACGGCATACGATAGGAGTTGCCCCGCTGTCTGATTATGGATATGTTAAATTGGATTGTACGGGCGGATTTGAAATAAATGACGGTGGTGGTTTTAGGTCTGGAAAATCGGCAACGGTTCCCTACAAAAACCATGCAGGCGAAAATAAATATATGCTTTTTGTTAGAGGTGTTATGATTGATGAAAATTTTATTCCTTAAAAATATATGAAAAAAGTAAAAGTAAATTTTAAAGAGATTCCAAGATTCATTGATTTGAATGGAATAGACTGTACACCGGCAGATTTAGTTCAGGTACTATCCAATGGGATATTTACCGGTGTAAGTTCAGTTAAACTGGCCATTGAACTTGATGGGATTGCAAGAAAGCTTCACAAAGGTGAAGATGCTGAAGTGACATCTGAAGAGCTTCAAGAAGTGATAAACATCGTAGATGCAATTAAACTTTATGTGCCTTGGTGTCAACGAATAATCATTGATTTTTTAACAAATAAATTAAACACAAAGTAAAATGGAAATTAAAGAAACAACAACAAAATCCTATGGTTCTGACAAGGTTGGAGATTGGAATTTAGATTATCAATGGGAATCGGCTAATGGTGCCAAACCTGCTGGAGTAAAAGTTACAGGTAATAATGGAACCGGTGGTTTTATTAACGGCGACATTAGCCAACCTAATACCAACATCAGTTTTGGTGGCGGAGCAGCTTTTGACTTAGAAGTTACTGCAAGCATCTTAGCTACAGTTGCTGAGGTAAACGCAACATTTGAATCAGCAGGTAAAGGAAAATAGAAATGGATAATTTATCTCTAAAGAGAATTGAATTGCTTCATCCAGATGTCGTTGAAAAGGCAAAGAGAGTTCTTGAATTAATGACTATTGCTCTCACTGGTAGAGCAATAGTCAGATTTACATATACGCTTCGCACTTTTAAAGAGCAGCAGAATTTATACAACCTTGGTCGTACGGTTGTTAATCCAGTTGGAAAAAGCAAAAGTAAACCAATGGGCAATATCGTTACCAATGCTAAAGCTGGTCAATCAATTCATAACTATGGATTGGCTTTTGATATCGCTTTAGTAATCGATGGTAAAGAGGCTTCATGGGACACGGTTAAAGATTGGGATGCTGACGGCATTGCAGATTGGATGGAGTGTGTTAAAATTGCCAAAGCAAATGGCTGGGAATGGGGTGGAGATTGGAAAACATTCCAAGACGAGCCTCACTTTCAATATGACTTCGGTTATTCTTGGCAACAATTGCAGGCCAAGTGGAACGCTGGTGATGTAACCAATGGCTACGTTAACCTTAAACGTATTGCTCCACCAACTAAAAACACTTTCCGTCTGACTACTTCGGTTAACTTCCGCAGACAAGCTGCCATTGGCAATAATGTTATCATGGTTGTGATAAAAGGCGAGTACGTAAATGAAGTTGAAAGGACTGGTACTTGGAGCCTGGTTGAGTACAATGGAAAAAGAGGTTATGTTTCGAATAAATACCTTATTAGATAATGCATTGACTTAAGTTATCGCCAAACTATTAACACATTGCTAATAAATTGCCAACCACAACTTACCTATTCAGGATATTTGTGTTTTAAGAATGGCTTGTTTAAATCCAACCTGCATCTTAAAGAAACATCTAATTAGGTAAATAGAATATTATAACGATGCAAGCGATTCCAAAACCGCCATTTACATTTAAAGAATTTGTGAAGTACCCGATATATGCGGTTTGTTTTCTCCTGATAATTTATTTTATGTACAAGGAATTTATTGAGCAAGGTTTTAAGGCAAGTGAGATAGATAGACTTGAGAAAGAACTTACCCGGACCAAAACAGAAAAGAATGCTCAAATTAATTATTTACAACACCAAGTCTTAATCGACAGAAAAAAGATTGACAGCCTGCAAGGATTGATGTTGAGCCGCACAGATAATTCCTATGAGGAGCTAAAAAGTATGTTAGACTTAACCAATAAGAAAAGTACAATCATAATAAAACCAAAAAGGAAATGAAAAAGTTAATATTTATTGCATTAGCGTTCGTTCTTATATTTCCAAACAATGGATGTAGGATTTTAAAGAATAAAAAGCTTGATAAAAAAACCGAAGATATCAGGTTACAGAATGATGTTCAGGTCAGCTCTTTGGCAGTTGATAGTCTGGCCAGCCTTTCAAAGGGAATTTATAATAAGTCGAACACAACAATTAAAGAAACGATTTCTTATAAATCAGCACCTGAGGAACCAGTTGAGTTAACAGCTAAATTCAGGATCGATACTGCCAACAGCTTAAAGGGTGATACAGCTTTAACATTGATTGATGTAAATAATAATGGCACTACATTAACCATCATCCGGAACCCTAAAACAAATGAGTTGACGGCAAAGGTTAAGACTAAAGGTAGAACTAAGAGCATCCCATTTAACGAAATGCTTATCAATAGAACTATTACTAATGGCCAACAAAGCGGAGACACCAGTAAATCCATTACCTCCACATCTAAAAAACAAAAAGATAGTATTGGTAAATTTAAAAGCTTTGTCAAAAAATCAGAAAGTAACCTTAATAAATCAAAAGATACTAAACCAAGCTGGGTAATTTGGCTTGGTATTACAGCGATTATTGGATTCTTTCTTTGGATTGGGTTTAAAAAATAACTTGATTTGACCCATTTGAGCAACCTTTTGACATTTGTTTAATTTTGTTTCAATTTGTTTTTAAAAAAAGTTTGTCGGAATTATATAAATTTCTATATTTGCCCCTCCTTAAACAAGAGGAATGATTCCGTAGCTCAGCTGGTAGAGCATTACACTTTTAATGTAGTGGTCCTGGGTTCGAATCCCAGCGGGATCACAGAAAGCCTTACAGAAATGTAGGGCTTTTTTGTTAGGTATGCTTTTTTAGTATTTCTTCAAATAGACTTTCATGGACCAAATAGAAACCTTCCACCGTTTCTACAGGAACCGGCTTATCTTTAGGCTCCCATTCCTTTCTGATGGCCCTATCAAATATATTTTGCTCGGCATCTTCTCTATGCTGATAGGCATTTGTCATCCTTACATTCGCTTCAATAACTTTTTTATTAGTGCATTGAAAGAACATCTTCCTAAATCTATATTTCTTTGAATCCATATTTAAAAAGGGATATCCAGTTCTTCAGGTTGGATTGAGATGTTATGTTTTACTTTCGCCCACTCAATGTCAAACAAACCATTTCTTTCAATTTCAAGCCATTGTTCCGCATTAAAATTGTGTCTTTCAAACGTGCTTATAGTATCACAAACAAACCTGATATTGCTTTGAACAAAATTCGCATCGTAAGAGAATACTCGTTTGTAAAATTCTTTGAGTGCTGTCTTAATTTTGTTCCTTAAAGCAATGTATTCGTCCGGATCTGCCTCGATATATCCTGAAGTGCTTTTTTTAATAGTCCACATAATAATTAAACAATTACTAAATATATTAGTTTTTTTTTAATTGTTTAATAACTAATTGTTTTCCCTTTAAGTTGCTCATCAATGACGGCGCCAAGCTCCCTACAATATTTTTGGAATGAAGCCCAATCAGTATGGCCAGTAAGGAACATTACTTTTTGTGAAGGAAAACCAGCAGCAAGCAAATCGACAACCCTTGTATGTTTAAAGGAATAGATAGTATAATTACGGTCCAAGTTTAAAGCTCTTTTTATTGGCCGGTACAAATCCCTAAAAAAATCATCCGGAAGGATTTTATCTCCAGGCTTTAATGCTCTACTAAAAACAAAATAGTTTGATGGATATTTCTTAATATTCATCTTTAAAATGATATCATATAATTCTTCACAAATTGGAATCGTTCTGTCACCCACATGCTCTCCTGTTTTACCAACTTCGGAACTAACACGAATCTTTCTTAAATTCAAATCAATATCTGAAACTCGAAGTCTTGGTATCTCATTAGTCCGGGCACAAGTGTAGTAAATCCACTTAATGAATAAACTTAGATAAGGAACAGTATTTAGTTTTGGTTGAATGATTTCCCGGACTTCTTTACTGTAGTATTTATTTTGCTCAGCTCTGGAGGTTCTCGTCTCAATCACGCCATCTGCCAGGGGATTTATATCTATTTTCTTTTTCTTATGAAGATAATTGAATGCAGTGATAAGACCTTTTAGGTTATTATTATACGTTCTGGGTTGCCACTCGTTTTCTTCAGAAGTTTCTTCTAAATAAGATTCGATTGTTTCGGTTAAAACATCATTAATGTAAATCATCTGTTTATTTTCCGGATTAGAATTTCTTTTATCTATCCAGAGGATAAAATTCTTCAAGAAAGACTTATATCCATCAATAGTTCTATCTCCCTTGTTTTCCTTACGTTTCTTATCCAAGAACCAATCAAATGAATCGGGGATAGTATCTTTAGAATTTAATACATCGAGTTCTTCCTGAAGCTTCTTTTTAGCTTTCTCAGATTTTACGTTTTCAATTTCATCAAATGGATTATAGTTTAGTTTTGTAAGAGCAATTTCAATCGTCCGACATAAGTTGACAATTTCTGTTTCCTTCTTTATAGGATCCTTAATGTAGTTGATTCCTTCTCGAACCTTGAATCTTTTTAATCCTGGATATTCTTTCCAATCCGGCGGATAAGCATACCAATACTCAACGCACCAATCATTATTAGAATATCTTTTGACTTCGGGCAATTTATACGGACAAATCATATTTCTAAATTTTGTACGTCTCTTGCCCGTTTTGTGGACGGAATTTTCGTTAACGCAAAAAACCGCCATTTCTGACGGTTTCAAGACGTTGTTTGAGCGGAATGGACGGGACTCGAACCCGCGACCTCCTGCGTGACAGGCAGGCATTCTAACCAGCTGAACTACCACTCCGTTTGTTTGCTTTTTAAAAGTTTAAACCTCTTTCCCCTTTCGAGGATGCAAATATAGAGACATTATCCTTATTCGCAAACTTTTTTTTCAAATAATTATAAGTCGTTAATTAACAGCACCTTCTTGCATCTTTTCTGCATTTTCTGCAAACTGAAGCGCACTAATAATCTCCTGAATGTCGCCATCCATTATCGCTGGCAGGTTATACATCGTTAAACCAATACGGTGTTCGGTAACTCTACCTTGTGGATAATTGTATGTTCTTATCTTAGCCGAACGGTCTCCAGTAGATACCATCGTTTTACGCTTTGCGGCAATATCACCATTTTTTTTCTGCAGTTCTATATCGTAAAGTTTACTTCTAAGCATTTCCATTGCAATAACACGGTTACCCAATTGCGATCGCTCTTGCTGGCAAACCACAACCAAACCCGAAGGTTTATGGGTTAGCTGCACTTTGGTTTCAACCTTGTTTACATTTTGTCCACCTGCACCACCCGAACGCGAAGTTTGCAATTCAATATCTGCAGGGTTGATGTATAAATCAATTTCCTCAGCTTCTGGCAAAACTGCTACTGATGCGGCTGAAGTATGCACACGACCTTGAGTTTCGGTATCTGGCACACGTTGTACGCGATGTACGCCACTTTCATATTTTAACTGACCGTAAACATCATCACCATTAACTTTTAAAATTACCTCTTTATAACCACCAGCAGTTCCTTCGGTAACATCAACCGTTTCAACACGCCAACCTTTGGTTTCAAAATAACGAGTGTACATTCGGTATAAATCTCCTGCAAACAACGCTGCTTCATCTCCACCAGTACCACCACGAATCTCAAACACAGCATTTTTAGCGTCTTCAGGATCCTTCGGAATCAACATTAAACGAATGTTACTTTCCATTTCCTCCTGTTGCTTCAATAGCATATCCAACTCTTCTTTCGCCATATCACGCATTTCTGCATCTTTTTCCAGCGTCAGAATTTCTTTGTTGGCATCAATATTACTCATCACATTCTTGTAGATTTTATATTCATCTACAATCTTGCCCAAATCTTTATATTCTTTGTTTAAAGCCGCAAAACGTTTCATATCCTGAATTACATCGGGATTGCTTAATTGCTCTTCTACATCCTCCCAACGTTGCTTTATTGCTTCTAATTTATCTAACATATCATTACTAAAATTGAATTCCCTGCCTATTGTTTTCGCTAAAGACTAAAGAATTGCAAAAATAAGGAAAAAAGCTGAATTAGTTTGAGGGAAGCATAAGAGTAAAATTCCCTAAAATATCAGGAAATAAATATTTGTTAGATACTGGATGCTTTAAGAGATTTTTGGAAACAAACGGTTCTGAAACAATGGCGGCCGAAAGCCCCGCTATCGCTGCAAGTCCTTAACCGACGAAAAATCGGCATCCGGGCTTTTCGCCTTATCGGGTTTAATGTGTATGGTAAATCGCCAGGGAAACTTGGAGTATAATGAACAGCGGTGTAAATTTCGAAAGGTTTTTTGGAAATGAACGGTTCTGAAATAATGGCGGCCGAAAGCCCCGCTATCGCTACAAGTCCTCAACCGATGAAAAATCGGTCTCCGGGCTTTCCGCTTTATCGGGTTTAATGTGTATGGTAAATCGCCAGGAAAACTTGGAGTATAATGAACAGCGGTATAAATTTCAGATGGTTTTTTGGAAACGAGCGGTTCTCATTTTCAATCTCAGCCTCAACCTTAATCTTAACCTCAGCCTCAATCTCGACCTAACCTCTCAATCTTAACCTAAATCCCTTAACCCTTAAAATACTCAAGCTTCAAATTGGCGCCATCAAAAACTGCATAAGAATTGTATCTAAGCCATTCGCCTGTATTTACGTAACGACTTCCATTTCCCAAATCTAAATCCATTGGTAAATGCCTGTGTCCATAAATAAAATAATCAAAATGGTTTTTTTGTAATATCTCTTTAGAATGTATCGCCAGCCATTCATGCTCAACACCAAAAAAAACTTCTTCTGGGTTACTTGCAGCTCTGCTACTGTTGCTCCATTTAGTGGCAATTCCAATTCCTAAGTTTGGATGCAAACGGGCAAACAGCCATTGGCAAAACGGACTTCTAAAAATTTTACGAAGGAATTTATATTTTTTATCGCCTGGCCCTAAGCCATCGCCGTGATGAAGGTAAAACTTTTTGCCTCCACGTTCGATTATCATTTCATCGCTAATTATTTCCAAACCCATTTCTTGCGTAAAATAACTGCGAACCCACATATCATGGTTGCCTTTAAAAAAATATATTTTAATCCCTGAATCCGTCATTTGGGCTAGCTTTCCCTGCAAGCGTATAAATCCTTTCGGAATAACTTTCTCGTATTCAAACCAGAAATCAAAAATATCGCCCATTAAAAACAATTCAGCGCAGGTTGGTTCAATAAAGTTTAGCCAATTAACGATCCGCTGTTCGCGGTTACGACTTTCGGCATAGTTTGGAGAACCTAAATGAAAATCAGATGCAAAATAAATATTCTTACTCATGTACATCTCAAAGGTAAGGAAAAAGCAGAAAGCTTGAAGGATTAAAGAGCAAAGAACAGGGAGCAAAGAATAAAGAACAGAGTTAAAACAAAAAACTTTATTAAAGTCATTTATTACATAAAAAGCATAACAACATAATTCTAGCAGTTCTATAGAGCAATTATAATTTGTTTTAATTATGCAAATACATTAAACTTTTGTTTTTTGTTTATGTTTAGCATACAAAATATTGAATTATACTGCTTTACAAAATTATCTGGAATATATCTAAATAAGAATATTGATAAAGGTTTATTTTGTAACTTTGCATTAAATTTTTTTGAATGATCTCTACTGATATAGCCGTAATAGGCGCTGGTCCGGTTGGTTTATTTGCCATTTTTGAAGCCGGTTTATTAAAAATGCGTTGCCATTTAATTGATTATCTTCCTCAGGTTGGTGGTCAGCTTTCTGAAATTTACCCTAAAAAACCGATATACGATATTCCGGGTTATCCATCTGTATTGGCTCAGGAGCTGGTAGATAATTTAATGGAGCAGGCAAAACCTTTTCATCCATCGTTTACTCTTGGTGAGCGAATTGAAGGTTTAGAAAAGCGTGGTGAGGCAGATTTTGTTTTAACAACAAATATGGGAACCATTATCGAAGCTAAGGTTGTTGTTATTGCTGGTGGCCTGGGTTGTTTTGAACCTCGTAAACCTGCTGTAGAAAACCTTGAGCATTTTGAAAACGGTAAAGGTGTTAATTATATGATTCTTGACCCGGAAAAATACCGCGACCAAAAGATGGTTATTGCCGGAGGTGGAGATTCTGCTTTAGATTGGACCATCTATCTTGCTGAGGTTTGCTCTGAACTAACATTAGTGCATAGAAGCGAGAGTTTCCGTGGAGCTCCTGATTCGGTTGCAAAGGTTATGGCCCTGGCTGAAAGCGGAAAAATTAATTTAGTATTAAACAGCAACCTACATGCAGTGCATGGTGGCGATAAATTGGAACAAGTAGAAATTGTTCAAAATCGTACCATGGAAAAATCGATGGTAGAGGCAAATCACTTGATTCCTTTATTTGGTTTAAGTCCGAAGTTAGGCCCGATTGAAGATTGGAATTTGAACATTAGCAAAAGCGCTATCGAAGTTAATACGGATGATTATTCTACTAACATTCCTGGTATTTATGCAATTGGTGATATTAACACTTACACAAACAAGCTAAAATTAATCCTTTGCGGTTTTCATGAGGCGGCGCTGATGAGTCATAGCGCTTATTCTTACATGAATCCGGGTGTTAAATACACTATGAAATATACTACTGTTAACGGAGTATCAGAATTTTAAGCAGTTTAATTATATTCGCATCTGATATAAAGCGAGCAAATGGAAAACAATATTACGATACACATGCAAGAACCGGATGGTTCGATTACTTCTCATGAAGCGCCCACAGATATGGGCTTGAGTTTGATGGAGTTTTTAAAAGCATCAGAATATGATATTTTAGCTACCTGTGGTGGGATGGCTTTGTGTGCAACTTGCTGTGTAGACGTTTTAGAAGGCGAAGAAAAATTAAATGAGATGACCGATGATGAATATGCAATGTTAGATACCTTGCCCGATTTATTGCCAAATTCTCGCTTGGCCTGCCAATTACAGTTAAACAATAATATGGACGGCTTGAAGGTTAAATTACATTAAAGTTAAAACTCATAAGATAAGATCTAAAAATCCTTGCAGATGTAGAATTTGCGAGGATTTTTTTTGGAAATGAATTGTTCGGTTATTTATAGGATCGGGTGTCTATATCATTATCGTCATGCTGAATTTATTTCAGCATCTTAAATGCTATCAAACATACTTTTCTACTATTGAATCTACAATTAAGACCCTGAAATAAATTCAGGGTGACGACCGCCTTAAATCAGCTGAATTAATTGTTATTTATTAAATCTACCCATCAAGACCCTGAAATAAATTCAGGGTGACGACCGCCATAAACCTCCTGAGCTGAAGTTAAAAAAATATAAATAAACAAAACAGGCGACGCAAATGCACCGCCTGTTTTTATTTATATTTCCATCGTCATGCTGAATTTATTTCAGCATCTTAAATGCTATTTACACATACGTTTTTTCTATTAAATCTACAATCAAGACCCTGAAATAAATTCAGGGTGACGACCGCCTTAAACCAACTGAGCTAAAGTTAAATATATAACCATCGTCATGCTGAATTTATTTCAGCATCTTAAATGCTATCATACATACCTTTTTTCGTTTAAATCTACAATTAAGACCCTGAAATGAATTCAGGGTGACGACCGCCATAAACCAGCTAAGCTAAAGTTAAATATATAACCATCGTCATGCTGAATTTATTTCAGCATCTTAAATGCTATTTACACATACGTTTTTTCTATTAAATCTACGATCAAGACCCTGAACTAAATTCAGGGTGACGACCGCCGGAACTAGCTGAGGTTAAGTTAAATGTATATAAACAAAACAGGCGACGCAAATGCACCGCCTGTTTTGTTTATATCACCACCGTCATGCTGAATTTATTTCAGCATCTTAAATGCTATTTACACATGTGTTTTAACAATTATTCCAAAGTAAGAAACAGATCATCCCAATTAGGATTAAATTCGTTTATCAGATTAATTTTCCAACTTCTTTTCCAGTTTTTTATTTGTTTCTCTCTTATAATAGCTTCTTCAATTGTACTAAACTGCTCAAAAAACCCTAAAGTATTGCAGTTGTATTTAGCAGAAAATGACTTTGGATAAAATTTTTCTTTGTGTTCTTTTATTCTAAAATATAACTCTGAGGTTACACCTATATAAAGTACTGTATGTTTAAAATTGCTTAATATATAAACGCAACCACCTTGCTCCATTGATATTTTATTAAATCAATAATTTAAGACCCTGAAATAAATTCAGGGTGACGACCGCCATAAACCAGCTGAACTAATTGTTTTTTATTTAAACTACAATTAAGACCCTGAAATAAATTCAGGGTGACGACAACCTTAAACCAATTGAGATAAAGCTATTTATTAAATCTACAATTAAGACCCTGAAATGAATTCAGGGTGACGACCGCCTTAAATCAGACGAATTAAGCGCTATTTATTAAATCTACCCATCAAGACCCTGAAATAAATTCAGGGTGACGAACGCATTAATTCACTTCCACCCTTTTTCGTTCTACATTCCAGCCATAAACTTCAACTGCTGTTTTTTCTGTTCCGTTGTATTCTACTGTAATTATTTTATGCTCCCCGGGCAAAACACTTATGTAATTATCATCATAAAACGCGGGAAGTATTCTTTTACCCGTACTGGCATTAATTAATGCAATCCTATTAAAAAATGCCACAGGGTTATTGTTTTCATTAGTAATGGTAACCAACACTTTTCCCTTAACTTTTTCTACCGCTTCAATTTTTGGTAATACAGATTTCATTTTTTGTAATCCTTTATATTCTCCATCTTTTGAGGGAAGCCAATATAAATTATCACTCAAAACTTTCTGTTCTACATTCAGCAACCTTAATGATACAAAAACACCCTCTTTTTTATCTAATTTTTTCAAAAAATCGTTTAACGGAAAAAACCTTCGAGCCGATGAGGCACCTATTGAATTGAAAACCTGAGAATAGAAGTATTCCTTTCCATCCATATCATAAGCTTTTGCCTGCACCATTAAATTATCCAAATTTTTGAAGCCATTATTTACTACAGTAACCATGCTATCAATTGGGTTCATCATAATATGAAGTGGTTCGCTTCCTTTTCTTAAACCATATAAACAGGCATTTGGGTCTAAATAATAATCATACATTTGGCCTCGCATGGCTGTCCAAGGGTTTTGCGTTTTCCAAATAATAGAACCGGTGTACCATTCCCACATGTGCGAAGAAAAACCCTCCATCAAGGCTCTGTATTGGTCGTAATTTACCAATTGAGCTTTCATAGCAAAATCTTTAGCATCCTTCGCCTTACCATAAGGATTTATGTATTCATCATAGCCAATATATTTATGATAATCCCAAACAGAATCTGACTTTTCTTTAAATTGAGGAGCTATCATATTTTCTTTCGGGATAAATCGCTCTAACGATTCGTAGTCACCAACACCTACCGAACCAACTTCAGAATTGTAAGGAAAAGTTTTGTTCGCCCAAAAGCTTAATGGATTTTGTATTCCATACGGACCATCGCCATTTCCACCAATGCTATTGAACGACATTTCATCACTATTAGAAAAATCGTAAAGAATTCTGGTTCCATCTAAACGTGGCAAAATATCATTTTTTAGTGGCTGTAAAATATCTTCGGGAGGTGTTATTTCATTACCACCGCACCAAAATGCCAATGAAGCATGGTTTCTAATCATTTTTACCTGATCTTCAATTGCATTTAAAACCAAGTTATGGTTATCGGGATACTTTCTTCTTGCCCATTGGTCATCCTTTTTCATCGGGTCTATCCACCTTCCGTTACAATCGCCGCTAAACCAAAAATCCTGGAAAACTAGAAGCCCATATTTATCGCATGCGTTGTAAAATTCTGGTCGTTCTAAAATTGCACCACCCCAAATTCGAATTAAATTAAGGTTCATGTCTTTATGGTAACGAACTTCAGCATCATATCTGGCATCTGTAAAGCGAAGCATTGCATCAGAAATAATCCAATTGCCGCCTTTGATAAAAATCTTTTGTCCGTTGACATAAGCACCCATACTTCTGGTTTGCTCATTCCAGATATTATCTATCTGGCGAATGCCAACTTTTAAATTTTCTTCATCAAATACGGTAGCATTGCTGATGAATTTAATTTTTAAATCGTACAAATATTGCTCACCATAACCATTTGGCCACCAAAGTTTAGGATTTTGAACTGTCAAATCATCGAAACCAATCTCAGTTTTTTGATTCGCTTTAATGGTAACTGCTTTTTGAATGGTTTGCCCTGCAAACTGATACAGCAAGGTGCCTGACACAGCTTTGCTTGTGGGGTTTTCTACCTCTACAGAAACCTTTACCGTTGCGGGTTTCTGCTTACCTTCGGCTAAACGCTTGCCAGGAACTAAGGTAACCACATGTGGATTTTGAAGGTTTACCGACTGTGTTTTCTCTATCGTAACTTTATCCCAAATGCCTGTATTTCTATCGCGAGTGGGCTGAATCCAATCCCATCCAGCAGTATATTGCGTAGTTAATCCTTTTGCTATAGTTCCATCACCACCTTGCCCGCCGTTCGGGTTACCAACAAAATCTGGTGGATGAACGATAACGGCTAACCTGTTTTTGCCATTCGCGGCAAGCATTTTAGTGATGTTAAAATGGCTTCGTAAGTGCATTCCTTCTATTGTAGTCAGATTAATCTTTTTACCATTTAAGAAAATATCTGCCTTATAATTTATGCCTCTAAATTGCAGCCAAACTTGTTCGTTTCCAATCGCCTTTTCATCAAAATCTTTAACAAACCAATAGGTGTAATAAGCATTCCCGGTTTTATAAACATCGTCAATCCGCTCATTATTTATACCATAAAAAGGATCTGGAATTTTTTTATTGTTTAATAAGGTTGTTAAAATTGTACCCGGAACAGTGGCTGCCATCCAGTTGTTTATAGTGAAACTTTTCGTTGAAATCTGACTTCCATTAGCATTTACATCTTTAACATTGGCGCAAACCCATCCCGAGTTAAGTTCATAACGTTGTTGTGCATTGGCAAAAAAAGGAAGGGATATCAGCAGGAGGATTAAAAAATTTTTCATTAAAAGATTAGATTTGTTTGGGCACACAAAGAAAGTAAATTATAGCGAAAATGAATAAGAAGCTGTTTGATTATTTGTTTCAGCACGATGCTAACCAAAAGAATTTTGTTGTACAAAACTTTCAATTTAGGTTTTTGAAGAGGAATGAAAATTATACCTTCTTATAAACCAGCGATACTTTACTTATGCTAATCTAAAGTTGTGCTTTCTTTTACAGGTTTCCCAATCACTTTATAATTGCCATCACCTTTTAAAATTGCCAGCATTTGAGTTTGATTGTTAAAAAGAGATTTAGCGGCATTTAATTCTTTATCGTATTGAAAACTCTGCTCTATTCTTCCTTTTTCGTAAAAATATCGACTTACAATTTGGGTTTCCAATACTCTTTTAATCTCTGTCTTATGATTTGCTAAATCGGTCTTTTTAGCTGAAGTAAGTTTATTTTTAAGGTTTTCTAAATCGGCTTTAACTTCGGCAGTTTTATTTTCCTTATCTGCTTCGTAGCGCAATTCGGTAAGTAATCTTTCGGTTCTGCTTTGATAACTTAAATCCTTATCTGCCAGCGAATTTGCAAAAGCCGCATAATCGGCATCGGTAATTTGAAATGTTTTGGCTGATGCTACACTAGGTTTGTCTTTTTTATATTGATTTGCATAGTTAAAAAACATGCTTTTATTTAACATCGTTATAGTTATAGGGCTCAATTTTGCTGCCTCAACAACAATATCAGGATAGACGCCATTACCACTGTAAACATTTCTGCCCGCTTTGGTTTGGTACATGGTTATCGTCGAATCTGCAAAACGTTCTGCAATACCATCAGCATTTTTGTGTGTGTAATCTAGCTTTTGAATACATCTACCCGATGGCGTGTAATACTTGGCTACCGTAACTTTCACCAAACTGTTATAAGGCAAATTGAAAGTTTGTTGCACTAATCCTTTGCCATAACTGCGTTGTCCAATTACAATTGCTCTGTCTAAATCTTGAAGCGAGCCAGCAACAATTTCTGAAGCTGAGGCAGAATTATTATTTACCAAAACAACCAAGGGAACAGCTATTGAAATCGGTGGAACCTGTGTTTTGTATGATATGGTTTTCTCTGCATTTTTACCTTTTTGAGTTACAACGAGCAAATCTTTATTAACAAAAAGGTTAACAATTTTAACGGCTTCCTGCAATATTCCTCCTCCATTATTTCGCAAATCGAGTACAATGCCTTTTGGGTTTTCTTTATTTAAAGTTAACAACGCATCTTTAACCTCCTGACCAGAATTTTCCAGAAACTTATCTAGTTTGATGTACCCAACTCCATCGCCAACCATTCCGAAATAAGATACATTTGGCTGCTTAATTTCCTCACGAATGATTTTTTTAATCAGCTCTTTTCCATCGCGGTTTATGGTTAAATCTACTGCTGTTCCTTTTGGTCCACGGAGGAGTTGACTAATTTGCCCACGCTCCTTACCTTTAATTTCGATATTATTAATTTTGATGACTTGGTCGCCAGCTTTTACATCAGATTTATTTGCAGCATAACCTTCGCTTACTTCATTAACAAACAGTTTCCCATCAATTATCACAGTTCCAGCGCCAATACCGCCATACTGTGTACTTACATATTTTAGTTTATAATCTTCAATTTCCGATTCAGGAACGTATTCTGTGTATGGATCTAAACTTTCCAGCATTGCGTCAATTCCGGTTCTCATTAATTCGGGCGCACTGGTTTCATCAACATAATTAATATTGATTTCTTTGTATAGCGAAGCAAAAATATCGAGGTTTTTAGAAACCAGAAACAAATCTTCTTTAAAAGAAAAGGATAAAATTGCTAAGCCAGAAACCGCCGCAATAACTAAATATTTAATCTTTTTCATCCCTTATTAAATTTAAAATCTGCTGGTAAATTAAAATCTTGTTTCGAGATTAATTTTTGAATTGTACAATGTAAATGTACAAAAAGTGATAAAGATTTAAAACAGGCTAAACCCCTAAATAGATGATAAACTGATATTAACAGGCTTAATAGAAAGATTATTGCCCGAACTAAAATGGTAAAGAAGAAAATTGAAGATTACAATCGGTTGCCTTTAGTATCAGCAAGTGCTTTTTGAAGGGTAAACTCTACATAAGTACGATCGCGTTTTACCAATCGCATAATATCATCAACCAATTTATCTTCGTTTCCCGGAGTAAAATCTAAAGGTTGATCAACAAGATCGCGATATTTTCTAAAAAACTTAATTTTAACCTTTTCTGCGTTATCTTTTGTTAATTGGAAATTTGCCATCGTTGTATTGATTTGAAACAAAAGTAAAAATATTATCGCTGATTGACATCTTTTTTATACAATTTTGTTGCGAGGTTTAAATAGATTTCGGCATTACATGATAATTCTGTTAAATGTGCGTTATATTGAAAAACCCATAAACTTAAACACAATGAAAAAACTTATCTTCTCAATCATTTTCCTAACCGTTGGTTGGGCTAGTGCTCAGGCACAGAGTTTTAATCTCGGCATAAAGGCCGGCGTAAACCTCGCAAAAATTAATGCTGATTTCGCAAGCGAAGAAAACAGATTAGGTTACCAAGTTGGTGCATGGGCCAGAATTGGTGGTGCCAGCTTTTATGTACAGCCAGAAGCCTACATCGGAAGTAAAGGCAATAAATTTATAAGCTTTACCAACAACAGCAACACTGAAATTGCAGCCGAAGGAAAAGTAAAATTTACCACATTAGATATTCCGGTTTTATTAGGAACAAAATTTGGAAGTAAAAACTACAATATTCGCGTTATGGCTGGCCCAGTTTTATCATTGATTTTAGATGATAGCTCTACTTTTAGCTCGGCTTACCAACAAGCAACAGATTTCGACAATTACAAGAACCAGGCTTTTGGCTTACAGGCAGGCGCAGGTGTAGATGTTGGTTCGATATCTGTAGATTTACGCTATGAAGCCGGATTAACAAATATTAGTAAAAGTGAAAAATACAAGCAAACACCTAACTTATTTCAGTTGAGTTTAGGGTTTAAGATTTTGTAAACAGATTTTGAGTAAATAAAAAAGGCGACCGATGGTCGCCTTTTCTTTTTGTTATTTTCCTTTATCGATTCGGAGTATTATCAATAACAGGCCGATTAACAGCAGTACCTGTATAAGGCAATGTTATATCCCCTCTTAAACTGAAGCTATAGGTATTAGATTTGATAACACTTACTGCAGTTCTGATTACAATATTGTTTGGTGTACCCGTGTATCTTAATATCAAATCGTAAACTCCTTGTGGGACCTTGGCAAAATTTGAAGCACTTTTATAAGCTACATTTGTTGCAACAGTTGTTTCAACCAAACTTGTTGTATTTTTTAGAACCAAATCAAAAGGATTTGCATTGTAAGAAGCATGAACAAGACGTATGTAAGCTCCAGATGTATCAATAGCGGGCAACACATCATCAATCACAAAAACATCTGTTTTCTTGGTTGTGGTGTTATACAGGCCAGATAAATAAATGGAATAATTTTTACCTTCAGCAACTTGTTTGTTTAGAGTTGCAATAACCAAATTAGGATCTGCCGTAGCTGTACTAGGACGTTGTGCCATAAAATCGTAAGTACCTGGGGCAATAATAGCATATGCATTCGTTGACGGATAAACATTTGAAAACGCAACTCCAGAAGTTCCACTTTCTATTCCTGTTGTAGAGCTAGCAGCCGTAACTTTTGTACTTCCTGCATAAAAATTAACAACTGGAGCGTTTAGTGCGAAATTGAAATATTTTAATTGAGCGCCAGATACCGGTACTGAAATTTCTTGAACAGCGTTTTTCTTACAAGAATAAATTATTGTAGATAGCAGTATTACTGCTGATATGATGTATTTTCTTTTCATAATTAAATTATTGAGGCGTTGTTATCCACATTTCCTTAGTTTGATAATCGGTTGCCAAACCACCAATCGCGCTAAGGCCAACTCTATTCCAAACATATTCTGAATTAAACCTAGGACGCATTCGCTGAACTACTTTCGCTTGATTATCTGGAAAAAGCACTGTAGGAATAGTAAACCCTATAAAAACCTGATTTGCCGTAACTGGATCTTTATCAGTATAATGGTATCTTCTCAAGTCTGTCCATTGTTCTAAATGGCCCCATGCCCATTGCGCAATATATTTTTGACACATAATCTGTGATAGTGTCAAATCATTCGGATTTCCTGGTACAATAAGCGGCGAAGCAAGGTAAGTATTCTTTTCTGTTGCACTTATTTGAGTTGGAGTTTGTCCATCATCAGTATTTCTTGCATTTACAAAGTCAAAATGAGCTGAAACTGCATTTCTGTACGCAGTTAAAGCAGTTGACTTATCTCCCTTTTTATAAGCGGCTTCAGCTTTTATGAACTGCAATTGGGAATAAGTCATGATTGGAAACTTATTTTTACGTGCAAATAAATATCTAGCAGGTGTAGTGGCCGAAGCATTTGCGGCAGCCTGAGAAGCGTAGCCCCAAAGATTTAGTGGTTGTTGGGCTGCTGTTAACGCACCTATCCCTAACGTTGGCTCCAGACCGCGATATAATCCATCTGGAGATGGAGCAAGCATTCTGGATAATCTTGGGTCAACGACCCCAGTAAATGTGGTACCATCCAGTAAGGATAGAATGAATTTTGTCTGTCTTAGTGTGCCTATGTTATTTCTTGTTGCCGATAAAAAGTTGGCATCATCATTTGCTGTTCCTGCGTAAGGAATCAGAGCATCATCAGCATTACCAGCAAATGAGGCATCAACTGCAGCAATAATATCATCTGGCTTGTAAAGCGAGGTTTTATTAGAATAATGATTTAAAACCATTGCTTTAAAACCATAAGCAAATTTAATCCATAAAGCACGGTTGCCTCTGTAAACAAAATCCGTTTTGCCTAAATAAGCATCGTTTACTGCTCCATCAGTTCTCCTTAAATTGGCAATAGCTGCATCAATTAATCTTAATGTTTCTTGATATGCAAATTCCTGTGTATCGTAATTGAAAGAGGTTTTATTTGGGTCAAATGCTTCTTTAATAATAATTTCACCATTGGCATCTGTAGCGCTAAGCCATCCCCATGCTTTCAAAATTTGTGCTACACCTAATAAATCCCAACGTTGCTGACTTTCTGCCTTATTCGTCATATCAATTAGATTTTGCCCAAAATCAAAATAAGTGGCTCTCCATATCTGACCACCCTGATCAGGTGCTGTACCAGCTTGATTATTGCCATGCCTTTCCCAAAGGTCTTGGGTAGCTGTAGAGGCTAAGTTCTGGGTATAGCGACCAATATAAATTCCATCAAACTGAGGTGCTGAAGCCATCCAGTGCAACATTGGAGATAAATACAAATTTGCTTCAACTGACTGTGGTGCATTTGGGTTTGTATTTACATCCAAGAATTTCTTACAACCACTTACGGAAATAAGACTTCCCAATATTAATAGTATATATAATTTTTTCATTTCTTATTTCTCCTTATTATAAACCGATTTTAACACCAAAGTTTAATCCTATTGGTATTGGGAAATTACCATAATCTATCCCTGAAGCACCAGAACCACCTACCGCAGCTGTGTTTCCATTAACAACGGGATCAAGTCCTGAATAATTTGTAATTAAGAATAAATCTGTACCGGTTACAAATACGCTTGCACTCTTAACAAATTTTTGGCGTTTTAGTAAGTTTTGAGATAAACGATATTGTAAGGTAACATCCTTTAATCTTATCCAGTTAATATCTTTTTCAATAAAAAGCTCTTCACTTAAAGTTGTATAATAGGTATTTTGATAAAAGGGAGTGACTGCAATATTATTAATTGTTGGATTTGCGCTGTTTTCTTTACCATCTTGAATAACACCTTTAACAATTCTAGGCGTTAACCTATCTAGTGTCATGGTACTTAAGCCTCTTTGTGTAAGAAAACTCTGGGTGGCGTTAAGTACATCGCCGCCTTTTCTAATATCCAACAAGAATGACAATGCAAAATCTTTATATGCGAAAGTATTTGTAATACCGATGGAAAAATCTGGTTGTCTGTCATATCCTTTTCCAGAACCTTGAATAACAACCGATGATCTAACTGGCAATCCAGACACTGGATTGATTAAAATATCTCCACTATTATTCCTTAAATAGAACGTACCTGTCAAAGACCTTGTCGAATAACCTGGTGTTGTTCCATTTCTAATCGTTCCATACACATTGGTATCAGAAACATAAGATTCAGGAAGTTCATTTGGTAAACTTATAACAGTTGCTCTTGCACTTTCAAAATTTACTAAGGCATCCCAGCTAAAATTATTTGTTTTTATCGGTGTTCCACGTAAGGTTATTTCGATACCTTCATTTCTGGTTTTAGCTCCATTTAAATTGAATAAAACGTATCCAGTAGCGTAGCTACCTCTAATGTCATTAACAATCTGATCGGAGGTTTCTTTGCGGTAAACAGTGAAATCGAATCCCAGTCTATCTTTAAAAAATGCCAATTCTGTTCCTACCTCGTAAGAACTTGCAAACTCTGGTCTTAAAGCCAAATTCGGTCCTGTAAAACCGTAACCAAATCCTCCTCCAACAGTTGCCTTACTTTCTAATGATGGAACATAACTATAAGGTCTCGCATCTTTACCTACGTTAGCAAATGCAGCTCTTAATTTACCTGAGGTAAACACGGTACTTAAAGCTTCTTTAAAAGCAGGAACTTCTGTAAATATAAAACTACCTGATACAGAAGGATAAAAGAATGAATTAGCTCCGATTGGAATAGTAGATGTCCAGTCATTTCTACCAGTAGCGGTTATATATAGATAATCCTTATAACTTAAAGTTGCCCGACCAAACAAACTGAATAACCTTCTTTGCGAAATAGAAGATTTTGCATTTCTTAACGTTGTTGTAGTATTATTTATGGAGATGAAGTTAGGCTCTAAAAAGCCTTCTCCGTATTGCGCATCGATGGTAGATCTTAAGTCCTGTATCGCATTACCTAAAGTAGCATCGAAAGACAAATCAGATGTGATTTTTTGCTTTGTTAAATTCAGTAAATTCTGAACGTTGATATTTCTGGTATTGTCATTTGCGACATCCATAATTCCTTGCTTATTAAACCCTCTAGAACTTTCTGGGTGACTTAGCAATAAATTTTTGTTAGAATATACATCAAAACCAATATTTGATTTTAGATTAAGCCATTTAACAGGTGTAATTGTAAAGCCAAAGTTCGAAGTTATCCGATTTTGAATGGAATTAATTTTATTCTTATTTACGTTAAAGTATGGGTTTTCAATCTCTGATGTTAAATCTGTAGCAGTTGTAAACCTTCTACGCGTACCTGCAGCCGTTAAATAGTTTCTCGCATCATCTTCTTGAGGCCATAAAAGCAATCCGATTAACGGGCCCCCAGATCCTTTAAATGGCTGATTATTCAAGGCGTAAGTGTAAGTCATGGATAAATCAACTTTCATCCAATCATTCAACTTACCATTGGTAGAGCCATTTAACGTAAACCTATCGTAATTAGAATTGGGCACAACTCCATTTTGTGCAGTGTAAGATGTAGAGATTCTGTAACTCATGTCCTGTCCACCGCCATCGAAAGATAGGTTATGTTTCTGAGTAAGTGCAGTCTGAAAAAAACCATCAATATTATCGTATAACACCGTACCAGGTGCATAAGCAGGTCCAAAATATTGTAGTGTTCCTGGCCCAGAAACACCATTTGTACCTAATCCATATACACCTTGAATTTCAGGTTTGGCACTTGTTTTTTCTATACGAAAGCTATTGCTATAATTAATTGAACCTTGACCCGATTTACCACGCTTTGTTGTAATTACAATTGCACCATTTGCAGCATCGATTCCATATAATGCTGCTGCTTCCGGACCCTTTAAAACCACCAAGCTTTCAATGTCTTCTGGATTAATGTCGGCTGCACGGTTGGTAAAATCAACACCTCTGTTGGAAAACGCCGTAGTTGAACTGTTGTCTGAATAAAATGCACTTGTATTCAGAGTCTTATTATCTATGGGTAAACCATCTACCACAAATAATGGCTGATTGCTACCACTAATAGAACTTACACCTCTAATTGTAATTGACGATGATGCACCTGGTACGCCAGAAGAACTTGTAACCTCTACCCCTGCAATACGACCTTGAAGAGAATTTATGAAGTTCTCTCTTTGTGTCCCAGCAATTGCAGCACCAGATACCGTTTGTTGAGATGTTCCTAACTCACGCTTTTTTACGGTGTTACCTAAGGCAGTAATCACAACCTCATCCAAACCTTTCGCATCAGATTGTAATGCAACGTTAATAGTTGTATTTGCACCTACGCTTCTTTCTACCGTTGCATAACCAATATAAGAAAACGTTAAAACATCTGTTTTCGATGCTTTAATGGAGTAAGTACCATCTCCATTTGTTTGAAAAACTACCGTGCTTCCTTTAACTTTGATGGAAACACCAGGTATTGGTCCGTCGGATGACGTAACCCTACCGGTAACGGTTATTTGTTGCGCTATGGCATGAGCCAGCAACAAAAACGTACCGATAAAAATTAAGAGTAACTTTTTTTTCATAAACTGCCAATAAGGTTAGTAAAGTGTTTAGTTGTTTGATGTTGGGTTGATTCTTTCAAAAACACGCAAAATACCGCATGTTATTTAATATTAGGCTAATATCATAAATGTTTTTCAATAAAAGAACAAACAACCAACTATTTTATTTACAACCTACAGTATATAATTGCACAAAACCGCAAAAACACGCACAATTCTGAAAATAATTTTTACTTTCGTGTAAACCAAACCTTATATGCTCAAAAAAGAAAGGCACGATTTCATTATGCGCCAAATCAATCTCCATAACCGGGTACTTACTTCAGATTTAGTTCAATTGTTAAATGTTTCTGAAGATACCATTAGAAGAGATTTGCAAGAGTTGGTTGATATGGGTTTGCTTTTTAAGGTTCACGGAGGTGCATTATCAAAGTCTTATCATTCTTCATTTGATGACAGTACGGTGTATGCCAGAGATAGTAAAATCATCATTGCCAAAAAAGCAACCAACTTAATTAAAGATGGCATGGTTGTACTAACGGGTGGCGGAACCACCATTTTAGAATTTGTAAAGCAACTTCCCGAAAGCATTCAAGCTACTTTTTTTACGATAAGCCCATTAGTGGCTGTAGAACTGGCGAAGTACAATAATATTGAAGTTATTTTAATCGGAGGGCTTTTCTCTAAAAATTCGCAGATTACATATGGCGGACATGTAATTACACAGCTATCTGAAATTAAAGCCGATCTTTGTTTAATGGGTACTAGTGCCATTCACCCCGAAGAAGGTTTAACCGATACCGATTGGGAAATTAACCAATTAAAAAAAGCCATGTTGGCTGCTTCTAAAAAATCGGCTGTGCTTTGTATCTCCGAGAAACTAGATATTGCTTTGCGCTTGAAAGTTTGTGCTATCGAAAGCATCAGTTACCTGGTTACTGAACTGGATGCTACCGATGAAGCCCTTTCGGGATACACGATAAAAAGTTTGAACATCCTATAATTAAAAATGGTTCCGGCGTAAAGTCGGAACCATTTTTTTTGCTTTAGAATGCCGGATCGGCAGGCGTATTTGGATTATTATCGCGTTCTTGAAATGGATAAGGGAAAAAATTTCTCTTTCTATCTGTAAGTGGTTGATTAAATCTTCGCATATCTTCGAGCTTCAAGCCAGACATGTAAAGTTCTATACAGCGATTTTTATAAATCAAATCCAATAGTTGTTGTTGTGTATAAGTACCGGTTAAAGCTGGTAGTGCTGCGCCTACACCAAAAGGATCTGTAGCAGCCGTTTTTGTTACCACTTTATTTAATTCGTTTAGTGCGTTGTTTAAATCTGGTGTTCTCGCATAAACTTCCGCTTTTATCAAGATAATTTCTCCAGGCAAATAAATTGGATAAGCAGTTCCTACAGCAGCACCAAATCCATTAATACGGACCGTTGGAGCAGTAGTTGATGTTGTTGTGTAAAATGGTATACGCTTATCAGCAGCATCAGGAATAAATGCACCGGTTAAACCTAAATTTGAATCAGTAGGTTGAAATACATTGTTCGTAGACGTTGATATTTCAAAAATCGGATTTAGGGTAATTGCATCGAAATTGAACGATGATCTTTTTGTTAAATCTACCAAATTTGCTGCTGTTAATGCCAAAGCATAGTTTCCGGCAAACAGTGCATACCTTGCCTTTAATGCATACAAGGTATTCATAATATCAATACCTGAAGGAATTTGCGCTAAAAATGTTGTGCTCATTGGATTCGCGGATACGACAGCAATTGCATTATCAATTACCGCTATGGCTCTATTAAAACCTTCTACACGAGTTATAAATGAAACATTAGCACCAATAGAAGAAGGAACTCTTTCCCAATACTGAGACATGTTTCCAATTGCCATTGCTTTAAAAACACTCGAATAAGCAATTAAACCCGCGGCGTAATTTTTATCAGCTAATGCAGCTGAATTAGTGATTACATTATCTGCATCATATATAATTTTATTGGCATTAGTCCATAAATTTAATAAAATCGAGTTGGTTCCATCAATAGCGCTACCACCTGTGCTTAACTGCAATTCAGGAATATTTCCAGAGTTACGCAAAAGTACTTCGTTGGTTACAAAACCATTTGCAGTAATGGAATTAAAAAGCAAACCTGGCCTGCTAACCGTGTAAACTCTCTGCAAACCTACGGATATACCTGTTAAACCCTTTGACGATGCCAATACATCGGCAGCAATTGCCCCATTGGGGTCTTTATATTCTTTTTTGCATGAAAACAACATCAATGAGGCTGTAATCATTATTAAAAAAGATGGATATTTTATGTTTATACTTTTCATAACGATTAATTTTTAGGAATTAAAATTTAGCCTGTAAACCCAAAGAAAATGTGCGTGGAATTGGCACAGAACCAAAATCAATGTTTCTTAGAATAGTTGATTGCCCTCCAGAATTTAATTCCGGATCGTAGCCTTTGTAGTTATCCCAGCTGAATAAGTTTCTACCACTTACATTAACAGTAAGATCTTTTACAAACGAAACTTTACCTAAGTTATAACTTAAAGAAATCTCTCTTAATTTTACAAATGAACCATCATCAATACGCCATTCTTCAGTTGCATAAACACCTGCGATATAACCTCTAGGTATTTGACCTAAATCTTCTTGTTCTGCAACTTTACCATTCCCAACACCCTGCCTTGTTCGCCAGTCTGCATTCCAAACCTCACCGCCCTGAACAGCATCCAACTGAACATGTAAACTCAATTTTTTATATGTAAAATCATTAACAAAAGATGCTGTATAGTCAGGATTAGGATCGCCTAAAACCTTCCGTAAAGTTGTTCCTGTCGGCAATCCATTTGCATCGCGTTGAGGTGTAAATGTTGTTGATGAAGTTTGAACACCTTTTTCTAATTGAGGTATACCTGCTGAATTGGTCAATAAGTTTCCATCAGCATTGCGTGCGAAAAATGTTCCATAAAATACTCCAATTGGCTGACCATCGATAATAGCAACAGGTGCACCAGGGTTGGTTGATATCAAACGTAAGCCACCAGTACCAACAGCTTTATTTCTGTTTCTGTTAAATATTACAGTTGTGTTCCAACTGAAATCTTTAGTCTTTAAAGGCACGCCACTAAGCATTAATTCGAAACCTCTGTTTCGGATAGAACCCGCATTATCCAGTAAACTAGAGAAACCAGTTGTTGGCGCAACAACCACCGGGATTAATAAATCCTTAACATTTTTATTATACCAGCTAAATGTTAAACTTAAACGATTCTTAAAAAAGGCCATATCTGTACCAATTTCCAATTCTTTCTGCCTTTCTGGCTTAACGCTTGTATTCGCTAACTGGCCGCTGGAAACTAAAGAAATTTTACCTACATAAGAACTTGAAGAATACTCGTTGAAACGGTCGTACGGCCCTATGCCAGTTAAGTTACCTGATTCGCCATAAGCTGCCCTAACTTTAAAGGCATTCCACCATGAGCTAACGCCAAAATCTTTCCAATAATCAGCAGATGATGGAACATAACTAATGTTAGCTTTTAAATAATATTGAGTTCGGTTATCTTCGCCAAACACGGTTGATTGATCGACACGAACAGCGCCTGTTACAAATAAATGATCTTTATATTTAAAGTTTTGTTGTAAATAAGCCCCGGAAATCGACAATTCTGATCTTCTATCACTATTTGGCAAAATTGAACTTGCTCCGTTTACTGTTTCTACGAATGGTGCTAAACCTCTTCCGTTTAATAAACTATATAAATCTTTCTGATATTGATATGACCCCCCCAATTGTGTGGTAGAACTCAAAAGCGATGTTAATTTAGCATCGTATGTAAAGTTCAATTCATTATTAAATAACGTTGTTGTTGCATTGGCTGCACTTGCATAACCATTAAGCGATGGATCTAAAGTTGCGCCTCCTCCGTAAAACCCTGTGCTAACGTTGTAAGCAAAAGGCGGAATAAAAGTTGTACCATTTTGAATGGAATTATCTACACCCATGGTGTAATCAACTGTTAAATTTTTAACAGGATTTAATTTTAAACCCGTATTTGCTATAATCCGATTGGAAAATTGCCGCTGTTTTATATCTTCAATTACTGAAACCGGATTTACACGACCACGTTCGCCAACCGCAAGTAAATTCCCTAAAGCATCGCGTTTAAAAATATCATGGAAATTACCAATAATGGTTACCGAATTCATTGGAGAAAAGAATGAGTTTCCATCAGGTTTTTCGTTTGCATCGCTATGTACATAATTGAATCCAGCAGTCATTCTTGCCCAATTATTAATTTTCTGATCTAAATTGGCTTTAAAATTATACCTTGTAAAATCTGTATTCTTAATAATTCCCTGGTTTTTGAAATAACCAGCTGAAGTATAAAATTTAGTATTATCATTACCTCCAGAAACTGAAACCGAATTATCTGTACCAACACCTGTTTGGAAAATATAGTCCTGATAATTATAACGCGTAACTGGTGTTGTGTTAGTTAACAATACTGCGGGCGTATTCGGAACTACAACAACTGTTTGAATAATATCTTGTGTAAAATCGTTAACCGAACCACCAAATTTAATCGGTGCCTGGTTTACTTCCACTTGCTTACGCAATTCGCTAATGGTTACACTGGTATTAAAGCTTACTTGTGTTGCACCAGATTTACCTCTCTTTGTAAAAATCTGGATTACGCCAGCATTAGCTCTAGAACCATAAATTGCCGCAGCTGCAGCACCATTTAAAACCTCAATATGATCGATATCGGCTGGACTTATATCTACCATTCTGTTTTGCCCTATTGAACCAACAAAAGTTCCATTTCCGCCGGTACCACCACCTCCTCCATCATAATTGGCAGAAGTATTGGTAACACGAGTGGTTGAGTTATTCGCAATAACACCATCAATTATATAAAGTGGCTCTGATGATGAATAAACAGAACTGATACCCCTCAATCTCACTGACATGCCCCCAGCGGGATCTCCATTATTCTGACTTATTTGCGCCCCTGGTGTTTTCCCTTGTAATGCAGATAAAACGTTTCCACTTGGTGCTTTATTTAAATCATCACCTTTTACGGTACTTACATAGCTACCCAATTGTTTACGGGTTGTACCTTGAGATGTACCTGTAACAATAACTTCATCCAAACCAACAGCATCAGTACCTAAAGCACCATTTAACTGAACTTGGTCTGCACTTCCCAAATCGGCAGTTTGCGTTATGGTTTTATAGCCTACATAAGATATTTGTAGCTGATACTTGCCTGCAGCTAAATCAACCTCAAAACTGTAAGCTCCATTTGCATTGGTGCTGGTTGATAATGTAGTATTTAAAATTTTTACTACAGCCCCAGGAATTGGGTCTTTTGTTGCGCCATCTGTTACCTTTCCGCTAATGGTATAGCGTTTGGTTTGGGCATGAGCCACCTCTGTTAATAAGAGCAACAGAAATGGAATCATCAAAATTAAAAGAAACTTTGATAACCATTTTTGGTAAATTTTTTCCATAAAATTAAGGATTTTAGTAAAGATTAGGATTGAGAGCAAATTTAATAAAATAGCGCATATACAAAATGTTTTATTTGGGCAAACTAATTTTTCCCATACATATTGATGGCACACCTTGTCTTTCTCCAAAGTTAATTGGGTTTCCGCACAATGTTTCATTAGCTAAAACTGCAAATAACACAGCTTCTTTCGCATCAGGGTTGATGTTTAAATCATCTGTTGTAAGAAAAGTAGAATAAGGCAACTTAGCTTTCAAAAGGCTAACCAGTAAAGGGTTATGCATACCGCCACCACTCATAAATACCTGTGCCGCAGCATCATTCCCAAAACATCGCTGAATTGCATTAGCTATGGTTTCTGCAGAAAAATGGCATAAGGTTGCCATTACATCTTCTTTACTTATATTTTCTGCTGATGATTGCCTTTGAGCTGCTAACAAATATTCGAGATTAAATAATTCAGGCCCTGTGGTTTTCGGAAACTCAACCTCAAAAAAATCGCAGCTAAGCAAAGCAGATAATAAAGGCTTATTTAATGTTCCCGATGAAGCAATTGCTGCATTTTTATCATAAAAAAGGTTGTAGTGCTGCTGAACATATTGATCCATTATGGTATTTCCCGGACCAACATCTGTAGAGAAAATTTCATTTGCGTTTAATGTTCCGGGCAAATAAGTGAAATTGGCAATTCCGCCAATGTTTAGCATTACTCTATTTTCGCCCTTTTTCGAGAAAATCAGATAATCGCCATAAACCGCTAATGGAGCGCCTTCACCTCCAGCAGCCAAATGCTTTTGCCTAAAATCCGACAAAGTTATAATTCCTGTTTTTACTGCAATATGGTCGCCATCGCCGATTTGTAAAGTGCCATTCGGGTAATCTGTTATCTTATGTAACGATTTTGGCGCATGAAAAATGGTTTGCCCATGGCTTGCTATAAAATCAATTTCATCATTTTTATAACCCCATTCTTTCAAAGCACGATTAATTAATGATGCATGTACATCGGCAATATGTTCATTCATCAGGCAAACCAGTTGTAAGTCGACTTCTTTTTTAGAAAATATGGCTTTTATTTTAGCACGAAAGTCATCCGTAAATTCACCGGTTTTAAATTCTAAAATCTTAATGTCGGTTTCTGCACCACTACCGCTAACTTTACAAAGCGCAATATCTAGTCCGTCCATCGAGGTACCACTCATCAAACCAATAATCAATCGCTCTTGCTTATTAGCCTTTGTGTACAATTTTTCTATCTGATGATTCATAATTGAAGTGATTATTCTGAAAACGATCAAACGTTTGTTTGTGCCTTTAATTCGTTTTTCACGATTTACTTGCAATAAAAGTAAATAACCTTTGTTAAAAATCGGGCACAACTATCTATATTTACTGCTCCGTACATCATAATCCATACAAAAAAAAATGGCAAGATTAAATCTACTGGAGGAAACACGCTTCGAAAAACTACCGGTTAGCGTGTTCGAAAATCCGAAAATTGCATCTGTAAATGTTGCGCATCGCATTGCAGAACTCATCAAAACAAAACAAGCTAATAACACACCTGCCGTGCTCGGCTTGGCTACTGGTGTTACGCCAATTGCTGTTTATGCAGAATTGGTAAGGCTACACAAGGAAGAAGGATTAAGTTTTAAAAACGTAATTACTTTTAACCTGGATGAATATTATCCAATGCAGCCTAACGCTGCACAGAGCTATGTTACTTTTATGAACGAAAATCTTTTCGATCATATAGACATTGACAAGAACAACGTACACATCCCAGATGGTACTTTAGCTTTAGAAGATATACCAGCCTTTTGTTTAGATTATGAGAAGAAGATTGGCGATTTAGGCGGACTAGACATTCAGATTTTAGGTATTGGTCGTACTGGTCACATTGGTTTTAATGAGCCGGGTTCTGCACCAAACTCCGGAACGCGTTTGGTAACCTTAGATGATTTAACCCGCAGAGATGCTGCACGTGATTTTGGTGGTAAAACTTTTGTGCCAACGAAAGCAATTACCATGGGAATTGGTACCATTTTTAAAGCCCGGGAAATTATTTTAATGGCCTGGAGCCGTAAAAAAGCTTCAATTATCAAAAAAGCTGTTGAAGGTGAAATTTCTGGAGATGTACCGGCAACATACCTTCAGCTATCCGATCATGTTGAGTTTATTTTGGATGCTCCAGCAGCGTCAGATTTAACTCGTTTTGATACACCTTGGTTGGTTAAAGATTGTGTTTGGACAGAAGCTTTGATTCGTAAAGCTGTAATCTGGCTGGCAAATACCTTGAAAAAACCAATTTTAAAGCTTACTGAAGACGATTATAACAATAATGGTATGGCACAATTGGCTACTGAAAAAGGGCCAGTTTATAATATCAATATTCATATTTTTAATAAATTACAACACACCATCACTGGTTGGCCGGGTGGAAAACCTAATGCTGATGATTCTCAAAGACCAGAAAGAGCAGAACCAGCTAAAAAAAGGGTAATTATTTTTTCTCCACATCCGGATGATGATGTGATATCTATGGGTGGTACCTTCATTCGTTTGGTAGATCAAAAACACGATGTACATGTTGCCTACCAAACTTCGGGCAATACAGCGGTTTGGGATGATGATGCCCTACGTTTTGTCGAGTTTAATGTAGATTTTACCGAGAAAATGGGAATGGATAATACTCATCTTAAAGAGCTTTATCAAAAGATGAGGACTTTTATTGATGATAAGAAACCCAACCAGGTTGATACCCCAGAAATACAAACGGTAAAAGGTTTGATTAGAAAAGGTGAGGCCATTGCCGGCGCTCGTTATTGCGGTTTAGATGATGATCACATTCATTTCCAGGCACTTCCTTTTTATGAAAGTGGTAAAAATCAAAAAAACCCGGTAACGAATTTAGATATTGAATTAACCATAGCGCTTCTACAAAAAGTTAAGCCAGAACAAGTTTTTGCTGCGGGAGATTTTGAAGATCCACATGGTACGCATATTGTTTGCTTTAATATTATTTTAGCTGCTTTAACCGAATTGCGTAAAACAGAGGCATGGGCTAAAGATTGCTGGTTGTGGATGTATCGTGGTGCATGGCACGAGTTTGAAACACATGAAATTGAAATGGCAGTGCCTATCAGTCCACAGGAGTTGGAGCGTAAAAAGTATGCCATCTTTAAGCACCAGAGCCAGAAAGACAGAGCTGTTTTTCCAGGCGATGACGCAAGAGAATTTTGGCAAAGGGCTGAAGATCGCAATCGCGATACCGCCAAAGCTTATGATGATTTAGGCTTAGCCGAATATGAAGCGATGGAAGCTTTTGTTAGGTGGAAGTTTGAAGATTAGGTTATAATTTAGAAAATCCTGCTTTGGAAATACAAAGCAGGATTTTTAATTTAAATCGATTACAAAAGTTTTTGAAGTTTCTATTTCCAAAAACAATACTCTAAATTAGTTTTCGAAATCTAACCCAAATTTGAAATGACCCAACCCAAACAACGTTTGCTGTCTCTTGATTTTTTTAGGGGATTAACCGTAGCCGCCATGATTTTAGTAAATAATCCGGGCAGTTGGAGTCATATTTATGCACCTTTAGAGCATGCAGAGTGGAATGGTTGTACGCCAACAGATTTAGTATTTCCATTTTTCCTTTGGATTGTAGGTGTTTCAATAGCTTTTGCGATGAGTAGCAGCAAAGCAGATCCATCAACACATAAAAAAACTATTTTAAAAGCAATTAAACGCGGTTTAACCCTTTACTTTTTAGGCTTTTTCCTAGCCATTTTCGGGAAACTTCTTAACGATCCTGCCCATGCTTTACAAACTGTAAGGCTACTAGGTGTACTTCAGCGCATTGGCATTGTATTTATCATTAGCAGTATAATCTTTTTAAAAGCTTCACAAAAAACGATTTTTAAAACCCTTATAATCATACTCGCAGTTTATTGGGCATTATTAACCTTCGTTCCTGTTCCGGGTGTTGGTTATCCAAATTTAGAAAAGGAAACCAGTTTAGCAGCATGGATTGATAGAGGGATTTTGACTGAGCCACATATTTGGGCATCGTCAAAAACCTGGGACCCAGAAGGGGTTTTAAGCACATTACCCGCCATTGGAACTTGTTTATTCGGCATATTGGTCGGAATTTGGATGCGCAGAAAAGATGTAGATAACCCTACAAAAGTTGCATGGTTGTTTAGCGCTGGTGTTGCTGCAATTATTCTAGGCTTGTTGTGGGATTTACAATTACCGATTAACAAAGCACTTTGGACAAGCTCTTACGTTTTATATGCTGGTGGTTTAGCTTCAGTTGCCTTGGCACTTTGCTATTGGATAATTGATGTTCAGGGCTATAAGAAATTTACAACCCCTTTTGTAGTATATGGTGTAAATGCCATTACGGTGTTTTTTCTAGCCGGATTAATGCCAAGAGTGTTAAATTTAATTCAGGTAACAAACCCTGATGGAACAAAAACCGGCATTTTAGTTCGTTTTTACGAAACCTGCTACGCACCTTTTTTCTCTCCGATAAATGCCTCGTTGGTTTGGGCAATAACTTATGTGCTTGGCTTTTACGTTCTCCTTTACATTATGTATAAAAAGAATATTATTATCAAAGTTTAATTAATCTTCTTTAGCCATTGGAATTTCTACGCCAACTGGTCCGGATGGCTCACTTTCGTTTTTCAATCTATCTAAAGCAGTTACTAAATAGCTATATCTTTTCCCGCTTTCTGTGGTTGTATCAATGAAAGTCAGGTAATTATCAAAACTAATTTTTAAGATATTTTTAGGGTCGAGTATTGATATTTTCTCACCCTCTACAAATCTGTAAACTACAAATCCAGATGCAGTTTCTCCATCAGTAGCTTTTGTTGGCATTAACCACTTCAAATGCACACCATCTTTCAATGCATCAGCGGTTAGCGCTAATGGCTGGTTTGGCGGCGTTTCATCTAACCAAGGCATTTGAGGTGGTAAAGCCGGGTATTTGTATAAATCGACTTTTAAAGAATCGCCAACTGCCCTTGCAACGGTACTTAACGACTTAGAAGAGAAGAAAACACTTCCTTGGATACGAGAACTTTCTCTAACCTTTCTTATTTGATTTGGAATTTCTGATAGGTTTCTCCAAGCTAGTTCTGCCCTCGAATTTACTAGATAAGCGCCTTGCCCAATATAAACATGCCTTCCGTAAGCATTATTACTCCACCAATCTAAAAGCACTCCAAATGGGGCTACCTTCCTGGTAAACGTAAAATAAATTTGTGGGTTGATGTAATCTACCCAGCCCTCCTTTACCCATTTCCTACTATCAGCATACAATTCTGCATAATTTGACAGGCCACTACTTGCCGAACCTTCTGGATCTTCATATTTATTTCGCCAAATCCCAAAAGGACTAATACCGAATTTAACATACTTTTTATAATGATGAACGCTATCATCAACCATTTTGATTAACAGATCTACATTGTTTCTTCGCCAATCCTTTATGTTAGAGAAGTTGTTTGGATTTTTGTAGAAAGTATCTCCATCATTAATCCTTTGTCCTTCAATTGGATATGGATAAAAATAATCATCAAAATGAATCCCATCAACATCATAATTTTTTACAACATCTAAAATAACCTGTGTAATGTATTCCCTAACTTCAGGTATGCCGGGGTCAAATTGCTTCTTTCCTCCATAGGTAAAAAACCATTCAGGGTGTTTTTTTGTAATGTGCTCTGCACTTAGCGGCGTTACGCTATTCATACTTGCCCGGTATGGATTAAACCATGCATGTAGTTCCATCCCGCGAAAGTGAGCTTCTTTGATTGCAAACTCTAATGGGTCATAACCGCCTGCTGGGGCTAAACCTTGTTTGCCCATAAGCCATTGGCTCCAAGGTTCTCTTCCTTTGCCATAAAATGCATCGGCAGCTGGTCTAACTTGTAATAAAATGGCATTTAAACCTTGAGATTTATGTCTTTCAAGAATACCAATTAACTCTTGCTTTTGTTGATCTACAGATAGCCCTGGCCTTGATGGCCAATCAATATTGCTTAAGGTAGCAATCCAAACCCCTCTAAACTCTCTTTTTGGTGCAATTTTTGATGTTGGTTGTGCATTTGATATATAAGGTAGTATAATTAAAGATAAAAGTGCGTATAGGAAGTTTTTAAACATTATTTCTGTCTGTTTTTTTATTCGGGATGTAAAGTTGTTTAAATTTTAATACAATTTGAACATTAGCAAGTAAACGATTTTTTTTACAAACTCATATATTTTTTTTTAAAAAATATTGCCATTACGTTTTTCTATACTTGATTGTAATACCATTTACCTATGAAGACAAAAAGTATAATTAACTGAAACGAAAGAGCATGATTAAAAATGGAACCACAACAAGTTAATAAGGGCGATAGAAATAAAATTTACTTTCTTATAATTGTAATCGCTGCTTTAATTGGCACAAACGGATATTTATTTTTTAAAGATCGGCAACAAGGAGAAAAAATTGTTACGGTAAGTACAGAAAAAGATAAACTAAGGCTTGAGGTAGAAAAGATTGAGGTAGAATTAGATAAAGTAAATGCTCTTAATCTCGATTTAAATGAGAAACTATTGGCGGAGCAAAAACTTGCCAGAGAGAAAATTGCTGAGTTAAAACTCGCTCTTGAAAAAGGAACCATCACCAGAAATGAGTTGGATAAAGCTCAGATTCAAATTGATGAGTTGAAAGTTTTCATTAAAAATTACAACGACCAGGTTAATCAACTTCAAAAGGAAAATATATTTCTAAAATCAACAAAGGATAGTTTAGAAAATTCGATTAGAAATGCGAACGACAAAGCCAACAACTTGGCAAATGAAAACGCAAATCTTAACGCCAAAGTAAAAAAAGCTGCTGCTTTAAAAATACAAAAGGCAGAAATTATTGCATACAGAACTAAATCTAGCGGTAAAAAAATCGAAGTAACTAAATCATCTGGTGCTCAAAAATTAAGCATTCGTTTTGTTGTAACGCCTAACGAACTTGCTGAAAAAGGCCATCATAATATCTATTTAAGGGTATTTGACCCAGCAGGAAATTTGCTTGCTGATGAAAGTAATCGTTTCGAGGCAGATGGACAAGAAATGCAATTCAGCCACTCTATATTTATCGATTACAATAACGATAATAGCACCTACACTATCGACTGGACAAACCCAAAGCCTTATATAAAAGGAATTTATACGGTTATTCTATACACCGACGGAACAACAATGGGTAAAGCACAATTGGAACTTAAATAAACTAGACTAATGGAAAGTTTAGGTAAAATGTTGTACCATTTCCAATTATCGATGTAAAAGAAACACTTCCACCTGCATTTTCTACCGCTTGCTTAACGAAAGCTAAACCCAAGCCTGTTCCTGATGTTTTAGTTGTAAAGTTTGGAACAAATATCTTATCATGTAAAATGGCCGGAATACCCTTTCCATTATCTTTTATTTCGATGTAGGCATTCTTATTATCATGATAGACCAAAACGCTAATTAAGCACTTGCGGTCTTCATCATTTGCTTCTATAGCATTTTTAAAGAGGTTGTTAAATGTTCGTAAAAGCTGGTCTTTATCTGCCTGTATGTAAACATTAATTTCCGAACGGTTCATAATATTTATCTCTACCTGCTCAATGCTTTTAAAAACCTCTCTTGCTTGTTCTATAACAGGTAAAATTGCTGTTTGCTCCAACTTTGTATCTGGCATTTTAGCAAAGTTCGAAAACTCCGAAGCAATTTTTGATAAGCTATCTATTTGCTCGATGAAGGATTTACTAAATTTATTAAACTTGAGTTCAAAGTTAGGATCTTGCTCTTTCCATGATTTTTCTAACAATTGTACACCTAGCTTTAGTGGCGTTAATGGATTCTTAATTTCATGAGCCACCTGCTTCGCCATTTCTCTCCATGCACTTTCCCGCTCCGAACGGGCGAGTTTTGTCGCACTATCTTCTAAAGCGGCAATCATACTATTGTATTCTTTTATCAAAGAACCAATTTCATCGTGACGACGCCAAACAATGGGTTCGTTCCTTTGCCCGATTTTTGTTTTGCTAATGCTTTCCTGAATAAAAGTTAAAGGACTCGTAATCTGATTGGCTAAGAAAACGGCTAAAACACCTATTGCCACAAAAACCAGAGCATAAATATTTATAAGATTACTTACAAATAGAGCAATTTTATCTTTGTATTCATCCTCGTTAGAATAGTTGGGCAAACCTATGTAAGCGATGGTTTTATTTTGCGCATTTCTTATCGGCGCATAAGCAGCTGCGTATGTTAGGTTACCTATTTTTTCATCCTGATTAATAAATTCTGACCGTTGCAAACCATTTAAGTTTAAATAAGCCATCGGACCCATTTTACGCCCTATAATTTTAAAGTTATAAAGCTTAGGGTAGGTTGTCATAATTACATCACCATTTGTATCATAAAGCGTTAAATCTGCATTATTAATATCGGCGAAGTTATTAAAGTCGGCTACAGCATTTTCATCAGTACTTATCTTCCCCTCATTAAAAACTTGTTTTTCAAAATTCTGCTGTACTTTTCTAATATTATCTTTAATTAAAACATCTTGTTGACCACGGTACTCATTGTTCATATACCAATACGTCGTCCATCCTACCACGAGTAAAGTGGCTACAACAGTTAAAATAATCGAAACCTGAATACGTGTTTTATAGAGTATTTTATTTGCGTTAATCATTAAAGAACGATTAATGCTAAACCAGCCAACCCTATCGTCATCAAGATTTTTTACAAGCCAAACTAAACCATAAAGTATAATACTAAAAAGAATAAAAACCAGAAAGAAAAAGGAAAGTGCGGCAAGTCTTTCAACATAACCAACCTTTTCTTTACTGATAATAACCATTTTACGTTCGCTTGGCTTAAAAATTAGGTGGTTGTAACTTTGTGATACTTCGTTGGTCGTAACAAAATCATTTACTTTCCCTTTAAATCCACTTCCATTTAAGGGATACGTATAAGCACCTGATTGATTGAGCAACTTTTCATCGTTATACAGCGCAATAGAATAGCCTTTAAATTCTTCATCTTTACCATATTTCTGCTCTGCCAGCAGGTCAGGAAGCCGATTATTGTAGTTATATGGCTTAGAACGCAATTCTATTATTAGTGTACCAAGTAAAATATTGTCTTTAATTACGGGTACAATGCCAAAATAATCTTGATAACCAAAGGTATTGTTTACCTGATAAAAGAAATTTGAAGCTTCTATTTTAATAGATCCTGATTCTACTAACCTTTTGTATTTTTCTATAGGTTGCGCTTCTAAATTGCTTATAGCCGTTTCAAATTTATTATAATCGTAAATGTTATAATCGTAGCGATTTAAATATCCATCTAAATAATCTTTTAAGTGATTCTTTAAAACTGCAAAATTAGCCTTGTCTGCGTTCGTAAAGTATTTAACTAAAAATTCATCTTCAAGCAATTGCCTTTCCAATTTGCTCAGGGCAATAATTGCATTTGGATCCTCTGTAGATTGCACCTTTCTGGCAAGCAATTCGCGTTCACTTCTTTCTTTAATATCTTTATACTTAATGTATTTTATGGACGTATTGAATGCCAAACAGAAAAAAAGAATGGCAAGCAAGCCAACTGAAAAATGCTTGTTTTTGATGTAAGATATTCTACCAATAATAAAAAGAACCAAAGCATATACTATAAAAAATGCAGTAAAATCGGTAAAAACCTTGTATATAAAAACGCCTGCAAAACCTGTTAAAAACAAAATTACCCGCTCTTTATTGGTAACATTAAGCTGTTTTGATATTTCAATAGATACAACTGTAGTTAAATAAATTTGAAACCAAACCAGGCATAAAATAACAATGCTTACCCAGCTATTGCCACTCAGTTTAAGGATGTTTATTATGTCGAAATTTATTTTAGAGTTGTTAATTAGTCCGAAAAATAAATCATCAACAAAGAAGGCTACGGCAGAAATATGAATAAGCAAAAGCACATGAATGAACAAGCCAATCGGTTTACTTTGCTTTATCCAATCAGGAAATTTATATTGATCTTTATGATTGTAAACAAATAAAAGCCACCAGGTACCCGCAAAAACGTTCATTAAAAAATCTCCTAATGAGGGTATGAGATCGCTGTTTGCATAAATTTTTGGGTCGAAAAGTTCTAAAGGAAAATGATGGTTAAACCAGCCAAAACTTATGTCAGTTAATCTACCAATTAAAAAGAATGCAAAAAACAATAAGCTAGCCCAAACTAAATAACCTCTCCTGGCGATGTATGAGCATAAAGAATTAAAAAACATACATATACACAAAATGCCAGCTACAAATAGCCAGACTTGTGTGTCAGAATAATAATCATCGGCATAGCCTGGCTTAACTTTTAATCCGAAGAGAAAAATATTTTCGCGGCTTTTGATGGAGTAAATATCTTTATCGTAATACGAAGAAACAGTTATAATTTTCGAATCGGATAGTAAACCATCCATATCGTTCTTGAAATATTTATTTTCAGGAACGGCATAACGAGATTGAATGGAGATTAAAAAAAGTAGCGTGAAGTCTTTATCGGTTTTCTTAATAACTTCATAATCGCCATTTGATAAATAGATAACAGATTTACCTTCCTTAATTGATGCAGGATTAATATCTGAAACTTTTATCGTGCTCCAATATTTAAGTTTGTTGTTTTGAAAAGTTTGGAGGTTTATGCCAATCGGGCGATATTTTATTAAAAAATCTAGGGCTGGTTGTGCATCTATGTGATACCTTTTTGCCGCAGCAATTTCTTTTTTATTAGATAAGAAATCATCAACAATTTTTTCTTTAGATAAAAGATTTTCCTGAACCTCCTTCGCATCCCGCTCCAAAAGTTCCTCTTTATCTGTAAATCTGTTTAAAGAAATAGAGGTTGCAATAAGGCAGCAACCCAAAACAAATAATAGAAATCTTATTTTTACACCAAAGCTCAATTTCATCAGTTTGATAAAGATATTAAATATTGGCGAAAGATAATTGTTGCATCACAAATCAAATTGATATTGTGATGCAGCCTGTAAATGTTTATTATATCAACGCAAACTAAGCAACTGTAGCACTACTTGTTGCAACTTCTCTGCTAACTTTTTTTACTAAGCCTTGTAAAACATTACCCGGACCAACTTCTACAAAATCAGTTGCACCATCTGCCAACATGTGTTCTACAGTTTGTGTCCACCTTACGGCACCAGTTAATTGCTTAATCAGGTTTTCTTTTATTTGTACCGGGTTAGTATAGGGTTTTGCATCAACATTTTGGTAAACCGGACAAACTGGAGTAGTAATATTTGTAGCCTCAATTGCGGCTTGCAGTTCTATTTTAGCAGGCTCCATCAATGGTGAGTGAAAAGCACCACCAACGTTTAATTTTAATGCTCTTTTTGCACCAGCTTCAGTAAGCTTTGCACAAGCTAAATCAATTCCTTCAATACTACCTGAAATAACCAATTGCCCAGGGCAGTTGTAATTTGCCGGAACAACTACTGCATCAATTTCTGCGCAAATTTTTTCAACTACATCATCAGCCAAGCCTAAAATTGCAGCCATTGTAGAAGGTTGCGCTTCGCAGGCTGTTTGCATCGCGTTTGCACGTGCAATAACCAATTTAAATCCATCTTCAAAACTCAAAGCGTTGGCCGATACCAAAGCAGAAAATTCGCCTAAAGAGTGGCCTGCAACCATATCTGGTTTAAAATCATCACCTAAAACTTTAGCCAAAATTACTGAATGCAAAAATATTGCAGGCTGAGTTACATTTGTTTGCTTTAGTTCTTCATCAGTTCCACCAAACATAATATCGCTGATTCTAAAACCGATAATTTCATTGGCTTTCTCAAATAATCCTGCTGCTTTTGGGTTTTCATAAAGATCTTTACCCATTCCAACAAATTGTGCTCCCTGACCAGGAAAAATATATGCTTTCATACCCCTTAATCCCCTAAAAGGGGAAATATTTAGTTAAATTTATTAATAGTAAAACCCGTGTTCCCCTTTAGGGGTTGGGGGTTAATCCAAACTCGCTGTAATAAGCCTTAAAAACTCTGCTCTGGTTTTATCATTACTTAAAAAACTACCGGTAAATGCCGAAGTTGTGGTAACGGAATTTTGCTTTTGTACACCACGCATGGCCATACATAAGTGCCTGCATTCTATCACTACAGCAACACCTTTTGGCTGTAACGTATTTTGAATGCAATCTCTAATTTCGTTGGTTAATCGCTCCTGAACTTGTAAACGGCGGGCAAAAGCATCAACTACACGAGGGATTTTACTTAAACCCACAATGTGACCATTTGGAATATAAGCAATGTGGGCTTTACCGAAAAAGGGCAACATGTGGTGTTCGCACATCGAATACACTTCGATATCTTTAACCACTACCATCTGGCTGTAATCTTCTTCAAACATAGCCGATTTTAAGATTTCATCGGGCTTTAAATCGTATCCATGAGTTAAATACTGCAAAGCTTTTGCAACACGTTCGGGCGTTTTTAATAAGCCTTCACGCTCGGGATCTTCACCTAACTGACTTAAAATATCTTTATAGTGTGTTGCTACAGCCTCGATTTTGGATTCGTTATAACGATCTATTTTTACATAGCCATCTCGCGATTCGCCTTTTAAAATGTCTTTTCCCATTTAGTTTAGCCTAAGTATTCAACAAAATTATTCTCCGTTTCGTAAATTTTAACGCTGTGTAAAATGGCACCACTTTCTGCAATAGGCGCATATAATTGCTCCCAAACTGCAATTGCAAGATTTTCTGTTGATGCTAGTATGCCTTTCATAAAATCTACATCAAGATTTAAATTTTTGTGATCTACTTTATCGACAACGTAAGTATTCATTACGTCTTTTAACCATTTTAAATCAACTAAAAACCCTGTTTCTGGATCAACTTCGCCTTTTACGGTTACATACAACCAATAATTATGGCCATGCCAATTTGGGTTTGCGCACTTGCCATAAAAAGCGTTATTTTTTTCATCATCCCAATCTGGTCGGGCTAGTTTATGCGCTGCATTAAATGATGCTTTTCTTGTTATGTAAATCATTGTTATAAAAATAGACCGCAAATATACGTTTAATGGTTAAACACTAAAGAAAGGATAAATTTTAATGGAAACAATCTGTTAAATTTACATGATGAAAACATTAGTTGTTGCCGCTACCAAAGCTGAACTTACGTTTCTTTACCAACATTTTAATTTAGATGATGGAGATTTTGTTGAAGCCAAAAACTTTGATATTTTAATTACTGGCGTAGGCATGGTAGCAACCGCATTTGCATTGGGGAAGCATTTAACGCATAAATATAAATTGGTTATCAACTTAGGCATTGCCGGAAGTTTTGATAGAAACATAGAGCTTGGTAGTCTGGTAAATATTACCGAAGATACCTTTGCAGAACTTGGTGCAGAAGATGGAGAAAATTTTCTAACCATAACCGATTTGGGTTTTGGAGAGAACACCTACAAAGCTAAATGCAGCATTAATACCAACATTTTAAAAGTTACCGGAGTTACGGTAAATCGGGTAAGTGGTAATGATAAAAACATCAGGAATTTAATGGAACGGTTAAACCCACAAACAGAAAGCATGGAAGGAGCAGCGGTTTTGTATGCCTGCCAAAAAGAACATGTAGATTGTTTGCAAATCCGCAGCATTTCTAATTATGTAGAACCCCGCAACAGAGATAAATGGCAAATAGGGTTAGCAATCAAAAATTTAAATGATTGGGCAATTGCGTTTTTAACAGATATGAATTGATTATGACTAACAAATTTGCGGCATAAGCTAATTTTGAATTATGAAACTTACACTCGGTTTTTCGCCCTGCCCTAACGATACATTTATATTTGATGCCCTTATTCACAATAAAATTGATACCGAAGGTTTAACTTTTGATGTAATATTTGATGATGTTGAAACCTTAAATCAAAAAGCTCTAAATGGAGTGTTAGACATTACGAAGCTAAGTTTTCATGCTTTTGCTTATGTGGCAAACCAATATGCTTTACTCGATGCTGGTAGCGCTTTAGGTTTTGGTGTTGGGCCCTTACTTATCAGCAAAAATAAATTTGAAGGTGATTTAAATCCTGATTTAAAAGTGGGTATCCCTGGGAAATATACCACTGCCAATTTTCTTTTGGGCATTGCTTATCCTCAATTACAGCATAAAGAAATCATGGTTTTCTCAGAAATTGAATCGGCTTTACTGGAAGAGAAAATTGATTTAGGATTAATTATACATGAAAACCGCTTTACCTATCAAGATAAAGGCTTAAATAAAATTGTTGATTTAGGCGATTATTGGGAAAAATTAACAGGATGCGCCATTCCATTGGGCGGTATTGTAATTAATAGAAATTTAGATAGGGAAATTCAGCTAAAAGTTAACCGCCTGGTACGTCAATCAGTAGAATATGCATTTGCACATCCAAAATCATGCATAGAATTTATCCGCCAACATGCACAAGAAATGGATGAAGCCGTGATGTATAAACACATAGAATTGTACGTAAATAAATATAGTATCAATTTGGGTAACGAAGGAAGAAAAGCCATTGATACCTTGTTTAATCTCGCTCAAGCAAGAAACCTAATCCCAGCAGTACAACAAAATTTGTATATTTAAGTGTAAGCCTAATTTACCAAAAGCTTATAACCTTTTCCATGTACGTTGATGATTTCTACCGTAGAATCATCTCTTAAATATTTACGCAGCTTACTTAAAAATACATCCATACTGCGTCCGTTGAAGTAATTATCATCATGCCAGATGGTTAATAATGCTTCTTCACGGGTTAAAACAGTATTTTTCTTCAAACACAACAAGCGTAACAATTCGGCTTCCTTTGTAGATAGTTTTTGTATGTGCTCTCCAGCGGTAATTAATTGTGTAGTGTAATCGAAATTGTATTTGCCAATAGAAAACTGACTTTCTTCTACTTCTTCTCCACTGCCGGATTTATTTGCAACACGTTTAAACATGGCATTAATACGCAGCAATAATTCTTCGATACGGAACGGTTTAGTGATGTAATCATCTCCACCCAAATCATACGCTGCAGATTTATCTTCGAGCATAGTTTTTGCCGTTGCAAAAATCATTGGTACCTGGGCATTTATCTTCCTGATATCTTTCCCTAATGTAAAACCATCCTTCTTAGGCATCATTACATCTAAAATACAAAGGTCGAAATTTTGTTTATTAAATGCCCTTAAGCCTTCTTCGCCATCGGTGCATAAAACTACATCAAACTTGCCTTTTAATTGCAGGTAATCTTGCAGCAATAAGCCCAAGTTCGGGTCGTCTTCTACCAAAAGTATTTTTTTCATTTCTTTATAGTTATTGGTGTAAGCACTTTGGCCTACGCTAAGGGTTTGAGTATGATTTTGCATTACGGTTTAATCTAAAACTGATATAAAATTAATTATCAGCTATTTTAGATAAGTTTTATTGTAAACCTTTTTATGTATCGGTATAGCACTATTTTGTATCGATAGTTTTTCGCTTGCTTTTATAAAGGTAAAGATATTTCGAAGGTGGTACCCTTATCTTTTTCGCTACTTACTTTAATGGTTCCGTTTAATTTCTTAATAATATCCTGCACATAGTTTAAACCAAGACCAAAGCCTTTAACATCGTGCAGGTTACCTGTTGGCACTCTATAAAACTGGTCAAATATTCTTTTAGCATTTTCTTTGTTCATACCAATACCTTTATCAGTTACCTCGATGATTAAGTTTTTACCAGCGTTTCTGGTGGCAATGGTTATTTCAGGGATTTCTTTGCTGTACTTATTTGCATTATCGATTAAATTGTACAATACATTTGATAAGTGAAGCTCATCACCAAAAACTACAGCATTTTCGGCATCGGTATTTACATTTAAAATTGCATTTTTTTTCTGCAGTTGCAAGCTCATACTGTCTAGAACAATCATAATTAAATCGTTCATATCAACCTCTTCATGCTCTAATTTTAGTTCGCCTTTTTCTAAGCGGGCAATGCTTAAAACCCTTTCAATATGGCTACCCAAACGAACATTTTCATCGTAAATTATACCAGCCAATCGTTTTAACCGAGCTTTGTCTTCTGTAATTTCAGGGTCTTTAAGCGCTTCGCTTGCTATCATTATCGTTGCAACCGGCGTTTTAAACTCATGCGTCATATTATTGATGAAATCTGTTTTCATCTCAGAAATTTTCTTCTGTTTTAATATGGCATATAATGTATAGCTAAAGATAAAAACCAATACCAATAACAAACCGACAGATGATGCCAAGGTGGCGCTCAAATTGCCAACAATAGCTGAATTCTTACCCGGGAAACTTATTTCCAAAACACCTGGGTCTCTAAACAAATCATTGTTAAATAGCTCAGTTCTGTAGGTATTATCGGGTAGAAATACCGCATTTTGATGTGAGGCCTGTAGATACAATACAGAATCTTTTTGCGCCAGTTTAACCTGTACGTTATATGGTTGGTTGATGTTATGATTGAGCAATTCCTTACGCAGAAGTTGCTCCAGGTTATTAAAATTTATTCTTTTGTAAAGCGGGATATCTTTCTCTTTCATTTCTTTGGCTACATCATCTAAAAGTTTGTAGTAAGAATATTCCGCAGGTACTTTCCCAAGAGCCGATATTTGAACTTCAAGTTTTCGTTTCGCTATTGCATCTTCACGTTTAAATTTTTTTACTAATTCCTCTGATATTTTTGGCAAATAAACAAACTTAGGATAACCTCGGTTATCAAAAACCTGGTATCTAATTGTATCGGGAAGGTTTTGTGGTGTTCTAAAATTAAAAGTTTTTGCAGTATTTAATATCGGCTTTGAGCGCATGCTGTAGCCCTTTATGGTATAACTATTTAAGTCAACATAAGCTTCCATTTGCAAATCCAACCTTGCATTTCCACCTGGCGAAAGCGAAACGTATTCTTGCTCGGTAATTACTTTAGGTGCAACAAACCTTTCGCGTATTAAGCTATCTTGCTGATTAAGGTAGTTTTCAATCTGGCTTTCTCGCTCAGCTTGCCTTATTTCTGAGGCCTGTGCAAATTGTTGTTTTAAATCTTTTATATCAAGCAATCGTTGTCTGATATCTTGCCCTCTTCTTATTTTATTTTCAGCATCTTTTTTATTTATTCTATCTGCTGCATTTAACCGTTGAAGCTTATTTACGACTGATGTAAGCGTTTGGTTTACTTGCTGATCGAACAGTTGAGATTTTAGGTTATAGGCTTCCCTGATGTAATACAATTGCATTACAAAAACACCAAGTAAAGCTACCGTCATTAAAACGGTAATTAACCAAAAACTTCTTTTCTTCATTTAATAATTAGTCGATTTATTAAGTAAGGCATGTTAAATATACCATCAGATTTAAAAAACTTAACGCTCGTAAAAATACTTAATAAGTGCCTGAAAAGCATGTATTTAACATATTTTAACAAGAACAGTATGATAGTTTAATTTTAAACCGAATTATGTATAAACGAAAAATGCCAGATTACATCCGGCATTTATCAAATTGTTTATTAAAAAGAATCTTTATTAGAATGGCAGGTCATCATCTTCACCGGCTGTATTGCTTACATCAGCAGGTGCTGCATAGGCAGGTGTATTTGTTGCTGCCGCAGGTGCACCACCAGCAATAGCGTTAATACGCCAAATTACCAAACTGTTAAAATATGATGTTTTTCCTGTTTTATCTGTCCAAGGGCGACCACGTAAATTAAAGAAAACTTCAACCTCATCGCCTGCTTTAAAACTATCTAATAATGCTGTTTTATCTTGCAAAGCCTCAAAACGGATGTACTCCGGATATGTAGGGTTTTCTGCAAATTCTACTATTAAATCGCGTTTTTTAAACGTTTCACTTACTTGTTGTGTGGCACCTACTTCGTGTACTTTTCCTTTAATTTCCATATCAAATACTACTTAATTGTACTATAAAGATCAAATCTCTATAATTTTATTGATAACTTCGCATATAATATGATGCAAGTTTTCCACAATAAAAGCAAGGTAATTATTACCTGCAACAAGCGCCTTTCTCCCTATTTACAAGACGAAGTTACGGCCTTAGGTTACACCATAGAACGAGCTTTTGCTACAGGCGTTGAGCTTAATATAAGCCTTACAGAGTGTATAAAGCTAAATTTGAATTTGCGTTGTGCAAGTCAGATACTTTATTCTATAAAAAGTTTTAAGGCCATAACGCCTGATGATTTGTATAATGAAATTTCGGCTATTGAATGGGAAGATTTGATAGATTTTACCGGCTATTTTTCGGTTACATCGAACGTTGATAATCCAAATATTACGACACCTCTTTTTGCCAATTTAAAAGTTAAAGATGCCATTGTAGATAGACTAAAAGAAAAGAAAGGCATTCGCCCAAATTCTGGTTCAGATGGGAATAAAACTGTAGTTCATTTATATTGGAAAGATGCTGAAGCAGATGTTTTTATGGATACTTCGGGCGAAACATTAGCCAAACACGGATACCGCAAAATACCAGGAAAAGCACCAATGTTAGAAGCTTTGGCGGCAGGTGTAGTTTATGCTACCCAATGGGATAAGAAATCGCCATTTATCAATCCGATGTGTGGTTCTGGAACTTTAGCTATAGAGGCTGCATTGATCGCAACCAATCGGGCACCCGGACTTTACCGCATGAACTATGGTTTTATGCATATTATGGGTTATAACGAAGAAGAGTTTTTTGCAGAACGAAGAATATTAAAAGACCAAGTAATTAAAAACATCGATTTAAAAATCGTTGCTTCTGATATTTCTGAGGATGCTGTTGAAGTGACCAGACGAAATGCAAAAACTGCCGGTGTAGATACACTTATCGATTTTGAGGTATGCGATTTTGAAGCTACGCCAGTTCCAGAAAATGGCAAAGGCGTTGTGGTTTTTAATCCAGAATATGGTGAACGCTTGGGTGTTCATAGTCAGCTGGAACTAACCTATAAACGCATGGGTGATTTTATGAAGAAAGAGTGCAAAGGATACTCTGGTTACATTTTTACCGGAAACCCAGACTTAGCGAAAAAAATAGGTTTAAAGGCATCAAAAAAAGTAGAATTTTATAATGGTAAACTCGATTGCCGTTTGTTAGAATATGAATTGTATGATGGTAGCCGCAGACTGCCTGTTAATGATGTGCAGCAGAATGACTTATAGTCGGAAATACTAGACAATTTTTTTAAATTTTACTCAAAAACATAGTTTTAAATTACCCTAAAAGCAATAGTTATTCACTTTTCAACGCATTGATTCAGAATTTTATAGCAATTTTTTTCCTACAAATATTGCCCTCAGAGGCCTATATAACACTTTTGATTCAAAAATCGGCCTTTTATAAATCCTAAATGGAACAATTTTCGTTTATTATGGTATTAGTATATAAAAAAAACATCCTTACCTATGGAAGATCTATTGGCTTTGAAGACGAAGAATGTAGCCGGGAATATTAGAAAAGTTAGAGAATTCAGAGATTATACTCAAGATTATTTAGCTGCTAAGTTGAAAATCTCCCAAAATGCGTACAGTAAAATTGAACTTGGTTATAGTAAATTAACGATTGAACGCATGTTTCAAATTGCATCCATCTTAGAAATTGACGTAACTCATCTAATTACCTTAGAACCTGCAGCGTTGTTAAAAACAATCTCAGAAGAAGAACTTGTAGTCGCACATAAATAGTCAGCTCAAAAAAATTAAATCAAATTTTCATCCTGCATTTATTACGATAACTTTGAAAAAAGATTATCGTATGCAGGATGTAATAAAAACCACCACAGAATTTGTAAAGAAAACGTTAGAAAATGCAGAAGCCGGACACGATTGGTTTCACATTGAACGCGTTTATAAAACTGCTTTAACAATTAATCATGCCGAAAAAGGTGATGAATTGATTGTTGCCTTGGCAGCGCTTTTACATGATATTGCAGACCCTAAATTTAATAACGGCAACGAAGAATTGGGACCGCAAGTTGCAGAAGACTTTCTTAAATCAATTTATGTATCCGAAGATGTAATCAGACAGGTAAAATTGATTATTCAAAATATGTCTTTCAAAAACAGTTTTGATAATCAAAGCTTTACATCAAAAGAGATGGAAATTGTTCAAGATGCAGACCGATTGGATGCCATTGGCGCCATAGGAATTGCCAGGGCATTTACATACGGAGGTTTTAAAAATCGTGTTTTATACGACCCATCAATTCTCCCTGAACAGCATCAAAATAAAGAAAGTTACAAAAACACATCTGCTCCTACTATAAACCATTTTTATGAAAAATTGCTTTTATTAAAGGATATGATGAACACCACCGAAGGTAAAAGAATCGCTTTAGAACGCCATAATTTTATGCTGCTATATCTGGACCATTTTTATGCAGAGTGGGAAGGCAAATAAACTCCTGCATCTTTTAAAACTTATTTTATTCCAATCAGGAATAGGATTATAAAATCTGAATACTAATATTTTTAGTTATTAAAACTATATTTGTTAGTAAATAAAATTTTATGTCTTTTGATCGGATTCGCGAAAAATTAAATATCCTTGCTGATGCTGCTAAGTATGATGTTTCATGTTCATCGAGCGGCGGTACAAGGAAAAATGATAATAAAGGTTTAGGCGATAGCCATAGTTCGGGTATTTGCCATACTTATACTGAAGATGGTCGTTGTGTTTCTTTACTAAAAATTCTGCTTACCAATCATTGTATATACGATTGTCTATTCTGTGTTTCCCGAAAAAGTAATGATGTTAAACGAGCTGCGTTTACCGTTGATGAAGTGGTTGAATTAACAATGAATTTTTATCGCCGAAATTACATTGAAGGTTTATTTTTAAGTTCAGGTATTTTTAAAAATGCTGATTTTACAATGGAAAGATTACTTCTGGTTTGTAAGAAACTTCGCTTGGAGCAAAACTACAATGGCTATATTCATTTAAAAACTATACCTGGTGCAAGCGATGAATTGATAAAAGAAGCCGGTTTATACGCTGATAGAATGAGCATCAATTTAGAAATGCCCACTGAAGCAGGTTTAAAACTTTTGGCGCCTGAGAAAAGCCACGCTGATGTGATAAAACCACTAGCTTTTGTTCAGCAGAACATTTCGCAATTCGCTGCTGATAAGAAACTGATTAAACACATTCCGAAATTTGTTCCGGCAGGGCAAAGCACACAAATGGTAATTGGCGCAACGCCAGAGAGCGATAAAGATATTATGTACACAGCAAGTGCTTTTTATAAGAATTTCGCTTTAAAACGCGTTTATTATTCTGGCTATGTACCGATAAGTAACGATTCCAGAATGCCTATTTTGGGTACTCAACCACCATTATTACGAGAAAACAGACTCTATCAAACCGATTGGCTGATGCGCTTTTACGGCTTTAAGGTGCAGGAAATTTTAAATGACGCCAATCCAAATCTGGATGTAGATATAGATCCAAAATTAAGTTGGGCCATTCGAAATATGCAACATTTTCCGGTGGATATAAATAAGGCAGATTATAGAATGATTTTACGTATTCCTGGAATTGGCGTTATGTCGGCAAATAAGATTGTACAAGCCAGAAAGTTTGGAAAATTACGGATAGACCAATTAAAAAAGATTGGTGTAGCCTACAATCGTGCAAAGCATTTTATTACCTGTGCAGATACTCCATATCAAATAAAGGATTATCAAGGCACACAAATTAAAGCTTTTATAATGGCAGATAGTCAGAGTAAATATTTAAAAACCGATAATAATCAAATGCTTCTGTTTTAGAAGTATGCCACGGAAGCACAGAATTAAATGAATTACATTTTCGATGGCTCTTTACCCGGTCTTTTAACCGCAGTATTCGAATGGTTTGAGCGCAAACCTGGAAAAGTTGTGCTTAAATCAACAGAAATGTTTCAGCCAGAGGCGTTTGCAGAATCCCTTTTGGTAGAATCAAATTCTGACAAGGCAGATAGGGTTTGGAAAGGATTACAGAAAAAACTTAAGAAAGATTGGCTCAGGATATTCTATTGTTCCTATCTATCAGAAATTCCAGAGGCTTACAACCATCTTTTTCAATTTACTATCTACATTTTTCAAAATGAATTGGGTGCCCAGAATAATTACGGTAACGAACACGTAATTGCTTTAGCAAAATATGCTAAAAGCGTAGAGCGAGAGAAACATAGAATGGAGGCTTTTATTCGCTTTCAACATACAGCTGATGGAATTTTTTACACAGGTGTCGATCCTGATTTTAATGTGCTTCCTTTAATCTCCAATCATTTTAAAAACCGGTATGCCGACCAGCAATGGATAATTTATGATTTGAAACGCAAATATGGGCTTCATTATAACTTAAGCACGGTAGAAGAAATTACCATAAATTTCACTAATGGTGTTAATAGCAAAAATCCATCTGCTATTTTATTAGATGAGAAAGAAGAATTGTATTCCGTTTTATGGAAGGATTACTTTAAAAGTGCAAATATCGTTGCACGTAAAAACACGAAACTTCATGTACAACATGTACCAAAAAGATACTGGAAATATTTAACCGAAAAGCAGTTAAGTTAACATTCGGTTAACATAAAAAAACTAAATTGCGGTATGAAATTAAGTGTGCTGGTTTTATTTACTGCTGCTGCCGTAGGCTTATCTATTGGCATAGTAAACTTCTATTTTCAACATAGTTGGTATTACCTTGCCATCTCTTTCGGCGTTTCGTTTTTAAGTAGCTTTTTAGTTTTTTACTATCTTTTAGAGAAATACATCTACACCAAAATCAAATTAATTTATAAGCTTATTCATAACCTAAAATTAGGGAAAGATTTAAAAGATGCACTTGGCGAATATGTAAGTTCTGACCCCATAAATGATGTTGAACACGAGGTTAAAGAGTGGGCAGGAGCTAAGAAAAAGGAAATTGATTTACTGAAAAAGCAGGAACAATTTCGCCGGGAATTCCTCTCGAATGTATCGCATGAATTCAAAACTCCTCTTTTTGCCATTCAAGGCTATATTGAAACCTTACAAGATTGCCTGATAGATGACCCGGAAATGGCAACGAAATTTTTAAAAAAAGCTGAAAATAATGTGGAGCGTTTAAGTTACCTAATTAATGACTTAGATGCCATCGCTAAACTTGAAACCGGAGAATCGCCGATTAACTACCAAAAATTTGATTTTGTACAGCTTGCGAAAGATGTGATGGAGAATTTGGAAGATAAGGCCAAAAGGAAAAATATAAATCTGTTTTTTAAGGATAAATACACTGCTGTAACGATGGTTAATGCCGATAGGGAGAAAATCCGCCAGGTTTTGATTAACCTTATGGTAAATAGCATTAAATACGGTATTGAAAATGGTGAAACAGCAATCAAGATTTTTGAATTGCATGATCAGTTTTTAATTGAGGTTACGGATAATGGGATAGGCATTGAAGAGAAACATCTTTCGAGATTATTTGAGCGTTTTTACCGCATTGATACTCACAGAGCAAGGGAAGTTGGTGGTACGGGCTTGGGTTTAGCGATTGTTAAACACATTTTAGAAGCACATGAGCAAACCATTTCAGTTAGAAGCACACCTGGAATTGGGACAACCTTTGCATTTACTTTGCAAAAAGTAAGTTAGGTTATTTTAACTGCAAGTAGCATAAAGAGGTTTTACCATATAAGACATTTAAGAACATATAAGCTTGCATCTCAAACTAACCGAAGAAAATTGTACCGCTGTTTCTAAACCCGATAAAAGCGGCAGCCCCGAATTTTTCTATGAGGGCTACAGCGCTTAGCGGGACTGAAGTTTCCGAAAAGCTTATTACCATTGTTTTCCAAAAATTAAAATAGTTCAATCTCTTTAAATGAATTTTACCACCGAGGTCGAGAAGGAATTCACAGAGCACACAAAGCTGAACGCAGATTTTTTACCATATAAGACATTTAAGAACATATAAGATTGCTTCGAAAAACTAAGCGAAGAAAATTGTACCGCTGTTTTTAAACCCGATAAAAGCGGCAGCCCCGAATTTTTCTATGAGGGCTAAAGCGGTTAGCGGGACTAAAGTTACCGAAAAGCTTATTACCATTGTTTTCCAAAAATTAAAATAGTTTAATCTCCTTAAATGTATTTTACCACAGAGGTCGAGAAGGAATTCACAGAGCACACAAAGCTGAACGCAGATTTTTATATCATAAGAGATATTTAAGGAAAGATAAGTGATTGCCACTATAAATTTATTGAGGCTGAGTAAACAATTAACCTATTAAGCAACTGATTACCGTTAATATAATTTAGAAATTAACATTAACTTAACATTGGGCTTGTAGCTTTGCAACATATTAAAAATTAACATGAACAATATTTTTAAGTTCTTTACGCCTCAGGATAAAAAGTTTCACCCTTTATTTGAGCAAGCTGGTAGCAATGCACTAAAAATTGCTGAATCACTTTTAGAAATGGTTAGCACAGCTGATGCTGAAAGCAGAAAGACAATTTTTAAAGAAATTGAACGCCTGGAACATGTGGGTGATGATATTACCCATTCTATTTTCCTTGAACTAAGCAGAAACTTTATTACACCTTTTGATAGAGAAGACATACACCAATTAGCTACTGCTGTTGATGACGTTGCTGATTACATTTATGGCACCGCAAACCGTATGCAAATGTACAATATGAATGCGATTAGTGAACCAATTGTTAAAATTGCAGAGCTTTTAGTTGAAATGTGTACAGATATTGATAAAGCAATTAAAGAATTACGCAGTTTTAAAAACATACGTGTTATTGCTGATGCTTGTATCCGTATTAATAGCGGCGAAAACCAGGCAGATTATGTATTTACTTTAGCGGTTGCCCGTTTATTTGAATACGAAACCAACGCGATTGAATTAATTAAACAAAAAGAGGTTTTACAAACGATAGAAAAAGCGACTGATAAATGTGAGGATGTAGCAAATGTGCTTGAAACTATCCTAGTTAAAAACGCTTAATAAAATATAAACATGGTAACTACCTTATTGGTTGTTGTTGTAATTCTGGCTATTGCTTTCGATTACATTAACGGCTTTCACGATGCCGCTAATTCGATTGCAACAGTTGTTTCTACAAAAGTTCTTACGCCATTTCAGGCGGTTTTATGGGCTGCGCTTTTTAATTTTGCAGCTTACTTCTATTTTACCGACCACAAAGTAGCCAATACGGTTGCTAAAACAGTAATTGAAAATTACATCACTTTAGAAGTTATTCTTGCTGGTTTAATTGCGGCAATTATCTGGAATTTGTTAACATGGTGGTATGGTATTCCATCGAGTTCATCTCATACCTTGATCGGTGGTTTTGCAGGCGCCGGTATGACTTACGCTTTGATTACAGGCGCTAGTCCGCTAGATGCCGTAAACATGGGTTATGTGGTAAAAATAATTTCTTTTATTGTATTAGCGCCAATAATTGGACTGGTTATATCAGTTGTTTTAACGCTAATTATCATCAACATTTGTAAAAATGCTAAGCCAGCAACTGCAGAAAAGTGGTTTAAACGATTGCAGTTGATTTCATCGGCAGCATTAAGTTTTTTCCACGGTGGTAATGATGCGCAAAAGGTAATGGGTATTATTGCAACAGCATTAATTGCCGCGAAGGTAATTCCTAATTTCGAGGCAATGCCGTGGTGGGTTCCTGTAGCTTGTTATTCTGCAATATCTTTAGGTACGATGAGTGGTGGTTGGAAAATTGTGAAAACAATGGGTTCAAAAATTACTAAAGTTACCGCACTAGAAGGTGTTGCAGCAGAAGGTGCAGGTGCAATCACATTAGGAATTACAGAACATTTCGGTATTCCTGTTTCTACAACGCATACCATTACAGGTTCGATTGTAGGTGTGGGTGTGGTAAAAAGTGTATCAGCAGTAAGATGGGGCGTTACCATTAACCTAATTTGGGCATGGATTTTAACTATTCCGGTTTCAGCAACATTAGCTGCTATTATTTATGCGGCCATTTATTATTTCAAATAAAACAAAATCCTTTTAAATATACTCGGAAAGACTAAGGCAGACTGCTTTAGTCTTTTTTTGTTTATAATACCTTCAAAAGTTTATTTAAGGCTACAGCAACACCCATCCCAAATATAATAAAGGAAAGTAAAAAAAGACTTAAACTAGTTAAAAATAATGTATCATACCAAGTTAAATCTCTAATTTGGTAATAATATTTTCTGATTAATATAAAGCCAAAAATGCTTTGCAATATTCCTATGATCAGAAGAATAAAATCTACCATTCTTTACTTCTCTAGCTAATTCCTTTTATGCTTTTCGTCATTGCGAGGTACAAAGCAATCTAAAATATCGATTAGATTTATGAGCGAAAACGTTAAGATTGCTTCGTAACTCGCAATGACGAGCGTTCTTACCTGGTGCAGCAAAAAATATATTCTACAGAATCTTTCCTTTACAAACTCGATGATTAAATGCGAAAACTAAAACTTAACACTCATTTCAACCAAATCATTACCGTTTTTAGGTAAAACCCAGTCTGGACCGCTTTGAATAAGTCTTTTAGCTTCGGCATCAGCTTTTCTATTTAGCGATTTTATAACCGTTACATTTGTTGGTCTTCCGTTAGGTTTGACTTTAAAACTAACAACAACAAACTGCTCTGGTCCTTTGGGATTATAAAGTTTATTATTGCTTTCTAGATACTGCTGATAATTGATGGTAGATAAAGGGATAGGCTTTGCTATTTCGCCATTCGATTTATCCAGGTTTTCGGTGGCCCTTAATACGATTTTTTTCGGTGTAATGGTTTCCTTTTTACGCCCATTTGAGCCAGTAATTAACGCAATTTCATTTATAGATTTGTTACCGGTAAGAGCCGTACGAATTGCATTTTCATCGGTAGTAATGGCCCTATCGTTAAATCCTTGAGCTTTAATTACCACTTCTTTATTTTTATCAACACTATCAACAGGTAAAGAAAAATAACCTACAGAATTGGTAGCCGTTACCGCTTTTGAATTTTCTAATTTAACCACAGCACCAACAACAGGCTGCCCGCTTTGAGATACAACGTTACCGCTATACACCATTCCGCTTCCAGCTGAGGCTGGAGCCGGAGCTACAGTTATTTCGTTTAGAACGTTAACTTCTGCCCTTCTTAAAGCAATACTTGGAGATTTCTGCACGCTTAGATTGGCACTAACTTCGTCCATTTTAGCCTCAGGCATCGATTTTGTATTTTTAGCTAAATCGCCAGTTTTCGCTGATATAACTGCCTTATCAATTAGTGCCGATTGTGATGGCACATTAGGATTAGATGCAATGCTGTCAGCACTAGGCTTGACCGACGCGATTGCATTTGCAGAATCTAAATTCACAATTACACCAGTTGACTTCCTTGCGGCAACTTCGGCATTTTTCCGGTTCGTTTCCCGCATAAAAAAAAGAATGCTTACCGCGATAAAAGCAACCGTTGCCGTCGCCGCAATACTCAAACGTTGCGTTGCGATGCCCCACATTTTACGCTTAATCGGTTTCTGAGAAACCCTATCGTAAAGTTGTTTTTGTAAAATAGAAAGTGTTTGCTTACGCTTTGGCGATTGGCGCAATCCTTCGAGGGCTTCGGCAACAAAAGGATCATCTAAAGCCTGCCTTTCTACAAAGTGCATACCTTTAGCATCAAGTTTACCATCAAGGTAATCTTCCAGCACATCAATATCTAACCAGTCGTTATTCACTGCTATTTTTCTCTATACAAATCTTTAAATTCCGCTTTCCATTTTGGATGTAACTCTTTACCTTAAGCATGTCGTAACCAGTAATATCGGCCACTTCCTTATAACATTTTTCTTTTAAATAAAATAAATCTACGCTTTTTCGTTGTTCTTCAGTTAAAGTTTCCATGCACTTTTCCATAATGGTAAGCTGCGTTTCTCTTGTGTTGTCAATATCCAGATGCACAAATTCGCTGTTTTCCACAAAAGTATCCTCTATAGAAACGATATTTTGCTTCGCCGATTTCCGCAAAGCCATTAAACAATGGTTTCGGGTAAGTACATGCAGCCAGCTTTTAAAATTCTGCACCTCATGAATTTTGAGTTTCTTAACCAATTCCTCAAAAATTTGCATCACTGCGTCTTTGCTTTGCTCTTCATCTTTAAAATAGTTTAAGCAAACACCAAAAACCAAGTGCATATATTTATTATAAAGCGTACCCAAAGCATTTAAATCACCAGTACTTTTGTACTCGGTAATTAAATCTGCATCTTCTTTCTGGTTATTTCCAGATGTGTTTTTTATAAACTTCAAAAATTGGGCGCTAAGTCGAAATATCTTTCAAGTATAAAAAATATTTTTGAGTGATGGGGTATAAACAATCATTTAGGATATCGACCCAATTGATTTTTTTGGAAAGCAATGTCCGCAGCATTTCGGTTGCGGCAGTCCCGCTTTTTGCTACAATCTTTCTCAAACCTTATAGGTTTAATCGAAAGTATTTCCGCGACAATCGGGTTTAAAAACATAGGCTTGTTCTAAAAACTCAGGTTGCAGAGTAAACGAACGTAATCAGAGTTATCTTTGGTTAATTATCTTCGTGTAGAGATTATGGCAGTTGTTTTGCTTACTATCCGCTAAACACACAAAATGAAAAGAACTAATATTTTAATTGCATCCCTAGCATTGATATTATTTACAAATGTAAAGGTTCGAGCACAGATTAAGCTGAGCGACATCTTTAAAAAAGTTACGGAAAGGAGTTCTACAACGACTGCAACGGGTACACCAACAACATTAGAAATTGGGCAAGGCATAAAAGAGGCTTTGCAAATTGGAGTTTCTGCAGGTGCAGATAGGTTGTCGGCGAAAGATGGTTTTTTGGGTAACCTGGCTGTTAAAATTTTAATGCCTCCTGAAGCGCAGAAAGTAGAAAAAACATTAAGAAGCATTGGTTTAAACAAACTTTGGGATAACGTTGTACTTAGCTTAAATCGTGCTGCTGAAGATGCAGCAACTGAAGCCAAACCAATTTTCATCTCGGCAATTAAGCAAATGACCATAGCAGATGCTACAAATATTCTTTTAGGAAACAACAACGCGGCTACTGATTACTTTAAAAGGGTTACTACTTCGCAATTGATGCAGAAATTTAGCCCTATTGTTACCACAAGTTTAAATAAGGTAAATGCAACAAAATATTACAGCGATTTAACTTCACAATATAACAGGTTGCCCCTGGTTAAGCCTGTAAATACCAATTTAACTGAATACGTTACACAAAAAGCTATTGACGGTTTGTTTATAGAAGTTGCCAAAGAAGAACTAAAAATTAGAGGAAACTTAAGCTCGAGAAGCACGACATTACTGCAAAAAGTTTTCGGTTATGCGGATAGGAAAAAGAGTTAAGTCTTGGTAAAATCATAAAAGACAAAGATTCAGGTTTCGAAAGCGCCTGAATCTTTTTTGTTTAAAACTATTTGTAAAATTGTACATGACGAAATTTAACATAAAAAGGGCTTCTATTATAGTTTTTGCCTGCGGATTACTTACTGCTTGTAGCAATGAAAATTCAAGTGATAACAGCAATAAGGCTATTTTAGATACTGTTTCGTTAAGCAATAAAAATTTCGCTTTGGCTTACCAAGATGGTAATAAAATTGTAGCTACCAGTATTGATACCATGAAGCAAATCTCTTTCGGTGGCGCAACAGACCCAGCAATTTCTCCAGATGGAAATAAACTCGCTTACACGGTTAATGATACCGCCGGCCATAGAACGATTTGGGTTGCAGATATGGAAAATAAAAGTCAGTTACAACTTCGCGTTAACAATGATAATTATTACCAGGCGGTATGGTCTCCTACTGGAAATTCTATAGCTTTTAATATTTTTAGTGATGCGAAACTTTGGAAAATCGGGATTATTAAAACCGACAACACCGGTTTTGTAATACTTGACAGTAAATCGCCTGTTAATATTTATGCACCAACCTGGAAAAGCGAAACGGAGCTAATTGGGCATGATTTAGTTAACCTGTATACTTTTAATGTTTCAGGGAAATTAATTGACACAAAACCTATTTCCAGTTTAATAGGTAAGAATTTTTCCATTGCAAGCAGCAATCGTTTTTTCTATTCGAAAGATGGAAAAAAGCTAATTTTTAATGCCGGCAATGCTGATGTTTTAGATGGCTTAATTGGCCCAAGCGAAGCTATTTACTGTGTAGATTTAGCGAGTAAAAAAGTAGAAAGACTTACGCCAAAAGGCATGCAGGTAAGCTATATTTTTGTTACTGCCGATGATAGAATTTTTTACAGCGGTGCAGAAAAGCCTTTTACACAGAGTAAAATTTACGTGTCTAATTTAAAAGGTAATGCTAAGTTGGTTGTTGATAGAGGAACAAACCCAACAGGAACTTTGAAGTAAGGCTTCGTTTGTCTTGGCTATTCAGGCTTTTTCTTTTGGCATCCCTTAAAATTTTGAAAATTCAATGTTGATAAGAACCACCCAGCCTTGCAGGTACCCCCGCTGCAAACGCAAATGACCGTTCGTTTCTAAAAAAAAACATTTAATTTAAGATTCATTACCCTAATTTTTTGGAGCGCAATGCCGCTGCAAACCAATTAATTTCTTCCTGTGTTACGCTTATACACTTTGCATCGTCGTGCCTCCTCGCTGCAGGGTACCGCTGCACCCAGGGCTAGGTGGCTAAAGCAGTAATAATTTTTAACGGTTTGCAACAAGCTCATGTTCTTAAACCCGACAGCAGCGAGCATACCGATTTTTCATCGGTATAAAGCGAATGGCGGGACTGCTGACCGCCAAATGCTTATGACCGCTCATTTCCAAAAAAACACGCTTAATTTAAGATTCATCACCCTAATTTTTTGGAGCGCAATGCCTCTGCAAATCAATTAATTTCTTCCTGTGTTACGCTTGTACACTTTGCATCGTCGTTCCTCCTCGCTGCAGGGTACCGCTACACCCAGGGCTAGGTGGCTAAAGCAGTAATAATTTTTAACGGTTTGCAACAAGCCCATGTTCTTAAACCCGACAGCAGCGAGCATACCGATTTTTCATCGGTATAAAGCGAATGGCGGGACTGCTGACCGCCAAATGCAAATGGCCGCTCATTTCCAAAAAACACATTTATTTTAAAATTCATTCGCCTAATTTTTGGAGCGTAATGCTTCTACATATCAATTAATATCTTCCTGTGTTACGCTTGTACGGTTTGCAACAAGCCAATTCCAAAAATTAATCGTTCACATTCGTTCAATTAACATTTTTGCCTTTGAGTTGCAAAGATTTACAACCAAAATTTGATACATTTGCGTTTCATTAAAAACAAGTGGCTTTTGCTTTATGGCAATATGCCAATAGCTTATAAAAAGATGTTTGATAATTTACAGGACAAGCTAGACAGAGCATTTAAGGTATTAAAAGGGCAAGGTAGTATTACGGAAATTAACGTGGCAGAAACCATGAAAGAAATCCGTAAAGCGCTATTGGATGCCGATGTTAACTATAAAACCGCCAAAGCATTTACCGATGATGTAAGGCAAAAAGCATTGGGGCAAAACGTTTTAACGGCGGTTTCGCCAGGGCAATTGCTTACCAAAATAATGAACGATGAACTTGCCGCTCTAATGGGTGGCGAAGTTACAGAGTTAGATACGAAAGCAAATCCAACCATTATATTAATTGCCGGTTTAAACGGGGCAGGTAAGACTACTTTCGCTGGTAAATTGGCTTTACATTTAAAAGGTAAGGGCAAAAAGCCTTTGTTAGTTGCTGGTGATATGTACCGCCCTGCAGCGGTTGATCAGCTAGAGGTTTTAGGAACTTCGGTTGGGGTTTCGGTTTATGCTAACCGCGATTCTAAAGACCCTGTTGCAATTGCTTTAGAAGGTATTGCACATGGTAAACAGCAAGGGAACAACGTAATTATTATCGATACGGCCGGTCGTTTAGCGATTGATGAATCGTTAATGAACGAAATATCGGAAGTTAAAGCGAAAACACAGCCACACGAAATTTTATTCGTAGTGGATTCGATGACTGGACAGGATGCGGTAAACACAGCCAAAGTATTTAACGATAGATTGGATTTTACAGGTGTTGTTTTAACCAAACTGGATGGTGATACCCGTGGTGGTGCTGCGCTTTCAATTAAATCGGTTGTAAATAAGCCGATTAAATTTATTGGTACTGGCGAGAAAATGGAGGCACTGGATGTTTTCTATCCAGACCGTATGGCATCGCGTATTTTGGGTATGGGTGATGTGGTTTCGCTTGTTGAACGTGCTCAAATGCAGTTTGACGAGAAGGAGGCTGCAGAATTACAAAAGAAAATCCGCAAGAATAAATTCGATTTTAATGATTTCTACAACCAGATTCAGCAAATTAAGAAGATGGGTAACATGAAAGATTTGATGGGCATGATACCAGGTGTAGGTAAAATGATGAAGAATGTTGAAATTGAAGATGATGCATTTAAATCTATCGAATCGATTATTCAATCGATGACGCCTTTTGAAAAAGAAAACCCTGATAGCATTCAACAAAGTCGCCGTTTAAGGATTGCAAAAGGCTCTGGTCGCAAAATTGAAGAGGTTACCAAGTTGATAAAACAGTTTGAGGATATGCGTAAGATGATGAAACAATTCTCTAACCCTGCCGCAGCTGCAGCAATGATGAAAAACATGCCTAAAATGCCTCAAGGAAGGTAGTTTAAGCTTTAAGACTTAGCGAAGCTAGCACATAGTAAATATTTAAATCCTAATCAGAAATGGTTGGGATTTTTTGTGCAATTAGATTTTCTGTTGGCATAGTCTATTTCATTGCCGTTGGTTTCAACCAACGGAAAAGATAAGAGCAATAGTTAGAGATTAAACCTATAAGGTTTTAAAAACCTTATAGGTTTGGAAAATTTCATGGCAAGCTCCTATCATATCCTTGTGCTTTACAATGTTTTTCCTCGCACCATACATTTCATTACCGTTGGTTTCATCCAACGGAAAATAAATAAGAGTTTTAATAATAAAATTAGAATTTATATTATCTAAACAATTCCTATATTAGCCTCCACAATCCATTATTCATCCCCGAATAATATAACATCCCAACATTTTCAAGGAATTTTTAATGCTTGTAAAAACTTATGGGAGTGCCGTTTACGGTGTAAATGCTTTAACAATAACCATCGAAATAAGCATTAGCGCAGGCAATAAATATTTCATGGTTGGCCTGCCCGATAATGCCGTTAAAGAAAGTTTGCAGCGGGTAGAAAGCGCTATTCATGTTTCTGGTTTCCGTATGCCGCGGCAAAAAATTGTGGTTAATCTGGCTCCTGCTGATATCAGAAAAGAGGGCTCGGCTTATGATTTACCCATCGCTATTGGCATACTTGCGGCGTCAGGACAAATTCCTGCAGATGAATTAGAAAACTATTTTATTATGGGCGAACTATCTTTAGATGGAAGTATCCAACCCATAAAAGGAGCTTTACCTATTGCGATACAAGCGCAGGAAGATGGTTTTAAAGGTTTTATTCTACCAAAACAAAACGTTCGCGAGGCAGCCATTGTAGATGGATTAATTGCTTATGGCGTAGAAACTTTGGCGCAGGTTATTGCCTTTTTCAATAAAAGCGAGCCGTTAGAACAAATAAAAATTAACACCAAAGAAGAATTTCTTAAAAATATTGGCAATTACGAGCACGATTTTGCAGATGTTAAAGGACAGGAAAACATCAAACGAGCTTTAGAAATTGCCGCCGCTGGCGGACATAACGTAATTCTAATTGGTCCGCCGGGAGCGGGAAAAACCATGTTGGCAAAACGCCTGCCTACCATTTTACCTCCCCTAAATTTATACGAGGCGTTAGAAACAACAAAGATTCACTCTGTTGCAGGCAAACTTTCTGCAGCAGATGCATTAATGACGGTTAGACCATATCGTTCGCCGCATCATACCATTTCTGATGTTGCTTTGGTTGGTGGTGGCATGAATCCTGCTCCCGGAGAAATTTCTTTGGCCCATAACGGCGTTCTGTTTCTAGATGAATTACCAGAATTTAAACGAACCGTTTTAGAAGTAATGCGGCAACCATTGGAAGATAGAAAGGTTGCTATTTCAAGAGCGAGATTTTCTGTTGAATACCCTGCAAGTTTCATGTTAGTCGCGTCGATGAATCCTTGTCCTTGTGGTTTCTATAACCATCCGGAAAAGGAATGTGTTTGTGCGCCTGGTGTAGTTCAAAAATACCTAAGCAAGATTTCCGGACCATTATTGGATAGGATTGATTTGCATGTGGAGGTTACGCCTGTCAATTTCACAGAACCGGCCTCATCCCGCGAAGCGGAAAAAAGTGAACTGATTAGAGCCCGGGTAATTAAGGCAAGAGAAATTCAAGACCATCGCTTTGCGGATAAAGAAGATTTACACTATAATGCCCAGATGAGTACAAAAATGGTACGCAAAGTTTGCCAGATTAGTGATGCCGGAACAACATTGTTGAAATCAGCAATGGAGCGTTTAGGTTTATCGGCCCGGGCTTACGACCGCATTTTGAAAGTAGCCCGAACCATTGCCGATTTAGATGGGAGCGAAAATGTAGAACTGGAGCATCTGGCAGAATCTATAAATTACAGAAGTTTGGATAGAGATGGCTGGGCAGGATAAAATTTACTTATAATTAATTATATGAAAATCATTTTAAAAATAACACTTGCATTATTGCTATTTACCAACTCGAATCTTTTTGCACAAATGCCTGAAGAAATCAAGTGGCAACACCTGCAAAAAACTTACAACACCGATAGTAGTGAATTGGTACTAAGTCTGAACAACAAACCATTACAAGGTCAGTATAAAATACCTTTTGATGAAGGCGGCTTTGCACTTTACAACATCAAGAAAGGAATAATTACTGGAGAGGCATTTTGGTATTCGCAAGGCGGAAGAATGGAATGTAAGCTTAATTACAAAAATGGCGTACGTAATGGCCTGAAAGAAAATTACGATAATGATGGTAAAGTTTGGTTAAAACAAGAATATAAAAACGGCAAGAAAAACGGAATAAGCGAAATGTATAGCAATGGCAAAATCACTAATAAAACTGAGTATTTGGCTGATAAAAGAAATGGCTTATCGGCAAGCTATTCGGATGGGAAAATTATCACAGAAACACCTTACCTAAATGATTTACGAGATGGAACATCGAAAAATTACGATTCGAATGGTAATGTAAGTGTAGAAATTAATTACAAAAACGACAAACGAAATGGCATTTATCGAGTTTATAACGATGGGCAAATAATGACGGAAACCAATTACCAAAATGATTTGCAGAATGGTTTATCAACAACTTATTCATTAGGTAAAAAAACTATGGATGCCGAATTTTTGAATGGAAAACGCCACGGAATTTCGCGAATGTACAAACCAGATGGTGCTGTGCTTTTTACCAGCTATTATTTAAATGGAGAAAAGGTTTCGGAGGCCGATTACAAACAAGCATTAAAGAATTAATTGTTGATAGAAAATGAAAAACGCAATTATCATTTTATATGTATTCGCATTATTTGCCTGCAACAGTAACCTCGCAATAAAGCAAAATGCTGATACAATTGTAAGTATTGTGCCTAAATCTTCAGAAAAGGAAGTAATAAAACGAGATAGCCAAATACAGGGAAATACCAGCGATAGTAAAATTTTTAACCAATGCGACCCAAATTGTGTATGGCAATACCATTATCCTTTTGCTGATAGCAGCTATGTTTTTGCCATTCAAAATTGTGCGGAAGAATTTATAGATAAAGGCAAAACTGCCCGCATTTATTTCGGAATAGATAAAGGGCTTACTGATAAGATTATTTGGACAAAAAATATTTACATCCAACCAAATGGATCAGGCACAATTAAATATGATGACTATAACAACGATGGGGTAAAAGATATGCTTGTTTTTAAAGAGACTGGCGCTCGTGGCAGTAATGAATTTTATTACTTATTCTTAGTAAACTCAAAAAAACACCAACTAACTATGGTACAAGGTTTTGATGATATTGTTAATCCGATTTATAACAAAAAGCATCAAGTAGTTGTGGCTTACGGAATGGCGGGCAAAAACTATTATAGCATTTATAAAATATCAAAAGCCAACAAAGCCGAAAAAATTGGAGAAAGCTTTGAAGACGATTTTAATAGCGATGAAGATATGCTCGACAACAAAATTGCACAAATTTTGAAAACCGATGAACAATGAAAAACCTAATCATAATATTAACCGTTACAATTTTAAGTGCCTGCGGGCAAGGGAACGGATTATCTAAAACCAAGACACTTAGGGATTTTATTGATATACCCGCGATAGACAAAGCAGAGGTAAGCAATAATCACGGAAGATTTCATCTCAATGCAAAACAGCTTAACAATTTTAAAACTGCACTTAAGAAATTAAGTTATGAGCCAAACCAAGATATATATATGGGAGGAAAGGGAGTTACGTTTGCTATTAATAAAAAAGAATACCATTTATCTATGCGTACCAATGGCGAAATGGCAGAAATAACTATAGATAACCAAACGTTGGTATTTAAAACAAATGGTTTAAACCTTGATAATTATGAGAAAAATTAGTTTAATCGCCGTGGTTATTTTAGGCTTTTCTGCCTGCAAAAATGAGGCAAATAAATCTATAGAAAAGCCAAGTGAGCATTTGGAAGCACAACTTAATGAAATTTCAAAAGATACTTCAAATACCAAAGTATCTAACAATTACATCGAAGTTAAAACTTGGATTGATGATTTCAAGAATTTTAGGCAAGCGGTTTATACAAATGATAAAGCAAAGCTGAAAACCTATTTTAGGTTCCCAATTGTTGGCGAAACTTCGGGTATATGGTCATTAATGTCGTTTAATGATGTCGAAATAGCAAAAAGAAAAGCAAAATATATTAACCCTGATTTGTTTTATGAAGAGGATTTAGATGAATTTCCTGATGGTGTTTTCAATGCCGATTTTGTTAAAACCATTATGAAAATTAAAACAGCGCAGTTATTTAGTAAACGGCAAACAGAAACGCCCGAATTTACAGCTAATGGGCAAAACTTTAAAATGATAGCCACATATGATGATGATGAAGCTATACTCCAATTAAATATAAGCTATAGTAATAACGCTGTAGATGAAAACGGCGAAAAGGTTAGCGAAGGCGAACACAATGTGATTTATATTTTTGATGTCATCGGTAATAAAAGAATTTTCTTCAAGAAAATTGAATTGGCAGGATAATGAAAAAACGCTATTGGCATATTAAAAAATGCTCGAAATTTTAACCATCCTGTATGGTACTATAAGTTGGTTTACCATTTTTTTATGAGCTAAAAAAAATTTCAATCAACAATACATTAAAAAAACACAGGCTAAAAAATGCAATTGAAAAATATATGGATACTTACAATGCTATTGCTGATGCAATTTTTTGCTTTCGGACAAAATGAACAAAAAAACTATCATAACAATGGTAAGTTAAGACAAATAGGTTTATATGATAAAAATAATCAACAAACAGGCGTTTGGAAGTTGTTTCACGAGAATGGGCAATTAGAACAAGTTGGACAATATGCCAATGGAGTGGAAGTTGGAGAATGGAAATTATATTACCCAAATGGCAAACCCTCAAGTATAGAGTGGTTTAGCAATGGAAAATTAACTGGCGAATCAAAAAGTTATTATGAAGACGGTAGCTTACAAATAATTGGAAATTATGAAGAGGGCAGAAAAATTGGCGAATGGAAATGGTATCACGAGAATGGGAAATTGGCAACCATTGGTAAAGACGATAATGATGAAAAAGTTGGAGAATGGAAGGAATATTTTCCAAATGGAAAATTAAATGAAATAGGAAGTTGGGAAAATGGAAAACTGACAGGAAAATGGGAAAGCTATTATATTGATGGTAAAATATATAAAACAGGAATGTATGCCAATGGAAATGAAACAAATGAGTGGAAAGTATATTCTGAAAATGGAAAATTGTTGGAAATAGGAAGCTATGAAAACGGAAAAGAAATTGGCGAGTGGAAAAAATACCACGAAAATGGACAACTCTTATCTATTGGAACTTACGAAAACCAAAATAAAACCGGTGAATGGAAATGGTATTATGAAAGCGGGCAATTAGAACGAATTGGAAACTATAAAAATGGAACAGAAGTAGGAGAATGGAAAGAATATTACGAGAATGGAAAACTCTCAAGTATTGAAACTTATAACAATGGACAGCTGATTGGGCTGTCAAAAAGATACCACGAAAATAACCAATTGTGGATAATTGGAAATTATGAAAATGGCAAACAAACTGGCGAATGGAAATGGTTTCATGAGAACGGTAAACTAAAAACGATTGGTAATTACCTAAATGGAAAAAGCGTTGGCGAGTGGCGGAGTTACCATGAAAATGAGCAACTAGAAAAAATTGGGCAATATGACGAGAACGGGAAAAGAACTGGCGAATGGAAAACATTTCACAATAACGGAAAGCTGGAAAGTATCGGAAAATCTATTGATGGCAAGCAGATTGGTGAATGGAAATATTACGATAAGAAAGGGAAATTAATCAATAAGGAGCCTCACTAATTGTAAAAACACAATGAAAAATTTCCTTAAAACCTAAAAAATTGATGTCTAAAATCTTGTTTATGTTCAAGTTATTTATAATTATAATTCTTTTTCTGTCTGCTAAGCTTTTTGCTCAGAGAAGGCAAGTCCCACCACCTCCAATCCCAATGAAAAATGGCTCAAATTTAAAACCTAATTATATGCCTGTTTCTTTGGCTAATAGATTGAAAAAATTTCCGTTTAAAAATGCGGCAACTATAGAAATAATCTCATTCAATTTAGAAGCTGATGCTGAAACTATGGATCTGGTTCTTGCAACTACAGACCCTATACTGTGTATTTCAATAAAAGTATCCACCCTGTTTCATTCCAAAGTGTCCAGCACAATAAGGACTTTTTATTTTTGCGAGCTTTGTATATGCCTTTGATTAACCCAGGCTGAGGCAAACATCCCGAACGCGATCACCGCGTCTTTTGTCCAGCAGAAGCCCACAATGAACTTCAGGATTCCTGTAAAAGACCAGAATCAATATTGTTTAGACAACAGCCCAAAAAATTCTCTTTTAAACGCTTTTAGCTTTCCAGATTCTGTATTTGAACACCATCCAAACCTGATACCCCAGAAATCATTTTCAGTACCTTAAAACATCTTTAAATCAGCCAAGTGAACAGTTTCAGCCGAAACGAAGTGGATACTTTGGAGCGAAACATGCGGCCACTTTGCACAAAAATAAGTGGCCACTTTTGAAATAACCCCCAGTATATCAAATTATACAAAAATTAACCAATGAAATATATTAGTTTAATAGTAGTGATATTACTTTTTGGATGTAATCCTTTTCCAAAAAAAGATGCACATCCGGAAGTTCCTTTATTAGCAGATTTACTGAAAGATAAGATGAAATTCGAAAAAGTATTTGATGGGAAAGATGTGGGCGATGTTGTCTTTTTAAACGATGATAGAATACTTATCAAACCAAACAATAGCAATCTTCCTTTTAAAATTATCGATGTAGATAATAAAGTTATCTTTAAAGCTGTTTACAACTGGCATATGCCTTTTTACATTGATGAGAAGGGAAATTTATATTTTAATCAACAGAAATTTTTTTACCCAGATTATAAAAAGCAAGAGAATTTTAAAACTGTCGTTGTTGCAGATAGTTTAAGCAAGAAAGTAGAACAAGTAAAAGGTTTGAATGATAGTTTGAGCTTGCAAGCCGTCAAAAAATATGAGATTGAATTATTAAAGCCATATCATTTAGCTCCTTGTGAAAATTCTATTGTTAACACCATTGGCTGTAGCGTTTTTAAAATTAAAAACAACACATTAATTGTAAGACAAACAGACCTTTTTAAAAGTGAACAAAACAAACCAGAATTTGAAATACCCAAATTTGATGATGATGTTTTAACTGGATGGAATAATGGACGTTTACCAAGTCCTGTCTATTTAGCATATTACGAACTTAACAAACTAAAATTTAAGTGCGATGATTTGACTAATCCTAGAACCCTCACATTAAAAAGCAATAAATATTTTTACGTTCCAAGTTTAGGGTTGTATAAAGTATTATTTTAATCCAACTTTATGAAAAATGTGATCATTCTAGTGTTCTTATTTGTCAGCATTAAGCACTCTATAGCCCAAACCAAACAACTAGCCATTAAAACCACAGCAACTAAAATTACTGATTTTGTGCCTGCCAAATGGAAGTTAATAGCCCAAGCCAAAGGCGATTTAAATAAAGATGGTTTGGAAGATTGTGCTTTGGTTATCGAAAATACAAACCCAGAAAATTTATTAAGCAACAAAGATAAGCTTGGTGGCGATACCTTAAATGTAAATCCGCGTTATCTATTGGTTATTTTTAAAAAAAGCAATGGCATTTATGAACTGGCCACAAAAAATACTTCATTTATTCCACCCGCAAATAGTGAGGAAAGTCCTTGTTTAACCGACCCGTTTGCAGAAAACGGCGGTATAGAAATCAACAAAGGGTTATTAAGTGTTCACCTCCAAAATTTTTATAGTTGTGGTGCCTGGGAGGTTTACAATTTCGATTATATTTTTCGTTACCAAAACCAACAATTCGAATTAATTGGTTACAATAAATCAAGTATGCATCGCTCTTCTGAAGAGGAAACCTCCAAAACAATCAATTTTTCTACAATGAAAATGAATTATACAAGCGGAACAAATGCTTTTAAAGATGATAATAAACCAAAAACCGTTTGGAAAAACATCAAACCAATAAAGTTATTATCGCTCCAAACTATAACGGCAGATTCGCTTGATGCTTTTGATTAAAATTATCGTTCGCTAAACTAAACAGTTTAGTCAAGTTAGTTCTATTTATAATCTAATAAAAAACACTTAATTCAAATCATTAAAATACACTCAATGGCATGCTAGTCAAACACACTGACATACAGTAGATTAACAATTTAATTCAAGTCTGCTAAGTCTCAATTTATATACTGTTTTAAACGCTTAATATTTTCATTGGCACAGTCGTTGTAATGTGGCTGTTGCATTACTAACCAAAATCTGTTGTTTACCGCAGCTGATTTTTAACATGAAAAACAATAAGATGAAAAAGACAGTCCAAATTTTTAGCATGCTTTTAATAGCATTAACAGTATTGGTATCTTGTAAGAAAGATACAGACCCAGCAGATAGAGATTTCTTTGTTGGCACCTACAGAGGAACCGTTTCTTACAGCAAAGATGGCACACAAATTAATAGTACTGACGGCAAAGTGACCGTAACCAAAGTTAGTGACACTTATAGCTTTTTCTTCGGAAACAACATTCCAGATATTACTGGTGTTAAGTTTCAGGAAAGTGGCAATACATACATCAGTGTTGGCACAGGCGTGATAGGAATTACCATTGATGCCAGTACTTTAAAAATTGGCGTTTCAAATAGCAACGGAACCTGGACAGCCAATTGTACGCGATAGGATTAAAAGAGATTAGAGCCCTGATATGAATCAGGGCTTTTTTTATGGCAAAAATTTCTCGCACCGCCATTTAAATTTCAAAGCAATTCCGAATTTATTTAGCTTTACAAAATGAGCTTTGAATTAAAGAAACATATCGAAGAAATCGTTTCGCTTACCGAACAGGAATTTGAATACATCAACAGCCATTTCCATTCAAAACACCTCAAGAAGCATCAATATTTAATTCAAACTGATGAATCGGTAAAACACATCTATTTCGTAATCAGTGGACTTTTAAAGGCAACTTATACCGATGTAAATGGAAAAGAATACATTATTCAATTCGCTATGGAAAACTGGTGGATTTCTGATTTCCAGGCCTTTTATAACAATGTAAATTCGATTACCAATATCAGCTGTTTAGAAAATGTAGAACTACTTTCTATTTCTAAAGAAAATTTAGATAAGATTTGTAACGAAAGCCACAAAATGGAACACTTTTTCAGGGTTAAAAACAGCTCTGGTTATGTAGCGCTACAGCAAAGAATTTTATCCTTGCTCAGTACCAGTCCTAAAGAGCGCTTTGAACAATTTAACCAGCACTACCCACAACTCGGCCAAAGAGTTTCCAAAACTATTATCGCCTCATACCTAGGGATTTCGAGAGAAACATTAAGCAGGTTATCTGCTAAAATGTGATTCAACGCACAAAAAAATAGTGATTTACATCCTTTATCGTAGAACTGTTTAGGCTTATTTTGTTATACACTTAGTATAAAAAATTATGAATAAAAAAGTTTTATTCGTGCTTACGAGCCACGACGAATTAGGAAATACAGGTTTAAAAACAGGTTTTTGGTCAGAAGAATTAGCTGCGCCATATTACACTTTAACCGATAAAGGCATTGATGTTGTATTGGCATCAGTAAAAGGTGGTCAGCCGCCAATCGACCCAAAAAGTGAAGACCCATCATTTCAAACCGATACGACAAGCAGAATGGACAAAGACACCATTCTTTTAGAAAAATTGAAAAACACAACTCCTCTTGCAGAAGTGAAAATGGAAGATTACGACGCGGTATTTTATCCGGGCGGACATGGACCACTTTGGGATTTAGCAGAAAGCGCAACTTCACAAAAACTTATTGCAGATTTTTACACTGCCAATAAACCAGTTGCTTTTGTATGCCATGCACCTGGCGTTTTGAAAGATGTAAAAGTAAATGGCGAATTTTTAGTAAATGGCAAAAACGTAACTGGTTTTACCAATACCGAAGAAGAAGCGGTTCAATTAACCGATGTTGTACCCTTTTTGGTAGAAGATATGTTAGTTAAAAACGGCGGTAATTACACTAAAATAGCAGATTGGAGCCCTTACGCTGTTGTAGATGGTTTATTAATTACAGGACAAAATCCGGCATCATCAGAAAAAGTAGCCGAAGAATTATTGAAAATGATTTAATCATAAATTTTATACTGGCTACTTAGTTTAGTGGCCAGTATAAAATTATTTCAGCTACAATTTCTCTTCTTCCTCATCCTCTTCTTCAGGCACATATTTTTCTATCGCCTGGCCAATTGCATTTACTTCTTCATCTTCCTCAAAAATTGGAAGCTCAGTTTTATAATCCATTTTCAACCAGATTGATGATGTATCTTTCTGAATTTGAATGTATTCCCTACCATCCTTAAATATGGTGTATGAGTCGTTTCCTTCCGGGAAAACAGAATAATTTATCGGGCCTATTTCTATATCAAATGGTTCTTGCATGGGTATTTTTTTGGTAAAGATAATTGATTGATCTGAAAATGAAAGATGGATACGAGTGAGTTTAGTTTTGGTGTTTGTAGATAAAGAACAATTGCTTATGACACATAATCTTAACTCAAAAAGTTTATACGCATTTAAGTAGTGTAGAAAATAATTTGAAAAGGAATGGTTCTGTTTTTCATCGGATTTGCAGTCCCGCTATCACTACAATCTTTTCAACTTCTATAGTACATGTATGAGCGTTGTCGCATTGGGTAACGAAAAAAGCAATTCACTAACTGATGTGCAAATCAAAAGTATTTTCGTTACTATCGGGTTTATAAATAGGGTATTTTCACGGATGGCAAAAACTGCTGCAAGGACTATAAATTTAGGTTAGCTCATTCATGGTATCTTCCAATGGCGCCACATAAACTAACCCCAGGTATGTGTCCCCACAGACTATTAACCTTATTTTATTTCAGTCTGTGTTGACACAAACCGACCAGTAGATTATTTAAAGCCCAAATACGGTCGTCACCCTGAATTCATTTCAGGGTCTTAACGGCAGGTCGATCAAGTAGAAAAGATGCTGAAATAAATTCAGCATGACGGGGAATAGAGAAAGAAGTCAAACAAAAAACCCTTTGCAAATTAAAATCTGCAAAGGGTTTATATTTTAAAGAGTTTGATTGAAACACTATCTATCAATCGAGCCCATTACTTTTTGACCAAAAGCGTTTAGTGCATCTTTTTCAACTGCGCCATCGCTTACCATTTGATGCACTTCAAGCGCACCACAAATATTGGTAATCATTTCGCCAGCCACATCAACTTCGTGTTCGCTAACACCTCTAAACTCGCAGAAAGCTTCCAAAACTTCTAAAGTAGTTTCCAGCTGTGCAGGTGTGGCATTTTGAAATAATTGTTTTATAACCGGAATCTTCATTATTTTATTTTATTAAATAATTCTATCAAACCTTCTGCTTTGTTGGTTTGCACCTGATCTACCAAAGCGCCACCTTCAAAAGCTGCAAAAGTTGGTAAATTATCAACGTTTGCAAATTTGCGTGAGTTTGGAAGTTTCTCGGCATCAACAATTAAGAAAGCAACATCCTCATTTTCAGCAGCCAGTTTTTTAAATTTTGGTTTCATGATTCTGCAGTTACCACACCAAGATGCGGCATACTGAACCATAACTTTAGAGTTGTCGGCTAAATATTGTTGAAGATTATCTTCTGTTAATTCTAAAAACATAATGTTTTATTTAATTAGTTAGCGGCCAAATATTCAGCAACACCATCTCTGTTTGCATTCATTGCCTCTTTTCCTTCTTCCCAGTTTGCAGGACAAACTTCGCCATGTTTTTGAACATGAGTATAAGCATCAATTAAACGCAAATATTCTTTAACATTTCTACCCAAAGGCATATCATTAACACTTTCGTGAAAAACTTTACCAGTTTCGTCAATTAAATAAGTTGCTCTGAAAGAAACATTTGAACCTGAGAATGATTCATTTCCTTCTTCGTCGTAATTCACTTCCTGGTCTAAAATATCTAAAATTCCAGATAATTGTCTGTGTGTATCTGCTAAAATTGGATAAGTAACACCTTCAATACCACCGTTATCTTTCGGCGTATTCAACCATGCAAAATGAACTTCATTTGTATCGCAAGATGCGCCAATTACGATTGTATTTCTTTGTTCAAATTCAGGTAAAGCTGCTTGAAAAGCATGTAATTCTGTAGGGCAAACGAAAGTAAAATCTTTTGGATACCAAAATAATAATACTTTGCTATTTTTATTTACAGCCTCTTCAAATACATTGATTTTCATGTCATCACCCATCTCCGACATTGCATCAATACTTACACTCGGGAATTTTTTGCCTACTATTGCCATAATTTTTTGTCTTTAATTTTTATGCTGCAAAGGTACGGCTAAATCGCATGGCAATCAACCACGATTTATTAATAGATAATTGTATTTATTGATAACGATATAGTTAAAAGCTATAATCTTTTTGCGATATATACATATTGACTATTTGTTTTTTTTAACTGCTGATAGATTTAATAACGTGATTACGCATTTATTTTCCATTTAGTAAAAATTACAAATTTTGTAAAAATCTATTTAGCCTAACGAACAGCATCTGAATTACAAAAATTGATGTTAAATTGCCATACAAATTTAACTCAAAAAGACCTTGGCTTTTGGCCAGGCTTGGGAGGAACAAATGAAATTAGGTTACAAAAAAATAGTTGTTAAGGTTGGGTCGAATGTAATTACGCAGGCGAACGGTTTGCCGGATGAAAACAGAATCAATCATCTTGTAAATCAATTGGCAGAAATAAAAAAACAAGGCATAGAAGTAATTTTGGTTTCTTCGGGTGCTGTTGCAGCGGGCAGAAGTTTAATTAAAATCTCAGAAAAGCAGGATGCTGTAACCACCAGGCAACTATTGGCGGCAATTGGGCAGGTAAAATTAATTAATACCTACTCAAATTTCTTTGCCACACACCAGATAAAATGTGCCCAGGTTTTAGTAACGAAAGAAGATTTTCGCGATAGAGCACATTACCTAAACATGAAAAACTGCATGCAGATTTTGTTGCAGAATGATGTTATTCCGGTAGTAAATGAAAACGATGTGGTATCTGTTACCGAATTGATGTTTACCGATAACGATGAATTGGCGGGTTTGATAGCCTCTATGTTAAATGCAGATGCTTTGATAATTCTATCGAATGTAAACGGCATTTACAACGGCGACCCAAAAATTGAGGGCTCTGAAGTAATTGAAGAAATTTCTGGTTCGGTTTCAAATCTGGCGTCTTTTATTCAAACAGGTAAGTCGCAGTTTGGGCGTGGTGGAATGGTAACCAAATCAACAATGGCACAAAAAGTGGCTAAACTTGGCATCACCGTTCACATTGCCAACGGCACAACGGATGATGTACTTACCTCATTGCTCAATCAGGATTTGATTCATACGCGTTTCGTTCCGGAGAAAATTAAATCGGGTAAGAAAAAATGGATTGCACATTCTGAAACCGCTGCCACTGGGATTGTGAAACTAAACGACGGAGCGAAAAATGTATTAACGTCGGGCAAAGCAACAAGCTTATTGCCCGTTGGAATTATGGAGATACAAACTGATTTTTTAAAAGGTGATATCATTAAAATTATCGGCGAAGACAACCAGTTAATTGGTTTAGGTATTGCAGAATATGGTTCTGATAAAGCTCGAGAGAGACTTGGACAGAAAAAACAAAAGGCATTAGTACATTACGATTATCTGTATCTAAGCTAAAAGACTAAAGTTTTGCAGAGCTTGATACTCAAATCTTGATACTTAAAAAATGAACTACACAACATATTTCGAAAACGCTAAAAAAGCCACAAGAGATCTAATCCTGTTGCCTAAAGAGCAGATAAACCTGGTGCTTTCTAATTTGGCTTTAGCCTTGGTAGAAAACATTTCAACAATTTTGCTTGGCAATGAAAAAGACCTTGCTAAAATGCCATCCGAAGACCCAAAATATGATAGACTAAAACTCACTGCAGAGAGAATAAATGCCATTGCCGCCGATATTGAAAATGTGGTAAAATTGAACAGTCATCTAGGTGAAATTCTTTCAGATAAAAGCTTAGAAAACGAATTACAGATTCAAAAAATCCGTGTTCCGTTAGGTGTGGTTGGTGTAATTTATGAGGCTCGCCCCAACGTTACTGCCGATGTATTTTCGCTTTGCTTTAAAACCGGCAATGTTGCGGTTTTAAAAGGAGGAAGTGATGCTGAATTTTCAAACTTAGCCATTGCAAAAGTAATTCATGAGGTTTTACATAATCACAAAATTAACCCAAATGTATTAACCTTATTGCCTGCAGAACGTGCTGCAACCGAGGCTTTATTAAACGCAAGAGGCTTTGTAGATGTACTTATTCCCCGTGGAAGTCAATCATTAATCAATTACGTTCGCGAAGAAAGTAAAATTCCTGTAATCGAAACAGGAGCAGGAATTGTGCATACTTATTTTGATGAAACTGGTGATTTGGAAAAAGGGAAAGCCATTATTTTTAATGCAAAAACAAGGAGAGTGAGCGTGTGTAATTCTTTAGATTGTGTATTAATTCATCAAAATAGACTAGAGGATTTAGCAGAACTTTTTTCGCCTTTGGCGGAAGGAAATGTCATGTTATTTGCTGATGAAAGAAGTTTTGAGCAATTAAAATCTTCTTACCCAGCCGAACTTTTAAATCCCGCCAATCCGGAACATTTCGGAACCGAGTTTTTATCGCTAAAAATGGCTGTAAAGGTGGTAGATGATTTAGATGCAGCACTCCATCATATTGCAGAATACAGTTCAAAACACAGCGAAGCCATTATTTCTGAAGATGCAGATAACATCGCTAAATTTTTAAATCAGGTAGATGCCGCTGCGGTTTACGCCAATGCCTCAACAGGTTTTACAGATGGGGCTCAATTTGGTTTAGGTGCAGAAATTGGCATTAGTACACAAAAACTTCATGCCCGCGGACCAATGGGCTTGGAAGAACTGACAAGTTACAAATGGGTAGTTAGGGGAAATGGACAAGTGAGGGAATAAGGAAGATGTAAGAGGGAGAATGGATGATGGATGATGGAAACTCAACTCATGGTCGTCGCGAGATAACGAGACAATCTTAAACAATTGTTAATTCAAAACACATAAGGGTTGCTTCATGCCTCGCAATGTTTATGACTATTCACCTAATGAACCAATGACTAATGAACCAACTTACACCTCAAAAACTTCTCCTCGTTCTGGTATTGCTACATCAAAACCATCTTCTTGCAAAGCTGCTGATAAACTTCTTAAACTTTTATCCTCACCATGAACCAGGAAAACCTTTTTTGGCTGACCGGTTTGTTTTACCGTTCTTACCAAATCATCATGGTCGCCGTGGCCACTTAGCAAATCGGTTTGGCGGATGGTTGCATAAACCATCATTTCTCGGTCTTTAATTCTAACAATTGGTGCGCCACTTAGCAATTTATAACCGAGCGTACCTTTTGCACAATAGCCAATAAAAAGAATGGTACAGTAATAATTTTGAATGTTATAGTACAAATGATCTTGAATCCGACCGCCTTCTAACATCCCTGCAGAAGAAATAATGATACAAGGGTCGAAGTAATTGGAAACATCTTTGCTTTCTTTCATGGTTTGCACATAAGCCAGATGCTCAAATTCAAATTCATCACCCATGGTTTTGTAGAAATCTTTCGCTTCCTGATTCACCAGATTATGATGCTTTCTATACACATCAGTTGCGTGTATCGCCATCGGGCTATCTACAAAAATCTGCACCGGTGGCAATAATTTTTTGGTGAAAATTTGATTTAGCGCAAACACTAAAGATTGGGTTCTGCCGATACTAAAAGCAGGAATTATCAATCGGCCCGGTGTTTTAATACAAGCCTCTTCGATTTCCTTAACCAATCTTTCTTCAAGAGTTTGGTCTTTGGTATGGTAGCGTCCGCCATAGGTAGATTCGCACACCAAATAATCAACTTCAGGTATGGGTTCGGGCTTGACTAAAACCGGATAATTTTCTCTGCCAATATCGCCAGAGAAAGCAATTTTCTTTTCCTCGCCATTATCGTTTATCGTTAAAACTGCTGCCGCAGCACCCAATAAATGCCCTACCGGGATAAACGTTAAACTGATATCGCCATTAATTCTAAAAGGTTTATTAAACGCTATCGTAACGAAACGGTCGATGGTATCCATTACATGCTTGTGCAGGTATAAAGGTTTCGGACCGCTAAAATTACCCCGTTTTGTACGTGGTTTTCTACTTTGTTTGCGTAGAAAAAGTTCAACAGAATCAAACAATAATATCGAAGTTAAATCGGCAGTTGGCGGCGTACACAGCACCTGCCCATCGAAACCGTGGCGTACCAGAGTGGGTAAATTGCCTGAGTGGTCGATGTGTGCATGTGTTAAAATCACCAAATTAATACTTGCCGGGTCGAAAGGAAACAATTGGTTTTCTTCCTGATAAGTTTCCTTTTCGTAATCCAACCCACAATCTATCAGTATTTTATAATGCCCAACTTCGAGCAGGTGCATACTTCCTGTTACCTGTTGCGCAGCACCCCAAAACGTTAACTTCATCTTCTAATCTATCGGTAAATTGTTTGGTGTAAAGTAATACAAATGCCGCAATTTTTAAGCAGCGATAAGTAATTTTTTAGTTATTACGTGGTTGATAGCCTTTAGAAACACATTTTTTGAAAAACAAAGTCTGTTCTATTCCCCGCCATGCTGAATTTATTTCAGCATCCTTCCTGCATTACCGACCTGCAATTAAGACCCTGAAATGAATTCAGGGTGACGACCGTATTGGGGCTTTGAATAAGTTACTGGTCGGTCTGTGTCAACGCAGACTGAGATAAAACAGGTTAATGGTCTGTGGGGACACAGACCATGGGTTAGGGACTTAGACCATCGGTTAGAAACACAAGTGGGAGGTACTATGAACGGACTAACCTAAATGTATAATCTTTGCAGCAGTTTTTGCCATCCGTGAAAATACTTTGTTTATAAACCCGATAGTAACGAAAATACTTTTGATTTGCACATCAGTTAATGGATTGCTTTATCGTTTCCCTTGCAATAACGTTCATAAATACCCTACAGAAGTTGAAAAAGATTGTAGTGATAGCGGGACTGCAAATCCGATGAAAAACAGAACCGTTCCTTTTCAAGTTATTAAATGCATATCAACTTTTTGAATGTGAGATTGCTTCTTACCTCTCAACGACTTAAACGGTCGTCATTGCTGACGACCGTTTAAGTTTTCGCTAAGCCTTACGCCAAATTCCTGCCTGCATTTACAATTCCAAAAACCGTTCTTACGGCCAGTTTCTCTAGTGCGGTTTGGTCTTTCTCGCTTTGGTCGTGTTGTAATTTTTCTAAAGCAAAATGCTGAATTAACACTAAAGGCAAAATAATTTTCTCTCTTGTGGCGATAGATTTTTTATCAACCGGATAGTTCGCCATTAAAGTTTCTTGTCCTGATAGTTTTAAAAGCATCTCCTTGGTTAATTCAAATTCATCACGCAATTGTGTCCAAAAAGCACCGAATTCTTTATCGTTTGCCAAATGAGCTGTAATTACAAAGTCTGATTTGCTCATACTCATCATACAGTTATCTACAATTGTTTTCAGATAATCTGAATCTTCGTAAACCTTCACCACTTTATCCCAATTGCCAGCTTTTTCTTGATTTTTCATTGCCGTTCCCATCCCATAAAAACCTGGAACATTTTGTTTCAGCATACTCCAGGCGGTAACAAAACTAATGGCTCTTAAATCTTCTAGTTTCATTGCGCCGCCACCGTTTCTTTTTACCGGGCGGCTGCTAATATTTGCCTGAGATAATAATTTAAGTGGAGACAATTTTTCCAAATAACTTACGAACAGTGGATGCTCACGTAAATCGACAAAGGCTTTGTATCCATCTTCGGCCATGGCATCTAGCAAAGATTTATTTTCTGGGTCTAGAAGCACATTGTGTTTTTCTTTTAAACCCGATGAAATCCCTGCATTAATTAACTGCTCTATGTTGAATTCTGCGCTTTCAATTGAACCGTATTGCGAACTGATGGTTTGCCCTTGTACCGTTAACTGCATGTTTTTATTGGCAATTTCTTTACCCATTGAGGCATAAAAACGGTGTGTTTTACCTCCACCTCGAGATGGCGGTCCGCCGCGACCATCAAAAAACGCTAGCTGTATATTGTGTTTTTTAGCAACGGCTGATAAAGTTGTTTTACCGTTAAAGATAGACCAATTCGCCATTAAATAACCACCGTCTTTGGTACTATCGGAATAGCCCAGCATAATATCTTGTTTATTGCCTCGGCTAGCCAAATGTGCCTTGTAAAAAGGATTGCTGTACAGCGTTTCCATAATATCCGCAGCACCTTTCAAATCGTTTACGGTTTCGAAAAGAGGCACGAAATCAATCGTTAAAGCATCTTTGCTCCAGCCATTCCAAAGGAAAAGTTCGATTAACTGAAGAATATCACTTGCCTGCTGACAATTACTGATAATAAAACGGTGGCAGGCTTTTTCGCCATTGCGTTTTTGGATGCCTTTAATTTCATTGATAACCTGGATGGTATCTTTTATTAAATCATCTCCCTCCGTGGCATAAACTGGTGTAGCCTCTTTAAAGGATATTAACTTTAGTTTTTCCTCCTCCGAAAGCTTATCGTAGTCTGCAGGATAAAGCGATGAAATTGGTTTATTTTGGCGACAATAAGCATGTACACTTCTTAAAACCCGGCTATCCTGACGAATATCTAGTGAGGCAAAATAGTTTCCATATAAATCTATCTTGCGGATTAGATCGTTTACCAAATCAACAAACAATCCATCGTGCTCTGCAAGTAGCGTTTCTTTTATTTTGTTTAGATTATCTCTTAATTCATCCGAAATATCATGTAACTCGCAGGTTTGGTCGAAAGCATTTTTGTACAAAACATCATGCAAAATAGCAATATTCTCCTCTACGCCTCTAAACGTAATTCTGCGTTTAATTACCCTAAAATCGCGATAGTAACAACGGAAAAGGATCTGGCGCAACATTTTAGAAACTTCCAAAGTTGTATCGGCATGGATGTTTGGATTACCATCTCTATCGCCACCCGGCCAAAAACCTAGTTCCAAAATCTTTTTGGTTTCGAGGTTGTATTCATCCAGATTTTGGTCGATTTCCTCTTGAATATTTGCTGCAGCGAAATAAAATGTATTCTCTAAAAACCAGGCAAGATTTAAAGCCTCATCAACAGGTGTTGGCGATTTTTTATTGAAAAATGGCGTTTTACCCAATTGCTGCAACAAGGAATTCATCGATGTGATGTTATTTTCGCGGATGGCTTGAGTTAAATCGGTAATAATTGCCAAAACACTACCAGGATAAAACTGCGTTGGATGCGCTGTTAAAACCAAACGCAAGGACAATTCATCAATCAATTTCTCGATTTTTGCAAGCATTGGTTTGTTATCGGCATTCTTTTTTAAGATGAACTCCAATGTACTTTGTTCATCAGTAGTATTTAATTTAGTAAAAGAGGCATCTTCAACAGCATCAAAAAGTACCACCTGACGTTCAATATATTGAATGAAACGGAAAAGTAAATCGATAATATCTTTACGGTCGGTGTAGCTGGTGTATTTAGCGAAAAACTCTTCGATAACCTGAGCTGGAGTTTGCCCATTTGCGATGCCTTCTTCGCAACTTTTAAAGAATAAAGGCAATAATGTTCCGGTATCTTTAATCTTATAAAAAGGCAGGGTTAAGAAAAGACTGTTGAAGAGTTCGAATTTCGAGATAACCTCGTTATTAAAAGTAGATTCACGATGTGTGGTCAAACGGAGTTTAGGCATAGCTTAAGCAATAGTTTTGTATATGGTAATACTACAAAAAATGCTTAAGGTATTAAAATTCTAGGGCTTACAATTTGGAATTTTGTAGAATATATTTTAATTTTAAAATCTTATTTGGCTACTTGGTAGTTAAGTAAGAACATTTGCAATGTTTAAGGGCATTGCATTGATTGTTAATTTTTTGGGTTAAAACAGCCGATGTACTAAAATACACCGGCTGTTTTTGTTTAACCCCACTTAGCCCCACCTAAATCCTCCCCGGAAGGGAGGACTTTGAGGCAGAAGGATATATTATTTTGTAGTCAATGGCTTGGGTTAGGCTGTTGTACCCAGTGGGTTAAACCCACTTTCTTTAAAATCCTTCTCTTCAGGAGAGGGAGCGCTTAAAATAAGCCAAACTCAAAACTTTCACAGGGTGAGGCTTTTTTTAAGCCCCTAAATCCTCCCCAAAAGGGAGGACTTTAAGGCAGAAGGATATATTATTATGTGGTCGATAACTCTGATTTGGCTGTTTTAAACCAGCGGGTTAAACCCACTATCTGCTAAACCCCTCACTTCAGGAGAGGGAGCTCACAAAACAAGCCAAACCACAAACTTTCACAGGGTGAGGCCCCTAATGCGCATCGGTAACAATATTTGCGTTTTTCTTAAACTTTTGCAAATACAATAACGGTATCGAGAATAGCATAATCAATCCGGCAACCCAATAAGCGTCGTTGTAGGTAAGCAACATGGTTTGTTTAATTACTGTACCTTCAATTGCTTTCATGGCCATCAGTTTTGCATCAACAAAAGATGAACCTCTAGCCATAAAATTATGAACCAAGCCATTTAATTTTTGTGTAAATGCAGGGTTATATTCGTTAATGTTGGTTAACAAATTACTTCTGTGGAAACCCGCACGAATATGAATTAAAGTGGTTAAAGCTGCGATACCAAAAGAACCACCCAATTGCCTGCTCATATTATTTAACCCCGAACCTTGTCCAATTTCTGCTCCGGTTAAATCTTGCATGGCCAGCGTAGTTAGCGGTACGAATAGCAAAGCCATTCCAAATCCTCTAATCACTAAAGGCCAGAAAAAGTCGCCCGTTCCTGATGCCAAGGTTGATTTGCTAAGCATCCAACAGAAAACGAAGAATAAGAACATCCCTCCGGTTGCCATAAACTGCGCCGGAACACCTTTTTTAAGCATGATACCAATAAACGGCATCATCGAAATGGTACAAATACCCCCAGCAATAAATAGCTTTCCGGTTTGTAGTGGCGTAAAACCTAATAAATTTTGCGCAAAAACCGGGAAAATGAATACCGAACCATACAATCCAAATCCTAAAATGAAAGAAGTAAACATCCCAACTGAGAAACTTTTTTTCTTCATTATCCGAAGATTAACGATTGGGAATTCGGTAGTGGTTTCTCTCCAAATAAATAACAGCAAACCAAAAACAGATGCCACGGCTAAAGCTACAATATATGACGTAGAAAACCAATCTTCACTTTCTCCCTTTTCTAATAACGTTTGTAAACTTCCAACCGCGATAGCCAGTAAACCAATTCCCCACCAATCGACAGGTTTTCCTTGCCCATCCTTGGGCGTCTCTCGAATAAAGGTTATGGTACAGTATGCGGCGAGTATCCCGACGGGAATATTCACATAGAAAATCCAAGGCCAATCTGCAATTTCTAAAATATAACCACCAATGGTTGGTCCTACTGTTGGTCCAACAACCGCACCCAAACCAAAGAGCGCTGTTGCAATACCCACATCTTCACGTGGCCAGGTTTCAATCAAAATGGCTTGTGCTGTTGATATTAAACCGCCACCGGCTAAACCTTGGATAATCCTAAATAAAATCAGCTCGTTTAATGATGTTGCATTTCCGCACAAAAAGGAAACCAGCGTAAAAACAATGATGGAGGTTAAGAAATAATTTTTACGCCCGAAACGGCTACCCAACCAGCCCGACATAGGCAGGATGATAACATTTGCAACGGCATAACCAGTAGATAACCAAGCCACATCCTCCAGGGTTGCGCCCAGGTTTCCCTGTATTTGAGGAATAGCTACGTTTACGATGGTAGTATCAATCAGCTCTAAAAGCGAAGCTGTGATTACCGTAAACGTAATAATCCATTTTTTTAAACCTACTTCGGCCATTATAATATTAGTTAGTAGAAACTGAAGCTTTAACGCTCATTCCTGGACGTAATTTGGCTAACAATTCTTTTGATGGATGAATTTTAATTTTAACTGGAATACGTTGCACAACTTTAACGAAGTTACCTGTTGCGTTATCTGGAGGCAATAAAGAACCTTTTGCACCTGTAATTGGCGAAAAGTTATAAACCTCTCCCTGGATTTTTTCATCAGGATAAGCATCCACTTCAATTTCTACTTTAGAACCTGATTTGATTTTCTCTAACTGGGTTTCTTTAAAGTTTGCAGTAACGTAAATACTTCCATCATTCACTACCGAAAACAGAGATTGACCCGCCTGAACCAATTGTCCTTTTTGGATATTCTTTTTAGAAACAATACCTGTAGCAGGTGCTTTTATCTCGGTATAGGATAGTTGAAGTTTAGCGAAATCGATATCGCTTTGTCGTTGATTTATAACATTGCTACTTACGGCTAATTGCGATTGCGTAGTACCAACCTGTTTAACGGCAGCATTGTATTGGTCTTGCGCTGCATGATATGCTGCCAAAGCCGATTGTTTTGCCGCCTCTGCAGATTCTTTATTCGCTTTTGCCTGGTCGAAAGCCTGTTGTGTTATCGAACCATCTTTTACCAGGTTTTCGTAACGGTTATAATCTTTCTGTGCCAAATTTACCTTAACAGTTGCCGCCTGAACATTTGATTTTGCTGCATCAACGTTAGCTTTAGCGGTGCTTGTATTAGCTTGTGTTGCTGCAATTTGCGATTGCGCCACACCAACACCTGCATTTGCACCTTGCTGACCAGATTGTGCTTGTTCTAACTTCACTTTGTAATCATTATCATCAAGTTTAACTAAAACCTGACCTTCAGTTACACGTGTATTTTCTTCGAAATTAATATCTTTTACATAACCACCAACACGAGCCACAACCGGACTGATGTCTCCATCAATCTGCGCATCATCCGTATCTACGTGCTTGCTAAAATAATTCCACTCTGTGATACCAAAAATGATACCTATTACTAGTAAAACGCCTAAAATTATGGGTACTACTTTGCTCTTCTTTTTATTTTCAGTTGTCATTGTTTGTATTTATTGCGTTATTTTTCCTGTTGATTTTAGTAAAGTATAGTAAGCTAAACCAGCGTCGGCTTTGGCTATTTCTAAATTTATTTTTGCTTGATATAATAAGGTTTCAGCGTCGATTCTATCCGTAACCGATGCTACGTTATTTTTGTATTTCGATGCCAATAATTTATCATTTTCTGTTGCCTGAGCGATTGAAGTTTCTAGAACCTGAATTTTATTTATCGCCACTTGATAATTCTGAAAGTTTTTATTAATATCCGTTTTTACGTTATCCGATAAAATATTCTTTTGAATAGAAATTTCGCTTTGCTGAATTTTGGCCTCACTAACTTTATTTCTGTTAGACCAAAGGCTGGCAATATTCCATGAAACCGTTGCACCTACAGTAATTGGCATTAAATATTGGTTGGTTGGTGGAACAAAATTGCCGCTTGGGTTAATGTAATACAAGTTTGCACCAACACCAACGGTAGGTAAAGTATTTGCCCGGATGGTTTTAATATTGAAATCGGCAACTTTATTTTGTACATCGAGTTGTTTTAATTCCTGGCGATTTGCCATAGCCATACCAATGTATTCGTTAAGCGAACCTGCAGATTTTAAGCCTGCATTTGGGTCGGTAATTTTAACTTCAGTATCTTCAGGCAAACCCAATAAAATATCTAAATTATAATTGATGATTTTGCGATTGCTTTCGATATCCAATTGCGTTAGCGTTACATTTGCCTGTTGCAATTGAAAACGCAACACATCATTTTTAGTTACAATCCCTTGTTCGAAAAAACGTTGTGCTTGTTTAATTTGTGCAGCGATAGATTCTAAATTCTGGTCAACCACCTTCTTACTTTGTTCAACTTTATATAAAGCATAGTAAGTGTTAATTACCGCATAAGTCACTTCTTCTTTGCTTTTATCAGCATCTAAACGGGCAACATCTGCCAGTAATTTAGTCGATTCTTTAGCGTATTTAAGTTTTCCACCGCCATAAACCAGCTCCTGTACCGCAGCTGTTCCTACAAAAGCATCTGCTCTTCTAGGTAGTTGTAATGATGAGCCGCCTCCAGGCAAAGTAAAAGTAGTTGTTGGTATTTCGGCGTGGTTATATAAAAAACTTGCATTCGCGGTTGGTAATGCGTTGTCTTTTACTACATCAAGCCTTGCTATGGCTTGGTCTATTTTATTTTGAGATAATTTTAAATTTTTACTATTGGCTATGCCAAGTTCAATTGCCTGATTGATGTTTAATTCTTTTGTGCTTTGTGCAAATAAAGCCGCCGGAACTAATGATGCCACAAGCATTAATCTAATCGATTTGGGTATCATTTTTTTGTTGTTAAATAAACTGTTAGTAAATCTTGAAGATGAGCAACCGCTTTATCTTTAATCATTTTTTTGTCTTTCGGATTGTTTAAGTCTAAATCAAACTCCGGCATAACCTTATGCGGAGAAATTACGATGTTGGTTAAAGTGCCCATAATCGTAGCAATAACCATTCGATTATCTGCTTGCTTAAAACTTCCATCCTCTTGTCCATCAGTTAAAATTTTCTCTAGTAACTGCATGTTCAAACTCATGGCATCCTTAATTTTATTATACATTTCGGGCCGCTGACTCAAAGACAATTCTCGGTGCATCATTTTATGAAATGACGGATTAGACAGAATTCGAGTTGCATAACCATCTATCACCCTATTCAATTTCTCAATCGCCGATATTTTATCTTCATTGATGATTTTTAATTGAGAGCCGAACCCCGCAATGCGGTTGTTCATAATCTCAACAAAAACACCTTCTTTAGAACCGAAATAATAATTAATCATTGCCATATTCGCTCCCGATTCATTTGAAATCTGGCGTGTCGATGTTCCCTCGTATCCTGTTTCGCAAAACAGTTTTTCAGCAGCATCAATTATGGCTTGTCTTTTATCTATTTTTTCTGTTTTCATCTCTTTTGAAGCCGCAAAACTAATCAAACGATTGATTAAAATGCAAGTAGTATTTAATATCTTTTACATTATCTTGATAAATGGTGATAAATTTAAAGGTTTATGACGTTAGGAGTATTGAAATCCGCTGCATATCGTCTTATAGGAGATTATGTTAGACCTAATTGTCCTTCTTTGTTATCACAACGAGAAGCTTCATTGGTTGAGAATATAAAATGAAAACCAGTCGAAATTTCTGTAATTAAGAACAAAAAGCTTTTTTAGTAGTTTCTCAAATTAAAATTTAAAATAAATATTAACTTTGCCTCCAAATACTATAAAAATGAGTGTACAACAAAACAGCAACAACAATTTTAACTGGTTATATTATGCTTTAGGGTTATTCTTCGGTATTTTTACTGGAGCGGTAATTACTCAAAGTTATATTTTTGCACTTTTGGGTGGCGTATTAGGTTTGTTAACTGCAGGCTTATTTTTAAATGCTCTTGTAAAAGGAAGAAAATATTAATTTAACTTCCTGCTTTTAAATTTCCTCATCGGATTTTAAATCCTACTAAATGAAAAACATCATACTTGTTGTTTTCGCTCTGTTTTGTTTTGGTGCTAAGGCACAGGAAACACCCAATCCCGAAGTAAAATTTGCTGCTGCAGACCCTAGTCCTGCGGATATTGTGTATTTTCCCCTTAATGCATCGAAAGTAAAAGCAGGCGATTTTACCAAGCCGAAAATCAAGGTTGTTTATTCTCGTCCGCAAAAAAAAGGACGTGAAATTTTTGGTGTTTTAGAACAATATGGAAACGTTTGGCGCTTTGGCGCTAATGAAAGTACCGAAATCCGTTTCTTTGAAAAAGTAAATATTGGTGGCAAAAAAATTAAAGCCGGTACATATAGCTTGTTCGCCATTCCTAATAAAGATACCTGGACAATTATTATAAACACCCAAACGGATAGGTGGGGAGCCTTTACATATGACGCAACAAAAGATGTTGTTCGCGTAAATGTTCCGGTAAAAACCTTAACAAAACCTGTAGAATATTTCTCCATAACTTTTACACCACTTGCTACTGGCGCAACTTTGATAGCCGCTTGGGATAAAACCCAGGTTGAATTGCCGATAGCATTCTAGTTTGAAAGTACATCAGGTGAAGAAATAAAAAAAATACGCTGTATTCGCAATTTTCTGCAAAAACTCGATGTTTTTATAAAGAAATGATCAATTACAAAAGCGATGCAATTTTAAGAATATCAGCTTCCGAATGCCAGCTGCTTAAAACAATTCGATTGATTGGAGCATCATTCGCATTTGGGTAAGGAAATGAAGAAATCAAAATTTGGTAAAACAACAACCTCTCTGCCAAATTAGAATCTTCAAAGTGAAATACAGGAAAACCTGCCTCAAATTTACCTGAGATTTTAATTTTCGATTCTAATAAAGCTATATTGCTTTGCAATCTAATCCACGCACTTTTATAAATTTCATTGCCGTTTATAAACGCATACAATGCGGCTGCAGGTGGTGGTGATGCACCAACGAATGTATTTGTGTTTTTAAGTTTTTCGATTGTATCTTCCGAACCTAAAACCAAACCAGCATCAACACCAAGTGCTTTTGCCATTGATGCCACAACAATCGTTTCGATATTACTTTTTATTGGTAAACTGCTGTATGCACTTAATCCATTATTATTTATGCCAATTCCATGAGAATCATCCACAATTAACGTAATTTTTTTATCCGCGTTAATTTTTTCTAAAAAACCAAAATCGTATAATTCGGGAAAAAGATTATTCATGGAATTACTTATAATAACCCAATTTTGCTCCATTGAATTATTAATCAATTCAGTAGTTTCAATCTTCCAATCTGAAAAAGCTTTTAGCTGTAAAGGTTGATTTTCGAGCCAAAGAGCTGGGTGAGTTGCCGGAGCGTAAATGACCTGACCAGTTCCAGATAAAGCTTTTACCGTAAGCTGAGCGGCTAAATATCCGCTCGAAGTTATTAAAGCATTCTCCGACCCAAATCTGTGTGCTGCAACATTTTCAGCTTCATCATATATTCCTAACTGAATATTATTGGTTCTACTTGTGCCGTTATTTAACCCGAATAATTTAATGCCCTCAATGTACAACTTAATAAATTCTTCATTTTGAGGAATACCTAAATATGCTGTGCCGCCAAAATATAAATAATCAACTCCATCAACTTTAATGGAATTTGCAAATGGCTGCGATATTGATTTAAAATCAGAATGCATTAAATGGTTAGTTCGAAATCTGTTTACTGAAGAAATCAAACTGTTGCTTTATTGATTTCTTCCAATAGGTGGCATTATGACTTCCAGGTTGAGAAATATAGGTGGCGTTTATTTTTAAGCTATCGCACTTCCTTTTCATTTCATTGTTAGATTGATAGAAGAAGTCGCTTGAACCACAATCAAAAATAATTTCTTTTTTGCTTCCTGCAAGTTTATCTATATTTTGAATAACCGAATACTTGAGCCAAATATCACTATCCTTATCTGGGTTTCCTAAAATTTCAGGAACGCCAAATTTTCCAATTGCATCTCGTAAATTTATACCACCACTGGTGCTTCCTGCGCTTTTAAATACTTCAGGATGTTTTAAAAATAACCAAAGTGCACCATGACCGCCCATGCTTAATCCGGTTATAAATAAGTTTGCTGTGTCAATTGGGTAATTCTTTTTAATCTTCGGCAAAAGTTCATCAAAAAAGAAGTTTTCGTATTGCCAACTTGCTTTCGCAGGACTATTTAAATACCACGATTTAATTAAGCCATCCGGACAAACTAAGATGTAGCCGTATTCATCGGCATATTTTTGGGCATCCATGATGTTGTTCCACTGTTTGTAATTGCCGCCAAAACCGTGAAATAAAATTATAGCAGGAACTTTTTTACTTTTATCAAGATGCTTAGGTGTAAAAATCCATGTGGTATCCTTCTGAGGTAAATTTTTTGATGTAAACACGATTTGCTCTTGCGCAAATGCAGATAAAAACAATGTAGATAAAAGTGTTGTGAAAAGTAATTTCATTATTATCGAGCTAAAAATTATCGTGTATATAGGTTACAATTTTAACCATTTCATTTCTAACCGCAGCCGTTGGATTAACAAAATTGTTATTCATAAATGAAAATATATACGTCTTTCCTTTTTTAGTTACCACGTAACCACTCTGGTTATGAATACCCGTTAAGGAACCCGTTTTACCGAAAACAAAGGGATTATCCGTTTTTGGATATGCATTTTTTAATGTTCCTGTTTTGCCGCCCGCTGGTAACATATCAAATAACTTTGCAGGGTTGTTTACCTCTTTGTAAATTAGATTGAGTACGGCAACCATATCATTAGGAGAGAATAAATTCATTCTTGATAAACCAGATCCGTCAATCCATCTCGGCTTTTGAGGAAGATTGTTAAGATAATTTTTTAGCACATATTCTATCGTTTTTTCTGTGGTCAGCGTGTCACTCAGTTTATCACCACAAACCAATAACAGTTGTTCGGCTATAAAGTTATCGCTTGGCAGTAGCATTGCTTTTAAAACGGAGTCTCTACTTATGCCTTTTAAAGTTTTTGCATCATTTGGCATTTTCATTTCAATAAGCTCTATTGATTTATGAAGCGTATCTGCCAACAAGCTTAAGGTAGTGCCATTACTTACTTTAAATGGGATTTGCTGGGAGTAGTTTGCCTTTATAGGCACAGCATTATAATCAAATTCGTTTGTGTTTATTTTTCTTTTAACAAAGAAATCACCCGTTTTTTTAGTGCTATCAATCGCAAAGCAAGATGTAAAACTTTTTGGCACTATAGAGAAAGTTCCATTTGATTTTCCTTTAACCCAAACCGTATTATCCAATAAAGGTAGTTCGTTAATTTCAGCCTGGTAATAGTCGTTGTAATCATCCCAAGCCCAACCTGCACCATATAAATTTCCGGTATATCTACCTGATGCAAAAAATATTTTTTTATTGCTGTTTGCCAAAAAATTGTAAGCGGTTTTGTCTTTCAATTCCGATTGTAGAAAAGATGGATCGCCTGTTCCCCAAAAAATAAGTGAATCATTTTTTTCTATGTAGCGTAAAGCCGGCATAACATCCGGAATCATTTTTAAAGCCGCATAAAACGTAAATAATTTAGTGTTCGATGCAGGAGTGAAAAATTTATCTCCATCATGCTCAAAAATGGTTTGCTGTTCTGCCAAATTGTACAACGAAAAACCAACGTGATATTGCTTTATTAGCTCAGAATTTTTGAATTCTTTTGAAACCTTTTTGGCAATCATTTTATCGGCAGAACAACTTAACAGCAAGCCAATTACAGATAAAAATATGGGCAGGAACTTATTTAAACATCGGGAATGAAGCATCTTTTAAAGTTATAGTAATAATTACCAACTAAATTATTAAATTTAATTAAATGTTAACCAAATATAAGTTTGCAATGCGCTCCATGTTTCGCAAAGTAATTTTTTGCGTATGCATTTTTTTGCCCTTTAATACCAAAATTCATGCTCAAGATTTTCAGTTTCTTGATAATCAAAAAAGGCAATCTTTAAGCTTTAAACTTATTAAAAACCTTATTATAATTCCGGTTTATGTAAATGGGAAAGGTCCGTTTGATTTTGTATTAGATACAGGCGTTGGACCAATGATAATTACCGAACCTTCGATAATTGATTCTTTGAATTTTACCAATATGCGTAAAATCAAAGTATCTGGTTTGGGTGTAGAACCTGTTGAAGCTTTTATTTCTCAAAATATTACAGCCAAAATAAACAGGGCAGAAATGAAGCATATTCCAACTGCCATTTTGAGAGAAGATTTGTTCAATTTATCCGGTCATTTAGGTACAAAATTTATGGCATCATCGGATACAGCTTTTTTAGCAGCTTTATTATAGATATTCGGTATGTAGAAAAGCGATTAATTTTCAGCAAGCTAAACCAGAAAGTTAAGTTTAAGGGAACTAAAATTCCGATAGTGATTGAAAATTTGAAGCCATATATTTATGCAGATATAGAAGTGCCAGATAGTGGAAAAATTAAAGCAAAGCTATTAATGGACACCGGTGCAAGCCACGCTTTATCTATGGAAATGTTTAATGGAAATATGTTTCCTTTACCATATTCGAAAATCAAAGCCAATTTAGGCATGAGTTTAAGCGGACAAATAAAAGGATACTTGGGGCGAATAAAATTTTTCTCCTTCGGCGATTTTGAATTTGATGATGTAATTTCTGGTTTCCCGGATTATCATGTCATCTCTCAAAAAATTGATTTGAAAAGTAGAAATGGTAATCTGGGAGCCGATTTACTTAAAAAGTTTAACATCCAAATCAACTATCATGAGGGCTTTATGTACTTAAAACCCAATAGTTTTTTTAAAATACCTTTCGAGCATGACATGATTGGGATGGTCATTTATTTAGACCAAAAGGATTATAAAAGATATTTAATTGGTGAAATAGATGAAAATTCGCCTGCGGATAAATCTGGCCTTTGTCCTGACGATGAAATCATAGGCGTTAAATTTAGATCTATGGATGCTTACACATTGAGTGATTTAACCGAACTATTCAAATCGGGGGCAAATAAAAGCGTTATTTTAGAAATATATAGAGAAAAGAAAACCTTTTTTAAGGTTATACATCTTGAAAGAAGGATTTAAGCTGATGTAGGTAATTTTCAGGTTACAACAGCTTCAACAAATTATTTGCCTCTAAATTAGCATTCAAATTCATTCCTATGCTAACAAGATCTGGTTTTCTCCTGTTGTTGATATGCCTATCATTTTCAGTTTCGGCGCAAAATATAGATTCGCTAACTTTTGTAAAAGCTAAATGGCAGAAAAATAGGATTGCGCCCAAAGTTCGTCTCTACAGGCATCATTTTAATTCTAAAAATCTATTCAGCGCAAACGAAAACATCTCCTATTTGGAAATTAAAAATAATGGCAGGAAAGCAGTTTTTGCTATCGGCGTCGAAGAAAAAAAATTAATCACAACCAGTGATTTCGGTAAAAAAGATACAGCTTTGGCGGCAATTAACGGAAATTTTTTTGATGTTAAAAATGGTGGTTCGGTTGATTATGTACGGTTGAATAATAAGGTTATAAATGTTAATCGATTGCAAAAAGATGGTTCGAGAGCAAAGCACCAGCAAGCTGCGGTGGTTATAGCAAACGGTAAAATAGCGATAAAAAAATGGGACGGAAACCTCGATTGGGAAACCAAATTGATGGAAAAAGATGTAATGCTAAATGGACCATTATTGGCTATAAATGGAATTAAGGAAGCCATAGACACAACGTCTTTCAGCCAATTAAGGCACCCTAGAACTTGTTTAGGATTAAAACCAAATGGCAAAGTAATTATGCTTACTGTTGATGGACGAAATGATAACTCTGCCGGAATGAGTTTGCCGGAGCTAACCAACATCATGACTTGGCTCGGTTGCACCAGCATTTTAAATTTTGATGGCGGTGGCTCTACAACATTATGGATAGATGGTTTTCCGGATAATGGCATCATCAACTATCCAACAGATAATAAAAAATGGGATCATGAAGGGCAACGAAAAGTAGCTAATGTAATTCTGGTTAAGAAAAAATAAATTATTTAGTTTAAAATTGTGCTTGTTGCGTTATATAATTATGATTAAAAATTTTTTCTTCCTGTTATTTGTTGTTGCTTTATGGTCATCCTGTGAATCTGGAACCAAATCTATAAACACAAGCTCTCGCGAATTTGCTTTTGAGCCCGTAAAAGGAATTCGGTATGAGGAAGTTAAACGCAGGTTTAAAAACGGACTTTCTTTTAATGCAGAAGGATTTATGCAAAAACCATCGTGGATAATTGAAGTTGCAGCAGAAGATACCATGATGGCCTGGAGTCCTCAAAAACACAGAATGCAAAAATTTTACCTGCAATACGACCATGGCAATCTGTATAATTTCGCGGCAGAATTTTTTAAAGTGAAACATATAAGCAATGACAGCTTAGTTTTTCAACGGGTTCAGGTAGACGGGCGGCTTGTAGCTTCTGATATCCGTTCGGATGTAAACATGACTTTCTATGCTCAAAACTATATTAAGAACAGGCTTAAAACCACGGCAAAACAATTACAAAAACCAACCAAAGCCGACACCAATTTCATAGAAAAACGTTCTGCAACAGTAAACCTAAAAACCGATACTGGTTTTGCTGCCACAGAACCCGCTCAGTTTATACCCAAAAGCAAAATTGTTGAGATAGAAAAAATTAGCACAGTTGATAAAGTAGCCAACAGAACAGAATCATATGATTATATGTTTCCGCAGTACAAAATAACCATAAACCGAGCATATAAAGATTTTGCATATCAAGCTGCGGCAATTATAGATTTTCAGGGCGGAATTCATATCAAGCGGGTGGATGGGGTTCTACCTGAAGATGCAGCAAATAAGAAAAAAACAGTGCAGGCCATTGCTGATATTTACATCAGAAACTTGTTTAATGTTTTACCTGGAACAACCTTAGGAATTCCTCACAATTCGCAAATTACTTTGATGATATTGGGAAAGGCAATTAAAAGGCCTTAGTAATCTGATATTTACAAAATTTTAACGTTAAAAAAATGTTAAAATTTATTTTGATTTTAAAAATTAAAACTTACCTTGCAGACTTAATTTTAATATTTAATACAATGCAAGAAGGCACAGTAAAATTCTTCAATGTAACTAAAGGTTTTGGCTTTATCGTCCCTGCAAACGGAGATAGCGAAATTTTTGTTCATTCAACAGGTCTTATCGACGAAATCCGTGAAAACGACAAAGTTCAGTACGAAGTTGCTAACGGTAAAAAAGGCTTAAATGCCGTTAATGTGAAAGTAATTTAATTAACTATCATATTTACAACAAAGCCCCGGTCGAACATCGGGGCTTTTTTATGTTTAAAATTTTTAAAACTATCTACATCGAACTGATAGTGTAGTTTTAAAATGCCAAACCTTTTGTTATTTATTCTGATTAAGTTTTTTTCGCAAGAAGTAATCTATATAAATCAATCCCAAAACCAAATCTATACCTAAAAAGATATACAAACTGGTTGGTGTTATAACCTTATCAATCTCAAAGCTAACCGACAGATATCTGCTAAAATCTGGCATAGTAAAAGTAGAATTATAAAACACATAACCCAAAAGTGCCATTAAAGAAACCACAAAAAAGCCACCAATGCTGTAAATAATGCGGTTATCTACCTTGGTTTTTAGCGAAACTGGTGCGGGTTCTAACGCAACGCTATCCATTACATTTCTGGTGAAAGACATAGAGGGCTCGTCGAGTTCCATCTCATTAAATGCAGTATTAAAATTTAGTAATTCCTCATACTGCAGCTTTACCGAAATATCCGTTTCAATCTTTTCTTCGATGCTTTTTCGTTGGGTTTCATTCAAGTTTCCATCAATGTAATCCCAAAGTTGTTGGTCTATTGTGTTCATAGTAACTCCTTTACTTCATCTTTTAACAAATATTGTAATTTTTCTTTAAGCCTTTGCCTGGCTCGATGCAGTTTTACTTTTATCGTGTTCGGCTCCATATTTAAAGCATTACCAATTTCTTCTAAACTTTGCTCACCTTTATAAAACATCGTTATAATCGCAGCATCGTCGGGCATTAAATGTGTTATGGCTTCATTTAAAAAAGCGTGGCTATTTTGTTGCTCGTAAACATTTGCATTAAAGGCCGATGTATGGTTTTCCAACTGCAGAAATGTGGCTTCATCGCTTATAGAAGATGTATCTAGCCGCTTTTTTCGCAAGAAAGTCATTGCTGTTGTATAAGTAATAGTGTACAACCAGGTGCTAAATTTTGCCGTTTGTTTAAAAGTTCCTAATGCTTTGTACGCTTTAATGAAACAATCCTGAGCAATTTCTTCTGCATCTTCACGGTTTTTGGCAAACCTTAAAGCAAGTGTAAAAACAAAGCGCTGATGGCGTTTTACCAACAAAGCGTATTGCCCGGTTTCGCCGTTTAATACATTTTGAATCAGCTCTACATCTGGTAATTCTTGCTTCATACTTAATGCTAAGACTACCTTAAAGAGAGATAGGTTACAATCAATTTTAAATTAAGCAAATTTACCTAAACGGCAATGTAAAAATTGATAGTCATTTTAGGCGTAGCCGAGAAATCTTGTCGCTAGTTGAGAAGATTTAATTTTAATCTATATAGCTGTTTGAATTTTTTTGGAAACTAATGGGCAGTAAATTATGGCGGTCTGCAGCCCTGCTTTTCGTTTCAAGCCCAATGAAAAATTGGGGCTTTCCACTGCAATCAGGTTTACAAATAAAGGATTGTGCACCATGCAAACCGTTAAAATGGAATACTACATTTGCCAATTAGCCCCGGTTGAAGCGAACACGGAGCAGCAGCCTTTTCGGCTGTTAGCGGAGTAAAGCGAAAAACGGGAACAAATTTAGTTTCTTCCACAAGCCTTGCGCTGCTAAAAAATATAAACAGTTTGAAATTATTTTGGAAATGAAAAGGCAGTGCCTTTGGCGGTCTGCAGCCCTGCTTTTCGTTTCAAGCCCAATGAAAAATTGGGGCTTTCCACTGCAATCAGGTTTAAAAACAAAGGTTTTACACCATGCAAACCGATAAAATGGAATACTACATTTGCAAATTAGCCCCGGTTGAAGCGAACACGGAGCAGCAGCCTTTTCGGCTGTTAGCGGAGTAAAGTGCAAAACGGGAACAAATTTAGTTCCTTGCACAAGCCTTGCGCTGCTAAAAAAAGTTATAAACCTCTTAGCGTATTTTAAACCAATTTGAAATTATTTTTTACGCTTCAAAATAAATTTGCTTAAAACTTTAATGCTAATGCGATGCGAAAAATTTTAACCCAGCGATAGAACCAATCAGGGTGCAAATAAAAAATATGCGCCAAAATGTGGCAGGTTCGTTGAAATATACAATACCTATAATTACGGTTCCAACGGCACCAATGCCGGTCCACACGGCATAAGCTGTACCCATTGGTAAACTTTGCGAGGCTTTATTTAGCAAAACAAAACTTAAAGTAATGCAAATAAAGAAAGCGATGCTCCATTTCAAATTGCTAAAGTTGTTAGAAAGTTTTAGGCATGTTGTAAAACCAACTTCGAAAAGTCCGGCAATAATTAGTATAATCCAACTCATGCTGTAAAGGTAAAAAAAGGTTGAAGTTTAAAATCAAGTTTTACTGCGAATATAATTATAGCCTGAATTCCATTATTAATTTTCCCTCACATTATTAATAAGCTGCTCTTTTTATTTTACGTCACCCTGAATTTATTTCAGGGTCTTATTTGCAGGAAAGATGCTGAAATAAATTCAGCATGACGTGTCGTAAAAGCAATACGTGATAAAAAAAGTAAAATATTAAGTGTAAGAATCGAACTTAAGTTTATTGGCTCAATCTGCAACTAAAAAATTTAAAATCTGCGTAATAATCCTGTAAATCTTAAAATCCATTTAAATCCTGATCAAAAATATTTACCCTCAGCCTGTAACCTGTTTAAAAATCATGTAGTCATAATACACAGAACACGGTTCAATACAATTTAAACATTCAATTAAACACATAAAAAATTATAATCATGGAAGCTATATTAGTCCCAATCTCTATCTTTTTAGGCACATTCGCAATGGTATTTGGAATACGCTATTTATCAAATAAAGAAAAAATGGCAATGATCGAACGCGGTATCAATCCTGGCATCGGTAAATCAGCGCCAAGGCCGTATTTAAGCTTAAAATTCGGTTTGCTTTTGGTTGGCTTAGGAATTGGTTTGTTGGTTGCGCTATTTACTGTTAGAAGCGTCTTCGGACCAAACATGACACGTGCAGAAGAAGGTCAGGCTGTTGCAGTTTATTTTGGTTGCTTAGGAATTTTCGGTGGATTGGGTTTAATCACCTCATTTGTAATCGAAAAGAAAGCGATTGATAAATAGTGCTAACCTACGTTTTATTAACGCTAAACTCAATTGTATGTATCACTACCGCTTATATTTAATTATACTCCTTTTATTGTTTTCAGTTCACAAATCAGGCGCTCAGGAAACTAATTTCTCAACGAAAAATGTTGAGTTTGAAAGTGAGGGCGTTACGCTAAAAGGTACAATTTTTAATCCTAAGAAACCTTATGCGGCGTTAGTTGTGGTTCATGGCTCTGGTCAGGAAAAGCGGATGATACAATTTGCCTCGCTTTTGGCAAACCATGGTATGATGGTTTTAACCTACGACAAACGCGGCGTTGGCGAATCTGGCGGAGTTTATGCCGGACCTGAAGTTGGCACCAATAATATTGATTCAGCTAATTTAAATTTATTGGCTATGGATGCAAGCGCAGCAACCAACTTGCTATTAAAACATTTGCCTGCTAAGCACATACCAGTTGGTCTGATAGGCTATAGTCAGGCCGGCTGGATAATTCCCATAGCAGCAGAAAAAAATTCTAAGGTGAATTTTATGGTATTGTTTAGCGGTCCGGTTGTTACCGCTCGTGAACAGCTTCGATTTCAGTTTTTTACACAAGGAAAATCTGATTTTTGGGAGTTAAACACAGAAAGCGAATCGCGTAAGCATATACAGAACGACCCGGATAAATATCAGTTTGTAGATACAGATCCTCGTGATGCGCTTGCTAAACTTTCAATTCCCGGATTATGGCTTTTTGGGGTTAAGGATGTTCAGATTCCAACGAAATTATCAACAGAACATATCGATGAATTTAAAAGCGTTGGTAAACCGTTTGAATACAAATTATTTCCAACCCTGGGACATAACACCACATTTGAAGCGTCTCCGGAGCCTTTTAATAGTGCGATTAGGTGGATTAAAGCTATAGGAAACCAAAAAACTCAGAATACAAACTAGTTTTCGCTGATTTGATTTTTACTGCGGCTTATTGATAACAGCAACCGTTAAACGACTAATGCAACTCATTTTGCCACGTTCATCGTAAATTTTTATATCCCAAATATGGGTTTTGGCACCACGATGAATCACTTGGCAAATACCTTTAACCAAACCGCTCTTTACCGGACGAAGGTGATTTGCGTTTACCTCTAAACCAACCGCAACATATTTTTCAGGGTCGATGCACATATATGAAGCTATACTACCCAATGTCTCGGCTAGTACAACCGAAGCACCGCCATGTAGTATGCCTGCAGGCTGGTGCGTTCGTTCATCAACCGGCATGGTGCCGATGATAAAATCTTCACCAATTTCTGTAAATTTTATATCCAGTAAACCCCCAATATGGTTTTTAGGGCGATTGTTTAACTCATCAACGGAAAAATTTCTAAACCACATGATAACGTTCTCTTAGTACTCCAACATGGTGTGCAATATGGCCTGCAGCAATAAATAAAATAGATTTTACGGTTATTGCTCTACCAGATGCTATTCCTTTTCTATTTAATTCTACTTCATTTAAGCTTCTAAAAAAATATAGATTGGCTTTGCGTAGGGCTGCAAACTCTTCAATCATATCATCAAAGTTTCGTTCGCCGAAATGTGCGTTCGATACATAATCATCCTCTTCAAAACCGGGCAGATGTTGTTGCTCATTTCTGGCAAAACATGTCATACGGTAAACAAAAATACGCTCACAATCTATAATATGTCCGAGCATTTCCTTTAAAGTCCATTTTCCTTCAGCATAAGCAAAATTTTCTTTGTCAGCATTCGATTGAAATAAATCCGGAATTGTAAAAACCTGTTCTTCTAAAACTTCAAAAATGTCTTTATCAACCTTGCTAATATAGGTTTCTCCCCAAGCTGGATAATCGTTAGGCTGTGGTCGGTTCATAAGTTAAACTGCTTTTTAATATAATTCTAAATGTTGTTCCTTTACCCAATTCCGAATCTTTTACAAAAATTTCGCCGCTGTGGTAATTTTCTACAATACGCTTGGTTAGCGATAAACCAAGTCCCCAACCACGTTTTCTAGTAGTGTATCCTGGCTGAAATACAGCATCAAATTTAGATCTTGGTATACCTTTTCCACTATCTGTAACATCAATAAAAACCTGTTCTTTGGCCAGGTTTTCTATAATATTAATCGATATAGAACCTTCATTTTCAATTGCATTTGCAGCATTTTTTAAAAGGTTTTCTGTAACCCAATCAAACAAAGGCACGTTTAACATGGCTCTTACCTGTTCATCACCGGTAATGGTAAATTTAACTTTATCAGATGTACGCACTTTAAAATAATCGATAAAATTGCTGATAACCATATATACCACATGATCTTCCAGTATCGGTTTCGATCCAATTTTAGAAAACCTATCGGTTATAATTTCCAGGCGCTTAATATCGTTCTCCATCTCGGCAATTAACGGGTCGTCTTCTGCATCAAACTTCGATTTCATAAGCTCTACCCAAGCCATTAAAGAAGATATTGGCGTACCAAGTTGATGTGCAGTTTCTTTCGCCAAGCCTACCCAAACATGATCTTGTTCATCTTTCCTGGCCGAACTAAATGCAGCGTAAGCCGTTAAAAGGAATAGAAAAATTACACCCATTTGAATGTATGGGAAATAGCGGAGCTGAGTAAGGATAAATGAATCTCGGTAATAAGCAATTTTTTTATCTCCAAAAATATTCAGTTCTAGTGGTTTATGCTGCATTTTCATTTTTGATAACTCTTTAACAAAATAAAGACTATCATAAACCAATTTATCATTAACAGGATACCAGGTTTTAGTGCTATCTAAACCAATAGATGATAAAATGGTGCCATCGGCGTTGGTAACAATAACGGGCATTTTGGTATTCGCTCTAACGTCATCTACAATGCTGTTAAAGTCTTCGTTATCCAATAAAAGCATAGAACGTTCGGTAATTTTTACCCAAAGCTGAAATTGGTTTGCTTCTTCACGCTGCATTTTCTTAACAAATGAATCCGTGTAAAATACAGATGCTATGCCAATTAAGATGGCGAAAATGAGAAGGAAAAACTTCCAGCGGCGTTTCTTTTCGTATGGATTCATGCTTTGGGAGGCAAATTACAATAACAAAACGAAAAAAGCATAAAACCATTATGCTTTTTCAAAAAACCAAAAGGTAATAATTTTAAAGTTTGATTAGCTTCATCGCAGAAGCAAACAATAAAAACAGATGAAAAACATATCTTTGTACCAAGTACAGTGTAGCTTCAATGAATGGTAAATTAATCCATACCCAAAGCCTATACTCCCTGCATTTTGCATAAACCATGGATAAAAAAGTTAGAGTAAGATTTGCCCCAAGCCCAACAGGAGGCTTACATTTAGGCGGTGTACGTACAGCCTTATTTAATTATTTATTTGCCAGAAAACACAACGGAACTTTCGTTTTACGTGTAGAAGATACCGACCAAAATCGTTTTGTTGAAGGGGCGGAAGAATATATAGTAAACTGTTTAGATTGGTGTGGTATTACACCCGATGAAAGTCCGACTAAGCCAGGTAATTATGGACCTTACCGCCAAAGTGAACGTAAACCAAGTTATAGAAAATTTGCAGAGCAATTAATTAGCGACGGATATGCTTATTATGCTTTTGATACGCCGGAAGAACTGGATGTAAAGCGTAAAGAAGTGCCGAACTTTCAATACGGACAGGCAACACGTATGCAAATGCGTAACTCTCTAACCCTAACCATAAGCGAGGTAGAAGATTTATTGGCTTCACAAACGCCTCATGTAATTAGAATTAAAGTGCCTGAAGATGAAAATGTTCACTTTAACGATTTAATACGGGGCGATGTAAGTTTTGAAACGGCAATAGTTGATGATAAAGTTTTACTAAAAGCTGATGGTATGCCAACCTATCATTTAGCTGTTGTTGTTGATGACAAAGCAATGGAAATTACCCATGCCTTTAGGGGTGAGGAGTGGTTACCATCTGCACCTGTTCATATTTTATTATGGAAATATTTGGGTTGGGAAAGCGATATGCCGCAATGGGCGCACTTACCCCTAATTTTAAAACCCGATGGGCATGGAAAGTTAAGTAAACGGGATGGCGACCGTTTAGGCTTTCCGGTTTATGCGATGAACTGGACAGACCCAAAAACCAATGATGTAACCAAAGGCTTTAAAGAAATGGGCTTTATGCCCGAAGCTTTTGTAAATATGCTTGCGCTTTTAGGTTGGAATGATGGAACCGAACAGGAGATTTTTACACTTGCAGAATTAGAAGAAAAATTTTCGATAGAAAGAATAAGTAAAGCCGGAGCAAAATTTGATTTTGAAAAAGCAAAATGGTATAACCACGAATGGATAAAACAATCATCAGTTGATAGCTTGCAATTAGAGGTAAAACATGCGCTTGAAAAAGCTGGATTTACTGTTAATGATGATGCATTGCTAAATACAGTTATCGATTTAATAAAAGATAGATGTACATTATTGCCAGATTTTGTAATGCAGAGCAGTTACTTTTTTGCATCACCAACGGTATATGATTCTGCTTCTGTAAAACCAAAATGGACAGCAGAAAAGGCAGGCTTTTTCTACGAATATGCAAACAACCTAAGCTTAGATAATCCAATTGATGCTGAAGCTGCATTTAAAGCATTAGCTGAGGAAAAAGGTTTTAAGCCTGGAGAACTTATGCTTCCTTTCCGTATTATGCTAGTTGGTGGCAAATTTGGCCCTGGTGTTTTTGATATTGGCGTACTTTTAGGTAAAGAAGAAACAAAATTGCGCATTGAAAATGCCATTGTAGTTTTTAATAGCTAAACTTTGGGTGTATAATTAATCAATAAAAATAATTTATACTTTAGTATAACATTTTAAAACAAACAAGGTTAAGTAATAAAAATATAATTATGCAGTGGTTCGGTAAAGGGAGTAATAATGTAGAAGACGGAAGAGGTGGAGGTGGAAAAACCATTCTTGGTGGTGGTGTAGGTATCATTATCGTTGTTTTGGGTTTAATCTTTGGTAAAGATTTAACCGGTTTGGTTGGTCAATTGCCACAAGGCGCCGGAACAACTGAGGTTAAGCAAGGTGTACCAGAAAACGACCCACAGGCTCAATTTGTTTCTGGCGTCCTGGAATCAACCGAACAGGTTTGGGATAAAGAATTTGAAACCATGGGTAAAACATATGAACACCCCAAAATGGTTCTTTTTAGCGATGGTGTGCAAACTGCATGTGGAAGCGCAAGCTCTGCCGTCGGTCCTTTTTATTGCCCTGGCGACCATAAAGTGTATATCGATTTAACCTTTTATGATGATTTAAAAAACCGATTTGGTGCAGCTGGCGATTTTGCTCAGGCTTATGTTATTGCCCATGAAGTTGGTCACCACGTTCAAAATCTTTTAGGCATTTCTGATAAATTGCAACAAGCCCGTGGCCAGGTTAGCGAAACAGAATACAATCGTTTATCAGTTAAGTTAGAATTACAAGCCGATTTTTTTGCTGGCTTGTGGGCTCATAATGCTCAAAACTTAAAAGATTTTAAACTTGATGAAGGAGATATCGAAGAAGCCTTAACCGCAGCAAATGCCATTGGCGATGATAAATTGCAAAAACAGGCGACAGGTGAGGTAACACCAGATTCTTTCACTCATGGTACTTCTCAACAGCGTATGTATTGGTTTAAAAAGGGTTTTGAAACAGGCGATTTCAAACAAGGTGACACTTTTAACAGCAATCAATTGTAAGGTATTATACTAATAGCTACATAATCACATTTTTAAAACCTTTTTACAACCACTGTGTTTATAAACAATAGGTAAAACCTGTAACCAAACAAATTATCCCGACTTTTTTTATGTTTAATAAATCATGATTCTTATTGTAGATGATAGGCCTGAAAACCTAATTTCCTTACAGAAAGTATTGCAAGCACATAACTTTGAGGTAGATACGGCCCCATCTGGTGAAGAAGCGCTAAAAAAAGTCTTAAAAAATAATTACGTACTCATCATTCTTGATGTTCAAATGCCGGATATGGATGGCTTTGAGGTTGCAGAAGCAATCTCTGGATTTAGCAAAGCCAAAGATACTGCCATAATTTTCCTTTCCGCTGTTAATACTGAAATCAAATTTATAACTAAAGGATACCTTAGTGGTGGCTTAGATTACATTACCAAGCCTGTAGATATCAATATATTATTGCTAAAAATCAAAACTTTTTACCGCATTTATGAACAGAATAGAAAGCTAAACGAAGTTCAGGAAAAGTTACTTGAAGAAATTGAATTTAGGAAAGAAGCTGAACATAAGAAAGATGAGTTCATTAGCATTGCAAGCCACGAATTAAAAACACCACTAACAAGCGTTAAGGGCTATATACAATTATTGCAGCGCAGCATAAATAAAGATGATAAGGTGATGGCACAAAATCACCTCGAAAAAGCAAGTATCCAATTAGAAAAACTTAATGAGTTGATAGTTGATTTGCTCGACATATCAAAAATTGAAAGCGGCAAACTGAAGTTTAACATGAAAACTTTTTGCGCTGAAACGATGGTAAACAATACCATTGAAATGCTACAACAATCCAACCCCGAATTTACCATTACCAAACTGGGAACAATCCAAGAAATGGTTTTTGGCGATGAAATGCGGCTGGAGCAAGTTGTTATCAACTTCATTACCAACGCTATTAAATATGCTCCAGGTACAAATCAGATAAACCTTACCGTAAATATTAAAGATGGGAAACTTTACCTTGCTGTTAAAGATTTTGGTATTGGAATTCCTCAAGAACAACATCATAAAATTTTCGATAAATTTTATCGGGTAGAAGAAAATAGCAATAATTTTAATGGTTTAGGTATAGGGCTATATATCTGTTCCGAAATTATAAGCAGGCACAATGGCAAAATTGGTGTAAATAGTGTGCCGAATGAAGGTTCGGAATTTTACTTCACTATCCCGATAGGAGCAGATGAAATTTTAGCCGATTAATGCGCATCATTCACACAAAAAATTAATGAAAACAACGCTAAAAAATAATTTACGCTTAGGCCTCGGTCTGTCGCTGGTTATCCTATTTATCAGTTCGCTGGCTTCATATATAAGTATTAGCAATCTGATTAAAAGTACAGAACTTGTAAAACATAGTGATGAGATAATACTAAAAGTTGAAGGTATTATATCCACATTAAAAGATGCAGAAACTGGCCAACGGGGATACCTTTTAACTGGTAATAAAGTTTTTTTAGAGCCCTACAATGGTGCTGCAGAAGCCGCTTCGGCTGCTTTAAATGAGGTTGCAGATAGAACGAGAGATAACCCAAAACAACAAAAAAACATTGCCGAATTAAAAGATATATTAACTCGTAGATTGGATATTATAAAGTCTACCATAGAGATAAAATCTTTAGGCGGACGAGTAGATCCTACTGTACTTTTTCAAGGTAAAGTTTATATGGATCAAGCCCGTGCTACAGTTAATAAAATGGTTGTAGAAGAACAAAAACTGCTAGAACAAAGGAGTGCAGAACTAACTAAACTTACTTCTTACACACCTGTTCTTATCTTAATTGCAGCTATTCTTGCCATATTAATTACCTTATTTTTTTATAGAAAAGTATCTGTCGATTTTGATGAGCGTGTAAAAATGCAGAAGGAAATTGAGGATAAAAAACTTGAGATGGAGAAACGGATTATTGCCATTAAAGAAATTGCCCTGCAAATCTCAAATGGTAATTACGGCGTAACTTTAGATAGCAAAACTCAGGATGATATCGGCGAATTATCCGAATCATTGAACACCATGTCATCTTCGCTTAAAAAATCGTTTGATACACTAGCAGAAAATGAGTGGTTGCAAACTGGTGTTGCCGGCTTGAACGTAAAAATGGTTGGCGAAAAAGATGTGTTCCAATTGGCAGATGATATTATCGAATTCTTGGCCAGCTATACTAATAGTCAGCTAGGGGCGATTTACATTTTTAAAGATGATGGCTATTTGCATTTAAAAGGTCAGCATGCTTTGCAAGGGCAACATTTGGCAGAAACTTTGGCATTAGGCGAAGGCTTAATTGGTCAGGTTGTAAAATCTGGCAAGCAGATATTACTCAATGAAATCCCAAACAATGAGTTAACGATTTCGTATGCTTCTGGCAATATTAAACCTGCTCAATTATTGGTTTTACCTATCATTAGAAATGGCATTGCTATTGGTGGTTTAGAATTGGGTACAATCGGGGCATTTTCAGATTTGCATCTGCATTTCCTAAATTCCATTTTATCCGATGTTGGTACAGCGTTATTGGGTGCGCAAAACAGGTTTAAATTGCAGCAATTGCTAGAAGAAACACAGGCACAATCTGAAGAACTTCAGGTTCAGCACAGTGAGTTGGAAGGGATGAATGCAGAATTGGAAGCTCAATCACAAAAGCTACAGGCATCAGAAGAAGAATTAAGGGTACAGCAGGAAGAATTGTTGCAAAGCAACCAGGAATTGGAAGAGCGTAGCAGCCTGCTGGAAGAAAAAAATCAGCTTATTGAAGAGCGAAATGTTGAGATACAGCAAAAAGCAGCAGCTTTAGAATTAAGTACTCGCTACAAATCAGAATTTTTGGCAAACATGTCGCATGAATTGCGAACGCCATTAAATTCTATTTTATTATTGTCGAGGTTAATGGCCGAAAACGAAGCAATGGACCGCGAACATCAGGAATATGCCGAAGTGATACAAAGTTCTGGTCAGGGTTTGCTGAGTTTAATTGATGAAATTCTTGATTTATCAAAAATTGAAGCCGGTAAAATGGAGCTCGACAGAGCAAATATTAAGGTTGATGAAGTAATATTTAACATGCGATCGTTATTTAATCCGGTTGCTAAAGAAAAATCGCTAGAACTTGTTATAGATAAAACAACTGTAGTACCCGAATATTTCCATACCGATAAAATGCGTTTGGAACAAATTCTGAAAAACCTTTTATCAAACGCGATTAAATTTACGACAAAAGGTTCGGTTACTTTAAACATCAGTAAAAATGAGCATTTAAATGCCTTGGTTTTTAAGGTTACGGATACGGGCGTTGGTATTGCGCCAGATAAACTTGCAATGGTTTTTGAAGCTTTTCAACAAGCAGATGGTTCTACCAGACGTAAATTTGGCGGAACAGGTTTGGGTCTTTCTATAAGTAGAGAACTTGCAAAATTATTGGGTGGCTATATCGATTTAAAAAGTAAAGAAAATGAAGGTAGCATCTTTACCCTTATTCTCCCAATCGACAAAAATAGAGGTATTGAAAATCATCAGCCAAAAAATGAAAATACCACAATTGTAGAGCAGCAGCCATTAGTAACTCGATTAACTGTTGCAAACATCCCTCAAGAAATTGAAGATGACCGCAACGATATCGGACCAGATGATAAGGTAATTTTAATTGTAGAGGATGATACACCTTTTGCTAAAACGCTATTGGATTTTACCCGAAAAAGAAACTATAAAGGTTTAGTGGCGGTAAGAGGCGATGTAGGTATTGAAATGGCTAAAACCTACAAACCTTTAGCCATACTGTTGGATATACAATTGCCTGTAAAAGATGGATGGCAGGTAATGGAAGAGCTTAAAGCAGATCCAAGTACTCGGCCAATCCCGGTACACATCATGTCTTCGTTACAGGTTAAAAAGGAAAGTTTATTAAAAGGTGCGGTTGATTTTATCAATAAGCCTTTTGCATTTGAGCACATGCAAGAAATTTTCCAAAAACTAGAACATGCATTAAGCCGACATCCGAAAAAAGTATTAATTGTTGAAGAAAACGAACAGCACGCAAAAGCTTTGAGTTACTTTTTAAGCAATTTTAATATTCAAACCGAAATTGTAAACGAAGTTGGCGATAGCGTTTCTGCTTTGCATAAATCCGATATCAATTGTGTGATTCTGGATATGGGAATTCCCGATAAACATGCTTATGAAACTTTGGAAGTTGTAAAGAAAACACCTGGTTTAGAAAATCTACCAATCATCATTTTCACTGGGAAAAGTTTATCCAAAGGCGAAGAAAGCAGAATAAAACAATATGCCGATTCTATCGTAGTAAAAACCGCTCATTCCTATCAACGAATTTTAGATGAAGCAGGATTGTTCCTTCACCTTGTAGAAGAAAAAAGCAAGGAGCAGGTAAAAGCACCGAAAAAGTTTTCAGAATTACAAGATGTTTTAAAGGGTAAAACGGTTTTAGTTGCTGATGATGACGTTAGAAATATCTTCTCGTTAACAAAGGTTTTAGAGCAGCATCAAATGCATGTTTTAACAGCTATAGATGGGAAAGAGGCGCTTAAGTTGTTGGATGAAAACCAGCATGTTGATGTGGTTTTAATGGATATGATGATGCCTGAGTTAGATGGATATGAAACCACTACTGCCATCAGGCAAAAAATTAAATACAAAAACTTACCAATTCTGGCTGTTACCGCAAAAGCAATGATGGGCGATAGAGAAAAATGTATCGCTGCAGGTGCTTCAGATTATATTAGCAAACCTGTTGATATGGACCAATTGGTATCGCTGCTTCGCGTTTGGTTATACGAAAATCACTATAAATCTTAATTTTTCTTTTTAATATGCCACAAAAGTTAATTCTCATAATTGATGACGATAATAGAAACATTTTCGCTTTAAAAGCAGTGCTTAAAGCTAAAGGTTTCGAGTGTTTATCAGCATTGAGTGCGCAAGATGGACTCTCTATTATGCAAGAAAACAAAAATGTTTCAGATGTGTTAATGGATATGATGATGCCAGATATGGACGGTTATCAAGCTATGGCGGCAATGAAACAGTCAGAAGAATTGCGAAATATTCCTGTTTTAGCCGTTACAGCGCAAGCCATGGTTGGCGATAAAGAAAGATGCTTACTCGCAGGTGCTGCAGGTTATGTTTCTAAACCCATCAATGTTGATGAGTTATTAATGCAAATAGAGAAAGTTACAGAATAAAAGTGATTAGCAATTTAATAGATAACGAACAGATTGAAACACTGCTTAGTGACGTTTTAGACGCACATGGCTATGATTTTTCAGAATACTCTCCTGCATCTATTAAAAGAAGAATTTTAAGATTATATGGTTTAGATAATTTTGTAAGTTTTGCAGAATTTAGATATACCGTTAAAACTGATAAACAATATTTTAAACGATTTTTAGAGGAAATTACGGTTAACGTTACAGAAATGTTCCGCGACCCATCCTTTTACAAAGCCTTACGAAATGATGTTTTACCAATTTTCGGCACTTATCCGTTTATAAGAATTTGGGTTGCAGGCTGTTCTACCGGAGAGGAAGCATATTCTCTAGCCATCGTATTGAAAGAACTTAAACTGCTTCATAAATCTCTTATTTATGCTACAGATATTAATCCATCTGTTTTAGAGAAAGCTAAAAAAGGTATGTTTCCTTTAAATTACTTAAAAGGTTACTCTGAAAATTATTTGCAATCGGGCGGTGAGCAAGATTTTTCTACTTACTATGCTGCAAATTATACCCTTGCAAAATTTGATGAAACGCTGAGTGAGAAGATGATCTTTTCTACCCATAATTTGGTTTCCGACCATTCATTTAATGAGTTTCAGCTGATTTTGTGTAGAAACGTACTAATTTATTTTGATAAGGAATTGCAGCATAAAGTATTTCAACTTTTTGATAACAGCTTAGAACAACTTGGCTATTTGGCACTTGGGAGTAAAGAAAGTTTAGATTTTTGGCCAAAAGCAAAACAATTTAAGCGCATTAAAACGGAAAAAATATGGCGGAAGCTTTAACTCCAGATAAATGTAGTGCTTTGGTTATTGGTGGCTCGGCCGGCAGCTTAGATGTATTGCTGAAAATTTTTCCGGATTTAGACACAAACATCAGCTTTCCGATTATCATTGTTACACACCGTAAACCAGGTAATGACACCCTTCTGGCTGATTTATTGCAAAACCGTACGGATTTAAAAATTAGAGAAGTAGATGAAAAAGAAGAAATAGTGGCTGGATGTGTTTATATTGCACCGGCAGATTATCATTTACTTATCGAGAAGAACAAAACTTTTTCGTTGGATTACTCAGAGAAGGTAAATTATTCACGACCCTCAATTGATGTTACTTTCCAATCTGCTGCCGAAATTTATAAGGATGAGCTGGTTTGCATTTTGCTTTCAGGTTCTAATGCCGATGGTGTTGAAGGCTTAAAAACGGTAAACAATTTCGGAGGTTTAGCAGTTATACAAAACCCGAAAACTGCAATAATGCCTTACATGCCTCAACAGGCTGTTTTAAATGTTAAAAAAGGCACAATTTTAGATGCTGTAGATATGGCAGATTTTATAAATAAATTAGCAACAAAATAAGATTTGCTTAGATATTAAATTTATGGCTGATACGAAAAAAGTATTCGTTTTTGATGATAACAGAGATATTTTAGATTTATGTACTTTCATTTTTGAGGATGCAGGCTATGATGTTAAAACATCAGAAAGTGCTAACGAAATTGAAGAACAGGTTGCAGCATACATGCCTGATATTATTTTTATGGATAATTGGCTGCCAGATTTAGGCGGAATTCAAGCAACCAGAGCGATTAAAAATAATCCTGATTTGAAACATATTCCGGTAATATACTTTTCAGCAAACAACGATATTTCATCATTGGCAGAGCAAGCTGGTGCAGATAGCTACCTTTCAAAACCATTTGATATTGCTGCAATAGAAGCTATGGTTAAAAAACATTTAGGCTAATTCTTTCCCCAGATTCTGGTGTTTAAATCTAGTTCTTTTACAATATCGTACATAAAATTAATGGCTACAATATCTTGATTGAGCAATTCTGGGTTGAGTAAAGTTTTAAAAATTGGTGCTTCGAAATAATTTCTATCTAATGGAAACGCGATATACATTCTGCTGTTTATAAAAGATAATGAGATTGTATTTTGAGCATTCTGATTTAGCCTTAAAATTCGCTCCATTAAACTTGGTGTGAGAATATATCTAGCTTCTACCTGGTCGGTGGCATGGGTAATAAATGCATTGTTAAATTCCAAGTTTTCTAACGTTACAACATCTTTATTGCTAAACGAAAATAAATTTTTAGAAAACCAGGCACCCATCGAACCGAAAATATCTCTTGGTTTTGCTAGCGTTACCCCATTAAAATTTTTATTAAAATCGGCAGCAAACAGAATTCCTTTAAAGATGGTATGCCATTCGGTTCTTGTGCCATTTTTAGTTTGTACTTTAGTTTTATATTCTGCGTGAATTTCTGCAAAATAAAACCCGGTTTTACCAGCATTGCCTTTTACTAAGTCTTCCGTACTATATCGGTCTGGAGTATTAGAAAAAAGCTGAGTATTTTCAAATTCATCACATTGAATGCCATTATAAGGTTCAATGGTTAAACTTTGGTCGAGCGATTTAAGTGCAGTTCCAATAACTTCAATTTTAAATGACTCTTTGTAAGCTTTTAATTCATCAGCAATTTTATAATGAATAACGATACCATAAATAAACGGAATTAAACCAGCAATTATAGCAATCACAGGCTGCCCTAAAATGGAACCGCCAACACCAACAACAACACCTAAAGCGATAAGCAAATACCCTTTTTTCTGTGTTGATGAAATTTTCTTTCGTTGTATCTCTAAACTTGCAAGTAAATTTTGCAAAGTGGCGTTGCTTTCAACCGCTACCATTAGCTGTTAAATAAGTCTTTGGCGCTAATGTTTTTACGTTCTTCTTCTGCAGTTGTTAAAACCGGTATGGGTTGGAATTTTAGCATTCCTGCAAACATACTTCCCGGAAACATCATAATTGCATTGTTATAATCCGTTACAGCCGAGTTGTAAGTTCTTCTCGCTGCGGCAATCTGCTCTTCACTTTCTGTCCAGGTACTTTGTAAGTTTATAAAATTGGTGTTGGCTTTTAAGTCAGGGTAATTTTCCACATTAACCATCAAGCCCTTTACACTAGCACTTAATTGTGTATCTATGGCCGCTTTTTCCGCATTACTAACATTGGCAGAAATTGCTTTTGTGCGTAAATCTACAATTTTGCTCAGCGTTCCTTGTTCGTAAGTCGTGTACTGTTTTACCACTTCTACCAAATTTGGAATTAAATCGAAGCGCTTTTTGAGCATTACATCAATAGCAGAAAATGCATTGATAACCTGGTTCTTTTTACCAATTAATGAGTTGTAAAAGAAAATTCCGAAGAGGGACAAGACGCCGATAATAATGAGTGCAATAATCATGAGTTTAGATTTTGGGTTTAAAGCATAAATATATCAAAAGGTTACAAATCTTGCAGCTTAGCGTCTATCATTTTTAAGCCGTCTTTCTTTTAGTTGCCTACGCTCCAATCGTTTTTGTTTTCGCATATCATGACTTGCTTTCATCGCCTTGAATTTGGCAATATGATCACGCATTTCATTTTGTTTTTCTTCCGTTATTCCTACACTATGTTTTATGCCAAGAAAAAGGCTTTTCCAAATCATGCTGAAAAAGGAAGTGCTATCTGGCCGGGTGTAATTTACATTTGCCGAAATAAACTTCCCTTCAGCATTAGGGTTTTCTGAATTGATAATCAATGCATTAGCTAAAAAAGAAAGCAAACCTCGCTTTACTAAGTGGTCTTTTTCAGGGTCGTTTTTCATCAAAGCAACCGACAAATCAAAATATGAAAAATCGACTGTACCTTTTGCACCAGCCTCATTCGCTTTAAAGTTAAATTTTAGCTCATCAACATTTCCTCTGTTAATTCTAACCAAACCCAAAGGTTTTGTAATTTGATTTAAAACCCTGGCGTTAAATTCATGTAAAACGCCACTATAAGCAAAATCGCCTTTTTTTGATGCTAAATCGAATTTAAAATCCACATCCAATTTGCCTTGCCCTAATAAATAAGTAGTTAAACTGGCTTCCATTATTGGGTTGGTATTTTTTACGTTATCAATATTGGTTGCATTTTTTATTATACCTGAAGTATGCTCAAAGGAAAGCTTTCCCCTTTGCTGACTTTCCTTATTATAAATTGCATAACTAATGCTAACATCCTTAAGCTGTATTTTATCAACTAAAACAGGTGCGCCTAGTTTTTGCAATAATTGATGCGGAAATTTGCCGATTCGCTTCACTTTTTCACCTTTGGGCAAGCTATTATTGTTAAAAACGCTAACGAAACCATTTGCAATTGCCATTTCTTTTGCTCTTAATTCTTGCTTGGAAATGTAAAGCGGTAAATTTATTTCATTTAAAGAAATATCATTCATCGAAATATCAAATCGGTCTCTTGCATACCCTGCAACTTGTCCAAACTTCATTTCATCAAACAAAGGTTCTAATGCAAATTTGCTTATGCGTAACCGCCCGGTAGATGCCCTAAAATCGAGCTTATTAAGCTTAATGTTATACATTTTATCGGGTGTTGGATAATTGTAATCCTTCAAATTAATAACCACATCTTTTAACAAATAAAAACGACTCGGGTCATCAAAAGAAGTTGAATCGACAAGCAAATCAACTAAGGTTATATTCAAATCATCAATGGAAAAAACTGCTGGATTAGCAACATTATTATTCCGGTATTTGAAGCTGGCATCTTTAAAAAAGATAGATTTGATGCTAAATTCTTTTAAACTTTTAGCAATGATGGTATATGGAGATTGGATAGGTTTTGGCGCACGATTTTCGTTAAAATCCAGTTGCCGATTAACCATAAGCACTTCAGGTTTATCAAAAATAACTTCGTCAATTTGTAGTTTATGCTCCCGATACATTATTAAAGGGTGAAAATGCTTTACCACCAATTTTTTTAACGAAACAGAATATAGGTTATTTGGCGCCCTCTTTAAGGCTATTAACTTTTTATAGCGATTGGTATCGGGCGTGATTTTTACATTTTGTAGTGATGCACTTCCGGTTATAATGTTTGTAGTTACTTTGGTAAAACTGATGGTATATAAACTATCGGTAGATTTATACAGCAATGTTTTTATTTGTTCGGTAAGTAAAGGGCGAGATTTTACATTTAAAAACCATGCTATTGATGATAAGATAGCTGCCAAGATTAAAACTATTCCAGCTACCCACTTTATAATTTTGTAACGAGATTTTCTTTTATCAATCATTTAACGAAAAGCAGTTTTATCAGCAATATACATTTAAAACGCATTTGTAGAAAATGTGTTGTTAGTTTTTATTCCGCCGGGCTTTTCTAGCTTCTTTTCTATCGGTTCTTGCCTGCTCTTTTATTTTTTTTGCAATAACCTTTTGTTGCTTAACGGGATTTTTTTCTGGCACAATGCTTACGCCAACAATATCTTTAATACCTACAAAAATGGTTTTCCACATCAAATTAAAAAATGATGCAGATGCAATTCGGGTATTGGTCATTTGTGCTGTTCTAACTTCCTGGTCTTTTTGAGGATTTTCATCTTTAACCAAAACAGCATTCGCCAAAAACGATAGAAGACCTTTTTGTTTTGTTCCTTCGCCGTCTATATTATCCGATAGGAGTTTTACTTTTAAATTGGTATATAACATATTCATTGTACCAGAAGCTGTTCGTAAATTTCCTGTAGCTTTAAAATCAATGCGTTGAATATTTCCAGATTCAATTTCGATTAACCCAAGGTTTTTCGATAAAGAATTCAGCTGCCTCATATCAAATTTTCCCATACTTCCGCTGTAAGCAAATGCACCATTATTATCGGTTAAATTAAAATCTATCTTTAGATTTAACTTACTTGAACCCATTAAAAGCGTGTTTAAATTTGCAACTGCATGGTTATTTTTGCTTAATCTCAAGCTATCATTGGTTGCATTTAAAATGTTTCCGCTTAAAGATTTAAAGTCGATCGAGCCTGTTTTCTTACTTGCAGGATTATATTCCGAATATTTCAAATCAATATTTTTTAGTCTGATGGTATCGATAATTGTTGAAATATTCAGTCGCTTTAATGCTAAATGTGGATAGTTTTTACCTTTATCTAATCCCGGCTGTGGAGGCGATTCTCGGCTCATAAAAACCTCAACCTTTGCCGGACCAATGTTTAGCGATCTGGCATATAGTTTTTGGTCGGTGTTTAAACGAATAAAATCTACACCATTAAATTCTACCTTATCAAATGCTAAATTGTATCTGTCTTTTTGTATTTTGTATTTTCTGGCAAAGGTTAATTCTGGATATAACGGCGTGAGCTTAAACCCTTTAATGGTAATTTTTTTTGATGCTGCAGAACCGCTGATGGTATCTATTTTCATAGTATACATTTTATCTTTCGTGGTAGATTTATATCCTGCCAGTTGAAACGATATATCTTTTGTATAATAAAACCTTGTAGTATCTTTTCCCGATAGCGAATCGAGAAGAAAATCTTTTACAGTAATATCAAGATGTTTAATGGAATTTTTTGTTTTCTTAACGGCGCTTTTGTTAATGTAATCGAAATCAGCATCAACAATTTTAATTGCCCCAACACGTATAGATTTGAAGGTTTTTGATATTTGGTCGTAAAGCGATTTTTCTACTTTTACGGTATCTGTGTTCTTGGGTACTTTGTTGAAAATCATATTTATGGATGGCTTATCCAATCTGATTTCCTTAATGATAACCAGCTTTTTAAAGTAAGCCGTTAAAATACCCACACGAGTAACTTGAAGTTTTTTTAATTTTAATTCAAAAATATGGGCAGGCGCTTTCTTTTGGGCTTTCAGACTATCAAAAACCATCGTATCTGGCGTTAAAGTAACATCACGAAGCGCCAAACTGCCTGTAATTACATTGATATTTATGCTCTTGAAATCTATTTTGTACAAATGATTTGAGCCATTATACACACCTTGCTTTATCTTTTCGGTTAACACAGGCTTCCATCGGGCATTGATAAACATTGCCGCAAAAGCTAATATTAATATAATTGCTCCGAAAATACTACCTATCCAAATCCAGAGTTTGTTTGTTTTTTGAACTGCCATTGATGTTTGTTATGTGTTGATAACAAATAGCGGATAGAAAGGTTTTTTGTTGTTGATATACAGGTTTTTACCACAAAGCATAGAAGAGCAAGGCACAGAAAACATCGCGAAATATAAATCTGATACCTATCTGTAAGTAACTTCGTATCCTATCCGGTTGAATAGATAATTGATGGCAACGTGTTTGCGAAGGAGCTTTTTCAGCCGACAAAATATTCACATCATTACTAACCAAGTTTTATACCACATTACCCATAAAAGGGTCGGTTGTGGTAATTGCTCCTGTTTCTATTTTTCCTGCATAGCGATGTTTAAAAACCGCATTGCCTGTTTGCAAAACACTGAAATCATACCAATTCGAGTTTTTAGATAAATTTAAAACAACATTTGTTATTGCTTTAGGTGTCAAATTTAGCACTCGTTTTGCAGACTTATATTTATTATCAACAACCTGAATATCGATAGGAGCAGCACTTCTATTCTCCAGAGAAAAAATTAAATTACCCGTAAGCTTTTTGGTAACTAAACCGCTTTGCTCAGGATATGCTTTGATTACCAATTGAGGGTTTTTCTTGCTGCCTACAAAATGCCTGTAGAAACCATTCGGTCCGTTTATGGCAAAATCATAAACCTCATTATCAAAATCTTCGATGCTTATTTCATCCTTTAAAATATCACCAGCTTTAACCGCATAAGCCCAAATTTTTCCCTGAACACCTTTAAATTTAGCTATTGTGCTCATGTTAAAAGGCGCACCAACCGTTTCAGTTTCGTTACCAAAAAGTGTTTTGGCCGATTGAAAACTTAATTCTATTTCGCCATTAATCAAATTTGCATCAACCATTAAATTATATGGCAAAGCACAAGCTGACTTTGTTCCATTTTCTTGCCTGGGTGCATGTACAGATGTTTGCGATGAAAAAGACTCGTACTTATTAATTTTTGCGATTTCAGTTTTATTTAATGCAGTTGGATTAACTTGTGCAGGCTTGTTTTTAGCGTTGCCAATGTTAGTTACTACGGTTTCTCGATTTAAAGCTTTTGGAGATCCAATCTCTTCGCCGTTGTACGGACGAAATACGGAAGTTAAATCGCCACAAATATTTCTCCGCCAATCGCTGATATTATTACTCCTGATGTTTTTCCCTGTCTTTTTGCTCAACCATTTTTCCATAAACATTAATGATGAAGTATGGTCAAAAACCTGCGAATTTACAAAGCCGCCTTTACTCCACGGCGAGGCAACAATAAAAGGAACTCGGTAACCTAAACCAATCGGACTGCCCTTCCTAGCCTCAAAATCCGTTGCATAATCTATACCTGCAGAAACTTTACCACTCGATGCATCATCTGGATTTGGAACGACAAAAGGTGGCTGATGGTCGAAATAGCCATCATTTTCATCGTAAGTCAAAATGAAAATCGTCTTTTTCCAAACCTCTGGGTTTTTCGTTAAAATATCTAAAGCCTCGCTTACGTACCAAGTTCCGTAAAGTGGCGAGCTGGTATGGTCTGAAAATCTTTGTGGCGCAACCAACCAAGAAACCGCAGGCAATTTTCCGCTATCAACATCTTTTCTAAATTGATGAAAAATATCTCCTTTCGGGATGTTCACGGTTTCTGATTTACCTTCATCATTGGTAAAAGTAAAAGGCGCCAAATCCAGGTAATCCTTTTCGCTAATATTGGTTTGAAAAGCTTTATCTATCAGGTTTTTCTCTCTTTGAGATAATTTATCGTATTTCGCCTGTACTTCTTTTGCTGATAGTGGTGGCTTTACGGTATTATCGCCATTTTTCCTGAAGTAGGCAGATAACTTAACCTGATGCCGGGAAATATATTCTACCGGATTATCGCCATAATTGCCTAACCAATCATCAATTTCTCCCTCTGGAAGTTTTGAAGTCCAGAGTTCATTTTGATAAATACGCCAGTCGATTCCGTTATCCTCCAAAGTTTCTTGAAAAGTTGGCCAATCTACAAAAACATTATTCTGCGATTCTGCCTGATCGTTATTTACTACCGCAATACGATTAGCACTTTTTTCGCCCCTAACTGTGCCCGTAAAAAAGAACAACCTGTTTGGCGTGGTTCCGGTAAGCGAAGAACAAAAATGCTGGTCGCAAACGGTAAAGGCATCGGCTAAAGCATAGTAAAAAGGGATGTCTTTTCTATCGTAATACGATAAAGTCATTGGTGCTTTTGCCGGCAACCATTTATCGTATCTTCCACCATTTCTGGCGGCAACCTGGTCGTTCCAAGAATGTGGTAAACCACCTTGCCAGGTTATTTTTGTTTTATTGATATCCACATGGAACGGCACATAAGTATAACCTTGACCATCCTTTTGCAGCCAAACTTTGTTGCCATCGGGCTGTATATGCGGATGCGGTTCGTTAAAACCTCTAACACCTTTCATTTTGCCAAACATATGGTCGAACGAGCGGTTTTCCTGCATTAAGAAAACGATATGCTCGGCATCCTGATAGGTAGTTCCTGGTTCTGCATTTATCGACATTGCCTTTAAAACCGAGCTTGGCAAAGTATTGGCCATGCCTGTAGCGCCAGCAAAAAGCGCAGCCTTTTTTAAAAATTCTCTACGTGAATCCATCTGCTATATTTAAGAGATGGAAGATGGGTTAATGGATGGGAAGATGTTTGATGTAAAATGTAAAATGGGAAATGGATGATGGTCCAAAACCCCTCTTCAATCTTACATTACTCACCATTTACCTTATACGGTGGCCCAAACCATCTTCCATCAAACATCTTCCATTCTAATCTATTTTTGAAAAACCCTAACATAATCAACTTTCATTGTGGCAGGAAATATCGTTTCATCGACACCCATTTTTCCACCCCATCCGCCGCCAACGGCAACATTTAAAATTAAATGAAAATCTTGGTCGAATGGCCATTCTGGAGCGCCTTTACCAGTGTTTTTAAAGCTTAAATATTTTTGGTCATCAACAAAAAAATCTATACGGTCTTTGTACCATTCAATAGCGTAAATGTGGTAAGCGTTGTAAGGATTAATTTTTACGCCTTTGCCAACCTGAGTATGGATGGTGTGGTTAAATTTTTCGGTATGAACCGTTCCGTAAACGCTGTCCGGCTCGTAACCCACATGTTCCATAATGTCAATTTCGCCACTTTTTGGCCAACCACCATATTTGGGTGAAGTTGGTAAAGCCCAGATAGCCGGCCACAAACCTCTACCTTTAGGCAATATCGCCCTTACTTCTACCCTTCCGTATTTAAAATCGAATTTATTTTTGCTAACCAAACGTGCTGAAGTATAGTGGTTATTTTCTTTATCAGCCTTAACTACAGTGATGTTTAAATTGCCTTTTTTAACATTGGCGTTTGCAGAATCTGCATCGGTATAATACTGCAATTCATTGTTTCCCCAACCTTTACCGCCAACATCGTAGCTCCAGCTTTTGTTTAAAGGCAAACCTGCGTCATCAAATTCATCAGCCCATTTTAAATTCCATCCGCTTGCAACAGGCGTTTTCTTTAACTCTTCAAAAGTTAATTCAGGTTCATTTGTAGTTATAAAATCTACTTTGTGTGCCAACAACCATTGAATTTCTGGCACCGCGTTAACCGTCCATGCGTTAACCGTTAAGCCCAATTTTTGTGCGTTTTCAATCCAGCCATCTTTTTGGTAAACGCTAAAGTGATAATCTGCTCCGGTTAATTTATCAGCTTTCAACTGTTCGGCGCTAATTTCTCCCCGTAAATAGGCTACTTTGGCTTTAGGTAAAACCGCCAAAATGCGTTTGCAATAATCATAATCAAAGCTGATGTATTCTGTCCAATCGATTACGCCAACCTTCTTTACCATCTCTATACAAGCATTTGTTAATTCAATGCCGCGTTCTTTGCTGATTAAAGATGGTTTTATTTCTAAAATTAATTTGGTGGTTCTTTGCTTTTTACCAGCTTTTAAATAGGCTTCTAATGTTGGGATTTTCTCGCCATTGCTCATGGTTTTAGCGAGCAACTCTTCATATTTCACTTTCTCAATAGTTAAACCCTGAAACTCCGGGTCGTGATTTACCACCAAAACGTTATCTGCGGTCATCCAAACATCAAACTCAGAGCCGTAGCAACCCAATCTAACAGCCTCATTTAACGATGCAATGGAGTTTTGAGGAAAGTTATTCTTCTTCCATGCACCGCGATGGGCAATCACCTGGTTTTTATTCCAGTTAAATTTTTGAGCAAAAGATGCGGTAAAAATGAATAACATTAAGATAAATATAACTGCTTTTTTCATGTTTTGGGGTGATTATAAAAAAATCAAAAGTAGAGGTTTAAGGTAATATTCATTTAAAATCCATGTAACCTTTGTATTAATTAACAACAAGATAAATAAATTATTTTATTCCGTTGGCTGAAGCCAACGGCAATGAAGTTGAATAGCAAGAGTTTCAACTGCTAATTAAAATACTTTTTTTCCGTTGGCTGAAGCCAACGGCAACGAAGCTGAACGCCGATTTGACCTTAATCTTTATTATTTCCTAAAAGCACTAATCTTTGTTATTAACCCGATTGTCGCGAAAACCAAAAGCTTTTTCTGCTTTTGTTGGAGCAGAAAGCGGGGCTGAAGTTTCCGATTAACTACAAAACTTTCATTTCCCAATCATAATTTATCTTTCAAAATATACCACTTAAAACGAATTACCTTAATCAGGGTTATTCCCCAATCCTTATCCACCTTTAAAATATATTATTTGAATAAACGCATCACCTTAACTAGGCCTCCTTTCCCATCCTTAATTTTACCTGTAAAATAAACTATTTGAAATAAACGCGTTACCTTACTGAGGTTTCCTTTTAATTGATTGGAACAATTTTTACATTTACGTTAATGGTGAGCAATAATTACGGCGATTTACTTAAAAAGATAGATGAATTCATTCGTAAGTTTTATTTAAATAAGATTTTACGAGGTAGCATTTATGCTGCAGCCATATTATTGGGCTTGTATCTGCTCGTTTTTTTGAGTTTGTATTACCTTAACCCAAGCGCAGGATTTAAAACTTTTGTTTTCTTTGCTTATCTCTTCCTTGGGCTTTTGCTTATTGGCTTTTTAATTATTAAGCCACTACTTTCCATGCTCAAATTGGGCAAACATTTATCTTTCGATGAGGCCTCGGTTATTATTGGAAATCATTTTTCCGGTATCAAAGATAAACTGCTGAATACCTTACAATTGCATAAGCTCTCTGAAAACCTGCCAGAGCACAATCAATTGATTTTGGCCAGTATCGACCAAAAGATTTTGGAGCTTAAGCCTGTTCCTTTTTATACAGCAGTTAGGATAAATGATAATCGGAAATACTTAAAATTTCTGCTCTTTCCGCTTTCGATTATTTTGTTAATTGCCTTAATAGCACCAGCCATTTTACGCGATGGAACGAATAGTTTTTTAAAATATGATGAATACATCGCTCCACAAGCGCCTTTCAATTTTGTTGTTTTAAACAAAAATTTAACTGTTACGCAGGGTGATGATGTAACCATTAATTTAAAATTAACTGGCGATGAAATTCCAGCTGATGTTTATGTAGAGGATGGAAAAAATACTTACAAACTTGAAAAAGAGAACATTAGCAAATTTAATTACAGCATTAAAAATATCCAGAGCGATAAAAAATTAATTTTTAAAGGTGGTGGTTTTAGTTCTTCTCTCTTCTCCGTAACTGTTAAACCTCGACCAGAATTGTTGGGTGCTACGGCAACATTAAATTATCCTTCTTATTTGGGCAAAAAAACAGAAGTAATTTCGAACGTTAGCGATTTACTTTTACCAGAAGGAACCCGTGTAACCTGGAATTTTAAAACCGGGCAAAGCAATTCGCTTATATTCATTTTAAACGGCGCCGAAAATGTTTTAAAAGTGCAGGATAATGAATCTGTTTTTAACGCAACGATTAGAAATAATTCTAAATACAGCATCACCCCAAAAAATGATTTTGTTTCACTGAAAGATTCTTTGTCGCACCAAATTACGGTAATTAAAGACCAGTCGCCGGCCATTCAGGTAGAAGAAAAACCACATTCTGTAAGTAATAAAGCACTCTATTTCAGCGGACAAGTAACGGATGATTATGGTTTTAGTCATTTGAGTTTTAAGTACAACATCAAAGAAAACAATAAAATTATAAGCTCAGCAACAAAGAATATTGCTATAAAAGCCAATGCTACCGAAAATTCCTTTTTCTATTTCTGGGATTTAAAAACTGCTTTGGCTAAACCCGGACAAGAAATTGAGTATTATTTTGAAGTTGCTGATAATGATGATGTTAATGGAGCAAAAACTACTCGCTCGGAAATTAAAACCTTTAAAGCGCCTACCAAAAAAGAAACTGCCGAACAGGTAAATGCCAACAGCCAAGCGCTTAAACAAAAGGTTCAGTCGGCTATTCGCCTGGCAAATACCATCGAAAAAGAAAGTAAAAAAGTTGCAGAAAGCCTGATTGATAAGAAACAAATTTCTTTTGAGGATAAAAAGCAAATTGAGGCTTTACTTGATAAACAAAAACAATTGGATGAGGCAGTAAAAGAAATTAAAGAGCAAAACGATAAAAATATTCAGCAAAAGGAAGACCAAAAACAAACTGAAGAGCTTTTAGAGAAGCAAAAACAGATAAAAGATTTGTTTGATAATGTGCTTGATGAGAAAACGAAAGAGCTTTTGCAGAAGTTGCAAAACCTGATGAATGAGAAAAATAAAGACCAAACGCAGAACGAACTTTCGAAAATGCAGTTGGATAATAAAACACTCAAAAACGAGCTGGATAGAATTTTAGAGCTTTACAAACAATTGGAGTTTGAGCAAAATCTTCAAAACGATATCGACCGTTTGAACGAACTGGCCAAAGAACAAAAAGCACTTGCAGAACAAACAGCAAACAAAAAACAGGATAATGAATCGCTTAAACAAAAGCAAGATGCTTTGAATAAGGAAATGAAAGATTTAAAGGATGACTTGAAAAAACTCGAGGAAAAAAATCAAAGTTTAGAAAAGCCAAATCCGTTTGAAAATCCTGAAAAAGAGGTTCAGGAAATCCAAAAAGAACAGCAGGATAGTAAAGAGGCATTAGATAAAAAAGATTCGAAAAGTGCTAGCCAGAAGCAACAAAAAGCAGCTGAGCAAATGGAAAAACTTTCGAAAAAGATGAATGAAATGCAGCAGGAAAGCGAAGAAATGGAGAATAACCTGAATGCGAAAGAGTTGCGTCGTTTATTGGAAAACCTTTTAAATACATCTTTTGAACAGGAAAAAGTGATGTTAGCGCTGAAAAAAATGTCGCAGGCTGACCCATCTTATACCACTAATGTTCAAAAACAACGCAGTATAAAAGATAATCTGAAAACCATTGCCGATAGTTTATATGCATTGAGTAAGCGTGTTCCTCAAATTGAATCGACTGTTAATGAAGAGATGAATAAAATAAACTTCAACCTCGATAAAAGTTTGGAAAGCCTTGGCGAGCGACGAACACCAGAGGCCAATCGTTACCAACAGTTTACCATGACTTCGATTAATAACCTGAGTTTGATGTTGAGCGAGGCTTTGAACCAGTTACAAAATATGCAGAAAAATACTAAATCGGGTAGCGGCAAAAAGCAAAAGCAAGGCATGAAACAGCTCTCTCAAATGCAGGAACAGCTGAATAAGAATATGCAAAAAGCCCGCGAACAAATGCAGAAATCTGGCGGCGAGAAAGGAACTGTTGGTAAAGGCGAAATGAGCCAGGAGTTTGGCAAAATGGCACAACAACAGCAAATGATTCGCCAGGCTTTGGAGAAGATTAATCGCGAAGAAAATAAAGATGGTTCGGGCAAAATGGGTAACTTGAATGAGGCCATTAAAGAAATGAAACAAACGGAAAGTGACTTGGTAAACAAGCGTTTACAGCAGGAAACTTTAAACCGCCAGAAAGAGTTGCTTACCAAATTATTGGAGGCAGAAAAAGCAGAACGCGATCAGCAAGAAGATTCAAAACGAGAAAGCAAAGCGGCTAAAGAATTTCCACCATCGTACCAAAAGATGGTTGAACAGTTTAAAAAACAGCAACAAAACGGAAACGATATGTTGCAGAAAATGCCACCAAGTTTAAATTATTACTACAAGAATAAGATTGCTGAGTATCTAAAATCATTGAATATGGTAAAGTAGATGGATGATGATTTTTTAATATTATAAGAGGACTTAAATTGTTGAATAATTACAACTCTGTTATATCTTCGAACTAGTTTCGAATCTTATCTAAAAAAAGATGCTGAATTAAATTCAGCATGACGACCAGCCTATATCTTTCAATATACTCTTAAATTTTATTTTCTAAATTTGCAGTCTTAATAAAATTAAACATGCCTGCAATTTCATTCTTTACCGAATCTATCAACTATAATCTCCCTCAAAAGTTAAAGGTTAAAAAATGGATAAAAGCTGCTATCGAAAAAGAAGGCTTTAAATTACAGGAGCTCAATTTTATTTTCTGTAGTGATGAATATTTATTAAGCATTAATCAGCAGTATTTAAACCACGATACTTATACCGATATTATAACTTTCGATAATTCTGACAAAGAAAGAGAGATTGTTAGTGATGTTTTCATCAGCATTGAACGGGTTAAAGAGAATGCAAAAACTTTTAATACCAACGATTTTGATGAAGTTTGTCGCATTATGATTCACGGAACGCTGCATTTACTTGGCTATAAAGATAAAGGCAAAACCGCCAAAACCCTCATGACTCAAAAAGAGGATGAATATCTTAACTACAGAAGTGATGTAGGATTAGTCTAATCATGCTATAAGATCAATTTGTTAAACATCAATAGCTTTTTTGAAGTTCATCTCTTGTAATTTCAATACCAATCCCTTAATCGTATAAAATTTTTCCTCCTGTTCGTCTAATAGTTACAGGCGTTCGTCGATAATTAATCTACTCTGGTATATTAAGCCAAAAGTGTGTGCAACGTTTTTGCGTTAGTGCAGTCTTATATTCAAAACAACATCAAAAAGATTTTAAAAATTTAAGATATAAGATTATGAAAACCTCTATTAAAACATTATTCGCAGCAGCTTTAACAACAGTTATTTTAGGTACTGCAAGCGTTGCAGCAATTGCAAACGAAAACAATAACAACTACACAAATTTAACTTCAGTTAAAAACATCAGCAAAATAAAAATTAGTGGCAATGTAAAACTGGTTTTAGTACAAGATGCTAAAGAAAGTGTAGAAGTTTATGATAACTACTTTGCCAAAAACGCATTTGTACAACAACAAAATGGCGAATTAAGAATCAGTTCTTTTACTTCTGAACCTTTAACAGTTATTGCTCATGTAAACAATTTGACTGCCATTGAAGCATCAAATACATCAAGCGTAAAAACTTCTGGCAACTTCAACTTGCTAAACTTGAATGTAGTTTTAAATGATAGTGCAACAGCAGATATAAAAGCAAATACTTTAAGTTTAATTACAAACATAAATGGCACATCAAACTTGATTTTAAGCGGTTCGACCGAAAATTACACAGCAATTTTAGGCTCGGTAGCTAAAGTAAAAATGAATGATTTTGTTGCCAATGATACCAACGTTAGTGCTGCTCCCTTAAGTGTGGCATATAGTGCAAACAGATATAATGATATTAGAATTGATGTATTAGAATCTATTTTATAATCATCGGTATAAAGATATAGTTTAGTTTTAGTTAATGATTGAAGCAGCGGCGGAGCGATTCCAGCCGCTGTTTTCGTTTACAAGAATCCAAAGAAATATTACCAATTTCTCCTTACTCCATTCTAATTCAAAAGCCAATTTGCCTCATTCAAAAATCACCATTCTGCCATTTTTAATGGATAAATAGTGGCTTTGAAACATCCCTATACCCTACCAAATAATTTATCCTTACTTTTGCACTAATTTTCCTTTATAAATCCGAAATACAAAGAAATTGAGCACACTAATTGCGGCAGAAAGCTTAGGTCATGGTTATCATGACGAATGGCTATTTAAAAATTTAACCTTAGGCATTAACTCTGGTCAGCGTGTAGCGTTGGTTGGAATAAATGGTGCGGGTAAGAGTACATTATTGAAATTACTTGCCGAAAGGTTTCCTCCGCTTGAGGGTAAAATTGTTAAAAATAAAGCCGTAAAAATCGGTTTCTTAGACCAGGAACCTCAGTTTAATGAAGGATATTCTATAAGTGACCATATATTTTCTTTAGAGAATAAGCAACAGCAGTTGATTAAAGAATATGAGGAACTGATTGAAAATCCAAATCCTGATGAGAAAATACTTAACAGATTATACGAAGAATTAAGTGAACACAACGCTTGGGAATATGAGCACGAGATAAAAACCATTTTAAATAGAATGGGAATTACGCACTTGCAGCAAAAAATTTCTACGCTTTCTGGTGGACAAAAGAAACGTTTGGCTTTAGCCAAACTTTTAATTGAAGACCCAGAGATTTTAGTATTAGACGAACCAACCAATCATTTAGATATTGATACGATTGAGTGGCTGGAAAAATTATTAACAACCGGACAGAAAACAATTCTTTTGGTTACTCACGATAGATACTTTTTGGATAACGTTTGTAATACAATAGTAGAATTGGATAGAGGAAAGATTTTTAATTATAACGGAAATTATGCTTACTATCTAGAGAAGAAATCGGAAAGAGAAGCGCTTGATGCTACCGTTTTACATAAAAACCAACAGCTACTAAAAAAGGAATTGGAGTGGATGAGGCGCATGCCACAAGCTCGTGGAACGAAATCTAACGCTAGGATTAATGCTTTTTACGATTTAGAAGAAAAATCAAAGAAAAAGTCTGATAATCAAAGTGTTACACTTCAAATGAAAATGTCTCGTCAAGGCGGAAAAATTATTGAGGTTGAGCACATCTCTAAAGCATTTGACGGACGACCAATTATTAACGATTTCAGTTATACCTTTAAAAAGGGAGATAGAATCGGTTTGGCCGGAAAGAATGGTACCGGAAAATCTACGTTGCTTAACATCATAACTAGTCAACTACATCCTGATAACGGTAAAGTTGGTACAGGTGAAACCACGGTATTTGGTTATTACAAACAAGGCGGCTTAACTTTCGATCCTAAAGAAAGAGTAATCGATATTGTAAAATCTGATGCTGAATATATTAAAATGGCAGATGGTTCCGTTATTACAGCGTCTGCTTTATTAACGCTTTTTCTTTTTCCTCCAAAGAAACAGCATGGTATGGTGGAGAAGCTGAGTGGTGGGGAGAAAAAGCGTTTAAATTTAATGAAGGTTTTGATGCAAAATCCAAACTTCTTGATTTTAGATGAGCCTACTAATGATTTAGATATTGATACACTAAATGTTCTTGAAGAATTTTTAGAAAATTTTCCAGGCATATTGATGCTTGTTTCTCATGATAGATATCTGCTGGATAAAATGAGCGATCAGCTTTTTATAATGGAAGGCGAAGGTGTTGTTAAAATTTACAATGGTAACTATTCTGAATATCGATTAAGCTTGGATCAGCCAAAAGCTAAAGTTGAATCAAAAAAAATCAATAGTTTAACGGTAGAATTACAACCAGCTGTAGCCACCAAAAAGTTAAGTTTTAAGGAGCAAAAAGAGCTTGATGATAGCGAAAGATTAATGCTAGAAACTGAAAATAAAATCGCCGAATTAAGCGAAGATTTATTAAAAATCGACGGTTCAGATTATATTAAAATTCAGGAAGTTTCTTCACAGCTAGAAAATTTAAAGATTAAGCTCGACGAATATACAATGCGTTGGCTGGAACTTTCGGAATAAAAAATTTATTAGTGTTTCACGTGGAACATTAAATATTAGAAAAGCTTTTCAATGTTTGAAAGAATAATTAAACAAATGTTTCACGTGGAACAATCAAAAAAGATGACAACATGTTTTCAAAATACGATCTAATTGTAGTTGGTGCTGGACACGCGGGCTGTGAAGCGGCAGCGGCAGCAGCTAACTTAGGATCATCTGTTCTATTAATAACAATGAATATGGGTACTATTGCCCAAATGAGTTGTAATCCAGCAATGGGTGGCGTAGCTAAAGGACAAATTGTTCGTGAAGTTGATGCTGTGGGTGGCTATTCAGGAATAATATCTGATAAATCAACCATCCAATTTAGAATGCTAAATAAATCTAAAGGTCCAGCAATGTGGAGTCCTCGAGCTCAAATTGATAGGATGCGTTTTGCTGAAGAATGGCGTTTAGCTTTAGAAAGAACACCCAACCTAGACATTTGGCAAGATAGTGTTGTTGCATTATTAGTAAAAGACAACACAGTTTATGGTGTAAAAACTTCATTAGGTATTGAGATTGAATCTACCGCAGTTGTATTAACAAATGGTACTTTCTTAAATGGCGTAATGCATATTGGAGAGAAAAAATTTGGTGGTGGCAGAACAGCAGAAAGAGCATCAACCGGTATCACCGAGCAACTCGTTGAGCTTGGCATGGAAGCCGGACGAATGAAAACTGGTACTCCCCCTCGTGTTGATGGCAGAAGCTTAGACTATTCAAAAATGGAGGAACAATGGGGTGATGAAAACCCCAATAAGTTTTCGTTTACTGACACACAAGTTTCAAAAGACCAACGTTGCTGCTGGATTACTTATACAAACAACGAAGTTCATGAGACGTTAAAAGAAGGTTTTGAAAAATCTCCAATGTTTACCGGAAGAATTAAAGGTTTAGGCCCTAGGTATTGTCCATCCATTGAAGATAAAATTAACCGCTTCGCAGAGCGAGATAGGCATCAAATTTTTGTAGAGCCTGAGGGTTGGAATACATGTGAAATTTATGTGAACGGCTTTTCTACTTCTCTTCCTGAAGATATCCAGTTAAAGGCGCTACACCTAATACCTGGTTTCGAAAAGGCGAAGATGTTTAGACCAGGTTACGCCATAGAATACGATTTCTTTCCTCCTACACAGCTTTCATTAACCCTAGAAACAAAATTAATTAACAATTTATTTTTAGCTGGACAAATAAACGGAACAACTGGCTATGAAGAAGCGGCCTGTCAAGGTTTTATGGCGGGTATAAATGCACACCAAAAAATCAACGATAAGCAAGAATTAATAATGAAGAGGTCCGACAGTTATATCGGCGTTCTGATTGATGATTTGGTTACCAAAGGAACAGAAGAACCATATCGCATGTTTACTTCTAGGGCAGAACATCGATTGCTATTAAGGCAAGATAATGCTGATATTCGCCTCTCTCCTATTGGACATGCGTTAGGTTTAATTTCAGATGAGCGTTTGGAAAAAGTAAATCAAAAAGTAGCAAATGCTGATGCGCTGGTTAAGCTTACGAAAAGTCAAGGAATAGATATGGCCGACGCTAACCCGATGTTGGAAAGTTTGGGATCAAGTGCCTTAAACCAGAATGTTAAAATTCATAGCTTAATCGGAAGGCCATATGTTGGTTTGCAAGATATCATAAAAGTTAGCGGACCATTAGCAGAAGCCACCAAAAACTTAGACAACGAAACGATAGAACAAGCGGAAATAAAAATTAAATATCAAAGCTACTTTGAAAAGGAAAATGAAATTGTAGCAAAAATGTTGAAGATGGAAGACAAGGAAATAAAGATGGATTTCGACTACAACAAGATCGTTTCCATTTCAAAAGAAGCACGAGAAAAGTTATTTAAAATAAAACCACGTACTTTAGGTCAAGCATCTAGAATTTCAGGCGTTTCTCCATCAGATATTTCTGTTTTAATGGTTTATATAAATAAATAGTTGATAATCAGTTATTTAACGTTAAATTAAACGAGTTAATTTAAAACGATATAAACGACTATTTTAACTTTTTAATATTATTAATCCAAAATCAGTGAAAATTCGTCAGAACGCGTAAAATATGCCAAAATTAAATAAGCCATTTTCGAGTTGTATAAGTTTATTCATAATTGCTTTAATCATGCAGCTTTTTGGATGTGCATCCCCTCAACCTGTAACTGGTGGACCTCAAGATAGAATTCCACCGAAGGTTGTAAATATGACGCCAAAAAATCTAACTAGAAATTTCTCAGCAAAAAAAATACTGATAGAATTTGATGAATATTTTAAAATTCAAGACGAAACCAAAGAATTTAATATTTCTCCCGAGTTGGAAAAGGCGCCAATATTAAAAATAAAGAAAAATGTTTTAGATATAACCTTACCTGATACACTCGAAAAAAATACAACCTACACTTTAAACTTCGGAAAAGCGATTGCTGATATTAACGAAAGCAATGTAATTAAAAACTTAACTTATGTGTTCTCTACAGGAAATGAGATAGATTCATTAACACTAAGTGGAAAGGTAAATAGCGCTTTAACCGGTGAAGCGGAAAAGGATGTGACCGTTTTTATTCTACCTGTTGAACGAGATACTTTATTTGGTAAGAGGCGTCCATCCATTTATACACTAACTGATAGTTCCGGAAATTATAAACTCAATAATTTGCGCAAAGGAAACTATAAAGTTTATGCACTAAAAGAAGCAACAGGTGGTGGCGATAAAATATATCAGCAAACATCTGACGAGATAGGCTTTTTGAAATCGCCAGTTACAATAGATAAAAATATTGATAATATAAACCTTCAGATTTTTAAGGAAAAATCTGCAGACTTTAGGGTATTAGAAAGAAAAATAAATAGCGATGGTAGCATTCTATTAACTTTTTCACAGCAATTAATCAATCCTAAGCTTACAGTTACAGAACCTGCAGCATTAGATGTAGGTAAAAGGCTAACGCTTAACAGTACAAATGACACGGCAAAGATTTGGCTAAACGATTTAAGTTTCGATTCTGTTAAAGTTGCCATACAAGACCAGGGAAAATTATTGCAAGTAGTAAACTTAACACGTGGAAAAAAAGATAGCTACACAAGAGATTTAACGCCTACTGACAACGCAGCGAACGGTAAATTAAACCCATACCAGACCTATACACTTACATTTCCTATACCAATTACCGCAGCGGATGCATCTAAAATTACCTTGTTAGACGATTCTATAAAAAGAACAAATTTTGAACTGATAAAAGACTCTACCAATTTCTTAAAATACTACGTTAAATTTCCTTGGAAAACGAAGAGGTCATACGACTTAAAATTTTCTGCAGGAGCTTTTACTGGAATATTTAATTCAAAAAATAAAGAGTTTATAAAGAAATTTAACCTGGACCCAACAGAAAATTATGGTACAAGAACATTAATTATGGATGTACCAGACACGACCAAAAATTATATAGTTGAGTTTATCAATGAAAAAAAACTACCCGTAAAGCAGTATATCATCAATAAAAAAACTAAAATCGTTTTGGCCAATTTCCTGGCAGGAAAGTATTTTGTTAGAGTAATTTACGACGAAAATAAAAATGGGGTTTGGGATACAGGAAATGTAAAATTGGGTACACAACCAGAAAAAATCTGGTACTCGCCAGAAGAACAATCTTTACGTCCTAATTGGGAAGTGGAAAATAGTATGACAATACCTAAGCCTCCAAGCCCTTAAATTAATAGTCTTCTATATTATGTTGTAAACCAGCCAGAATACATAATATAATTATCTGGTAGCTTATTTAATAAAGCCCTTTGCTCTTCAGTTATGGGCTTTATTTTTTTTGCAGGTGTTCCGGCATAAAGGTATCCGGTTTCACAAATGGTGTTTTCTAACACAACCGATCCTGCAGCTATAATACAATACTCTTCTATAATTGCATGATCCATAACAATGGCACCCATGCCTATTAAAACATTGTCTTGAACGGTACAACCGTGAACAATTGCATTATGACCAACAGAAACCCGATTGCCTATATGAGTGGATGCCTTTAAATAGGTAGCATGAATTACAGCACCATCCTGAATGTTTGATTCATTTCCAATTGTTATGGCATTTACATCGCCTCTAACAACTGCATTAAACCAAACTGAACAATTATCACCAATAACTACATCACCTACTATGGTGGCGTTCTCAGCTATGAAATTATCTTTTCCTAGTGTAGGGTATTTATCTTTTACAGGAAGTATTAACGGCATATTAAAAATGTAAGATGGTATATGTAAAATGTCCTAAGGATTTAAAATTATATTCAAGGGATTTAGGAATTAAAAAACTGTATCTATCAACTTATCTGCATGATCAGGGTAATCAGTCGTAAAATGTAATCCCCTGCTTTCTTTACGTTGCATCGCTGACTTAATAACCAAATAAGCAGTTTGTATTACATTTCTTAATTCGCAAAGCTGAACGGAAACTTTATTCTTTTTATAAAATTCTTCTGTTTCCTGATGGATTAAAAACAATCTTCTGTGTGCTCTTTCTAATCTAAAATCTGAACGTACTATTCCAACATAATCGCCCATAACTTTTTGTAATTCTCTAAGATTATGTGTAACTAAAACATCTTCGTTGGTTTGTGTAACACCTTTAGCATCCCACTCAGGTATATTATCAGGTATGATGTTATTTTTAAAATTTTCTATAGCATCCTGATAAATACGATGTGCAAAAACTGTTGCTTCTAATAAAGAATTGGAAGCCAATCTATTAGCTCCATGCAAGCCGGTTGAAGAACATTCTCCACATGCATATAAATTTTTAATAGATGAACGTCCGTACTCATCAACCAAAATTCCGCCGCACATATAATGAGATGCAGGCGTAACCGGAATAAAATCTTTCGTCATATCTATACCAATAGATAGGCATTTAGCATAAATATTTGGAAAATGCTTAAGTATATCGGCCTTCTTGCGCATGGTAATATCGAGATAAACAAACTCATCTCCAGACTTTTTCATCTCATTATCTACTGCCCTAGCTACAATATCACGAGGAGCTAACGATTTACGCTCGTCGTATTCATGCATAAACTCTTCTCCGTTTTTACGTCGAAGCACACCTCCGAAACCACGAACAGCTTCGGATATTAAAAAGGAAGGATACTCTCCAGGATGATATAAAGCTGTTGGATGGAACTGAATAAACTCCATGTTACGAACTTTTCCCTTTGCACGATAAACCATTGCCATGCCATCGCCTGTGGCAATGACAGGATTTGTCGTTGCAGAATATACATGTCCGGCGCCTCCCGAAGCCATCACTGTAACGTTTGCAACAATCTTTTCCACATCGTTAAGCTCTGTATTAAAGGCATATATACCATAACAGTTAATATCTTCGGTACGTTTATCAACAAATTCACCAAGGTGATGTTGTGTAATCAACTCCAGTGCAAAGTAGTGTGTTAATATCTCTATGTTAGGATTTTCATGAATTTCCTGCAATAAAACACGTTCAATCTCATACCCGGTAATGTCCTTGTAGTGCAAAACCCGGTGTTCAGAATGACCACCTTCTTTTGCTAAATCATAGAAGCCAGAATTGTCTTTATCGAAATTAATGCCGTAGTCAATAATCTCCTGAATGCGTTGAGGCCCTTCTTTTACTACAATCTCTACAATTTTTTCATCACATAATCCATCACCAGCAATCAAAGTATCTTGTATATGTTTTTCAAAAGAATCACCTTTATCAACAACAACAGCTACTCCACCTTGTGCATACTTTGTATTAGATTCATCTTCATTTGATTTAGTAACAATTAATACCTTACCAAACTTAGCAGCCTTTAAAGCAAAACTTAAACCCGCTATACCTGAACCAATTACTAGAAAATCTACCTTCCTCATCAAATAAAATCTTAAATTATCTTCAATGTTAACAACTATCAGTAAAGTGTTAACACAATGTATAAACTATACTAACAAATAAATTAGAATGTTTAAAGCTACTGTAAAAAGATAATTTGCCACAATCTTTTGCCCAATTTTTAAGCACATTTGTGTAAGTAATTAACTTTTTAAACTTTATAAACAATTAACATTCCAGTATTGATAAAATTTAAGACGTTTCTCGATAGTCCTGAAAATCAATCCGATTATATTAATAAAATGTAATATGAATGTTAGTAAACGATTAACAACTTACATTAAAGAACTTTTTTAGCAAACTTGCCAACATTACTAACACACTAATAAACAAACAAGATCTATTTATTTAAAATAACTTATTAATTATTGAAACGTGGAAAGCTTTATCTTTGACCAACGTCGAAATTCAAAAAAAGGGAAAATTTAAAATGAACATTGATATTTTAGAAGAAATTAATCAAAAAGGATTTGTGGATGAAGCAATTGATCCAACCCTCGACCTTTTTGCTGAAATTGAGAAATTGAAAAAGGAAAAGAATGCAATTATTCTAGCGCATTATTATCAAGAACCTGATATACAAGATATTGCAGATTATATTGGTGATAGTTTGGGTTTATCTCAAGAAGCTGCAAAAACCGACGCAGATGTAATTGTATTTGCAGGCGTCCATTTCATGGCCGAAACAGCAAAGATTTTATCACCATCAAAAAAAGTTTTATTGCCCGATGTTAAAGCTGGTTGTTCACTAGCTGATAGCTGCCCACCACATTTGTTTAGAAAGTTCAAGGAAAAATACCCTGATCATTTAGTAATTACTTACGTGAATTGCACAGCAGAGTTAAAAGCTTTGAGTGATATTGTTTGTACATCAACCAATGCTGTTCAAATTGTAGAAAGCTTACCAAAAGATCAAAAAATTATATTCGGGCCTGATAGGAATTTAGGTGCATATGTAGCAAAAAAAACTGGTAGAGATTTAGTGCTTTGGAATGGAGCTTGTATGGTTCATGAAATTTTCTCTCAGGAGAAAATTACCAAATTAAAAGAACGCCACCCAAATGCCAAATTTATTGCTCATCCAGAATGTGAGGAAGTAATTTTGAAAATGGCTGATTATATAGGCTCAACCACCGGACTTCTAAAATATACCATCAATAATCCTGCTTCAGAATTTATAGTAGCAACAGAAAGTGGAATTATTCATCAAATGGAGAAGGCAAATCCTACAAAAACTTTTATTCCGGCACCGCCAAATAACAGTTGTGCCTGTAACGATTGCCCATACATGAAAAGAAATACTTTAGAAAAACTATATTTATGTATTAAAAATGGTTTACCAGAAATAACTGTACCAGAACATATTATAGAACTTGCACGTAAACCAATTCAAAGAATGCTTGATATTTCGGCAGAATTGGGATTATAGAAAACTACCACAGACAATGTGAATACAAAATGAAAATAAACAACATTCTTAAAAATTACTCGGGCTTATTATGGCTCTTGGCAGGTATTACTGTTGGGAGTATAGTTGGTTTAATTTTTGGAAAAAGTGTAGAAAGTATTAAACCGCTTGGTGATATATTTTTGAATTTGTTGTTTACCGCTGTAATTCCATTAGTATTTTTTGCAGTTTCATCTGCTATTGCAAATATTGATAGAACGAAAAAATTAGGAAAATTATTAACTGTAATGGTTTTGGTATTCTTATCTACTATCTTAATATCAGCAGTTTTAACCTTAGTCGCTACAAGGGTATTCCCCATCCATCAGCAATTAGGGAATAGTACTTTACCTATTGAAAATGAAAAATTACAATCTGTAGGCGAACAAATGACCCAGCTTTTAACCGTTGGGGAATTTTATGAAATTGGAAGTAGAAAAAATATGCTTGCGCTAATTATTTTTTCGGTTTTGGTTGGTTTTTCAACATTATACGCTGGTAAAGATGGTGATGGCTTTAAAAACTTTCTGGTTTCTGGGAATGAGGTAATGAAAAAACTCATTATTTTAATTATGAAACTCGGACCAATTGGTTTGGGTGCCTACTTTGCTTATCAGGTTGGCGTTTTTGGTCCGCAGCTTTTTGGTACTTACGCAAAAGCATTAGGCTTATACTATGGAGTTGGCGCATTTTATTTTATCGTTTTTTTTACGTTATATGCTTTCGTAGCTGGTGGATTTAAAGCAATTAAAGTTTTTTGGAAGAATAACATTGTTCCATCATTAACATCAATCGGCACCTGCAGTAGCATTGCTACTATTCCGGCAAACTTGGAAGGCGCAGCTAAAATGGGTGTTCCTGCCTACATAACAAATGTTACTATTCCATTAGGTTCAACTTTGCATAAAGATGGCTCTAGTATAAGTTCGATTATTAAAATAGCTGTTGTCTTTGCAATTTTTGGTAAAGATTTGGTACATGTTGATACCATAATTTTAGCATTAGGTATTACAGTTTTGGTGAGTATTGTTGAAGGTGGCATACCCAATGGAGGTTACATTGGAGAATTATTGATGATATCAGCGTATCAGCTTCCTCCTGAAGCCTTACCACCAGCTATGATAATTGGAACATTGGTTGATCCAATGGCTACTTTATTAAATGCTACCGGCGATAATGTTGCGGCAATGTTAATTGCAAGATTTACCGAAGGAAAAAATTGGATGGAGCAAAAGCTATCATCCTAATTATTTAAAAATTAAAAAAAGGAGTTTACTCCATTAAAAAATATGTTTGAAAATAAAGAACGTACCGATATTAACGAGTTAGGAGAGTTTGGTTTAATTAAATACCTTACAAATAATTTCAAAATAAAAAACGATTATTCTGTTAAAGGGGTTGGAGATGATGCAGCGGTTTTAGATGCAAAAGGCCAGCAAGTGCTGGTTTCTACCGATTTATTGTTAGAAGGAATACATTTCGATTTGGCTTATGTTCCTTTAATGCATTTAGGTTATAAAGCGGTTCAGGTTAATTTGAGTGATATTTATGCCATGAACGGTAAGGCAAGTCAAATTACAGTTTCTCTGGGTTTGTCGAGCAAATTTCCACTAGAAGCTGTAGAAGAATTGTATAAAGGGATCGAGTTGGCTTGTAATAAGTTTAACATCGATTTAATAGGAGGCGATACTTCATCAAGCAAGCAAGGTTTGGTAATTAGCATTACAAGTATTGGTTATGCCGATGCGGATAAAGTTACTTACAGAAATGGTGCTCAAGAACATGATTTGCTTTGCGTTTCTGGTGATTTAGGTGGTGCTTATGTTGGATTACAAATATTAGAAAGAGAGAAATTAATCTACTTAGAAAACCCTCAAATTCAACCAGATTTAGAAGGCAAAGATTACATTATAGAAAGACAGTTGAAACCTGAGGCAAGAATGGATATTGTTGCACTTTTGGAAGATATGGATATTAAGCCAACTTCTATGATTGATGTTTCAGACGGTTTAGCATCAGAAATTTTGCATTTAGCTACTGAGAGCGATAAGGGAATTACAATTTATGAAGATAAGATTCCTTTAGATCCAATGACTTACGAAACCGCTCGCGAATTGGGTATCGACCCAACTGTTTGTGCTTTAAGTGGTGGCGAAGATTATGAATTGTTATTTACCATAAGTCAGGAAGATTATAAAAAGTTGAAACATGATGTAGATATTACGGTTATTGGCCATGTTACGGATAAGAATTCGGGGTGTAAAATGGTTTCTAAATCAAATAATGTACATGAATTGAAGGCGCAGGGATGGAACGCTTTTAATAAGTAAATAATGAGAAAAGAATTAATACATCAAGATTTCATAGAACGTATTCTTCACATTATTGATAAGCTGCTTTTTTTTAGTTAACGTCACCCTGAATTTATTTCAGGGTCTTATTTACAGGAAAGATGCTGAAATAAATTCAGCATGACGTGTCGTACAAGCAATACGGCAATTAAACAGCAAATATTAAGTTTAAAATTGAACTCAGGATGTTTAGGCTTGCAAGTGATTTTGGTAAAGATAGTTTGAAACGAACATCAAACAAATGAGAAGTTTTTATCTAAGCTATTCAAAAACGCAAATATGTCTGCGGAATTAAAAGGGAGTTGGTTTCATTATTATCTACTCTCCTTCTAAATACTTAAAATCAATTTGCTTATTGCTTTTAACCTTCGCACCTAATTTTTTAAGGTTTTCAATTTTTACTATCACATTTCCAGAGCCATCTTTTAGTTTATTAAACGCCCCATCATAAGCTTTCTGTGTAGAACCGATATGCTTGCCTATATCTTCCATATCTTTTAAAAATCCTACAAACTTTTCGTATAAAAAACCTGCTTGTTCGGCTATTTCAAATACGTTTCTATTTTGTTTTTCCTGTTTCCACATGCTGGCTATAGTACGTAAAGTGGCCAACAAAGTAGATGGACTCACTATCACCACCCTTCTATCCCAGGCAAAATTAAATAGTTCTGCATCTTTTTGGACGGCAATACTAAAGGAAGACTCTATCGGAACAAAAAGCAAAACAAAATCAGGAGAATTGATTTTATATAATTCTTGATAGTTTTTTGAGGATAAGGAAAGAATATGATTTTTTATCGAAGCCAAATGCGCTTTTACGTGTCCTTCACGCTCTTCATCAGTCTCGGCCGATACATAACGCTCATAAGCAATTAAACTAACCTTTGCATCTACAACAAGGTGTTTATCATCAGGTAAATCTATTACCACATCAGGTTGGTATCTACCGCCATCTGCCGAAGAGTGAGTAGATTGGATCCGATATTCTTGGTCGCGAACCAAACCTGAACGTTCTAAAACCTTTTCCAAAATAATTTCACCCCAGTTTCCTTGTTTTTTATTATCGCCTTTTAAGGCTTTGGTTAAGTTATTGGCATCTTCCTGAATAAGTTTACTTTGAATTTGCAATTCAGATATTACACCTTTTAAAATATTACGTTCGTCTGATTCGGCCTTGTAAACCTTTTCCACCTTTTCTTCAAAAGCCTTGATATTTTCTTTTAACGGATTTAAAATCAAATCTAAATTTGTTCTATTCTGCTCTACAAATCTGGTGGATTTTTCTTCTAATATTTTATTGGCTATTAACTGAAAATCCTTGTTCAACCTTTCTTGCGATTGTTCAAAATTTAACTTTTGTTCGACTAGTTTTTCCTTTTCTGCCTGATAAAAGGATCGAGTACCTTCCAATTCTCGATTTGCATCTGCCAAATTATCCCGTTCTAATTGCAGCTCATCTATCAACCTTTGCTGTTCATCTTTAAGCAATTTTGTAATGTTATCTTTTTCTGCCGATAAGTTAGAAACTCTTTCTTCTGCCCTTGCTAAATTTATTTTTAATTGCTCGTTGTCTAGTCTAATTTTTTCAAGCTCTTCAATAGAAATTATTGGCGTTAAAGTTTGTTGTTTTTTAAAAAAGAGAAGAATTAGGACTAGCAGAATTACAATTAAAAGTACAATAGCAGCAGTTTCCATAATGATAAAAATTTTAGTAAAAATCGTTAATTAAAACAGTTTTACCAAAATATTTTGCTTTGTATATTGTAATAAACACCATCAATTATGATATATCAAAATAATTTTATGTAAAAATCATTAGGCAAATTTCTTATACTTGATTATAAAATATCAATAGATGAATGAATTAACAATCTTAATTTCTTGTCCCGATCAGGTTGGTTTGGTTACCAATATTACTCGAGTTTTAGCAGCGCATCAACTTAATATAGTTGCTATGAGAGAATTTGTTGATGAACCCAATCGAGCTTTTTTTACCCGTATTGCCTGTGTAGGGAATGTTAATGAACAAGAAAAACTTAAACAAATTTTACTCAATAATCTGCCAGATAATGCGATAGTTAATTTAATTACCCAATTAGATAAGCAGATTGCCATATTGGTTACAAAAGAATACCATTGCCTTGCAGAAATTCTAATAAAGAATCAATTTAAAACGCTTGGAGCAAACGTAAAATGTGTAATTGGTAATTATGAAGAATTAAAAGAATTTACCGAGCAACTAGGCATTCCGTATTTTTATGTTAGCCATGCAGATAAAGATAAAAGTGCATTTGAGCAAGAAATGAAAACAATTATCAACCAGTTCGATATCGATTACATAGTGCTGGCAAAATTTATGAGAATCCTTTCTGCAGATTTTGTTAAAGATTATGCTGGCAAAATTATTAACATTCACCACTCGTTTTTACCCGCTTTTATTGGTGCAAATCCGTACCGACAAGCATTTGAACGCGGTGTTAAAATTATTGGTGCTACTGCTCATTTCGTAACCGATAATTTAGACGAAGGACCAATTATAACGCAGCATACCACCCATGTCGATCATAATTTTGGCGTAAAGGAAATGGTTCGTGCTGGTAAAGAAATAGAGAAAAAAGTTTTGCTGGAAGCCTTAGAATTAATTTTTGAAGATAGAATTTTTGTAAACAGGAATAAAACGATTGTGTTTAAATAGTTATAAACTTTTCATGACCAATTCCGCTGCATCTGTACCCGTTTGGCTGCCCATTGCAATGCCCATTCCGTTGCATCGGGCAGCACAAAATACATTTGGTTTGGCCTCAGTTATTATTGGTTCGAGGTATTTTCCAAAAGCCATAATGCCACTCCAACGTTCGTCTATTTCAAAGTGTGTATCCGGTAAAATGGTTTGTCGAAGCAAGGTTTCTAAAGCTTTTTGAACAACAGCGGTCTGCCCGAAAGCTGTTGTTTCCTCAGTTTTAAAATCTAGATTGCGCCCTCCACCTAATAAAACCCTATCATTAATATTTCTGAAATAATAGAAACCTTTATCGTAATGAAAGGTTCCTTCAATTTTTAAATTTCTAATTGGCTTGGTAATTAATACCTGGCCTCTTCCAGGTTCAACATCTAAACCAGGCAAAAGCGATTTTACAAATGCATTTGTGGTTACAATTACGCGTTTGCAATAAAACCTACCTTGATTGGTAATGATTATCTCCTGATTATCATCTGAAATAATTTCCGCTACTTCGCAATTGTTTAATATAAAAATTTGCAGCGATTGTGCGAGCTGAATCAGGTTAAACATCATCTTACCAGTATCAATTTGTGCTTCATATTGGTTATAGATAAGATTTTTCACATTTTTAAACCCAAAGGAATCGATTTTATTATTTGCGATGCAAAACGCCTGTGAACCAACAATTGGTGATATAAGTTGATTGTAATGTTCAATTTTAGATACACATTGTTCAGTCAAGGCATCATCGTCATTTGTAAACAATTCGAAGCCACCGTATTGCTTATAATCTAGCTTTTCATCACCCAGTAATGCTCTAAGTTTCAGCAAACCTTTCCAACGTTTTTCAATCAATAGCATTAGCCCATCTGTTCCACAAATACCTTCTTGTTCTATTAGTTCAGAAATGCTACCAAAACAGGCAAAACCTGCGTTTTTTGTACTAGCCCCCGATGGTAAAAAGCCTCTTTCTAAAACTAAAATTTTAAGCAGCGGCAAAGCCTTTTTTAGATGAATTGCTGCATTTAAGCCAACAATACCACTACCAATAACAACTACATCGAAGTTAAAAAATGTTGATTTTTCCCAATAAGAAAGGTTCGAACTCATAAACTAAAATATGTAATTCCACCCACATTTAATAAAGGATCGCTTTTTGATATACTGCAAACTGAAAAACATACACAAAAGAAAATGGGAGTTTATTTAATTTTAATCGTCCCGGTATTATTGCTGAGCATGTTTGTACAATGGCGTTTTAGGCATAAATTTTCTAAATACGCAGAAATGCAATTAAGCTCGGGCTTATCGGGAAAGGAAGTGGCAGAACGAATGCTGCACGATAACGGCATATTCGATGTGAAGGTGATGAGTACCGAAGGACAACTTACAGATCATTACAATCCAACAGATAGAACCGTAAATTTAAGTACAGATGTATATTATAGCCGAAGCGTGGCCGCTGCGGCAGTTGCAGCACACGAATGTGGGCATGCCGTTCAACATGCAAAATCTTATACTTGGTTAAATTTACGTAGTACAATGGTGCCAGTAGTAAGCATTTCATCAAACTTATTGCAGTGGGTAATGTTGTTAGGCGTAATGTTACTGGTATTTTCAGTTACACCCATTGTTTTAGCGATAGGCGTAGTTGGCTTAGCATTGGTAACAGTTTTTAGTATAGTTACTTTACCTGTAGAATTTGATGCAAGTAAGCGAGCCTTAACCTGGTTGAAAAATAATCAAGGTGTAATGCAAACGCAAGAGGAAAATAGTCAGGCTAAAGATGCCTTATGGTGGGCAGCAATGACTTATGTAGTTGCAGCAATTGGAGCCCTCGCAAATTTACTTTATTACGCTTCGATGTTATTTGGTAGAGCAAGAGATTAAGATATTTTCATTTACCTATGAAAGTAGTAAAGCGGTTCGGAATTAATTTTTCGGCCGCTTTTGCATTTAAACTATAAGGCTTTCAATTTTAATTGATTAGAATAAATTATTTTTTTTTGTAGCGCAAGTTCAGTAGTTCTTCGGCAGCTTCAGTCCCGCCAATACTTCAATCTTTTGGTGATTGGTTTAGCTGAAAATTAAAGTATTTGCAACCAAAAGTATTTCCGTGTATGTCGGGGCTAGTTAACAAAATGTTTTAGTTCTTAGCCTTAGTTTGCAACTGCCTTTAGTGTTTTAGCAAAGCCTGAGGAAAGGAAAAAATCTTTGTTACTAAACCCGATAGAGCCAGGTAGCCCGAAGCGAGGTACGAGCAAGGCTACAGGCGATAGCGGGGCAAGTGGCCGCTCATTTTCTTAGTATTTTTTAAAATTTAGTGATACAAAAGGCAGTAATTTTAATGGAGCTAATTAACAAAATGTTTTAGTTCCTAGTTTTATTAGAATTGTGATGGGTAGTAGTGCTTCGTATGATTTAAATACAAGGCACTTTTTATGAAAGTTTAATTGTAATCAGAAGAACGCAATTAAAATATGTACGCCTAAAAATAATTGTTTGGTAGTCCAAATTATTAGAAGCTTAACGGCAGTAGTTCTTCGGCAGCTTCAGTCCCGCCAATACTTCAATCTTTTGGTGTTTGGTTTATCTGAAAATTAAAGTATTTGCAACCAAAAGTATTTCCGTGTATGTCGGGGCTAGTTAACGAAGTTAATTCGTTCTTTGACTTGGTTTGCAACTACCTTTAGTGTTTTAGAAAAGCCTGAGGAAAGGAAAAAATCTTTGTTACTAAACCCGATAGAGCCAGGTAGCCCGAAGCGAGGTACGAGCAAGGCTACAGGCGATAGCGGGGTAAGTGGCCGCCATATAGACAGAACCGTTCATTTTCTTAATATTCTTTAAATTTATGGATATAAAAGGCAGTAATTTTAATGGAACTAATTAACAAAATGTTTTAGTTCCTTGCCTTAGTTTGCAACTACCTTAGTGTTTTAGCAAGGCTACAGGCGATAGCGGAACAAGTGGCCGCGATATAGACAGAACCGCTTATTCTTCTGATACTCTTTAAAATCTGGGGATAAAAGAGCATAACTTTAATTTAACTTATACGGAGCAATTAACTGAAATTCTGGTATATCAACTTCGAATTCTCCTTCATCTACCAATCGTTTCATTAAATAGGTTCCTTTCATACTGCCGATATCAGTTTTTAAATTACAACCTGAAACATAAACATGGCTTTCACCAGGATTTATAATTGGTTGTACACCAACAACGCCTTCACCATCCACTTCTCTTCTACTGCTATTTGAATCAAAAATAACCCATTGGCGGCGCATCAACTGAACCTGATAATCAGAAAGATTTGAAATTTCTATGCGATATGCGAACATAAAATGCTCATTAGCCGGATTGGAATATTCTGGCTGATAGATAGTTTCTACTGAAACCTTAACCCCATCTGTAATTGCTGTAACCATGATGATTTAACGAATGTACTAAAATCATTTCAAAAATCAAGCCAGTTGATTGGCCGGATCGTAGTTGGCAAATTTTTCTGCCACTTCGTCTAAAATGCTGTAAATGTTACTGATATCTCCTTCTGAAACCAAACGCATACGGTAAGGTTTAAAATCTGGTAAACCTTTAAAGTAATTGGCATAATGGAGGCGCATTTCAAACACACCAGTTTTCGGTCCTTTCCATTCAATAGATTTTTCCAAATGTGTTCGGCAAACATCGATTCTTTCTTCAATAGTTGGCCCGGCTAAATGTTCACCTGTTTTAAAAAAATGTTTAACCTCTCTAAAAATCCATGGGTAACCGATGGCGGCTCTGCCAATCATAATGCCATCAACTTCATATTCCATTCGCCAGTTTGCAGCCTTTTCAGGGCTATCTATATCGCCATTACCAAAAATGGGGATTTTAATACGAGGATTACGCTTAATTTCTCTTATTAAAGACCAATCGGCTTCGCCCTTGTACAACTGTGCCCTTGTTCTACCGTGAATGGTTAGTGCCTGAATGCCTACATCCTGCAATCGCTCAGCAACCTCGTAAACATTTTTACTATCATCATCCCAGCCCAAACGTGTTTTAACCGTAACAGGTAAATGCGAAGCTTTAACAACGGCTTCAGTCATTTTAACCATCTTATCAATATCTCTTAAAAGGCTTGATCCTGCTCCTTTACAAACAACATTTTTTACGGGGCATCCATAATTAATATCAACCAAATCTGGATTAGCAGCCGATGCAATTTCTGAGGCTTCACGCATATGTTCAATATCTCCACCAAAAATCTGAATCCCAATAGGGCGTTCATATTCAAAAATATCGAGTTTTTGCAGACTTTTAGCAGCATCTCTAATTAATCCTTCAGATGAAATAAACTCAGTGTACATCATATCTACACCGTTTTGCTTGCATACAAAACGAAACGGAGGATCGCTAACATCTTCCATTGGCGCAAGCAACAAAGGGAATTCACCTAAATCTATATTTCCTATCTTAACAGACATTTTCTATCTTCAACGATTAATAAAACATACAAAGGTACAAATAATGAATGTCGCTACATCCAATCAGGAAGAAATCAATCCTTTTCTGCAATTACTTTTACTTTTATTTTACGCGGTAGTTGGTGCAATTATATTCACCATTATATCTTTTGTTATAATTTTATCTATTTATGGTTTCGCAATAGTTAAAGATTATAACCTAATTGCTGCCGGCGACCCAAAATTTATAGGCGCACTTAAAATATTGCAGATTGGCACATCAATAGGAATGTTCATTGTACCACCGCTTGCATTAGCCTACACAAATAGGATAAAGCCTTCCAATTTTTATGGTTTTGGGAATCCACAGGTGATACTACTTTTTCTCGTTTTGGTTATAATGATTGTCTCTATGCCATTTATGGAATGGACGGCCATTTGGAATCAAAAAATGAGCTTACCTTCGGGCTTAAAGTGGCTGGAAACCTGGATGAAGCAGAGCGAAGAGGCCGCAATGCGGATGACGATTCAGCTTTTAACCGTCCGCAACAATTGGGATTTTGTAGTAAACTTAATTATGATTGCGGTTTTACCTGCCATAGGCGAAGAACTTATGTTCCGGGGAGGTGTACAACGTTCGCTTAATAAAGCATTTAACAATCCTCACGCAGCGATATGGATATCCGCTATAATTTTTAGCGCTATACACATGCAGTTTTATGGTTTTTTGCCAAGATTACTACTTGGTGCGGGCTTTGGTTATTTATATTATTTCAGCGGAAGCATTTGGTACGCCATGTTAGCTCACTTTATTAATAATGCTTACGCAGTTTGTATGGCCTTATATATGCAAAAACACAATATGCCTTTAGATAAAACCGAAGATCCAATTGGTTTTCCATGGTATGGCTATTTAATTAGTGCGATATTAACCATAGCTTTGTTTAACTTTTTTAAAAATACAGCACAACGTGAGCGAAAATTGGGTTAAAGTGTATACAACTGGCGATGCCTTTGCAGCCGAAGTACTAAAACAAGGATTAATTGAAGATGATATCCCTGCGGTTGTAATTAACAAGCAGCTCTCTGCTTATAATATTGGAGAAATTCATGTTTTGGTAAATAAGGTTGATTTCGATAAGGCGATTGAGTACATTGTTAAAAACGAAATTGAATAACGCGATGTATATTTTCCTTTTTCCGTCAACCCTTCTCCAACTTTCATCATGAAAACCAGGGCGATAACGGCTTTCTTTTTTACCATTGTGATGTTAGGGTCTGTGTTTTTAGGAACATACACGTTCACTGCGTTTTACTTGATTTTGAGTTTACTGTCTCTATTCGAATTTTATAAGTTGATAAAAACTTCGGGTATTAGGCCACATAGAAATATTGGTTTAGCTGCAGGTGCTTTAATTTTTTTAATGGCTGCCGGCTTACATTATTTAAAATATGATGTTAAGTACCTATTACTTTGTGTACCATTAATTTTTTCGGTTTTTATAACTGAGCTTTACAAAAAGAACAAAATTCCTTTTGCGAACATTTCTTACACATTTGTTGGCTTTGCGTACATAACTTTTCCTTTCTGTTTTTTCCACGCTTTGGGTTTTATTAGCAATTGGAGCGAATATAATTTTCACTTTCCTTTAGCCTTTTTATTAATGCTTTGGGCAAATGATACTGGCGCATATTTATTCGGCGTAAAGTACGGTAAGCGTAAATTATTTGAGCGCCACTCGCCAAAGAAAAGTTGGGAAGGCTTTTTTGGCGGGATGTTTACAAGTGCGCTTGTGGCTTACGGTTTATCCTTCATTTTTAAAGAAACAACACCAACAGTTTGGGTCGGAATGGCAATCCTAATAGCCAGTTTTGGTACCTTGGGCGATTTGGTAGAATCTATGCTTAAACGCAGTTTAGATACAAAAGATAGCGGAGGCTTGCTTCCCGGTCATGGTGGTTTGCTCGATCGTTTTGATGGCTTATTATTGGCGGCACCCGTTGTTTATGCATATCTATACCTGATTTTGTATTAGGAACTTTGCTTTGTATCATTCAAATAAAATTTTTAACGCATGGGTTTTATTTTGCTTAGATGAAGTAAAATATATTGATGGTGTTAAACATAATTTTTCCGCAGAGTTTGCAAAGGAATTCACAGAGCACACAAAGCTAGGCAGATAATTCTTTACCATATAAGACATTGAAGAACATATAAGCTTGTCCCTGAAAACTAAGCGAAGAAAATCTTCCCTTTGTTCTTAAACCCGATAAAAGCGGCAGCCCCGAATTTTTCTATGAGGGCTATAGCGATTAGCGGAACTGAAGTTACCGAAGAGCTTTTCCATTGTTTTCCGAAAATCAAAATAGTTCAATCTCCTTAAATGTATTTTACCGCAGAGGCCGCAAAGAAATGCGCAAAGCACGCAAAGCTAAGGCAGATAATTCTTTACCATATAAGACATTTAAGAACATATAAGCTTGCCTCTAAAAACAAAGCAAAGAAAATCTTCCTTTGTTTTTAAACCCGATAAAAGCGGCAGCCCCGAATTTTTCTATGAGGGCTAAAGCGGTTAGCGGGACTACAGTTTCCGAAACGATTCTGTCCTTTTTTTTCCAAAAAATTTAATTATGATATTTTAATAAAAAATTGATTTGCGATGATATAATTTTACCTCAAAGTCACAGCCTATAGGCAGCAATTTTTAACTACAGAGACCGCAAGGAATGCACAGAAAACACAAAGCTAGGCGGATAATTCTTTACCATATAAGAAATTTAAGAGGGCAAAACAGGATGTTTAACGTGAATTCGCTTATTACAATGTGCTTTCATTTTTTATTTGGCCAAAACTCTTTATCCTTTAAGCTGTAATTCATTCTATTTAATTACCTGTACCGGCTTCTTATTTTCATCAATTGCTACGAAAGTAAAATCTCCATGAACGGCAAGTTCTCGCCCTTCGGCATACATTTGTTCGATATAGATTTCAACATTTACCTTTAAACTGGTGTTGCCAACTTTAGTAACCTGACCAATTAACTCAACAATTGTTCCTGCCGGAATAGATTTTTTGAAATCAATTCTATCACTGCGTACCGTAACCATAATTTGCCTGCTAAACCGAGTTGCGGTTATAAAAGCAACTTCATCCATCATGTGCATTGCGGTTCCTCCGAAAAGCGTATCATAATGATTGGTTGTGTTTGGGAAAACAGCTTTAAAAATACTGGTTTTTGAAGCGATGATTCTTTCTTCTAGCGTCATGATTTTGTTTTATAATATTTTAGCCACGGAAACAAGATTTACACGGAATTTTTTACTTTCATTCTGTATTTTCTGGTCTCCGTGGCTAAATTAATTAATTTATATGCTCTTGTTCGTCTAAAACAAGTTCAGCCTTGCGCATCTCCTTAGCGGCTTCAACCATTTCGATTAAAGCCTTTTTCGTTTCATCCCAGCCACGGGTTTTTAATCCGCAATCGGGATTTACCCAGAGCTGGTCAGACGGAATAACTGCTTTTGCTTTTTTGAGCAAAGATATCATTTCCTCCCTTTTTGGTACTCTTGGCGAATGAATATCGTAAACACCCGGACCAATTTCATTAGGATATTTGAAATCTGCAAAAACATCTAGCAGTTCCATTTGTGAACGCGAAGTTTCTATCGTAATTACATCAGCATCCATATCTGCAATATTTTGAATGATGTCGTTAAATTCAGAATAGCACATGTGCGTATGGATCTGAGTTTCATCCTGAACACCACTTGCCGAAATCCGGAAAGCTTTAACCGCCCAATTCAGGTAACTTTGCCAGTCGGCCTTGCGCAAAGGTAAACCTTCTCTAATTGCCGGTTCATCAATCTGGATAATCTTAATTCCGGCTTTTTCCAAGTCGCATACCTCATCTCGAATGGCCAAAGCGATTTGCGTACAGGTTACAGAACGCGGTTGGTCATTACGCACAAAAGACCACTGTAAAATGGTAACTGGACCGGTTAACATTCCCTTCATGTGCTTGGTTGTCAATGATTGCGCATAAGCAGTCCATTTTACGGTCATCGCCTGCGGACGAGAAACATCGCCAAAAATTATTGGCGGTTTTACGCAGCGAGAGCCGTAACTCTGTACCCATCCATTTTTTGAAAACGCAAAGCCCGAAAGTTGTTCACCAAAATATTCAACCATATCGTTACGCTCAAATTCGCCATGAACCAAAACATCCAAATCGATTTCCTCCTGCCATTTTACCGCTTTTGCGGTTTCTTCAGCAATTAAGGTGTTATATTCTTCCATCGAGTAGGTTCCATTTTTCAGCTTTGCACGCCAACTTCTAACTTCTGCCGTTTGCGGAAAAGATCCAATTGTTGTCGTTGCAAATTGTGGTAAATTAAGGCCTTTCTGTTTTGTTTTTCTTGATGGAAAAGGACTCAAGCGTTTTGAATCTTCGCCTTTTAATGATTTAACCCTTTGTTTAACTGCCGGATTTTGAATTAAGGTTGAATTTTTTCGATTCGCAATCGCCAATTTATTTGCTTCGAGTTTTTGCAGGGTAGATGCAGGGCCTTCATTTGATGCAAGTTTTTTCAGTGTTACAACTTCGGCTACCTTTTGTTTCGCAAAGGCAAGCCATTGTTTTATTTCTGTAGAGAGGTTCTCCTCATTTGTTTCGTTAGTTAAGTCGACAGGCGAATGAATTAAAGAACAGGATGGTGAAATCCAGATGCGCTCCTGACCTAATTTTTCGGTTGCTTTATTTATTGTTTCAAGAGAATGCTCGAAATCATTTTTCCAGATGTTTCTACCATCAACTAAGCCTAAAGAAAGAATAGTTGTATCATTTAAGGCTAATATAACATCTTCTAATTGTTGCGGCGAACGTACTAAATCTACATGCAAAACATTTACAGGAAGCGAAGAGGTTAATGATAGATTATTCCCTAAACCTTCGAAGTAAGTTGCTAAAACAATTTTTAATCGGGGAAATGCTTTTCTGATTTCTTTGTAGGCATATTCGTATGCTTTCTGTTCTTTTTCAGATAAATCGAGGGTAAGAAAAGGCTCATCAAATTGAACATACTCAACTTCTAAAGCATCTAATCGCGTTAGAATATCCAAATAAACTGGCAGAAGATTTTTAATTAAATCGATTTTTTCAAAGCCCGCCTCTTTCTCTTTTCCTAATAATAAATATGAAACAGGACCAATTAAAACCGGTTTCGTAAGAACACCCAATTGTTTCGCCTCATAAAATTCATCGATAATTTTGGTTGAGAAGAGTTTGAATGGTTGGTTTTTGTAAAACTCCGGAACGATGTAATGGTAATTCGTATCAAACCATTTAGTCATCTCCATTGCAACCACATCTAAACCATCTTTTTGATAGCCTCTTGCCATAGCAAAATACAAATCTAGTTCAGAATTTCCCTTTTTAAGGATAACCTCATTATACCTTTTCGGAATCGCACCAAAAGTTAAGGAGTGATCAAGTACATGATCATAAAAAGAAAAATCATTAGATGGAATGACATCTATTCCCGATTCTTTTTGCATCAGCCAGTTCTCATGGCGAATGTTTTTACCTACCTGCAGTACATTTTTGTACCCGGTTTTTCCTGCCCAATAATTTTCGCAGACTTTTTTTAGTTCTCGTTGGTTACCAATACGCGGATAACCCAAATTTTGCGTTAGCATCTCTTTTAAAGATTAAGTAAATAAATCGTTTAAAAGCCCTTGATACAGTATTTTAAAATGTTTTGAGATAAAATTTAAAGGGTAAGGTTAATGCACAGCGATCCATCTTCGCAGCAATAAAGCTGAAAGTTAGCACCTAATAAAACGGTAATTTTATTGTACAAATCAGACCTGACCAATTGCTTTTTAACGCGAAAGCATCGTCAATTCGATATTTGGCAGGTCTCCTGACTTATCCCCAAATTATCGCCTTCCCATACCCGAAAGTACAGTGGCATTTTTGATAATTTGTTGTCTCTATTTATACAAAGACAGAACTTACAGTTGCGCGACAGTTCGTGATTTACACACGATTCCCTTTTAATCTACAGCTAAGTAAAACCGATATCGGTTGATGAAAAAATAAAGTTAAGAACTTACATCGATGGCAAATGTATGCAATATGGATAAGAATTGTTAATCAATTTAGTTTTTATACAAATTAGCCAACTAAACTGTAACAAATTTACAGCATGGATGTTAGAGATGCTTTTCTGTTATATATTTGGTATTAACCAACCAAACTTTCCCGACTATGATAGAAAACTACTTCAAAAGGTTCTGTATTGCCTTTTTGGTGTTGAGTTGTGCAACTGTTTTTGCACAAGATGTACCAACACCAAAAGCACATTTTGGATTTGATATTGGCGATGATTACCAACTCGCTAACTATACACAAACAGAAGCTTACTTTAAAAAACTTGCAGAAACATCAAAGCGTGTTAAGCTTGTAGATATTGGTAAAACCGAAGAAGGCAGATCGCAATATATGTTAATTGTAACCTCGCCCGAAAATTTAAAAAAATTAGATCGATACAAAGAAATTTCGCAGCAGCTGGCTCATGCAGAAATAACACCCGAACAAGCTAAAGCCTTAGCTCAAGAAGGTAAAGCTGTGGTTTGGATTGACGGAGGTTTGCATGCTAACGAAGTTGTTGGTGCTCATCAACTTATTCAAACAGCTTATGAATTTGCATCGAAAACAGATCCAGAAACGCTGAAAATACTAGATAATGTTATCATCCTTTTCACTCATGCTAATCCTGATGGACAAGAGCTGGTAAGTAACTGGTATATGAAGGAAAAAGATCAGAAGAAAAGAACGGTATCTGGCTTGCCAAGATTGTATGAAAAATATGCCGGGCATGATAATAACAGAGATTTTTTTATGCTCAATTTAAAAGAAACGCAAAATATGGGTCGCCAGCTTTTTGTAGAATGGTTGCCTCAGATTATGTACAATCATCATCAGGCTGGTCCGGCCGGAACAGTTGTTGCAGGCCCGCCTTATCGCGATCCATTCAATTATGTTTTCGATCCAACTGTTTTAACCAGTTTGGATGCTGTTGGAGCTGCGATGCACAACAGAATGAACGTAGAAAATAAGCCAGGTTACACGCAAAGAGGTGGTTCAGTTTATTCTACCTGGTACAATGGCGGCTTAAGAACGACAACATATTTTCATAATATGATTGGCTTGTTGACTGAAATTATTGGCAGCCCAACTCCTTCAGAAATTCCTTTGGTTCCGGCGAGGTTGTTACCAAATGGCGATTCGCCAAACCCAATTACACCTAGAAAATGGTATTTCAAAAACTCCATAGATTATTCAGTTTCTTTAAACTACGCTGTTTTAGGTTATGCACAACGTTATCACGATGAATTGCTGTACAACATTTATCAAATGGGAAAAAACTCTATTGATAGAGGTAAAAAAGATAATTGGTCTTTCTCACCTAAAAAGATAGATGCGATAAACGCTGCGGGCAAAACATCGGCATCAGCAACTGCGCCAGGAGAATTTGGCAGAGGAAGAGGAATGAGCATTAAAGCATTTGATACGGTGATGAATGCGCCGCTAAATCGTGATGCACGAGGATATATTTTATCTGCTGATCAGCCAGATTTTAATTCAGCCATAAAGTTTTTAAATGCTTTAATCAGAACAGGAATCTTAGTTCAAAAAGCAACTGCTCCGTTTACAGTTGCTGGTAAAAGTTATCCGACAGGAAGCTATGTTGTAAAAACGGACCAAGCTTTTAGGCCGCATGTTTTGGATATGTTTGAGCCACAAGACCATCCGAATGACTTTAAATATGAAGGGAGTGCACCAATTCCGCCATATGATGCAGCAGGATGGACACTGGCTTACATGATGGACGTAAAGTTTGATAGATTACTTGACGATTTTTCAGGTCCTTTTGAGCGGGTTCCGTTCGGTCAGTTGTTAAAGCCAGAAAATAAACTGCCATCGGGTTCGAGTTATGTGTTGGCTTCAGCCCAGAATGATTCTTACACGGCAGTTAACGATTTACTAAAAAGTAAAGTTGATGTGTTTCGTTCTTCAGAAAACGGCGATTTTTATGTATCGGCTTCTGCAAATGCAAAGAGCATTTTACAGAAAGCGAATGTGAAATTAAAATCAGCCTCTGCTCCAAAAAGTAAAACTAAAATCGAAGCTGGTAGAATTGCGCTTTGGGATACTTATGGTGGCTCGATGGCTTCGGGTTGGGTGCGTTGGTTGATGGAACAATATCATTACAACGCTACGGTTATCTATCCGCAGGATATTGACGCTGGTGATTTAAAAACGAAATATGATGTGATTGTATTTGTTGGTGGAGCAATACCAGCATTGCCAACGGCCGGCTCCACTGGCAGAGGCGGCGGCGGTCTGGGTGCTCCAATGCCTCAAAATGTACCAGATGAATACAAAAAACAAACTGGTAGAATTACTGCTGATAAATCTATTCCACAAATTAAAAAATTTATGGAAGATGGTGGCAAAGTTGTAACCATCGGTTCAAGCACAAGCCTCGCTTACCACTTACAATTACCCGTTCGCAATGCGATGGTAGAAATTGTTAATGGAACGGAAAAAAGATTGCCCGATGAAAAGTTTTATGTCCCGGGCAGCGTGCTGAATGTAGAAGTTGATAACAAGCAGGCAGCCAATTGGGGCATGGAAAAGGAAGCTGATGTTTATTTTGATAACAGCCCTGTTTTCAAATTAACCGGTGATGCCATTGCTTCAGGAAAGATAAAACCTTTAATGTGGTTTAATTCTGCAACGCCACTGCGTAGCGGTTGGGCTTGGGGGCAAGCGTATTTGCAAGACGGCGTGACCGCTTTCGAAGCCAATATTGGTAAAGGAAAACTTTATGCTTTCGGACCAGAGATTGCTTTCAGAGCTCAAACACATGGAACATTTAAACTGATATTTAATCAATTGTATAAGTAAAAATCAACTTCCTACAAGCTTTCACATAATAAACAAAGGCAATTTTCTTATTGAAGATTGCCTTTGTTTATTATATTTTAAAATCTAAAAAGTAGATACTACTTTTTAGAAAAAACTCTTAATTCGTTCTGATACACATAATATAAATTGTCTGTTACGTTATCTATCTCATAAACCGGTTTAGCCATGTCGATGATTATTTTATCTACTTCCACGCCATCAGACTTTCTAACTTTTACTAGATAATTTGATTGGTCTGACTCGCCTCTTGCAAAGATGAAAGCAAAATCATTGTTTTGTTTTAAAGCCTTAAAACGCGAATTCATTTTACTGGTAATATTTGTTGTTATGGCACCAGAAATAAAATTATTAGTTGAAGCTTTATTGGCTAATTTCTGCCTATCGCTATCACTTAATAAATAACCCTCTTTTATTTTACCATTAGCATCTCTAGAAACATAGGTAGCTTCAGATAAACCTTGTTGTAGGCTTGACTTCAGCCCAAAATATGAACTACCAACCATGCCGCCAATTTTCAATAATCTTCTAGCTCCTTCACCTGGTTCTTTGTATGTTTTTTGAAACTTAGTGGTTCCATCTTTATTTACACCAATTACTTCATATTCGCCTGTTAACGATACACCCCAATCAAATAGGCCAATTGTAGAAAGTGTTTTATCATCTTTAACTTTTACTTTCGCAAACGCTTCAGGTTTCTCTTGTGCCGATGGATCAAACTTATATAGTTTTTCATCATTGAAAACTAGAAAGGATTTTGTCGATTCATCATAAGCATATAACAGAGGTAATTTAGGGTCGAACTTTATATTTCCTTTCCATATTTTCTTACCTGAAGTATAATCAACCATGTTGCCATAGGTTCCGGTTAAATAAAAAACTTTGTTGTTATCAATTCTATTTAAAAAGTAAACAGCATCAGTTTTATCATCACTAATTTCTATAAAGTTTTTCCATTTTTGTTTGCCATCATTATCAATCAAGCTCATCTCGTTATCAGCTATGTACAAATAATCATTATCAATTGGTATAACACGTTTAATGTCATCACCTTTGGCATCTTTTTTCCATATCTTTTTACCTGTTGAATAATCGAAAAAATTAAATCCGGTGGAATGAGCAATAAGAAATTTGTTGCCCCAATCTTCTATGTACGAGATGTATTTAGTTACGATATCTTCTTTAAAAAGTTGACTGCCATTATCAGAATTAATAACATTTAAAGCTCTTTTTGAAGAAAGGATACTGCCAGCGTTTCGCATGGTTATTACGTGCTTAGCATCATTTGAAAGATAGAATCGATTTACGTTTTCTGGAGCGGTCCAGTTTATTTTGCCTGTTTGCTTATCTAATTTGAATAACTTATTATTTATTGTTGTGTAAATGGCATCATCTGTGGCAATCAATTCATCTTTGGTGGCTAATTTGTTTGCTATATTAATGCTAAAACTTTTAAGCATACTTTCTTTTGTGCCAACAATAGTTGCCCATTTGTCTTCGCCTGTTTTCAAATCATACAAAACACATTTAAATTCTTTTCCCTCCGTAGTTAAAAACAAAAATTTATCTTCTCCCTGGATGTATTGGCTAAGCACAATTCTATAGGGTTTTGTTGCTGAATTGAATATTATCTTTCCATCTAAAGCATTTAGTATTACATCTTTTCCATTTATATTAGCTTGTATAAATGGTGTATTATCTAAAAAGTTCAATTTATCAGTTGATTGAAGTAGCTTAGAAATGTCTAAATCATTAGCAAAGTCAGCAGCTTTATTTAAAGTTCGAGCACCGCTCATTTTTCCTATTTGCTCGTCAGTTATCACCCAATCAATTGAATTAGATTGTGGATTAAAAGATGAAACTTTACCTGATTCCTTTACAATAATGTTTCCTGTTAAATTATTTAAAAGAATGGTTTCAATTTTGGTGTCAAATTTTGACACATAATCTGCTTGCCGCTGGGCGGTTGCACTAAGAGAGATGACTGTGGAGGTTAAAATTGTAAAGAACGTTTTTTTCATGCCTAATTATAAATTTTATATAGGTTAGTTAAGAAAATTGTGCCATTTTCTTAAGCTAATGTAATTCAGTAGTTTATCAGTTTTTAATTATTTTTAAAAGGGCAGTAATTTCCCTTAATGGGCAAATATTTACACAACTTGAGTAACTATGCGGGTAGGTATTTTACTTTCCGCTTACGCTGATTCTTTCTTAATCCGGTATTTTTGATTTATGAAAGTAGAAATCTGGTCGGATGTAATGTGTCCGTTTTGCTATATTGGGAAACGCCATTTTGAAAAAGCTATAGAAGCTTTACCCTTTAAAAATGAGATTGAAGTTGAGTGGAAAAGCTATCAGCTAAATCCTGAATACCATAATACAAACAATGAAAATGTTTATGATTATTTGTCGAGAAGCAAAGGTATGCCAATTGAACAAGCCAAACAAATGACTAAGCAGGTTGTGGAGATGGCTGCTGATACGGGTTTAACAATTGATTTTGATAAAAATATTCCTGCAAATACTTTCAATGCCCATCGTTTAATTCATTTAGCTGCTAAACATAATCTCCAGGATTTAGCAGAGGAAAAACTTTTCGAAGCCCATTTTGTACGCAGCTTAAATATTGGGGAAGATGCTGTTTTATTGCAACTGGCAGAAGAGATAGGTTTGGATAAAACTGAAGCCAAAGAGGTTTTACAAAGCAATAAATTTGCAGAAGAGGTACGTTATGATATATACGAAAGCCAGAATTTAGGTATTCGTGGTGTGCCGTATTTTGTAATGGATAGAAAGTATGCTGTTTCAGGAGCGCAACCTGTACAGGCTTTCACAGATGCTTTAACGCAAAGTTTTACAGAGTGGAAATCATCTCAACCAAAAACAAACCTAACCTCGTTGAATAAAAATGATGATGCAATTTGTGATGAAAATGGTTGTGAGATTTAGATTATTGTTTCCCGCAGATTAAGCTAAGTACGCAGATTTTTCGAGTTCAGAAATCACCATCAGATGAAAAAGTATTCAATAATTCTGAGCTTCTGGGGCAAATACATAATTTTTGGGTCTAGAGGTGTATCGGTCGGTGCCTTCACAGACAGAATATCTAGGATGCTTTGCAGGCATCTAGCATGAAAATCTACTTCCTGCAGATTATGCTAATTACGTAGATTTTTCGTGTTGGGAAATCACCATCACATGAAAAAGTATTTCAATAATTCTGAGCCTTCTGAGTTTCTGTGGCAAAAAAAATCATTTTGGTCTAGATGCATCAAAATAAAATTATCTTCCCTTTAGCGGCGTTAACAAATATTCTAAGCCATTAACCCTAATTTCGAACATGGTTGCCATTAAATCACCTAATTTTCCTTTTGGGAAACCTTTATCTTTATACCAAAGCAAATAACTTTCGGGTATGTTGCAAATTAAATAGCCTTTATATTTACCGTAAGGCATTTGCATTTTAACTAAATCGAGTAATAACGTTGGGTCTAACATTAATCTATCAACTCTAGGGTTTGAATGGCTTCTTCAACAGTTACAACATTATCAAAAGCGATTCTTAAAGTATTTTTTACCTCTTTCAAATTACACATTCGCGGGTGATTTTGTGCGAAAGTTAAAATTTTAGTAAAAGTCTCTGAATCAAAATACCTCGATTGTTTATCACTAAGAAAATATCCGCGTAAACTATTCTTTTTAAAACTGATTTTTTCGAAACCTAATTTCTTGCCCAACCACTGCAGCCTAACTACACTCAACATTGTTTTAACCTGCGGAGGTACCGGACCAAATCTATCAGCTAAATGCTTTTCAAAAACGGCTAATTCTGTTTCATTGCCAAGTTTAGATAGCTCGGTGTATAAGTTATATCTTTCCGTAATATTGGTAATATATGCGTCTGGAATATACAGTTCCAAATCGGTATCAACCTGCGTAAAACCTACAAATGGGCGATTGGGTTCATGCTCAAATAAGCCTTTAAATTCGGCTTCTTTCAATTCCTGAATGGCTTCATCTAATATTTTATGATACATCTCGAAACCAATTTCGGCAATGAAACCACTTTGTTCTGCACCTAACAAATTTCCACTTCCGCGAATATCCAAATCTCGCATGGCTACATTAAAACCACTACCTAAATCAGAGAATTCTTCAATAGCACTTAATCGTTTTCTGGCTTCAGATGTTAAAGTTGAAAGCGGTGGCGACAATAAGTAGCAAAATGCTTTTTTATTGCTTCGCCCAACGCGACCACGCATTTGATGCAAATCGCTTAAGCCAAACATGTGGGCGTGGTTAATAATAATGGTGTTGGCGTTTGGAATGTCTAAGCCGGCCTCAATAATTGTGGTCGCAACCAGAACATCTTTTTCCCCATTAATAAAATCAAGCATTACATCTTCCAAAGCATCGCCATCTAACTGACCATGAGCAATACCAATTCTTGCTTTCGGAACCAATTTCTGAATTAAACCTCCTAATTGCATCAAATCATTCACCCGATTATGAATAAAAAATGCTTGTCCGCCTCTATCCAACTCAAATTGAATTGCTTCCTGAATTAATTTATCATTAAAAACATGCAATTCGGTACTAACCGGTTGGCGGTTTGGCGGCGGTGTGCTTATAATTGATAAATCTCTCGCACCCATTAACGAGAAATGTAGTGTTCGTGGTATCGGGGTAGCTGTAAGGGTTAAAGTATCTACATTTACACGCACAGCTTTTAATCGTTCTTTCGCCGTAACGCCAAATTTCTGCTCTTCATCAATAATCATGATGCCGAGGTCTTTAAACTTCACGTCTTTACTAAGCAAGCGGTGTGTACCAATTAAAATATCAACTTTTCCGGCTGCGGCTTCTGCTAATGTATCCTTAATTTGTTTGCTGGTTTTAAAACGATTGATGTAATCAACCGTAACCGGAAAATCTTTTAATCGCGAAGAGAAGGTTTTAAAGTGCTGAAGTGCCAAAATGGTTGTAGGTACCAAGATTGCAGCTTGTTTGCCTTCTGCCACAGCTTTAAAAGCAGCACGAACCGCAATTTCTGTTTTGCCAAAACCTACATCACCACAAACCAGCCTATCCATCGGGTGTGGAGATTCCATATCCCTTTTAACATCCTGAGTAGCTTTTAGCTGGTCGGGCGTATCCTCATAAATAAAAGATGCTTCGAGTTCTGTTTGTAAATAACCGTCTGGAGAAAATGCAGTTCCGGCCTGCGTTTTCCGTAAGGCATAAAGTTTTATTAAATCGCGGGCAATGTCTTTAACTTTTTTTTTTGTGGTTTTTTTCAGCTTATCCCAGGCATCTGTACCTAGTTTATTCATTTTAGGTACGCCACTATCTTTACCGCTGTATTTCGCAATGCGATTTAAGGAGTTAATGTTTACGTAAAGCAAATCATTATCTGCGTAAATAAGGCGAATCATTTCCTGTGTTTTGCCATTCACCTCAACCTTTTCTAATCCTGCATATTTACCAATACCATGGTCGATATGAGTTACGTAATCACCAGATTTTAATTCCCGAAGATCTTTTAGTGTTATCGCCTGGCTTTTTTGATAGCCTTTTTTTAATTTGTATTTGTAGTAACGGTCAAAAATCTGGTGGTCGGTGTAAAATGCAGTTTGTATTTGCGCATCAACAAAACCTTCACGCAGCATACTATTAATCGGTGTAAACTTCGCAGTTTTATCAATGTCTTCTAAAATGGCATACAAGCGCTCAATTTGCTTAGGCGAATCGGTAAAAATAAAGTTTACGATACCAGCCTTTTCATTCTCTTTCAGATTATGAATCAGTAGGTTGAAATCTTTATTAAACGAAGGCTGTGGTCGGGTTTCAAATTCAAAACGATTTTCTGTTTGATAAAAAAATTGTTTACCAAACTCTATAATCGGGAAATCTTGAAGGTGATCGCCAAGCAATTTCTCATCGGTAAATGCAAATTTCGGGTCAATCCAATCGGGGTTTTGAGTTTTCTCTGCTAGTGATAAAGCTTTCCAAAGTTCAACGGCTTTTTTATAACCTGCCTTAACAATATCTAGGGTAAATTCGACATCTTTAAACCAGAGTTGGGTATCTTTATCAATATAATCCAGTATGCTGATGTTGCTTTCTGTTAAAAATTTTGCCTGTACATTTGGTACAATAGTCAGCGATTTTACATCGGCCACCGAAAGTTGACTTTCTATTTCAAAGCTTCTGATGCTCTCTACTTCATCACCAAAAAACTCAATGCGGTATGGCAAATCTGATGAGAACGAAAAAATATCTACAATACCGCCACGAATAGAAAACTGTCCGGGTTCATAAACAAAATCCCTTCTGTCGAAATCGTAATCAATCAAAAACTCGTTTATAAAATCGATGCCTAGCTTGGCGCCCAGACTAATTTCGAGCGTATTTTTTTCTAAAGCAGAGCGGTCGATAACCTTCTCGGCAATGGCTTCTGGGTAAGAAACTACAATTTTTCCGTACTCCGAATCGTGATTAAGTTCATTCAAAACCTCGGCACGGGCCAATACATTTGCGGTATCTACCTGTGTAAAATCAAACGATTTACGGTAAGAAGAAGGGAAAAGCAAAACTTGTTTATCTAAAACACTTTCCAAATCAGAAAGAAAATAAGCCGCTTCTTCCCTATCAGGCAACACAAAAAATAATGGTTTATGTAATAAGAAATACGATGAAAGTGCAACCAAGGCATCGGCAGAACCTACCAATCCTTTCAATTGTATTTTCGGGTTCTTAGAAGTGTTCAACGCTTTGGTAAATTGCGTTACCCTATCGTCGGTTCTGTATCTGTTTATTAAATCGCGAATATTCAAGGCACAAAAATAAGCTTATCTTTTATATTTAACCGCAAACTTGTGTAAAGGTTTTTTTAAGTTTACAGCTAATTAGTTATTAAAACAGAAAAATTTCTTCGAAGCAATAAAGCACTTTGTCGTTTATATTTTAGGGTTGGTCGAATTAATGCTTCTTTCTGTAACAAAACTTTTTCCTTTACTTCTAATTCATATAAAAAGCAAAACATGAAACATTTAAAAAGCTTTCCAATTGAACTTGTTTTCTGGGTAGTAGCTTTAGTTTTATTGGCAAATGCAAATGCTCAGGAGCATCACTTTACAATTTGTCCGCTAGCAAATTTAGGCTTTGCAGATTGGTGCCCCGGATGCGGCTTAGGAAGAGCAATAAGCCATATTTTACATGGTGAGTTTGCCGAAAGTTTTAAAGAACATTGGTTCGGTTTGCCGGCTTTAATAATTATAGTTTATAGAATAGTAACATTGATACAATACAAAAGAAACAAAAAATACATAACAATAAACACATAAAATCATGGATATATTTCAATCACCTCTAATGTCGTTACCAGGTATAACACCAGAGGAATACTCATACTTACAACAAGCAACAACAGGCTTAACAGAACAACAGCTACGTAACTTTTTAATGGTTTATAGCAGCAAAAGAAAGAATCCGTCAGACATGCTTATATTCTGCTTAATAGGTTTACTTATTGTTCCTGGTCTGCAAAGGTTTATCATCGGGCAGATAGGAATGGGAATTTTGTTCCTTTTAACCTGGGGTTTATGTTTAATCGGCTCAATTGTAGATATTATAAATCACAAAACCCTTTCTTTTGAACACAACCAGAAGATGGTTTTCGAAAGTTTGCAAATGGTTAGAATGGGTGGCTTTCAATAATTGCCCAATTTTTAGAAAAGCAAAGACAGCGCAATTTTTAACGTTAGTCCCGCCATACACTACAAGTCCGCACCCGATGAAAAATCGGGTTTGCGGGCTTTTCGTTTCTGTCGGGTTTATTTTATTTTGGTTCTCCAAAACTCACTAAATTTTTTACCCACCTTGCCTTTTAAACTTTATAAGTTTGCCCAAATTTTTATCTTTATAGCATGAGATTATCAGAAATAACCAATTACCTGGAAAGCATTGCACCTTTAAATTATCAAGAAGATTACGATAACTCGGGCTTAATAGTTGGCGACCCAAATATGGATATCACAGCGGCTTTGGTTGCTTTGGATTGCGTAGAGAAAATAGTTGATGAAGCAATATCTAAAGGCTGTAATTTGATAATTACCCATCACCCCATTGTTTTTAAAGGCTTAAAAAAGTTAAACGGCAAAAACTACGTTGAGCGGGTAATACTTAAAGCGATAAAAAATAACATTGCTCTTTATGCCATTCATACCAATTTAGATGCTGTTCATACAGGAGTTAACTCAAAAATTTGCGATAAATTAGGTTTAAGTGGCATTAAAGTCCTTTCACCAAAATCTGGCCTATTAAAAAAATTAGTTACATTTTGTCCGCAAGCACAGGCCGAACAATTACGCTCGGCACTTTTTTACGCCGGCGCCGGTAATATTGGCAACTATAGCGAAGTAAGTTTTAATGGTGATGGCTTTGGCACTTTTAAGGCCAATGAAAATGCGGCGCCGTTTGTTGGCGAAAAAGGAATGCGCCATCATGAACCAGAAATAAGAATCGAGGTAATTTATCCTATTCAGACAGAACGTAAAATTTTGCTGGCATTGTTCGAAAATCATCCTTACGAAGAGGTTGCTTATGATTTATTCAATTTGGAGAATAAGCACCAGCAAGTTGGCTCAGGAATGGTTGGTTGGTTAGAGTATGATATGGATGCTTACGATTTTTTACACATGGTTAAAGATAAAATGCAGGCAAAAGTTGTTCGATACACTTCGGTTCTCCCAAAAAGGATAAAGAAGGTAGCCGTTTGCGGTGGCTCTGGAAGCTTCCTTTTAAAAGAAGCGATTGCTGCTGGGGCAGATGCTTTTATAACTGCAGATTTTAAATACCACGAGTTTTTTGATGCAGAGGAAAAATTAATCATTGCCGACATCGGACACTTTGAAACTGAACAATTTACCTCTAATTTATTGGTTGAAATTATTCAGAAAAAATTTACTAACTTTGCAATCCGTTTAACGGAGCAAAATACAAACCCCATAAATTACTTGTTTTAATGGAACAAACCGTAGAACAAAAGCTAAAAGCTTTATACGAATTACAAAATATCCACACAAAAATTGATAAAATTCGCCAGGTTAGAGGTGAGTTACCAATGGAAGTTGCTGACCTTGAAGATGATGTGTTAGGATTAGAAACCAGAATCCAAAAAATTAAGGCAGAACTTGATGACCTTGAAGATTCTATCGTAACGCGTAAAAACACGATTAAAGATGCTCAAGCAGGCATAAAAAGATACGATTCTCAATTAAAAGAAGTTAAAAACAATCGCGAATACGATGCTTTAACTAAAGAAATTGAAATTCAAGGTTTAGATATTCAGGTTTCTGAAAAGAAGATTAAGGAACACGGTTTCGAAATTACTTCAAAAACTGAAATTTTCGAAGCTGCGAAAGCAGAATTAGAAGGCAGAAAAAAAGACTTAGAGGTTAAAAAAAGCGAGCTAGATGTAATTACTGCAGAAACTGAAAAAGAAGAGCAGGATTTACAAAAGAAAGCAGATAAAGCTGAACCTACAATTGACGACCGTTTACTAGTTGCTTACAAACGTTTGCGCAAAAATGCAGTTAATGGTTTAGCAGTTGTAACTATTGATCGCGATTCCTGCTCAGGTTGTTTTAATCAAATTCCACCTCAACGCCAGTTAGACATTCGTCAACGTAAAAAAATTATAGTTTGCGAACATTGCGGACGAATTTTAGTTGATGAAGCGTTAACGCATGAAGTAGCAGAAGCTTAACTAAAAGCAAATATTATTTAAAAAGTCTTGATGCAAATCAGGACTTTTTTTTGTTTAATAAAGCCAAATTAGTTTGCTATAGCGGAGTAAGTTCAACTATTTATTGCCCTCAAATTAAGGTACAATATTTGTACACCTTTTCAGAATCAAACACAAATTGCATTAAATACTACAATGATTAAAGGCTTAAAATTTGTTGCTATTTCTTTTATAATCACCCTCCTTTTCCCCAAAAATACATTTGCCAATTTCGATTTTAATAACAATTGCCTAAATGCTTATAAAAGTATTTTCGAACTTAAGTTGGGAAATGCAAAAGCCTACATTTCAACAGAAAAAAAGCAGCATCCAAATAACTCAATTATACCTTTGCTCGAGAACTATGTAGATTATTTCACCTTGATAACATCGGGTAGTAAAACAGATTTCGATAAGTTAAAAGGAAACAAAACTTCACGATTGGATAAAATAAGTGATGATGATAAGAATTCTCCTTACTATTTATATGCACAGGCAGAAATAAATTTACAATGGGCTTTAATCCGTGGGCGGTTTGGGGAGTTTTTCAACGCCGCAATGGAGATTAGAAAAGCGAACAATTTACTGCTGGAAAACAAAAAAAAATACCCCAACTTTTTGCTAAATGATAAAGGTTTAGGATTAATTAACACCGTTTTAGGCAACCTTCCCGATGGTGCCTTGAAAAGTGCATTATCAACACTTGGCATTAAAGGCAATACACAAATTGGTTTATCAATGCTAGATAAACTTGCTGAAACCTTACCAAAATCAACATACGAACCATTTTACGAAGAAGTGGTTTTTTATTATGCTTATGTGCTAACCGATGTTGCGCACAGCTCATCGGCATATGCCAAAACCATAAAATTTACAGAACGTATTGCAGATACCAGTTTACTAAAATCATACTTGCAGAGTTATGTTTGTATTAAAACAGCACATAACGATGAGGCTATAAAAATTTTAGCCAACAAACCTGAAGGAGGTGTTTATCAGCCATTTCCTTACTTAGATTATTTGGAAGGCATAGCCCATTTAAACAAATTAGATTTAAATGCAGCTTCATATTTTAACAAGTTCCTACAAACAAATAAGGGCGTAAATTATATTAAAGATGCTAATCTTCACCTCGGTTGGATTGCGCTCATTAAAGGCGATAAAACTGGCTACTCTTCTTTTATTTCCAAGGCGGTAAATGCAGGTTACTTATACAATGAGAAAGATAAACAAGCTCAAAACGAGGCTTCAGCTCCGGCACCACCAGTCGATTTACTGAAAGCAAGATTATTATATGATGGTGGATATTTATCGAAAGCTTTGCAATTGTTGGACGATAAAAAAACAGCTGATTATAATTCTGATAAAGATAAAACAGAATTTAATTACCGCCTGGGAAGAATTTTTGATGATTTAGGGAAAGATAATCAAGCTTTAAATTATTATCAAGCAGCAATAACTCAAGGCAAAGGACTAAAATATTATTTTGCCGCAAATGCATCCTTGCAAATGGGTAAAGTTTATGAGAAGAATGGGAATAAGCTAAAAGCAAAAGAGGCTTTCAATAATGCCATATCTATGAAAAATCATGAATATGAAAACAGTATTGAAAGCCAGGCAAAAATGGGTTTAAAAAGAATTGGTTTTTAAAAGCGATAAACAAAAGCATTTATGTGCATTCCTGCGCCAACTGATGCAAATACAGCTACATCACCCTTCTTTACTTTATAGCCTTTAACCTGCTCTTTTAACACTAAATCTAACAAGGTTGGGATAGTCGCAACAGAACTGTTTCCTAACCAACTAATGGTCATAGGAACCAGGTTTGCCGGAACCACATCTGAACCATAAAGCTTGAATAATCTTTTCATGATAGCGGCATCCATTTTACCATTGGCCTGATGAACGAATACGATGTTTACATCTTCAATACTTAATCCGGCTTTATCAATTGCTTTTTTAATTACTTGAGGAACCTGAATTACCGCAAATTCATAAAGCTTTCTGCCATTCATTTTAAGATAAGAATTTCCGTTTGCTTCGTTAGGATTGGAGCTTTTGCCCATGGTTAGTAAACCGCCATGGTTAAGCGAGTGGGTTTCTGTTTTGTGTGCAAGAATACCAATTTTCTCCTCAGAAGATACACCTTCAAAAATTACAGCCCCAGCACCATCAGAAAAAATCATGCTATCTCTATCATGCGGATCAATAATTCTGGATAATGTCTCAGCTCCAATGACTAATACACGTTTTGCATCGCCACTTCTAATAAAATAATCTGCCTGAATTGTTCCTTGCACCCAACCCGGACAGCCAAAAATAACATCATAAGCAACACAATCCGGATTTTCTATTGCCAGTAGTTTTTTAACTTTGGATGCCAATGAAGGTAAAATATCTGTACGATTGCTATTTAAAGGAATATCGCCAAAGTTGTGGCAAAAGATGATATAATCTAAAGTTTCCTTGTCAATTCCTGCATTTTCAATTGCCTTTTTTGCGGCTAAAGCACCTATTTGGTTGCTTAACTGATCGGAGTTTGCATATCTTCTTTCAACGATTTCAGTTATCTCTGAAAACTTATGAATGATTTCTGAATTGTCTTTTTCTAAGATATTTCCATTCTCAAAAAAAGTAGAATTTAAAAATTCATTACCGGAAATAACATTTTCAGGGATATAACTTCCTGTGCCGATAATTGTAGTTTGTATAGTTGTGCTCATAATTATAATACCGCATACTAAAACGGTATGTGGTATAAAAATATCACTAATAAATTAGAATCGGAAATTATTATGAAAAATCATCAATTAAAAACACAAACAACTCCTTTGGTCCGTGTGCGCCAAGTACTAATGTTTTTTCAATATCGGCTGTTCTGCTTGGGCCTGTAATGTTACTAATCATTGATGGAATTTGATTTCCATATTTCTTTTTAAGCAGTTGGAAACCATCTTTTAAATCTAAAACCAGCTGACTTGTTCGGGCAATTACGATATGATGGTGTGGGAAAATGCTTAATCTTCTTCCTGCAGCACTTTCATTTGAAACCATTACGCTACCATTTCTGGCAATCAAAGCTTCGCAAAGGGTTATACCAACTTCGGCCTGCTCAAAATCTTTATCTGTTTGATAAAATGGAAATTCATATTTCGCTAGGAAATCTTGCAACTCTGGTTCCCAGCAATAAATTTTACGCCATTTAAATTTATCAGCAAGCTGAAGCATATTTTCAATGAAGTCTATTCCATCCTCACAAAATATAAAATTACCAGATATTGCCGTTAATTGTTCCGCAAAAAGCACTTCAAGTTCATCAGTATTAGTTTTATACAGTGGGCTTTCTTCTAAATTTGGATAAGGATTTTCACGCTTCTCTAACAGCGCCTTCCTTATTTTCTTTAGCATTTGTTCTTTTGCTGTCGTATTATCCCTCATGGTATAAAAAATAAAACCCCGAATTTTTTACATCCGAGGTTTCAAATATATTAATATCAATTTAATATTTACTCTTTTTCTGATGCAGGCTCGATGCCAGTAACATCTTTATTAACGTCTGTATTGCCTACTCCATCGTGAATTAAGCCTTCTGCTGCTGGAGTTTGGTCGCCTGTACCGTTAACAAACTCATCATAAGTGGTACGGGTATCAAATGGGCGTTTACCTAAAATTTCCTCTAAATCGGCCTGGAATAAAATCTCTTTCTCTAATAATTTTTGAGCAAGTTTTTCTAAACCTTCTTGTTTATCGATTAATAATTGTTTTGTTTTAATGTAAACATCACCAATCAATTTACGCACCTCAACATCAATTAGTTCTGATGTTTTTTCGGAATATGGTTTGTTAAAATTGTATTCGTTTTGAGGATCGTGGAATGAAACATTACCAACGGCTTCATTCATACCATAAATACTTACCATTGCATAAGCCAGTTTCGTGATGCGCTCTAAATCGTTTTGTGCACCAGTAGATATGCGACCAAAAGTTATATCTTCTGCAACACGACCACCCATTGTCATACACATACCGTCCGTTAATTGCTCCGTTGTATAAAGAAACTGCTCTTTAGGTAAATATTGCGCATAACCTAACGCAGCAACACCACGAGGAACGATAGATACTTTAACCAATGGATCGGCATGCTCTAAAAACCAGCCAGCGATTGCATGACCAGCCTCATGGTAAGCAACGATTCTTTTTTCTTCTGGTGATATAATTTTGTTTTTCTTTTCTAAACCACCAATTACACGGTCAATTGCATCTTGAAAATCCTGCATATCAACCGATTCTTTATTTCTACGAGCTGCTATAAGTGCTGCTTCGTTACAAACATTTGCAATTTCAGCACCAGCAAAACCAGGTGTTTGAGCCGATAATTTCTTAGCATCAACCTCTGCAGAAGTTTTAATCGGTTTTAAGTGTACGTTAAAAATATGCTCACGGCCAACTAAATCGGGTTTATCAATAGAAATCTGTCTGTCGAAACGACCCGGACGAAGCAATGCCGAATCTAAAACATCAGGACGGTTGGTTGCCGCTAAAATGATAATACCAGAATCTGTTCCGAAACCATCCATTTCAACTAGCAATTGGTTCAATGTGTTTTCACGCTCATCGTTACCGCCCATTACGCTGTTTTTACCACGAGCACGACCGATTGCATCAACCTCATCAATAAAGATGATACATGGTGCTTTATCTTTAGCTTGTTTAAACAAATCGCGTACACGTGAAGCACCAACGCCTACAAACATCTCTACAAAATCAGAACCTGACAAAGAGAAAAATGGAACCTGAGCTTCGCCGGCAACAGCTTTAGCCAATAAAGTTTTACCAGTACCTGGAGAACCCACTAGCAAAGCGCCTTTAGGTATTTTACCACCAAGGTTGGTATATTTTTTGGGGTTTTTAAGGAAATCGACAATTTCCATAACCTCCTGTTTAGCTTCTTCTAAACCAGCAACATCATTAAAAGTAATGTTAACCTGGCTTTCTTTATCAAATAAAGTAGCTTTTGATTTTCCAATACTAAAAATTTGTCCGCCACCTCCAGCTCCACCGCCCATTCTGCGCATCATGAATACCCAAAATGCAATTAAAAGCAATACCGGAACAATGATGGTTAAAAACCAGCTTGCTAAAGGGTTGTTTTTAGTTGTTGGTTGAGCTAAAATTCTTTTTTCACTTGGTATATCTTTCTGAGAATCTGCAAGCAATTTGTCAAGTGCATCTGGAGAACCTGCTATAAAATACACAGTTGGACCAGTTGCCGCACCTGTATTAAAACTACTTGTACTTTTATACGCTTTGTATTCAGGTTTGTTAAGACTATCCTTTTTTATAAAAACCTCTGCTTTAACAATATCATCAGCTTTGTAAGAAATGATTTTCTCTACATCGCCTTTTAAGAGCATTTGCGTTTCGAATGTTCTGTACGAAACTTCCTTGCCACCATCAGTAGTAAATAAAAATTGAGCTGCAATAATGGCTACTATAATAGCTGCGTAAACCCAAAAAATATTAAACTTAGAACCCTTTTGTGGCTTTTTTGGAATATTCGGTAATTTCTTCCCTAATTTCTTGTTGTCGTTTGTATTTTGATTATCGTTCATTGTCTTGTTCAAAAGGTGTGGTATGGTTATGCGCTCTGATAATTTGTGCTCTCAGCATCACCCCATAATTCTTCAATGCCATAAAAGTGGCGCTTCTCGGTTTTAAAAATGTGCACAACCACGTCGAAATAATCTAAAATAATCCAGTCTGCAGATTCAAAACCTTCTTTATGCCTTGGGTCTGCTTGAGTTGCTTTATATATTTCTTTTTCAACACTATCGGCTATGGCTTTTACCTGCGTTGCCGAATTAGCGCTAGCTATAATAAAATAATCCGCTACTGATGTGTGAATGTTTTTTAGATCCAACCGCACTATATCTTCTCCTTTTTTCTCTTGTATGCCATGTACGGCCAACTCAGAAAGGTATGTAGAAAGGGCTACTATTTTCTTTTTTACCATTAAAATGCTTTAATTTGGGAATTACAATAATATAAATTCAACACTTGCAAAATAACACATTTTCGACACTATTTGTTGGTCAAAATTTAATCAAATTAAAAGAAGTTGATTCTACTAATAACTATTTAAAGAATTTGGCTTCAAATTCCGAGCCATTACCCGAGGGAACTGTAATTATGGCAGATAACCAATTTGCGGGTAGAGGGCAGCAAGAAAGTGTTTGGCAAACGGAACCAGGAAAAAATATAAGTACAAGCATTTATCTTAAACCTTCGTTTTTGCCTATTTCAAAGCAGTTTTATCTCAATATGGCTGTTAGTTTAGCGGTAGCTGATGCACTGTCATTTTTCCTTCCTTCGCCTGTTGTTGTAAAGTGGCCAAATGATATATATTACAATAGAAAGAAACTTGGTGGCATACTTATCGAGAACGCACTGACAGGTTCCATTATCAAATCATCAGTTGTTGGTATAGGTTTAAACATAAACCAGCAGGCTTTTGGCAAAGATTTAAGCACAAAAGCAACTTCAATGTTTCTAGTTTTAAATGAGGAATTGGACTTAGAGCATGTAATGGAAAAAATTTTCGTTTATATGGAGAAATACTATTTAATTTTGAAATCGGAGCGATACGCTATTTTACACAACGATTACTTAAAGCGGTTGCTTTACTTTGACATAGCAGGTAGCTTTATACAAAATGGTCAGGTTTTTGAAGGCAAGATAAAAGGAGTTGAAGATAGCGGCCATTTAATTATGGAGGTTGATGGAAACATTAAGCATTTCAACTTTAAAGAAATAGAATACATACACACAAATTAAACACATAATGAAAAAAATAACCTTGGTATTATCGCTGGTATTGTTTACCCTAAACGGCGCATTTGCTCAAATTGAAAAACCCGTAACCTGGGCTTACGTAGCTAAAAAAACCAGCAAAACTGAAGCCACATTGTACATAAAAGCTTCGATTGATAATAAATGGCATATCTACTCTCAGAATTTAAAAAGTGGTGGACCGGTTAAAACTACTTTTACATTTTCTCCATCAAAAGATTTTACCCTTGTTGGTAAAACCACAGAGCCAAAAGCAATTGTTAAGTATGAAGATACTTTTAAAATGAACGTGAGTTACTTTGAAGATCAAGTAATTTTTCAACAAAAAATTAAATTAAATAAGGGTGTAACAGCCGTTAAGGGGAAAGTAGAGTTTATGGTTTGTAACGATAGGCAATGTCTTCCACCCGAGGAAGTTGAGTTCAGCATTCCAGTTAAGTAATTACAAATAAATGTATTAAACAGTCCTGGAATTCAGGACTGTTTCTGTTTTAAGTAAAATATGCATTGCGCTTGCATATAGATTAATCGTTTTGTGTAATTTCGCCAGCTTAATTACACACACATGAAAAAGGTTTTATTTTTGCTTATGCTAGCAGCAATATTTATTGCGATGCCGGCATCAGTAAGCTTTGCCAATACAATTCAGGATACCACAGCCGCGGTACCAGATGATATCCAATTTACAGAGGTAGGCTCTGCTCAGGATAGTGCTGCAAATAGTGTTGTTAAAGATTCTTCGAAAAAAGATTCGACTACAACATTGGCGAAGGCAGAAACCGCAAAACCAGAACAAGGTTCATCGCAAACATTACTGTCAATATTTGCAGCCGGCTTTATTGCTGGTTTAATCGCATTTCTACTTCCCTGTATATTTCCAATGGTGCCGTTAACGGTAAGCTATTTTACCAAACGAGCCGAAACTAAAGGTAAAGGCATTCAAGGCGCAATAATATATGGTGTTTCAATTATTGTAATTTATGTGTTTTTAGGCTTATTAATTACTTTAATATTTGGTGCCAGTGCTTTAAATGAGCTAGCCACAGATGGCTTTTTTAATGTGTTCATCTTTTTAATATTACTTGTATTTGGTATTTCTTTTTTAGGCGCATTCGAAATTACCTTGCCAAGTTCTTTTGTTAATAAAATGGATTCAAAGTCTGATTCAAAGGGTTTGACTGGAATCTTTTTTATGGCAGCAACTTTGGCTGTAGTATCATTTTCATGTACCGGTCCACTAATAGGTACTTTATTGGTTACTGTTGGTCAATCGGGTGGTTTCTTAGCACCAATTATGGGCATGTTTGGTTTCTCACTTGCCCTGGCTTTAATATTTGTGGTATTTGCAATATTCCCTAGCTGGATGACTTCTCTGCCAAAATCAGGCGGATGGTTAAACTCTGTTAAGGTTGTTTTGGGTTTGATAGAAATTGCGCTTGCATTAAAATTTCTATCAACTGCAGATTTGGCTTACCATTGGGGAATCTTAGATAGAGAGGTTTTCATCGCAATTTGGGTCGTTATTTCTTTCATTTTAGGATTTTATCTTTTAGGAAAAATAAAATTTTCTCATGATAGTGATTTACCTTATGTATCTATCCCTAGGTTATTTTTTGCCGGAGTTGCATTTGTTTTTGCATTCTATTTAATTCCAGGTTTATGGGGAGCACCTTTAAAGGCGGTAAGCGCTTTGGTTCCCCCACTGTCAACTCAAGATTTTGTACTTAACCAAAATGGAGGGACTGTAGCAACAGTCGAACCAAAACATCCTAAAAGAAAGTATGCCGATTTTCTAGAAATCCCACTAAAAATTGATGGCTTTTTTGATTACGAGGAAGCTTTGGCTTATGCTAAAGAAGTAAAAAAACCGCTTTTCTTAGATTTTACCGGACATGGTTGCGTGAATTGCAGAGAAATGGAAGCAAAAGTTTGGTCTGATCCACGTGTGTTAAAGAAATTGAAGGAAGATTACATCGTGGTATCACTTTATACTGACGATAAAACAAGCTTACCAGAAAATGAGCAATTTGATTCAAAAATTTTAGAGACAAGAGTAAATACCGTAGGCAAAAAATTTAAGCATTTACAAGCAGAAAGATTTAATACCATATCGCAACCGTATTACGTACTTTTGGGAACTGACGAAAAGGAATTGGTTTCTCCTCCAATTGGAGTAGAATTTAACATAGATAAATATTTGCAATATCTGGATAAAGGACTTTCGGCATTTGCTAAAAAACCAAACAAATGAATAAGATAAAGAAAATTGGCGTTTTAACCTCCGGAGGGGATTCTCCGGGCATGAACGCCGCAATAAGAGCTGTTGTTAGGGCTTCAATATATTATGATATTGAGGTAACAGGTTTTCTTCGTGGATACGAAGGTTTAATTAATGATGATTGTTTGCCAATGGACCGTAAATCGGTAGCAAACATTATCCAACGTGGTGGTACAATTTTAAAAACTGCCCGCAGCGAAGCTTTTAAAACCGTTGAAGGAAGAAAAAAAGCGTACAACAATTTAATAAACAGAAACATCGACGCTTTAGTGGTTATCGGTGGTGATGGAACTTTTACTGGTGCAAATGTTTTTGGTCAGGAATACGATTTCCCTATTGTAGGTATGCCCGGAACCATTGATAACGATTTGGCTGGAACGGATTTCACAATCGGTTACGATTCGGCAATTAATACCGTTATTGATGCGGTAGATAAAATAAGAGATACAGCAGAATCTCACGACAGGCTTTTTATTGTAGAAGTTATGGGTCGCGATTCTGGTTTAATCGCATTAAGAAGCGGAATTGGTGTTGGTGCCGAAGCCATTCTTATCCCCGAAGCAAATATGGGTGTAGAAGATGTTTTACACAAACTAGAGCATAGCCGGAGAGATAAATCATCTAAAATTATCATCGTGGCCGAGGGAGATGATGCAGGTGGCGCTTTCAAAGTTGGCGAAATTTTGCAATCAAAATACCCACATTACGATACTAAAGTTTCTGTTTTGGGGCACATTCAACGTGGCGGCAAACCAACTTGTATGGATAGAGTTTTGGCCAGTAGATTAGGTGTGTCTGCTGTAGAAGGCTTAATAAATGGTGAAAAAAATGTTATGGCAGGCCAGGTGAACAGAGAAATGATTTTTACGCCATTCGATCATGCTATAAAACACATTGATGCAGAAAAAGTAAGCACTACCTGGATAAAACTTATCGATATCCTTTCCTTTTAAAATACTATCGGATGAATAAGCAACACTTTATTCATCCGATAAAAATTATAACTTTTCTAAAATTACAGCTGTTCCGCTTGCGGTAACCATAAGCATACTGCCGCCAGTACCAACGGTTTCGTAATCTAAATCTACACCAACAATAGCATTTGCACCAAGAGCTGCAGCATACTGTTGCATTTCACTCACGGCGGTGTTTTTACCCTCTCTCAAAACCTGTTCGTAAGCGCCCGAACGTCCACCAACAATATCCCTTATGCCGGCAAATAAATCCTTAAAAATATTTGCGCCAATAATCGTTTCACCGGTAACAAGACCAATGTATTTTACAATTTTCGAACCTTCAACAGAAGGTGTTGTAGTAACTAACATAGCTATAAGTTTTTTTATTTAGAACGGATTTTTTGTTAAATGTTACAAATTTTTTAGAAAAGCAAGGTTCGGTTTTTCATCTGTTTCACTCTTCCTGCTATTCATTTCAAGCTTCGCAATAGAAAAAATTGCTTCGCTTTACATTGCTATCAGGTTTAATTAACCTAGGTTTTTGCTGCTATTTTCGCTTCGGCCCGGCACAGTTTAAAAATAAATTTATGCAATCATAATAAGTTTTGCATCAATTAAAAAAAGCCAAACCGTTATGAAACTATTTAAAACCTTAATCATCATCCCTTTAATTTTATTTGCATTTTTTGTTCAGGCACAAATGCCGGTGTTCAAAGTTCAGCAAGCAGAAACAGACCAACAAAAGGAAGCGGTTAAGCTTAAGAAATTAAGTATTGATGTTCAAATTACAGGAAACATAGCAACAACAGTTATGACTATGACCTTCTTCAACAACAGCAATAGGATTTTAGAAGGTGAATTAACTTTTCCGATGCCCGAAGGTGTAAGCATTAGCCGCTATGCACTAGATATAAATGGAAAAATGCGTGAAGCCGTTCCGGTAGAAAAGGCAAAAGCAACCGAAGTTTTCGAGAGCATTGAGCGGCGCCGAGTTGACCCAGGGCTACTGGAAAAAGTAGAAGGCAACAACTTTCGTACAAGGATTTATCCTTTGCCAGCAAATGGCAGCCGAACCATTATCGTGGGTTATGAAGAAGAATTAAATTTCAATAGCGGAAACGTTTTGCGCTATCATCTGCCTCTAGATTATAATCAACCCATTGAGAATTTCTCTTTAAAAACAACTGTTTTCGAAAGTGTTTTAAAACCGGAATTAGGAGAACAACCCGACGGCAGTTTCGATTTAAAAGCTAATGGAAATACTTATGTTGGTGAAATCAATAAAACCAATTATCAACCTAAAAATGGTTTAACGATTAATCTCCCTAAAAGAAATGATTTGCCTGAAGTGCAAATGTAAAAAGCATCAACCGGATATTATTTTTTGGTTAATGTTTTCCCGAAAACTCAAAGTCGACCGCGGCAATGGGCAAATGAAATCGGCTTAATTTGGGATTGCTCTTTAAGCGGTTTGCAGCGAGATACGAAAAAGGAGTTGGAGCTTTTGGATTTAATAATCAAACAGAAACAAAACTTAACCATTCAATTAGGTTTGTTAAATAATGGATTTAAAAACGCCGGAAAATATACAATTTCCAATGGAAACTGGCAGGTTTTAAAGGCAAAACTAGAAAGTGTTATATACGATGGCGGTACAAATTTTAGTGCAATAAACGGTCGAGACTTTCCTGCTGATGAATATCTTTTCTTCAGTGATGGCTTATCAACCTTTGGAAAAAATACAGTCGCATTAAATAAGCCTGTTCATTGCATAAATACATCCCTTAAAGCAGATTATAGCACCTTGAAATACATTAGCCTAAAAACAGGTGGTCAGTTTGTAAACCTGAATGCGATTTCTACTGATGATGCTTTTAAGCAATTAAGTCAGCAAAATCTTCAGTTTTTAGGCATTAAAAACGGAACTGATATTCGGCAAACTTATCCCTCGATGCATGTAAATGTAAACGGACATTTATCTGTAGCCGGAATTATGAATGGTTTAAATACGGAGTTCGTTCTTCAATTTGGTTATGGTAATACGGTAGATGCAGAGCAAGCCATTCGCCTTAATGCAACCGAACATGCTTTAAGTAGTATCGATGTGAGCAGGGTTTGGGCACAAAAGAAAATAGCCGAAATGGACATCCAATATGAGGCGAATAAAGATGATATAAGTGTTTTGAGTAAACAGTTTGGTATCGTAACAAGAAATACAAGCCTGATTGTTTTAGAAAACCTAGATGATTATTTACGTTACGATATTACACCACCTGCAGAATTACGCCCTGCGTACGATGCGGTTTTAAAGCAGCGCAGAACCGGTATTTTAGAGCGTAAAACCGACTTAATAAATGCTGCGGTTGCAATGAGCAAAGATTTAAAAACCTGGTGGAACACCGATTTTTATTACAAAGAACCTACAAAGAAAAAAGAGCAATACCCAACGCCGGAAAATGTGGTTGTTGCGCTTCCAGATAGAACAGCCCAAGGTAACTCATCAATAACACGCTCTACACCACAGGCAAGTCCGGCAACTCCGCCAAGAATCCAAGCAGACAAAGCGGCTGAACCACCGTTAGTTGAAAGGCTTGGAGAAGCGGAAGATAAAAATGCATTAAAAGAAGTTGTTGTCATGGCTTCATCCGCTCAAGCAAAAAGGATGGTAACAGGTTCTGTAGCAAGAATTAGTTCAGAAAGCATGGTTTCAAACGCGAACAGGGATTTTACAAACGCATTGGCAGGAAAAGTAGCAGGCGTTAGCATTCAACACAGCAATCGGGCTGTTCCGGAAAAGCAACCAGAAATTATAATACCTGAGTTTAAAAGCGATAAAGATTATATGAAAAGTTTGGTTGGAAAACCCGATAGTGCTTATCTGGCATATCTAAAAATGAGACCAAATTACATTACCACACCAATGTTTTATTTTGATGTTGCCAATTGGTTTTACTTAAAGAATGATAGTGCAAGGGCACTGACTATCTTAAGCAATATTGCCGATTTAGATTTGGAAAATGCCGATTTATATAAAACCCTTGCATATAAATTAAAACAGACCGGCAATTATGCAGAAGAAATTTTTGTAACCCAAAAGGTTTTGCAATGGCGCCCGATGGATGCACAGAGTTACCGCGATTATGCGCTGGCTTTGGCTGATGCCGGTCAATATCAGAAAGCTTTAGGTAATTTGTATAAAGTTTTAACGCAAAGTTATAATGCCCAAACCTCTAGTAGAGATGAAGGAATTGAAGAAATTATCATCTCCGAAATTAACAATCTGATTAGTAAACATGCAAGTAAGCTAAATTTAAAAGGAATTGATAAGCGATTAATTCAGCCTTTACCTGTGGATATTAGAGTAGTGTTAAATTGGAATAAAAATGATACCGATATTGATTTGTGGTTAACAGACCCAACTGGCGAAAAAGGTTATTACGGAAATAACGGAACCAAAATTGGTGGTCGGATTAGTAATGATTTTACATCTGGTTACGGTCCCGAACAGTTTATGATTAAGAAAGCGGTGAAGGGCAAATACAAAATCGAAGTAAATTATTTTGGCGACAGGCAAATCAACATCAGCGGTCCAACAACTGTAACTGCAGAAATTTACACTTATTATGCAACAGGCAAGCAACAGAGAAAAGTAATTGTGCTACCAATGGCGGCAGGAAATAGTGATGGAAACCTGGTTGGAGAATTTAGCTTCTAATTGAAGTACATTAACAGTTACCATATAAGGAATGTAAAAACACTTAAAGTAATCCGCAAACTTAAATGTTCTTACATTTCTTATATTATTTAAAAAGCAACCCTAAATTTTTGTAAAATAATTAAAGCAATAAACCCGCAACCTCTTCCCAGGTATTTACACGTTCGTATTCGGTAATCAATAAATTGTGTGGCGAGGTGTAAAGTAAGGTTCTGCCTTTAAAATTAACAAAGTTTTTGCTGCGGTCGTCTATGATGATATCTGCATCAACAATTTTTTTACCACAAAACATAATGTGCTGCCAATCTATAAAGGGAAAATGCTCGGCAAGCCAATCATATTTATCAATTAACGAATTGCGAAATTCCATTGCCGCAGAAACAATGTAAACATCGTATTTTTCTTGTAAGGCTTTAATTACTTTTTGGCTATCGGGGATAACCTCCAAATCGCGGAAAAAGCCAGGTTCATTAATATAATCAAACCATTTTTGATTTATATTTTCGGGAACGTGCTGGTAAATTTCGTTACCGGCATCAATTTTTAAATCCAGCGGAATGTTGTAATCCCGGTTATAAAGCTTAATAAATTTTGCGAGGGCATCGGCAATTACCTCGTCCATATCAATTGCAATTCTTTCCATTTTGTATCAGCAAATATTTGGCTTCAAATATCCTTAAAACAAAGAAATTAAACTATGTTTTTAATTTACAGTATTTTAGTTATCTTTGCAGCCCGCAACACGAAGTTCCGGGAAATATGTTGAATACATAAATACAAAACAAAATGGCAACTAAAATCAGATTGCAAAGATTTGGTAAAAAAGGGAAACCTTTTTTCCATGTAGTGGTAGCAGATTCTCGCTCTCCACGTGATGGTAAATTTATTGAGCGTTTAGGTTCTTACAACCCAAACACCAATCCGGCAACCATCGAAATTAACTTCGAAAAAACTTTAGCTTGGGTTAACCAAGGTGCTGAGCCGACTGATACAGCTCGTGCTATCCTATCTTACAAAGGTGTTTTATACAAAAAACACTTAGAAGGTGGTGTTAAAAAAGGCGCTTTAACTCAAGAACAAGCTGATGAGAAATTCACTGCTTGGTTAGATGCAAAAGCTGGTAAAATTTCTGGTAAAACAGAAGGTTTAGCAAGCTCAAAAGCTGATGTGCGTAAAGCAGCATTAGCAGCAGAAGCTAAGAAAAAAGAAGATAGAGCAGCAGCTATCGCAGCTAAAAATGCACCAGTTGCAGAAGAAGTTGTTGAAGAGGAAGTTACAGAAGAAGCACCAGCTGTTGAAGCTGAAGCAACTACTGAAGCTCCGGCTGACGAAACTAAAGCAGGAGATAAAGCAGAGTAATCTACTTTATTTTCATGCTAAAATAGCGTTCCGACAATTCGGAACGCTATTTTTATTTAGAGATATTTATTATTTACAATCCGTCATGCTGAACTTGTTTCAGTATCTTTCTTGCAACCAAGACCCTGAACTGAATTTAGGGTGACGACATGCTATAAAGCCCTTTTAGGGATTTGGGGTTTATGAAACACGAAGAAGCATTTTATATTGGTTATGTAACCAAAACCAAAGGTTTAAAAGGCGAAGCACAGGTTTTTTTCGAATTTGATGATTATGAGCAACTAGACATGGATGTTGTTTTTGCTGACATGAATGGAAAATTGGTTCCGTATTTTGTGGCTAGCCATAAACTCTATCCAAACAAAACCGGCTTGTTTTATTTTGATGATGTTGATCATATTGATAAAGTACAACCTTTGGTAAAAAAGAAACTTTATTTGCCAATTGATAAAATGCCAGAGCGCAATGCTGATGAGTTTTTCTATACAGATTTAAAAGGCTTTATGGCTATTGATGAAACACTGGGCGAACTGGGAGAAATTTTGGAAGTTAATGAGTACCCACAACAGTTTGTAGCCACAGTAAGATATCAGGAAACAGAGATTTTATTTCCATTGAACGAAGATTTTATAGTAGAGATTGATGACGATGGAAAAATTTTAACGCTTGATTTACCCGAAGGTTTACTTGATGTTTATTTAGAGAAGTAATTTTTAAATCTATACCATGCGTTTCGATATTATAACAGTTTTACCCGCATTGCTTGAAAGTCCTTTCGCCCATTCTATTTTACAGCGGGCACAAAAGAAAGGCATTGCAGAGATAGTTGTGCATAATTTACGTGATTATGCAACCAACAAACAAAAAAGTGTAGACGACTATCAATATGGCGGCGGCAGTGGAATGGTGATGAGTATTGAACCTTTTGCGGCTTGTATCGAAAAACTTAAAGCCGAACGCGAATACGACGAAATAATTTTTATGAGTCCGGATGGAGTTACGCTAAATCAAAGCACAGCAAACGAATTATCAATAAAGAAAAACATTATCATTTTGTGTGGGCACTATAAAGGTATAGACCAGCGCATACGCGACATTTTTGTAACCAGAGAGATTTCTGTTGGCGATTATGTTTTAAGTGGCGGAGAATTGCCCGCCGCGATTGTGGTTGATGCTGTTGTGCGTTTAATACCAGGCGTTTTAAATGATGAAACATCTGCACTATCAGATAGCTTTCAGGGTGAACTTTTAGATGCACCTGTTTATACTCGCCCTGCTGATTGGCGTGGACATAAAGTGCCTGATGTTTTATTAAGCGGCCATGAAGCTAAAGTAAATGAGTGGAGGCATGAGCAGGCTTTAGAGCGCACTCAAAAACGCCGTCCTGATCTTTTGGAATAGAAGCATTTAATACATTCCATTGTGGAATTCTAAAAGAATGTGGAAAAAATTAAATTAGACTTTTTTATATCAAAATATTTCCCTAATATTGCAATCCGATTTTCAAGGTAAAGAAAGTTGGTTTAATAGCTTAAAATCATGGATTTAGTAAAATTTGTTGAAGAGCAGGCCATCGCGAAAAAAGATTTTCCTGCGTTCAAGTCTGGCGATACAGTGAGCGTACACTATAAAATTCGCGAAGGTAATAAAGAACGTGTTCAAATTTACCAGGGTGTTGTTATACAACGTAACAGTGCAGGTGCAAACGAAACTTTCACCGTTCGTAAAATGAGCAACGGTATTGGTGTAGAGCGTATCTTCCCTGTAAATTCTCCAAACATCGAGAAAGTGGAAGTGAATAGCTATGGTAAAGTTCGTAGAGCGAAATTGTTCTATTTACGTGCTTTAACCGGTAAAGCTGCCCGTATTAAATCTTTAAGAAAATAATTATTCTTTATTACTAGATATAAACCTTCACGATTTACGAATCGTGAAGGTTTTTTTGTTTCCTATATTTTTTGTTAATTAACAAATCGATTGGTTAATATGTTAGATTCTGCATTTTTTGAACAGGTTTTTTGGGGCAATACGGTTAAGGCTTATTGCTTATTTGGCGGTATTCTTTTAATAGGCTTAATTTTTAAAAGGTTAGTTTCGAAATTATTAAGCAAACTTTTATTTAAGCTATTTCAAAGATTTTCTCAGCAAGCTCATGATGACACATTTGTTAGCCTATTGCTAAAACCTATAGAGGTTTTTATGCTTTTTTCTACTTTATATCTCGCTATAAATCAGCTTAAACATCCATTAGAAGTTACCGTTTTTAGGTATAGTAAATTGGTTGGCAAGGTTAAAGAAGCTATTCCGGTTACTCTCGGCGATTGTATCGACAGGCTTTTCCTTTTCTTAATCATTCTATCTGTTTTCTGGATAATCCTGCGCATTATTGATTTTATATCTCACGTTCTATTATTCAAAGCTTCATTAACAGAAAGTAAATCAGACGACCAATTGGTGCCGTTTTTAAAAGAACTTTTTAAAACGGTTGTTGTTTTTATCGGTTTTTTTACGCTTCTAGGTGCAGTATTCGAGGTTAATGTTTTAACACTAATTACAGGCTTGGGTATTGGCGGTATAGCCATTGCATTGGCTGCAAAAGAAAGCCTAGAAAATTTAATAGGTTCATTTACCATCTTCTTAGATAAACCTTTTGTAGTAGGCGATTTGGTTAAAGTTGATGGTGTTGAAGGAACCGTAGAAAAGGTAGGTTTTAGAAGTACTTTAATCCGTACTACCGAAAAAACAATGGCAACTATTCCAAATAAAGGAATGATAGATGGTGTTTTGGAAAACATGAGTTTAAGAAATTTTAGAAGGGTAAAATTTTCTTTTGGAATCACTTACGAAACTAATGCAGAAACCATCAAAAAGATTGTGGATGAAATTCGAATGTACATTTATCAGCATCAAGACACAAGTGATGATGGTAATGCTTATTTTGAAGGATTTGGAGACTCGTCATTGAATATTGAGGTAATTTATTTTGTTTCATTAACAGCTTACAACGATTTTCTATCGATAAAGCAGGAAATTAACTTCAAAATTATGGAGATAGTGATGAGAAACAAATCTGATTTTGCCTATCCAACGCAACGTTTGATTAACGATAGATCAAATGAAAAAGCTGTAGGAAATGATGCGACAGATTAAATTGTAAGAAGAACTTTTAAAATCGAATATTTAAGAATAGCATCCCAAGATAAATGCTTTCTATCAATTAATAGAACCTGATTGTTGAATTGTAAATCCTAACTGAGTTCAGCTAAAGTGGTTATACCGCCTTTTACAACATCGTTTAAGGCAACATTAACTTTGGTTCCAACTGGAAGAAAAACATCAACCCTTGAGCCGAATTTAATGAAACCAAATTGTTCTGCTTGCTCCACTACATCACCTTCTTTTACATACCACACAATCCTACGAGCCAATGCACCAGCAATTTGACGAAACAATACAGGCGTACCACTTTTATGTTCTACAACTGTTGTAGTACGTTCGTTTTCTGTTGATGATTTTGGATTCCATGCAGCTAAATATTTACCTGGATGATATTTGAAAAACTTCACAACACCAGAAATCGGATTTCTATTGATATGTACATTTACCGGCGACATAAAAATCGAAACCTGCAAACGTTTATCTTTAAAATATTCTCCTTCTTCTGTTTCTTCGATAACAACTACTTTTCCATCTGCAGGGCAAATCACTAAATTATCTCCCGTAGCAAAACTCCGTTTAGGGTTACGGAAAAACTGTAAAACTATAATAAAGAATATAGCAGAAAAGATATAGATAAACCAACGTAACCAGGTTACATCGTAATATTTATAATCTACAAAAGCATTTATGATGAAGATAAATAATATGCTTAAAGCTATAGTGGTGTAGCCTTCTTTATGTATAGTCATTGTGAAAAAATTATTGGGCAAAGGTGCGAAAAATAAATTAATCCGATTGAAAAATTATACTCCAGTTGCTCTGTAAATATCAGTTAAGTTTCTTCCGAGTCCGTTATAATCTAGTCCGTAGCCAACCACAAACTCGTTGGGTATTTCAAAGCCAACGTATTCTAAAGCATCTATATTATATTTTAAAGCAGCAGGTTTTAGCAAAAGCGAACTTACTTTTACCGAAGCCGGATTCTTTTCATTAATCATTTTTAAGATATGCGTTAAAGTTAAACCTGTATCTACAATATCTTCCACGATTATGATATCTCTGCCTTCAATATCATCTGGCAAGCCAATTAATTCTTTAATTTCTCCTGTACTGGTGGTGCCTTGGTAAGAAGCAACACGAATAAAAGCAACTTCACAAGGAATGTTAATTTCTTTAACTAAATCGGCCAGAAACAAAAAACTGCCATTTAAAACACCAATAAAAAGCGGGCATTTCCCTTCATAATCTACATTAATTTGTATGCCCATTAATCGAATTCGTTTGCTAAGCGTATCGTTTTCTAAAAAGATTTCGAATTCTTTATCTTCTACCTTTATTTTGTGCATTGTTTGCTGTTAAATTATATATGACTATGATTTAATTTTAAAGTTTCAAGTTGACAAATAAACTTTATAATCCGTTTTTAAGTTCACTTTCTTTTCTTCTTTGCTCCCGTCGCTCCTGCCTTAATTGTTTTTTAGATTTTACAGTGTCAGTAGGTTTTACATTAATTCTTGTTGCAGTATCCTTTTTACCACCACCAAAAATACGGTCGAACAAATTCTTATTTTTATCCTGCATTTCTACAGGTGCATTGCCCATGCCATCTTCATCATCATCAAATGCATTTGTATCAATTACTGCAGTGTCAGGCGCTAAATATCTGCGTAAACCCTCTCTCAGGCGTACATTATAAAAGCCATAACCTGATGTATCAGAAGGCGTTAATCCTCTCCTGGCCATAATGTTACCCATGAACCTAAAGTAATTGAACATATATGGTTTTAAGCCTCCATCTGCCATAAATTTATACATGGATGCTTTAGGCTTAGGCACAATGCTGGCCAGAAATAATCCATCACCGATGGTTAAATCTGCAGGTTGCTTACCAAAATAATATCTCGATGCCTCACCAATACCATAAATATTCTGACCCAATTCCATAATATTAAAGTAAACCTCAAGCATTCGCTGCTTGCTTACCAAATGGTTATGTTCTATCAACCAAACAATTAAAATTTCTTCGGCTTTACGGGCTAATGTTTTCTGGCGACTTAAATAAACATTCTTAACCAATTGCATGCTTATTGTACTGCCGCCACGCTTAAATTTTTTCTCTTTAAAATTTACCGCTATAGATTTTCGGATAGATTCTTCTACAAAACCGTTGTGCGTAAAAAATGAAGGATCTTCTGCAGTTAAAACCGCATTTATAAAGTTTTTTGAAATGGACGATAAAGGTGTAAAATTTGGGTTTGATGGACCGATTGTAATGTCTCGCATCGGTTTGCCATATTCGTACGGCGTATAAACGAACGGGCTGTTAATTTTTTGCAAGTTCGTTTTACCCCATTGCAAAATTTTAAAATCGACAGGTGTTAGTGTCGAACTAAATTTTACACTATCCGGAATGGCCGTATCTAGGTAAAAGTTAAGGTTATATTTTATTTTTCCCTGAACTTTTAAGCCATCTAAAGATTCGAATAAACCTTGTGGAAAAGCCTGAAAAATAGATTGAGCGTCTTGTTCTTCTGCGTTTAACTTCAGTTCGTAAATCTTATTCTTTCCTAAAGTGTATTTGATGTAAGGGTGAATGGACGCGTTTTTTAAATATGCCGTGGAACTACTATCAAGTGCAATATAATTTGGTCCAACCAATACATCTGCATCCAATTTTGCGCTCTGGATAATAATGTCGTTACCAGCAATTCGGGGTTGATTTATCAGCATATTTTTAACCGACCACGACCCTGATATTTTGTAATCATCGCCACTATACTTAGCGTTTTTTAGCTCGGTTTGTAGCGTGTCAAAACTTAATTTTGCATGTAGTTTATTATTTAAATATGGTAATTCTAGCTTTTTTCCATCAGCATAAGCCATAACACTTAATTCTTTGCTTCCTGGGTCAACCTCACCATCGAAGTGCCATATCGATTCGCCGTTGTTAACATTAATGGTTGATTTTAAATCGCCTCCATCTATTGAAGCTACTGTAGCAAAACTTAGTTTAGCTGTGTCATTATCATTAAGTTTAAAAACCATGTTTTTAATATCCATATCATCAGGTATTTTATACAAAACCTCATTTAGAATATTACTGGCGATATCAGCTAAGTTTACTTTACTTTTTGTTGCAGTGCTATCTTTCTTCTTTCTTTTTAAAATAAAATCGATGTTTGTAATGGTATCCTTCAGTACAACATTTACAAAACCATCATTAATTTTTAATTCACCTAGCTTAACGTTACCAAAAATTAGCGGCCAAAGTTTTACACCCACACTTAGTTCGGATATGTTAGAAAGTGTATCTCTATCTTTTGGAACAACTGAAATGGCGGTCATTTTTACAGTACTTAAACCAGTAAAACCTGCCGAACCAATTTTAACAGCAAGACCATAATCTTTATCTGCTTTGCTGATGGCTTTGGCAACCATTTTTTTCAAAAGCGCTTCTCTTTTACTGTAAGCAACCGCACCAAGAGCTATACAAACAATGAAAAAAACACCCAATACCCAGGCTCCAATTTTTAAATATTTTTTAGGGATGTTAATTTTTGGTATTCGCATACAGTCGTTAAAATGGTTAATTGCTTAAACGTAACAATTAAATGTTTATTTCGTGTTAAAATTACAGTTAAAAACCCTAAATAAAAGTATTTATGGCTATGTTTTGTTAATTTTGAGTTCAAATATATTCGATGGAGATTAACCCCCAACAAGTTTTAGATGCACTTAAAAATGTAGAAGATCCAGACCTTAAGAAAGACCTGGTAACCTTAAACATGATTAAGGATTTACATATAGTTGATAACAAGGTAAGTTTTACACTTGAGCTAACCACGCCGGCATGCCCGATGAAGGAAATGCTAAAAAACGCTTGTACCAATGCTGTTAAACATTTTGTTTCGGCCGAAGCTGAAGTTGTAATTAATGTAACCTCACGTGTTACTCAGCCAGTCAATTCATCATCACTAGATAACATAAAAAATATCATTTTAGTTTCATCAGGTAAGGGAGGTGTAGGTAAATCAACTGTAGCCAGTAACCTTGCCGCGGTGCTCGCTAAGGATGGCGCAAAGGTTGGTTTGATAGATGCTGATATTTATGGGCCTTCGGTACCAACAATGTTTGATTTAGTTGATGCAAAGCCAGGAGCTGAAGAAACCGCAGATGGTAAAACAAAAATTATTCCGATTGAAAAGTATGGAATTAAATTACTCTCGCTGGGATTCTTTGCAGACCCTGGGCAGCCAGTGCCTTGGCGAGGACCAATGGCATCAAATGCTGTGAAGCAACTTTTTAATGATACCAACTGGGGAGAATTGGATTATTTAATTGTAGATCTTCCTCCGGGAACGGGCGATATTCACATTACAATTACGCAAAGCTTTCCAATATCAGGAGCAGTTGTTGTAACTACACCGCAGCAAGTTGCGCTTGCCGATACGCATAAAGGTTTAGCCATGTTCCGTATGCCGGGTATTAATATTCCGGTTTTGGGCGTGATAGAAAACATGTCATATTTTACACCAGCTGAGTTGCCCGACAATAAATATTATATTTTCGGTAATGGTGGTGGACGAAAATTGGCAGAGCGATTTGATGTGCCATTTTTGGGAGAAATTCCAATTGTACAAAGTATTGCTGAAGCTGGCGACAGTGGAAAACCAGTAGCACTAAATCAAAATCCTGTTTTGGATGTTATATTCGGTGATATTGCAAGTAAGATTGCACAACAAATTTCTATCAATAATGCACAAGTGGCAAATTGATAAAAAATTACTATTTTTATATTTTAAAAAACATATAATGAATTTAACAGAGCGAGTTGAACAGGCATTGGAAACGATAAGGCCGTACCTTATGGCAGACGGAGGGAATGTTTCTGTTGAAGAAATTACAGCCGATGGTATTGTAAGATTAAAACTTTTAGGCAATTGTGGTTCTTGTCCGATGAGTTTTATGACAATGAAATCGGGCATTGAACAGGCGATAATGAAAGCTGTTCCTGAAATTACATCAGTTGTTGCTGTTGATTTAGCAGAGCAAGAATAGCTTTAACAATATTTAACAAGGAAGTTTTATTATTAAAATTACTTTTGTATTGATGAGATATTGTATTGCCTTAATGTTGCTAATTTTTTCCGTTACCGCTTTTGCCCAACAGAAGTCTGCACAGGATAAACTTATCCAATTTTCAGGTATCATTACAGATATTGATAGTGGTAACGTGATACCTTATGTTACAATAACCAATCTTTCTGCTAAAAGTAAAAGAGTTGGCGCCGATTATAGAGGGTATTTCACCTTTATTGTTAATCCTGGTGATACAATTTTATTTACAGCAATTGGTTACAAAAAATTCTCAACTATAATTCCTACAAGTACACCAGATAGCAAATACACCATTATGGTAAAGCTACAATCTGAGGTTATTAATTTACCTACAGTTCGTGTTTTTCCATGGGCTACAACAGAAGAGTTTACGCATGAGTTTCTTTCCATGAAGCTTGCTGATGATGATTTGGCGATTGCAAAAAAGAATCTTTCAAAATCATCAATTAATGGCTTGATACAATCACTTCCTCGTGATGGCGGGGAGATTAGCAGCCAGAATTATAGATATAATTTTGATAGGATGATTAATAAGAATATGGTTCAAACGAATCCTTTATTAAATCCTTTTGCCTGGGGCAAATTGATGCAACAAATTTTTGATGGAGATAAAAAGCGAAGTGATAATTAGATATTGAGTTTAAGGTAATTTATACAGAGTGCGCAAATGTAGTTCTTTAAGAAAGGTTTCTTCCGTTATTGTGTATTAGGGTTAACCACATAATTCATATTAGTTCAATGCATTAGTTAGTTCTTTTTTGCAATAAAATAATGCAAAACAAAAAAAGGGAAAATGTTTCTATTTCCCCTCTTACATCTTCCATTTCAAACTATCGTTTCTTGCTCTTATTCGGAAATCTCATTTTATAATCTGTGTTGATATTTCCTTTCGAAATCGCGTCCAGTTTACTTTTAAGCATCGTTTTGCGTAAAATACTCACCTTATCAGTAAAAAGCTTCCCTTCAATGTGGTCGTATTCATGTTGTATTACACGAGCAGGCATACCATCAACATCCTCTGTATGCTCTACAAAGTTTTCATCTAAATATTTGATCTTAATATTTGGCTTACGTAGAATGTTTTCACGAATATCAGGAATGCTTAAACATCCCTCGTTGAAGTTCCAAGGTTCTCCGGTTTCCTCTAAAATTTGTGCATTGATAAACACTTTTTTATAGCCAGGATTTCCATCTTCGTCCTCACCTGTATCTACAATAAACAGGCGGATTGGCAAACCAATTTGTGGCGCAGCCAAACCAACGCCACTTGCATAATACATGGTATCAAACATGTTTGCAATTAGTTCTTTTAATTCTGGGTAATCTTTATCAATATCGGTTCCTATCTTTTTTAAAACAGGGTCTCCGTAAGCTACTATGGGTAATTTCATTGTTTATATTTCTTTCGGGCAATTAAACCCGAGGGTATCATTTGAACGATTTGTCAGTCTGAGCTTGTCGAAGACCATTGTTTCGTTAATCCTTCATCAAGCTCAGGATGACAAGCTGGTATTGCTTAACGCTACAAAAATAAGAATTATTCCTCTATTGGCGAGAATGTAAAGATATTTAGCTTTTCGATATCTAAAACCTCGTTAGCTACTTCAATCATTTGAGCAGTTGTTACGGCATTAATTTTTTCAAACACAGTTTCTAATGAATCAATTTTATTATGGTCGATTAAACTTTTCGCCATTGAAATAATTAATCCAATCCTATTTTCTTCTCCTAAAGCAATTTGTCCAATAAATTTGTTTTTGGCTTTTTGTAATTGCAGCTCGTTTAATGGTTTTTCTTTCAGTTTTTTAATCTCTTTGAAAATTAAAGAAAGCGCTTTAATTTGCTTTTCTTTATCTGTGCCGAAGTAAATCGAGAAAATTCCGGTATCACTAAGCGGAGAAAAATTCGATTCGATGGTATAGGCAATTCCATATTTCTCTCTTATCTGAAGATTCAAAATAGAGCTCATTCCGTTGCCACCAAAGTAATTATTCAATAACATTAAAGCCACTTTTTCTTGCTGATGTGTGGAATAAGCCTGAACGCCTAAAATACAGTGTGCCTGCATAATTGGTTTGTAAATAGTCGTGTTTGATTGGGGAAGATTTTTAGGTTTTTCACGTTCCTTGGTAGGCGTATTTTCTTCCACATCGGCAAAATGCTTGGTGCCTTTATTTATCACACTATTTAAGGTATAATTCCCTAACACCGCAATTACAATTTCATTGGTGCGGTAATTTGCCTTTCTGAAATTGATAACATCTTCACGGGTAAAATTCTGAACCGAATCCGTAGTACCCAAAATGTTGTTTCCGAGCGAATGACCTGCAAAAAGCATATCCTCAAAATCATCATTTATTGCTTCTTCTGGTTGGTCTAAATAGGATGCAATTTCATCCAGAATAACGCTTTTTTCTTTGTCCATTTCCTCTTCCGGAAAAGTAGAATGAAAAATGATATCGTTAAAAAGCTCTAATGTTCTATCCAAATAAGGATTTAAAAAAGAGGCATGTACACAGGTATATTCTTTTGTGGTATAGGCATTTAAATCTGCGCCAACGCTTTCCAATCGATTTAAAATTTGATTGGTGCTGCGTTTTTCGGTGCGTTTAAAAATCAGGTGTTCTATAAAATGTGCTAAACCAGCTTTTCCGTTTGGTTCATCACGAGAGCCTGTATTGATGATGATACAGGCATGAGATATAGCAGAGGCCGCGGGCACATGCAGTAAGCGAATGCCGTTGGATAAAGTATGAACATTGTATTCCATTGGGTGGCAAAGATAAGGCTATTTGCTTACAATGCCTCCGTATCAGGGTATTGCAATTGTACGGCAGAAATCAATTTATCTTTTGTGGGCCTTTTTAGCACAAGAAAGATGAAATTCACAGCGGCAAACAGCAAAAAGAAAGCATTATGGGTAAGGAAAAACCCAACGATATTAAATAATGCACCTCCTTCTAACAAAGCTGCGCTTATGATAAAAGCGGTTTGATATTGACTGATTTTGGAACCTACAGCATCAGACGTATCAATTTTGGAAATTACATTTCTGAAAAAGAATATGCTTGCTGATAATGTTATCAAACCAACAACCGGGAAGATTGGGTTAAAAGGAGCTGTTGTAGCTGGGTTGGCATCAAAAAACATCATTTCTCTATTTAAAAAAATGGTGACTAAAGCGAAAAGAAATACGCCACCGCATAAAGCAAGGTGGATAATTTGAAGTGTTTTTAATTGGGTGCTCATTGTGGTTTTGGAATGAAATCTTTTTAAAATTTTTAAACCACAAAAGAATCAAAAAGTAGATTGAAGAACTGAAATTTAACTTTTGTTTTCTTTTGATTCTTTTGTGGTAAACTGGGTATCTTGTTTTATCTAATTGACCTGAGATTGCTTTGTTGGTTGAAAAAGCCTCCTCGCAATGACGACCGCTCATAGAAATACGCTTAAATTCATTAATCAACTCTGTTTTCTCTGTGAATTTTCCTTATGGTAAAACTGGGTCTCTTATTTTTTCGGAATCAGCCAGTTACATTACTGCTCAATCCCCTCAAGCGCAAACAAAAACGCCCATCTTAATGATACATCTTTTAGATAATCAAATCTACCTGATGCGCCACCGTGACCAAAATCCATATTGGTTTTTAGCAGCAACACATTTTTATCGGTTTTCATTGCCCTTAGTTTGGCTACCCATTTCGCTGGCTCGAAATATTGCACCTGGCTATCATGTAAACCCGTGGTAACCAACATGTTTGGATAGGCTTTTTTCTCTACATTTTCATACGGCGAATAGCTTTTCATATACTCATAAGCCTCTTTTTTCTTAGGATTTCCCCACTCATCAAACTCATTTGTAGTTAAAGGAATGCTCTCATCCAACATGGTATTTATTACATCAACAAAAGGAACATCAGCAATTACACCGTTCCATAAATCTGGAGCCATATTTACAACGGCACCCATTAATAAACCTCCGGCACTGCCGCCGTTGGCGTACAAATGACCTTTAGAAGTATATTTTTGCTCTACCAGATATTCTCCTGCAGCAATAAAATCAGTAAATGTATTTTTCTTTTTCATCAATTTACCATCCTCATACCATTGGCGACCCATTTCTTGTCCGCCGCGAATATTGGCAATCGCGAAAACGAATCCACGGTTTAGTAAACTCAACCTTGGCGATGAAAAAGTAGCATCGGTACTGGAGCCATAAGAACCATACGCATATAACAACAATGGTGCTTTACCATTTTTTTCTAAGCCCTTTTTGTAAACTAATGCAATCGGAATTTTAGTGCCGTCTTTAGCTGTAGCAAAAACACGTTCTGTAGCATAATCTTCAGGGTTATAACCACCAACAACTTCTTGCTGTTTCATCAGCTTTTTATCCTTTTTCTCTAAATCATAATCGTAAGTAGAGTTGGGAGTGGTTAAAGAAGTGTAAGAATAGCGCAGCATTTTGCCATTATATTCGGGGTTTGAACCAATGCCTGCAGCATAAACAGGTTCATCAAATTTGATATAATAATCCCCACCACCTTTTTTCAAAACACGCAATTCGGTTAAGCCGTTTTTTCGTTCAGATAGTACAAGGTAATCTTTAAATTCATCACCATATTCAAGCAAAATATCTTTACGATTTGGAATTACTTCCTTCCAGTTCTCCTTTTCGGTTTTATCCAGAGGGCATTCCATCAAACGGAAATTCTTTGCATTCCAGTTGGTTACGATGTAAAATTTATCATCAACAGGCAAAACATCATATAAAACATCTTTACTACGAGCCGCAAAAACCTTAAATGGTACTTCAGGATGGTCGGCATCAATCATCCTATATTCAGTTGTTAACGTTCCTTGCGAACCAATAAAAATATATCTTCCGTTTTTCGATTTAGAAACACCTATATAATTCGAATTATCCTTTTCATCATATACCACTTTGTCGGTCTTTTCATCCGTACCTAAAACATGCTTTTTAATTTTTTCGCTTAGTAAAGTCACTGCGTTTTTTGAGGTGTAAAACAATGTTTTATTGTCGTTTGCCCAAGCCACACCACCTTCTGTATTCGTAATCGCATCTTTGTAAATTTCACCGGTTTCTAAATTTTTAACCTGAATGGTGTACTGTCTGCGAGAAACTTTATCTACACCAAAGGCCAGCAACTTATTATCAGGACTAATACTAAAACCAGTTGCACTGTAATAAGAATGGCCTTTTGCTAATTCATCAACATCTAATAAAACCTCTTCTTTGGCGCTTAAACTGCCTTTTTTGCGGCAGTATTTGTAGTATTGTTGTCCATCTTCGGTACGGCTGTAGTAAAAATAACCATTCTTAAAAACAGGTACAGATTCATCTTTTTCTTTAATCCTACCTTTCATTTCCTTAAACAAATCTGCCTGAAACTTTTCAGTTCCTTTCATCATCGTATCCAGGTATTTATTTTCTGCTTTCAGGTAATCAACAACCTTTGTGCTGTCAGGTCCTTTTGCAAAATAATCAATCATCCAGTAGTAGTTGTCTACCACTGTATCGCCATGAATAGTACGTTTATGCGGAATAATCTCCGCCACAGGAGCCTTTGCGTCAGGCCATTTTATGGGTTCCATTTCTTTCTTTTGAGGATTATTACAAGCCGAAATTGCGCCAAGCAAAATCAGGGATGGCAAGATACGTTTCATAATTGGATTGATTTAGGTAAAGCAATTTAATGATTTTTTGCAGATTTTGTTCTGGATATGGATGTTTCGTTACAACACATTAATATAGACAATGGTTATTTATCAAACTTACATAGTACGAGGTTTGGTAAAAAAGATCGCTGTAAACGAGAGACTAACCTAAACGATTGATGCAAGCATTGCTTTTTGATTTAAAAAGCATATTTACTTACAAATAATTTGCTGCACTAAAGCACCTGAAAAAAGACTTAATCCCTTAAGCTTATGCCCTTAACTTGCTAGGTTTTTATTAAAATAATTTTACCTTTGCCCTCACAAAAACCGAAATTAAATCCATTAAGGATAACATTATATGGCAAAAGCATCAGAAATTAAAACAGGTAACATTCTTCGCGTAAATAACGAATTGGTTACTGTTGACGAATGGAACCACCGTACGCCAGGTAAAGGCGGCGCTTTTTACACAGGAAAGTTTCGTAATATTAAATCAGGTAGAATTGTTGAGGCTCGTATGAATACTGACGAAGCTGTAGAAATTTGTCGCGTAGAAACCAGCGATTATCAATATCTGTATGAAGATGGAGATTATTTGGTGGTGATGGATAACAATACTTATGAGCAATATAATGTTGAAAAAACGTTATTTGGTTCGGCCATTAAATTCTTAAAAGAAGGTATGAATGTTATCGTTTCTATGGAAAGCGACGAGGCAATAATGGGCCAGTTACCAAACTTTGCAGAGTTCGAAATTACGTATTCTGAGCCAGCAGTTAAAGGTGATACTTCTACAAATGCATTGAAAGCAGCAACGCTTGAAAATGGAGTTGAGGTTAAAGTACCAATGTTTGTAAACCAAGGCGATAAAATTAAAGTTGATACACGTACAGGCGAATATGTAGAGCGTGTAAAATAATATTTTCTATTGAATAGAAAGCCTTTGAATTTGTTTTCAAAGGCTTTTTTTGTTTAGAATAGTGCCTTAAGACTTGATAAAATATCTTAAATTTAACCAAAATGTTAAAAGTCGAAATCAGAAAACAAGCCTTAAAGGAGCGATTATCGTTGACTGATGAAGATTACGAAAGCAAAAATGATAGCCTTTTAAATCAATTTAAATTGCTTGATTTTAGTTCTGTAAAAACATTGCATGTTTTCTTGCCGATTGTAAAAAAAAAAGAACCGAACACTTTTTTGCTGATTGATTGGCTGGTAAGAAATCACCCAGAAATAAAAATCATAATCCCAAAGGCAGATTTTAACACCTCATCAATGACCCACCATGAATATATCGGTTTAAATGATTTGCAGAAAAACAGCTACAATATTCCTGAACCACAAACAGCAAATCAATACCATGGCGAAATCGATATGGTTTTAATTCCTTTATTGGCTTTCGATAATCAGGGATATCGTGTGGGTTATGGCAAGGGCTTTTACGACCGCTTTCTGGAAAATTTAAATGCTCAAAAAATAGGCTTATCTTTATCGCCAGCAATAGAAAAAATTGATGATGTAAACAAGCACGACATTCGTTTGAACTTTTGCATTACACCAACAGAAATTATTAAATTTTAACCATCATGGCATCCGAAATCGTTATCAAAACCGAAAAGCAATACGAAGACAATATGGTTGCGGTGTTTGAATTGCAGGAAAAAGAAGAACTAACGGCTGATGATTTAAAGCAAATTGAGTTGATGCTTAAAGCTGGCGAAAAATACGAGGCTGAACATCTTTAATGTAACTCAAGCAAAACCGGACAATGGTCTGAATGAATGGCATCGGGCAAAATTCTCACGTTTTTCAATCTATTTTCCATCGCTCGGGTAACCAAGTGATAATCTATACGCCAACCTAAATTCTTACCTCTGGAGCCTGCACGATAACTCCACCAGGTGTAATGGTGTGGGTCTTTGTTAAAATGACGGAAAGAGTCAATAAAACCATTTTCCAAGAATAATTGCATCCATTCTCGTTCTTCAGGCAAGAAACCAGATGAATTGGCATTTGATTTTGGGTTGTGAATATCTATGGAAGTATGGCAAATGTTGTAATCGCCACTAACAATCAGGTTTGGAATCCTTTCTCTTAATGTTCCGATATAGCCATCAAAGAATTTCATAAACTCGTACTTTTTCACTTGTCGTTCATCACCGCTTGAGCCTGATGGCATGTATAAACTCATTAAAGAAAAGTCATCAAAATCGGCTCGTAATATTCTTCCCTCCTTGTCAATCCATTCTTCGCCACAACCATATTCTACATGATTGGGCTTTATTTTGGTTAGGATTGCCACACCGCTGTAGCCTTTCTTTTCTGCCGGAAACCAGTAGTGATGATAGCCCAACTGCTCTACCAACGCAATAATTTCTGGTATTTGTGATGGCATTGCTTTTATTTCCTGCAAGCAAATCATATCTGCATTGGTGGCTTGCAACCAGCCGAAGAAGTTTTTTGTGCTGGCAGCACGTATTCCATTAACGTTGTAAGAGATGATTTTCATTCCAAATTTTCAATAAAATCGCAAAGAGTAAAATTAGAAATTAAATGAATAAATGTTTATTAATTGAGATTTGCATTGCCTTTACACAAACCCGTCGTCACCCTGAATTCATTTCAGGGTCTTATTAGCAGGAAAGATGCTGAAATGAATTCAGCATGACGAGAATATTAAGCCTTAGTCAACTGCTTTTCTAACTTCTTTGCTGCTCTCCTTTTTAAAATTGTAATTTCCATTTTTACATCTTGTTTTGGACGATTATTTTTATCCGTTACTAAAACAGCAATTTTGTCAACCATATCTAAACCAACAACAATTTCACCATAAACGGTATAATTTCTATCTAAATGTGGCGTTCCACCGATGGTTTTATAAACCTGTCGCTGCCATTCGGGGATTTTAAATTTTAATCGTTTTTCTTCTACGCTGTTCAATTGCTCATCTGTAAAAACCTTTCCCTGCACTAAATAAAACTGACTTCCACTCGAGGCTTTACTTGGGTTAACGCCATCTCCTTCCCGAGCCGCAGCTAAAACACCCTCCTTATGGAAAAGGCTATCTTTAAATTCTGCAGGAATGGTGTATTTCGGTCCGCCCTCGCCTAGTAAAGAATCTGGCTTAGCATTTCTAGAATCTGGGTCGCCGCCCTGAATCATAAAATCTTTAATTACGCGGTGAAATAAGGTGCCGTTATAATAACCTTCTTTGGTCAATTTTAAAAAATTATCGCGGTGCAATGGCGTTTCATTGTACAGCTTCACAATGCATTCACCAAATTCCGTCTTAATGCGGATATATCGGTTTTTAGGTTTAGCTGCAAAGGTAAAAAGAACAGAAAATGTACAGATAAGCAATAATAATTTCTTCATTTTGATGGTGTTTGAGGCTAAATTAAACTAAAAAATGAAATTGAATAAATAAAAACTTGTATTATTCGCGTTATTTTCCATTACCTTTGTGCCAATGAAGTTAAAACAAAAAATAGCACTTTCTTTAGCCGTATTCTACGCGGTTAGTGTTATGGGTTTGGCTTTAAGTTTGCATTTTTGTGGTGGAAAACTAGAAAATGTAAAGCTATTTAGTAATGAAGTTTCTTGCAAATTTTGTGCAGATATTCCTGCTGAAAAGAAAGATGATGGCTGTTGCAAAAATACACAGGTAACGGTTAAAGTTAAAGATAGTCACCAAACTGAAGCACAAACACAAATGCCAAAGTTATTTTCTATCCAATTATTTCTGCATCCACCTGTTTTAGCTTTTCTAAGCAACATTACCCCAACTTTTTTTAGCAAATTCACAAACAAAGCACCGCCAATTTCTTCGCGGGTTGCCTTGCACGTTTTCAATTGTATTTTTAGGAATTAGGATTATTCATTAGCCATTTCGATATGCACCGCATTTTGACTGGCTATATGTGGCATTTTCTTAAATTCTAATTCAAAAAAATCATGAAAACAATAAAATTATTTAGCATTATTATGCTCCTTTTTGCCGTTAAAGTTTCGGCTCAACAAATATCAACAGCAGATTTACAAGTAACTGGTTTAACCTGTTCCATGTGTTCAAACGCAACACAAAAATCGCTAGAAACATTGGGTTTCATCAACGCTGTAAAGCCAGATTTAAATAAAAACATCTTCGTATTAACCTTTAAGAAAGGTGCTGATATCAATTTAGATATGGTGCGCAAAAAAGTTCAGGATGCTGGTTTTTCTGTGGGTGGTTTAACTGCAGATTTTACTTTCAATCAAGTTAAAGTAGATGAAAAAGGTCAGGCGATTGTTAATGGCAATGTTTACCGTTTCCTAAATGCAAAAAACAAAACCTTAAACGGGACGGTAAAAGCATCTGTGGTTGATAAAAATTTCATCTCAAGTTCGGCCTTTAAAAAACAAGCTACAACTGTTAATTCTGATGCTTATGCAAATGGAACCGCTGTAGTGAACGGAAAGAAAACTCGCGTGTACCACCTAGTGCTTTCTTAGAAATGAAGAATATTATCATAACGGTGCTGATTGTAATCGGCGCTTATTCTTCTGCTTTGAGTCAGGAATTATATGTATTTACGGAGCCGGCCAGCAATATGCCAACAAAATCTATTGGTGTAAGGATTACGAATGAGGGCATGAATAACCCCGATTTTATGAGCAGAACCATCCCGGAGGTAATGATTGGCTTTAATAAAAACCTGATGATGCATACCCAAGCTTTCTTATCTGATATGGATGGAAAATATCGTTTAGAAGGTGGAAGCTTATATGCAAAGTATCGTTTCTTATCTTTGGATGAGGCTCATTCTCATTTCAGAGCAGCTGCATTCGGGCGTATAAGCACCAGTAAAAGACCAACATTTACCAGAGATGTAAATTTAGAAGGCGATAATAGTGGTGTTCAGGGAGGATTAATTTTTACGCAACTTCTGCACAAACTGGCGCTATCGGCAACATTAGGTTACGCACATGTTTTTAAGGATTACGACAAACAAATTGTTGGTATGCCGCGACCAAATAATATGCTTTCCTATAGTTTATCATCGGGCTATTTGGTTTTGCCCATTACTTATAAAGACTATAAGCAGCCAAATTTTAATGTTTATTTTGAGCTATTGGGTAAAACCGACCCAAGCTCAGGTCAATCTTATTTAGATTTAGCACCTGCTTTACAAGTAATTTTAAACAGCACCACCCGAATTGATTTGGGATATCGCTTTCAGGCAACAGGAAATATTGCCAACCGATATACCAAAAACATGTACCTGATAAGGGCAGAATTTAATTTTTTTAACGTTTTAAAATAGAATAAGAGATGAAAAAAATAATGATAATGGTGGCTATAATTGCCATCGCAACTACCAAAATCACTTTTGCACAAAGCAAAACCGATGTAGCATTTAATCAGGTTTTAACAGCCTATTACGATGTAAAAAATGCCTTGGCAACAGATAAAAAAGATGTTGCAATTGAAAAGGTAAAGGTTTTAACGGCAAAAGTAAATGCTGTGCCGCATAAAGATTTACCTGCCGCACAACATAACGTTTGGATGGAACAAGCTAAAATCATCAAAGCAAAAGCGGCAGAGTTAGCTGCCGGTAAAGATATCAAAGTGCAAAGAAAATCATTTGAAGGAATTTCTTATGCAATGATTAAAACCGTAAAAAACATCAAATTTAATTCGGGTACCGTGTATGTTCAGCATTGCCCAATGGCGAAAGCAAGTTGGTTAAATGAAAAAGAGAACATCGAAAATCCATATTATGGAAGTATGATGTTTGATTGCGGTGATGTTGCTGAAACGATTAAAGCTAAATAATGAAACTGCATATCAAAAATATGGTGTGCAACCGTTGTAAAATGGTGGTTAAAGCCGAGCTGGAAAAGCTTGGCTTTAACCCTATTTCAGTCGAATTGGGGGAGGTTTGTTTAGTCGATAATATTTCTGTAGATGATAAACAGAAAATTGCCGAGAAACTAAATCATTTTGGTTTCGAGCTATTGGAAGACAGGAAAACACAGATTGCAGAACAGGTAAAAACCTCGATTATCAACCTGGTTCATTATACAAAAGAACCCTTAAAAATTAATCTTTCAGCTTATTTAAGTGAGCAACTGAAAATTGAATATCCGCAGCTAAGTTCAGTTTTCTCTGAAGTTGAAAATCAAACGATTGAGAAGTATTTCATCGCTCAGAAAATAGAAAAAGCTAAAGAAATGCTTACTTACGATGAATTAACACTTAGCCAAATTGCCTACCAACTTAACTATAGTAGTGTTGCGCATCTTTCAGCACAGTTTAAAAAGGTGACTGGTTTAACACCTTCGACTTATAAAATTGAAGCTAATGGTAAAAGAAAAACATTGGATGAAGTGTAAAGACTGATTAGCAATTGGCTGAAATAAAATAGAGGCAAAATTAGTTGATTATCTATATCCGTCAGTTGAAACTGACGGTAAGGAATAGCAGGGCGGTAACATAATAGAGAGAGAAAAAAATACATAATTTCAATATAATCTATCAGTTGAAGCTAAAGGTGAGGAATAGCAGAGGGGATGCGCATTATTGAAGTTGAAGCGCCTATTTAATATGTACACTATACATTTCATTGACGTTGACTTTAGTCAACGGACAATAAATATTCTATAACATAAAGCATCTTTCTTATCCTAGGTTAAGTTACCCCTAAAAGTTGCGATGTATCTTTATGCTTAATCTTTAGCAGATGTCAACTTTATCACAATTCAGAAATTTCACTCAGCGTTTGCCTCAAACAGATTTAATGCCAACCCTATTTATTGGCCATGGTTCGCCGATGAACGGGATTGAAAACAATGAGTTTAGTGAAAGTTGGTTTGATTTAGCCAAAAATATTCCTGTTCCTAAAGCCGTTTTGGTGGTTTCAGCACATTGGTACACCCACGGAACTTTTGTTACAGCAATGGATTTCCCATCTACCATTCACGATTTTGGTGGTTTCCCACAGCAGCTTTTTGATGTTCAATATCCTGCACCTGGTGATGCAAAGTTAGCGGCTGAAATCCCATCGCTAATTCATTCGGCCCAAGTTGGGTTAGACCACGATTGGGGTTTAGACCACGGAACCTGGACGGTAGTTAGGCACATGTATCCGGATGCTAATATTCCGGTTTTACAACTGAGCATTGATTATACCAAATCGCCTGAGGAGCATTACGAAATTGCTAAAGAAATTTATGCCTTGCGAAAAAAGGGCGTTTTAGTTATTGGCAGCGGCAATATGGTGCACAATCTTCGTATGTTAAGCTGGGACATGATTAACGGAGGCGGTTATGATTGGGCTAATGAAATGAATGATAAATTCAAAAGCCTTATTGCTAATGGCGACCATAAACCCTTAATTGATTACCGCAATTTAGGTGCTGATGCCATGCTGGCTATCCCAACTCCCGAACATTATTTGCCTTTGATATATACTTTAGGTTTAAAAAACGACAAAGAAGAGGTTTCCTTTTTCAACGATAAAGCTGTGGGCGGTTCACTAACGATGACTTCGGTTTTGGTGGGGTAAACCAACTAACCCAAGTACGAATTTCCTTTGTTTATAAACCCGATTGGATGAATGCCGATTTTTCTTCGGCAGTAAGGAAAGCGGGGCTGTTATTCCCGATGAAACACAGAACGTTCATTTCCAAAAAATAAATCGTCACTTAATACCCAAAATTCTATAACATTTTATGATTATTCTGTAACGCATTACGGGCATCTAAAAAGTACTTTTGTACAAACATTATAACATGACACATACCTATCAACTTACCGGAATGACTTGTGGTGGTTGCGAAAATAAAGTAAAAAGTAACCTTTTGTTATTACCTGACGTGACTTCGGTTGAAGTGTCGAAAGATACAAATTCGGCAAAAATTAGCATGGATAAACACATTGATTTAGCTGCGCTACAACAAGCTTTGGGTGGCAAAGAAAGTAAATATCAAATTTCGGCAAACGTACACACCGAAACAACTGAGAACACAAAATCATGGCTGGAAACTTATAAACCTATCTTGATTATTTTTGGTTACGTTACGGCAATATCATTGGTGGTTTCCTGGGAAAATGACGCGGTTAATTTCATGACTTTCATGCGCATTTTCATGGCAGGCTTTTTCCTTACTTTTTCATTCTTCAAAATACTGAATTTAAAAGGCTTTGCCGAAAGCTATGCGATGTACGATATCGTTGCGAAAAAATTTAGTGCCTGGGGATATATTTATGCTTTTATAGAACTCGGCTTGGGAATAAGTTTTGCGTTAAACCTCTCTCCTGTGGCTGTAAATTGGGTAACATTAATTGTGATGACCATCAGTATTTTAGGTGTTTTAGAAAGTGTATTAAATAAGAAAAAGATTCAATGCGCATGCTTGGGAGCCGTTTTTAACTTACCCATGAGTACGGTTACCATTGTAGAAGACGCAATTATGATTGCCATGAGTGCGGCAATGTTGATATTGATATAGATTTCTTTTACAACGTTACATTTGAAGAAGGTTATTGTTGCGATATGGTATTCACAATGTGTGCCAAATGGTGTTTTCCATGCCAGGCATACATGCCTAACATATTTGCCAAGGTAAGTTCTTTATTCTGTGCCGGGTGGATATATTTTCTTTGGTAATCTCCTATTTTTAAGGTTTTTAGGAAAGCAACCCAACGCTGATGTAGGCTTGCCAAAAGCGCAATTGACATTTGTATATCGCCATTTTTTGCCTCTTCAGTTTCAGCCCAGCGCTCCTCAAAATAAGGCCTAATAACCGGAATATCTTCTGTAATGGCCTGCTTAAAACGAATGTAGGCATTCATGTGGCTATCGGGAATATGATGAACCACCTGCCGCAATGTCCATCCATTTGGGCGATAAGTTTGATTCAGTTCTTCTTCAGTCAGGTTTTCAGTTGCCATTTTAATTTGATTTGGCAAATTCTCGATTTCAGAAATCCAGATTTTGGCTTGTTGCTCATCAAATTTTGCCGGCATAATAAATTGTCCGATTGGGTATTTAAGTTGTTCTAAATCCATAAAAGCAAAATAGGGTTTATATTGTAATTGCCAAGGAGCTTGTTTAAGCTTTAACTAAATAGTCATCAATAAACTCAGACGGACATGTTATGCTAATAGAGTTATCTTAAAAATCTTCTAATTTATAGAATTATAATTCCTTCATCTTATAATCCTACAATCCTCTAATCCTGGTCTTACAGTATTTTCTTCAACCACTTCAACAAGCCCATTTTTTCTTTGTAAGGTGGATATATCATGTTCGTCATGCCTAACTTTGATTGAAAGACTACAGCTCTTTCGTGTGAGAAGTTTTTAAATCCAAAGATACCATGGCAACTTCCCATTCCGCTGCTGTTTACCCCACCAAAAGGAAGATTCGGATTGCTGATATGAACCAAAACATCATTTACACAAGCGCCACCTGAGCTGGTTTCTTTAATGATTTTATCCTGATTATCTGAATTATTGGAGAAAATGTAAAGCGCCAAAGGCTTATCTTTCGCATTTACAAAATCGACGGCATCCTGTAAGTTTGCATAGGTTATTATTGGCAAAATCGGACCAAAAATTTCTTCTTGCATGATGGTATTTTCAGCTGTTACCGAAGTTAAAATGGTAGGCTCAATGGTTAAATCTTCAAGATTCGTTTTACCTCCCCAATTCAGCTTGGCGCCATCTTCAACTGCAGTTTTAATTAAGCCATCTAAACGCTCAAACTGTTTCTTATTGATGATTTTTCCAAAAACCTGCTTATCGATTTTGCCAGCATTGTAAAACATTTTTTCTGCTGATGCTTTAAAATACGATACAAACTCAGCTTCCATCTTTTCATCAATTAACACATAATCTGGAGCAATACAAGTTTGCCCGGCATTGACCAATTTACCCCAGGCAATTTTTTCTGCAGCTTTTTTTAAATCGGCAGAATCATCTACAATAGCTGGCGATTTTCCGCCCAATTCTAATGTTACCGAAGTGAGGTTTTTAGCAGCCGCCTGCATAACCACTTTTCCAATAGCTGTGCTGCCGGTAAAAAATATATGGTCGAATGGTAATTTCAATAATGCTGTTGATAAATCAGCATCGCCTTCAAAGCAAGCAATTTCCTTTTTATCAAAGGTTTGGCTAATGATGGTATGGACAACATGCGCAGTTGCAGAACTAAGTTCAGATGGTTTCAAAATCACGCAATTTCCGGCAGCGATTGCTGAAATCAACGGACTCATGATTAACTGAAAAGGGTAATTCCAGGGCGCAATAATTAAGCAAACGCCTTTTGGTTCGTAATAAATTTTATTGCCCGCAAAAAGGTTGCTCATTGTTCTACCAACCGAAATTGGTTTCATCCACTTCCCTAGGTTTTTTATCGCATCGTCTATTTCGGCATAAGTAAAAAATAATTCGGTTACAGCACTTTCAAAACGGCTTTTACGCAAATCATTTTCTAAAGCTGCGTAAATTACTTCTTCTGCACTTTCTAAGGCTTGCTTAAGAATTTTCAGTTTCGCAATTCGGGTTTTCGCATCTGTTTTACGCAAATCAAACTTGTGTTTCTGCTGTAAATCGAAAACTGCCTTTATTTTTTCTTCCATGTTTACCAATACTCTTTATTTAACATTTAAAGAATGTAAGAAATTATAGGGCTGTTGAGCTTATATGAAATCTTAAATGTCTTAAATGTTCAATTAGATACGCTATGTTTAAATTTAGTTAAAATACAATCGTTTCATCAAAAATTCATCGATTTAAAGCATATTGCATTAATTTTTTAAATCATCGTTTATGAAGAGATTGTTTCTAATTTACGCCTTTTTATTTCCATTCATGATGCGAGCGCAAACGATAAAAACGGATGTGTTGGTTATTGGAAATGGCGATGCTGCTTTAGCCTCCGGAATTCAATCTTATAAATCTGGTGTTAAAACACTTGTTTTAACGCAATCTGCCGGTTTTTCCAGTCAAAAAAGCGCTGTGAAACAATCAATTGCAGTTCAAAATTTATTTAAAACCTTAGCTACGTGGGAAGTTAAAAAGCGAAACAAACCAACAGAGCCGGTTTCAAAATCAAAAACTAAAGACACAAAAAAAGTAATTGATAGCACAACTTTGTTAAATATTATTGATAACGTAAAATACACCGAAATTAAGCGTTCGGGAAATGGATGGGCGTTAAATTTGAGTAATGGCTTGGATATAAAAGCTAAAATTTTAGTATTAGCCGATGAACCTGGAAAGCTTTTAGCGGCTTTAAAAATTACAGATTTAGCGGCTGCAGATACAGAGGTTTTAAATTACAACAGTAATCTTTACAGAACTTCCATCGCAGGACTCAATTTAACAGCATCTCGTTATTTATCGCTCTATAACTTACTCATTCCAAACCAAGAAAACTTATTGTTTATACCGCCCGGAAATGTAGAAATTGCACAGGCTGCTGGAGCCACCGCCGCATATTCTGCATTTTTCGACACGAAAACCAGTTTATCAAATCTAAAAAGAATTCAGGGCGAACTACTTAGTTACAGGCTAGCATTAATGCCTTTTGAAGATATTAAAGCTGCCGATTCGAATTGGTTAGCCTTACAAAAAGTTAGTATTACCGGAATTTTAAAGGCAGATATTAAAGAAGGAAAGGCATTTTTCAACCCGGAAAAAGTCGTTAGTTATGATGAAATAAAACAGCCCATTAAAGACTATTATTACAAGGCACAAATCTGGTTTGATGACAATAATAACATTCCCATCAACCTGGAAAATACAATTTCTTTGGTTTGCTATGTCGGCAATAAGGCAATTGATGCCACAAAAAACGAAATTGAAAAGAAATGGAAAAAGAACTATAAATTTTCATCTAAATACGATTTAAAAAAGGTGTTAAATCGTAGAGAATTTTCCGTTATCATCAATGAATATTTAAAGCCGTTTGATGAGGTGAATGTCGATAAAACAGGAAGAGTGATTCGTTAGAATCGGTTCTCTTTTCAACTAAAGGTAATTCTATGAAAATCTGAGTTTTTGTGGCAACTGCTACACCTGATAGAAACAAAATTTTGCCGCGGAAACACAGAAGTTATGGAAACTATTTATGTCTGAAAACATCATCTGTAAAATCTTTTCCATCTGTGGTTGATAAAGACGAGCGTTGTAACATTTCCATTTCCTTACCAATTTAGTTGCTGCATTATTTAAATTGCAGCATCCAAAATAAAATTCATGAAGAAATATTTACTTTTCCTTTTGCTTTGCTCAGGCGAACTCACATTTGCACAACAAATAGCTCCACTAACGGTAGAAAAAATAATGCGAGACCCAAAATGGATGGGAATTGCACCAACAAATTTCCGTTGGACTGCCGATAGCAAAACATTGTATTTCAATTGGAATCCTGAAAATAAAGCCAAAGAAGAGTTGTATAAAATTTCTGCAACAGCAAGTAAACCAATAAAGGCCGTTGATAAGGAAGATGAAAAATTATTAAGCTTAAATTACATCTACAATAAAGATAAATCGCTGGGTTTGGTGGAGAAAAGCGGAGATATTTATCTTCAAAATTTCAAAGCAAAAAAGGAAAGTAGGCTCACCAATACCATGGAAAGAGAAAGCAGTCCTGTCTTTTTAACCAATGGCGATATTGTTTATCAGTTAGGGGATAATCTTTTTCAACTGAATTTAAAAACTGCGGAAACGAAACAAATCACAAATTTTACTAAAGGTAAACCTGCCGGAAGAACGGCATCGAAACCTGCAACCGAACAAGATAGCTGGCTAAAAGCGCAACAAACTGAGCTTTTTGATATCATTAAAAAAAGAAATGCAGATAACCGTGGCGGCGGCGCTCGTGGAGCCCGAGGTCGTTTTGGTGCGCAAACTGCTGATACAAAATCTTTAAAACCACTTTACACCGATGATAGGTTTTTAAATGGTGTGGTGATTAGTCCGGATGGACGCTATGTTACCTACAAATTAACTACTCCGGCAACCAATAACCACAATACCATTGTCCCGAATTATGTAACAGCATCTGGTTACACAGAAGATATTCCAGGCAGAACCAAGGTTGGTGAAAGTGAAAATGTATCTCAAGGATTTATTTATGATACACAAAGAGATTCTGTGTACGCCATCCAAACGGCAACCATTCCCGGCATTAAGGATATTCCAGATTTCTACAAAGAATACCCTAAACAGCAGGATACTTTAAAAAAGAAAAACGCGGATAGACCGGTTAACTTTTTCGGTCCGCTGTGGAACGAAAATGGCAGCACCGGAATCGTAGTTGCAACTTCTACCGATAATAAAGACCGATGGATTTTAAAATTAGATGCTGCAACAGGAAAATTTAATCTATTAGACCGTCAGCACGATGAGGCTTGGATTGGTGGCCCTGGCGTAAGTGGTTTCTTTCAGGGAAGTACAGGCTGGATTGATAATAACCGTTTTTATTATCAAAGCGAGGCCACAGGATATTCACACTTATATGTAGTAAATGTTTCTACTGGCGATAAAAAACAGCTTACGTCAGGAAAATGGGAAGTGCAATCTGTCCTGCTATCGAAAGATAAAAGCACCTTTTACATTAAAGCAAATAAAGAACATCCGGGCATAACGAATTTCTTTAAAATTGGTGTAAACGGTGGTGCACTTGTGCAAATTACTTCAATGAAGGGCTTGAACGACATCACATTATCTCCCGATGAAAAGTTTTTGGCCATAAATTATTCTTATCTGAATAAACCAGGTGAATTATACCTTCAACCAAATAAGGTTAGTGCAAAAGCAGTTAAAATTACCGAATCTACTTCGGCTGAATTTAAATCGTATAAATGGCGTGAACCGGATATGGTTTCTTTTAAAAATCGTTATGGTGCCGATGTGTACGCAAGGGTTTATAAGTCAGATAATCCTCACCCAAATCATCCAGCAGTAGTTTTTGTACACGGAGCTGGTTATTTGCAAAATGTTCACTTTGGTTGGAGTACTTATTTCCGTGAATTTATGTTTAACAACTTGTTGGCGGATAATGGATACACGGTTATTGATATTGATTATACCGGAAGTTCTGGCTATGGCCGCGACCACAGAACAGGAATTTATCGCCACATGGGTGGAAAAGATTTAACTGACCAGGTTGATGGTGTTAAACTTTTGGTTGAAAAATATGGTGTAAATCCTAAACACGTTGGTTTATATGGAGGTTCTTATGGTGGCTTTATTACTTTAATGGCAATGTTTAACGAATCGGACGTTTTTGCAAGCGGTGCTGCTTTACGTTCGGTAACTGATTGGGCACATTACAACCACGGTTATACTTCGAACATTTTGAATGAACCTTTTAACGACCCAATCGCATACAAACAAAGTTCGCCAATTTATTTTGCCGATAAACTCAAAGGCAATTTATTGATGGCGCATGGAATGGTTGATGTGAATGTTCATTTCCAGGATATTGTGCGCATTTCTCAACGATTTATTGAGCTGGGAAAAAACAATTGGGAACTGGCTGTTTATCCGGTTGAAGACCACGGTTTTATTGAGCCAAGCAGCTGGACGGATGAGTATAAAAGGATTTTTAAATTGTACGAAAATACGTTGAAGAAGTAAAGTATGATTGAATAAAAATGCAATAGTCAGTCTTTTCATTCTAAAAACCTGAGATTTTCTCAAAAAGAATTTTCGTGAAATTGGGTTTAAATGAAGTCATTGCAGAGCACAAAAACCTTGTATAAAAGAAATGCCTTTGGGAACCACTCCAAAGGCATAATCAACCTAAACCTCAAACTAAACTATGAAAAATCTTTTGCCAATTGCTGGCTATATTTTAAATCCGCACTTGCGGATAATTGTATGCTTTCTAAAAGAAAAATAATAGGATATTTGTTTCTCTTTTTGGTGGTGCAAAGGTAAGAACTATTTTATATTTACCAAATATTTATTTAAAATTATTTTTATAATACAAAGTGATGACAAATGAACATCATTTCTAGGCAACATTTGCATAACAAACTACTTATAATCAGACAATTGAATATGATTATTGCAGAATTCATATTCTGCAATTTGGTTGGATCCGATAATGGTTAACCTGTCTTTAGTGAATTTTTCTATTAATTCCAGATACCATTTCATGCCTTGAACATCCAAATTACTGGTTGGTTCATCTAAAAATAATATTGGCGAATTAGAACAACAAGCCAAAGCTAGTTTGGTTCTTTGCTTCATTCCCGATGAAAAATACTTTATTTCTTTATTTGCCGCTTTATCAAAACCAAGAATGATGATGAGTTCTTTTGCATCAACACCATTAGCAAAATTTTTAAACTTAAAATGGAAGTCTATAAGTTCTTTAAGTGTAAAAGTTTCCACGAGTTCTAAGTACGGGGCAGCTAAACTGATGTGTTTGTAAATTTCTTCCACAGGAATATCTTTTGCGTCTGCAAAAGATATTTCACCTTCTGATGGTGTTAAACTTCCTGTGAGAACGCTTAACAATGTAGATTTTCCAGAACCATTCGGACCTAATATCGCATAACTGTTTCCAGAAATAAATTCGGTACTTAGATTTCTAAAAATCCACTCCTTGTTAAATCTCCTACCAACATTGTTTAAGCTTATCTTCATTTTTTAGTATCAAGTAAGACCTTACTCATGCATACGCTATTATCTACGCCGATATATTGACCGTAATTTTCAGTAATATGATAACCCATTTTTTGATACAAAGAGATAGCTTCGGGCTGCTTTTTGCCTGTTTCTAAAACACATTTGTTGTATTTTAATTCAGTTGCCCAAGTTTCTAGTTCGGATAAAACTTTTGCTGCTATGCCTTGCTTTCTGTAATCGAGGTGAACAAACATACGTTTTACTTCGGCTGCAGAATCTGAGAAAGTTTTGATGGCACCACAAGCAACAGGAATTTTATTTTGATAAGCTACTACAACTTCTTTTATTGTATCAACTTTATTAAACTGAGCATAAAAAGCATGTTCATCACCATCTCTAATTGCTAAATCTTTATCCAATAAAGCAACCAATTGTCTAAAATCGGCATTATCTGAATTGGTTCTGATAAGCACTAAATCATTCATATTCTTATTTTTTATCCCTTTAGAAACTCAGAAATATTAGACCAGAAATATAAAGGTGAGATAATTTTTTATTTAAAGGGCTATTCAACTCTGAATCGCTTTGCTTACAAAGATGGCTTAATCAAGATTAAAACTCAACTTAACCACATATGCAGCTAAGTGCTTATAACTTAGTTTTTTATTTCACCTGAAACCTTAGTATTAACCTTGTCCTCAACCTCATCCTTGATCTCAACCTCAATCTAAGCCTCAACCTCAACTAACTTCCCATGCCAAAACCCTTCATCACACCGCGGTTAGAGTTACGGATAAAATCTACAATCTCATCGCGAATTTCTGTAGGTTTAAATTCGGCCTCAATCATATCTAGGGCTTTCGTAACGTTGTTATGTTTCACAAAAAGCACACGGTAAATTTCTTGTATTTCGTCAATTTGCTCATTGGTAAAACCTCTTCTACGCAAACCAACAGAGTTGATACCTGCATAAGAAAGTGGCTCTCGAGCGGCTTTAACGTACGGAGGAACATCTTTACGTACTAGTGAGCCACCAGTTACGAATGCATAAGAACCTACTTTAACAAACTGATGAATAGCAACTAAACCAGCCAATACCACATTGTTTCCGATGGTAATATGACCTGCTAAAGTTGTGCTATTAGAGAAAATGCAATTGTCGCCAACCTCGCAGTCGTGAGCAATGTGCGAATAAGCCTGAATTAAGCAATTGCTGCCAATAGTGGTTTTCCATTTATCTTTTGTACCACGATTAATGGTAACACACTCCCGAATGGTGGTATTGTCGCCAATTTCTGCTGTGGTAACTTCTCCCGCAAATTTTAAATCCTGAGGTTCACCCGAAATAACGGCTCCGGGAAAAATACGGCAGTTCTTGCCAATCCGAGCGCCATCCATAATGGTAACATTCGAACCAATCCAGGTACCCTCGCCAATTACAACATCTTTATGTATTACAACAAAAGGTTCTATAACTACGTTTTCGGCAATTTTTGCCTGGGGATGTATATATGCTAATGGTTGTATCATTGTTGGGCTGGTTCTGTTTGTTTAACTTTTGAAATTTGAGCCATCATTTCGGCTTCTACTACAATTTTCTCGCCAACCATGCCAACACCTTTCATTTGAGCAATGCCTCTCCTAATTGGCTCTAGTAAATCGCAACGGAAAATTATGGTATCACCCGGAGAAACCTGTGCCCTGAAACGTACGTTATCTATTTTTAAGAAATAAGTTAGATAATTACTAGGGTCTGGAACGGTGCTTAAAACTAAAATTCCTCCAACTTGTGCCATTGCTTCTATCTGTATTACCCCAGGAAAAACCGGCGCACCAGGAAAATGCCCTTTAAAAAACTCCTCATTAATGGTTACGTTTTTTAAACCAACAACATGGTTTTTAGATAGTTCTAATATCTTATCAACAAAAAGAAACGGTTGGCGATGAGGTAAAATTTCCATTATCTGAGTTACATCATATAATGGTTTGGCATAAGGATCGTAAACTTTTAGTGTTTTTTTGTTTTTCTCTTTTTTTATGGCCGCTTTTATTTTTTTAGCAAATGCAACATTCGCGGCATGACCAGGACGAGCAGCCATGATGTGCCCTTTCAGGTGCATACCAACAAGCGCTAAATCGCCAATCATATCTAATAATTTATGGCGGGCTGGCTCATTTTGATAGCGCAGTTCCATATTATTTAAGATTCCTTGCGGCGCAACATCGATATCTTTTCTATTAAAAAGCTTAGCGAGATGATTTAATTCATCCTTTGTAACTTCCTTATCAACAATAACGATGGCATTGTTTAAGTCGCCGCCTTTAATCAAGTTATGTTGTAATTGATATTCTAATTCGTGCAGAAAGCAAAAAGTGCGGCATGAAGCAATTTCTTTTTTAAATTCGGCAATAGTGTTTATTCCAGCATGTTGACTACCTAAAACAGGCGAATTATAATCAATCATGCAGGTAAAACGGTAGTCATCCAAAGGCATAGCCACGATTTCTACTTTTCTATCTGCTTCGGTATACGTAATATTATGAGGGATGGTAAAATATTCTCTATCAGCATTTTGCTCAATCGTACCAGCTTCCTCTAACAAATCGATAAACTGAATGGAGCTTCCATCCATAATAGGCGTTTCGGGTCCATCAAGTTTGATTAGAACATTATCTAAATCCATGCCTATTAATGAGGCCATTACATGTTCGATTGTACTTACACTTGCTCCGTTTTGAGTAATTGTTGTTCCTCTGGAGGTGTCTGTTACATTATCTGCATCAGCATCAATAATTGGGTGACCATTTAAATCAACACGTTGAAATTTGAAACCATGATTTTCTGCCGCAGGGCAAAAAGTAATGGTAACGTTAGCGCCAGTATGTAAACCAACTCCCGATGCTGATATTTCTTTAGTAATTGTCCTTTGTCTAACGTTCATTATTAATTGTATTCTTTTCCAATTCTGCTGTAAGTTTTTTTAATTCTTCTTCGAGCACATTAATTCTTTTTTCAACATCAGGTAGATGTTTAAAAATTACAGAAGCACGCATCCAATTGCGTAAAGGTTGCGCTGGACTACCATGCCATTGCTTATTTTCTTCGGTAATGTTAAAGTTTAAACCAGCCTGAGCACCAATTTGTGTGCCTTTCGCAAGGGTTAAATGACCGGCAATGCCTACCTGGCCACCAATAACACTATTCGGACCAACTTTGCTACTACCAGAAATACCCGATTGCGCAGCTAAAACCGTATGCTCGCCAATTTCTACGTTATGTGCAATTTGAATTAAATTGTCGATTTTGGCACCTTTTTTAATAATTGTAGATCCCATTGTGGCTCTATCAACCGCTGTATTTGCGCCAATTTCTACATCATCCTCGATAATTACATTGCCAATTTGAGGTATCTTGTTATACGTGCCGTCCGTTTGCGGAGCAAAGCCAAAACCATCACTACCAATAACGGTATTTGAGTGAATGATAACCCGATTGCCAATAATTGAATTATGATAAATCTTAACGCCGGGGAAAAACACGCAAGACTCGCCAACTTTGGTGTTTTCTCCAATAAATACCTGGGCATTTATTTTCGTAGCGTCTGCAATTTCAACATTTTCGGCTATGTAAGAGAACGGCCCAATAAATACGCCTTTGCCAATCTTTGCAGATGGATGTACGAAAGCCAATTTATCAATACCAGATTTTTCTGTGTTCGCATTTACCGCTTCGTTGTATTTATCTAATAGTACGGTAAAAGAACTATATGGATTTTCGACACGAATTAACGTGCTTGTGTATTCTTGTGTAGGTTTAAAATCTTTAGAAACAATTACAACTGACGCCTGAGTAGAATACAAAAAGTTTTCATACTTAGGGTTAGAAAGGAAAGACAAAGAGCCTTCTTTACCATCTTCTATTTTAGAGAGTTCTGTTACAGCTACATTTGGGTTACCATCAATGGAACCGTTTAAAAACTCGCTTATCTGCGTGGCAGTAAATTGCATTGTACAAAGGTAAATGTTAAATTGATATGAACAAAAAAACCTGTTCGGGTTAACTCGTGTATTTAATACACAATAATAAGACTTAAAACGGCACTGAAAGTTAAATATTTTGTTAAATAAGCTTAAATTCCACGAGGATAGCAAAGAATATATTTTTCTACCGTTTTCTGCAGCGATTGTAAGTTAGATAAATCTGATGCTTTTGCAATATCAACAATATCGTTATTTTTCATCAATATCTTAATATTTCCAACACCTGCATTATAAGCTCTGTTCTGTATAGAATCGGTAAAAACGAAATATTTAGCTTCTTCTTTTGTTATGCCTAATAAATCTGCAGCAGCATTTTGTAGAAACTCAATGCGCTCCTCATCAGCTTTTCCATTGCTCACCTCAACTTTATATAAATTTCTAGAGGTAAGCATTTTACATAGTTCAGACAAAATTTTATCAGGATGTTTAGCCCAAACCTTTACGGAAGTATAAATGTCCTGATCATCTAGATTTGTAAAATGCTCCAGATTTTCATGCTGATAAAAGAAATTATCTTCGTTTATATCATTTTCAAGAAAATAATTTAATGATGGTGCAGCAAACAGATTTTCGCCATTGGCTGATAATTCTTTAGCTCTTTCCAACAGTTTAACCAAAATCATTTCTCCAGAAATAACCGTTTTGTGCAAATAAACTTGCCAATACATTAAACGCCGGGCAATAAGAAACTTTTCGATTGAATAAATGCCTTTCTCTTCGATAACCAAATCATCATCAAAAACATTAAACATTTTTATAATTCTATCAAAACTTATCACACCTTCACTCACGCCAGTAAAAAAACTATCACGGTTCAAATAGTCCATTCTATCTAAATCGAGCTGACCAGATATTAATTGATGTAAAAACTTCTTGTGATAAGTGCCATTAAATATTTCAATCGCATGCGTTAATTTTCCGCTAAAGTGGCGGTTTAAATCCTGCATCAGCTTTGCTGAAATATCTTCGTGTTTTATTCCGGTAACCAACGAATGTTCCAAGGCATGAGAAAATGGTCCGTGGCCAATATCGTGTAGTAAAATGGCCAATATTGCCGATTCTTCTTCACCATCGGTAATTACATGTCCTTTACTTTTTAATAATCCTATGGCCAAACTCATTAAATGCATGGCACCTAATGCATGATGAAAGCGGGTGTGTAATGCTCCGGGATAAACAAGATGTGTCATCCCAAGTTGCTTGATGTAGCGCAATCGCTGAAAGTAAGGATGCGATATCACATCGTAAACTAATTCGGTTGGAATGCTGATAAATCCGTAAACCGGATCATTTATGATTTTCTTCTTATTCAAGCGTTAAAAATAGTTAAATAGACATATACGGTACAAAAATTGCTATTTTTATTTATACTTTGATTACCTGCCATAATATATGGCTCGATACACAACAATTTTTACAAAAACATGCAAGAAACTAAAATATTGTGGGCCGATGACGAAATCGATCTACTAAAACCTCATATATTACTACTTAACGATAAAGGTTATAATGTTACTACGTTTACAAATGGTAACGATGCGCTTGAAGCGTTTGGGAAATCTCATTTCGACCTTGTTTTTTTAGATGAAAATATGCCGGGTATGAGTGGTATTGAAACCCTTTCGGCAATAAAAAATTTAAATCCTGATGTACCTGTAGTTTTAATTACCAAAAGTGAAGAAGAAAATTTGATGGAGGATGCGATTGGTAGTAAGATTGATGACTATTTAATTAAACCTGTAAACCCGAAACAAGTTCTATTAACCATAAAAAAACTGATTGATAAAAAACTATTGGTAAGTGAAAAAACATCAATGGCTTACCAGCAAGATTTTAGAAGGTTGGGTATGACGTTGGGCGATCGCCTTAGCTATGATGAATGGGTAGATACCTATAAAAAAATAGTGTTTTGGGAACTTGAATTAGAGAAATTGGATGATCCGCAAATGCATGAAATCTTAACCATGCAAAAACAAGAAGCCAACACCCAGTTTTCTAAATTTATTGAAGAACATTATTTAAACTGGATTAAGGATAAGGATAACGCACCGTTGCTATCAAACGAATTGTTGAAGAAAAAAGCCTTTCCACACATTAACGATACCACGCCAGTATTTTTTATTTTGATTGATAACCTGCGTTATGATCAATGGAAAATTATCAACCCATTAATTTCTGAGTATTTTAGAATTGATGAGGAAGATATGTACACCAGTATTTTACCAACTGCAACTCAATACGCAAGGAACGCGATATTTTCTGGTTTAATGCCTTTGGAAATGGAGAAGCGCTTTCCTAGTTTGTGGCAAAATGATGATGACGAAGGTGGAAAAAACATGCACGAAGAAGCATTCCTAGCCGATAACATTAAACGTAGTTTGCGTAAAGATTGCAAGTTTAGCTACAATAAAATTTTAACTTTTGAGCAAGGGAAAGAATTGGTGGAGCAAACCAATAATCTATTAAAAAACGACTTCAACGCAATTGTGTTCAACTTTGTTGATATGCTTAGCCACGCCCGTACCGATATGCAAATGATACGTGAACTGGCAAATGATGATGCTGCTTATCGCTCGTTAACGCTTTCATGGTTTGAACATTCGCCGCTTTGGGATTTATTGAAAAAAATATCTCAAAAGCAGGTTAAAGTTATTATCACAACTGATCATGGAACCATAAGGGTTAAAAAACCGGTAAAGGTTATTGGAGATAGAAGCACAAACACCAACTTGCGTTATAAACAAGGTAGAAATCTGAATTTTAATGCAAAGGAAGTTTTTGCAATTAAAAACCCTCATGATGCATTATTGCCAAAAATTAATATCAGTAGCAGTTACATTTTTGCTAAAGAAGACAGCTACTTCGTATATCCGAATAACTACAACCAATTTGTTAATTATTACAACGAAACTTTTCAGCATGGAGGGATATCATTAGAAGAAATGATTATTCCTGTAGTAACCTATTCTCCAAGATAACCCCCAACCCCTAAAAGGGATTTAAAAGCAAAAGCGATGCAATTATGTATTACTTTTGCTTTTTATTTTTGTAGCAATGAAAGTCCAGATTGAAAATTTAGATGATTTACCTAAAGTTGCAGATAAGCTTTTGGTGTTTTCAGGCGAACATAAAATTTTCCTTTTTGAAGGAGAAATGGGTGCAGGTAAAACCACCTTTATAAAAAACTTCTGTAAAACTTTAGGCGTAAACGATGCAGTTTCTAGTCCAACATACTCTATTGTTAACGAATATATAGGCAATAGTGGGTCATTATATCATTTTGATTTTTATCGGATAAAAAATATTCAAGAAGCTTATGATTTAGGTTATGAAGAGTATTTTTACGGAGGTGGTATTTGCCTTATCGAGTGGCCTGAAAGAATAGAAGAATTATTGCCTGAACATTATGTAAAGGTAGAAATATCAATTCTTAACGACTCGCAAAGGGTGTTCGAGTTTAGTAAAATCTAAATTCTGATGTGATTTGTTATCAGTATTTTAACAGATTTTCCGTACCTTCATCAACCTAAATTAAAACATTTTACTGATAAAAAACATGGCTACAGGATTACGCGAAGGAATGGCCGATATAGCTCGTCAAGGTTTACTGCAAACTCAAGAAGCAACGCTTGAAACTCGAAATAAGAAGAACAACCTTTATATAGGAATTCCTAAGGAAATCTCTTTTCAAGAGAATAGAATTGCATTAACGCCTTTATCTGTTGCCTTGCTGGTTAATAATGGGCACCAAGTTGTTTTAGAAAGTGGGGCTGGTATTGCCGCTAATTTTTCTGATTCGGAATATGCAGAGCAAGGCGCTAAAATTGCTTACGATAAAAAAGAGGTTTTCGATTGCGATATTTTAGTGAAGATTGCGCCACCTATGCTTGAGGAAATCGCGATGATGCATGCAGGGCAAACTTTAATATCATCACTACAAACTGGTACGCTTAAGCAAGAATACCTTAAGGCTTTAATGCAAAAAAAGATTAATGCATTATGCTTTGAAAATCTTCGGGATGAAGGTAACGTATTAAGCGTAGTTAGGGCTATGAGCGAGATTGTGGGTTCTACATCGATATTAATTGCTGCTGAATATCTGAGCAATGTTACCGGTGGTAAAGGGCTTATGTTAGGTGGCTTTACTGGTGTGCCACCAACTGAAATTGTAATTTTAGGCGCAGGTACAGTGGGCGAGTATGCTGCCAGAACAGCGCTAGCATTAGGGGCAGAAGTTAAAGTTTTTGATAGTTCTATTTATCGCTTACGCAGGCTCCAAAATAACTTGGGCAATAGCAGGGTTTTTACCTCGGTGATGCAGCCAATCGTTTTAAATAAAGCAATTGTAACATGTGATGTTGTCATCGGTGCAATTCGTGCAAGCCATGGTCGTAGCCCTTGTATTGTTATGGAAGAAACTGTTGCCCGAATGAAACCACACTCCGTAGTAATTGATATAAGTATTGACCAGGGTGGGTGTTTTGAAACTTCTGAAGTTACAAACCATACTAACCCGGTATTTAGAAAATATGATGTTATTCATTATTGTGTACCAAACATAGCATCTCGAGTTCCTAGAACAGCTTCATATGCTTTAACAAATATTTTTGCGCCAATTCTGTTAGATATTGGTGAATTTGGTGGCTTAATGAACATGGTTTGGAACAATCCCGGTATCCGCGAAGCGCTTTATATTTATCAAGGTAATGTTACCAATAAAGATTTGGCAGATATGTTTAATCTGCCTTTTAAAGATTTGGAATTATTGGTCGTTTCCAATCAGTAAATTAAATATTTGTAATCGCGATGCTCAAAAATCACAACAATGAAATTTAACATTTTTGTACTTTTCTTATTTGTTTCCTTTTCTGGTTTTGCTCAAACAAGCCCTATAAAACCAAAGAAACTTGTTGTAATAAATTCTTACAGTCAATATTTATCATCGGTTAAAAGCAACCCAAACAACGAGCTTATCGAAATAAAAAAGGCAATTCCAACAATTAAACTGGATATACGTTATGCTACAAAAAACAATTTCATGAAGCAGGTTATGTATGGACAGGCTAGGGCTTTCGCCAGGAAACCTGTTGTAGAATCTTTAAAAAAGGTGCAGTCAGAATTAAATAAAAAGGGTTTGGGTTTAAAGATTTTTGATGGCTACAGACCTTATGCAATTACAGTTGCATTTTATAAAAAAGCAAGCGATAAAAACTTTGTTGCAAATCCAAAGCAAGGTTCTAAACACAATAGAGGTTGTGCTGTTGATTTAACAATTATAAACTTAAAAACGGGGAAGGAAATACCAATGCCTACGCCTTATGATAGTTTTTCTGCGGCTGCGGCAGCCAATTATCCAAATGTATCAGCAGAGGTTAAAAAAAATCGCGATTTCTTTATTTCTTTAATGAGAAAACACAAGCTAAACGTTCTTGAAAATGAATGGTGGCATTATGATTTTCAAGGATGGCAAAATTATGCTTTAATGGATATTCCTTTTGAGAAGCTTTAAAAAGGTTCATTAGTCATTTGCCATTGGTTTATTAGTTTGGACGTATTAAATGCTACTTTTTTACTCCGAGCAAACGCTGCGGTTAGTGTAAAACGAATGTTTAATACTTATGGTTGGCGAGCCACCGCGGATATTGGCTAGCTTAAATTCCAAGAGATAATTCGTGGGTTTTAAATCTGCGTATATCTCCGGGCAAAAATGAAAAAATTACAAATGATGCGGAACTCCGTATTGATCCATTTTTACTCGGGCCTTATCGCCTTTTACTGTTAGGTGAAAGATAAAGTCGTAATCATCATCAGTTAATTCTTCACGCGGGCGCTTGCCTCCAAAGGCTTCGATAATTTCTAAAACCGTGTTTGAATGACCTGCAATAACAATTTTTTTGCCAACGTAATTTGTTTTGATGCTATCAACAAGTGATTTAATATCGGTGTAATTTACCACTTTAGGTATAACCAGCGAATCTAAAGTAGTTCGTGTTCTTTTGTAAGGTGTAGTAAATCCAAAATCGATTTTCTCTTTTTTCAAATACTCCGCCAAATCTCTCGCTCTTATTTTTCCTTCATCAGATAGTTCTGGATCTTTTTCCTGTGGGTTTGATTTATCTTTTTCAGCATGGCGAACTACCCAAATCTCGGTAGTTTGCGCTAAAATAGAAGAAGTAAACAGTAAGATTATGGATAAAAACAAGACTAATTTTTTCATGCTGCTAATATTAAAAAATTAAGTGGTTAATTAAAACATTGTCTCGTAATGCGAATTAGTTCATCATTTTGATGGTTTATCATAGCATTAATTTTTAATCTCAAAATACAACACAGACATCGACGAAGTGGTGCAGAGTTAAGATAATCTATGCTTGGATAATAACTAACTAATTATATTATTATAACTAAACCAAACCTTACACTTAAAATAATTGCTTTGTAAACATTTAAAGTAAATATGTCAATTTGTCACTTTTAATTTTATTTATGTACTTTTGCAATCCCCAAAATGTTATTAAATAATGATTGATTTACAAGTACAGGATAAGACGCATGATGAAGCAAGGCAGGGTGAAGCTTTAATTTTAGAAGCACCCGTAAAGGCCGATGCACGTAAATTATACATAGAAAGCTATGGTTGCGCAATGAATTTTGCAGACAGTGAAATTGTTGCATCTATACTTTCCGAAACAGGTTTTGAAACCACTGGCGATTATCACCAGGCAGATGTAATCTTTATCAACACCTGTTCTATTCGTGAAAACGCAGAAACTAGGGTTAGAAATCGACTTTCTCAATTTGGGGTTGAGAAACGCCGGAATCCAAAACTAATTGTAGGCGTTTTAGGCTGTATGGCAGAGCGCCTAAAATCTAAATTTTTAGAAGAAGAACGTTTGGTTGATGTTGTTGTTGGTCCGGATGCATACCGCGATTTGCCCAACTTAATTGAGCAGGTGGAAAGTGGTCACAAAGCTGTAAACGTACTTTTATCGCGTGAAGAAACTTATGCAGATATTAGTCCTGTTAGGTTAAATAGCAACGGCATAACTGCTTTTATATCCATTACAAGGGGTTGTAATAATATGTGCTCGTTTTGTGTAGTTCCATTTACACGGGGTAGAGAACGCAGTCGCGATGCACATTCTATTGTTGCAGAAGCTCAAAGTCTTTTCGATGCGGGTTATCGTGAAGTTACGCTTTTGGGGCAAAACGTGGATTCATACACCTGGACTTCAGAAGATGGATTGGAAACGGTAAATTTTGCTCAGCTTTTAGCGCAAACGGCTTTAATAAACCCCGATTTAAGGGTTCGTTTTTCTACATCTCATCCGAAAGATATTACGGATGAAGTTTTATATACCATTGCTAAATACGATAATATTTGCAATTACATTCACCTGCCAGTTCAATCTGGAAATACTCGTGTTTTGGAGTTGATGAACAGAACTTACACCCGCGAATGGTACATTAACAGGATTGACGCAATCAAAAAAATTATCCCAGGTTGTGCAATTTCTACAGATATTATTGCTGGTTTTTGTACAGAAACAGAAGAAGAACATCAAGATACTTTAAGCATGTTGGATTATGTGAAATATGATTTTGCATATAATTTCACTTATTCAGAAAGACCAGGAACACTTGCTGCCCGTAAATTGGCGGACGATATACCTGAAGAGGTTAAGAAACGCCGTTTGGCTGAAATTCTGGCTAAACAACAAGCGCATTCATTATTACGTTTGCAAGAATGGGTTGGTAAAACGGTACGTGTTTTAATAGAAGGCACATCAAAAAAATCAGACCAAGATTATTGCGGAAGAGGTGATAGCGGAGCAATGGCAATTTTCCCTGCCATTGATGGGGTAAAACCTGGGCAATATGCAAATGTATTAATCGAAAAATGCACATCAGCAACGCTGATTGGAAGGATTGTTTAATTTGAGTTGCCTGTTATGGGTGACGAGTTACGGGGCTTTTGCCAATTGATGCACCCAAACTTTTAACAGGTAACAAACAACTCGTAACACAACAAATGGATACACAAAATATAAAACAACGATTCGGTATTATTGGCAATTCGCCGTTACTTAATCGTGCTATAGATATTGCAAGCCAGGTAGCACCTACAGATATGTCGGTACTAATTACTGGTGAAAGTGGTAGTGGTAAAGAGGTTTTTTCTCAAATTATCCATCAAATGAGTGCCAGGAAACACGGTGCTTTTATTGCTGTAAACTGCGGCGCCATTCCCGAAGGAACAATAGATTCAGAATTATTTGGGCATGAGAAAGGTTCGTTTACAGGTGCACACGAAGCACGTAAAGGATATTTCGAAGTGGCTAACGGCGGTACAATTTTTTTAGATGAAGTAGCTGAACTTCCATTAGGAACTCAGGCTCGTTTATTGAGGATTTTAGAAAGCGGTGAATATTTACGCGTAGGTTCATCAAAGGTTCAAAAAACAGATGTTCGTATTATTGCTGCAACAAATGTTGATGTTTACAACAGAGTTAAAAATGGAAAATTTCGAGAAGATTTATATTATCGCTTAAATACCGTTCCATTGCGTATTCCTGCATTGCATGAACGTAAAGAGGATATTTATTTATTATTCAGAAAGTTTTCTGCCGATTTTAGTGATAAATACCGTAGTCCTGGATTACAATTAGAGCCCGATGCAGTACAAATTTTAACCAACTACAGCTGGCCAGGAAATGTTAGGCAGTTGAAAAATATTGCAGAGCAAATTTGCGTTTTAGAAAAAGATAGAAACGTAACCGGTCAAGCAATTTTAAATTATATCCCTAATGAAGCAGGCAGCAATTTGCCTATGACCATTAATGCTCAGTCGAAAGAAGATTTTACCGAAAGAGACATTTTGTATAAAGTGCTGTTCGATATGAAAAAGGATATGGTTGAGCTTAAAAAACTGGTTGCAGAAATTATTCAGCATGGCGGTAATACGGCTACGGTTTTGGCAGATAATCCACAATACATCAATCAGCTTTATAGAGATGTGGAACTACCAGCCGGGCAAGAGCATGGTTTTACCATACAACAGCCGACTCCGAATTCAAATAGCAATGGCGTTAATAATGCAGATTATAATTTCGCTCACGATGCCGAAGAGGTTGAAGAATCATTATCGTTATTTGATAAAGAATCTGACTTGATAAAAAAAGCATTGAAAAAGCATAAGGGAAAACGAAAGTTTGCCGCTCAAGAATTAGGAATATCTGAACGTACGCTCTACCGCAAGATTAAAGAATTGAGTTTATAAACGATTTTATGAAGATTAAGATATTTGCATTTTTAATTGTTACTGCATTAAGTTCGTGTGCTTATACATTTAGTGGAGCATCCATTCCGCTAGAAATGAAAACAGTTACAGTGCGTTTTTTCGAAAATAGCGCACAATTGGTAATTCCAACTTTAAGTCAGCAATTTACCGAGGCGGTTAAATCTCGAATTCGTAGCCAAACGCGATTAAGCATTACGCCTACTGATGGCGATGCAATTTTTGAGGGTAGAATTACCGGGTATGATATCAGGCCTGTGGCTTTAACATCGAGCAGTACACCAACGGCTTCTAATAACCGCTTAACCATAACCGTTGCGGTTAAGTACATTAACAATATTAAAGGCCATGATAAAGAAAGCTTTGAAGAAAGTTTTTCGAGGTTTTATGATTTTCCTTTAAACGGTGCGTCAATACAATCGCTTCAGCCCGTAGCCATCGAAGCCATTAACAAACAACTTACCGAAGATATTTTTAACAGGGCATTTGCTCAATGGTAATTAAGAGCGATATTTTAGAAAGCTGAGGATTTCAATATTTTGGAAATGAACTTTTCTTGCGTATCGCTATCTTCACCTGTATCCCCATTGGGAGGGGGAAAGGAAATTGCGTAAATTACTTCTATAAAACTTGTAGTTTTTTTGGAAATGAACATTTAGTGCTCTTGGCGGACTGCAGCCCTGCTTTACATTTCAAGCCCAATGAAAAATTGGGGCTTTCCACTTCAATCAGGTTTACAAACAAAGGGTTGTGCACCATGCAAACCGTTAAAATGGAATACCACATTTGCAAATTAGCCCCGGTTGAAGCGAACACGTAGCAACAGCCATTTCGGCTGTTAGCGGAGTAAAGCGAAAAACGGGAACAAATTTAGTTTCTTGCACAAACCTTGCGCTGCAAAAAAATATAAAACGCTTGGCACATTTATGAACCAGTTTAATATTATTTTGGAAATGAACATTTAGTGCTCTTGGCGGTCTGCAGCCCTGCTTTACATTTCAAGCCCAATGAAAAATTGGGGCTTTTCATTTCAATCAGGTTTACAAACGAAGGTTTGTGCACCATGCAAACCGTTAAAATGGAACACATCTTTTGCAAATTAGCCCCGGTTGAAGCGAACACGTAGCAGCAGCCTTTTCGGCTGTTAGCGAAGTAAAGCGTAAAACGGGAACAAATTTAGTTTCTTGAACAGGCCTTGCGCTGCTAAAATATAAAATGCTTGGCAACGAGTTTGAAATTATTTTGAAAATAAGTTTATTGCTTTATTTATTTACCACCTCAGTCACCTTAGAAAACTAAGCTTAGACGTTTAAGCTTGTAAACTATTCTGGATTTTCTTGTACAAACCTTGCGCTGCTTAATTTTATGTAATAAGAACCTGAAAATAGATTTAAAGAAGCGAAAAAGACCTTTAAAATTTTAAAAACCATCCGCATTATTTATCTTAGCAGCAAACCTGAGTAATGGATAACAAAAAGCTACTTGCAAAATTAATGGCACAACCGGCAATGGTTGGGCATGAGCATATCCAAATGTTGCAGGAAATGTTAAAGGAATATCCTTATGCACAACCAATCCACTTACTTTTAGCCAAAGCTGATTCAGAATTTATACCTAAAGCAGCTTTATACAGCAATGGAAACGTGCTGTATAAAATAATGCAGGAAGAGCCTCCAGCCGAAATCAAACAAGATGAATTAGAAGAGTTTGCGATAGTTGATGCTGAAAGCACCGCTGATGAACAGGAAATTTTTGATGAGATAGGAGAAATTACTGAACACTCGGAACCTAAAATTACTCAGGCTGTAAATATAGAAACCCCTTATAATTTACCGGGTATTGATAGCCATTTAATGGATTTGCCGGTAAATGACGATAATTATATTGAAACCGCTGCTGCTACAGATTTTTTCGCTTTTGAAAAAAAATTAAGTACTGATGTGGTTAAGGTTCCGGAAATAGAAACGGTAGTACCTGATGAGCCAGAACATAGTTTTGTTTCAAAATATGATGACGACCAATTACCTTACACTTTTTTATGGTGGCTGGCTAAAACCCGTAAAGAGCACGACCAGATTTTTCAGCCTTATGCTCAACCTAAACCGCAGTTGGTAAAACAATCGCCAATAAAAAATCAGGATAGAGCAGAGTTTCAACAGCAATATGTAGAGCATATTTTTCATATCCAAACGCCGTTTGAAGTCGCAGATCATTTAGCAGAATATCCTGCAGCTGAAGCTAAAGATGCAAAGGGTGCCGAAATAATAGAAAAATTTTTAAAAGAAGACCCAACGATAAAACCTCCAAAACCAGAGCAAATAGATAATGAGAACAAAGCCAAAAAGAGTGCTGAAGACCGTTATGACTTGGTTTCGGAAACTTTAGCCAAAATTTACATCGAGCAAATGCTTTACCACAAAGCCATAGATACTTATAAAAAATTAAGTTTGAAATATCCAGAAAAAAGTGGTTACTTTGCCGACCTTATCCAATCTATAGAAAAGAAATTTTAAAATATATTTTATCATGATAACCTTTTTAATCATTTTATTAATTGTTGCCTGTGTAGCTTTAGGTTTATTTGTTTTAGTACAAAACCCTAAAGGCGGTGGTTTGGCAACTGGTGGTGGTACAAGTAATATGTTTGGCGTACAACGTACTGGCGATGTTTTAGAAAAAGGATCGTGGGTGTTGTTAGCACTAATTGTGGTTTTAACTTTATCAATTACTACTATTGCTAAAACAAACAACGGTGCAGCAGCAACCGGAAATACAGAAATTCAAGACCGTTTAAATAAAATGCCTTCTCCATCTCCACTTGGTGGCGGTGCAACTAACAACGCTACTCCTGTACAACCTGCACCAGCAGATACGACTAAAAAATAGTTAAGGCTAACAAGATATTTAAAAGCTTTCCTCAAAAGGGAAAGCTTTTTTTGTTTCTAAATCATTTGGAATTTAAATAAGCATTGTGGCGTTTGCTTATTTTCAATAGGACTAAAAATTACATCTAAACAAATGATAAAGTTCGCATTTATCGACGTAATTAGCGATATCTGTGGGGATAAGCACAGATTCATAAAAACACTATTAACCTGAATTCGATTCTTAAGCTTAATCAGTTTTATAGCTGCATTGCTTGTACGGCCCGTCTTGCTGAATTTATATCAGCATCTTTCCTGCAAAAAGGACCCTGAAATAAATTCAGGGTGACGTAAACTAAAAAAGCAGCTTATTAATAATGTATAGGAAAATTAATAATCGAACATAGGTTAATAGCCTAATTACCTTCTGCCAAGCTGACACCCAAAATTTCCGATATTCGCCATTTGTTTAAAAATTTGACAGTACAGGTGAAAATTTGTCCCTGCAAAGCTATTGGCATAAAAAGTGTAATTGTATGCTTAGTTAAAAACTTAAATCAAAATAAAAAAATAATAAAAGTTATGGCGTTAAACCTTAAACCAATTGCTGGCAGTTCGAACAGAGTAATCGTTGAACCGGCTGCGGCAGAAGAAAAAACTGCATCGGGTTTGTATATCCCTGATACTGCAAAAGAAAAACCATCTAAAGGAACTGTAGTTTCTGTTTCTGAAGAAGATTCTGAAGGTAAAAAAGCTAGCGTTAAAGTTGGTGATGTTGTAATTTATGGTAAATACGGCGGTACCGAATTTCCTTACGAAGGTAAAGACTACCTAATTATGCGTGAAACCGATATTTACGCTGTTGTTGGATAAATAATGATTGAATGACTGAGTTTCGAATGAGTGAATATTTCAACAATATGCCTATTCAATCATTCTCTCATACAATCAATCAATCATTTTAAATTATCATTCTATCATACAATCATTCAAAATTTAAAAATAAGATGTCAAAACAAGTAAAATATAACGTAGAAGCACGCGACGCCCTGAAAAGAGGTGTTGATATTCTTGCAAATGCAGTAAAAGTAACATTAGGTCCGAAAGGACGTAACGTAATTATCGATAAAAAATTCGGTTCTCCAGCAATCACTAAAGATGGGGTTACTGTTGCAAAAGAAATCGAATTGAAAGATGCGGTTGAAAACATGGGTGCTCAAATGGTTAAAGAAGTTGCATCTAAAACAGCTGATATAGCTGGTGATGGTACAACAACTGCAACAGTTTTGGCTCAGGCAATTATAACTACAGGTATTAAAAACGTTGCTGCAGGTGCAAATCCAATGGATTTGAAACGTGGTATTGATAAAGCGGTTTTGGCTGTTGTAGAAAACTTGAAAGCACAATCGCAAACGGTTGGCGAAGACAACAACAAAATTAAACAAGTTGCATCTATCTCAGCAAATAATGATGAGGTTATCGGTTCGTTAATCGCAGAAGCGATGAGCAAAGTTGGTAAAGATGGTGTAATTACTGTTGAAGAAGCAAAAGGTACTGAAACTGAAGTTAAAACAGTAGAAGGTATGCAATTTGACAGAGGTTATTTATCTCCATATTTTGTTACCAATGCAGATAAAATGGAAGCGGAATTAGAAAATCCTTACATTTTAATCTACGACAAAAAAATTAGCAACATGAAAGAATTGTTGCCAGTTTTAGAAAAAACTGTTCAAACTGGTAAACCATTGGTTATTATTTCTGAAGATTTAGACGGTGAAGCTTTAGCTACATTGGTAGTTAACAAAATCCGTGGTTCGTTAAAAGTTGTTGCAGTTAAAGCACCAGGTTTTGGCGATAGAAGAAAAGCAATGTTGGAAGACATCGCTATCTTAACTGGCGGTATTGTGGTATCAGAAGAAAGAGGTTATAAATTAGAAAATGCTGATTTAACTTACTTAGGTTCTGCTGAGAAAGTTGTTGTTGATAAAGACAATACAACTGTAATTAACGGTGCTGGTAATTCAGAAGATATTAAATCTCGTGTTAGCCAAATCAAATCTCAAATTGAAACAACTACATCTGATTACGATAAAGAAAAATTACAAGAGCGTTTGGCTAAATTAGCTGGCGGTGTTGCGGTTCTTTACGTTGGTGCAGCTTCTGAAGTTGAGATGAAAGAGAAAAAAGACCGTGTTGATGATGCTTTACATGCAACTCGTGCAGCTGTAGAAGAAGGTATCGTTGCTGGTGGTGGTGTTGCTTTCATCCGTGCGGTAGAAGCATTAGCTAACCTAAAAGGCGCAAACGAAGATGAAAATACTGGTATCCAGATTATTCGTCGTGCGATTGAAGAGCCATTACGTCAAATTTGCGAAAATGCAGGTATTGAAGGTTCTATCGTAGTTCAAAAAGTTAAAGAAGGAACAGGCGATTTCGGTTACAATGCCCGTACTGATGTTTACGAAAACTTAATTGGTGCTGGTGTTATCGACCCAACTAAAGTAAGTCGTGTAGCATTAGAAAATGCAGCATCGATTGCAGCGATGTTATTAACCACAGAAGTGGTTTTAGCAGATGAGCCAGAAGAAGCAGGTGCATCAGCACATCCTCCAATGGGTGGTGGTGGCATGGGTGGTATGATGTAATCAACTATCCACACAAATTACGTGTAAAATTAAATCCCTCAAAACTAAAGTTTTGGGGGATTTTTTGTTTGAAGAAATCGCTAAGAGGGCATTTATGTAAAAAATTTAATACTTAAGCCTTCGCCTTTCGTGTAAAGTTTTTAAAGAGTAGATAGTATTTCAGTAGTTTAGTTACTGAAAATTTGAAGAAAAGCAATATCGAATAAACTTTTACCAAACAAATAAGCGTTTTTTTTAGCCATTTTGGCTTTATTGCAATTGGCAGGTTGTATTTCTTTGCAAAATTCTTCTTTTCGGCAATTTCTTATTGTTAAAGATCTATGAAGACCTGGTTTATAAAGATTTCGCGTACCGCTGTTATTTTTTTGGCCTTTTTATTTTTTGCATCTCCGGTTTTTGCACAATTGACTATTGGCACTGTAGATTCCGGACCTTACACTCCTGGGAGTACGATAGCTGTTCCGTTTAAGATTGTTCCTAATTCTTGTATTACTCAAGGAAATGTTTTTCAGTTATACCTTTCTGATGCGAGTGGAGATTTTACAAACGAAAAGTTAATCGGTACTTATAATGGGTTTTACAGTACATATGTTAACGGAATTATTCCCGTTACTACACCCGCAGGCACAGGCTACCAAGTGCGGGTAAAGTCTATAACCCCTGCATTTATAAGTGATGTTTCTGAGGCCTTTGAAATTAAAGCCGGTACAATTGTTGAAGCTAAATTAGTTGCCCCATTATTAACGTCTACGAATACAGAAACATTCGGAACCTGTACAACAAAGGATAATAACGACATTGCGCTTTCCAATCAATCTACCACAAGTGCTGCTGTTACTGCAGCAATTACAAATGAGTTAACTTCGATATCTACAACCTTAGCCTTCGATACTCAAAATAAAATTTTTACCGCCTCATTAGCACATTACACTGTATTTGTCAAAGCAGTAATGCCAGATGGAAGAGTTGCCACCAAGGCATATATGGTTGTAAATAACTCTGCGGTAACAGCATTTTCAACAGCAGGTAATAATGTTGTTTGTTTACCCCTCGGTTACCTCACATTTACGGTTGTTACCTCAGGTATAGGCGGAATTCAAAATAACTTTCCTGGTGATGTTTATAGAATTAACTGGGGAGATGGTGTTTCAGAAACTTATACCCTTTGTGAAATTTTACAGAATTCAAATCTCGTTCGTCACCTCTACACAAAGTCGTCATGTGGTTTAACATCGACAGGAAGTAGCGGTTCAATTTTTAACGTTTTTGATATTACAATTAATGTAACAAATGCCTTTTGCGGCAATATTGGTACAGCGGTTTCTACAACAGCTAAAGTTGTTGTAAAGCCTGTAAATTCGTTCACTTTCAATAACCCAGGTTGTACTAATGCAGATATTACGTTCATCAATACTTCAATTGTAGGCGAGAATCCTAACACAAGTACAGCTGGTTGTACGCCAAATAATCTAACTTATAACTGGTTTGTAGATGGGGTCTTAATTGAAGCAAATAAACCTCGTTCTTTTAATTTCGTGCAAAAATTTACAACGCATGGTAAGCATGTAATTCGGTTAACATCAACAAGTTCGGGTGTTTGCGATGCAGACCCTGTTATACAAGACGTTTGTATTCAAGATCCTCCTCAGCCTATATTTACTTTAACAGGAAACACTTTCTGTGCACCTGCAATTGTAACACCTATTGACGCCTCTATTCTTGATTTCTTTTGTAACACGGATAATAATTATACCTGGACGGTTGTTCCATCTGTTGGTTTTGCAAACGGAACATCAGCTTCAAGCAAAGCACCTGATTTTAATTTTACTACAGCAGGAACCTATACCATTACGTTGAGCATTTCTACACCATCTTGTGGGATAGTTACTTCGGCACCTCAAACGATAGTTATTTCTGGAGCCAATGCGGGTATAGATCAGAGCTTATGTAGTGGAAATGAAATCTCCTTAAGTGGAAATGACCCGGGGTCTTATGCAGGTAAATGGTTATTGGTTTCGGGACAAACAGGTATAAGTTTTGCAGATGAGAATATTTACAATACAAAAGCTATCGGATTAGTTCCCGGGCAATTATATACTTTCAGATGGACGATTACAGGCACTGCAACTTGTCCTTTGAGTTATGATGAAGTAACCATAACTTATCCACCATCCGTTACCAATACAATTACATTTGCATCTACAACAGTTTGTTCCGGACAAAACATCACAATTACTGGAGATATCCCGACTGGTGGAAATGGGACTTTTTCTTACCAATGGCAAACCAGTACAGATGGAAATGTTTGGGTAAATATAGCCGGACGAACCACTAAAGATTTAACCATAGCAACTGTTAACTCTTTCTTTTACAGACGACAAGTTACTAGCGGAGGCTGCTCATCTAGCAGCAACGCAATACAAATTAGCGTTTTACCAGCTATAGCTGATAACAATATTTCAGCAGACCAGTCTATTTGTATTGGTGCAACTGTTTTGCCTTTAACCGGAACGCCGCCAACAGGAGGAGACGGTACAAATTTCACTTACCAATGGCAATCGAGTATTAACGGTACAACATGGGTTGACATTACTGGCGCTACGCTTATTAACTACGCTCCCCCACAACCTACAGCAACCATATATTATCGGCGTTTGGTTGCGAGTGGGGCATGTTCAGGAACTTCGCAAAATAGCAGTAATACAGTTACAATTACCGTGAATCAGCCTGCAAAGGCAGAAATTAATTTTATAAACGATAAAGGTTGTGCACCTTTTGCATTAACCGCTGCAAATATTACAGCAGGGCTTTATCCTGGAAGAAACAGTACGTTTACATGGTTTGCAGATAATGTTCAAATTGGAACTGGAGCAACTTTTCCTGGATACAACCTAGCTACAGATAACTCAAGCGTAATTATTAAGTTAGTTGTTACCAGTGGTGCAAATTGTGTGGGCGATGTAATAAGCCATACCTTTTCTACGTATCAAAGCGTAACGCCAAATTTTACACAAAATGTTACCGATGGTTGCGGACCACTTAGCGTTACCGTTGTAAATACTTCAAGTTCACTAACCGCTGCAACGTTTAAGTGGGATTTTGGAAATGGCACAACATCGAATTTGGCAACACCGCCAACGGTAATTTATCAACCAGACCCAGCTGGTCTCGACATTACCTATACCATAAAACTTGAAACCACCACACCTTGCGGAACGCTAACAAAAACTTCAACCGTTTTGGTAAAGGCTCAACCAATTTCAGTTTTCTCTCCTGATAAAACTACAGGTTGCTCTCCGTTTACAGCAACGTTCAGTAATACTTCCCCTGGTAATTACACCAGTTTTACATACGATTTTGGCGATGGAACAACCTTAAATACAAGAGATAAAAATAGCGTAACGCATACCTATACTACTATTGCGGTTAAGGATTATATCGTTAAAATGACGGCCAGAAACGATTGTGGCGTTAATGAATCTCAATACACGATAAGGGTTTCGCCTAATAATATTTTGCCAGAATTGGTTGTTAATGCAACCGAATTAAAAGGCTGCGCACCCTTAACGGTTAATTTTTTTAATAACACAAAAGGAGCAAGCACCTTTTATTACGATTTTGCAGATGGAAGCTCAGCACTTACGAGCACGGCTCCCGAAATGATTGCGCATACGTTTACCAAACCAGGTTCGTACTTGGTAACGTTGTATGCCTCTAACAGTTGTTCGAACGCTTACACCACAGAAACCATTGTCGTACTCGACCAACCAACGGTAGCGTTTACTTCTGATAAGACAATAGGTTGTAGCGGAACGGTTATCAGCTTTAAAAACAATAGTAAAAATGCCATAACTTATTTGTGGGATTTTGGTGATGGAACTACATCTACAGCTTTCGAGCCTCAACATACTTTTACGGGCACTGCTACGCATTACACCGTAAGTTTAAAGGCTACAAACCTTCAGGGCTGCAGTAATACTTCAATTATTCCTAATTACATAAATCTTGTTGCGCCACCACAATCGATTTTTACTGTCTTACCAGGAAATGAGCTATCCATTCCAAACTTCGCTTTTAGTTTTAGAGATGCAAGTTTAAATGGTGCAGGTAGCTGGGAGTGGAATTTTGGTGATGGGTCGACATCAACACTTCAAAATCCAACACATACTTACGCTAACGTAGGTGATTATACCGTAACGCTAAAAGTTTTAAATAAAGAAGGCTGCCCTGGAACATCATCTCAGGTTGTAAGGATTATTGGTGTTCCCGGATTTCTCTATGTACCAAATTCATTTATGCCCGCAAGCCAGAAAAATGAACTTCAAGCTTTTAAGGCAAAAGGCAGGGGTATTGACAATTGGACGATGACAATTTTTAATAAGTGGGGACAAGTTTTGTGGGAAACAACAAAATTAAGCGATGGTTCGCCGTTGGAAGGCTGGGATGGCAAATATAATGGTCAGGAGCAACCGCAAGGCGTTTATTTCTGGAAAATTGATTTGAAGTTTATTAATGGCGGCGAGTGGAAGGGGATGACTTATGATTCATCTGCCCCTAAGAAAACAGGAAACATATATTTAATAAGATGATGAAGGGCAGTTGGATCAATTTATTTATGTTGATAATGGTAATGCCTTTATTTTCGAGGAGCCAGGATCATATTTATTCTCAATTTTATAACTCACCGATTTACTTAAATCCAGCTCTAACAGGTCAATTTGAGGGTGATATTCGATTTAATGCTTTATACCGAAACCAATGGACTGGTCTTTCTGGCGACTTTTCTTACATGAGTGCTTCTGCTGATTTAAACCTGCAGAAGTTAAATAGCGGTGTGGGCTTAATTTTTAATAGAAGCAGCGAAGGAACCGCGTATTTACAAAAAAATAATATCGCTTTAAGCTATTCTTACATTATCAATGGTGATGATTTTACGCTTTCTTTCGGTCTGCAAGGCGGAGTAACCAATCAAAAATTAAACTGGGACAGGCTGGTATTTGGAGATCAGATTGATGTAACAGCAGGAATTATTCCGGGCATCATTTCAGGAGCTGAAAGACCAACTATCGATAGCAGATTTTACTTTGATGCAGCCGCTGGTGGAAATATGGTTTACAAGAATTTTATGGTTGGTCTTGGTTTGCATCATTTAAACCGCCCTGACGAATCTCTGGCAGGCTTCCAGGCTAAACTGCCCATGAGGATTTCGGGCAACCTGAGCTATAAACTTACTTTAATTGCAGATCAATATGATAGAGATGGAACGTACCTCATTCCTTCTATCGTGGCCTACAAACAGCAAAATGTAACATCGTTTAGTTTTGGCACACAATTTAAATATGCGGGTATAAACGCAGGGATTTGGTATCGGAATGATGGCAATTCTAACGGAAACGATGCGATAGTTTTCTCTGTAATATTCGACATTTTTAACAGACGAACAAATGGAGAAAAATTCAGAATTGGAATTAGCCATGATGCCACAACATCCAAAATAAATTATACAAACACCGGTGGAACTTCGGAAATTGGACTTGGCTATGAAAAATATTGGCTTAATAGTAGCAATTCTGGTCGTGCAAATGGTTTAAGATGTTATGATTTTTACTAATTTGCCATTTTGAATTAAAGGCAATGAATGAAATATTAGATAACGGTCATTTCATCACACAGAGTGAAGTCAATAAATTTCTTTTGGCAACATTGCTCTGCGGTTTAATTGGCGCAGAACGAGAATACAGAAGTAAATCTGCGGGCTTAAAAACCATGATGATGATTGGTTTGGGTGCAGCGCTATTTACTATTCTTTCCATAAAAATAGGGCCAACCAGTCAGGACAGAATCGCATCAAATATTGTTACGGGAATAGGTTTTTTGGGAGCTGGAGTTATTTTTAAAGAAGAAAATCGGGTTAAAGGTTTAACAACCGCTTGTATTATCTGGATTGTTGCGGCCATCGGAATGGCGGTTGGTTCTGGTTATTATGAGCAAGCCATTGGCGTAACTGCCGTTGTACTTTTAGCACTTATCGTTTTTCCTTTTTTAGAAGAAGTTGGCGATCGCAGGTTTACAAAACGTATTTATCGAATTGTTAAAAAGCAACATATGCAAGGCGATTTAGAAAGCTATGAAGAAGTTTTTAAAGAGAATAAACTTAAACCTCAAAGGGGAAAGCATCAGTTGGTAAACAATGTTATTACCGGAAACTGGACCGCAACCGGAACCCCAAAAAACCATCAGAAATTTGTGGAACAAATGTTAAAGGATAATGAAATTATAGAGTTTGATTTTTAAATTCAGAAAAAATTCAATTTTCTTTTCCGCTCTTTTTGACAATGGTTTTGTTTGTGCATTATCTGTGGCTCAATTATAATTCCTTATCCATAATCAAAATAGATTAAACTGGTGCCTAAACCTCACCCTATTAACCTAAGTTCGATTCTAAAACTTAATATTTTGCTGTTTTATCGCCGTATTGCTTATACGACACGTCTTGCTGAATTTATTTCAGCATCTTTCCTGCAAAGAAGACCCTGAAATAAATTCAGGGTGACTTTAGCTAAAAAAGCAGCTTATAATAATGTGAAGGGAAATTAATTATCGAACTCACCCTATTAATGTCGGTACTCTTTTAACTTTTACTACATCCCTTTCCTTGAAGAGAGAAAGAACGGATACTACTTTTAAGCCAAGCGTTTATGGAATGAAGGTAAAAGAAACCCGCGGTTTGAATGACAAGCTAAAGTTAATAAACCCGATTGTACGGATGCCATTTTTCATGGCAGGAGGGAAAGCGGGGCTGCTCTAAGCGAAAAACTACTAACTTTCATTTTCAAATTATTTAGATGGTAAACTATTCGGTAGTTGTAACACTTCAAAATTAATTCATCTGCTGGCCTCATGGGTTTAGTTTTAGCTGTATAAATCAAAATAGATTAAACTGGTGCCTAAACCTCATCCTATTAATGTCGGTACTCCTTTAACTGTTACTACATCCCTCTCCTTGAAGAGAGGGAAAGAAAGGATACTACTTTTAAGCCAAACGTTTACGGAATGAAGGTAGAGGAAACCTGCGGTTTGAAAAACAAACCATAGTTAATAAACCCGATTGTACGGATGCCATTTTTCATGGCAGGAGGGAAAGCGGGGCTGCTCTAAGCGAAAAACTACTAACTTTCATTTCCAAATTTTTTAGACAGTAAACTATTCGGTTGTTATAACACTTCAAAATTAATTCATCTGCTGGCTTCATGGGTTTTTATTTCCAAATCTTTCTAAAGAGTTTTTTTATTCAATCAATATTTTACGTCAAAATTTAATCGCCACAAGTTCTAAAACAATCATAGCTTTGTATAACTAAATATTTCATGATTAAAGAACAAATTTCAGTCTTCGATATTTTTAAAATAGGCATTGGTCCGTCAAGTTCTCATACACTTGGTCCCTGGCGTGCTGCACAACAATTCACAGCTTCACTTAAAGAAAACGATCTTTTAGATGATGTTGAAATGGTAAAAATATTGCTTTATGGCTCTCTTGCTAAAACAGGCAAAGGCCATGGAACTGATGTTGCGATTTTGCTGGGCTTAACGGGCGCAGACCCTGTTACTTTTAATGTTGATGTTGTTACGCCAACTTTTGAAGCCATAAAACAAGGCAAAAAGCTAAATCTGGCAGGAGCATTCGATATAAATTTCGATTACGATAATGATTTACTTTTTCTATTTGCCGAAAGTTTACCATTTCATCCTAATGCGGTTACGTTTCAGGCATTTTTGAAAAGTGGAAGAGCTTTTTCTGAAACTTATTATTCTATTGGTGGTGGTTTTGTAGTAAAAGAGGGAGAAGATAACAGTCAGAAAGTGCAAGTTGATTTACCTTTTCCGGTAGAAAAAGCGAAAGAACTTCTGCACTGGTGCTTATCAACCGGATTAAAAGTGAGCGAGATTGTGATGGAAAATGAAACTGCATGGCGACCAGAATCTGTTACCAAAGCGGGGATTCTTCAACATTTTGCAGTGATGCGGGATTGTATTTATCGTGGCTGTCACACTACCGGTTTTTTACCTGGCGGATTGGATGTTGCCAGAAGAGCTTTCCCACTCAATAAACGGTTAATGGGCAAGAGCGAATATCATGATTATAATTCTTGGATGGATGCGATTAGAAAAGGCGGTAATGGATTTAACTATATTTTAGATTGGGTTAGCTGTTTTGCTCTGGCTGTTAATGAAGAAAACGCTTCATTTGGACGTGTAGTAACAGCACCAACAAATGGTGCAGCAGGCGTAATTCCGGCCGTATTACAATATTACATTACTTTTTGTGATGGATACTCAGAAGAGAAAATCATTCAGTTTATTGCTTGTGCATCAGAGGTTGGTAGCATTTTCAAAAAAGGAGCAACCATTTCGGCGGCGATGGGTGGTTGTCAGGCAGAAATTGGAGTCTCATCGGCTATGGCTGCTGCGGCACTGACAGAATGTTTAGGTGGTTCTCAAAGACAGGTTTTAATGGCTGCAGAAATCGCAATGGAACACCACTTAGGTTTAACCTGCGACCCAATAGGCGGCTTGGTTCAAATTCCATGCATTGAAAGAAATACTATGGGCGCCATAAAGGCAATAACGGCAAGTCAGCTGGCTTTACAAAGTAATCCTGATAAGGCAAAAGTAAGTTTAGATGCCGTTGTAAATACCATGTGGGAAACCGCTTTGGATATGAATGCAAAATACAAAGAAACATCAGATGGGGGTTTGGCAACCAACATTCCGATTAGTTTACCGGAGTGTTAAAGAATTTCATAACCTAAGACACCTTAGTTCATCTAAGAAAAGCTTCCGCTCTGCGAAAAGAAGGAAACAAAGAACTGTAATTAACTTTTCAAATCTTTTGTATCCTTGTGGTTAAAACTGGCTCCTGCTTTTTTTTTACTTTTCCATGGAATAAATACTTTGTGCGCTCTGCGAAAAACTTAGCGTTCTTTGCGGTTAAAATAAACCCGAATAAGTCAGCACCAACCACCAAACTCCTGTCGTAATAAACGATAATAAGATTCCAATCCCAACCACTAAATTAGAAACCTTAGGATTTAAGTTATACTGGTCGGCGACAACACCTGCGGTTAACAGAGTTGGCATCGCCATTTCGAAAATTGTTATTTTAGTTATCATGCCATTCATCCCTAAAAGCAAAGCGATAGCCAGAACCGAAAATGGTGCTAAAATCAATTTGTATAACAAAGCAAAGCTGATGTGTTTGATTTCACTAAACCAGCCGCCAAATTTGAGTTGCAAACCGATAGAAAACAAAGCTAACGGACCAACCGTACCTGCGAGTTTATCAAACAATATATCCAGTGCAGATAAATCTAAATAGCGAGGTAAAATTAATGCCAAAATACATCCAATCAATGGTGGAAAAGTCAGCACCTTTTTAAGCACCAATTTTGAGTTTAGTTTCTGCTGTTGCGAAGAACGAATTGCTAGAATGATCCCAATTGTAGAAAGCAAAGTGAATGTCACTTGGTCGCATATTACGGCAATTGCCAATTCTTTTTCACTAAAATAAGCTATGATTAACGGGAAACCAATAAATGACGTATTGCTTAAAGAACTGACCAGTTTCAGCCCGCCAGATGTTGCCTTGCTAAGCTTGCTAAACTTCGAATACATCGTAATAAATAACCAGCCTAGCATCCACACGCAAATAGGAGCCAAGGCAGGAAAAAGTAAATCTTTGGTCCAGGTGATATGAGGAAGATATTTAAACGAAACCGCTGGTAACGCAATGTAAATTATCCAGGCGTTAATGCCTTTATGAGCATCTTTGGGTAAGGCTTTACTTTTGCGGAAAAGAATTCCTGCAAGAATGCATATACCGATTAAAATAAAATTGGCCATCGAATAAGGGAAAGATAACGATAAAAAGAAAAACGCCATCCAGAAATTCTGTTGACGTTTAAATTTACTTAACTTGGATTGCTTGGCTTAGGCTTTTTCTTATGCCAAACCTTTTTCTTGCCGTTATTTTGGTGGGGTCTTTTTTCTTCCACATGCGTAATTTCCATTGCAGAAATGTGCTCAGGTAATGTCATTCTTGGAACTTCTTTTTCAATCAGCTTCTCTATGTTATCAAATTTGCGCTTGTCTCTGCCGTTAACTAAAGTTATGGCTGTTCCTTTTGTAGAAGCCCTTGCAGTTCTGCCAATTCTGTGAACGTAATCTGCCGGGTCGCCAGGAACATCGTAATTAATTACCAAATCAATTCCCTCAACATCAATCCCACGAGACAAAACATCTGTTCCAATCAAAATAGGCAATCTTCTGTTTTTAAAAGCAAGCAAAATATCTTCTCTTTCTTTCTGACCTAAATCCGAATGGAAAGCCTCGGCTTTAATACCTAAACCTCTAAAAGCTTTGTAAAGCGCTTTAACTTTATCTTTGGTAGATACGAAAATGATACTGCTTTTATACGTACCGTCTTTAAAAATGTCAGTCAATAAAGCTTGTTTCTGCTGGTCGTGAATGATATAAGCCTGTTGGTTAATTCCTTCTGCAGGTTTTGCAATCGAGATGGTAATTTGTTGTGGTTCGTGCAAAATTTTACTCGCCATCGTTCTTATTTTTGGCGCCATCGTAGCCGAAAATAAAAGGGTTTGTCGTTTTTTGGGCAGGTAACTTATAATGCGGATAATGTCATCATAAAAACCCATATCCAACATTCTGTCGGCTTCATCTAAAATTAAATGCTGCAAGTGTTCTAGTTTTAAAACACCAGAAGATAAATGTGCCATTAAACGGCCGGGGGTTGCAATAATAACATCAACACCATCACGCATTGAGCGTTTTTGTTGCTCGTATGCAATACCATCGCCACCACCATAAACTGCCAATGAGCTGATGTTGGTAAAATATGCTAGCGCCTCAACCTGTAAATCAATCTGTTGCGCAAGCTCGCGGGTTGGCGCTAAAATTAAGGTATTGTTATGCCTGTCTTTTGCCTTCATTATTTTGTCCATTACAGGCAATAAATAGCTGGCTGTTTTCCCGGTACCTGTTTGGGCACATGCAATAAGATCATGATTATCTAAAATTACCGGAATGGCCTGTTCTTGTATCGGAGTAGCGCTTTTATACCCCATTGCCATCAGGCCTTCGTATAAATCGGGGTTAAAATTAAAGTCGTTAAAATTCAATCTGTTATGTTTTTTATTTCAGCAAAAGTACCTTAAAATACGACGAATAGCAAACCACATTTAAAACTCGACGTGTTAAATGATTTGGAAAGCAATGTTTGGTGCTGTTTGGTTGCGATAGTCCCGCTTTTGCTCCAATCTTTCTTAAACCTATAAGGTTTTAAAAACCTTATAGGTTTAATCAAAAGTATTTCCGCGATAATCGGGTTTAGATAACTCAGTTCAGTGCGAGAAACCTAGGTCGCAAAGCGTAAACCCGACCTACGATGTTTAGTGGGAATAAGTAGGTGGAAAGTTCATAAGCCTCAAAATTCAATTCCCAAAGAACGTATTAAACTTTTGAAGTTCCCCTTTGCTTTTGACCGTTTAACCTTCGCAAGTTAAACTTACTTTTTCCGCGTCTTCCGTGTTTCCGTGGCAAAAAATCTTTTAGCAGCAAAAAAAAGCCCCGACTGCAAAACAATCGGGGCTCAGAAATTATAATAGACGAAACTTAGTTTACTGCGATATCTTTAGCAGGTATATTCGTTTCGGGGTTTTTAGGAAGTGTAATTTTTAAAATTCCATCAGCATAACTGGCAGATATATTTTCGCTAAGTACTTTTCCGTTTAAAGCAAAAGCCCGCTCAAAAGCACCATTGCTGTATTCTCTCCTACTAAATTTCTCAGCAGATTCTACATTTTCTTTTGGTGTGTAAGAAATTGTTAAAACGTCATCTTTGGTTATAACTTTCAAATCTTCTTTTACCAATGCTGGTGCAAAAAGGTGGATGATGAAATTTTCGTCTGATTCTTCAATATTTGCCGGTACGCGTCTAAACCCACTACCAAACATTTCTTGTGCATGTTGTGCAAATCTTCTGTGGTGATAACCACCAAATCTTCTGCCCCAGCCATTATTCATTTTGCCCGAATGGCATCTATTTTCGTTGTACATTTTTTTAATTTTAATTGTTTTTAATCTGTTAATTCATTGGCCCGAAGCCAATATTTTTAATTGGAGACACCATATTGTGTTTTCGGAATTCCCAATAACTGTGTAATGATATTTGCGTATGGATAAGCAGGAGAGAAAACGGCATAATCAAATTTCAATCCTCGTATCTTTTCCACGATATCATCTATAAACTTCATCGGTTCTAATAGCGCCGTAATTAAACCGGATTTTGGTTCTTCCATATCTTCTGTTGTATGGAAAACATCCAAATTTTTACTGTATGCTTTAAAATCAGCACCAATATTTTCGATAGATTGTTTAAATTCATCAGAACTGAAGAAAGTAACCTGTTCACCTCGGATAATTAAATCACTTGCCAGGCTTAAATTTGGTTTAACATCACCTTGTGATGGAACGCTTAGAAATAGAACTTGAGACATTAGCTTGTTTATTTAATATTGGTGCTATCAATTGGTGTTATCGAAGTATCAACAGCTTTTCTGCCGTGGTGACTGAAACCGTTATGTCTGTTTTCGTGGTTGCAATCGTGCTCGTGATAATGTCTGTTTTTGAAATCTAACCTATCGCGATAACCATTCATTACAGCGAATGTGTTTAAGCTATAAAATGTTGCTCCAGCAACTGCAAACGCTAATAATATTCTAAATGCTTTCATGGCTTTAATAATTTACATTGATGTTTTGAACAAAACCATTTCCTTTAACTTCAGGCTTATACCATTGATTATCAATTGATACAATTGGAGAGAAGTAATTTCCATAGCTTTCAAATCTACCATCAAAATAACTACGTTTTCTATCCCTAGAAATCATTTTGAATATCAAGCCGATTACCAATACAGCAAATATAAATTTGAATATAAAAGGTATGAAGAATGCGGTTGCACCAAGTACAATCCCGAATCCTATTGTTTTTAATATTTGTTTCATGTTATTATCTGTTTATATAATAGGGAAGACGGCAGCATTTAATTTTTACTTTAAAAAAAAATAAAAAATGTTTTACCGTCATGGAAAAACTTCACCCTGTGAATGTTGCCAGGAGAAATTAAACTTGTGTAGGAGGCTGTATCATAAATACAAATGTCATCTTGAGCCTGTCGAAGGACTTACATAAACTGCCTCTTGGGGCGTTTCGACAAGCTCAACGTGACAAGATTCAAGGATAAATTGATTTATGATAAAGCATAAGTTTAAAATTGTGGGCTAAACCAACTGCCTGAAAATGGAGAAATAGGCGTGCTAATACCATCAACTTTCATAGTTGCGGGACTTGCATAGCAGATATTTGTAGGAAAAAACGACAAACTGTTGGCTGTTTCAATCATAAACCACCGACCAAAATAATTTTCAGCTGTGTTGGAGGTATTGTGAAGTGGGCGAAAGTCTCAAATTATTTTCGAAAACAGTTTATTGAGTTTTTACACAAATAGATGCAAGCCTTGAACTTTTGCTTTAAGCCAAAAGAAGAGAGCCCGTCTGGCGAAGACAAAAAAACACCCCGCCCTGCGGGCACCCCTCTAAAAGAGGGGAATTACAAATCGCAGAGATTACTACATAAATAAAAAAGCCAGCTGAAAAGCTGGCTTAAAATTATTCCTTATTACGGTGTCCCCAACCACTACACCTCCGTTTATATTCTTCTTTAAATTTTACACGTTCCTCATCGTTCATGCTTTGCCATTTAGAACGCATCCCCATAGCCTTTTCACGGAAGCGATTATTGCCTCCGCCCTTATTAAAATTACCGAAAAGCAATCGGCATAAGACTAGTAAGCCAAGTGCCTGCCAAAAATTTAATGTTCCGGTGTGTGCTACTTCTGGTAAAATCCAGTTCCATAAATACATTACGGTATAGCCTAATGCCGTAGCAATTAACGCTATAACAGGGATAAAGAAAAAGAATTTCTTGCCTTTACTAAACTTTCTGTTTCTCATTTCCTTCTAAATTAATAGTTAATAAATTCTTGATATAAATTTTGTAAACGGCTACGCAAATGTTTCACTGCATAGCCTTTTCTCGATATTAAAGTTTTAATGTTTTCGCCACTTTCATCAGCCAATTCCTGAAAGGTTCTATCTTCCAATTCGTTTTGAACGAAGACATAACGCTGGTTTTCTGGTAATTCTTCTAAAGCTACAAACAGCTGGTCCCAAAAAAGTTTCTTCAAACTTTCCTCTTCAGGCGAAAAAGCTTCTGCTAATAAAATTTCCCTAAAATTAATTTCACCATCCTCATCCTCGAAACTCAAATCTTCAATAAGCACATCTTTTTGTTTCCGATACTTGTCGGTAATCTTATTTCTTGCCACCCGATAAAGCCATCCGCTCATTTGTTCTATCGCACCCGCCTCGGGTTGGTTGCTCAATTGATACCACACATCCTGTAAAATATCTTCTGCATCCTCATCCGTATTCACCCGCCCACGAATGAAACTGAATAAGCGCTTACCATAATTGGCAACTGTAGAAATTATATTTTGGGATTCGTTTGTGGGCAAAATTTTTCGATTGATAAACCTGTAAACGGATGAAAGTCAATATTACTTTAAATTATTCTAACTTTTTTATTTGAATTGGTTACGTTAACGGTTTATAAAATTTGCAGAGGCATTGCGCTCCAAAAAATAAAAAAATTGTATAATGGAATTTGATTAAAGGTCTATTTTGGAAATGAACATTCATTTGCATTTGGCGGTCAGCAGTCCCGCCATGCGCTGTAGCCTCATGAAATATTCGTGGCTGTCGCTGTTGTCGGGTTTAAGAACAGTGGCTTGTTGCAAACCGTTAAAAATTGTACTGCTTTAGCCACCTAGCCCTGGGTGCAGCGGTACCCTGCAGCGAGGAGGCACGACGATGCAAAGCGTACAAGCGAAACACAGGAAGAAATTAATTGGCTTGCAGAAGCATTGCGCTCCAAAAAATTTGGGTAATGAATCTTAAATTAAATGAGTTTTTTGGAAATGAAAGCTACTGCTTATGGAGGTCAGCAGCCCCGCCATTCGCTATAGCCCTCATGAAATATTCGTGGCTGTCGCTGTTGTCGGGTTTAAGAACATTGGTTTGTTGCAAACCGTTAAAAATTATTGTAATTAAAATCTTTTTAACTCACATTATCAAAGCATTTTGTTCGAAAACGTTCAAAATCTGCAACCTAATTTCCCTTCTCGTGCAACATTTCTTTATGGTGCTAGTCTTATGTAAACTAAACCAAACCTATGAAATTCTATTTAACGCTGTTTTTACTGCTTGTTTTTACTTTTTCTTATGCACAAGACCCGGCAAAACAGAAACAATTAGCTGCTGTAAGAACTGCCGAAGTGCCTAAAATTGATGGCGTTCTAAATGATGCTTGTTGGGTAAATGTACCAATTGCCACAGATTTTTTTGAAATACGCCCGGTGCCTGGAAGAGTAGAAACAAAAGAGCGACGGACGGAGATGAAACTGATGTATGATGACGTTGCCATTTATGTGTATGCCCGAATGTACGATGATAAAGATAGTGTTTCGCATGAATTGGTTTCTCGGGATAACATTGGTAATGCCGATTTTATTTCCATCATTGTTGACCCATTTTACGATAAAATGAATGGCAACGGCTTTTTTGTTACAGCGGCCGGCGTGCAGTTTGATGCGAAATATTCGCAGGTTGGTGATGAAGACCCAAATTGGAATGCCGTTTGGGAAAGCGCTGTAAAAATAGATGAACTGGGTTGGACTTGCGAAATGAAAATTCCTTATTCTGCGTTGCGTTTTTCGAGCAAGGATATTCAAAATTGGGGCTTAAATTTTAGCAGGCGGATTCAAAGAACCAACATACAAACGTTCTGGAATTTTGTAGACCCGAAAGTAAACGGCTTTATCAATCAGGAAGGATTATTTACTGGCATTAAAGATATTAAACCGCCCCTGCGCCTTTCATTTTCGCCATACATTTCTGCTTATGCCAATCATTATCCGGCAAATATTCCCGGAGTTAAAAACACTACGGCTAGGTTTAATGGTGGTATGGATGTTAAATATGGCATCAACAACAGCTTTACATTAGATATGACTTTGGTGCCAGATTTCGGCCAGGTACAATCGGATAACCGAATTTTAAACCTCACACCTTTCGAAGTAAAATTTAACGAAAACCGGCAATTTTTTACCGAGGGAACCGAACTTTTTAATAAAGGTGATTTATTTTACTCCAAGCGCATTGGCTCTATTCCATCATATTACAATTACACTGGCGTAAATAGTGATGATAAAATTATTAAAGACCAAACCGAGGCAAAAGTATTAAACGCCACCAAAATTTCGGGCCGTACTGCTAAAGGCTTGGGCATTGGTATTTTTAATGCCATTACCAATAGCATGCAAACGGAAGTTGAAGATGCGAATGGAAACCTTAGGAATGTAGAAACCCAACCGCTTACAAATTATAACATTTTAGTTTTCGACCAATCATTAAAAAACAACAGCTCTGCAACGTTTATTAATACAAATGTTTTAAGGCAAGGCAGTGCTTACGATGCCAATGTTAGTGCTTTGCTTTTTAATTTGAATAACAAAGACAATAAATATTTTATTAACGGTGGCGGTAAAATGAGCTATTTACGAGGCGAAGAAACAAGCACAGGTTACAGCTATACCCTTCGTTTTGGCAAGCAAAGTGGCAACTTTACCTGGAGCTATAACCAGGTATTTGCCGATGATAAATTCGACCCATCGGATATGGGGTTTTTTACCAATAATAATTTTGTAGACCAGCGCATTGGTTTAGGCTATAACGTTTTTAAACCAAGCAAGTGGTACAATGAATGGCAAAATTGGTTTAACATGTCGTATTCTAGGCGGGTTACACCTGGCGATTACCAAAGTTTTGGGGTAAATGGTGGTTCGTATGTTAGGTTTAAAAACTTATGGTCGGCAGAGTTGGATGCTAATTATGATGCGCAACGTAATGATTTTTACGAAGCCAGAAACGGGCAGGTTTATAAAGCTCCAGAGAGTTTTGGTATTGGTTTGTACATCAATCCTAACCGTGCAAAAGCATATAATTTCGGTGGAAATATTCGCTATCAGGAACAGGAGCTTTTTAAAGGTAAATCATACAATTTTTACTTTTTTCAAAATTTGAGGGTGAATGATAAAATCGCATTCGGATTGGATTTGAATTTCAACCCGAATTATGATTTTGTAAATTGGGTAACTTCGCAAGGCACTCAGGCTATTTTTTCCAAATATGACAGACGAACGGTTGAAAATTCTTTTGATGCAAAATACACCTTTACAAATTTAATGGGTTTTACAGTGGTGTTAAGGCACTATTGGAGTGATAGAAGAAACAAGGATTTCTTTTTACTAAAACCCGATGGTAATTTAACTGATTACCAAGGACCAAGCCTAACCGGTACCGACCGGAATTACAACGTATTTAATATCGATTTAATTTACACCTGGCAGTTTGCGCCTGGAAGTACGCTTTCTCTATCTTACAAAGATGCCGCTGAAACTTACGATACTTATTATACGCAACGTTACAATAAAAACCTCAACGGTATTTTAAACTCACCACAAAATAATAGTCTATCGATTAAGGTTTTATACTATATAGATTATTTGGATTTAAAAGGCAAACATAAGAAGATTTGAAGGTGAGGTTAAACTACCTGAAAATAGTTCTCTGCTTTGCTTGTAATGACATAATTAGTTTCTTCTGTGAAATCTGTGTTTCTGTGGCAACACCCTTGTTTATAACCTCACCCTTTGAATGGTTTAGGTTTATCGATAGTTAACTGCATCCCTCTTGAAGAGAGGGAAATGAAATTTAGTGCTTTAAACTTATAGATTTACTCATTATCCAACAAATCCCTCTCTTCAAGGAGAGGGAGCGCAAAACTGAAGCCAAAGCAGAAACATTGTTAGGGTGAGGTGAACTGGCAGATTCTTCTGATTCAACTACCTCGGGAACACAAATGCAAAGCCTAAGGCCAATGTTTGGCTAGCTTGTACTTTTGGGTTAGTATCTTTATCAAACAATACAACACCCGTTATGCTGGTGTTCATAAATCGGTTAATTTTAGCGGTTAAAGCAACATCAAGTCTGTGGTCAATTTGTAGCCAGCCAATGTTTTCATAAGGAATAAACATGGCATAACGGGTTTTCAAATTTGTGTTTGTAAAAATGTCTTTATCAAATGCTGCTACAATCTGGAAAGCTAGCTCATTACGAAAAACCTTGCCTGTATCTACCCCGAAGTTTTTTGGATTGGTTTTATACAGATTTCTATCCAGTACAAATGTTTGTCTGGCCGTTCCGGTACCAATCCTTGTAGAGAAATACTTGTTTGGTTTATATTCAAAACCTATCGATTCTGTTAAATAACCCGGCCCCATAAATCTTGAAATTAATGTAGCAGTTTCTGAACCATTAACTGTAGAGTATGAGAAACCATTATCAAACTGCGACTCGAAGTTTAGCGACCCGAAAAAATACCAGTTTTTTGATAATTGAAAGGAAGCCTTATTATCCCAAAATATACGGTCGTTGGTTTTCTTCTGTAACTGACCACGATTTTTTACTTTTCCGTATTGTAAAATTAGTTCGGTAACGTAACTATAGCTGTTTTTGTTATACTCGGCTTTATAGTTTAGCAAGCCACCAACTGCTAACGAATTTACGCCACCACCTTGCCAATTATCGCTAAATTGAGCTTGATTGATATTTATGGCAATAGCAGTTTTTGTTTTCCAGTAATTTACCTTTGCATTTACAACTGCAGGGCGAAGTTTTACGGGTTCGAAAGAAAGGGGTAGAGTTCTGCTCGGCAGCGGACTTCGCTTAAGCTTAATATTTAAATCTTTCGTGTTGATAGGAATTGTATCAATCTCCTGAGCATATAATTTTGCAGAACTGAGGCTTAAAATAATAATTAAGGAGGCTAAAAAATTCTTCATTGGCTACAAATAAAAAGAAAATTAATTAGAGATTAAAAGTTTAATCCAATCATTTTACATTAAAAGCCTATTTCAATTCGCTCTTCAGTTGAAAAATAGCTGCTGCCAAAATTCAAATGGTCCATTTAAAATAGCTTAACCACCTGAACCAACTGCCGCTTTTAAGATAATTTAAATCATTTTCATTATCATAAGCTTCTTGCTCAAAAATGATTTTCCGGTAGGCTAAATAATGATTTTTATATTTAATGAGGTTGAAGAAATAATTGAAAAAATACAAAATGTAAAAAGGCAATATTAGTAGTTCTAATTGTTGCCGTAGGTGAATTCTTTCGTGATTGATAATTTGAGCATCACCTTTATAATCTTTGTTCTTTAATAGAATAAAAGGAAAAATTGCCATCCCGGCAGCGGGTAATTTTCTAACAATTAAAATGGGTGTTTTCACAGTTTATCAATACTAAGTTGAGGCAATGTAGGTAACCTTAATGCCTGCGGATTTAACCTGTAACTTTTGTAAGCATTTTTGATGAATAGATTAAACGTATAATCACTAGCATCTAATACAAACTGATATGTAGGGCGGTATTGTTGCATAAAATCTTTTAACTCTGGCTCTTTTATTCCTAAAACCTGCTGTACCAAACCAGGTGTAAAACGATAATCAATCATATCTTCACGATAATCTTTTTCGAGTATCTTTTGTAAGTGGCGGGCATTTTTGCCTTGTCTGCTTAGCAGATTGTAAATTGCATCGATACCTAAACCTACACCGCCGTTGCCAATACTTAATAAATCTTTGCTGCTGCCTCTCAAGGTCGCATAACGGTATTCTTGAATCGTTTTTTCATATTGCTCTTGTGGCGATAATTTTTTCTGCTGAATCAAAACATCTCTTAAGCGAATACCTAAAGATTTTAATTGGAAATATGCTGCAGGTTGACCTTTAAAAACCACCGTATCAACTCCATAACCCGAAAGTGCAGCCACTAAAGTATCACCAGGAATTGCAAATGTACTAAATTCACCTTTGGTGGTATTGTAAAGGCCATCTCCACTTCGGGTATTATAAATGTAAACCTTAGCTAAACGTTGCTTGGTTTCTTTATCAATTACCACACCTTGCACAGGTTTTGTTTGTGCATATAGCATGGCCGAAAGGCTAATGAAAGTAAAAAAAACAATTAAAAATTTCATTTGAATAACAAAACTACAATTTACCAGGCAGTAACAGGTTCGATTAACATTATTTAACCTTCAATACCTGGCCAAGTTTAATTGCATCGGTAGTCATGTTATTTAAAATTTTTAAATCGTCTATACTAATATTAAAACGTTTTGCAATATTATAAAGTGTATCGCCTTTTATTACGGTATAAGTTCCATCTGCCAATATAGGTTTGGCGCCTGGTGGCGGTGTATCTACAGGTGTAAATTTTACTTTCTCTTGAGGAATATTCTGATTAATTTCACTGAATACCTTGTCTTCGCGGGCAATTTTCTGCTTCTCAGTTTCCGATTGATCGTATTGATATAGCTGATATTTTTCTATGGTATTGATTAGCAAATCGGGATATTTTGGATTTGTTGCATAGCCAGCTTGTTTTAAACCTAAAGCCCAGCTTTTGTAGTCATTTTTATCCAATTGAAATAATGAACTGTATCGTTTGCGTTTTAGAAATTCTGAATGATCTTTAAACGATTCTCGGGCATCTTTATACACTCTAAAACAATCGTTTTTCTGGTCATCATCTCTAAAATAATTTTTCCCTTTCCAATCTGATGTACACTTGATACCGAAATGGTTATTTGCGTACTTGGCCAAATCGCTATTTCCACTACCTGATTCTAAAATGCCTTGCGCTAAAGTTATACTGGCAGGAATTCCATAGGCATTCATTTCTTCTATTGCAACAGCTTTAAATTCATCTATATAACTAAGTGTATTATAACTTTTGTAAGTGTTATTGTTGGCTTTATTGGATGCTTTTTCTATCTGTTTATTGTTTTTAACATATTTACGTGTGCTGCATGAACTAACTAGCAGCACAAATAAAGCAAAATAGATGTATGGTATTTTCATGTTTTTGGAATAAGGCATAGTTGGCGAATTTACAACTTGATTTTTTGTCCTGGTTTTAAATTTGCTTTTTTAAGTCCATTTTTTAGCATTAGCGCTTTTACTGTTGTTCCCTTTCTGTCGGCAATTATGCTTAAATTATCTCCTGGTTTAACCGTATAAGTATTTGTAATTTTTCGTTTGGCGGTTTTTTTACGATAAGTTTTTGTTGCATAAACAGGCTCTACATAATCTTCGGGGCGTTCATCGTACTGGTATAACTGATGTTTTTTAATTAATGCTATAACTTGGTTGGCCCAACTTCTGCTACTTGCATACCCGCATCGTTGAATTCCTCTTGCCCAACCTTTATAATCGTACTGGTCGTATTTTGTAAAAAGATTATTAAATGGAGAACGGGTTTCCATAATTTCCACAAAATGGCTATAAGATTCATCAGCACTTTCATAATCGCGATAGGTGGAATGAATATCATCATTGTTATTTGGTCCTTTTACGCCAAAGTGATTGTTCAAATGTTGGGCAATTTTGCTATTTCCTGAGGCCGATTCGTGTATGGCAACAGCCAAAATTAAACTTGCAGGAATTTTATGATCACGCATTAAGCTTTGAGCAAAAGGAACATGTGTTACAATGTATTCTTCTGTGCTTTGCGCTTTAATTACAATTGCTGTAAAAAGGAAAATACAAATGGTTAATAGTTTTTTCATTTCATAAATGCTTACATCATAATTAGTTTTAAGCAACAAGCCATCAATTGGCTAATACAAAAATTTATTTTTTTCTTATAATAAATAAGCCATCTCTAACGGGTAGAATCATTTGCTCAACCCTATCATCCGTTGCTATTTTATCATTAAAATTGGTAATATTTTGTGTGTCTTTATCTTGTTTTTCTTGCAGCACTTTTCCACTCCACAACACATTATCTACAATGATTATTCCACCTGGGCGAACCCGCTCAAAAATCAAGTCATAATAAGTTCCATTGTTTTTTTTATCGGCATCAATAAAAACGATATCAAAAACTTCATTTAGAGTATCAATGGTTTTCGTAGCATCGCCTAAAATGTAATTTATTTTGTTGTGATAAGGAGATTGTTCAAAATTGGAACGAACCATGTCTTCCAATTCTGCGTTAATATCTAAGGTGTAAATTACCCCTTCATTTGTTAAACCTTCGGCTAAGCATAGTGTGGCATAACCGGTAAATGTTCCAATTTCTAAAATCCTTTTGGGTGCAATCATTTTGCTAAGCATACTTAAAACCCGACCTTGATAGTGTCCAGATAACATTCTAGGCATTAAGACTTTAAGATTGGTTTCGCGATCGATTTTCTGAAGCAATTCGTTCTCCGGTTCGCAATAGCTAATTAGCAGATTTTGTAAATCGTCGTTTATCAGGCTCATTTTATTTGGTTATAAACGGTTAGTTTCCATAAAATATTGTAAAATTATGGTTGCCGCTATGGTATCCACTCTTGCTTTATTTTGTCTGTCTGTTTTTTTCAATCCACTTTGCATTATAGCCTGCTGTGCCATTTTTGATGTAAAACGCTCATCAACCCAATACTGTGGAATATTTGGAAATGCTTTTTTTAGCAACGTAGAAAATCCTTTAGCATGCTGTTTTGAGTCAGAATCAGAGCCATCCATTTGCTTTGGATCGCCAATAACAAAGGCTTCAACTTGTTCTGTAAGCAAATACTTTTGTATGTACTCTATCGCATGATTTGGGTGTACCGTATCTAAGCCAGTCGCGATAATCTGTAACGGATCGGTTACTGCAATACCTATTCGTTTTGTTCCGTAATCAAAAGCAAGAATTCTGGCCATATAAATTATAAAAGCCTCAAAGGTAAGGTTTTTTAAGAATACGGGTTTTATGCAGATTAGATGTGAAATTCCCATATTGTAGAAATTCTTTCCCACTTATAACCTATTAAAATTTTGTAATGAATTGGTTTTTAGTAAATTGTATTTTTGGTTTCATGTTTGTACACGACTTTACTAACTATTTAAACTAATATTATGAATCTAAAATTTACAAAAACTCTTGCTTTAATGTTTCTAATAGGCGGAATGTCTGTTTCAAACGGTTTTTCTCAAACCAAATCTACTGATGATGGTGAAAATCTGGTAAAATTAAACCTAGTGTCACTTGCGATGAAGACGATTAATGTACAATACGAAAGAGCTGTTTTCGGCAAAACTAGTGTTGGTTTAGGCGTTAGATTAATGCCTAAGGGTTCTGTGCCATTTAGCTCATCATTTGATAGCATTGATGATCAGTTAGGCAGCTTAGAACTTGGAAATTTTGCCATAACTCCCGAAATAAAGTTTTATTTGGGTAATGGTGTTTTTAAAGGGTTTTATATCGCACCTTTCTTAAAATACGCACATTATAATACATCAATTGATTACGAATTTACTTCTAATAACGTAACAGAGATTATTCCATTAAGTGGTAAATTAAATACTTACACTGCTGGTGTTTTATTTGGAGCACAATGGCGTATTGCAAATAAATTCTATTTAGACTGGTCGATTTTTGGACCACAGTATGGAATTTCAAGAGGAAACTTACAAGGAACAAAATCTTTATCAACTCAAGAGCAGCGAGATTTGAAGGCTGAGTTAGATGATATTGATCTTCCTGTTGGAAAAATTACAAACACAGTAAACGCTAACGGTGCTAATGTTGATTTGAAAGGTCCTTGGGCTGGTATTCGTGCTAATGTTGGTATTGGGTATCGTTTCTAAATTGTGTTACAATTTAAGTTCCTTTTGTGGTAAAAAAACTACCATGAAAGGAACTTAAATCAAAAATGATTTTAAATGCTATCTAACTAAGATCCCGCTCTCCTCATTTCTTCAGTTGCGCCACCATTAGAGCGTTTCATTGCTTTTAAAGGCTTACCAAATCTGTAGTTAAAACTCAAAACAAAAAGTCTACTATCTCGTGTTAATTTAAAATACTCTTGTGCCTGGGGGAAATCGGTTAATCCTTCCATAGCTTGGGTAAAGAAAATATCTCGGGCACTAAATTTTAAACTTCCTTTTCCCTTAAATATCGATTTTGATACTCCTGCTGAAACCTGGCCGGTAGGGTAGAGCAACTCCTGTAAATCGTTTCTGGCTTTGGTTATGTAAAACCCGGAAAGTTCTGCAGATAAAGTTTTTATGATATTAAATTGGTTGCTAGCACTAAACTGAAATTGATTTATAGATGATTGATAGCTGATGTTCTGATAACCATCGAGTTTTTTATAATTGTAATTTCCCTGCCCGTTAAATGACCACCATTTCATCGGCGAAAATTGAAGCGACACTGAAACGCCAAGATTATTCATCCGACCGACATTACCATCTGTATATATCAAAATATTTGTTCCTTCAGAAAGAAATAATTGCGAAAAATAATTGCTGATTAAGCTATAAGAAATGGTTGTGGTTAATAGCTGTTTAAATTGGTGGCTAATTTCCATATTCCAGCTGTATTGCGGCAAGATGAAGGGATTGCCTCTTTGTAGCGTATATTTATTAACTATAAAAACAAACGGATTTAGCTTTTGATAAGCCGGACGATCTATCCTCCTGCTTGCGGTTAATGTTAAAGAGTTTAAAGAATCTACAGTATAACTCACATATCCCGATGGAAATAAATTTTCATAAGTTCGAGAGAAGGAAGAGTCTCTTTTCAAGCTGTTTCCTAACTGATGGGCATCATAATCTATGTGCTCGTAGCGCAACCCAATTTGCGCATTCATTTCCCTGTTCTGTGTTCTAAACTGCTATACAAAGCACTAATATTTTCTTTGTATTGAAAATGATTGCTTCTATTTAAATCAATAGTACGAACAGCACCATTTGTATTCACATAATCTGCAATATTATCTGTACTGATTGATGAAACCTTAAAGCCAGATTCTAACTGAGTGTTTTTGCTAAAATGAACCACATGATCTGCTTTTGCCGAGAAAATTTTTATGGTAGATGGAATACTAATTTCAGTACCCTGAACATAACCATTCGTTGCTAAAAGTTGGTTGGTAAATACCTGATCGTTATTCATACGATATCTTAGCAAATCGATATCAACAGATATATCTTGCTTAGCGTTAATTGCATGTTTTAAATTAACATTTGCGGCTCCGTTTCTAAATTTATAGTCGCTGTTGCTAATAGTAGAAACTGCAGAATCTATACTGCCTGAAGCCTTTTTCCAAGTCGCCACAGCATCGCTAGTTCCATCTCTTTTAATTAAAGTTCCACTAACAGAAAAGCCAACAGTTGTGTTTTTTGAAGCATAAATATCTACTCCGGTTTTTAAATACGTATAATGGGTTAAGCTCGCTATCGCTGTATTTTGATCGAGCAAACCTGTTGTAGTGTTGTTCTGCCCAAAGTAAGTTCTGTGTGCAACAATATCTGTAAAATTATTATTTGTATTATAGCTGGCCGTTGCATAAGCATTTACCTTTCCCTTTTTATAATTTACCAACAGGCTGTTATTGTTTTTGTAATCTCGGCTCCAACCCCCAATAATATTTATAGAACCATTAAAACCCTCTTCCGTATTCTTTTTTGTTTTAATGTTAATTATGCCACCATTGCCACTTGCATCGTATTTAGCCGATGGATTAGTTATAAGTTCAATTTGATTTACCTGCGATGAGTTCATATTGCTCAACAGATTTGTTAAGTCGCTTCCTGATAAATAGGTGGGCTTTTCATCAATCATTACCAGAACCGTCGATTTTCCTTGCAAGCTTATATTGCCATCCTTATCTACCATTACACCCGGCGATTTTTCTAATAACTCTAATACCGAAGTTCCGGTATTTGTTATTGCGGCTGCTACATTTAGCACAATTTTACCTCTTAAATGTTGGATGATTGGTTTGTTCCCTGCTACGGTAACTTCTTTTAAAACCTGGCTGCTAGGTAATATTTTTATATTGATAACAGAGAGCGCAAATGGAGATTTAATAGTTGATGTTTTGTGAGGTTCATAACCAACGGCTTTAGCTTTAAAAAAGTAATTGCCTTGAATGGGTTGAATGAAAATAGCAGCTCCTTTATTATCTGTTTTTGCAGCTTTTATTAAAGTAGAATTTTTTGCCAACAAAAGCTCTACTGTGGCGTTGGGGAATGGTAAATTTTTTTCATTTAGAACAATTATTTTAATCGTTCTTGCTTTTTTCTGGCTAAAGCTTGTTATTGTTGAGAGCAATAAAAAAGGCAATAACATAGACTTCGAAAAGATCATTATTTAAATAAATAGTTAGTTAGAGGGGACTAATTGGGTTTCAAATATAATGAAATGCAACTATATAAGTTAGCAGAAATTGACTAAATATTCTATCGTTTGTCATAATTTTTTTGGTAGATTTTTATAGGAGCAGTTTACATAAGGTCAAAATTTTACAGCGCATCGCTAACATTTCATATCTATTTCTTATTTTGCACCAAATGCAGTTTAAAGAAATTATAGGTCAGCAAAGAATTAAGCAACAGTTGGTGCAAACGGTAAAAGAAAACCGTGTTAGCCATGCGCAACTTTTCTTATCGCCTATTGGTTCTGGTGCTTTGCCCTTGGCATTAGCATACGCACAATACATCAACTGCTTGGATAAAGGAGAAGTTGATAGTTGTGGTGTATGCTCGAGTTGCAGAAAATACGAACGTTTAATTCACCCTGATTTACACTTTTCGTACCCGTTTTTTGCATCTACAAGTATTAAAACCGCTGTTGATGTTTTAGAAGAATGGCGAAGTATGTTGCTTATGGACGCATATTTTGACATTGATATATGGCGATCTAAACTGGAGGCAGCAAATAAACAAGCTAACATTCCAATCGCCGAATGCCATGATATTATTAAGAAGTTAAGTTATAAAGCTTTTGAGGCAGAAACGAAAGTTTTAATCATGTGGCTGCCCGAATATTTAGATAAATCAGGAAATGCCTTATTAAAACTGATCGAAGAACCGCCTGCAAATACATTATTTATTTTGGTGGCTCAAAGCCAGGATCAAATTTTAAGTACAATTTTATCACGAACTCAAATTGTTAAAATTCCGAAGTTAACAAGCCACGAAGTTTCTCAATTCTTACTCAATCATAGTGGCTTAACTGAAAATCAAGCATCAGATTATGCGTTTTTAACTGATGGAAATTTGATTGAGGCAAAAGCTTTAGCCGCTGATAACCAAAATGATAGCTCAGGTATATTTACCGGTTGGTTGCGCAATGGCTTTAGTAATAAAGTACCAGAATTAATCGATTTTACCGAAGTTGCTGCAAAATGGGGAAGGGAAAATCAAAAGAACTTTTTAAAATATGGTATTAACTATTTACGCGAATGCTGTTTAATTATTAGTGGTGCCGAGGCTATGGTAAAACTACCACCCTTAACCCTCGAAACTGCAAAAAAACTAAGTACTCATGTACTCACTTTGCCTATGGCCGAAGCAATTATTGCCGAGCTGGAGAAGGCGCATTACCACATTGAAAGAAATGCAAACCCTAAAATTCTGTTTTTAGATGTATCTTTACAATTGGTTAAAATTATAAAGTTTAAAACGCTCCCCGCGGGGACTCAATATATATACAATTAATTATGGGATGTGGAAGTTGTTCAACAGGTGGTGGTTGCACCCCTAATGGATGCAAGAGCAATGGCTCATGCGGCACCGGTGGTTGCCAAACAATGGAAGTACACGATTGGCTATCCAACCTGGATATGCCCTCTAGCTATAAACCTTTTCAGGTTACAGAAATAAAATTCAAGGGTTCTAGAAAAGAATTTTTTCTAAATAACGATAATATTTACCTCGAAATTGGTGAATTGGTTGCAGTTGAAGGTCCGACAGGTGGATTTGATGTGGGCCATGTATCGCTAACTGGTGAGTTGGTTCGTGTGCAAATGAAGCGACGTAAAACGCCTTTAGATCAGGTTACCAAAAAGATTTACCGTAAAGCTACTGAAGCTGATGTTGAAAAATGGAATGCCGCTAAGGAAATGGAATGGGAAACCATGCATAAAGCCCGTAAGCTGGCATTAGATTTACGTTTACAAATGAAAATTAGTGATGTAGATTATCAGGCCGACAAGACCAAGGCTACATTTTTTTATACAGCAGATGGACGGGTAGATTTTCGTGAGTTGATAAAGAAAATGGCCGAAAATTTCCGAATTCGTATCGAAATGCGCCAGATTGGAATGCGCCAGGAAGCTGGTCGTTTAGGTGGAATTGGTTCTTGCGGTCGAGAGTTGTGTTGTTCTACCTGGTTAACCAATTTCAAAACAGTATCTACAGCTGCGGCTCGTTACCAAAACCTTTCTTTAAACACACTTAAACTTGCCGGACAATGTGGTAAGTTAAAATGCTGTTTAAACTACGAATTGGATACCTATTTAGATGCATTAAAAGACATCCCCGATAGGATAGAAAATTTAGATACCGAGGCTGGTTATGCTCGTCACCAAAAGACAGATATTTTTAAAAAAATTATGTGGTTTAGTTACCAGGGCGATGAAAACTGGATTCCGGTAGCTGCGGCTCGTGTTAAAGAAATTATGGTAATGAATAAGGCAGGTAAAAAAGCGCCTAATTTAAAAGAAGAAGCCATTCAAATTGCAGCACCAGTTGTAATAGAGAAATCTTTTGATTACGAAAACGTAGTTGGTCAAGACAGCTTAACCCGATTAGATGAACGTTCTAAAAATAAAAACAACAACCAGAACAGAAATCAGAAAAACAATAGAAATAATACTCAAGCCAAGAGAGAAAGGGTTCCGACCGCAGAAAAAGCTGTACAACCTAAACCTCAAAATCCGAATCAGCAAAAGCCGCAACAGCAAAGCGCAAGGCCACAAAATGCTCCAAAACCTCAGCAACCTCAAATGCCTAAAAATGTTGTTGCAAAAGTAGAAGGTTTAAAAGTTGAAGGTGGCGAGCAAACCGCTCAACCTAGCAAAAATAAGAATAGAAATAACAGAAGGAAAAACAATAATCGCCGAAACAATACCAATGGTTCAGATAATAAGCCGGTTGCTGAATAAGAAACCGAATTTTTACATGGTTTTAATGTTATTTGTGCTGCTTTTTTCAGGCTGTACGAATAACATCGTTGATAGTAATGTTGAAATTCCTGAACGCAAATGGACTTATCGGAATAAGATAAAAGTCCAGTTTGAAATAAAAGATAATTCAAAATCATATAATATTTATTTCAAACTAAGACACACCGCCGATTATCGCTATGCGAATATCTTTATCATGGCTCATTTTAAAGATGGAAAGCAAATTAATACCAAACGTTATCAATACAAACTAGCCAAAAATGATGGCGAGTGGTTGGGCAGTGGTTCTGGAAATGTATTTAATTACACCCTTCCGATGTTAACAAATTATAAGTTTGCTCATGCAGGCAAGTTTGAAGTTGAGGTAGAACAGAATATGAGAGATAACCCGCTGCTAGAAATTGCTGATGCTGGTATATTAGTGAGTGAGGTAAAATAATCGCTCATTTTAATTATTAACTTAACTTCAATTTATTAATTTTCATTCACATCATTAATAAGTTGCTTTTTTTTCGTTTACGACACCCTGAATTTGTTTCAAGATCTTTTTTGCAGAAAATATGCTGAAATAAATTCAGCAAGACCTGTCGTCAAACATTACGGCGATACTACAGCAAAATATTAAGTTTTAGAATCGAACTCCTCAAGTTATAAATATTCTAATAAGCTTTCTAATTTCATTCCTCTTGAACCTTTCAATAAAACCAAACTGTTTTTAATTGGATTTTCTTTTAGGTAAGCAGCTGCCTCTGTGGGTGTTTCAAAATAGGTTCCCTTAAATTTCTCTTTAAAACTGTAGAAGTATTTGCCTATGAAAATGGCTTCATCCAAATCGTTATTTTCTGTCTGCTGGGCAATTAACTCGTGTTGATTTTCTGATTCTGCTCCTAATTCAAACATATCACCCAAAATTGCAACCTTTTTATCAGCAGTTAATACACTAATATTGTTTAATGCCGCAGTCATACTGCTAGGATTGGCGTTATAGAAATCGCAAATAACGGTATTGGTCTCCGTTTTGGTTAATTGCGAACGATTGTTTTTTGGCTCGTACTTAGATAGTCCGCTGTTAATGTCATCAGCACTCATATCAAAAAAATCCCCAATGCATATTGAAGCAAGAATGTTTTCAAAATTATAACTTCCCGTTAAGTGGGTTTTAACGGTTGTTGTAACTTCGTGATTTGTCCAATCTACTTCAATAAACGGATCGCTGCTTTTTAATGTACCCTTAATGGTATTGCCATTTTCTGTTCCGTAATAAATCAACTTAGATAGACCTGCATTTGCGCTCATTTCTAATAAGTTCGAATTATCTCGGTTGATAAAAGTATAGCCTTGGGTTTGTTTAAGGTAATTATAAAGTTCGGCTTTGCCTTTTTTTACACCCTCAAATCCCCCAAAACCATCCAAGTGCGCCATACCAACATTGGTAATAATGCCATGCGTTGGCTGAGCAATTGTACACAACAATTCAATTTCCTTTTGATGATTTGCGCCCATCTCAATGATGGCGATTTCAACATCAGGTTTTATCGATAAAATTGAAAGCGGAACACCAATATGATTATTTAAATTACCATGAGTAGCAAAGGTTTTATAACGTTCAGCCAGAACAGCATTTATTAATTCTTTACTTGTGGTTTTGCCATTACTTCCTGTTAAGCCAACAACAGGAATGTTTGATTGCTCACGATGGTATTTAGCCAACTTTTGTAAGGCAGTAAGCACATCATCAACCAATAAACATTTGTTATCTGTTGAGTATTCTTCTTCATCAATCACTACAAAAGCGGCACCTTTTTCTATAGCCTGCGCCGCAAACTGATTGGCATTAAAATTTTCTCCTTTTAGCGCAAAAAATATACAACCGTTTGAAATATTTCTGGTGTCGGTAGAAATTACCGGATTTTTTAAATAGTAAGCGTATAATTCTTCGGTTGTAATCATGCCAATTATAAAATTTTTGTGGTAAAATTAAGCTTTCGCGGCAACAATAAACAAAATTAGTACATTAGATAAAATTTTTATTATGAAGAAACTGTTTACTCTTTTCGTTTTAACCTTATCATCTGTTATTTATGTAAATGCCCAGGTAAAAACGCCTGATGAATTTCTTGGGTATGAGCTTGGAAGCCATTTTACTGCCCATCATAAAGTGGCAGAATATTTTAAGCAAACTGCAAATGCCGCTGCTAAAAATGTAAAACTGATAGGATACGGCAAAACAAACGAAGGTAGACCGCTTCTTGCGGCTGTTATTTCTTCAGCAGAAAATATAAATAAGTTAGAACAAATTCGCACCAATAACTTACTGCTTGCAAGTGGTGGAACAAATAGTGTTGACCTAGCATCGCAGCCAGCTATTTTATGGTTGAGTTACAACGTACATGGTAACGAAGCAAATTCTACCGAAACGGCGATGAAAATGCTTTATAATTTAGCATCAGGGAGCAATCAACAAGCCAATAATTGGTTAAAAAATACAGTAGTTATTATCGATCCATGTTTAAATCCTGATGGAAGAGATCGTTATGCAAATTATTTTAATAGTGTTGTAGGCGAAAAGCCTAATGCTGATCCAAGCTCAAGAGAACATATTGAACCTTGGCCGGGTGGAAGACCAAACCATTATTATTTTGACTTAAATAGAGATTGGGCATGGCAAACTCAACTGGAAAGTAAACAACGTTTAGCCCTTTATAATCAATGGATGCCGCAAGTGCATGTCGATTTTCATGAGCAAAGCTACAACGACCCATATTATTTTGCCCCTGCCGCGGAACCTGTTCATCAAGACATCACGCCATGGCAAAAAAGTTTTCAGGTTGTAGTTGGTAAAAATAATGCTAAATATTTTGATGAACAGGGCTGGCAATATTTTACTAAGGAACGTTTCGATTTATTATATCCATCTTATGGTGATACATATCCGCTGTACAATGGTTCAATAGGAATGACTTACGAGCAAGGAGGAATTAGAGCTGGTTTAGCTGTGGTTACAAATGATGGAGATACTTTAACATTGAAAGACAGAATTGCCCATCATTATACAACGGGAATGTCTACGCTTGAAGTTACTTCCTTAAACCACAATAAATTGTTAGATGAGTATAAAAAATACTTTCAACAATCATTAGTTACCGCTCCGGGCATTTATAAAAGCTATGTAATTAAGCCGGATAATCTATCTAGACTTAAAAAACTGGCAGAATTGCTTACCAAAAATAAAATTGAATTTGCTTTCGGTGGTGATAAAACCGCTCGTGGTTACGATTATGATACTCAAAAAGAGGAGAGCTTTACTTTAGGGAGAAATGATTTGATTGTAAATGTTTTGCAACCAAGGTCTGTTTTAGCCAATGTATTATTGGAGCCTCAAACTTTAGTAACCGATTCTAACACTTATGATATCACCGCGTGGGCATTGCCTTATGTATATGGATTAAAAGCTTATGCTTTAAAAGAGAGTATAAAGGGTAAATTTTCATCTTTAGATGAAAGTAAAATCGTTTCCTCAAACCTGGATAAACCCTTGGCTTGGCTATTTAATTGGGGTAATAGCGAAGATTTACAATTGCTTATTGCTTTACAGAAGGAAAATATTAAGGTTAGGCAGGCAGATCAGCCCTTTTCGGTTAATGGAAAAGATTACGCTGCCGGAACCCTGATTGTGTTGAGGGCCGAAAATGAAAAATTAATAAAGGATTTAAAAAATAAAGTTGTGCAAGTTTCTACTCAATTAAATAAACCTGTACAGGCAATTGCAACAGGTTTTGTAGATAAGGGGAAAGATTTTGGCTCATCTGTATATCCGATTTTAAAGCAACCAAAAATTGCAATTGTATCAGGAAATGAGGTTTCATCATTAGCTTTTGGCGAAGTTTGGTATTACTTAGAACACGATTTAGGTTTAACACCAAGCATTATTAATGCCCGCGACATTAACAATCTGGATATCAGCAAAATAAATACATTAATACTTCCTGATGGAAGTTACAGCAGTTTTATTGATGAAGGTTTAAAAGCATGGATTAGCAAAGGCGGTAAATTGGTTTTAATGGAAGATGCTATAGAAAGCGTTTTAGATAAAAAGGGTTTCGACATTAAAAAGAAAGAAGCCATTGTAAAAAAGGATGAAAAGCCTGAACCAAGTAAACTTTTATTTAAAAATAGGGATAAAGATGATTATGAAAATAGCATTCCTGGTGCTATTTATAAGGTAATGATGGATCAATCCCATCCATTAGCATACGGCATTGGCAAATCTTATTACACCCTAAAAACAGATAGAAAGGTTTACGAACCACTTGTAAAAGGATGGAACGTTGGTCAGTTAAACGACAAAAGCCTAATGGCTGGTGTTGTTGGCAAAAAAGCACGCCAGGAACTAAAAAACGGACTATTAATTGGTATTCAAGATTCTGGAAGGGGAAGCATAGTGTATCTCGCAAACGACCCATTGTTTAGGAATTTTTGGGAAAACGGCAAAACCTTGTTCGGGAATATTATTTTTTGTAGTTATTAAAAGAAGATATTGTAAAAAATTGTATAATTGTAGCAACAATCCCCTATTGTTGTAAAAAATTAAATTCTAATTGAAAAGATTAGTTTAATGATCCATTCTACGTGTTCAACGTAATTAATTATTAACTAACCTTTTCAAATTATGAAAAAACTTTTACAAAGTTTGTTCATAATTATGTTTTTTGCTGTAACGGCAATGGCACAAGATCGAACAATTACAGGAACAGTTACTTCAGCGGATGATAAACAGCCAATCCCTGGAGTAAGTGTTAAAATTCAAGGAGCAGCGGGTGGAGCTTCTACAAACGCTCAAGGGAAATTCTCAATCAAGGTTGGGACCTCGGCAAAAACAATTCTATTTTCTTCTATTGGTTATGTAGAGCAGGCTAAAACAATTGGAACTTCCGATGTTATTAATGCTGTTTTGGCCACCGATTCAAAGCAACTTAATGAAGTAGTAGTAACTTCTTTCGGCGTTATTCGTCAGGCGAGGTCGCTAGGTGCAAGTGTAGGGAAAGTTAACAATGAGCAGATTACACAAGTTTCAGAACCTGATGTGCTTAAAACGCTTCAAGGAAAAGTAGCAGGTGTTGATATTAGAGCATCACAAGGTACTCCAGGAGCAGCTACACGAATCCAAATTAGAGGAAATACATCTTTTACAGGAGATGCGCAACCTTTAATTGTTGTTGATCGAGTTCCATATAGCAACGATCAGGTTACTACATCAAATCAATTAGGTGGTGGTGGTGCTTATGGGAGCGGTTTTTCAAACATCGACCCAAATGATATAGCTTCCATTCAAGTACTAAAAGGTTCCGGTGCTGCTGCATTATATGGCTCTCGAGCATCAAACGGAGTTTTATTAATCACAACCAAATCAGGCAGTGCAACAGCAGGAAAAAAAGGCTTAGAAATAAGCTTAAAGAGTTCGGTTTCATTAGAGCAAATTGCTGGGTTGCCAGAACTGCAGAATAGTTTTGGAACAGGTTCTTATGGTAATTATTCTGCTTCAAATGGTTCTTGGGGACCGAAATTCGGAGGAACACTTAAAGAGATACCAGCTTGGCCAGCGTATTTAGCGGCTTATCCAGAATTATTTCCAACCGGCAAGGTTCCATACCAAGCTTATCCAGATAATGTAAGCAGCTTATTCAAAGATGGTTACGTGTTTGAAAATTCTATTAATTTGAACGGAGGAAATGAGAAAAGTGCTTTTGTAGTTACCGCATCGCAATTAGATCAAAGCGGTTATGTTACTAATTCAAACTACAACCGTACAAACATTGCAGTAGGGGGTAGTTCGAAATTAGATATGGGCTTAAATATACGTGGTAACTTGAGTTACAGTCGTTCAACCCAAGAAGGTGGTTTTTATGGAGAAACTCAAAATGGAGCACCTTCTTTATTTTCTAGAAGCTTATTCTTAGGTAGAAACTGGGATTTAAGCCTTCCATTTGAAGATAAAAATGGAAATAGTATAATTTATGCAGGAGCTGGACAGTTTGACAATCCACTTTGGTCTGCTAAGTACAATACAACGAATACAGCCGAAGAACGTTTCATCGCAAATATTAAGGCTGATTATGATATTACAAAATGGGCTAATTTCTCAGTTGCAGCTGGAACCAATGTTAATTCTCTTGCTCGTCGCGAGGTCATCGAAGTAAGTTCGAGAGCAGCCGAAGGACTTGGAAGATTAACGCTTGATGATTATCGCAAGCAAGAAATCGAATCAACAGCACTTTTAAATTTAAAGCCAAAAATTAATGATGACTTTAGTTTTAATGGTCTATTAGGTTTTAACTTTAATCAACGTACTTCAACCAGACAAGTAGACAGAGGTAACCAATTCATTGAGCGTGGAATTCACAATCTGAATAATACCGTACAGCAATCGTTTTTGATAGATAGTTATCAAAGAAGAAGAATTTTTGGTGTATTTGCTGAAGCAACTTTTGGTTATAAAAACTATGCTTTTATAACTGCAACGGGAAGAAACGATTGGTCTTCAACTTTACCTGTTGATAACAGAAGCTATTTTTACCCAGCTATATCGGGCACATTTATTTTTACCGATGCCTTTAAAATAAAAAGCAAGGTACTTGATTATGGAAAGCTAAGAGTAAGTTATGCAAAGGTAGGTCGTGATGCAAGTCCTTATGGTGTAAGTAATGGTTTCTCTTTTAACACCAATTTCTTAAGCGTACCTAACGCAAGTGCTAATAACAAAGCAAACGATCCTAACTTAAAACCAGAATTTACAAAAGAATTTGAAACAGGAACTGAATTGAGTTTCTTTTCTCAAAGAATTAATTTCGATTTTACTTATTACAACAAAATCTCGACAAATTTAATTCAAGCAATTGATGCTCCTGCAAGCTCTGGCTACGAGTTTTACAACACAAATATTGGCCAAATTAGTAATAAGGGTGTTGAGATTCAGTTAACAGCGGTTCCTGTAAGAACAACGAATTTTAACTGGAATTTATCTTTAGCCTATACACGTAACAAGAATATGGTTGACAAATTAAAGGATGGAGTTTCCAGAATTGATTTGGCAGGCTTTTTCGCTTCAACAGGATATTCTGCCTACGCAGAAGCAGGGATGCCTTATGGCTATTTAAGAGGAAGCACAAGTGCAAGAGATAATGAAGGAAATTTATTAGTAGATCCGGCAACAGGTGCCTTAATTGACAATACCGAGCCTAGTATTATTGGCGACCCTAACCCTAAGTATAAACTTGGTTTTACTAATACATTTTCTTATAAAGGAATTAGTTTAGGTGTATTGTTAGATTTTACAAAAGGAGGAAGTGTTTATTCTACCACAATACAGAATGAATTGGGTAGAGGAACTTCTAAACTTACTGAAGATAGAGAAACTACTTGGGTAATACCAGGTGTTTATGGTAATCCAAATACTTTTCAACCAATATTGGATGCCAACGGAAACAAAATCCAGAACATTACCAGAATTACTACCAATAGCCTTTATTTCAATGGTGGAGGAGCATCAACGTTTGCAACAAATGGTGCTGACGAATGGAGTGTATATGATGGTACTGTATTTAGACTAAGAGAAATCAGCTTAGGATATACGCTTCCAAAAGCTTTATTCAAAAAAACGCCTATTGGTTCAATCCGAGTTAGTTTAACTGGTAGAAACTTGTGGTTTTATACTCCGAACATTCCAAAAGGAACAAACTTCGATCCAGAAACAAATAGTTTTGGAGCAACAAATATTCAAGGTATTGAGCTTTCAACAGCTCCAACAGTTAAGCGTTATGGATTTAATATTAATATAACTTTCTAACAAAAATCTTCCAAAATGATACGTAAATTAAAATATATTATACCTGCAGTGATTTTGTTGGCATCTTCATGCAAAAAGTCGCTCGATATTAACACCGACCCATATAGTCCCACTTCGGTTAGTGAAAATAAATTATTGCCTGCTGCGCAACTTGCTTAAGGTACTAATTTAGCAACTTCCTCTGGGATATCACAAGTACTTGAAGTGTACATGCATCGTCTTGTTGTACGTGAAGATCCAAATCAGTACAATGCAAGTGGGTCAGATTTTAATATTTTAAATAGTTGGAAAGGGATGTATACTAAAGTTTTTACTAACTTAGATTTTATTATTTCTGAAGGAGCAGCCAAAGGAAATATGAAATATGTAGGCATTGCTGAAATATTGAAAGCATATGGTTATAGCCAGATGGTAGATATTTATGCTGATGTTCCTTTTACTGATGTTAATAAATTAGTTTCAGAAGGTAAATTCGGAGCTAAATTTGATAAAGGCGCAGATATTTACCCCCAATTAATAGCTTTGTTAGATAAGGGAATAGCCGATTTGAATGTTACAGCAACTAACAATTCAGTACCTGGAAACGACGATGTAATTTATAAAGGAAATATTTCTAGATGGATAAAAGCTGCAAATACCATAAAACTAAAACTGCTTTTGCAACAGCGTTTAACCAAAAACGTTACGGCAGATATTAATGCATTAATCACAGCAAATAATTTAATTAGCTCACAAGCCGAAAATTTCTTGCTTCCATTTGGACCTAATGGCGCTACAGATGACAGAAATCCTGGGTTTGGCGATTATTTTGCTTCTCAAAGATCGCAATACCAAAGCCCTTGGTTTTACGAAATTTTAAAAGGCTATAATACCAAAATTTATACAGGAATTAAAGATCCACGTCTTCCTTATTACATCTACAATCAGCTAAAGCCAAGTGGTGCAACTGCAAATCCGACTGAATATAGGGATGGTGCATTTTTATCAATTTACTTTGGATCTACAGGTCCAAACGCTGCTCAATCTCAACAAAATTATATGTCTTTGTTTGGTATTTATCCAGTTGGTGGCAGATATGATGATGGTGCGGGAGGTACTGCAAGTGCAACAAGTGGTACTGGTGCAGCGCCATATCGCTTCATAACTTATGCAGACGTGTTGTTTATGAAAGCTGAGTTAATAAAAGCTAACGTAATAACAGGTGATGCAAAAGCAATGCTTCAATCAGCAATTACTGAATCTTTCAAACAAGTTGATTATATAATTACCAACTATGTAAAACCATCGCAAACAGTACCTGCTGTTTCCGGAACTGCGGCCAGTACATCATATATTAATGCAATAATGGCTCAATATGATGCAAAACCATCGCAACAATTAGAATCAATTATGACTCAAAAGTGGATTTCGAGTTATGGTAGTGCTGTAGATGCTTACACAGATTACAGAAGAACAGGTTTTCCTGTATTATTTGACCCATCAAATGCATCACAGGCACCGGGAGGAAAAGTTCAACCTCCAATTAATGGAGATCCTTTTCAAACCAATCAGCCAGCAGTAAGTGTTCAAGTATCGAAGAAATACCCGCTTAGTTTACCTTGGTCTAGCGCAGAGCTTTCGGCTAATGGTAATGCGCCGGCACAAAAAACTGATCCATCTACATATAAACCTTTTTGGTTACCATAGATTTTTAAATTTAATTATTATGAAAAAAATACTCATATATTTATTTACATCCTTAATAGTTATTTCTGGATGTAGAAAGGAAGATAATCCTAAAATCCCTGTTTTGGAGCGAGTTCCTTTAATTCAGTTAACCGCCGATAAAACCGGCGATGCGACTATTTCTGCATTAAACCCTGATGCTTTTAATGGTAAATTTTCGGTGTCTTTATTTTATCCAAGCGATGCTGCTCCATCTAATATTGATATTGTTGTAATTAAAAATGGTGATGCAACAAAAGTTAAAACTGTTCAGGCTGGTGTGAAATCATTTCCTACTTCCATTGTATTAACGGGTACAATGATTAAATCACTTTTTGGTGTTTCGTCTGTTTTAGGAGACTCATATACAATTGGTGCAAATGTAACAACCACCAGTGGTAAAGTCTACCCGGCTTTCTCAACTCTGGGAGAAACTAATAATGGCGGAATATCATCAATTGCTGGCTCAACACCAACGATTTCGTTTGCAGCTGTTTGTCAATTCAAAATGACAGATTACGGTGCTATTGGAGCATCCGTGCCATTTACTGTGGTAACTGACGAATGGCAAGACTACTCAGCGGGGCAAACCATTCAGGTAAAAATTATTGATGACACGCACCTATCTTTCTTTTATGGAACTGATGTAAGTGTTCAGCCAATTGTAATCACTGTAAATCCAGCAGATAATACAACATCTGCTGCAAGTGTTGCTTACGGAGGATATGGTGGTGCTCCTATTTTTACTTCTGTTAGCGTTGCGGGTAGCGCAGCCAATGTTGTTGCTCCTTGCGATTTAACTGTTGCAGTTAGATTAGCGCATACTTCTCCTCTTGGTAGCTATGGTAGTTTTACAATAAAGCTTAAAAAGAAATAATAGTAAAATTGTTTTAATTCAAATTACTGAGAAGCCTTTCCAAAACTAATTGGAAAGGCTTTTTTAATTTATGCAATTGTGTTCTTTCTTATTAAGCTATTTTATTTTATTAATTCACTCTTTTGCTCATATTCTTTCAACTTTCTATTCATTACAGAATAAAATAGGATTATACTATTATTCTCTTGCAATTAGTTTTCCTTGGAGAATTACATCCTCACTTTCTAGCATAATAACCAAATATTTACGCGTATCATCACAAATTGAAATATGTATTCTATTTTTTTGTTAAAAAATGTTAAATTTAATTTGGTGTTATTGCTAAGTAATTCTACATTAGTACTAACTAATTAACTAACCTACTAAAAAACTATGAAAAAACTTCTACAAAGTTTGTTCATACTTATGTTTGTTGCTGTAACGGCAATGGCGCAAGATCGAACAATCACAGGCACAGTTACCTCATCGGACGACAAATTGCCAATCCCTGGAGTAAGTGTAAAAGTAAAAGGAACATCTGTTGGTGTTTCAACCGGCGCTGATGGAACTTATTCCTTAAAACTCCCCTCAGGCTCAAACACGATCGTATTCTCAAGTTTAGGGTACGCACAAAGAGAAATTTCTGTGGGTACTTCAAGTGTTGTCAATGCTTCTTTAGCTTCGGATGCTAGACAACTTGGTGAGGTTGTGGTAACTGGAGCTTTAGGTATTAAAAGACAAGCTAAAGAAATCGGTTACTCTACAACTACAGTTTCTGCAAAAGACTTAACAGCAACTAACGTTACGAATGTTGCAAATGGATTAACTGCAAAAGTTGCTGGTTTACAGGTTAATACTATAAACAATGGTATTAATCCCGAAGTAAGAATTACTTTACGTGGTGCCAGGTCAATCAACGGTAATAACAATGCGTTAATTGTTTTGGACGGTGTCCCGATTCCAGGTGGTACATTAAATTCTATCAATCCAAATGATGTAGAAGATGTAACCGTTCTAAAAGGTTCAAGTGCTTCTGCACTATATGGCTCTGAAGCTTCAAACGGCGCACTAATTATAACCACTAAAAGAGGTTCTGCTGCCAATAAGCCTAAGATTACTTATGCTAATTCATTTCAACTTCAAAAAGTAGCTTATTTTCCAGAGATTCAAACAAAATTCGGACCGTACGGTGGTGAAACTGTTGCAGACGGATTTCGAGATCCAGAAACGGGCTTTCCTCTATTTACAGGATATGAAAATCAATTATATGGCCCAGCATACAATGGCGCACAATATCAGTTAGGTGCTCCACTCGCTAATGGAGAGAAGAATATAATAACCTATTCACCTCGTGATAAGAGCCCAATTGAAGCATTCTTTAAAACAGGTTTAACTGAACAAAATGACCTTTCTTATCAAAGTGGCGATGCAGATAATAATTTTTATTTCTCTGCTCAAAATGTTTACACTAAAGGTGTAATTCCTGATGATTTGTCAAAAAGAACTTCATTACGAGCATCTGGCACAAAAACTTATGGTATTTTTAGGTTAGATTATTCTGTTGGATATACAAACGGCAACACGAGTACGTACGGCGTTAACTATTCAACTAATGCAACTACACAAATCTTATATGCCAATTTATTTCAAATGCCTGCATTTATTAATATTGATGATTTGGCTGAAGGAGATAATAGTAAATTTTATAATCCTAACGATTATTACAGTGCTTATAATGTAAATCCGTATTGGCAAATTAAAAATTCTAGAAAAAATAATAAAAGCGATACATTTTTGGGCAATATTAGTTTAAATATAAAGCCTACAAAATGGTTTGATGCAACTTATCGTTTATCACAAAATTTTGGCATAAACAATTTAAAATATACTCGTAAAGAGGTTCAGTTCTCTGCTTATGCGGCTTCAGATCCACTTGGAGTAAGTAATATTCCTTCTCGCTATGGAGCTGCTCGTAAATCTCCGGGTTTTGTTCAGGATTATACACAATATGGTGATGGTACGACCAACTTTTCTGCAACGAATGGTCAAGGTTCTTCGCGTTTACAACAAGACGTGTTCTTAAAATTCAACCATACATTTTTTGATGATTTTAAAACAGATTTATTAATTGGTAATACCATTTGGCAATCTAAGGCACGTATTCAAAATGATCAGAGTGCCAATCTTTTAATTCCAGATTTTTATAATATAGGTTTAATATCAGGTGCTCCAACAGTTTCACAATCAGAATATTTCATCCGTCAGATAGGTGTTTATGGTGCGTTGAACATTGGTTACAAGGATTTTGCTTTTATTCAAGCAACAGGAAGAAATGATTGGGATTCTCGTTTGTCAAAAACCAAAAGGTCTTTATTTTACCCATCAATCTCTGGTTCATTTGTCTTCACTAATGCTTTCGAAGCTTTAAAGAACAACAGAATTTTATCATATGGTAAATTAAGAGCTGCGGTTTCTAAAGTTGGACAGGTTAGTGTTGCCCCATATTCAATAAACAATACATTTACTTCATCAACTGGATTTCCTTATGGTGGATTAGGTGGTTTAACTTTGGGTACAACGAATAATAACCCATTATTAGAGCCTGAGTTTATTACTGAGAAGGAGTTTGCAGTAGAACTAGGTTTGTTAGATAATCGAATTAACTTAAGTGCTACTTATTACAAGCAAAACAGTAAAAACCAGACTTTAAACGTTCAAACTTCTGCCTCGACAGGTTTTAACGCTGCAACAATTAATGCAGGTGAAATCGAAAATAATGGTTATGAATTTGAGCTAAATGGTACAGTTCTTTCTGCATCTAAAAATGCAGTTGGTTTAAAGCTTGGCGGTAATTTAGGTATTTATGATTCTGAGGTAGTTTCACTCCTTCCAGGAAGTTCTCAATTCCAGGTTAGTGGAGCAACAGGTTCTGTTTATGCTGTTGTTGGCCAGCCTTACCCTTCTTTGCTTGGTACAGATTACAAACGTGATGATCAAGGTAGAGTGATTGTAGATGCAACAGGAACTACAGCAGGATATCCTCAATTAGGAACCACCTTAACTAATTTTGGAAGAACAACTCCAAAATATGTTCTTGGCCTAAACATGTCAGCTACATATAAATTTATTACATTTTCTGCTGTTGCCGAATACAAAAGCGGATATGTTATTTATAACGCCATTGGTTCTACTTTAGATTTTGGTGGTATTTCTGCTACCAGTGCATCAGCAGATCGCCAACGTTTTATATACCCAAATTCTGTTATTCAAACTTCTCCAGGTGTTTATGTACCTAATACAACTGTACCTGTAGTTGATGGAAATTATGGCTTTTGGCAAGGTTCTAACTATGGAGCAGCACTTACGCCTTTTGTAAATAATGCAGCATTCTGGAAAATAAGAGAAATGACATTAAATTTCAATTTAACACAGTTTGTTAATAAAACAAAAGCTATTAAAGGATTAAACTTCGCATTAACTGGTAGAAATTTGTTCTTGTTTAGACCTAAGGATAATCCTTACGCTGACCCTGAATACAATTTAGATGCGTCAAATGCGGTAGGTGTAACAAATGCAAATCAAACGCCACCTACCAGAATATTCGGTGCTAACCTTCAGATAACTTTTTAAAAAATAAATATGAAAAAGATATTTTCGATCATAGCCCTTTCTGTAATTATCAGTATTACTGGTTGCAAGAAAGACTTCCTGAGTTTGGAAGAAAACCCTAATGTACCTTCGGTTGCTACACCACAATTTCAATTATCAGGTTCATTAGTTACTTCAGCAAATTTATACAATTCTGCTACGGGTGTAACTGGTGCGATTAGTTTAGCCTCTGGGGCGTATTCGCAAACCACTGGTGTTTGGATGGGGTATTGGACAACGAGTGGTAACTACGTTCCAAACTCTGCTTTAAATACCAATAACTTTACCAATACTGCTTACCAGATTTGGACACAGTTTTATTTAAATCTTTCTAACTATACAGATATAGAGAAAAAAGGTGCAGCAGACCCATCACTGGTTTACTTTTCTTCTATTGCCAAAATTATGAAGGCTTTAGAATTCCAAACCTTGGTAGATACATATAATAATGTTCCATATAGCCAAGCATTTAAAGCGCCAGATGTTTTATTTCCTGCTTATGATAATGGTGATGTTATATATGATGATTTAATGAAACAACTTGATGCTGCAATAGCTAGTGTTAAATCAGCGCCTACTTCTGCAGTAAATCCTGGAACTTCTGATGTAATGTTTAAAGGTGTAATGACTAACTGGATTAAGTTTGCAAACACAATCAAATTGAAATTGGCTATTAGACAATGGAATAAATTGCCAGCTAAACAAGCAGCTTTAAAAACAGCTGTTACAGCAACTGCCGCAGATGGATTTATTGATCAAACTTTTCAAGCAGCTGTAAATCCTGGATATACAAATGATGATGCGAATGGTCAAAAACAAAGTCCATTTTACGTAAGTTATGGATTTACAGCTACTGGAGCCATATCTTTACCGGGAGACTATTATAAAGCCAATGCTTATGCAATTAATAAATTGAAGGCTACAAACGATCCACGTTTATCAAGGTTATACGCTCCTGCCTCAGCACCAGTTGATCCTTTAGTCCCTTTTGTGGGTAATGTGTACGGTTCAACATCACCAACAAATAATCCAAAAACAAGTAGCATCGGTCCCGGTTTATTAAAGAGTGCAACACAAGATGCCATTATATTAAGTTCTTCAGAATCTTTATTCCTACAATCAGAAGCAGCGCTATACGGTATAATATCTGGTAATGCACAATCGTTGTATGAAAGTGGTATTACAGCTTCATTTAATGCTTTGGCGGTTCCTAGTGCTACAACTGCTGCTTCAACTTACTATGCTCAACCAGTTGCAAATGTCAGCTGGACAGCATCAACCGACAAGTTAGCAGCAATTATTAACCAAAAATGGACTGCGCTTAATGGTTATGGCAATATTGAGGCTTATAATGAATATAGAAGAACGGGCTTTCCAGCTGATGTACCAGTTTCTACGCAATCTACTCAGCCAACAATCCCGAGCCGCATTTTCTACCCAAGCACAGAGGTGTCTAATAACGGTGACAATTTAAACAAACAAGGAACCATTAATCAATTTACATCCAAAATATTTTGGGCTAAATAATTATAAAGATGAAAAAATTTAATATAAATAAATTGTTTCCTATTCTACTTGTAGCATTGACTTTTAATTTAAGTTCATGCTTAAAGCCTAAGGAAACCTATGTTGATTTTAGCAAAGTTGGAACTACAATTGAATTGCCTTTAGCAGCTTTGAATCAAGAGACCGGGGTTAAGGTAGTAACTAAAACTTATGCGTCTAGCGCTACTCCGTCTGACCTACCTGTTGTAGTAAATATAGCTTCACCCAAAACCTTAGATCGCGATCTAACAGTAACATTAGCTGTAAATGCTAATGATGCTATTGGAAAGTTAAATGCTGCTGTTCCAACTGGGGCATATGTATTAATTCCAAGTAATGGATATTCTGTATCAAGCCTTAAGGTAACAATACCTGCCGGTCAACGCACAGGAACGGTTAATTTTAAAATTAACTCTTCTCTTATTGGAACAACTAATACAAAATATGTATTGCCGGTTTCTATAGTAGATGGTGGCGGCGAGCAAATAAGCCTTTACAGTACTGTAAATTATAATATAATAGTGAATTAAATATCACATTAATTTACGCCTCAAATAATCTTGATTTTTAATCCTGGCTACAATTGTAGCCAGGATTTTTTTATTTAAATCTTAATATGATGATTCAAATAATCTTTATATGTTTTCCCTTATTTGCATTAGAAATAAATTATATTTTTGCTAAAGAGCTATAAATTTGCGCTACAAAATAAATATTTTGGCAATAAATATTAACATTATTAATTTGAAATTAGATTAAAACTTATTGAAGACAGGGCTTGGTAATATTTATGAATCCTAATTCTAAATATTATTATATTTAGTAGATGAATCATGAAATTATTCTCTAAAGATTTAACTAAATTTACAGTTAAATCTTCATTTTTAGTTTTTTATTAATTTTTAATAGGATTTTATCATTTTTTAAGAGAAATGTTAAAAATAGTTAAAAAAAATTTGGTGTTATTGTTAACTAACTCTACATTAGCGCCAAATCATTAACTAACCCTATTATTAAATTATGAAAAAACTTCTACAAAGTTTGTTCATTCTTATGTTTTTTGCATTTAGTGCAATGGCGCAAGAACGGACAATTACTGGTACAGTTACATCCCAAGAAGACAAATTGCCAATTCCTGGAGTAAGTGTAAGATTAAAAGGCACACAATCTGGTGCAGTAACTAATGCAGATGGAAAGTATTCCATCAGAGTAAATTCTAACAACGCAATTCTAGAGTTTTCTTTTGTTGGATATACTCCATTGAGTAGGACGGTTGGCTCATCGAGCAATCTAAATGTTACGTTAACGGGTGATGCAACCTCATTAAACGAGGTAATTATTACTGCTGGTGGTTTGGCATCCTCAAGAAAATCACAAGGAACTGTAACCACAACCATTCAGGCAGAACAATTAATCGCAGCAAAACCAACAAATATTGCAAGTGGTTTGCTAGGAAAAGTTGCGGGTTTACAAATTAATGGTACTGGCGGAGGTACAAATCCAAATTTTCGTGTAGTATTGAGGGGTCAACGCTCATTAACAGGTAATAACGAAGCATTAATCGTTTTAGATAATGTTATTGTACCAAATGCCGTTTTAGGAAATTTAAATCCAGAAGATGTAGAGTCAATAACAACTCTAAATGGTGCTAGTGGTGCAGCTCTTTATGGATCTGATGCTTCGAATGGAGCTTTAATTATCACTACAAAAAAAGGTAAAGTAGGTAAATTGGAAATCAAAGCTCAGCAGTCAGTAACTGTAGAGCAGACAGCTTTCTTCCCACAATTACAGGAAAGATTTGGTGGAGGTTCGGATAACGATTTAAAAATTTACACACCTTACGAAAATCAGCAATATGGACCTGCTTTTGATGGAGTAGCAAGACCGATAGGTTTTCCATTAGCAAATGGTACCATTAGAACAAATCCTTACCAATGGGGTAATGATAAGTATGATTTCTGGGAAAATGGATTAACTAACCAAACAGATTTATCGCTTTCTTCTGGAGACGAAAAGGGAACACTATTTATCTCAGGTCAATATGTTGATGTTAGTGGAACCCTTCCAAAAGATCTTTTCAATAAAGCGAATTTTAGAGTTAACGGCACTAGAAAGTTACTAGAAAATTTATCTACAAGCTTTGCCGTAAGTTATGCTCAAAATCGGTATGACCAAACAACTTCAACTGGATTCTATGATCAGATGTTACAGAGTCCAGGTAACTTACCTATAACTTCTCTTCAGGACTGGAAAAATGACCCATTTGCAGATCCAAGCGGTTACCCAAATGCCTATTACATCAATCCTTATTTCAGTATTGATAATAATCGCGAAAAGGTAAGAAACGATTATTTAACAACAAGTTTTGATTTAAAATATTCTCCAGCTAAATGGGTTGATTTAACTTATCGCGTTGGTTTCAATACTAGAAATCAATCAGGTAAGTCTACCTCTGATGTTTACAAATTTAATGATTATATTAAAGCATTGCCAGAAACAGCAGGTACTTACAAGCGTAATGACATTGTTGGTGGTGTTACGGATAATTCTTTATATACTGCAAGAATTACCAATGAGTTTCAAGCGGCGTTTAAAAAATCAGTTAAGGATTTCGACTTTAAGTTAGTTTTAGCGGCTTATGCTCGTCAGGACAGAAGTAAATCACTTGATGCTTCTGTAAGTGGATTGGTTCAACCTGGACTTTTCAATTTAAATAACAGTACCAATACACCAACAGCAAATGAGTCAAATTATCTTGCACGTCAACAAGCTGTGTATGGAGTGTTAAATGTAGCATTCAAGAACTACCTATTTTTAAATGCTACAGCACGTAACGATTGGGATTCTCGTCTGTTACAGGCAAACAGATCATTCTTTTATCCTGGAGCGAACTTATCGTTTGTACCAACTGATGCATTTCCTATACTTAAAACCATCAAATCTTTGGATTATTTGAAATTAAGAGCAGGTTATTCAAAAGTAGGCTTGGTTAACTTAGGTGGTACAGCTACTACTTTAGGCGCTTATCGTTTAGATCCAACCTTTTCTCAAGGATCTGGCTTTCCATATAATGGAATTGGTGGCTTTACTATCGGAAATAGTATAGTTTCGCCAAGCATTACACCTGAATTCACCTATTCATTTGAAACAGGTTTAGATGCCTCATTTTTGAAAGATAGAATTAATGCAACTGTAACCTATTATAAAAACAAAACTAAAAACCAAACGGTTACGGCTTCAGTTGCTAATAGTTCTGGTTACACACAATATTTGCTAAATGCAGGACAAACTAGTGGTACTGGTTTGGAAACAACTTTAGCATTAGTACCTGTAAAAACAAAAGAGCTTACAGTAACTGTGGGTGCCAATTATGCTCACTACAACAATCAGGTTGATGAACTTTTATCTGGAATCCCAAGTATTAATCTTTCTAATACTACCAACGCGGGTTCTTATGGTATTGCTGGTCAGCCATTCCCTGTTTTGCAAGGTAGAAGTTACAACCGTGATCCTCAAGGTAGAATCATTGTTGATCGTACAACTGGATATCCTTCTGGAACTTCAACTTTAACAGTATTCGGTAATGCTTCTCCTACGCATATCTTAGGTTTAACGATGAGTGCAACTTGGAAGGGTTTAACGCTATCTGGTATTGCAGAATATAGAGGTGGTTACAGTGTTTACAACGGTATTGGTCCAAATAGTCTTGATTTCAGTGGTGCTGGTATTAATACTGTTGCTTATGATAGGGAACGTTTTGTAATTCCTAACTCATCTTATCTAGATCCAGCAACAAATACCTACGTACAGAATACTAACATTACCATTAAAGACGGTGGGCCAGGTTACTGGACAATTGGTGGGCCAAGAACAAACATTGATGAGAATTACATCACTTCAGGTAATTTCTGGAAAATTAGAGAAATTACTTTAGCTTACGACTTGCCACAATCTTTACTGATGAAGTCTAAATTTGTAAAAGCAGCTAGAATTAGTGCTCAAGGGCGTAACTTATTTTTATTCTTACCTGATACAAATGTTTATACAGATCCTGAATACAATAGTAATACAGGGGTAAATAGCGGAAATGGGGTTGGTTTAAATGGAACACAGGTTCCTCCTTCAAGATACTATGGTGCTACAATATCACTTACTTTTTAAAAATTGAAATCATGAAAAAAATATTTATATTGTTTTTTGCACTAGCGGGGATTTCCATCTCGTCATGCAAGAAATACCTTGATGTTAACACAAACCCAAATCAGGCTATTTCTGGAACTCCTGAATTGGTTCTACCGCAGGCAATGGTTGCGGTGGCAAATCAAACATGGGCTTATAACCTATACGGCGCTCAGACTGTTGGGTATTTAGCTAACGGCGGTGGTGTGAGTGGTTGGGGCGCTATAATTTCATATAATTATGCTTCTACAGATCAACAGGGGTTATGGAATAATACTTATGACATAGCAACTGATATTCAATACGTTATTGATAACACAGAAGGTAAAGCTGGATATGCACAATTTAATGCTGCTGCTAAAGTTATGAAAGCTTATGCATTTCAGAGATTAGTAGATCAGTATGGCGATGTGCCATATACGGATGCATTGAAAGGTGGATCAAGTGTTACACCTAAATATGATAAAGCAGTTGATATTTATAAATCTCTAGCTGATTTATGTGATGCCGCTATTGTAGCTTTTAAGGCTAATCCTTCTGCTGCAACTAATTTCAAAGCTGCAGATGTTATATTTGGTACTTCGTCTGCGACATTGGAAATCACCAGATGGATAAAATTTGCAAATACACTTAAATTGAGATTAATTTTAAGGGCTGGAAATAAAGTAACATTTTCAAATACAACGTTTGATGCTGCTGGCTTCTTAGATGACGATGCTCAGGTTAATCCTGGTTACGCTAAGGTAAGTGGAAAACAAAACCCTTTCTGGAATTCATTTGTTTATACATTTGCAAATGCGGCTGTTGCTGGAAGTACCCAATACGTACCTACTCCATTTGTTATGGGATTTTACAACGGAACTAAATTAACCGATCCTGCAAGAGCAAATGTTACTTATAAAAATGGTATAACCACTGCAACAAACCAATTAGGCAATCAATTGGCTACAGCAGGTCGTGGTGCAACTCCAAACTCATGGTTTAGAGGAACAAATGCAACAACATTTGAGTCTCAGGGAATCTTTAAAGGTCCTGATGCTCCTCAACCATTATTTCTAGCTGCAGATAGTTATTTTTTACAGGCAGAAGGTATTTTAAAAGGTATCATTGTAACAGGTTCTGCGCAAACCAATTACAATTTAGGAATCCAGTCTGCATTCAGATTTATGTATAAAACAAATACTGGAGCTATTGCTACAGGTAAAGATCCTGTTGCTGATGCGACTGCTTATCAAGCGGCAAACTCAACAAATTACCGTGCAAATTATAATTTAGCAGTTGGTGCAACTCAACAGCTTGAATCTATCATTACGCAAAAATACATTGCTTTGAATATGTTATTTGGTGATGAGGCCTGGAATGAATTCAGACGTACAGGATATCCTGTTAGTAATCCTGATATTAGTGCAGCTACTCCAGCACAAACTATTGTATCTATTGCTGGCGAGTCAACTGCTTCGGATAAATTACCAACACGCTTATTATATCCTAGTACAGAATTTACTTATAATCCGGCAAATGTTCCAAAGGATGTTAATAAATACAGTACTAAAATATTTTGGGCTAGATAAAAGCGGTTATAATTAAAAATAAAATATTAAGGAAATGAAAAGAATATTTCAAAATATAGCAATATTGTTCATGGTAGTAACGCTAAGTTCTTGCCTGAAATCAAAGGAGCTAATAGGCCCCGATGCGCCGAATGGTGCAGGCGCAATAATTGAGTTTGATAATCCTGATTTTATTGCGTCAGGATCATTAACGGCAAGTGTTAGGTTGGCTCGTTATCAGCTAACTTTGCCTAAAGGAACGGCTTCGCAATTGAAGATTAGAATTAATTACGTTGGTACAGGTAAACCGGCACCTTCTGATGTTACCGTTGGATTAGGTGTAGACGCAGCTGCTTTAACATTACATAATACTCAGGCAAGCAGAACTTATACGCTATTGCCTTCTGCATGGTATGTATTGCCTTCAAGCGTCGTGATTCCTTCGGGTCAAAATGGTGTTGATATTACAATTCCAATCAACACAAATAATTACGTTGCTGGACAAACATATGCCATACCTTTGTCAATAAGAAGTACTTCGGTAGGTACAATTAGTGGTAATTTTGGAACGATTATCGTAGCTGTAGCAGCACAATAAAAAGAATATTAATAGTACAAAATTCAAAATAGCCTGGTAATCTAATATTATCAGGCTATTATTTTTTAAATTTAATTCATCTACCGTAGCAACCATTCTGGTTGATTAGATATTATTATAATACTAAAAGCCAAGCAACCCCATGTTGCTTGGCTTTTTGTTTAACGTAATGCTATGGAATGTTCAGCTAGATTAGAACCAGATTAGAAAAAATGAGGAAATAATGAATATTTGAAATTGTTTGTCTTCTTTTTGTCAAAATATTATTTAGGAATGTTAATATATGTTAAATTAAGTCGTCATAAATTTATATTAGAGGATTAATAAATCATTCATCCCTAACTTAAATTTCATAAAAAAACTTTTACAAAGTTTGTTCGTGTTGATGTTCATTGCTTTTAATGCAATGGCTCAAGACCGAACTATTACAGGTACTGTTACTTCTAAAGAAGATGGTCTGCCAATACCTGGGGCCTCTGTTAGAGTGAAAGGAAACACCACTATTGGAACACAAACTAATACCAATGGAAATTTCACTTTAAGAGTACCAGCATCAGCTAAAACACTTACGATCTCATTTTTGGGTTATGTAGCTCAAGATATCGGTATCGAATCTTCAACTAATGCTACTGTATCTTTGATTTCCAATGCACAATCGTTATCCGAGATTGTTGTAACAGGTTACTCTCAGACTTCAAAAGCTCGTAGTGTTTCGGCTTCTACGGTTGTTTCAGCAGAGCAAATCGAAAATATACCACAGCCATCGTTCACTTCGCGTTTACAAGGTCAGGCTGCCGGTGTTACTGTTTTATCAGGAACTGGCCAACCTGGTTCTAATGCAGGTATCCGTATTCGTGGTGCAAACTCCATTCAGGGAGGTGTTACTCCGCTATATATAATGGATGGTATTGCAATTGATGAAGCTACATTTTCTACTATCAATCCAAACGACTTTGCATCGATTACTATACTAAAGGATGCCTCAGGTACTGCACTTTATGGATCTAGAGGTGGCAATGGAGTTGTAGTTATTAAGACTAAACGAGGTGCTTCAGGAAAGCTTAGAGTGACTTACAACGTTCAAGGAGGTGTCGATGTAAGAACTCAAGATAAGTTTGATATGATGAATACCAGTGAATTGTTAGCTTTGCAGGAAAGAGGCAGGGCTGGAACAGGTTGGACACTATCACCAAATAATACCACCTCACCATACAATCCTACGGTTCGAGCTGCGCTTAGAGATTCAATTAGCAAAATTAATACGGACTGGTCTGACATTTTTTTTAGAGATGGCAAGTTCCAAACACATGAAGTAACAGCATCTGGAGGTAATGACCAAACTCGTTTTTTCACTAGTTTCAATTATTACTCACACGAAGGTATTGCTTTAAGATCAAATTTAGATCGTTATACCTTTCGCACGAATTTAGATCATACTTCTGGTAGGTTAACCTTAGGTTTACAAAGTGGTTTGGGTTGGTCTAAGTCAAACTTTATTGAATCAGAAGCCGCTGTAGCCCTTGCAAATCCATTCGCAGCTGTTTATTTAGCTACCCCATGGGAAAATCCTTATGGACCAGATGGACGAGTAATCACTACAAATAATACAACGAACGGATTTAGCCCATTCAATCCTTTTACTACTCAGTATGGTACCTTGCTCGATAGTAGATTAGGTTCAAATGCATTGGACAGGCTATATAATTCTACGTCAAAAACAGATCAAATAAAAACTACTATTGTTGCCAATGCGGCTTTTGAAATTATCGACGGTTTAAAACTTACGACCAATTTAGGTGTTGATTATCGTCAGACAGTACAAGAGAGAAGTATTTTTCCGGGTTCGAATGCTGGTGTAAGTGTACAAAGCGGTAACCAAGGTTCTTATGCAGATTTTGTGACAAGAATTTTAAACCTGACTTCGACATCAGGATTAACTTATGCAAGATCATGGGGTAAAAACCAACTTAATGCTAATGCTTTAATTGAAGCTGTTAGAAACAGAAATAATACGTTTAACTTCACAGGTTTTGGTATCAACCCTAAGCTATTAAATACGCCGGCGGGTATCACGCCTGGAACAAACACAAATGGTCTGATTCCGACTGTTGGTGGTAGTAAGACAGAATATGGTTTCACATCTTACATAGGTTTAGTTAACTATACTTATGATAACAAATATACTGTTCAAGCAACCTATCGTGTAGACGGTTCATCGAAGCTTCCTAAAAAGAATCGTTGGCAAGGATTCTACTCTTTTGGTGCCAATTGGAACGTTAAGGAAGAAAACTTCTTAAAATCAAGTGAATTTGTCAATGCATTGAATTTACGTTTAAGTTATGGTCAGTCTGCAACAGCGCAAAATCAAAGTAATTTTGGTTATTTGCCAACTTATGGCAACGTATCTTATGCAGGTGTTGCTGGTATAGCCCCAGCCTCGCCAGGTAATCCAGACTATGATTGGGAATATACTAACGTAGCGAATATTGGTGTAGATTTTTCCGGATGGAAGAACCGCTTAAAAGCATCAGTTGAGGTTTATAATAGTATCACAAAAAATCTATTCTTAGATCAAAAATTATCATTCACTTCAGGGTTTGCTGGTTTAGCTATCAACGCAGGAAGCCTAAGAAATAGAGGTATCGAAGCAAGTTTAGGTGTTGACGTAATTTCTAATACTGATTTGGTATGGAACATCAATGCAAACATTGCTTACAACAAAAATGAAATCACAAACTTAGGACAAGCTACTGAATATCCTTTGGGAACATCAATAGTTAGGGTTGGCTTGCCAGTTGGAAGTCACTATATCCCTTACTATGCAGGGGTTGATCCTGCGAATGGAGACCCTTTATACTATAATGTAGATCCGAATACTAAAGAAATTAACGGTACAACCACAAACGTATACAATTCTGGAGCTCAAAGTGTTGCTCAGTTTGGAACTTATAATGCTCCTACTTCAGGTGGTTTTGGAACAACTCTTTCTTATAAAGGATTTTCCCTCAGCACTTTGTTCGCATACTTTCAAGGGTTTTCAATGTTTAATAATGAATCGTTTTTCTTATCAAGCACGAGTAACTTTTCAGCCTATAATCAACAACGAAGAATGGCTGATGCTTGGTCAACTCCGGGACAAATCACAAACATTGCAAGGCTAGGATCTCAAAGGCAATTTAGTTCATTCGATATCGAGGATGCTTCATATATCCGCTGGAGAAACTTAACTTTGAGCTATAACTTCCCGACGAAAATTATTCAAAAACTAAAATATGTGAACGGAATTAGAATCTATGGGATGGGTCAGAACTTGGCAACTTGGACTAAGTGGAGTGGATTTGATCCGGAAAACAGCAATAATATTGCACAATTCAAATATCCAGCCCCCCGTAATTTTTCATTTGGTGTAGAAGTTAAATTTTAAGAATTAAAGAAAATGATTAATAAAATAAATAAAATGCTAGGAGTAATGCTTGTTTCAAGTATGCTCTTTGCTTCATGCGAGAAAAATATAGACTTGTCGCCTACGGATACTATTTCGAACGAAACGGCAATTACCAAGTATGATGACCTTGACCGTGCTGTAGTTGGCGCATATTCAAATATTGCTTATACACAGTCGCTTTTTGTTAATACCATTATGGCAGATGAGGCCCGGTGGGCAATCGACAATAATGCCAGAAATTATGGTTTACCTCATAAATGGGCTTTTGACGCTGGAGCAGGAGACGCTCAGGCAGCATGGGCAAATTTATATAATGTTATCGATCGTGTGAACAGAGCATTGGCAGCTTACGATGCTGTAGCCGTTTCCAATACTACACAGGCTGCTGCCAAACCTCGATTAAAAGCTGAATTGCTGGCAATCAGAGCGTTTGCACATGCCGAATTGCTAAGATGGTTTGCTCCAACTTATGAAAACAATTCTTTAGGTGTAGTAATTATGTTGCAGTCAGATATATTGGGTAAACCTCAAAGAAGTACTTTCGGACAGGTTATGACCCAAATAAATGCTGATTTCGCTGAAGCAGATGCATTAATGCCAAGTACTTTTACAGATATTTTTCGTATAACTAAGCCAGCAATTTCAGCGATGAGGGCTAGGGCAGCATTGTATGCAAAGGATTGGGCAAATGCAAAATTGTATGCCAGCCAGGCTATTGCTTTAAAAGGTACATTGGCTACAGGAGCAGCTTATGCTAATATTTGGAGAGACTCAAATACCTCTGAAACATATTTCCAGTTGAGAAGAAATTCTAACACAGGCTCAGTAAGAACACTTTGGACAGATGATAATACTGATGTATTTTTCTCTCCGTCTTATAAGCTTATTGATACTTATAATACAGTTACAGATGTGCGTTATAACGCCTTTATCTTAAATGACGCAGCTGTACCATCATCAAGAGAAAGATGGAAAGTTAATAAGTACCCAGGTCAGGATGCCACAAATCGTTTCAATAACATTAAAGTTTTTCGTGTTTCTGAAATGTATTTGATTTTAGCTGAAGCAAATGCCGAACTAAATGACTTAGGAGGTGCTGCAACTGCACTTAATGCAGTGCGTGCAGCGAGAATTACAGGTTATGTTAATGAAGTTTTCGCTGCTAAAGCAGCGCTTATTGATGGCATATTGTTAGAGAGATTTAAGGAATTGGCATTTGAAGGACATCGCTTTTTTGATTTAAGAAGAAGAGGTTTGCCAGTTGTAAGAAATGATAATGACATTACTTCAGGAGCAGCAATACCTAAAACACTTGCTACCAATGCAAGAAATTATATTCTACCACTGCCACAAGATGAGCTTTTTGCTAATCCAGCAATACAGCAAAATCCTGGTTACTAAAAATCTAAACAAAATCCCGGTTTCTATCGGGATTTTGTTATTTTAGGTAATAATTTTAAACTAGTCTTATGAAATGCTATTATTTGTTTCTTGCTTTTATGCTAACATTTTATTTCTCTTCAGCTCAGACCCAAGGTGAGTTTAGGATGCTTAACAATCAAGCATTCCCCCCCTTGCCCTTGCCTCCTGGAACATTAGTGAAAACACCGAGATATGATTATGTTAAAGGTAATGCATATGCTTTCGACGGTTGGAAAAAGGCCGATTTGACGCTTCAGAATGGCAAAGTTTTTAATGCTATAAATGTAAAACTGAATTTAGTGGATGAAAGTGTAATATTTGAGGGTCAAGACCAAACAGAAATGGTGCTAAACCTGCCGCTTTCGCATATAACTTTCGTTAACGGTAGTACCTATAAAACCATTAATGTGAATAACGAAAGTGGCCTTTATGAAGTTCTTGAACAAGGAACCATCACTGTATTAAAGCATAGTAAAAAAACGGTGATGGAATCTAAAGGATATAATGAAGTAACAGAAAAGCGTTTCACTTTGACAACTAAGTACTACCTCAACAAAGATCAAAATTTTCAGGAAATTAAGCTAGATAAGAAATCTGTAGCAAATGCATTAATAGCACTAGGTGTTACTTCGACTGCTGCAAGTGATGCGAAATTCAACCTGAAAAAAGAAGAAGATATTATTGCTGTTATTAGAAATATCAACCAAGGAATATAAACTATAGATTAATTCTGTGTTATTTCGCTGTTTAAGCACATAAATCTAGCTTCAAAAGAGATGAGGATTTGATTGCTATAGTTACCTATTACAATTCTTTAAAGTAGTGAAATTAAGACTATTTTAACTTAGCGTATTCTTAAAACCATCTCATCCTTTTTAATTTAAGTTTTAAAGGTTATTCTAAACACACAATTATTTTCTAATCCTATTTTAATGTAACTGTATTTTCTTTGATGCAATTTTGTCTTTAAATTCCTGTTTTAAATTGAAATGTTGGGATTCTCGCACCAGAACTCTGATTTTGGCATCATTTGGACAAGAAATACAGATAATAGAGATTGTTTTAATTTTTTTGTAAAATTTGCATTACATTATACTTTTATATACATTAGCGCCACAAATCATTTCATCCCTAACTTAAATTTCATGAAAAAACTTTTACAAAGTTTGTTCGTGTTAGTGTTTATTGCATTTACAGCAGTAGCTCAAGAACGAACAATCACAGGTACAGTTACAAGCAAAGAAGATGGTCTTCCACTTCCTGGTGTAAGTGTAAAAATCAAAGGCTCATCTAACGGAGTAAGTACTACTGCAGATGGTAGATATACCATCAAAATGTCTTCGGCATCAGGCATCTTAGAATTCACATCTGTTGGATTTTTAACGCTATCTAAAAACGTAGGCTCTGCTAATGTCGTTAATGCTGTTTTAGAAACAGATGCCAAAACTTTAACAGATGTTGTAGTTGTTGGTTATGGCTCGGTAAGCAGAAAAGATGTTACCGGATCGCAATCTAGTATATCAGCTAAAGAATTTAATGACAGAGCTATTCCATCTTTCGATAAAGCTTTAGCGGGTAAAGCTGCGGGCGTTCAGGTAATAACTCCAAGTGGCTTGTTAGGTCAGCCAGCTCAGGTGCGTATCCGTGGTACAAATACCATTACTTCTGGTCAGGGGCCACTTTACGTTGTTGATGGTGTTCCGATTGTCTCCGGCGATGTTGGTGGATTTACATCATCAAATGCTTTGGGAGATATCAATCCTAACGACATCGAATCATTCGAAGTTTTAAAAGATGGAGCTTCTACGGCTATTTATGGTTCAAGAGCTGCAGGTGGTGTTATCTTAATTACAACTAAAAAAGGTAAAGCTGGTCAATCTACATTTACATACGATGGTTATTATGCTGTTGGTAAAGTATCAAAAAGATATGATCAATTAAATGCTGCTGAATTTATTGAAATTGCTAATGAGCGTTTGGTTGCTGCCGGCAACTTACCTCAGGCTTTTTCTATGCCTGATGGTCAGGGAGGAATTGTTGATACGGACTGGCAAGATTTTCTTTTCAGAACTGCAACTCAACAAAATCATTCAGTTTCTGCCTCTGGTGGTACAGATAAAGCAAAATACTATTTCTCATTAGGTTATAGCGACCAAGAAGGTGTAATTATTGCAAACTCTTTAAAAAGATATTCAATCAAGGCAAATTTTGATCAAAAGGTAAATAAAGTATTTAGCTTTGGTTTAACATCAGGGTTTACTTATCAAGATAATACTGGTCCTCAAACGGGTAGTAATACTTTATCAGGTAATATTTTTGGTGGTTTACGTATGTTACCAAACGTACCGGTATATGATGCAACTAACGTAACTGGCTATAACATTGCTCCAAACAGAACTGCACTGGGTAGAGGTAATAATTTAATTACAATATCTGATAATATTGGAAACCAACGTTTTGTTTTAGATAATAATATCAGAAGATCTCAGAGCTATCGTTTATTAGCAACTGCTTATGCAGAGGTAAATATTTTTGACGGTTTAAAATTCAGAACTCAGGTTGGTGTAGATAATCAAAACATTGATGATTTTACATATACAGATCCACGTGCTGGTGATGGTGTAAGTAGCAATGGAAGTTTGTCTCAAGTTTACAGCCCATTCATAAGATTAGATCTTCAAAACGTATTATCTTACAATAAAACATTCGCAGAATCGCATAATTTGAGCGTTACTTTAGTACAAGAATTTCAAAATGATAGGTCCTCATTCTTTCAATCTACGGTTTCTAACTTAACCGATATTTACTGGAATCAAAATATTATTACTGGAACATTTGTTACGCCAACAGCAGCTGGAGCTTTAGCAAGAACTGCATTAGAATCTTACCTTGCTCGTGTAAACTACAACTATAAAAACAGATACTATATTGGTGGGTCAATCCGTTCGGATAAAAACTCTAATTTACCAGAAGCAAATCGTAAAGGTTATTTCCCTGGAGTATCAGCAGCATACCGTATTTCAGAAGAATCATTCTTTAAAAATTCATCGAGTTTAGATTTTGTTTCAGATTTACGTATCCGTGGTTCATATGCTGAAGTTGGTAACGTTAATATTGGAAATTTCAGATACCTTGGTCAGTATAATGCAGCTGTTTATGGCGCACAAGCTGGTATCGGTTTCAGTAACATTGGAAACTATAACCTTCAGTGGGAATCTCAAAAGAAAGTTGACGTAGGTTTAGAGTTAGGTTTATTTGATAGCCGAATTAATTTTACTACAGATTATTTCAGACAAAATACTGATGGTTTGGTACAAAATGCACCAACAGCTCCGTCTTTAGGTGTTCCATCAAATACAATCACACAAAACATTGGTAATATCGTTAACTCTGGTTTCGAATTCTCATTAGGTGGCGATGTTGTTAGAACAGAAGATTTCACATACAATGCAAACATCACATTTACTACTCAAAAAAATGTTGTTGGTTCATTAAGAGAAGGACAAGATCAGATAGGTACTTATAACATCATCCGCGTAGGAGAATCTTTAAATGCTTTCTATGGTTATGAGTATGCTGGTGTAAATCCTGCAAATGGTAATCCATTATACGTTAAAGGAAATGGTCAAATTATCCAAGGTAACATCACCAACCAAACTTATAATGTTTACGATCCTGCTAATCCAGGTGCTACTGGTGCTAATGCAATTTTATCTGCAACTACTGATAAAAAAGTTTTGGGTAAATCGTTACCAACATGGTTTGGTGGTTTTAACAATACTTTTACCTATAAAGGATTTGATTTAAATGTGTTTTTAAGATTTCAAGGTGGAAATAAAATCTATAACAGAACTCGTGTAGATCAATTAAATCAAAACTTTGTAAATAACGGTGCTGAAATTTTAGGCAGATGGCAAAGCCCTGCAAACCCTGGTGATGGTGTTACACCAAGACAATGGTTTGGAAGGTCTACATTTATAAACAGAGATGGTGATGCCACAACTCGTTTCTTAGAGGATGGAAAATTCTTAAGATTGGATAACGTAGCTTTAGGATATAAAGTTCCGGTAAGCTTCTCTAGCAAATTAAAAGTTAGCAACATAAGATTATATGCTTCCGCTCAAAATCTTTTTGTAATCACAGGCTATAAAGGTCTTGATCCAGAAACTAACACAACAGGTGCTGGTGTAGACTTTAATGGTAATCCACAACAACGTACGTTCACATTTGGTTTAAATGTGAGTTTTTAATCAAACCAACTAAAGATTTTAAAATGAAAAATAGATATTTTATAAGCAGAAAGGCATGGGTGCTACCTTTACTTGGCTTAATGTTATTTGCGGGTTCATGCAAAAAATATACAGATATTGTACCAGATAATACATTTTCTGAAGATGATGCATATTCAAACCCTCAACGTGCTGCTTTAGCAATTACAGGTGTTTACAGTGCAGCTCAATCTAGTCCATATACTGATGGCACTAATCGTGGCTATCCTTTTGGAGCTGCGAATACCATTCAGGGAGATATGAGAGGAGAGGATATGATGGCTATACCTTCATTCTTCTTAGTGACTTACGAAAATAGTTATGATGCTACTACAGCTAACAACACTGCAATGTGGACAAGCCTGTACGCAACCATTAACCGTGCAAATATTGTAATTGCAAAATTGAAAGAGGCTGTTGCAGCAGGTACTATTACTGCAGAGGTTGCTACTGCAGGAGAAGCTGAATGCCGTTTCTTAAGAGCTTTGAGTTACCACGAATTGTTAATTCACTTTGCTCTACCTTACAATGAAACTGCTGGTGCAACTCATCAGGGTGTCGTTCTTCGTACAGTAGGAATTAACACCCCTGAATTGGTAGAACAGTACAAAAACGAGGGCAGAGGTACAGTAAAACAAGGATATGATTTAATTTTATCGGATCTTGATTTTGCTGAAACCAATTTAGCTGCTCAAACTACTGCTTCCCTTAGAATCACACGTGCAACGAAAGGAGCTGCTGTAGCGTTAAAAACACGTGTTAAATTACACATGGGAGATTATGCTGGTGTAATTACTGAGGGTGCAAAATTAGGAACATCTGCTGCCGGTCCAACTTTTACTGCTCCTGCAACATTAGGAAGTTATGCCTTAACCGCAACACCTGATGGACCATTTGCTAGTGTAGGCGCTAATTATGGAAACTCTGAGTCAATTTTCTCAATAGAAAATTCAACAATCCGTAGTGCTGGTACAAACGGTTCATTAAGTACCATGTATTCAAAAGCGCCGGGAAGGGCCTTAGTTGTTATATCGCCTATCATCTGGAACGATCCATCATGGAAAGCAACAGATCTACGTAGAACTTTATTGGCTACAACAGATGCTGCAACAGGTGTGGCTGCTAAATATTACTTTAGCTCTAAGTACAAAGATCCTGCAACCTGGACTGATGCCAATCCTATCATTCGTTATGCAGAAGTATTATTAAATGTTTCTGAAGCATATGCTAGAAATGGAAATGCAGCACAAGCTTTATTGTTATTAAATGCAGTCAGAAACAGATCTGTTGCTACAGCGGACAGATACACTGCTGCAAACTTCGCAACAAATGCCGCTTTAATACAAGCAATTATCAATGAGCGCCGGATAGAGTTCTTAGGCGAAGGAAAGCGTTGGATGGATATTCATCGTTTGGCTAAAGAAAATTTATATGCGCCAAATGGTATTCCTGCAAAAACTAGCTCTACAATTACTTTTGCAGCTTATAATGCAGGAGCAGGATATACTGGTGTAAGATCAATACTTGCCATTCCTTATCAAGGTGCAGCAACTAGTTTTAGATTTATATGGCCTGTTCCTACGGTTGAAACTCAAGCTAACCCTGTTTTAGCTGGTCAGCAAAACCCTGGTTACTAGTTATTTTTTATGATCAAAAAACCCCAGCATGCCTTGGCCTGCTGGGGTTTTTAATTTTGATAAGAGAGTATTTTCTATTTCTTATCCAAACTATAGAACAGTAAACTGACTTCGATTGATATTTCGAGAAAGCTTTGGTTTAAACAAAATTTCCTTCATCGCAGTTTATTAAACCTATACATCAATCTGCATCTTGATGACATATCATGCATCTTTCGATTTGTCTTGAACAGAATAAATTAATGCAACAATTGTAATTGTTAAAAAAATAAAATGCCCATTTCAACCATGATAGATTAAGTTTGCATTGATTTATTGAGGATTATAGCTTTAAAGAATACTCCTAATTTGTTTGTTTTTTATTGTAAAATTTGCATTACGTTTCAGTTTTATATATTTTAGACCCCAACTAATTAAAACTTTAACTAAATTTTATGAAAAAACTTCTACAAAGTTTGCTCTTTCTTATGCTTATTGCTTTTACAGCAGTTGCTCAAGAACGAACGATTAATGGTACAGTAACATCTGCTGAAAATGGATCTCCCATCCCAGGTGTAAGCGTGAAAGCAGTTGGCACGTCAGCTAGCACGGTAACTGGAAACGATGGAAAATACTCCATCCGAGTAACTTCGTCAACCAAAAGCTTAACTTTTAGCTTTATCGGATTTTCATCCAAAACAGTAGCCTTAACAGGATCAAGCATTGCAAATGTTAAATTGGAAAACGATGCAACAAATCTTCAAGATGTTGTAATTAATGTTGCCTATGGCACAACCACAAAAGGTAAGAACACAGGTTCTGTATCTACAGTTGGGGGTGACAAAATTGCCGAGAGACCAATTACAAACATTAATAGTGCTTTAGCAGGTGCAGCTCCTGGAGTTCAGTTAAATGCAGGTAGCGGGCAACCAGGCTCTGGTCCAACAATTCGTGTTAGGGGTTTCGGTTCTATTTCTGCATCAAACGATCCATTGTATATTGTCGACGGAATTCAATATTCTGGAAACATAGGTAATATAAATGCCGATGATGTGGAAAGTATTTCAGTATTAAAAGATGCGGCTTCATCTGCTTTATATGGTTCTAGCGCTGGTAATGGTGTGATTTTGATTACAACTAAAAAAGGTAAAAAGGGAAAAGAACAATTAGATTTTAGAGTTATTCAAGGTATAACATCTCGTGGTATTCCTGAATATGAAACTGTAAATGCAAATGAATATTATCCATTGGCTTGGCAAGCTTATCGTAATAGCTTAGTTTATCCAGTTACAGGAACCGGTGTTCCTTTGGCAACTGCTAATGCAACGGCAACAAATGGTATTAAAGCATTATTAGGAAACAATCCTTTTAATGTTGCCGATAACGCGATTGTAGGTTTAGATGGTATACTGAACCCAAATGCATCTCTTCTTTATGCTGATGATTTGAACTGGAGAACTCCATTAGAAAGAACCGGACAACGGGGCGATTACTCTATGTCATATAGCGGTGCAACAGAAAAATCTGATTTCTACGCATCCTTAGGTTATCTTACGGAAAAAGGATACATTATCAGATCAGATTTTAATAGGATTAACGGACTCGTTACCATTAACAGTAAACCATTAACCTGGTTTAAAACTGGTTTAAACTTAACTGCTAATATTACAAAATCTAATCAGGCTGATGCAGATGGAAGTGGAAGTATTGTTAACCCATTTAACTTTTCTAGGAATATTGGCCCAATTTATCCGTTATATGCACATAACCAAACCAATGGTGCTTACCTTTTAGATACCAAAGGTAATCAGATATACGATACAGGTAACTTATTAACTTCTTTGGGTATTCCGAACCGTCCATCGGGTGCTTATGCTGGTAGACATATTTTGCAAGAAACTTTATTAAACTCAACTCAAATTAAAAGAAACGTATTAGGAGCAAGAACATACGGCGAAATTTCTTTTCTGAAAGATTTTAAATTAAGAACAAATTTAGGTGTTGATATTTCAAATTATTCTTTTGCTGATTATCAAAATAAAATTGTTGGTGATGGTGCGCCAAACGGTAGAGCAAGAAATACATCTACAACCACTACAACTTACACAATCGAGCAATTATTAACTTACAACAAAAAAGTTGGTAAAAGTACATTTGATGTATTGCTAGCACATAATAATTATGATTATGCTTATAAATATTTAACTGGTGCCAGAAATACACAAATTTTAGATGGCAATAGCGAACTAATTAATTTTGCTACAACAAGTGATTTGAGTTCCTACTTGCAGGATTATAGAAAGGAAGCATTTTTTACCAGATTGAATTATGATTATGATTCTAAATACTTCCTTTCTGCATCATATCGTAGAGATGGCTCATCTAAATGGGGACCTGGTCTTCAATGGGGTAATTTTTATTCAGGAAGTGCTGGTTGGTTAGTTAGTGAAGAAAACTTTATGAAAAATGTTAGTTGGGTTAGTTATTTAAAGCTTCGCACTTCTTATGGTTCATTAGGTAACGATGATTTGTTAAATCCAAACGGGTCTAGAAGTTACAATTTAGATAGGTCGCTTTATAGTTTAGATTATAATAACTCTGCTGAACCTGGTATTCTTTTACAAAGTCTTGCAAACCCTAATATCACTTGGGAAACACAAACTCAAATAGATGCAGCATTAGAATTCGGTTTATTTAAAAACCGATTGCATGGTAGTTTTGAGGTTTTTAATAAGCAATCTAAAGATTTATTGTTCAATGTACCTCTTCCTCTATCATCAGGTTTAGGAATTGGTAACGGTACCGGAACATTCCCTAAAAACATTGGTAAAATGTGGAATAAAGGTATTGAAATTAACTTAGGTGGTGATGTGATCAGAGTGGGTTCATTTAAATGGGCTATGGATATAAATTGGTCTTTAATTAGAAACAAAATCACAAAAATGCCCGATGAAACACCAACAATTATCGATGGAACAAAACAATACGCTGTTGGTCAATCAAGATATCAATACTGGTTACGTCAATGGGCTGGTGTTGATCCAGCAGATGGAGCAGGTTTGTATTTAATTAATCCATTAAGTCCAGGTACAGCTGCTGATACGAGAACGGTAAATGGTCAAAATTATACTATTAATTCTAATAATGCACTTTATGCTTATTCTGGAACCTCAATTCCTGATTACTTTGGTAGTTTAACAAATACTTTTACTTATAAAGCTTTCTCACTTTCAGTAATTATGAATTACCAAATTGGTGGGCGTGCGTATGATTCAGCATATCAATCTTTAATGTCATATACTAATTATGGTAGTGCTTTACATGTAGATGCTTTAAATTCATGGAAGCAAGTAGGAGATCCATCAGGTATTCCAAGATTAGACGTTGGACGTTCAACATTTAACAATGCAACATCTAGTAGATTCTTGATTGATGCCTCTTATTTAAATATGAGATCAGCAGTATTAGGATATAATATTCCTAAGGTATTTATTAGTAAAATAGGGTTAAGCAAGGCAAATATATATGCATCTGGCGAAAACTTATTCTTGTTATCTAAACGTAAAGGCTTAGACCCATCTGAAAGCTTTTCTGGTGTAAATTCTAATAACTACACACCAACAAGGATTTTTAGTTTTGGTGTAAACGCTTCATTTTAATAAAGAAACTCATGAAAAATTTAAATAAATTACTTTTTCCATTGGCAGTTTTAACACTAACAATGGGTGCCTGTAAAAAGGATTATTTGTACACTAATCCAACGGATGCAGTTTCAAATAATGCTGTTTTTACAACAACAACAAATGCTATGGCGGCATTAAATGGAATTCATAGGTCACTTTACATCCAGTATTCCCGACAAGAAGAAGGAGGACAAGGTGCTGTGAATTTGAATATCGATTATATGGGTGAAGATATTGTAAATACAATAAACACCACTGCTTTTGGAGTTCATAAATGGGTTACACACAGAAGTGCTGCAAATGCAAATAACTCATTTATCTATACTTTTTATTATAGAATTATTACAAACGCCAATTTAATCATTGATAATATTGATGGCGCTGAAGGTAGCGATGCAGATAAAAAGGCAATTAAAGCAGAAGCTTTAACTTATAGGGCGTGGGCTCACTTTCAATTGGTTCAAGTGTTTGGAAAACGCTATGATGCTGCAGGCAACAATACACAGGCAGGTATCCCCATCTCAAATACCTCCAAGGTTGATGGAACTCCTGGCAAGCCAAGAGCTACTGTTGAGGCTGTTTATGCTCAGATAAATTCTGACCTTGATGCTGCTATTTCGGCATTCAATGGTGCTTCTGCCAGACCAAACAAATCGCACTTTAATATTAACGTTGCAAAAGGTATAAAAGCAAGAGTTGCTTTAACTCAAGGTAAATGGGCACTTGCAGCTCAAAATGCGCTCGAAGCCAGAACTGGTTTAACATTAATGACTAATGCAGAATATTTATCAGGATTTAACAGCTATACAAATCAGGAATGGATGTGGGGTAGTAAACAACAGGAGGATCAAACGACTTATTTTTATTCATTTTTTGCTTACTTAGGAACATTCAATTCAACCGCAAACAGGACAAATCCTAAAAGAATCAATTCCGTTTTGTACAACCAAATCCCGGCAACTGATGTTCGTAAAGGTTTATGGGATCCAACTGGTACTAACCCTACCTTTTCGTTACCAGTTGGAGTTGTAACTAATTCAACCGCTAGTTATAGACAAAAGAAATTTGCTGTTGCTGGAACTACAAGCGTTGGTGATGTTGTGAATATGCGAGTTGCTGAAATGTTTTTAATCGAAGCGGAAGCAAGAGCGAGACTCGCTATTGAAGGAGCTACTGCAGAAAATATTAATGCACAAAACGTCTTATTTACACTAGCTAAGAATAGAAACCCAAGTTATGTTTTATCGACAAACACTGGCACAGCATTGCTAAATGAAATTTTAATTCAACGTAGAATTGAACTTTGGGGTGAAGGATTTAGATTCTTTGATTTGAAAAGAATGAATGCACCATTGGATAGAACAGGGGGTAATGCTACAATTGCTTTGTCTGGTGTTTTATCAGTTCCTGCTGGTGGTGTTGAGTGGCAATGGGCGATTCCACAGGCTGAAATTGATTCCAATCCTGCGATTGGTCCATCAGGTCAGAATCCATAAATACTATAACGATCAAAAAACCCCAGCATGCCTTGGCATGCTGGGGTTTTTTGATCGTATTCAAATTACTTTTTATCAACACTATATTTTCCTGGGCCAATGAATATTAAGCCTAAAAACACAATTGCCAACTCGATCGCATGGCTTGCACCTTGTAATCCATCGCCTTTAGAAAAGTGAACTAATGCCGCAATTATCATTGTAAAAATTAATAATATACTCGCTGGTCTGAAAAAGAGTCCAACTATCAATAAAAATCCTCCAAAGGTTTCCGTAGCGGCGGCCATGAAACCCCAAAAAGTTGGTAAGAAGTCAACTCCTACTACTTTCATACTTCCACCTAGTCCAGTCCACCCATCGGGGCCACCGGCTAATTTTGGGAAGCCATGAATAATGAACATGATGCCCAAACCAACTCTTAAAAGCAGTAAGCCTGTGTTTCGGTATTTTCCTAAATTATCTAATATTGCCATTTTATAAATACTTAAAGTGCACGTTATTTGTTTCAATTTTTAATTCAATATCTGCTCCTACAACCATTGTTAGGTTATCATCGATATGGCCCACAGGGAAATTAAAGCAAACCGGATAGTTATACTCTTTTACAATATCCCAAATTACTTCATCCGCAGTTTGGCCGAATGGTATTTTTTCTTGCTCAATTTCGTTAAATGCGCCAATTATTAATCCTTTTAACTTTGCAAGTTTCCCCGCTCTGTTTAACATTCTCAGCATTCTGTCGATAGAATATTCGTGTTCACCTACATCTTCAAGAAATAAAATTTTATCTTCAAAATCCATTTCTGATATGGAGCCTTGGAGCATGCAAAGCAAGGTTAAATTTCCACCTATTAGAGTTCCGCTACAATTTCCTGCCCGATTTTTAAATTCACTTTGATACGTGTAAGATTGTTTTTCTCCGAATAAAGCATTTTTTAAAGATAGCAATGCTTCGGGAGTGGAACTTTCAAATGTATAGGGCATTTGCGCATGCATAGATTGGGTTTGCTGCTGCGAAAAGAGATGAGATAACAAAACGGTGATATCACTAAAGCCTATAATCCATTTCGGATTGTGGGCGAAATTGCCAAAATCCAAGTCATCGATTATTCTGATGGTTCCATAACCACCGCGACCAGCAATTATTGCCTTTACCATTGGGTCATCTAAAAACAATTGAATATCAGAAGCCCTTAAAGCATCGGCTCCTGCAAATTGATTTTCCTCAGCATAAACACTTTTACCAAGAACAACATCCAGTCCCCAACTTTTTAAAGTAGTAATTGCATAATCAATGGTTTTAGGTAATTTCTTTGCCGGGCAAACAATGGCAATCTTATCTCCTTTTTTTAAATATGGTGGCTGTATAATCATGGTTAAAACGATATCTTTGTCAAATTAAATAATTTGTTTTGGATAATAGTAAAATAAAAAGATATACCGTAACTGCGGCACTGCCATATACCAACGGACCAGTACACATTGGGCATTTGGCTGGCGTGTACATTCCTGCTGATATTTATGCAAGATACCTACGTTCGAATAAACGAGATGTAAAATTTGTATGTGGTTCTGACGAAAATGGAGTGCCAATTACTTTAAAAGCTAAACGAGAAGGCATTACCCCGCAACAAGTAGTAGATAAATACCACAAAATAATTGGTGATTCATTCAGGGAATTCGGAGTGTCTTTCGATATTTACCATCGTACATCATCATCAACACATCATCAAACTGCTGCCGATTTTTTCGAAACCCTTTATGATAAAGGTGTTTTTACGGAAGAAATAACGGAACAATATTATGATGAAAAGGCAAAACAGTTTTTAGCTGATCGTTATATTACCGGTACTTGCCCAAATTGCGGTAACGAAAATGCATACGGCGACCAATGCGAAAACTGCGGTTCGACACTAAACGCAACCGATTTAATCAACCCAAAATCTACGCTATCTGGCGATAAGCCAATTTTAAAAGAAACCAAGAACTGGTTTTTACCTCTAGATAAATACGAAGACAGATTAAGAACATATATCGAAAGCCATAAAGAATGGCGACCGAATGTTTATGGACAATGTCAAAGCTGGTTAAATGCTGGTTTACATCCACGAGCAATGACCCGCGATTTGGATTGGGGCATTCGTGTTCCACTTCGCGATGCGGAAGGTAAAGTGTTGTATGTTTGGTTTGACGCACCAATTGGCTACATATCTGCCACTAAAGAACTTTGTAATTACGCCAAGCTTGATGTTTGGAATCCAATGGCCGAAGAGTATTACATCAATAATTTTGAAGCAGATAAGTGTGGCTGGGAAGAATATTGGAAAGATGAAGACACAAAATTGGTGCACTTTATTGGCAAGGATAATATTGTTTTTCATTGCATAATATTCCCTGCAATGTTAATGGCGCATGGTGGTTTTATTCTGGCAGATAATGTTCCTGCAAATGAGTTTTTAAACCTTGAAGGTCAGAAAATATCTACATCGAAAAATTGGGCAGTTTGGTTAAACGAATATTTAAGGGAGTTTGAGGGAAAACAAGATGTTTTACGCTATGTTTTAACTGCTACAGCACCAGAAACTAAAGATAACGACTTTACCTGGAAAGATTTTCAAGCCAGAAATAACAATGAACTGGTTGCTATTCTCGGCAATTTTGTAAATCGCGTTATGGTGCTTACACACAAATACTTTAATGGTGTAGTACCAACCTTAATGGAAATTACCGAACAAGATCAGGCTGTAATAGATGATTTAGCAGCATTTCCGGCAAAAATATCAGCATCTATTGAAAATTATCGTTTCAGAGAAGCTTTATCAGAAGTAATGAATGTAGCTCGACTAGGCAATAAATACCTTGCCGAAACGGAGCCATGGAAACTGATTAAAACGGATGAAGATCGCGTTCGTACCATTTTGCATATTTCTTTACAAATTTGTGCTAATCTTCAAATTTTGATGGAGCCATTTTTACCTTTTACTGCTGATAAGCTAATGAAAATGCTGAACAACGGTAAGCAAGGTTGGGCAGAAGCAGGCTCTATCACACTTATTAAGCGTGGTCATGATATTTTGGAAGGTGTACTTTTGTTCGAAAAAATTGAAGATGCAGCAATTGATTATCAGATAGAAAAGTTAAATCAAAGCAAGGCATCTAATGCGACTACAGTCACATCTATTCCGGCAAAAGAGAATATTAATTTTGATGATTTTTCTGCGATGGACATCAGAGTGGCTACCATCATCGCCGCAGAAAAAGTAGAGAAAACAAAAAAGCTTTTAAAGCTCACGGTAAATACTGGTATTGATGAACGGACAATTGTTTCAGGCATTGCCGAACATTACAAACCGGAAGATATTATTGGCAAACAAGTAAGCATAATTGTTAACCTTGCTCCGAGAGAAATCAAAGGAATTTTATCACAGGGAATGATATTGATGGCCGAAAATTCGGAAGGTAAGCTCGCTTTTGTTGCACCTGCTGATAAATTTGAAGAAGGCAGTGTGGTAAGGTAGTTTACAACAAATGCATTGAAATAGAAATCAAATCTATTAGGCACTTCTAGAGATTGAAGACTAATAAATTTGATTATCTTTGCCAGCTGTGTTAATAATGCTAGTTTATTTTCATAGAAGTATTGCATAATATGGTCCCGTAGTTCAACGGATAGAATAGAAGTTTCCTAAACTTTAGATATGAGTTCGATTCTCGTCGGGACCACTTTTACGTGTTTTAAAACGATTCAAAATCCTGTAAATCAAACAATTACAGGATTTTGTTTTTGTCCAAAAACTATCAAAAATAGGTCGTTTTCGCTCACTTTGGTGAGTAATTCGGTGAGTTTTGGGAAGAATCAAATTTCTACCACGGATTGAGCTTAAAATACTGATTGTCAGCATGTTCGAATTTCGAACATCTTGTTTTAGTCAGGTTGCAAATCTAACTTTGTTAACCTAGTAATTCAAGCTTATGAACCAGAATTTTAGTATGCTTTTCTATCTGAAAAAGCAAAAAAAAGAAAATGAAAATGGCCTGTTGCCGATTTACCTGCGCATCACCGTGGGCGGAAAACGCTCTGAGATTTCAATCGGGAGGGAGATTGAGCCTGAGCAATGGGACAATCGCCGCAACAAAGTCAGAGGCACTAGGCAGGAAAGCCGTGCTTTAAACGATTACATGAATAGCATCATTTCCAAAATCAGGAAAATCCACACCAGTATGATAGACCGTGATGAAGAGATTGATGCAGAGACCATCCGCAACCACTATCTTGGAAAAGGTACAAAATCAAAAATGATTCTTGAAATTTTTCAAGAGCATAATAAAAAAGTGGCCGAGCTTATTGGCAATGGCTACAGTAAGAATACACTAAAGACTTACAAGAGTTCAATAAAGCATCTTGCTGCCTACATTCTAGCGAAGTATGATAAAGCAGATTATCCCTTAATCAAGGTCGACTTTGGATTCATTACCGGGTATGAGCATTATCTTCGGGTGGAGAAAGAATGCGTGGCCATCTCTGCGCAAAAATATATTGTTCATTTAAAGAAGATCGTATTTTTCAGCCTGGCAAGCGGATGGATTATCGCCAATCCATTTCTTCACTATAAACTAAAAGCCAAGCCGTCTCCAAGAACATTTTTGACTCAGGCAGAGCTTGATGCCATGCGCACAAAAAGGCTACATGTGCAGAGGCATATCCAGGTCAGGGATATTTTTGTTTTCAGCTGCTATACCGGCCTTGCCTATATAGATGTCCAAAAACTTAAAAGAAGTGAAATTCAGTTTGGTGATGATGGCAAGGAATGGATTTTTACATCCAGGACTAAAACTGAAACGCCATCCCATATTCCTATCCTCCCTGAAGCAAAAGAAATCCTCGACCGATATAAAGACCATCCCATTTGCGAGATAAAAGGTTTGGCACTTCCGGTCTACTCCAACCAGAGGATGAACAGTTATCTTAAAGAAATCGCTGATCACTGCGGCATCACCAAGACTTTAACCTTCCATTTGGCCAGGCATACATTCGCGACAACAGTCACCCTTTCCAATGGCGTGCCGATAGAAACTGTTTCGAAAATGCTAGGGCATAACGGCCTGAAAACCACTCAGCATTATGCGAAGGTATTGGATTCAAAAACGGGACACGATATGTCTGCACTGGCTGAAAAACTATCTAAGAGCGTAAAGCATAAAGAACCGAAAAAGAAAAAGAGTGAAAAGGTAAAAATCTTGAAACTATATCAATATAAATAAAACATTAACCACCAATCGGCAAATATTTCAGTATATTAGTCTATTAAAGTTTTTTAGTAAATTTGTATTGATGAAGGGAACAAGACAAGCACGGGTTATACTGGTTCATTGGAAGCGATTCACCGGCACTGAGTTGGATGTTTTCTCCAGTCTCAAAAATTTCTGTGATAGTTATCCAGGTTATAGTTATCACACCCTTAGCAACCACTTGTCAAAAAAAAAACTGCCTTTCGAGAATAATCAGATCAAGATTGAACGTAAGCCGGTTCTAACGAAATTAGAGCGGCCCGAGCTTCCCAAGGGTTTATTCTGGGACATGAAATATGCCACAATAAACTGGCAGCAGCCGGGTGCGCTGGTGCCTGTTGCTTGATCTTTGTAAAAAGATCCTGGCTTTTCTGTAACGGACTGGCCGTATTGTTTAAGGAATTTCCCATAGATTCTTTTTTTTAATTAAAATCAGATATAAAGCTAATAAAAACTAATAATATTAGCTAAAAATCTTTCTCCGGCTCATCTGTTAGTTTTCCACAAAACCTGCGGTTGTTGAAAATCAGATGCAGCAATGATTGCCCGTGTTCCGATAGCAGATTAAATACATCTTCAAAAATCAATTCCGCACGACCATGAATCTCTATTTTGGTTCTTGTCGGCAGATTTATCAGGGCAAATTGCGAAACCGGGTTCAAAATTTGTTCACCGCCGATGATATGTATAAAGTGCGCTGGCAGCACACAGAATATCGCAAGGAGGTGTAATCTCCTCTGATCCATGAGATAGTCCATTCCTTTTCCGTTCAAATGAAATTGATAATCCAGCAACCGAAAATTTTGAACCCACTGTCGCTCACGGGGAAACCCGGCAGTGGCAAAAACCAATGAAGGGTCAGTCAAAATATCCCTGACACTATGAATGACACTGGCGCCAGAAGTTTTAGCCCTTGAGGCCCCTTTTAATTTCGCTGCTATAAATAATCTGGTCGTTTCCGCCAGTATCTCATCCCCATTTTCGTTATGGATGACTCTGTGTCCGCCCCAGGAAAAGTAATCCTGCATGCGGTAAGCAACAGCTTTATCGTCTATGATCAGATCATCGGGGTAATCGCTGAAGTAAACCTCGCATTCCTGGTCTATGTCTTCGCAGGTGTGTAGAAATACCTTACCTTTTTCCGAAAAAGATGCGGGATAACCTGTCTCCGCTTCAATCATCACGTTCGCGCCAACTTCTTCTGCTTTTAAACGCATTGCGTCGAGATAACCTGTGCTGTAAATGGTGTCCGCGTCGGCCTGAATAATGAGAATGCTCTCCTGATTGATCCGACTTTTGACCACAATATTCCGCGCATGTTCATTACCCGCCTTTCTGCTCGCTACGATACCCTGTTCTGACTGTTGAAATAAAAAGACAGATTCCGCTATCGAATCCTTACACAGCTCTGTAACGATCCGCTCACCTGAATCTGTAGAGTTGTTGTTGACCAGTATTAAAGTTTTGTGTTTTACCGTTGGAAAGCCTTTACCAAAGCCCAGCGACTGGATCGTAGCAGCTAAGGTGAGCTCCTCATTATAAAATGGGACGACGACGAAAATATGGCTTATGTTTCCCATGGGTAATGGTTAAACGATCATAAAGCTAATAAAATCTTCAAAGATTATATCAACGCTTTGGATCTACGTATAATTTTACAGGCTGACTTTTTCTCCTATCGGCATCATTTCTTTATTAATGCAAGTATAGTGCAATCTCTTTGAGCTGTCAAGGTGGATAAACCGCTTTAAATTGACCCCTTTTCGCCACTTTAAAAAGCCCCCCTTTGCCGAGTTAATTTGATAAGGTCCGCCAAAGCAAAAAGACCCCTTTGCGCCGATCCAAATTGACCCCCTTGAAATCGCAGATTCGTTTGTGCTGAATGGTTTGTAGGAATATGTTTTTGTTTAGCTTTTAGCCGAACAAAAACTGTTGATTACAATGTCCAATAAGCCTATCAAAATGAATAAACTAAGACAGATCATCCGTCTGTACAGTCAGGGGATTGGGACCAAGCGCATCCATGCAATGGTATCAACCTCACGCAATACCATTAAAAAGTATATTCGCATCTGGCAGACACTTGGTATTGGCTATGAGGAGTTCAATGCCAAGAGCGATAGCGATCTGGCCATCATTTTCACTACCCCCGTGGCCAGGATCTCCAGCGCACCCCGTATGCAGATTCTCCAAACATTATTACCCGATTACTGTAAAAGATTGAAGAAAAAGGGTGTTACAAGGGAATCTCTCCATGAGGAGTATGTAAAGAAGCACCCGGATGGATATAGTCGTTCACACTTCAATAATGCCATAATGGTCTATCTGCAGCTTTCCAGATCGGTAATGCACATCGAACATAAAGCTGGCGATAAA
>NZ_RBEE01000042.1 GCF_003725795.1 Pedobacter jejuensis | reverse complement strand
CTTGATGCCGTGCTCCATAAAGAATGGCCGTAACATCTCATAAAGCTTCCTCCCGCCCATCTCAGGGTGGATGGAACGAAGCACGGATATTTCCATCAGCACCAACCTTTCCATGGAATGGGCCGAGCCCTGACCTCGAAAATGTTTGTAATAGGACTGACGGGTCACACCAAGCAAGCAGCAGCAATGATCGACACTTATGCCGGGCAGGCTGTTCTTCATCTCAAGGATCACTTGGTACCTGACTTTTTTTTGATGTCTATGTGAAGTTCCCTCTCGGCAACCTCAACCATCCTCCTGTATAGTTCCTTTTCCAACAGCGCATCCTCAAGCTGCTTACGCAAGAGCTTTAAGCTAAGTGCCTCATTGGAGTTGCCAACTGGTTTTTTCTTCGCGGTCATTATATCTAAAGGTAGGTAAATGGTTTTTCTAATCCCCAGGCCATATAACTTCAGCCAAGTGGTCAACCTAGAGTTGCCAAGTCCGTGCTTCTTCTCCAGAAAACGTATGCCATCATTGCCATTGATGTACTCGTTACAGACCTTCAGCTTGAATTCCTCGCTATACTGGCTCTGCCATTTACTCTTGTGGGTTTTTGAATATCTCTCCATTTTGTTTACAATTGTGTAAACCTATTTCAGGACGAGACACCTGTTATTTTATTTAATTATTCACACGCGGCACGCGTGCGCCAGCGAGGGTTCGCTTTTTTGTCAGCCGACAAAAAACGAAAACATATTACGTTTCATAATTTGTTCGGTTTCCCATTTAAAAAAGGTTGGTTAGTTAATTCTGTTTGATATTCGCTTTCAATCATAAATGGCCAAATGTCAAAATTGCCAAGTTTTTGAAATTCCATATATGCTAAACTATGTTCTTTTCTTTTGGCTCGATAATATTGTCCAAGTGTCAAAATAGAAATTACCACTTCCTTAAATGAAAATTTTAGTAAAGGATTGTTGGTATCAAAATATGGCCAATTATATTCTTGGTCAGAATGAAGAAATAAAATGCAACGAGTAATAATTTTTAAACTTTCTGCTGATAATTTGTCTGAACCTTTGAGTTTGTGATTTCTAGTGTCGTCATAAAGTCCCCAACAGAGTTCAAGCATTGGCTGAATTATTTGGTCGTCAAACTTTGCTTCTTTTGCTCTGTAATATTGTTCAGGAAGCCAACCATTAGTCACATCATCCATAAGATTGCTCTCGAAGTCGTCGTTAGAAATAACTCCAACCGAAAGATGTCGCAAATGAAATGCAAGTTTTCTTCTTCGTTCTCTGTCTACCATAGTTCCAATGTTTACGGGTGTTCGTTAAAGTGACGCCTAACATTTTGGGGCTTTGCGTTCGGGCGGGAAATCGAAGCACAAAAGCCGATATTATTACTAAAGTTCAATTGAAAAACTGCTGTTGAATTTTGCACTTCAGCCCGCCTGACGCAAAACACTTGTTAGCTGCTGGCATATTTTTCAACTTGTTCTTTTAAATTATTTTTTACATTTTCTTCCCATTCATCTTTCAAGATACTCAATTTTATTGCGTCTATAATTTTTCCGTCAGCATCTTTGCTAAATTGTCTTAATATCCCCTCAACTTTACATCCAATACTTTTCATTGCGTTTATACTTCTTTCGTTTTTGCTGTTTGCTCCGAAACCTACTCTTATCATTTGTAGTTTGTCAAAGGCAAACTCTAAAAGAAGATATTTACAGTTTTTGTTTAGTCCAGTTCCTTGAAATTTTTCTCCATACCAAGTAAATCCAATGTCAAGACGTTTAAATTCGTTAGAGATTTCGTAAAGTCGTGTCATTCCTACATATTCATTATTTCTTTTGTCAAAAACAACAAAAGGGTAATGATTTTTCTCTTTAAATAACTTTACAGCTGTGTCAAAGTAGGTGTCAAAATTTTCTTTACCATTTCCTCCATTAATATTAAACTTCCAAATTTCAGGTTCATTAATTGCAAAGTTTATTAGTCTTTCTTTGTCTGAAACTTCCAAAGGTCTTAATAAAACATAGTCGTTTTCTAAAATGTAATTTTCTGTAAAGTCAAAATTCATAATTGTCAATGTTAAGCGGTATTTGGGAATGCTTGCAGCTAACGTTTTGGGGCTTTGCGTTCGGGCGGGAAATCGACGCACAAAAGCCGATATTATTACTAAAGTTCAATTGAAAAACTGCTGTTGAATTTTGCACTTCAGCCCGCCTGACGCAAAACCCTTGTTAGCGGTTCGTTGTTTTTCTGTCATATAGTTTATTCTCCATATTTATTCTTCAATTTTGTCAGCCTTTGCTTCTATTATTCCGTTGTCATATAGGACATTTAATGCGTTAATTACTTTATTTGTGTTTACATAAGTGTGTACTTTAAGTACTTTTCCAAAGTGTAATTTTATAACCTGTATACCATTGTTTATATAAGGCTGTCCGAATTTGGGTGTTACAGTGTCTGTAAATTCTATAATTGCTGTTGTATTCCAAATAGGACCAGAAACAACAATTGAATTAACTACAAATTTACTGGGTAATAGTCGTAGTAATCTCTCAAACCATTTTTCAACTCCACCTTTTGAAATCCTTGTCCCACCTAATGAGTGGTCTCCTTCAAGTTCATAGTTTACGTTATCGTCAAAAAGGTTAGTCAAATAGTGATAATTCTGTTTATTCAATTCGTCAAATCCTTTAATAATTCGTGTTTTTAAAATCCATCTATATGGATTAATTGAAAACGTATTCACTTTATGAGTTGTTTGATTTTCCATTACTATATTATTACTTGATGTGTCTAATGAAGGATTTTGTGCAAACAAAGAAATGTTTGTTGCTACGAAATATAAATATTGCCAGTTTAAACCTTATCATCTTCATTATTTAAATCTCATTTTTTTTCGCCTGTTTATAGTTGTTTAATGTCATTTTACAATGACCGCTAACGTTTTTCAGCTTGGCGAAGTGGCGGAAATCGAAGTACGAATCTTCAATTTTGCACAAAAGTTGAACCGAAGAACAACTGTTGAATTTTGCACTAAACCCGCCATATTGCCAAACCGATGTTAGCACCGGTTTTTCTTCTGTCCTTTAGTATTATTTCCAAAATTCCCACCATAGTTTTTTTGTCGCTGATTGTTCTGGAAACCACCATCCTTCGTATTTATGTTTATATTCTTTTCCTCTGTCGTCAATAATTACGATTTCACAAATAAACGGACTTTCTAAAAAGTCGGAATTATTATTATATGGTCTTGTTTTTTGTAAATCAAATTCAATTGTCATTTTCGCTGAATTTACAAAATCCATTGTCGAACCGCTAGTTTCTACTAAAGTTGGAAACCATTTGTTCCAATGTTCAATAGACGACTTGATTTCATTTGTCAATAACTCTTTTGGTTCAGCTACATTTTTTAGAATGTCAACGGTCAGTTTGTTTATGTTTGTTTGTCTCGCTTGATTTAGTAAGTGTCCTAAAAGATAATCGTCTTTCACATAGTTCATTAAACTTATGAATGAATGTCCGAAATTGTGAGATACACTTTTTAAAGGTTTATGACTTGTCATTTTGCTACAATTTTTTCAATTGAAGGTTTGTCAACACCTAAAAGTTCTAATATTTTCTTCGCTTTGTTTTTGTCAACAATTAGTGCTTTGTCAAATTCGTCCATAAGTCCGCAAACATAAAGTCGCTCATTAACAGTCATTCCGCCAATTCCTTCAACTTTACTAATTGCTTTTATTATTTCTTGTTCTGTCATTGTTGTCGGTCGTTCTAAAATTGGTGCTAACGTTTTTCGGCTTGGCGATGTGGCGGGAAATCGAAGCACAAAAGCTGGTTTTATTACTAAAGTTTAATTGAAAAACTACTGTTGAATTTTGCACTTCAGCCCGCCTGACGCAAAACCCTTGTTAGCGGTTCGGGCTTCTTCGTCCACGATTAATTGTCGGTTTAATTCAGTTGTCATTTTAGTTTCTTAATTCTCATATGTTCTTCTGGTCCAAACCTGTCAAAAACGTAATGAACAATTTGAACGTTGTTCAGTCGCCACTCATAATTATTAAAACCTTCGTTTCCTTTTGTCGTGCTTGATGGCTGTCCAAAATAATTTGTAAAAGCGTTCTGAAACTCGTCAAAAGATTTTTGTTGGTTGTCATAGTTCATTCTAAAAAATTCAAGTTCGTTTAGTCGTCCCTTTGAACGTGGGTCAAAATGAAAACCCAGCATACAATTTAAACTGTCTAATGAAGTGCAATTTATATTGTAGTAACCAGTAGTAACGTGTTTTAAGTCTTGTCCTTTGAATAAGTCTGTTAGTGTTTTCTCGTCAATGTTCCAAGGCACAAAAATGTTTGGTTGGTCAATTTGGAAACCTTTGTCAATGTCCATTTTTAATTTCTTGTCGTTGTCTAATTGTCCTTTATTTTTTTCACTTGTTTGTCCACAACCAAAAAATGTCAAGATAGATGCTAAAATTAGTTTCATTCTCATTTTTGTCAATGTCGTTATTGTCGTGGCGGTGTTGTCATAGCCTGACCGATAACGTTTTGGGGCTTTGCGAATTTTTGATTTTACTTACTGCAATTAGCCACAGCCCTAACTTAATAAATAATTACTGAACTCACATATCTCTTGTCGCCCAAAAATTAGCAAAACCACTGTTAGCGGTTCGGGCTTGTATTTTGTTTATTTATCTTTCAATTTTAACCAAACGAATACTGTCAGATGAGTTTCTAAATTTATAAAAATATTCATTTTTAATAAGATATTCTGTCGTGTCAGTTGTTAGATAATATTCATTTCCTTTTTTGGTAAACTTGCCTTCTAAAAATTCTATCGACGAGCCTTGGCTGGTACTTTGGCTAAGACTAAATGTATTTTCAAGTTTCCAATGTGTAATAACATAGGTCGTATCCTGTAGTTTAAATTTCCAACTTTCAAGTCTTTTGGTTTGATGGTTGTCAATTCCTTTGCCAAACAAATAGTACATTAGAACACCTGCTATAACGGAATTTATTACAAATAAAATTGACAACTCTCTTTTCGCGAAGTATAAAATTAATGCAATTATCAAATTTAATACAACTACAAATGGAACAAGCAATAATATACCAATAGAAACACTTGGGTCTGGGTCCATTTGTCTTACCCAAAGCCAAATAACTGCAAAGTCAATTATTGTAAGTAACATTATTTTAGTCCAAAGTTTCATCTCTTGTATTGGTTCGTTGTTCGGGTAGCCTGACCGCTAACGTTTCGGGGCTTTGCGTTCGGGCGGGAAATCGAAGCACAAAAGCTGATATTATTACTAAAGTTCAATTGAAAAACTGCCGTTGAGTTTTGCACTTCAGCCCGCCTGACGCAAAACCCTTGTTGTGCGTTCGCTTTTTTTTTTCGTGTATTTTATCGGTATCTCGGCGATTCGTTAAATTTCAAAATCCAACTTGTTCTCTCACTTTCTCCTATAGTCATTTTATATTGGTCAAAAAGGTTGAAAATTTCTTTAGCTGTTTTATCAAGTGGAAATTCGGTAATTCGAAAACTTTTCCCTGTCCTGTCACTAAAATAAATAAATAATGTTTCTAAATCTATTTCACTTCCATCTCCACCACCTGAGGTTGTGTATATCTGGGATTTGTAACTAATCACATCTTCCCAATTGTATGATTTTTTGTTTTTAAATTCAATTCCCTCTTTTGTCAATATTATTTCAGGCTTATAACTGTTATACGATTTGTTAAGTAAATATGCAAACGGTCCAATCCACAATAAATTTAAAAGCGTTAAATAGAATATACTATCGCTTCTGTCTTCATTATCTACAGGGTCAACATACGCACTTAAAAATATACAGAAAATGGTAACCCTACAAAAAGTAAAATTAATAGGTAAGTTCTGATTGCTTTTCTTGAGCGTCTAATGATTATAGTTTCCATACAGATGTGTTAATCTATTCTTATAAGTCGTCAGCGGGTCGGTCGTAAAGTGACGCACAACTCATAAATATACGAAACAATCACAAGTCGTAGAAACTAGAAAAGGGCCTCCTAGCAGCTCATAAATTCACATTTCATTATTTTTATATTGCGTTTTTTGAGTACACTCTGCTTAAAAGACTACTCAAAAAACGCAATTGCTTTTCGAAATTTATCATTATCTAATGAGTTTTATACCCACAGGCCTTAATAATTTTGCATGTAATTGAAATCCATTCCCTGCGCCAAAAAGGGTGTAGAGAAGCTGTTTATGCAAACACATTTATTGAGTTTTTCTCGATCACATCATATCAAGATGGTTTTTCAAAAGAATTAAAGAGGAGAAGGCATGTTTTTTTGGCTACAGTTAAATCTTCGTAAAAAGCAATAGGGTTTTGCTTTATTGATGCCGCTCATTCATTGCCGCTGGCTTTAGCCAATGGTTTGTTTTAATAATTGCTTTTATTCTTCGCCTATGGCTTTAGCCAACAGATTTGTTAAGCAACACGCCGATTAAATCCAATTTTTAAATGGATGTTTAGTTAAATTAGAATTGTAATATTTCTTATCGTGGGTAACTTCTTCAGCAATCCAATCAGGCTTTTCGAAATGTTCTTCTTCTGATGATAGTTCAATTTCTGCAACAATTAATCCGTGGTTATCACCCGAAAAAACATCAACTTCCCAAACCTTTCCAGCTGATTTAATTTCATAACGTATTTTTTCTAATGAAGATTCGGAGAAATTACCCAGTAATTCTTCAGCTTCAATTAGAGGGATTTCATATTCATATTCCAACCTCGTGGCGCCAACTGAAATGCCTTTTATGGTAAGCCAGGCTTTGGTTTCTGTTATTCTTACTCGAATAGTTTTTGTTGGATCTGTCGAAATATAACCTTGCTTAAGTTGTTTTCCAGCGTGTTTATCAACCTGTTCCCATAACTTATGATGAACTAAAAATTTCCTTTCAATTTCTATCCCCATTATCTGCTTCTTTTTTGTAAATCAGTAATTGGCATACTAATTAATCTGCCTACTGGGGTTTTACCTTTATACGTAATAACCCTTAGCATACTTGCATCTTTTGGTACAGGCAATGCCGCTGTATATTTCGGATAGAAGCGATCGGGACTCGAATTATCGAAGCTGTAATAAATATCTAAACCATCAATTTCGGGTGTTAATTCAATCATCAATTGTTTATCAGCACTTCGTTTTACGGTAAATATTGGGTCGTAAATGGCCGGAGCATATTTCACTTCTGCAAAATCTAAGCGTTTGAAATGTTCTTCCGTTCTGGCAATAAAGTTAGTCCAATTTTTCTTTTCAATTGGGCTCCAAACAGATTCTGAAATGGCAAAAGCACGTGGCCAAAGCATGTATTGCACCTGGCGAAAAGTAAAAATTTGCTCCGTCCATAAATTTGCTTGTCCGCCGATAATAAATTTAGGGTCGGCACCAGCCGGAATAGGATTAAACTGATATGCTTTATTTAATCGCAACGAAGCATAAACTTTAGGTTCAGTAATTTGATCGGCTTGCATGTAATCCAGGTAGGCAAAATCAGTTGGACTCATCACCACATTGTGCTTTCCTTTTGAAGCATCGATGCCGTATTTTACTCCTCTCCAACTCATAACCGAAGCTGTTGGAGAAACTCCACCTTCCAAAATTTCATCCCAGCCCATAAATTTTTTTCCTTTGGAAATTACAATTTGCTCAAGGCGCTTTTCAAAATATGCCTGAACCTGAGGCATTGTTTTTAAGCCTTCACGCTGCATTAATGCCTTAACTTGTTCATTCTTTTCCCAAAAATTGTGAGGTGCTTCATCGCCACCCATGTGTATGTATTCGAAAGGGAAAAGTTTGGCTACCTGGGTAATTACTGAATCAAGGAAAACATAAACTTTCTCATTTGCTGGGCAAAGTGTGTTATCTACCAATGCCGTTGGGGGAGCGCCACGACTCCAGTCCATAATTTTTTCACCCGATCTAACTTTATAATTTACAGCTTCGGGTGTACAGGAGAGTTCTGGATATGAAGCAATAACAGCTAAACTGTGCCCTGGAATATCAATTTCGGGCATTATGTTTACGAAACGTTCTTGTGCATATTGAACCAATTCTTTAATATCTTCTTGTGTATAGAATCCGCCATAAGTACGAGGTTCATCGGCAGTTGGTGGAATAAAATCGCCGAAAGTTCCGGTTTTTTTTACGCTCCATGCACCAACTTCTGTGAGTTTTGGCAATCCTTTAATTTCAATTCTCCAACCTTCATCATCTGTTAGGTGTAAATGCAGTAAGTTAAATTTATAACGAACCATATCATCAATAAACTGCTTAACCTCTTGTTTGGTAAAGAAATGACGAGCAACATCAAACATCAAACCCCTCCAACCCAATTTAGGATAATCAACAACATCAACACAAGGCAATTTCCACTTTACGTTTTGAACCACTTCTTTGCTTTCTATATCGGCAGGGAAAAGCTGAATTAAGGATTGAACACCCCAAAATATACCTGCAGGTTTATTGGCCGTAATTACGATTTGAGTTGGATTTACATTTAATTTATATCCTTCTAAGCCCAACTGAGCATCGTTTTGGGTATTTAGAATAAATTTTATTGTTGGATGATTTGCATTCGTAACTGAACTCACAAACTTACCCGTTGCTTTTTCAATCCTATCGGATAAAAACGCTATTGCCTGTTTTAAATCTTCATTTTTGGGCGCCAGAATGCTAATATTTTCTGGCAAGATGAAAGTCCCTGTTTTCTTCATTAAAGAAACTGGTTCAGGAATTATCGCAATTTGTGTTTGTGCAACTGCACTTTCTGCATCGCCGATTTCGCTTTCGCTAACAATGGTTTGAGCATAACTTTTGCTCGCTAAAATGCAGCAAATGATAAATAAGAGTTGTTTTTTCATTCTTAATAAATTGCGGATAAACCCAATTAAGTATAATCCGCAATTTATTAAAAAAGATTTTAATAGCCATTTTATTTAAGGTATAAGATTTAGCCTCTTAAATGATACCCTTTTGGTTTTGTAAATGCCCTTAAACCTTGGTGAGAAAGTGTTGCGCCAATACCAGAATATTTGCGTCCGCTCCAAGGTAGGGAGGCACTTACTCTATCACAACAATTCCAATATCCCGAACCCGAATCTAACTGACTCAGAATTTTTTCTGCCCGTGATTGGTTGGCCGTATAAACTGAGGCCGTTAAGCCATAATCAGTATCCTGCATCATTTTCAAAGCTTCTTCATCATCTTTTACTTTCATAATGCCGATAATGGGACCAAAACTTTCTTTCTGCATTACGAGCATGTCATTGGTTACATTAGTTAAAACGGTTGGCTCAAAAAAGTAACCTTTGCCATTCCCTGATTTGCCTCCAGTAAGTAATTTTGCACCTTTTTTTAAAGCATCTTTAACTTGATTTTCTAACACAGCAATCTGTTCTTTTCTGGTTAGCGCACCCAGATACACCCCATCAACAGTTGGCAAACCGCTTTTCCAACTTTTTACTTCATTAACAAATGCATCAAGGTAGTCATGATAGATTTTTTCGTTTACATAAATTCGCTCAACCGAGCAACAGCTTTGTCCATTGTTATAGAAAGCGCCGTCTGCAGTTCCGATGGCAGTATTTGAAACATCTGCAACATCTTCAGCAATGTACAAAGGATCTTTTCCACCTAATTCCAGCTGACAAGGAACCATTTTCGAAGCTACTTTTTCGTAGATATATTTTCCGGTTTTGTACGAACCCGTGAAAAAATATCCATCAAAGTTGATATCCAGCAATGCTGAACCTGTTTCTTTAGCGCCAATTGCCACCTGAAAAACTTCTTCAGGTACACCTGCTTTTTTTAGTAATTTTTCTATTTGTAAACCTGTTAAGGTTGCATATTCTGATGGTTTATACATCACTGCGTTGCCACTGAGCAAAGCAGGAATGAACACATTTACACCCACTAAATATGGATAATTCCATGCCGAAATATTGCAAATAACACCTAAAGGTTCGTATTTAATGATTTCTTTCAAACCGGGTTCATCTATCATTACTTCATCCGCAAGATATTTGTCTGCGTTGTTTAGCATCCATTTAATTCTTGCCCTTGCGCCATTAATTTCATTGCGAGATTGCTGCAGAGGTTTTCCAATTTCGTTGGTTAAAATTAAAGCTAAACCCTCAATTTCAGTTTCCAAAATGTCGCTGAAAGTTGATAGAATAGATATTCTGTCTTGTAAGGTTAGCTTCGCCCAATTAGGTTGAGCCTGTTTTAGGATTCCAAATTTGCTTTGAAGCGAAGCTTGATTATCTTCTTCTAAAGTGGATATAATTTCTTCGGTTGCTGGGTTGATGATTTGCATATTATTTTTTTTTGCCACAGATTTTTACAGATGAACACAGATTTTGATTGGTTAAAATCGATTCCGTCAATATCTGTGTTTATCCTTTTTTATCTGTGGTTAATTTTCCTTCGGTGTGATTACATTTTTTTTTGCCACAGATTTTCACAGATGAACACAGATTTTGATTGGTTAAAATCCGACTCAACTATCCGTCAATATCTGTGTTTATCCTTTTTTATCTGTGGTTAATTTTCCTTCGGTGTGATTATATTTTTTTTTGCCACAGATTTTTACAGATGAACACAGATTTTGATTGGTTAAAATCCGATTCCGTCAATATCTGTGTTTAACCTTTTTTATCTGTGGTTAATTTTCCTTCGGGATGATTACACAGATTAGTCGATTACACTGATTGATTTAATCGAAACTTATCTGTGTTTATCCTTTTTTATCTGTGGTTAATATTTAATTGCATTAATAAATGCTTCATATAAATTTTTGCTAAAAGGACTTTGTTGATCTTTTAACCTTTCCGGATGCCATTGCACAAATAAAAGAAACGATTTTCCATTTGGATTTAAACGTTCCATAGCTTCTGTAACACCATCAGGAGACATAGCACTTACTACTAGATCTTTACCAGTTTTATCAGTACTTTGATGATGATTGCTGTTGACCAATCCTTTATCTGTATTTACAATTGTATTTAACCACGAAGATGGATTAACAATTATTTCGTGGTAACGATCGCTTTTATCAGGCATTTTAGAATGGTCGAATTTTCCCCATGCTGGTATATCAGGAATTAATGTGCCACCGAAGAATACATTGCCAACCTGCATTCCTCTGCAAATACCCAATAAAGGAATTTTGTTTTTCTCAGTATATGTTAAAACCTTAAATTCAAATTCATCACGTAGCTCGTCGATATCATTTTCATAACAATAAGGATAATATTCAGATTTGTTGTAAAACCTCGGATGAACATCTTCGCCTCCTGTTAAAACGATACCATGACATTTTTCAATTGAATCGAAATTATTTAGCTTGTAACCGAGTTGAATTACTTCTACATTTTTGTTGTAGGATAAAACCCAATCACGGTAAATTTCATATTTACTGCAATCGGTAACGCCTATCGTTATTTTATCAGACATACTTAATAATATTGAATATGTTATTGGTAATTATCTTTTGCTTATCTCTTTCGCGGAAATAAAATTATAGCAATTTTTATTCCTCCCATAATCCTACAATCCTAAAATCAATCTAATCCTGGTCTATAGTGCCTTTAGATACAGTTGCTTAAAATCTTCTCTGCTTACTGGTTTTGGATTGTTAGGATGTGCAAAATCAGCAAAGGCCAAATCAGAAAGTGTTTCAATATGTTCGGCTTTAACACCGATATCACCTAATTTGTGTGGAATGTTAACCTTGGAGTTTAAATCAAAAAGATATTGAACTACTGCAGCTCCGGTTTCTTCTTTCAGTTCTAAAGTTTGGGCAATTTTGCGAAAACGGTCTTCAAATCCCTCAATGTTAAATTGCATTCCGTAAGGTAGATTTACTGCGTTTGCCAGACCATGATGTGTATCTAACAACGAAGAAAGTGGATGTGCTAGAGAATGAACTACGCCTAAACCTTTTTGAAATGCTATAGCACCCATCATTGATGCCATTAACATTTTACTACGGCTTTCTAAATCAGGCTTGTTGGTTGCCCGTTCTATAGCGTCTTTTATTAATGAAATTCCTTCGAGTGCAATGCCATCACACATTGGGTTAAAGTTTTTTGCAAGGTAGGCTTCCAGGTTGTGGGTTAACGCATCCATTCCGGTTGCTGCGGTAATGAAAGCAGGTAAATCCATCGTTAATTCCGGATCGGCGAAAACGATTTGAGCCATTAATTTTGGTGAAAATAATATCTTTTTTTGATGGGTTTCATCATCAGCAATTATTGCACTGCGACCAACTTCGCTACCCGTACCTGATGTGGTTGGGATTGTAATAAAGTGAGGAACATCATTGATTACATAAATATCGCCACCTATTAAATCATCGTACTTAAATAAATCATCGCGGTGATTAACCCGAAGCACAATAGCACGGGCAACATCTAAAGCAGCACCACCACCAATACCAATAATGCTATCGCGATTAGTGGCATCCCAGGCATCGCTTCCTTTGTAAACATCACTCTTGATCGGGTTTTTATGAATATCACTAAAAACCTCGACTGAAATATTTTTACTACTTAAATCCTCCACAATCTTTTTAAAGAAAGGCAATTGCGCTATCGTTGGATCGGTTACAATAAGCGGATTTTTTAAATTATTTTTATGCAAATAAGCAGGCAATTCTTTTACCGCACCTGCACCAAAACGAATAGTTGTTGGGAAATTAAATTGACGGATTTTATCGAATATCATTTGATGTTGTTTTTATTTTTTCAATTCCCCTCTTTTAGAGGGGTGCCCGAAGGGCGGGGTGTTTTATTTGTCTTGGCCGGACAGGCTTTTTTCTTTTGACACCAAAAGAAACAAAAGTGCCGGCTTAAAATTTTTGTATTTAAGTTTTGTACTTCGGCTTGGGTAATGCATCCCCAAAAATTTGTTATGCCGGTTTAAAGTAGAACGAAGAAACACTACGTTGGCCTTAAAAATGCAAATTCATATTGCGTAAATTGCTGTTTTTATATTAGCTAGTCAAATTATCTCTAAGTACCTTTTCAATTCCCAATCGGTTACTACTTTCGCATACTGGTTACATTCCCAATCACGCGTCATGGTGAAGTGTTCCACAAAATCATTTCCCAATAGTTCTTTTGCCAAGTCAGAGTTTTTCATTTTCTGTGTCGCATCAAACAAATTACCAGCTAAAACACCGTTTGATAAATCTGTGTATCCATTGCCCTTGGTTGAAGGTTGCTGCAAATTCATTTTATTTTTTACGCCATACATTCCGGCTGCTAAACAAGCAGAAAGTGCCAAATAAGGATTGGTATCTGAGCCAACAATTCTCGTTTCTAGTCGTGTAGCTTTTTTACTGCCTGGCAAAGCTCGTAAAGCCGTTGTGCGGTTATCAATTCCCCATGTTAGCGTAGTTGGCGCCCAAGCACCCTCTACCAAACGTTTGTAGCTGTTAATGGTAGGGGCAATCATAGGTAAAATATGAGGTAAGCAATGTAACTGTCCAGCGATGTAGCTTTTCATCAATTCACTCATTTTGTGCTCATCTTTATCATCATAAAACAAATTGATTTTACTGTTTTTATCCCATAAACTTTGGTGAACATGTCCGCTGCAACCAGGTAAATTCTCATTAAATTTAGCCATAAATGTTGCTATTATGCCGTGTTTGTAAGCAATTTCCTTAACCGATGTTTTAAATAAAATAGCTTGGTCTGCAGCTTGTAAAATTGGTGCATATCGTATTGCGGCTTCATAAACACCTGGTCCAGTTTCTGTGTGTAAACCTTCAATAGGGATGTTAAACTTATTCAGAAGCTCAAATAAATCCGTCATGAATTCATTTTTTAGTGAGCTACGCAAAATCGAATAGCCAAACATGCCTGGCGTTAAAGGTTTTAAATTATTAAATCCTTTCTCTTGAATTGATTCTGGTGTTTCAGAAAAATTAAACCATTCAAATTCTTGAGCAAAGTATGGTGAGTAACCAAGATCTTCACATTCAGAAGTTAATTTTTTGAGCAATTGTCTGGGGCAAACATAATTTGCTACATTATTATCATCAATAAAATCACCCAAGAAGAATGGCACATCGTTTTCCCAAGGAATTTTTCTAAATGTGTTTACATCGATTTTAACCTGTGCATCAGGATAACCGGTATGCCAGCCGGTAAATTTTCCCTTATCGTAAGCAACATCTCCAATATCCCAACCAAATGTAACGTCGCAAAATCCTAATCGTCCTTCTACAAGTGATGCAAACTTTTCAGCAGCAATATATTTCCCCCTTAAAATCCCATCAATATCTGCAACGGCAACTTTAACTTTGCCTGATGGATGATTCATCACATAATCCAAAATTTCTTTATTTGTACTCATTAGTTTGCTTTTTAAAAATTTTGTATAAAAGAAAGCTATCTAAAACAATGCCCGAAAATAGTAGTCCTAATTTAAGGTTATAAATCAACATCGCGATAAACGATCCGCTTGCAATTACTAACGCTACAAACGGAAAAATCGGATAAAAAGGAACTTTAAATGGTCGTGGTAAATCAGGTTCTTTTTTGCGCAAAATTATTATCGAAATCATAGAAATGATGTATAATGCTAAAGCCCCGAATACTGAAATCACAATAATTTCGGCAGTTTTACCTGTTAACAAGGCAATGATTCCAATTATCATATTTCCTATTAACGCATTGGCTGGTGTTTGAAATTTGGGCGATACTTTACCTAAAATAGATGGAATATTTTTAGTGTTGCCCATTTCGTAAGTAGAGCGCCCAGCCGCCAAAACCAAGCCATGAAAAGATGCAACTAAACCAAATAAACCTACTGTAATGAGCAGGTGATATAGTAAATGATTATCGCCCGTAATCATCGAAAGTGCGAGGGGTAGTGGTGAATCTGAAGTTTCGCCTGAAATTCCATTTTTATAAACGATGGCTTCCCAACCACCAATACCAATTGCCGAAATAAAAATAATGACGCACAAAATGACTAAAGTAAATATGGCCCATCCAAAGCCTTTACTTATATCTCGCTGCGGATTTTTTGTTTCCTCAGCAACATTTGCAATTCCTTCAATGCCTAAGAAAAACCAAATCGCGAAGGGTATTGCAGCCAAAACGCCACTCCATCCATTAGGGAAATTATTGCGAATCAGGTTTTCAGCATTAAACTTTGGCAAGCTTATGCCTGAAAATAAAAGGAGTTCTCCAACAGCAAAAATGGTAATGATTACTTCAAAAGATGCCGCGGCTTTAATACCGTAAATATTTAAGGCGGTAAAAATAAAATATACGGCTATGGCACTCGTAATAATTGGGACTTGTGGAAAAAACGCATTAAAATACGCACCTATCGCAAAAGCAATTGCTGGTGGTGCAAAAATAAATTCAATCATTTGGGCAATTCCTGCAACAAAACCCCAGCTATTGCCTAAAGCTTTATTCGCATAATCAAAAACACCACCAGCTTTTGGAATGGCACAAGCCAACTCGGCATAGCTAAAACTAAAGGTGACGTACATTACCATAATTACTATGGTTGCAGTGGCCATACCAAGTGTGCCGCCTTTTTCCAGACCTAAATTCCAGCCGAAATACATTCCAGAAATTACATAGCCAACACCCAAACCCCATAGCATAAATGGAGTAAGCGATTTTCTCAAACCGTTTTTTTGTTCCATCATTTAATGTAAATTATAATTAAACTGCTCGGGAATAATTAAATAAATGGTTTGTTAATGTACTAATTATTTCAGCTTGTATGGTAGTCTTTTAAGTTAAAAAATCATGAATTTCCCTGCGAGTCTTCGAGTGATATTATGAAAATCAAAACAACGTCTATCTTTTGCTTTCTTAACTGATAAGCTTATCTTCGGTACATGCTAACATTGCTTACTTCGGTTCAAATGCGCAAAGCGGATGAATTTACCATTGCCAATAAACCAATTGCATCGATTGATTTGATGGAAAAAGCTGCAAGAGCATTTGTCCAATGCTTTTTAAAATATGAATTTGATACTAGCAAAAGTGTTGCTATTTTTTGTGGCACAGGAAACAATGGAGGAGATGGATTAGCAATAGCGCATATTTTATTGGCAAATGGCTACGAAAATATTAAAGTTTACATCATCAATTTTAACAAGAAACAAAGTGATGATTTTGCAATAAACCTACAACGCATTGATGAATCAGGTTGTAAAAAGGTTATTTTAAGTAGAGCTTCGGAATTAAAAAACATTAAAGCGGATTTAATAATTGATGCAATATTAGGTTCTGGTTTAAACAAACCTTTGGAAGGAGAATTTGCAGAAGTAGTTAAAGCGATAAACAAACTAAATAAAAGAATTTACGCTGTTGATGTTCCAACGGGATTTCCGACAGAAGGTATAATTATAAAAGAATATAATGGTATTCGAGCATATAAGACCATCTGCTTTCAGCGTCCGAAAATTAATTTTTTCTTTCCAGAATCAGCAGCAGCAACCGAAAAATTTGAAGTTGTAGAGATTGGATTAGATGAAAATTTTATTCAAAATCAAAGTGCTGATTTCTATTTGGTTGAAGAAAGCGACATTAAAAGTATGCTGAAACCACGAAAGTTATTTACGCATAAAGGCACTTATGGACATGGGTTGATAATTGCTGGCGATACGAATACAATGGGTGCCGCCTTATTATCATCTATGGCTTGCCTGCATGCTGGTGCAGGTTTAACAACGGCATGCATCCCGCAAAGCGGATTAACAGCATTAAATACTGCGTTACCCGAAGTTATGGCTTTACCGAGAGATGGGATGTCAAAACTTGACAATTTGGAAAAATATCAAGCCATTGCAATTGGACCAGGTTTTGGGCTTTCGGCTGAAAGTAAAAATTTGTTAAAAAGTTTAATTGAAGGTCAAAAGCCCTTAATTATTGATGCTGATGCCTTAAATATATTGGCAGAAAATTCTGATTGGATAGATAAGATTCCTGTTAACTCCATATTAACACCCCACATGAAAGAATTCGATCGGTTATTTGGGAAGCATGAGCATTGGTGGGAGCGGATTCAAAGTGCTAAAATACAGGCACAAAAATTAAATGTTGTCATCGTACTTAAGAATCAATTTACGTTTATTTGCCTCCCTGATGGTAAGGTTCTCATTAATCAAACAGGGAATCCGGCAATGGCGCAAGGCGGTATGGGTGATGTGTTAACGGGAATAATCGCGGCTTTTATGGCTCAAAAATATTCATCAAAAGATGCTGCGATACTAGCCTGCTATCTTCACGGTAAAGCTGGAGATAGTTTAGCGAAAGAATTTTTTGTAGCTACAGCATCACAAGTTGCTCAACAAATTCCTAAAGAAATACTTAAATTAAACAAAATATATTAACGCGTTTACTATGGAAAAAAGAGAATACACCTTAACCGAATTGATTCAGGAATCGGCTGAAAATGCAAATGAAAATGATTTTTTTGAATTAGAGAAGCCAGCCATGCTGGAAGTAAATTTGAAGAATCAAAAAATAATGGCCAAAGCAGGTAGTATGGTTGCTTACATTGGTAATATTGATTTTAAAAAAGAAGGCTTACTAAGCAAAGGATTGGGCGGTTTGTTAAAGAAAGCAATATCAGGAGAAGGTACATCGTTAATGCATGCTGCCGGAACAGGTAAACTTTATCTGGCCGATGAAGGTAAAAAAGTTAAAATTATCAAACTTCAAAACGAATCGATTTTTGTAAATGGCAATGATGTTTTGGCGTTAGAAGATAATATTAAAAATGAAATTAAAATGCTTAAAAGCATTGCCGGAATGATGAGTGGTGGCTTATTTCAGGTAAAATTATCTGGTAGTGGTTATATTGCAATTACTACTCATGGAGAACCTATTTTACTTAAGGTTAGTGCAAATCAACCAGTTTATACCGACCCCAACGCAACAGTTGCCTGGTCAGAAAATTTATCGCCTAATATAAAAACTAACTTAACTTTTGGTTCATTTATTGGCAGGGGTAGCGGCGAATCTTTTCAGTTAGAATTTTTTGGTGAGGGTTGGGTTTTAGTACAACCTTATGAAGAAGTTAAATACGTCCAAAAATCCTAGTATAAATAGATTTGTAATTTCTCGATTGGAAAGCAGAAAGCAATTTCCTTATCAAAATTTAACTCTGGCTCTGAGCATATAATTAATCACATTACCAATTACTCTTCCAACAAAAAACCTCAACAATTTAAAATTGTTGAGGTTTATATTTTTAAAATAATTTGCTGTTAAACACCACCCATAACGGTAAGTTTTTCCATTGTCGGATTAACGCTTCCACCTGCTGGCTCTAAAGTTACGGCAAATGCCTGTGCTTCGTTTATCGTTTGCATTTTAACAATCGCTTCGTTAGAAGTTGAATCTGTTTTACCAAAAACGCCTAAACTTACTGGTTTTCCGTTTACTAAAGCCCACAATTGATATTCATGTGTTTCATCAGCTTTCGGCAAATCCATAGCCACATAATTAATCAAAACACTTTTATCGTTTTTATTCCAATAAACTTTCATTTTTGATTTCGGACTGTAAGCTTGACCAGCCATTTGAATAGTTGCCCATTCCTTGCTGTCGGCCATTGCCGCCATGTTATCTAAACCCTTATTTTCAAATTCGAGTTTACTAACTACACCCGCAAACTTCTGTTTATCTAAATTTAAGCTAGCAATCTGCTCATGCGCATCGCCAAGTTTGTTATATGTTATAAATAAAGCCGCTGTACTCATTGCCAATAAAGCAATACACGCTACAAGGGCGTAACGTAATGTTCTAACTTTACTATCACTTCCATCTATTTGTAAAATTTTTGGTCCTGGAGTAATTGTAGATTGTGTAGGAATGCTACTAATGTCATCATCTTTTAAACCCAACTTCTCAAACAACCTCGATTCTACATCAGCAGATGGCTCTACCACATTTTGCATAGCGTATTGCTCGATAGTCAGCTCGATGGCTGCTATTTCATCTCTTACATTCGGGTAGCGAGATGCCATTTCCTCAACTTGCAACGTTTCTTCTGGTGATAAATCACCTAAAACGTACAATTCAAGTACTCCAGATTCGATATATGCTTTTAAATTTTCCACGATCAATTAAAACTCCTTCTCAATTCTATAATAGCCAATCGGATTCGGGTTTTAACCGTACCCAAAGGCAAACCTAATTCTTCTGCCGCCTCTACATGTGTAAAGCCTTTATAATAAACTAAATCGAGAACAGACTGTAAATCAGGTTTCAAGTTCTCTACAAGTTGTTTTACCCCCATAACATCAGGATTAAAACTTACCTTGTTTTGCTCATCAACGAAACTTACGTTATTTTCTATATCTTGGTTTTTGAGTGAATTTTTAAAGTCTTTGGAACGAAGCTTATCGATTGAAAGATTTCGGGCGATATTCATCATCCAAGTGAATAAGCGGCCTTTTGTATTGTCGTAGTGAGATGCAGATTGCCAAATTTTTACAAAAGTTTCTTGCAACACATCTTCAGCTAGTTCAGTGTGGGTTATAATACGAGATATAACGCCATACAGCGCTGACGAATACATACTATACAAAGTTTTAAGTATCGCTGGATCTTTCGATTGCAATGCTAAAACTAGTTCAGGCTCGGTTAGGGTCAATTTTTTTAATGCAGTCACTGTTAGTTACGAAGATACAATACTGAACACAAAAAGCAAAAAAATGTTTTATAAACTTATTCTTTATAGGAATTCGATTTAACTATTTAAATTTTAGCAAATTAATAAACTCCTTCGATTGGGAAAAGGTGTTTCTCTGCATGGTAAGATGAACGAACTAATGGTCCGCTTTCTACATATTTCAAACCCTTAGCCATTCCTACCTCTTTGTACATGGCAAACTTATCCGGATGAATCCAATCTACCACAGGATGATGATTTTTTGTTGGTTGTAAATATTGACCTAAAGTGAGGATATGAACGCCATTTGCCACTAAATCATCCATTGCTTCAAAAATATCTTCCTCAGTTTCGCCTAAACCAAGCATAATGCCGGTTTTTGTACGTAAACCAAATTCTGATATTCTTTTCAAAGCTTCTAAACTCCTATCGTATTTTGCCTGTATACGTACTTGTCTGGTTAAACGCTTAACGGTTTCCATATTGTGCGAAACCACTTCGGGTCTTTCATCTAAAACACGGTATAAATTATCCCAAATGCCTCTAAAGTCAGGTATTAATGTTTCTAACGTGGTTATCGGGCTTTCTTTACGAATGGCTTTTAAAGTTTCAGCCCAAATGATTGAACCACCATCTTTTATATCATCTCTATCAACAGAAGTGATTACGCAATGTTTAACACCCATTAATTTTACCGAATTTGCTACGCGATTGGGTTCGTCAAAATCCACAGCTAATGGTCTGCCGGTTGCAACAGCGCAAAATGAGCAGCTTCTGGTACAAATATTTCCCAAAATCATAAAGGTGGCGGTACCTGCTCCCCAACATTCACCCATGTTCGGACAGTTACCACTTTCGCAAATGGTATGTAGCTTGTGGGTATCTACCAAACTGCGTACCTGTGCATATTCTTTTCCAACAGGCAATTTAACACGCAACCAATCTGGTTTACGTTTAATTTCAGTTACAGCAGGTACTACAGGTAAATCAATCATAAAGCAAAGTTAAGGATTAGGATTGAAATGTTGTAGCGCAGAAATGTTTGGAGGTTGTAATAAAATAATCCTATGTATGATGATTAAACAAAAACCGAAATTATTTGGAAAGATACTGACTGCAAATATTAACAGTTCGGTCCGTCTTTCCGTTATATCCCCGATGAAAAATCGGGGGATGCCACTTCAATACGGTTTAAGTGGCACAGGCAGATTATAAAATTGCAGTTTTACTACCACAAACTTTTCGCTTGATCTAACAATTCACTTCCCTTCTTTGTGATTTCCTTTTTGCCATTATCAATTGTTGGCGCTTGAGTATATTGGCTAACCGAATTAGAAAGCGCTTTAAATTTATTGATACCATTAAAAATTTCTTTTGTGTGCGGAACATTATGCTCTTGCATCACTTTTTCCCAATCAATTTTTGCTAAAACTGAAATCATATATTTTGAAGCAAGTTTTGCTATAAAAGCTTTATCGTATACGTTTTTCAGAGCGGCATCGGGTTCTCTATCTTTCACGTAATCAATTGTTTTTTGTATGGCTTCTCGCTCACTATTAGAAAATAACGGACTTGCCTTGAGCTTTTCCAAAGCTGGAATTGCCTTTTCAGGATTTTCTCTTTTTAGATTCAAATAAGCATCAATTATCCAAACCAATTCACTTTGAAGGCCAAGTTTGTTCATGTCTTTTACAAAAGAATCAAAATCCTCTAATGATCTTTCTTCATCAACTTTTCGCTCCATGCGCATTCTGTCTAAACCTCTAAAAAGGTAATTCATACCATGAAAAGCGGTATGCGTTTGTTCATCGCTTAAATTTCTCCAATCAAAAAAAGCTTTTGTATAAGGTAGGGGAATAGCTTCATTTTTATCAAGCCATTTTATATTTCTTGATAAGCCATCTTCTGATAAGTAAAAAAGATTATTGCCGAAAAATAGAAAACCACGCACAAATTCAAGCAAGGTTTTAATTTCACTGTCATCTAAAAGTTCGGGCTGAGTTTTGGAACATTCGTATAAAGCAAAAGGCTGACCTAAATCTCTTGTTGTTAGAACTGCCATACTTAATACTGCATGCTCAATATTTTGAAAATATATTTTCTCCTTTTTACTTTTGACGCTTTTATTATTTTTTTGTCCGCTAAAGATTGTCGTAAATCCATCAACAAGCAATGGTAAAATATCTTCATCTGTCATTTTTACAAAGCTTTTAACTGAGCGATATTCTTTGTATAATCTCAGCGCTTCCATTACAGAAATGCTTTCTTTGCTGTTGGTATCTATTTTGTTCATGGTGCTAACAATGCTTCGTGATTGTTTAGCAAATTTTTGATATTCAGGCAAAGTTGTATCCTGAATGGCCGCAGAACGCACTGCAATTTTCGCAAACTTGTAAAAAACTATCTTGTCGTAGTTTATATTTTCGTCAAGCCTTTGTTTATCAAGTTCTAAAAGAGCTTTGTCAGTCTTTTCGCCCGAACAGCCTGCAAGGAAAAAACAGCATAAAAAAATAATGGAATTTCTCATCACCAATTAAAATGAATAATAATTTTGGGGATGAACTTAAAATGGGGATTTTTTAGATTTCTATTACTAAGTAAAGCTTTTAAATTCGAATTTTAAACAGTTAATCAAAAATTTATTCCACATTGCAGACATTATATCGCAAAAATAATTTATAGGTTATATTTAACTCCGTGATGATGTTTTCTCATCGTCGCCATCGGTAAATTTAAATTTAGATAACATTCATGGTTGATTGGTTTTTAAAAGCTAGAATTTGTTGTTTTAAAAGTTTGAGCAATTTAAGTTTTGTTTTTGGTGTAGTTATTTAGTTGAAGTAAGTGTTTTTTGTATAAAAACAATATTTTATGCTCAATTTTTGCTGTTGTATAGGCTTTTAAATTATTTTATTTCTAATTTTTTAGCAATTTTTTAGGTTTTTTTTATTTAAAATTCGCGACATGTTTAAAATGATTTTAAATTTGCGCTTTCTTTAAAATAAGATGACTAAAAAGATAAAGACAGTTGGTAAAACTGACGTAGATGTAATTTTAATCGGGGCCGGCATCATGAGTGCAACCCTTGGTGTTTTATTAAAAGAATTAGAACCCAGCTTAAGCATAGAAATTTACGAACGCCTTGACATCGCAGCTGCAGAAAGTTCTGATGCATGGAATAATGCAGGTACTGGTCACTCAGCTTTTTGCGAATTAAATTACACTCCAGAAAAAAAGGATGGAACTGTAGAAACTGTTAAAGCGGTTCAAATTGCAGAACATTTTGAAGTTTCGAAACAGTTTTGGTCTTATCTTGTAGAAAAGGGGTTGGTTTCTAACCCCGAAAACTTTATTCGTAAAATCCCTCACATGAGTTTTGTATGGGGAAGGAAGAATGTCGATTACCTAAAAAAACGCTATGATGCATTGCAGAAATGTAATCTATTTAGCGATATGCAGTACACTGAAGATATTGATGTGGTAAAAGATTGGGCACCATTAATTATGGATGGCCGAAAAAAGAATGAAAAGGTTGCTGCAACAAAAATGGATCTGGGTACTGATGTAAACTTTGGGTCACTTACCCGTGATATGTTTAATCACCTTAAAAACCAAGAACACGTAAGCCTATATTTTAATCACGAAATTCGGGATTTGAAAAAAAATAAGGATGGCAATTGGAGCATTAGCGTAAAGGATTTAGCAGCTGGTGATAAACGTAAAAGAGTAGCAAAATTTGTTTTTATAGGAGCTGGTGGCGGTTCGTTACCTCTTTTAGAAAAATCTGATATTCCTGAAGGCAAAGGATTTGGTGGTTTTCCCGTTAGCGGCCAGTGGTTAAAATGTACCAACGAAGAAATTATTGCCAAACACCATGCAAAAGTATATGGTAAGGCTGCGGTTGGAGCACCACCAATGTCTGTACCACATTTAGATACCAGGATGATAAATGGCAAACAAGCATTGTTGTTTGGTCCATACGCTGGTTTTTCTACCAAATTTTTAAAAAATGGTTCTTTTCTAGATTTACCAAAATCAATAAAGTTTAATAACATCCGCCCGATGCTTTCTGCCGGATTACATAACCTGGATTTAACAAAATATTTGATAGACCAAGTAAGGCAGTCGCCAGAAGATAGGTTAGAAGCTTTAAAAGAGTATTTACCTACTGCCGAATTAAAAGACTGGGAACTAGAGTATGCCGGTCAACGGGTACAGGTAATAAAGAAAGATGAAAAAGAAGGTGGCGTTTTGGAATTTGGTACAGAAGTAGTAAGCGCTGCAGATGGTTCAATAGCTGCTTTGCTTGGTGCTTCACCAGGAGCTTCGACCGCGGTTTCGATTATGCTTGATTTGTTGAATCGTTGTTTCGCAGAAGATTTGGCAACTCCAGAATGGCAAGCAAAGGTTAAAGATATGATTCCTACTTATGGGAAAGCTTTAGCTGATGATACACAACTTTGTAAATCAACCCGAAGGAGAACGTCACAAATATTAAAAATAGAAACGATTTAATTTTGATAGCCACAGATTAACAGATTTTTAGTTTTTAATCTGGTAATCTATGGCTAGAGTATATTAAAAATAATATTTAGCTGCTGATACAGAACTTTGTAAATCAATCCGAAGCAGAACGTCACAAATATTAAAAATAGAAACCATTTAAATTTGATAGCCACAGATTAACAGATTTTTAGTTTTTAATCTGGTAATCTGTGGCTAAAGTATATTAAGAATAATATTGATTTTGGCTTTATTAACTAGGCAGCTATCACTTCTGCAACTTCATCTGCAGAGATATCACTGTGTGACGATTCCAATACACAGTCGCCATCTTTAATTAATAATATTTGTGGAGATTGGTGTGCAACCTGAAAAACTTCTGCAATTTTATTAGAAATTTCGCGATAAGCAATCAAGTCTAAAAAGTACAATTTTGTATCTTCAGGAATTACATCCCAATCCATTTCAAAATTTTTTCTGGCCATCATACTGATAGAACAGCGTGTACTGTGTTTAAAAATAAGGCTGAAACCACTTGCGCCCTTAATATCGTCAAGCTGATCTATAGAAGTTAAATTAACCCAGGTCATAATTTATATTAATGATTTTGATAGGTAAACGTTTTGCACAACAGAAAGTTCTGCAAATGACTTAAAAATGAAATACGAGTTTGTAAATTAATTTCTTCTTCTTTTGCCTTCAGGATATGAACTATATGCCGGACAAAGTTTTGAAGAGCAAGACTCTAAAATAGTAATGGTACAAAATACCGACAATAAAAGGATTGCAACTTTTTTCATTCAGATAGTGATTTTAAAGTTCTAATGTACAAATAATTATTAAACGGCAATATTAAATATTTGCAGAAAAATCGGCCATTTTTATGGCTGTAATTGCGGCTTCATCGCCTTTATTGCCATGTTTACCACCTGCCCGATCTTGCGCCTGTTCTAAATTATTTGTAGTTAACACACCAAAAATAACTGGTTTGCTATATTTAATACCAACATTTGTAACGCCTTGAGCCACAGCATCGCAGATAAAATCGAAATGTTTCGTATCACCCTGAATTACACAGCCTAAGCAAATCACAACATCTAAATCACTTTTTTTGCTCAATAAAATTTCAGCCCCACCGGTTAATTCGAAACTGCCAGGTACAGCTAAAGAAATGATATTTTCTTCCTTTACTCCATTATCTAGCAGCGTTTTTAAAGCACCATTATACAATGCACCTGTAATTTCTGCGTTCCACTCCGCAACAATAATCCCAAATTTATAGTTTGCACCATTAGGAACGGTTGTATGAGAAAAATCGGAAAGGTTTTTTAATTGACTTGACATGCGGCAAAGATAGTGCTATGCAGCGAATGATAAAAGTAGTAATGTTTAAATGTTGTAATTTGTTAAAGCAATTGCAAGTTGTTGTAAGTTGCTCCAATAGGAATTATTCTTTCGCCAATAAATATTTGACTGCGATCGAATTTGGTTATTTTATTTTTTGCAACAATGAATGCCCGGTGACAACGGATAAAATCTGTTTTAGGTAAGAGTTCTGCCAAATCATTTATGGTAATTCTCGAACTCAGCAATTTATCTTTTAGCTGTATTTGGGTATAATTTCCTGAAGCCTCCACAAATACAATTTCGTTTAATTCTACTTTTACCTGCTCGTAACCATCTTTTATAAAAATGTATTCTGATTTATTTTCTGCCCGTTGATTACGAAAATTGTATAATTCGTGTACCTTATTACAAGCCTTTAAAAATCGAGATAGCGAAAATGGTTTTAATAGATAATCAACCGCATCAAGTTCAAAACTTTGTACTGCATGTTCGGTGTATGCGGTGGTAAATATCACCATTGGCGGTTTGCTCAAGCTTCTAAGAAAATCGATACCACTTATATCAGGCATCTTTATATCCAGAAAAATCAGGTCGATTTTATTTTGCTGCAAATAACTTATGGCTTCAAATGCATTTGTAAAAGTAGTACTTAACTCAATAAATGGCACTTTTGATGCGTGAGACCTGATAATTTCGAGCGCTATGGGCTCATCATCTATAGCAATTGCAATCATTTTTAAAGGTACGATTTGGTTTAAAATTCTTTCTAAAAATTATTTTCTGCAGCACATAGCCATTAATCCTTGGCAAAGTATTCCCGCCTATACTACAATCTTTTGGTTAATGGTTTTGCTTATTGTAGTTTATTCGACCAAAAGTATTTTCGTGTTTGTCGGGGCTATTTAACTAGGTTTTTTGCGCTTGGCAATTTACAGCAAAAACCTTTGTTTATAAACCCGATAAAGCCAAATAGCCCGGAGTGAGGCACGAATGAGGACTATTGGCGATAGCGGGGCTGCACACCGTTAATAGCATAGAACGTTCATTTTCAAAAAAAGCAATTGCTAGTCTAATTGAAGTGTTAAATGAATAAAAAATTCTTTGGCGCTTTCGCGGATAATTAGTTCATGTTTTCCAAAATAAAGTAAAGCCAATCGTTGTTTTACATTTTCTAAACCTATACCACTTTTTAATTTTTCAGGGTCGTTATCAGCCTTTAAATGAATGCTGTTATGAACATCAAAGTAAAGTGTTTGCTCTTTAGTTTGCAGTGTAATTTTAATATGAGATGGCTGTTGTAAGCTAATGCCGTGTTTAAATGCATTTTCTACAAAGGGTATTAAAAGCATAGGTGTAATTTGCAAATTGTTTAATTGCTCATCTATTTGCGTTTCAATTTTAATATCGGCAGAGCGTGAAGTTCTAAGTTTTTGTAAGTCTATGTAATTGCTTAAGTATTCTACTTCTCGTGTTAGTGATATTTTATCCTGCATGTTTTCATGGAGCATGAAACGCATCATATCGCCAAGTTTTTGTATGCCTTCACCGGTACGCTCTGCATTTTCTTGTAAGGCAGTTCCGAAAAGTGTATTTAATGCATTGAATAAAAAATGAGGATTAATTTGCGATTGCAAGAAACTTAAACTCGCATCTGATTTGCCTAATTCAGTTTTTAGGGTTTTAATTTCTGTACGATTAGCCAATCGTCTTTTATAAATATACCACGATAATGGTGCGCTAATAACTAACTGTGTTGGGAGATGAAAAAGAAAAACAATGAAAAACATTTCAACCCGCCAAATAAACAAAGTTGATATTAAACCTAAAGGAACTGCTAAAAGAATAGATATGAAAAAAACCTGCCAAAAGTAAACTTTGAATGGTTTGCCTTTTGCAAAGTTTTCTGGTAAAAGTTTATAAATAGAATAAATTACAATACCAATTGATGAGAAGATTACCAATGTCCAGCATACGCTAATTTCTAAAGCCGAATTTGTAGATATCCACAACAATAAACCTACAAACCAAAACGCTAAACCGAAAGACATATCTACTTTTGCTAAAGTGTTTTCACTAGCATCTTTATACTTGTTTTCGCTTAGATGTTTTACAAAAATTTTTAATAGCGCATAAGATGAGATAATTACAATAGACCACATACTGTATATGTATCCTTTAAAAAATATTCTATTGTAGGCGTGTTGTAAATCATCATATTCATCTAATAGGTATGCATCGGTATAGGTTTTACAAATGCTAAATATTAATCCGCCGAAAACGAAAATTCCTACTAAAAAGAAGCTATTGGCGACAACATTTTTCTTGTTGATTAAGGCAGGAATGATAGAAAAGTTTATAGCTAAAAAGCTTAAATACAAAATCGTGAATCGAAACAACTCTGGAACAAGATAATTTGAAAAATAGGAATATTCTAAATCTGCCCCTCTAAATTGATAATAGCTGTTGTTATTAATCCGGCCATCGGCGCCTGAAATTAATAAGATTATTACTAACACATACAAAGCTGTTGCTACCCAAAATTCTACCTTTTGTAAATCTTTAATATTCATTTTCTGATGATTTGTTGGTGCAATTTTACTTCGCTAATTTCAATAAACTTTATAAATGTGATGGAATTAAAGAAAAATGTGATGAATGATGGAGTTGTAGGTTATAAGTTGTAAGTTTTAAGTAAGAAAAGCTATCAAAGTTGATGATTTGCAACTAGACTTATAACTTAGAACCCATAACTTAGAACTCAAATGATAGTTTACGGAATACCCAATTGCAATACAGTAAAAAAGGCGCTTGATTGGTTAAAGCTGCACAATATAGAATTCGAATTTCATGATTTTAAGAAGAAAGGAATAACTGCAGAAAAATTGACCGAATGGTGCAACACTTTTGGGTGGGAAGCGGTATTAAACCGCAAAGGCTTAACCTGGAAAAAACTAACAAAGGATGAACAAATAGCGATTGATAATCAGGATAAAGCCATTTCATATATGATTAATAATACTAGTGCGATTAAGCGTCCAATTATCGAAAAAAACAATAAAGCGGTTTTAATTTCTTTTCAAGAAGATAGTTATGCTGAAACACTTGGCTAATCAAGTTGTTAATGTTAAAGTTTGTTAAAACGAAGTTTTAACATTTAAACTAATCTACTTTTGAATATGTACAAGCTAATCTTATTTTTATTAATTGCTGTTCCTTTTGGCACATTTGCGCAAAGTAGTGTGGCAACAGGTGCTATTTATGATTTTTCTAAAAAAACAATGACTTTGCCGGGAGTAACGGTTAGAAACTTAAATAGTAAAAAAATAGTTAGTGGAAATGCAGCAGGTAAATTTAGCATAAATGCAAAAGTTGGCGATTTACTCGAATTTTCTTTGATAGGATATGTTACTGATACTGTTTATTTAACCAGCCTACTTCCAAAAGCGGTTTATATGGTTGATAAAAGTAACAGTTTGAATGATGTTGATATTAGAGGTGTAAAAATAAATAAGTCTATCTTATCTCCCGACCCAATGGCAGAAAAATATACACAAATGGGCACTGGAGGTAATTTAGAAAGAAAAAAGATGACTGATAAAGTGGGCGGTTTAAGTCTAAACTTAGGCTATGGAAAATACAAACGCCAGCAACGTAAAGAAGCAGAGCTGGAAGAGCGAGAAACCTACCTGGCAGAAATTGATGAAAACTTTAATGAGAAAACTATAGGAAATCTTTTAAAATTGGAAGGTGACGATTTAAAGAATTTCATGATTATTTATCGCCCATCGGTTCTTAAAGTACAATCTGAAAGACCATTCAAATATTCATACTACATTGTACAGGCTTATCATGCCTGGTTAAAATTATCTCCAAAAGAAAGAAAGTTACAAGATTTACCTGATTTAGGTAAGAAAAACTAAACCTAATCTTGTTCATTTAATTGAGTATTGATTATGTGATTCTCAAACAATTTAAGCTTTGTGATTATAGATTTTAAAGTCTTGTAAAGTAACAATGTAAGCACACACATTTCTGTTTGTGCTTATTTTTTATATTTGCCGCCAAATACATAAACATCATGAACATCAAACTAAACAAATTAATTACTATGTGTTTAGTAAGCCTTGCGGTTGCATTTTCTGCATCTGCACAGCAAGCTGCCACAACTCCAACAACCAATTATAGTCCTGCAGAGGCGTTTGGACCATTGTTTTACACGCAAAACGGAAATGAATTTCGCTCTGCAAATGGTGCACCTGGTGCAAAATACTGGCAAAACCGTGTTGATTATAGCATTACGGCAAGCCTTGATGAAACCAAAAGTATGGTTACTGGAACGGTTACCATAACTTATAAAAATAACAGTCCTGATAAGTTGCCATATTTATGGTTACAGTTAGATCAGAACACATTTAAAGAAGGTTCTCGTGGTAAGCAAGTTACGCCTGCCCGTAGTCGCTACGGTGCTCAAGGCGAAGCTTTCGATGGTGGTTACAAAATTCAAAATGTAAATGTTTCTCAGAAAACTGGTGATGTAAAATTTACCTCAATTGTAGAAGATACCAGAATGCAAATTCGTTTGGCTCAACCATTAGCTGCCAATGGAGGTATTGTTACCATGAAAATGGATTATTCTTACATCGTTCCAAAAGAAGGCTCAGATAGAACAGGACATTTAACTACGCAAAATGGCGAAATCTTTGCCATTGCGCAATGGTTTCCTCGTATGTGTGTTTATGATGATGTTTTGGGTTGGAACACTTTACCTTATTGGGGTGGAGGAGAATTTTATTGTGAGTATGGTGATATAAACTTTGCAATTACTGCACCAGCAACTCATATTGTTATGGGTTCGGGAGAGTTATTAAATCCACAAGAAGTTTTTACAGCAGAACAATTGAAAAGATGGAATGCAGCAAAATCAAGTGATGCAACAATACACATTCGTTCTGCCGAAGAGGTTACCGATGCTAAATCTCGTCCGGCAAAAGATAAACTTACCTGGAAATTTAAAATTTTAAATGCGAGAGATGCTGCCTGGGCTTCATCAAAATCATTTGTTTTAGATGCCGCCCGCATCAATTTTCCAAGTGGAAGAAAAGGCTTAGCGGTTTCTGCGCAACCTGTAGAAAGCAATGGGATGGATGCATACGGACGTGGTGTTGAATATGTGAAATCTACAATTGAGCATTATTCTACAAAATGGTTCGAATACCCATATCCAATGGCAGTTAATGTTGCAACCAACATTGGTGGAATGGAATACCCAGGAATTGTTTTCTGTGGCTGGAAAGCTAAAAAAGGTTCTGCTTGGGGTGTAATCGACCATGAATTTGGACACAGCTGGTTCCCGATGATTGTAGGTTCGAACGAGCGCAAATACGGTTGGATGGATGAAGGCTTTAACACATTCATCAACGGAATTTCTGCTCAAAGTTTTAACAATGGCGAATATAAACCTCGCCCTACTGACATGAACCGTATCGGAAAATCAGCAATTGGTAATCCTGCGTTAGAAAACATTATGCTAATGCCAGATGGGATGGCAGAAAGAAATATTGGAATAAACTTATACAGCAAACCTGGATGGGGATTGGATATCTTAAGAAATCAAATTTTGGGCGAAGATAGATTTGATTATGCTTTCCGTGAGTATATTAAAAACTGGGCATTTAAACATCCAACACCGTTTGATTTTTTCCGTTCGATGGAAAATGGAGCAGGAGAAGATTTAGCTTGGTTTTGGAGAAGCTGGTTCTTAAACAGTTGGAAAATGGACCAGGCAATCGCAGATGTTCAAGCAGTAAAAACAGATGGAAACATTACTGCATATACCATTAAAGTAAACAATTTAGAAAAAATGCCGATGCCAATTATTTTGCAGGTAAAAACAAAAAGTGGTAAAACAGATATAATTAAACTTCCGGTTGATGTTTGGATGAAAAACACATCGTGGACGGTTCGCTATCCAACAACAGAGGAAGTGGTTTCTGTTGTTTTAGATCCCAATAAGGTTCTGCCAGATTCTAACCCAGATAATAATACCTGGAGCGGAACTGCGAACTAAGGTTAAATTAAACTTTTTATAAAGCCATTCTGATTTCAGAATGGCTTTTCTTTTTTGAAGGCAAATTACTCCTCAATAATTTTACAAATTGATTTAACTTTGTGCTATGGCTGAACAGCAGAAAAATAATCCATTACATGGTATTACCTTGGAAAAAGTCGTTACCGATTTACAAACTCATTATGGTTGGGAAAAATTAGGTTTGCTTATCAAAATAGATTGTTTTCTTAATAATCAAAGCATTAAATCGAGCTTGAAATTTTTACGCAGAATGCCCTGGGCTCGTAAAAAGGTAGAAGATTTATTTTTAGAAACGTTTCATAAATAGTTTTATATATACTAATCTTTTCTAATGATTAGTATGTGTAAATATTTTGTTTAGGCAACAAACATCTTAATTTGATTCATAAAAATCAATAAATACTATTCTCTAAGATCTTTAACTTTCAATGATTTAGTTTACGTCGCCCTGAATTTATTTCTTCAGGGTCTTTTATGCAAGAAAGATGCTGAAATCAATTTAGCATGATGTGTCGTAGAAGCAGTGCGGCGACAAAACAGCAAAATATTAAATTTAAGAATCGAACCCAGGTAAATAGCTAACTAAACATACAAATATCCATTGATAGTAACAGGATAATCTTAATCAGATGTTTGCGGCTATTATTTAATTAAATTTTGTAACTTATTTTAACGCAAACGTTTGTCAAAGCCGCCTTAACAACGTAAGATGGCAATTATCTAAAAAACTGTTTGTTCATTTCTCAACAAAAATTCTCATTAAAAAGATAAAATCTAAAAAATGATAATTTTTAGTTTTATGTCGGAGCATAAATAGTTCTTTACACTCCAATTACATTTCCAGTTTCCCGAAAATACCTTAATTAATGCTGATAAGTAGGCAAACGTTTGCGTTGTGTTTGTAAATTTTTCCTTTCACAAATCTTATAATTTAGGCTTTAATAAAACCAGTTTGAGCTTTCGTTTTTACCAAGCGAAAGCGTATGCATGAGAAACTTATGATATACGACTCAAAATTATACAACTATTCCCTAACCAACAACCAAACCAATGAAGATCAAGTTAGTCCTGCTCTTAGGTGGAATTGTACTGCTCTGGCTACCAAAAAGTCAGGCAAACACAATTGATTTCTTAAGCAAAAAAAACAAGTTTATTTCTGGCAATCGTAACGTTGCAAGCATTTTGCCCAATGCATTTCAGGATATCCAGATTAAAGGCAAAATAACTGATAAATCTGGGGCAGTACCAGGCGCTTCAGTATCACTTAAATCCAATCCAAATATTGGTACATCAACCGATGGAGGAGGAAACTATGTAATTACCGCACCTGCAGATGGTATTCTGATTATTAAATCTATCGGATATAAAACAAAAGAAGTTCCGGTGGCAGGTAAAACAATTTTGAATATTACATTGGATGAAGAAGATAATAATCTATCGGATGTCGTTGTTGTCGGATATTCATCAAAAAAGCAAGGCGAGCTTTCCAGTTCTGTATCAGTAATCTCCGCAGAAAAACTTAAAGGTATTGCTTCAAATGATATTATATCAATGATACAAGGTAAAGCGCCTGGTGTTGTAGTTTCTTCAGGTTCTGGAGATCCAACTGCAGCTCCATCCATTAACATTCGAGGTGTAAGCAGCATCAATGGTGGTACAGCTCCTTTGCTAGTTGTTGATGGAAATATTTTAGGCGCTTATGGCTCAGAAGGTGCAACTTATAGCCCGGCTGATGTTGAAAGCATAACGATTTTAAAAGATGCGGCAGCCACAGGTTTGTATGGCTCTCGTGCTGGTAGTGGTGTAATCATTGTTACTACTAAAACAGGAAAAGCTGGTGAATCAAAAATCGAATTTAATTCTACTTTAGGTTTCAGTACACCCACAACGGGTAATTTTAAATTAATGGATAGTCAGCAATTACATGATTATCAGAAAACCTTTTCTAATCCTAAATCTTCCGTGTTAAATACCAATACGAATTGGTGGGATTTAGCAACCCGAAGCGGAATGACTCAAAACTATACATTATCAGCGTCTGGCGGTTCAGAAAAGGTTAAGTATTACATTGCCGGTAATTATTATAGAGAACAAGGTACAATTGTTAACAATGATAAGAACGCTTACAACTTAAGAACCAATTTAAATAGCCAGCTAACTAAGAAATTAAAAGTTAGTTTATTGCTAAATGGTGTTTTCTCAAAAGATAACTACCAAACTAGCAATACCCTTGGAGATGCTTATCTTAACTTACCTTTTGACCCGGCTTATAATGTTGATGGCACACCCGTTGACCCTAGAATTACACCGAGCTGGTTAGGTAGAGATGTTGAGAATTTTTTACATTCAAATCAGTACAATTTCTCAAACGGCAGAAGTTTTAATGTTAGTGCTGATTTAAATTTAGATTATAGCATCGCTAAAAATTTAACCTTTGCAAGTTACAACAGAACCAATTTCTTTAATGATTTTTATGTTGATTATTATGACAAAAGAACAAAAGAGGGTGGTGCAAACAATGGTGAGTTGTACAATACAACGTCTTACAAAAATCGTCTTTTATCTTCAAACAGGTTAAAATACGAAAATAGCTTTGGAGAAAATCACCTAACCGTTTTAGCAGTTGGAGAGGCTGAGAAATCTTATTATGACGTTGCCAGTTTGAATGGAAAAAACCTACCTGCTGGCCGTCCGGTAATGTCAACCGCTACCGATATTATTAGTAATCCCTCGGGAGGAACGAATGAATATAACTTTAGCAAATATTTGAGCCAGATAGATTATAATTATGCTGGAAAGTATTTCGCCATTGCCTCTTTTGTTCATGAAAATTCATCTCGCTTTGGGATAAATAAAAGTGGAGGAGATTTTTATCAACTAGGGGCATCCTGGATTTTAAGCAACGAAAACTTTTTGAAAAGCGTTAAACCTATAAGCTTTTTGAAGTTAAGGGCCAGTTATGGTACAACGGGTAATGCAGAAATAGGCGATTACCCTTCTTTAGGTCTTTATGCTATTGATGTTTCTGCTAGTTATGCTGGTGTACCAGGTGCCAGTCCATCACAAAAGGGAAACCCCGATTTAACATGGGAAAAGCAAAAAACCGCAAATATTGGATTTGATATGGGTTTCTGGAATAGAATTGATTTAACTATCGATCTTTATGATAAGCGCTCTAACGCTTTATTATTCCAGGTTCCACTGCCATCTACTGAAGGTTATTCTTATGTTTTTCAAAATGTAGGTGCTTTGAAAAATAGGGGTTTAGAATTTAATTTAACTACCAAAAATTTCACAGGTGCCTTTAAATGGGAGACTAATTTAAATATGGCATTCAATAGAAATACGATTTTAAAACTTAATGAAGGTAAAGATGCCATAACACCTGGAGGTTCACAGCCTAGAGCTGTAGGGCATGATATTTTTGATTGGAAAATGCCTGTTTGGGCTGGCGTAGATCCTAATAATGGAGATCCGCTTTGGGAAAAAGTTATCACCGATGCGGATGGTACTAATCATATTGCGGTAACAAACACATATGCCCAGGCAACTCGCCAATACACTGGTACATCGGCATCGCCTAAATTTACCGGTGGTATCACCAATACATTATCTTATAAAGGGATTTCATTAAGTGCATTTTTCAACTTTGTTTATGGCAATGATGTGTATAATAATAGTCGTGCCTATTTTGATAACGATGGATTATACGAAAGTTATAATGCAATGGTTCTAAAATCTGGATGGACCAGATGGGAAAAAATCGGCGATGTAGCCACACATCCAAAGCCAGTATTGGGTGGAAATCATGATTCAAATCAGCAATCTACCCGCTATCTTGAAGATGGAAGTTATATCCGTTTGCGCAATATTACTTTAGGATATCAAATTCCTACAAATTGGTTAAGCAAAATTAAAATTAGCAGTGTCCGCATCTTTGTAAGTGGAGATAACTTATGGACTGGTACTAAGTTTTCTGGATTAGACCCGGAAGTTGATTTGGGTTCAGGGATCTCAAGCTTCAAATATCCACTTAGCAAAAAGGTATTGTTTGGTTTAAATATTGGTTTATAGGAGGATAAAATAATGAAGACAATTAGAATAAAATTATATACAGGAGTACTTGCATTATTTATAAGTGCAGGTGCTTGTAAAAAGGAAGTTAAACCTTCTACAGCGATTGATGATCAATCTGCGTTAACTAATCCGGGTGATATTGAAACTGCAACAATTGGTACATATGCCGTTTTAAGAAATGCAACCTATGTAAGAAGTGCCCATTTTTTAACAGAGTACCAAGGTGATAACATAGCCCAAGGACAACCATCTTCTGATGATCTTTCGAGATGTTACCGTTACACACACATTCCAACAGGTACACACGGCGCTAATTTTTGGAAACAGGCATACTATGTAATCGTTGCAGCTAATAAAATTATAGCTGCAATTCCAGATAATGCTTCTTCCGAACTACGACAGCTTAAAGGCGAAAACCTGTACTTAAAAGCAATGATGGAATTTAACTTGGTTCGCGTATTTGGCAGGCCTTACACACAAGGTGGTGGAGCTAATCCAGGGGTTCCGGTTTTAAAGGAAGGGACAAACGAAACAACGCCAGCAAGGAAAACAGTTAAAGAGGTTTATGATGCTGCAATAGCTGATTTACTTAAAGCAGCAGATTTATTAACTGTTGCCAAGCAAAATGTATTTGCATCAAAAGAAGTTGCCTATGCTTTACTATCTCGTATTTATTTAAATATGGGAGACAATGATAATGCTATTAAATATGCAGACTTGGTAATTGCTTCTGGCCGCTACAAATTGCTTCAAGGTGCCGATTATCAGAGTTATTTTACGAAAACTCCTGAAGCAAATTCGGAAACTATTTTTGCGATTCGTTACACAAAAACCGAAGATCAAGATTTTGGTGCCATTGGCTCTATGTATTACAGCGGTACACCTGGAAGCTTAGCTACGCCAGGTCCTCAAGGTAGTACAGGTTATGGCGAGATTTATGCCTCGCAACAATATATAACGGAATTGGATAAGAACCCTGCTGATTTGAGGCATAGTTTTGTTGCTCCATATAAAATAAATGGTGTACTGCAATATAACACTAAAATTGCGCCCAACGTACCTATGTATTATGTAACCAAATATAATTTACAAGAAGGAATAGCCAACCTAAGTTCACCTGTTTATTTGCGCTTCGCAGAAATGTATCTAAATAAGGCAGAAGCAAATGCAAAGCTTGGCAATGCACAACTTGCTTTAAACGATGTAAATATTATTAGAAGCCGTGCCGGTGTCCCAGCATTAACGCTATCTGGAATTGCTACAGCGGGTAAAACAGCATTGGATGTCGTTTTAGAAGAACGCAGATTGGAATTTGCATTTGAAGGACAACGTGCCTATGATTTATTTAGAAACAATAGACCTATGACTAGAAATTATCCGGGTACCCATGCACTAAATAATACACCTTCAACCAATATAACACAAACAATTTTACCAACTGATGCCCGCATTATATTTTATATACCACAATATGAAATCGATAATAATAAAAATCTTGCTCAAAACCCTTAATAACAAAGCCATGAAAAAAATATGTTGCTTTTTAGTGATGCTAAGCCTAGGTGTCTTCTTTTTATCATGTAAGAAAGGTGGAGAGCAAACTCTTGAAAATACTTATAAACCTACTCCGGTTGTGATAGAGACCAATAAGGCAATACCAGTAGAGGGAAATAGTTATATAACTCAATCTGCATCTGGTGCAACCGAAGCTATTGGAGCAACCATTTCTAATTGGAAAAATACCACTAGTGTAATTAGTACCTATTTTAAGGTTGGTCAATCCGGTAAATTAAATCTGGCTATTAAGGGTTCTGTAATCACTGGGAAAAGTGTTGTAAAACTTACTGTTAATGGAACTTCTTTTGATGTGACTTTAACTGGCGCTACACCAGCGGTATTTCCGGCAGGAATAATAGATATTACTACACCTGGTTACGTCAAAGTAGATTTGCAGGGCGTTAGTAAGGAGGGAATAACCTTTGCAGAAGTTTCTGATATTATGGTTGGCGGAACAGCTGTTGCAAGCAACTTACAATATGCAAGTGTTAGTGCTGATAACCAATATTACTGGTCAAGAAGAGGGCCATCTGTGCATTTAAATTACACCAATCCAGCAGGAAATAGCGAATGGATGTATAATGAACTTACGGTGCCGGTAGGTCAAGATAATATTGGTTCTTATTATATGTCTAACGGTTTTAGTGGAGGCTATTTTGGTATTCAGGTTAAATCTGCAACAGAACGATGGGTGTTGTTCTCCGTTTGGGATGCAGATTCTGGCGCTAAAACAGTTCTAACAAGTAAAGGTGCAGATGTAACTAATGGAAATTTTAGTGGTGAAGGAACTGGAGGTCAAAGTTACCTGGTTTACAACTGGAAAGCAGGTAATACTTATAAATTCTTAACACAAATTAAGCCCGATGGTTCAGGCAATACCATTTATTCTTCTTGGTTTTATGCGCCAGAACTCGGTGTATGGAAATTCATGGCTACTTTTAAACGACCTGCAACCTCAACTTATGCAACAGGTTTAAATTCTTTCTTAGAGAATTTTAATGTCGAATTAGGTTACACTGGAAGAAAAGCCTTATACAATAATTTATGGCTCAGAAATACAGCAGGAACTTGGACGGAAGTTACTACAGCAAGGTTTACATGTGATCCAACCGGAACTACCGAACAACGTATGGACTTTAAAGGTGGTATAGAAGACGGCAAATTTTATCTGCAGAATGGGGCATTCTTTAACGATTTTGTGCCCAACAATACCAATTTTACCAGAACTCCTACAGCTGTAGCACCAACAGTAAACCTTGCAACTTTGCCAACTAATTAAACTCAATCAAAATGAAAACAATAAAATTATACGGTTTATTACTGCTATTTTCAATAATAGGAGTAATCAGCTCTTGTAAGAAAGATAAAAGCGCAGAATTAACCTCCAACTTGGAAGAAACTACGCTTGATAGATCCAAATGGACTGTTACTGCTTCGAGCGAGCAGTTAACTGGGGACAATACTGGTCTTGCAACAGCAATTTTAGATGGTAATGTAAATACCATTTGGCACTCAAATTATACAGGGGGCCAAACTCCATACCCTCATTGGCTTCTTATTGATATGAAAAAGCAAAATGTAATTACACAGGTTAATTTAACAGCCAGACAAAATAATGTAAAAGGGTTTACAAAATTTAAATTAGAAGGCAGTACAGATGGCACAACTTTTACAAGCTTTGGCGAATTCACATTTAACCCGGCTTTAATTACCGAGCAATCTTTTGCGATTACCCCTGCAAGAAATGTGCGTTTCATCAAATTGACTGCATCAGATAAAGCTGCTACGCAAACCGGATCTATTACCTTTTTAGCAGAATTTAATATAAGAGGTTTGCAAGAAAGAGTGCCTATTACGGATGTTGCTCTTGATAAAACTGGCTGGACAGCTACCGCATCGAGTGAAGTAAACTTTCCGGGTGATGAAACAAATTTGGCTGCTTTTATAGTTGACCCAATCTCTGCAAAAAGCCCAACAGCTACATCTACTCCTTCTTTCTGGCAAGCAGATTATGATGTTTTTCATCCGTACCCGCACTGGATCATTGTTGACATGAAAAAGGCAAATCTGCTTACTTATATTGGTCTAAATGCACATACAGATGCAAAGCAAGGCTTTAGTAAGTTTAAGATTGAAGGAAGTGTAGATGGTACAACATATGCAAATCTTGGTGATGAGCGCAATTTTAATCCAGCTACAATTAATGAACAGAAGTTCGCTGTATCACCATCATCGGCAATTAGGTATATAAAAATCACCTTGTTAGAAGGCACCCCTTACCCATGTTTGGCCAACTTTGAGGCCTACGTAAAATTATAAGTTTAAATTGGTTGGTTAGATAGCTGCTCGAAAGGGCAGCTATTTTTTATAACTTTTTAAATTGCTAATTTGTATTGTTACCAATTTGGTAATATATTTGTTTGAAAATTTACCATGCGAGTTATTTCGAAAAAAACACTTGTAATTTTTTTTAGTAAACATGCCTCTGCTAAAGGAAGCTTAGAAGCATGGTATGGAGAAGTAGTGGAACAAAGTTGGGATAAACCTGAAGATATTATTAGGCTTTATTCCACCGCAGATGTAATAACGGGAAAACGATTTGTTTTTAATATAAAGGGTAACCATTACCGATTAATAGTAGATGTTGAATTTAAATTAAAGATTGTTTTTATTGTTTGGGTTGGAACACATGCTGAATATGATAAAATAAAAGTGGAGGAAATAAGCTATGTTAAAAATAATTAAGACAGAGGAAGAATATGAAATAGCTTTGGAAAAAGCATATTCATTTATGCAAGAAGATATTGTTTTAGGTTCTGAACAAGCTGATGAATTGGAATTGCTGACCCTACTGATTGAGTATTACGAAGAAAGCCATTATCCTGTACTACCTCCTACACCAATCGAGGCTATAAAATTCAGATTAGAACAATTAGGTAAAACACCAACAGAACTATCAAAAATATTTGGAGCGAGAAGTCGTCAGTCTGAAATACTGAGTGGTAAACGCAAATTGAGCTTAAGTATGATTAGGAAACTTCACGAGGTTTTGAATATTCCTGCAGAAAGCTTGATTGGGGTTTATTAATATATTTACTATCTACGATTTATAGATGGTTAAATTGAGATAAGTAAACATGGCTTATATTTTTTTTGACTTTCTGAAATAAAGCATATAATAAAGTCGATAAACTAATTAAGGAATTAGCGATAAAATATCGATTATCCTTGCCACCTAAACCCGATATACGCGTAAAGCCAACAATTTTTCATTGTTGCTTGCAGCATTAGCGGGACCGAAGCTAACATAAGAATCACTGCATTTGCTTTTCAAAAAAAATAGTGCTTGTACTATTAAGATGCTGAAACAAGTTCAGCATGACGAGTGTGTTAGTGAATTTCGCAAAAGAATTTGTAGAATAATAGTTTAGCTGCTAAACCAAGCCGATAAAATATCAATTGTCCTTGCCACTTAAACCAGATATACGCGAAAAGCCAACAATTTTTCATTGTTGCTTGAAGCATTAGCGGGACTGAACCCGAGCCAAGAATCACTGCATTTGCTTTTCAAAAAAAAATAATGATTATACTATTAAGACGCTGAAACAAGTTCAGCATGACGGGTGTGTTAGTGAATTTCGAAAAAGAATTTGTAAATTTTCACAAAAAAAAGGATAATGCTTATGCTATTAAGATGCTGAAACAAGTTCAGCATGACGAGTGTATTAGTGAATTTCGCAAAAGAATTTGTAAATTTTCACAAAAAAAAAGGATAATGCTTGTACTATTAAGATGCTGAAACAAGTTCAGCATGACGCGTGTGATAATGGATTTGCAAAAGAATTTGTAAAATAATAGGTTAGCTCCTAGACCAAGCCGATAAAATCTCGATTAGCCTTGCCACCTAAACCCGATATACGCGTAAAGCCAACAATTTTTCATTGTTGCTTGAAGCATTAGCGGGACTGAACCAAAGCCAAGAATCACTGCATTTGCTTTTCAGAAAAAAATAATGCTTGTACTATTAAGATGCTGAAACAAGTTCAGCATGACGAGTGTGGTAATGGATTTGCAAAAGAATTTGCAAACCCTTAATCATCAACACCAAACTGATAATTACGAACTCGAAAATTTTTATCCTAACCCCTTGATTTATAAAAAGAATTGTTCTACTTTTGCAGTCCGTTTTATGGGCTATCTGTAAGGATGCCGGGGGAGCGGTAAATAATTAAATAAAAAATTAAAAAAGCACAATGCCAACCATTCAACAATTAGTTAGAAAAGGTAGAGTAGCACTGGAGTTCAAGAGTAAGTCTCCAGCGTTGGACAGCTGTCCACAGCGAAGAGGTGTATGTACACGTGTGTACACCACTACCCCTAAAAAACCAAACTCAGCAATGCGTAAAGTAGCCCGTGTTCGTTTAACGAACGGTAAAGAGGTTAATGCATACATTCCTGGAGAAGGTCACAACTTACAAGAACACTCAATCGTTTTAATACGTGGTGGTCGTGTTAAAGATTTACCAGGTGTACGTTACCACATCATCCGTGGTGCATTAGATACATCAGGTGTAGCTGGTCGTAATCAACGTCGTTCTAAATATGGTACTAAACGTCCTAAACCGGGACAAGTAGCTGCGGCGCCAACTAAAGGTAAAAAGAAATAATCGGGAGGAAATAAGAAATGAGAAAGTCAAAACCAAAAAAGAGAATTATTCTTCCTGATCCAAAATTTAATGATGTTCAGGTAACTCGTTTTGTAAACAATATGATGTACGATGGGAAAAAATCTATCGCTTACTCTATTTTTTATGATGCTGTTGAAATTGCTGAGAAAAAAGCAGGTGAAAACGGTTTAGAGATATTTAAACGTGCTTTAACTAATATTATGCCAGCTGTAGAGGTTAAATCTCGTCGTGTTGGTGGTGCTAACTTCCAGGTTCCAACCGAAGTTAGACCAGAGCGTAAAACAGCTTTAGGTATGAAATGGTTAATTTCATATGCTCGTAAACGTGGTGAAAAAACCATGAAAGAGAAATTAGCTGGTGAAATTGTAGCCGCTGCTAAAGGTGAAGGTGCTGCTGTTAAAAAGAAAGAAGATACGCACAAAATGGCGGAAGCTAACAAAGCGTTCTCTCACTTCAGATTCTAAACATTCAAATGATTGAATTTTGAATGATTGAATGATTGAATGATGAGTGTTTTTACACATTCACTCATTCAATCATTTTGTCATTCATTCATTAATAAAAACAATGGCAAGAGATTTAAAATTTACAAGAAATATTGGAATCGCAGCTCACATTGATGCAGGTAAAACTACAACAACTGAGCGTATCCTTTATTATGCTGGTGTTAGTCATAAAATTGGTGAAGTGCACGAAGGTGCTGCAACAATGGACTGGATGGCACAAGAGCAAGAGCGTGGTATCACGATCACTTCTGCTGCAACTACTGTTGAGTGGAAATACAGAGGTCAGGCTTACCACATGAACATTATCGATACACCAGGGCACGTGGATTTTACCGTTGAGGTAAACCGTTCGTTACGTGTATTAGATGGTTTAGTGTTCTTGTTTTCTGCAGTTGATGGTGTTGAGCCTCAATCAGAAACTAACTGGCGTTTAGCTAACAACTACAATGTTGCTCGTATTGGTTTCGTTAACAAAATGGACCGTTCTGGAGCTGACTTCTTAAAAGTTGTTAAACAAGTTAAAGATATGTTAGGTAGTAATGCAGTTCCATTGCAATTACCTATCGGTGCTGAAGACGGATTTAAAGGTGTGGTTGATTTAATTAACAACCGCGGTATTGTATGGAATGAGCATGATAAAGGTATGACCTTTACTGAAGTGCCTATCCCAGAAGATATGATTGATGAAGTTGCGGAGTGGAGAGAGAAATTGTTAGAATCTGTAGCTGATTACGATGAGTCGTTAATGGAGAAATTCTTTGATGCTCCTGAAACAATCACCGAACGCGAAGTTTTAGATGCTTTACGTGCTGCTGTATTAGATGCTAAAATTGTACCTATGGTTTGTGGTTCATCTTTCAAAAACAAAGGTGTACAAACCATGCTTGATTATGTGATGGAATTATTGCCTTCACCTATGGATAGCGAAGGTGTTGTTGGTACTAACCCAGATACAGGTGCTGAAGTTTTATTAAAACCAAGCATTAATGAGCCATTCGCAGCTTTAGCATTTAAAATTGCAACTGACCCATTCGTAGGTCGTTTATGTTTTATCCGTGTTTATTCGGGTAACTTAGAAGCGGGTTCTTACGTTTACAATACACGTTCAGAAAACAAAGAACGTATTTCTCGTATCTTCCAAATGCATGCTAACAAGCAAAACCCGGTGCCTAATGTGGCTGCTGGAGATATTGCTGCGGTAGTAGGATTTAAAGATATTAAAACAGGTGATACACTTTGTGATGAAAAACACCCAATTATTCTTGAATCAATGAACTTCCCTGAGCCAGTTATCGGTTTAGCTATTGAGCCTAAAACTCAAGCTGACGTTGATAAATTGGGTATGGGCTTAAGTAAATTGGCTGAAGAAGATCCTACATTTAGAGTTCAAACTGATCAGGAAACTGGTCAAACTGTTATCTCTGGTATGGGTGAGTTACACTTAGATATTTTAATTGACCGTTTAAAACGCGAATTTAAAGTTGAAGTTAACCAAGGTGCACCACAAGTAGCGTACAAAGAAGCAATTTTTGGTACAACTACACACCGTGAAACATACAAAAAACAATCAGGTGGTCGTGGTAAATTTGCCGATATTTCGGTTGTTATCTCTCCAATTGATGCTGATTTTGAAAAAGGTGGTTTACAATTCGTAAACGAAATTACAGGTGGTTCAATTCCACGTGAGTTTATTCCTTCGGTAGAAAAAGGTTTTGCTGCTTCAATGGCAAATGGTGTGTTAGCTGGTTATCCACTTCCAGATATGAAAGTTCGTTTAACGGATGGTTCATTCCACGCGGTCGATTCAGATGCTTTATCGTTTGAATTAGCAGCTAAAATGGCTTACCGTGAGGCTTTACCTAAATGTAAACCAACTTTGATGGAGCCAATCATGAAAATCGAAATCTTAACCCCTGAAGAAAACATGGGTGATGTTATCGGTGATATGAACCGTCGTCGTGGTCAGTTATTAGGTATGGACACTCGTAACGGATCTCAGGTAATTAAAGCAACTGTGCCACTTTCTGAAATGTTTGGTTATGTAACTCAGTTACGTACAATCACTTCAGGTCGTGCAACTTCTACAATGGAATTTGACCACTACGAAGCTGCGCCTAAAAACGTACAGGATGAAGTAATTGCTAAATCAAAAGGAAGAGTAAAATCTGAAGACTAATTAAGAAGATAAAAGAGCAAGGATAAAAGATATGGTTTTACATCGTTGGTCTTTATTCCTTTATCCTTGATCACAAAAATAAATCCGATTTCTGTTGTTAATAGCTCTAACAAGAAATCATAAATTAAATTAAGATGAGCCAAAGAATCAGAATTAAATTAAAATCTTACGATTACAACTTAGTAGATAAATCTGCTGAGAAAATCGTAAAAACTGTTAAACCTACGGGTGCAGTTGTAAGTGGACCAATTCCACTTCCTACAGAGAAAAAAATCTTTACTGTTTTACGTTCTCCACACGTAAACAAAAAAGCTAGAGAGCAATTTCAATTATGCGCTTACAAACGCTTATTAGATATTTATAGCTCTAATTCTAAAACAGTTGACGCTTTAATGAAACTTGAATTGCCAAGTGGTGTTGAAGTTGAAATCAAAGTGTGATAGATTTGATGAAATTGAAAAAGTCTCGATGTAAATCGGGACTTTTTTTTGTTTAAAGATTCACCATATTCAAAACAAAAGCTCAAATTTTGAGTTAAGCTATAATACAAATTGCCGAAATGGATAATACAAAAAAAACAGATAATGCCATTGAGCCAATTGAAGGTCAAGATTTTGCTAAACCTGAGGAGGAAGATCAAAAACCATCTTCTCACGGAGAAGTTGCAAATCAAAAAGGTAGCGATTTTACCGACTTAGAAGAAAGTAGAATGGATCATCCGCCAAAACACAGAGATACCAATGGCTCAACAAAGGATGATACTGACAAGCCAAAAAATAATCTGGAACAAGAAAAGGGAGTTTAATAAATTACTTAATCTATAATTCGATTTCGCACCACGAAATTTATTAATGATGCAGTATTTTTTGTTCCGGTTTTATCTAGTAAGTTTTGTCTATTACCTTCAATAGTTCTTTTACTTGTAAACAGTTTATCGGCGATTTCACTGTTTGTGTAGCCTTGAGCTATCAATTTCAATATTTCAATCTCTCTTTTTGAAACCTCAACATTAGATTTTAATGGTGTTCGGTTAGAATTGTTAGTGCGATTAATGTGTGCTAATAACTTAAGCGAGATATTAGTGCAAATGTATTTATTGCCTAAGGTAATTTGTTTAATAGCAAAAATCATTGTGTCGATATCTACCGTTTTTAGCAAGTAGCCAGAAGCCCCAGCATCTATAGCCTGACTAATATTTTTCTCGTCATCCAATACCGAAAGCACCAAGACTTTTATATTAGGGAAGTTTGCATTTAATATGCTTATCAATTCAACACCTTTTGTATCTGGCATATTGATATCGGTTATAATAACATCCGGCTCAATCCCCGACCTTAAATGTTGTAAAACTTCGCTACCATTTCTAGCCTCTGCAATAATTTTTATCTCTGGTTCTCCATCCAGTAAAGCAACTATGCCATTTCGTACAATTGTGTGATCCTCAGCAAGTAATACTTTTATTATGGTTTTCAATTTATGATTATGTAAAACAGTTTGGTCAGTTTCAAATATCGATATATTTTCATGCTTGATGGTGCGTGTTTATACCGCATATTTTCGTATAAATACGCTTTATGGCACTAGCAATAACTATTCAAGAAGATAATTTACTAAAAGATAAGAATTACAATAAAACCATGAAGTGGCTTTAAAAAAATTTGAAGGACAATGAGTTTTGAATAAAAAACTATTTAAATATACACTTTTATTAACCCATTTTATTTTAAATAATTTAATATATGATTTCCGACAGGTTTTACACAACTATAAAGTTTAATTAAGCTGTTACTAAACTTTTTATTAATAATGATTGTTGTGTAGATATCTAACCATCATAAAAACTACCCTTATGGAAACGAATAGCAATGAAAAGCAAAGTTTAAATTTTGATACTCATATCGAATGGGATAATGATACGTACGGACATATATTGAATCCGGAATTATTGAAGAAAAAGAATGAGCCAAATGAGGAACATTTAGATTTTATAGAAAAAGATGAATCTGGAGCAGATTTAGAAACCTCAGAGAAATTGAAGAACATTAACTTATCTAATGACGACGTTTCCTCAAGAAACGATAATCAAGAAAAAGGGTTAGGAGGAAAAAAACTTTAAACGCTTAAAATTCTAAATACCAGAATTTAAAACATCATCTTCATTCCTTTGTGAAGGTTTTTCATTTTTATCATCAAAATCATCAGATGAACTTGCTGTATGACTAGAAGCGCTTTCAATACTTGGCCTTTCGTCAGTGCTATTAAAAGAATCATCACTTAGCGAATCCTTACCTTGAGTGCCAGAGTTATCATAGCCATCTTTTGCCAACGGATTACCAGCAATCATTTGACTACTTTCTTTACCGTAAGAAGTTACTTCATTTCCCTCATTCTGCTTTTCGTATTTTTTCTGAACATCAGATTTAACAACGTCAGTTTTCTTGGAGCCATTAGAATCAACATATCCTTCAATATGTTCATCTTTACGATATGCGCTTGTTTTCATTCTTACATAACAGATAAGATTTCAAATGGTTTTTTCTTGTTATAGAACATCTTAAGTGTTTTTATAGTTTACGTCACCCTGAATTTATTTCAGGGTCTTATTTGCACAGGAGAGATGCTGAAATAAATTCAGTAAGACGTGTCGGATAAGCAATACGGCGATAAAACAGCAGACATATTAAGTTTAAGTACCGAACTTAAGTTCTTATTCAAAATTATCTATTTTATTCTCCCGTCGTTTTAGCTTTTGATTAACTTCGCTAAATAAACTTAGATTTAAATGGAGTGGAGTAAATTACTTTCGAATAAACGTTTTGGACAAGAGCAGTATGGAGCAAGTTCAGATAAGGCCCGTTCTGATTTTCAACGCGATTATGATAGGTTAATATTTTCCTCACCATTTCGTCGGTTGCAAAATAAAACTCAGGTTTTTCCATTGCCAGGTAGTGTTTTTGTACATAACCGACTTACGCATAGCCTGGAAGTTGCAAGCGTTGCCCGCTCCATGGCAAATATTTTTTTAAATAGCATCGAAGAAAAAAATCCTGAATTGATTAAAGATGCACCACTTATTTCAGAAGTGGGAAATATTGTGGCAGCTGCAGCTTTGGCGCACGATTTAGGTAATCCGGCCTTCGGACATTCTGGCGAAGCAGCCATTTCCAGATATTTTACAGATGGTGACGGGAAGGTTTATGAGAAGGAGATGAGGACTGAACAATGGCATGATTTGATAAATTTTGAAGGCAACGCCAATGCAATTCGAATTCTTACACACCCATTAAAAGGAAAAAGCAACGATGCTTATGCGCTAACCTATTCTACTTTAGCTTCGATTGCAAAGTATCCTTGTGCATCAATTGCCGGGAAGCAAAAAGGCTTATTGCATAGAAAAAAGTATGGTTTTTTTCAATCAGAAGAAGAATCTTTTAAAAGAATTGCTACAGAATTAGGTTTAGAACAGGAATCTAATGAACATCTGATTTATAAAAGACATCCGCTGGTTTATATTGTAGAAGCAGCAGATGATATTTGCTACAGCATAATCGACTTAGAAGATGCACACCGATTAAAAATCCTTTCGTACGAAGAAGTTAAAAGTTATCTGCTTCCATTTGCGAATTCTACAACGATAGAAAACAGGCTACAAAACGACTATGAAGATGATGACGCCAAAATCGGTTTATTAAGAGCAAAAGCCATAAATACCCTAACAAAAATTTGTGCCGATATATTTTACAGGGAACAAGAGGCCTTATTAAAAGGAAGTTTAAATTACAGTCTTACTGATTTAATTCCTGAACCATATCAATCGGCCTGGAAAGCCATTGAAAAAGTTTCTGTTGAAAGGATTTATAATTTTTCCTCAGTGATACAAAAAGAAGTTGCTGGTTATAAAATTATGGCAGGTTTGCTCGAAGAATTTGTGCCAGCATTAATTCATAACAATACACACTATTACAAAAAGTTGGTTAAATTAATTCCAAAACAATACCATACAGACTTAACAGATATTTATTCGAGAACGCAAAGCGTATTGGATTTCGTATCTGGCATGACTGATTTGTATGCTGTAGATTTATACCGAAACATTAAAGGCATATCTTTTCCTTCAGAAACGTAGAAGCTGTAAATCATTAACGTATCAAAAAAAAGCCAAGTCTGCATCTGCAAAATTGGCTTTTTGTGTACTAATTCAATGTCTTATTATCGTCGACCGCCTTCATCCCACTTATTTCTTTCATCCTGCAATTCTCTCGCAAGCTTCATTTCTTTATCCTTGGCTTTAACTTTATGTGCCTGAAATTCATCAGCAACTTCCTGGTACAGTTGGGTTCTATAAGTGGCTTCTTTCCTATACTTGCCAGTTTGTAAAATTACAATAGCTAAAGCTGCAGCTAAAAGTATAATTATAGCCCAAACCATCGTATTATAAGTTCCCTTATTAAAAGATATTCCCAAGAAACTGATTTCGTTAACCGATGCCGTGGCGCTAGCCAATGAACTTTCTTTACCGGTTACTTCGCCTTTTAAGCTGGCAATATTGTCTGCTTGAGTTTTAATTTGTGTTCTGGCTTCCTGCAACTGCCTTCTTTCTTTACGCAAAGTATCGTTTACGCTTTTCCAAACAGATGATAATCTAGCCGGATTAATCAGTTTCGATCCATATAAGTTTTTCGATTTTTTCAACATAAACTGATACTGACCATTTAACGATGGGTCAGTATTTTTAGAAGTGTCTTGCTGTGCAAGAGCAAAAGAAACGTTTAAAAAGATTAACGCTCCAAGACAATAAATAACGTGTTTAAATTTTTGCATAGTTCAAAGGTAATGTTAAAATGTAAAACTACATTTTTATACAATTTATTATAAATTAATTCTGATAGATTACATTTGTTTCATGCAAATAGGAATTATTGGTTTAGGTGATATGGGAAAATTGTATGCCATATCATTCGCAAATGCAGGTTATAAGGTATGTGGGGCAGATATGCCTTTGCGTTTCAACGAATTAAAAAAAGAGTTAGAACCATCAAATGTTGAGGTATTAAATGATGGACATGAGGTTTCCAGAAAATCTGATTTTATCATTTATTGTGTAGAAGCCGAGAAGATTGATGAAGTAGTGGCAACCTTTGCTCTATCAACTAAATATGGTGCAATAGTAGCAGGTCAAACCTCTGTAAAGCATCCCGAAATTGCAGCATTTGAAAAATATCTACCAAAAGAAACTCAAATTGTAACCTGTCATTCATTACATGGGCCAGCTTTTAGTCCTGAAGGACAAACTTTAGTTGTGGTTAGGCATCGTGCCACTGATGAGGTATACAATAAAGCATTAGACATTTATAAATCGCTTAAATCGAATATAATTGAGTTAAACGATTATAAAGAACACGATAGGATAGTGGCAGATACACAAGCCGTAACCCACATGGGTTTCGAAAGCATGGGCTCGGCCTGGAAAAATGCAGGTTTTTTTCCATGGGATAATCCGGCTTATGCAGGTGGAATTGATAACGTTAAAATTCTAACAACACTAAGGATATTTAGTTACAAATCTCACATCTATGCCGGTTTAGCCATTTTGAATCCTTATGCTCAAAAGCAGGTTAAATATTATGCGCAAGCAGAGTCTGAGTTGTATAAACTGATGATTTGCGAAAACGAAACCGAGTTCAGGTCTAAAATTTATGCTGCCCGTGATTTTGTTTTTCATGAGAGCAGAAAATTATTGCTGTTGGATGATAACATTATGAAAGAGTTCAGCTTATCGGATGCGGATCACAAACAGAAACCAAACTCACACCTAAGTTTACTAAGCATGGTGTATGCATGGTACAAGATGGGCGTAAATCCTTATGATAACTTAATCTGCCAAACCCCACCTTTTAAATTACGTTTAGGAATTGCCGAATACCTTTTCAAGAACGAGGCAATGTTGGAGGAGTCGATTCATACCGCACTCTACGATAAATCCATCCGTGGCGATGATTTGGAATTTCATACCGCAGTGCATGAATGGGCATCGATAATTGGTTACGGCGATTTGAAAGGTTATAAAGAGCATTTCGAAGCCGCGAAATCATTTTTTGCAAATCGTTTAAATGATGGCAGAGATTTAAGCGCAGAGATGATTAAAAGGTTGGGAAAGTAGGCAAGATAGAATTTTATAACTTCTAATTATTTTGATCATCTAATTTATCCTTAAAATTAATTCTTAACTTTTTTAGTATGACTACTTTAACTGTGAAAATCGAGAATAAGAAAACTGAAAAGGCTGTTAAAGCTATTTTAGAAGCTTTGGGTTTGAGTTATGCTGAAAACAAAACAACAAAGTCAGAACAAGAGCCTTTAAATGAGGGTGAACAAGCTATTTACAATCGTCTTAAAAATTCATTCGAACAAATTAAGTTACATCAGGAAGGAAAGATTAAACTTAGAAATGCCAGAGAACTTTTAGATGAATTATAGTGTTAAAACTTTATCTAACTTTGATAGAGAGGTAAAAAAGATATCAAAAAAGCACAAATTAATTAAGTATGATATTTCGGATTTAATTGATGAGCTTGAATTCAATCCAACTCTTGGTGTTCATCTTGGTCAAAATATTTATAACTTCGCTTAGCCATTTCTGGTTCCAACAAAGGAAAATCTGGAGGAGCAAGAATAATTACCTATGTTTTAATTGACCATCAAACTGTTTACTTAGCTGATATTTATCTTAAGAGTGAATATGATACCATTGATACGGAGAAAATTATTCAAAGGCTTAGAGACGCAGGAGTTATTTAGAATGCATTTGCCCAAGTTTATTCATTTCCTTAATTAATTCGATTGTATTTGCGATTTTATCTTTGAAAATAGGCGTGAGTAAATCTACTTATTTATTTAGCACACCATTTTCCATTTCCCATCTTACTTCATCCATATACCATATAGACTTTATTTTATTCGGTAAATCTTTCGTTTAGCCAACAACAGTCGCTTATATTTGCCCGCATGTCGGTTTTGTTGTTTACAATTATCGTTTTAGTAGGTGCTCTTTTAGCCGGGTTATTAGGCTCTTTAACAGGCTTAGGCGGTGGTGTTATCATTATTCCGCTGTTAACATTGGCTTTAGGTGTAGATATTCATTATGCAATTGGTGCATCCATTGTTTCCGTAATTGCAACATCTTCAGGTTCAGCCGCTGCTTACGTTAAGGAAGGAATTACGAACATTCGAATTGGGATGTTCCTAGAAATCGCTACTACAATTGGAGCGGTTTGTGGGGCAATTGTTGCCGTTTATCTTAACGCAAATTACATTGCCATAATTTTCGGTTGCATTCTTATTTTTTCAGCCATCATGACTTTAAAGAAAAAGGTAGATCATTCTACTTTGGACAATTCAGATAGATGGGCTAATTTTTTCAAATTGAATGGTTCTTATCCGGATAAAGGTGTAGAACATAAATACGCCGTTAAACATGTTCCGGCTGGTTTCTTAATGATGCTTGTTGCAGGCACATTATCCGGCTTACTCGGAATTGGAAGCGGAGCACTAAAAGTTATCGCAATGGATAATATTATGCGATTACCTTTTAAAGTATCTACAACCACCAGTAATTTTATGATGGGTGTTACCGCCGCTGCAAGCGCTGTAGTTTATTTACATCGTGGTCAGATTGATCCTGGAATTGCAATGCCGGTATGTATTGGTGTATTAACCGGTGCATCTATTGGCTCCAAAATATTGCTAAAAACAAAAACTGATAAGCTCAAAATAGTTTTTGCTGTTGTAGTTACTCTTTTAGCGCTGCAAATGATTTATAAAGGAATAAGCGGATTATAATGAACACACCTGGTAAAGAAAATTTAAACGATAAAGACATTCAGGTAATTCTGGGTACGCTATTACGTGCCGGAGTAATTATTTCTATGAGCATCGTTTTAATTGGCGGGGCAATTTTCTTAGTTCATAATAAGGGTGCGATAACGGATTATAAAGTTTTCAAGCCAGAGCTGTCTAAATTTTCATCTATTAACGCAATTTTCAAAGGCGTGTTAACATTTCATGGCGATGCTATTGTTCAGTTTGGTATCCTAATGCTCATCTTTACGCCAATTGCCCGCATTGTTTTTGCTATTTTTAGCTTTTTAATCGAGCGAGATTATCTATATGTACTCATTGGATTAATCATTTTAGCCATTATAACTGTTAGTTTAAATGGTGGTTTGGCACATTAGCCTATCTTTTTTAGTTAATTCCCAACGTATCAGCAAATTATTTGAAAAAATATTTCGCTAACTATTTGAATATTAAGAATTCTTTCCTATTTTTGCCCTCCCTTAAAAGGGATGAACAACCACCTTGAACGAAGCCCTACTGCTTCGATGGGTGTTAAAAAGAAAAGATAAAATGTCAGGAATTATTGGAAAAAAAGTAGGAATGACCAGTATCTTCGATGCAGATGGAAAAAACATTCCATGTACTGTTATCGAGGCTGGGCCTTGTGTAGTTACACAAGTGAAGACCGAAGAAGTAGACGGGTATTCATCAATCCAATTGGGTTACGATGAAAAAAAAGAGAAAAACACAACTCAACCGTTAAAAGGCCATTTCGCGAAAGCAAACACAACTCCAAAACGCAAGCTGGTAGAATTTGATTCGTTTACAACTGCACTTAATTTAGGTGATGTAGTAACAGTTGATTCTTTCGCAGAAGGCGATTTTGTTGATGTTGTAGGTACCTCAAAAGGTAAAGGTTTTCAAGGTGTTGTAAAACGCCACGGATTTGCCGGTGTTGGTATGCAGACTCACGGTCAGCATAACCGTTTACGTGCCCCGGGTTCATTGGGAGCATCATCATTCCCTTCACGTGTATTCAAAGGAATGCGCATGGCTGGAAGAACAGGTGGAGACAGAGTAAAAGTTCAAAACTTACAAGTTTTGAAAGTTTATGCTGAGCAAAACTTATTAGTAGTTAGTGGTTCCATTCCAGGAGCTAAAGGTTCTTACGTAATCTTAGACAAGTAATCAGATGGAAGTTAAAGTAATAAACATTTCAGGTAAAGAAACAGGTGCCAAGGTGCAACTTCCTGAATCGGTATTCGGTATTGAGCCTAACGACCACGCGATTTATTTAGATGTTAAACAGTTTTTGGCTAACCAACGTCAGGGAACTCATAAATCTAAACAACGTAATGAGATTGCAGGTTCAACCCGCAAGCTATACAAACAAAAAGGTACAGGTGGTGCCCGTGCCGGTAGCATTAAATCTCCGTTATTTAACGGTGGTGGTCGTGTTTTCGGTCCTCAGCCACGTGATTACAGTTTTAAATTGAACAAGAAATTAAAAGTATTAGCACGTAAATCAGCTTTAGCTTATAAAGCGAAGGATAACAACGTGGTAGTTTTAGAGGATTTCAGTTTCGATACCATTAAAACTAAAAACTACATAAACTTAATCGCTGCGTTAAACGTAGGTAACGAAAAAACTTTATTGGTTTTACCTGCACAAAATAATAATATCTATTTATCAAGCAGAAACGTTGAGAAAACTAAAGTAATTACTGCAGCAGATTTAAACACATATGATGTGTTAAATGCAGGCGTACTTGTGTTAACTACAGATTCTGTTAAAACTTTGGAGGAGGCATTTGCCAAGTAATATGGAAATTTTAAAAAAACCAATATTAACCGAAAAAGCTTCAGCTTTAACTGAAAAATTAAACGTTTTTACATTTAGCGTTAATCACAAAGCAAATAAATTGCAAATCAAATCTGCAATTGAGAAACTTTATGGTGTAACCATTACATCAATCAATACTATGGTTGTAGATGGTAAAGCTAAATCTCGTTACACAAAAGCAGGTTTTGTTTCTGGCCGTAGCCCGAAATACAAAAAAGCAATTGTAACCTTGAAAGACGGTGAAACAATAGATTATTACGCAAATCTTTAATTTAATTATTAATTATAACTATGGGCTTAAGAAAATTTAAACCAGTTACTCCGGGAACCCGCTTTAGAGTTGGTGCCAGCTTTACGGAGATTACAGCAACCAAGCCCGAAAAATCATTGGTTGTATCATCAAAAAAGTCTGGTGGACGTAACAACACAGGAAAGATGACTATGCGCTACATGGGTGGTGGTCATAAAAAATCATATCGTTTAATCGACTTCAAACGCGATAAATTTGATATTCCTGCTACAGTAGCATCTGTAGAATACGATCCAAACCGTACTGCCCGCATTGCATTATTAAATTATGCAGATGGCGAGAAGCGTTACATTATTGCTCCAGAAGGATTGCAAGTAGGTTCGGTATTATTATCGGGCGATACAGCATCTCCAGAAGTAGGTAACACTTTAAAATTATCGAACATTCCATTAGGTTCTATCGTTCACAACGTAGAAATCCATCCTGGAAAAGGAGCACAATTAGCTCGTAGTGCAGGTGCTTACGCACAATTAGCTGCCCGCGATGGTAAATATGCTACTTTAAAAATGCCTTCAGGCGAAACCCGTTTAATCTTGACTACTTGTCTTGCTACTATCGGTGCTGTATCTAATTCAGATCACGCAAACGAAGTATTAGGTAAAGCTGGTCGTAAACGTTGGTTGGGCCGTCGTCCGAGAACTAGACCGGTAGCGATGAACCCTGTCGATCACCCAATGGGTGGTGGTGAAGGTAGATCATCAGGTGGTCACCCTCGTTCAAGAAATGGTGTTTTAGCTAAAGGCTTTAAAACCAGAGAACTTAAAAAATATTCTAATCGTTACATCATAGAGAGAAGGAAGAAATAATGGCTCGTTCGATAAAAAAAGGACCTTATATTGACCATAACGTAGAGAAAAAAGTAAGCTCTATGAATGATTCAGGCAAAAAGTCTGTAATCAAAACTTGGTCTCGCAGATCAATGATTTCACCAGATTTCGTGAATCATACATTTGCTGTACACAACGGTAATAAATTTATTCCTGTGTACGTTACAGAAAACATGGTTGGTCACAAGTTGGGAGAATTTGCTCCAACCAGAACATTCAGAGGACACGCTGAAAAGAAAAAATAATTAGACAATGGAAGCAATAGCAAAATTAAACAATTGTCCAACCTCACCACGTAAGATGCGTTTGGTTGTAGATCTTATCAGAGGTGAACGTGTAGAAAAAGCATTAAGCATTTTAAAGTTTACCAATAAAGAAGCAGCAATAAGAGTTGAAAAATTATTATTATCTGCAATTAAAAACTGGGAATCTAAAAATGAAGGTGCTCGCCCTGAAGAAAACCAATTGTTTGTAAAAACAATTATGGTAGATGGTGGCCGTCAGCTTAAACGCTTACGTCCAGCTCCTCAAGGCCGTGGATATAGAATTCGTAAACGTTCTAACCACGTAACGCTGATTGTAGATAGTAAAAATACAGAAACAACTCAAAACTAATTTTAGGAAATGGGACAAAAAGCAAATCCAATAGGTAACAGGTTAGGTATCATCAAAGGATGGGATTCTAACTGGTTCGGTGGCAACAACTACTCCGATAAATTAGTTGAAGATGAGAAAATAAGAAAATACCTTTCTGCTCGTATTGCTAAAGGTGGTGTTGCGAAAGTAGTTATTGAGCGTACGTTAAAACGTATCACGGTAACTATTCACACAGCTCGCCCAGGTATCGTAATCGGTAAAGCAGGTGCTGAGGTTGATAAAATCAAAGAAGAGTTAAAGAAATTAACTAAAAAGGAAATTCAAATTAACATCTTCGAAATTAAACGCCCAGAACTTGATGCACAATTAGTTGCAGAAGGTGTTGCAAAACAATTAGAAGCAAGGATCTCATTCCGTAGAGCAATGAAATCTTCTATCGCATCTACCATGCGTATGGGTGCTGAAGGTATTAAAATCATGACTTCTGGTCGTTTAGGTGGTGCTGAGATGGCACGTTCTGAGCAGTACAAAGAAGGAAGAGTGCCTTTGCATACATTCCGTGCTGATATTGATTACGCTTTAGCAGAAGCTTTAACTACTTATGGTAAAATAGGTGTTAAAGTTTGGATTTGTAAAGGTGAGGTTTATGGAAAACGTGATTTGTCTCCAAACATTGGTGCAACAAATAACGGTCCTAAAGGTGCATCAGACAAACCAGCTTTCGGTGGAAGAGATAACAGAGGTGGTGGCAACGAGAGACGTGGCGGTGGTAACGACAGACGTGGTGGAAACCAAGGTGGTGGTCGTGGTCCAGGTCAAGGTGGTCCCGGAGCAAATAGAGGTGGTGGCGCAGGCGCTAACAGAGGTCCTCGTAAATAATTGATTTATTAACATCGTTTAACGATTAGAACAAAATAAAATGTTACAGCCAAAAAGAACGAAGTTCAGGAAGATGCAAAAAGGCAGAATGAAGGGTTTAGCTTCACGTGGAGCTGAATTAGCATTCGGATCTTTCGGTATCAAATCTTTAGAAGCAACTTGGATAACAAGTCGCCAGATAGAGGCTGCCCGTATTGCCGTAACTCGTTTCATGAAACGTGAAGGCCAAGTATGGATCAGGATTTTCCCGGATAAACCGGTAACTAAAAAGCCTGCTGAAGTACGTATGGGTAAAGGTAAAGGTGCTCCTGAATACTGGGTTGCAGTAGTAAGACCAGGACGCGTAATTTTCGAAGCTGAAGGTGTGCCTTTAGAAGTTGCTAAAGAAGCATTACGTTTAGCAGCACAGAAATTACCAATCCAAACCAAATTTGTAGTACGTAGAGATTACGTAGAAGCATAGTAAAGTTGTTGAGATGAATGTTGTAAATACTTGTTTATTATAACCGCTACACTCAACCGTAAAGAAAAATAAAAATGAAAAATTCAGAAATCACAGGGCTTTCAAAAGAAGAATTAGTAGCTAAGATTGCGGAAGAAAAAGAGAACTTATCAAAATTAAAGTTCGCTCATACTATTTCAGCTATCGAAAATCCTTCACGTATTGCAAAAGTAAGGAAAGACATAGCCCGTTTAAACACTGAACTGACTAAAGTGAAAAACACTGAGTCAGCTACTGAAACTAATTAATTTGAGAGTCGACATGGAAAGACAATTAAGAAAAACAAGAACCGGGTTGGTGGTGAGCAATAAGATGGATAAATCTGTTGTAGTGAGCGTTGAGCGTAAAGTAAAGCACCCGATTTATGGCAAGTTCGTAAAGAAAACTACCAAATTTATGGCTCACGATGAGAAAAACGAATGCGGTATCGGTGATACAGTATTGATTATGGAAACTCGTCCTTTGAGTAAGAACAAGAACTGGAGATTGGTACAAATTTTAGAAAGAGCTAAATAATATGGTACAACAGGAATCGAGATTAAACGTTGCTGATAACAGCGGCGCTAAAGAAGTATTAGTAATTCGTGTGCTAGGTGGAACCGGCAAACGTTATGCTTCAATTGGTGATAAAGTGGTTGTTACTGTAAAAAGCGCTTTACCGTCAGGTAATATTAAAAAAGGTACAGTTTCTAAAGCAGTTGTTGTAAGAACTAAAAAAGAGATTAGACGTAAAGATGGTTCTTATATCCGTTTTGACGATAATGCAGCTGTATTATTGAACGCACAGGATGAGCCAAGAGGTACACGTATCTTTGGCCCGGTTGCGAGAGAACTGCGTGAAAAACAATTCATGAAAATTGTATCATTAGCACCGGAGGTATTATAAAATGGGAAACAAGATAATTACACCATCAAAATTAAAAATCCGCACAGGAGATTTAGTTAAAATCATTGCCGGCGATTCAAAAGGTCAGCAAGGAAAAGTATTGCAAGTAATCATTGCAAAAAACAGAGCCATTGTAGAAGGCGTTAATTTAGTATCTAAACATACTAAACCAAATGCTGCAAACCCTAACGGTGGTATTATTAAAAAAGAAGCTGCTCTTCATATTTCTAACTTGATGTTGGTTGATCCAAAATCTGGTAAAGCTACCCGCGTTGGCCGTAAAGCTAATGCAGAAGGTAAATTGGTTAGAGTTGCTAAAATATCAGGAGAGGAGATTAAATAATGGCTACTACACCAAGACTAAAAAGCAAATACAAAGAAGAAGTTGTACTTGCATTAAAAGAAAAATTCCAGTATAAAACTGTAATGCAGGTTCCTAAATTGGAAAAAATCTGTATCAATCAGGGTGTTGGTCGTTTTTCTGTAACAGATAAAAAGATTATGGACACTACAATCGTTGAGTTGTCAACCATTACTGGTCAACAAGCGGTTCCTGCCCAATCTAAAAAAGATATCTCAAACTTTAAATTACGTAAAGGTATGCCTGTAGGTGTACGTGTTACTTTACGTGATAACAATATGTATGAGTTCCTTGATCGTTTGATCTCTGTAGCTTTACCACGTATTCGTGATTTTAAAGGTATTAATGATAAAGGTTTTGATGGTAAAGGTAACTATACATTAGGTGTTACTGAGCAAATCATCTTCCCTGAGATTAATATCGATAAAATCAATAAAATTTTAGGTATGGATATAACTTTCGTAACTTCGGCAAAATCTGACATTGAGGCCTTAGAATTATTGAAGCAATTCGGATTACCATTTAAAAATCAAAAAACAGCAGAATAATGGCAAAAGAAGGTGTAAAAGCACGCGAAGTTAAGCGCCAAAAATTGGTAGCTAGATACGCTGAAAAACGTGCAGTATTAAAAGCTGCAGGAGATTTCGAGGGTTTAGATAAATTACCTAGAAACTCATCTCCGGTACGTTTACACAACCGTTGTAAATTAACTGGTCGTCCACGTGGTTATATGCGTACCTTTGGTATTTCAAGGGTAACATTTCGCCAAATGGCACTAGACGGTAAAATACCAGGAGTTAAAAAAGCTTCTTGGTAATATAGCTTAAAGTTGAAAGTTCAAAGTCTAAAGCGGATATATATCGCTTTAGTCTTTGTGCTTTACTCTTTTTGCTTTAAAAGAATTTTAACCGATAGAAGGTCCCACAGCTGGGTAGCAGAAGGAAACCACTATCAAAAACAATAAAAAATGAATACAGATCCAATAGCAGATTATTTAACAAGAGTAAGGAATGCCATTAAGGCCAACCACCGTGTTGTAGAAATTCCTGCATCAAACCTTAAAAAAGAGATTACTAAAGTTCTTTTCGATAAAGGTTACATCGCGAACTACAAGTTTGAAGATACAACAGTTCAAGGCACTATTAAAATCGCTTTGAAATACAATCCAATAACTAAAGTTCCTGCTATTCGTACTTTGATGCGAATTAGTAAACCAGGTTTGAGAAACTATGCTGGTGTTGAAAATATGCCAAGAGTATTAAACGGTTTAGGTATCGCAATCTTATCTACTTCTAAAGGTGTAATGACTGATAAAGAAGCAGCCAAATTAAACATTGGTGGTGAGGTATTGTGTCACGTTTATTAATTAAAAGGAGAACAGCACAATGTCAAGAATAGGAAAAGCCCCAATTACAATCCCTTCAGGTGTTACAATTACCGTATCTAAAGATAACGTAGTAACTGTAAAAGGCCCAAAAGGTGAATTAACACAAGCAGTAGATTCAGATATCACTGTAAGTCAGGAAGACGGAATTTTATCAGTAAACCGTCCTTCAGAACAAAAGAAACACAAAGCATTACACGGTTTATATCGCTCTTTGCTTAACAATATGGTTATTGGTGTTACAGAAGGTTATAAATTAACTCAAGAATTAGTTGGTGTTGGTTACCGTGCTACAAATGCAGGTAATACATTAGATTTAGTTTTGGGTTACTCTCACCATTATGTATTTCAATTACCAGAAGAGATTAAAGTAACAACTTCATCAGAAAAAGGTCAAACGCCTAAAATTATTTTAGAAAGTATTGATAAACAATTGATTGGCCAAGTAGCAGCGAAAATCCGTTCGTTACGTGCACCAGAACCATACAAAGGTAAAGGTATCAAGTTTGTAGGTGAAGTGTTAAGAAGAAAAGCAGGTAAATCAGCATCTAAAAAATAGTAATCATGGCAGGTAAAAAATTATCAAGAAGAGATCGTATTAAAAAAGGGATCAGAAAAAGACTTACTGGTTCGGAAGAACGCCCAAGGTTATCTGTATTTAGAAGCAATAAAGGGATTTATGCTCAGGTAATTAACGACGTTACAGGTACAACAGTAGCTTCAGCATCATCTTTATCTAAAGATTTTGCAAGTAAAGGAAATAAAAGTGAGCAATCAGTAGCAGTAGGCAAGCTAGTTGCTGAAAAAGCTATCGCTGCAGGTGTTAAAGAAGTTGTTTTCGATAGAAACGGTTATTTATATCACGGACGTATCAAATCGTTGGCAGAGGGTGCCCGCGAAGCTGGTTTAGTATTTTAATCTGAAGAAAAAGTAAGATGTCAACTATCAATATAAAAAGAGTTAAAACCACCGATATCGAGTTAAAGGATCGTTTGGTTAGTATACAACGTGTTGCCAAAGTAACAAAAGGCGGTCGTACTTTCAGTTTCTCAGCAATTGTTGTTGTGGGTGATGAGAACGGCGTAGTAGGCTTTGGTTTAGGTAAAGCAAAAGAAGTAACTGAGGCGATTGCTAAAGGTGTGGATGATGCTAAAAAGAACTTAGTTAAAGTTCCAATTTTAAACGGTACTGTTCCTCATGAGCAAATCGGTAAATTCTCTGGTGGTTTTGTTTTAATCAAACCAGCAGCAGTAGGTACTGGTGTAATTGCAGGTGGTGCAATGCGTGCAGTTTTAGAAAGCGCTGGTGTACATAACGTACTTGCAAAATCTAAAGGTTCATCAAATCCTCACAACGTGGTAAAAGCAACTGTTGATGCATTAACAAAAATGCGTGATGCATATACAGTAGCTCAAACTCGTGGTATCGATTTAAACAAAGTTTTTAACGGATAATATCATGGCTAAGATCAAAATAACACAAATTAAAAGCGTTATCGACAGAAGCGAGCGCCAGAAAAGAACTGTTCAGGCTTTGGGTTTATCTAAAATGAATCAAAGCGTTGAAGTAGAAGCTACTCCACAAATTATCGGTATGGTTCGCAAAGTGAACCATTTGGTAGCTATCGAAACAATTTAATAGAATTATTGAATGATGAATTTTGAATGAGTGAATGAGCATAATGCAAATATTCAATCATTCAAAATTCAATCATTATTTATTTATCGTTGTACCTGTTTAGTGAAAGCGAAGGGCAACACAAATTCAAAGAAATGAATTTAAGTAATTTAAAACCTGCTACAGGTTCAGTAAAAAATAGTAAAAGAATTGGTCGTGGTACTGGTTCTGGTCGTGGTGGAACTTCAACTCGTGGCCATAAAGGTGCTGGTTCTCGTTCTGGTCATAAAACCAAAATTGGTTTTGAAGGCGGTCAAATGCCTTTACAACGCCGTGTGCCTAAGGTTGGTTTCAAACCAATTAACCGTACTGAATATGTTGGTGTAAATTTAGATGTAATTCAAGAATTAGCAGTAAAATTCAATTTAACAACTATTGATTTTGCTATTTTGAAAGAGCATGGTTTAGCTTCTAAAAACGACTTAGTAAAAGTTTTAGGTCGTGGTGAAGTAAAAGCAAAATTAGAAGTTACAGCACATGCGTTTTCTGCAACCGCACAAAAAGCTATTGAAGCAGCAGGTGGTTCAATTGTAAAATTGTAATTATTAAATGAAGAAGCTATTTACTACTTTAAGTAATATCTGGAAAATTCAGGAATTAAAAGAACGTATATTATTTACGGTCATGATTCTTTTGGTGTACCGTTTCGTATCACATGTGGTTTTGCCAGGTGTAGATCCAGCAGCTTTAGGAGCTAACGAAAAGTCAGGCATCTTAGGCTTACTCGATATGTTTGCCGGAGGTTCTTTCTCTCGTGTTTCTATTTTAGCTTTGGGGGTAATGCCTTACATTTCTGCATCAATTGTGGTGCAATTATTAGGTATTGCTGTTCCGACTTTCCAAAAAATGCAGAAAGAAGGCGAAAGTGGTAGAAAAAAACTGAACCAGATTACACGTTATTTAACAGTGGCCATCACGATTGTTCAATCTGTTGGTTATGTTAAAACACAAGTACCACAAGAGGCTATTTTGCCTGTGATGAGTCAAACGATGTTTTATATCGTATCTACATTTGTATTAACAGCAGGTACATTATTCGTAATGTGGCTTGGTGAAAAAATTACAGATAAGGGTATTGGTAATGGTACATCATTAATTATTATGACTGGTATTATTGCTCGTTTACCGCAGGCAATAAGTCAGGAATTTTCTGATAAAGTAGGTGCTTCGAGTACCGGTGGTGGTCCTGTTGCTTTAGTGTTAGAGGTTGTTGCCTTATTCGCAATTGTAATGTTTACTATCTTAATTGTACAAGGTGTGCGTAAAGTACCTGTTCAGTATGCTAAAAAGATAGTAGGTAATCGTCAATTCGGTGGTGTGCGTCAATACATTCCATTAAAAGTTAATGCTGCAGGTGTTATGCCAATCATCTTTGCTCAGGCATTGATGTTTATTCCGGGTGCTTTAATCCAATTTGTTCCTTCTTTACAAGGTTCTTGGTTAATCCAGTTTAGTAATACAACATCTTTAGCTTACAGTTTAACATTTGCATTTTTAATTATAGCATTTACTTTCTTCTATACAGCTATTACTGTAAATCCAACTCAAATGAGTGACGATATGAAGAAAAACGGTGGTTTTATCCCTGGTGTTAAGCCAGGTGTTGCAACATCAACTTTTATTGATGATGTAATCTCTAAAATCACTTTCCCTGGTGCTGTATTTTTAGCAATTATTGCTGTATTGCCTTCAGTTGCTGTTAAGTTTGGAATTAAGCAAGAATTTGCTCACTTCTTCGGTGGTACATCATTACTAATTTTAGTAGGTGTAGTATTAGATACTTTGCAACAGATTGAAAGTTATCTTTTAATGCGTCATTACGATGGTTTAATGAAAACTGGTCGTGTTACTGGTAGAACAGGTGTTCCTGCCGCTAGTAGCAACGCAGCATTATAATATTTAAGAATTATAGAATTTTGAATGATAGAGTGAGTGGATTGATAGTCGATTTACTCACTCTAAATTTACTCATTCAAAACTTACGATGAATGTCTAAAGTTTATTACAAATCTCTCGAAGAGATTGAGTTAATAAGGGAAAGTTCACTACTGGTTTCTAAAGCGTTGGCAGAAGTTGCCAAAATTATTGCACCAGGAGTTACAACAAATCAGTTGGATAAACTGGCTTACGAATTTATAAGTGATAACGGAGCAATACCTGCATTTTTAAATTACAATGGTTTTCCCAATTCTTTATGCATATCACCAAATGAGCAAGTTGTTCATGGTTTTCCAAGTGATTATGTTATAAAGGATGGTGATTTAATCTCAGTTGACTGCGGTGTAATTAAAAATAACTATTTCGGCGATTCTGCATATACCTTTTCAATCGGAGAGGTTAATGAGGAAAAGCAAAAGTTAGTTGAAGTTACCAAAAGATGCCTCGATTTAGGTATCGAGCATGCAGTAGTTGGTAAACGTATTGGTGATATTGGTTTTGCCATACAACAATATGCAGAATCAAATGGATTTGGTGTAGTAAGAGAATTAGTAGGACATGGTGTTGGTGTAAAACTTCATGAAAAACCAGAAGTTCCTAATTATGGAAAACGTGGCAGCGGACCAAAACTTGAAGAAGGAATGGTAATTGCAATTGAGCCGATGATTAACGCAGGTGTAGCCAGTGTAATATTTCATAAGGATGGATGGACGGTAACGAGTAAAGACAATAAACCTTCGGCACATTTTGAACATACAGTAGCAATAAAAAAGGGTAAGGCAGATGTTTTATCAACCTTTTCATTAATAGAAAAAGTTTTACAAGAAAAAAAATAAATAATTAAAATTTTTTATTTAATTTTGCAACCCTGTTTAGAAGCAGCTAATTAAGTAACAATCAATAAAATATGGCTAAACAAGCCTCAATTGAACAAGACGGAGTAATAAGAGAAGCATTATCTAATGCCATGTTCCGGGTAGAACTAGAGAACGGACATGAAATTATTGCACATATTTCGGGAAAGATGCGGATGCACTACATCAAAATTCTTCCTGGTGATAAAGTAAAATTAGAGATGTCTCCGTATGATTTAACAAAAGGTCGCATCACTTATAGATATAAATAAAATGAAAGTTAGATCATCAATTAAAAAACGTAGCGCTGATTGTAAGATTATTCGCCGTAAAGGTAAACTTTACGTTATCAACAAGAAAAATCCTAAATACAAACAACGTCAAGGGTAATTAAAAATATTGTAATCAACCGCACAACGGTGGCCCGCCGTTCGGAATTACTTAAAAACAAAAACAAATATGGCAAGGATTTCAGGTATTGATTTACCAAGAAACAAAAGAGGAGAGATTGGTTTAACTTATATCTACGGTATAGGTAAAACAACTGCACAACGTATTTTAACAACTGCAGGTATCGATGTTAATAAGAAAGTACAAGATTGGTCTGATGATGAGTTATCAGCTATCCGTACAATGATTAACGATGAGATTAAAGTAGAAGGTGCTTTACGCTCTGAGGTTCAATTAAACATTAAACGTTTAATGGATATTGGTTGTTACCGTGGTTTACGTCACAGAAAAGGTTTACCTTCTCGTGGTCAACGTACTAAGAACAACTCACGTACTCGTAAGGGTAAGAGAAAAACAGTTGCTAACAAGAAAAAAGCTACTAAATAATAGATAGATATGAGATTTGAGATTTTAGATATGAGAATCATGTCTTTTAACTCTTTTCAAATCTGGAATATAAAGATAAAAATTAGGATGCTGAGTGCCGAGATTTATAAAATCTTACATCTCAAGTCTCACATCTAAAATCTAAAAGCAAAAATGGCTAAGAGTAAAAAAGTAACCAAAAAACGTATCGTTGTAATTGAGTCTGTTGGTCAGGCACACATCAATGCTACCTTCAACAACATTATCGTTACCCTAACAAACAACAACGGACAGACTATCTCATGGTCTTCAGCTGGTAAAATGGGCTTTAAAGGTTCTAAAAAGAACACACCTTATGCAGCTGGTCAAGCAGCTTCAGATTGTGGTAAAGTTGCATTTGATTTAGGTTTACGTAAAGTTGAAGTATTTGTAAAAGGTCCGGGTTCAGGTCGTGAATCTGCAATCAGAACTTTACAAGTAGCAGGTATTGAAGTAATGTCTATCAAAGATATCACTCCACTTCCTCACAACGGATGTCGTCCTCCTAAAAAGAGAAGAGTTTAATTAATTTTAAAGCTAAGAATCTCCAGCTAAAGGTTGGATGATACTTTAAAACACAACAAAAATGGCAAGATATACAGGCCCAAAAAGTAAAATCGCACGTAAATTCAGAGAACCAATTTTCGGTCCTGATAAAGTGTTAGACAGAAAAAATTATCCTCCTGGGCAACATGGCTCATCAAAAAGAAGAGGAAAACAATCTGAATATGCTATCCAGTTAATGGAGAAACAAAAAGTTAAATACACTTATGGTGTATTAGAAAAACAGTTCAGTAACTTGTTTAAAAAAGCATCTTCTCGTGCTGGTATTACCGGTGATAACTTACTTCAGTTATTAGAGGCACGTTTAGATAATACAGTTTACCGTTTAGGTATTGCAACAACTCGTTCTGGTGCACGCCAGTTGGTTAGCCACAAACACGTAACTGTGAATGGTGAAGTTGTAAATATCCCATCATATCAGTTAAAAGCTGGTGATGTGATTGCGGTTCGTGAGAAATCAAAATCATTAGAATCAATTAGTAACTCAGTTGCAGGCAGAACTATTAACAAGTTTGCTTGGTTAGAGTGGAATTCTGGCGAATTGACAGGTAAGTTTTTAACTTATCCACAACGCGACGAGATTCCTGAAAACATTAAGGAAAACTTAATTATCGAGTTATACTCAAAGTAATAAATGATATAGTTAATTGCCTCGAAAGGGTAATTAACTTTTTTCATGTTACTATATATTCAATAACGAATTTAAAAAAATATAAATGGCAATTTTAGCATTTCAGAAACCAGACAAAGTGATCATGCAGAAATCAACAGATTTCGATGGCATATTTGAATTTCGTCCTTTAGAGCCCGGTTTCGGTGTAACAATTGGTAATGCCTTAAGAAGAATTTTACTTTCTTCGTTAGAAGGTTATGCTATTACTACTATTCGTTTTTCAGGCGTTTCGCATGAGTTTTCTACCATGAAAGGTGTTGTAGAAGATTTAACTGATATTATCTTGAACTTAAAACAAGTTCGTTTTAAGAAAACTGGTGATTCTGGTGATGCTGAAAAAGTATTCATCATTGTTAACGGTCAGGATCAGTTTAAAGCTGGTGATATCACTAAATTCTCTAATAACTTTACAGTATTAAATCCTGAGCATGTTATTTGCAATATGGATAAATCTGTTACTTTAGAAGTGGAATTAACCATCAATAAAGGACGTGGTTATGTACCTGCTGAAGAAAATAAAGTTGCTGATGCTGTTGTAGGTGTTATCGCTATCGATTCGATTTACACACCAATGAAAAACGTTAAATACACAATTGAAAACTTCCGTGTTGAGCAAAAAACGGATTATGAGAAATTGGTATTAGATATTTCAACAGATGGTTCAATTCACCCTGAAGAAGCATTAAAAGAAGCGGCTAAAATTCTTATCCAACACTTTATGCTATTCTCTGATGAGAACTTAGTATTAGAATCTCAAGCAAAAGAAGAAACTAAAGAAGTTGATGAGGAAATTTTACACATGCGTAAAATCTTAAAAACTGAGTTAGTTGATATGGATTTATCAGTTAGAGCATTAAACTGCTTAAAAGCTGCAGATATCCGCACTTTAGCTGATTTGGTTTCTTATGATGTTGCTGATATGTTGAAATTCAGAAACTTTGGTAAAAAGTCTTTAACTGAGATTCAAGAATTAGTAAAATCAAAAGGTTTATCATTTGGTATGAACCTGTCTAAATTTAAATTAGACGAAGAATAATTCAGTATTCGGTTAACTGTTTTCAGTTCTAGAACTGAAAGTTGAGAATTGAAATTGAAAATTAAATATTATTTCACAGTGCATAATTCCCTCAGCTTAATTGCAACGAGACGGTATGCACTCAATTAAAAAACAATGAGACACGGTAAAAAAGTAAACCACTTAGGTAGAACCGCCAGCCACAGAAAAGCGATGTTAGCTAACATGGCTTCATCACTAATTTTGCACAAAAGAATTACAACAACTTTAGCTAAAGCAAAAGCTTTACGTATGTATGTTGAGCCAATTATCACTAAATCAAAAAGTGATACAACACACTCACGTCGTACGGTATTTGCATACTTACAAGATAAAGAAGTAGTAACAATTTTATTCCGCGAAATTGCTGAGAAAGTTGCAAATCGTCCGGGTGGTTATACACGTATCATTAAATTAAATAACCGTTTAGGTGATAATGCTGAAATGGCTTTAATTGAATTGGTAGATTACAATACTGTTTACGGTAAAGATGTAGAAGCTAAAGAAGAGAAGAAAACAACTCGTCGTGGTAGAAGTAAAGCAGCTGCAGCCCCTAAAGCTACAGAAGCAAAAACTGAAACTACTGAAGAAGCTGCTCCTGTTGAAGAAACTCCTGCTGTTGACAAAGCTACAGAAGAATCAAAAGGAGAATAGTTTAACTCACTATACTTTAAGTTTAAAAGTCCTGTTCACTCGAACAGGACTTTTTTTGTTTACAAGAATATCCCTTACTCAAACGTTTGCCTCATTTTTTCATTACAAAGCGATATTTCAATTCTGTATCTATAAATTAGCTTAAATTAATACCTGTAATGAAATTTAAGTTTATCTTCATCTGCCTGCTTTGCTTTGCATCCTCTTTACATGCGCAAACTTTAAAATATACAAATGGAAACAATCAATGGAATGCAGATTCTTTAGGTAACCATAGGGTTATTGTTCTTTATAATGGAAGTGGAAGCGTGGCACATACCAAAATAGATTGGCGAAGAAGAGACGAACACCCAGAAAATAAGAAGCTAATTATAAAATGTGCAAATGGTAATGCCATTAAGGTTTTGGGAGTTGAAAACTTTAATCGTGAAAGTGTAGATATTTATTTTGACGCCACCAACAGAGGTAAATACTATGTTTATTACTTACCTTATAAAAATGAAGGTAGAAGTAATTATCCCAAAGGCGTTTATTTAAAGGCGAACTACACTGCCCCCAATCAATCCAATAAGGTACCTGTTAATTCATCTGTTTTAGAAATTCAATCTGTTGATGCATTTAACTCTTTCTATCCTATGGAAGTTATTGCCACAGCGAAAGAAACAGCTGCTTTAAAATCAAAATATGCATCCTCATCTTTTATCGTTTTTCCAGAAGATAGAATGTATCCCATCAAAATGCAAGATGATTTGCCCTATCGGTGGATACAGAAGGGAGTGTCTAAATCTTTTAGTGGCTCCGCTAGTAGAGGTGAAAATTATGCTTTTCAATTGGGTGTTTACGCTTTCAAAAACTTGCAAAATGTTAAGGTTACTTTTGGAGATTTAAAAACATTAAACGGGAAGGTAATTCCATCAAAATTTATCAACTGCTTAAATACAAACGGCACTAGTTATAACAATAAACCTTTAACACAAGTTGTAAATGTGGCAGCAGGAAAGGTGCAGCCCATGTGGATTACTATTGATATTCCAAGCTTCACAACTGCCGGTATCTACAATGGAAGGTTTACAATTAAATCAAACGGTGAATCAAGCGTTGTAGATTTAAAATTGACCGTATCCAACCAAGTTTTAGCCGATGCTGGTGTTGGAACTCCGAGTAAACAAACCCGTTTAACTTGGTTAAATTCTACAATGGCGCAAGCAAATACTATCGTGGCACCTTACACGCCGTTAACAGTTGAGGGGAATATGATTTCATTGCTCGGCAGGAAATTCGAAATTAATGCAGATGGCTTCCCAAAACAGATACAAACTTTTTTTAATGATGAAATGACCGCTTATTCCGAAAAGCCAAATAATATATTATACGAACCTATTCACTTCCATTTTTACAATACCCCTAAAACTCAAGAAAAATTTACATCGAGCAATTTAAAAATTATTAGTAAAGAAGCTGGAACTGTACGATGGGTAGCGACGAATACCTCAGATAATTTGAAAATGGATTTGGAAGGTGCATTAGAATTTGATGGTTATGTACATTATGTTGTTAAGGTTTCAGCATTAAATGATGTAAATTTTAGCAATGTTGATTTCCACATTCCTTTTGAAAAGGGTTCTACAAAATACCTGATGGGTTTAGGAGAAAAAGGCGGAGTAAGGCCAGATACTGTGAAATGGAAGTGGGATGTAGCAAATAAAAATCAAGATGCGGTTTGGATTGGCAATGTCAATGCAGGTTTGTATTACAACTTAAGAGATGAAAACTATATTCGCCCTTTAAATACCAATTTTTATTTGCAAAAGCCCTTGTTGCTTCCTAAATCATGGGGTAATGAAAATAAAGGTGGTATCCAGATTAATGTAAAAGGAAGTTCGATGCTGGCTGATAATTTTACAGGGGCAAGGACAATGAAAAAAGGTGATGTGCTATATTATAATTTTAATTTGCTAATCACTCCATTTCATTTATTAGATACTGATTTTCAATGGAATAATCGCTTTTATCATAAGTATGGAGATTTAGATTCTATTAAATCGACTGGTGCTACGGTAGTAAATATTCACCACGCTACACCAATCAATCCTTGGATAAATTACCCTTTCATAGAGTCGAAAAAAATGAAGTCTTATATAGATGAAGCACACCAAAAGGGGTTAAAAGTCAAAATTTACAATACTGTTCGCGAGCTTTCCAATCATGCTTACGAGTGGCCGGCTTTGAGAAGTTTGGGTACCGAAGTTTATTCCCCTGGAAAAGGTGGTGGCTTCAGTTGGTTGCAGGAGCATCTCGATTCTAATTACCTAGCTGCATGGTTTGTGCCTGAGATTAAAGATGCAGCAATTATTAATAGTGGAATGAATCGCTGGCATAATTATTATGTTGAGGGCATGAATTGGTTGGTAAATAATGTAGGTATTGATGGTGTTTACTTAGATGATGTAGCTTTTGACCGTGTGACAATGAAGCGGATTAAGCGTATTTTAACGCAAAACAATCATCCAGGCATTATTGATCTGCATTCAGCTAACCAGTATAATAAAAGCGATGGTTTTAACAATAGTGCCATTTTGTACATGGAACATTTCCCTTATTTAAACCGTTTGTGGTTTGGTGAATATTTTGATTACGAAAAAAATAATCCTGATTTCTTTTTAACGGAGGTGAGTGGAATACCTTTTGGTTTAATGGGGGAGATGCTCCAAGATGATGGAAATCCGTGGAGAGGAATGCTTTATGGAATGACGAGCCGCTTGGGCTGGTCGGACAAAAGCGATCCAAAACCATTGTGGAAAGCCTGGAATGATTTTGGAATAACGGGTTCTAAAATGATAGGTTACTGGAGCGAAAACTGCCCTGTTAAAACGGATAATCCAAAAGTTTTAGCTACGATATATAAGCAAAAGAGCAAAGTGATGGTTGCCTTGGCGAGTTGGGATGATAATGATGCTAAGATTAATCTGGCTATTGATTGGAATAAGCTAGGTATAACAGCCGATAAAGCGAAAATTTTGGCTCCAAATATTGATAAATTTCAAACTGCTGGAAATTACTCTGATGGAAAATCTATTTTGGTTGAAAAAGGGAAAGGTTTGATTTTGATTATTGAATAGGTAATTAATAGAATAGGTAAGTAGTTGCTCACTTAAGGTTAGAAACGGAGAAATCTTTGCATTTAATTACAAAGATTTCTCCGTTTCGATTTAAACGACGAACTCGTTTAATTAAATCTTTACGTTTTGCATGTTATATTGTTTCAAAACATCATCTGGCACACCAGCCCATTGATTTGGCGAATTACCAACATAACCAATATCCTTAACGCCAATCTCTGTAGTGTAAAAACCCGATGCGGTTAAATCTCTCATTTTATTGAAAAACGCTACACCAGCCTGCATTTCTGGTCGTGCTTTTTTAGGGTAAGCAATTTCATCAACTATAGATATCTGTTCCTTTTCAGAAGCTTCAACAAAAGATTTCTGGAATTTATTAAAGCAGTAAATATCTAGCCATTTCAACCCGCCACGCATTGGCGTTTGGTGGTAGGGCATATCTTTTACGATAAATTCGATAAATTCTGGGACTTTTGCATCCGAAGCACTTCCTGAAACATCATCTTTAGGAATAATAATATCAGCCAAAACAGTAATTGTAGCCATTTCATGCTTTGTAAAAAACGTTTCTGATTTTAGTTTTTTATCTCTATCAACTTCCCATTGCTCCTTTCCCGCTTCTTTAGTAGTTTCTTCTGGAGCAGCAACGGTGGTTTTATTTTCAGGCTGCTTGCAAGCTTCAACAAGTACAGAAGTACTTAGTGCAGTTATGCCTAAGGCTTTTAGTGAATCACGTCTGTTCATAATTCTTAAATATTTTGTTTTTTCTTTTCGGCTAAAATATATTCGGCAGTTCTCATTGATAATGCTAGAATAGTCCAGGTTGCGTTCTTATCGCCTTGTTGTACAAAAGGACCAGCATCAACCACAAATAAATTTTTACAGTCATGTGCCTGGCAATATTTATTTAAAGCTGATTTTTTTGGGTCATCACCCATTCTAATTGTTCCAACTTCGTGAATAATCTTTCCTGGATTAAGCAAGCCATAATTAGTATCCGGACCATGAATTTCTGAAGTAACTACGGCGCCCATTTCCTTCATGATTGATAGAAACGTTTCTTGCATATGTTTAGCCTGTAGAATTTCTTCTTTGGCCCATTTATAGTTAAACCTTAAAACCGGGATTCCGTATTTATCAACCATGTTTGGGTCGATTTCGCAATAATTATCTTCACGAGCGATTGCAGTTCCACGTCCAGCCATGCCAACACCGGTACCATAAAATCTACGGTAATCATCTTTTAATGATTTGCCATAACCACCAGCTTCTTTTTTCTTGCCATTTCTATCGGGCACCATTCCGTTTATTGACGAAACGCCACCGCCAAAGCCATAAGATGGCATACCCATGCCACCGCCATATTCAATATGATAGCCACGTGGGAAATCAAGTTTCTTATTATCCAACCACCAAGGTGAATAAATATGTACGCTGCCTAAACCATCTTCATTATAACGTTTTCTATCCATTAATTGGGGTAGAAAACCCGAAACACCAGCTCCAGTAGAGTCATGTAAATATTTACCAACTACACCACTGCTATTTGCTAAGCCGCCCGGGTGTGCTGAGGATTTTGAATTTAATAATATACGAGCAGATTCACAGGCACTTGCGCCCAAAATAACAAGTTTTCCATTTACCTGATATTCTTGTAAATCTTTCCGGTTAACATAAGAAACACCTTTAGCCGTTCCATCTTTATCGGTAATCACTTCACGCACCATGGCATCGGTAATTACAGTCAAATTACCAGTTTTTACTGCTGGGATAACTAAACACGATGATGCGGAAAAATCGCCATATACCTTGCAACTTCTACCACATTGACCGCAATAGAAACAAGGAGCACGGTCGTTGTTCCCTTTTATCGATTCCGTCATAACGGCACCGCGACCAGTAATAACTTTTACCCCAGCTTTCTCTGCACCTTTTTTAATAAATAGTTCATTTAAGCGAGGCTTAGGTGGTTTCATGAAAATTCCATCGGGTTCGTTTTCTATACCTTCTGAAGTTCCATAGATGCCAATCATTCTGTCTATTTTATCGTAGAATGGTTTTACATCGTTATAGGTAATTGGCCATGAATCTGTTAACCCATCTGTAGGTTTAAAATCCTGCGGACCCATCCTTAACGAAATACGACCCCAGTGATTGGTACGACCGCCAAGCATACGAGAGCGAAACCACTCAAATTCTGTTTTATTTTTTTGAGTATAAGGTTCACCATCCAGTTCCCAACCGCCATAAGAGGCATCAAAATCTCCAAATGGGCGGGTTGTTCCTGCACCGCGTCGAGGCGATTCCCAAGGCCATTTTAGTTGATGTGAATCCAATCTTGGGTCGAAATACTGACCAGCTTCGAGCATTAAAACTTTTTGGCCTGCATTTGCTAATACATACGCTGCCATTCCACCGCCTGCACCCGAGCCAACAACAATGGCATCGTAAACAATGGGCGATTTTTTTATCTGAAAGTCACTCATGAATAGAATTTAGAAATTAATCAGATTCTAATCTAGAACTAAATTTTGTAAAATTAAAATGCTTTATCAAACATTTGCTATTTTGGAATCATTACAGATTAATGTTGATAATTTTTATTCCTAAATCGTATTAGTTATTTTGGTTAAGCGATTCTCAGCATATAATTATTTATAGGAATGAAAAATTATCAACATTTTGGAGATTTTTTTGGTCGCTCATTTGTTACATTATTTCTCGAGATTGCGCTCCAAATAAAATGGTTTATCTTTGTGTTATAAATTTAATTGATGGTATTTTCAGAACATTTAGAACAATTCATATCTGCAATAGAAGATAGCTTAAACTTACAAAACTTTGTAAAAATCTCTTTAGGGAATTATAAGGGTGAAGAAGAGGCTTTGAAACAGATTTTGATAAGGAGAGTAATCATTAAACGTGAAGATAAATTTGCATTCACCTTTCGCTACAAAACCCGCGATGTTGTTAAGAACTTCGATTTAATGGAAGCCGTAAACTTAGTTTCTGAATATTTACAAACTGGATTTAAAATTGGAACGTTGTTCACAACAGAAAAGGACTTAGTTTTTGAACAATTAAACAATGGAAAAATTGTGTTAAGAGAATTGCCAGCTTCAACTAAGATTGTTCCAGACGGTAGTCACGATAAGGAGAAGTTGAGATTAATTAAAGCAGAATCTAAATCATATTTAACTGCACTAAAGATTACAGATGCTGAGGGAAAAGTTTTTAAAAATGCCCAAGATAAGTTTCGTCAGATTAACCATTATATCGAAATTTTAAGTTCTTTAATTAAAGAATTACCCGAAGGAACAATAAACAAAGTTGCTGATATGGGTTCTGGTAAAGGTTATTTAACTTTTGCTTTATTTGATTACTTGCACACTGTTTTAAAGTTAGATACGGAAGTTGTAGGTATAGAATACCGGCAGGATATGGTTGATTTGTGCAATTCTGTTGCAGAAAAATCTGCATTTGAAAAATTAAACTTCGTTCAGGGAACAATTGAAGATTATAATGCAGACGGTGTAAATGTTCTTATTGCACTACATGCTTGTGATACCGCAACCGATGATGCAATTTTTAAGGGAATTAAAGCCAATGCTGAATTAATAGTGGTTGCGCCTTGTTGCCACAAACAAATCCGTAAAGAAATTGAGCAAAACAAAGTGAAGAATGATGTTTCGTTTTTAACCAAATATGGTATCTTTTTAGAGCGACAAGCAGAGATGGTTACTGATGGTATTCGTGCTTTGATTTTAGAGTATTTTGGATACAAGACTAAAGTATTCGAATTTATTTCTGATGCGCATACACCGAAGAATGTATTGGTAGTGGGTATTAAGAGTAAGGATAAAGGAGCAAAGAACAAGGATGAGATTTTACAAAAAATTAAATCTAGTAAAGCATACTTTGGAATTGGCTATCATCATTTGGAAAGATTGTTAGAATTGTAGTAATAGATTTTGAGAATTATGCACCATATAAGGAATATAGGAAGATATAAGACCTTCTAAAGTCGATATTAACGTAGTCCAGCTTGCGTGATTCTTAAATATCTTCTACATTAAAAATCGAAACGCTTATCTTGTAATTCTGCTTATCCACGAAAAATTACAAATGCAATAAAATCAATGCAATTAATGCCGGCACGCTTTGTACAAAAAGTATCTTCTTACTTGCTGTTGCTGCCCCATAAATTCCTGCAATTAGAACACAGCTTAAAAAGAAGATTGCTACATAGAATTTCCATTGATGGTCGCTAATGCACAAAGACCAGATTAATCCTGCTGCCAAAAAGCCATTGTACAAGCCTTGGTTTGCTGCCAACACTTTTGTAGGTGGAAATAATTCTTTGGGTAATACGGTAAAAACTTTAGGCGCTTTGGTGGTCCACGCGAACATTTCTAACCAGAGGATATAGATGTGGATTATAGCAATTAAGCCGATTAAAATTTGTGCTGCTAGTTGCATATCATTTTGTTTGGTAAAATGAAGATACAATAAATCAATTAATTTTATCAATGACTTTTTTTCAATCCTAATTTTTTGGAGTGATTGTATCTAATAAGGAGACGAAAATAATATTTCCAAACCCATAAAAAAATGTTTAATTATTTCTTGCTCAATAACCTCGAAACGAAATAAATAATTAAAAAGCCAATAAAAATATACAGTCCATTTAGCGCTGCATTTGGGTCATCAGCATAAATACTAAAGGCAACAAATGTATAAGCTGCGATAAATATGATGGGTAAAATTGGATATAAGGGAACCGTGTAAATGGTTTTTTTATCGAGATGAGCTGTACGTTTTCTCAAAATAAAAATGGTTGCTGCCGAGCTGGCCATGCTAATGCTTTCTAAAAATATGGTGTAGTTTAAAATTTTATCGAATGTTTTAGCGTAGAATATTATAACCACTGCTGCAATGGTAAAAACGGTTAAGCTTAATGTCATTACTTCGGTTTTTTTATTCATGTTGCTAAAAACTTTTGGTAAAGCACCTTCTTCGCCCATGGCAAACATAGCTCTTGGGTTGCTGAGTAAATTCACATTTACATAGCCCATTACCGAAATAAATATAATTACCGAAAGTAAGTTGTAGCCCGCCGGACCAAATATTTTAGCCGCCAAAATTGCTGCAATACTTTCTGCTGATTTTAATTCTTCGAAACCGATAACCTTCACATAAACGTAATTAATGGCTAAATAAAGCATTACAATTATTGTTAAACCAATAATTATAGAACGAGGAATTACTTTTTTTGCTTCTTTTACTTCGCCGCCAAAATTAATGGTTTGTGCATAACCCGCGTACGAAAATGAAACCGCAATTAAACATAAACCTAACGCTTTTCCGTAATCAGACCATGTTGGTAATGTGCCATTTGCTGTTTTAAAAACTGGTGTAATGGTTTGCGGTTGCTCACCAAAAAATACAGCACAAATAAGGGTTAAAATAAGTCCGATTTTAATAACTGTTAAAATGTTTTGCGTTTTAGAACTTGCTTTTAAACCCAAAAGATTAATTAAATAAAAAACTAAAATTGTTACAATGGCAATTGCAACTCTGTATATATCAGTTTGCATTGCTGAGGGTAAAATAATTTTGCTTAAATATTCTGCACCAATTATAGAAATGGCAGCTACCGATGCCGCACTCGAAATTAGTACAATACAATTTATGGCAAATGCAATTGACGGATGATAAGCAGTAGAAAATATTTTATAATAACCACCGGTAACTGGGTAACGAGAACCAATCTCTGCATAGGTTAGTGCACCACAAAAGGCTACAAAACCGCCAATAAACCAAGCCAGGTAAAAAAGTTCAGGAATTTGGGCTTTAGCTGCAACGTTAACAGGCGTACGAAAAATACCCATTCCTATAACCAAACTTACCACAATCATGGATAAATCGAAGAGCGAAAGTTGCTTTTTTTGTTGCATTAAGGATAGAATAAATTTAAGGGATGAAGATAGGGAAATTATGGAAGACGGGAGATGGATAATGTAAAACGGATGAGGGGGGAATGGACGATGGTAAATGGGAAATGGGAGATGGACGATGGAAAATGGGAAATGGAAGATGGGTGATGGGAAATGGATGATAGATTACGAAGTTGGATAGCAAAATTATTGATTGACATAGTACAGACCCGATTTTGCCGTCGTCCATTTTCCCTCTTACATCCTACATTATGCATCGTCCATCTTCGCTCTTACATCCTAGATTTCCCCACCATCCATCTTCCCTCTTACATCTTCCATTTTTGTTGAAATTTTATTTTGTTTGCTTCGTAGAATAAATCTATTTTTGTTTAACAATTTTTGCTATTCGAGATTTGCGAAACTATCAAAACAATAATTTTAAAATTCTCGGTATCAAATCATTCCTAAATACTTGTCATGTTAGTAATTAAAGCCTCACCCGACCATCCCTCGGTATGGCTGCTTTGTGTTTATGCAAAGTTTTATCAAACTGACAAACAATAACAAAATTTATGGCAGAAGTAATTTATAACGACGACAGTATTCGTTCATTAGATTGGAAAGAACACATCAGACTACGCCCCGGTATGTACATCGGTAAGCTTGGTGATGGCTCTGCGCAAGACGATGGAATTTATGTTTTGTTAAAAGAAATTGTAGATAACTCTATTGATGAGTTTGTAATGGGTAGCGGCAAAACCATTGAAATTACAGTTTCTGAGCAAAAGGTAAACATACGAGATTATGGTCGAGGTATCCCTTTGGGGAAAGTTATAGATTGTGTAAGCAAGATAAATACCGGCGGTAAGTATGATAGCAATGCTTTCCAAAAATCTGTTGGTTTAAATGGAGTTGGTACAAAGGCTGTAAATGCGCTTTCTACAAATTTTGTTGTTCAATCTTATCGCGATGGTAAAACTAAAAAAGTTGAGTTTTCTAAAGGCGAAATTGTTAACGAGCAACCAATTATTGATACAACGCAACGCAATGGTACATCTATTACTTTTTATCCAGATGAAACCATTTTCAGAAATTACCATTATATACCTGATTTTGTTGAAAGCATGGTTTGGAACTATGTGTTTTTAAATACAGGTTTAACCGTAAATTTTAATAATCAAAAATATTTCTCAGAAAGAGGTCTTTACGATTTGCTTTCGAAATTTAATAAACCAGAAGAGATTCGTTACCCAATAATCCACATGATTGGTAACGATATTGAAATTGCGATGACTCATGGTCAGCAATACGGTGAAGATTATCATTCTTTTGTTAACGGGCAACACACAACCCAGGGTGGAACACATCAAGCTGCTTTTAGGGCGGCAGTAGTTAAAACAGTTAGAGAGTTTTTCAAGAAAGAATTTGAAGCGTCAGATGTTCGTTCATCTATTATTGCTGCAATATCTGTTCGTGTTCAAGAGCCGGTATTCGAATCGCAAACTAAAACCAAACTAGGTTCTCAAAATATGGGTCCTGAAGGGCCATCAGTTGCCACTTTTATAAACGATTTCGTTAAAAAGGAATTGGACGATTACCTACATAAAAACCCTGATGTTGCCGATGCATTACTGAAACGCATCAATCAATCGGAAAGGGAGCGTAAGGATATTGCTGGAATTAAAAAACTGGCAAATGATAGAGCCAAAAAAGCATCACTACACAATAAGAAACTTCGCGATTGCAAAGTACATTTCAATACTACACACGAAAAAAGATACGAAACAACATTATTTATTACAGAAGGAGATTCTGCTTCGGGTTCAATAACCAAATCTCGTGATGTGGATTGCCAGGCAGTTTTTAGCTTAAAAGGTAAGCCGCTTAACTGTTATGAACTAACCAAAAAGGTGGTTTATGAAAATGAAGAATTTAACCTTTTGCAGCATGCTTTAAATATTGAAGATGGTCTAGAAGGTTTGCATTACAACAATATTGTTATTGCAACTGATGCCGATGTAGATGGAATGCACATTAGGTTATTAATGATGACTTTCTTCCTTCAATTTTTTCCTGACTTAGTAAAAGCAGGACACGTTTACATTTTACAAACCCCATTATTTAGGGTACGAAATAAAAAGGAAACCATTTATTGTTATAGCGATGAAGAACGCCGGAGTGCAATCGAAAAATTAGGGAGTAAGCCCGAAATTACTCGTTTTAAAGGATTGGGAGAAATTTCTCCAGATGAATTTGGTTTGTTTATTGGTAAAGATATCAGGCTGGATCCTGTTATTTTGAAAGACCAAACCATTAAAAGTTTGCTAGAATATTATATGGGAAAGAACACCCCGGATAGGCAGCAACACATCATCAGAAATTTACGCGTAGAGAAAGACGAAGTAACGGAAGAACCTAAAATTATCGATGAAGTAGCATAGAATAACGGCGTTGACTTAATCACAAATTAATTCAACTCAATTGAAACCCACAAAAAAGACAGCAAGAAAGTATCTGATAGTCGTATTTTTAATTCTATTAATTTTTGGAATAACTGCAGGTTTATTCATTAATTTCTCAAAAATACCACTTTTAAAATCAGTAAATAAAATCGTTCAGGTTCAAAATGATTTTACCAAACTTGATAGCTGTATTTTTAAACTCTACAATGCAGAAAACAGCTGCAGAATGTATGTTGTTAGTGGGGAAAGGGTTTATTACAATCAGTTTGTTGCAGAGATTAAAGAAATCTCTTCGATTATGGATGCAATCGAGGAGCAAAATTATTCAGAGCGGTCACTTTCAAAAGAGGCATTTAATAAACTTATTAAGCAGAAAAAACTAAGAACCGCACAATTCATCGTTTTAAAAAGACTATCAGATAGTTTAATAAACTTTTCTATTGAGGTTGATAAGGATGTTGAAAAAATTAATCCGAAAAGCAGGCTATTTACCGCTCGTCAATTTAAAAGTATTATAACCATTGATACCTTAAAACCAAAAATAGTTGCGCAGCCCAAAAGGAAATTCTTTGGTAGAATAATCGCAGCCATTAATGCAAAAGAAAAAAAAGCCACAGATAGTTCTAAATCTACCCTAATAAAAACCATAGTATCTGCTGACACGGCTTCGATAAATGTTGCATATAATAAATTGCAGCTAAAAGCCATAAACGATTATTATTTAAATCTTTACCGGATTAATAAGCGGCTAAAAGATAAGGAGAAGGAGCTGTTAGATGTTAATCATAAACTGATAGAAACCATTGTAAACGGATTGAAAGAATATAAATCCAATGAAAAAGATTATTATTCATCCGTTCAGCAGGAAATAAATTATACCGCCTATAATACGGTAGAGAACCTTGATAAATTTACATTACTGCTGTTGATTTTAGCTGGCGGATTGCTACTTTTTGTTTTTTACACCATTTATAATTTATACAAAAGCGAAAAAGCTTTGATAGATTATAGTAACAAAACATCTATGTATGCAGTTTCTAAAAGTAGGTTTTTGGCAAATATGAGTCATGAAATTAGAACACCTTTAAATTCTATTGTTGGGTTTTCGGAGCAGTTAACACAGGTTAATTTAGAATCCGAACAACAGGAGCAAGTCAACGCAATTAGAAATTCATCCGTGATGTTACTCGAAGTTGTAAATGAAATTCTTGATTTTTCTAAATACGAAACTGGCAAAGTCCTTTTCGAAAAAATCCCTTTTTCGCTATTCGTTACCATTAACGATGTATTTGATGGCATGACAATTTTGGCTGAAAAAAAGAAGATCGGGTTTGTTCTGAATATGTCAGTTGATAAAAATATTTTTATTCTCGGCGACCCATTGCGTTTAAAACAAGTGGTGATGAATTTATTAAGTAACGCTATAAAATTCACAAATACTGGTGCAGTAACTTTAAATGTAGAATTAGAGAATACTATAGAAAATAATGCGCATTTGAAAGTTAGTGTAGTAGATACAGGCATGGGTATCAATGAAGTTGATCAGAAAGTTATTTTCGATGAATTTGCTCAAGTTTACTACTCATCTACTAAAGAGAAGCAACAAGGCACAGGTTTAGGTTTAGCAATATGTAAAAAGATAGTTGAATTTCAAGGCGGAACCATCTCAGTTAAAAGTGAGGAGGGCCATGGCTCTACTTTTGCTTTTGAATTGCCAGTTGAAATTACAGACAAGGTTAAAGATGCAGTTGTTAGCCGAGCAATAGGAGTAAAGGATACTGACTTATTAAAAAATAAAAAAGTGCTTTTAGCTGATGATAACATGCTTAATATTTTGTTGGCAAGCACCATTTTAAAAAAATATAAACTGAGTTACGATGCTGCATACAATGGCTTGCAGGCGTTTGAATTATTTAATGAAAATCATTACGATGTTATTTTAACAGATATTCAGATGCCTGAAATGGGCGGAATAGAGCTGACCAAAAAAATACGAAATTGCGATGATGAATTAAAAAGGAACATTCCAATTTTAGGTGTTACCGCAAACGTTATGGAAGAAGATAGAGCTAAATATCTTGAATCGGGGATGAATGAGTTGGTTCTAAAGCCTTTTTTAGAGAAAGAACTGATTGAAAAAATGATTGCTTATTTAAAATAGATGGATATTTATAAAATCGAAATTTAAAGCACTTATCTACCTATTCATTAATTCAAGTCAATCCTGTAGATAGTTTACAAATATTATTTATCTGGTGCATTAACGGTATCTTCAGGATGCTGCGGAGGCAATACGTCAACAACTTTCTCTACGATAGTAATTTTGGTAAACACTGCGTATTTGCTTGGTGCAATTCCTCCATCGTACTTTTCTGCGTAAGCCTGCGTAAATTCGGCTCCAAAGTACAATATAACTGAGGTATAATATATCCAAAGTAAAATAATTATAATGGAACCAGCTGCACCAAATGCAGAAACTGTGCTTCCTTTTTCGATATAAATTCCAATTAAGTATTTACCCAAACTAAATAATAGAGCGGTAAACAGGGCGCCAATAATTGCCGATTTCCATTTAATTTCTACATCTGGCAATACCTTGAATATAATCGTAAATACAGCCGTTACAGCCGCTAAGGTTATTACATTATTTAAGATATAGATGAGTAAAGCCATGGTGTCATTCGCAACGGGAATTACATCATCAATTTTAGTTTGAGATATGAGCGATACGATTTTATCGCCTAAACCAACAACTATGCTATTGATTACAAGCGAAACCAAAAGTAAAAATCCCATGGAAATGATTAGTGAAAAGGATAATAATCTATTGGTAAGCATTTTTAGCCAGCCTTTTTTTGGCATAGCTTTTACTTTCCAAATCATATTGATACTATCCTGGATTTCAATAAATATTGCAGTAGCACCAATTATTAGTGTTGCTATACCAATTATTAATCCGATGGTAGATTGCCCGGTTTTATTTGCATGCTCAACAAATCCTTGAATTTGTGTTGCAGCATCTTTTCCAACCAGTTCTGTAATTTCAGTAAAAAACTTATCTCTGGTTTTCATTCGCTCACCAAAAAATAAGGTTGCTGCCGAAAGAACAATAATAATTAGCGGCGTTAAAGAGAATATTGTATAATAGGCAAGAGCAGCACTTAACTTTAAAATTCTATCTTCTGCAAAACCTTTTCCGGCGGCAATAAATAAATGATAAAGTGCAATAAAGAAATGTTTAACCTTATGAACTGCTTTCATAGTAAAAATTAGAAAGGATAACCAATACCAATATTAAAAATTAAATTTTCTCTGCGCCAATCTTTGTTGCCAAACGCAATACTATCAAATACCCATCTTTGTCCTTCTGGTAAATAAGGTTTTCTAACAGGAAATGCAACATCTAAACGAATAACAAAAATAGTTGCATCAACTCTTAAGCCAGCACCAGTGCCTACTGCGAGTTCATTTAAAACATTTTTGGCTTTAAATTCTGAACCTGGTCTTAATGGATCTTCTTTTCTTAACCAAACGTTACCTGCATCAGCAAATAATGCACCGTAAAGCACGCTCACAATTTTAAATCGTAGTTCAGAGTTAAGCATTAACTTAATATCACCACCTTGGTCGGCAAATACAGCAGAATCTGCAACTTTAAATGTACCCGGACCTAATGCTCTGGCTGGAAATGCCCTTAAATCGTTACCACCACCTGCAAAAAATTGCCTAACAAATGGTAATGATGTGCTATTGCCATACGCATAACCATAACCCAAATTTAAACGGTTTGCCCAAATTAAGCTTTTATTAATTTTATAATAATTTCTAAAATCGGCTTCTAGCCTAACAAACTGGGTTAATGGAATATTAAAAATTGATTTTTGATTTTCGTCATTTTTTGGTGCAAATAAACCCCAAACATTTCCACCGGTTTCAATTCCTCCAAAGAAATAAGAATTATTTCTTCTGCTATCTTCCATTTGGTTAGTGTAGGTAAAGTTGTAACTACTACCAATGATGAATTGATTTTCTAGCGTTGATCTTAATAATGGATTTTCGTTAAAAATTCGAGTTTGTGTTGTGCTATCTGGAAAACTTGTTGAAACGTAGCTGATAGATATAGGATTTAAATTATGTTCCTTATAAATATTTTCCTTGAAATTATATCCAAATTCACCTTTCAGCGCATGCAACGTATATTCAGAGCCGCGATTAAGCATTTGGTAAGAAAGCGATGTTATCGTTTTTGGGATAAATGCAGTAGTTGAATTTGGTTTATAAAACGGTACAATAAGTCTAGGGAAAGTTAATTTACCTTCGGCAGTTAGAGAGATTTGGTTTCTTCCTAATGATGTTCCTCTTGTTTGGGTTTCAAAGCCACCACTTACACTTACATCTAATTGTTCTGCACCACGAAATAGATTTCTGGTGGTTTGCGTTACCTTTACTTCCGACCCAACAAAGTTGTTTGATTTACTCGTACCGGTTACAGAAAAAGTTAACGAATTTTTCTTTAACGGAGTTAAGTAAATATTTAAATCCATTTGGTCGTTCTTGAAACTATCCAAAGGTAGAAATTCTGCCCTAACATCTTGAAAAGCGCCAACATTAACCATTCTATTTAGCGATTGATTGTGATCTTTTCTATTGTACAATTCGCCCTTTTGAAAAAACACCAATCTATCAAACAGCCTTGGTTTGAACGTGTTTTTATCATCATAAATATTAAAGTCTTTGTACTGAATTGGTTTTAGCTTGCGTAAATTACTATCTCTTCTAAGGGAATAATTTGGATAAATATTTATGTTTTTAATGGTATAAGGCTTTAATCCAGCATCTGGAGCTATGTTTTTAACAGCAACAGAAACATTAACTAAATTCTTCCCAATTGTACTATCAACCTGCATAATTAAATAATCAGGACTGAAGTAGAAATAACCACGTTCTTTTAAATCATTATCGATTCTAATTCGCTCATTTTTATAAACATCCAAATCGTAAAAATCACCAACTTTTAATAAGCTTTTGCCTTTATTTTCGTTTATAATTCTGGTCAAAACTCCGGTATCAGGCGGAAAATTTATTTTATTTATTTTATATCTATCACCTGTTATTGCAGTGTAAATTGCCTTTCCTTTTTTGTCTTTTACAACAGTATCGCCAGTAACTTCGGCTTGCAAATAACCTTCACTTATTAAATAGCTCGATAAAACATCATTATTATATTTAAGCTTTACCTCACTTAATAAAACAGGTGGTTCGCCTTGCTTTCTTAACCAGTTTTTAAAGCCTTTAGGTTTTTTCGGTTCGCCGGCAAGGTTGTAAATTCCAAGTTTATATTTTATACCTAAAATTGATTTATTTGGTCGTGGTCTGGTTTTCGATTCCAAATCAGTTTTTACCTGTTTCTGGTCATCAATTTTTTTTGATGAATCTGGATTTATGATAACATCTGCACCGGTATATAAAACCTGACCCGGCTTTAACGATTTTGTACTGCTGCAACCTGCCCAAACTAAACAGGCCATTATAAATAAAAAGGGTCTAGTTAGTGGTCTCATTTTGTGCTTTCTCTTCAACGTTTCTTATTCTTCTAATTCTCTTCTTTTGAAATATCTCTTTAAATTTATTGTAATCAACAACAAGTGTAAACCCTAATCCGGTTTCAATAATTTGTCCTTGTACAATAACATCGTTTTGGTTACGTCTGTAAGCCCTTAATCTATATCTTCCATCGGCAGATAATGCATATTCTACATTTACGTTTCCTGCAATATTTGTCGATTTTTCTCCTGGTGCTTGCGGACCTTCCAATGCAAATGAACTTCCAACAGTTACGGTTAACCTATCATTAAGCAACTTTTTAGATAAGCCAATTTCTAAATCAGTTTTTTGCTGCATCGAACCTGTAGAGTAATCTTCGGACGAGTTTACACCGAAATTTAAGTCTACTCCCTGAATTAAATCAGATGTTAAATTGTTAAGCTGTTCGGTTAATAATTTACTCACACTTGAGCGGGCAAGCGTAGAAACACCCCCGCCGCCACCTGCTAAACTTTGGAAAGGGTTATTTGCTATAAATCTATTTAATGCAAGCAAAGCGAAAACTTGTTTATTCAACTCACTTTCATCGCGGTTTACATTTAATAATTTTGTGTAAACAATACCACTAAGTGCTCCACGCTCATTTTCTGGCAAATCAAGTTTGAAAGATATAATTGGTTTAAGCAATTCGCCTTTCATCATTAAATATACCTGAAATGGCAATTTCGTTTTCGCCTGGATGTTGGATGGATCATTAATCAAATCAATTGGAGCGGCATTAACTTCGTACAACGCACTTAAGTTAACATTTGCAGTTGTTGGTTCACCTGTCCAAATGATGGTACTACCTTTAACCAATTTAAATTCTTTCTTACCCAATGGGCCAACAGATAAGTTATATGAACCATCAGAAATTTCATATCTACCCGTTAAGCTTATTTTACCGCTTGGGTCCATTGTAGCATTTAAATTTGCATCACCACGAACTTTTAAAGCATCGCCATTAGCAGGATCTACAACTACGTTTAATTCGGCTTCTGGGTCTATGCTTACATTTGCAACTAAGTTAATGCCTTTTACAGGTGATTTACTGATACTATCTACTTTTAAAGCCCGTTGTCCGTTAAATGGTGGCGCATCGGCATCGATAAACTGTACAATTCCATCCTGATCAATAACTGATGGGTCGCTAGATGGTAAAGCGAAAAAGAATTTTGTTCCTTTGTTTACCTTAACCGTCATGTTTACATCAGGTTGATTTAAATCGCCCCTAACCTTAATGTTGCTGGTTAAGAAAACCGTACCATAAATTAATTCATTATTTGCTGCGGTAGAATTTATAGCCCTGAAATTGTTCATTCTAATATCCAATCCGAAGCGATAATTTTTATAATCTTTCGTCAGGATTTTTCCATTAATAGTAGCTTTTTGATTTAGTGAATCTATCAACGTAAAATTATTAAAGCTAATTCCCTCATTTGTAAATGAGATTTTCTCATTCGGCATGCGGAAATAAGAATTAACATAAGCCACATTTATACCTGCATTTTTAAAGGTTAAATCGCCGAGAATTTTTGGTGCAGTTAATGCGCCTTTAACGGAAAGCGCTCCTGTCAATGTTCCTGTTCCATTTTTTAACTGACCTTGTGATAAGCTCTCAATGTTTTTCATCTCGATTTTATCAATGTTCACTGTTAAATCAAGCGCACTTTGTGGAGCAGTATAATAAAAGCCATTAACCCTCATTTCATGCACTCCCGTAAGCGCCATATTAACTTCAAAAGCATTTGCCGTATTGTTGTTTACAGCTAATCTCAAAGTTCCCAATTGGTCTTTTTGGTAACGTAATTGGTCTACAGTTAAATTGGCTTCAAATTTTGGAGTCGACGCTAAATCTTTAACATTAGCAGTTCCATTTAAACGGCCACCAACTAATGTTGTATCCGTTTCGGCAAACTTAGTTAAAGTTTCGAGCTGAAAATCTTTAAATTCAATCGCTAAAGGCGCATTTGGAGCCGTAGGGTTACTGTTTATAGATAAGGATTGACCGCTATTGCTAATTTGAAATTGGTTAATCAAAATACCCGATGCACCAAATTGAATGTAATTATCTTGCGAAACTACCCATTTTTGATAATCCAGTAAAAGTTTTTGAGGATCTAAACTAAACTTAAAATCCTTATTGATGGATTGAAACGTTCCGCCAATTACATATTTATCTTTTAATTGCCTATCGCGAAGAAATATATTAACACCCAAATTGTTATTTGCTGCATCACCACTAATTTCTGTGTTAAACAGTGATACGGATGGGCTTTGTAAACCTTTAACCGTTAATGCGTAAGCCAGCTTGTTATTATCGTTATTGATGTTAATTACTGTTGTATCAACTTTAAAATCTCCATATACAACTTGTGGGAAGTTACCTCTAATTTTAAGACTGTCTTTTTGTGTATCAATTAAACCGTAAAACTGTGAGGGTTTAAAAACAGTTAGTTCGGGAACAAACTGTTTCAGAATTTTAGAATCGTAAATGTTGACAAAAAACCTCATCCTTTGATCGGGTATTTTGGTTACTGTGCCAAAAGCATAATATTTATTTATTTCGTTAATGATGGCATTGCTTACTTTAGAAAGCTGATATTTTCCATCAATTTTTGCAGAAAGTATTTCTGATTTTAAGGTTAATTCATTTTCAGTTTCAGTTGATTTGGCACGAACTGAAATGGTATCAACATTAATTTTTTGGGCATCTTTTACAACTTGCAAGCTGGTAATGTCAACAGTGCCATTCAGGTAATCTGCATCTGCAGTTTGCAAATCTACTTTCACTAAACCTGCGGCACTTAAAACTGTCGGACTAAAATTTAAAGCCTGCAGATTTACCTGTTTTAAGTTCAAATTAGCTTTAATTGCAGGGTATTTGCCTGTCATATTAACCTTCGCATCTAAAGCAAAATTGGCATTGCTATCGGGCATGCTGCTTTTTATGTTGATGTTTTGGTTGCTATAATTTCCAGCTAAGCTTAAGTTTCTGTAAGTGTATTTATTGTAAAAAGCGCTAAGTACTTTTGCGTTAAATTTGGCATTGATTTTTTTAGGATCTAAACCTGTTCCAACAACATCGGCTTTTACAGTAATTCTACCTAATTTTGGTTGCATTTTTAGCAATCTGCCAACATTAAAATTATTTAAGTTTACGTTGGCTTTGTAACTTTCACGCCCTTTTGGTCCTTTCATTGCAGCCGTTAAAATTGCACCGCCCATGTCCGTTTGAATGTTCATGTTGGTGTTAAAATCTGTCATTGAGCCTGTGAACTTACCTTTTGCATTTATAACATTAGGCAATTCTATGCTAGGCGGTAACGATTTTTTAGGCACAACAACTAAAATATCACCTTTAGTTAAATACAGTTTTTTGATGTTTAAATCTAGAAAGGTTTTGTTAATATCAGGCAATCCTTTAGCTGTTCCACTAATGTCAATTTGGGTATTTTTAAGTCCGCTTATTTGTAAGCGTGGAATGTTCAAATTGTTTAAGTAGCCGTTAACATCTGCATTAAGCTTTATTTTTTCATTACGATAATTTGCAGGAACAGCATCGCTAAAAAATCCAGCATCTTTTAAACCAATTGTTGTGTTTTTGAAATTCAGAGCAAGCTTGACACGTTCAGGATGCTTTGTTAAATCATCCATCGAGGTGAAATTTAATTCTGTAGCATTTTCAATCGTTGTGTTTGGCGTTTTTAAAACGAAGTTGCTTAGTTTAATCTGCTTATCGTTGTAAATTGCGTTTCCTTTTAGCTCGTTTAAAACAAAGCCACTTTTCTCTTTTAACGAACCATTTTTTACGTTGGCTTTTATGCCTGCAGCACTGTAGTTTACATCACCTGCACCAAAATTTAATCCTGTAATTTTAAGGTGGTTGAAATCCATTCCTTTTGATGCAGGTTTGGTGCCCAAATTATCAAACTGAACCGTGTTTTCTGCCAAGCTAATGTTCTTGATAATTAACCCTAAAGTCGATTTTTCTGGCACAACAGTATCTTTTACTTTCTTTAAATTATTTGATGGTGCTGGTTTAAAAGCAAAAAGTATGTTAGATTTATTCAGTTTAGCATCATCAACGGTGTATTTGCTGTTATTTAAATCTACCTTTAAATTTACTAAACCCAATTCGTTAACATCGGCAATTGCTTTTGTAGTTGAAATCTGGTCGTCGTAATTTACTTTTACATTATTAAAAGCGAAGTTCTCAACTTCAATTAATGGCAATTTACCAGTTGCTTTTTCGCTACTATCTACACTATTTGTTAAATGTTGTACCAGCTTTACTAACGGTTTTTGTTGCAAATATTTAAGGGAAGTGTTATTCAACGTTAAATCGCGAATAACATAATGCTGATTTGCTAAATCGAAAGTTTTTAGTTTAGTTTTAAATGCACCTAAATAAACTTTTACATCATTTCCAGCAACATCATCGCGGTAGGTAATCCCAATATCTTCAAATGAAACCTTGTCGATAGAAAATTTAAGTGTAGATGTAGTGTCTTTATCAACCTTTTCTTCAGGTTTTTTCTGATCGCTCATAAAAGCATCCACTAAAAAAGAGAAGTTAAAAGTTGTATCAGGACTTATTCTTTTAACATTTGCACGTATATTTTTTAGTTCAATATTATTTATCTCAACAGTATTTTTAAGCAGCTTAAATAAGCTAATATCTACCGCCAATTTTTCTGCATATAATAATGTATCGCCTTTTTTATCTTCAATGTAAAATTTGTTTAAAACCACATCTTTTGGTAAAGCAATTTTTATGCTTTCAAGGCTAACTTCTGTCTTGGTTTTGGTTTTAAGGTAATTTATGGCTTTGCCTTTTACAAAGTTTTGTACTGCCGGAATGTTAAGCGATAAAGCAATACCAACAACCAGTATGATGATAGATGCGATAACCCAGAGTAAAACTTTAAGACTTTTGCGTACGTATTTATTCAAAGCTAATTTTGTTTGGTTGAATTTTGAATGCCAAAAGCATGCCATTAAAATTTATTTTAAGGCTGTTTTTGTAATTACTACAAAAAATATCCTAAATTGTTCGCCCCGCATCATTATTTAACATTGGCGGTTTTGTAATTTTTTTAACATGAAGTCTATATCCTTAAATATAAGCATTGAGCAATACCAAAACATTAATGAGTTAAATGAAACTGATGCGATGCTTTGCAATATGGCAGAACAGGCGCTGGCAAGTTCTTACTCCCCTTATTCTAAATTTAGGGTGGGTACCGCTGTTCGTTTAAAAACAGGCGAAACCATTTTAGGTAGCAATCAGGAGAATTTGGCCTATCCATCAGGGCTTTGTGCCGAACGTGTTGCACTTTTTTCTATTGGGTCAGCCTATCCAAATGCAGTTATAGAGGCTATGGCAATTACCGCACAAACAGATGCCTTTGAAATTTTAAAACCAGTAACTTCTTGTGGAGGTTGTTTGCAAGTTATGGCAGAGTTTGAACGTAAGCAAGCCAGCCCAATTGCCGTAATTTTTTATTGCTTAAATGGTGAGGTTTTAAAAGTGCCTAGTATAAAAAGTTTATTGCCTTTCGCTTTTGTAGAAGATAGGTTGGAGAAATAATATTTTTAAAGCGCTACTAATGAATTAGATAATTATCAAGATTTTTTGGAAATGAAGGGTTCGGTAAATCTTTTGGAACAGCAGTCCCGCCATTCGCTATAGCCCTCATGAAATATTCGGGGCCGCCGCTGCTGTCGGGTTTATAATTATCAGTTTGTGCTGCTTGGTAACCAACTAGACGGTTATTCATTTATTCATTGTGTTACACTTCTTCCTAATCAAGAGATACTGAATTATCTTATTTATATTTGATTTTTCAAAATCCATGAAACAGTTTTCCTTATTCCTCTTCTCCCTATTTTTTGCTTGTACAGCTTGGTCTCAGCAAAAACTTAAACCAACAGTTACCTATAAAATTACGTATTGGCGCTCTGCAGATGGCAAACCTAAAGAAGATAGGAATGCTACAGTAATTATTGCAGGTGTAAATCAAAATTTAATCACAACTTCAACTATTTTAGATGGTCAAGGAAAATTTCCTTTTGAGCAAAGCATCATCAACAAGCCTGATAATATATTATTTCAAATCGCAGATTTAAATCAGAACAATCAAATTTCCACTGCAGATAGTTCTTCAATTTCTAAACAAATTTTTGAGTTTAGCAACGAAACCAAAGTAATTTTAGGTTACACCTGCAAAAAAGCTAAAACGATAGTAAATTCCAATACGATTGAGTTGTGGTACACTAACGAGGCAGGCATTAAAGCTGCGCCATCGGTTCTTGGTCAAAATTTGGGTTTAGTTTTAGAACAAGTTAGAAACGGAAATAGCTACATAACCGCTGCAAAAATTGAAGAATTAAAGAATACAAAACCTGTAGATTTATCAAAACTTAAACTAACCGATGGCTTAACTTATAAAGATTTGCTTTGGAAAAGCAGGTTTACAACATTAAGTATTTTTAAAGGTGAAACCATTAATTTTATAGATAAGCCCCAATCAAACGATTCCGTTTTTAAATTTTCTGGCGGTACAGTTATTGCCCGCAAAGTAAAGTTTCCCGAACTGCAAACTAACCCAAATGTTTTTGTTGATTTAACTGAACAATCAAATGGTGATGCATATGATAGAACAGGTTCAGTGTTTATTATTCCAACGGATAAAAATATCAGTTTAATGGATGCACTTAAAGGCTCGGTTAAGGATTTGCCCATTTATCAAAATGGAAACGGCAAACAGTATCAAGGTGTTGTAGCCACTTCAAACTATAACCCGGTAATCGAACTTATGCGCTTCTTTACACCTTTTGGCATTGGTAAATACAACAATTTAAAGCTAAAAGATAAAACCTGGGCCGATAAGGTTTATTACAGGCAAGATGTTAGCGAACTGTTTCCAATGGTAAATGGAAAGGAAGTTTGGGTAGCTGTTTTTATTGGAAATTATGATAAAGGCGGACACAAAGTTTCACTAAATATTACACTTCACAATGGTGGACGGCCGAAGCCAGAGAAAGCTGTAATTATGCCTTTGTTTAATTCTACAAATGTTATGGAAATGGCCGGTCAAGAGTATGCAACCATGTTTAGTAGCGATAAAGGTTTGGAAGTTTCATTCACTTTGGATAAAGATATACAAGATGCAAAGCTACGCTACATAACAACCGGACATGGCGGCTGGGGTGGAGGTGATGAATTTGTACCAAGGAAAAACACCATTTGGTTGGATGCAAAAGAAGTATTTAGTTTCGTACCATGGCGACAAGATTGCGGTTCTTACCGTTTATCCAATCCTGCTTCTGGTAACTTCGAAACAGGACTTTCTTCATCCGATTTAAGCCGTTCGAACTGGTGCCCAGGCACGGTAACAAACCCGAATATTATCGATTTAGGAAATTTAAAAGCCGGAACTCACTCCATTAAAATTACCATACCAATGGGCCCGCCACAAGGTTCGAGCAGTAGCGCATGGAATGTATCTGGAGTGTTGTTAGGAACGGAGTAATTGAGCTAAGGCTTTTGACAAGATTTACAATAGATTAGAAAATGATTGGAAAATATTAACAACTTACAATACCAATTTGATATTCCATCATGCTGTCTGCACTTTGTCTCCCCCTTTGGAGGGGGCAGGGGAAATATAACAACTTACAATACCAATCTGATATTCCATCATGCTGTCTGCACTTTGTCTCCCCCTTTGGAGGAGGCAGGGGGAGGATTTAAAAGTTATAACATTCGCTATCTTTCAATTTATCCGTTAGAAAAAATAAATTAATTCTTATCTTGAAATATGGATGAGGCTAATAAAGATAATCTTTGGCATTACAACACTAATCTTAAGAAATTTGCTAATTCTAACCGAAAAGACATGACAAAGGCGGAAGCCTGCCTTTGGAAATATGTGTTAAGTGGTAAACAGATGATGGGCTACCAATTTCGAAGGCAAAGACCAATATTAAATTTTATTGTTGATTTTATGTGTAAAGAGTTGATGCTCATTATTGAGGTTGATGGTTTAACACATCATTGGGAAGATGTAGCGAAAAAAGATATCACAAGAGATAAGCTTTTGATCGACATTGGGTTTACTGTGCTTCGATTCAATGATGATGAAATTCTTAAAGATATTGTAAATGTTAATCGTGCTATATGCTTTTATGTTGAAGGGTTTAACAATAACAAAAACAACCACCCCCTTTAATTCCCCCGCCAGCGGGGGAGACAGGGCTTATACCTGCATAATCAAGATTTGGATTTTTATTTAATTTGAATTTTAGTGTAAAAAGAGAAATCAATTCTACAAGCTTTGACAAATTTAATAGCGGACAAGCAAGAAATTTGTCAAAGCTTAATAATCTATACAAACACAAAACGTCCCTAGCTTTGACAAATTTAATAGCGGATAAGCAAGAAATTTGTCAAAGCTCAATAATCTGTAAAATACACAAACCGTCCCTAGCTTTGACAAATTTAATAGCGGATAAGCAAGAAATTTGTCAAAGCTTAATGGTCTGTAACAACACAAACGTCCCTTTGACAAATTTAATAGCGGACAAGCAAAAAATTTGTCAAAGCTTAAATCCTCAAACATTAATCTTTCTATAAAATAATCATTCATTAAATGTGAATAACCTCAATCATTCCGTAAAATCATTTTTATTATATTTACGGCTGCCAATTTTTGTAATTAGATGAGTGAAGAATTAGACCAAAACCTAAACGAAGAACACAAACATACCATAACCCCAATTAACGGTTTATACGAAAACTGGTTCCTCGATTATGCGTCTTATGTAATTCTAGATCGTGCTGTGCCGCACATTCATGACGGTTTAAAACCCGTTCAGCGACGTATTATGCATTCGCTGAAAGAAATGGACGATGGTCGTTTCAACAAAGCTGCAAACGTTATCGGTAATACAATGAAGTATCATCCGCATGGCGATGCTTCCATAGGCGATGCAATGGTGCAAATTGGTCAGAAAGATTTGCTTATTGATATGCAAGGCAACTGGGGCGACCCAATTACCGGCGATAGTGCTGCAGCTCCACGATACATAGAAGCACGACTATCAAAATTTGCGAATGAAGTTGTTTTTAATGCCGATACCACCGAGTGGCAATTAAGTTACGACGGAAGAAACAACGAACCAATTACCTTACCGGTTAAATTCCCATTGCTATTGGCGCAAGGAGCAGAAGGAATTGCCGTTGGTTTGGCAACCAAAGTAATGCCACATAATTTTATCGAACTTTTAGATGCATCAATTGAAGCTTTAAAAGGTGTTCGGCCGAACATTTTGCCAGATTTTTTTACAGGTGGAATGGCCGATTTCTCGAATTACAACGAGGGGCAACGTGGTGGTAAAATTCGGGTTAGGGCAAAAATAACGGAAAAAGATAAAAAGACTTTGGTGATTACCGAAGTTCCGTATAGCACCACAACAAGTTCGGTAATTGATAGTATTTTGGCCGCCAATGATAAGGGCAAAATCAAAATCAAAAAAATTGAAGATAGTACAGCAGCGCATGTAGAAATTATTGTGCATTTGGCGCCAGGTATTTCGCCCGATGTAACCATAGATGCGTTGTATGCTTTTACCGCTTGTGAAGTTTCCATCTCTCCAAATACATGTATCATTCAGGATGATAAGCCACATTTTTTAAGTGTAAATGATATCCTGATTGAAAATACAAAACACACTAAACGCTTACTAAAAAAGGAACTTGAAATTCGTTTGCATGAGTTGCAAGAGAAAATTTTCTTTAGTTCATTACTCAAAATATTTATTCAGGAAGGGATGTATAAAAATCCTGAATATGAAAATTCGCCCAATTTTGATAACGTGGTAGAGGTGTTGCATGTTCTATTCGAACCGTTTAAACCATCACTTTACCGCGAAATTTTACCAGAAGATTTTAAAAAGCTAATCGATAAGCCGATGAGTAGCATCACCCGTTTTGATGTGAAAAAGGCTGATGAGCAAATGAAAAATCTGGAAGATGAAATCAAAGTGGTTAAAAATCATTTAAAACATTTAACAGACTATGCCATTGCCTGGTTTCAAAGGCTAAAGGATAAATACAGCAAAGGCAGAGAACGTAAAACAGAAATCAGATTGTTTGATAGGGTTGAGGCATCCAAAGTAGCTTTAGCGAATGTTAAATTGTACATGAATCGCGAAGATGGTTTTATTGGAACCGGTTTACGTAAAGATGAATTTATTGCCGATTGCTCTGATATTGATGAAGTGATTGTGTTTCGTGAGGATGGGAAATGTATCATTACCAAAGTAGCCGATAAAACTTTTGTAGGTAAAGGAATTATTCATGCCCAGGTTTTTAAGAAAAATGATGAACGAACCATTTATAATATGATTTATAAAGATGGCTCTACAGGTACAGCATACATTAAACGTTTTGCGGTTGTTGGCGTTACCCGCGATAAAGAATACGACTTAACTAAAGGAACAAAAGGCTCAAAAGTATTGTATTTTTCTGCAAACCCAAATGGAGAAGCCGAAATTGTAAGTGTGGCTTTGAAACCGCATTCTAAACTTCGTAAACTTCAATTCGACCAGGATTTTGCCGAAGTTGTAATAAAAGGTCGTGGTTCTCAAGGAAATATTATTTCAAAATACCCGGTTAAAAAAATTGTGTTGAAAAGCAAAGGTGTTTCAACTTTATCAGGACTTAAGATTTGGTATGATGATTTATTGAAACGCCTGAATGTTGATGGCAGAGGAAAATTTCTTGGGGAATTTGATGGCGATGATAGAATTTTGCAAATCCATAAAGATGGTTACTATGAATTAAGTTCATTCGAGTTAAGCAATCATTTTGATGATGGTTTGATTTTAATTGAAAAGTTCGACCCTGAAAAAGTTTTTGCTGCGGTTCATTTCGAGGGTAAAGCACAAAATTATTTTATAAAACGCTTCGTTTTCGAATTACAATCTATAGGGCGTAAAACAATTTTCATCAGCGAAGAGCAGAAATCCAAATTGTTGTATTTAACGGCAAATCCTGCTGCAAAAGTTGTAGTAGATGTTTTAAAAGGCAAAACCCAAATTCCTGAAACGATAGAAGTTGTTTTATCTGAAGCGATTGATGTTAAGGGCTTGAAAGCTAATGGTAATCGACTATCACCACATGATGTACAGAAAGTTAAATTGGTTGAACCAGAAATCGAAGTAGAAGAAATTATTTCAGGCGATAATGTTGAGGAAGAAATTTCTCTTGAAACTGAAGATGCTGTTGATTTTACTGAACAGGAAACCTTCGCAACTGAAGTTGTTGAGGAACCAATATTAGAACCAACAAAATCTAAGGTTATTGAACAGCTGCCGGTAAATGATAATAAGCTAGAAGAAAAAGCTGTTCAAACGCCTGTTGTAGAACCTCCTAAAGAGGAAGATGCAAAACCAGCACAAAAAAGTGAAGCCGATAAACCGAAAGCTGAGGAAAAACCAGCTAAGAAAATAGATTTTGAGATTACCAATCCGAATGATATTGAGATTGATGATAAAGGGCAATTGGGCTTGTTTTAGTTATAATGATTTCGTTATTGAGAGGCATCTGCAGACTTAAAATGCTATGAACGGTCGTAACCCTGAATTCATTTCAGGGTCTTAATATCAAGGTAGCTTATTATGAAAGATGTTGAAATAACTTCAGCATGACGACCTCGAAAACGCAATACTAGATCTCATTAAAATTCGCTATGAAAGGTCGTCACCCTGAATTCATTTCAGGGTCTCAATAGCAAGGCTGCTTATTAGGAAAGATGCTGAAATAACTTCAGCATGACGACCGCGAAACCCATTGCACTAATGCAATGCTACGCGTAAATAACTTTCATCTGGATTTATGAGGTATCGGCAGACTTAAAATTGCTTCGAACGCTCGTCACCCTGAATTCATTTCAGGGTCTTAATAGCAAGGCTGCTTTGCATGAAAGATGCTGAAATAAATTCAGCATGACGACCGGGAAAGCGCAATGCTATATATCATTAAATTGCTATGAACGCTCGTCACCCTGATTTCATTTCAGGGTCCTAATAGCAAGGCTGCTTTTGCATGAAAGATGTTGAAATAACTTCAGCATGACGACCGGGAAAAATTCTGAATGATAATTAAAACTCTTCATCTTCCATTATAAAAACTATATTTGTCTTACTCAAAGGGGTGCTTTTTGAATTCTGCAATTTCTGTTGCGAACAAAAGGCTGAGATTACACCCATTTAAGAGGCTTAAGGAAAAAGGCTTAAGGTTAAGGGTTTTCACCTTATGCCTTACACCTCAAAACCTTTCGACTTTTTAATGCACCTGATTCGGATAATGCCGACGTAGGGAAGAGGTCAAATTTACAATGCTGTTTCGCCCCGAAAGCAGTTTTTCAATAATTTTTATTGGTCGAAAGACGTAGCGTATTGTAAATGAATTTTCAAGAGTGGTTTAATCTTTTTCAAAAGCAAATTGTAAATACATCTATTGTAGAATGGATGGCTGTCGGTTTTGGTGTATCAGAAGTTTTGTTGGCAAAGAAAAATAGCATCTGGCTTTATCCAACAGGAATTATCTCAATTTTATTATCCATGTTTCTGTTGCTAAATATTAAGCTGTACGCAGAAATGCTTTTAAGTATTTATTATTTGATTATGAGCGTTTACGGATGGGTAATTTGGAAAAAACGCAAAGCCGATGGGCAAAACCAGGTTTCGTGGAGTACTAGCAAAGAGCTTACAATTGCAGTGTTAATTTCTGTTGTTGGCTTCTTTATTTTTTATTTTGTATTGCGAAATCACACCGATTCTGATGTCCCTCTTCTTGATGCATTTGTTTCGTCAACAGCTTGGGCAGGCATGTGGCTTTTGGCAAAACGTAAAATCGAAAACTGGATTTTTCTAAATATCTCCAACATCGTTGCAATACCGCTATTGTTTCATAAAAAACTACCACTAATGGCGTGTTTAACTACTTTTCTTTTTGTGGTAGCCATTTTTGGTTTTTTAGATTGGAAGAAAATTATTAGTAAAAAAAAACTCGTAACGGATTAGTTCATAACAGATCAATTCTGTAAATGAATTCTTGGTTAAAATTAAACATATGCAAAATACGATAACCCAAACCTGGCAAGAACAAGTAAAGAAGCTTGCTGCCCAATCAGAAGCAATGGGTAAATTACATCCAGAAATTTTGGAACTGGCTTATCAAGAAAACTGGTTTAAACTTTTTGTGCCTAAGGTGTATGGTGGTGCAGGAAAAGAATTGCCCGAAATTTTAAGATTAGAAGAAGAACTTGCTGAGGCGGATGGAAGTTTAGGTTGGACCATAACTTTATGTGCTGGTGCAGCCTGGTTCGCAGGGTTTTTAGATAAGGATTTAGCAACAGAAATCTTTACTGATAGAAAAGTTTGTTTTGCAGGCAGTGGTGCAGTTGGTGGCGTTGCCATTAAAACTGATGATGGCTATACAATTAACGGACATTGGAAATACGCAAGCGGAGCGCTACATGCCACAATTTTTACGGCCAATTGTTTAATCAAGAATGAAGATGGTACAGATATATTGGATGAAGACGGTCATCCACAAATTCTATCATTCATACTTAGAAAACACGAAATTGAAATTTTAGCAGGCTGGTCTTACTTTGGTCTAATTGCCACTGGTAGTCATGCTTTTGAAGTTAAAAACTTAAAAGTTCCTTTCAATAGAACATTTAAAATCAACAATGATATCAAATTTGACGAAAATGGATTTGATTACCCTTTTTTGCAATTAGCCGAAACTACTTTAGCCGTAAATAGCTTGGGTATGACTAATCATTTTATTCGCCTCGTAGAAGAATCATTTTCATCACGATCAGGATTGAAGAGGTACAGCGAAAGTCAAATTGCTTATTTCAATTCAGAATTACGGCGTAACAAATCAGAAGTAGAAGGATTGAGAGCGATTTTCTATCAAACATTTGATGAATCATGGAAAGAATTAAAAACCAAAGGCTCTATTGAGGAGGATAAGTTGAAGGAAGTGAGCCTTACCAGTAGAAAATTAGCGCATGCATGTCGAGTCGCAACAGATTCACTTTTCCCCTATTGTGGTTTAGAAGCTGCAAAAAAGGAATCAGAAATTAATCGGGTTTGGAGAGATATTCATACAGCAAGCCAGCATGCATTACTTACTTTTATCGATTAATCGCCAAGCAATTCTGGTTTAATTTTATCCTGAAATTCTCTTACAAATTTGTCTAGCTTAGGTTGAATGACAAATGAGCAATAAGGCTTTTCATGATTTTTACTAAAGTAATTTTGATGATAATCCTCAGCATCATAAAATTCGGAAACAGGACTTAATTCGGTTATAATTGGCCTATCAAAGATATTATCCCTTGTTAATTCAGTTATCATTTTTTCAGTTTCACGCTTTTGTTCTTGTGTATCGTAAAACACTACCGAACGATATTGAATTCCTCTATCACTATCTTGTCTGTTAAGTAAAGTTGGATTGTGTGTTTTAAAGAAAATCAATAACAACTCATTAAATGAAATCTGTGTTTCATCAAAATCAATTTGAATAACTTCCGCATGACCGGTATTGCCATTAGAAATTTCCATATATGTTGGATGTTTTAAGGCGCCGCCCATGTAGCCTGAAACTACTTTTTCTACACCTTGTAATGATTGAAAAACTGCTTCTGTGCACCAAAAGCATCCTCCGCCAAATATCGCTGTCTGCATAATTCTATTAACGAAAATTTAATGCGAAAGGTTTTACTTGTACAAAAAAAGCCTCTTGTATTATTGCAAGAGGCTTTTTGAAGGATTTAAATCCTAATTTCGAATAGAATTATAGTACACTACTGATATTGAATATATATTGGCTTAGGTGTTAATTTCAACAATTCTTCGGGTGTCATTAAGCGTTTTGGATCCTTTTTCAAATCATTTTTATAGAACAATTTAAAGCCGGTAAATTGCACAGGTTCGCTAAATATGAAATGACGGTAAGTACCTTTTTTCAATTCAGGCTCGCCCCAACCATCCATGTGCATAACTACTTGCACTTCCGGACGTAATTTTATGTTGGCAGAATTGGTTACCATTTTTTTAGTAAATCGATGTAAAACGAATACTTTCGGAGGCAAATTGTATTTCTTAACTAGGTCTGCAAGGTAACCAGTTACATAATTGATATCCGCTGCATCATAGGTGCCGATTTTTTTCCCAGGCAGGGAACCGTCTTTCATAGAAAATTCTGGGTCGATGCCTAAGTGTACATAAGGTAATTGTAAATATTTCTCTATATGAGGAAGTTCTGCTTTAATTGTACTCAACGCAACTTGCAAATCTAGAAATACAATGGTATTAGGTTGCATTTTGGAGATTGCTAAAACAGAATCTATCTGCTTGTTTGCCATGCGATTAATATATTTTCCATCTCTACCCGGTGTCCCGCTCGCTACTGCTGCAATATAATGCAAGCCAGGTTGAACTGGAGTTGTAGGGTCTGCTTTTTCCCAACGCTTAACTTCTGTATTTAATCGCTGCCACATTTCTTTTGGTGCATATTCGCCAAGAGCACCCATTTTTTTTGAGTGTAAATTACCATAATAAACCACAATACGTTTAAATGGAAGAATAGCACCAGCTAAAGGGGTTGGCTGATTTTTAACAGGCCACTTTCCAGTAGTATCACCATTAGATAATTTGCGAACCAAAGAATCATATAATTTTGGGTCAACAGGTTTCATCACATTTACTGTAGAATCGGTTTTCTTTTTGCTGGTATCAGAAGAAAATATTTTACCAACGCCACCGCCTTTACCATCCGAATTACAGTTGGCAAATAAACTGATTGCGGCAAAACCAAGAACTAAGGTGCCCGCTACTTGAGGAAATTTCATAGAGTTATTTTATAGATTTTTAATGTTTAGACAGTTTTTCCAAATCTGTTTATACATGAAAGTAGGATGCTAAACCGGTACTTCAAAATAAAGTAATCAACATATTACACATTGCAGAATTTACCAAAAACGCCAAGTGGAAGTTTAATGCCTGCAGTGGCTTGAAGATACAATTCTCCGGTTTCTAAATTTTTAACATTAGGGAAAGATGTGCGAATTAAATTTTCTACAATTACGGAAGAAAATCCTAAAGAGTACGTATTTAAAATTAAAAAATGTTCTTTTTCGTCTAACAGCTGCACAACATCTTGCATCATTTCCTGAATATGATCTTCCAGTTTCCATTTTTCGCCATTTGGTCCGTGACCGTATGCTGGTGGATCTAAGATTATGCCATTGTATTTTTTACCTCTTTTAAGCTCCTTTTTTACAAATTTCAAAGCATCTTCAACCATCCACCTTGTGTTTTTTAAACCCGAAAGTTCTTGGTTTTCATTAGCCCAGGTTACAACCTGTTTAATAGAATCAACATGTGTAGTTTCTGCACCAGCAGCATTAGCAATAAGTGATGCTGCACCTGTGTATGCAAATAGGTTTAAAACCTTAGGTTGAGGTGTTTTAAATTTTTTGATTGATGAAGAAATGAAATCCCAGTTTACAGCCTGTTCAGGGAAAACACCAACATGTTTAAAAGAGGTTAATCCTAAACGAAGTTTAATGGCAACTTCATTGTTTTTATATTCAACATGCCAGCGATCTGGTGTAGCTGGATTTTTTTTTACCCACTCACCCGATGTAGCTGAACGACCTCGAAAAGTAATATTTGCTATTTTTTTCCATTCCTGCTCTGATAATGTTTTTTTCCAAACGGCCTGAGGTTCTGGTCGTATTAGGGTAACATTACCAAAACGTTCTAATTTTTCGAAATCCCCACAATCTATTAGTTCATAATCTTTCCAATGGGTTGGGGCAAGTAATTGTATCATTTGTTAAATATATGTTTTTCGTTACCGCGAGGCACAAAGCAATCTAAAGGTAATGTTATAATTATATGAAATTGCTGCCTAGAAATAATAAGGATTGATCATTAAAACTTATCTTTCGCAGCTTTCATAAAACGACTTGCAAACACAAAATCGTTCAGTTCTTTTATATCAGTATGGGCAATTTCTTTATTGCTGCCTTCCCAGAATTTTTTGCCTTCGTGTAAGAATAAAATATAATCGCCAATACCCATCACGGAGTTCATATCGTGGGTAACAACAATAGTAGTTGTTTTAAATTCTTCTGTTAGTTCCTGTATTAGTTCATCAATAACGATAGATGTTTTAGGATCTAAGCCCGAGTTGGGTTCATCACAAAACAAATATTTTGGGTTCATAGAAATAGCACGAGCTATACCCACTCGTTTTTTCATTCCTCCAGATAATTCTGCCGGGAACAATGCATTCTTTCCAACTAGATTTACTCGCTCCAGACAAAAATTAACACGCTCTAACTTTTCTTTTCTGGTTTGCTCTGTAAACATATTTAGCGGAAACATGATGTTGTCTTCCACAGTCATACTATCAAAAAGCGCTGAACCTTGGAAAAGCATACCGATTTCTTTACGAACATCAATACGTTGTTCGTATGTCATTGGTGTAAAATCACGTCCATCGTATAATACAGAACCTGAATCTGGCTGATGCAAACCCACCATACATTTAAGTAATGTAGTTTTACCCGAACCAGAACCACCAATAATTAAGTTGGTAACACCTTCTTCAAACTTCCCGGAAATGCCTTGTAAAACATCATTTCCTGAAAAGGATTTGTAAATATCTTTTACTTCAATCATTATAATAAAAGTTGAGTAACCAAATAATCGCAAACAAGAATAGAAATACAGCTAATAACAACTGCTCTGGTACTTGCTTGAGATACTTCTAACGCACCACCACGAACATAAAAACCTTCGTAAGCCGGAACAGAGGTGATAATAAATCCAAAAACGAAAGCTTTAACTAAAGCCACAACAATTGTATAAGGATTAAAATCGGTTGTAATACCTTGAAGATATTCTGCCGGAGTAACAGCTCCAGATATCGAACCGCCAATATAACCACCAGTAATGCTTAAAAACATAGAAATGATAACCAACATTGGTACCATGGTTATGCCTGATATAATTTTTGGAAGTATTAAATAACCTGGTGCATTGATACCCATAATTTCCAAAGCATCAATTTGTTCGGTTACACGCATAGATCCAATTTCTGAAGAGATGGCAGAACCAATTTTTCCAGCCAAAACGATTGCGCTAATTGTAGGACTTAATTCTAAAATACTAGAATCTCTATTTACCGAACCAATAATTGTTTTCGGAATAAAATCACTAACCAGCTGGAAAGCAATTTGTAATGTCATTACTGCGCCAATAAATGTAGAAATAATCGCTATTAGCCCAACAGAACCTACGCCCACATAGTCCATCTGCTTTGCTATCTCTTTAAGATATATCTTCAGTTTTTCCGGCTTTCTGAATACAGATTTGAGTAGCAGTACGTACCTGCCGAAATTGGTAAAATTCATTCCGTATGTGTTGCTTAGTTTAAATATTCAATATATAATACTACAAAGAAACGATAAAAAAGTTGTAGCACTTTGTTTATTGCAAAAATATTCGTGGTTTAGAATATAAATATGGTTTTTTGCTTACAAATATTAAACCATAAAATATGAAAGCTTTAATAACCGGGGCAACAAAAGGAATTGGTAAAGCAATAGCCATTAAATTGTGTAAAGAAGGCTATGACTTAGTTCTTGTTGCAAGAAATCAGAATGAGTTAGAAAAGTTTCGAGATGAATTATCAAATTTTGGAAGAACAATATTTATTTACGCGGCAGATTGTGCTGTGAAGCAGCAAGTTTATGAATTGCTAAATACTATTGAAAATGAAATTGGCTTTATCGATGTTTTAGTAAACAATGTTGGCGCTTTTATGCCCGGAAGTTTGTTTGATGAGGATGACGAAACCTTCGAAATGCAACAGCAAATAAATGTTAATGCTGGTTATTACATCAGTAAATTAATCGGTAAAAAGATGCGTGTAGCGCAACGTGGCCATATCTTTAACATTTGTTCAGTCGCCAGTAATGCACCCGTAAAAAATGGTGGAAGTTATAGTGTAACAAAAGCAGCGATGTTAAGTCTTAATCATGTATTGCGGCAAGAGTTAGCTCCACACAACGTTAAAGTAACTGCTTTTCTGCCGGGTTCTACCAAAACATCATCCTGGGATGGAACAACAATTCCAGATGAAAAATTTGTACAGCCTGAAGATATTGCAGAGATTTTATTTACCATTTTAAACTTAAGTAAAGGGGTAAATGTTGATGAAGTGCTAATCACTCCGCTAGATTTTTAAACACAAAATGAACAGCGTTATGGAAAAGAAGCTTTTTAGAAACGAACACGATAAAATGATTGCCGGTGTAGCTTCTGGCCTAGCAGATTACATGCAGGTAGAGGTAACCATCGTTAGATTATTGTTTGCATTATCAACCATTTTTATGGCTGGAGCCGGTTTGGTTGCCTATATTATTATGTGGATTATTGTTCCGGTAAATAACGACCCGGCAGCAAAATTCTCAAAATTTAATAATTACTTTAATAAAAATAATCCAAATGTGCCGCCATTTGCTCAGGCAGATGCTTTTGCAGGGCCGGTTGGTTCAAGTAATACAAATTGGTCGCAGCCGATAAATGATGCGCAGAAAACACCTTTTGAAACTCAAGCAAATTTTAATCAATACAACAAGCCTAACGATACCGGACGTACAATTGGTGGTTTGCTTTTACTTGTAGTTGGCTGCTTTTTCTTAATGCGTGAGTTTGATTTTATTCCCGATTGGTTTAGGTTTAGAAATTTCTGGCCGGTAATATTTATCGTTCTAGGTATTAGCATTATCGCTAAATCGAAAAGAAAAAACGAATGGGCGGCATTTCAAAATCAACAACAAGCTTCAGAAGAACCGAAAACAGAAACTGTATCTGATGCAATAATTGTTGAAGAAACAAAACCTGAAACAAACTCAACACCTACTAACCCTCAAGTATAAATATTATGAAATTAGATAGATTAATTTGGGGTATTTTACTGCTTTTTATTGGCGGTGTACTCTTGCTAGAAAACTTTGGTGTAATCGAATTTTATTGGCGCAACGTTTGGCATTTCTGGCCTGTGTTTCTAATTATCGCCGGGCTGAATATTTTATTCAACAGAAATAATTCGCAGGCAGGTAGTATGGTTTCCATTGGTGTACTTGTAATTACTTTAGGATTTCTTTTCTTTAAAGGGCAGCAAGAACCAGACAGAAATTCTTGGTGGGGCAATCGTTTAAAGAATGATGTTGATATCAATATTGATGATAACGATAATGATGATAATGACGGCGATACATCCTACAATCAATTAAATCTTTCAGAACCATTTTCTGCTATCGATAATGCAAAAAAAGCCATTTTAAATATTTCTGGCGGCGGCATTTCATTTAATTTAGATGGAGAAACAAATGATTTAATTAAAGCTGATGTTAAGAAAAGACATGGTGAATTCTCCCTAACTAAACAAACTACCGATAGTGCAACCGTGCTTACCTTTAAAATGGGCAATAAAAAGAATAGGTGGAATTTTAATGACGGTGGCAACGATGTAGATTTTAAACTAAATAAAGCACCGAACTGGGATATTATAATGAAACTTGGTGCTGGTGAAGCTGATTTTGATTTTGCAGAATACAAAGTGCGGACCTTTCGTTTTGATGGCGGTGCAGCCTCATTAGATATAAAAATGGGCGATTTATTGCCAATTGCAGATGTTGTTGTAAAGTCGGGTGTTGCTGATGTTAAAATTCAAATTCCATCAACTTCCGGCTGTAGAATTAGAACTAAAACTGGTTTATCTGCAAAAGATTTTGAAGGATTTGAAAAACTAAGTGATGGTGTTTACGAAACATCGAACTATAAATCATCCACAAAAAAAATCTTTATTAATTTGGATGGTGGATTGAGTAACTTTGAGGTGTCAAGGTATTAGAAGCGCAAAGGTAAAAGCTTAAAGACTAAAGCAGCAGTACCTTTAAATATCAAACCCAATGAACACTGATCAGTACACAGTTGTTATAAATGGTAAGTCTCAAGGTCCATATAATTTGGCTGAGTTAGCTCATTTGAACATAAAGCCAAACACGTTTATTCGTAAACCTGGAATGGATGATTATAAAGAAGCTCATGCAATTTTAGAATTGCGTGAGCTTCTTGGTTTTAGTTATCAAAAAACTGCGCCACAATATTTTGCTGCTTTTGATTTACGCTTATTGGCTTCGGTGATAGATCACTTTCTGATTTTTGTAGTTTACTGTATTGTTATTTTAGTAAGTTTCATCACAATCGAAGGTAAAGATCAACGTATGATGGCTTTTTTAATTCCATTTCCTGCAATTTTTCTGATAAAGTTGATTTACGGCAGTTTTGCTGAATCTTCAAAACGGCAGGCAACAATTGGCAAGCGTTTGGTTAATATTAAAGTAACAGATTTAGAAGGAAGCCGAATATTATTGGGCCGATCATTCATCCGCAACTTTTCAAAAATAATTTCTGTAATCCCAGCTTTTTTTGGTTATTTCTATAGTTTCTTAAATAAGAAAAATCAATGCTGGCATGATATAGCTGCAGATACTTTGGTCATAAAAGAACGTTTGATATAGATTCCATTTTGATTGTTAAATTAAGTTAATTAAAAGAGAAATCGTTTTTTATTGGGTAGTTTTATTACGATTTTATCCTTCTTTATGAAATATCTACTCTTGATAGTTTTTGCCTTATCACACTTAACTGTATGTTGTCAAATTTATCCAGACTCTTTAAATAATGAAAGGGATGAATATAACTTAGGATTCGAAAAAATAATCCCTGGTTCCAATTCTTCCGTAGGTTGGCATACTGGAATTACAAAAAGTGGATTTAAGATAGTAATAGATTCAAACGAAAAGCATAACGGAAGATATTCTTTATCGATAGAATGTATTAATGAAGAAGGTGCTTCTAATTACGCTATGACCGGGATGTTTATCCCAGCAAAATATGTAGGCTTTGAAGTAGAGGTGAAGTTCTACTTAAAAATGAAAAATGTTAAAGAGCATGTTGACTTTCCTTTCAGGATTGACGATGGAGATGATGATAAGTTACAGTTTACGAATCTATTATCCAGAAGAATATATGGTACGCAAGACTGGAAACAATACAGTCTGAAGTTACCACTTCAAAAAGAATCGTCGAAAATTTATCTTTTTCCTTTGTTATATGGATCTGGTAAAATGTGGATAGATGATATACAGGTATTGATTGATGGCGTAGATATCCGGTTTGCGAGATTTAAACCAAATTATAATCCTAATGCCCCGAAGTCAATTAATTATGGTAATAATGCTGCCGCATCTGGAAAGGTTAAAGTAAAAAACGCTGAATTGTATTACGAAACCTATGGATTAGGAGAGCCATTGTTACTGTTACATGGAAATAGCCAATCCATAAATGTCTTCAAGAAGCAGATTAAGGAATTCTCGAAAAGTTACAAAGTAATTGCTGTTGATACTCGCGGACAAGGTAATAGTACAGATAATAATTCGGAACCACTTTCCTATAATCTCTATGCAGAAGATATTAAAGTATTACTTGATTCTTTACACATCAGCAAAGTAAATATTTTAGGGTGGAGTGATGGAGGTAATACTGGGTTGATTTTGGCTGCAAAATACCCTGATTACGTAAAAAAATTAGCTGTTACCGGGGCATGCACAAATCCAAATGAAGCAGTTTCTTCTAGTACCTTAGCAGAAGTTCGTAAGGCTATAGAAGGTTTAAAAGATAAATCAGATGAGAAATCTAAATATCAAGTTAAGTTATTTACCATGTTATTAACTGAACCGCATATTACTCCCAGCGATTTAAAATATATTAAGGCTCCAGTTTTGGTGATGGCTGGAGAAAAGGATATGATTTTAGAAAAGCATACCAGATTTATTGCGGATAATATTTCTAAATCGCAGCTTTTTATTTTTAAAGGAGCTTCGCATTATGTGCCCGTTGAAAAAGCTTTAGAATTTAATAATAAGGTATTGATGTTTTTGAACCGCGATTAATTTATAACCTTCTATTAAAAATACTCAAGTCATAAAAGAACGTTTGATATAGATTTTAAGTCATTCTCTAGTTCAAAATGCGCTCATTCAAAATTCTATCTATATCTTTGTAACAACATGGAAAATTTATTGGTAAAGCCAGAATTAGGTGGTGGATATTGCAACAGTTTAACGCAATATTCGAGGTTTTTAACCCGAGAGGTAAACATTGGTGATATTGCACTTGGCGGTCATAATCCGATTCGTATCCAATCGATGACGACCACCGATACCATGAATACCTTAGCCACTGTTGAGCAAACCATCCGCATGGTAGAATCGGGTAGCGAATATGTTCGTATTACCGCCCCCAGTATTAAAGAGGCAGAAAATCTTGCCAACATAAAAAAAGAACTTCGCTATCGAGGCTATAATGTTCCCCTAATTGCCGATATCCACTTTACACCAAATGCTGCGGAAATGGCAGCACGAATTGTTGAAAAGGTTCGTGTAAATCCTGGTAACTATGCTGATAAAAAGAAATTCGAAAATATAGAATATACCCAAGACGCATACAACGCCGAGCTTTCCCGGATTTATAAGAAATTTATTCCCCTGGTAAAAATCTGTAAAGAATATGGTACAGCCATGCGAATTGGCACGAACCATGGTTCACTATCAGATAGGATTATGAGCCATTACGGAGATACGCCCAGAGGAATGGTGGAATCTGCAATGGAATTTATCCGCATGTGCGAAGACCAGAATTACTTCAACCTGGTAATTTCTATGAAAGCCAGCAATACGCAGGTTATGGTTCAGGCTTATCGTTTGCTGGTAGAAACGATGGTTAAGGAGGGCATGAATTACCCGCTGCATTTAGGTGTTACCGAGGCAGGCGATGGAGAAGATGGTCGCATAAAATCGGCAGTTGGCATCGGTACTTTGTTAGAAGATGGTTTAGGAGATACCATTCGTGTTTCTTTAACTGAAGACCCTGAATTTGAAGCACCTGTTGCAAAAGCATTGGCTGATAGATATGTTTTTAGAGGTCGGGAGTCGGATATTGTAAGTCAGAAAATGGATAACACATCTTCCATTTTACATACGCCATCTACCATCAAAACATATTCGCCTTATGCCTATTCTCGCCGGGTTACAGCTCCTGTTCAGCACATAGGTGGTCATCATCATCCGGTAGTAATGATTGATGTATCAAAAGAAAATTTAAAAGACCCATATTTTTTAAGTGCTGTTGGTTACAATTACAGTGCAGGTTTGGATAAATACAACCTTGCCGACCAGGCTTGCGATTTGGCTTATTTGGGAGATAAATTGCCATCATTCTCATTTCCAGGAAACCTGAAACAGATATATAATTATAACACTTGGTTGAATTTAAAGGATAAAAATAATTGCCATCCCTTATTTACATTGGATGAGTATAACAAAACCAGTGTAAAAGATGAATATTTAAATTTCATTGCAGTTGATGCACAACAATTCAACACTTCAACATTCGAACATTCGACCAATGTTGTACTTATTCTCGAAACCTCTGCTAACCATGGAATGGCAGAACAACGGGCATTTTTCATCGCCTTACAGCAGAGAAACATTCAAGTTCCGGTAATTATTAAAAGAACTTATCAAGATATTAATGCGGATAATTTAATGCTTTATGCTGCAACAGATATTGGTGCATTGTTTACTGATGGTTTTGGTGATGGAATTTGGATTGACGCAGCTGATAAAAATTTAGCGCTGATTAATGTAATAAGTTTTGGTATTTTGCAGGCAACAAGAACCAGAATCAGTAAAACTGAATATATTTCTTGCCCAAGTTGCGGAAGAACTCTTTTCGATTTACAAGAAACTACTCAACTAATCCGCTCTCGTACCGATCATTTGAAAGGACTTAAAATTGGTATTATGGGCTGCATTGTAAATGGTCCTGGTGAAATGGCAGATGCTGATTATGGCTATGTAGGCACCGGACCAGATAAAATTACATTATACCGTGGTCAAGAAGTGGTTAAGAAAAATGTTAACACCGCTTTTGCATTAGATGAATTGATTGATATTATAAAAGGTGATGGAAATTGGGTTGAAAAAGGTTAGTTTTAATTGTTTTTAACGAATATTTTTTTCGATAGGAATAGGAGCACGTTATTGATAAGAACGATGCAATCTATATATCTGTTAAGAATTGTTCCATTTTTTGCCAACAAAACCTAAATTACCTTTATGAATTTAATGGAGTTTCAATTTATATTTAGTGAATTACGAAAACTCTTAATCGAGCAAGGTTTAAATGGTAGTGCATTAATCTGGACTTATTTCTTAATCGGCCTGATTGGTGTTACGCTATTTTTATTCATCACCATATTTGTTACCCGCCAAGTTTTTATCGGGGTTATCAAAAGCGCCAAAACCAAATCAGATTGGCAAAAGGCATTGTTTGAATTTCGAGTGTTCAGGGCTTTTGCGCTAATATTCGGGGCATATATTATATACAATGTTGTTCCTTTTGTTTTTGTAGATTTTAAAAACTGGCTGTTTTATGCCTTAATTTTTTCGAAAATATATGTGGTTTTGGCAACCATGTTTGCGATAAATGCTTTCTTAAATGCATTAGTTTCCATTATGGAAGCTTCCAGGAAATATGCTGATAAACCCATCAGAAGTTATAAGCAAGTAGCAAAAATTATCATCTATATTTTAGGTTTTGTACTTATTTTATCCATCATATTAAATGAATCTCCGCTATATATTTTTGGCGGATTTGGTGCCGTTACTGCAGTTTTTATTCTGGTTTTCCGCGACCCGATTTTAGGTTTTGTAGCCTCAGTTCAAATGAGTGCTATTGATTTGGTTCGGGTTGGCGATTGGATAACAGTAGAAAAATATGGTGCTGATGGCGAAGTAACTGAAATTAATTTAACCACCATTAAAGTTCGGAATTGGGATAAAACAGTAACCATTGTGCCAAGTTATGCCATCGTTAGCGAGTCGTTTAAAAACTGGCGGGCTATGGAAGAAAGTGAAGGGAGAAGAATAAAAAGGCACATCAATATTAAAATTTCGAGCATCAAGTTTTGTGATGAAGAACTTATCAGTCGGTTAAAAAGTATTGATTTTTTGAAAGATTACTTAAAGGAAACGCAAGCACAAATCGAAAAATTTAATGCTGAGAATACTGTAAATCCGAACAATTTGGTTAACGGCAGACACATGACTAACATTGGTACTTTTAGGGTTTATGCCGAAAAATATTTGGAAAGCAACCCACACATCAATACCGATTTAACTTTTATGGTTAGGCAATTGCAGGCTACCGAAAACGGACTCCCCATTGAGATTTATGTTTTCTCAAAAGAAAAGGCACTTAAAAAATTTGAAGAAGTGGCTGCAGATATTTTCGACCATCTGCTGGCTGCGGTTCCATATTTTGATTTAGAAATTTTTCAAAGCCCAAGCGGAAGTGATATGCGTGGTTTTGTAGGTAGAGGAAACGATTAAGTAGTTAACTAATCTTTTAGAAAACATACTCTAAATACCATCATGCTGAATTCATTTCAGCATATTAACAATTAAGCCCCTGAAATAAATTCAGGGTGACGACCGCTTAATTTAACTACCGTCATGCTGAATTTATTTCGGCATTTCAACAATTAAGATCCTGAAATAAATTCAGGGCGACGAGCGCCTAATTTAACTATCGTAATGCTGAATTCATTTCAGCATCTTAATAATTAAGCCCCTGAAATAAATTCAGGGTGATGAGCGCCTAATTAAACTATCGTCATGCTGAATTTATTTCAGCATCTTGGTAATTAAGACCCTAAAACAAATTCGGGGTGACGCCGCCTAATTAAACTATCGTCATGCTGAATTCATTTTAGCATCTTGATAATTAATTCCTTGTAATTAATTCGGGGTGACGACCGCCTAATGTAACTATCGTCATGCTGAATTCATTTCAGCATCTTGGTAATTAAGACCCTGAAATAAATTCAGGGTGACGACCGCCTGAATCGAAATAGTTAAAAGTTTAAATTAGATTCTTAATAAATCGGTCGGGTATTTATTCCTCTCCCAAAAATACCAAACACTTCTCGCAAACCTTAAATAATAGCGGTGGCAATGTTTCTTTTTCATAAGGATGATTAGCACCATAAACATGATTTGCGCCTTCAATTTTTATCAATTGGCTATCAAGACTGGCATCCGCAAGTTTTTGGGCATGTTCAAAGGGAACATTTACGTCATCATCGCCCTGAACAATTAACCACGGAATATTAATCCGTTTTGAAGCATTGAGGATATTAAATGTTTCTTCGTTTTCTTCAAAATCTCCAAGCAAAGTAACATTCAATGGCATTTGCTCTTTTGTTCTTGCATTAGCAACGAAAATTTTGCCTGTCTTTTTCCACTCGTTTTCTTGTTCCTTTTTCCACAAACTATTGAAACTCGAAATTGCACTCCAGGTAATCAGCTTATTAATTCTTAAGTCGTTAGCAGCTTCAATAATGGCTAAGCCACCACCGCGGCTATGTCCGATTAAATTTATTTCGGTTTCCTTTCCGTAAGCTTTTTCAATATAATCGAGCACTGCATTTACATCAAAAAGTTCTTTCGATATCGTGTTGTTGGCGAAAGATTCCAAATCAGTAACATCTTTTGGGTTATCAGCAGGAACTCCGCTATGAGAGAGATTAAATTTTAGGTAACGATATCCATTGCTTGCAAAATACCTTGCTACTAAATTATGTGCGCCCCAATCTTTAAAACCTTTAAATCCGTGTACAAAAAGAACAATAGGAATGTTCGGGTTTTTATCCTCGAAAGTAATGTCGCCAATAATTAATTTTCCATCAGCGCCGCTTAAGCTAAATTCGTTTTGTGTAATCATAATTTTTTAACAACCTCGAGTGGTATAGTGTTTGCCTTAATTAGTTAAAACAATTAAAATGTCAACAGAAAACCAAACGCCAAACCCAGATTCAGAAAATGGATTTTTTGATAATCTAAAAGGTAAATTTAACGAATTCAAAGAAAAAGCAGAAGATGCTTTGGAGGATATACAAGATAAAGCTGAAGATATTTGGGAAGATACCAAAGATAAAGCTGAGGAAATAAAAAATACAGCTGAGGAAAAATGGGAAAATTTAACCTCAGATGAGGAAGAAAAAAAATCATAGTCTCGGATTTTCTTTTGGGGTGAGGATTTTTCCTCACCTTTTTTTATAGAGCTCGATTAAATCTACAAAACATTAGATTGGTTCATCCTTATTTTTGAAATAGTAATAGGCCCAACCAATAAATAAGACTTGAAATGGAATTCTTATCCAAGCAATAAAAGGTGTTACCGATATTTTGCCGAGCAAAAACGGAGCTTTTTGAATCATGTAAATATGAGCAGGCATAAAAGCTAAGAGCATTAAAATTATCCCCAAAGCCGCTAATTTTCTAGTTTTAGGAAATAGCAACAAAACGCCTAAAATTACTTCAATAACTCCTGAGAGGTAAATTAAAAATTCGTGAGCAGGTAGCCATTCTGGCATTATCGCAAAATATCCCGAAGTCGAAATAAAATGATTAATCCCTGCCAGGATGTAAAAAGAGGCATAAATCCAAAGAAAAATTTTATAGCGCATAGAGGTTTGTAGTTGTTTTGTGTTTATTTAAAACCGTTCTAAATTGATGTAAATTACAGATTAATGACTGTGACAAACAATTACCGTGTTACTTTTGTATCCCGATATTAGTTAACAACGGAAGCACTTGGAATATTTAAAAGTAATAGCTTTTACGCATCACCACATCGACCTGAAATCTTTAGGGAAATTAGTTATTTGTGACCAGAGTTTAGATAGTAGATTGAAAAATCTTCAAGCAGAACTTCCTGTTAGCGAAATTTTTTACATCGGTACGTGTAATCGTGTTGAGTTTGTTTTCCTCACCAAAGAAAAAACAGATAAGGAATTTGTAACTAAGTTTCTTACGGTTTTGGATATGGGTTTGCCTCCGGAATTTATGGAGCGTTTCTTGGATAATGTTACCGTTTTTGAAAACGAAGAAGCTTTTAATCATCTTTTAAGAACGTCGTGCTCGCTAGAAAGTTTAGTAGTTGGCGAGAAGGAAATTCTTGCTCAAATTCGCAAAGCTTACGAAAATTGTCGCGATGCTGGTTTTACTGGCGATTACATGCGCATGATTATGGATAGGGTTGTAAAAACCGCGAAAGAAGTTTATACGCATACCAATATTTCAAAAAACCCTGTTTCAGTTGTTTCTTTAGCTTACCGCAAACTGAAAGAATTAAATATGTGCGGCAATTCTCGCATTTTAATCATCGGTGCCGGTGAAACCAATCAAAATATTGCGAAATACCTGAACAAGCATAAATATTCTAACTTTTCTATTTTTAACCGTACATTTTCTAAAGCCGAAAGCTTAGCCGAAGAATTGAACGGAAAGGCTTTTCATCTTGAAGATTTGCAAAATTTTACTGAAGGTTTTGACGTTATCATCACTTGTACAGGAGCCACCGAAGCTATAATTACAGAAGAGTTGTATGCCAAATTGCTTAATGGCGATACCGGCAAAAAGGTAATTGTCGATTTGGCTATACCCAATGATGTTGCACCAGCCGTTGTTCATAATCACCCGATTCATTACATCGAGGTAGAATCTTTAAAAGAAGTTGCCCGTAAAAATATTCAGGAGCGTTACAACGAACTTGTTCATGCAGAAGATATCATCAGTGCAAATATTACTGAATTTTTTACTGTGTTAAAGCAGCGCCGCATCGAATTGGCCATGCAAGAAGTTCCGAGAAAAATTAAGGAAATTAAAAATACAGCGATTAATGGTGTTTTTGCCGATGAAATTAGTCAGATGGATGATGCATCTCGCGAAGTATTGGAACGTGTAATGAACTACATGGAGAAAAAATACATCAGCGTACCAATGATTATGGCCAAAGAAATTTTGGTGAATCAATCTTAAATTAACCGCAAAGTTCGCAAAGTTTTTGTCGCAGAGAACGCCAAGCTAAATCTTATATTTCTATTAATTAAATGTTGAGCGTAGTCTAAGTATGAAAAGCAGGTTTCGACCTTTTTGCGATCATCATTATGAGTCTGTCGAATACCTGCAACAAAAGTATTTACACTTAAATCGCCAGCCTGCCGAAGGCTGGGGTTAATGAACTTCATTCCGTAACCCCTTGAACTATGTGCCTAATCACATCGTCATGCTGAATTTATTTCAGCATCTTAATAGAATAAATGACAGCCTTTGCGTAAATGTCAATTAAAACCCATAAACCTAAAAATTCTGTAACCTCACTGTCGCATTTTTAAACATTTTACTAGATAAAGCCGTATTTAGTTAGATTTGCAAATCATTTAACAAAAACAGTGAAGAAATTAACCATCGGAACACGCGGTAGCGACCTGGCTTTGTGGCAAGCAAATCATATCAAAAATGAATTGTCTGCTATTGGAATAGAAGCTGAAATTAAAATCATTAAAACGCAGGGCGATAAAATCTTGAATTTGCGTTTGGATAAATTAGAAGGAAAGGGTTTTTTTACCAAAGAACTGGAAGAAGAACTCTTAGTCGGAACCATCGATTTGGCCGTTCATTGCCTTAAAGATTTGCCTACAAACCATCCCGATGGATTAGTTATTGCTGCCATTCCAAAGCGTGAAGAAGCATCCGAATATCTTTTGATTTTGAAAGATTGTGTTGATGTATCTCAAAAACTTTCTTTAAAAAAAGGAGCAATGGTTGGTACTTCTTCTAATCGCCGTAAAGCTCAGTTATTGGGTTTGCGTCCTGATTTGGAAGTGGAAGATTTACGTGGAAACGTTCCAACACGTATTCAGAAACTTAGAGATGAAGATTACGATGCCATATTAATCGCTAAAGCTGGTGTAAAACGCCTTAATTTGGATGTTAGCGATTTGCATGTTGAAGAGTTAGAAACTACTGAATTTGTTCCGGCACCTGCTCAAGGCGCTTTGGCGATTCAAATCAGAGCAAATGATACCGAACTTTTTGATGCTTTGCAAAAATTGCATCATGCAGAAACCGCAGAAGAAGTTGGTGTAGAACGTAAGGTTTTAAATATTTTTGAAGGCGGTTGCCACATGCCTTTGGGTTGCTATTGCAAAAGAGATAATGGCCAATTCGAAGTGTGGACATCAAAAGCCGAAACTGCAGATGATTTTCCGGAACGCTTATTTTTACGGGCTGATACAACTGAAGGTTTAGCGGAAAAAATCGTAGGGAAATTTAGTGCTGAAAGGAAGAAACCTGCAAAGGTTTTCATCTCCCGTGAAATTGGTGAGCACAGCTATTTCCGCAGAGCATTAGAAAATAACAATATAGAAATTGAAGGTCGCTCGTTGATTCGTACTTTCCCAATTGTAACTGTTTTAGACCAATTTATTCTAAAAAATATTGATTGGATTTTCTTTAGCAGTCGTAATTGTGTGGAGTATTTTTTCAACTTAAAACCGCAATTGCCTAAAAAAACAAAATTTGGTGTGGTAGGACGAGGCTCGGAAGACGCGTTGCGTAAATTCGGTCACTTTGCAGATTTTGTAGGTGCAAGTGGAGATATTACAGAGGTTGCCGAAGATTTTGCTGCATTGGTGTCAGGGAAAAATGTTTTGTTCCCAAGAGCGCAGGATTCTTTACAATCGATTCAAAAATCTTTACCAGCAGATGCGAAAATTATCGATTTGCCAATTTACGAAACCGTAATCGAAGAAAACATAGACCAAAGTTATGCTGATGTGCTAATTTTCACCAGTCCATCAAATGTTGACGCTTATTTTGCTGATAATTTATTAAATCCGGGGCAACAGGTTATCGCCATTGGAAACTCTACCGGTAAGAAATTTGATGAAATGGGCGTGAGTTATGCTTTGCCTTATTCGCCGGATGAAATTGGATTAGCGGAAGCGGTTTTTGGAATAGAAATTAGATAGAGGTTAAGGGGTTGGAAGCTGAAAGACTAAAGCTGAAAGACTAACGCTGAAAGGATAAAGCTGAAGGAGAGATCAGGTCGTCATTGCGAGGTACGAAGCAATCTCACAATCTTGCCATTAAGAATATACATTGAAAAACTGATTAAGTTCTCTAAACCCGATTGAAGTAAAAAGCTTTTGATTATACCTATAAGGTTTGAAAAAACTTGAAACGAAAAGCGGGACTGTATTACCCGAAAAGCTACATTTGCTTTTCAAAATATTTAATGATTTAGGTGACTGCATAAACATGTCGCTCCAAAAATAATAGCACATCAAGTTTTAATACTTGATACTAAATACTAATACACTCGCTAAATCCTCCCCTCTGGGGAGGGTTGGGTGGGGCTTTAATACTAAAATAATGTTACATCGTCCGAGAAGATTGAGGAAGAACCCGTTGGTTAGAGAGATGGTAGCCGAAACCCGACTATCGAAAGATATGTTTGTATATCCGTATTTTGTGGTGTCAGGAACGAATGTTACCCATGCAATTGATGCCATGCCGGGCGTAAACCACTATTCGGTTGATGCTTTGGTAAAGGATGTGGAAGCGGGAATGAAAAAAGGCTTAAATAAAATTATGCTTTTTGGTGTTGGTGACGAAAAATCGGCGGAAGCAAAATCTGCTTATCACGACCATTCGTTAGTACCTACAGCGGTGCGTGAATTAAAAAAGCAATTCGGCGAAGATTTATACGTGATTACCGATGTTTGCGTTTGCTCTTACACCACGCATGGGCATTGCGGTATTTTAGAAAACGACTACGTTCAGAATGATAAAACCGTTGAAGTGATTGCCAAGATGGCTTTAACACATGCGGAAGCCGGTGCAGATATGTTTGCACCATCTGACATGATGGATGGGCGAATCGAAGCGATACGGAATTTGCTGGATGACAATGGTTTTGTAAATGCAGCCATTATGAGTCACGCTACAAAGTTTGCATCTGCTTATTATGGCCCTTTTAGAGAAGCAGCAGATTGTGCACCAAGTAAAGGCGATAGAAAAGCCTATCAAATGGATTTTAGAAACCCTTTGGAAGCCTTGCGAGAAGCGAAACTGGATGAACAAGAAGGCGCAGATGTTTTAATGGTAAAACCGGGTTTGGCTTATCTGGATATTATTCAGCGGTTAAAGCAAGATACCAATTTGCCTATTGCGGTTTATAATGTATCGGGCGAATATTCGATGGTTAAAGCTGCTGCAGAACGTGGCTGGATTGATGAACAAAAAGTAGTAATGGAAACAATGCATGCCTTTGCAAGAGCTGGAGCAAGTATTATTACCACTTACCACATTAAAGATATTTTAAATAACGATTGGATTTAAAAGAGTTGTAAGTTATAGGTTGTAAGTTCTACGTTATCCGTAAACTTAAAACTTAAAACGTACGACTTAAAACTAAAAGAATGTTAGATTCATTAAAGAAAATGTTTTCAGGCAACGAGGCCGATGTTCCGGTAAATACAGGCAGTAAACCTGATATTTCGAGGGTAAAATCTGCAGAGCTGTATGAGAAATCAAAAACGTATTTCCCTGGAGGAGTGAATTCACCGGTTAGGGCTTTCAAGTCTGTTTATGGTACGCCACTTTTTATCGAAAAAGGTGATGGTTGCTACATTTGGGATGTGGATGGTAATCAATTTATTGATTTCTGTGGAAGTTGGGGTCCATTAATTTTGGGGCATAATAACTCTAAAATTAGGGAGAAAGTTACCGAAGTGATGCAAAACGGAATGAGTTTCGGCGCTCCAACAGCTTTAGAAAATGAATTAGCAGAATTGATTATTAAGAACAATCGTTTTGTAGAAAAAATTCGTTTTACAAGTTCTGGAACAGAGGCTGTAATGTCGGCGATTCGTTTGGCAAGAGGTTTTACAGGTAGAGATAAAATTTTAAAATTTGAGGGCTGTTACCATGGTCATACAGACGCTCTTTTGGTTAAAGCGGGTTCGGGTTTAGTAACTTTTGGCGAAACTTCTTCGGCAGGTGTACCAAAATCTTTTGCGGAAGAAACCATTGTAATTCCTTTAAATGATACGGTAGCAATTGAGCAAGCTTTTGCGCAATTTAAAGACCAGATAGCAGCAGTAATTATCGAAGGAATTCCTGCGAATAATGGGTTAATTATTCAGGATGAAGATTACATACATTTCCTACGTAAAATTTGTACAGAAAATAATTCATTACTTATTTTTGATGAAGTGATTACCGGTTTCAGAGTTGGTTTTGAAGGTGCAGCAGCCCATTATGGTGTTAAACCGGATATTGTAACTTACGGAAAAATTATTGGCGGAGGTTTGCCTGTTGGTATGTATGGTGCATCGGCTGAAATCATGTCGCAAATTTCTCCAGATGGTGGAGTTTATCAGGCCGGTACGTTATCGGGTAATCCGGTAGCTATGGCTGCGGGTATTGCAACTTTAACAGAACTAAATAAATCGGGTTTTTATAAAGATTTAAATAATAAAACCCAGGATTTTGTAGCAAGTATTCAGCGTTTTGCTACAGCTAGAAATTATAAATTTAAGGTGTTTACTGTTGGTTCTATTTTTTGGTTCGCTTTTACGGATAGAGATAAAATTCAATCGGCTGATGATATTGACGCGGGTAGCATGGAAAAATTCAAAATCATGCATCGTGAGTTGTTGAACAGGGGAATTTATTTAGGTCCATCTGGTTATGAAGTTGGTTTTGTTTCTGCAGCACATACGAAGATTGAATTGGAGAAGGCGAAGAGAGCAATTTTTGAGGCATTAGATTTGGTTTTTAGGTCGTAGCATCAGCCTTTACAGCTGATAGTTTTTACGATAGAGAAAACGAAGGTTTTCACAGAGAATATTGAGTTTTCAACCATATAAGACATATAAGAAAATATAAGCTCATGGTGTTTATAGAACTTTGAGGGGAATTCCCCTCTTTTAGAGGGGTGCCTGAAAGGCGGGGTGTTCCTTGTTTTAGGCACAAACCCAAGTTATCTAAACCCTATTGTAGTGGAAATACTTTTTGATGCAGGTCTTCACAAGCTCCGACTGACAATCGCAAAAAGATTGTAACGAAAAGCGGGACTGAAATAACCTAAGAAAACAGAAACTTGCTTTTCATATTTCAACTATACTCAGTATTAATATGCTAATAAGTATTTTAAAATCCTTAAATTATAAAAATCCTGATAGAGACAGATGAAAAAATCCATCATAATCTTTTACGCTTTACTACTTTACGCCTTAATTCAGCTTATTTCTTGGGGTACTTTGGTTGTGCGCTTGCAACCCAGCCGCATGACGATGATTATGGGTGAAGGTTCTGTATTTTTATTTCTGTTATGTATTGGTGGTTATTTTTTGCATCAATCGTTAAAACGTGAGGATAAATTAAGAGAGCAGCAGCAGAATTTCTTGATGTCGATTACGCATGAGTTAAAATCGCCTTTGGCAGCGATAAAACTTTCCATCCAGACGATTGTTAAAAGGGATTTAGATAAAGCCAGGCAAACATCTTTGCTTAATAATTCGCTAAAAGATATAGAGCGTTTGGATGATTTGGTGGAAAATATGTTGTTGGCAACCAAAATTGAAAACCGCTCTTACACCTTTCCGAAAGAGGAATTTAATTTTTCGGAGTTGGTTTACAAAATTACGGATAGGCTGCAGGTACACTCTTGTGGAAACGAGCAATTGATAAATGCTCAAATTCAGCCAAATTTGCAGTTGGTGGGTGACAAATTTGCCTTATCGTCTGTTGTTACCAATTTGATTGAAAATGCAGTAAAGTATTCAAGTCCTTGTGATGAGATAAATGTGCTTTTAGATGAGGTTGATGGGCATTTGAGATTAAGTGTGATAGATAAAGGACCAGGTATTTCAGATGCCGAAAAAATGTTGATATTTGATAAGTTTTACCGCGTTGGTAATGAGAATGTCAGGAAAGCGAAAGGAACGGGTTTAGGCTTGTTTATTGTGAAAGAGGTTTTACAATACCATGATGCAGATATTACAGTAAAAGACAATTTGCCTCAGGGAAGTATTTTTGAAGTAACATTTAGTTAATCTCAATTATGTCACAAAAATTAAGAATTCTATTGGTAGAAGACGAGGACCACTTGTTAGATGCTATCAAATTAAACCTCGAACTTGAGGGTTATAAAGTTCACGCCGTTAAAGATGGCAAAACCGCTCTTAAAATATTTAAGGAAGAACGTTTTAATCTAATTATTTTAGATGTAATGTTGCCAGAAATGGATGGTTTCCAGGTTTGTGAAACTATCCGTTTAGAAAATGCAGAAGTTCCAATTATGTTTTTAACAGCTAAAAACACATCTGAAGATCGAGTTTTAGGTTTGAAAAAAGGAGCTGATGACTATTTAGTTAAACCATTTAACTTAGAAGAGTTGATTCTTCGTGTGGGAATTTTGGTTAAACGCAGCTTAAAATCAGATGATTTAAAAGAGTTAAACTCTTACAAAATCGGCGATAAAACCATCTATTTTAATTCATTTGAATTGAAACATGATGATGGAACAATCACGCCATTAACAAAAAAAGAAACTATGTTGTTGAAGCTTTTGATAGAGCGTAAAAACGATGCAGTTTCTCGCGAACAGATTTTAGAAACCGTTTGGAATTATGATGTTTATCCATCAACCAGAACGATTGATAACTTCATTTTAACATTCCGTAAATACTTCGAACCAGACCAGAAGAATCCTGTCTATTTCCACTCTATTCGTGGTGTGGGCTATAAATTCACTGATATTCATTAATGTATAGCAGTCTCGGCAGATATGTCTTGATGGCCGTTTTTGTGCTTGCCGCATTGGTTTGTGTTTATTTCAATCAATACGAGTTGGCAGCAGTTGCAGGCTTTCTTTTTGTTTTTATTATTTGGAGTCATTTCAGACATAGTTCTGTTTTAATGGCCTCTAAATATTTTAAGAACAATGAATTTTCAAAAGCAAAGCTGATGCTTGCCGAAGTTCCAAATCCGGAAAGGTTATCAAAAAACCGACGCGGCTACTATGAATTTATGCAAGGTAATATGGCCTTGAAAGAAGAAGATTACGAAAAAGCAGAATATCATTTTCAATTGGCAAGTCGTTTTCCTGTTGGTGGCAAAACCCAAAAGGGTTACGTTTTGATACATTTAGCTAATCTCGCTCTGCGAAAAAAGGATAAGGAAAGAGCCGAGGCTTATGTTAATTTAGCTAATGAACTTGCAGAATCGACACGTTCGAAAGATATAATCGTTAAGATTGAAAAAGAAATAAGTAAATTATAATACTCGTATTGTCATTTTGAGAAACGGAATACCGCTTTAAGCATAAAAAGGTACTTCGTTTTTTTTTATTTTATACCTTTGCAGAATTAAATTTTTGCTCAACGTCATGCTGAATTAGTTCAGCATCTTTCTTGCTATTAAGATCCTGAAATGAATTCAGGGTGACGACCGTACGACACTAATACAAAACATGAAGAACAATTTATTTTTAGACGCTGCATTTTCGAAACAAACAGAACGTCCACCCGTATGGATGATGCGTCAGGCTGGTCGTTTTATGCCACAATACTGGGAGATTAAAAACAAATACTCTTTTTTAGAGATGTGCAAAACCCCGGAAATTGCAGCCGATGTTACCATGTTACCTGTCGATTTGTTGGGTATTGATGCAGCGATTTTATTCTGCGATATTTTAGTAACTGGCGAGGCAATGGGTGGCGATTTGAGCTTTACTCAAGGCGTTGGTCCGAAGTTTGCAAACCCGGTACGAACTGCACAAGATGTAGAAAACTTAAATGTAGATTGTTTAGATGAATTGCAGTACGTAGCTGATGCCATTAAAGTAATTCAACAGCGGTTAAATGGAAGCATTCCTTTAATCGGTTTTGCTGGTGCACCTTTTACGGTGATGAGTTACTTAATTGAAGGCGGTTCATCAAAAGATTTTAAATTAACCAAGCTTTTTATACACAACCAACCCGAGTTGGCGCATAAACTTTTGGCTAAAATAGCTAAAGTAACAGCCGACTATTTGAATCTTCAAATTACGGCTGGTGTAAATGCTGTTCAGATTTTTGATAGCTGGGCACTTGCTTTATCATGGAGTGATTATCAGGAGTTTTCTCACCTTTATATTCAGGAAATTATCTCCAACTTAAACCGAAAAGATATTCCGGTGATTTCTTTCTGTAAAGGAAGTTCGGTTTTTGCACCGATGATGGCAGAGGCTAAACCTGATGTGATTTCGGTTGATTGGAATGCAGATTTACTGAACATTAAAAATGCTTTGCCTGCTGGTATTGCCGTTCAAGGGAATTTAGACCCGCATATTTTATACGCAGACCAATCGGTAATTAAAGCACAAATTCATAAGTTGTTCGAACGCATGCGTGGAACTGAAGGTTTTATTTTCAACTTAGGTCATGGCATTATGCCTGATATTCCTTTCGAGAATGTAAAATATGCGATTGAGGTGGTAAAAGAGTTTAGGTATTAGAGCTCAAAGACCGTTCTAGGAGAATTTGGACGAAGGCTAAATTTCGTTATATTTGAGTATGGAAACATTAATTATCGATATTCCTGAAAACAAAAGTTCGTTAGTAAAAAGCTTACTTAAAGAGCTTGGTGTTACTATTCATAAAAAAAGTGCAAAGAAACCTAGAACTCCAAATGAACTTACCCGCAAAACCATTGAAGATGCACATGAAGGTATTGGAGTTGGTGAGCCAATAAAAGATATAAAATCATTTCTCGGTTCTTTATAATGTTTACTTTAAAACCAACTATTCAATTCAAAAAAGACGCAAAAAAAGTAATCAAAAGAGCAACTAAAAATTTTGACTTGATTGAGGATTTTTTGGAAAAACTACAAGCAAACGGTGCCAATGGTATTGAGAAAAAATATCTTCCACATAAATTAATTGGAAATTATAAGAATAACTGGGAGGCTCATATTAAACCTGATTTACTAATTATTTGGTTTAAGATTAGGGAAGAAAAGAAATAATCCTATTAAGAATCGGTACACATTCTGATTTATTTTAAACTGTCTTTTTGCATTTGAACAGCAGTTCTTAATTGTTATATTTGATTTTTGTACTTACACTTATTTAATTATTCATGACTGTTAAATCACTACAAGACGAAGATAAATTACCCATTAAACAGGTAATTGATGCCATAAATAAATCGATGGATGATGTTCTTCGGGTAGTTGATGCTATGAATTTGGGTAGAACTGAAGTTAAACCTGATGGAGTTTACAGAACTTTCAAGAATGGAGAAACAATAAAAATTTCTTCAGGAAGTTTCGCAAAAAAAAAGGTTACTAGTAAGAAGATTAAACTTTTTTAATAATGGCTACTAAGCCTAAGTTACGAATTTTTGCTGGGCCAAACGGTTCGGGTAAAACCACTCTTTACAATTCTATAAAACCCATTTATTTCTCTACACGACTTTTTGTAAATGCAGATAACTTAGAATCAGATTTTAAAAAAAATAACTTTCTAAATCTTTCAGAATTTGATGTTATTTGTTCGCAATCTGAATTTGAAGAATTCTATTTATTAAATGGTTTGTTTACTAAAGCTGGTTTCAAAACAGATAGCTGGAATTTAGTTGTAAAAGAAAACGTTATTGTTAAAGGTGAAAATGAATTGAAAGATTATAATTCCTATCACTTTGCAATTATAGCTGATTTTATTCGCCATAAATTAATTGAGTCTAAAAAATCATTTTCTTTCGAAACGGTTTTCTCACATCCTTCAAAATTGAAGCTCATCGAATTTGCTCACCAGCATAACTACAAGATTTATCTATATTTTATTGGAACAGAAACACCTGCAATGAATTCAGAGCGAGTAAAGGATAGAGTAAAAAAGGGTGGTCATTTTGTAAATGATGACAAAATAGAAAAGCGATATTTTCTTACAATGGATTTACTTATAAATATGTTAAAAGAGGTTGATGAAACTTATCTTTGGGACAATTCAGGCGCTAGGCATAATTATTTAGGTAATATAAAGGATGGAACTTTGAATCTAGAGTTTTTGAATATTCCAAATTGGGTTGACACGTATATTCTGAAAAAAATTAAATTATGATAGAAACCCTTTCGCCATATTATCGCTACTTCCTCGCAGTACATGTTGTTTTCGTAATTAGCTGGATGGCAGGTTTATTCTACATTTTAAGTTTATTCATTTACCATACGGAAGCAAATGATAAACCCGAACCCGAAAAAAGTATTCTTATAAAGCAATTCACAAAAATGGAGGCCACACTATGGAATATCATTGCAACTCCTGCGATGGTTATTTCTGTTTTAGCGGGTATATCAATGCTTACTTTAAGCCCAGGCTTGCTCCAAACCGATTGGATGTGGGTTAAACTCGGTTTTGTAGTAGGGTTGTTAATCTATCATTTCATTTGCCAAAATATTGTTAGGCAACTTAAAAATAATCAATTTAAAATGACCAGTTTTCAACTTCGATTGTGGCGAGAATTGGCAACTATTTTTATGATAGCAATCGTCTTTATCGTGATTTTAAAAAATTCATTAAATTGGATTTATGGTTTAATTGGGATTATGGGCGTTGCATTGGCGATTATGATTGCAGTTAAGTTGTATAAAAATTATCGGTTGAAGAAATAGGCAAGAAGAGTAAAGCATAAAGACTAAAGCAAAATAGATACATACAGTCCTTTGTTTCCTTTGCGTAAACTTAGCGTTCTTTGCGGTTAAATAAACAAAAAACTATCCTAAATTTGAGCCATAAAACCAAGCTCATGTTAACAACAACAGGTCTGAAAAAAACATTACTCTTTATAACTTTTCTTTTTACATCATATTTTGCCTCAGCACAGTTTAATCAGTCGGCTTTTGAGAATAGAATTCGACCGGATAGTAGCTTAACCAATGAGGTTCATTTTAATTTTTACAACTTCAATTACGTTCGGAATTACGAGTACACCAATGATTTCCATGATGGATATACTTTGTATGGAACGCAACTGCAACCGCAAATTGTGTATTATGCACACCCAAATTTGGCCATAACAGCTGGTGCTTTTATTCGCAAAGATTTTGGTAGAAATGGAATCACCGATGCAAAACCTTTGTTCAGTTTAAAGTATCACAAACGCAATTTAACTTTGATTTTTGGAAGTTTAGAAGGCGGCATTCAGCATAAATATATCGAACCACTTTACGATTTTGAAAGAACGATAACTACACCAATTGAATATGGAACGCAGCTATTGGTAGAGCGCAAAAAATTCAATCTAGATGCCTGGATTGCCTGGCAGAAAATGATTTACCTGGGCGAGGCTGCCAAAGAAGAGATCATCGGAGGTTTATCTACTGAAAGTACAATAGCCGAAAACAATGGCTGGAAGTTTAGTTTTCCTGCACAGTTTTTGGCTTTCCACCAAGGCGGACAAATTGATGTGTTAAAGGAAATCCCAATCAGTACCGTTTTTAATGGTGCTGCTGGGTTGAAGTTGCATAAGGCTATTAACACCAACATCACACAGGTTTATACAGATAACTACATCGCAGTTTATAAAGATTTTTCGCCTGATAAACGTCGTGCTTATCATGGTGGTTTTGGGATGTGGTTAAATGCTGGTGTAGAAAGTAAGTGGGGAAGTTTGGTGGCCTCTTACTGGAAAGGAAATAACTTCATTTCGATTAAAGGAATGCCTTTGTATGAATCGGTTTCGAGTAACTTATATACAAACGGACTAAAGCAAAGTGGTAGAAATATTGTCTCGTTGCGTTATGCTTACCAAAAGGAATTGATTCCGCATTTGTATTTAGATGTTCGTTTCGAGCCTCACGTTGATTTAGATAATACCGATAAGCAATTACAGTTTAACCATTCGTTTTTCTTAACCTATAAGCAGGATTTTAGGTTATTTAAGGTGAAGAGGAAAGATTAAAATTTCCGTCAGCTAAAGCAGACGGCAATGAAATGGAAATTGAATTAGTATAGAGAAGTCTGTATTCTAACCAACTGCTTTGATTAAACCTATAAGGTTTTTAAAACCTTATAGGTTTACCCTATATTTAGGAAAAAAATTGCCATGAAATATATAGATAAATTTCATCCCGACAATTTTTACCACATTTTTAATCATGCAGTTGGAAACGAAAACCTTTTCAATAGTCATGAAAATTATATCTTTTTTCTTTCCAGATTTGAGCATTATATTTTTCCAATTGCAAAAACGTTCAGTTATTGCTTAATGCGAAATCATTTTCATTTTTTAATTCAAGTTAGGAATGAAAATATTATTAGGGAATTAGCAAACAATACTGATCAGGATTTCGACTTCCACAAATTTATTATGCAAAGGCTAAGCAATTTTCTTAATAGCTATGCTAAAGCATTTAATAAGCAAAATAACAGAAAGGGTGCACTTTTTTTAGATTTTACAAAAAGAGCTCAGATACAGGATGAAACATATTTTTTGAGATTAATTAATTACATTCATCAAAACCCAGTACACCATCAATTTTGTAAAACAGCCGCAGATTGGTATTATTCATCATATAACTCAATTATTTCTTTAAATAAATTTTCTAAACTAGAAAGGGATGCTGTTTTTGATTGGTTTGGCGGTATTGAAGAATTTGTAAGTTTTCACCAAAGGGAAAAGTTTTCGAATTTTGATTTTTTAGACCTATAAGGTTTTTAAAACCTTATAGGTTTCAATTCATTTATCATTTCAAAGAAGCTAATATTGCTTTCCAAATAAAATATATATCTTTCTGAAAATATATTTACGATTTATCTTATTGATAATCAACCTATCCAAACCAATTTTAACTTTTATTTAACTTTTTTATATCCTCCATGCAACCAATGTTTGTAATCCACCATCTTCTATATACAAACACACAATGAAATTGACGCGAAGTTACACGATAAACGATTTGATGGAGGGCTGCAAAGCTGGCGACCGGAAGATGCAAGAGCTGCTTTACAGGCAAACGGCGTCGAAAATGATGGCTGTTTGTATGCGCTACGCAAAAGATAGAATGGAGGCTGAAGATGTATTGCAAATGGGATACATCAAAATTTTTCAGAAAATTAAGGAGTACAGAGGCGATGGTTCATTTGAAGGTTGGATTAGGAGAGTGATGGTGAATACCGCAATTGAAAGTTACCGTAAAAACTTCCGCAGCTTAAATGTGGTCGAAATTGATGAAGCTTACGAACAACCATCAACAGGTTTTGATTTTGGTACTTTAGGAATGCAAGATTTGATGAAAGTGATACAAAAACTGGCTGATGGTTACAGAATGGTTTTCAATATGTATGTAATTGAAGGTTATTCGCACAAAGAAATAGGAGAAACGCTCGGCATCTCGGAGGGAGCAAGTAAATCTCAATTATCGAGAGCAAGAACAATTTTAAAAGAAGAAATTATAAAAATGGAGGGATTTGGTTATGCAACCTATACAGGATAAGGATTTTGATAAGTTATTTAAAAATGCTTTCGAAGATGCTGAAATTGCACCATCTAGAGATTTGTGGAGCAGCATTGAAAGTGAAATTCAACCAAAGAAAAAAAGGATAATCCCAATTTACTGGTTAGCAGCAGCAGCGGTTTTACTAATTGCAACCGTAAGTATTTTGGTTTATCAACAACAAGATGTTAAACCAAAGCAGTTTGCAAATCATGTTGAACCTAAGGTTAAACCAGTAGTAGAAAATCAAATGGTTAAAGATTCTACAGAAAACGAAAGCTTACTAAAAGAAAAAATGGTTTTACCTGCACCGTTAAAGGTTGAGGCTGTTGCAAAAACTAAGGTTTTAGAAAGTAATAAACCTGTAGAAAAACCAAAAATAGTTGCCGCCCCGGAAATGCAAAAACAAGAAACGGTGATTGCACAAGTAATACCGTCTCAAGAAATTATCAAAAAGAAAATTGATGAGGCCATTTTACAAGCCAACCCGGAAACTGTAATCGCCTCAACAGCTACAAATGTTAAACCTGATGATGTAATCGATTATGAAAACCAACCTGAAAGTAAAGGCATACGTAATGTTGGCGATGTGGTTAACTTAATCGTGAATAAGGTGGATAAAAGGAAAGATAAGTTTATCCAGTTTCGTACCGATGATGATGACTCTTCACTTTCATCGATAAATATTGGTCCGTTTAAAATAGGGAAGAAAAATAAGAAATAGACCAGGATTTTTGAGATTATAGGATTTTAAGATTAAAGCATTTATTCATTCAATAATTCTTTTATTTAGCAATTCAGTCATTCTCTCATTCAATAATTCACTCATTCAATAAATCACTCATTCAAAAAACAAACACACAAATATGAAACATCTAATTTTTACAACACTTTTGGTAAGCGGGCTTGCCAGTGTTATGGCTCCAAGGGCATTTGGGCAACAAGATACTGTTGCAATGGATACCGTAGTTAAAAAGAAAAAAGCAAAATATACCTTAACCATTGGTGGAGGTAATATAATTACTAAAACAGATTCTACTGAGGATGTTAAAAAAGGCCGTTTTGTTGGAGGGATTACATTTACCAGAGTGGATTTAGGTTTCTCCAGATTAATTGATAATGGTGACTTCAATTTATCGCCGAACAATGAATTTTTAGATTATAAGGGCGGTAAAACCAGCACATTTTCTTTTGATGTTTTGCAATTTGGTTATCGCTTTAACTCCAATTTTAAGGTTTATGTTGCCGGTGGTTTCGATTGGACATTAATTCGTTTGAGAGATAACATTACCATTCAGAAAAACCAACCGACTTTAACTTATATAAACGAGCCGATTGACTTTTCTAAAAATCGTTTCTCAAGCAGCTATGTGCATATTCCTTTAAACTTTGAGTTTCGCACCAAAGAGAACAATAAAGGTAAAAGATTCTACTTTGTTGTTGGTCCGGAAGTTAGTTTCTTGCTAAACGGAAAGGTTAAACAGATTAGCGAAGAACGCGGAAAAGAGAAACAGTATGATAGCTATCACTTTCAATCTGTTCGTTACGGTGGTACAGTTAGATTTGGATACGGTGGTTTAGGATTATTTACCAAATATTATTTTAACGATATGTTTACCACACCTGCACAAACTGGCTTAAGAAACATGAGTTTTGGTGTCTCTTTTGGATTAAATTAGCTTTAGAATATAGATGTAGGGAGTCAGAAGTCCGAAGGGCCGAAGTCTAATGACAAATGAACGATTAAACAAATGAACCAATAAAATCCTGTTTCGGTTAGGCGGAACAGGATTTTTTGCTTACAAAGCTTCTAAAAACATTTTTGGATTTAAAACACTCAAATTACTTCTTTTATAATCTTTGATATTCCTTGTAATTATTACCTTAATGTTACCTTGATTCTCTGCTGAAAAATTTTGTAGTGCATCTTCAAAATCAGAAAAATCTGACTCGATAGACTTTAGTATGGTATTTTTATCCAAAATTACAACGTCCAAAAAGGTTAATAACCGTTTAATACCTTGCAGTACAGGTTTTGGTCCATGTTCCTTTCTTAATAGATAGTATATGTTAGCAATAGCTACTCCAGTTATAAAACCATTTAATTTTCCTTCTTCGCACATTGTTAAAATTTTTGAAGAATCATCAGAAAAAGGCTTCCTGTCTAAAAAATAATCAAGAAGGATATCAGAATCAATTAATGCCTTATTAATTTTCATCATTGATATATTTTTGATATCTCTCCTCTCTGATTTTATTTAACTCTTCTTTGTAATCAAAATCCGCAGGCATTTTAAATGTACCTCTTAATGATTTAACGATAGGAGAAAGCTCTTCCTCTTTAATAGCATTATCCTGTTTTTTGGTAATAGCTTTTAAATAGTTTTCTACCACTGCTGATAAACTCCTTCCTTGTTCTTCAGCGTACGTTTTTGCTTGCTCGATAACAGATTTATCTATAGTTAAAGTTAGCTTAGTATTCATAGTGTTATAATTATCAATGTAAAGATATATTAAAAATTTTATACGTGCAATTTTTGATAAAAAAGCACGTGTAAAACTTTTGTTTAAAGCTTTAGTCTTTCCGCTTTAAGCTTTACCTTTACTTTGTGAGCGATACCATAATCAGCATAAAAAATTTAACAAAGCAATACCAGACTGAGCAAGCTGGTGGAATTAAAAACATCACTTTTGATATTAATAGGGGTGATGTAGTAGCTATCATCGGCGAAAGTGGAAGCGGAAAATCAACTTTGCTGAAATCCATTTATGGCTTATTAAAAACCGATATGGGCGATATTTTTTTCGAAGAGGAAAAAGTTAAAGGTCCTGATGAACAGTTAATTCCTGGGCATAAACAAATGAAAATGGTTACTCAGGATTTTTCATTAAACATTTATGCGAAGGTTTACGATAATATTGCCTCACAATTATCGAATAGCGACCTGAAAACTAAAGCTGCGAAAACGCTGGCAATAATGGAGCATTTAAGGATTTTACCGCTCCAAAATAAAAAGATTATTGAATTAAGTGGTGGCGAGCAACAGCGTGTGGCAATTGCTAAAGCAATGGTTGCTGATACTAAAGTTTTGTTATTGGATGAACCTTTTAGTCAGGTTGATGCATTATTAAAAAACCAGTTACGAGCCGACATTAAACGCGTTGCCGCAGAGACTGGAGTTACGGTAATTTTAGTATCTCACGACCCGGCAGATGGCTTATTTCTAGCTGACCAACTGCTCATCTTGCGCAATGGTGAACTTCTGCAAACAGGAAAGCCAGTAGATATTTATCAACAGCCAAAGCACATTTACACAGCACAAATATTAGGTAATGCAGTAGTTTTATCTCGAGGCGATGCAGAAAAACTCGGACTGAAAACCTTCGCCGCATCGGTTGTGTTTTACCCGGAATGGGCAGAAATAAACAACAATTGGAGTAGCCGAAGATTTGAAGTTAAAGATGTTTACTACAAAGGTTTTTATGATGAATTATTGCTTGAGCGAAACGGCGTTACCGTTAGAGCCTTGCAATTGAATCGGGGAGAGCATAAAAAAAACGACTATGTTCAATTGAACATTAGTCGTTTTTTAGAGTTTCATTAAATTTTATTCTGCAGATGATGCCACTAAAACGATTCTAGCACCTATGCTTGCAGTTGGTCTCACTGGTAAAGTGTTTCTGTTATTATTAAATTGTAAGTAAACCCTAATCCTACCAGGGAATGAACTGTAGCTATAAGAATCTGTTCCGTAAGTAAAGGGCAATGCATCATAACCATCATCATTAAATCGGGCAAATGATAAAATGATACCATCATCTTCATATTGTTCAATTCTATTATCCGTTATATCTACATAATAGAAAAGCCCATTTGCATCGTTTCCGGAAACCCATTGATTAGGCTGAATTGTTTTGTATAGTGTAATGTTCGGAGTGTTTTGAACAATTGTGTCTTTTTTGCAAGATGCCAAACCTAGTGTGGCAATGCAAAGCATTAGGATAGTAAGTTTTTTCATGTTTATTGTGTTTAATTTGTGTGTGTACCCTGCGTAATACAAAACCACTGCCAAAAATTTAAACAAACAAAATGTGGTTTAATATTTGTTTATTCGTGAACAGGCATAATAGAAATTCGAATTAATTTATTCACGATGAGAATCATTTTTAGAGTTTTACCCTGGTTAATTTTACTAGTAGCAGGATACTTTTTTATCTCAAAAAAGTTTAGCATTAATACATCTGTTGAAAGCAAACATCAGCTTTTGGTTGATAAAATAGAGGCCATAGGTAAACTGGAGTTGGTTCGTTACCAAATAAGCGATGTACTTGAACATAAGAATAAAACGGATTTTTTACCTGAAGCTAGTGTTTTGCTAATCGTAAAAGCAGAGGCCGTTGGTTGTATCGACCTTACTAAAGTTACACGAAACGATATTGAACTTGATGCCGATACAGCTGTAGTAAATTTACCACAGCCTGAAATTTGTTATGTAAAAATCGACCATAAAAATTCACGGGTTTATGATACCAAAATGGCTTTCTTCCGCGAAGCAGGTTTGGTTGATGAAGCGTACAAAGCAGCCGAAAAACATGTAACTGCCGAGGTGAAAAAATCGAATATTTTGGCACAAACCAAAACGAATGCCATGAATGTTCTAAAACCAATTATAGAAGGTTTGGGTTATAAAAATGTGCGTTTAACTTTTGAATAGTTATATGGCGGTTGAGGATGTAACAAAATGCAAAACGGCTATTTATGACCAGAATTAAATTTGGTGTCTTAAGCCTCACACTTTTAATAGAGCCCACTGTTTTTGAAATAAGATGCTGAAATAAATTCAGCATGACGGATTAAAAGAAAATTATTTCAAAAAGTCTTCACGATGCGGATTAAATACATCAATTAAAAGTCCAGGTTCTAAACACACTAGACCATGAAATACCATTGTTGGTGCAAAAAATACATCACCCTCGTTTAAGGTTTTCTTATCGTCGCCCATGGTTACCTCAAAACTTCCCTTCGCAACATAACTCAATTGTAAATGCGGATGGTTATGAATGGTTCCAACTGCATTTTTTTCAAACTCAACTTTAACTAACATCAATTTATCATCATAAGCCATTATTTTTCTTCTCACACCGGCACCTAAATCTTCCCAATCTATTTCATTATCGGCAATTAGTGTTTTATTGGTTAAATCTTTGAAGTTCATTTTTTAATTTTATTTTGAATCATATAAGGCATTTAAGAATATGTAGCTTACGTGCTCTTAAATGTCTTATATGGTAAACTTTAAGCTTTCTACTTTGCCACCTATGCGAAAAACCTTGTATTCTTTGCAGTCGAAAACCTTAAACCAAATACTCAAACAAAGTCTGGTCTTGGTTCAACTCTATAATTTCAAACTTAAAATCTTTCATGCGTTGCAATAAACTAGCATAATCGCCTTTATTGGTTAATTCGATTCCTACCAAAGCAGGGCCGTTTTCTTTATTCGTTTTTTTAATAAATTCGAAACGCGTAATATCATCCTGCGGACCTAAAACCTCGTTCACAAATAATTTCAACGCACCTGGTCGCTGCGGGAAACGAACAATAAAATAATGTTTCAAACCTTCAAAAAGCAAAGATTTCTCCTTAATTTCTTGCATGCGCTCGATATCATTATTGCCTCCACTTACAATACAAACCACCGTTTTACCAGCAATTTGGTCTCTCAGTTGGTCTAAAGCAGCAACGGATAAAGCACCGGCAGGCTCAACAACAATAGCGTCTTCATTATAAAGTTTAAGTATTGTAGTGCAAATTTTTCCCTCTGGAATAAGGTGCATCTGGTCTAAAAGTTGCTGGCAATATTCGTAAGTAATATGACCGATTCTTTTAACAGCGGCGCCATCCACAAAACGGTCAATTTCCTCTAGCGTAAAAGGTCCGCCGTTTTCCATAGCCGTAACCATCGAAGGGGCGCCCAAAGGTTCTACACCAACCAATTTTACATCTGTTTTAACGGTTTTAATGTATGCACTCACACCCGATGCTAAACCGCCACCACCAACAGGCATCACAATCATATCTAAATCAGGTAGGTCTTCAAAAATCTCTACACCAACTGTGGCTTGTCCCTCAATCACTTTTTCATCATCAAATGGAGGAATAAAAGTAGCCGAATGTGCTGCACTATAGGCCAAGGCCTCTTTCAAACAATCATCAAAAGTATCGCCAACCAAAATTACTTCCACACTATCACCGCCAAACATATAGGTTTGCTTAACCTTCTGTTTTGGCGTAATTTCGGGCATAAAAATCACACCTTTAATGCCAAGTTTCTTACATGAAAACGCTACGCCTTGCGCATGATTACCCGCACTTGCACAAACAACACCATTAGTTAAATCCTCCTGCGGCAACGAACTAATTTTATTGTATGCACCGCGTAATTTGTAAGAACGCACAATTTGCAAATCCTCACGTTTCAAATAAATATTTGCATTATACTGAGCAGAAAGTCCGGCATTAAATTCTAATGGCGTACGTTTTACCACGCCTTTTAATCGCTCTGATGCAGATTTAAAATCTAGTGTATTTGGTGTTGTTGTGTTCATTTTTTTAGTTTCAAATAGCATTAACTTATCCAGTATTAAGATTTTTTAATGCTTATGTATTTTTGAAAAGCAGGTTCCGGTGCTTTTTAGTCAGTTCAGCCCTGCTATTCGTTTCAATCTTTTTGTTATTGTTAGTTTAAACCCGTAAAAGCCTGCAGCAAAAAGTATTTCCACTGCTATCAGGTTTAGAAAGCAAAGACTGTGTTTCAAACTGAAATCCTCCCCCTGCCCCCTCCAGAGGGGGATACCCCTCAAAGTTTTGCAAATTGCTTTTTTTATTTTTAAGGGATTTGTTCTTTTAGCTTTCAGCTTTATTCTTTCAGCTTTATTCTTTCAGCCTCCTACAAGAACTTATTAATCGCATCTAAATAAGCATTGGCCGATGCCTTTACGATATCAGTGCTAAAGCCATATCCTATAAAAGATTTACCATTGTAATCAACTTTCATATTTACTTTACTTACATCATCGCTACCGCCGTGCATCGCCTGGATGGTAAATTCTTTAAGGGTAATGTCTTTATCAATAATGCTTACAATGGCGTTTATGGTTGCGTCTACCGGACCATTTCCTTCCGCTTTTGCCTCTTTCACCTCACCATCATATTGTAATTTGATGTTTGCAGTAGGTTTTTCCTGGTCGCCACAAACCACTTGAAGTAAGTTTAATTTATAGCCATTTTTATACGATTCTGTTTCACCATTGCTCATTAAGAAAAGTAAATCATCATCACTAATGTCCTTCTTCTCATCAGCTAAAACCAAGAAACGTTCGTAAACATCATCAATATTAATTTTTTCGATGTCATAATCCAAACGCTCTAAATGGTGCTTTAAAGCATGGCGACCGCTACGTGCCGTTAAAATAATATCGGCGCTATTTAAGCCAACATCTTCTGGATTAATAATTTCGTAATTTTCACGGTGTTTTAAGAAACCATCTTGGTGAATACCAGAACTATGTGCAAATGCATTTTTACCAATAATGGCTTTGTTTGGTTGTACCGGCATGTGCATCATTCGGCTTACCATTCCACTAATTTCCGTAAAATGTTTGCTGTTGATGCCAGTATGCAAGCCCAAACTATGTGTTTTTAAAATCATTGCAACTTCTTCCAAAGCGGTGTTTCCTGCTCTTTCACCAATGCCGTTAATGGTACATTCAATTTGGCGGGCACCATTAATTACACCGGCAATGCTGTTTGCCGTTGCTAAGCCTAAATCGTTGTGGCAATGAACAGAAATTATGGCCTGGTCTATATTTTTAACGTTTTCTTTCAGGTAAAGAATTTTATCACCATATTGGTCGGGCATGCAATAACCATTCGTATCAGGGATGTTTACCACGGTTGCACCAGCAGCAATTACAGCCTCAATCATTTTTGCTAAAAATGCGTTATCCGCTCGGCCAGCATCCTCTGCATAAAACTCAACATCCTCAACGAACTTTTTAGCATACTTAACCGCATCAACCGCACGTTCTAAAATCTTTTCGCGTGTGCTGTTAAATTTGTATTTGATGTGCATATCCGAAGCGCCAATTCCGGTATGAATACGTGGATGTTTGGCATATTGCAAAGATTCTGCAGCAACATCAATATCACCTTTAATCGCTCTGGTTAAAGCACAAATGGTTGGATTTTTTATCGCTTTTGATAATTCTACAACACTTTGAAAATCACCAGGACTAGAGATTGGAAATCCGGCCTCAATTACATCTACACCAAGTACTTCTAATGCTTTTGCGATTATAATCTTTTGGTCGGTATCTAACTGGCAGCCCGGAACCTGCTCTCCATCTCTTAAGGTAGTGTCGAAAATATATACTTTATTTGGGTCGTGTATCATTATAATTGGGGTGTTGTAGTTAACTTTTGGGATAAATATTTAAGAACCAATTTGCCCATTTCGGCAGTACCTAAAACTTTAAATCGGTTAGTGTTTTCATCTGCAATATCGTTGGTTCTAAAACCATCTTTTAAAACCTCATCAATGGTATCAACCAATAATTTTGCTTCCTCTTTAAGTCCGAAACCAATTTCGAGCATCAGTGCAGCAGATAGGATAGAGGCGAGAGGATTAGCTAAATCTTTACCTGTAATATCATGTGCAGAACCATGGATAGGCTCGAAGAAACCTGTACTTTCGCCAACAGATGCTGATGCTAACATGCCCATTGAACCTGCAATTTGCGAGGCTTCATCGGTAAGAATATCGCCAAACAAGTTTGCTGTTAAAACTACATCAAATTTCTTCGGGTTTTTAATAAGCTGCATCGCCGCATTATCAATAAACATGTGTTCAGTTTCTACATCAGGGTATTGTTTAGCAATTTCCTGAACGGTTTCACGCCACAAGCGAGAGCTCTCTAAAACATTTGCCTTATCTACCGAGCACAACCTTTTGCTACGTTGTTGTGCCGCCTGATAGGCTTTGTGTGCAATACGTTCTACTTCGTAGCGGTGATAAATCATCAAGTCAGAAGCGGTGTTTCTATCTTCTGAACGCGTTTTTTCGCCAAAATATACATCGCCTGTTAATTCGCGGAAGAATAGAATATCAGTTCCCCTTAAAATTTCTGGTTTAATGCTCGATGCCTGAAGAAGTTCATCAAATAGTAATATCGGGCGGAGATTTGCAAACAAGCCCAGTTCCTTGCGGATTTTTAACAAACCTTGTTCTGGCCTAACTTTTAAGCTTGGGTCGTTATCGTATTTAGCATGGCCAATAGCACCAAAAAGGATGGCATCACTTTTTCTTGCCTTTTCGAGTGTTTCATCTGGTAAGGGTTCGCCTGTAACTTCAATTGCGGCGTGGCCCATTAAAGCTTCATCAAATATAAATTCATGGTTAAAAATCTCAGCAATTTTCTCTAATGCTGCTTTTCCCCATGTGGTAACTTCGGGTCCGATACCATCTCCAGGTATTACTAAAATGTTCTTCTTCATTGTATTATATATTTCCGTCATTGCGAGGTACGAAGCAATCTCATTTAGATAGTACGGTGCAAAGATTGTTTCGTGCCTCGCAATGACGAGTTTTGGTATTTAAATCTTCGACGACTTTAACGTCGCCGTTTTCTAATAATATTCTTTTTTCTAGGCAGTTTGGTAGCTGCGATTCAAAATGGCCAACATAAATTAAAGTCATTCCGTTGCCGCACAATTCATCGATAAACTGATTGAAATGTTGTGTTTGCTGTTGGTCTAAACCTTGGCAAGGTTCATCCAGAATCAATAATTCTGGATTTTTAATGATGGTTCTTGCCAATAAAACCAGTCTTTGTTTTCCTAAAGGAAGGGTGCTTAACAATTCATTTTTTGAGGATGTTAAACCAAAATATTCTACCAGTTCCTCAACTTGCTGGCTTTTTGTGTACGGGAGTTGTTGGAATAAACCAACTGTATCGTAAAAACCTGATGCGATACTTTGCCAAACTGTTGATTTGGCATCAAAATACCAATGAAATTCGGGAGAGATTAAACCGATGTGCTGCTTGATGTCCCAAATGCTTTCTCCGCTGCCGCGTCTGTTGCCGAATAAATACAGTTCGTTGGCATAAGACTGCGGATGGTCGCCATTGATTAAGCTCAGTAAAGTTGATTTACCCGAACCATTATGCCCTTGCAACAGCCATTTTTCGCCAGCTTTTACTTCCCAATTGATATGCTTTAAAACCTGTTTTTCACCATAACTGATGTTAACATTCACCATTTTAACGATATCATTGGATGAATAAACAGGTGATTCCTTTAAAAAATCTGGGATTTCTTTCAAGATTTGCACCGTAGAAATTTCCGAGTTTTCTTTTGAATCGGAAACGTTGATTTGGCCGTTTTGTAATTCCGCAAAGCGATTGATGGCGCTAGGATACTCTGAATCGTTAGAAATCAAAACCAACTGTACACCTTCTTTGGAAACTTCATCTAAAAGGATGTTCAAGTTTTTACGAGATGCAACGTCTAAACCCGTGTAAGGCTGGTCGATAATCAGTAATTGCGGTTTTAACCACAAAGCTTTAACCAACTGTAATTTTTTGTGTTCGCCGCTTGATAATTCTATTAATTGCGAACTGGTAAATGAGGAAAAATTTAATGCGTTTAAAATAGGTTCAACAGTATCAAAATGAAGACCTTTTTCTTTACCGTAATGCACCAATTCTGCATGAACGGTTAGCGTATCTTTAGCTTGCTGACTGGTATATCGCTGTTGATAATAGAAATTTGCAACGCCTTCTAAATTTTTAAATTGATACCAACTTTCTACAAATAAAACTTCGGCAGGTAAATGACTATTGGTGTCGAAGTTAATTTTTACGTCTCCAATTCCATTTTGTAAGCCCGCTATTATTTTTGCCAAAGAAGTTTTTCCACCTCCACTTTCGCCTAATAAAACATGGTTTTCACCACGAAGTATTGTCCAGTTCAAATCCGTTAACACCAACTTTTGTTGGTATTTCAGATTTAAACTTTGAATACTGACGAAACTCTCTTTCATTTTTTCTTGTGGTTTGATTACACAGATTTTATTTTATACTGTAGTCATTGCGAGGAACGAAGCAATCCTACAACTATAGCTAGTGCTTTAACCCATCGCTTTAAGATTGCTTCGTGCCTCGCAATGACGAGTGTGTTAGCTTTTAGCTTTAGTCTATCTACTTTTTTTCAAACTCTTCTATTAAGTCTTTTTGCGCTAAAATGAAGTCTATATCATCATAACCATTTATTAAGCACGATTTTTTGTAGGCATTAATTTCGAAAGATTCCGACACTCCTGTTTCATTTAAGATTACAACTTGGTTTTCTAAATCAACCGTTAAGTCTACATTAGGATTTGCCTCAACAGCGGTAAAAATATTTTTTAAGAAATCTTCACTCACCTGGATTGGCAATAAGCCATTGTTTAGGGCATTTCCCTTAAAAATATCAGCAAAAAAACTACTGATTACGACATCAAAACCAGCATCTTGAATGGCCCAAGCCGCATGTTCGCGACTGCTACCACAACCAAAATTCTTACCTGCAACTAAAATTTGTCCGCTGTAAGTGGGGTCGTTTAAAACGAAATCTGCTTTGGGTCGATTGTCATTTTCATAACGCCAATCGCGGAACAAATTTTCTCCAAAACCTTCACGGGTAGTCGCTTTCAAAAACCTGGCAGGGATAATCTGGTCGGTATCAATGTTTTCTATGTTTAAAGGCACAACGGCCGATGTTAATTTTGTGAATTTTTTCATTGTATCGTTTTTTTGTTTTTTGGTTTGTTTGTTGTTTAGACTTACAACTTATAACCTAGAACGTATTACTTTTTAATCGCTTTCACTCGCAATCTTCTATAATCTGCAACCCATTCTGCATTAGTAAAGCAGTTGGGTTTTAATATTTCCACAGCTAAATTTTTGATGGATTCAGCTTGTGTCTCGTCCAAGTTTTTAAGTGCATGCTGTGCAAATTGATTAATCCAAGTATACATGCCATCATCACCGATTAATTTCGTTGGCCTATCGAATAACCAGGCTTGCTCCACTTCAAAACCTTTTGATTCTAGTAAGGTGGTATAAGTGCTGATGGATGGGAAAAACCAAAAATTTGTAGCAATTTTATCTGCTAAATCCAATTGCTCAGCAGCAGCTGAAATTGCATCTGTTATACTTTTTACATTTCCCTTCCCACCAAACTCTGCGACCAATCTTCCTCCATGTTTTAAGCTTTTGAACAAACCATCTGCCAATGCATTTTGGTCTTCAATCCAGTGGAAAGTAGCATTGCTAAAAATTGCATCGAAGTTTTCATGGTAAGGAAGTTTCGTTCCATCTATTACTTCAAAATTTAAATTTGGATAAGCTTTTTTTGCATTGGTAACCATTTCGGCAGATGCATCAGTTCCTAAAACTGTAGCACCACTCTCTGCAATTTGTGCCGCCAGCTGACCCGTTCCGCAACCTACATCTAAAATATGTTCGTGTGCCTTCGGTGCTAGCCATTGCAAAACATCCGCTCCATAATCGGATACGAAATGATGTTGTTTATCGTATAATGTGGCATCCCAAACTATTTCTGGCATATTTTCTATTCTTTTACCAAGATTTATAAGATTTATGGATTTTAAGATTATTGCGAAATGTAATGGCTAGTCATCAAATCTTTCAAAATCTTATTATTTATAGTACATTTTTTATTTTTTTAGGTTAAGACATCATGCAAAACCTTAAACCTTCTATCTTTTAACTTTCAACCTCGATATAATGCTCAACAATCGGAAAAGGCTCATAAAAATGATGCAATAACTTTTTCCAATCTTGATATGCTACTGAGCTCCTGAAACCTTCGGTATGCGCTTCCAATGTTTCCCAGTTTACAAGCAGAATGTATTTATCTGTTTCTTTCTATGCATTTTTTTAGTTGATGGGAATTGTAGCCATCCATCGATGCAATGATTTTTTGAGCCTCGCTAAATGCCTTTTCAAAATCAGCTGATAGGCCTGCTTTTATATTTAATGTCGCAACTTCTAAAATCATGTTTTTAACTTTTCTGTTATAGCGAGGTACCCAGCAATCTTAATGCGTTTGCTATGCTAAATAGATTGCTTCGTACCTCGCAATGACGAGCGTATTAGTGATTTTGCTCTCACCTTAAACCTTCCACCTTTTAACCTTCTACCTTTTCTAATAACTCCCTCACATCCGTAATTACACCTGTTACAGCGGCGGCAGCAGCCGTTAACGGACTAGCCAATAACGTTCTCGCATTTTGTCCTTGTCGGCCCTCAAAATTTCTATTGGAAGTAGAAACACAATATTTACCTGCCGGGATTTTATCTTCATTCATTCCTAAACAAGCACTGCAACCTGGTTCTCGTAACTGAAAACCAGCCGCCTCGAAAATTTTATCTAAGCCTTCATTAATAGCCTGTTGCTCTACTTGTTTTGAGCCTGGAACAATCCAAACGGTAACATTATTTGCTTTGCGCTTATCTTTTACAAAATCTGCAACTTCACGTAAATCCTCAATGCGGGAGTTGGTGCAACTTCCAATGAAAACATAATCAACTGGTTTACCAATTAAAGATGCATCATCATCAAAGCCCATATAATCTAAAGCCTTTTGATAAGAAAGTTTTTCTTTTTCTGGTTGAGCTTTGGTAGCCGGGATATTTTCCTGGATACCCATTCCCATTCCAGGGTTGGTTCCATAGGTAATCATCGGTGCAATGTCGGCTGCATCGAAAGTTAAAACACTATCAAATTTTGCATCAGCATCGCTGTATAGAGTTTTCCAATAAGCTAAAGCTTTATCCCAATCTTCTCCGGCAGGAGCAAATTCTCTGCCTTTAATGTAATCGAAAGTGATTTTGTCTGGAGCAATTAAGCCACCTCTCGCACCCATTTCAATACTCATGTTGCAAATCGTCATTCGTGCCTCCATGCTTAAAGCTTCAATAGCCGAACCTGCGTATTCTATGAAATAACCCGTACCGCCAGCAGCAGAAATCTGTGCGATGATGTAAAGAATAATGTCTTTTGCACCAACACCTTTTCCTAACTGTCCGTTCATTTCAATTTTCATGGTTTTAGGTTTCGATTGCAATAAACATTGCGTTGCGAAAACTTGCTCTACCTGCGATGTTCCGATACCGAAAGCAATTGCGCCAAAAGCACCATGGGTAGAGGTGTGACTATCGCCGCAAACCATTGTTTTTCCTGGTAAAGTAATACCCAATTCAGGGCCAATTACATGAACAATGCCCTGAAACGGATGACCTAAGCCATAAAGTTCGATTCCAAATTCTGCACAATTTTTAGTTAGCATATCCACTTGATAGCGGGAAAGCTCTTCTTTAATTGGCATTAATTGGTTTAAGGTTGGTACGTTATGGTCGGCTGTTGCCACCGTTTGCTGCGGACGAAAAACAGGCAAACCCCTTTTACGCAAACCATCAAAAGCCTGCGGAGAAGTTACCTCGTGTATTAAGTGTGTATCAATGTATAAAATATCGGGAAAGCCTTCTTCACTTTTCACAACGTGAGCATCCCAAATTTTTTCTACTAATGTTTTTGACATTTTGTTATATTTTGTAAACCTTATAGGTTTTTAAAACCTATAAGGTTTGATTTTTACTATGCTGTTTTAATTGCTTTCATAGCAGTCATCGCTTTGCGCAAAGTAGCGCCAATTTGTTCTACCTCGTGCGAGCGAATGGCCTCATTTACCTCAATTAATTTTCTGTTATCAACAGCGCCATCTTTGCCTTCGTTGAAGTTTTTACCCACTAAATCGGTATCTACTTTTTTCATAAAATCTGCTAATAATGGCTTACAAGCTTGGTCGAACAGATAACAACCATACTCAGCGGTATCAGAAATAACACGGTTCATTTCGAACAATTTTTTACGTGCAATGGTATTCGCGATTAGCGGAGTTTCGTGTAAAGATTCATAGTAAGCAGATTCTGGCTTAATTCCAGCCTGAACCATTGTTTCGAAAGCCAATTCAACACCAGCACGAACGAAAGCAACCATTAGAGTGTAGTTGTCAAAATATTCTTGCTCACCAATTTTTACATCGCCGGCAGGTGTTTTTTCGAAAGCAGTTTCGCCAGTTTCAGCTCTCCATGCCAACAAGTTTTTATCTCCATTTGCCCAATCTTCCATCATAATTCGACTGAATTCACCGCTCATAATATCATCCTGGTGTTTTTGAAACAACGGACGCATAATGTCTTTCAATTCTTCTGAAATTTCGAAAGCTTTAACTTTAGCTACATTGCTTAAACGGTCCATCATTGCAGTAATACCGCCTTGTTTTAAAGCCTCAGTAATTACCTCAACACCATATTGAACCAATTTAGATGCATAACCCGCATCGATTCCTTTCTCTACCATCTTATCGAAAGATAGGATAGAACCTGTTTGCAACAAACCACAAAGGATGGTTTGCTCGCCCATTAAATCTGATTTTACTTCGGCAACGAAAGATGATTTTAATACACCAGCTCTATGGCCACCTGTACCAACTGCATAAGCTTTAGCCTGTGCTATTCCTTTACCTTGAGGGTCATTTTCTGGGTGTACAGCAATCAAAGTTGGTACACCAAAACCACGAACATATTCTGCTCTAACTTCACTACCCGGGCATTTTGGTGCCACCATAATAACGGTTAAATCTTTACGGATTTGCATGCCTTCTTCTACAATATTGAAACCATGAGAGTAAGATAATGTTGCTCCATCTTTCATTAAAGGCATTATTGCATTCACTACTGCAGTATGTTGTTTATCTGGTGTAAGGTTAATTACCACATCAGCAGTAGAAATTAATTCTTCATAAGTACCAACTTTAAAGTTGTTTTCTGTTGCATTTTTCCACGAATCTCTTTTACCTTCAATTGCCTCTTTACGCAACGTGTAGCTCACATCTAAACCACTATCTCTTAAATTTAAACCTTGGTTTAGGCCTTGAGCGCCACAACCTACAATTACCAGTTTTTTGCCTTTTAAAGCGCTAACGCCATCTAAAAATTCGCTGCTATCCATGAAATCGCAAACACCAAGTTGGTTCAATTTTTCTCTAAGAGGTAATGTGTTAAAATAATTTGACATCGTTTTTATTGGTTTTAAGCCCCACCCAACCTTCCCCAAAGGGAAGGGATTAGCAGGATGTTTAATTTTATCGGTTTATATTTTAATTTTTTATGCTTTGGTTGATACATCAAACCTATAAGGTTTTTAAAACCTTATAGGTTTAATAAGATAAAAGTATTTCCACTTCAATCGGGTTTAGAAAACTTAGGTTCGTTGTTTTAAACCCTCATTCCATTTTTCCTCATCCAATTCCATTATTACAAATTTTTCTTTAATGCTAATGCATAACCATAATGTAGGTTATCATGCCCAATCGTTGTAATCAATATTTCTTCAATGCTTTTCATCTCTACACCATAAGTTGCCGTTGGAAAAGGAGTGATGGAAGCAAACACACCATTAGCAAAATCTTCTTTTATCTTTTCAATACTTTCTAATGCTAATGATTTCAATTCTGCAACTTCCTGTTCCGTTACTTTGTACGTCGGGCGAGTATCTTTTTTATAAAACTCATTATATTTTACGGTACTCGCATCTTCCAAAATTCCGGTTCTAACATAACAAAGCGTTTGAGTGCTCACTACAACGTGCCCGAAATTCCAAATGATATTATTGTTATAGCCATCAGGAATTTTATTCAATTGTTCGATGGTTAAGCCATCAATCAATTTGATAAATGCTTTTCTCGAGTTTATTATAAATTCAAATACTTGATTCATTATACTATATGTTTTTGTAGATGTCTGTTTGAGTTTATCGAAGACTTTTTATAACGTGCTTCGACAGGCTCAGCATGACATTTCGCTGTAGCCTTTCAGCTTTTAGCTATAGCCTTTCAGCTCAACTACATGGTAAAAATTTTCTCTCCTTTATCTAAAAACTCATTTTCAACAAGTTCTTCTCCAGGTTCAAAAGCCTCAAATTCTTTTAATTTTTCGTGGAACCCAGCGCTATCTTTAATAATGGCTACTCTTGCTGAGCGAACAAATTCAATCAATTCATAAGGTTCTAGAGCTTTCACTAAGGCATCGGTTTCTTCTCTATGTCCGGTTACTGCAAAAACTGTATAATCTTTACGAATCACTACGGCACTTGCACCATACTGTCTAAGTAATCTTTCTACAGTCACTTTCTCCGCAATTTCATCTGTCGAAACTTTGTACAAAGCCAATTCTTGCCAAATAATTTCCTCATTGGTATTGAAATAAACTTTTAATACTTCAATCTGCTTTTCGATTTGTCGGGCTAACTTTCTTAAAACCTCATAACTTTCGTGTATCACGATGTTAAAACGATGTATTCCGTCGATTTCTGAAGGAGAAGTGTTTAAGCTCTCGATGTTAATTTTTCTTTTGGAGAAAATAATCGCAATTCTATTTAATAATCCGATACGATTTTCAGCGTACACCGTAATGGTGTATTCCTGCTTTCCTTCTAAATCGGCTTTATCTATTGTATGTTGTATTGTATTTTCAGTACTCATGTTGTTTGGATTAAGGATGAAGGAGCAAGGATAAAAGATATAACATCTACACTTTTGTCTCTATTCCTTGTTCTTTTATCTTTTTTCTTAATTATTTTAACCTAATTTCACTCACGCTCATTCCTTGCGGAACCATTGGGAAAACGTTATTTTCTCTTCCAACCATTACTTCTAATAAGTAAGAGCCTTCATGGTTAATCATGGTTTCTAACGCTTTTCTCAGGTTTGCACGTTCATCTACTTTATCAGCCTCTATGTAATAAGCTTTGGCCAGGGCCACAAAATCCGGACTGGTAATGTTTACGAACGAATAGCGTTTATCGTGAAATAATTGCTGCCACTGGCGAACCATTCCTAAAAAGCGGTTATTTAAAATCAAGATTTTTACCGCTACACCAAACTGCATAATGGTACCCAATTCTTGTGGGGTCATTTGGAAACCACCATCACCAATTATGGCTATAACTGTTTTATCTGGAGCACCATATTTGGCGCCGATTGCTGCTGGTAAGCCAAAACCCATTGTTCCTAAACCACCTGAAGTAATGTTACTGCGACTGTTGTTAAACTTGGCGTAGCGGCAAGCTACCATTTGGTGCTGACCAACATCGGTTACGATTATTGCATCGCCACCACAAATTTCGTTAATGTTGCGTAAAACTTCGCCCATTGTCATTTCATCACTTTCAGGGTAAAGCTCTGGCGTAATCACCTGGTCTATTTCCTGTTGATTGTAATCTCTGAATTTAGCAAGCCATTCCTCATGTTTTTTAGCATCAACAAGATTGGTTAATAGGGGTAAAGTTTCTTTACAGTCACCCCAAACACCAACATCGGCCTTCACATTTTTATCAATTTCGGCGGGGTCAATATCCAGATGAATCACTTTAGCTTGTTTTGCATATTTATCTAAACGACCAGTTACACGGTCATCAAAACGCATTCCGATAGCAATCAATACATCACATTCGTTGGTTAGAACATTTGGGCCGTAGTTACCGTGCATACCCAACATACCAACATTTAACGGGTGTGAAGTTGGGATGGCGCTTTCGCCCATAATGGTCCAGGCTGCCGGAATGCCGGTTTTTTCGATAAAAGTTTTAAATTCTTCTTCAGCAGTTCCTAAAACAACACCTTGTCCGAATAGTACAAATGGTTTTTTTGCCGCATTAATTAAAGCTGCCGCTTGCTCAATATATTCAACCCTAACTTTCGGTTTTGGGCGATAAGAGCGAATATGATTGCACTTCACATACTCAGGAAATTCCTCAATCTGCAATTGCGCATTTTTAGTAATATCGATTAAAACAGGGCCGGGTCTGCCGCTTTTGGCAATGTAAAAAGCTTTTGCCAAAACCTCCTGAATTTCGTTGGCATCAGTAACCTGATAATTCCACTTGGTAACAGGTGTTGTGATGTTGATTACATCCGTTTCTTGGAAAGCATCTGTTCCTAATAAATGGGCATAAACTTGTCCGGTGATACAAACCAAAGGTGTACTATCAATTTGCGCATCTGCTAAACCAGTAACCAAGTTTGTAGCACCTGGTCCGCTGGTTGCGAAACAAACACCTACTTTGCCACTTGTTCTGGCAAAACCTTGAGCAGCATGAATACCACCTTGCTCATGGCGAACCAAAATATGCTCTAATTTATCTGCATAATCATAAAGTGCATCATAAATTGGCATAATAGCACCTCCTGGATATCCAAAAATAGTGCTAACACCTTCTTCAATTAATCCATTTAAAAGAACTTGCGAACCTGTTCCTTTAAATCCCCCAACCTGCTTAGAGGGTTCCGATTTAGTTTCGGTTTGTTGTATTGTATCTTGTGCAGTATCCATAATTATGTTTTTGCGGTCCTATTGTCCTTTAGTTTTAAACCCAATTCTTTCTCTATCATTCCACTTTAATTGAGCAATTTTTTCATCAATTAAATTTTCCATCGCGTCGTAAAGCTCATTTAGCTGAACATCATGTTCACCAATCCGTTCTTTAATTTCTGTAAGTTGTTCATTGATGTTGTTTTGCTTTATCAAAATTTTCCGAACATCAACAAAGGCCCTCATTATGGCAATGTTCATATTTATTGCCTTTTCACTCCTCAAAACACCACTTAACATTGCAACTCCTTGTTCTGTAAAGGCATAAGGTAGATATCTACTACCACCATGCTTTTCATTAACTTTTATTATATCCAGATTGCCTGAACTTTCTGCTGCTTGTAAACTTGAGGTTTCAATTTGAAACCTCAAGTTTACCCATTCTACTTTGGTCAGTTGAAACATAAAATCTTCAGGAAAACGTTGAAGATTACGCTTTACAGCTAAATTCAATACTTTAGTTTCTACCTCATAAAGTGATGCTAAATCAAAATCTAACATTACTCTTTCACCCCGAATTACATAAATTCTGCTTTCAATGCTTTTAATAATTTGCATGTAGTATTCATTTAAATATTAATTTATTGTCGGGATGACTTCAAATTTAATATTCATCAGTTACGCAGCCACTTGCTGCGTCTGATACAGTTTTAGCATATTTATAAAGTACACCTTTAGTTACTTTCAATTCGGGCTGAACATATTTTTGTCTTCGCTCTGCGATAATTTCATCGCTAACTTGCAAGTTGATGATGTTATTTACAGCATCGATTAAAATTCTATCGTCATCTTCCACTAGGCCAATCAAACCGCCTTTATAAGATTCAGGTGTGATGTGACCCACAACAAAACCATGCGTACCACCCGAGAAACGGCCATCAGTTATTAATGCAACTGATTTACCCAAACCAGCACCAATAATTGCTGATGTTGGTTTCAACATTTCTGGCATTCCAGGTGCACCTACCGGACCAGAATTTTTGATTACGATAACATCACCAGGTTGAACGCGACCGCTCGAAATTCCAGCAATTAAATCATGTTCACCATCAAATACACGTGCCGGGCCTTCGAATTTTTCACCTTCTTTTCCACTTATCTTTGCCACAGAACCTTTTTCAGCTAAGTTTCCGTACAGAATTTGTAAGTGACCAGTTGCTTTAATAGGCTCGCTTAATTTTTGAATGATTTTCTGGTCGTAATCCATAATCGATTTTACATCAGCCAAATTTTCGGCTACTGTTTTTCCGGTTACAGTTAAGCAATCGCCATGCAATAAACCTTCATCCAATAAATATTTTAAAACAGCCGGGATACCACCATATTGATGTAAATCTTGCATCAAGTATTTACCGCTTGGTTTAAAATCTGCTAATACTGGTGTTACATCACTCATTTTTTGGAAATCATCTTGCGTAATTTCTACGCCAATGGCTTTTCCCATTGCAATAAAGTGTAATACTGCATTTGTACTTCCACCTAAAATGATAATTGAACGGATTGCATTTTCGAATGCTTTTCTCGTCATGATATCAGATGGTTTAATATCTTTTTCTAATAAAATTTTGATGTATTTACCAGCATCCAAACATTCTTGTTTTTTCTCTTCGCTAATGGCTGGGTTTGAAGAAGAATAAGGTAAACTCATTCCCAAAGCCTCAATTGCAGATGCCATTGTATTCGCGGTGTACATACCCCCGCAAGCGCCTGCGCCAGGGCAAGTATGTTTGATAATTCCCTGATAATCTTCTTCAGATAGGTTACCACATATTTTTTGGCCTAGAGCCTCGAAAGCAGAAACAATGTTTAATTCTTCACCTTTATAGTAACCCGGAGCTATTGTTCCACCGTAAACCATAATCGATGGGCGATCTAAACGAGCCATCGCCATTATGGCACCAGGCATATTTTTATCACAACCAGGGATGGAAATTATACCATCATAATATTGTCCGCCGCAAATGGTTTCGATACTGTCTGCAATTACATCGCGACTTACCAAAGAGTAACGCATACCATCAGTACCGTTGCTCATTCCATCGCTAACGCCAATTGTATTAAAAACTAAGCCAACCAAATCATTTTTCCAAACGCCTGTTTTAACATCTTTTGCAAGGTCGTTAAGGTGCATATTGCAGGTATTGCCATCGTAACCCATACTTGCTATACCTACTTGTGCTTTTGCCATATCGGCATCAGTTAAGCCGATTCCATAAAGCATGGCTTGTGCTGCAGGTTGTGTTGGGTCTTGTGTAAATGTTTTACTGTACTTATTTAATTCGCTCATTGTTTGAATGTATTCTGGTTCTAACTATTGATGTTTTGTCCGTTATAATTTTACTCCGATAATAATTCCGGTTGCCCATACTTGTTTGGTTAATAGCAAGTCGCTACGCAATTCTAAGTCTTTGACTAACTTTATTGCTTTCTCTTGATGCCCTTGAGGCCAATTGGTTGAGGTAGCATATCATCTATAACATAAATACCGCCTTTATTAAGCATGGATATAGCCTCGTCTAATAGCAAATATTTTCCATGCCAAGTATCTGCAAAAATGAAATCGAATTTTTTGTCTTTATTTTCCGTTATCCAATTTTCCCCATCCGTTAAAGCTAAATTCAATCTTTTATCATTCCCTAGATATTTTTCTGCAATTTTTAGATACTCATCATTATTATCAATAGATGTTAATGTTGAATTTTTGTCCATTCCATCTAATATCCATTAGGTTGACAAACCTGTGCCGGTTCCCAATTCCAAAAAATTACCCTCTGGCTTTGAACTTGCTAGTGTTCTTAACAATGAACAAGTCAACACATCAGATGCCATTTCAAATTCTGATGTTTTTGTCGCATCAACAATATCGTAATAGGCTATTGGAAAATGTTGATTAATTTCTTGATTCATTGTTAAAAATTTATATCTCGCTTTGTTGGTATTATTTTTAATCTTGATATTAAACTCGCTACTAAATAATCACCTCGTAATTCACTTTCTCTAGCACAAGATTTTTATATGCACGTTGTATCGTGTAACCCAAAGATTCTCTCCATAAGTTGCGGAAAACGATATCATCTATCGATGCGATACCGGCAATTTCAGTAGCTGTGCCACACAAAAAAGCTCCATCTGCATTTTTCAAATCTTCTACGGTTAATTTTTTCTCTATGCACTCAATATCTAAAACTGTGCAAAGTTCTTTAACAGTTGCCCTTGTAATGCCGGGTAAAATATTGCCTGCTGATGGTGTATAAAGCTTCCCATCTTTTTCGATGAAAATGTTAGCGCCAGATGCCTCAGCCACAAAACCATGCATATCTAAAAGCAAAGCCTCATCATAGCCTTTAATGTTGGCCGCTGTTGTTGCTAAGATAGAGTTTACATAATTCCCACACAATTTCGCCTCCATTGGTGTTGATTTTGGATTTGGTCTTTCGTAATCGGAAATGGTTAATTTCAATAATTTGTTGCCCGAATACGCATCCCAATCCCAGGCACAAATTAAAATGGACACACCAGTTGGTCCATTTAATTTCATGTTTGGGTGGCAAAAAACCAGCGGACGGATATAAGCGTCTTTCAATTTATTTAGCGTAAGTAACTTATAGGTTTCTTTAATTAACTCATCTTTATCCCACGGGAATGGAATATTCGCCAATTGGCATGAACGCTCCAAACGGTCGAAATGGGCAGCTGCTTTAAAAATGCGATTTCCATTGTGCGTTTTGTAGGCTCTAATACCCTCAAAAGCTGCATAGCCGTAATGTAGCGACTGGCCATATAGGTCAGTACTGCTATCTATAGCTTTTTCAAACCTTCCATCAAGGTAAATAATTGTATTAGAGTTGTAGTATTTCATAATACTGCGTTTTGTTATTTAAAAAAAGCGTCCTGTTTTTATCAGGACGCTTTAGGTATAATTAGTTTTTTAAAATCTATTTAAAAGCAGTCCGTCTTCTTTCCAAAAATATTTAGGAGCAGTAGGTTCAGAATAATGACAGGTAATAGCACAACATTCACAGCTGCAATTGCAGGTGCATGGTTTAAAAAAATGTTGTTTTGAATTGTCATTATTTCTTGATGCTTAATAAAAACCAATTTAGTTTTTGGTTCATTAATATGCAAGAAAAATCAGAAAAAAGTGAAATAAGAATATAATTCTTCTAATTGCGTGCTAATCGGAATATAATTCTTTGTGATGGTGGATTTAGTGATTTAATGCCGACGGGTGTAGACTAAATATCAAAACGGTATACGGTATGTTTATTATGCTTGCATCATAAATTTTCCATTTTTCTTCTTAAATAAGGTTTCTTTATGATAAAATTTTGAATTTAAGTTCGTTGATACTGAAATTAGATGATGATAAAATTAATCTCGGATTTGCTAAATTACATTTCTTAAAATGTATTTGAATGAAACCAAATTTGCATAAATCTGTTCCACGAGTTGGATATTATCAAATTAGGAATTTTGGTTACTGAAAAACATTAAGGATAGTATCTGTTGCAATTTAAATAGGATAGCTATATCACCAAATTATATTTATGAAGAATCTGCATATTATTTCGATTTTTATAACGGTATTATTTACTTCCTGCTCACGTTCAGATTCATCTGATAATATAAAAAAGGGAAATTTTAATATTTTAACATCTGATGGTATTAAGTTATCAGGTAAAGTTTCGGGCAGCGGTCCCGTTTGCATATATCTTCATGGCGGACCTGGACAAGATTATCTGTCCTTTGAAAAAATGGGCGGTTCCAACCTGGAAAAATGCTTAACAATTGTTTATCTAGATCAAAGAGGTTCCGGCCATTCTCAAAATGCGAAAGACTACAGCCTTAAAAGAGTAATTAAGGATATTGAGGAAGTTCGCCTAAAATTAGGACTAAAGAAAGTTTACCTACTCAGCCATTCATTTGGTGGTGTATTGGCAGTTAATTATGCTAAGAAGTATCCCGAAAATTTATCAGGTTTAATTTTAGCAAATTCCATAGTCTATTTTATCGATCCAAAGGTTCTACAAACTCAAATAGAATTTGGATACCGGTTGCTAAAGAAAGATACAGTGGTAAAGGAAAATAATTTAAATAAATTATTCAATCAAGTACAGATAGTGCGTAAAAAACTTAGTATTGCTCATCTAGGCTATAGATTCATTGCAGATGATGTAAATACGATAATTAAGATGGATAGTATTGAATCCTCTTATAAAAGAACATCTGATTATGGAATGGAAGTTTTTGTTCCATTGATTGATACCACGAAGGTTAAAAAATATCCTGAATATTATTTAGATTATGCATTGCTAACTAAGGAGATAAAAATACCCGTTTTAATAATTAGTGGCAAAAATGATTATGCGGTCAGCCCCGATTATTATGAAAACTTTAAATTTCCAAAGCAAAAGATAATTCAGATTGAGGGTTCTCACATGTTATATTACGAGAAAAATAAAGAATTTGTTAATTCAGTATGTGATTTTATTAAATAATATCAATACAAAAGCCTCGAAATTTTTAATTTCGAGGCTTTTGTATTTGTTACTTTAAACTTATATCAATTCTAATCAGCTACTAAGCGTAGCCTCAGTAATTAAAATTTCAATTAAGCAATACCTTCTGCTAACACCACAATTTTATTATGGATGGCTTCAACTACACCGCCTTTGATAAAAAAACGCTGTTCGTCTGTTTTATTTGCTTTAATAATAACTTCTCCATCTTCTAAAGTTGAGATGATAGGGGCGTGGTCTTTCAAAATTTGGAAAGAACCTAAAGTCCCAGGAACCGTAACTGCTGTTACTTCACCTTCGAAAACTTTTTTATCTGGAGTTAATATTTCTAAATTCATTTATGTTGTAAGTTATAAGTTATAGGTTATAAGTAAAAACCCTAACTCGATTAGTGTGAGTAATAAGCTCCATGAACTTATTACTTACAACTTATTACTTTTAACTCTAATTAGCTTCTGCTAATAATTTTTTACCTTTTTCAATAGCATCTTCAATGCTACCAACTAAGTTAAATGCAGCTTCAGGATATTCATCAACTTCACCATCCATAATCATGTTGAAACCTTTGATGGTATCTTTAATATCAACCAACACACCTTTTAAGCCAGTAAATTGCTCAGCTACGTGGAAAGGTTGAGATAAGAATCGTTGTACACGACGAGCTCTTGATACGACTAATTTATCTTCTTCAGATAATTCGTCCATACCCAAAATCGCGATGATATCTTGTAATTCTTTATAACGTTGTAAAGTTTCTTTAACACGTTGTGCGGTGTTGTAATGTTCATCACCTAAAACGGCAGGAGAAAGGATACGAGAAGTTGAATCCAATGGGTCAACCGCAGGATAAATACCTAACTCAGCAATTTTACGAGAAAGTACAGTAGTTGCATCTAAGTGGGCAAATGTTGTTGCCGGTGCAGGGTCAGTTAAATCATCCGCAGGTACATATACCGCTTGCACTGATGTAATTGAACCGCGTTTAGTTGAAGTAATACGCTCTTGCATTAAACCCATTTCAGTTGCCAATGTTGGTTGGTAACCTACTGCAGATGGCATACGACCTAATAAAGCCGATACCTCAGAACCTGCTTGAGTGAAACGGAAGATGTTATCAACGAAGAAAAGGATGTCTTTTCCAGCGCCTTCACCATCACCATCACGGAAATATTCTGCAACTGTTAATCCTGATAATGCTACACGAGCACGTGCACCAGGAGGTTCGTTCATTTGACCGAAAACCAATGTTGCTTTAGATTCTTTTAATTTTTCAGTATCAACTGATTTTAAATCCCAACCACCTTTTTCCATTGAGTGTAAGAATTCGTCACCATAGTTGATTACGCCTGATTCGATAAACTCACGAAGTAAATCGTTACCCTCACGAGTACGCTCACCCACACCTGCGAATACTGATAAACCAGCATAAGCTTTAGCGATGTTATTTACCAACTCCATGATTAATACCGTTTTACCTACACCAGCACCACCAAATAAACCGATTTTACCACCTTTTGCATATGGCTCTAATAAATCGATAACTTTAATACCTGTGAAAAGTACTTCAGTTTCGGTAGATAAATCTTCGAACTTAGGAGGAGTAGCATGGATAGGACGACCATCTGTTTTATCAACAGCAGTAATACCGTCAATCGCTTCACCAACTACATTAAATAAACGACCTTTAATTTGGTCGCCTACTGGCATTTTAATTGCTGAACCAGTATCAAGTACCTTCATTCCACGCACTAAACCATCTGTAGAATCCATCGAGATAGCACGAACGCGGTCTTCACCTAAGTGCTGTTGAACTTCTAAAACAATTTTTTGTCCGTTTTCTTTCGTTATTTCTAACGCATCAAAAATTTTAGGTAGATGGGCATCATCAGCAAAGCTAACGTCAACCACTGGGCCGATAATTTGTGCTATTTTTCCTAAGTTAGGCATATCTGTTGTGAGTAAATTTATTACAATCAATGAATTAAAGCTGTTTGTAGGGGCTCCAATTCGGTTGGCAAAGTTAAGTTATTCTTGCTTAATTTTAAATATATATTATAAATTTTTTCAACAAGAATTTATTAGATAATTTAGAGCCATAAAATCATCTGATGAAAACCATTTTAACGACAGGAAGCAACGGTTTACTAGGGCAAAAAATAACTGAAAAGGTTTTGGCTGAGGGAAGGGTAAAATTGATAGCAACTTCAAAAGGTGCAAATCGTTACCCTGTAATAAATGGTTATGAATACGCAGAAATGGATATTCTAAATCCAGCTCAGGTTAGAGCAGTTATTGAAAAACATAAGCCAGATGCGATTATACACACCGCTGCAATGACGAATGTAGATATTGCGGAAGCAAATAAATCGCATTGCCACCAATTAAATGTTGATGCGGTTCAAACTTTAGTATCGCTTTGCGAACAAAAGAATATTCAACTCATCCATTTAAGTACCGATTTCGTTTTTGATGGGGCCGATGGTCCGTATAAAGAGGAGGATGCCGTTAATCCTTTAAGTTATTATGGCGAGTCAAAAGTTTTAGCAGAAGAATTATTAAAAAACTGCCAAGCGAATTGGGTAATTTTAAGGACGATATTGGTTTATGGCATCACCAATGATATGAGCAGAAGCAATATTGTACTTTGGGCAAAAGGTGCTTTAGAAAAAGGTTTACCAATTAATGTGGTTAATGACCAATGGCGCATGCCAACTTTAGCTGAAGATTTGGCCGAAGCCTGTTTATTGGCTGTTGAAAAAAGTGCGCAAGGAATTTATCATGTTTCTGGCAAAGATTACATGAGCATTGCAGATTTAGTGCGAAAAGTTGCCGATTATTGGGTACTTGATAAATCGATTATTTCGGAGATAAGTTCTGAAAGTTTAAATCAAACTGCAAAGCGCCCGGTAAGAACTGGATTTGTACTCGATAAAACGATAAGAGATTTGGGTTACAATCCGCATAGCTTTGAGGAAGGTTTGAAGATTTTGGATGAGCAGATTAGGAAAGTAAATTAGTTCATTAGTCAATAGTGGTTAGTTCATTGGTCATTAGTTCATTAGTAAGTGTACTAATGACCAATGAACCAATGAACTAATGACCAAATAAACATAAACAAAAAACAAAAAATATATGTCACTACAAATTGGCGACCAAGCCCCAGATTTTAAATTATACAGTTCGGATTTAGCCGAAGTTTCTTTATCAGCATTTAAGGGTAAAAAAGTAGTTATTCACTTCTTCCCAATGGCTTTTACTGGAACTTGTACCGAACAATTATGTACCATGAGAGATAATTTCAGCTTTTATGAAGGTATTGATGCTCAGGTTTTAGGTATTTCTGTAGATTCTCCATTCTCTTTAGCTAAGTTTAAAGAAGTGCAAAGTTATCAGTTTCCATTATTATCCGATTTTAATAAGGATGCATCACAAGCTTATGGTGCTTTTTACGATGAATTTGTATTTGGATTAAAAGGCGTTTCTAAAAGAGCAGCTTTTGTTGTAGATGAAGATGGAAAAATTATTTATGCAGAGGTTTTAGAAAGTGCTGGTGATTTACCTGATTTTAAAGCAATTAATGATTCTTTAAAAGCTTAGATCATTTTTTTTCAAATTTAATTGCGAATTTAAATCTCAAATCTTACTTTTGCAGTCCGTTAACCATACGGAAATGCATTTGTAGCTCAATTGGATAGAGCATCTCACTACGGATGAGAAGGTTTGGGGTTCGAATCCCTACAAGTGCACTTGGAGGGAGGATTGAAAAATCTTCCCTTTTTTTGTCTACATGCAGGATCCCTAACTCTCTCATTTTAAGATGGTTGGTTGACAATATGTTCAACATCGTTGGTGTTCGATACATTCCATTTTCATAGTAGAGATTTGAGTCGAACACCAAATCTATAAATTCCCGCTTCTCTAATGTGTCAAACTTGTGAAATGCTACTTTTAAATCAGTTAATGCATCTAATTGTTTGTTTAGTATGTTGTATGCCTCGCTATGATTAGCACTTAATCGTTCTATAGCAGTCTCTCGGTTATCTATATTACCTCTATACTTATTATTCCATCTTTTGTAAGTATCTCCATCAATTTCACTCTTTATCCATTTTTCTTCTAAAGCATACAAGAGTTCCTGTTCTTTAATAAGTTCCAATTTTTTCTGTTCCTGTCGCTTTTTATTGTTTTCAACTTCTTTTTCAATTTCCCCGGTCGCACCATCTCTGATTTTTTTAACTGACCTAGTAGGTAAACTCATAAACTCGAGGGCTACGTCAAATTGGGTATGGGCTTTCTTTGCGCTGATATTGTTGTGTTTTGAAAATCTGCATTTATAATAATAGAAATATTTTCCTGATTTTCCGCGTGATGGTGCTCCGGTCAAAAAATTACCGCAGTGGCATCTTAAAAGGCCTCGCAAGGGTAGTGAATCGTCTACAATGGTGCGTTGCTTAGAGACTCTTAAGAATTTACTTTGTACCATTTTCCATGAAATCATATCAATAATTGGCTCATGGATAGCAGTAAAGAGTCCTCCGGGATGTTCTTTATAAGCTTTGGCTTTAACCATGCCAGCATAAACAGCATTGGTTAAGACCCTTTCAATGGCCATGTTACCTTTTCTGTCAAAGCCAAGTTTTTCAGCCTTTTGTTTAATCAAGTAGAGAGGTACATTTTTTAAATAAGCTTCATAAATAAATCGCACAATTTTTGCTTCAGGTTCATTGATAATTAGCCTCCGGTCTCTAGGTTCTCCTATTTTTTGATATCCGAATGGTGTAATGCGGAAAACAAATTTTCCTTCTTTTGTTTTTTTTGAATATATACCTGATCTTATTTTAATACTTCGATTAATGTTATCTTCTTCTGCCAGTAGTAGCTGTAGGCCGGCCCGAAAGAAGCTTCCAGGTTTATCATAATCAAATTCTATACCCTCGGATACGCTTATGACTTGTATGCCATATTTCGATTGTAGTATTTTAACCATGCCCATGGCTTCACCTGCATCACGGCTAAACCTATCCATCTGATCAACCAATAGGTAATCAACATTTTTGTGATAAAGACTAATAAATTCTTGTAATTTGATAAAATCGGGCCTATCAAAAGTTTTGGCGCTCCTACCCCGATCGATAAAGGTATCTATCAGATTTATTTTATTTAACTGTACATAATGATCAGTTACCACCCTCTGACGCTCTATCGAATTTTCACTTTGTTTTTTATCGCTGAATCTTAAATATCTAATTGCTTTCTTTTCCATATAATTGTTCCAGAGTGGATTTAACAATGATTTTAACTATTAAATTTAGTAATTTATCTTCTTTATTTTCATTTATTTTTATGATATTATTTTCAATATTTTCTAACTGTTTTTTGTTCCCTTGAGCGTGTTTTTGATATTTTTGGGAAGTAAAATCTTTTGGATTGATTGATACCACTTCATTTTGTTTTTTTAAGCAATCTTTAAAGCTAAAATGGTCTAGGTCTTTTGCTTGCAACTGTGATATAAATTCCTGGTCTACTTTCAGGACTTTATTCTTTATTTTTTTGCTTTCCATTTAACTAGTTTTTAATGTCGAAGGCGGTCAATATGATTTACTAACTGACTATTAATTATTGATTTTGGTTGATTATCAATGGTGCTAAGAAAATATAAGCTCTTAACGATATTACGTTGGTAAGTACCAACGAAATTTTAGAGTTTAAAATCTTCTTGATAGTTAAAAAGCTTACGGGTAGTGTTTTGAGATCAATGTGGATTTCGAAAATTAATCAGGATCATGCTACTCCGTGGGATAATAATTGATAATGGCACCATGTAATTGTCTCAAGCCGAACCACGTCCGTTATAAAGTCAAAAAAATAATGGTTGGAGATGTAATTTATTATGGTGATTATGAGCTTAAGAAGTTGGTGTATTCGCTAGGGACAGCTTTCTAAGGTAGTATTATAAACATATTTATCCCATTTGGTTTTGTTGTGATCTCAGATTTATGTGGATAAACCAATCTGATTAACCCCTTTCTGCCAAATTACTAATCAATTGACAAGTAATACTTTATAATAATTTATTTCTGGTGTGACGTGGTCAATCTATTCTGGTTTATCCACTACAACACAACAAGTCACTGGGACACTCATTTCGCTGGTCATTGGGTCATCCTTCCGTTATTAGCTTTATATAAAACGGAGGTAATCGGGCCAAAATTATTTATGCCGAACTTCCAAAAAACGGGGGTCAATGGGCCACTTTCCATGATTTATTATAGTCATGTATCTGAAATATAAAAGCAGATACATGGCAGGACAACGAATTGATATCATGGAACTTCGCACTTCGATTGCATTAAAGCTAAAGAGATTCAGCAACAGGAAGGTGGCTCTCATATTGAAAATTAACCGTAAGACTGTTGATGGGTACATCAAGCGGTTTACCGAGCTTGGGATAACCTATGAGGAGCTTAACGAACTTTGTGAATCCGATTTGAATGATCTTTTCACTGAAGAGAGTCAAACCGAGAAACAGCGCTATGAGGAGCTTTCCGCTTTATTCCCTTCTTTTAAAAAGGAGTTAACCAAGCCTGGGTGTACCCTTTAGGCGCTTTGGAAGGATTATATAAAAAAACACCCCAAGGGATATTAAATATACCCAGTTTACCCTTCATTACCGAAAATGGAAAAAGCTCAACAACCATAGTGGAAAACTGGAGCACAAGGCCGGCGAGAAGCTTTACATTGATTTCTGTGGCAAGAAATTAGGATATATTGATAAAGCTACGGGAGAACTTGTACCGGTTGAGGTATTCGTTGCCATGCTGCCCTGTAGTCAATATACTTTTGTAAAAGCAGTTCATTCGCAAAAGCGCTAGAAATTTACGTGGCAAAGTTTAACAAAGGTTTAAATTTTTGCAGGAATTTTCGATAAGGTTTGTTCCATATTGAAGAGTCCATCTTTGAAGAACTTCTACACCAAAAAAAGTGCAAGGGGTTTAATAAATTGAAAAAAAATCAATAATATAAACAGCGTGTATGGCCAATATATGATAAATCATATTGTAAAATCAGAAATTACTGTGTAAATTAATGAAAGGGATTTCTGTTATTCACCATGCCCTACATAGTCGTTGAATAATTTATGCTGCTTCGCTTTTATTTGCTAGTTCGTTCAATTTTAATATAATTTTGAGTGATATTTCTGTTTGTGGTTCTGGAATAAAAATACCGTCACTTTTAAGTAAATAGCCTTTATCGATTCCGTCAATGAAAACTCTGTATTTTGAATGAGCATCATCAACCACCCTTAGTACAATTACATTGTCATTAGTAAATATTATCCTTGTATCATTTTTTCTTAACATAGCTAAACCGTAAATTATTGCATTATTAACTCTACAGTAATTGAAAGGTTTCATCAACTTTCTATATTTTCAACAACCTTAAAGAATAAAACGGGCTTCGTTCACATAGTGTACATTTTACACAACCTGTATGTGTGTTTCTTTGTGCCTTAATGACTATCAAAATTATTCTCTAACATAACTTCTCTCGATCTTTTTCTTCGGTAAAAATTTTAAAAAATGTATTGAAGTGGATAAAATAAAACCTTCGGCCCCGTTTCGCCAATTTTATTGGTTATATCAATTATCTAACAGTGAATAAGTTATAGGTTTGGTATTTTTGGTGAGATGGGGTCAATGGCAGAAAATCAGTAATAAAATTACTCTAGACTTGAAGAATCAGCATAAACAATATCTTTAGCAAGACCTTCGTTTTGTGTGACAATAACTAAAAAGGAAATCTTTAAGCCCTATCAAAATCGACGCTTTTTTGATAACGTTAATAGAAAGATAAGCCTTAATGTCATCTATATCATCGATACAAATAAGTAATGTTGATTAAAGGTAAATTAAGTTATTTATTAATATTTCTTAATTTTGTCAGCTATTGATGGACAGATGAATATTGCAGATACTCTATATGGTAATTTTGAAGTTGAGGGTGTTTTTCAGGAAATCGTTTTATCGGCTCCTTTTCAACGATTAAAAGAGGTACACCAGGGCGGCGCTCTCTATTTGGTTAACCCTCTTCTTAATCATACCCGTTTCGATCATTCCTTGGGTGTTTACTGGCTGGTAACGCGGTTCGGGGGAAATCTCCGGGAACGGGCTGCAGCAATGTTGCATGATTTGTCACATACAGCTTTCTCCCACGTTATAGACGCTGTTTTTGACCATAAAGAAGTGGATTTTCATGAAACCATTTTTCAGGAGGTTCTCAGTAGTTCAACCATTCCTTCAATACTTGCCAAATATAATCTGAATGATATCCTAAATAGCTTTGACAATTATACGCTTCTCGAACAACCGCTGCCAGAAATCTGCGCCGACCGTCTAGACTACACGCTACGTGACCTGTATCACGCTGATATGATCAATAGTAATGAAGTAAAAAACTTCTTGAATGACCTGGCTGTTAAAGACGGAAAGTTTGTTATATCTACTGTGGCATCTGCGAAATGGTTCAGTCAACAATACAAAAGATTAAACGAGGATTATTTTAAAAAGCAGGAGCATTTATTTGCAAACAAACAACTGGCTGGGATCATCAGAAAGGCGATTATCGATGGTAACCTGAGTAAAATTGAACTGATGTCTACCGATGCGGAAGTTATCCGTAAGCTTAATTCAAGTGGATATGAAGATGAACTCACCGCTTTAAAAAATTTGGAAGGATTTGATACATTTGATTTTAGAAAAGCTGCTCAAAACTTAAAAGTAAGAATAATGACTTAACCGCATATATGTCTCTAAACAATGGGCCGTTATTTGATAGAATTTAAGAAAAGGTGATTATTCTCTTGTTTCCGATATCATTGGACAAACCAATTCATTTGACCCCTTTCCGCCATTTTACTAACATGCAGGCAAGCAAAACTTTACAATAGTTTTATTACCGGTGACATGGGGTTAATCCACTCTGATTTATCCAGAAGGGCAATTAATAAACATATTGCGATTAGCCTTTTTAACATTTCCCTGCAAAGGTAAGAATATTAAAGCTGTTCTATATTTAAAACTCATACTGAAAAACGAATCAGTATGAGTTTTTGTTTTGTTGTAATGAGTAGCCTTTTACAACCGTTTTATTTCTTAAAAATCTCTTGAAGTTTATTATTGAGATCCTGCCCTTGGAGGTTCTTACCTACAATTTTGCCATCGGGGTCGATAAGAAAATTTTGTGGAATCGCTTGAACAGAATATAGCATTGCCACCTGATTCTTCCAGGATTTTAGATCTGACAGCTGCGTCCAAGTTAAGTGATCATTGTGGATGGCATTTAACCATTTATCTTTCGCTCCCTGCTGGTCAAGTGATATACCGACAACCGTGAATCCACTGCCTTTATATTTGTTGTAGGCAGCAACCACGTTTGGATTTTCCGCCCGGCAGGGACCGCACCAGCTTGCCCAAAAGTCAAGTAGCACATATTTACCTTTAAAATCATGAAGTGATATGGCTTTACCGGATGTGTCTGCCTGCGTAAAATCCGGAGCGATTGCGCCGATCTCCGTGGTTTTCATCCTCGCAATCTCGGCAGCATAGTCTTTGCCTAGTTCAGAAGACTGGACGTTTTTGGATAAAGAATTAAAAATCGTTTCCAGCTGATTGACGTCGGGAAAAGAACCTGCGTAGTTCTGGAGAGCAAATAAGCTGATCAATGAATTGGGATTGCCCTTTATAAAAGAATAGTTAACGCTATTTTGCTCCCTACTAATTGAGTCTCGTGTCTTTTCCATTTTATCATTAAATTCCCTGGTCGCTTTCACCTCTTTCGTTGCTTTTTGGTAGTCGCTAATCATCATATTCACTTTTTTATTTACTGTTGACATCAATGCAGTCAGACGGGCATTATCTGTATTCAACGGTCCGCCGGAAATCACAGCATTTCCCACTGAATCCGGACTGACTACATTAATATTTCCAGGTTCAAGGTATAATATAAAGGAAACGGTGTTTCTTGAGCGCACACCACTTCCTGACTTGTTAACAAACAGCGTGGCTTGTTGATCGTTGGGAACCGTGCCCGAGAAACTAAATTTACCTTGCTTAATCAAAGTCGAATCCATTTGCCAGCCAGCGGCACTTTTATAGTTCAAATAGGCTTTAGCGGGTATGTTCAATTCGTCGATTTTTCCATTTATAACGTAGGTATTAGCCTGCGCATAAAGCATCTGCGAATATATAGTCGCTACGGCAGCGATCATTAAAAATCTGATGTATTTCATGTTTATTTTAGTATTTGTATCAATGTGCATTAAGAACTTGCTCCAGCTTTTGGATCAATTCGGTGCTGAAAAGATTTTTTCCTATGATCTTACCAGTCGGATCGATTAAGAAATTTTGGGGAACGGCTTGAACGCCATAAAGCAACGCTGCCGCACTGTTGAAGCCCTTAAGATCAGAAAGGTGCGGCCATTTTTCAAGTTTGTCATTAATAATGGCTTTTAACCAGGCGCTTCTGGTACCCTGATTATCAAGTGAAACGCTGATGACCATGAAATTTCTGGAATGATACTTATTAAAGTTGGCGATAATGTTGGGATTTTCCCGGCGGCAGGGCGCGCACCAACTCGCCCAAAAGTCAAGTAATACATAGCTTCCCCGATAGGTATTAAGTGATACGGGCCTTCCAGCAGTATCCGCCATCGTAAATAGCGGTGCTTCATTCCCAATGGCCGACCGCTTTACGTTATCAATTCGTCGCTTAATGTCGAGTGCTGAAGGTAAAATTTTGACAGATTTCGTTAAATGGTTATACACAGAATCGACTCCGAAGGGATCGTTGATTACGCTTCCGGCAAACCATCGCAACGGTAACAAAGAGACAGGAGTTGCAGGATGTTGCATGACCCAGTTTTTGCATACATTGTTCGCATAGAAATCGACCATCTGATCAAATTCCTTAGTTGCCTGATGGTATTGGGTGGAATCTTTATGACGATCCAATTGCATTGTTTTCATCGCCAAAGCAATAACCTTATGGTCATAATAGCTTTTAACCTTTGAAAAAGCCTGATAGTCTTTCAGGAAGTAGCCCCCTGTTTGGGTGTAGCGATTTAATGAATCGCCAACAATGATGTTTATCGTGCCGGTTGTAAGGTAAAAATTCAGCCGGTCTCCTTCGTTTGCCATTTGTTTCGACAATGGATGGTTAAGAGATAATTGAGCTTCATGGGGTTCATTGATTACACCGGTAAATTCAACCTTGCCGTTATTTACGATTGCACTGTCAATGTAGGATACTTTTTCACCTTTACTAAAAGCGTCGTAACAGAAATAGATTTTTTTAGGGTGTGCTTTTGCCTGCTCAAGGTCCAGGGTTAAGCGGTAACGGCCTACCATGTTTGTTTGTGCCTTAGCATAGTTAATGTGTAGCATCAACATCAACACCAGAAGTCTGGTGTTGATGGAAGAATTTATGTTTAGCTGTATTTTTTTCATAATTGCTTAATAACCTGGGTTCTGTAACAAATTGTTATTTTTTCCAATCTCTATCGCTGGTATCGGAAATAAAGCCGCATTTGATTTCCATACCCCAGATTTTTCTGCACCCAATACGGCATCAAGCCTGCCTGTTCTTTTCAGATCCAGAAAACGATTGCCCCATTCGCAAAAAAGCTCAACACGTCTTTCCTGTTCAATTGCCAGTAGCAAAGTAGCCTTATCAGCGGCTGAGGTATTCGCTAGTCCAGCGCGTTTTCTAATCATATTCAAATCGGTTTGCGCACCTGTGACGTCATTCAGCTGGGCCCGTGCCTCAGAACGGATCAAATATTGCTCGGACAATCTTAAAACCACATCAAATTGCCTTCCGCCCGACAATGCGAAATATTTGGATGGATATGGAAAACCAGCTGATGTCCCTATCCAGGAACTTTTACGTGCATCAACACTTTCAAAAGAGTTAAGCAAGAATGAGGAAACAATAAATTGTGGCTGTGCTCCTGATACGGGTACAAAGTTCTGCGCAATTTCAGGATACCCGACAATGCTAGAATCGTATTGCCATATTGCCTCATTGCTGTTAGCCAGGAAAACCGCATTCAAATCGCCTGATAGTCCATAATTACTACTACCGATAACCAGACCGGATTGTATGACTGCATTTTGGTAATCTTTATTATACAGATATACCCTGGCTAGTAACGCCCTGGCAGCAAACTGATTCACTCTGACGCATGCGCCCCCTGACCTGGAATAATCGGCAGGCAGATTTGCTGCTGCATCCAACAAATCATTGATCATTTGCTGGTATACCAATAAAGCAGAAGTTTGTGGCTGACGTCTGGTTACTGCCAAATCAGTCGTAGTGATTAAAGGAACATTACCGAAGATATTAACCAGATAAAAATGGCAAAAGGCCCTGAAAAATTTAGCCTCTGCCATCGCCTGTAATTTAGCTACAGATGATAATGAAGCAGATTTTTGAACGCCTTCGATAATGGCATTTGCCTTATAGATGATGGCATAAGACTCTTGCCAGATTGTTCCCGCGCTTTGATCTGCTGAATTCAATGCATTACCCTGGTATTGCGGGTAACTAGGATTAGTAAGTTCGTCGCTGTACAAACTGTTTAGGTAAGTTAGGCTACCGCTATATGCTCCGCCTTGAGCATATAATGCAATAAGTGCGGAGTTTACCGTTACAGAATCTGAAAAGACTGCTTCCGGGGTAAGGCTGTTCTTTTTCGGCCCTACTTCGACGAGTTTGTTACAACTGCTGAACAGGAACAAAACCAGGGTTAGGATGAGCCCAGGTTTGATGCCGGTTTTCCCTAAATTCAAGTACAGTCTTGAAGAATGGGTGTGATATAATGCTGGCTTATGTTGAGTGATCTGTTTCATATGCTATTAAAATGAAGCTTGTAAACCTAAAGTGTGTAATTTCAATGGGGGAATTCCCGTTCCCTGAGTTTCCGGATCAAATCCAACGTACTTGGTTTTCGTCCAGAGATTTTGACCTCTTAAATAAATACTTAAATTTTTTACTCCGATTTCCTTGATGCCCTGCGGAAATTTATAGGTAAGGGAAACATTTTTCAGCCTGATAAAAGACGCATCGCTTACGGTAGCGCTGGACAATTTAAAGTAATTATTGTAGGCCTGAGCAGCATCGGAACTAGCCAGTGTACTATAAGATAAGTTATACTTCAGGATATCTTCTGGTAAATTATAGTTTCCACCAGGCGCCGGGAAGCCAAATGTATTGAGGTAGCTGTAAATATTATATGCTTTCTGTTTTACAAACTGGAAAAGAAAATCAAGTTGAAACCTGTCAAAAGAGATGCTATTGTTCAGGCCACCGTAAAACTTAGGATCTTTCGTGCCTAAAATATCAAAATCTCCTTTTTGATTTATGGCTAAGCCAGGGCTAATAAAGCCGTCTCCATTAAGGTCAGCTACCTTGGGAATACCGTCAACCATACCGGTATATTGGTAACCGGAAAGAAGGTTAAGTGACTGTCCAATCGCATAACCCTGGCTAAAATAGCCAGTCGAATAATATGCAGTTGACAGTCCCGGATAGGCCAGTAATTTATTTCTGGCTATCGTTAGATTGGCAGAAGTCTTCCAGGTAAAGCGTTTTGAACTTATATTTGAAGTATTCAGTTCGAACTCGAAGCCCCTGTTTTGAACCAGGGTTCCTGGTAAATTACCAGTATAACCGTCGAACCCAGCCTGCGAAGCTACGGGAACATTATAGACCAATAGATTGCTTGTCGTGTTGCGGAAGAAATTTCCAGAAATTGAAATACGGTCTTTTAGCAATCCCAGATCGATCGCCAGGTTAAATTTTTTCGTGACCTCCCAGGTATAATTGCCGTCGTTAACTATACTTGATGGGGAGAGACCTGTTTGACCATTATAAGAAGTAAATCCGCTTTGGTATAACTGTGCATATCCATAATCGTTGATCTGGTCATTACCGATGCTGCCGTAGCTGCTTCTCAACTTTCCAAAACTTAGCCAACTTAAATGATTTTTGATAAAGTCTTCTTCAGAGAATATCCATGCTGCGCCAACACTGCCGAAATTTCCGAAGCGGTTACCTGGCGAGAAACGGGAAGAACCATCTCTTCTATAACTGCCGCTGATAATGTATTTATTGTCCCAATTGAAGTTCAACCTGCTGAAAACAGAAGCATACCGGGTCTTTACTAAACCATTTGCGTTGATAAGTGGCGTAATACTTCCCAAATCGTTATATAAAGCATCATTTCGGAAAGCACCCAGCAAAAACAGGTCCTGTTCATTATTTGCATTCTGATAAGTTCCGCCAAGCAAGGCTTCCAGTTTTCCTTTACCGAAATTGCGGGCATAGTTTAACTGTGGCTCTATGACAATTAACTCATTGGTTGTGCTAATCTTGGTAACCTCTCCAGTTGCCGAGGCGGCATTGGCCGGGTTTTGAGCTGCGATAAGGGAAGCAGTGATTGAATTAACGCCTATCCTGTTATAGCCCAAATCTGTTTTAAAGCTAAAGCCAGGCAAAATATTATAACCTACAGTAGCATTCGCCAACAGGTTATTGGTTTTAACGGAATAAACATTTTTTAGTGCTGCTTCTGGATTGTTATATCCTGTATACCAGGCCAGCTTTCCGCTAGAATTGTATAAGGGAAGATTTGGAGGTAAAGCATAAATCTGATTGATATACAACGGAACGATGTTATTGTTATCCTTGGTAAAGCTTACTGCCGTATTAAAAAAGAACTTATTATCGGCGGTATGATGCTGCAAATTGTATCTTATCTCTGCCCTGTCATCTCCCGAATTTCCGGGTAAAATTGATCCTTCATGCCTGACATTTGCACTAACCAGAAATTGAGTCAATTCATTCCCACCTGACAATGTAGCGTTGACGTTCGTGAAATGCCCTGTGTTTCCAAAAAATATCTCCTGAAAATTATTATCACTTCCCGAATTGAACTGGGTGAGATCGGCTGCGTTAGCCGTGGTTGGCGTTATTCCGTCATTTTTAAAAGCCTGATTACGTATACTGAGGTATTGTTCGGCATTAAGCATCGGAAGCATTCGGCTGATTTCACTTATTCCGCTGTAAACGTCAACGTCTAGCTTCGTTTTACCTGATCTGCCCTTTTTTGTTGTAATCAGCACAACACCATTTGCCGCCCTCGAACCATAAATAGCCGTCGCATCTGCATCTTTGAGGATGGATATACTTTCAATATCGTTAGGTGATAAAGTATTCAGTGGGCTTAAGCCTAGGCCGCCTACTATTGGTGGTGCACTGGTAGATGCACCTGCGGTGCTTTCAATTGGCTGACCACCAAATGGTACGCCATCAATGATATAAAGTGGTAATACCCCGGCATTAATGGTATTTTGACCTTGGATAATAATTCGAAAATTCCCGCCAGAAATACCACTACCCTCAGTAACCTGAACGCCGGCCATTCTTCCAGCCAATGTTAAGACCGGATTTGAAACGGGCTGTTTTTCAATATCTTCGGATTTAATGGTGGCAATTGATCCCGTTGTTAGTCTTTTCGTTGTCGTTCCGTACCCTATTACCTGTACGTTATCCAGGGTTGAAACAGAAGCTTGTAACTGGATTGTTGAAAGTTCTCTTCTGGCCTTCACGCTTACTGTCTTATAACCGATGAAGGAGAACAGTACGTCCGCATTTTCATCAACGCCGATAAGGTTAAATTCTCCATTAGTAGCTGTTATCACCGTTCTGCCAGTTGCTTTTACCGTAACGGTGACACCAGGTAAAGGAACTCCTTTTTCATCTATCACCTTGCCGTGAACATCTATTAATTCATTCATTGCAAGCGGATTTTTTTTCTGATTTACTGCTGATTTCATACGCTGTAAAAAGATGGTTTTTTCAGCAATTTTATACGTCAGCGCAACATTTTTCAGGCATACAGCAAGCGCATCTTCAAGGCTGGCATTTTTCACATGTACATTGACCACTTGTTTAACATCTTCAGCATCGTAGAAAAAAACAAAGCCCGACTGCTTTTCTACTAATTTTAAGACTTTTTCAAGTGTAGCATTCGTTTCGTTTAAGGTGATTTTCTGGCCATATCCTTTGGCACTGGCTTGTACCAAGGTAATAATGATTATTAGCGTTATCAGTTTCATAATCAAGAAGATTTTTGGAGGAGGCCACCCCTTCGGCATGCCCTTTATAATAGCAGAGAAATTCATTACTTTTGTAAGTATGGGTTAATACGTTTAATAGTTGACCAAATTGTTTTACCGATCGAATCGGAAGGGTTAACCCAATAATCCCGCAGGAGTGCTTCGAACCACTTCTGCGTTTTTCAGGAACCCTGTTAGCTCGTTAAACCGGCTTTCGTAAGTGTTTTTTCATTTCATGTTTGTTTTTTGGTTAATTGTTAGGTTGGTTCTTAGGGGGTGACAATAATCTTCTTTCCTTCAATACGGAAATTTATTTCTTTATAGCTTAGTATATCTGAAAGCTTTAATGCACTGATATTTCGTTGGATCTTGCCTGAAAATCGGCGATTTGTAATTTTTCCTTCATAGCTGATATCTACGTCATACCAACGAGACAATTGGCGCATTACAGTCTGGATGTCAGCATCATTAAATTGAAACAAGCCATTATGCCATGCCAGGGCTTCATCCACATCGGCATGATCAACTACACCAATTTGGCCGGCACTAACCTCTGCTTGTTGACCGGGTTTGAGAAACTTATGACTGCCTTGCGTTATTATTTTTACACTACCCTCAAATAGAGTGGTCTTTGAAGCAGGTTCATCGGGGTAGGTATTGATATTAAAGTGTGTACCCAACACTTCAACGATTTCGTCATTAGTACGCACCTTGAATGGTTTTTTGGGATTATGGGCTACTTCAAAATACACCTGACCTGTGATTCGAACCTCCCTGCTATCACCTGTAAAGGATACTGGAAAGGTAATGGAAGAAGCTGCATCAAGCCAAACTTTGGTCCCATCGGACAAAGTTAACGGATATTGACCGCCGCGGGGCGTTGTTAATGTATTGTATTGTATGGTGTTGTTGGGCTGACTGCGGTCGGTATGATAGGTTACCTCATTAGCCGCCCCGATGTCTATTCTTGTATTGCCCTGAAAAGCCAGTGCTATTGTTTTGGTGCTGCCTATGGCAATTTTTTCTCCGTTAGCCAGCGTAAGTATGGCCTTATTATTGCCCGGGGCTATATCGTGGGTTTGTTGAACAGAGAGCAGCCGGGTTTTATTGGATTTACTAGTAAAAAAGTATGCGCCGAAACATATAAATAATAAGAGCGAGGCAGCAACCGCGATACGCGGCCAGATAATAACTTTTTTAGGTAAATATATGTTTTCGGCATTATCACTATGGGCTTTTAAACTTGAACGTAAACGTTCTAACTGCAGCAGTTTCGCCTCAGCTGTAAAATCAGAAGCGCTTGCAAATTTGCTTTTTGAATACCAAGCCTCCAGAAGCGCCTTTTCATCGTTTGTCGCACTTCCTTCAACATACTTTTGTAATAGTATTTCAGCTTCAGTCTTTTGCATAGTAATTGTCTGGATTAATCTCAATTAAATACATGACAATCGAAATTACGGATACTGGTATTGGCTGTTAAAATAAAGTTAATAAATTATCAATTAAACCTTTATTGCCTAAAATAAAAGCAAAGTGAATAGCGAACCCAGGCGCAAACGGAGAATTTTTAAGGCATTACGGATCTGAGTGGTAACGGTTAGATCTGAAGTACCAAGCTTCGCCGCGATTTGTTTGTGGGTAAGAAATCCATCCCGGCTCAAAAGAAATACCTCTCTCATGCGGGCTGGCAAAGCTGCAATTTCCTTTTCAATTAGTTCCCTGAACTCCTTCTCTCTTAAAATCAGATCTGTGGTGTAAGCACCTTCATTGATGAATTCCTGTAATGAAGTCAAATAGTTCGCTTCCCTCTTTTTTTTTGCATAAACGTTAAAAACACGGTTACGGACTGCTGTGAAAAGGTATGCTGACAATCCGGAAGTAATACTTAATGTATTCCTTTTATCCCAGATATAAATAAACAATTCCTGAATTAGGTCTTCCACTTCATCCATATCACCTAGTTTTCTAAGTGCGTGCTGCTGAAGGAGACTTTTATACCTTTCATAAATTTCAATATAGGCATCCTGATCACCTGATTTCAGGAGCTCATTTAACTGTTCGTCGGAAAAGGTGTTTAGGGATGTCAATATTTTATCGTTAACCGAATTTAGTCAAAGTTCAGGGAAAGATAAAACTATTTATACATAGCTGATCTATTTAACAGTATGATAGATCAGAAAAGATGCAGCGTTTAACGAAAGAGCCCGGATATATCCAATAATCACATCGGTTCGATTTTGGAATGCTAAACACGATGTTAAGCCTTCTATTAATCTATCTTCAAAGTTTTTTAACTGTAACTGGTTATTATATAGAATAATGAAGTTTTTTAAACAAATCTTGATCTTGAGGATTGTTTTAGAGTTGAGTATTCAACAGTTCTCTTTACATTTACACGATATGTATTTAGCTAGATTAATCCCGTTACTTCCGCGATTCTGCAAGCTTCGATGGCATTATTAACTTCTAGTTTTTTGAAGATGTTTTGACGGTGCCTGTTTATTGTATGAATACTCAGTAATAATTTGTGAGCGATTTCCTTAGTTCTCTTTCCCTGCTTGATCAACAAAATAATCTCCTTTTCACGTGAAGATAGCGTTCTTGATGGTTTATCAAAACTACCATCAACGATATCTCCTGTACGTGTATTGATAATTACTCCCTCAGGCGCGTCAAAGCCTAAATATTCGTATATGACGTTGTACAAACACAATGCTAATCTTATATTGCCATCTGCTGAACTACCAACGTACATTAAACGATGTTTCAGCAGCATTTCTTTACCCTCACTTGTCCGGATCCTAAGCTTGGTGATCACTTGGTAGTCTGACCGGTCTGCTAAATCTATTGATTTAAGATGTTTAAAGAAACGGAGTTCTAGATTATACTTTCTTAGCCGATCATCACTACGCACAAGGTTAAGTAATTCATCTTCCCAAATGGAGTTTATCTCGTTCTGTTTGCGTTCCAGCCCTAATCTTTCAGCCACGGAACCATAATAAAGATAACTTTTTCTTGTTTTCAAATCGCTTAAAACACTAATCCCGTTCTCTAGATTTGCATATAACTGGGCAATCTTTTGAGCACTTTCTAGTGGTAATACTGCTTCTGATAATACGTCAAATGATTGTGCTAGAAGTTTTGTATCAAGTATTTTGCGGATATTTTCCATAGAATGGAATGGCTATTTTTAGCCATTGAACGTCATGTAAATGATCATTAGATTTACAAATATACAAACGACGAATGGCTAATTAACCATTTAGTTTAATTTTATACAGATGAGAAAAATATTTTATACAATAATTTTTATTTTCAGTATTAATCAGATGAAAGCTCAAAACCTCGAGAAAATGACATGGTTTAATGAACCGGAACAATGGGTTATAAAAAATAATAGTTTAATTATGCAGGTAACGCCAAAAAGTGACTACTGGAGAATTTCACACTACGGTTTTACCGTTGATGACGCACCATTTTACTATGGAAATTATGGCGGGGAGTTTGAGGCAAAAGTTAAGCTTACTGGTGGATACAAAGACCGTTTTGACCAGATGGGCTTATGATACGCACTGACCATGAGAACTACATTAAAACCGGAGTTGAGTTTGTAGATGGAAAATTCAATGTAAGTACAGTTGTTACACATACCAAAAGCGATTGGAGCGTCACAACACTAAAAGAAGTTCCTCCTTTTATCTGGATGAAAGTCGTTCGCAGGCTAGATGCTTTAGAAATTTTTTATTCGCTGGATGATAAAAATTATGTGATGGTACGAAATGCACCATTAAAGGATAATGCTCCTGTCAAGGTAGGGTTGATGGCTGCATGTCCAGATGGTAATGGCTTCGAAGCAAAGTTCGAACACTTTTCCGTTAAGCACCTGCCGGATCAACGAAGGCTGGAATGGCTGAAAGAGCACCAATAGTTAAATCAAATGATTCAATATAAAGTATTTATCTCGATTCAATGAGTAGGTCACTAGTACACAAAAGCTAAATTAACTGTTTATTATTCTGTGATATAGTAAGGCGGCATTAAAAAATACCCATATAGGAACGTTGGACGAATTCTCGTTTTTGATTATTCTAATGAAATGCTTTTGTATGTAATCGTTGATAATTATCAAAAAGATTCTTGCGACTAATAAATTCTCATTTAGTCAAAGATGACTTTTAATTTAAAAGTATTATAATAGTACAAGATCAGCCTGCACTCGATTTCTGAGAGCCTTTTCTTATATTATAAAATCCACTGTTTTTTGATAATAATACATCTCTAGTTTAATCCTATATTGAATTACTTGGATGCATTTGTGAAATACCTCCCTCGGATAATTTTAAAGGATTATTTTCGGATTTAATCTACTAAAAAGTTTCAATTTATTAGACATGTACGCCCAGGTTTGGGTGCATCTGTCTGTTAGCTTCAGATCTTTAGATAGGTTATGCGATATTTTTTATACAATTTAACACAGAATATGAACCCTTTTCTAAAAAACGATATTAATATTTTCAAAAACCTTTCAGAGAGCGAATTTATTGAACTTAAATCTGTTTTTTCCTATCGAAAATACCTCAAAAAAGAATTCATCATAAAGGAAGATGCTGCAGTTGAGAACATTTATTTTATCTCCTCTGGATTAGTGAAACTATCTTATTTCGATAATGATACTAATGAGTTCATTTTATCATTTGCTTTTGAAAATTGGTGGGAAACAGACTTTTCTGCCTTTTATAACCAAACCAAAGCCGCATTAACACTGCAATGCCTTGAAGATACCGAGGTGTACGGTTTAAATTTTGATGATTACTTCCTGATATTGGATAAATACAGACTGTCAAACTATTTTCTGGACAAATCAATAAGGGGTCATATTGCCAGTCAAAAAAGGATTTTATCTCTTCTCACACTAAAGCCTAAAGAACGCTATGAACAATTTCTACAATTATATCCATCAATTAACCAAAGAATTCCAAAATCCGTATTAGCACTATATCTTGGGGTTTCGAGAGAGACATTGAGCAGACTGTATAGAAAATCTAAAAAATAAAAGTGATTTCGGTCACACCCTAATTACAAAAAGTAGTTGGAATTTTGAATGTAAGAAATTCACAAAATAATTTAAACAACTTTTTAAAATGCAAAAAAATATTATCAATCCTTGGACTTGGCAAGATTCAAGAAATTATGCGCAAGCGGTAGAGGTAAAAAACATAGAAGGTACTTTGTATATTTCGGGTCAAACTGCCATAAGTGAACAAGGTATATCGAGTGATGAAGATATGCGTTCGCAAATAATCCATACCATTCAAAATTTAGAAAAAGTTATTCTTGAAGCGGATTACGAATTGAAGAACATTGTGAGGTTAAATATCTATACAACCTCAAGCTCGGAATTATTTGAAAATTTTGAACTCATTCAAAATTGGATAAATAAAAACAATATTAAACAAACTTCTACCGTATTGGAGGTGAAAAGTCTTTTTGAAACACTAAAAATTGAACTTGAAGCTACAGCAGTAAAATAGGTGTGTCGTAAAAAAAAATGGATAACAGGTGTTTGGCAAAAAAAAGCGGATTCAGTTGCTTAAATGATTTTTCTTTGCTTCGTAAAGAGGTTGATGAGAGGGGCTGTTTATTGCTTCGAAATCCACTTTTCCGCCAATCGCTAAAAACGTTAATCATACATCATCAACAATTCTCATTATCCCCTCCATTTTTGGTGTTGAGGAACTTTTTATGTCATTATTCCACCATTAAATGATAATTAAAAGGTATTTACTATAAGGATGATTGAAAGTTTAAAAAATAGATTAACATTGAAGTCAAGAGGATCACGTTATTCATTTGTTACTCCATTAGAGCAAATACATTAAACACGAGCTTATTATCATTTTTCTAAAGGTTTATGATGCATGGATAAACCAGAGTACATTGACCCCGTATCACCAAAAATAAATTTGCTGTAAAGTTTTACTTGTCTGCATTTTAGTGGATTGGCGGAAAGGGGTCAAATGAATTAGTTTACGCACTTTGACGCTACTTCCCGGATGAACGAAAATAATAGCACTGTATTTTTCATTTTCATTAAAATTATCGGGTACATAAAGATGGGCTGCCACTTCCCAATTTTTATTTTTAAACGTTACTGATTTTTGCATCTTTTTATTATTTAAAATTTATAGTGCAAAATTCATCCAAATCAATGCCTTTATTGTTTCCAGATTGTTGGAATGTGTTTCCAATCGTGGTTTTTAATTGAAAGACTTTCTGAATTCCAAGGGGGAAAGTTCTGTTTTCTTTTTAAATAATGTGCTGAATGACTGTGCGTGCTCAAATCCCAAAGTGTAAGCAATTTCGCTGATTGATAGGTTGGTTGTCGAGAGTTTTTCTTTCGCTTTAGTGATAAGTTTTTCGTGAATGTGTTGCTGCGTATTTTGTCCGGTATGAACCCGCAAAAGATCGCTCAGATAATTTGGGGATAGATTCATCGCTTCGGCAATTTGATGAACGGTTAAAAGTCCTTTTTCTGCCGAGTTTTTATCAAAATAATCATTCAGGAATTTCTCAAATTTTATTAATAATTGATGATTGTTGTTCTTTCTCGTGATGAATTGCCTTTCATAAAAACGCTGCGAATAATTGAGCAAAAGATCAATCTGCGACAAAATAATTTCCTGCGTATGACGATCGATGTGCAGGCATTCTTTATCAATTTTATGGAGAATTTCAATCAAATCATTTTCTTCGTCTTCGCTCAAATGCAAAGCTTCATTTACAGCGTAAGAGAAAAATCCGTAAGTCGAAATCGTCGCCGCCAACGGATGTTTCAGCAAAAAATCTTCGTGGAAAATCAATAGATAACCAGCCGAATCACAATCCATCGTTGCAACATCCAAATACTGAACCTGGTTTGGTGCTGTAAAACTCAAAACACCCTTATCATAGTCGTAATGCTGCTGTCCGTATCTCATTTTCCGCTTAGCTTCTCTCTTCAAAGCCACGCAATAAAATCGATTAGTAAAACCCTTCCAGACTTCATCTTCAATGAATATACTTTCGGATAAATTGATTACGCTTACCAGAGGATGTTTTGGTTCTGGCAAAGACAGTAATCTGTGAAAAGCTGAGATAGACGGAATTGTATTCATTGAAAGCAAATTTAAAACTTAATAATCTAAAAGTCCCATACTGAACTCGTCGTAAGGTGCGCCAGTATCTGTTCCTAAAGGTACAATACTTTCCAGTTTTGCAAGTTCAGTTTCACTTAAAACAATTTTACCAGCTTCGATATTTTGCTCAACATACTTTCTGCGTTTTGTTCCCGGGATTGGAACAATTCCTTTGCTGATAATCCAAGCGATTGCGAGTTGGGAGGAAGTAATGTTTTTTTCTTTGGCTAATGCTTCAATTGCTTCGACCAACTCAATGTTTTTATGAAAATATTGTTCCTGAAAACGTGGAATTCCTCTTCGAAAATCATTTTCCGGAAGATCATTAATTGATTTAATATTACCAGACAAAAATCCTCTTCCCAATGGCGAATATGCTACAAAACCAATTCCTAATTCATTTAAAGTTTTGATAACACCTTTCTCTTCAACTGTTCTTTCAAACAAAGAATATTCACTTTGAACAGCTGTAATCGGATGAATTTCGTGCGCTCTTTTCACGGTTTCAGAAGAAATTTCAGATAAACCAATGTAACCTATTTTTCCTTCTTTTACCAATTCGCTCATCGCTTCAACCGTTTCTTCAATTGGTGTATTTTTATCGAGACGATGCATATAATACAAGTCGATGTAATCTGTTTTCAGATTTTTCAGCGAACGTTCAACTGATTTTTTTATATAATCTTTTGTTCCGTTGATTTTCCAGGTTACTTGCTCGTTATCATCAATTTCCCAACCGAATTTTGTCGCAATAATATATTTATCGCGTTTTCCTTCGATAGCTTTAGCAATCAGTTGCTCATTTTTAAAAGGACCGTACAAATCTGCTGTGTCGAGAAAGTTTCCACCCAATTCTAAAGAACGTTGAATGGTTTCTATGGCTTCTTTTTCATCGGCTTTACCATACATATCTGCATCGCCAAAACCTGTCATTCCCATACATCCTAAGCCGATATTCGGGATGATTAATCCCTGACTTCCTAATTTTACTTTGTTCATCTTTTTAATATTAATTTTTAATGAGACAAAGTTGCGCAGAAATTAATTATATGAAGTTTGCTAAACAACGATTGTCGTATGCAGATTACTGATGTTAATTAAATGACTTTCTGAATTCCAAAGGTGAAAAATCAGTCTTAGCTTTAAAAAGTTTACTGAATGATTGTGAATGTTCAAAACCCAGTTCATAAGCAATTTCTGAAACGGATAGATTTGTCGTAGATAATTTTTCTTTCGCTTTTTCTATGACCATGTTCTGAATGTATTGCTGTGTATTTAGTCCTGTCAATGAACGCAACATATCACTCAAATAGCGTTGCGACAGCTTTAATTCCGAAGCGATGTATTTTACGGATGGCAAACCGCTTTTCAAACTGTTTTCTTTTTCAAAATAGTTGTCTAAAAGTTTATCCAAAGCAGTGATGATGTCGTGATTGATAGCTTTTCTCGTAATAAATTGCCTGTTGTAAAAACGATCGCTGTAATTCAATAACAATTCTATTTGCGACACCAAAACATTTTGGCTGAAACTATCAATATTATTATTTAATTCATTGGATATTGTAGCAAATAAATTGGCTATAATTTCTTTTTCTTTTGCCGAGAGAAATAAAGCTTCTGAAACATCGTAAGCGAAAAATCCATATTGGTTTATGGTGTGTCCTAATGGATAATTTCGTAAAAAATCCGAATGAAAATATAAAGCAAAGCCTTCGTAATTTTCTATGTCTTCTGGTGAAAAGACGATTTGTTTAGGCTTCAAAAATGCTAATCCGCCTTCTTCAAAATCGTAATGTCCTTGTCCGTATTTTACCTGTCCCTTGAAAGTAGGCTTAAAGGAAATTTTATAAAAATCAAGACTTATTTTTTGTCTTTTTGGAAACTTTTCAATCGAAGCATTGTGGTAATCAACCAATCCGACCAATGGGTGCAAAGGTGCAGGAAGTTCCAATTCTCGCATCAATTGCGATATGCTTTTAATGTGCTTTATGTTAGATGGTCGTTCCATTTTTGTTTACGAATTTAATCAATTTTGTTTTGAAGGACGAATAACGATGTCGCCAATCTCTACATCGCTTAGTTGGCTTATTGCATAAATTACAGCGTTGGCGATAGCAATAGGATTTATGGCAATTTGTTCCATTCCATTTTGGATAGCTATTTTCATCTCTTCATTTTTTAGGTTGTTCGCAAAATCTGTTTTGACAAATCCTGGTGAAATGCCAGTAATGCGTATATTTCCGTCTGACTCCTGACGAAACGCTTCTGCAATAGTGCGAATGGCATTTTTAGTTCCTGCATAGACCCCTTGCATTGGGACAATCTTTATTCCTGAAGTTGAAATGATATTGACGATGTGTCCCGCTTGTTGTTGTTTGAAAACGGGAATTGCAGCCGCCATTCCATACAAAACACCTTTTAGGTTAATGTCAATCATTTCTTCCCAACCGTCAATATCCAATTCGTCTATACGGCTTAATTGACTAACGCCAGCGTTGTTTACAATAACGTCTAAACTTCCGTATTCTTCAACTGCTACATTTACCAACCTGACTAAATCGGCTTTATTCTTTACATCAACTTGAGCAAAGGTAGCTTCGCCACTTGTACTTTTAATTTCTTCAACAAGTTGTTGCAATTGTTCTGTTCGTCTTGCACCCAAAACAACCTTGGCACCGTTTTTTGCTAATTCTATAGCAATGGCTTTACCCATTCCACTGCTTGCACCTGTGATGGCTACAACTTTCCCTTTAATGTTTTGCATATTCTTTATCATTTATTTTGATTGCAAAGCTCTTAATTGTTCTCTTATAGAAAGTAGCCGAATTGGTATTTGTTGTAGTCAGATTGTTAGTGGTTACGGATGTAGTAAATCTATTTTTTCTTTTTTGTCGATGTTTAAAGGTGTTTTACGTTTTTTTATTCCCAAATATCTTTTCCTTAGGTTTTCCCATTCGGCCATTGAGATGATTGTAGTTTTATTCCTTTTTAAAACTTATTCGTAAAAATGTATCACACCTTCCGACATCTGTATAACTAATAAGAACTAACGTCACTCTAACTTTGCCTCAATATTAATAAGATAAAAATTTAACATAATGAGCAAAACAATTTTAATCACAGGAGCATCATCACGATTTGGATTAATGTTAGCAAACGACCTTCACAAAAAAGGGTTTACTGTAATTGGAACTAGTAGAGAGCCTGAAAAATATAATGGCAAATTCGCATTCAAATTATTAAAATTAGATATTGATGACGATAATTCAATCAGGACATTTGCTTCACAAGTTGCAACTGAAATCAAACAAGTAGATGTGTTGGTAAACAATGCAGGCTTTATGGTTACTGGAATTGCTGAAGAAACTCCAATGGATGTTGCCCGAAAACAATTCGAAACTAATTTTTGGGGAACAGTCAAAGTAACCAGTGCTTTATTGTCCATATTCAGAAAACAAAAAATGGGACAAATCATAACTGTAAGTTCTATTGTAGGTTTGATTGGACCTCCTAATTTATCCTACTATTCCGCATCGAAACACGCTGTCGAAGGCTATTTTAAAGCATTGAGATTAGATTAAATCAATTCAATATTAAAGTGAGTTTGGTAGAGCCAATTTGGTTCAAAACCAATTTGGGTAATCACGCTGTGGCTTCTAAAGGAAATGCAATCCCAGACTATAACAATTATAGAAGAAAAGTGGATGCACTTACTCAAAAAGGTTTAGATGAGGCACAAACTCCAGAACCAGTAGTTAACATCATTAAAAAAATAATAGGAACTAAAAATCCAAAATTTAGCAATCCAGTTGGAAAGCAATTGGGTATGATTGTTTTTCTTCAAAATTTTGCCCCAAAAATGCTTGAAAGTACAATGTTGAAAAGCCTTAAATAATTTAAAATAATGGAGAATTTTAATTTAGAAGTGGATAAACCAGAATAGAATGACCCTTTGCACCAATTTTTGATGATTTATAAGTTAATTGATTAATAGTGAGTTATGAGAAAAATATTTTTGGCGAGAGGGGGCCGCCCGATAGCGGTTTATCCAGGTCAGTCATTACAGTGATGCTGGGCCACCAAATAGTGCAGAAATCATCCAGACACAAGATTAGCCAATATTGTGGAGGTCATTTAGCCAAAATAACGTTTAACTTTTTAAAGTTCCTCTATAGAAAAAAGTAATCACATCTGCACATCTATCAAATACTCATATCAATTACTATCATTTAACGGTCCTTTTCTGGAAAAGTGTTTGATTAATGGACTTCGAATAAAAATATTATACTAGTGCTTAATTTACTCATTTGCAGAAGTTTAACAATCCTTAAAAATGCCTTATTTAATTCTTTAACTAAAAGTCTGACAGTTTAATTTTCTAATGCTAAAAGTGATGAAGAATAAAACAGCTTTCCCCCTTGCAAAAAAGGATGTTTTTTCTTAATTTTAAAATAGAAATCAAGGGTAAAAAGTCTGACAAAAGTCTGCCAAATAGCCCCTAAATATAGCGAAATGAGAAAAGTAAAACCCCTCTCAGAGTATCAAAAAGGCATCTACGGAGAAATATTAAGCGAATTTTTCAATCCGATATTCTCCACCCCCTAACAGCCGTTTCATTCACTTGAAGCGGCTTTTTTATTTCCAATCGAACAAGCTTTTTTGTACCCGTCAATGTAAGTATTCTACAAAAGTTTTTTCAGCTGTCGAACTTTAAATCAATAGTTCTTAAGCAACATAAAACAAGGATAATCTCTTGAATTTTAAAATTAAATCAGTATACCAAAATGAAAAAAAACACCCCATTTTGGCATGGTAAACTTCGGAGGTATTTTTAATGAAAAGACAAAAAAGCTATTCAAAATAGTTGTGAGTGCATTTATTTGCGACCTGATATTCGGGGCATTTCCTTTGATCGATGGTTGTATAAATTAAACAAAAACATCATGTTTCTCATTATCTTAGGTTTATCTATTATTATACTTAGTATCGTTTCTGCAAAAGGAGATACTCCACTTACCCGATACAGCAAACTGATCAGAATCGCTGGAATTATCATAATCCTCTTGGGTGCTTCGCTTTCCATGTTCAAAGTTATACCCGCAGGACAGGTTGGGGTAAAAACCTTGTATGGAAAAGTTGATAACGATGTGCTTTTTAGCGGTCTTAATGTAATTAACCCTTTAGTTGAGGTTACAACTTTCGATGTGAAGACACAGAATTATACGATGTCTGCAGTACACGATGAAGGCAACAAAGTAGGGGATGACGCCATCCGTATACTAACCTCCGACGGTCTTGAGGTTACAATTGATCTATCTGTGCTTTTCAGCGTTACGCCCAATGATGCTCCAAGAATATTAAAAGAAATTGGAGATGATTACCTTGATAAAATTGTGAGACCAATTGCAAGGACTGCCATAAGGGATAACGCAGTTTCTTATGAGGCTGTGGCATTGTATTCTACTAAGAGACAAGAATTTCAGAGCAAAATCTTTGCTGCAATCGATCAGAGTTTCACAAAACGTGGACTAAAACTCGAGCAGCTATTGGTTAGGAATGTTACACTTCCGGAATCTGTGCGTAAAGCAATTGAATCTAAAATCAATGCTGAACAGGACGCACAGAAAATGCAGTTTGTACTACAAAAGGAAAAGCAATTGGCTGAGCGTAAACGCATTGAGGCTCAAGGTATAGCCGATTATCAGAAGATTCTTTCAACTGGGTTAAGCGATAAGCAACTCCAATATGAATCCATCCTTGCACAAAAAGATATCGCACTTTCACCAAATACCAAGATTATTATTATGGGTAATGGAAAAAACCCGGTGATACTGGGTACTAATTAAGATAATCTAATTCATTTCTGAATGCGCTGCCTCTTGAAGCAAGAGTCAGCGCATTGAATTTCTCAAGCTTTGACTTACAATTTTTGCAAACGGAATAGGTTTTACAATGTATATCCTAAGCTAAATTATCACCCTTGTTAAAAAACGAATCGATATTTTGAACAGCTTGTAAATCATACAAATCTTGTTCTTTTAATGGTTTAATCAAGAAATCTTTTACCAATCGTATGTCTAGCGCTTTCTTTTTCTCGCTACTTTCTGTTGATGAGGTTACCATAACAACCTGTATATTATTTTGTAGAGGATGACCTTTTAATTTTTCTAAAAAACCCCACCCATTCATTTCAGGCATATTTATATCTAAGAAAATTAGGTATTGATTATCCCTGCTTACAGGCTCTTCCAAATAACTAATGGCTGCAGAAGCGCTATTAAATGTTTCGGGTTCGTAAATGGCACCACAATCAATCAGTAAAGTTGAATGAAGAAATAAAGCAATATCATCATCATCAACAATCAGGATTTTATGTTTCATAGTTAAGGCAGAGGGTAAAGATTTTCTAAATGTTCGAGGTATATAATACAAGAACATAAATTAGCTAATCTTGTTTGCCTGTCTTCATTCAAACATTAGTCTTTAGTTTCATCCTCACTAATATTTATGTTTTCAACAATGTTTCTAACCGTATAATCAAGTTTTAAAGCACTTTCTAAAATCATTTCACATAAAGAACGCAGTTCATCATCTCCCGCTCGCTTATTTAAAATAGCGGTAAGTGCAAGGATATTAGTTAAAGGTGCTCGTATTAAATGGGCTTGCTGAAATGCAATTCTGGTTAGCAGGGTAGAATTTCTTTCTATCTTATCCATGGCACCTTCTAAATTTTGCTTATCGGCTACATATTCAGTAATGTTATAACCTAGGCAAAATATTCCTTCGGGCTTTCCATCATCATCAAACATGGCTAAATATTCCCATTGCGTATAAATATAGCCTCCTTTTCCATCATGCTTACGGATAATTGCAGGGAAAAGCTTACCTGGATTGGCAAAACATTTTTTTGATACTTCCTCGCATGTATATCTATCATCTTCATGCATGGTGATGTAATATGGTTGTCCGGCAAAACTTTCGTGGATATAGTTAAATTCATCTGCATAATGCTGATTTACATAGGCATATTTCCCATCCATACCAGATATAATGATGTAAAAGTATTTTGAGTTTTGAAGGGATTTTATAATTTCTTTCATTATAAGAGGTAAATAGGGATAGAGGATTTAACAGAAATCTTTCAAGTTATAAGAAATCAGATTAGAATGGTTCAAAATAATAAAAATCAATTCTTTTAAAGAATTTATATGAGAAATGTTGCAAGAAATGCTGAACGTTCACTTTCAAAAAATCACAATCACTTGTTAATTTTTTAAAATCATATTAAGAAAAGCAGTTTCAGTAGTTATTGGGTTGTTTCATTCCCGCCATACATTCCAATCTTTTTTAAACTTCTGTCATTTATAGGTTTAAAGCATTTTTTCCATAGGCTTATTTGTAGGTATAAATCGGGTTTTTGCAATAAAAAAGTATTTCCATTTCTGTCGCGTTTAATCAAACATAACCCAGGGTTTAAACCCTGGGCTATGCGTCAATTTTTAAACAATGAATTTTTATTTTTTTGTAGATTTTTTACAACGATAGGAACTGCCCATTGTTCATAAGCCTGATTGTAGCGGCAGCCGCCAATTTTTCATTGGCGCTACAGCGAAAAGCAGGACCAGAATCGGCAATGAAATGCTGAACGTTCACTTTCAAAAAATTATAATCATCTGTTGATTTTTTTAAAACCATATTACGGAAAGCAGTTTCAGTAGTTCTTTGGTTCTTTCAGTCCCGCCATACATTCCAATCTTTTTTAAACTTCTATAATTTATGTTTTAAAGCATTTGTTCCATCGGCCTATTTGCAAGTATAAATGGGGTTTTTGCAATAAAAAAGTATTTCCATTTCTGTCGCGTTTAAACAACTTCTTTTGTAATTCTTAGGATTGTTTGTAAAACATAACCCAGGGTTTAAACCCTGGGCTATGCGCTAATTTTTACACAATTAATTTTTTGTTTTTTGTAAATTTTTTACAATGATAGGAACTGCCCTTTGTTCTTAAGCCTGATTACAGCGGCAGCCGCCAATTTTTCATTGGCGCTACAGCGAAAAGCAGGACCAGAATCGGCAATGAAATGCTGAACGTTCACTTTCAAAAAAAGCTTCACCCTGTCAAAGATTCAGATTAAGAACTACAATCCGCTTAACTTATAGTTTTAAAACTCTTCATAGGAAGGACAAAAATTTGAATTTATGCTACGATTAATAAAATACACCTCAATATTAACCTAATGGCTTTGATGGCTTAACAATAACTGAAGATTAAAAGACAAACTTTGCGCAAACAAAAATTATTCTATGAATATCGAGCAGATACCAAGTAATGAAGATTTACAAACCTTTATTAAAAAATTTGATCCAAAAAAATACAAATTGACTCGGGCAGGTGTAGAAATTAGAGGCATTAATGATATGTACAGAAACTTAACCCAGGCGAGAAACATTATTGCTAATCTAGAACTCAATTTAACGGTTATCCATACTGCGGATATGCTTAGTTATGGAGGTTTTCAGGTTAATGTGCTCTGATAAATATATGCGTAGATGAGAAAACAGCGTTAGATAAATTAAATGTAAATCGGAACCATTTGCCTCCAATAATGTGGGCGATGGGCATTGCTACCCCATTGGTAGAAATGACTGTTTATGCCTTTTTCAATTAAAAGTTTATTAAGTTGTTGGTTACCGGCCAAAAACGGGTCTGTTTCTCCAACGGCTAAAATTATTTCTATTGCTTTTAATTGGTTAAGAGTTTCCTCGTTATCTATGTTAGTAATAAATTGCGCAGGCATGTTATGATAAACTTTATCGTTCCTAAACCCATTAAATAGGTCTTCAAAATCACCAATTGCCTCGGTTAAATCGTACCGGCCACTAATGCCTACTGCTTTTTTAAATAGCCATGGGTATTTAGTAGCCAGATTAATGGCATGATAAGCACCCATGCTACAACCTGCAGCTTCCAAGAAATTTGTATTGTTTATTGATTTTACAAAAGGTATCACTTCATCTAAAACGTATCTTTCATATTGTAAATGTCTTTCAATTCTAACCGATGGAAATACATCTTTATTGTAAAAACTTTCTCCATCAACACTATCAAGGCATATCAGCTGTATTTCGCCATTATTTATTGCAGTTTGTAGCGAGTTTACAATACCCCAATTTTCATAGTCGTAAAACCTTGCTGTTCTGGTTGGGAAAAATAAAACAGCTCTGCCCGAATATCCAAAAACCAGCAATTCCATATCTCTGTTTAGGTTGCTGCTGAACCATTTGTGGTATTCTCTATGCATAGCTTTTGTTTGTTAAAATAGCGGCCTTATGTTATCGAGATATTAACTAAAGGTAATTATTGCCTAATTTTTCGAGTACAATTTCAGTCCACAATTTATATCCTTCTTTACTTAAATGCAGACCATCATCATCGTAATATATTGGGTTCGGCTTACCAGCTTTATCCAGCATCCTTTTAAAAACATCAATAAAGTGCCAATTGTTGTTTAGCTTAATAATTTCACTTTCTATAAGATTGTTAGCATATTTAAATTGATCGGCCATGTGCCATCTCGAAACGCTTGGTTTTAGGGAAATGAAATAACAAGGCAGCATTCCAAACCTTTGGTTGGCCTTAACCATTAACTGCTGAAAAAAAATAAATACTTCTTCGGCGGTTCTTCCGTCACCTAAATCGTTATCGCCAGCATAAACTATTAATGCTTTAGGTTGATACAGGAACATAATCCTATCAAAAAACCATACGCAGGCTGCTAGTGTAGAACCTCCAAAGCCCAAATTTGTTACCTTAATGTTGCCTAAATCATTTTCGAGGCTATCCCATAACCGTATAGAAGAACTTCCATAAAATATAACACCAGGATTTTCTTTCGAGGTTTTATGGAGTTTTTCTAGTGATTTTACTTCTTCTTCGTACCAGTACATTTGCTAAATATAAGAACTTAGTGATGGGTTAATTACCATTGAATGTTAAGTTTTCTATCACCAATAAATTGAATCATTCTGAATAAAGAAATGTTATCATTTTGCTTAAAGTTTTTTATACATTACTGAACTAAGATAAACAGTAAACCATCCTCAAGCTTATTCCTTTTTTCGACTAACCAAATAAATAGAAACCATCCCATGTTAAATAATAAAGACGCTGATCCGATTAGTCATTTTACCGATCTTGCCGCAGTTGCGAAATCAATCTCTGAATTGGAATATTTTTTTGTAACCACAAGCGGTAGTAATGTTTATGGAGATATTAATAATGGAAAAACTGATTTTTTTACAGAAACAGAGTTTAACTAGATCGTATCAAATTTTAGCAAAACAACCACTCCAGGCAGCGCTCCATTTTGTAAGTTAAATCCAACTGAATTTAAAAACCTAAAGCCATATAAAACTTGTTTTGCATTTTCAGTACCAGATACTATTGGTGGCACATTAGGTTTGCTATGCCTATTGGATAGTGCCGAAAAAATATTACCAGCCACACAAATAGATGCTATAGGTAATTTGTGTTTGCAGATTGGTAAGTTGCTAGAGGAAAGAGCTTGCATAGACTTGCAAAATTTCTCAGAAATATTTGAGCTTTCTGAAGATTTGATTTGCATCTGCAGCGTAGATGGAAATTTAGAAAATGTGAATCCAAGTTGTGAACGCATCCTTGGTTGGAAAAATGAAGAAATTTTAGGCAAACTGCTGTATGATTTTGTGCATGAAAAAGACAAATGGTACACTAAAACCAAGCTTGGCAGTTTATTAAAAGATATAAGCAGAATAGGTTTTACACATCGATTGTTAGATGCCAGAAACGAATTTAAAACCATAGAGTGGGTTGCAACAGTAGTGCCTACCACAGGAAAAGTATCGGCCATTGGTAGAGATATTACCGAAGAGCTTGATAAACAGCAAAAGCTATTGCAAAGCGAAAAAAAGTTTAAAATTTTCTTCGAAAACTCGCAAGGCTTGATGTGCACACACGACTTAGCTGGAAAATTCATTTCCGTAAACGAATCTGGCGCTAAAATATTAGGTTATACCAAAACCGAGCTCGATGGGTTTTCACTTTATGATATTGTTCCTGAAAAAAGGCATGTGTACCTCGACCAATATCTGCAATTAATTAAGCAACAGGGATTTGCAAAAGGCCAGATGGTTACTATTGCTAAAAATGGTAGCGAGCGTATGTGGATGTTTTCGAATGTAATGCAAGAAGATGATGCTGGCGGCTTTTATGTTATTGGTAACGCTGTTGATATTACCGAGCAGCATGCGCTGGAAAGAGATTTATTACACACTAAAGGCATTTTAGAGCGAACCAATAAGGTGGCAAAAGTAGGTGGATGGGAAATGGATATGGCTACCAATAAAATAGAGTGGACATCAATAACAAGAGAAATTCATGAAGTGGAGGAATCTTTTGTGCCAGAAATTTCGGTCGCCATTAGCTTTTATAAGCCTGGAAGTAGAGAGAGGATAGAAAAGGCTTTCCAGAGTAATGTAACAACTGGTGAACCTTATGATTTGGAGTTGGAGATTACAACTGTAAAAGGCAGAGATATTTGGGTTAGGGCTATTGGAAATGCAGTGTTTAAAGATGGCGTTTGCACTCGTCTTTTCGGTACTTTTCAGGATATAGATGAGTATAAAAAATCGGAAATTGCTTTGGCAGAATCTAAAAAACTTTTGGATGATGTATTAAATGCTGCTTCTGACTTGTGCATTATAGCCACAGATATCAATGGAATAATAACCGTTTTTAATAAGGGAGCAGAAAACCTGCTTGGATATACTGCCGCTGAGTTAATCGGAAAGCAAAACCCTGAAATACTTTACATCAGGCATGAAGTTGAAAGTCAGGAGCCAGCAGTTAAGGTTTTCGAAAATGACCTGATTGGTTTTGAGTATTTCCTGGAGATATCCAAGAAAAATTCTTCTGCCAAGCACGAATTGAGTTTCGTATCCAAAGCCGGCAATAAGTTGGATGTTTCGCTGATTGTTTCGTTAATTACAGACCCGCAGGGCGAAGTAATCGGTTTTCTGGGTGTGGCAACTGATATCACCAATCAAAAGAAAATGGAAGAGGCCCTATCTACGGAAAGAGCTCGCCTATTGGCTTTTATAGAACATACACCGGCTGCGGTTGCTATGCTTGATAACGATATGAAATATTTGGCAGTTAGCCAGAAATGGATTGATGATTATAAATTTAAAACCAAAGATTTAATCGGTGCCTCACATTACCAAATGTTTCCAAATTTGGATGAGGAAAGAAAAGCAAGGCACAAAGAAATTTTAAAAGGAAAAATAGAAAGGCGGGAGGAAGACATATTTATTGATTCGCAAACCGATGAGCAACATTTTATAACCATGGAAATGCGCCCTTGGTATCGTTCTGAAGCAGAAATTGGTGGTATGATGATTTTTACGCAAGATATTTCTGGTATGATTGCCCAACGTGAGGAGCTTAAAACTGCCAGGATTCATGCCGACGAGGCTAACCTGGCAAAATCAGAATTTCTGGCCAACATGAGCCACGAAATCAGAACACCATTAAATGGTGTAATTGGCTTTACCGATTTGGTTTTGAAAACGAAACTGGATGAAATTCAAGAACAATACCTTAAAATCGTAAGCCAATCTGCAGGTGCTTTGCTTAACATTATTAACGACATTTTAGACTTTTCTAAAATTGAAGCCGGGAAATTTGAACTGGATATTGAGAAGTGCGATTTATATGAAATGACTTGCCAGGCAACGGATATTACTACCTATCAAATTCAGTCTAAAAACCTGGAAATGTTGCTGAATTTAAGTCCGCAACTACCGCGATTTGTTTGGGCCGATGATGTGCGTTTAAAACAGGTAATAACCAATTTGCTTGGTAATGCAGCCAAGTTTACCGAACGTGGTGAAATAGAATTGAAGGTAGAAATTTTAGCAGAAGATACTAAAAAATGCATGTTCCGTTTCAGTATTCGCGATACCGGTATTGGCATACAAGCCGATAAACAGGAGAAAATATTTGAGGCATTTGCACAGGAAGATTCTTCAACCACCAAAAAATATGGAGGTACCGGACTAGGGCTTACCATCTCTAATAAATTGTTAAGGATGATGGGGAGCAGGTTAGAACTTTTAAGCGAAGCAGGAAAAGGAAGTACATTTTATTTCGATATCTGGCTTGAATGCGAAAAAGGCGATGCGATTGAGTGGAAAGATATAGATTCGGTTAAAAATGTCCTGATTGTGGATGATAATGATAACAACAGAAACTTCCTTATTGATATGCTCAATTTAAAGGGTATTAAAACCGACGCTGCAAAAAGTGGTTTTGAAGCGCTGCAACATTTAGCCGAAGGAAGGTTGTATGATGCTGTTTTAATGGACTATCATATGCCCTTTATGGATGGTTTGGAAACGATAGATAAAATCAGAAAGAGTTTTTTTGAATCACATGACAGCTTACCAATTCTTTTATTACACAGTTCGGCCGATGATAATACATTGATAACATCGAGCAAAAATTTACAGGTTAACCGAAGGCTTGTAAAGCCAATTAAAATACCCGATTTATATGATGCTTTATCGAAATTGCATGTAAAACAAGATGTTGAAACAAGTGCTGCACTAAGTATAACAAAACCGAAGACGGTAATTAGAACCGATACCGGAAAAATGAAAATATTAATTGTTGAAGATAATGAGGTGAACCGGTTTTTGACCAGAAGCTTAATTTCAAATATGTTTGGTGGAATAGAAATTATCGAAGCAAATAACGGTAAAGATGGTTTAGAATGCTTTATAAAACATGCGCCAAATCTTATTTTAATGGACGTGCAAATGCCGGTGATGAATGGCTTGCAAGCTACCAAAGCCATCCGTGAGTTAGAAAAAGGGAAACATACGCCGATTATTGCTGTAACTGCAGGCAATGTTTCTGGTGAGCGTGAAAAGTGTTTAGATGCTGGTATGGATGATTTCATTACAAAACCAATTTTTAAAGGTGCTTTAGAAGGGGTGATAAATAAATGGATTGGAAAGCCCGCAGATGATAAACCTATAATTGTTGATTTGGAAGCTAAAAGTGACGAGCATTTTGATTCATCAAGGTTAGGCATGTATTATGGCGAAAACAAAGATAAGCTGGCGAAAATTGCTTCGTTAACCATTATACAATTGGAAAAAGCTTCAGAACAGCTAGAAGAGTTAACCCGGATAGGCGATATGGAAAATATAAAACTCCTTGGGCATAAAATTTATGGTACTTCATCCTCTGCGGGTTTAATGTTGTTACAAAAATACTCTTCCAGACTAGAAGCCATAACGCAGCTAGATGTACCAAGACTTGCCAACCTTACCAATGATTTTGTTAATGAAGTAGTAATCCTTAAAGAAATACTCACGGAGAAATATCTATCGTAATTTGAACAGTATATGGTAAATAAATCTTGGTAAAATGGGCTTGCCTGTCGCCGTATTGCTTGTACGACACGTCATGCTGAATTTATTTCAGCATCTTTCCTGCAAAATAAGACCCTGAAATAAATTCAGGGTGACGTAAACTAAAAAAAGAAGCTTAGTAATGAGTTTTCTATTTCAACGACATATTGCTTTCACGACACGTCTTGTTGAATTTATTTCAGCATTTTTCCTGCAAATAAGACCTTGAAATAAATTCAGGGTGGGGTAAACTAAAATAAAGAAGCTTATTAATATTTTTCTATTTCAACGACATATTGCTTTCACGACACGTCTTGTTGAATTTATTTCAGCATTTTTCCTGCAAATAAGACCCTGAAATGAATTCAGGGTGACGTAAGCTAAAAATGGAGCTTATTAATATTTTGCTGTTTCATTCCCGTATTGCTTGTACAACACGTCATGCTGAATTTATTTCAGCATTTTTCCTGCAAAATAAGACCCTGAAATAAATTCAGGGTGACGTAAGCTAAAAATGGAGCTTATTAATATTTTGCTGTTTTATCGCCGTATTGCTTGTACAACAAGTCATGCTGAATTTATTTCAGCATCTTTCCTGCAAATAAGACCCTGAAATAAATTCAGGGTGACGTTAACTAAAAATGGAGCTTATTAATAATGTTAAGGAAAATTGATAGTCGAATTCGAGTTTACAATTAGTGGAACTACTGGTCAAAGATCTTTCTGTTCCGCTGCGCTCCAATCGAGATGACGGGAATATACGGCGTCATTTCGAGTGTAGTTGAGAAATCTTTGTAATTAGCCGTAAGTAAAGATTGTAGTTCCGCTACGTTCTAATGTAGCTGACGGCAAATGCCCGAAAAGCAACTTACCTTTGTTAAATAAACGTGATTGAAATGTAAAGCCCCAATTCTTCATTGGGCTTGCAATGGAGAGCAGGACTGAAACATCAAAAGGATTACTGAACTAACGTTTTCAGGGAAAAATAAAATTGCCACAGATACACAGAAATCACAGAAGAAGTGTGATTGTAATTTTGAAAATGGCCAGGAAATTTTTGTGGCCTGAATTCGATTCAAACTTGATATTTTTCTATTTCATCGACATATTGCTTTCACGACACGTCATGCTGAATTTATTTCAGCATCTTTTCTGCAAATAAGACCCTGAAATAAATTCAGGGTGACGTAAGCTAAAAAAAGCGGCTTATTTATAATGTGAATGAAAATTAATAATCGAATTTGAGTTTACAATTAGCAAAACTACTGGTCAAAGATCTCTCTGTTCCACTGCGCTCCAATCGAGATGACGGGAATATACGGCGTCATTTCGAGTGTAGTCGAGAAATCTTTGTACTTTGCCGTATTGAAGATTGTAGTTCCGCTATGTTTCAATGTAGCTGACGGCAAATGCCCGAAAAGCAACTTACCTTTGTTAAATAAACGTGATTGAAATGGAAAGCCCCAATTCTTCATTGGGCTTGTAATGGAAAGCAGGGCTGAAACATCAAAAGAATTACTGAACTAACGTTTTCAAGGAAAAATAAAATTGCAACAGAAACACAGAAATCACAGAAGAAGTGTGATTGTAATTTTGAAAATGGCCAGGAAATTTTTGTAGCCTGAATTCGATTCTTAAACTTAAATTTTGCTGTGTCATCGCCGTATTGCTTGCACGACACGTCATGCTGAATTTATTTCAGCATCTTTTCTGCAAATAAGACCCTGAAATAAATTCAGGGTGACGTTAACTAAAAATGGAGCTTATTAATCTTTTGCTGTTTCATCGCAGTATTGCTTTTACGACACGTCATGCTGAATTTAGTTCAGCATCTTTCCTGCAAATAAGACCCTGAAATAAATTCAGGGTGACGTTAACTAAGAAAAGCGTCTTTAATAAGTTTGCTGTTTTATCGCCGTATTGATTGTACGACACTTTATGCTGAATTTATTTCAGCATCTTTCCTGCAAAATAGACCCTGAAATGAATTCAGGGTGACGTAAATTAAAAAGAGAAGCTTATTTAAAATGTGAGGGAAAACTAATAATCGAACTCAAGTTTCTACTTGACAATTTTGGAGTCTGAGATTTTCTGCCCAAATACAATGCTTTCTAAGAAATTGACTAAAGTCAACATGTAATTTACAAAAAGGGTAATTTTACTGTATTATTAATTAGTAAAAAGGTTAGATTTGTTCCATGGAAAATGCAAACAGAAAATCTGATTTAAGCTTTTTTTTACAAAGGGTTAAGCAATTAAGGGGTTTTGGTGATATGAACTCTTATATTCTGGTTGCTGAATTTAAAGACCTGGGCAATATTCCTGATTATAAAATAAACGATATTATAGAGTTTATGTCTTGCGCTCAAACCTGGAACAATGGCAAATCGATATTCATTGAAACTGTTTTAGAAAACATACTAGAAAACTAGATAAAATTATAAATAATACCGAGCCTTCACTTTAAATATTGAAGGCTTTTTTTGTGTAATACTTTTTTCAATATCCTTAAAAACCTTTATCTTCAATAAAAACTATTCATCATGAAAAAAATCATTACTATTTGTTTTTGCTTAGCGCTCGCTGTACATGCAAAAGCTCAAAAAAGCATCCCAGAAATTAAGGTAGGCACGGTTATGTCTGCAAATGCATTTGTTCAGGGGCAAGAATTTCCGTTGGTATTAACCGTTAAAAGCATCACGGCTCCGGTTAGCATCGGTTGGTCTGTTGAAGGTTATGGCGACGGGGCTTTTGAAATGAGTGCAAAAGCGATAGAAAGCGGAATACAATTTTTACCTGTAACACAACCAGCTTTAGGGGTTACAAAATTGGGAGACAATGAAACGTTCGGTGTGATCTCTCAGGCAGCGTTTAAAACATTGAGCGATACAAAAGCATTTACTTACGGGGGTGTTAAATTCAAAGTGAAAACACCAGATGCAGCAGGTGTTAAAATTGGTGGTAAAGATATTGATACGATGCATGTTGTTAGCGAAGATGGCAAATTGGAGTTATGGGTTTTAAATAACCCAGCATTTCCTTTTGTTGTTCAATCTGTTGGGCAGGCAACCGATATTGTAATTACAGATATCAAGTAGATTAAAATTTTTACAAATTAAAGAAGCCCGAAAGGGCTTTTTTAATTTATATCCATTATTTTTACGGCAATTATGGAAAACGACAAATCAGAAATATTCGATAACGTAGCACAGCGATTAAAAATTGAAGGTTTTAATGTAGTAAACCGCGATGAAACTCGCCCTTGGGGTGGTTTTTTTGTAATTGATGAAGCACAAGCACAACAGTTTGCAGATACCTATTTTGATGGACTGGATGTTGAAAGTCTTAAAATTGGCGGTAAATTAAGTCCGAAAATATTAATAGTTGCGCCGAATACACGTTTATCTTGGCAATATCATCACCGCAGAGCCGAAATTTGGCAAGTGGTAACTGGTACAGTTGGTATTAAAACCAGTGCAACTGATGAAGAAGGTGACGTAAAAAAATATGCACCAAAAGACCAAATTAAATTACAACAAGGCGAACGCCATCGTTTAATTGGTTTAGATGATTGGGGAGTGGTTGCAGAAATCTGGCAACATACCGATGCTTCAAACCCATCAGATGAAAGCGATATTGTAAGGGTTCAAGACGATTTCGGCAGGTAATATGACTACAGTAGTAATGCATTTAGACAAGCTCAATGTGATAAAATAGAGATTGAGCCAAATGTTATCTTACGCTTGTTGAAGGCATTATTAAAGCATTTTTAAATTTAGCATATCGTTCGCTTAAATGGCGAACATTTTTATCGGAATGTTATTGAAAACTAAAAGGCAATAAATTTCGTTTATTAAGCATACACATATTACATGATTATCTTCATTTTTTTTCTTTTACATTGGTTTCTTTCTCTTTTTAGTCAAACCTTTTTTCTGCATCGTTACTCATCGCATAAGATGTTTAAAATGGAACTTTTTTGGGAAAGATTTTTTTACCTGGTATTGTTGATTTCTCAGGGTTCTTCTTTTTTAAATCCTCGAGCTTACGCCATTTTGCATCGCATGCACCATGCTTATAGCGATACGGAGAAAGACCCGCATTCGCCTCATTTCTTTAAGGATGTTTTCGGGATGATGATTGCCACGAAGAATATGTATATGAATTATCTTCAGTTTAAAGTTCAGCCAGAGCCGGCTTTTCAAGGTAACTATCCTGAATGGCCATTGGTTGATAAAATTGGTAATTCTTGGTTGTGGAGAATTGGCTGCGGATTGTTTTACATTGGTTTTTATATTGCTTTTGCCAATCATTGGTGGTTATTTATATTATTGCCTGTACATTTTTTAATGGGCCCATTGCATGGCGCTATTGTTAACTGGTGTGGCCATAAATATGGTTATTCTAACCATGATAATGAAGATCATAGTAAAAATTCTTTACCATGGGATTTTTTACTGATGGGCGAGTTGTTCCAAAACAATCACCATAAAAAACCAAACAGCCCGAATTTTGCCAGTAAATGGTGGGAGTTTGACCCAACCTACCCGGTGATGAAATTTTTGCACTGGTTAAAAATTATCAATATCAGGAAATTGTAATTCTATCGGTTTTTTCGTCTTTCGTTTTTCGAATTCCGTTTTTTCGTTATCACCACTTTGAACGGGCATCTTAATCTGCATTTATGTTAAAATCAACCATCATTTAAAGAATCTATTCCATTTTCTTTTAATTTTTGAAGTGCATCTTTCATGGCTTTTATTTGCTCAGGTGCATGGCTTTGCCAATTCATTACTTCGCCGACAATTTTAAAAGGGTGCGTTGAGCGATAGGATTTTGTAGGGTTTCCAGGAAATTTTTTGTCTGTAACATCCGGGTCGTCTTCCAATTCGCCTGTGGGTTCAACCAGGTATATTCTTTCTTTTTCTTCGCCAACAGCGAGTTCGGCTCCCCAAATTGCAGCATCTAAAGTAGCGGATAAAAAAATGTATCTGGCATTGCGTCTTTGCCCATAATTTGAATTGTAGCCAACTTTAATTAAGCTACCAATTTGTAAATCTGCTTTGGTGCCATGAAAATAGGTTTGTGCAAATGGAGTTGGTGCGGCATCTATATTGTTATTGGCCATAGGTGAGGATGTTTAAATGGATTTAGCAAGATATTTTTAACGTTCATAAGAATTTAATTTTACAGAAAGAACAATAATGCATAAGAGCTTATGCATCTCATTTATATGCGTTAAAGGTGAGAGCTAAATATTTACAAATCATAGCTGTACTAATTTTTGATAAAACAAAAACCCGGGGACGTGGGGCGGGTTTTGTTCCTTAACTGATGGCGATAGTACAAATCAAAGACAGCATCAAACAAATTTTCTGAATCAATTCTACATCAATTCCAGAAAAATTAGCGTATTCATCAAATGTAATGTATTGATCTTTACGCTTATTCAATACAAATCTTAAATTTCTAAGCACTCTTTGTGCTTGTGTTAAGCTTTTTCCAGTTAAGATGCTAACATCTTTCGGATAAATACATACTCTTTTCATGTGTTGTTTGGTTAAACCGCAACAAGTTGGGAGGTGCCATAGCTATTCAATGTTGCTTTACCGAATTAAGCCCTTAACAGCGGATCATCTGCGCTTATCTGCGCTTCATCTACGCTTCATCTGCCGATGGAGAATAAAGCAAAACCAAACTGAAAAACTATCCTACCCGAGCAGGAATTCAATGAATGATAATTATTAAGCCTAATATCTGAAAAAATAGCTTTTTTTACAAGAGATAAAAAGTGCTAAATGGTGCAAAAAATTGTAAATAAAAGTAAATGGTGCAATACGTGCTTATTACGAACCCATGTTTTTCAATAAGATGCAATTTTGTGTGCAATGCGAAATTTTTTCTTTAGCCTTATAAAAGTTTAATGTTAAATAAGGTTAATATTTTCGTTCCCATTCGCCGATTATTAATATTTGCCAACCAATCCGGCAATTCATAATGTTATATTTTAGTGCTAATCGATTCTTATTTTTCTTTATTACTTTGATGGTCATTCTGGTCCAAGACGCTAATGCCCATTCCACAATATTAAAGGGTGTCACCATTGATGGCCAAACTAATTCGCCACTTCCTTATGTAAGCATAGGAATCAAAAACAAGCCTGTAGGCACAGTTTCTGATTCTGCAGGACGATATTCACTTTCTTATCTACAGACTGACGTTGCGGGCAAGGATTCAATTTTCTTTTCAGCTGTTGGGTACAAAAGCGTGAAGATGGACTGGGAATCTTTTTTGAAAACAGAAAAGCTTATCAAGCTATATGAATCACCACAAACGCTTGAAATGGTAAACATCAAAGCAAATCCTGGTCAAATAAAAAAATATGGTCGCTCAAATGCCAGCCTCATATTCTTTCCGGCCATGTATAAAAATATACCAAAACATAGCGATGAGAAAGGGCGTGAGCAGGCTACGATCCTAAAAATTGATCAGAATATTTTCTTAAGGACCCTAAGTTTTAAAATAAACCGAAGAACTTTCAGCAGAATCAAACTTAGAATGAACATCTATAGTGTTAAAGAGGGGCTGCCGAATCAATCTATTCTTCAAAAAGATGTGGTCTTTGATGTAATTGGCAACACCGAGGTAGGCATGCCGCGACCTGTAAATATAGACTTACGCCCTTACCAGATACATATAAAAGGGCAGAAAGAAATAGCAATTTCTCTGGCTATTTTAGATTTGGAACCTCTGCCTGGTGATAGTACGCAGTCGGCATTTTTTATACCTTCATTTCCCGGGCCATTACGTTCAAGTCTGTATAGGATTAAAGGGGAAGCGCAGTGGCAAAAGGTTTCAAGTTCTTACTTACTTATAGAGATTGAGGCATCTTCAATAAAAAGTGGTAAAGAAAGTGCAACTGATAATCGCTCGGATAGTGAGACTGAGATCATCCAGAACAACCCCGCACTATCCGGTCTGTTGTACGGGAACAATCAAGGTAAGCATATTAAAGTCGACCAGGGGGAAATTTATTATGAATCATATGGACAGGGTAGCCCCTTGTTTTTGTTACATGGAAATAATGAGCAAATCAATTCATTCAGAGAACAAATTGAACCGTTGTCGCGGCATTTCAAAGTAATTGCTTTGGACACCAGAGGCCAGGGCAAAAGCATTAACAATAAGGTATCACCCTATACTTATGAGCAGTTTGCTAAAGATCTTTCAACGGTAATGGATTCGTTATCTATAGAGAAGGCCAGCTTGCTAGGCTGGAGTGACGGCGGGAATACTGCATTGATTTTTGCATTAATGCATCCTAAAAAGGTAGAGAAAATAGTAGTTATGGGCGCAAATCTGTTTCCAGGAGCAGACGCTATTGAAGAAGACGTTATCCAAATATTTGAACATCGTAGGGATAGCTTATCGAAACATGCTGATCTGGAGTCTCAAAATCAAATGCGCCTGGCTGATTTGGTATTGAAAGAGCCACACTTGAACAAGAACGCGTTACAGCGAATAGTTGCACCTGTATTGGTATTAGCAGGAGAATTTGATGTTGTAAAAAGAAAGCACACCATATTAATCCAATCGTTTATCAAGAATTCCCGACTTGAAATCATACCCGGTAGCGACCATTATGTCCCGGTAAAGAATCCGAAAGTTTTTAATAAGATCGTACTCGACTTCCTGGCGCCAGGGAAAAGCATAGATTAGGGAAATAAATCAAAGAAAAGCAAAAAAAGCGACACGACTTAGCTTCATAAATTTCGGGAGGTCTGTTGACCTATTTTATGCAGATCATCTGATGAGTCTCTATATTAGGGAATCAATCAGCGGGATTAAAAGCTAACTAGCTTTTAATTTATAAGAGCTAACATGCTCAAATTCCTTCGTTTGTTGAGATAACATTTAGGTTACTTATTACTGAAATAGTGAAAGACCTAAAAAACATCACTTAAGAAAAGCTAAAGCTGTAAAATTTCGACAGAAAGGTCTTTTGTCTGAGTAATTTAGTAACAAGAAACTATATAGAGGTATTCAATTCAATATAGTATTTAATGCTGTTGAAAATGTTTCCTTTTCAACATTTCTAGACATTTTGGTTCATAAATTTCAAGAGAGATATAGCAATTTGTTCAACATCCTCCAAGGGGAAGAATTCTATTGTTTCCTCATAACTATCCGCTAAATAAAGTTCAAATGTTGTGCTACTTACAATTTCTCCTATGTAAATGTCATAACCTAACTCTCTAGGCCAAATCAAATTATCTGCATTGATGCTACCAAATTGGCCGGTGATGACCAGTTTTAGGGTAGAAATTAGTTCTTCTAATAACGGTTTATATTTAGACAATAGATAAAGATATATATCTAAATTTTTTGAATTTGCTTTTATATCAATTAATCCATTAGCTTTCCTGGCAAATGAGATGCCATATTGTCCTAAGGTTTTACTGCTCATTCATATGATCATTTATGGGTTCGTTTTATGAGATGAAAGTTAATATTTATTGAAACTAACTACGCTTAAACTTGTGATTAGTCTTATCTGCCTCCGATCCAAATTGTTCCCTGTGTAAATGCGTTAAAGGTTCTTTCAATACCATTTTCAACTATAGTATATGTACGGTGAGGTTGTTTAAGTTTTTTATCAAGCCACTTTTTCGTTTCAATGTAATCCTTTAGGTTACGATAGTCTTCGGGCTTACCTAAATGATCATCTTCTAAAGTCATTTTATGTTCAAAAGATTTCCATTGGTATTGCTTTAGTCTGTCTTCTAATTCACCATAACTTTTAAATCCAAAAGACTTTGGAGGATTCGATTGTTGGAAAGTATTATCATAAAAGTGCAGCTTATCATCAATTGCACAAACGACCTGTGATTTAGAAATATGAGGCTCAAATAACCAGATTTTTGGGTAGTAATCTTTAGCTACGGAATCTAGCTCGGTTTTCCAAGATTCATAAATATCGAGTAATCCTAAGATAATTTTTCTTCTATTTTTTCTCTTAGGCTCGGGAATTGTGCTGTTTATTATGGATATATCACACCAAGGGTGTATAAGAACTTCACAATAATCTCTTTGGTTCCTAAAGAAGTAGCTTTTATTGTAAATCAAATTGGCGTCTATCCAATCTTCAATATTCTTTGACCTTCTTTTCTGACCTCTAATTTTCTGGATCTTCATTAAGTTGAGACTTTTAATGCGTTATATCTCCCTAAAAATGATTCGAATCCCGCCTTTTCGAGAGCTTCAATCCACAAATTTAAAATTTGTTCTTTGGTAGAAACTCCTGCGTCTCTGATCTTCATTATTGTATAACTAAAACCTTTCAATGTAAATTTATTAAACTCTGTTTTGTGATACAAGTTTTTGGGAAATTAATGCCATTAGATTAATGCAATTCCCTACAAATTTCTGATTCTCATATTTTGGTATTAAGAAAGACATCAATACTATCAGAAGCAGAGGATTGCTGCGAGCGAGATTGAGTTGCAGCAAGACTGAAAAGGACTAAAAAAAATGAGATGCGGGATAAAGTTTTCATGATGTAAATAGTGATTGAGATATAGTTATGACGATAATTTAGCACAACCGTTACATCAATATTTTAACTTATTGCTAAGTCATTGATAGCATTACCATTAATATTTTGGACATTAACCATCATGATGATATTCAACTCTATTTTAAGCAAATGGTAGTCTTTGTACAAATTATTTATCTTCTGAGCAGGAAGTAGCAAACCTCCCTCAGCACCAAATATTTAACTTATTATAATCACCAATTAAGAACCTTTATATAAAATATATTTTAGAATAAGCTTCAAAAATCATACTTTGTGCTGCGCTCGGAATTAAAATAAAACTAATGGCATTAAGCAGCGAAAACTCCCGTCCGATACCAGCAAATGAAGTTGAGCGTTTAAAAGTGCTCGCAGATTTCGACCCAGATTACACTGATTTACAAAGCAACTTTGAGAATTTAACAGCGCTTGCAGCAAAAATTTCTGGCAGTCATATTTCTTTAGTAAATCTTATTGATTCTTTTACGCAGTGGTCTGTTTCTAATTATGGTTTAGATATAGATCAAATGCCGCGTGAGGAATCTATTTGCCAATATACCATAGCAGGTGATGAACATTTAGAAATCAGCGATTTATCTATAGATGAGCGCTCGAAGGATTTTTTCTACGTAGGCAGTCCGCTAAATTTGCGCCATTATTTTGGCGTTCCTTTAAAAACACCGGGTGGTTATAATATTGGTGCCTTGTGTGTGATGGATGAAACGGCTAAAACCTTAACTCCAGATAAGATAGAATTGCTAAAGCTGCTGGCCAAAGAAGTTGTAGATAAATTGATAAATCTAAAGATCACTCAAAATTTAAAAAATGAGCTTGATGAATCTAAAAAGAGCCAGCGTAAGGCGGCTCATGATATTCGTGGTCCATTATCTGGCGTAACCGGCATTATTGATATCATTCGGAAGCGTGATGTGCAAAATCAAATTTCGGATGTGTTGGATTACATGAAGATGATTGAAAACAGTACCAAAGGTGTTTTAACCCTCACCGAAGAAATACTAAACGAGGAGAAGGTATTGAAAAGTGATGATTTTAATGTGATTACTTTTAAAGATAGATTGGATAAATTATATACACCACAGGCGAAGGCAAAAAATATCTTCTTCAAGGTAATTGTAGGTGCTGCAAATCATAACGTTAATTTTTCTAAATATAAGCTGTTAACAATCGCCGGGAACTTAATTTCTAATGCGATAAAATTTAGTTCTGATTATGGCACGGTAACGGTAAAACTCGATTTAAGTGTGGTTGATAAAGAAAAAACCTTAAAAATTGATGTTTCTGATAATGGAAATGGATTGAGTCAAGAATCAGTAGATAAGATTTTGAATGGGCAGTTGGAATCGAGCGATGGGACATCTGGTGAACGAGGTTATGGTTTAGGTTTGCCAATGGTTACTGAAAATGTTAAAAGCCTTAATGGTACAATGGAAATAACATCACAAGAGGGTTGGGGAACAAATTTCGAAATTACCATACCTTTATCTTAATTTACCGCCAATATATAGCGTTATAATGTTTTACAACAGGACATGCGTATTTATTGCGCCAAGGGCTATAAATGGTGAAAATGAATAGAAGGAATAATATAAATATTCATTTTGTTCGTTTAATAATTCAAGAGATAAAAACCGCCCTCCTGCTAATTTAAAATCATATTTCATCCTATTTAGTAGGTCATAAAATAGATCAATTAACAAAAGATGGGTGGAATTTGGGCAGATGACGATTTGGATAAGCTTTGTATTCAATCTAATTTCATACATTGAATTTTTAAAGCTATAAAATGCCGCTAATGGGAGCTGAAAAGATTGTAAACATAGATGAGTGAAAAAGAAGTTATGATCTCTCAAACTGGTTATCTCCAATTGTTAAATGCCATAGAAATGCCTTCTGTAGTGGTAGGTGTTTCTGCAACAAACTTTAAGTTTGTTGCAGCAAACCGAGCATGGCTTTCTTTTTTTGATCTTACCGAAAAAAGCTTAGCGGATTTAACCATTACGGAATTAAATGCCATTTACAACAATCGTTTGGCTGGGGTAGAAAATTTTTTCATCAACCTAAAAGAAAATTTTTATTCAGCAACTGAAAATGCATCTTTGAATGCAAAAACAATTGAAAATCATCATCTTACTTGCCATTTAATTGATGTTGATGAAGATGGAAACCGATATTTCTTGCATAAAATTGGCATGAATGATCTTCCAATTTCGGCAACCAATAATCGCTTTGGCAATACTAAAGTTTTGGATGCCTTAGTAATGGAAGGTTTGGATATGATTGCTGTGATTGACGCGGGTGGAAATTATTTATATGTAAGTCCAACATCGGAAGGGATTTTAGGATTAAGGCCAGAAGACTTTAAAAATACCAATGCCTTTGATTTTATCCACCCAGATGATGTGCCACTGATTGCTGCGCAGCTTACGAAAGCGTCGCATATCGAAAAAATACTCCTTAAACCATACAGATTTAAAAACGCTGCAGGCAATTGGATGTGGGTGGAAACAATAATCAGTAATAAATTAAACGACCCTGATATAAGAGGACTCGTAGCAAACTCTAGAGATATAACCGAACGCACACTTGATAAAATTAAGGCAGAAATTAGTAATGAGCGATATAGATATGCAGCAATGGCCACAAGCGATGCAATTTGGGATTGGGATATTGCAAGTGGCACCTTAATTTGGGCCGAAAATTTTAGATTACTATTCGGTTATACAGAGCAAGAACTTAATTCAGATATGAAATCATGGATGAATAAAATTCATCCACAAGATGTGTCACGGGTGGCTAATGCCATAAATGCTGCCGTTGATACCAAAGAAACAGCCTGGAGTAGCGAATATCGATTTTTGAAAAACGACGGTCAATATGCAATTGTACTTGATAAAGGTTTTATCATTAGAGATGAATTTGGTAAAGCCTTAAGGATGGTGGGTGCGATGCATGACATCACCACAAAAAGGAAGGAAGAGCAGCGGCTGCAACTTTTAGAATCTGTTGTGCTGAATACTACAGATTCTGTGGTGGTAACGCAGGTAGAGTTTGGGGAAGTGCAGATTCCTAAAATTATTTATGTAAATAATGCTTTTACCTTAATGACAGGTTATTTGCCGGAGGATGTTGTAGGTAAATCGGCAAAAATTTTAGAAGGACCAAAAACCGACCAGCAAGAACTTGATAGGGTTATTTACAATCTAAATAATGGTTACTCTTGCGAAGCAAACTTAATCAACTATAAAAAAAATGGCGAAGAGTTTTGGAATAATTTTTCCATCACACCGGTTGCCAATGAAAAGGGTGTTTTTGATCGCTCAATTTCTATTCAACGCGATGTAACCAAAATAAAAACCGACGAAATACGTAAGAAGCTATTTAATGATATTGCAGCATCATTTAATAGTCCTGGCACTTTGGGCGATATACTTGCGGTGGTTTTGGCCACAATAAATAAAAGCACATGTTTTGATATATCCGAAATTTGGTTGCCTGATACTTACAAAAGGAGTTTGAAACTTTTTGCTAAAAAAACTGAGCTTAAGGAAGGAATCCAGTTTCACGAAGAAACAAAAGATATCAAGAAAATACCTAAGGGAAAGAGCTTAGAAGGTAGTGTTTGGGAAATGATGGACATGCAAATCCTCGATAATTTAGAAGATCCTGCTGATTTCTCCCGAAGTTTTGCGGCTTTGCATATTGGCGCTAATAATGCCATCGGGCTTCCATTGGTGCATAGTGGAGCCTTTATCGGTGTATTGATTTTGATAGGTGATATAAAAGCCCAATCTTCAGCACAAGCTATAATTGGAGAAGAATTAGGAAAATTTTTAGGTGCGGAAATCAGGCGGAAACAGTTGGAGAACGAACTGGACCAAATTTTTAATTTCGCACCAGATATTATTGCGGTGTTTAATTATAAAGGTTTTTTCAGAAAGATAAATCTTGCTGCATGCGAACTTCTGGGTTATTCGGATAATGAATTGCTGAGTGAGCCTGCAACTCATTTTATACATCCAGATGATAGGAAGAAAACAATAGAGGCCGTAAAAATTGCGATTAATAATGAAATTTCTCATTTTGAAAACAGATACATTACCAAAGCTGGTAAAACAATTTGGCTATCGTGGACGGCTACTTCAGTTGTTGAAGAAGGTTCAATTTTCGCGGTAGGAAAGGATATCACCGAGCGAAAAAATCTAGAAGTCCTTCTTTACAAATCAAACAGTCTCGCCCTTATTGGAAGTTGGGAAATCGATCCGAGGGCGGGAAATGTATATTGCTCTAAAGTGGCCTGTGAAATTATAGAGGCACCCGATGGTTTTAAACCTGATGCAAAGGTAATATCCCGCTTTTTTGGTGCGGCAAATGATAAGGCAAGAAACGGCTTAAGCGATACTGTTTGTTTAGAAAGTTTAGAAAATTGGGATGAAGAAATACAGGTAGAAACTTTAAATGGAAAATTAAAGTGGATTAGAACCATTGGGCAAACGGAAATTGTAAATAACAAATGTGTAAGGGCTTATGGAAGTATTCAAGATATTAGTGTTCGGAAGATAGCCGAAATCGATTTCGCACAAGCCAATAAGGCATTGGCCGAATCGCAAAAACGTTATCAAGAACTGTTTCATGTTAGTCCGCTACCCATGTGGGTTTACGATTTTGAAACCTTAAAGTTTCTTGATGTAAACCGGGCTGCGGTTGAAAATTATGGCTTTACACGAAATGAGTTTTTAAAAATGAGTATCCGCGACATTAGACCAGAAACAGAATTGGCTGCTTTGGAAAAAAGAATAATGGATAATTCGAAGCACAGAAATGTTTTCAGGGGTACATTTCAACACCTTACAAAAGATTCAAGGTTGATAAATGTTGATATTAAAACCAATCCGATTGTATTTAACGGGCGAAAGGCAAAGCTGGTTGTTGCCAATGATATTACCGAGCGACTGCATTATATTAATACTGTAGAAGCGCAGAATGAAAAGTTGAAGGAAATTGCATGGATACAATCGCACATTGTACGGGCACCTTTAGCAAGAATATTAGCCTTAACAGATATGCTAAGCAGCTCTGCAAATCAGAAAAAACTATCTGAAAACGAGATTGTTAAGCACATTGAGAGTTCGGCAAAAGAACTTGATGATATCATAAGAGATATAACCATCAAATCTGATGCTTCTAAAATTTAATTAATGGACAGAAAAATATTGGTTATTGATGATGATAGCCTGATACTGATGATACATGAGGCAAAATTGGAAGATGAAACCAATTGTGCTTGTGCATATTTTGATAATGCAAAATCGGCCTTATCCCATATTATTGAGGTAGGTAAGAGTATGCAGTTTCTGCTTTTGCTAGATATCAATATGCCGGTAATGAATGGTTGGGATTTGCTTGATGAGATTAAAAACTACCAATTTAAAGATAATATTCTAACCGTTATGGTTACATCTTCTGTAAATGAAGCCGATAAACAAAAAGCAGAACAGTATGATATGGTTGTAGATTTTTTGAGTAAACCACTTAAGACACGCCACATCGATCGCCTAAGAAATATTGCAGAAGTGGCACCATTTTTTAAAGAAGCTGTACCAAATCAAAACGTGTAGTTACACAAAGTGATTAATAAGCAACACACCTAGTAAGCCTGCTATAGAGACGATGCTTTCCATCATAGTCCAGGTTTTAAAGGTTTCTTTTAAGGTAAGGTTAAAGTATTCTTTAAACATCCAAAAACCTGTATCGTTTACATGAGAGAACATCAAACTGCCTGCACCTACGGCCAAAACCATTAATTCGGGAGAAGCTCCTGTTCCAATAAGCGGTAAAACAATGCCCGATGCGGTTAGTGCAGCAACTGTAGCTGAGCCCAATGTTACGCGAAGCGAAGCTGTGATGAGCCATGCTAAAAATAAAGGGGAGAGATTAAGGTTTGCGGTGAGCGTTTTTACCGTTTCTCCTACGCCACTATCAACTAAAATTTGTTTAAAAGCACCACCAGCAGCAATAATTAATATAATCATTGCGATACTTTTTACGCCTTCTACACAAGATTCCATGGCTTTGGACATGCTAACCTCCTGAACAAAAACCGTAATTAGCACTGCGATGAGCAGGGCAGCAGTTGGGTCGGCCAGGAAAACGAAAACTGGTTTAGAAAAGTAAGGATTGGTAAATGTAACGCCCAAAGTTCCTGCAACGATTAGCAAAACAGGCAATAATGCAGTGCTAAAACTTTTTAATCCCGATGGAAGATTTTCATCTTCAGTTAATACAAAGGTTTTAGATGACCCGGCATTTTCATTTTTAATAATTAGCCTTGGGAAATAAATGCCAGCAATAATTGCAATCGGGATGCTTAAGCCTAGACCAAAAATTAAGGTTTTGCCTAAATCTGCATGAAATATTGCCGCCAACGCTACCGGACCCGGATGCGGAGGTAAAAATCCGTGGGTTACAGAAAGCGCTGCCGCCATCGGGATGCCAATATACAATTTTGATAAACCTGTTGCAGAGGCAATAGCAAATACTAACGGAATTAAAACCACAAATCCTGCGTTGTAAAATAGCGGAATACCAACCAGTAAGCCTGTTAATAAAACGGCCCATTGTATGTTTTTCTGCCCGAATAATTTAATTAAAATAAATACAATTTTTTTGGCAGAATCGCTATCTTCAATAAGTTTACCCATCATGGCACCCAAAGCAAGAACCATTACCATACTGCCGAGTGTACTACCTATGCCATTACTTACCGAACCCATAACTTTTGCAGCCGGCATACCCAAAAATAATCCGGTTAAAATAGCTACAAAAAGCAATGCAATCATCGGGTTTAACTTTTTAATGATTAGTATAAAAAGCAACACAATTCCGGCAAGTACAATAAGTAACGACATATTATTTATTTAGGTGATGAAGATGATGCATGGTTAGATGTAGATTTGCATACAGTTCTTTAAATATGAGAAAATTTCTTTGATACTTTAAATGATTTGAATAATCTGGCGATATAATCTGTTGATTTTCCGATCCATTTGTTGGATAAGATTCGGTTAAGCCAGTCGCTTTTGCAGCTAAATAAGCGGCACCAACTGCTGATGCATCTTCTTCGGAAATTAATACTAATTTTTTTCCGGTCACATCGGCCAGTATTTGCATCCAGGTTTTTGAATGTACAAAACCGCCACTAACGTTAATTTGCTTAATTGGATTTGCAGCATCTTCTACTGTTTTCATTACATCGTTTAAGGCATAACAAATTCCTTCTACAATTGCTTTAGCCATGTGGCTTTGTTCATGTTGTAATGTTAAACCAAAAAAAGTTCCGCAGGCTTCACTATTCCAAATCGGGGCTCGTTCGCCAGTTAAATAGGGCAGGAAAATTAGTCCGTTGCTTCCTGCAGCAATACCTTCAATAGAATCGAATAATACTTCATAATCTTCATCACTCAACGTTTTCTTGCCAAAAACATTTTTTAAAAGCCATTGAATCGCAATACCTCCATTATTTATTGGTCCGCCACAAATAAAGGTATTGGTATCTAAAATGTAACTAAAAGGCATTGCAACTCGATTAAAAATTGGTTTTGAACTTGCTAGTCTTAATGCGCCACTTGTGCCAATGGTTATTGCAGCAACTCCGTTTTCTATTGCTTCGCTACCTAAATTGGCCAGGCAGCCATCAGAAGCGCCAATTACAAAGGTGGTATTGAGGTTTGGAAAAATAAGCTTTGCGGTTGATTGTAAGTTGGAATTTTTAAAGTCGGTTTGAACGGGAGTGGATAATCTTTCAGCATTTAAACCTGTTTGTTGAAGTGCTTGCTCATCCCAATTTAAGGTATGGATGTTAAACAATCCGGTGGCTGATGCTATGGAAAAATCTACTTTAAATTCGCCAAAGAGTTTAAACCAGATATATTCTTTTATGGATATAAATTTATGTGTTTTAGCAAACAGCCCAGGCTCATGCTCGGCAAGCCAAATTATTTTACAAAGTGGCGACATGGCATGAATTGGTGTTCCTGTAGCTTGGTAAATGGCTAAACCTGTTTTGGTTGCGCTTAGTTTTCGGGCAATATCTGCACTTCTATTATCAGCCCAGGTTATCATTGGTGCTAACGGTGTGCAATCTTCATCAACTAAAATTAAGCTATGCATGGCCGAACTTAAGCCAATAGTAACTGGTGCCGAACCTAATTTGGTTTGAAGTTCATTAATGCAATTGATAAATGCCTGCCAGATAAGTTCAGGGTTTTGTTCATTATAACCCGCTTTTGGTGTTTCAGTTGGGTAGAACAACTGAGCGGAAGCAATAGGCTGGTAAAGCATATTTAAAGCCACTGCTTTTGTGCTTCCAGTACCAATGTCTATGCCGGCAATGTATTTCATTCGTTTAGGTTTGAGCTGCAATTTAAGTTTTTGAAACTGAAATTTAAGTCTAAAATTAATTGCACTATAAAGTTTTAACGCTGCCAATTGTAAAGTAGTAATTTATATTTTGCCAAATGATTGTAAACCAAAAACAATTTAAAACATATCTTTACTTGGTAAATAAATGAATGAATTTGAGTAATTAATATGCCTACATTATGCCGGATATGGTTAGTCGTATTTCTTTAATTTTCAAGAGGGTGACCATTGAAAGTAATACTGTATTTGTGTGCGTACAAAAGATTACATAGCAAAGTATCATATCATTTTAAAAAATATCATAAGACATTACTAAATTTTAGATTGACGATTTATGAATGATGAATTGAAAAATATAATTATTTACAATAATCCTAGTGGTGAAGTTAGAGTAGATGTTTTTGTGCAGGATGAAACCGTTTGGCTTACGCAAAAATCGTTGGCTGAATTATTTGATACTTCTACTCAAAATATAACAACCCATCTTAAAAATATTTATGCAGGTGCTGAATTACAAGAGGATGCAACTTGTAAAGAAATTTTACAAGTTCAAAGGGAGGGTAATAGAGAAGTTTCTCGAAATACTAAATTTTACAACTTGGACGCCATCATTTCGGTAGGTTACAGAGTAAACAGTAGCAAAGCTACCCAGTTTAGAATTTGGGCTACACAAACCCTAAAAGAGTTTATCATTAAAGGTTTCGTGCTGGATGATAACCGACTGAAACAAGGTCAAACCCTGTTTGGCAAAGATTATTTCAAGGAATTATTGCGTAGAGTTCGTTCCATAAGAGCGAGCGAACGTAGAATATACCAACAAGTCACAGATATTTTTGCAGAGTGCAGTATTAATTATGATAAAAATGCTGAAATAACCAAGAACTTTTATGCTATGGTGCAAAACAAATTTCACTATGCTATAACAGGTAGAACAGCGGCAGAAATTATATACCAATTGGCAGACAAAACAAAAGATAATATGGGTCTTAGCACATGGAAAAATGCACCGGATGGGCGAATAATAAAAACTGATGTCTTGATCGCTAAAAATTATTTACAGGAAAAGGAAATAAGCCAATTAGAAAGAACTATAACAGGATATTTTGATTACATTGAGGGTTTGATTGAGAGAGAGAACACTTTTACAATGGAACAATTGGCAGAAAGTGTGAATAAGTTTTTAACCTTTAATGAGTATAAAATTCTACAAGGGAAGGGCATGATTTCTAAACTTCAGGCAGATAAAAGAGCAATTAAAGAATATGATGAGTTTAATAAAACTCAAAAAATTATTTCAGATTTTGACAAGCTGCTGAAGAAAACAGATTTATGATCTCATATTTATGTATTCCGATTTGAAATTTAGGAAGGGAATACATACAATCCTTATTTACACCTCGTAATTTGTAAATAAATTGGATTAGCAAAAAAGCAATACCCGTTGTAGCAACTTTCAGTTGTTCGAATACAGTATTATCCGTAACATCTACCAAAAAAACCTTATTCCTATCTTTCAAAGCACAAAAGAATCTTTAAGGATTACTTTAAAAGCTTCGATGTACCCAACTTCATTATAACTTCATAAATCTGTAGTTATTTCGTATCGTAATTAATCAAAAGGATAGCCCTAAACTACTGAAGTGTTTATATCTGCTTTTACGCAGATAAAATCTTTATAGCAAGTCTGTCACTGCGGTTAATTTATAAAAAAACTAAATCAGATAAAATCAGTAAAAAAAGATGAAGAGAAATGTCATTTTCCTTGGCTTGTGTGCTTTACTTTACGTAACAGGCTGTAAACCGAAAAAAGAAGAAAAAGAAGAAGTTGTTACTTATGCGGTTACCTCACCGTTAAAAATCGATACTTCCTTTACTAAAGAGTATGTTTCTCAGATTAAATCTGTTAGAAATATAGAAATCAGAGCGCTTGAAAAAGGCTATTTACAAAATATTTATGTAGATGAAGGTCAGCATGTACGAGCTGGGCAGGTGCTATTCAGGATTATGCCAAAAATGCTTCAAGCAGAATTGTTAAAGGCACAGGCAGAAACCAAATCTGCTGAGATTGAACTAGAAAACACAAAATTACTTACCGATAAAAATGTAGTTTCTAAAAATGAGCTGGCCATGGCTAAAGCCAAATTGCAGGCAGCCAATGCAGAAACCTCATTAGCAAAAATGCATTTGGGTTTTACAGAAATCCGTGCACCATTTGATGGCACAATAGATCGCATTCCATTTAAATTGGGAAGTATGGTTGATGAGGGTGCATTGCTTACCAGCTTATCTGATAATAGTCAGGTTTTTGCTTATTTCAATGTATCCGAACCCGAATATTTAAATTATCAATCTGCCGCAAAAGTAAAAGGACAACAAGAGGTTGGATTGTTATTGGCTAATAATGAATTACTAAAATCTAAAGGCAAGGTAGAAGTTATCGAAAGTGAATTTAATAACGAAACGGGTAACATTGCCTTCAGGGCCAGGTTTACTAATACCGATAATTTATTAAGAAACGGCGAAACAGGTAAAATCCAAATGGTTGTACCGCTAAAAAATGCATTGGTTATTCCTCAAAAAGCAACCTACGATATTCAGGATAAAACATACGTTTTTGTTCTCGATGGTAAAAATAAGGTCCATTCAAGGGTGATAACCATTGCAAGTGAACTACCTGATTTATATGTAATAGGTGATGGCCTTGCTCTAGGCGATAAGATTTTATTGGAAGGTGTGCAAAAAGTTAAAGATGATGATAAAATCACCTATAAATTTCAGCAACCGCAAGAAGTCATCAAACAGTTGAGATTAAAAACAGAATAATCTAAATCCTCCATACTTATTTTATGTTTAGCAAATTCATACAAAGGCCCGTCCTTTCTATCGTTATATCGCTTGTAATTGTGTTTTTGGGTGTTTTAGCCATTAGCTATCTCCCTGTAACTCAATTTCCATCCATATCTCCACCCAAAGTTAATATCACGGCAGAATATCCCGGAGCAAATAACGAATTACTTATTAAATCGGTTGTTATTCCGTTAGAGCGAGCGTTAAACGGCGTACCAGGAATGAAATACATTGCTTCTGATGCCGGAAACGACGGTGAAGCATCTATACAGGTTGTATTTAACTTGGGAACAGATCCAAACCAGGCATCATTAAATGTTCAAAACCGTGTGGCTGCGGTAACCAATAAGTTGCCGCCTTTGGTAGTAAGAGAAGGGGTTAAAATCACTCGTGAGGAATCTAATATGTTGATGTACATCAACTTATATAGTAAAGATCCGAAAATGAACCAAAATTTCCTCTACAACTTTGCCGATATCAATTTACTTTCGGAATTGAAAAGGATTGATGGCGTTGGTTTTGCAGATATTTTGGGTGATAGGGATTATGCCATGCGAATTTGGTTAAAGCCCGACCGAATGCAGGCTTACAAAATTTCTGTTGATGAGGTGATGAAATCGCTTGATGAACAAAGTTTAGAAGCATCGCCAGGTAAAACAGGCGAAAGCTCAGGAAGAAGATCTCAAGCTTTTGAATATGTATTAAAATATTCAGGTCGTTTTAATACCAAAGAGGGTTACGAAAACATTGTGTTAAGGGCAAATGCCAATGGCGAAATGTTGCGTTTAAAAGATGTAGCTGATGTAGATTTTAGTGCTTCGGCTTACAATCTGTATTCTACTTTAAACGGCAAAGCATCGGCGGCTATCGTTTTAAAACAATCGTACGGAAGTAACGCCACTCAGGTTATTAAAGATGTTAAGGCTAAAATGGCCGAAATCAAAGCCAGCTCTTTTCCTAAAGGTTTAGATTATGAAGTGAGTTATGATGTATCAAAATTCTTGGATGCATCTATAGAAAAGGTAATTCACACTTTGGTAGAAGCTTTTATTTTGGTAGGATTGGTTGTATTTCTATTTCTGGGCGATTGGCGTTCTACCGTTATTCCAGCTATTGCCGTTCCGGTTTCGCTCATTGGAACCTTTGTTTTCATGTCTTTCTTCGGCATTACGCTAAATTTGATTACACTTTTTGCATTGGTATTGGCGATAGGGGTGGTTGTGGATGATGCAATTGTGGTTATTGAGGCGGTACATGCAAAAATGGAACATGATCGAAAAATGTCAGTTCTGAGGGCGACGCAAGAGGCGATGAAAGAAATTAGTGGAGCCATTATCGCCATTACTTTCTTAATGGCATCGGTATTTATTCCGGTTACGTTCATGTCTGGTCCGGTGGGTATTTTTTATCGTCAGTTTTCCATAACCATGGCTACGGCAATTATTCTTTCGGGTATTGTTGCACTTACACTAACACCTGCTTTATGCGCAATCATGTTGAAAAACGGTCATGGCGCACCTAAAAAGAAAACCATAGTAGATAAATTTCTTGATGGATTTAACAATGGCTTTGCCAAACTTTCGGGTAAATATGAGTTGGTTTTAACCAAAGTTGTTAGTCGCAGGTTATTAACTTTTGGCGTACTGATTGTGTTCTGCCTAGGAATTTGGGGTTTAAGTAGTAGCGTTCCATCTGGTTTTATTCCAAATGAAGACCAGGGAATGGTTTATGCCATTATTCAAACGCCGCCAGGTTCTACTTTAGAGCGTACCGACCAGATAGCGGAGAAACTTCAAAAAATGTGCGAGGATATTGATGGCGTAAAATCTGTTTCATCGCTCGCAGGTTACGAAATTTTAACCGAAGGTACTGGTTCAAACTCGGGTACATGTTTGATCAATTTAAAAGATTGGGATGAACGAAAAAGTTCTGCTCAGGATATCATTAAAGAATTAGAAGAAAAATCTAAATCTATTCCTGGTGCTGCTATAGAGTTTTTCCAGCCACCGGCAGTTCCGGGTTATGGTGCTGCAGGCGGTTTTGAACTTCGTTTGCTTGATAAAGCAGGAAGCGGCGATTATAGAAAAATGGAAACCGTTGCAAATGATTTTGTTAGAGAACTAAATAAGCGCAAAGAGTTATCATCTGTTTTTACTTTTTACAGCGCAAGTTTTCCTCAATACATGTTGAAGATAGACAACGATATTGCCCAGCAAAAAGGCGTTACGATTGATAATGCCATGAATACGCTATCTACGTTTGTAGGTAGTAATTACGAAACCAGCTTTATAAAATACGACCGTCAATATAAAGTTATGGTTCAGGCCTTGCCACAGTATAGGGCTTTGCCAAGTGATATCTTAAAACTTTCGGTTAAAAACGATAAAGATGAAATGGTTCCATTTTCAGCTTTTATGACCATGGATAAAGTATACGGACTATCAGAAATTACTCGTCACAACATGTACAATGCTGCAGAAATTAGTGGTCAATCTGCTTCGGGCTATAGTTCTGGTGAGGCTATTGCAGCAATAACCGAAGTAGCTAAGAAAACTTTGCCTCGCGGTTTCGGGATAGATTGGGCAGGGATTTCCAAAGATGAAGTATCGCGTGGAAATGAAGCTATTTATATCTTTTTAATCTGTTTGGGCTTTGTTTATCTGGTGCTTGCCGCTCAGTATGAAAGCTTTATCCTGCCATTATCTGTTATTCTATCATTACCAGTTGGAATTTTTGGTGCATTTCTTTTCTTAAAGCTTTTAGGTTTGGAGAATAACATCTACGCCCAGGTTGCCATGGTTATGCTAATTGGTTTGCTTGGTAAAAACGCAGTTTTAATAGTAGAGTTTGCCACACAAAGACAGGCGCAGGGTGCAACAATTTTAAAAGCTGCAATGGAAGGTGCAAGTGTACGTTTCCGACCAATTCTAATGACATCATTCGCATTTATCGCAGGTTTAATCCCGTTGATGATAGCAAGCGGTCCGGGTAAGATCGGTAACCGAACAATTGGTTCTGCCGCTGCTGGCGGTATGCTTTTCGGAACCATATTCGGGGTAATTGTTATCCCAGGCTTGTACTTTGTTTTCGGAACAATTGCAGCAAAACATAAGCTGATAAAAATTGAAGAAGAACATCCATTAACTGAAGAAATAGAAGATAATGTTTAAGAGAAATATTTATAGATACTTAGGTTTAGTATTAATATGTGCAGCATACGCTGCTTGTAAAGTGCCCGAATTTGCGCAACGTAACGAAAATAAAAACGTTCCTGCTGGTTTTAACAACCTAACAGACAGCACAAATACTGGTAAATTACAATGGCGACAATTTTTTACCGATCCTAATTTGGTAAGCTTGATTGATACCGCAATAAAAAACAATCAGGAACTAAACGTAACGCTTCAAGAAATTGAGATTGCTAAAAACGAAATAAAATCTAGAAAGGGTGATTTATTACCAACTTTAGGTTATCGTGTTGGAGCAGGATTGGAGAAAGTTGGGCGATACACAAGTTCTGGTGCGGGCGATGCTTCTACAGATATCACTCCAGGTAGAGAAGTACCCGATGTTTTACCTGATTATGCTTTTGGCTTGCAAGCAAATTGGGAAGCTGACATTTGGCATAAACTTAGAAATGCTAAGAAAGCTGCTGTTACCAGATATCTATCTACAGTAGAAGGAAGAAATTTCGTTATCACCAATTTGGTTGCTGAAGTTGCCAATTCATACTACGAATTGCTGGCACTTGATAATCAATTGGCTATTGTAAAACAGAATATCGCCTTGCAAAGTAATGCTTTAGAATTAATGAAGATTCAAAAGCAGGCAACACGGGTTACTGAACTTGCCGTAAGAAAATTCGAAGCTGAGGTTTTAAGTTCTAAAAGCCTTGAATTTGATATCCTGCAAAACATTACAGAGAGCGAAAATAAAATCAATTACCTGTTAGGTCGCTTCCCGCAACCAATTGTTAGAGATAAGGGAAGTTTTACAGATTTGGTACCACCAACTGTTCAAGTTGGTTTGCCGGCACAGTTATTGGCAAATCGCCCTGATATAAAGCAAGCTGAATTAGATTTGGCAGCAGCGAAATTGGATGTTCAGGTTGCAAAAGCACAATTTTATCCATCATTAGGTATATCTGCAACTATTGGTTATCAGGCATTTAATCCATCTTATTTATTGAGAACTCCCGAATCGTTAGCTTATTCTTTAGCAGCAGATTTGGCCGGACCACTAATTAACAGAAATGCAATAAAAGCAGAATATGCGACTGCAAATGCAAAACAATTGCAGGCTGTTTTTAACTATGAGAAAACAATTTTAAATGGATATGTTGAGGTTGCAAATCAGTTGTCAAACATTACAAACCTTCAAAAAAGTTACGATTTAAAATCGAAACAAGTTTTGGCACTAACGCAGTCTATAGATATTTCGAACGATTTATTTAAAGCAGCTAGAGCCGATTATTTTGAAGTTTTGATGACTCAGCGTGATGCCTTGCAATCTAAACTAGAGCTTATTGAAACCAAGAAACAACAATTAAATGCAGTCGTAAATATCTACCACGCACTTGGTGGCGGATGGAATTAACTGAAAAAATGGTTTGAAGTTGAGTATTAAAATAACTTATTTTTCGATTTGTCGTGTTGAGTTTGCGAGATTTTTAGAATCAGTATTTACTAAATTTGACACGTTAAGCCTGTCGAAACGTTTTCAACTAGCGTTTAACTCGTGTTGGATTCTTGAACTAAATAAGAAAAGCGGCTGAAATAAATTCAGGGTGACGTAAACTAAAAAAAAGCAGCTTATTCATAAGGTTTCTGTTTATCACCATATTGTTTATACGACACGTCTTGCTGAATTTATTTCAGCATCTTCCTGCAAATAAGACCCTGAAATAAATTCAGGGTGACGTAAATTTAAAAAAAGCAGCTTATTTATAAGTTTGCTGTTTTATCGCCGTATTGCTTATTCGACACGTCTTGCTGAATTTATTTCAGCATCTTTCCTGCAAATAAGACCCTGAAATAAATTCAGGGTGACGTAAACTAAGGAAAGGGAGGTTATTAATATTTTGCTGTTTAATCGCCGTATTGTTTATACGACACGTCTTGCTGAATTTATTTCAGCATCTTCCTGCAAATAAGACCCTGAAATAAATTCAGGGTGACGTAAACTAAAAAAGGCATTAAATAAATAAGCCCCGGATTAAGAGTTTGAACGCTCTAAATCCGGGGCTTTTCTTTTATTGATAGATATTTAAAACTTACTAATCAATAACCTAAAAATTATTCTGGAGATCATTGATTAACATCTGCTTTTAATTTTCTTGTATAATCAACAGATAAAACTCCGTTTCCTTCTATTATAAAACAAATTAATCCGATAAGAACAGATATTGATAGCCACAATTCGGAATATGGTCTGAAAATATTGGTTGACAAGTTTATAAAGAAAACCGCACCGATAAGAATTGGTAAGTTAATGAGGCAAAAAGCTCTTGTATGCGTACCTAAAGCAATAGCCAAACCTCCAATTAAATGTACAATGATAATAAAATGCGCTATCATGCTAATAAAAACTGCCGTACCTAAATGTGCATGATGCATTAGCGAACTGAATGCACCCATATTTAGGTAAAATGCAATGCCCTTCCATATTAAAACAATACCTAAAAGAATCCTAAAATAATCAAGCCAGGCTGGATGATGACGATCACCCCAATCCTGCAATTTTTTTAATGTGCTCATATCTTTATAATTGGTTATAAGCAATATACGTAAAAATTAATACTGATTATCAAGTATACAAAACTTTAACATTTGATATAAGCAGATAGTTATTGAAATACAAATCAGTTGACTTATATACTTAAAAAAAATCAATTTCACCTCAATACAATAATATCTTCCATAACCAACATATCCATTTTGGTACGTAAAAAGCAGTCTAACGCTTCCTCGGGTGTGTTAACAATAGGTTCGTTTTCATTAAAAGAAGTGTTTAAGAGAATAGGCACACCTGTTTGTTTGTAAAATGAATAAATCAGCTTGTGATAACGCTCGTCTGTATTTGCATGAACAGTTTGTAACCTTCCGGTACCATCAACATGAGTAACGGCGGGAATGCAATCACTTTTATTTTTTTTTATTTTGAATACCTTTTCCATAAAAGGTACATCATCTGTTTGCTCAAAATATTCATCAACAAACTCTGATAGAATGGATGGAGCAAAAGGGCGGAATGATTCTCGTCGCTTAATTTTACCATTAAGGATATCCTTGGCTTTTGTATTTCTTGGATCAGCGAGAATTGAACGGTGACCTAATGCTCTAGGACCAAATTCTGCCCGGCCTTGAAACCATCCAACCACACCTTCATTCTTTAAGCAGTTTGTAATCACCTCATAATATTCATCAATTGATGGTTTAAGGTATTTTATATTTTTTGAATTTAGCAGGTCTTCTATGTAAGTATTATTAAATTTACTACCGAAATAGGCATGTAACATTGGTAAAGTTCGAGGTTTTTGAAGTACTTGATTATACACCCACAATGCTGCACCTAGACAAGTTCCGGCATCGTGTCCGGCGGGTGGAATGTAAATTTGTTCAAATTGCGTTTGTTGTAAAATTTTTCCATTCGCTACCGAGTTTTGTGCAACACCACCAGCAATACATATTTTTGTTAAGCCAGTAGTGTTTTGCAAGTGTTTAAGAATGTGAAAAATGACTTTTTCGGTGACTTTTTGTACACTTGCCGCTATATTTTTATGTCGCTGCGAAATTGGCTCATCATGTAGCCTTGAAGGTCCTAATAAACGAATCAGCTCTCCAGAAAATACAGATTCCATTTCTGGTATTCCATTATTCCAAATCATTTGAACACCTTTTTTTGTATGAGTAAAATATGTAAGGTTCAGTTCAAATAAACCATTTGATTTTAAATGAATTAAATCCTGGATTTCCCTTTCATAAACTGCTTGGCCATAAGGTGCAAGTCCCATTACTTTGTATTCATCACCATAATGTCTGAAGCCTAAAAATTGTGTTAAAGCGGTATAAAATAAGCCCAGAGAATGTGGATAGCTAACCGTATCTAACACCGAAATTTTATTGTCTTTTCCGATTGCTGTCATTGTGCTGGTAAAATCTCCGAAGCCATCAATACTCAGTATTGCCGATTCGTCAAAAGGAGAGGCAAAAAATGCACTTGCCAAATGCGTTCGATGATGTTCAATATTATGAATTTCTGCTTTTAATTCGTTTGGCTTCAATCCAAAGTGTGTGATAAATTCATCTCCAATACTTTTTGCTTTTTGTAAGTTCTGCAACCTGTTGGTTATGTTTTTTACGCTTAGCCGATTTTTTAATGCAGTAAAAACTTTTTTGGTAAAATTTGCTCTGGGGTTTCTTGAAATTGCAATATGATCTACTTCTCTAATATCAATGCCGGCTTCATGTAAACAAAATTGAATCGACATCGAAGGAAAACCAGCCCAATGCTTAATTCGCCGGAAGCGTTCTTCTTCTGCAGCGGCTACGATTAATCCATCTTTGTAAATGCAAGCTGCAGAATCTCCATGAAAGGCGTTAATTCCTAAAATATACATATCAGATTTTAGCGTTGCTTATCATGTTTTGGGCCATTGATTTTTGTGTTTTTTTTAATCCAAACGTAAAGCATTATAAAAATGAAGATGTAAACGATTACATTAAATATTTCGTGGTGGTATTCGAAATAATTCCGCTGACTGTGAAAATATCCGAAAAGTAATCCTAAGCCTGCAATCCTTAATACATTTAAAATATAGATAGACAAAATTCCTAAAACCAACATTTTAAAGGTTTCTTTCCAGCTTGTTGGAAATGCCAATACAAAAGCGGCTAAAAAACTCATTACGCCTAAGCCGAGGCAAGAATAATTAATTCGAAGTAGGGGTCCGTTTACAACCATAACATCCATTTCATTGTGAATAGCATAAAAACCAAATAGTTTAATAATCCACACGGCAGGTACAATGAGCGCATTTTTTAAACCTTGTATATAATCAAAATGTGATGAAATAAGGGCGTTATAGTACTTTCCACCCGGACTCATTACACTATTCATAAATATATTTCCCTGGCTAAAAATGATGTATAATACGAAGAGCATTACGATAAATTTTATTGCTTTTCGGTCTGCGGCTTTTTTAGCCTGTTGAGGTGAGATTTCGTTCATAAGGTTTTGATTGTCTTAATTGAAGCGGAATTTATTTCTTCAGGGTTGGAAGAAGACTTATTTTGTAGTGATTTTATCTTTTTATCAACCAACAACCTAAACCACAGCGCCTGCAGATAATGAAAACGGATGCCTGTTTTTCCATCCAAAATACCCAACTGAAATATCATTCGATAAGTGAAATATAGGTATGGCCTTATGCCTAATGGTAATTTCCACCAAAGCTTTTTGAACCATGCTCTCCGCTCATCTGGATTGCCAAATAACGAAGCTTTGATTACTTGGTTTCTGATTTTAAGCATGCGATCCACTTCTTCGGCTGCAATTAAATCACTGTATCGATGATGTTTTTCTAACCAAAAATTTATATCATTTTCTTTCAGATTGTTTTCTATCAAGTAACCTTCTTTCCATATTGCACTTTTGCCTGGAACGATAAAACGATGGTCCATATTTTCGTTTAAATCGGAATAGCCAATATCTGTTCTAAACATTTTTAAAAGGTAAAACGGGTAATAGCCACCGAAACGAATCCACTTGCCTTGAAAATAATTTTTACGATTAAAATAGATGCTGTTAATATTTCGATAATCATCATTATTGAAATTTTCGAGCATTTTATATAGTTCATCACTTATAAACTGGTCAGCGTCTAATGCAATAATCCACGGGGTTTTTATTTCGAAGTTTTTTAGTGCAAAATCCCATTGTTTAGGGTGGTTTTCAAAAGGATTTACCTTAATTAATGCACCAAATTCGGTAGCTATTTCTACTGTTTTATCTGTGCTTCCACTATCGAGAATATATGTATCAGCGTTTAGATCATTTATAGAATTTAGCAATCTCGGCAAATGAACTTCTTCGTTATAAGTAAGGATGATGAAGCTGAAATTAATCATAAACCAACTTTTTTGCTAATAATTTATCTCTGATAAGTATCGTTGGTTTCTCTACAGCTCGATAAAATATATACGATGAAAGATATACAGCTAAAACAGTTATCAGAACTTTAACAATCAAAAATTCTATCGATAAGTATTTATACATAAGCATACAAAAATGAATGCATAATGGGTGGGTTAAGTATATTGAATATGCCATACGAGCATTTAATTTAAAAAATGCAAATTTTGACATCTTTAAATCACTTAAAAAAAATAGATTAAGTAATGTTATAACTGTCAATAAATTAATTATTAAATTTCCGAAGCTGTAAAAATAAGTACCGTGAAAACAAAGTGTTGCATAACAACATAAAGCGAATAATAAGGAATATACTATCAATAAGAAATTTGATGATTTTATAGTAAATGATTTCTCGTAGACGTAATATGAGGCTAGTACACCTAATGCTATGCCATCAATTTGAAAATAGGTTGCAGTAGTATAATAACCAAAATCGGTAGCGTATGGGTTACCCAAAATAAATCGCATAACTGATGGAGCAAATGCCAAGAATAGCCAAATATATTGCTGATTTCTTTTAACTGGAATAGCATAAATTAATATGGAGAATGTGATGTAAAAGTGCTCTTCTACACATAATGACCATGATACTAGAAAATATGGAATTGATGGATAGAAGTTTTGAATCATAAATAAATATCCTACATCAAAATGCTCTTTTCTAGATATCCACACGGCAAGCCAAGACACTAATAATACAACAAGGTAAGGAGGGTAGGTTCTTAAAAATCGCTTAATCCAAAATTTGAATGCATTTACTTGTTTATCGCGATAAAACATGCCTCCAATTAAAAAACCGCTTAATACAAAAAACATGTTAACTCCATACTTTCCTATGATAAATATATTTTTATCATTAAAATAATCGCCAAGTATCATTTGAGAAATGTGAAAGTACAGAACGAAAATTATTGCAAACGAACGAAATAAGTCTAAATTTAGAATGCGGTTGTTTTGTTTAATTTCCATTTGAAATTAAGCTGTTATATAATTTTAAATAAGACGATGCTAGATATCTAGGTTCAAAATCATTTGCTATAGTTATGGGAGATTTCTGTCTTACTTGATGTCGTAAGTCAATGTTTTCATATGCTTCATTTATTTTTTGAGTGATAGATTCAGCATCCAAATCAGCTATCCAACCGAAATTATTATCAATGATATAATCTGATAAGCCAACCTTATTTGATATTAATACTGCAGTACCAACGCTTAAACTTTCTACCACAACATTCGCAAAATTTTCATTGTAAGAGGTTAAAGCAAAAACATCATGTGCTGCAAGTAAATCGAACTTTTGTTCATTAGAAACTTGGCCTACCCATGTTATATTTTCAGTGATATTTAATTTTTGTGCCTTCTCTGAAAGCTTTTGTACGTAATCTTTTTCACCATAACCTGCAATAGTTAATGACCATGAAAAGCTCAAACTTGCCAATGCTTCAAAAAGTAATTCTAAACCCTTCTTTTCTTCAATTCGAGATAGAAAAATTATTTTAAATGTTGAGCTATGTTCATTAGCATTTACTTTATGCGCTTGGATGTTCACTAAATTAGGAATAACGATAATTTTTTTGGGTTCAACAATTTTTAAAACATCTTCTTTTTCCTTTTTACTTGTAGTATGTATATGGCAATATTTTAACAGTCGTTTACCTAATATGGCATGAATAATATGTTTAGAGAATGAGTTTCGATTGTTAAATGTATATGAAGTTAGCATTCCTCTTGGCGACAATACGATTGGAATGTTATACCATTTGGCAATAAAACAGCTGAATATTGATGTTAAATTCCACCAAGCGTGAATGTGAACTAAAATATTATCATTACTGCTGTTAAGAATTTCTCTCCGTAGATTTAATAATAATGCTGGCGAAAAATGACTGTGATCTTTTGTTAATCTTTTAAAATAGGTTACAGAGACGCCATCTATAAATTGCTGTTGTCCCGGTTTTACATTGAGCTCAGTTTTGCCGTTGGCTGTGGTGGTTAAAACCTTAATCTGGTATTTGCTATTTATTTTTGATTCTTGTAATTGAGTTAATTCTTCACACAATTTTGCGATGCTATGTATTGGTCCGCCATATAGGTACGCAGGTTTGTAAGAAGGTGTGATGTGGATGATTGTCAAATTTATTTAGATAGATAGAGCACACCACGTGCTTTAAAAAAAGCATGAAATAGGAACATGGTTACAAGGCTCCAAAATATTGCATTGGTTAAAAACTCAATACTATTTCCACGCCATAATATTTGAAATAAACCGGAAAACATTACTGCATTTCCTAAAAAATATCCACCGAACATTTTTTCAGCAAGAAGCGAGATTTTTTGAGCACCAAAACCATACAGAAACAAGCCGATCCAAATCCCGATCCTGCCATAAGATAAATAACAATCTACTATAAATGCAGGTTTTGCTGATACGATTGATACCCGATCTACTACGCCCGCCGTATAAACTCGTGTCATAACAAGCTGTTCAATATCGGGTTTACCTGGCCATATAATACGAGGTAAAATTGTCTTTATTCCATTTAGCAAGATGTTATTGCCATAAAAAGGAACCAAATCTGGAGTTGATTTTGTGTAGCGTATAAACATATCGATTTCAGAGAGACGACCTGTTAAAAACACCCAGTTATCTTCTCTTAAATTTTCAACTAAATTATCACTATTAAGTATTTTATTTAAACTTTCATCTCTAGCAGTTTCAACGCTACTACCTGCCGAAACCATTTTCCGGAAATTGCCAATAAATGTGGGTAAAACAATAAACAGTATTAATAAAATGGAGAATAATACCGGTAAAATCTTTTTTCCATAAATAGGTAAAAGGAAAATGCCCAAGAGCAAAACACAAATAATTATGGGTTCTTTAAATCCAGAATTTAAAGCAGAGAGCATATTTAAACCGAACAAGCAGGAGGCCGCCCAAAAATTCATTCTTTTATGTTCTCTAATTGCAAAAGCTAACGCGATTGTACCGGATACAAAACTTAATCCATTTAGCTGTACACTAAACTGACTAAGTGCGCTAATTTTTGAAAATAAATAGCCCAATGGAAGGCAGAAAATAGATAAGCCCAGAAGTAAATTACTCATAGATGGAGCATAAACATTATATCTTTTTTCTGTTGGATATTTCATTCCAGCAATTAATCCATGTGCCAGTGCTGCATGTCCTAAAACGTAATATCTCTGGCATTTAGCAATAGACTCGTAAATATCGCTATAGATAAAATTTCGGTTTCCGATGTAGGTAAAATATTCATAGCCTAATGCATTAAAATAGTAGAATATTGAAGTGCAAGCCATGTAACCTGCAAAAATAATTTGTAAAAAAAAGATAGGTCTTAAAAGTTGATCTAAAATCGGTAAATCATCTGGTAGTTTTTTAATCCATCCCTTATAGCAAACGAAGAAGATGAAAAATGAACCTGCCCAAGCTAAAAGGTATGATGTATGAGCCGATGATTTAAAGATCCAACTGGCTAGATAAGGAAGATAAAGCAGTAAATAATAGCTGTATTTGGTATTAGGCATTTAAGACTGTTATTAACTGTTCTACTTGTATATCGAATGTATAATTCTTGATAATTTGAGCACTTTCTGCTCCCATTTTGTTTAGTTCATTTTTGTTACTTACCAAAGAATTTAACTTTTTAGATAAATCTGCGAAATGTTTAGATTCAAATATTTCGCCATTAATTTTATTGTTTATTAAATCTCTTGCACAGCCCACTTTATCAGATACAAGTATTGCTTTTCCACAGGCCATGGCTTCATTAACTGCCAATCCCCAAGTTTCTCCTGGTCCTTGTGATGGTAAGCAAAATAAATCACAAGTATGATAAATAGCTGGCATATTACTTTGATTTTGGAAATCCATAAAATAGATTTTAAATGATGGATTGTTTAGCGAATGCTGATGCGCTTTTTCTTTAAGTTGTTTTTCCATCGGTCCATTTCCAACGAATAATAAGTGCGCATTAGGCTCTTGAAGGCTCATAAAAGCATCTAATAATAAATCAGGCGATTTTTTCTTTTCAAATTTTCCTGCAAATAATACCAAAATATCACTTTTAGCAACGTTATATTTATTTCGTATCGCTTCAGCCTCGGCTTTTTTATCTTGGCTAAAACGATTATTATCTATGGCATGTGGTAGATAGATCAATTTTTCATCATTAAGGCCGAAGCTTTTAAAGTATTGCTTATTTGCTTTTCCAACGTAAAATGCTAAATCAACTTTGCTATACACCCATTTTAAAAAGGCTTTTCTAAGTTCTTTTTTAAACCAAGATTGATTGTCGGTTAAAGTACTATCACCTCTAAACCAAATTGGTATTTTATTTTTAAAATGCCGCATTATATTTAAATGGCTATAATAGGCCCAACCGTAAATCAAAATAGCATCTGGAGAGCATTCATTTATCTTCTTAATTAAATTATGATTTTTAATGCCCATAAAATGGTTTAAGCTTGGGTTCTTAGCAGAATTTTTTAGAAAACGATAATTGTAACCTTCTAGTAAATCAACGTCCCATTCAATATTTTGTTCAAAGCCTTTATCATATTTCTCGTTGCCTAAACCTAAAGTATAATAAACTATCAGATTGCACTCTTTAGCCAATAGCTTAAATAATGGTGCATAATATTGTATTGGATGAGTTGTAATTATGACAAGTTTTTTCAAGGTGATTGGATTATCATTTTCAAATCTTGCTGAAGAGAATTTTTAATAATTTAAACTATCAACTAATTAAAACTTTATTGAAAAGTTCGCATTGTTGTTTACATAAGTTTTCTGCACTATAACTATCAAATGCAGGCCAGTTGGTTTTTTTTGATAAGATCTTTCGAAGGGAAGCCTTATAAAGATAATTGTAAATTAATTCTGTAGATTGGTTTTCTGGGGCCATAATCGAAATTATATCTGCAGCATTACAATTAAGTAATATCTGCGTAGCACTACTTTCTGGATGAAGTATGGCGAGTAACGGTCGTTCTGCCATTATATATGGAAACACTTTTGATCCTGTATATTGCTGATCTTCCGAACCAAGAATTATAAGTGCATCAGCATTCATTAATGTGTAAATACTTTGATATAATGAAATCCGATCCGTTTGTTCGTTAACATATGCTGTAATACCCATTTCGTTCGCAATAGGCAAAATGGTTGGAACTCCTTTTCCTTCTGGAGCATAGCTTGTGCCAATAAAATGAAACCTAATGTTTCTAAACTGTTCGTTATTTGTTTTTAAACCTTCTTTAAATGCGTTAAATAACAGAACAACTGCCTTCCTCATATCATAGCCTCCTCTTCCTACATACACAAAATCAATTTGTTCATTCTTTTTTATATAATGCTGTTTAAAATGTTTTTCATTTTGCCTTACCCATTCGAAATCTTTTTTTAATATGCCAAATGGTATAACCTGCTGTGGTACTTTGATTAACCTTTTGTATCTATTCTCCAAAGTGTCTAAATATCCTTGCGATACACTGATTAATCCATCTACGGCGTTCATTGCAATAGGTTCTAAATATTTATTCAATTGATAGGAAAACCAATATTTTGGAGGGCGTTCATTTACAGGTTTATCATTATAGTAGGTAGAATGCCATGGATCCTGCATGTCTATTACGTAGGGAATTTTAAATTTATTTTTCCAATAGTTGCCTAAAATTAGCAAAGGAAATTGCGTGGTTGAAAAGAAAATCAAATCGAAGTGTTCATTTTTAAGAATTTGATTCACACGTTTTTTATAAAACCAGAGCGATCGTAAAGCAATGCTTCCTAATCCAAATTTTCTCGTCCATTTATAATTAAAGGCTTCTACTTGATGAATTATTATTTCATTTGGTATGTTTTTCAAAAGCATTTCATCTATGCTAATTTCACTATGTTTAGGGTTAACAGTAACTAGTTCAGCCTCCCAACCAAAACTTTTATAGTAAGGTAAACTCATTCTAACCCGATGCATGTCGGCAGCATTTACTGGTGGAAAGTATGGTGATATAATTAGAACGCGCTTCAAATAATTAATATGATTAAAGTCTTCTAGCAAAGTAATGTGAAGGTTTCTCAACTAATAAATAAAAAATGTAGGAGCCCAACATTGTTAATAAAAGGGAAATGAAATAATTAGCTATATTTTTCTGAATTAAACTGCTTAAAAAGACATAAAAAACAGGATGGAAAAGATATAATGAATACGAAAATTCACCTGCTTTTTCTAAAATGACAAATGGTTTATGATTTTGATAGTAAGCTATTTCTGATTTAATCCACTTATACAGTATAAGTGCGAATAAATTCATTATCAATATGTAGCTTAAATGATTATGAAATCTTAAAAAATTTATAACCACACTTAAAAAAAACACAAAAAGTCTGTAAGATATTATTTTTGAAGTGGATACGTTTTTTAATGTATTTAAGTTTTCAGCAATTAAAACACCAAGTAGCCAACAGGGCAAGCCTATAATCCACGTTAAGAAGATTCCACCTTGCCAATAGTTGCCATGATATTTATAATCATTTTGATGTACAAATGCTAACACATCGTTCCATGCTATCAAAGCAATTAAAACATAAGAAACAATGAATGAGTAAATTAACAGTTTCTTCCAATTGACTTCTAATTGTTTTAGTATCGGATATAAAGTATAATAAACCAATTCACAGATTAAACTCCATACTACATGTTTTTCAGGATGATTTAACCTGTAACCTAATACAAATACGAATAAAAGAGGGATTAATATTCTCACATATCTTTTAATAATGAATGATTGCCATTTTATACTAGAATCTTTGCTTGATTGATGTATAACAAAACCTGAAATTATAAAAAATGCTATTACTGCAGCTACACCATTAAATAAAATACCGATAAAAGAACCTGTTAGATTTATAATAGGAGTTTCTGATGATTTAAAATAAATAGCTATTGGGTTTTCAAAATGTGATAGTACAACTATTAGGGCCAGAATAAATCTAATAGAATTAATACCTGATACCCATTTATAGTGTAAATGTTTAGAATATTCCATTAATAATCTTAATAAGCTTTTTGGATTCTTCCTCCCAATTGTATTTTTCTTTAGCTAGTTGGTAAGAATGTAATTTGGTTTGAAATAATAGGGTTCTGTTTTCATCAAACTCATTTATCAAATCTGCTAAGATTTTATAATCACCAACCGGATAAGATTTCCCTACTGATGGGTGTTCTTTAATAAACATCGTTTGAGCGGTGCTTTCTGATGCGATTATGGCTAAACCAGCCATTAAATAAGTGAAGATTTTGTTAGATAATGCTAAGTTATTATTTAAACAAAATCCAGGCTCTAATGCTAAACCAATATCATATTGATTGGCTAATTGAAAAATGTCATCAGCAAATATTGGGGGGATAAATCTTAGCTGAGTTGGTAATAAGCCGAGCCTTTTAGCTAATTCCGTAAAGTAATTAAAATTTTCGCTATCAATATTTCCCAGTAATGTTAAGCTGATATTACCCTTTTTTATAAAGGAAATAGCATGTATCGCGTCTTCTATTCCTCTATTTTTTCCGATTGTTTGCGAGAACCAAAAAAGTTTTAGGGCTTCTGGTTCTTTATAGTTTTTTACTTGCTGAATAAATGTAGAAGCAAATACATTATTAATTACTACCGGTTTTAAATTTTGATAAATACTAATATAATTATCTGCCATTAATGGGCTTGCGGTTGTAAAATAATTAGTTTTTGATAAATATTTATCCTCAATGAATTTAACTAAACGGTAGTGTTTGGATTCCGTATCATCACTTATTTCCTGGCGATGATAATCTTCAGCATCGAAGCCACACTTTGATTTATTTTTTTGACTAGCAATAACAGCTACTGGCAAGGCGCCCAAATTATGCGCTATGTATAAATCTGCTCTACAGGATATAGCACATTTCAATTGCCAATAGAAATTCTTATTTACTACAATATTATTCAAATCAGGAAATAAGTTTGAAGTAACTGAAGCTAATTTACTTCCAATTGTTCTAAATAAATTGGAAAGTTTACTGCTAAATTTTTGGCTGTCATTATTTAAAACATTGAAAGTCCAGTTTGAATTGCCTGCTAATATTTTTTTATCATGGCTTATTAAAAATTCTAAATTTTGAGTAAAAATTATATGCACCTGGTAGCCTAAATTATCAAATAATGAGGCTTCTTTAACCAAACGCGGATTACTTGAGATATGGCTTGGTGTAATAAAACAGATTTTTTTCAATTATAATAATCTATTGTAAATTTCGGTAACTAAGTTTTTTCGGTATTCCGACCATGGGTAGGATTTTGCTTTTTTTAAAGCTTCAATGCCTATTAAAGAAAGCTTTTCTTTATTATTTATGCACCAATTTATACTATCTTTTATTGCTGCTTTGTTATTGGATTCTATTAATAATCCACTTTTTTTGTCCTCTATGATATCTGGTCCGATTGAATTATAGGTTGTAATTACAGGTAAGCCACAACTCATAGCCTCAGTTATTACCATACCAAACCCATCGGCTAAAGTTGGATGTATTAATACATTAGCTTCTGCAAATTTTATCATTAATTCCGTTCTTGGAATGTTACCAAACAGTTTAATGTTTTTTGGAATAGTGTGGGTAAAACTTTCTGGCAAATTATTTTTGCCAACTAACCAAAGTTCAGCATTAGCTCCAGAGATGTTGATTTCTTTCCAAGCTTCTATTAAAATGTGTGTTCCTTTTCCAATGCTTAAATTTCCGGCGGTTAAAAATATAAGCCTTTCATATTGCTTTGTATTTGTAGTTCTAATCTTTACATCTGGAAAGCCAAGTGGGATGGATATTATTTTTGATTCATTTACACCACCATCTACTAAAGTTTTTTTAGTATACGAAGAATTACAAATAATATAATCAGCTAATTTTAATTCTTCATCTCGCCTTTTGTTTCGCCTAATAGATGCTTCATTATACAATAATTTTATACTTTCAATATCAAAATCGGGGTAGATTTTTAATTGCCTTTTTACAGTTTCACTAAAGGTTTTATGATGAATACTAGGCTGTTCGTAAAATGATTTAATATTTAAAGTTTTAGCCTTTTTAATAGTTGATAAGCAAGTGTGTTCAACTACATGTATAAAGTTTAAATCTTCAGTTAGGTTCCGAGCTACCCATTTATCAAAACTGAGTTCCGATTTCTCCCAAATTTTATCTGTTATTATAGAGCTGAGATTTCTAGCAGCAAAAACCCTTAAAAGTTCTGTATATGGCTTCGTTCTAACAAATTTATAATCTATTTCTTCAAATGCTCGTCTTTTAAATTCATGAATAAATATCGGCAATATGACAAAGAGTATTTTGCTTAAGGGATCGTTTTTGTGGCAAATAAAACTCGTGTAGAAGTATTTCAGCAGGCCTGCAGTTTCATAGGCTAGAACACTTTCTTTAATATGAGGTGCAATATTTGGATTGGCTACAATTCCTTTCAATTTAATTTTTGCTGTATGAGTTGATGGTAGAGTTTTAGGTATTGAGCAACAACTACAGGAGCTGAAAACCTTTCTTCAGCATCCTTTCTTACCAATTTTCTATCAATATTGTTAATTTTTGACGTAGCTTCAACCATCTCATCAATTGTATCGCATCGATAACCATTATAGTCATTAATAATAATTTCGGGTACAGAACCTTTATTAAAACCGATAATTGGTGTTCCACAAGCCATCGCCTCTGCCATAACGATTCCAAATGGTTCATTCCATTGTACCGGCATTAAAAGAGCACAAGCATTTCCTAAAACCTTATTTTTCTGTACATCATCTATTTCACCAATGTAAATAATACATTTGTTCAAATGAGGTTTAATCATATTATTAAAGTATGATTGATGTTCTTTTGGGATATTTCCTGCTATAATTAATTTTCTCTTTGTTCTTTTAGCCACCTCAATTGCAATATCAGCTCCTTTTATTGGCTCTATTCTTCCTAAAAAAACCAAGGGCGCATCAGATAATACGTTTGGTCTGAACTCGAATAGGTCTAGATTTACTCCATTAAAGATTGCAAATGAAGGAGCGAAGGCTTTAATTTGATTACTGATATAAGCGCTACAACCGGTAAAAATCAATGTGTTTTTCTTCGCAATTTTAGTTGCTTTTTTTATTTGAGCAATTGTTGGTTCCCTTTGATAACTCATAACTTTTGGAATACTGAAAGGCAATTGAGGAAAAATGTATAATAATCTTCCAAAATTGTGAACTAGATCATAAGTGCTAGCAATTAATTCTTTATTAATAATCCATGTATTTTTTATAATATCTAAACTGCTATTACTGCTCTTACCCGAATAAGGAAATAGTTTTGCATCGGTTTTAGAATCAGGGTGTGCGAAAAGACTAACTTGATGTCCTAATCTAATATAGCCTTCAATTAATAAAGCTACTATTCGCTCAATTCCTCCATAATATTGTGGTGGTACAGGTAATTCGGGGTCAGCTATAATGGCAATTTTCATTATAAATATTACGCTTGTACCAACAAACCTTCGGTAACAAAAAAATTGCCAGGTACGAAATCTATAAACTTATATGTTTTGTTTGAACCTTTTTTGGCAAATTCTTTAAGTATTTCTGCCCCATTACCACAAAGATGATTGCTATCTGAATTGTCTAAATAAATATATCCGCCTTTTTTAATTTTTGTTAAGGCATTTTGACAACATAAATCTCTTGGTCCGCCGTCAATTAAGATAAAGTCGAAGTGCTCATCTGGATAATTTGAGAAATCTGCCATCAAATCTCCTCTGTTTTCAAAAATAAGTTTTACATTTTTTAATTGATGTTTATCAAGATTTTCTTGTATTCGATTAATCCAATTTTTATCCGCTTCAATACTAACAACTGAAAATACATTTTTTGCTAGCCATATTGTTGACATTCCTGCTCCAATTTCAAGTACCTTCCAAGAGGGTTTAATGATTGATTCTATTTTACTCACTGCACTAAAGGGAATCCAGGGTAACACCTTGTAAATGTTAAAATATTTTCGCTGAATAGCATATAACAATGCTTTGGGAAACATTAATAGCGCAGAAGTTTGGGATATTCTCTATTATCGGAACAAAAACGCGTAGATTTAATAATCATTATAATTCATTTAATATTTTCTCTAATTCTAATTTTCTGTTATAAAGCCCTATCTCAAATCCTTTTTCTTTCCAAAGTTTCATGTCTCCGAGTTCGTTTGCTAAAACAGGAATACTTCTTTCCAAAGCTTCATATAAAACGAATGGACCAGTTTCGTATGTAATCGAAGGAATAACTAACAAATCTATTTGTTTATAGAACTGGTCAATTTGAGCTGCTGATAGATTTATATCCCAGTATATATTTGAGTTTTTAGACGATATTTTTTTGAGTTCATCATAGTATTTTATATCATTAACTATACCTGCAATATGTAACTTTAAATCTTTCCTATTGGCTAAATTGAAAACATCAATTAGAATATGTAATCCTTTTTCGTAGCTGATTCTACCGACAAAAGCTATGTTCTTTATTGCTTTTTTGCTTTGTTTTTGAGGAATTAATTCTTTATCAAATAACTGGCTTGTTAGATGTAACTTATAAAAATCGAAACCATTCATGAGAAAAATCTCTTTTTGCCAATTTGTAAATAGAAATATTTTATCACATAATTTATTGAGCGTGGCTAATATTCGCTTTTTTGTATCAATGGCTGAAACTAACTGCTTAGGAAAGCCAACAGCAATGGCCGTTTCAGCAATGCATTTACTCAATGTTTCGTTTATTCCTTTTTTACTTATATAGCAAGCTAAACATCTTTTGGTTATGATTGCTCCATCACAAGGTTCCTTACCGAATTTCATTAAATCGCCATGTAAACAAGTTATATCCGGCACGTGCGCTGTGAAATGGATTGCTGAATTTAATTCTTTGGCAGCTTGTATGTGATAAATATTAAAGGCTGGTGTTAATGTATGAAAATGAACCAGATCATACCTATTATCTTCCAATAGTTTTCTAAACTCCTCTAAATTATTGGATGGTTTTTTACCTGATATGATGTCATTATCATTAGATAGTTCATCAGCAACATAGTGAACTTTAATGCATTCATAAAAATTAGTTTCAGAAATGCCAACTGTTATAACATGAACTTCATTAAGCTCTGATATGAAGCGTTTAGCTAAATTCAGAACGTACTTCTCAGTTCCGCCAGTACTTTTTGGATAAAAATATGCTGTTACGAGTGCTATTTTCATCCTTTGTATTTTCTTTTCCAAGCAGCTAAATTTTCGGCATTTTTATAGCCTATAATTTTTGAAAAAGATCTTAATAATCCCTTCTCTTTGGGGATATAAGTTGGGTCTATTGAAAGCAATAATTCTATTGCTTCACTCGCTAAATTTTTGTTTACTATACTTAATCTATTAATGCAGTGCCTTAAAGACTTTATGATGGCGATCCTCTTCTCTGGTTTCTGTGCAAAATCGCCTTTCCATATTTGATATAAGTCTTTTGTGTTTTCATAAATATCAGATAGAAATAGAAAATCGTTTTTTTTAGATAAGGAATTATACTGAGCCGTTCGATACAAAGCCATTACGCCTGGCGTATATACAAAAGTATTCTTCATCATCGCAGCATCTAAAAAATATCTGGCATCTTGTATAATTGGCAAAGTTTCATTCCATCTCAATTTTTTACAAACATCTCTTGAATATAAAATCGCCGCAGGTGGGCACCAAAAATCAGTAAAGATGGCAATTTCTAAGTCGCCTTCAATTTTGCGGGTTATGGTTTCTGTAATGAAAGTTTCATTCTTTTCAATCTCAAATTTTTGCCAGTCTCCATAAGCTACACCTGCATTATTTTCTTTCAAAGCTTTTACCTGAACATTAAGCTTATCTGGTAGCAATAAATCATCAGCATCTAAATACTGAATGTAATCTCCAATTGATTTTTCAAAGCCTAAATTTCTTGCATTACTAACGCCTTTATTTTCAGTAGAATAAATTTTAATTGGTTTTGGATATTGTTCTAATAGCAATAAAGTATCATCTGTTGAACCGTCATTAATCACAATTACTTCAAATTCAGTATAGGTTGAGTTGTACACAGAATCTAGTGTTTGAATTATAGTTTGCTCAGCGTTGTATGCTGGAATAATGATGGAAATCAAAGGTTTACTATTTTGTTGCAATATATTTTGTTATGCTTTTTATTTGTTTTAAAAGTTTGCTTAATACTATTTTATGTAATGGTCTATTTGGCTTTGGATTACTCTTGACCTCTCTATCTTCTACATCTGAAAAGCCATCAAAGATTGCACAAATGTTTGTACGAAATTTATATGCATTTATCAAAAAATGCAAATGTGCATAAACTACATCAACCTCTCTAGCCTTTATTTGAAGTGCACTAATCAACAAATCAAAAATATCTGAATTGACGCAATAGGCAACTGTAGATAATGTTGAGCAACATTTATTTAAAGCAGAGCTATATCTAGACGATTCTGAAAAGTCAGTAGAAAACAAATAAAGCATATGCCAATTTGAAGGCAATTCTTGCATTCCAAGCAAAAATTCTGTTTCAAAATTTGTATTAAAAATAAAATCATCTTCAAGAACTAATATTGTTTGATAATTATTTTTTTTAGCATCCTCCAGAACACCTAAATGACTCATCATACAACCGTAAGCACCTGCTCCAAATCGCCAGTCTGTCAGGTCAGCATTTTTGCCGTCAATAGCATCAAAAATCTGAAAATTTTTTAAATTTTTAGAGAGATGACCATTATCTAAAAACCACTGGCTTAATCTATCCGGTCTCCGTTTAAGATTTATCAAATAAATTTGGTCAAAGTCTGATAGCATTCTTCCGATCGTTAAAATAGATAGGTGTGTTTTATGTTTGAAATGGATTTTCTAAAATTCTTTACGATATAGTATGTGTTCAATAATGTACTAGTTATTAATATTATTGTAATCTTAATCAATAGATTACGATTAATGTATTGTCTTAAAAAGATTGAATTTAGTTTATAATCAAAATCACCTACTGAAGATCTATCAAAGCAAACTATTACAGGAAAGGCTTTTCTTTGTAGTAATTGATTTGATGTAGTTCTTTCGTAATTGTTATAATAGAGTTTGCACTTTCCAATGAAGAGATTTATTGAACGTCTAGCATAATACATTGTTTCCGCCTTAATCCGACTATCATAATTTATAATTTCGATGTTCATTTTGGAACATGCTAAAGAAAATATTATTTCATCATCTTTTAAATCATTGTAAACTGTTGGTAGACCTAAGTTATCGTAATCATTAATCAAATCTTTACAAACATTAAAAAATAAATTGCTCAAGACACTTTTTTTGAAATAATACAATCCTCCATTTATTCTATATATAAAATCTAAACTATTCGATTCAAGAATATGTTGCAAATTGCCTCTCCATCCATCCTTATTGGATATCTTTTCTCCCCAAATTAGAATGTCGTTATTTCTATATTTATAAAATAAAGGAAGTAAATCACCAAATACAAAGCTGTCTGCATCAACCAATAATATCTTCTCAGCTTCTATATAATCTAATACGAAAATTTTATTTAATAGAACTTCTTTATTTTTTAGTAAGGAATTGAGTTTTACAAAATGGATTTTTTCCGAAAGTTTCTGAGGTATAAGAATAGTTTCATCAGTTATAATATAAAAATGGATATCATTTTTGCCATTAAATAACAAAAAAGAATATGCTAACGTTAAGGCATATTCTTGATATGCTTTTCCAATGGCAAAAGTAACAACAGCTTTATCCACTAATACTTAATTTTGATGTGTTATCAGAAATTGAATTTATTTAATATTAACTTTAATCTTCTTAAATTTCGATATAAAGGAAGTCTTCTATATTTTTTTAGTAATAATAAATCTTCAAAATCGCTGGAAAAGTTTGAATATAAATCTTTCATAGCCTTATCTCTTTCTATGCTTTCTAAATTTTTATTAGTGTCTGAAATGCCGGAACCTTCATAAACTGAGATAAATAAATTTAAATGCCGAAATTTATACTGACGAATGAAAGCATCAAAAAAGAATATCCAGTCCGAAACAATTTTATAATTCTCACGATAGACATTCAAAGAATTGATGTTAAATAATGTTCTTCTAATAAATGATGATGGATGTGGTAGGGAATCATCAAGCAAATAGTTTAAAGAAATATTATCAGGGTAAATTCTATCAAAGGTTGAAATTTTAAGATCTCCATAAATAATATCATCTTGGCTATTTCTTTCAGTGATAATCCGTGACACCTTTTCAATAACGTTCATATCTACTAGAAAATCTCCAGAATTTAGAAATAGGCAATATTCACCGCTTGCTAATTGTATTCCCTTATTCATTGCATTATAAATTCCTGAATCATCTTCCGAAATCGCTTTAAATATTTTTGGATTAGATAATAATTCTTGCGATCCATCAGTACTATTACCATCAATTATGATATATTCGATATGGCTATATGATTGATTAATTACCGATTGGATAGTTTTTTCTAGTCCTATTTTATTGTTTAAATTAATGGTTATGATAGATATTCTTATTTCCATCAATCTTTTTTGCTTAGTTGATATTTATATAATTTTACAGATGCTGTTGTTTCATACCAAGCCCAGAACAGAGATAAAAACAAGCCTAAGATGCCATCTTTGTAACCCTTTAAGAATATGAAACATGAGCGGAAAGCTCTCAAAGGCATCAATAAGATTCGAACAATATTCATTCTATCTCCTTTTAAATATCTAGCCTCACCTTCATTTTTTAAGTATCTCAAATGCTTTTCTAATAATTTTCGATACCCAATCATCCAATAATGCTCTATATTATTTTTGCCACTAAAAGCAATATCAATTGTTTTGTAACCAATTTTTAGGTTTCTACCTAAATGAACAATCGGCTTAAAATCAAAACGCTCTTTATGGATAAGCAAGACTCTAGATTTTACACCTCCCCAAATGGTTCCATTTAACGGCTTTCCCTTAAAGTGATAGATTATTGGCACTGTAATACATCCAATGTCTTCTATCTCTAATAGTCCATTTGAATATAGTCCTTTTAGCTCCAAAATTAAATCATTACTTAAAACCTCGTCAGGGTCAGAAATTAACACCCATTTATGTTTAGTAGATTGGTAATACTTGGCATGAATCCATTCACAACCTGGAACTTTTTCATGACTGATTACAGTTGCATTGTTTTCAACAGCGATTTGAATAGAGTTATCACTTGATCCTAAATCAAAATATATTATTTCATCACAAAAATTAAGTTTAGAAATAGAATTTTTTAATAAATTGGCTTCATTTAAACCAACTACAATTGCAGATATAGGAAGTTTTGACATTAATACGCGAAGCCAAAATTGAAAAACATGAAATCTCTTATTTTTCTAAAAAGTCCTGACCTTTTTTTTATATAGATTTCGTCACCACCCAGGTTTTTAACTTTTTTAAATCCCTTTTTTTTCATAAGCTCATAAATACCTAAATCGTTGTAGTTATTTTCAACAGAAATTGCATGGATATCAACGTTACTAAAATCAATTGTTTTTAAAACATCTAGTTCTCCTCCTTCAATATCAATACTTAGGTAGTCAACTTTCTTAACAGAATTATTTTCTAAAACTTCATTTAAAATACAACATTGCACATTTATCTCCTTTAACGTGCCTCCATGCTCTTCAAGTTCGTTCTTAATTCTTTTTAAATGACGGGCATCATATTTTGATTTTAATCCGCTTAACATTTCTGCATAACCTGTTATTTCATAAAACACACCTTCTCCACTAAAATCCGCTACACAGCCAAGTATATTTAGAGATTTTCTGTTTAATGCTAATTTCTCAAAACTATAGTTTAAAGGTTCAATACATATTCCTTCCCAATCCAAGTTTTTTTCAAAAAAATAAGTGTTACTAAATGTTACACCATCATTAGCCCCAATATCTAAAAAAAAGCCCTTGGTTTTATTTTTGAAAATTTTCTTATTCAGATATTCATCCTGACCTGATTGACTATAATACTGTTTATGCATAAACTGTTTTAAAATTGAAATCAATAGCTAAATTTCCAATTACGTTTTTTGGAAATTCAATAAATGATGGGTTGGATTTACTGTTTTTCTTTACTTCAAACCCAACAATATCGAGATAATCTCCGGTACAAATTTCAGATCCAAGCGCTAGGCCCATTTTATAAAATCCGGGTAATAGGCCAATTGAATTGCATGTTCCATTGATCCTAATTTTCTGAGATATTTTTGATTCTTCTAGCAATTGATTTGTTCTTAGATCTAAAACTGAAACTCTGCTTTCTTGCTCATCATAAATAATTATTGCTATACAGTCAAATTTATTTCTACTGCTTGATTCGAGTTCTAATTCGAACTCAATGTCTTCAAATTGACTATAAATGCTTTTGTTAACCGAGAAATAATTTAAATATAGCTCACCACTTAAAACGTACTTAGTTACTTTATGCGTGATAAATCTTGCAATACCTTGTGTCATGTATTGGTCGCAAACATTAGCTATATTTCCTTTGCTCAATATATTTCCATTATGCAATAAAATTCCAGTGCCGCACAATTTCAATATAGCATCCATATTATGGCTCACAAACAAAACCGTTCTGCCTTCGCCTTTGCTTACATCGCTCATTTTACCCAAGCATTTCTTTTGAAATTCGGCATCGCCAACGGCTAAAACTTCATCTACAATTAAAATCTCACTTTCTAAATGTGCTGCAACGGCAAAGGCCAAGCGAACATACATCCCTGACGAATATCGTTTTACAGGCGTATCTAGATAACGTTCTATGCCTGCAAAATTTACAATCTCCTCTAGTTTTCGTTGGATTTCTTTTTTGCGCATACCTAGAATTGCACCATTCAAAAAAATATTTTCTCTACCTGATAATTCTGGATGAAAGCCGGTTCCTACTTCTAGAAGACTTGCTATTCTGCCTCTGCCAGATATTTTTCCGGTGGTAGGGGCGGTTACCCGGCTTAAAATTTTTAGTAGTGTGCTTTTACCTGCACCATTTCTACCTATAATTCCAACAGCATCACCTTGTTCAATTTCAAAATTAATGTCTTTCAAACTCCAAACGATATTGCTTTCACTCTTGGTATTTTGGTTATTCGATTCTCCAACTTTTAAAAATGGATCTTCCTTGCCACGAATGTTAGCATACCATCTTTCCAAATCGCGACTAATTGTTCCAGTTCCAATCTGTCCCAATTGATAGGCTTTACTTAGGTTTTCTACTTTTATAGCGGTGGGCATTGAGGTTGAGGTTGAGGTTGAGGCTAAGACTGATATTGAGGCTGAGAACTTGATTAAAATTTAGGTCTTAAGGTTTTTATTAATTTATTTAATTCTAAATGGATTTGTTCGTTTAGTTTAATCAATTCACTCACCTCTTCAGCCTTAAAATAAAGAACATTTTGTCCATATATTAATTGGTTTCTTGACTCAAGCAACGACCCTCTGGAGATAACATAGAATCTCTTTTTATCTAAGGCTGTTTCTCTACCAAAACCTTCAGCTAAATTATCTGATACCGAAACTGAAGATCTTCGTATCTGAGATGTTAATGCATAATCTTCTTTTTTCGGCAAATCAATGGTTAATTCAAAAATTTTAACTGAATAACTCATGGCTAATTTCCAGACAGGCATCTCGGTAAAATCGTAGTACATTTGTTGAGGTTAAGACTAAGGTTAAGAATAAGGTTAAGGATAAGGTTGAGGTTAAGTTAATATCGAGGCTGAGATTGAGGTTAAGACTTAGAATTAAAATACCGAGAATATATTTTTAAATATTAATTGTTTAGATAACTCTTTTTAATCCTTGTTTCAACCTCAGCCTTGGTCTCACCTTAACCTGGATCTTAATCTCATCCTCGACATTAACCTCAGCCTTGTTTCAACCTCAGCCTTGGTCTCGATCTTAGCCTCAACCTCAGCCTTATCCCCTTCAAACCGTATCCACAAAATTTCGCTCTACCTTATTAAAAATTACAATACCAAAAACTAAAAGTATCAATACAACGCCAGAAGCATAAGCTAAACTTACCCAGCTAAAACTTCCTTCGCCTAAAAAGCCATAACGAAATGTTTCAATAATCGGTGTCATTGGGTTGTATTCAATAATCCAGGCATATTTTGGGTATTTATTTATGGCTTCCGAAAGTGGGTAAATAACAGTTGTGGCATACATCAAAAGCTGTACGCCAAAAGTTACTAAAAATGCTAAATCACGGTATTTGGTGGTCATTGCAGAAATAATCATTCCGCTGCCTAAACCTAATAATGCCATAAGTAAAATAAGTAATGGAAACAAAGCAATTGCCCAGGTAACTTGAAAGGATGCGCCAGTAAAATAATAGTAAGATAATGCCAATACAAACAAAATCATTTGAATCCCAAAACGTACTAAGCAGCTTATTACAATACTTAAAGGCATTATTAACCTGGGGAAATAAACTTTACCAAAAATGGCTGCGTTATCTCTAAAAACAGTTGATGTTTTTGTAAGGCAATCGGCAAAATAATTCCAGGCTGTAATACCTGCTAGGTAAAATAAGGGTTTAGGTAATCCATCGGTAGAAATGCCTGCCAAATTTCCAAATATGAATGTAAAAATGATGGTTGTAAAAATTGGCTGGATAAAGAACCAAAGCGGACCAAGTATGGTTTGTTTATAGAATGATACAAAATCTCGACGAACCAAAAGCCATAACAAATCTCTGTAAGCCCAAACCTCATTAAGTTTTAAATCAAAAAGAGATGATTTAGATTCAATTGTCCAGCTGTGGTTGTGGTGGTTCATCCTTTATTTAAGTAAATTATAAACCTTATTTTTATACTGTTCAAAGCTGAAATGTTCTATGCAGCACTCTTGAATTTTTGAATAATTTTTGGTTTTTTGAAGAACAGCAAGCGCTATCGCATTGGTTAATTCCGAAATGGAATCAGGGTTTATAAGCGTTCCAAGTTTCCCATTCAATAGAGCATCTGTGCTTCCATCCGCATTTCCTGCAATAGATTGACAACCACATGCTGCAGCTTCAATAAAAGTTATTCCAAATCCTTCGCCAGTGCTTGGCATCACCAGTACATCAGCGAGTAGAAAATGATTTGTAAGTTCCTCACTAGAAACATATCCAGCGATGGTTACATGCCTTTCAACGCCAGATTTTTTAATCAGTTGTTGTACTCTTATAATTTCTATTTCATCGCCGCTACCCACCAGAATAAATTTTATATCAGGGAACTTATCAACTAACAATTTTATTGCAACAATTACTTTATCGTAACCTTTGTATTGCTCAGTCGATGATAACCTGCAAACACTTAATAAAATTGGCTGATTTTGATTTAGATTATAAAACTTCAGGAGGTGAGCAGGCCTTTCGAATTTTTTCGGGATATCAAAGAATGGATCTAAACAATTATTTAAGACTTCAATTTGATTTAACGAAATGCCATTTGTGCTACTCAGCTGCTGTGCCGTATAGTTGCTAACTGCCCAAATTTTAATTCCATGCTGATTTAAGAAAGAAGTTTTCCAGCTTGCTAAGCGCTTCCAAACTTCGATGCCGTGCGCCAATAGTATTATTTTAATTTTAGGCTTTAACTTTTTTATTGCCCAGCCAAATACTAAGAGATTAATGTGGCTAATAATTACGGTATCAGATTTTAAGCTTTCAGTAATGGCCTTCAATCCAAAATTGAATTTATTGCCCTGAAAATATTGATAATTTTGTTGGTCTATATATCTTAAATCAACATCATTGTCATGCATAGAGAGTGCTCTAAACTTCAGGTTATCGTCCGCTTTTTGTGCAACTAATTCACTAAAAACTTTAATCAACGCTCTGCAAACTTTTTCTATACCGCCTGTTAAACTGAAAGTATATAGGGTAAGAAAAAGTATTCTTTTATTTTGCATTAGTCACCTGGTAAATAGCCATCATTTTAGCCCAATGCATTTTATCGTTTTTAAAATCCTTTGTGGCCTTTTCAATGTATGGATTGTTGGAGGCACTTACTCCACTTAAAAAAAACTGGTTATGCTTTAACCAATTTTGAAACGGAAACGTGAAACCCATTTTATTTCTATTCCAAATTTTTTCTGGTAATAAATCTTTAAAAGCATCTATTAAAAGGCTTTTTGAGCGTACACCTTTATATTTTATTTTATTTTGTATCAAAGTAACCGCGGCAATTAGTTCTTCATCAAGAAAAGGTAACCGAACTTCGACACCATGTTGCATGCTCATAAAATCGGTATCTTTCAGTAGCTGGTTTTGCATGTAAAGATTGGTTTCGAGCCAAGCCGCTTGTTCTTCATCTTTTAAATAATTCGGAATATTTACCTTGATGCTGTTTAAAATTTCATTTACTTGGTTTATAGATAAATTTAATAACTGAGCAATTTCTTGTGGCGCAAAAAGCCCTCTTAAAAACAAATATTTTCCTAGGCCGTTTTTATAACTCAAGTAGTAACTTCTTTTTAAAGCCGAACTGTTAAAGTATTTCCCAGATTTAAGTAGAAATTTGGGTAATGTTGATAAAGCATTAACAAATTTCATACGCTTGGAGGATGGATAGCCACCGAAAAGTTCATCGGCACCGATACCTGATAAAACAGCCTTTAATCCATTTTCTTTCGCGAAATAATTGATAAACCATGAATTAATGCCGTCAGTTGTGGGCTGATCCATTGCTTGCAAAGCTATAGGAAAATGCTGCTCAAAAAGTTCTTGATTGATGGTATATTCAGAATGATTTCCTTTTACTTTAGCGGTAATTAAATCCTGATACTGTTTCTCTGAAAATTTTTCATCATCGAAATTTATCGAAAGTGTATTTAGAGATATATCTTGATGTTTAGCTGCAACCAGACTAATTATACTGCTATCAATTCCTCCGCTTAGAAATACGCCAATCGGAGCATCAGAAATTAAATGGTTTTTAATTGATTTTTGTACCAATTCTCTTATCTTTTCTACAGCTTCTTTTGAAGAAGTAGTTTTATGACTGGTTTTTTTGTAATTCAAAGTCTTTATCTCAAAGATATTTGTCTGCAAATCATATTTTAAATAACTGCCTTTTGGCAATGCATAAACATTTTTGAGCGTTGTAACAGGTTCGGGCAAATGTCCAAAGGCTAAGAAATATACTTTCCAATTTGGGTTTTCTTCGTAAGAATATGATGTGCTTTTAAATGCTTTAACCTCGGAAGCAAAAACCAGATTTTCTATTGTAGTGGAGTAGTACAAGGGTTTTATACCCGATTTATCTCTAACAAGGTAATTCAATTCTTTTCGCTTATCATACAGTGCAAAAGCAAACATTCCACTTAGTTTTTCAAAACTTGTAATTCCCCAAGCTTGGTAAGCTGCCAAAATAACTTCGGTGTCGCTTTTTGTTCGAAATTTAAAATTTAATGAGGTCAATTCGTCCTTCAATTCCTGATAATTATAAATCTCACCATTAAAAGTTATCACCAAATTTCCTTCGTCATAAAACATTGGTTGATGCCCATTTTGGCTCAAATCTATAATCGAAAGTCGCCTGTGACCAAAGTGAAGCGTTCTCGAATCATTTGAGTAAAATCCTTCATCATCTGGTCCGCCATGTTTCATAACATTGCACATCGCTTTAACATCATTTTCGAGTTGTACCGAACTTTTGTTTTTAGCGATAATCCCGGCTATGCGACACATTTATTGGTTTTGACGATGTTAATTTGGGCGGTCATAATGCTTGCCATTTTGCACAGCTTCGCCCTTTCAGTCACATTTTTAATTTAAAAACGTACTGATTGGAGCTTAAAATATTTTTTCTATCATTTGATGATTCTATATAAATTCGTCACCAAATGATAAAAACGATTAATGCAATGGCTCAACAAATGCCATTGATGTATTTATTTGTATCGCAAAACCCATATTATCTAATCGTAATATGATGCGTTGTTTATTTTGAAATGAAACCAATTCGGCTACCATATCTTTAAATGGACCCGCTTTAATAATTACTTTTTCACCCGGATTAATTTGATAATCAAATACCTCCAATTCAGCATCGGTAGCCAACAATAACTTTAAATTTTCAATTTGTTTTTCGGGCATGGATGTAATCTGACCGGAAAAATATAGGAATCTGGCAATGCCATTCGTCATTAATACTTCCGAATGCTCTTTAGCCGAAATATACACGAAAAGATAAGATTTAATTAAGGGTTCTTCAACAATTTTCTTTCTATCGCTCCACTGTTTTAATTCCTTTTTTAATGGGATGTATGCGGTAATGTTTTTACGTATTAATTCCTGGTAAGCTTTTTTTTCAGCTCTCGAACGTGTGTAAACCGGGTACCATTTGTAACTATTATCAATCATTAATTTAAAAAGCTTTATATCTAAAAGCGAATACCATCCACCACCTTTATTATTAATTTTTCCTATTTCTTTTTCCAAAACATCCACCATTTTCTATTTTCATCATCGTAATATCCCGAGCCCGAATAACCGCTGTAATCAGAATAGTAATAGGTGCTGTTGCCTCCACCACGGGCATAATCAGTTGTGTAATAATTAGCATAAAGTGCATCGTCGCCAAACGCGTTTAATACAATCGCCAGATTACTTAAGCCATATTCTCGAGATAATCTTTCCGGTATCGCAGCAGCACGTTGCTGTGAAACGCCAGACCGAATAACAAAAAGATTTACATCAGAAGACCTGATTAAAGGAATCGCATCAGAAACCAAACCCACAGGCGCTGTATCTATCAAAATATAATCGTAATGAGGTTCCAATTGCGTTAATAAATCTCTCATTGCAGCGGTATGTAGCAACTCAGATGGGTTTGGAGGCACCGGACCCGATGGAATAAAATCGATTTGATGAACCTTATCGTGAACAAGAACATCTTCTAAAGTAGCTTGATTGGAAAGTATAGAACTTAGTCCTTTACTGTTATCGCTGCCAAAAATCTTATGCAATTTAGATTTGCGCAAATCGGCTGCGATTAATATTACCTTTTTTTCGATTAAAGCTAGCGTACCAGCTAAATTTACGGTAACAAATGATTTTCCTTCTCCAGAAATTTCGGAGGTTATGCAAATGATTTTACTTTGTTTGTGGCTAGCCAGAAAACTTAAATTGGTTCTAACAGAGCGTACCGATTCTGCAAATACAGATTTTGGTTTGGCAATGGAAAGTGCTTGGCGGCTGTCTTTATCAATATAATCAGGAAACTTTCTAATCACACCAATAATCGGGGTATTTGTTAAGCCTTCAACCATTTCCTTATCATATATGTATGGATTTAGGAACCTAACGAGCAAGATTAAACCAATTCCACTAGCCAAACCGGCCATTAATGCGGTGGTGTAAGTTTTATTTTCGTTAGGAGAAATCGGGTAGAATGATGGATATGCAGGATTTACAATTGAAGCGCCAGGAACAATTGCGGCAGCATTCATTTCGGCTTCAAGTTTTTTCTCTGATAAATAGGAGCGAACTTTATTGTTTACTTCAAAATTGGCCTGAAGCTTTACAAAATTTTGCTCTTTAGCAGGAATGGTGCTTATATTTTGGTTTACGCCTGCAATTTGATTATCAATGTATCTAATGGTTCGCTCGTTTTGTTCTCGAAGCAATCGAATGTTATTTTTAATAGATGATTTCACCGCAGCAATTTGCTTATCAATAGCTAAAACAGGTTGAGATTCTGGATTGAATTGCGACAATTTAACTTCTCTGCTTGCCAATAAAGCATTTATTTGGCTCACCAAGCCACCGAGGTTACTACTCAATTCGCCTTCTAAATCAATACCGATTTCAATTTTATTTCTGTTGTTGTTAATCTGTTCTTCTAATTGCTTTATGCCTATAGCCTTTAAATTTAGCTCAGATTTTTGTTTCTCCAAATCGCTAAGTTTACCCACGGTTATAGTAGTTGCAGATGATAAATCAACAATTTTATTCTGAGTTTTAAAGTTGGCTAAATTGCTTCCTGATTTACCGGTTTCAGTATTTATAAAGCCAAGTTGGTTATCGATAAATTCTACAGTTTGCATGGCCGACCGTCTCCGCTGAATTACATCATAAAGTACATATTCCTTCATAATGGCATTTAGAATATCTGATGCGAATTGTGGGTTTCCATCGGTTTGGCTTAAGCTCATAACATTGGTAAAACGTGCTGCTTCGCCAATATTTAAACCACCCATAGCCCGGCCAATAAAATCTTCCTTTGTATTAAATTTAAATTGATAAATGCTTTTTGGCGGAATCTTATCGCGAATACGGAAAATCATATTGCCAGCAGTTATGTTTTCTCCATAACGATAGGTTTTTTTTGAATCTTCCAGAGCGTTTTTAATAGAGAAACTTTGTTCATTTACAGCCTCTACCTGATAAAGGGATCGATTGAAATTTACACTGTCTTGCTTTACAATTTCAATTACAAAAGGAACATTTGGATATGTTTCCGTTGTTCTGATTCTGCCTTTAATATAATAGCTGATTTTATAATCGATGTTTTTAACTGCATTTAAAATAACTTCGTTGCTTCTAATTACAAAACTTTCTGCCTGTATTTTATCGGTGTAGTTATAATTCTGCATAGCGGCTGGTCCGCCTGTACTTATTGCAGGATTGGTATCTTCTAGCTTAAGCGATGCACTTGTTTGATAAATTGGAGGAGTATACCAGAGATAAATTTTGGCGATTACTAATGCAATGATAACCATACCGGCAACCCAATACCATCTACTCAAAAAAACGCGAAATATTTTATAAAAATCTATTTGCTGGCTAACAGATTGTGGCTGAGTTGGAGTTAGGTTATTGTCCATTATCTTGTTAAGCTAAGTATCAATATTCCTAAATTTACCACCACTAAAATTGGTTGTATTACATTATTAACACTGGTTAATTTTTCACTTAATGCAGCGCTTTTTGTAGGTTGTAAGATGATGATATCATTGTTTTGAAGCACTAATTTTTTGCTTGCTAAACTGTTTATGTCAGACAGGTTTACATAAATTATCTCCGGATGATTTCTATCACCCCTAATAATTTTTAAAGTTTTTGGGTCGGCGGTTTTTGTTATGCCGCCCGCTTCGCCAATAATATCTATTAGTGTAGTGTTTTCTCGCTCGATAAAAAAGTTGCCTTGTTTGCTAAACTCACCGAGTAACGTTACTTTGAGGTTGACGATATTAAGTTCGATTATGGGGTTTTTAAGCAGTTTAAGTCCGGCTACAAGCTGTTTAATAGGCCCTTTCGGACCCTCGGGTGTTTTAGTCAATTATAACATCGCAAATTGCCCCCTCGATGACTACATCTGGTTTTTGATACTGCCAATCGGTATAATTGGGTTTCGATTCATGCGTAAGCATGAGCTATCTTATTAGATTTTATCATATCAAAATTAATTTAAAGAGTGGTTAACGAATTTAATCAATGCTCATTCTTGAAAATTGAAGCAGGTATTGATGTACTTCATTTCATGTTGTGAATATGGGTAATAATATTCTCTATTCATTAAAATAGTCCAAGTATTTGGGGGTTGTTCAGAAAATGAACAAGGTGGAAACTAAGAAAGACGACTGAACAAAAGGAACAGTTAAACGGCTTGTAACCTTGGGTAACTTTGGGTAATTTACTTCAGCCCTATGAAGCGTTTAAAGCTTGTTTTATTGATTTTATTTGCTTTGTGGTTTCAGAAGTCTTTTGCACAAACTGGGTGCTTGGTTGCAAGTAATAGTACGGTTTATACTTCTGTAGATAATTCTACTCTTGCAGCAATATTAGCAAACATTTTGGGCAATCCAGTATATTCACCAACTCCGAATGAACCAAGTGTATCTGCTTGTGTTTCGAATTCACAGTTTAGGTGGGTAGGCATAGTAACTCCGCAAAGTTGTAGAGTTTGCCCAGGAGGTTATAATGCTTTGGGTACTGGTTGTAATGGGGCTTCGCTTAATGGTACAATCGCAAATCGCACTGTAGTTCAATGCAATTTAGATGATTATTCTTGGGCTTTTGGCTCTATCGCATCAATTTTCGCGTTCATCATGATAAGAAGAACAAGAAAATCGCAGCTAAATCTATTATAGGTAGATAGCTTAACAAGCCGGTTTCGATTATTAATTTTCCTTCAACTTATTAATAGGCTGCTTTTTTTAGTTGACGTCACCCTGAATTTATTTCAGGGTCGTCTTTGCAGGAAAGATGCTGAAATGAATTCAGCATGACGTGTCGCAAAAGCAATACGGCGATAAAACAGCAAAATATTAATAAGCTTCTCTTTTTATAGTTAACGTCACCCTGAATTTATTTCAGGGTCTTCTTTGCAGGAAAGATGCTGAAATGAATTCAGCATGACGTGTCGTATAAGCAACACGACGACGAAACAGCAAATATCAAGTTTGAATCGAATTCAGGCTACAAAAAATTCCTGGCCATTTTCAAAATTACAATCACACTTCTTCTGTGTTTCTGTGGCAATTTTATTTTTCCTTGAAAACGTTAGTTCAGTAATCCTTTTGATGTTGCAGCCCTGCTTTCCATTGCAAGCCCAATGAAGAATTGGGGCTTTACATTCCAATCACGTTTACTTAACAAAGGTGAGTTGCTTTTCGGGAATAGCGGAACTACAATCTTTACTTACGGCTAATTACAAAGATTTCTCGACTACGCTCGAAATGACGCCGTATATTCCCGTCATCTCGATTGGAGCGCAGCGGAACAGAGAGATCTTTGACCAGTAGTTTTGCTAATTGTAAACTCGAATTCGATTATTAATTTTCATTCACATTATTAATAAGCTTCTCTTTTTATAGTTAACCTCACCCTGAATTTATTTCAGGGTCTTTTTAGCAGGAAAGATGCTGAAATGAATTCAGCAAGACGTGTCGCACAAGCAATACGGAGATAAAACGGCGAAATATCAATTTAAGTAATCGAACTCAGCTTAACCATAAAATCCTATCCTAAAATCTTATAAACTTATCAATCTGTTCGTTCGTAAATTTAATGGTATCTTCCTGAATCAAGTTGCCTTCCGCATCAAGCTCCGTTTTTATATTTGGTATGTGTAAACGCAGCGGCAAAACATTCAAATGGATGTAATGGCAAACTCCCGTAAAATGATCTACCCCTCTAATATTACCATATTTGCCCGATGAAATTCCTACCAGCGCTGCTTTTTTATCATAAAAACTTTCGGGGAAATTGCATGCATCAATAAGTACTTTTAAAACACCCGGAAAACTTCCATTATACTCCGGCATTATGAAAATGAATTTATCAGTAGCTGAAATTAAGTCCTGAATTTTTTGAAAAGCTTCCGTCCGCTTACCGAACATATCGCTATTTAAAACATCAACAGGTAAGTGCTCTAAGTTAAGCAAGTTAGATTCTATTCCTTTTAAATTAAGTTGTTGCTGGTAATATTTAGCCACTTTTAGCGTATTGCTATTGGGTCTGTTTGTTCCGGCTATTATTGTAATCATGGATGAATTGTTAATAAGATGTTTAAAACCCAAATGTCCTTTTTGCTAAAATTACCATATAGTTTGTATCTTAGCTGATTGAGAAAAAGGGCGTAAACAACGCAAAAATAGAACTTTTTGCCGATTAATTGGCAACAATTGTATAGCTCAAACGCACATTAAGTAAACTTCGGATACATAGATGAGTAAAATTATTGCATTAGCAAATCAAAAAGGTGGCGTTGGTAAAACAACCTCATCTATAAACCTGGCTGCAAGTTTGGCCGTATTAGAATATAAAACTTTATTGGTAGATGCTGATCCTCAGGCAAATTCGACTTCGGGCATTGGTTTTGACCCACGGAATATAAAAGACAGTATCTACGAATGCATCATTAACGATATCGACCCGTTACAGGCGATACAGAAAACGGAAACACCAAATTTAGATTTATTGCCTGCGCATATTGATTTAGTAGGGGCAGAAATCGAAATGATAAACCTAAATAACCGCGAATATAAAATGAAAGCGGTTTTAGAGAAGATTAAAGATCAGTATGATTTTATCATCATCGATTGTTCTCCATCATTAGGTTTGATTACGATTAACGCATTAACGGCTGCCGATTCGGTAATAATTCCTGTTCAGTGCGAATATTTTGCATTAGAAGGCTTGGGTAAATTGCTGAATACAATTAAAATTGTTCAAAACCGTTTAAATCCTGAATTAGAAATTGAAGGCATTTTGCTTACCATGTACGATGTGCGCTTGCGTTTATCCAATCAGGTTGTAGAAGAAGTAAGAACACATTTCCACGAGTTGGTTTTTGATACGATTATTCAACGAAATACACGTTTAAGCGAGGCTCCAAGTTATGGCGTTTCGGTAATTATGCACGATGCAAATTGTAAAGGCGCAATCAATTACCTTAACCTGGCCCGAGAGATTGTTAAGAAAAACGGCTTGTTAAAAGAGGAAGAAAATATTGGTACAGCAACTTTATAAATCATAAATGACATCTTTTCAGCGAAAAACAGGTTTAGGAAGAGGGCTAAGTGCGCTTTTAGATGATAGCGATTCTTCTCATCCGCCGAAGCAGAATGTTAATCATATTAGCGAAACCGAACAGATTGGTAACATCAGTCATGTAAGTTTAACAGAAGTTGAAACCAATCCATTTCAGCCAAGAACAGAATTCGACCAGGTTGCATTAAATGAACTTGCCGATTCGATAAAAATTCAAGGATTAATACAACCAATTACCGTTAGAAAAATTGGTGCAAATAAATACCAGTTAATCTCTGGTGAGCGAAGATTCAGGGCTTCAAAACTAGCTGGATTATCACAAATTCCTGCTTATATCCGTAGCGCTAACGACCAACAAATGTTGGAAATGGCGTTGATAGAAAATATTCAGCGAGAAAATTTAAATGCAATTGAAGTAGCTTTAAGTTTCCAAAGAATGATTGATGAAGTAGGTTTAAAGCAAGAGCAACTTGGCGAACGTGTTGGTAAAAACCGAACTACAGTTACCAATTATCTGCGTTTGTTAAAACTTCCACCAGCAATTCAAGCATCCATCCGCGACCAACGAATTTCTATGGGTCACGCTCGTGCCTTAATTAATGTTGATGGTGTTGATAAGCAGTTGTTTATCCACCAGGAAATAATTGATAAAGGTCTTTCAGTTCGTAAGGTAGAAGAACTTGTTCGAAATTTGCAACACACGCCATTTAAAATTGATGATAAGCCTAAACCAAAAGGTGCTTCTTTTCAGTACCAGAAACTGCAAGATGATTTGGCTTCTAAATTTGCAACAAGAGTAAAATTAAAAGTTAGTCAGAACGGTAAAGGAGCAATAGAAATTCCGTTTGTAAGTGATGACGATTTAAATAGAATTTTAGAATTATTAGATTGGTAATGCTGAAGTTCAAGGGCTTAATTTCATTTTCTTTATTTGTATTATGCTTTGTACATCTGGCTTCAGCACAGGTAAAGGATACGCTATTAAAACCTATTGATACCATAAAAACAACTCCAATACGTGTTGTTAGAATTGATTCGCCAAAGAAAACCATCGATACCACAAAGGCAAAATATGTTAATCCCGGTAAAGTAGCCGCTAGAAAGGCCGTACTAAAATCGTTAATTATTCCGGGTTGGGGGCAATTGTACAACAACCAATTGCTTAACGAAAAACTTAATGCTAAAGGTGAAAAAACAGGTCATTTCTGGCAAAAAACGTATACTTTAAGCAAAGTTGGAATTATCTATGCAGGCTTTACACTACTAACTTTATCATATATTGATAACGATAAAGGGTACAAGACTTTTTTAAAAGAGGCACAATTCAGGGCATTGAATAAAGGTCAAACAGAGAATAAATCGTTAGATAGGTATGATGATACTAACGTATTGAATAATCTTGCTATTTTTAAAAGAAACCGTCAAATCGTAATTTTCTCTTATTTTGCGGTTTATGCTGTAAATGTTGTTGATGCCTATGTTGCGGCTCGCTTAAATTATTTTAATATAGATGATTCTTTGTCGATGAAAATTACACCATCATTAATGAGCAACCCGAATTCGATGTATGGCTTTAATGCAACGCCTGCTTTAAAAGTATCATTACGATTTTAACCAAATTAAACAAAATATCCCGATGAAAATTGCGCTTTTAGGATACGGCAAAATGGGCCAGATTATAGAGAAATTTGCTCTTGAACGCGGTCATGAAATAGTTTTAAAAATTTCTATCGATAATCAGGACGAACTAACTCGTCAGAATTTAAAAGCTGCTGATGTAGCCATCGACTTTAGTACGCCTGATTCTGTATTAAATAACATTTACACCTGTTTCGATGCTAATGTACCAATTGTTGTGGGTACTACAGGTTGGTATGGCAAATTGCAGGAAGTTAAAGACGAATGCAACAACAGTAACAATACTTTACTTTATGGGTCTAATTTCAGTATTGGCGTAAATTTGTTCTTTAAATTAAACCAAACTTTGGCAAAGCTGATGAATAATTATCCTGCCTACGAAGTTCAGGTAGAAGAAATTCATCATACGCAAAAGCTGGACGCACCAAGTGGTACAGCAATTACCATTGCAGAAGGAATTGTAGATAATTTAGATAGAAAAACGGAATGGTTAAATGAGGTTGTTGGTACAAATGTGGAAATTTTCCCTAAAGCCGATCAACTACTTATAGAATCGCACCGAATAGAAAACATACCTGGAACACATACCGTAATTTACAGTAGTGAGGTAGATGAAATAGAAATTAAACATACAGCACACAGTAGAGCAGGTTTTGCTTTAGGAGCAGTTGTGGCTGCCGAGTGGCTTGAAAATAAAAAAGGTTTTTTTAGTATTACAGATATTTTTGAATAGAAGGTTGAAGGTAAAGATAGAACAACAAGGAGTAAAGATTGAATGCTCTAAAATCGGTGGAATCTATTAATCAGTGGAATCAATCCGAAGGAGAAAAATTTAATACAGCACAAATTAGTAGATTAATAATCACACAAAAGATATTTTCGCTTTGCGCTCCCTCTTCTATAGAAAGAGAGCATGTGAGGCTTTAACTAAACATAAAATATGAATTATAAATTCTGGCAGAAAAAAACGGATGCCAATAAAAAGAAAAAATCCAAAACCCGCGAATGGGTAGATGCAATTGTTTTTGCAGTTGTAGCGGCAACCATAATTAGAGTATTCTTTATCGAAGCTTACACCATTCCTTCTGGTTCAATGGAACGCTCTTTATTAATTGGCGATTTTCTTTTTGTAAGCAAAGTTAATTATGGCGCACGTATTCCGATGACGCCCGTAGCTTTTCCTTTTGCCCACCATACCATGCCCTTAACAACATCAACCAAAGCTTATTGGGATGGTGTTCAATGGAAATATCACCGTTTACCAGGTTTATCAGAAATAAAAAGGAATGATGTTGTTGTATTCAACTTTCCTGAAGGTGATACCGTTGCAGTAGAAAATCAGGTGCCAAGTTATTATGATTTGGTTAGGCAATATGGTAGAGATGCTATCCACAGTCAGTTTACTATTATAAGCAGGCCGGTAGATAAACGTGAAAACTTTATAAAGCGTTGTATTGGGATTGCTGGCGATGTTATCAGCATGAAAAACGGAATTGCGAACATTAATGGTAAAGATGAACCATTAAAAAGCACCGGAATGATGCCTTACCGTATCGAATTTAAAACCATGGATTTTAACTATGCTGTTTTTGATGATTTAGATCTGAAAATGGGCGATATGCAACCAGATGGTCCGAATGCATACATAGCCGAGATTTCACCAGAAATGGCCGATGAAATTAAAGCTTTTGATTTTGTTAAATCGGTGAAAATGAATGCAGCTCAATCTTCTGTAATCGAATCCGGTGGTTTGTTTCCACACGATCCTAATCGCGTTTGGAACAGAGATAACTTTGGACCAATAAAAATTCCTGCTAAAGGCTGGACAGTTAAAATTGATAGCAATACCATGCCTTTGTACTATAGGGCAATTAGAACCTATGAAGGCAATAAAGTAGAGCAAAAAGGTAAAGATTGGTACATTAACGATAAAATTGCAACATCATATACTTTCAAATTGAATTACTATTGGATGATGGGCGATAATCGCCATAATTCTGCCGATTCGAGATATTGGGGCTTTGTGCCTGAAGATCATGTTGTCGGTAAAGCATTATTTATTTGGATGAGTTGGAATAGTGAAGGCTCATTTTTACATAAAATACGCTGGAGTAGATTATTAAAAGGAATTCATTAATCCAATTAAAAATTCAAAAAACGACTTGCACAAAATGTAAGTCGTTTTTTTATAGTTAGTTATTCTTTTTAATTTTTTTAAAAAGATTATATAAGTTTTGTAAATTTTTATTAAGTTTGTTTAACAACCAAACTTAAATGTCTGCAATAGTTAAGAAGAACGATCAGTTAAAAGCTGATATCATCAAACACCTTTACTATAAAAAACTTTTATCTCTAACAGATTTAAGCAAGCTTACTATGAAAAGTTTGCCGCTGGTTACATCAATGGTTAACGGATTGGTTGAGGGTGGTCAATTAATCGAACAAGGTTTTGCACCATCAACCGGTGGCAGGAGAGCGGCAATGTTTCTAATAAATCCAGATTATAAGAAATACATTGTTGCAGTAGCAATGGATCAATTTATCACTCGCCTTACCATTTACGATTTATCGAATAATAAAATACTACCTACCCAACTGGTAGATTTAGATATGTCTGCTCAAAACAGCGCAGATTTGCTTATCGAATTTATAAATAACTGTATTACAAAATCTAATCTCGATAGAGCGAACTTATTAGGTGTGGGTATCGGCATGCCGGGCTTTGTCAATGCAGATTTGGGTATAAATTATTCTTTCATGCCTGTAGAGGGAGGAAGTAATCTTCAAGAATATTTATCAGATAAGCTAAATCTTCCAATCTTTCTAGATAATGATTCAAGTTTAATCGCTTTAGCCGAACTAAATTTTGGTGAAGCGGCTGGTTTGAAAGATGTTTTAGTGGTAAACATTGGTTGGGGCACAGGTTTAGGCATGATTGTCCACGGCAGTTTATACCGTGGAAGCAGCGGATATGCCGGAGAGTTCAGTCATATTCCTCTATCCAATTCTGATACGCTTTGTTCTTGCGGTAAACGCGGATGCCTTGAGGTAGAAACATCTTTGCTGGTTATGGTTCGTAAAGCAGAAAAGGCCGTTGCTGATGGCGAACCTACCATAATGGCCGAGCTTTTTAAAGATACAAGCAAGCACCACGCCGATCATTTTCTTGATGCAGTAATTAAACAAGATTCAGTAGCCATATCCATACTATTTGATGCAGCTTTTCTTATTGGAAAAGGCTTGGCTACGCTAATTCACATCATGAATCCGGAAAGAATTGTTTTAAGTGGTCGCGGTGCAAAGGCCGGAAAAATGCTTTTACCACCAATTCAACAAGCAATAAATAAGTTTTGCATCCCGCGGGTTGCAGATCAAACTAGCATTGTACTTTCTAATCTTGCCGAGCAGGCAGAACTTTTAGCTGCGGCTAGCCTGCTTGTAGAACATAGTAATTTCGATTAATCCTAATAAAACATACAATATGGCTAAATAAAAATCTTAAACGAATATCATCCTTACAACCAACTAATCAATTAAATACTAACTACAACAAAATGAAAAAAATGTACTTAAAATGCCTAAGTACGCTATTGTTAATGCTTTTTACAATAGCAGCTTTTGCACAAAAAACTGTTACAGGAACAGTTAAAGATGCATCTGGAGCAGTGCCGGGAGTTAATGTTTCTGTAAAAGGAACAACCAAGGCCACTCAAACAGATGGAAATGGAAAGTTTTCCATATCAGTAAATCCAAGCGAAGTTTTGGTATTTTCTGCAATTGGGTTTGCCAAACAAGAGGTAACCTATAGCGGGCAATCGACAATCAGCATTTCACTTAAAGAAAACGCAAGTCAGCTCGATGAGGTAAATGTTGTAACGACTGCACTTGGTATAAAACGCCAGGAAAAATCGTTAGGTTACGCAGTAAGTACGGTTACAGCTAAACAATTAACAGAAGGTGGAAATACCAATTTTGCATCAGCATTATACGGTAAAGCAGCCGGTGTTAAAATTACTACAGCTCCAGGTGGCGCAAGTAGTGCGGTAAATGTTCAAATTCGTGGTATCAATTCAATCAATTATAACCAACAACCACTTTATGTTGTAGATGGTGTAATGATTAGAAACGACGGACAAAACGGAGCTGCAGGTGCAAATAACAATAACTATTGGGATGACCAACGTGTTAGAGGAAACGGTATTTTAGACATCAATCCTGCTGATATTGAAACATTAACCATTTTAAAAGGTGCTAGTGCTTCAGCATTATACGGTTCGGATGCAGCAAGCGGTGTTGTTGTAATTACAACTAAAAAAGGTTCAAAAAACAGAGGATTAGGTATTGATTTCAATTATCAGGCTTCTGTTGATAAGGTAGCATTCTTGCCAAACTTTCAAAATACTTATGGACCCGGTTACGATAGAGAAACTAACGTTGCCAATGGTGCCACTGAAGAAGGATGGATTCCGGATGCTCAATCTCCAAGTGGTTTCAGACCATATTTTAGAGCATATGCCAATTTCGGTCCGAAGATGGAAGGTCAGCAAGTTAGATGGTGGGATGGTTCTGTAAGAGCATACAATCCTCAGCCAGATAACTATAGAGATGTTTATCAAACTGGTTATACTTCAAATGCGAACGTTGCCATTTCAAATCAAACTGATGGAGTAAACTATCGTTTTTCAGCATCAAGATTAGATTATAAAGGTACACAACCAGGTAACACGGGTACCAGAAATACTTTTAACTTAAATTCTACCATTAAATTAGCACCAAGATTAACTGCTGATGTTATTGTAAGTTATGTTAATACCCTTACCAAAAACAGACCATATCAATTAGGTCAGGTTTTAGGTTCTTTTGGTGGCTTCTTTAGCAGGGCAGAAGATATGGATTTGATGAAACAAAAATATCAAACCAGTAACGGCTATAAATATGCTACGTTTGATCAAACTGCTCGTCCTGAGCCTTTCATCTTTAACATAAGAGCAACCAATTTATTAGATTTTTATTGGCAACAGCTTAAAAATAAGTACGACGAAAACGAGAACAGGTTATTATCTAGTTTCACTTTAAACTATGATGTTGCTAAAAACCTAAAATTCAGAGGTCGTATTGGTAACGATTATACAAGTGCAAAAACAGAAAATCGTCAGTTTACCGAAATACCTAGTGCATTAAACGGTAACACAAGTACGGGTTCTTATACAACAACTCAAGGTCAGTATTCAGTATTATACGGAGATGCGTTATTGAGTTATACGAATAAAATTGGTGAAGATTTTAGTGTTTCATTAAGCGGTGGTTATCAAGGAAGAAAAGAAAGTTATAAAGACTTAAGATCAAATACCAGAGATGGATTGGTTACAGAGAATTTCTTTGCACTTTCTAACTCGTTTGGTATAGCAGAAACATCAGAAGCTCGTAAAGAACAATTGAAATATGCTTATTTAGGGTTATTAAACTTGAGTTACAAAGATTTCTTATTTGTTGAAGGAACAGCAAGACGCGAATATGTTTCTACCTTACCTCCGGGAAATAACCAATACTCATACTACTCTGTTAACAGTGGTTTTGTGTTTAGTGATGTTATTAAACTGCCATCGTTCTGGACTTATGGAAAGTTAAGAGCATCTTATGGTGTTGTTGGTAATGCGCCTCCAATTTACGAAGCAAACGTTTCTTATACTCAAAACTCTTTGCAAACCATTAATGGTTCTGTGCCATCTATCGTTTCGGCAAGCGCTTATGGTAACTTAGGTTTAATGCCTGAGAAAAAGTATGAATCAGAATTTGGTTTGGAAACTCGTTTCTTAAAAGGTCGTCTTGGTTTTGATGTAAGTTATTATGATAACAAAATCAAGAACCAGATTTTACCGCTAGATGTAACATCAACAAACGGTGCAAAAAGCCAAATTGTAAATGTTGGTGAAATTGGCAACAGAGGTTTTGAGGTTGCCATTAATGCAACTCCAATTGCAGGAAAATTTAGATGGGATACCCGATTAAACTTCTCTACAAACAAATCGAAGGTAAACTCTTTAAAAGATGCTAATTCAGAAATTAACTTCTATTCTTCTGATCAGGCTACCTCTAAAATTGTTGCAAGAGCAGGCGAAGATTTAGGTAACATCTACATCCGTCCACGCAAAACAGATGCAAGTGGAAACTACTTGATTAATGATGACGGTTTTTACGTTATGGACAATTCGGTTTACGTAAAAGTTGGTAACATCATGCCGAAAGCTGTTGGTGGTTTTTCAAATACATTTAGCTATGGTAACGTTGCTTTAGATTTTACTATTGATTACCGTTTAGGTGGCAAAATCATTGCACCAAACTTGAAATTTATGCGTGGTGCTGGTATGTTAGAAAATTCGATGGAATTTAGAGATGCTGCAAATGGCGGAATTGCTTACACAGCGAATGGCAAAACATACAACGATGGTGTTTTATTACAAGGTGTAAACCAAACAACTGGCTTACCAAACACTAAAATTTTATCAGCAGCAGATTATTATTTAACTACGTACAACTGGGGTGAAGGCTCTTTAACAGAAGGTGAAATTTTTGATAACAGCTATGTTAAAATGAGAGAGATAACTTTAAGCTATAAAATTCCTGCATCATTCACTAAAAAGTTAAGCATTACAAATTTAAGGTTCTCGCTAATCGGACGTAACTTGTTTTACATCTATCGTACACTTAAAGATTTAGATCCTGAAGCTCCACTAGGTAACAAATGGTGGTCTCAAGGTGTAGATGTAGGCTCTACAGCAGCATCAAGAAACTTTGGATTTTCTCTAAGCGCAAACTTTTAGCCAACTAATTAAAAAAAATATTATGAAAAAATTAATCATAAATGCCAGTTTTCTTTTACTGTCTGTAACAGCTTTAGTTGGTTGTAAAAAAGAGGTAGATGAAAAATTCAATAACCCTGAAAAGGTGCTCGATCCAAATGTACCGGGGCTTTTTACAGGAATGTTAAACAATGATAGGGTTGCCCAAAAATATTGGAATGTTCGTACATTTTTAACCCAAATGCCGGGCGTGTACGCACAAACTGCTTACATTGCCAATGGTAACACAGTTTATCAGCAAAGTGATGGTTACTCTCAACAGTATTGGGATGATTTTTACAGCACTGGCGGAAATGGAAGTGGTCCAATGGCACTTTATCGTGTTATGGAAACAAAGTATAATTCCTTACCTGCTGCCGACCAAGCTAGTCAGAAAGTAATCATGCAAGCCGCAAAAGTTGTATTAATTGAGCAGGCAGCTAAAATGGTCGATTTATGGGGTGATATTCCATATTCTGCTGCAGGAAGCTTGCCAACGAGTAGCACAATTACAAACCCGAAATATGATGAGCAAAAAGCATTATATACCACTTTTATTTCGGATTTAGCTGCAGCTGCAACCTATTTTAAAACAGCAACAACAACCAGTGCATTTTCTAAAGCTGATATCCTATTAAAAGGTGACGTATCGAAATGGACTCGTTATGCAAATTCTCTACGTTTAAGGTTGTTAATGCGTATTTCTAAAACCGATGAAGCAACTGCTAGAACTGCTGTCCTGGATATGCTAAACAACCAGGCTAATTTTCCGTTGGTTGATGGTGGAAATATTGCATTGTACAGCCCTGCAAGCTCAGATGTTTTGCTTGCTCCTTTAACAAACAGCACAAGCGATTTGCATGATGCATTTTTTGAAGGTGCTTGGTATGCAACAGATTATATGCTTAATACGGTTATGGCTCCGGCTAATGATCCTCGTATTCCTGTAATTTACGATAAATTCGGACGTACAGTTGCAGGTAAATTTGTGCCAAATGCAACGTACAGAGCAATGCCGATAACCTTTACAACTGCTCAGCAAGAATCGAGCTTTGCAGATTATGCGGTTTTGGATTCTGCTACCTTCCTATACAACCAAAAATTGCCAGGAATTTTAATCACAGCAACTGAAGTAAACTTGTTAAAAGCAGAAGCTTATGAAAGATGGGGAAGTACAACAGATGCTAAAACAGCTTACGATAATGCATTAAAACAATCAGTAGCTTTTTATTATTATTTGAACAATTTAAATCAGGGTAGTGGTTTTGTAAATGTTGCTGCACCATCAACTACAACTGTTGATGCTTGGGTGAATACATCATCTGCAGCTTATTCGGGTACATCAACTGCTAAATTGCAAAAAATCGCTACGCAAAAATGGACGCATTTCGGTGTATTGCAATCTACAGAAGCTTGGTCTGAATACAGAAGAACAGGTTTTCCGGTACTTACATTTCCAACTAATGGAAAGCTATCCGGTTTTGAAACACCACCAAATCGTTTGCTGTATCCAGCTAAAGAGAAAACTTTAAACAGTGCTAATTATCAGGCTGTTGTAAGTAAAGATACTCGTATGGGTAAAATCTTCTGGATGCCTTAACCATCCTTATAGTTTAATTTAATATTATCCCGGCCAACGGTTTGGTCGGGATTTTTTTTTATAATTGAATATGAAAGTCAAAATTCTCATTTTCTTCTTCGCTGTGCTTTTCTTTAATAGCGTAAATGCTCAGCAGAATGATATTATGCCTCAATCAACGCATTACGAGGCACCAACCGACCCACTTGTTAAACAGAAATTAGATAACTGGCAGGACAAGAAATTCGGGATGATTATCCATTGGGGATTATATGCCGTTCCCGGGATTATAGAATCATGGTCTATTTGTTCTGAAGATTGGATAGAAAGAGACACTACAATTTCTTACGACGATTATAAAAAATGGTACTGGGATTTTAGCAAGCAGTTTAATCCAACAAAGTTTAATCCAGAGCAATGGGCAAAAGCAGGTAAAAGTGCCGGAATGAAATATTTGGTTTTTACCACCAAACACCATGATGGTTTTGCCATGTTCGATACTAAAGAATCTGATTTTAGTATAGCCAAGGGTCCTTTTGCCAATAACGCCAAAGCCGACGTAGCTAAATATGTTTTCGATGCTTTTAGGAAAGAAGGCTTTATGATTGGGGCTTATTTTTCTAAGCCCGATTGGCATTCGCAATATTATTGGTGGCAAAAATATGCTACTGCAGATCGCAATAACAATTACGACATCAGAAAATATCCATGGAGGTGGAATAAGTTCAAAGATTTTACCTACAACCAAATTGGAGAATTGATGCACAATTATGGCAGTGTAGATATTTTATGGTTAGATGGTGGATGGGTTCGTCCATTAGAAACGGTTAATGCCGAAGTTTTATCTTGGGGTGCAAACATTCCAAAATGGAGCCAGGATATTGATATGCCAAAAATTGCAACAATGGCAAGAAAGGCGCAGCCCGGATTAATCATTGTGGATAGAACTGTTCATGGTCCATACGAAAATTATCAAACTCCGGAGCAAAAAATACCTGAAACACAATTGGATTACCCTTGGGAAAGCTGCATGACTTTAGGTGGTGCCTGGGGATTTGTTAAAAATGATTCTTACAAACCAGCCTCCGAAGTGATTCATAAATTAGCAGAAATTGTAGCAAAAGGTGGCAGCTTGCTTTTAGGTGTTGGGCCGAAACCTGATGGTACTTTCCCCGAAGAAGTGTTAACTAAATTGAACGATATCGGTAAATGGACTTCTGTTAACGGGAAGGCAATTTATAACACTCGAATCACCAAAAATTACAACAGCAACCAAACCTGGTTTACTCAAAGCAAGGATGGCAAAAAGCTTTATGCTATTTATTGCGTAAAATCTGATGAAAAATCACCTAATGCAATCAGCTGGACTGGAAATTCGCCAAAAAAAGGAACTGATGTAATTTTAATTTCAACAGGAGAAAAAGTTAAATGGAAAGATGTTGATGGCAAAACCACAGTACAATTAAAAGGCAATGTTAATCAGCCAGCATTAGCATTCGAATTTACGCCTCAAGGTTAATCAGCATAAATTTTATCATTCCGAAATGATTTTTAGAAAAATTTCAATTGCCCTGATTGTATTAACGGCAATAAACTATAGTCTGCATGCACAAAGCAATAGTGGCAAAAATTCATCGCAACCAGCCTATAAAAATGCAAAACTAAATATTGATGATAGAGTAAAGGACTTACTTTCAAGAATGACGCCGGAAGAAAAATTCTGGCAATTGTTTATGGTTCCGGGTGATGTTGACGGCATTAAAAAAGGAAGTTACAAAAACGGCATTTTTGGTTTGCAAATTAGTGCTCAATCTGGAGGTGGCGGCGAAGCGCAGCAAATGCTTAGTTATAATACTACTGAAAATGCTTACACCCTGGCCAAAAAAGTAAACGTGTTGCAGCATTACTTCATAAACGATACCCGACTGGGAATTCCTATGTTGGTTTTTGATGAAGCACTACATGGTTTGGTAAGGCAAGGTGCAACTGCTTTCCCTCAATCAATCGGTTTGGCGGCAAGTTTTGATACCTTAATGTTAGCCCAAATTGGAAAATCAATTGCTAAAGAAGCCAAGATTAGAGGCATAAGAGATGTTTTGGCACCTGTTATTAACATGGCTGATGATGTGAGGTGGGGCAGAACCGAAGAAACTTATGGCGAAGATCCTTATTTAACTACTGTAATGGGTTTAGCTTTTATGAAAGCTATCGAAAAGGAAAATGTTGTGGTAACGCCAAAGCATCTTATTGCCAATGTTGGCGATGGTGGAAGAGATAGTTATCCGATAGAAAAGAATCAGCGATTTTTAGAAGAAATACACTTTCCGGCTTTTAAAGAAGCCGTCATTCAAGGCAAAATCCGTTCTGTGATGACATCTTATAACAGTGTAGATGGCACTCCTGCGACTTCCAATCATTGGCTTTTAACGGAGGTTTTAAAAAACAATTGGGGATTTAAAGGTTTTGTAATCTCAGATGCTGGTGCAGTTGGAGGTGCAAATGTTTTGCACAACACCGCAAGTGGCTATCACGAGGCTACGGTACAAGCGCTCAACGGTGGCCTAGATGTTATCTTCCAGGTTGAATACGAACATTATAAGTTATTTATGCCGCCATTTTTAGATGGTAGCATTCCTCAAACCAGAATTGATGATGCCGTTTCGAGGGTTTTAAGAGCTAAATTTGAATTGGGTTTATTTGAAAACCCTTACTTATCAGAGAAGGAAGCAAAGGCATCATTAACAGATTATTCTAGTAAATCTTTGGCGAAAAAGGCGGCTTTAGAATCGTTTGTTTTGTTGAAAAATAATCAGCAGGTTTTACCATTAAAGCAGCCGAAAAACATCCTTGTTTTAGGTGAAGATGCTATCGAAGCCCGTTTGGGAGGATATAGTGGTACAGGAAAAGGCAAAGTGAGCATTTTGGATGGTATTAGAAAACGAGCAGGGAATTCTACCATCGTTAATTACACTCAGGGAAGTTTTCGTAACGATAAAAGTTATGTAGTGGTTGATTCTTTGTACTTGTCGTCGAATAAAAGGGTGGGACTATCTGCAGATTATTTTGAAACCATTGATCTATCGGGCAAAGCAATTGTAAGTAGAATCGATAAAAAATTGGATTTCATGTGGACGCTATATGCCCCTGATGAAAAACTGAAAACTGATAATTATTCTGCAAGATGGCAGGGCGAAATTAGGGCGCCAAAATCAGGAACATATAAAATTGGATTAGAAGGGAATGATGGTTATCGATTATTTATTAACGATAAAATGGAAATAGATCAATGGGATAAAAGTTCGTACCATACCCGATTGATTGATTTTAATTTCGAAGCTGATAAAAGTTATCCCATAAAGGTTGAATTTAAAGAACCAAAAGGTAATGCGCACATAAAATTAATCTGGAATTATGGCGTTGAGGATAAACAAGCTGAGGAGCTCCAAAAAGCCACAGCATTAGCTAAAAATGCAGATGCCATCGTTATTGCCGCAGGAATTAAAGAAGGAGAATTTTTAGATAGAGCGATGTTAAATTTGCCCGGAAATCAGGAATTGATAATCCATGAGATGGCAAAAACTGGCAAACCTGTAATTGTATTGCTTGTTGGTGGAAGTGCTATAAACATGCGAAGTTGGATAGATGATGTGCCAGCTATTTTGAACGTTTGGTATCCCGGAGAAGAAGGCGGAAATGCTGTGGCGGAAACGCTATTTGGCGATTATAATCCAGCTGGAAGGTTACCCATTACCTATCCTGTTGATGAAGCCCAATTGCCGCTGGTTTATAACCATAAACCTACTGGTAGAGGAGATGATTATAACAATTTGAGTGGTGAAGCACTGTTTCCTTTCGGTTATGGATTAAGCTATTCTAATTTTAAGTTCACAAATTTAAAACTTCAGAAAAATAAAATCAAAATTGGTGAAACAGCAATCGTAACCTGTACAATAAAAAACGAAGGGAAATACGATGGCGATGAAGTGGTACAACTTTATATTCGTGATGTATTGGCTAGCGTTTCACAACCTGTTCTTGCCCTTAAGAATTTCAAACGTATTCATTTAAAAGCAGGAGAAGAAAAAGAAGTTGTATTTGAATTAAAACCAGAAGCTTTTCAAATGCTCAATAAAGAATTAAAATGGGTTATAGAACCGGGAGATTTCAGAATTATGGTTGGTTCATCGAGTAAGGAATTGCAGCTTAAAGAAACATTGATTTTAGAGCCTTGAGGTTTGGAAAATATCAGCTTTGACAACTTTCTTTCTAGGGTATCATAAAAAAGTTGTCAAAGCTAATTTCCTCTTATTCCTATTCCATGGTCTGTGTTCTCATAAACCATAGTTAGTTTTTGAAGCTATTTCAACCCTTCAATTCCCAATTTTTCGGCCAAGTCGTTTAAATCATTAACCACAACATCGATAATAGGAATGCCACTAATTTTCCTTTCCTGTTCAAATTCATGTTCTGGCTCACCAGGAATAATTACTTTTTTGTCAGGGTCGATTGTCTCGGCGCTTTTAAATCTTTCAATCCAGTTATCTAAATGATTTTTAAAATCCTCTGCCGGACGGAAACCATCAACTCGCATAGCGCCTAAAAAATGCCCCAAACCTTCTCCTACAGGGTTTGCAGAAGGTTCTAAGAAAGCAACAAAAGGCGGAACCCAGGGCCCATAATTGGCACCGGATAGCACTGCTGATAAAATATCAACGGTAGCACTTAATCCATATCCTTTGTGGCTTCCATGATCTTTATCGCTACCTAAGGGTAACAGCGAACCGCCATTTTTTAATTCATTCGGATTGGTAGAAGTTTCTCCATTTTTATCCTGAACCCAACCATCAGGAATACTTTTATTTGCTCTCTGCGCAATCTCTAATTTTCCATTTGCAGCTGCTGCGGTTGCCATATCTACAATTACAGGTGGATATTTTCCTGCCGGAAACGCATAACACATTGGGTTGGTGCCAAGCAATCTTTCGCTCGAATAGGTTGGTGCAACCAGCGGACTAGCATTTGTCATGCTGATGCCAATCATATCTTTTTCAACGGCCATTAATGCGTGGTAACCTGCAATACCAAAGTGATTAGAATTTTTAACAGAAACCCATCCGCTGCCATATTTTTCTGCTTTTTCTATTGCTACTTTCATTGCAAATGGCGCCACAACTAAGCCTAAACCTGCATCGCCATCAATTGTAGCAGTTGTTGGTGTTTCATGCACAATTTTAATATTCGGAGTAGCGTTGATTCTTTTCTTTTCCCACAAACGCACATAACCGCTTAACCTGGCAACACCGTGCGAATCAATTCCACGTAAATCAGAGCGTATTAAAACATCAGCAGCGAGTACAGCATGCTCATCAGAACAACCCATTTTCTTAAAAACGTTATAGGTAAATGTTCTGAGCTTGGTTTCGGTAAAAGTTATGAAGTTCATTTTTAGTATCAAGTATTAAGTTTCAAGACAGTTTTAATGTCTATTCCACTTTGGTCTTTTAGCTTTCTTCTTTAGTCTTTCTGCTTTTTGCTTTAGTCTTTTTTACGGCAACAACAAAGTGAAATCACCACCCAAAGGTTCGAAATTTTCTATACAGGAAGAAAGAAAATCTTCACCATAATTTACATACATGGGTGCGATGTTTAAAATACGTTCTTGTAAAGTTCCACTTGGGAAAAGTCGTTTTTTAACGTTTTCTATCTGAGCCAAAGCTATTTCATGCTTGCGCTTTTCAGCTCTAAATAGTTTTTTTTCTAAGTTAGCTAATAGATGATTTGTTTTCTGTTTTGCCGAATCGGTAGAAACTGAAAGTGTTTTATCAATTTTGTAAGCATTCAGTTTTATCTGGTCGAAAATGCTGTTAATCGCTCTAGTTTCATCTGCTAAAATCAATTGTGCAGTAGAATTTCGCCTAACCCAAATATTTTTTAATTCTTCAACAGGTAGGAAGATATCCTCAAGTGCGAAACCCAAACTGTACAAATTCTCTGCACTGCGTTTATCGATTAATAAAGCAGAATTACGTAAGAGTAAAACCGGAAAATCAACCTTATAGAAATCAAAATTTGCTTTTAATTGCATCCAGTAAGCAACTTCAGCACCACCGCCAATGTAAGCAATGTTCGGTAAAATAACTTCCTGGTACATTGGGCGCATTACCACATTCGGGCTAAATCGTTCAGGATGTGTATCAATTTCAGCCTTTAGTTCCTCCTCTGTAAAACTGATTTCGGTATGGTTAACCAGATATTTTCCGTTCTCAAAAATCAAACGCTCACGTAAATCATCTTTTAAGTAAAAGAAATTTATGTCACGACCATTAACCTGCGTTTTATAACCTAAGGATTCTAAATTGCCAGAACTTTCACTTATATTTTTCGAACTGTTGTGTTGCGTAATGTCTGCTGCAATAATTTTAGAAAACAGTTGTTTTAAAGATGGATTATCGGCATTAACGATAACCAAGCCATATTTTTCAAAAAGATTATTTACTAAATATCTTGTTGCATCGGCTAAGTTATCGTGCTTGAGATAAGCCTTTTCAACCAGTTTTGCAATGTGCTTTCCATTTTTTGAAATACCCAAATAGCCCTGATAAGCTAAAACAGCAGCTGCAACCGTTTTTGTACTTAATCTTCCGGTTGCGCCATTTGTATTTTGAATCCAGCTGATGTTTTTTTCATCAACACTTACATGATTAATTTCATCAAAATCGTGGTCTTCAGTTGCCATCCAGTAAATAGGAACAAAGTTCTTATCGGGATGAGCCATCTTTAATTCGATGGCTAGATTTATCGTTGTTACAATTTTATAAATGAAGTAAAGCGGACCAGTAAAAAGATTTAATTGGTGACCAGTTGTAACGGTAAAAGTATTGTCAGACGCTAAAAGTTCTATGTTTTTTGTAACCGATTTATTAGGTTGTAAATGTTGGTATTGCGTTTTTAAAACTTCTACCAAAGTATTTCTATCGCCTAAAAAATTCCGATTTTCTATAGCCTCGGCCAAACCCTCCATATCTGGGCGATAACTGTAGAAAGCTTTGAGCTGTTCCTCGTTATTTATATAATCCAAAACCAATTTTGAAAAGGAACCGGTTTCCTGATAGGAGATATATTTTGCCTGCATAATTAGCGAAAGTAGTTCAATTTAAGAACAATTATATTTTGATGTTTACATTTTACATTTAATAAAGAATATAATCAGCTTAAAAATATATTGTCACTAAAAAGTTAAATACTACTATTTTGGTAGTCTTTATGATATCTTTTCTATATTTGCCGCAAATAATTATTTAAAAATATAAAAGCGTATGCAAAGAAAGCTCTACCTAATCATTACTTCCCTCATTTTATTATCTCTCAGTTTAAAAGCTCAAATTATAAAAGGCGTTGTTAGCGATTCTTCAAAAACTATTATTGGCGCTACGATAACAGTTAATGGGAAAGGTCTTAAATCTTCAACTAATGCTGAAGGTGCTTATCAAATTAAGCTTAATACTGCTGGAACTTATACCGTTTCTGCAAGTTACCTTGGCTTTCAAACCCAACAAAAACAAGTTACTGTAGCCGTGGGAGCAACAGAAGAATTAAATTTTAATCTTGTAGAAAATAAGAACGATCTGGATGGAGTTGTTGTGATTGGCTCGAGAAGTGCACCACGTTCGCAATTAGAAACATCTGTACCAGTTGATTTGGTAGATGTTAAGAAGCTTGCACAGAATTCACCACAGGTATCATTAAGCCAGATTTTAAATTATGTTGCACCATCCTTTACGTCAAATGTTGCAAATTTAACGGATGGTACCGATCATATCGACCCGGCATCTTTAAGAGGTTTAGGACCCGATCAGGTTTTGGTTTTAATTAACGGTAAACGTCGTCATACCACTTCGTTAATTAATATTAATGGAAGTTTAGGTAAAGGTTCTGTTGGAACAGATTTAAATGCAATACCAACTGCCGCAATTAAAAGGATTGAAGTTTTACGTGATGGTGCTGCGGCTCAATATGGTTCTGATGCAATTGCAGGCGTAATCAATATTATCTTAAACGAAGATGTTAATAAACTTTCTGCAAGCATTACAGGCGGTGGTTTTACCGGAAAGCATTCTGATGGTGTAGATGGAGAAACTGTTCAGGCTAACGTAAATTACGGCGTTAAATTAAATGATAAAGGCGGATTTTTAAATCTTACCGGTTCGTTCGATTATCGCGATTTTGCATCTCGTACAACACCATATCGTGGTGTAATTTATACGGATTATAACAACCCGACTTTGTACCCAACACCAACAGGCATAGATATTACCAATGCTGAATTGGTAAGAAGAGGACAAAGCAGGGCAGATTTTGTTCCGAATATTGGGCAAAGTAAAAACCGTGGTGGCGCATTATTTTTAAATGCAGTTTTACCAGTTGCAGATAATGCAGAGATTTATGCCTTTGGTGGATTAAATTCTAGAAATGGCACATCAACAGCATTTTACAGAACGCCAAGACAGCTTACGCAAACCAACGCAACCATTTATCCAAATGGGTTTTTACCAGAAATTGTTACCGATAACGGCGACCAATCTTTAGCCTTAGGTATTCGAGGCTCATTAGGCGAGTGGAAGGCTGATTTTAGTAATACATACGGTAGAAATCAAATCAATTTTACAACAGCAAATACCTTAAATGCATCGATGCTTACAGCTTCGCCAACATCTTTTGATGCTGGTGGTTATGATTTTGTACAGAATACAACCAATTTAGATTTCACGAGATTTTTTAAAAATACTTTAAGCGGAATTAACGTCGCTTTTGGTGCAGAACATCGTTACGAAAACTATAAAATTATAGCTGGTGAAGAAGCATCTTATGCTAATTATGGTAATGCAATAAACGTGGGTACTGCCGCAAATCCAGTTTTAATTCCAGATTTTAAAGGCAATCTGTCAACCCGTTTTGCTGCAAATGGTGCCGCATTAACTGGTGGTGCACAAGGTTTCCCTGGTTTTAGTGCAGATAATGCAACCAATGTAAATCGGTCTTCAGTTGCTGCTTATGGCGACGTTGAAGTCAATTTTACCGATAAGTTTTTGGTAGATGGAGCGGTTCGTTTTGAAAACTACTCCGATTTTGGTTCAACATTAAATTTTAAAGTTGCTGGTCGTTATAAATTTTCAGATAAATTTTTGCTTCGTGCCGCGGTAAGTAGTGGCTTTAGAGCACCTTCTTTACAACAGCGTTATTTTAATGCAACATCAACCGTGTTTATTGATGGAGCTTTTGTAGAATCAGGAACTTTTGCAAACGATAGTCGGGTAGCACAATTATTAGGTATTCCGAAGTTAAAGGAAGAAACATCTAACAGTTATAGCGCTGGTTTTACCTCAAATTTGGGTAAAGTTAAAATCACCGTTGATGGATATTTAATCCGTATAGATAACCGAGTGATTTACACCGGTGGTTTTACCGGTAGCAATGCGGCAAATGCTTCAGCTCAGGATAAAGAGATTTATACCATATTACGCCAGGCCAATGCAAGTACAGCACGTTTTTTTGCTAATGCAGTGAATACCGAAACTAAAGGTATTGATGCCGTAATTTCTTATTCAACAGGCTTAGGCAAAGGAACATTAAGAACGGATTTAGCTGGAACAATTTCTAAAACAACACTGGTTGGCGGAATAAACACCTCCCCACTTTTAGCCGGGAAAGAAAGTATCTATTTAGATGAGGCAAGTATTATTCTATTAACTAAAGTTGTACCCAGATTAAAAGGGAACCTAACTTTAGATTATACGGTTGATAAATTTAATGTGTTTTTGCGTAATGTTTATTTTGGGAAAGTATCGCAACCAACAAACGTAATTGCGAACAGACAAGAATTGCCTGGAAGAGTAATTACTGATTTAGGTTTAGGCTATAATTTAACCAAAAACCTAAAATTAACAGTTGGAGCAAACAATATTTTTGATGTTTATCCTGCCGAACTTTTAGTAGGTAGTCAAGGTACATCTGGTCAGTTGTATCCTAACCAGGCACCACAATTCGGTTTCTTAGGCCGTTATGTGTTTACCAGAATTAACGTTAATTTTTAAGAATCAAACTACTAAGTAATTATCGTTTTTATTTGTCAGATTGAGCTTGTTGAAATACTTTCAAAAATTTTCGAGAAGCTCAGTCTGACTTTTTTTTGTACAATGCAATGCTTTACATATTGCTTTCTATCGCACCAACTTTCTCACGGTACAAATCAATTGGTGCATCTAAAAGAACGGCGATTATAGTCAATTGTTTATCTAGCTTATCTTCTGGAACCGGAATGTAAACTATTCCGGGTATTTTGCTCCAGTAAAGCTTATTGTATATTTCATGCGGAAGCATTGTTCCTTCGCCAACAATTCTTATCCTGCTGATGTTGTTTTTTAATCCTTTTATGGCAATTGGTCCGGTTGGTTTGCCCTCAACAAAAAGATAAAGTGTTTGCTTGTCTGCAGATAGAACTGTTTTGCCTTGATAATGACCAGCGGGAATTCCTGTCGTGGTTTTATACAAAGCTTCAGCATGTTTAATTACCCAATCATTAATATCTTGATTGCCATTTTCAACTCCAGATTTGAAGCCCAAACCATCGGCAACTAGATTTGTACTTTGAAATAAGTTTATTCCATTATTTAAATCCGCAGCTAGCTTTCTTAAATTTATAGGAGTCGACTCTTCTTTTGATGAAAACAATGTTTCCATGGAAATTGACTTTAATTTTTCATCGGATAGTTCAATCGGCTCGTTTAGTGAAACTTTTAATACGGTAACATCATTATCAAAAGCACTCTCGTTTAAATCTAATAAGTAATCGGTTTCGTTAAGCTTAACTATCTTTACGGGCGCTTTATTACCAACAATTTCAACCTTATTAATTTTTGATTTTATGCCAGAAAGGAGCAATCCATTTGCCGTTTTATAATCTATGTAAAGGTAGAGCACATCTTTGTTTTTAGATAGAGAAGTTTTACCAACAAAATGAGTAGATGGAATGCCGGCTTGCGTTTCATAAATGGCTTCAGCATGTTTTTTCGTCCAGCGACCCAAATCTTTCAATATTTTAACTTGCTGAGGCGCAATTGTCCCATCTGCTTTCGGGCCAATATCCAGCAGTAAATTACCACCCATGCTAATACAATCAACTAATGTGCGGATAATCATATTTGATGATTTATAGTGATTATCATAAGGCTGATAACCCCAGGAATCGTTCATAGTGTAACAAAGTTCCCAATATTTCGATTCGGGCTTAACAACCGGAACGCCCTGTTCTGGTGTTTCATAATCGCCATTTTCATCCAGCCGTGAATTGATAATGATGTTTGGGTTGTTGTTTTTTAATATAGCTCGAACTTTATCGGTTTGCCATTCTTTCGCAGTATGCTCCCAATCGCCATCGAACCAAACCAAATCGGGTTTATACTGCGTAGAAAGTTCTTTAAGTTGAGTTTGGTAGTAGTTTAAAAAGTTATTCCACCGTTTAGGTTCGGCTTTAAAGTCGTAACGTTTTCTGTCGCGGGTAAAAATATCATAATCAGGGTAACTCCAATCTGGCAAAGAAAAATATAAACCAGTTTTGAGTCCGGCTTTTTTTAAATCTTCAACAAAAGGTGAGATTAAATCTTTCTTTGCAGCACTATTGTTAATCGCAGTAGTTGCTTTTGCTGCTTTTGTATCCCAAAGGGAAACCCCATCATGATGTTTAGTGGTGATGACCGCATATTTTGCACCACTCTCTTTAATCAGATTTACCCATTCTTGCGGATTGTATTTCTCGGCAGTAAATCCATTAAGTTGTTTCATATATGCATCATGGTTGATGTAATTATTATAAAAAGCCCACGATTCGGAAATTCCATTTACAGAGTATATGCCCCAATGAATGAAAATGCCAAGTTTCGCATCAGCAAACCATTGCATTTTTTGATTGATAGCAGGTGTTTTTTGAGCGAAAATATTTGTGCTTTGAGTAAGTATTAAAATGGATAAAAGAAGTTTTAAAATCCGCATGATTAGTTGAGTAATATGACGGCTTAAATATAACCTTTTCAGATTTTTTACCAAGAAGAATGATGAAATAACATGGATTTAAGAATCAAAATTTAGCTTCTTACGTTATTTAAAATTGTCATTTCTGTTGTGTATTTCTTAAAACAATGTTGTAAGTAGCACAATTAAATTGGTGTGACCTAAACTGCTTAATAACAAACTGTTCAAAAAACTTCTCGCACAAAAAAGCCGTTCCGATAAATCGGAACGGCTGTAAAATATTTGGTTTAGTAATTTACCATTTCTTTTTGCGGTCGCCACCTTCACGGTTTCCGCCTTCACGACTTCCACCTTCTCTACGTGGACTACCACCAGTGTTTCCACCTTTATCTTCACGGCTACGGCCAGAGAAATCTCTAAAACCGCCACCAGCGTTTCCGCCTTCACGACTTCCGCCTTCACGACTTCCGCCTTCTCTACGACCGCTACCGCCAGAACTTCTTCTGTCGCCGCCGCCGCTACCGCCACGGTAACCACCGCCACCGCCGCTTCTGCGTTCTCCGCCAAATCCACCGCTACGTCTTTCACCGCCACCGCGTCTTTCGCCAGCGCCTTCACCGCGACCACCATCTCCGCTTTTTTCAATGCGAACCTGGCGTCCGTTAAACTCAACTGCTTTAAAGCCTTCAAAAACTTTGTCAGCAACATCATCTTCTACTTCAAAGAAAGAGAAAACACCTTTTAAATCTATTTTACCAACGCTTTTGCCTGCTATTTTACCATTGTTACAGATAAAAGATAACATATCGCCACGTGTAAATTCATCTACCGAACCTAAGTTGATAAACAAACGAGTATAACCTTCGCTACCACGTCCGCGTCCTGCTCTATCGCCACGTTCACCTCTTTCTCCACGATCATCGCCAACAGCTGCATTTAAATCAGGTGCTTTTGCATAATAATCTAAAAAACGGTTAAACTCTAACGAAGCAAAACGTTTAATTACATCTTCTTTAGATAAATCTTTAAATTCATCCATTATACGAGGAATGTACTGATCAATTTGCTCTACATTAACTTCTACATTGTGTACTTTATGTACCAATGAGAACAATTGTTTTTCGCAAACATCAAATCCTGTAGGTAATTCTGCTTTGGTAAATTGTTTACCAATAATGCGTTCTAACTGACGGATTTTTCCAACTTCTTTAGAGTTGATGATACAAATTGAAATACCTGTTTTACCAGCACGACCAGTACGGCCAGAACGGTGGGTATAACTTTCAATTTCATCAGGTAATGAATAGTTGATTACGTGAGTAACACCACTAACATCAATACCACGAGCAGCAACATCTGTAGCAATTAACAATTGCATATTACGCTCACGGAAACGTTGCATTACTTTATCACGTTGTTGTTGTGATAAATCGCCATGTAAGGCATCTGCATTGTAACCATCTTTAATCAAATGCTCAGCAACATCTTGTGTATCCAATTTGGTTTTACAAAATACTACAGCAAAAATTTCAGGGTTGAAATCTACAATACGTTTTAAGGCAGCATATTTATCACGGGCACGAACAATATAATATTCGTGTTCGATATTTACATTACCTGTGTTTTTTGTACCCATAGTTAATTCTACAGGGTTATCCATATAGTTTTTAGCTATGCGGCGAACTTCTGCAGGCATTGTTGCCGAGAATAACCAGGTTTTTTTGTCATCAGGAGTGGTTGATAAAATGTCGTTAATGTCATCCTGGAAACCCATGTTTAACATTTCGTCAGCTTCATCAAGCACAACATATTTAACCGAAGAAAAATCAATTGCCTTACGGCCAATGATATCCAACATACGGCCGGGCGTGGCCACTACAATTTGTACGCCTTGGCGTATTTCGCGTAGTTGTTGCATAATGTTAGCGCCACCGTAAACGGCAACAACATGAGCATTAGCAATGTTTTTAGAAAAGTTTTTAAGGTCGTTAGTGATTTGCAAACATAACTCACGTGTTGGGCATAAAATTAATGCCTGTGGTTTATTAAGTTTAAAATCAATTAGTTCTAACAGCGGCAAACCAAATGCGGCTGTTTTTCCTGTTCCTGTTTGGGCCAAACCAACGAAATCATTAGTGCCTTCTAACAGTACAGGAATACTTTGCTCCTGAATAGGCGTTGGAGTTTCAAATCCAAGGTCCTTTACGGCATTAACGACGTCATCACTTATCCCCAATAATTGAAATGGGTTTGTCATTCGTCTTTTATTTATTTAAGCCGCAAAGGTAAGGTTAATATTCCGTATTTTACTGATGGTTAGGTAAATACTTTTTTATGTGAAATAATTGATTTTTAATGAGTTGAAGATTTAATTTTTATTTGTTCGACCAGATTTCACCTTTCCAACCAGTTTTGATAGATTTTGCTTTCGAAAAATAAGAGTTTTTAAATTTACTGCTTTTCAAAAATCCATCTAATTGAGTTGTTAAATAATCAAAAACCTGGGCTTTTGTTAATCCCTTGTAGTCATTTAAAGGTATCGGAAAGTACATCTCTGAGGGCATAAATTCAATTTTAGCTCTTTGATAGGTTTTTGATACATCGTAAGTATTTATACCAGTTAAGCAAAGCGTGTAATCATTCTCTCCTTCGAAAACATCAAATTGATACTCAAATATTGCTTTTTTTGGCTTATCATTTTCAGCGGTAAATGTTAGCCATTCATTCACTGTTTTAAAACGTGAAACAAAATTTGGAGGAGGTGGTCCAACATCATCTTCCTCTACAGTAAAAGAGCCATGCATGACCTCTGTTTTGTTAATTATCATATTTTTTTCATTAGTGCATGCCATTAATTGTACGATTGATAGCATTAAAAGAATATGAATGACTTTTTTGAATTCGACCATTGAAGTTATTGGGATAACCATTTTTTTATATTAACCCTGGATACCCTAAATATAAAATAAAATCCCCAGGAAAAAAGGAAAACTGATCGGAAGCGTAAAATTGGCCATGTTTCCAAAAATCACATTTTGTCGGTTGTTTCCACCAAAATTAGGTAAAGACCGTTTAAATGAAGAACTCTATTTTTTCTTTACTTTAATATATTTGAGGAAAGTTTTTTAGAATTTATTTATCGCAATCTTTCAGCCGAGCGTATTAATTTTTCATCTTTATTTATGCCGAAAATTGCTAATACGCAGAATAGAATGGAAATTGCTGGTAAATATGCCCCGAAATCAAAATGTGCGCCATCAATTCCACCAGGAAGTTTCTGAGCAAAAATACTGCACCAAAAAGCAAATGCACCAATTGCTATGATGGATAATATAGCAATTCGCTTTTGTAAGGCTCTTTTTCTAAAGTTAAAAATGTTTACAAAACAAAGAAGTGCTACTACTATATTTGTGATTAATAATGGTGTAAATTGTTCTTTCAATAAACCCGGACCAGGTTTGCCAACCACATCCTGATATAAACCAACAGTATGTATAGAAGTTTCTACGGTCTTATTCTCTTTGGTTAAAACCGGCAAAAATAACATTAAAACCAAAACGATTGCCGCTAAAAACAGCCAGATAGATTGTACTCTTTGTATCATGATAAATAATATGATTTCGGCAAATTTAGATTTTTTATTTGGAGGATAAAAGAACATGTATTAATCTTTGTTCTTTAATCGTTGCCCCTTTATATTTACTTTGTTCCTTAATCTTCGAAAACGTATTTTTGCATCGCTTTGAGTAAAAAAAGGTATTTCATAAAAATTGCATACGATGGTAGCCTATATCATGGCTGGCAAATGCAACCGAATGCAATTACAGTTCAGGAGTTGTTGGATAAAGCTATGTCAACTTATTTTAGGCAGCCAATTGAAACGCTGGGCTGCGGCAGAACAGATTCGGGCGTACACGCAACAGAATTTTACGCACATTTTGATGTAGAAAATATAGCAGAAGAAAAGGTTTTGGCGGCAGTTGCAGGTATAAATGCCATGTTGCCTTATCAAATTGCAGCTTATCACATTATTCCAGTTGCTAATGATACGCATGCCAGATTTGACGCCACCTCTAGGGCTTACAAATATTACATTCATTTTAAGAAAGATCCTTTTAAACTAAATCGTTCGTGGTTAGTTAAAGATAAGTTGGATGTAAATTTGATGAATCAAGCCGCGAAGGAATTATTAAATTATACTGATTTTTCTTGTTTCAGTAAGTCAAATACGCAAACTTTTACCAATAATTGTAAAATTGTAAAAGCTGATTTTGAACAATTAAGTGATGGCATGGTTTTCACCATCGAAGCTGATAGATTTCTTAGAAATATGGTTCGGGCAATAATGGGTACTTTGGTAGAAATTGGTAAAGGCGAAATAAACATAGAACATTTTAAAGCAATTATAGAAAGCAAAAATCGCAGCAAAGCCGGTCAATCAGTTCCTGCTTGTGGCTTATATTTAGTAAAAGTAGAATACGATTATATATAGATATCAGTTGTCAGTTACCAGTTGTCAGTTACCAGTCTGGGTTCAAAAAAAGATTTAATCAAATAAACCTTTAACCGAAACAACTTCTAAACCGACAACGGAAAACAGACAACAGACAACCGAAAACAGACAAATGGCAGTAACAGGCGAAGTATATAACACAGGATTGCTGAAACGTATTTTTAAATATGTAAGGCCTTATCGTGTCATATTTATTTGGTCGGTGGTATTAACAGTTTTGCTGGCTGCAATTTCTCCAATTCGTCCTTTTTTAATAGGTTATACTTTAGATAAATTTATTTTAAATGGCGATTACAGCGGTTTAGAAAGGATGACATTTATCCTCATTTTCATTCTTTTACTTCAAACCATTTGCCAGTACAGCCAAACTTTAGCTACCAATACTTTAGGTCAGTCAGTTATTCGAGATTTGCGTATTTCTGTATTTAACCACATTACTAAACTCAAATTAAAATATTTCGATAAAACACCAATTGGTCAGCTAATTACCAGAACCGTATCTGATTTGGAAACCATTGCAGATATTTTTTCAGAGGGATTAATTTCTATGATTGGCGATTCGCTACAAGTAGTAGTAATTGTTGGATGGATGCTTTACATAGATTGGCAATTAACAATAGTGGTTTTGCTGCCTATTCCATTATTAATTATCGCAACAAGGAAATTTCAAAAATCAATAAAAGTGGCTTTTCAGGAAATCAGAATGGAAGTTTCCAATCTAAATACTTTTCTGCAAGAACATATTACCGGAGTTTCTATTGTGCAGTATTTTGCCAGAGAGGAGCAGGAATTTAAGAAATTTAATACCATAAACAAAAGGTATCGTGATGCAAACATTCGCTCAAACTGGTACTATTCGATATTTTTTCCTGTTGTAGAATTAATTTCGGCAATGTCTTTAGGGTTGTTGATTTGGTATGGTTCTAAAAGCATTTTAGAAAAACCGCTAGATGTATCGCCGGGAACTATTACAAACTTTATCATGTATTTGGGGATGGTTTACACGCCAATACGCCAACTGGCAGATAAATTTAATACGCTACAAATGGGTATGGTTGGCGCCGAACGTGTATTTAAAGTTTTAGATACCGATGAAAGAACGCCTGATTCTGGAACCATTGCGCCAGAAAAACTTCAAGGCAACATAGAGTTTAAAAACGTATGGTTTGCATATAATGATGAAAATTTTGTACTCAAAGATTTGTCATTCAGTGTTAAGGCCGGCGAAACCGTAGCTTTGGTTGGGGCAACTGGTGCAGGTAAATCATCAACCATAAATATTCTTAATCGTTTTTATGAGGTTCAAAAAGGAGATATAACGGTAGATGGAATTGATATCCACGATTTCAAACTCGATTATTTACGAAGCCATATTGCAACGGTTCTTCAGGACGTTTTCTTGTTTTCTGATACAATTCTGAATAACATCACACTAAATAATCCTGAGATAAAAATTGAAGAGGTTGTAGATGCCGCTAAAAAAGTAGGTGCACACGATTTTATTGAGCGACTTCCTGGAGGCTATCAGTATAATGTTATGGAAAGAGGAGCAACGCTTTCTGCCGGACAAGCACAGCTCATCTCTTTTATACGGGCTTTGGTTCACAATCCTGCCATTTTGGTTTTGGATGAAGCCACATCATCAGTTGATACCGAAACTGAATTACTCATTCAGAAAGCAATTGATAATTTAATGGATGGCAGAACTTCAATAGTAATTGCCCATCGGTTATCTACCATCCAAAAAGCCGACCAGATTATTGTTTTAGATAAAGGTGAGATTAAAGAAAAGGGTACGCACCAGCAATTGTTAAAACTTAACGGTTATTACAAAAGATTATACGATTTGCAGTTTTCATCATCTGGAATAGCGAAAGTATAGCTACAATTATCCGCAAGAAATTCTTAATTTACCATCTTCTTAAACTCAATTCGAAGATGAAGTCATTAAAGCTATTTGCAATCCTATTTTTCTCATTACTAACCCTTAACATTTCTGCTCAACAGAAAAAATATGTTATGGTTATTCACGGTGGCGCAGGAACCATTCTGAAAAAAAATATGACACCCGAAAAGGAAGCTGCATATATAGCTGTTTTAACACAGGCTTTAAAGGCAGGTTATGCTCAAATTCAATCGGGTAAAAGTAGTCTTGATGCCGTTGAAGCAACCATTCATATTTTAGAAAACGATCCGCATTTTAATGCAGGTAAAGGTGCAGTTTTTACCCATGATGGTCGTAATGAACTCGATGCCGCAATTATGGATGGAAAAACTTTAATGGCGGGTTCGGTGGCTGGTGTAACTACGGTAAAAAACCCAATCTCAGCAGCCAGAGCAGTTATGGAAAAATCAGAGCATGTGATGATGGTTGGTTCTGGTGCCGATCAGTTTGCAAAGGAAGCAGGTTTGGAAATTGTAGATCCTAAATATTTCTGGACTAAAGAACGTTGGGATGGTTTGCAACGGGCGATAAAAGAAGATTCTACTAAAGCTGTTTTAGACCATGGAAATAAAAAGTCAGAGCTTTTGGGTATCAAAAATCACGATTATAAATTTGGTACTGTTGGTTGTGTAGCTTTAGATAAGGCAGGTAATTTAGCGGCCGGAACATCTACAGGCGGCATGACAAACAAAAAATACGGTCGAGTTGGTGATGCACCAATTATTGGTTCAGGAACGTATTGTAACAATGAAACTGCAGGCGTTTCTTGCACGGGTTGGGGCGAATTTTACATTCGTAATGTGGTTGCTAAAACCATTTCTGATTTAATGGAATACAAAGGTTTATCGGTTAATGAAGCATCAAAAATTGCATTAGATAAAGTAGGGAAAATGGGTGGCGATGGTGGTTTAATCGCATTAGATAAGAAAGGTAATGTTGCCATGCCATTTAATACAGAGGGTATGTATCGCGGAACCATTACAGCCGATGGTAAAATAGAAGTAAGCATTTACAAATAATGAAAAAACAGCTTTTATTGCTTTTTCTGCTTGCAATTTCTTTTGGCACTTATGCTCAAAATAAAGGCAACCTATTTATTATTGGCGGTGGAAACCGTTCTGATGCGCTAATGAAGCAAATGCTCCAAACTGCCAATTTAAAATCAGGCGATTATATTATTGTTTTGCCGATGGCAAGTACCATACCTGATTCTGGTTTTAAAAGTTTTTCAGCGCAAATGAATAAAATTGATAACCACCAGGTTAAAAACTTCAATTTTAGCAAACATGATGTTAACGATAAAAACTGGATTGATTCATTATCAGCAGCAAAGTTAATTTACATTTTAGGTGGCGACCAAATTCGTTTCATGAAGACGGTTTTAAACACACCTGTTTATGATGCGATTCATAAAGCATATAAAAATGGGTCTACTATTGCCGGGACTAGCGCAGGTGCAGCTGTTATGAGTAAGTACATGATTACCGGCAAACAACTATTGGATACGGTTTATAAAGAAACATTTAATAAACTATGGGATAAGAATATAGAATTTGAGGAAGGCATGGGTTTGCTGGAAAATACCATAATTGATCAACACTTTTTAAAACGTAACCGATATAACCGATTAATATCTGCACTAGCTGCACATCCAAAAATGATTTGTATTGGTATTGATGAAGGCACAGCCATTATTGTTCACAACGCTAAAGCTATGGTAGCGGGCGATAGTCAGGTAATTAGATTTGCAAAACCGATAGCATTGACGAAAACTGAAAAGGGTTTGTTAAAATTTAACCAGGCAGATTTTGGAATTTTTACCGCAGGCGATGTAATTGACATCTTACCTTAATTCATTTTTTCAACACAAAAAATAATTCTATATTTCATTTTCTAAATACATAAAATGAAATCCATCCTTTCCAATTTAACATTTCAGGTTTTAGTTGCCATAACAATAGGCATCCTTGTAGGTGCTTATTTTCCTGAGTTTGCGCCAACTGCGAAACTTATCAGTCAGGGTTTTATTAACCTGATAAGTATGTTAATAGCACCAATTATCTTTTTTACTATTGTTTTGGGTATCGCACACATGGGCGATATGAAGAAAGTTGGTCGCGTTGGAGGAAAAGCACTTTTGTATTTCGAAATCGTTAGTACAGTTGCCATTGCCATAGGTTTATTGGTTGCCAATGTTCTAAAACCTGGTGCTGGTATGGTTGCTAAAGCAGGTGATGCAACAAAAATTGCTGGTTATGCTGAGCAAGCCAAGGATATGAACTGGGCAGAATTTTTTCTGCATATTATTCCACATAATGTATTTGCTGCTTTTGCAGAAGGAAATATTTTACAGGTATTGCTATTTGCAATCCTTTTTGGCTATGGTTTAAATAAATTGGGCGGCGACGGAACTTCAGTTTTAAATGCTTTTGATAAAATTTCGAAAGTGCTGTTTAAAATAATGAAGTTAATAATGCGTTTGGCGCCAATCGGAGCATTCGGCGGAATGGCTTTTAGTATTGGTACACATGGTTTGCAAAGTATAGTTGGTATGGCGAAGCTTATGGGATCTGTTTATCTAACCTGTATTTTGTTTATTTTTATTGTGCTAAACGGCATCTGTAGGTATTATAAATTTAGCCTTTGGCAGTATCTTAAATTTATTCGACAGGAAATATTAATTGTATTAGGGACATCGTCTTCGGAATCTGCACTTCCAAGCATGATGCAAAAAATGGAAGACATTGGCTGCGATAAATCGGTGGTAGGCTTGGTTATCCCGACAGGTTATTCATTTAATTTAGACGGTACGGCGATTTATTTAGCAATGGCGGTAATTTTTCTTTGCCAGGTTTTTAATGTCGATTTATCAATAGGGCAGCAAATTACTGTGCTCGGCGTATTAATGGTTACTTCGAAAGGTGCTGCGGGTGTTACGGGTAGTGGTTTTATTGTATTAGTTTCTACTTTAACGGCACTTAAAATAATGCCCATTGAACATATTTCCATATTAATAGGCGTAGATCGTTTTATGAGCGAAGCAAGAGCAATTACAAATGTTATCGGTAATGGTGTAGCTACAATTGTTATTGCTAAAAGCGAAAATCAATTTGATGAAGCAAAGTATTACAAAGCCATACAGCCAGCGGCAATAGAAAGGGGAGAGGAAGATTAATTGTTATTACTCATAAATATATAAACAGTATTTACGTACACAATTTCAAATTTCACAACATAATCTGGAACAATAAATATCGAATTAGAAAATATACTTAAAAACAAAACAGTGGTAAATAAGAAAAGGAGACCTTATCCAAGCGTCTCCTTTTTTTCTAACCAAATATAAACCTGTTATGAGCCAGGCTTTGTCTTAAATTCTCTATCGGTGCTTAATGCATTTCAAGAAAATGATTTATCTTTTTTAACTGAATAAACTATCTCCGTTTATTACTTTACAAATATAGTAAAAATTTTCTTAGTGTAAAAAATACACTAACAATTTTTTAAGTATTTATTTTGTCATTTTTTATTTACAATTCTTTTTTTAAAAGGTTTTGCTAATAATTGTAGTTGTATTACAAATATAGGTCCAAAATCTGTTCATTTATTATTAAATATTATCAATTCATGGTATAATATGTACAGAATTTGAAAAATTATACTGATTATCTCAAAATTTTAAAATTAATCCCTGTTTTATTGTTGTTCTGTTGTACTTAAACGATTATACTAAAGTTTTATTTAAAGTTAAACGTTAAAGTATGTTAAATTAATAATATCAATCGTAACCAAAAATGTTACTAAAATAAAAAGGCTCCAAATTGGAGCCTTTTATATATACTAATTGTGGTTAAATATTATAAGCTTGCGTAATATTCTACGAACTTAGCAAGTGCAGATGAATAACCCCATTCGTTATCGTACCAAGATACAACCTTAACAAAATTATCATTTAATGAGATACCTGCTTTTGCATCAAAAATAGATGCGTGGTCATCACCGATAAAATCAGAAGAAACAACTTCATCTTCAGTATAAGCTAGTACACCTTTTAATTCACCTTCAGATGCAGCTTTCATAGCAGCTTTAATTTCTTCGTAAGTTGCTGGTTTTTCTAAACGAACCGTTAAATCTACAACAGAAACATCAGCAACCGGAACGCGGAAAGACATACCTGTTAATTTTCCTTTCAATTCTGGTAATACCATTCCTACTGCTTTTGCAGCTCCTGTAGATGAAGGAATAATGTTAGAGAAACCACCACGGCCACCTCTCCAGTCTTTTGCAGATGGACCATCAACAGTTTTTTGTGTTGCAGTTACCGCATGGATTGTGCTCATTAAACCTTCTACAATACCGAAGTTATCGTTTAAAACTTTAGCAATTGGTGCTAAACAGTTTGTAGTACAAGATGCATTTGAAACGATAGTTTGATCTGCAGTTAATTTATCATGGTTAACGCCCATAACATAAGTAGGGATATCACCATCTTTTGCCGGAGCAGAGAAAACTACTTTCTTGGCACCTGCTGCAATGTGTTTTTCAGCATCAGCACGAGTTAAAAATAATCCAGTTGATTCGATAACAACTTCAACACCAACAGCATCCCATTTCAAATCAGCAGGATTGCGTTCAGCAGTTACACGAATTGTTTTACCATTTACAACTAAATTTCCATCAACAACCTCAATTGTACCATCAAACTTGCCGTGAGTTGTATCGTACTTTAACATATAAGCCATATAATCTGGCTCAATTAAGTCATTTATTGCTACGATATCTAAACCTCTCTTTAAAGCAGCTCTGAAAACCAGTCTGCCAATACGGCCAAAGCCGTTTATTCCAATTTTGCTCATTGTTTTGTTAATTAATGTAATGTTTTAATAAATTAAGTATTGGTTCTTTAATAATGCTTTTTATCTTAATATCATACTTTTCTGCTGTATGTGCTAATCTATCTTCAAATTCTGCCGCAACTGTACCAACGAAATGTAAATCTTCATCTGGGTACTGTTCAACCATTGGTAATATACAAGTTTGAAAATGCTTTTCAAACCCATCATCAACCATTCTTATAATGAAACCATGTTTATTGTTTTGGATAAAAAAATCAAAAAAAGAACTTAAAAAAATATTAGCCTGCGGTTTATTGTAAATTCTTTCGAAAACTTGAGATCTATCCAGATTATACGCTCCAATAAATTTGGTTTCTAAGTCTTTCGGCAATTTTTTATTTAGAAAACTTTTTAAAAGCATTTTGCCTAAATAATTTGCCGAGCCTTCATCACCTAAAATATACCCTAAACCAAAGTTGTTCGTCAGGGGGTTTTTGCCATCAAAATAAGCGCAATTTGAACCGCTTCCCAACATAGCTACAATGCCTGATTTATCATAACATGCAGCTTTTGCGGCTCCAAATAAATCATTTTCTACAACAACTTTGCTATATCTAAAAAATGATGATAAAGTTTTAGCCAACTCGTTTTTACGTTCTGTAGATGATGCACCTGCAGCAAAAAAGTATATTTTCTTTATATTTTCGGCGTTGTTTACCAGTGTTACCTTTTTATTTAAAATTTGCAGAATGGTTTTTGCATCAACAAAGCAAGGGTTTATCCCTGATGTATTGCAATGTGCCACAACGACCCCATTTTGTGTTAATTTCCAGAATGCCGTTCTCGAACCGCTATAAACAACCGCTACCATTATTTTAAATAGATAAAACCTCCGTCATTTCCATCAAATCATCTTCTAATTTGAATGAGTGATTTGATAAAGCATCTTCTATACTTGTTAATTTTATCTCGTTTCCTCTTAAACCAACCATTTGAGCGCTTTCGCCAGCAATTAATGCGTTTACTGCTGCATAACCCAATCTGCTTCCTAAAATACGATCGAAACTGCTTGGGCTTCCACCTCTTTGCAGGTGACCTAAAATAGTAACCTTCGTATCATAATGATCGAATGTTTCTTTAACCTTTTTAGCAATATCGTAAGCACCACCTTGCTTATGTCCTTCGGCAACAATAACAATGCTCGATGATTTTTTAGTTGCAGCACCTAAGGCTAGTTTTTGAATTAAATCATCAACGCTGGTTTCAACTTCAGGCAGTAAAACTGCTTCAGCTCCGCTTGCAATAGAACTTCTAAGTGCGATACAGCCAGAATCTCTACCCATAACTTCGATAAAAAACAATCGGTCATGTGCATCAGCCGTATCTCTAATTTTATCAATTGCTTCTATTACCGTATTTATTGCGGTATCGTATCCTAAAGTAAAATCAGAACCGCTTAAGTCGTTATCAATGGTTCCCGGTATGCCGATAACTTTTACACCGAACGTTTCGCCGAAACGTTTTGCACCCGTAAAAGTTCCATCGCCGCCAATAACCACCAACCCATCAATATCATTAGCTTCTAAATGCTTGTATGCAATTTCTTGTCCCTCATCTGTTTTAAATTCTAAACATCGGGCAGTTTTTAATATCGTTCCGCCCAAGTGTAAAATATTGCTTACAGAACGGGCATCCATTGGTTTTATATTGTTGGAAATTAAACCCTGATAGCCTTGCATAACACCAAACATGTTGATGCCATGGTAAATTCCTGTACGAACAACCGCTCTAATCGCAGCATTCATGCCGGGAGCATCGCCCCCTGAAGTAAGTACAGCTATATTTTTAATATTTGGTTTCATCTTCGTAGTACGAATATAGTGTGTATTTTCTACACTAAGTAATTTATTTTATTTTTTTTACTTAATATTGAAAGTCATACCTTTAACGCTTAAATTAACTAAAATTTACTTTGGAACAAATTTTACCTCATTTAGATTCCGTTTTCTCCATTGACTGTGTGCTGTTTGGTTTTGATGGTAAAGAATTGAAAATCTTACTTATCGAAAGAAATGAAGAACCTTTTAAAGATTGGTGGGCACTGCCTGGTAATATAGTTGGGGCTGACGAAAGTTTAGATCAATCTGCTGCCAGAATTTTATACGAACTTACCGGACTCCGTGGCATTTACATGGAACAATATTATGCTTTCGGCGACCCTGGAAGACACCCTCAAGGTAGAGTAATTACACTTGCATATTATGCTTTAATCCGTTTAGGCGGAGATAAAGATTTACGACCAGTAAGTACTTATGCAAAGCAAGCCAATTGGCTTCCAATCACTTCTTTGCCGAAACTAGCTTTCGATCATCAAAAAATATACGATAAAGGTTTAGAGAAAATTAAGCGTAGAATAAAGCATCAGCCAATTGCTTTTGAATTATTGCCAGAAAAATTTACCCTAACTCAATTACAACATGTTTACGAATTGGTTTTAGGTAAAAAATTAGATAAGCGTAATTTTAGAAAGAAGATAGTAAGTTTTGGTGTTTTAAAAGAACTTGATGAGAAACAAAAAGGTGTTTCGTACAGAGCAGCAACGCTTTATAAGTTTGATAAGAGAAAATACGCCAAACTTTTCGGCAAAGAGATTTCTTTTTAAGTAGAGAATATTAAGTATCAGGTATTTAGTATCAAGTATTTAGTATCAGGTATTAAGTAAAGATCTATAATATTGCTAAGGCCTAGATACCAACGTAAAATGCCCGTTTTGAAACATCAAAGCGGGCATTTTTGGTTACCAATGACTAATGAACCAATGACTAATGAACTATTTTATCCCTTCGGAGATAATTCCATGTGGTAATGCACTAAGTCATCTATTGGCGAGCGGATAATTTTCCCTACACCCATTTCATATCTGTCTGCAACAATACTTAAAATATCGCGGAAACTGTAACCTACAGAACCCACACAATTTAATTTGTGATCTTTATAGTTAGGGTAGTGAATAACCAAAGCTTCGAAAAATGCAGTGAATGCATAATCGATTGTTTTGTAAGTATAATCTTCGTAGCTATCTTTAAAATCGTATAAAAATTTACTAAAACTTGCGCAGAAACGGTTTGGCAATGGTTTGTTATAAATGTTATCGAAAATATCTTCGTTGGTTAGAGCGTAATTATCATAAAAAGCTTCTCTTAAACCTTTCGGCATATAACCTTTCATATAATCGCCTAAAATGCGTTTTCCGATATAAGAACCGCTACCTTCATCACCCAAAAAATAACCCAGCGAATCAATATTTAAAGTAATATCATTTCCATCATATAAACATGAATTGGTTCCTGTACCTAAAATAGCAGCAAATCCGGGCTCGTTACCCAAAAGTGCCCGGCAAGAAGCTAGTAAATCATGACCAACAAAAATTTCTGCATTAGTGAAAACTTGTTTCATGGCATCGGCAACAATTTTTTTGTTACTTGGCGTAGAGCAACCTGCACCATAGTAATAAACCGCCGTTAACTTTTCTCTTTCCAAGTGGTCTGGAAGAGTTTCGTTTAAAGATTGTACAATATATTCTCCTTTTGAAAAATATGGATTGTAACCTTCGGTATTAAAGTAAATTTTTCTGCCGGCCTCGTTAATCAAGCACCAATTTGTTTTGGTTGATCCACCGTCTGCAATTACTATCATTTTTTATATTTTTGGTTTTAGCACGATAAAAGTATAAAAACTCTTATATTTTGTATCCTTTTTTTTAATAATTTTTTAACAATTTGTTGTTGTTTAAATATAAGTGTGTAAAAAATACACTATATAAGCGGTTTAATGCGCTCAAAACATTAAAATTATACCATAAAAGATATTGGTCTTATTTTTAAAATGAGCTATATTTTATAAATTTTATATCAATGAACAATCAAATAATAGATTTTAGGAGCGATACGGTTACCAAACCAACAGCAGGAATGCTTGATGCAATGATGAATGCAAAAGTTGGCGATGATGTTTTTGGTGAAGACGAAACGGTTCATAATTTGGAAGCAAAGCTTGCAGGTATGTTTAATATGGAGGCAGGATTATTTTGCCCCTCGGGAACAATGACAAACCAAATCGGTATTAAATGTTTTACGCAGCCAATGGATGAAGTAATTTGCGACCAAACGGCGCATGTTTATCGATATGAAATTGGTGGAATTGCATTTCATTCTGCTGCATCCGTAAGGTTATTGCATGGCCAACGCGGAATTTTAACACCTGAATTAATTGAGCCAGAAATTAATGAAGATAATATTCATTATCCAAATTCGAGCTTAGTTGTTTTAGAGAACACCGTAAATAAAGGTGGAGGAAGTTGCTACAACATATCGCAAATTGCTGCCATTCATTATTTATGCAATATAAAGGGTTTAAAACTACATTTGGATGGAGCCAGAATATTTAACGCGTTAACTGCAACTGGTGATAATGCACATGAATATGGGAAATATTTTGATGGTATTTCAGTTTGTTTATCTAAGGGTTTGGGTGCGCCTGTCGGATCTGTTTTATTGGGTAGCAAGGCAACAATTCACAAAGCCAGAAAGATTCGAAAAGCTTTTGGAGGTGGGATGAGGCAAGCGGGTTTTTTAGCTGCAGCCGGAATTTATGCATTGGATAATCATGTAAATCGTTTGCAGGAAGATCATCATCATGCTAAAAGTTTGGCTTCTGCGCTGGCTAAAACAAGCTATGTAAAATCGGTTATGCCGATTGAAACCAATATTGTAATTTTTGAGGTGGAGCAAGGCTCAGCAGAAAAGGTGGTTCATCAGTTTAAAGAAAAGGGATTACTAAGCAACACAACCAGTTCTAGCACGGTAAGGTTGGTAACACATTTGGATATTAGCCCTTCAATGATTGATCAAGCGATAGAAATAATATTACATTTGCGTTAGGGTGGGATGAGGTTGAGATTGAGGTTAAGATTGAGGATGAGGTTGAGATTGAGGATGAGGTTGAGGTCGAGATCGAGGTTAAGTTCGAGGCAGAGGTTGAGAATTGCAAATCAGGACTTAATAGTGCCGATTCAAACCAACCAACCGACCATCTATCCAAAAAACTAACCACCTAAAAAACCAACAAGCTAACAAACCAACCACCTAAAAAACTAACCAACTAAATACTAATGAAGAAAATTCTTATAGCCAATCGCGGAGAAATCGCCTTGCGTATTATGCGTTCGGCGAAGGAAATGGGTATCAAAACTGTAGCCGTATATTCTGATGCTGATCGTGACGCTCTGCATGTACGTTACGCCGATGAGGCAGTTTGTATTGGTCCGCCGCCTTCTAATCAAAGTTACCTTTTGGGCGAAAAAATTATCGATGCTTGTAAAAAAACAGGTGCCGAAGCCATTCATCCCGGTTATGGTTTTTTATCAGAGAATGCTGGTTTTGCTAAAATGGTTGCCAATGCGGGATTAATTTTAATCGGTCCGTCGCCAGAAGCTATGGAAACCATGGGCAACAAATTATCGGCTAAAGCTGCGGCACTTAAATACAATATTCCGATGGTTCCAGGTACTGAAGAGGCCATTCAGGATGTAAATGAAGCGAAGCAACGTGCCGTTGAAGTTGGGTTTCCGATTTTGATTAAAGCTGCGGCAGGTGGTGGTGGAAAAGGAATGCGCATCGTAGAAAGGGTTGAAGATTTTGAGGAGCAAATGCAGCTTGCAGTTAGTGAAGCTACATCAGCGTTTGGTGATGGCGCTGTGTTTATCGAACGGTATGTAACTTCACCACGACATATAGAAATACAGGTTTTGGGCGATACACATGGTAACATCGTCCACCTTTTTGAACGCGAATGTTCCGTGCAACGCCGCCATCAAAAGGTAGTTGAAGAGGCTCCATCCGCTGTGCTTACAGAAGAAATTAGGCAACAGATGGGCAAGTGTGCTGTAGATGTAGCTCGATCTGTAAATTATACCGGGGCAGGTACTGTAGAATTTATTTTAGACGAAAACCTGGATTTTTTCTTTCTGGAAATGAATACCAGATTGCAAGTAGAGCATCCGGTAACAGAATTAATTACAGGCATTGATTTAGTGAAAGAGCAAATTAAAATTGCGTCTGGAGAAAAGTTAAGTTTTACTCAAAATGATTTAAAAATTAATGGTCACGCTGTAGAATTACGCGTATATGCTGAGGACCCTAATAATAATTTTTTGCCTGATATTGGAACTTTGCAAACATACAAAACCCCTAAAGGAAATGGCGTAAGGGTTGATGATGGCTTTGAGCAGGGTATGGAAATACCAATCTATTACGACCCAATGATTGCAAAACTTATCACATTTGGAAAAGATAGAGCGGAAGCAATAGAGCGAATGATTAGAGCGATTGAAGAATATGAGATTACAGGGATAGAAACTACTTTGGGTTTTGGTAAATTTGTAATGCAGCATGAAGCTTTTAGAACCGGCAATTTTGATACGCATTTTGTTAATAAATATTTTAATGCAGGCAGTTTAAAAATGGAAGATGAAACGGAAGCTATAGTAGCTGGAATTATTGCCTCAAATTTATTTAGTAAAAAAGCCGAAGTTTCAGCAGTAAAAGAAAGTGCGAAAATTTCTTCCGATTGGAGAAAAAACAGATTACAATTTTAGAATAGCTTAAACATGTTTACCGGAATTATAGAAACGCTTGGCGAAATAACTGCCATTCATACAGAGCAAACCAATGTTCATTATACCATATCATCTCCAATTAGTAGTGATTTAAAAATAGATCAAAGTGTGGCGCATAATGGCGTATGCTTAACTGTGGTATCCTTAAATGATAGCACTCATACGGTAACTGCTATAGATGAAACCTTGAGGAAAACAAGTTTAGGTAGTCTTAAAGTTGGCAGCAAAGTTAACCTTGAGCGTTGTATGCAAATGAATGCTCGTTTAGATGGTCACATCGTTCAGGGTCATGTAGATCAAACTGCAGTTTGCGTAAAACGAGAAGAGCTTGATGGAAGTTGGGAGTATAGATTTAAGTATGATGCATCTTTAGGAAATGTAACCGTAGAAAAAGGCTCTGCATGTGTTAACGGTATAAGTTTAACAGTAGTTAATTCTGCCGAAGATGAGTTTTCTGTTTTTATTATTCCTTATACCTTCGAACATACCAATCTGCAAGATGTATTTGTTGGCGATAAAGTTAATTTAGAATTCGATATCATAGGAAAATATGTTGCCCGTTTAATGGGGAAAACTATTTCTTAATGTCTTCCATTCAGCATGTATAGTAAGGATGAAGCCGCACATTTGCGACAGCAGTTTTGGATAAGCTTTGGTCAGTACATGAAACCTGTACCATCGGTAACAGGTTATCCGGTAAATTGGATCAACTACAAAACCGGCGTAAAAAACATCTTTTTTAAAATGGATGTGACAAATAAAAGTGCGGTAATATCCATTCAGCTTACGCATCAAGACGCTGACATCAGGAATTTAATTTTTAATCAGTTTGAAGAATTTAAGTTGATGTTTGGCAATGCTATGAATGAGCCATGGGATTGGATAGAAAATACTACAGATGACTATGGCAAAACAATTAGTTTAATATCTGCTTCACTCGATGGTGTAAATATCTACAACCAGCAGCATTGGCCACAACTGATTTCTTTTTTTAAACCTCGTTTAATACTTCTTGACGAATTTTGGGATAATGTAAAACCAGTATTCGAAGATTTAGTCTGAAATTTTAAGTTCTTCCATTCTACTTTTAACGTATTTAATCTCATCCTTGTCTTTGATGGGATTTGGCTTACTCTTTAAATACAAGCTGTAATATTTACTAGCTTGTTTTATTTGTTTATATTTCAAATCGTAAAGAAGCGCAAGCCTGTAATAAATATTTGGTTCAGCTTTAAATTCTAATCCCTTTTTGTATGCGGAGTTTGCCAATGCAAGTTTATCGCTTTCTTCATAAACCAATCCGAGTAGGGCATAGTAATTTGATGTATTGGTAGAAATTCCTTCTTCGATAGTTCTTTTTGTGTAAGCAATTGCCGCAGGATAGTTTTTTAATGCCCTATAACTTAAAGATGTGTAATAAAGTGTAGCTTCATTTTGCATCGCCAAAGTTTCTAAAAGCTTAAATTTTGCGATGGCTTTGTCGTAGTTTTTAGTGAAATAATATGCCTTTGCAACATCTTTAATAACCAAAGCATCCTGATCTACCTGCAAAATCTTTTCTCCTGATAAAATTACTTCATCATACTTTTTCAAAAAATTGGCTACTGGCAGTATTGCTTTTTTTAGAATAATATTACCTGAATCAGCATCAATTGTAATATTCAAAACTTTGTAGGCTATCGCATGCTTTTGTAAACCAATATATACGTCAGCTAAATCATAAGCAACATCAGCCTCTGTTGGATTTAGTTTATTCGCTTTTATTAAGTAAACCGAGCGCAAAGAATCTTTTGTGGTTAGGATATCTGCAAGTAATTTATAAACCGTAAAATTGTTGCTGTCTATCTTAACAATTTCACCATAATATAGCTTAGCCTTATCGGCATTGCCTCTTCTCCAATTAATGCTGGCTAAACTAAATAGCGTAGGTAAATTATTTGGTTTTATAGTATTTGCTTTAGCGTAGTATTTTTCTGCTTCAGCGGTATTGCCGCTCATTAAGTAGCAATAACCTAGTTGACTGAGTTTTATAACATCAGAAATATCTTCTCCATAAATACTTTTTAAATATATCGCTGCTTCCGCATATTTTTGATTTTGGTAATAATCAAAAAGTTTCTCTTTATCTAATGATGAGTTTTCCTGAGCAAATAATACTGAAGATATCAGCATAAAAAGCAGAAGCGAAGCAAAGGTTTTCATAGAAATTAATTTTAACTAATTTATTAGTTATTCTTTTAACTTCCAAATAGATTTTAAAGTTTTTCAAACAAAAACAAAATCGACTTGTTACGGGTTATTAATAAAACAATTAATAATTAAAATAAGAAGCTATGAATACTTTAGAAAAGTTTGAGTTAATGGAGAAGATTGTGCGTGAATTAGAAGATTTACAAAATTCTAACCAGGCACTTATTCAAAAAATTGGTAAAATCGAAGTAGATAACATAGAACTAGGTGATAAACGCTTAGAAAATGATTTACCTGATATGCACCAAAGAGTTGCTGATAACTTAGATACCATTACTGCAATACTTCAATACTTTGCTGATAAAACAGAAAACTTTGGAGATAAAAACAATGTAGATGCTTTAAAAGAGCAACAAGCAATTAATGATGCAACTAGCTAATCTATAACCTTAAATCATCCCTATTGTTATGAAATCAATCTATCTATTTGTTGCCTGCATAGTTGTAGGCTTTTGTGCAAGTGCACAAATACTGCCTACATTCCAACTAGGGGTAAAAGCAGGTGCTAACTTTTCTAAGTTTGATACCGAAAATACTTTTAGTAGTGATAACAGGACCGGTTTTTACGGCGGCTTATGGGCAAGAGTAGGTGGAGGGGGAATTTTTTTCCAGCCAGAACTTTACATTTCTGGTAAGAAAACAAACTTGATTAGTGATGCAACTGGTTTAGTTAATGAAGTAAAATTTACCAGTTTGGATGTGCCATTGTTAATAGGAACAAATTTGGAGCTGCGGGTGTTGGTTTGAGAATTAATACCGGACCAATGTTTTCTTTAATTTTAGATAACAAACAAAGCATTGGTCAGGCTACTGGAAATGTTTTTAGTGGTAATTTTAAAGATCAAGCTATTTCATGGCAATTTGGTGCCGGTTTAGATATCAAAAAGTTAAGCATCGATGCTAGATACGAATTGGGATTATCTAAATTAAATAAAGATGGTTACCCACCAACAAAACTTAATTTGTTTACCATCAGATTAGGTTACCGTATATTTTAAATTACCCATAAATAGAAAAAGGGGCAAAAACTTAAATAGTTTTTGCCCCTTTTTTTTTAATTAGATTTTACTGTTCTTCATCCTCGTCTTCTTCATTAAATTCTTCATTTAATAAAGTTCCTTCTCCATCAGCGTATTCAACTTCATCTTCAGTATATTCGGTTTCGTCATCTTGTTCTTTATCTTTTGGATCGGGTTCGTAAGTATTGGTAATACCTATTGTAGCAGTATCAAAAGCTGCTACATCTTGTTCTGCAGTTAAATTATAATCTTGATTTTCCATGGTAGATGATTTAAGTTTTCTAATTAAACACCTACAAATCAGAATCGTTTTAGAATTATAATTTCAGTTTAATTCCAGCGTTAAAAGTTCTGCCTTCGGTATGTGTCCAAATGTCATCAAAGGTTGGGTTGTTATGTGAACCATTAACAACGCTTTTGTATTTGCTTTGCCTTGTATCTGTAAAGTTTTCAGCGTTTATAAAGATGGAAATTTTACCAAATACTTTTTCGGCCATAAAGCCAAATTCCCAGTAAGATGGCGTCTGAAAATTATTGTATAAATACTGTCTGTCCGTAAAATAACCTTCTAACCCAAGTTTAAAATTTCTTTCTTTTTCGTAAAGTAAAGCAAGATTTAATCTGTTTTTAGGTAACAGCCGAATGTCTTGGATAACAGGCAAATAGTCTGCTTTTGCATTGGTAAAGGTGTATCCGGCAAAAAGCTTAAAGTATTCTTTAAAGATAATTTTTGCATTACTTTCAAAACCCAAACTGTTTACCGGAAATGAGGTGTTAGTAAAGAAAAAGTTAGCATTTGCATCCTGCAACAGAATTGTTGAATTGCTTATTCGGGTATAAAAAAACATTTGATTTAAGCTTATCAACCAATCTTCTCCAATATTGGTTTTAAAATTCACATCTGCAGTTCCGCCATAACTTTTCTCTGATTGTACACCATTCAACGGTAATAAATTTTGGTATTGAAATGTTTCAGTTTGTTCGGTAAAGAGGGTTGGTGTTTTATAACCAAGACCACCGCCTATCCTCGAACTCCACTTATCGCTAAATTTATATAAAGCAGAAACCCGTGGTAAAACAAAAAAGTCTGTGTTTTTATACAAACTGTTAAAATAATTTACCAGGTCAGTTCTAATGCCGCTTTCTAGTTTTAGTTTTTCTGTTGCATCCCAAGTATGTTGAAAGTATAAGCCTGCAGTTTTAGTTTTAAAACTTTTCGATAGTGATTGTTTTTCATCTCTAAAATCATCATAAACCAAGTTTCCGCCAAATATTAGGCTTTGGTTTTTAATATTTTTTAAGTAGCTAATATCGGTGTAAGCGTTATAATTATTGCCTTTAAAAGTATAATCAGGTATACCAATATTTCTTTTGAAGTAATTAAAACTAGTTTTTACCCGAAACAAATCTCGTTCATCTAATTTCAAACTATAATCCAGCGTGGAAGTATTTCTAATCGTTTTGTTGTTTTCGAAATAAGTATGTTCTGCTGATTTACCATCTCTAATCAAGAAAATATCGCCTCCAGTTCTATCACTTGTGGTGAAAGCATTGCCGATAATTAACGTTGTTCTTTCATTTGGATAGAGGAAAAGTTTAGGATGAATGGTAAAATCCTTGGATTTTGGAAGTTCTGTAAAATCATCTTTATCTACATCATAAGGCTTTTGAAAGTTTGCCAATGCGAGTAAACTGTAGCCTACTTTCTTATTTCTGCTCATTGCAAAGCCTCCAATGTTGGTTTGCCCAACGTTAGATTGATTAACGATAAAATTATAATCTGCTTTTTCTCTTGGCGTTCGGGAAATAAAATTTACCACCCCAGCAATTGCACCCGCACCATAAAGCGTAGATGCCGGGCCTTTTATAATTTCAACCTGACTTAAATCCAAAGGTGGTATTTCGAGAATACTCAAGCCATTTGCAAAGTTGCCAAAACTAGCGTACCCATCTTTTAGAAGCTGTGTATATCTGCCGTCTAATCCCTGTATTCTAATGCTGGCGTTACCGCTAGTAGCCGATGTTTGTTGAACAGAAATCCCGGTACTTTCATGCAAAATCATAGAAACATTTGCAGGTCGCATATTGCTTTTTTCATCAATCTCTTCCAGTTCTATTGTTTCTACACGTGTTGGCGTATTTTGAATTGTTCTGCTTGTTCTGGTCGATGAAATGATAACTTCTTCAAGTTCATCTTCAGATGGTGTTAATAATATTTCTAAAGCTGTTTGTTGATTTACAGGAAAAGTAACGGTAACTGTTTTTTCATTGTATCCAATATTATTAATCTTAATGGTTTGTTTTCCATCGGGTATGTTTGTTAATGTTGCTACACCAATTTCATTTGAAATTGCTTTTACAGAGGAACCGATTATACTTATTGTTGCTCCCTGCAAAGCCAATTTGTTTTCTTCTGATTTGATTACAACTTTAAAAATTTTTTGTGCGTAAGTAGTTGATGTGCATAGAAATACACATAAAATTAAAAGTAATTTTTGCATTTAAATTTTTTTGAAAATGAAATATTTTATACTGCGAAAACAGTAATGATTATGAATTATCCGAAAATATTCATTTCCATTTTGGGCGGTTGCCAGATAGTATCTAAATAATCAGAAGCAAATGAATTAATATACTCTGGCGAGTTTTGACTCATTTTTTCTGATTTAACAATATTTATTTTAGAAGATTTTAGGCTAAATACCAAAGGTTGTCCACAACAATTGCAGGTGCAAAGTGGAGAACAATTATCTGCAATGGCGTGATTTTTATTTTGTTCTATTGAAATAGAATCCTGTAGTTTATCCGCACTAACAAAATCTGTAAAATCCTCGCAAGACATGCAAGACATTACAATTAAGCAGATATTTAAAAAACTGGTTAAAATTTTCATTAGTTCTGCAAATGTACAAACTCTTTATTAAAATTTTGGAATCAACCTGTTAAACCTTATGATTATATATTCCTGGCGGTTGTTTCTTTAAACTTAATTGCGGTAAACAAAATATAAGTGTTTGTGTTGTTTAAATAAATGAAATAACCAAGTAATGCAGATATCACTTAATAACAGCCAAATTTTGGAACAATCGCCATCAACTTTCTGGTTATCTGCAAACAAAATTTCTATTTCAAAACTCAAATCAAAGGATAAAGAAACTTTTAAAGCCTTTTACAAGTATTACGCACCAGCAATTTATGGTACTATTTCACGCATTCTTAACGATAAAAGTAAATGTGATTTAATATTAGAAAAGACTTTTTCTCAAGCTTGGGAAACCATATCTACATTTGATGAAAGTAAATGTAAAATGTTTACCTGGCTTAATAGAATTGCTATTAAATTGACATCCAACATTTAGCTTTCATTTGTACTAAAAGAATCTTTCAAGCTAAACTTGAATCTTTCCCGAACAAATTCTAAAACAATAACCCCAACTCTTTTCTGTACCTTTGCATTAGAAATAAGCACACAGCTTGTTTAATTAATCCATATCACATTGGCTCAAAAAGAAAATACTCGCTCAGAAAAAAGCGAGTTACACCCACGCAACAAACATCGTTCGCGTTACAATTTCAAACAACTTATCGGTTCATCAAAAGAATTAAAACGTTTCGTTTTTAAAAATGATCACGACGATGATTCTATAGATTTTGCAGATCAAAATGCTGTAAAGGCTTTGAATAAAGCTTTATTAAAGCACTTTTATAACATACCTCAATGGGATATTCCTAAAGATTATCTTTGCCCACCAATACCGGGAAGAGCGGATTACATTCATTATGTAGCTGATTTATTAGGTTCAAGCAATAAAGGTAAATTACCAAAGGGAAACACAATAAAAGTTTTAGATATTGGTGTTGGTGCAAATTGTATTTATCCAATTATTGGTCACCAGGAATATGGATGGAACTTTGTTGGCTCTGAAATAGATCCACTTTCTGTCGAATCTGCAAAGCGTATTATCGATGCTAACAAACCATTGCAAGATGCAGTAGAAATTCGATTACAACCATCAAAAATGGGTATTTTTAGAGGTGTTGTTGGTGCAAAAGAACGATTTGATGTAACCATCTGCAACCCACCTTTTCATGCATCTTTAAAAGAAGCAGAACAGGGTACACGGCAAAAATGGCGCAACTTAGGCGGTGCCGAAAAGGAAGTAAAGCATGTTTTAAACTTTGGTGGAAACAAAGCAGAACTTTGGTGCCCAGGTGGTGAACGTGCCTTTGTTGAACAAATGATTATTCAAAGTGCACAAATTGCCAATCAGTGTTTGTGGTTTACATCATTAGTTTCTAAAAGCGCAAACCTAAAAAGCATTTACAGTGCTTTAATTAAAGCAAAAGCTTTCGAAGTTACAACGGTTCAAATGTCTCAAGGACAAAAAGTTAGTCGGTTTGTAGCATGGACATTCCAAGACGAAGCCGCACAAGCTGAATGGGCTAAAAGTTGGAAGGTTGAACCAAAAATAAAAACTGAAGATAAAAGTATTTAAACTTATCATACTGAAGTAAAAGAAAGATTGACATTTGTAAAAAAAACACTTTTAATTATTACTCCTCTGATATTCTTACAGGATTTCCTTAAAAAGATTCTATTGCAAATCAGGGTTGAAGTAGCCATTAGCCAATTCGTTACATTTTCCTGAAAAAATGGGCTAAATAATCTATTTTTAGGTTTGACTTTCCAGTCAATAATATTAGCTTTGCACAAAAAAATATTGATACATGAGCGTTTTAGTAAATAAAGATTCTAAGGTTATCGTTCAGGGTTTTACCGGAAACGAAGGAACTTACCATGCTGAGCAAATGCTTGCATACGGTACAAACGTAGTTGGTGGTGTAACGCCTGGCAAAGGTGGGCAATTGCATTTAGATAAGCCTGTTTTTAATACTGTTAAAGATGCTGTTGATAAAACAGGAGCAAATGTATCTATCATTTTTGTGCCACCTGCTTTTGCTGCTGATGCAATTATGGAAGCTGCTGAAGGTGGTATTAAAGTTATTGTTTGTATTACTGAAGGTATCCCTACAAAGGACATGATTCAGGTTAAAGAATATATTTCAGACCGTGATGTTACCCTGATTGGCCCTAACTGCCCAGGTGTAATTACTGCTGATGAAGCTAAAATTGGTATCATGCCAGGCTTTATCTTCAAAAAAGGTCATGTAGGCGTAGTTTCAAAATCAGGAACTTTAACTTACGAGGCGGTTGACCAAGTTGTTAAGGCTGGTTTAGGCATTACAACGGCTATCGGTATTGGTGGTGACCCAATTATTGGTACACCAACTGTTGAAGCGGTTAAATTATTAATGAACGACCCAGATACCCACGGTATCATCATGATTGGTGAGATTGGTGGTGGAATGGAAGCTGAAGCTGCTCATTGGATTAAGGAACACGGTACTAAACCTGTTGTAGGTTTTATTGCTGGTCAAACTGCTCCTCCGGGACGTAGAATGGGCCACGCGGGTGCAATTGTTGGCGGTGCTGATGATACTGCTGCTGCTAAAATGAAAATCATGCGTGAGTGTGGTATTCGTGTAGTAGAAAGTCCTGCTGAAATTGGTGCTGCAATGGCAGAAGAATTAGCAAAATAAAATTTTTATTTTCTAGATAAATGAAAGCGTTTCGATTATTTCGAGACGCTTTTTTGTTTTTTTGTCACTTTATTCTTTAGTTGGCACGGAAACTCAGAAAGCACGTAAATGAATAAAATGGAAAAATTAGAAATTTCTAAAATTAATATTTTGCCATTTTATCGCTGTATTGCTTGTACGACACGTTTTGCTGAATTTATTTCAGCATCTTTCCTGCAAATAAACCTTGAAATAAATTCAGGGTGACGGTAAATAAAAAATGTAGCTTGTTGATCTGAAGGATAATTAATAAACGAACACAGGTTATTGGCAAAAACATATCTTTTTATCATCCCTTTGTAAACACTCCTACAAACCTTTAAACCTCCAAACCAAATCAAAATCTATAGCGTATATTGATTTATGAAAACGATGTTAAATAAACTATTTTTGATTTCAGCGGTTGTTATAGTAACTGGTTTATCCGCTTGTGCTCAAAAGCAAGAGAAGAAAGAAACCAAGCAATCGCAATCAACAGAAAAAATTACACCAAAGAATAAGATGAACTGGAATCCATTAACACCCGAAGAAGAAAGAGTAATTGTAAATAAAGGAACAGAATATCCTGGTACTGGTAAATATGAACTTACAACTGATAATGGAACTTATACTTGTAAACGTTGTAATGCCGCGTTATATCGCTCAGAAAGTAAGTTTGATGCGCATTGCGGATGGCCTGCTTTTGATGATGAAATCAAAGGTGCCGTTAAACGTATTCCTGATGCAGATGGATCTCGTACAGAAATCGTTTGTTCTAACTGCGGAGCGCACTTAGGTCACGTATTTTTGGGTGAGGGATTCACAAATAAAGACACACGTCATTGCGTAAATTCAATTTCTATGAATTTCGTGCCTGACAAAAAATAAGTTGAGTAAGGATGGGTTAGGTAGAGGCGTACGGCGTAAGTTGTACGCCTTTTTTGTTGCTTGGAATTTAAAAACTAATTATTTAGTTTTGTTGTAAGTCAATAAATTTACTACGAATGAAAAAGGGTATTCTGCTAATTTTTGTGTTTTTAAATATCACAGTTTTTGCCTTTGCGCAAGATGATTACAAACAGCTAGTTTCTCAAGCAGAGAGATTGTATAAATCAAAAGATTATATAAAATCTAAGGATGCTTACTTGTTGGCTTTTGAAAAAGAGCGAAATAATAAAACTGATTTATACAATGCTGCTTGTGCGGCTGCACTTGCAGGCGATAGGTTAAATGCATTTAAATTGTTAAATCTTAGTATCGATGCGGGGTGGATTAATATCGAACATTTTAAAAAGGATTCAGACCTAATTTCTTTACATAGCTTGCCTGAGTGGGAAAAAGTTGTATCTAAGTTACATGTTCGTATAAACCAAATTGAAACAAATTATAATAAGGAAGCAAAAGCAGCGCTAGAGGAAGTGTATAAAACGGATCAGGGTATAAGAGTAGAATATATTGCCGCGCAAAAGAAAGAAGGTTATCAAAGTAAAAAGGTGGACAGTTTAAGCAAACTGATGATTTATCATGATAGCTTGAATACGATCACCGTTACCAAGATTTTGGATAAATACGGTTGGCTGGGCGAAGATAAAGTTGGAAACCAAAGTAATACTTTGTTCTTGGTTATTCAGCATTCTGATTTAGTCATTCAACAAAAGTATTTACCGATTATGCGTATTGCAGTTAAAAATGGTAAAGCAAAACCAAGCGCATTGGCATTATTGGAAGATAGGGTAGCTTTAAGCGAAGGAAAAAAGCAAATTTACGGTAGCCAAATAAGAACAAATCCTAAAGAGAATATGGCTTATGTTTTACCACTTTTAGATCCTGATAATGTAGATAAAAGGCGAGCATCTGTTGGTTTAGGATCTTTGGCAGAATACGTTAGACAATGGGGTATTGTTTGGAATGTTGAGGAATATAAAAATCAATTACCTCTTTACGAAAAATGGGAAAAAAATTAGAAACGATAGTATACGATTGTCCAATACATGAGTGATTTATTTAGCGCTAAAATGTGCGTTTTTTCCACAATTTATTGATTATAAACTAAATGCTTATATTTGCAGGCTCGATAAATAAATTTTAGCCTATGAAATATGTTCTGTTATTAAGTTTTTGTTTCTTGTTTTTACAAGGTAAAGCACAAAATTCTGATGCATCAAATGAGCCCGATAGTGTTAAAAAATCAGTTCTGGCTACATATTACCACCGAAAATTCGAAGGTCGACGAACCACTAGCGGCGCCAAATACAGAGCAAAAAAATTAACAGCAGCACATCGCACTTTACCATTTGGTACCATGATTACGGTAACCAATCCCGATAATGGAAAATCAGTCCAAGTTAAGGTAAATGATAGGGGTCCATTCTCCAAAAAATTGGCGATAGATTTATCAGAAAGCGCTGCTAAACAGATAGGTATCTACAGTAAAGGCGTTGCTAGAGTAAAGCTAAGTTACAGCCTGGAGTAATACTTCTTTTAGCTCTATTTCGTAGTTATTATACACCTCAAATTTAAGTTATTAACACTCATTTTGGTTTCGTAAACGCTTAAAAAGAAATGATTAGCTTTTTTTTCGCTCTAAAATGAGATTTAGCTGATGCATTTATCCACCAAAAACATGGCAGTGTTAACAACTTTGGTTCGCAAAAAGTACCACTCGTCTATATATTTGTTTAACAAAGTTCTTTAACTTTCTTCGCTTTAAAACAAATACAAAAGCTTAATTTTTAGGAGTTTACAACAGCATTTCTCTAATGCTGATGAAATTTTTCCTAACTAAAAACTAAGTTGTTCATGAGGCGATGGGGTTAGCACTTTCACTACAGCGTTTTGATAAAAACAATACAATCATCATACAAAATTGATGGATGCGTGGTTTCGTCGGCTCTGTGCAAAATGAAGATTAAAAAAAATCAGCGTATGGAACAGGAATTATTACTACAAGAAAATAAAGACAGATTTGTGCTTTTGCCGATAAAATATCCGGCAATTTGGGAAATGTATAAAAAAACCGAAGCTAGTTTTTGGACCGCTGAGGAAATTGACCTTTCTGATGACCAAAAGCACTGGGATAATTTAAATGATGGTGAAAGACATTTCATCTCTCATATCCTTGCTTTCTTTTCTGCTAGTGATGGTATTGTTAACGAAAACCTTGCTGTAAACTTCATGAGTGAAGTGCAATTACCAGAAGCTCGTTGTTTTTATGGTTTCCAGATTATGATGGAAAACATCCACGCCGAAACTTACGCACTTTTAATTGATACTTACATTAAAGATCCGGAAGAAAAAGACCGTTTATTCCACGCCATTGATACTGTTCCGGCAGTAAAAAGAAAAGCGGAATGGGCTTTACGCTGGATTGAAAACGGAAGTTTTGCTGAACGTTTAGTGGCCTTTGCTGCGGTTGAAGGTATTTTCTTCAGCGGAAGTTTCTGTTCTATTTTCTGGTTAAAGAAACGTGGTTTAATGCCAGGATTGACCTTCAGTAATGAGTTAATCTCCAGAGATGAAGGTTCTCATTGCGAGTTTGCTTGTTTATTATACAGCATGTTGAGTAATAAATTAAGTGAAGAGCAAGTTCACGGAATCATTAGTGATGCAGTTGAGATTGAAAAAGAATTTATTACGGATGCTTTACCGGTTGCTTTAATTGGTATGAATGCAAAATTAATGAGTCAGTACATCGAATTTGTAGCCGATAGATGGTTACAGGAATTGGGTTACAAAAAAATCTACAATGCAACCAATCCATTCGATTTTATGGAAATGATTTCATTGCAAGGAAAAACTAACTTCTTCGAGAAACGTGTTGGCGATTATCAAAAAAGTGGCGTTTTAACCTCTGCTGATAATAACAAACAAGCGTTTTCTTTAGACGAAGACTTTTAATTAGAATTTTAAATTAATGCATGATAGTATGAGTGAATGCTCATGCCATCATCACAAAATAAATAAAATATTACTAGCTAGTTTGAACGGTTGAAAGGAATTCCATTTAACTATTCAAAACTCACTCATTCACTCATAACAAATTAAATCTCATAAATTATGTTCGTACTAAAAAGAGATGGCCGCAAAGAAGCGGTGCAATTTGACAAAATCACAGCTCGTATTCAAAAGTTGTGTTATAGTTTAAATTCAGACCTTGTAGACCCAATCGATGTTGCCAAGAAGGTAATCGAAGGTTTATACGATGGTGTAACCACATCAGAGTTGGATAACCTTGCGGCAGAAACTGCGGCATCGTTAACGACAAAACATCCTGATTATGCTTTGTTGGCGTCGCGTATCGCGGTTTCTAACTTGCATAAAAACACCATCAAGTCATTCTCGGGTACGATGAAAATGTTGTACGAATATTTCGACCCGAAAGCGCAGAAAGCAGCACCGCTTATTGCTGATGATGTTTATGAGATTATTGAAAAAAACAAAGATATTTTAGATAGTTCTATCATTTACGACCGCGATTTCGGTTTCGATTATTTTGGTTTCAAAACACTGGAAAAATCATATCTACTGAAAGTTAATGGTCAGATTGTAGAGCGTCCTCAGCATTTATTCATGCGTGTTTCTGTTGGTATCCATAAAGAAGATATCGAAAGCGCAATTAAAACATATAACTTAATGAGCGAGCGTTGGTTTACACATGCCACGCCAACATTGTTTAATGCTGCTACACCAAAACCTCAAATGTCGTCTTGTTTCTTGTTAACCATGCAAGATGATAGCATCGAAGGAATTTATGATACCTTAAAACAAACTGCTAAAATCTCTCAGAGTGCTGGTGGTATTGGCTTAAGCATTCACAACATTCGTGCAACTGGTTCGTATATCGGTGGTACAAATGGTACAAGTAATGGTATTATTCCAATGTTACGTGTATTTAATGATACTGCTCGTTACGTTGACCAAGGTGGAGGTAAACGTAAAGGTGCTTTCGCAATTTATTTAGAGCCTTGGCATGCAGATGTTTTCGAATTCTTAGACTTGCGTAAAAACCATGGTAAAGAAGAGATGCGTGCCCGTGATTTATTTTATGCCCTTTGGATAAACGATTTGTTTATGCAACGTGTGAAAGATAATGGCGAATGGACTTTATTCTGTCCGCATGAGGCACCAGGTTTAGCTGATTGTTTTGGTGCTGAGTTCGAAGCTTTATACACTAAATATGAAGCTGAAGGTCGCGGTAGAAAAACCATTAAAGCACAAGAATTGTGGTTTGCTATTTTAGATTCGCAAATTGAAACCGGTACACCATACATGTTGTTTAAAGATGCAGCGAACAGCAAATCTAACCAACAAAATTTAGGTACCATTAAGAGCTCTAACCTGTGTACCGAGATTATCGAATATACTTCTAAAGATGAAGTTGCGGTTTGTAATCTGGCATCATTGGCATTACCTCGCTTTGTAATAAACGGTCAATTCGACCACCAAAAATTATATGATGTAACGTATCAGGCTACTTTAAACCTGAATAAAATCATCGACCATAACTATTACCCGGTTGTTGAGGCAGAAAACTCAAATATGCGCCACCGTCCGGTTGGCTTGGGTGTACAGGGTTTAGCTGATGCATTTATTTTATTGCGTTTACCTTTCGAAAGCGATGAGGCAAAACGTTTAAATAAAGATATTTTCGAAACGATTTATTTCGCATCGATGACGGCTTCACACGATTTAGCTGTGAAAAACGGTGCTTACCAAACTTTCAAAGGTTCTCCATTATCAAAAGGTAAATTCCAGTTTGATTTATGGAACGTAACGCCAGATAGCGGACGTTGGGATTGGGATGCTTTGCGTAAGAAAGTTGTTAAAGATGGCGTGTATAATTCACTTTTAGTTGCACCGATGCCAACGGCATCTACTTCTCAAATTTTGGGTAATAACGAATGTTTCGAGCCATACACATCTAACATTTACACTCGCCGTGTATTAAGTGGCGAATTTGTGGTGGTAAATAAACACTTGCTGAAAGATTTAGTATCGTTGGGCTTATGGAACAATGATATGAAAAACCAAATCATTTTGGCTAATGGTTCTGTTCAAGGTATCGATGCCATTCCAAATTATATTAAAGAATTGTACAAAACGGTTTGGGAAATTAAGATGCGTAACATCATCGATATGGCTGCAGACCGTGGTGCTTACATCTGCCAATCGCAATCTTTAAACTTGTTTATCAATGCACCAAATACTTCAAAATTAACTTCAATGCACTTTTATGCATGGGAGAAAGGTTTGAAAACCGGTATGTACTACCTACGTACTCAGGCAGCATCGCAAGCAGTTAAATTTACAGTAGAAAACCAAGGCGGTAAAGCAATTGAGGCTGTAATTCCTGCAACTATTCCACAAGACCAAGTTGCCGAAGAAATTGTAGATGGACCAGTTTGTTCGATGGAAGAAGGTTGTATTAGCTGTTCAGGTTAAAATAAAATAAGGATTAAGGAGCAAGGATAAAAGACTAGAGCGAAAGCCAATAACTCGCCGTCATTGCGAGGCAGGGTTTGAGCGAGCCGAAGCAATCTCTTTTTCTTTGACAAAACCTGAATTTACATATTCAAAATTAAGTAAGGTTTTGGGCAAACGCTCAAAACCTTATTTTTTGTCATTACTTTTGCCTTTAGTATAATAGTTCATTAGTAATTGGTTCACTAGTTCGTGTGCCAAACACTAATGAACAAATGACCATTGAACCAATGAACCACACTTTAAAACATAGCAAACACGAAATCATTCCCTGCGAAAGATGCGGAACAGCTATTGAATGCAAAGCAAATTCTTACACTAAATGTCAATGCAGTGTGGTGCAACTCAGTATCAATGAAGTACAATATATATCTGAATTGTATGATGGTTGCTTATGTGCAAAATGTCTTTTTGAGTTGCAGCAAGAATATCGGGAAGATATTGGGGTGTAATAATAAACCGTTGGCTGAAGCCAAACGGCAATGAATTACAATTTGTCTATTTTGCTAGATGAAATAAAAGGGTAATGAATGAAATATGGCTATATTCCTTGGCTGAAGCCAAACGGCAATGAATTATAATTTGTCTATTTTGCTGGATGAAATAAAAGGGTAATGAATGAAATATGGCTATATTCATTGGCTAAAGCCAAATGGCAATGAAATGCGATAGGGCGACTTGTTATTTATTCATTGCAGGCTGCTTTAGCTGCCTGTGCAAATAATGATTATTGTATATTGGCTTTAGCCAAATTTATAATCTTGCAACTTCAAATAGAAGCAAAAAATTCCCCGAATTAAACGGGATAGAAGTGACAGCCTCCGATTTTTCATCGGAGCTAAAACGGATAGCCCGACTATCAATAATCAAAGCTACTGTCATTGCTTTTCAATTCAATTTGAGCAATACACTATAAAACTATGCAGTACAGAATGCTACTACAATAGCTTCCCAAATCACAACTTAAACAATCTCTCTTCCTTTCTAGCCTCAACCTTTTTACATAACTTTGCAACCTAATTTAGAATGACAGAATTTAGAATGATTGAGTGCTTTGCAAATTCTCTCACTCTATCATTCTCTTATCCAATAATTTTAAGAAATGAAGAAAGTTAAAGTTGGCTTGGTGCAGATGAGCTGTACAAAAGATAAGCAGGAAAATTTAGATAAAGCGATTGCGAAAGTAAGAGAGGCGGCGGCAAAAGGTGCGCAAATTGTGTGTTTGCAGGAGCTTTTTACTTCTTTGTATTTCTGCGATGTGGAAGATTACGATAATTTTGATTTAGCAGAAGCAATTCCTGGTCCATCGACTGATGCTTTGCAAGTAGTTGCGAAAGAGTTGGGCGTGGTAATTATTGCCTCTTTATTTGAGAAACGTGCTGAAGGTTTATACCATAATACCACGGCTGTTTTAGATGCAGATGGTTCTTATTTGGGTAAATACCGCAAAATGCATATCCCTGATGACCCGGCTTTCTACGAAAAATTCTACTTCACACCAGGTGATTTGGGCTACAAAGTTTTTGAAACGAAGTTTGCTAAAATCGGTATTTTAATTTGTTGGGATCAATGGTACCCTGAAGCATCTCGTATTACAGCATTGATGGGAGCGGATATTATGTTTTATCCAACGGCAATTGGCTGGGCAACCGACCAGGATGAAGAAACAAATCAAGACCAATATAATGCGTGGCAGACTATTCAGCGTTCGCATTCAGTTGCGAATGGAGTCCCCGTGGTAAGTGTAAATAGGGTGGGTTTTGAACAAGATGGAGCCATGAAATTTTGGGGCGGAAGTTTTGCGACAAATGCACAAGGGAAATTGCTTTATTTGGCATCTCACGATAATGAAGAAACAGGAGTGGTTGAACTGGATTTAGACCAAAGCGACTTTATGCGGAAACATTGGCCATTTTTGAGAGATAGAAGAATTGATTCTTACCAGCCGATTACGAAAAGATATATTGATGGTGATTAGTTATTAGTCCGAAGACCGAAGTCAGGAGTTTTAGTGCCTTTGGCATAAAGCTAAAAATTAGTATATTCATAATTAAATGAATTAACCTCTGATTAAATGGCTTTCAAATTTGAAAAACTTAAAGTCTGGCAAAAAGCTTTAGACCTGGCAGATGAGATTGATAAAATGACTAAAACCTTTCTAAAGGAAGAAGTTTATGTTTTGACATCTCAAGTCAAACGTGCTGCTGATTCCATCTCGATGAATATTGCAGAAGGAAGTACAGGGCAAAGTAACCTAGAGTTTAAGAAATTTCTACGCTACTCACTAAGGTCGGATGTTGAAGTTGTTAATTGTCTACATTTGGCAAAAGACGTGGCTATATTAGTGAGGACATTTTTAAGAAACATTATCAATCGTGCGAAGAAATTCTAATAATGATTTCTGCCCTAATAAAATCTTTAGATTAACAGCCACTAAATAAAACAAAATATCTTCCGATTTTGGACTTAATTTTAAAACTTAATATCTTCTGACTTCGTGCCTCCGACTTCAGACTTATTCTAAAACTTAATATCTTCCGACTTCGGACTTCCGACCTCGGACTTTTTTAAAAAACATATGTCAAATTTCCCTCCAAGAAAAGAACTAAATATCAATCAATTCGATTATTCTCCAAAGCAACAAGGTTATGCTTTCCCTGCTGAATGGGCGAGGCATGAAGCAACCTGGTTAAGTTGGCCGCATAAAGAGGCCAGTTGGCCAGATAAAATTGAAACGATTTACGAACCTTATTGTCAGTTTATTAAAACCGTTGCTGAAGGAGAAAAAGTTCGCATCAATGTGAAAGATGAAGAAATGAAAGCTTTCGCGGTTTCTGAATTAGCAAAAGTTGATGCAGATTTAAGCCAGATTGAATTTTATTTCAATGAAACCAATGACGCCTGGTGCCGAGACCATGGTCCGGCTTTCTTGCTAAAAGAAAATGAAAAGGCTGTGGTAGATTGGGGTTACAATGCCTGGGGTGGAAAATATCCTCCTTTTGATTTGGATGATGTATTACCTACAAAAATTGCAAAGCATTTTGATTTACCCTTATTCTTACCTGATATCGTGATGGAAGGTGGTTCGGTAGAATTTAATGGCGCTGGAACAATTTTAACTACAACAGCTTGTTTGTTGAATGAGAATCGTAATCCACATTTAAATAAAGAGCAGATTGAAAAATACTTATTGGAGTATTACGGGCAGGAACAGGTTTTGTGGTTAGGTGATGGAATAGTGGGTGATGATACGGATGGCCACATCGACGATATTACACGATTTGTAAATGAAGATACCGTTTTAACGGTGGTAGAAAGTAACCCATTGGATGAAAATTACATCCTATTGCAAGAGAATTTGGCCGCTTTAAAAGTAATGAAATTGAAGGATGGAAGACCACTAAAGATTGTGGAATTACCGATGCCTTCACCAGTAATTCATGAAGATACACGTTTGCCGGCATCTTATGCGAATTTTTACATCGCAAATTCTGCCGTGATTGTCCCGATTTTTGATGATGTTAACGATCAAAAAGCTTTAGATATTATTCAAGGTTGTTTCCCGGATAGAAAGGTAGTTGGAATTAATTCTGTGGATATTATTTGGGGACTGGGCAGTTTTCATTGTTTGAGCCAGCAAGAACCAGCGGTTTAATTAGGTGTTTTACTTACGACCTGTCATCCTGAGCTTGTCGAAGGACAATTAAGAGTGTTTCGACAGGCTCAACATGACAAGGCGTAAATAGGAGTGGTGGAGAAAAGGCTTTATCAAAAAGAATTTTTAGTAACTTCACTTTATCTAAATATATAACTGGCTACAATTCATAATTACTTTGTTTACATCTTAGAATGTATAGATAAAAGTTATTATGTAGGAGTAACTAATGATTTGGATGTAAGAATACAACAGCACGCTAATGGGGAAAATATATCTTCCTATACATTTACACGAAGGTCTGTCGTATTAAAATATTATAAAAGATTTGGCCAAATTGAACATGCTATAGAGTTTGAGAAACAAATTAAAGGCTGGAGTAGAAAGAAAAAGGAAGCTCTGTTTTCCGAAGATTGGGATGAAATTGTTAGATTATCAAATTTTAAAAAAGAAGAATAGATAATATATTTGAAGAAGGTTGATAAAAGTCTTCGACAAGCTCAGACTGACAACAACAATCAGGCTGAAAAACAACAAAAATTATAAATGAAATTACTAGAAGGAAAAACAGCATTAATTACTGGCGCATCGAAAGGTATTGGCCGTAAAATAGCTGAAAAATTTGCTGAGCAAGGCGCTAATGTAGCATTCACATATTTATCATCGATAGAAAAAGGTGAGGCGTTGGAGCAAGAATTACAAAGTTTCGGTACGAAAGTTAAAGGTTATCGTTCTGATGCATCAAAATTTGCTGAAGCAGAGCAATTAATAAATGACGTAGTTGCAGAATTTGGAACGATTGATATTGTGGTGAACAATGCTGGGATTACCAAAGATGGTTTGTTAATGCGCATGAGTGAAGAAAACTGGGATGATGTCATAAACATCAACCTAAAATCTATTTTCAACATAACTAAAGCAGCCTCAAAAGTGATGATGAAAGCTCGCAAAGGTGTTTTTATTAACATGAGTTCGGTTGTTGGTGTTACCGGTAATGCAGGACAAGCAAACTACGCAGCATCAAAAGCTGGTATAATCGGTTTCACAAAATCTGTTGCTAAAGAGTTGGGTTCGAGAAACATTCGTGCTAATGTTGTAGCTCCAGGTTTCATTCGTACGGAAATGACAGAGGTTTTAGACCCTGCAGTTGTTGCTGGTTGGGAAAAAGATATTCCATTAAAACGTGCCGGTGAAACAGAGGATATTGCAAATGTTTGTGTGTTTTTAGCATCAGATATGAGCGCTTATGTAACCGGACAAACTTTGTCTGTTTGTGGTGGAATGCTATAATTTAGGCTGAAAGCTTAAAGACCAAAAATAAAAAGCTTACAACCTACTAGCAATAAAAACGCTAGTAGGTTTTCTATTTTACAACATACTTTCCTTTTACTTCTTTAATATTTACTGCGCTTTTATTTTTCTCAAAAGCCAAATATCCAGGTTGCAAGCTTTTCCAAAAGCTTAACTGTGCGGGAAATTCTTTCGTATACTTTTTCATATTTCCATCAGTCATTTTGAATGGATAAATGTTGACAGGGATTTTTTCCTGACCCGAATTTTTAGCTTCAACAGCTAAAACGTAAACTTCCTTTATCTTATCGTCCGTTAACGGGATGCAACCTACTGTTACGCAATTTCCATGAATGTAAATTTCGCCGCCTGGTTTTCTATCTTTTCCAGTTCTCGCTAAGTCAACTGAATTTGGGTAGTTTACACCTAAAGATAAATGAAAACTACTCATCGGATTGAAAACATTAATGTAGTAAAATCCTTCCGGCGTTTGTTTATCGCCTTCGATAACTTTTGGCCCTAACATGCCAGAATGCGCACAGAAATCGTAAGTTCTGAATAAAGAATAGTTTTTATCTGCTTTGCTTTTCAACCAAATTTCCAATTTTCCTTCTGCTTTGTAAGCATTTATTACCATAGAGAATTCTTTGCCGTAGCCAGCTGATTTTATAAACTTCTGTAATGTTTCCCATTTTTCCTGATAGGCATTCTCTACTCTTTCGAATTTAATTTGAGATGCTTTGAAGTTGTTTTGGGCATTGGCCATAAGACTTAAGAATAGCAGAAACGATAAGCAGAATAATTTCATGAAATTTGGTTTGGTTAAAGCTAAATAAATTAACGATTTAACCGCAAAGGTCGCGAAGATTTTCTAATCGCTGAATCTCAAAGAACGCTAAGCTGGGTTTTTTAAATTATGCTTTTGATTTTGTGCTTCATGGATAAAAAGTTAAACTTGGCTTTTCTTTGCGTAAATTCTTTGTGTTCTTTTCGGTTAAATAAATTAACGATTTAACCGCAAAGGTCGCGAAGATTTTCTAAATACTAAGTCGCAAAGAACGCTAAGCTGGTTTTTTAAGAAGGGTGCCTTTATCATATGTCCACTAAACTAAAAACTTAACTTGGCTTTTCTTTGCGTAAATTCGTTGTGTTCTTGCGGTTAAATAAATTAACGATTTAACCGCAAAAGTCTTGAAGATTTTCTAAATACTAAGTCGCAAAGAACGCTAAGATAGGTTTTTAAGAAGGGTGCCTTTATTCTATGTCCACTAAACTAAAAACTTAACTTGGCTTTTCTTTGCGTAAATTCTTTATGGTCTTTGCGGTTAAATAACTGGAAAAGTTCCTCAAAATTAGCATCTTTATAAAATATGAATGGCTTTTTTGCTGGTACTTCTATTTTGTATTTTCTGGGTTGCCTTGCGCTAGGTGTTTTATATTCATGGTTGCTTTATCTCGGAAATAGAAATCTTGATAAACAGTTAAGATATGGATTGGCCGCCATCAGAATGGTTGCTGTTACCGCAATAGCATGGCTTTTATTCGCTCCACTAATCAAGACTCTAAATTATACATTAGATAAGCCTGTAATCATTATTGGGCAAGATAACTCTTTATCGGTAGGGCAAGTTAAAGCCACCCGTTTCGACCAGAAACTCTATGAACAAAATTTAAAAGCATTAAAAAATAAACTTTCAGATAAATACGAAGTAAAAACCTACAATTTTGGCGATTCAGTAGCGGATGGATTTGATTTTAAAAATCAGGGAAAGTTAACAGATGCCTCAGCGTTTTTTCAGAAGGTTAAGGACGAATATGCCAATAGGAACGTCGGTGCAATTGTTCTGGCTACTGATGGTATTTTCAATCATGGTGGCAATCCATTGTACAGCATCAATCAAATAAATGCACCGGTTTATACAATTGCTTTGGGTGATAGCATCCCTAAACGCGATGTTTTAATCTCGAATGTAAATTATAATAACATTGTTTATTTAGATGATGATTTTACCGTTGAAGTGCAGGTTCAGGCATTTCAAAGTGATAGAGAAAATACAGCGATAACGATTAGCCAGAATGGGGGGAAGGTATCACAGCAAAATATTGCCATTGATAACAACTCATTTGTTAAAACTATACCTATAAAGTTGCATGCAGGCAAAATTGGAGTTCAAAAATATACCGTTCAGCTGGCTACTGTTCCAAATGAAATTACAACAAAAAATAATTCGCAAACGTTTTATATAGAAGTTATTGATGGCAGGCAGAAAGTTTTGCTGGCTGGAGTTTCGCCACATCCAGATTTGGGTGTTCTTAAAGAAGCGATTTCACTTAATAAACATTATGAAGCAAAACTTGCTCTTGCTGATGATTTAAATTCGACTGAGCCTTCAAAGTATGATTTAATTGTGCTTTACCAATTGCCTGATGCGCAGGATATTTCATCTGCATTTTTGCAAAAGGTAATCGCTTCAAAGAAACCGATTTGGTATATTTTGGGCGCTCAAAGTGGTGTAAATGCCTTTAATCAAATTCAAAATCAGGTTAATTTAAGTTCTGCAAATGGTTCCATTCAAGAAGTTTATCCAGATTTTGCCAATGGATTTACGAGTTTCAGCTTATCAGAAGAAGATAAAAAGACCTTTTCTACTTTCGACCCTCTGCTAACTCCATTTGGTAGGTTGACAGTTAATGCAAGTGCTACACCAGTTTTTAATCAGCGTATTGGCAAGATAAGTACGCAGCAACCACTTCTGTTTTTTACCAATGATAATGGTGTAAAAGCTGGATATTTAATGGGAGAAGGTTTGTGGCGTTGGAAACTATCTGAAGCCGAAAATGAAGTCGAACAATCGAGCTTGAATGATTTGATTTCCAAAACAGTTCAATACCTTTCCGTAAAAGATGATAAGAGAAGATTTAAGGTTTTCACTTCTAAATCTGCTTACGATGAAAATGAATCTATTCAGTTTAATGCTACACTGTATAATGAAAGCTATCAGGCTGTAAATGACCCTGAAGTGAATTTGCAAGTTAAAAATGAGGCAGGTAAATTATTCAATTATACGTTCTCGAAAACCGAAAATGCCTATCAACTTGATGCCGGAACCATGACGGCAGGAAATTATGCTTACACCGCAAATACAACATTAGGTGGAAAGAAATTTATAGCGTCTGGTAGTTTTTACATTAATGCTTTAATTGCTGAATACCAGCAAACCACAGCCAACCATCAATTGTTAAACGCCATTTCTAAACAAAGCAATGGTAAACTTTTTATGCCACAAGATTTATTGAAAATTGCCGATGAAATCTTGAAAAATGAAAACATTAAAACCATCAGTTACGAAGACCGCAAATACGATGAACTGATTAACATGAAATGGCTATTCGGTTTAATTTTGGTTTTGCTAAGTGTAGAATGGTTTTTTAGAAAACGAAATGGAGAACTCTAGTAGATGTAAAATGTTTTGATGTAAAATGGATGATGTTAGAGGTATGATGTAGTTTGATGTAAAATGTTTTGATGTAATATGGATAGTGTGAGATGTATGGCGTAAGAGGAAAAATGTTAGATTCTTTTAATCTACTCCTAAATCCTGCCTTATCCTAAAATCCTAAAAATCCTATTCCAAAATCCTGTTCTAAAAATCTTCTTCTAGTCTTTCTTTTCTTCATGAATAATCACAAAAACATCTTCATTATCTTTTTTCATGAAATATTTTTCGCGGGCAAACTTTTCAGCTGTATTTAGATTGGTATTCAGTTCGTTTAAATCCTTTTTAACCTGAGCAGTTTCTTTCTCGAAATATTCCTTTTCTTCTTGTAATTTGTTCGCTTGGCTGCGGTATTCGTATTGCGACATCATATCGTTTTTATCGAAAAACAGCATCCACATGGCAAAAGCAACTGTTGCCAGAAAATATTTATTGCGGAAAAGGTCTATTAAACGTTTCATAATTTTCTCGAAAAAATCGTCATTGCGATGTACGAAGCAATCTCAAAGCAATAGATTTCTATCCATAAGACAATAGTATGAATTTATCATGCCTCGCAATGACGTAAATGTATAAAAAAACATCCGAAGATTTAAAATCTCCGGATGTTCTACAAATAAGTTTTTCAACTTGTTAACATTAAAGCAACTGTCATGTTGAGCTTGTCCAAACAGTTGTAGAAGAGTTCTTCGACAAGCTCAGAATGACAAACTGGTTTATTTCTTCGCGTATTTGAAGTTTTTACCAATGAAACGGGCATTTTCGCCTAACTCTTCTTCAATACGTAGTAACTGATTGTATTTTGCAATTCTATCTGAACGAGATGCCGAACCCGTTTTAATCTGTCCGCAGTTTAAAGCAACAGCTAAATCAGCAATCGTAACATCCTCAGTTTCGCCAGAACGGTGACTCATCACTGAAGTATAACCATTTGTTTGTGCTAATGATACCGCATTAATGGTTTCCGTTAACGAACCAATCTGGTTTACCTTAACCAAAATTGAGTTTGCAATTTCTTCGTCAATACCACGTTGTAAACGCGTAACATTGGTTACAAACAAATCATCACCAACCAATTGAACTTTGTCTCCAACTTTATCAGTTAAAGCTTTCCAACCCGTCCAATCATTTTCATCCATTCCGTCCTCAATCGAAATAATTGGATATTTTACAGATAAATCAGCTAAATATTGCGCTTGCTCTTCACTAGTACGAATGGCACCTTTTTCGCCTTCAAATTTGGTATAATCGTATTTGCCATCTTTGTAAAACTCAGATGATGCACAATCTAATGCTAAATAAATATCAGAACCTGGCTTGTAACCTGCTTTTTCAATCGCTTTTAAAACCGTTTCAATCGCATCTTCTGTACCATCAAAAGTAGGAGCAAAGCCACCTTCGTCACCAACAGTTGTAGTTAAACCTCTATCATGTAAAATACCTTTTAATGTATGGAAAACTTCAGTTCCCCAACGTAAAGCCTCAGCAAATGATGGTGCACCTACTGGCATAATCATAAATTCCTGGAAAGCAATTGGCGCATCAGAGTGAGAACCACCGTTAATGATGTTCATCATCGGAATTGGCAAAGTATTCGCATTTACACCACCAATGTAACGGTATAAAGGCTGGCCAATTTCATCGGCTGCCGCTTTTGCTGCCGCTAAAGAAACACCTAAAATTGCGTTAGCACCTAAATTACCTTTGTTTTCGGTAGCATCAAGGTCTAACATTAATTTATCAATTGTATTTTGTTCGAAAACATCAATACCTCTTAAAGCATCAGCAATTTTAGTATTTACATTTTCTACAGCTTTTAAAACGCCTTTACCTAAATATGTAGATTTATCTCCATCGCGTAACTCAACCGCTTCGTGTTGACCAGTAGATGCACCACTTGGTACCGCTGCACGCCCGAAAGCGCCTGCTTCTGTTACTACTTCTACTTCTAAAGTTGGGTTGCCTCTCGAATCGAGAATTTGTCTGGCATGGACATTAACAATTATGCTCATTTTATTTAATTTTATTGATTTTTTAACCTGCTTAGTGTATAAAATACAATTACTAAGCCTAACACCAAAGTTAATATATTTTTTAAATAAATAAAGCGTTTAGGCTGTTAATGTTACCTTAGTTATTCAAGTTTAATCAGTAGTTGATTTTAAATTAATATTGGAGTTTTTGGAAAGTAGTCATAGCTGTTCTTAGGTTTAATTGAATTTGGATGAAAGGAAGGTTTGTCAATTCTTAAGTTAGCAAATCAAGTTTAATTATTATTCATATTGATTTTTTTTGGAAAGCAATTGCAGTAGTTCTTCGGGTAAAGCAGTCCCGCTCATATCTTTATATTTATTAAATAATCAGAAAAAGGGAGGCAAGTTGTAGTCCCGCTAGACACGATGGTTAACTGATGTCGACGTTAAAGGATAATCCTCTCTTTTTACTTTCTTAAAGTCCGAACAGTACCTAATGACCATTTGCTTCTATCTGGATCAGGGATTAAAATGAGCAAGGACTAAGAGTAGTTTCTGATTGCAAACTTAAATTTTAAGAATATGATCAATCTAAAGTATTCTGTTGGTATCGATGTATCCAAAAAAGATTTTCATTGTTGCCTTTCGGTCATAGATACCGAACAATGCGTTAAAGTAAAGGCCAGCCACAAGTTTTCGAATTCTACATCTGGATTTAAGCTTTTCATGGATTGGCTAAGGCGAAATTCAAAGGATCCGATACCGGTTTTTTGTGTAATGGAGGCAACAGGGGTTTACCATGAGCAGCTTGCGTGGTTCATTGACGGACAAGCAGTTTCAGTAAGCATTCTACTGCCAAACAAGGCGAAAAAATATCTTCAGGCAAATGGCGCCAAGTCTAAGAATGATAAGATTGATGCCCGTGGACTTGCACAGATTGGTGCAGAAAAAAAACTGCAACTATGGGTACCACCAACTAAAAAGCTCGCTGACCTTAGATGTTACACACGGCAGCATCAAAGCCTTAGCGAATTCCATACCGCATTAAACAACCAGCTGGAAGCTATAAAACATAGCCAATTCCAAAGCAAGGATATCATTAAGCAACTAAACAAAACTATGAGATTGATAGAAAAAAAGATCCTTGAGATTTAGACCGCCATTGAAAAGCTCATCAGCACAGACCAGGTTCTTAATGACCATTGCAAGAACATAACATCCATAAAGGGGATAGGGACATTATCATTTGCAGTGATTGCAGCAGAAACAAATGGCTTTGCGCTTTTTAAGAATGCAGGCTCATTGGTGAGTTATGCAGGTTACGACATCGTAGAAAATCAATCCCGAAACCATGTGGGAAGAACAAAAATATCAAAAAAGGGCAATTCAAGAATAAGGAGAATTCTCCATATGCCCGCACTCTGTGCAGTACGCGATGACCAGCCACAATTCAAGAACCTATTTGAAAGGGTATATCAAAGAACAGGTAAAAAGATGAAGGGCTATGTTGCGGTACAGAAAAAACTATTGGTAATGGCATACTATCTTTGGAGAAAAGACCAAGCCTATAATCCAGCGTTTGATAACGAGATAAAAATAATAGCCCCAGAAAACTCCGAGGCTACACATGATAAAATTCCTGAAGGAAGCTTTCACTGAAGTAAAGGTAAAGTTATTGCGCTATATTACAAATGGAAGGCATTTAAACTAATGCCTCTCAGAAGCTAAATTTTTATCAAATTTTATTTGCTTTTAAAGACAGTACCTTTACATTACAACAAAAGCTGAAAAAGCTTTTGGTTTCCACTTCAATCGGGTTTAGGTAACAAGGGTTTGATAATCCTTCGGCAAAAATTCAAAACTGCCTAAAGAAGACTAAAGTCTAAATGATACGATGGGCTAAATACCTAAACTAATGTTTTAGGTTCCGTCAGTTGAAACTGACGGCAATGAATTTTCTGGGCGATTGCATTGTCTGTCATTGACTTAGTAAATTGAATTGGCTGTGCGATTTCAATTTCATTGCAATTTACATCAGTTGAAACTGACGGCAATGAATTTTCTGGGCGATTGCATTTTCATTGCCGTTGACTTTAGTCAACGGATTATAAAGCTATAAATTTATAAAATGGAACAAACTCCCGATGCCAAAACCATCCCGAATGTTTCCCATCTTCCTTTTCAACAAACACTACATTTTTCTTCTTACCACTCGTATTCAAAATATTATAAGCTTTCTTCATATCAGGAACCATCTCTGTACTTTCTTTATCGCCTGCAACAAAATACACTTTGCTATCAGTCATGCCTGGTAAACTAAGTACAATATCATCGTAAATTTTTGGTGCCACCCAAAACGCCGGACTAAAAACCCCAGCAGAACCAAAAACCTTCGGGTATTTAGCTATCGCATACATTGAAATTAGGCCACCCATCGAACTCCCGACAATGGATGTATTTTTCACATCTTTCAATGTTCTATACTTCGAATCTATAAAAGGTTTCAATGTTTCAACCAAAAAGGATACATATGCAATTCCCTCACCTTTCCCAAACTCGCTATCATATGGGTTATATTCTTTCAGCCGGTCTTTTCCACCATGGTCGATAGCCACAATAATCATTTCCTTAGCACCATTTTTAATCAAACTATCCATTACCGAATCAACCGCCCATTCATTTCCTCGTGGAGGATTGGAGTGAAATAAATTCTGACCATCATGCATGTAAATCACCGGATATTTCTTTTTGGAAGTTTTATAGTTTTTCGGAAGGTAGATAGAAATCTGTCGTTGTTTATTTAGTTGAGGCATGATAAACGCAGAATCTACAACATGAATATTTGCTCCGTAGTGGTAAACTTCTTTTATCGGCTTAAAATTATTCGTCCAGTTTGCAACATTGATATTCATTGAGGTATCAACATTCAAATTTAGGGTTCGGTTTGCAATAGGTTTGCCATCATTTTTAGATTCTGCCTTATCCCAGTTACCACGCGTAATTTTAAACTCAAAGTTTCCTTTAGGTAAGTTTAATTGGATAGCATAAGTTAAACTATCCTTTTTTGATAAACTGTAGGCTTTGTTTCCTGGATTCCAATCATTAAAATTTCCTGCAATAAATAAAGTGTCAGCCGTTTTACTTGGAATGTGAACGGTTAAATCAACTTTAAGTTGAGCAGCTAAAAGCCCTGGAATACATAAAAAAAGATAAAGGAATTTTAACATCATTTATAAAGCATTTAAAGTCAATCTATAACGTAAGTTAAAATTATCGTTCTAATTTTGCGATTCTATTCAAACTTCACACCAATATTACAGTCTATATCCTAAATTTACAGAAAAATATAAACATGTCCTTATCTGGTTGCACTAGAATTATTGCCTTTGCTTTTTTTATTTGCTTAATTTTTGCTTCTGCTCCAGTATCTGCGCAAAAGAAAGATACGATTGCGAATAAGCAAGTTAAATTGCTCGATGAGTCTCAAATTCCATTATTGGTTACCAAAATTGAAACTTACAATTTTAAAATAGATAGAGATAAATTTCTTTTACAGCGCAGCTACGATGTTTCCCGCATTGAAAAAACCTTGCCAGATATTATTAAAAAGGTTAAAGGATTTAAATTACGATTTGAAAAAAATGGCAACAATATGAATTTACGGAGTCTTAACAGCGCCGTAATTATATTGGCTGAGGTTGAGGAGAATTTATCGGCCAACAAAGCCACTTTAACAGAATACGTTACTCAATTAAAAAAAAGCAACGCTGATTTAAATAAAATGCTGAATGATGCAGAATTGAAGTGTAACGTTTCTGATTCTACATTAAAAACGCAATTATCTGAAATTTTGAATGATGGCAATAAATTAAATAAGGCCGAAAGACAGATACTAATCAAGATTAACCTGTTAAGTAGCCGGATTTCGGTTAACCTTTTACAAACTAAAAACCTGTCATCTGATATGGTTTATCTATCGATATCGAAGAAGATAAAGATGTGGTCGAGAGAAGAGGCACCGTTATTTGAAACTAAGCCGGGCCAGTACGAAGCTTCTTTTTTCGAAACCGTTACAAAAGCATTAGAACGCTCGGGCAAAATTATCATCATTTTTCTTGGTGGTAAGATTTCTGTTGTAGTGTTAAGCATTCTCATATTTTGTTTACTTACTTCCTGGATGATTTCAAACATGCGGAGGGTTAAAAAAATGGATGATGCAGAAAGTATTCTGGCACAAGTTAATTTCTTAAAACGAGGTGTGCTTGTGAGCTCAGTTTTTGCATTCTTTACGTATGTACCTTTTCTTTTCGCAAATCCCACCATGTCATTATTGCATGCATTCGAAGTTTTGCGATTAGGTGCTTTGTGCTTTTTAATATTTCCATTTTTAACCAAGCAATCGAAATTAATTTGGTTTGCATTGCTTGTGTTATGGGTTTTTTATGCTTTGGATGATATTTTATTAGATTCTGCATTTGGAGAACGTTGGGGACTATTTATTGCAGGGATATTGCTGATTGTTTTAGGAGTTAAAATTATTCAAAATAGAAGCAAATTATTTGTCGGCTTAGATCCATCACCGGCAACAAAAGCGCTGGCTGTATTTGCCATTATTCAGGTTTTATTATCCATTATATTTAATCTTACCGGTAGATTATCACTTGCTAAAATATTTGGTGTTAGTGCTGTTGAGTGTTTAATGCTCGGTATTACGCTAAAAGTGTTCTGTACAATGGTTTTGGAGGCCATTTATTTGCAAACTGAGGCTTATCAATCCAGTCGTTTTTCCGATTTTATCAATTATAAGGAATTGCAATTTCGCCTTCAGCGTTATTTGTGGGTAATTGCCTGTTTAGTATTTTTTGTGTCGTTTGTTAGAAATATCACTTTGTACGATGTGCTTACTACCGCTACTTCCAATTTCTTTTATGAAACCAGAAGCTTAGGAAGTTACAAATTTACCTTTGCAAGTATTGCAATATTTATTTGCATTATCTGGCTATCCTCTATCATTTCAAGCTTTATTAGTTTTTTCTTTGGACACGAAAAAGCGGTAACGGGAGGGAAAAGAAGTGGTTTAAATTCGATGATGTTACTGATTAGATTGGCCATTTGGACGATTGGATTTTTTATAGCGGTAGCGGCTGCAGGTATCCCGATTGATAAATTATCGATAATGCTTGGCGCATTAGGTGTTGGTATTGGATTCGGTTTACAAAACATTGTAAATAACCTAGTTTCGGGTGTTATTATTGCTTTCGAAAGACCAATACAAATTGGTGATCAGATCGAAATTGGAACCAAATCGGGTATAGTTAAAGAAATTGGTGTCCGTTCAAGTAAAATTCACAGTGCAGAAGGCTCAGATATTATTGTTCCAAATGGAGATTTACTTTCTCAGCATTTAATCAATTGGACAATGCAGGATAGAAGCAAACGTGTAGAATTTAATATCAGTGTACCTTATGAAACGGATATAGAAAGTACCCGTAAATTAATTGCAGATAAACTGGCGAAAAATGAACATGTTCTGCCTATACCTAAACCATTAATTATTCTTCAGGATTTCGGAGAATATGCAATAACCATACGAACCTTATTATGGGTTGCAGATTTAACAAATGCCGGCGAAGTTCGTACAGAGGCCATGAACGATGTTAAAACGGTTTTAACCGAGGCTGGAATTAAGCTTCAGGTAAGACCCATGAGTTAAGCAATATTATTTCAACTCGTCTAAAACACGAAACAATTTCTTGTTAATTCCACTGCCGCTGTAATTATTAATGTTTATTACCACTACATATTTATTGCCTGCAGAATCGGTGTGGTAGCCTGCAAAAGCCGATACATCATTTATAGTTCCACTTTTGATTTTCATTCCATTGTAATCGGGCAAGGCTTTATAAAAATCAGCAAACCAGTTTTCTTTTTGGACTTGGTAAAGGATATTCGCCATGGCAGAAGTTGTAACTCTATCGCCCGGTGAAAGTCCGCTGCCATCAATAATATTTAAAGCAGATTTATCAATTCCTTTCTCCGACCAAAAGTTAATCTCGGTTTGCGCACCGTTTGAGGTTGTAGCTGACTTTCCTGATTTTAGCGCAATAGTTTTTAACAGCGTTTCTCCATAAAGGTTAATGCTTTTCTTCAAAAACCAATACGTAATCTCGCTTAATGTTGGCGAACTGATTGTGCTTATTTTTTGTGTAACTACAGGAATGGATTGATTATTCGATATGAGTAAACGAGTTGTAGTTGCTTGCTGGGTTGCGATTACCCCCAACCTTTTCAAGGTGTCTTGCAATCGATAAGCACAATCAAAAGCAGGGTCGGGGAGCGCAACAGAAATTCCTGTCTTACTGATTCCCATTCCCCAACTACCACGTAAATAGGCAACATTACTGTAAGGCGGTAGGAAAGCATAGCTTCTATCGCCAGTACCAGAACTGCCAGTTTTTAATTCATTTTGAATTTGAATATATGGCGTTTCGGGTACGGTTTTTACAACTTTAACTTCATCAGCTGTACTAGAACCCGGGCGTAAATGAATATCGAATTGGTTTTCTCTCCAGGCCAATCCCGAAGTTCCGGCGCCATAATAATTTCCAATATCCTGCCAAACCCAACCTTCGGGCGCAGTTTGAGTTCCAAAAATACGGTCGTCACCAATTATTGCACCTTCAATTTTTTTAATTCCGACAGATTTAATTGCGGTAACCCATTGGGTTAAAACTGCATTTTCTTTATTTTGATAACGCCATGAACCTAATGTTGGGTCGCCGCTACCAATAATTATTAAGTTGCCTTTCAAAGTTCCATCTGGCGTAACGTTACCCGAATAAGAAAGTGTCGTTTGAAACTGAAAATCCTTACCTAAAAGGCTGAAAGCTGTGGCTGCAGTAATGGTTTTCAGTGTTGATGCTGTAGCCAAACCAATTTGCTCATTTTTAGCAAAAAGTGTTTTCCCTGTGTTGGCATCTAAAACGCAAAGTGATGTAATGGCATGTTTCGCCTGCTCATCTGCAAGTAAGTTATTGAAAGCTTTTTCGAGGTTTTGGATGCGGTTTTGAGCAAAACTTGCTAATGATATAAAAACTAAAAGTATAGCGGTTTTTAAAAACTTCATAGGGTAAAATTAAAGGAAATAAAAAAAGTGATGTGTAACAAACACATCACTTCTACTAATTTTCTCGTCACTTCGAATTTATTTCAAAGTCCAACATTAAGACGGTAAAATAAATCTAGTATGACTTATTTTGAATTATACCAACTCCTTCTGAATCAGGTATTCTGCAATTTGAACTGCATTTGTCGCAGCGCCTTTGCGTAAGTTATCGGCTACAATCCAAAGGTTTAATGCTTTAGGTGCCGATTCATCTCTACGAATGCGACCAACAAAAACTTCATCTTTTTCATGCGCATCTTTCGGCATTGGATATTTTAAATTTGCTACATCATCAACAACGATAATACCAGGTGATTCTTCTAAAATACTACGAACCTCAGCCAGATCGAAATCATTTTCAAATTCGATGTTTACCGATTCTGAGTGACCACCCATTACCGGAATACGAACAGTTGTAGCGGTAACTTTAATGCTGTCATCGCTCATGATTTTATTTGTTTCCTTCACCATTTTCATCTCTTCTTTGGTGTATCCATTTTCCATGAAAACATCAATGTGAGGAAGAACATTTAAATCAATTTCGTAAGGATAAGCTTTCGGACCATCAATGCCTTTACGCTCATTCATCAATTGCTCAACAGCTTTAACCCCTGTTCCGGTTACCGATTGGTAGGTGGAAACCACTACACGTTTGATTTTATATTTATCATGCAAAGGTTTCAAAACCACCACCATTTGTATGGTAGAACAGTTCGGGTTTGCAATTATTTTGTTATCGATAGAAAGCTCATGGGCATTCACTTCAGGAACAATTAATTTAACTGTTGGGTCCATTCTCCATGCCGAAGAATTATCAATAACAGTCGTTCCAGCCTCTTTAAAACGAGGTGCATGCTCTAAAGAAGTATTTCCACCCGCAGAGAACAATGCAATATCTGGGCGCATGCCAATTGCAGTATCCATGCTAACGATTGGGAACTTCTTACCCTTAAAAGTAATTTCCTTACCAACACTCTTTTCAGATGCTACAGGAATTAACTCTGTTAAAGGGAAATTTCTTTCCTCCAATACTTTTAACATTACGGTACCAACCAAACCGGTTGCTCCAACTACTGCTACTTTCATTTTAAATTTTAATTATTATATTTATTAAACATTTGATATAAGCCCAAATATGAAGAAAATTCTGCTTATATCCCTATTGTTATTTTCTAAAATTGCATTTTCCCAAGTTATCGATTCATTTACCGATGGTGATTTCTCCCAAAATCCGACATGGAAAGGCGATGTAAATTATTTTCAGGTAAATCCTCAGAAGCAGCTACAATCTAAAGGACAACAGCTCGCATCGCAAGTTATTTCGCTTTCCACGGCAAACCAACAAAGCTTAAACGCTAGCTGGGAATTTTTAGTGCAACTAGATTTCAATCCATCAACAACTAACTTTGTGCGCATTTATTTAACTGCCGATAAAGAAGATTTAAAAGGGAGTTTGAATGGATATTTCATTCAAATTGGCGAAACTAGAGCAGCAGATGGTTTTCATTTGTACAAGCAAACTGGGACTACAGTAACTCGTATTATTACCGGACCACAAAAGGCAAGAGCAAATGCAAATCTGGTTTTTGCAAAGGTTAAAGTAACGAGAGATGCTAATGGGAAATGGGATTTATTTACCGATGTTTTAGGTGGTAATAATTTCATTCTTGAAGGAAGTGCTACAGATAAGACATTTACAACATCATTATTTACAGGTGTTTATTGTAAATATGCAACAGCTTCCAGATACAACAGATATATTTTTGATGATTTTAAAATTGATGACCTTTTACCAGATATAGCTCCACCAACTATTAAAAACATCGAAGTTATTAATGCTTCAACCTTGGATATTACTTTTTCTGAAACTTTAGACATAAGTTCTGCGTTGGTAAATACCAATTACAATTTATCAAACGGTTATGGCCATCCGGAAAATGTTGCGGCGACCACTTCGCCAAATGTGTATCGGCTAACTTTTTCTAAAGATTTTAGTTCGGGAGAATATACATTAAATATAAACGACGTAAAGGATAAAAAAGGAAATGTTATTGCTGCAAACAGTAATGTAAAATTTAATTTTATCAAACCATACACAGCTAAATTTGGTGATGTTGTAATTAACGAAATCTTTGCAAATCCTACGGGAAGCCTTGGCGTGCCGCAAAAAGAATTTGTGGAGATTTGGAATAACACCAATGAATATATTCTAACCCAAGGATGGAAATTTAACGACCAAACTTCCACATCTACTTTATCTATCGATACAATTAAGCCGAACCAGTACATAATTTTAACTGCGAAAGCTGATGAGGGTTTGTTTAAATCTTTTGGTAAAGTAATCGGAATTTCGCCATGGCCTAGCTTAAATAATGATAAGGATATAATTACTCTAAATGATCAGACTGGTAGAGTAATCGAAAAGGTTGCATATACTGATAGTTGGTACAGAGATGATGCGAAGAAAAAAGGTGGCTATAGTTTAGAATTAATTGACCCGAAAGGCATTTGTAAGGGCAGTCAAAATTGGGCTGCTTCTGCTGATGTTTCGGGAGGAACACCAGGCAAGCAAAATTCAATATACAATACCCAACTGAGCAAAGAAATTCCTAAGCTTGTATCGGCAAATGTTATTGATAGTGTTACTGTCCTTGTCGAATTCTCAAAATCAGTAGATAGTTTATCGGCAGCGCAAACCACTAATTATGCTATCAATAATGGTATCGGCCAACCGAAATCAGTAATTGTCAATTCTCCAAATTTTAACACTGCTACGATGGTGTTGTCTAGTCCGTTAGCAAGAGGTATAGAAAATATTTTAACCTTAAACAATATAACGGATTGTGCTGGTAATTCAATAAGTGCTGACGCGAATACAGCTAAATTATTTATTGCCAGGAAAGCAGAGAAAAACGATATTTTAATTTCTGAAATACTGTTTAATCCAAAAGTTGGAAGCGTAGATTTTGTTGAAATTTATAATAAAACCGACCAAGTGCTGGATTTGAAAGATTTACAATTGGCCAATCTCGATGCAAATGGAAAGGTTGCAAGTATTAAAAAATTATCAGCTAAAAGCTTGTTAATATTTCCAAAAACTTATTGGGTTATCACTACCGATGCCTCTAGTATTAAAGCAAATTATTTTTGTGAAAATCCTAATAATTTTATTCAGCTAAGTAGCATGCCGGGGTTTAACAATGATAAAGGTAATGTGATAATACTGAGCAACAGTTTGCAGATAGATAGGTTTGATTATAACGAGAAAATGCATGTTGCTTTACTACAAAACCCTGATGGTGTATCTTTAGAGCGGGTTTCTTTTGAAAAAAATGCAAACGAAGTTGGTAATTTTAAATCTGCCGCGGCTTCAGTCGGCTTTGCCACGCCAACCTATAAAAACTCTCAAGAACCAAATGGAGATGAAGTTTACGTAAAATTGTTATCTAAAACTTTTTCGCCTGATGGAGATAACTTTGAAGATTTATTGAATTTAGATTATCAGGTAAATGAAAATGCTAGTTTTGCTACCGTAAATATTTATTCGGATAAAGGAAGATTAGTTCGAAAGCTATTGAAAAATCAAACTATCGGAACAAAAGGAAATTTAAGCTGGGATGGTTTAAATGATAATGGTCAAAAAGCTGCAGTAGGCATTTACGTTATCATTTTTGATGTATTTGATTTGAATGGAAACACCAAACGATTTAAAAATACGTGTGTGTTGGCAGCGAAAATAGATTAAATTATTAATTTTTTGGGATCTTTTCTGTTATCCCAAAATACTAGCAATTCAATGTTCTCATTTTTTAATCTATAGAAAAGACTTACATGTGGTACAACAAGACATCTGAAAGTATCTGAATTTATGGAGTATTGGAATAAGTTCGGGTTTTGGGAAATTAATTTTACTAATCTTTCAGTGCGACTTATAAAATATTCTATCTCTTTAGAGGTCCAATTTTCTTCGAGGAATTTAAGTATTTCTATATAGCTTGTTTTTGCAATTGGCGACCAAATAATTGCATACATAAATTTATTTATTTAAAAATAATTTATTTATCTCCTCCATAACTATACTGTGAGATATTCCTTTACCAGAGTCAACTTCAGATTTAGCCTGATTTATTTTCGACTTTAATTGTTCTGGTAAATCAACCCAAAAATCTTGATTATTCAAACCAAGCAATGATTCAATCTCTGTTAGAACCAAGTCGTTATCACTCTGAATAATACTTTCTACAATTTTATACTTTGATGTGATATCCATAATCTTTATCAGAATAAATTAAATATAAGCGTTACTGAGCAATATTTTATCAAGCCGAGTATAAAAAAACAACAGATTTACTAAGTTTCATCCAAACAAGAACAAAACTTAGTAAGTCTGTTAATCTATATCAAATTTGCTTTTATATAATCGCAACTGGTTTTAATAGATTCAATAGGAGTTGGGTTATAATTGGTTTCATGCTCTACAAAATAGTGCTGCATACCCGAAAGATTGGCTTGAGCGAAAATGGTTTTAAAATCGATTGAACCTTTACCAACTTCGGTGTTCCATTCTGGTTTTGCTTTGTCCATATCTTTAACATGCCACATTGGGAAACGTCCAGGATATTTGTTGAACAATGCAATCGGATCATTTCCAGATCTAACAACCCAGTATAAATCCAACTCAAAATTTACAAGATTTTTATCTGTGCTTTGTAAGTAAATGTCGTAACCAGTAGTGCCGTCGATTTTTTTAAATTCAAAATCATGGTTATGGTAAGCAAATTTTAATCCTGATGCCTTTGCCATTTCTGCAACTTTACTAAAATCATCAGCAGTTTTTTTGAAACCATCTAAGCCCTTGCTCATGTCTACGTGTGCGCCAGCGATGGTAAAATACTTGCCGCCAATTGCTGCTGCAGCTTCTATATCAGCTTTCAATTTATCACTGTTTCCAGTTTTGCTAAATTCATCCATTAAATAATGTCCACTTGGTGCTTTTAGTCCATTATCCTTTAGCAAAGTTTTAAATTCCCTGGGCGTTAATCCCCAAAATTTTCCATTCGTAAAACCATAAGTTTCAACCTCTTTATAGCCAGCTTCAGCAACTTTAGCAATTATTCCTTTCACATCACTTGGTAAATCCTTTCGTAGCGTATAAAGTTGTAAACCAACTTTTTTAGTTACTTTATCGAAAGCAAATGACGGGATTAATAATGCTGCACCAGCTGCTAAACTTGCCTGTTTAATAAAAGATCTTCTTGAAGTCATGGTTTAAGTAGATTAGATTAATTCTTTTTTGATGTAAGTGCAACTTTTCTTTACCGATTCAATTGGATTTGGATTGTAATTGGTTTCATGTTCTACAAAGAAATGTTTCATACCCGAAAGTTTGGCAGCTGCAAAAATAGATTTGAAGTTGATTGAACCCTGGCCAACTTCTGTGTTCCATTCTTTTTTGGTTTTATCCATATCTTTTACATGCCACATAGTAAAGCGACCTGGATTTTCTTTAAACAATTGTACTGGATCTTTGCCAGAACGAACCACCCAATATAAATCCAATTCAAAATCGACAAGTTTTTTATCAGTTCCTTTTAACAGAATTTCATAACCTGTAGTGTCACCTTGCTTCTCAAATTCGAAATCGTGATTATGGTAAGCTAAGCGTATGCCTGCATCTTTACACATCTGACCTGCTTTGTTTATTTTCAACGCAAGTTTTTTGTAATCATCAGCACTTTTTCTTACAGTAGGAATTAACCATGGAATGGTTACATAGTTACTGCCTAATACTTTTGCAGCGGCAATAGCAGCTTTCAATTCGTCAGTATTATCATCAGTTAAATAGCTACCTAATCCATAATGTCCGCTAACTGCTTTCAATCCGTTAGCATCTAAAATCTTCTTTAATTCTACCGGCGTTAATCCCCAAAACTGATCTTTAATCGAGAAACCATAAGTTTCTACCTCTTTAAATCCTGCTAAGGCAACTTTTTCCAAAACGCCTTTAACGTCTTTAGGTAAATCTTCACGTAGTGAATATAATTGCAAACCAACTACTTTATCGCCTGCGGCGAAAGCAAATGAGGGCATTAGATATACGGCAGCTGCTGCCATGCCACTTGTTTTTAGAAAATTTCTTCTTGATACCATAATTATTAAATATCGCAAATTGAAATGGCTTTTTTTAACGAAGCCAGTTTATCTGCATTTTTAGGAATAAATTCTTGAGCTACGAAACCTTTAAAGCCTGTTTCGACGATGGCTTTCATAATTGCAGGATAATAAAGTTCCTGCGTATCATCAATTTCATTTCTACCCGGTACACCTGCGGTGTGGTAATGAGCAATATATTTATGACTGCTTTCAATTGTGCTGATTACATTACCTTCATCAATTTGCATATGGTAAATATCATACAGCAATTTAAAGTTTTCAGAACCTAGCCTTTTGCACAATTCTACACCCCAGGGAGTGGTATCACATTGATAATCTTGGTGGTTTACCTTGCTGTTTAGTAATTCCATAACCAATGTTACATTATGTTTTTCGGCTAGGGGCATTAATTTTTTTAATCCTTCAACGCAATTGTTCCAGCCGGTTTCATCATCTTTACCTCTGCGGTTCCCGCTAAAGCAAATCAGATTTTTATATCCAGCTGCAGCAACTAAAGGAATCATTTCGGTATAGTTTTTAATTAATTGGTCATGAAATTTTTTATCATTAAAACCATCAACCAAATTAATTTCGGCACCATTACACATGCTTGAAATTAATCCGTGCTTTTTTAAAGTTGGCCAATCTTTTGGTCCAACCAAATCTATACCTGTTAAACCAAGTTTTTTAGCATCAGTGCACAATGTTTCTACATCAAGCGTACTAAAGCACCATCTGCAAACAGAATGATTTATGTTTCCTTTGAGCTTCCAAGGCTGTTCTTGTAAATCTGTTTTGTTCATTGCAAGCGCTGAAAATCCTGAAGAAACACCTATTGCAGCTGTACCGGCAATAATATTTTTCAGAGCGTTTCTTCTGTTTAAGTTAGATTTCATGTTTTATATTGCTTTAACTTCGATTTCAGCTTTTGTTTTATCATTAAATAAAACGGCAAAAAGTAAAAATACTACTGCTGCAATTCCTGCCGGGATAATCCAAACCATTTTCCAATCGGTAACATCGCCAGATTTGTACATATCCGTTATGTAACCCGCTACAATAAACCCGATAAGCATACCTACACCATAAGTTGCTAAAGTTATAATTCCTTGAGCTGCACTTTTTACCTTTTCACCAGCTTTAGAATTTGTGTAAATTTGACCAGAAACAAAGAAGAAATCGTAGCATACACCATGTAATGCAATGCCTATAATAAGCATGAAACTTAGGTTATCTGCATTACCATATGCAAAAAGGACATATCGAATTGCCCATGCTAGCATACCTACCAAAATCGTTTTCTTAAAACCATATTTAGAAAAGAATACTGGAATGGCAAGTAAAAATAATGCCTCAGAAACTTGACCAATGGCCATTTTGCCGGTCGGGTTAGACACTTTAATATCAGCAAGAAATAATCCCGCGTTTTGATAATAAAATGCCAATGGAATACAAATCAGAATAGAGGAAATAAAGAATATTGCAAAGTTTTTATCTTTAAGTAATTTTAAAGCATCTAGACCTAAAATGTCTCTAACCTTAATACTTCCTTCAGCAACTTTTGGAGGCGTGGCTGGTAAAGTAAAACTAAATAATCCTAGAATTAATGATGCGATTCCTGCCATCAAAAACGTATTCTTTAATAGTCCGGATTGAATACCTTCAGGCGAATCCCAATGAAATACAAAACTAATAAGCAAACCTGCAATAATCCAACCGATGGTTCCGAATACACGAATATTAGCAAATTCTTTTTCAGGGTCTTTCATTTGATTAAAAGAAACTGAGTTAACCAAAGCGAGTGTTGGCATGAATAAAATCATGTAACCTAATACATATGGATAGAAAACACTAACATCAGCGGCAGTGTACATTTGATACATCAAAACAGCACCGACAATATGTAAAACACCCAATATTCGTTCAGCGTTAAAATATCTATCAGCAATTAAACCTACAATAAATGGTGCAATTATAGCTCCCCATGATTGAGTTGAAAATACGGCTCCAGTTTCAGAACCTGAAGCTTTTAAGTTGTTACCAAGGAAAGTTCCTAAAGTTACAAACCACGCACCCCAGATAAAAAATTCCAGGAACATCATGGTAGAGAGTTTAAAGCGAGTAGTGCTATTCATTTGTGTTTATATTTGGTTTAAGGGTTAAGGTTGAGACTGAGGTTAAGGTTAAGACTAAGGTTCAGATTGAGTTTAAGGTTGGCTATAGTAAATAGATATCTTTTTTAGTTATAAATCTTAATCTAGCTTCCGATATATTTTTTTTGCTTGGTCTTAACCTCAGCCTTAATCTCAACCTTGTCCTTCTACAATTCTTTTATCATAATATTTTTGTACCATACTTCGTCGCCATGGTCTTGTAATGCTATTTTACCGGTTTTAAAAGTTCCCCAGTCTTTCCAGGTAGCAAATTTACTTCCTGCAACTAGTTTTTTCCAATTATCATCCCAAAGCGTTGTTTTAACAACAGTAACTCCGTTAAGAATTAAAGTAAGTTTTCCGCTTTTGCTAATAATTTCTGCTGAATTCCACTCACCAACTGGTTTAACAGGTTCTGATGAACTTTTAACTAAATCGTATAAATCGCCTGCACGGTGTTTCGTAATTTTTCCATCTGGATGACCATCATTATCTAAAACCTGCATTTCTAAACCAGTAGAATACGTAGCGCTAAATTTTGGATCTTCATTGATGTAGAAAATCAATCCGCTGTTTGCTTTTGGTGCAACTTTCCAATCATATTTTAAATGGAAATCGCCATATTCTTTGTTGGTAACTAAATCACCACCGCCGTCTGTACCTTTAGTTGCTAAATCTAGGTGTAATGTACCATTCTGAACTTGCCAAGCACTACCAACCGCACTTTTATTGTAAGTATGCCATCCGGTAGTTGTTTTTCCATCAAATAATGGTTTAAAACCTTTTTGAGCATTTGATGCTTGAGTTACAGCCAATAAAATACAACCTGAAAGAAAAATTTTTTTCATTTTTTTTATATTAAACCTCACATGCTTTTAAACAGTGAGGTTTGTAATCAATTATAAAGTTAAATTATTCCAGCCTTTGCGATATTCGCGTTTTACAAACTGGTTTGCCTCATCAAAATTGGTAACTTTCATATTGTCATTATCCCAAAGCATTTTAGTGTATCTTCCTGGATAAGTTACTTTACCATTTACCGTTTTTTGAATATCAAAACTTCTGATTGCTAAATTGGCCATTAATAAAGCTTCTGTTAGCGGACCAGCAATTTCAAAAGGAGAACTAACTTCTTGCTTACCATAACCAGCGATTGACGCCTCTACCCATTGTTTGTAATGACCGTTTGCGCCATCCGGAACACGAGCATATTTAGGTTTAACTTTAATATCATTATTCTTGCTAAGCGGTAAAAGTTTCGGATTTGCGCTATAGGTTTCGCTCATCATTTTACCTTTTGTACCAACAAATAATGTTCCGTTACCACCATCGCCAAATGTTTCGTTAGCTTCTAATTCTTCCGGACGTTCAGGTTGAATACCGCCGTCCATCCAATGTAAGGTAACATCACCTTTAGTTTTATCGGTTTTAGGGAATTTTAAAGTTACATGACTAGAAGGAGGGCAACTTTCTGGGAAGTAGCCACGCTTAAATTCATCAACATAAACTGAACCGACGCTTGCTTCAACCTCTTTAGCATATTTTAAATTTAAAACACTAAAAGGAGCCTCAATTAAGTGACAACCCATATCACCTAATGCACCTGTTCCGTAATCCCACCAGCCACGCCAGTTAAAGGGAACCAATTTATCAACGAAATCTTTTTCAGGAGCAGTACCCAACCATAAATTCCAATCTAATTCTTTTGGTATTTCGGCTTTTGTAGTTGGCCATGGAATACCTTGTGGCCAAACCGGGCGATTGGTCCATGCGTAAACCGTATGTACATCGCCAATCAAACCGGCTTCATACCATTCTTTCATTTGGCGTGGACCATCATTTGATGCGCCTTGATTACCCATTTGAGTAACAACTTTATATTTTTTTGCAGCTGCAGTTAAAATACGAGCTTCGTAAATATCGTGTGTTAAAGGTTTTTGAACGTAAACATGCTTACCCAGCTGCATTGCTGCTAAAGCCTGAATTGCGTGGTTATGATCTGGAGTAGAAACAGAAACAGCATCAAAGTTTTTATGCTCTTTATCCATCATTTCTCTCCAATCTTTATAGTATTTAGCTTTTGGGAATGCCTTTACACTAGCAGCAGCCCTACGGTCATCAACATCGCAAAGAAATGCGATATCAGCTTTACCACTTTTGGCAAACATCGCGATATCACTTTGTCCTTTACCACCAGCACCAATACCTGCAACAAGCAATCGATCGCTTGGTGCTAAAAATCCTTTACCACCTAAAACGTGGCGAGGAACAATCATAAATGCAGCGGCAGCTATGGCGCTGGTTTTAATAAAATCGCGGCGGTTACTCGCGTTTTTATTTTCTTGCTCTGTTTTCATTATCAATAGGGTTTAATCTGGTTATGATTTTACTTTTTCTTCAATGATAAAATGTATTTCGCCATTAATTTAGCATCATCTTTTTTCAAGCTAGCATGAGCAGTCATAGGCATTGTTCCCCATACACCTGTACCACCTTTAATAATTTTATCTGCTAAATAATTAATGCTTTTTTCGTTGTTTGGATATTTTTTTGCAACCTCAATATATGCAGGGCCAATAATTTTATTGGTTTTATTATGACAGCCTAAACAATCAGATTTGTTGATTAATTTTTCTCCTGCAGATACTTGATAAAATGCGTTATTGTGATTTGTAGCAACAGCAGTTACAGCTTTTTCTTTTGCTAAATCTGCTTTTGAAAAGGAGGCCATGAATATTACCACAGCGCCTAAAATTAAAAATGTTTTTTTCATGTGTGTGTTTATTTATTGTGTTTTGACCTGCGTAAATCGTTTTATAAATTCATTTAGCAGATTTTCATTTGTGTGTGTTCTTATTAATTTATAAACCTAATATTTTTTTATTAAAATCAGCATCACTTCCAGAAGCTGCAAAATCATCAAAGGCTTTATCAGTTACTTTAATGATGTGGTTTTTTATGAATTCAGCACCTTCTCTCGCTCCATCCTGTTGATTTTTTATGCAACATTCCCATTCCATAACTGCCCAACCTTTAAAATCGTATTGAGCCAGTTTACTAAAGATGGTTTTAAAATCAACCTGACCATCGCCTGGAGAACGGTATCTACCGGCACGGTTTGCCCAACTTTGATAACCACCAAATGTGCCTTGCTTACCTGTTGGATTAAATTCTGCATCTTTTACATGAAAAGCTTTTATCCTTTCGTGATAAAAATCGATGTATTGAATATAATCTAACTGTTGAAGTACAAAGTGAGATGGATCATACAATAAGCATGCCCGAGAATGATTATTTACCGCCGCTAAAAACATTTCGTAGGTTTCACCATCAAAAAGGTCTTCTCCAGGGTGTATCTCATAACAAACATCAACGCCACAATTATCAAACTCGTTCAAAATTGGCATCCACCGTTTGGCTAATTCGGCGAAACCTTCTTCTACTAAACCAGCAGGGCGTTGAGGCCATGGGTGGAAATATTGCCATAATAACGAACCACTAAAGGTTGCGTGAGCATTTAAACCAAGGTTTTGTGATGCTTTTGCAGCATATTTCATTTGTTGAACCGCCCAATCTTGTCTGGCTTTTGCATTACCATGAACTTCTTTTGGTGCAAAGGCATCAAAAAGTTCATTATAAGCCGGATGAACAGCAACCAACTGACCTTGAAGATGCGTAGATAGTTCAGTAATTTCTAATCCATAAGAAGCGATAGTACCTTTTAGCTCGTCTGCATAGGTTTTACTTTCGGCAGCTTTTTGTAAATCTATAAAGCGTGAATCGAGAGTAGGAATTTGAATGCCTTTAAAACCCAAATCTTTAGCCCATTGACAGATATTTTCTAAGGAGTTAAATGGTGCCTCATCACTTATAAACTGAGCTAAAAATACAGCAGGTCCTTTTATTGTAGTCATAAATTAAATTTTATAGTCCCACCATTTTTGGTCAGAATTGCTTGAGTTAACCACATTTTCAATAAATGCCATCCCACGAATACCATCTTCTGTGTTTGGAAAATCAAGCATCTCATCGGTAGGTTTTTGGTTATTTAATTTGGCATCAATTGTTAACGCAAAATTGCGGTAGATATTTGCAAATGCTTCTAAATAACCTTCTGGATGACCACCTGGGGTACGTGTGTTGTGTTTAGCGAAGCTTCCGATATAACCATTACCTGTTCTATAAATTTGAGCTGGTTGGTTTAACCATTTTACAATTAAGGTATTTGGCTCCATCTGATGCCATTCTAAACCGCCTTTTTCACCGTAAATTTTTATTTTAAGTGCATTTTCTTCACCTGCAGCAACCTGTGATGCAATTAAAACACCATTTGAACCATTATCGAATTTCAATAATACATTGCCATCATCATCGATTGCTCTACCAGGAACAACAATGCTTAAATCAGCACATATTTTATTAATTTTTAATCCCGAAATGTATTCAGCTAAATGTGCTGCATGTGTACCAATATCACCCATGCTTCCGCTTTTGCCGGTTTTTGATGGGTCAGTACGCCAAGCTGCCTGAGCATTGCCTTCTCTTTCTGATAGGGTGCTTAACCAACCTTGTGGATATTCAACAATAATTTTTCTTACTTCACCCAATACACCTTCGCTAATCATTTGTTTAGCTTGTTTAACCATTGGATAACCAGAATAGGTATGCGTTAAACAAAGCGTTAATCCAGTTTCTTTAACCTTCGTGTCAAGTTGTTTAGCTTCTTCTAGCGTTAATGTCATAGGTTTTTCTATCACAACATTAAAACCTAAATCAAGCGCTAACATAGCAGGAGCAAAGTGGGCAAAGTTTGGCGTAACAATCGTTACGAAATCTATTTTTTCATCAGCAGGAAGTTTACTTTCTGCGTGAAGCATTTCTTCATAGTTTTTATAAATTCTATTATCAGGAAGGAAAAGCATCTTGCCCGATTCGTATCCAACTTCAGGATTTACACTTAGCGCACCGGCGGTTAATTCTATTAAACCATCCATATTTGCAGCAAGGCGATGCACAGCACCTATAAAGGCGTCTTTTCCACCGCCTATCATGCCCATTCTTAATTTTCTTTGCATAAGGTTAAGATAATGACAAAAGGCTTAAGGTTAATGGACTTATCCAAAAACCTTAAACCTTTCGCATTTAACTTTTTATTAGATGTTATTTTTCTTTAATTCTTTTACTGCATAATCAGCAGCACGTGCTGTTAAAGCCATAAAGGTTAACGATGGATTTTGACATGCAATTGATGGCATACATGCACCATCCGTTACAAATACATTGCTTACTTCATGCATTTGGTTCCATTTATTAAGTACCGAAGTTTTTGGGTCGTTACCCATTCTTGCAGTTCCCATTTCATGAATGGCCATACCTGGAAAGCAACCATTATCGTAAGTTCTGATGTTTTTCATGCCTGCTTTTTCTAACATTTCTGCAGCATCATTCATCATATCAACACGCATTTTTTTCTCGTTTTCCTTGTATTCGCAATCGATAGCCAAAACAGGTTGTCCCCATTTATCTTTCTTAGTTTTATCGATGTACACTTTGTTTTCATAGTATGGCAACATTTCACCAAAACCACCTAAACCCATGCTCCATTTACCTGGCTTAGTCATTTTTTCTTTTAAGCCAGAACCAAATGATAATTCTGCCACATCATCTTGCCAGTTTGCTCTACTTGCACCACCTTGATAACCGAAGCCACGTAAATAATCACGTTTATCATTACCAATGTTTTGATATCTAGGTACATAAATTCCGTTTGCACGGCGACCATAAGTATATTTATCATCAAAACCTTCTGCCTCACCTGATGCTCCACAACGGAAATGGTGATCCATAAGGTTATGACCTAATTGTCCGCTAGAATTTCCTAAGCCATTTGGATGTGCATCGGAAGTTGAGTTTAACAAAATAAATGTCGAACCTAAAGTTGATCCATTTACGAAAACAATTTTTGCATAAAACTCCATTGTTTTGTTGGTTTCCGCATCAATTACCATTACACCTTTTGCTTTCTTGGTGTCTTTATCATAAATAATGTGATTTACGATAGAATATGGTCTAACGGTTAATCGCTTCGTTGCCATTGCAGCAGGTAGCGTTGAAGATTGTGTACTGAAATATGCTCCGAACGGACAGCCACGGCTACACAAGTTACGGTATTGGCAATTACCGCGACCTTTATGAGGTACAGTTAAATTGGCAACACGACCAATCATCATGATACGTTCTCTTTTGTAATGCTCCTCAATACGGGCTTTTACCGATTTTTCTACAATGTTAAGATCCATTGGAGGTAAAAACTCACCATCAGGGCAGGTTGACCAGTTTTCTTTAGAACCACTAATTCCGGCAAATCGCTCTGCATAATCATACCATGGAGAAAGTTCAGCGTAGCGTACAGGCCAATCGTTTCCGTGACCGTCTTTTGCATTGTCTTCAAAGTTATGATCGCTTAAACGATAACTTTGGCGACCCCACATTAATGATTTACCGCCAACATGAAAGCCACGATACCAATCGAAACGTTTATCTTCTGTGTATGGACATTCTAAATCGTTTACCCACCATTTTTCATTTGCTTCGCTGTATGGATAATCTCTTTTTTGAACTGGGTGAGTACGTTTTTGCTCTTCGGTTAATTTACCTGCATGCTTAAAATCCCATGGATTTTTCATTGCAGTTTCATAACCTGTTATGTGCTCAATGTTCATTCCTCTTTCGAGCATCAACACTTTCAAGCCTTTTTCTGTAAGCTCTTTTGCAGCCCAGCCGCCACTAATCCCCGATCCTATTACAATAGCATCGTAAGTATTTTCTGCTTTTAAATTTGTATTTAAATTCATGATGTTTTGTTGTTATAAGTAGAAATTAACCAGTTGCCCAAGATTTTTGACCTGGTTTTAATGGAGCGCTTCCATCGTATCTTCCAGGAATAAGCACGTATTCACGAGCCTTGGTGCAGCCAATTTCTGAAGAGTAATAGCCTAATAAAGTTAAATCTCTGGCAGTGGTGAAGAAGTAAGCCAAATCCTTGTTATCCTCAGATTTACTTGCTTTTTGAGCAATAGCCATTGCTCTTAAGTCAACCATTAATTTAGTTTTTTCGGCAGTTGTTAATGCTAAATAGTTTTTCTTAAAATCGGCCATTGATTTTGCCTGAAGTTCTTTGAAACCGTTAGCAAAAGAAGTTTGCATGGTTGCCGGATAACAGTCTTTCATCATCATTGGAATAAATTTACCTAGGCCTGCTGCTTTGGCACCAGCTGATGATTTTGTTGTAGGTACAATAATGTCCGCAAATTCTGCTAAAATCTTTTCATCTTCAAGTGAAAATGATACGAAGTTTTTTTCATTTTCGGGGAGCGTAAAACTTTCGAATAAAACGCCCATTGTAGTTGCTGATATGGCTCCTCCCAACAAGAATGCGACGTTTCTTAGTGCTTCTCTTCTGTGCATCGTGGTTGTGTATTTATATATTGGTTATTTTATATACTGGTTGGTAATATTAAAAAAAATATGGGATAAATTCAGTTAAAATTTGGTTAAATAAATGGCCTGCAATGGGATTGTTACTGAATAGAATTATTCTAAATAATTATAGTTATCTGCATCAAATGTAGTTTAAAGTCTGTTTTGCTATTACCAATGCTTCGTGTGAAAAGTACAATAGCATTAATGATTATTTGATTTATTAATAATTGGTTTTTTAAATCATTGAACAATAAATTTCGCTCTGTTAATAAAGCATTTCGATTAAATAAATATATGAAATATGTTAATAATTGTATCTTCTTTTATATGTTTTTCTTCAACAATAAATTATTTGAGACATTATAAAATTTGGATTAAAATTTTAATATCATCAATAGTTTAAATATTTTACAGCCCTTTTATGCCATTTTTTTACCTTTGCCAAATTCTTTTAAATAAATATGCAAGAAAATATTGTTGTTTTAGGTTCGAACGGACAAATTGGTACAGAACTGGTTACCACATTACGTAAAATATATGGTGATGATCATGTTGTCGCATGCGATATTCGCCGACCAGATTATGACATTAAAAATTCTGCTCCGTTCGAGTTTGTAAATGTGCTTGATAAAGAAATGATTAACGGCATATTTAAGAAGTATAAACCCACTCAAGTTTATCTTCTCGCTGCATTATTATCGGCAACAGGAGAGCAAAATCCTAAACTTGCCTGGGATTTAAATATGAATGGTTTGCTCAATGTTCTGGATTTAGCGCTTGAATATAAAACTGCAAAAGTTTATTGGCCAAGTTCAATTGCTGTTTTTGGTCCAAATTCTCCTAAAGATAACACACCTCAATATTGCACCATGGATCCAAATACGGTTTATGGAATTAGTAAATTGGCGGGCGAACGTTGGTGCGAATATTACCACCAAAAATATGGTTTAGATGTTAGAAGCATTCGTTACCCAGGGTTAATTAGCTGGAAAGCAGCACCTGGAGGTGGAACAACAGATTATGCAATTCATATTTTTCATGAAGCATTAAAGAAAGGGAGTTACCAAAGTTTTTTAAATGCTGGTTCTGAACTGCCAATGATGTATATGGATGATGCCATTCGTGGTACCATTGAGCTAATGGATGCCCCGGCAAATCAAATTTCGGTACGAAGTAGCTATAATTTTGGTGGCGTTAGTTTTACGCCTGAAATTTTAGCTGCTGAAATTAAGAAACATATTCCTGAATTTAAATTATCTTACAGCGATAATGATCCTCGTCAGAAAATTGCTGATAGCTGGCCACGTTCTATTGATGATGGTTTTGCTAATAAGGATTGGGGTTGGAATCCAGAATTTGATTTAGCAAAGCTTACAGCTGATATGTTAATTAATTTAAAGAAGAGCTAAAAGCGTAAAGTTGAAAGACTAAAGCTAAAAGAATAAAGATTAAAGCTGAAAGAATAAAGCTGAAAGGCTAGAGCTGAAAGAACAAATTAAAAATATAAAAAAAATTGGTTGAAAGGTGTATGTATAGGTTTAGTCACGATACTAAGACTAAATACTAAACACTCGAAGCTAACTACTTGATACTAAAAATGGGAAGAGCATTCGAATTTAGAAAAGAAAGAAAATTTAAGCGTTGGTCTAAAATGGCTGTACAGTTTACCCGTATTGGTAAAGATATTGTTATGGCAGTAAAGGAATCTGGTCCTAACCCGGATACCAACTCTCGTTTGAGAACTGCAATGCAAAATGCCAAGGCCGTTAATATGCCAAAAGATAGGGTAGAAGCAGCAATTAAGCGTGCTTCTGATAAATCGATGGCTAATTATGAAGAAATCGTTTACGAGGGTTATGCCCCTCATGGCGTAGCTGTTTTAATAGAAACTGCTACCGATAACACCAATAGAACCGTTGCCAATGTTCGCAGTTATTTTAACAAAACAGATGGTTCATTAGGTAAAACTGGTTCGTTAGATTTTATTTTTAACCGTAAATCTATCTTTAGATTTGTACCTGCAGAAGGTTTGGATTTAGAAGAGTTGGAGTTCGAATTAATCGATGCAGGTTTAGAAGAATTGTACGTTGAAGCAGATGAAGAAGGCAATGATGTTGCTGTAGCTCAAGGCGCTTTCGAGAATTTTGGTTCTTTACAGAAAGCTTTAGAGGAAAAAGGTATTGAGTTAAAGAGTTCTAAATTAGAGCGTATTGCGCTTTCACATCATGAGGTTACCGAAGAACAGGCTTTAGATGTTTTGAAATTAATTGATAAGCTGGAAGAAGACGATGATGTGCAGGCAGTTTACCACAATATGGCAGAATAAGCTAATCTTATAGATTTTTGAAACCCTGAAAGACATTAACTTTCAGGGTTTTTTGTTTAAAATAATCACATTATATTCTACAGATGTTGATATTAAACATCAAAAAAATTAATTTTTCTTATGCCCGAATAACCAGGGTAATAAATCGGGTTCAGCAAAAGCACTATCCCAACTGTTATGGTTTGCATTTGGGTAAAGCGTAAACTTAACTTCATCACCCACTGTTTTTAATCGTTCTGATATTGCAATTGAATATGCAGGATCTACAACATCATCTTTGCCTCCGTGAAAAATCCAAAGCGGTATTTTTTTATATTTCTCGATGTTGTTTGTGTTATCACCTCCACAAATGGTAATTGCTGCGGCAAAAGTTTTTCTTTGCCTTCTTAGCAATTCAAAAGTTCCCATTCCACCCATGGATAAGCCACCAACATACACTTGCTCTTTATTCACGAAAGGTTTTTTAAGAAAATCTTTAACCATGTTTTTTAAAGCATGCATTGCTTTGGTCGGTTTTCCGCCTTCAACAAACGCGAATGTTCGTTTCCCTTGTTCATTTGGAGCAATATTTACATTTGCCCAATAATCGTTCGCTGGGCATTGTGGAAAAATTATTATCGCCGGAAACTTCTTTCTCACGTCATCCTTCAAGAACAATTTGCCTCCATGAACCAACTGACTTTCATTATTGCTACCACGTTCACCACTACCATGTAAGAAAAAAACTACCGGATATTTTTGTGATGGATTGAAATTATCGGGGAAAAGTATGCGGTAGTAGATGGAATCTTTGCCTTTAATATAATTTCCAGAAGCGTATTGATTAAAATCTTGTGCTTTTAAAAAGAGTATAAAAGCCATCAAGAAGATGGTTAGAAATATTTTCTTCATTTAACAAAATTAAAAAACCCCAGCTATTATGCAATAGACTGGGGTTTAACCAACCAATATAATTTTATTTTAACGAGAATGATGCTTCTTTTACATCCCTCGAATTAGAACCTATAAATACTTTAAAATCTCCAGGCTCAGCAACAAATTTTAAATCTGAATTATAGAACTTTAAATCTTGTTCTGAAAGAGAAAAAGTTACATTTTTAGTTTCTCCAGCTTTAAAATATATCTTTTGAAAACCTTTTAATTCTTTTACCGGGCGAGTAATGCTTCCAACCAAATCTCTTATATAAAGTTGTACAACTTCTTTGCCATCAACTTTGCCATTGTTAGTAACGGCAATTGTAGCGGTAATACTTTTGCCTTTTGTTAATGTACTTGAGCTCAACTTGATATCTCCATATCCGAAGGTTGTATAGCTTAAACCATAACCGAAAGGAAAAAGTGGTTCATTGCTTACATCTAAATAATTGGAACGAAATTTCTCGAACCATTTACCTTCTGCTAAAGGGCGACCAGTATTTTTGTGTGCATAATAAATAGGAACCTGACCAACATTTTGAGGAAACGTTGCACTCAACTTTCCTGAAGGATTTACATCTCCAAAAAGTACATCAGCGATGGCATTTCCAGCTTCACTTCCAGGGAACCAAACATTTAAAATTGCCGGTACATTTTCGTTTTCCCAATTTAAGGCTAAAGGGCGACCGGTAAACAGAACCAATACCACAGGCTTGCCAGTTTTCATTAATTCTTTAATCAATTTCTTTTGTGTTTCAGGCATTTGGATATCGGTAACGCTACTGCTTTCGCCTGTAAACTCCGAACCTTCACCCAATACAGCAACTACAACATCCGATTTTTTGGCAACATTTATTGCTTCTTTAATCATTTCATCTTCTGATCTCGAATCGCGGATGTATGTTTTATTGTGAATGTTAACGTAGCGATTTTCCATAGTAGAATCTGCCAAGAAATTTGAACCTCTGGCAGTTAATATTTTTGCATTTTCACCTAAGGCATTTTTCATTCCTTGTAATACGGTAACCGATTTATCAAATAAGGCAGCAACACTCCAGGTACCATACATGTTTGCCGTATTATCCACCAGTGGGCCAATTAAGCCAATTGTTCCTGATTTTTTTAATGGCAAAAGGTTATTCTCATTTTTCAATAACACAAAGCTTTCTGCAGCAATTTCTCTTGAAGCCTGGCGGTTTTGAGGTGTGAAAACTTCAGTTTCTGCTCTTTTTACATCGCAAAATTTATACGGGTTTTCAAATAATCCTAATTTGTATTTTGCCTGAAGAATTAATCGACATGCTCTGTTAATTTGTTCAATGCTAACTTTTTTCTCAGCTAATGATTTTTTCAATGTTCCAAGAAAACCTTCGCCAACCATGTCCATATCTACTCCGGCATTTAAAGCCAAAGCCGAAACTGTTTGTAAATCGCCCATTCCGTGTGCAATCATTTCAGGAATTCCGGTATAATCTGTTACTACGAAACCTTTAAAACCCCATTGATTACGCAAAACCTCTGTCATAAGCCATTTGCTTCCGGTTGCAGGTACACCATCAACTTCATTAAATGAAGCCATGATACTTGCTGCACCAGCTTCAACAGCTGCTTTGTAAGGTGGTAAGTACTCATTGTACATCCTCACTTTGCTCATATCTGTCGTATTATAATCACGACCGCCTTCTGCAGCTCCGTATAAAGCGTAATGTTTTACACAAGCTAAAATCTGATTATTTGATTTTAGATCGCCTTGATAGCCTTTTACCATTGCTCTTGCAATTGCAGAACCCAAAAATGCATCTTCACCGTTTCCTTCAGATATACGTCCCCAACGTGGGTCGCGAGAGATATCCACCATAGGAGAAAATGTCCAGTTAATGCCGCTTGCGCTTGCTTCAATGGCTGCAATTCTTGCAGATTTTTCTACTGCAGACATATCCCATGTGGCACTCATACCTAAAGGAATAGGAAAAACAGTATTGTAACCATGAATTACATCCATTCCAAAAAGTAAAGGGATTTTCATTCTACTTTCTTCAATAGCTACCTTTTGTACTGCGGCTATTTTTTCTACACCTTTTATATTAAAAAGTCCACCAACTTCACCGTTTCTTATTTTTTTGCCAATATCGCTGCTGTTTGCTTGTCCGGTTGTGATATCGCCCGAGCTAGGTAAATTCAGCTGACCAATTTTTTCATCAACTGTCATCTTCGACATTAGATTGTTAATGAAGGTATTCATTTTTGCTTCTTCAGCGGAAATTGGCTTCTTGGTTTGCGCCGAAGCATTAATCGCCAGCACAAGCATGATACTAAATAGGATGTTCGCTTTTCTCATTATATTTTGTGTGTTTTATTCTTTTAATAATTATTCAACTGTTTTAATAGCAGTTTTTTTAGAGATACCATTCTCATTTATGGCTTCAATAGAGAAGTAATATGTTTTCTTTAAATCCATAGCTTTAAACCAATATTCGTTTAAATCATGAATCATTATGCAATTGTAAAGTTTATCAGGAGCTGTGCCATAGTATAAATTATAAGCAAAGGCGTTATCAACCGGCTGCCATTTAATGTAAGCGCTACGTTTATCTTTTTCTGTTCTTAAAACAATTAAATTTTTAACCGAATCTGGTTTTGCTCCGTTGCCATTACCAAAAACCCGTAAACCGCTAATGGCAAACTTGCCTGTTGGCATGTGGATGTTAATCATTTTGATGAACCTTGTTTTTACAGGTTTTTCCAACTCAATGTAATCATGCGGAACATCAGTTTTATTTTTGCTCTTATCTACAAGGGTCGTCCATTTTTTTCCATCTGTTGAGGATAAAATTTTATACTGATGGTAAATATTAGTTTGCTTCCCTAAAAATTCTGCGTCTTGGTCGGCATAATTTATTTGGATTGCGTTTACGGTAGCCAAGCTTCCCAAATCAGTTTGAATCCATTCGTTACCGTTAGAAGTTTTAGCGCTCCAATAGGTTTTTATACTTTCATCGACTGCGTTATTTGCGTTAAAAGAACCAAGTGTGGATGATACCGTGACCGGTTTTTTATAGTTAATCAACATCCAACCCGGACCAGCAGGACCACCTTCTTTTCGTTCAGCTGGTAAATACAAAGGATAGTCGCCAAATGCAGTGTTTGTCCACATTACATCGTCTTTATCAAAACCTGTCGGCCAGATTCCTATTCGTCTTTCCCAGGTATTTTTTACGCAAATGATACTTGTAGAAACATGCCAGTAGTTTTTGCTGTTATCTTCAAATGTGGCACCATGACCTGCACCCCTGGAAAATCCTCCAGCTTTAAAGCTTAATGGATCTGATTGTGGAGTAAATTGAGTATCGTAAAAAAGTGGTTTGTTACCTACTACAACACCATCGGCATAACCGCTAAATTCTGTTCCTGGTGCACCATACTGAAAGTAATATTTTCCGTTATGCTTCGTCATCCAGGCGCCTTCAATAAAAGGATCGAGAAATGTGTTATCCATATTTTCGCCGAAACGTTGCCAACCGTAACGCCATGATTCTAAAATATACATTGGCATTCTGGTACCTTTGGGCTTAAAAGTTTTTCTATCTAACTCTACACCATATACAGGGTAGTTGTTGCTACTGCCGTTGTACATGTAAAATCGTCCATCATCATCAGTAAAAAAAGCTGGGTCCCAACCTCCAATTTCTAAAGAATCAACTAAAGGCTTCCATTCGTTTGCTTTCGGATTTGTACTCATCCATAAAGTGAAATTTTTGGTGTACGTGCTTCCGAAAACAACCATGGTGTCACCAAGAATACCGACAGCAGGGGCACAAAGTTCATCTTTAGTTTTGTTCCACGGGCGAAGAAATTTACGTTCTTCGAATTTCCAGTTTAGCATATCTGGGCTGTGCCAGTAACCCCATTGGTTGGTGCTGAAAAGATAAAAATCACCTTTGTAGTTTACGATTACAGGGTCGGCAGTCGCACGGTGTTTCCCCCATTCGGTAAAAGATTCGAAAGGAGTATAACCATAATCGATATTGATGGGATTGCAATAAGTTTTTTGTTTCTGAGCAAAAACTGCCAGAAATGAAATGAACAAGAAAATTGTAAGTATGGTTTTTTTCATGCCTTTTTCTGTTTTTTGAAAGCTTATTTAATTATTTGATTGAAGGGCTTTCAAAACCTAATTTTTTTAAACCGTTTTTCACATCCTGATTCTGCATAAATAATTTCCATAACAAGCCAGATCTGTAATTTTCAATCATTACAACCATTGGACCCTGGTCTATACCTAAATATCTTTTAGGGTACCAATTGTCAGTTTCTGAAAAAGCATCATAAAAACCATATTTACCCCAAACTTTGTCGCCCAAATCTTCGTATAAATGCCTGATCACTTTTATAGATTCTTTTGGTGTGTAAGGAATTGAAGAAATGGCTGCGGTTGGAGAAATCACACCAAAATCTTCTTGTGGATTGTGTGCTGCATAACCTTTTACCGAATAGCTTGCCGTTAAGCCCCAATTATTTGTTCCGTAACCTTTGAAGTCTTTTGGGTTTGCAACGCAATAATCGTGAATGGCTAAAGTGTGGTTTTTATTATTTTCCCAATAATCAGCATATCTATCTTTCAATCCTTTTGGGTTTAAACCTAGATAGGAATAATGTGCCCAAAATAATGGTCCGACGCTATTTTTCTGCCCTTGATAATCTAAAGTAAATGGGTGACCGTAAACTTTAAAATTGGCTTTAATCTCTCCATTTCTAGCCCAACCTTCATGGTAAACTTCTGCAGGGATGGTATGAGTAGGAGAAGATGCTGCCATAACATACATAATAAGGCATTCGTTATATCCTTTTACGGGGAAATTCATTTCCCAGGCATACTCTGGCGACCAATGCCAGTAAAGAACATTTTTGCCACCATTTCTATACCAGCTAAAATCAATTCCTTTAAAAAGTTCATCGGCTTTATTGGATAATGATTTTTCTGCTTCGGTTCCGTTTTTATAATATTCTTTAATGCAAATTAGCGCTTGCGCAACGAAGGAAGTTTCAACTAAATCGCCTCCATTATCCTTTTTGCCAAAAGGCCTAACTTTACCGGTTTCGCCATGTATCCAATGTGGCCATGCACCATGAAAACGGTCTGCTTTTTCAAGGAAAGTTAAGATTTTATTCAGACGATCCAAACCTTGTTTTTTGGTTACATAACCTCTGTCAATTCCACTCAATATTGCCATCAATCCAAAGCCCGTAGCTCCGGTGGCAACAGTACTTTTGTCGTTTTCTGGATAAATATTATCGGCATGGTAGCGTTCGCGGCCGGCACCAGAATTTGGTTCGGCACCATCCCAAAAATATTGGAAAGTTTGTTTTTGCACCACATCAAGCAATGCATCATCTGATAAATTCTTTTTTATGGCAGGCGCAGATTGAATTTGTTCAAATGTTTGTGCTTCAGTGCTGCATTGAAAGCCTGAGGTGATTAAAATAACGAGAAGGATTCGGAATGTATATTTCATTGATTGTGTAGATTTTAAAGATTCGGACTACTAAAACCTAAATTTCGCATGCTTGCTTTAACTTCAGGCGCACTCATAAAAAGATTCCAAATTAGGTTAGAGCGATAGTTTTCTATCATTACAATTATAGGTCCTTGGTCTATAGCAAGTGTTGATGATGCAAACCACTGATCTTGCAAAGAAAAAGCATCATAAAAACCGTAGTCGCCCCAAGTTTTGTTCCCCAATTTGTAGTAAAAATATTTTAAAGCCTGCATGGATTCTGTAGGCGTGTATGGGAAAGACGATAACGCAGCTGTCGGCGCAATAACACCAACATCATTACCCGGAGCGCTTGCAGTATATCCATTTTTAATATCGCTTGCAGTTAAACCCCAACAGTTTTCACCATAACCATAAAAGCCCGATGGATTTGCTTTGCAATAATTGTAATTTATAAGCGTATGGGCTTTAGTTTGCGTTTCATAATTGGCATAGGCATCGGATAAGCCTTTAGGGTTAATTCCCATAAATGAGTAATGAGAGAAAAATAATGGACCGCCATTGGCTGGCCCTAATGGAAGTTGAACACCATAGTAAGTATTTCCATTTTTCATTGCTCCGTTTTGTGCCCAACCCGAATCGTAAACTGTTTTAGGTATGGAGTAAGTAGGGGAGGCGGCTGCCATAACATAAGTAACCAAACATTCGTTCCAGCCTTTAACAGGTAAATTCATATCCCAATTGTAATTCGGGCTCCAATGCCAGTAAAGTGTACTGCTATTATCTTTACGATACCAACTCCATTCTACGCCATTATAAATTGCGTTTATATCAGCCCTTAAGTTTGCTTCAGAAGCATCAGCGCCGTTAAAATATTGTCTGGCGGTAATTAAACCAGCCATTAAATAAGATGTTTCTACTAAATCGCCACCATTATCTTTGGTGCTAAACGGAATCACTTTACCAGTATTTCCATCTAACCAGTGTGGGTAAGCACCATGAAAACGCTCTGCTGTTTTTAAAAAGGCTACAATCTTTTGCATTCTTGCTAAACCATCGGCTCGGCTTATAAAACTGCGACTAACACCGGTAACTAAAGCCATTATGCCAAAGCCCGAACCGCCAGATGTTACGGTATTGCCTGAAGTATTTCTTTCGCGAGCTAAACCACTTGTTGGATGACCAAAATCCCAAAAATATTTAAATGTTTGCTTTTGAACTAAGGTTAACAGTTCATCATCGCTTATGCGGGCGAATTTATCGGTATCATCTACCGCAGTTATTAAGTTAACTGTTACTGCACTTTGTAATTTTGTGCCGGTTTTAGAAACCAAACCCGTACCAGCAGTCAATGTATATTTTGTAATGGATTGCAATGTCGCAGTAGGCGTTATTACAATCGTATTATCGTTATTCTCTAAGGTTGAAGTATATGCTACTGTTGTTCCCCCGGCATCGGCTAGGGTGATGTTTCCATTTATGGAAGATAAATTTATGGCAGATGAAAATGTGATTTTAACTACAGGGATGTTATTTAAGCCATAATAGGTAAAACCTGTAAAAGTTCCGTTTACTTTTAAATCGGAAAATGAAAATGATGTGGGTGTTGGTGTAACCGGTGGATCTACCGGAGCAGGTGAATCGCCTTTTTTGCATGATAGTACAAAAAGAAATAGCACTAAATAGTATGGGAATATTTTTGTCATCCTAGGAAATTAAAAAGGGCTGCCGTTATTGGCAACCCTTTATTTGTTTGTGCCGTTTATAAGTTATGAGGCTTATTTACCTCTACCTTCTAACTTGGCTAAGTATCCAACTTCATCGTCAGATAATGCTTTATTAAAAATTTTAACTTCATCTAACTGACCTGTTAAATAGCTAGCCCAAGGTTCTTTAGAATGGCTTGTTGTTTGGCTAGGTGTAGTCATAAATTGCGTTGTGCCAAAAACCAGGTTTCCAGAATTAACAAAATTTAAACCACCAGTAATACCATCTAGCTTACCAGAACTTACTCTAGATCCATTTACATAAACTTTTACCGTTGACGTGGTTTCATCGTACGAAACAGAAAGTGCATTCCATTTACCGAAGAAATTAACCACATTACTTGCTGTATAGGTTTTATCGCCAGTTCCATTATTGATGAATACAATTTTTAACGTTGCATTATCATTTGTACTACCGTTTTCTACGAAGATTTCTAAATTTCCCCAAAACTGAGACTTGTTAGAAAGGCTAAATAAACCAATAATTCCGTTTGATGGCGATGGCGTATTAACCCACTCTGTAATGGTGAAACTTTTTAAACTTAAAACCTTGGCAGAAGGCGCACTTAAAAAGTAACTATCTGTTGCACCTTGTAACGACTTACCTTTAATACCAGTGGCAAAAGTTGTACCTGTATTTACACCTGCGCCGTTTGATACACTGTCAATTAAACTACCGTCAAACGCCCAGTACGCCGCTAAGTTTGCAGCTGCGATTTGCTTCGAGTTAGTAAATCCACCAATATTTAATGCTGGAGCATAAGAAGATGGATCAAATTCTTTCTGGCAAGATGATAACCCCAAGGTTACAACAGATGCCATCAATAAAAAATATTTTGTTTTCATTTCTGTTTAATTATCAATTAATAACCTGGATTTTGAGTTAATATACCTGCGCTCTTATCAATTTCGTTGGAAGGTATGGGCCAAACTTCGTTTTTGCCAGCTTTCCATCCCTTAGGACCAAATACTGCAGTTCCACGACCTTGGCGTATTACATCAAAATAACGATCGTACTCCATAGCCAACTCTACAAATCTTTCCTTTTGGATTGCAGTGCGTAGTGCATCTTTATCAGAAGTGGTAACATCAGGTAAAACACCAGCTACACCACCTCTTGCACGAGCACGAACACGGTTTAATGAAGTACGTGCTAACGCTGGGTTTCCTTGCTCGTTAGCTGCTTCTGCATTCATTAACAATACATCGGCAAATCGGATTAACCTAACATTTTGTTGAGCGCCTTGGTTAAAGCTTGTGTTGATTAAGTTGAAAGGAACATAAGGTTTTTGACTATACATTGGATTTGGTACCGATACAGGAATAGCATCACCCTGAGGTGTTGTTTCACCTCTAAAAATAATTGTTGCATCTCTTCTGGTATCTCCTGCTTCATAAGCTGCAGCTAGAGCAGCTGTAGGTACGTTAAGTCCGTAACCTGCAACAGTTCCTCTAACGCCTTGAATCTGGCTGTATTGCGAAGTTGCCGAACCATCTATGCTTGCGTTTATTTCACATTGTATTTCAAAAATAGATTCGATATTATTTTCATTATTCAACCTGAAACTTTGTTCGTAATTAGGAAATAGATCGTAACCCATAGTCATAACTGTATTTGTTAAGGTTAGCACATCTGCCCATTTTTGCTGATACATTGCAACTTTTGCATGCAAAGCAAGCGCAGCACCTTTTGTAGCTCTACCTAAATCAATTGCTGAGTACCTTTGTGGTAAAACTGCTGCAGCCTCATCTAAATCCTTTTCAATAGCAGCATAAACTTGTGCTTTAGGTGTTCTCGGGATATTAAATTCGGAAGCATCTTTAGGAACAGTTAAGCGCAATGGCACATCTCCATAAGCTCTAACCAGCCTGAAATATGAAAGAGCACGTACGAATTTAGCTTCAGCAAGATAACGAGCTTTTAAATTTGCATCCATACTAATTGCAGGAATGTTATCTAAAACCTGGTTACACAGGTTAATGTTTTTGTATTGACCATTCCAAAAGCCTTGTAATTGACCTTCAGTAGAAGAAACTGAAAAATCATCGTAACTATTGTAATAGCTTGCATCATTTGGGTCACTACCTTTTTCAGCATCATCTCCACCAACACTTTCAATAGCTATAGCAGAAAATCCGGTATTATCATTACTGCGCAAAATCCCATAGATAGAGTTTACGGCTTTTGTAGCATCATCTTGTGTTTTCCAAAAAGTGATAGCAGGTTGCTGCGCTTGAGGATCTACATCTAAAAAACTTTTTTTACATGCAGGTAATACTAAAAGACCAGAGCATAAAGCAAGTAATCCAATCTTTTGTATATAATTTTTATAATTTGTTTTCATTGCTTTATTATTAGAAAGTAACTTGAAGACCTAATCTATAAGTAGCTGATAAAGGATAAACGCTGGCATCAATACCTGCATTTGTTGGTGTACCACCGATCTCAGGTGTAAAACCTTTGTAGCCGAAAATGTTAATTGCATTTTGGGCATCAACAAACACCCTTACTCTTTGCATTTTCCATTTACTCATAAGCATAGATGGAAGAGCATAACCTAACTGGATATTTCTTACGCGGATGTAAGAACCATCTTCAACATAAAAAGAGTTAGGAGCCGCATTGATTGTTGAACCAACTGCAGCAGATGGATATGTGTTTGATGTATTCGGACCAGTCCATCTGTTATCGTAAAAATCTTTACTGAAATTTTCGTTACCGAAACGATAAGCAATGTTTGCATTATAAACATCAACACCTGCAACACCTTGAACATCAACAGATAAATCGAAGTTTTTGTAGCCAAATGATGTATTTAAACCATAGCTAAATTTAGGGTTTGGATTACCTAAAACCACACGGTCTTTACCATCAATAATTTTATCTCCGTTTTGATCCACATATTTAAAATCTCCTGGTTTAGCACTAGGTTGTGCTGAACCTGTAATTTCTGCGGCGGTTTGGAAGATTCCTGCTACTTTATAACCGAAAAACTCTCCAATTGCACCACCTTGAATGGTACGTGTTGCTAAAGCACCGTTTGCAATACCAGCTCCACCTGCATAAATTGGGTTTTGACCAGTTACAACCGATAATACTTTGTTATTATTTATGCCAATATTACCACTAATTGAATAGCTAAAACCGCTTTTAGATTTATCAGCATAAGTTGCTAAGAACTCAAACCCTCTGTTTTGAAAGTCTGCCTGGTTACCGATTAGTGAGCCTGAAGCAGTACCAATCGAACTCAAAATCGGAATTTCGAAGATAGCCTGTTCTGTTTTTTTATTGTAAACACCAGTTTCAATGCTTAAACGATTATCTAAAAATCTTGCTTCAATACCGATATCTGTACCTGTAGTACGCTCCCAGTTTAAAAATGAAGGAACTAAAGAGTTTATGTTTGCACCTGTATAACCTACACCATTAAAGAAGGCTACTAAATCTCCGCCTTGTGAAACGGTTAAAGTAGTTGGGTTAACAGGAACACCTGCGTTACCTACTTTACCCCAAGAACCTTTAAGCTTTAAATAATTAACCACTTTTTGATCTTTCATAAAATCTTCATTGGTAACTACCCAACCTGCACCAATCGCCGGAAAATAGCCCCAAAGGTCGCCACCACCATAGAATTGTGAAGCAGCATCACCACGAAGTGTTGCATTTAACAAATACTTATCCTTGAATGAGTAGTTTACACGACCGAAGTATGAATTAGATGTTGATAGTGACCCACCATCTACAACAGTACGAGTTGCTGCTGTTCCTAATGAAAGGTATAAATCGCCATCGCTGGTGTTTGGTACATCAAATGCAGTAGCGTTTACAAAGTAAGATTTTCTTCTTTGTGCAGTTGTACCTGCTAAAACAGTAATACTGTGGTCGCCAAATGTATTTTTGTAAGTTAACGTATTTTCAAGAATCCAATTCCTGGTTTCTGATCTGTTAATTCTTAAAGTGCTCTGCGTGGTTCTTTGTCCTTGGGTAGCGGCGTAAAGTGGTGTATAACCTCTAACTTCATTTTGTCCGAAATCTCCACCTGCACTTGTTCTGAATGTAAAGTTTTTTAAGAAAGTTAATTCTGCATAAACGTTACCATTTATACGATAGTTTTTAGATTGCTGATTGTAAAAATCTAAAGTAACTTGAGGGTTAAAGTTATTTCCTCCACCTAAACTGAAATCATTCGCATCACCATAACTACCGTCTGCATAATATACAGGAACAACTGGTCCGGCTGTATACAACTGACGGAAGATAGCGCCATCGATATCATTTGAATTAATTGACGTACCTGAAACAGTATAACCAATTTTCAAAGGCTTTAATACTTGGAAATCGTTTGATAATTTAGCTGTGTAACGTTTGTAGTTTTGTGTTTTTACAATACCATCTTCATTTGTATAACCTAATGAGAAATTATAAGTTGTTTTCTCTGTACCACCATTTACAGATAATTGATGGTTAGTTTGTAACGCATTTCTTAAAGCTTGGTCATACCAATTTGTACCAACACCAAAAGATGAAGGATTTGCAAATAATGGACTGGCACCGTTTGAAGCAGATAACTCATTAATAATGGTTGCGTATTCTGTTGCATTCGCCATTTCAACTTGATTGGTTACCGCTTTGAAACCGATAGAACCGTTGTAACTAATTACCGGTTCGCCTGTTTTACCTCTTTTGGTGGTAACCAAAACAACACCATTTGCAGCACGAATACCGTAAATAGATTGTGAAGAAGCATCTTTTAATATACTGATGTTTTCGATATCTGAAGGATTTAAGAAACTAATCTCATCATACCATACACCATCTACTACATATAATACACCGGTGTTACCATAAATTGTACCAGTACCACGAATGGTAATTTGCGGAGATGAACCAGGAGCACCATTATTTGTAATGGAAACACCGGCAACTTTACCTTGTAAAGCACTAATCGGGTTAACTGAGGCTTGTTTAGAAATTTCTTCGCCTTTTACCGTTGCAACAGAACCGGTAACATCAATTTTTCTTTGTGTACCGTAACCAACAACAACAACTTGCTCTAGTTGCTGAGAAGATGATGCCAGCTCGACATTGATGGTTGTTCTGTTATTAACAGGTAACTCTTGTGTAGTATAACCCAAATACTGGAAAACTAATGTTGCGTTTGCTGGTGCGCTTATGCTATACGCTCCTGAAGGATCTGTTTGTGTACCTATTTGTGTACCTTTAACCAACACACTTACACTCGGGATGGTGGATTTATCTCCGCTATCCATAACCCTACCTTTTACAGTAATGTTTTGTGCAAATGCTACGTTAATTGTAAGTAAACAAATTCCGACCAGAACAGAAATTCTTGTAAAAATTCTTTTCATGCTTATTAAATATTTAGTTAATTGTTAGGATAAATGTGAGGTTGTTTTTCTGCCTCTGCAAGGAAATCGACTTCTACATTAATACATCAAATGGAAATGTGTACTATCTCACTATGCTATACCAAATGCCCAAATAGGCTGAAAACGCAGTTTTAGTTATTGTAACTGATTAATTACGGATACACAAGTGTAAAAAGTACACCAAGTGATTTGAAAGTACTTTATTCAGGCTATGAGAGGTAATGATGTAGTGGCTATTTGCTGAATATACCCGTCACCTATGATTTAAGAAATTTAAGCAAGACTACTCAATTTGTATTACCCTTAAATTAAGCGTGATTTTACAGCTCCATCAAGAATTCTGTAAGGTTTTTATCATGCGGAACGTTAAGCTTTTTACGCAATCTGTACCTTCTAATTTCAACCCCTCTTAGTGTAATATTTAGCAAGGATGACATCTCCTTACTACTCATATTCATCCTTAAATATGCACAAAGTTTTAAGTCGTTTGGAACCAAATCCGGATGGCCAATTTTAAGTTTTTTGAAGAAACTTTCATGCGCCTCATTAAAGCTGTTTTCAAATAAATGCCAATCTCGTTCATCATTCATTCCATCATTAATAACTTTCTGAATTTTGCGCAACTGGTCGTCGGCAAGTTTTTTCCCATTCTCATCTTTAAGCTTCAGGATTTCTTCGCTCAATTTTTGAAGCAGTTCATTTTTATAAACCAGTGTCATAGCAGAATTGGCAAGTTCTCTGTTTTTAGATGCTAGCTCTGCTTGCAGTTTTTCGGTTTGTAATTTATTTATCTGTTTCTCATTTGCTTCTGATTCCTGTTTCAGAATTTCATCCTGTTCGGCTTTTAACCGATTGCTAATCTTTAAGCTATCGAGTTTTAACTTTCTTTCATAGATTTTCTTTCCGGCAATTAGCGCAACAATAAACAATAACGCATAAAATAATATAGCCAAGTTGCTTAAATACCATGGGCGAAGAATTCTAAATTCAAACGTGGTGATTTCACTTACCGAAGCATCATCTATTTTAGCCCTAACTTTAAATATATATTTGCCGCTGCTTAAGTTTGTAAAGTCTTTTTGTGTTGCATAACTCCAATCAGACCAATCGTTAGAATAGCCTTCTAAGTAATATTGAAATTTAATTTTAGCTTCACGATAATAGGGCATTGAGAAAGAAATTCGAATGTTATTTCTATCATTTTTTATATCGATTTCTGTACCGCTATCCCCATTTTCACTAATGATGGAGTATTTATCGGTAATGTCTTCAATACGGCGAATCAGAACATTCTGATGAACTTTGCTTATTTGGCTAGTCATGTTTTGACCTGCATTGTAAAACACAAAGCCATCATCTACGCTAATTAAATAAATGGAATTGCTTATGCGGCTAATGTTTTCATAATACTGAACCATCTTGCCATCAAGAATACTGAAACGATTAGAATCAATTGAAATTTTACCAGCCTGGCTAAAGTTTGCTAAAGCCGTTTTACCATGATTGATAAACCAATACTTTTTAGCGCCTGCATCAATAATTTTGTTTGATGAGGCAAATGATCCTAGGGCGTTATTAAGTACATTATATTTTGAGAATCTATCGCTCAGATTATCATAAGTGAAAAAACCAGCGTTACTGGCAAAAACAATTCTTTCTTCAAGGTTAAATAGATTTAAGTTGTAATTGCTAGGCAAACCGCTTTTTTCGTCATAGTATTTGTTAGAAATTACGGTGCTATAATCGCTACTTAATTTTAATTTGTACAAACCTTTGTAAGCATGACTAACCCAAATCTCACCCTTGTTATCTTGTTCTACATATCTTGCAGGCACATTAAAATTTGCGATTTTTTTGTAAAATTGCCATTTGCCCTGAGCGTTTTTATTAAAAAGAAGTAAACCTGTGTACGTGCCTTGGATTAAAAAATTTGGATTGCTATTAAGTTTCTTAATCGTCCAGCCGCCACTGTAAGTTGTAATTTTTTCTATTTTATCACCAATAACATTAAAGGTTCCGTTATTATGACCGCAAAGGAGTTGGTCGTCAATAATATTTAATTCCCAAACCTGACCTTGCGAATTTGGAATTAGCCTAAAATTTAAAGTAGAAAATTGATTATTATTTTTCCATTCGCTGTAAAATAAGCCCTGATTAGTACCGAGATATATTTTTCCTTTGAAAATAACGCTTGAATATACAGTGCCAAAAACGCCGGTTTTATCAAGATAAAAATACAGTGGAGAGTTTAACTCAATTCTATCAATTCCATTATCTAAACCGGCCCAAAGATTTTGCTCATCATCACTATATAAGCTTAGAACGGTATTATTTTGTAATCCGCTTGATTTATTAACACGCTGAATGATGTTTCCATTTTCATCGATAACAATAATTCCATTTAAGATTGTGCCATAAGCATAATATTTATCTAAAATTTTGGCGCCGTTATTTAATTGAAACGTAGATAGAAAAGAGTTGGCGGGTGTATTAAAAGGTGTAAAGGCCTTACCATCGAATAAGAATAAGCCATCTTTACCTGTGCCGATAATTAATGTATTTCCTTTAAAGGGTAGTATGGATAAAACGCCTGTTCTACACACCACATCGCTACCCGGAATAAAAACCAGATTGTTGCCTTTAAGCTCGTAAAGCCCCTTATTTTCTACAATAAACCGATTGCCAATTTTGTATGAGAAAAGGAAATTAGTGGCATTTTTGAGTACGGAAATTTTACCATTTACATAAATATAGATGGTGCTGAATGACTGGAAAATTATTTTGTTGCCATAGATATGAATTTTCCAAATCTCATCTTTTAATGGGTCAGACTTTGGAATTAAATGAGTTAAAGATGTGTATTGAAATTTATTTTTTTTAAACGACCAGTATCCGAAATCGCCGAAACAACCTGTATAAATTTTTCCGTTAACATCGGCGGCTACAGAGCGTACAATTTGATTGTTCGGCATTTTATATTTTTGCCAATATCTCCCATCGAAGGTAAGTAGGCCTTCGGTATTACCGAAATACATTACACCGTTTTTATCTTTGGCAACGCTCCAATTTTGGTTACCAGATGCATAAACCGATTTAGAATAATTTTCTATATACGGAACACCAATACTTTTAATATCAGCGGCTCGTGTATTTAAAGAAATGCAAATTAAAAATAGAAAAATGCAGTTTAGGGATGATTGCATGTAAATTTCAGTAAGCCTTTATTTTACAAAGTAATAAAAATAAAGGGAGATATTATTTGTTTTATTTCTTGATGAACGCAAAGAAAACTGCAAGCAAAATCAGACAAAAAGCAACAATATGATTCAATTCGATTTTTTTGTTTTAAAAAAAATTATGGTGGAAATTTAAAGTATGGTAAAAGCTACTCTACTCAGCCAGCTCAGTTTTTTTGCTTACCGGCTGCGGTACTTTTACATAATATCCGGTTCCATCGTAAGGGCGTTTTCTTGGGTTGGTTGTGCATTGCACAGAACAACATCCTTGCAGTTTCTCGCCACAATCATCGCATTGCGTTATGTGTTCATTGCATTCCGGGTTGGCACAATTTATCATTTTTGGCGTTGTGGTTCCGCAATTGTAGCAAACAGATACTACTGTTGGATTTACCTCATTAACATCAACTGCAATTCTGTTATCAAAAACATAACATTTTCCATCAAAATCCTTCCCACCAGCTTCCTTACCATATTTTATAATGCCGCCATGTAATTGATAAACATCATTAAAACCGTGGTGCAACAATAAAGCCGATGCTTTTTCGCATTTAATGCCACCCGTACAATACGTTAAAATTTTCTTGTCTTTGTATTTAGCGAGTTGATTTATTTGTTCTGGGAAATCTCTGAAGTTTTCTATATCAAGTGTAACCGCATTTTTAAACTTACCCAAATTGTGTTCGTAGTTAGAGCGTACATCCAAAACGATAACATCATCATCGTCTTTCATTTTCATAAAATCGACAGGCTCTAAATGTTTACCGGTTTGTTTGTTAGGGTTGATGATTGATGTATCTCTTAAACCAGAATGAACAATTTCTGATTTATAACGACAGTGCATTTTAAGAAAAGATGGTTCTTCAACCTCATCAATTTTAAATTCCGTTTTCGCAAATCTTTCATCTGCATGAATGGTTTTCATATACGTTTCGCAAGCTTCAGCTGTACCCGAAACTGTTCCGTTTAAACCTTCATCGGCAACAATAATCCGCCCGACTAAACCCAAAGATTTACAAAATTTTAAATGGTCTGCGGCAAATTGTTCCGCATTTGCTATGTAACTATAGCAATAGTAAAGTATGGTTTGATATTTTTTCATAACGCTGTTGATACCGTTGCAAACGGCGTTTAAAGCGGGGCAAAGATAAGGAAATTATGTGAGATGGAAAATGAGATCGAGGTTAAGGTTGAGGTTAAGGCTGAGGCTAAGGTTAACGTTGAGGCTGAGAGTAGTTGAGGCCAAGGATGAGATTGATTAGGGTAAAAAGTATAATCTAGCCCATTTACTTTCTAAACCGAGTTCGATTCTTAAACTTAATATTTTGCGTTATCGCAGTTGCTTGTAACACACGTATTGCTGAATTTATTTCAGGATCTTTCCTGCAAATAAGACCCTCAAATAAATTCAGGGTGACGCTAAAAAAAAATAAGCAGCTTATTAATTATTGTAAAGGAAAATTAATAATTCAATTCAGGTTTATAAATTAAAATCTCTCTCAATCTCGGTCTTACCCTTAGCCTCAATCTCGGTCTCAACCTCAACCTCAATCTCGGTCTCAACCTCAACCTTAACCTCAATCTCGATCTCAGCCTCTCCCTAAAACGTGTAACTAATTCTAAATCCTTGGTTAATTTTTTTAGCAGCATCATAAGCAAAACCATAGCTAACCCTTAAAACTAAGCGTTGCAAACCAAAGTAAAACTCTTTATAATTTCTTTTTTCTGGTGATGATAAATAGCCTCCTCCAATAAATTCTTCAAGTTTTGCTTTTCTTAATAATGGAACTTTGTTTAAAAAGAAACCTGCAAAATTGTGCTCTAAATGTGCCTCAAAATATTGTTGATTGGTACTGAACTGATAAAATTCTAAGTATTGAAACTTTCTTAAATTAGGAGGGAAGATGGTAGAAATATTACCGGCAAAATGTTTGTATTCAGGGTAATAAATCTTACTGTTATTTAAGAACTTTCCTGCACCAACTAAAAATGATGTATAGCCCCATAAACCTAAACCAATTCTATCCTGATAAACTTCTGCTTTCACAAAATCATAGTCGACATCACTATTTAAAAGCCCATTAAAGCCTTTTTTATACAGCACCGTAATTCTTGGAAAACGAGATTCAGTGTAAAATTTACCATCAGGGCGTGTAATGTATTTCTGACCAATGGTGTAAGTTAAACTTGCCGATGCACTAACAGAAGTATATGTTGGGAAAAGTGGTGTCTCAGTTGTTGGCGTAAATGGATTGTTTGAGGTAAATTCTCTATCCTTATTATCAAAAAACTTAAAATTAGAATTATTGGTTAATGTATGGTTTCTTGCATAATCTACACTTATCGAACCCTGTAAGCCTGTAGCTAACTCTCTGGTTGTATTAATATTTACAAAACTCTTTTCATAAAATTTAATAAAGTTTTTCTCGTAAAGTAATGAGTTAATGGTGTTTCCTAACAGTGTCATTGAAGCTAAATTGTTCAAGTCGAAAATCCCGTTTCCAAACGATACACCAACGCTTGCTCTTTTTAATGGGTCGTAAAAATATGTTCCCATTAAACTTCCTGTTAATTTTTGATTGGCAAATCCGTACCTCAATTCTGGTCTGATGCTATAAAATCGCCTATCGCCAAATACTTTACGATAGGTTACACCATATTTAATTGCAAAACCTTCAACAGTGTTGTACATTAAAGCCCTTAAAACAGGGTCGAATGAAATGTAAACACTATCATATCTATCGTTTTTACTGTATCCCCTTAATAATAGCTTACCAATTCCGAATTTGTTATTCTCTTTTTCTAGTGAATCGAGGTAGGTTTTTGATTCCTTTCGTTTCGCAATGCTATCTTTAACTACGTAGTTAATTTTTTCATCGGCTGTTAATGGAATCGGGCGATTGTTGTTCCAGTAAATCGAATCTTTTTTATTAACCAGTTTAGTAATTTTTAAAATTTCACCATTAAAGAAGTTTTTCGGAAAGATTGGCGAAATATCATAATTACTATATACACCAACATAGTATCCAGCAAACTTAAACCCCAAAACATTTCCATTAAATTGAAAATTGATGTTTGTAGGCATATAAACGTTTTTAACTTTTGTAAAACCTTGGTTTATAGATAAAGTGTCAATAAAGTTTATTCCTGAGCTTTTGGTCAGGAATAAATCGGTATTGTAAATTCTCCAGCTGTCATCCAAAATATAAATTATCCCTCTAAAAACAGGGTCATTTGGTCTACGTGGAATGACTTCTATTTTATTTACCGTTTCTCCATTTTCTTTTGTTTCTCCTAAATATTTGTACTTATAATAAAATAGTGCATTATCTGCAATTGGAGAAATAAAACCACGGGCACTTAAAGTATTTTCTAGTAAATAGTTGTCGTAAAAGTTTATGATTAAATCAGAAGCTTTATTAAAACTAAACGCATTATTTCGGCCTGCTACTTTTGACGATATCATTTCCTCATGTACATCATTTGGTCTTCTGAAGCTAAATTTGCTTTGTGATTCGGATAAATAAATAATGCCTTGTCTGTTGGTATCCAGCTCCATCACTTTTCTAATATCCTGCCCCATAAACTTTTTTGGTGCAGTTACCAGGCGCTGTACGCCTTTTATATATACATCACACGTAAAAGATTTTACTTCTTCCAAATGGGTTTTCCGCAACTTAATCGCTTTGCGAATAATTGCATAAGCTGGGTCTTCTGCATTAGCCTTAATTGTTACGTTATCAAGCGTATAGCTTTCTGATGTTAAGGTAATATTTAGTGTTATTGGCGCTATAACGTTAACAATATTATCTTGCTGCTTATATCCAACGGCTCTAAAATTTAAGGTCTGCTGACCAGAATTTAGCTTAATCTCATATTTCCCGTCAATATTAGCTGAGGTACCAAGTGTTGTATTTTTTAAGTAAACTGATGCAAAAGGAACAGGTTGCCCGCTAGTATCTTTTATAGTGCCTGAAACTGAAAATTGTTGCGAAAAAGCAACATTTGCAATACAGCAAAAGAATAGGAGTGCGCAGATTTTTGTCATAGGTATAAATCAGTTAAGCTATAAATATCGAATAAGTTTTTACACAATACATATAGCTAGGTGTTAAAGTTTGTTAATCCGTAATAATTCGATGTTTTTTTTGCAATAATATTAATTTTAAGTTACATGTTTTAAAGATCTGAGTTGAAATGATTCTATAAATTCGGGCTTTTTTATAACTTTGGAGTATCAATCAATAGGTAAAAAGCCATGTATAAAACATTACAGCCTGTTCTTCAAAAAGAACTTGAAGAAATCGAAAAAGCAGGATTATTTAAACGCGAACGTATTATAGTTACCCCACAAGGTGCAGATATAAAAGTTAAAGGCGGTGCAGAAGTGGTTAATTTTTGTGCTAATAATTATTTAGGTCTTTCATCTCACCCAAAGGTAATTGAGGCTGCAAAAAATGCCATAGACGAGCATGGATACGGCATGTCGTCTGTTCGTTTTATCTGTGGTACGCAAGATGTTCATAAAGAATTGGAAGCAAAAATTTCTAAGTTTTTAGGTACAGAAGATACGATTTTATATGCTGCGGCTTTTGATGCAAATGGTGGTGTTTTTGAACCATTGTTTAATGCAGAGGATGCAATAATATCTGATGAATTGAACCATGCGTCAATTATTGATGGTGTTCGTTTATGTAAAGCACAGCGTTTTCGTTATAAAAATGCTGACATGGAAGATTTAGAAAAGCAGTTAATTGCCGCTGCTGGTTGCAGACATAGAATTATTGTAACCGATGGTGCTTTTTCTATGGATGGTTCGGTTGCACCTTTAGATAAAATTGCTGATTTAGCAGATAAATATGAAGCATTAATTATGATTGATGAATCGCACTGTTCTGGTTTTATTGGCAAAACAGGTCGTGGAACGCATGAACATTTTAATGTGATGGATCGCGTTGACATCATCACCGGTACTTTAGGCAAAGCATTAGGTGGAGCATCTGGTGGTTTTACATCGGGCAAAAAAGAAATTATTGATATGTTACGTCAGCGTTCTCGCCCGTATTTATTCTCCAATACTCTTGCTCCGGCAATTGCTGGTGCGTCTATTGCGGTCTTAGATATGTTGAGTGAAACTACATCATTACGTGATAAATTGGAAAGCAACACGAAATATTTCCGCGAAAAAATGACTGATGCAGGTTTTGATATTAAACCTGGTTTTCATCCTATTGTACCAGTTATGCTTTACGATGCAAAAATTGCACAAACTTTTGCTGCCAAAATGCTTGAAGAAGGAATTTATGTAATTGGTTTTTTCTATCCAGTTGTTCCTCAAGGCAAAGCTCGGATTCGGGTACAATTATCAGCTGCACATGAGCAACATCATTTAGATAAAGCAATAGCTGCATTTACTAAAGTTGGTAAAGAATTGGGCGTAATTTAATTCCTAAAAACGCTAAGAAATTTTTAAAGCTGCAATTATTGCAGCTTTTTTTGTTTTGGGTTCATTTTCTTTTGTAACGATACAGTAAACAGATGTTTTGAACCGACGCCCTATAAAGTTTTACGAAAATTTGCTGTATATTTGATGCCATGTTACAAGATAAGATTACACAATACACTGAAAAAATAAATGCTTTTGTAACTGAAAAAGCAGATGAATTAGAACAGTTTCGTATAAAATATTTAGGCAGCAAAGGCGTAATTAAAGAAATTTTTGAAGATTTTAAGTCGGTATCAATCGAAGAAAAAAAATCGTTGGGTAAAGTTTTAAACGAGTTTAAGCAACTTGCCGAATCAAAATATCAAACTTTAAAAGAAGCTGCAGAGGCAAATCAATCTGAAAGTGTTGATAATCAGCAAGATTTAACTCTGCCGGGTGAAGGTTTTGAAATTGGCTCACGTCACCCTTTGGCTTTGGTTCGTCGCGAAATTGTTGAGATTTTTGCTAAGCTTGGTTTTACCGTAGCAGAAGGACCAGAAATTGAAGATGACTGGCATAATTTCTCTGCTTTAAACTTCCCAGAAGAGCATCCTGCTAGAGATATGCAAGATACTTTCTTTATAAAAAAGGGTGGCGAAAAGGGAGACATCGCCTTGCGAACACATACATCATCTGTTCAGGTGCGCATGATGGAGCAAGGTCAACCGCCTTTCAGAGCCATTATGCCCGGTCGTGTGTATCGTAACGAAGCAATTTCGGCAAGAGCACATTGCTTTTTCCATCAAATAGAAGGCTTATATGTAGATGAAAACGTTTCATTTGCAGATTTAAAGCAAACCTTGTTTTACTTTGTGCAAGAGCTTTACGGCGAAGGCACAAAGGTTCGTTTCCGCCCTTCTTATTTTCCGTTTACTGAGCCATCTGCAGAAATGGATATTTCTTGTACCATTTGTAACGGTGCTGGTTGCCAGCTTTGTAAATACAGCGGTTGGGTAGAAATTTTAGGATGTGGAATGGTAGATCCAAACGTACTAGAAAATTGTGGTATAGACTCGAAAAAATATAGTGGTTTTGCTTTCGGAATGGGTATTGAGCGTATTGCAAACTTAAAATATGTAATTAAAGATTTGCGCCTGTTTTCTGAAAACGATGTGCGTTTTTTAAAGCAATATAAATCTGCCTTGATATAGTAATGAAACGGATTTTTAGCATATTATTTTTATTCGTTATAATTTCTGGTTGCGGAAAGGAAGAAAACTATATTCCTGAAGTGGCAGTTAATTATGGCGTAACAGTAACCGAGTTCAGCATAAAAGCAGTAAACAATGTGCTTTTAGTGCCTAACAATGGTGTTGCTGGTTTAATAATTGTTAAAACTCCATTGGGTGGATATGTAGCTTTTGATAGATGCAGTACGGTAAACCCCGAAAAATTGTGCAAAATTGTTCCCGATGATAGCGGACTTACGGCAACTGATCCCTGTTCAGGTGCTAAATTTTCTCTATTTGATGGTAGTCCGCAAAAAGCGCCTGCCGAAAAAAGTCTTAAGAGTTACACCATCTCTTTACAAGGCAACAACCTTATAAAAGTAACTAATTAATGGAAGCCGAAAAAATTAAAGAGACTGTAAAAAAAGCAGCGAAAGAACTTTTTAGAAAGTACGGATATCACAAAACAAGTGTAAACGAAATTGCTAAAAAGGCTCGTATCGCAAAAGCTACAATTTATAAGTACTTCGAAAGTAAAGAACAGGTTTTAGATAGTATTTTAATGGATTATCTAGACCAGAATTTACACGAGATATTGCATAATAAATTAAGCTATGCTTCAGAAGAAGAACATTTGAAAGCTTTGGTTATGAAAACCAGCCGACTTTCTTTTACGGCTTGCAACGAATTTATTGGTTGGGATTTTGTGCGGGAAAATGCAAATTCGCAAGAGTTTCTGAAGCACCTTTCTGATCAGTTAGAGGCTTTATTATTAGCTGCCTATTTACAATTGGACAATTTTAAAAATAATCCCGCGAGGAGAGAAGGACTAGCATTTTTATTGAAGGCGAGTAAAAGTATCGTGTTTTCGTTCGCATTTACATCGGTAAGCGATTCTGATGTTCGTAAAAACTTTGTGAGTTTTCAGAAAGAAATATTGCCATTTTTAGTAAAGGCTGCCTTATAACCTGAGTTTTTTTCTTAAACTTAATAAGCTGTTTATCAACGTTATTGCTAGTAGTACACATCTTGCTGAATTTATTTCAGCATCTTTCCCGCAACAAAGACCCTGAAATGAATTCAGGGTGACGTTAACTAAAAAAAGGCAGCTTACTTATTAATGCGAAGGAACATTAATAATCGAACTCAAGTTTATAGTTCTAAAAGTTTAGCTTCAATTATTTTAATCGTTTTTTTAAGTTATTCCCATTTAAACACCTTTACTGCAACAGCATAAATTCCAATGCCCCAGATAAATAATATCATAATTTGGAATTTTACATCCCACAATCCAACCCCTTCAAAAGCTACTTTACGCATTGCATCGTTTAGGTAAGTTAGGGGTAAAGCCCTGCTGATGGGTTGCAACCATTTGGGAAATGCTTCTATCGAAAAAAATGTGCCTGATAGCAAAAACTGAGGTAGTGTTACAATATTTGATATTGGTGGTACCATACTTTCGTTTTTCGCAATACCTGAAATAATAAAGCCAAAACCCATAAATACGATTACACCTAAAGTAGCTAAAACAAGCATATTGACGACTGTTATCGCTCCATGAACTAGCGTAAAACCAAAAAACAGGTTACCTAAAACTATAATAAACAGTGCACCAATTAATGCGAATCCAATTCGGGCGATTCCTTCTCCAATTACAATGCTCGATCGTTTTACCGGTGTAGCAAAAAAGCGTTTTATAACCAAAGTTTGGCGTAAACTTAAAAACACAAATGCAGTTCCAAACACACCTGTGCTTAATAGAGAAAACCCTAACTGACCAGGTAATATAAAATCTATGGTTTTATATTCGCGACCATGAACTGTACTTTCTTTAATTTCAGCAATTGATGGTTTCAGATTTTTATCATAAAAAAGATTGTTTAAAACAGATTTTAGGATATTTCCTTTATCCATAGAGGCAGATGTGTAAACCACGTTAACAGAATAAGCAACCGAATTAACTTTTCTGTGTACATCGATCATTGCATCTACATTCCCTTTTTCAAGAAGTTTGGCGAAATCCTCTTTCGATTTATCTTTAACCAGTCTTATCATCCCGGTTTTCTCAAGCATACCAACAACCGGATTTTTGAGGTCTGGTCCTGGTGAGATCCCTACATCTATGTGCGTGCCACCGCCACCTAAAAATCCGAAAACTAAAATAAATATAAGTGGAAATGCTAGTGTGAAAACAACAGCAGAAGGACTTCTTATGATAGAACGAAAGCTGGCTTTGGCAAGTGCTAATGTTGCCTTTGTATTGCTGTAAGCTCCACCTCTGTTTGTAGTTTCTGTTTTCATTCCACTATTTAATTCCTCACGATCTGCTTGAGCGTTTATATTATTATCGTTCATCTTATATGAATCTTGTTTAATTTATCGGCTATCTAAAACTTAAATATCTACTCGTTATTGCTACTAAATTTTTAATTCCCTCCTTAGAATTAAGGGATTCTACTCTCGCCACTCTTTGCCTGTAAGGTTTATAAAAACATCTTCCAAATTGGCCTTTTTAACTTCTTTTTTACGCTCGAAACCAGAGCTAACCAATTTATCTATTAGGTTATCAGGAGTATCTAAAGCGATAATTTGTCCGCGTTCTACAAAAGCAACTCTATCGCAAAGCTGCTCAGCTTCATCCATATAATGCGTTGTAATAACTACCGTTGTACCATTACTCCTAATTTCAGTAATTAAATCCCATAAATTGCGTCTTGCTTGTGGGTCTAAACCGGTAGTTGGTTCATCAAGAAATATAATTTTGGGTTGATTAATTAATGTTGTTGCTATTGAGAAACGTTGTTTTTGTCCGCCGGAAAGTGCTTTGTATTTCGCCTTAGCTTTATCTTGAAGATTAACTTTTTCGAGCATTTCCATTGGCTTTATATTAGCGCCATACAATCCTGCAAAAAGTTCAATAAGTTCTATTAGATTTAAATTCGGATAGTAGCCGGCTGCTTGCAACTGAACACCGATGATCTGCTTAATTTCATGAGCATGCTTATCAACCGAAAAACCATCCACAATAATCTCACCTGAGGTTTTTGCTCTAAGGGTTTCAATGATTTCTAAAGTTGTTGTTTTACCTGCACCATTTGGGCCAAGTAAGCCAAAGATCTCATTTTCATAAACATCAAAACTTAAATCTTGTACTGCTACAAAATCATCGTACTTTTTTACCAAATTTTTGACGCTAATAATGGCTTTTTTTGTTTCCATGATACGAATGTAAGAAGCTTTAAATGAAATGAATATAAATTTTTTTAAAAACCGAAAAATAATTAGAAAGAGCAAGTTTTAGATTACGAAATGCTACATAATTAAAAATGCGAATCGTTTAGATTCGCATTTTTAATTTTATTTGGTGTAATGAATAAGTTTAATTTTTAATCTCCGAGCTCAAAACTTGTAAGCCAAAAATCTACCAAACCAATTCGCCTTTCATAACATCAACAAAATCATCGAATAAGTAACGAGAATCATGCGGACCAGGAGAAGATTCTGGGTGATACTGTACCGAAAATGCCTTTTTGCCTTTTACACGAATCCCTTCAATAGATTTATCATTTAAATTTACATGTGTGATTTCTACTTTATCAGAACTTCTAACCTCATCAGGAATTACACCAAAACCGTGATTTTGAGAAGTAACTTCACAATGGTTTTTGATGATGTTTTTAACAGGATGGTTTAATCCTCGGTGACCGTTAAACATTTTCATGGTTCCAATATCATTGGCTTCTGCTAACAGTTGGTGACCTAAACAAATGCCAAACAGCGGTTTATCTTTAGCTAAAATTTCTTTTATGGTTTCAACCGCATAAGGCATTACAGATGGGTCGCCAGGACCGTTTGAGATAAAGTAACCATCCGGGTTAAATTTTTCCATCTCTGCAAATTTTGTTTTTGCCGGGAAAACTTGTACGTAAATATCACGATTTTCGAAACTGCGTAAAATGTTTTTCTTGATGCCTAAATCTAGTGCAGCAACTTTCAAACTAGCATCAGGGTTACCATAAAAATAAGGTTCTGTTGTACTAACTTTAGATGAAAGTTCCAAACCTTCCATTGATGGAACTTCTGCTAGTTTTTGCTTTAACTCTTCTAAATCGGTAATTTCTGATGAAATAATAGCATTCATTGCGCCTTTATCTCTGATATGGCGAACCAAAGCTCGTGTGTCAATATCAGAAATGGCTACCAGATTATCATTTTGAAAGTAATCCTGGATAGATTCTGAAGCTTGTTTACGGCTATAAACAATATTATAGTTTTTGCAAACCAAACCAGCAATTTTTATCGAATCAGATTCTATTTCGTCGTTTTTAATACCATAATTACCGATGTGAGAATTGGTGGTAACCATTATTTGTCCGAAATAACTTGGGTCTGTAAAAATTTCCTGGTAACCTGTCATCCCCGTATTAAAACAAATTTCGCCGGTTGTGGTGCCAATTTTTCCGGCAGCTTTACCGTAAAAAACTGTGCCGTCGGCCAGTAATAAAATCGCAGGTAACTTGGTGTAGTTAGTCATGGTAATTACAATATGGATTTTGATTTAAAAAAGAGTTGAAAAATGGATGGTTTTCGGCAATAATGCCGTTTTTGCTGACTGCAAAAAAAGATGAATAAATCCCTTCCATTTCGGGGTACGAAGATAGGATTTATGATTGGAAATGTAAAGAAAAATTTGAAATTGGTATTGAAGGAATTTAAATGTCTAAGATCATTATCTATAACGATACATTAAAAATGATGCGTTGAAATTTGCACTTTAAATCAATTCGTAATCATTTACTTAATTTTAAATCTTTCTTTTCTCTTAGATTTTTGAGCGATATCCTTTCGGCTTAATTTTTAAATAAAAAACAATACTTTTGGAGCATCAAAACCAAAACCATGTCGGTACACAAAGAAATTAAACGGATAACCACTCACATTCTGCAAGAAATGAAGCAGCGTGGAGAAAAAATATCTATGTTAACAGCTTACGATTATTCGATGGCAACCATTTTGGATGATGCCGGGTTAGACGTTTTACTGGTTGGTGATTCTGCTTCGAATGTTATGGCGGGACATGAAACAACTTTGCCCATCACGCTAGATCAAATGATTTACCATGCCTCATCAGTAATAAGAGCTGTAAAAAGGGCTTTTGTAGTGGTCGATTTACCGTTTGGTTCTTATCAGGGAAATTCAAAAGAAGCACTAAATTCTGCCATTCGAATCATGAAAGAATCTGGTGCTCATGGCGTAAAGTTAGAAGGTGGAGAGGAAATTATCGAATCAGTGCATCGCATTATCACTGCAGGCATTCCGGTGATGGGACATTTAGGTTTAACACCTCAATCTATTTATAAATTTGGTACTTATACTGTTCGTGCAAAAGAAGAAGAAGAAGCAAATAAATTAAAATCTGATGCATTAGCATTGCAAAATGCTGGTTGCTTTGGAATCGTTTTAGAAAAAATACCTGCTGCTTTGGGTAAAGAAGTCTCAGAAAGTATTCAAATACCAACAATTGGTATTGGCGCCGGACCAGATTGCGATGGGCAGGTTTTGGTTGTTAACGATATGATTGGTTTAACAAAGGGTTTTAAACCCCGCTTTTTACGTCAATATATTAATTTGTACGACGAAATTCTTGGAGCTGCACAATCTTACATCAGGGATGTTAAGGCAAATGATTTTCCAAATGATAAGGAACAGTATTAGTGTTGTGAGTAATTAGGTTGTCGGTTTCGGGTTGCCAGTTACGAGTTAAAGCGCCAGAAATCACAAATAAAAATTAAATATCAACTTCTGCATATAGTATATTATTAACAACCTTTTATAATGATATCTCGTAATCTGTAACCTACAACTTGTAATTTATAACTCATAAACCATAACCCAAAATTCCCTTGCCAATTACTGATAAAGACATATTATTTGAAGATAACCATCTGATAGCCATAAACAAAAGGGCAGGTGATATTGTGCAGGTAGATGAAACTGGTGATGAGCCACTGGATGAACAGGTAAAAAAGTATATTGCAAAAAAATATGATAAGCCAAATGGTGCTTTTTTGGGTGTAGTGCATCGGTTAGATAGACCAGTTAGCGGAGTTATACTTTTCGCTAAAACCAGCAAAGCATTAGAACGCATGAATGCGGTTTTTAAAAATCGTGAGGTTAAGAAAACATATTGGGCGGTTGTAAAAAATAGGCCTGCAGTAGAAGCCGATACATTGGTGCATTGGTTGGTAAAAAATCCTCAAAAAAACGTTGTAACTTATTATAAAACAGAAGTTGCCGGTAGTCAAAGGGCAGAGTTAAGTTACCGTTTAGTTGCACAAGTTGGCGAATATTACTTAATAGAAGTAAATCCACTTACAGGGCGTTCGCATCAAATCCGAGTGCAATTATCTTCTATGGGCTGCCCGATTGTAGGTGATAACAAATACGGTTACCCAAGAGGAAGTAGAAAGGGAAGCATTTGCTTGCACGCCCGAAGATTACAGTTTTTACATCCAGTTAAAAAAGAACCTGTAAATATCTTTGCCAAACTACCTGTAGATGGTTTTTGGGAACGATTTGAAAACTTATAAAAAGTTAATTTTTGGGGATTTACAATAACCCCAATTTGGGAAAATCTTTGCTCATTTATAACCTTCCTATGCTGAATAATTGCTATTTGCGCTAATTTTTCTTTTGGTACAGTTTTAAATATATGTTATAAACTTATCAAATGTGTTATGAAAAGTATAATGATATCTATTGCTGCGATAGGATTCTGTGCTACAACATTATTTAATTGCAATAGGGAAACAAATTCGAAGGCAAAGGTTTCAAAATCACAATTCTCAGAAAATGATACTTCTGCCAAATTGCTTAACCCAATAATCAAAATTATACCACTTACAGATGCGCCAAGTTTTTCGAGCGATGAAGTAAATCAAGGTTTATCAGAATACATTGATTTAAAAAACAAATATCTTGAAGTATTAAAAACTAAGGATACCGCTGCATTAAAATCTTTAAGCGCAAAATATTTGCACTGGGTAAAAGGTGCAACCATTTGGTCGGAAAAGTTAAAGCCAGACGAAATCAAAAAATATTCTGATTATGTGTTCAGGCTGAACAAAGAATGGACTCATATTGCTCAAGAAGCAATTAAATGAATTGAGCCACTACCTATTTTAAAATAGAATTACGACGTGACAAATATTTCTTTCGCTACTCTTAAGTTATAATTCCACTGAGGTTTTGTTGCCACAGAATCGCAGAAACTCAGAACCGAATTCATTTATATTTTAAGAATTTTTGTTGCATAAAGCCTATCGAGCCTTGTTTTACTTACATTTTATCTTTGTAAAAACAACGCCATTTCCAAATGTCAATTTTCTTTTGTTTTTGAATTTAACATTTCCGTTATCCTGATAAACTTCCCCATTACCTTCCAAAAGCTTATCTCCTTGTCTTACCCAAACAATTTCACGGTGAGAATAAACACCTTCAGATTGAAATTTATAATCAACAGTAATTGTATCTCCTTTTAAAAACCCATAAATAACACCACTATTTTTATCTTTTTCATAGAAATTGTATCTCAATTCTCCTAAAATTTTGTCGGCAGAACCATACATCAAAAGTGTTGCGGTATCTCTGTTGTTAGTATAAATAAAGCATTCATCAGGGCTTTTATAAGGTGCTTGCTGATTGCTCATGATAGAGGAATCAACTGTTGTATTTTTCTTGCTATCACTTTGGCAAGACGCAATTAAAACACTGATAACTATTGCAAAAATTGATAATAATTTATTCATTATAATAGGGATTAATTCTGATTATTGTAATGTAGTTGGAATAAAATTAGTGATTCTTCAACTGTTTTGAACAATTTAAAGTATTATTTATGATTATAAAAATAAGGTAATGTATTTATAAAAATATTAGGGTAACACTGGTTCCTTTCTGCTCAATAGAATGTATTTCTATCTCAATTTTATGGAATTTTGCGATGCTTTGTACAATTGCTAAACCCAATCCAAAACCGTTTTCTTCGGTATTACCTCTTTTAAATCTATCGAAAGCTTCTTCTACAAGTTCTTTACTCATTCCCTTTCCCGTATCTGTTATTGTAAGATAGTATTGCTGATGTTTTATTTCACCACCAACACTTATCGTACCGCCAACTGAATTGTATTTAATAGCATTATTTAAGATGTTAACCAACAGTGTGTGTATGAGTGCTTTATTGCCTGTTAAATAAAAATCGTTTTTTAAGTTGATTTGATAATGTAAGTTTTTATCTAGAATTCTATCTTCCAGGTCTTCATAAATATCATCAAGTTCCTGTTTGATATTTATTTGCTCTGTTTTTAAATATTGGTTGTTCTCAACTTTTGAAATTAGCAGCAAACTATTAATAATGACTTTTAAACGATTAAGCGTTTTTAAAGAAGCGAAGATTTTGTTTTCATGCCCTACCGGAATACCTGGCGTATTCATCATATTTTCAAGGCGTGTACTCAATATTGAAATAGGAGTAAGCAACTCATGAGAAACATTTGCGATAAATTGCTTTTCCAGAGCAAAGAGATTATTGATTTTTCGCATCAAAGAATTAATGCTATTATCTAAAATTTTAAAATCATCTGTTGTTGTATGTATGTTTTGATAGTTAAAATGAGTTGGGTCGTCAACTTTATTGATTTTTTTATCAATGATTAAATAAAAGGGTTTGAGTAGAAAGTTTGTAAAGGCAAAATCGGTAAGAAGTGTAATTACCAACGAACCTACTAATACTACCAGCATATAAAACCTGATTGAGTTTTTTATAGACTGTAAAGCCGTCATGCTTTCGCCCAATTCTAATTTATACCAATTTGTATGATATAAGAACTTGTAATTTAAAATTCGATAAAACTCGACATCTCCTTCAATTTCACGTTTTTCGGTTATGATTTTCGCTGTTGAATCTACTTCATTATCAGGAATATCTGTTAAAATAATAAACTCTTCTTTGAGTATATTGTAATCTGTAAAGCTTTGTTCATTACTTAGTAAGCTGTCAATTTCAGCATCATTAAGGTTTTTAATGATTTTTCCTTTTTTCTTTATTAAACGATTATCTAATTGATTATAAGCTATTTTATCAAGCGAAAACAATATAATAGCACCCAAAACTAAAATGATAGCAATTTTAGTCACGGCATTATATAATGAAAACTTGACTTGTAATTTCATTCAATTGTTTATCAGTTCATTGGTCAATTGTTCATTGGTTCTGGCAATGAATATAAGATGGATGTTTCCCTGCAAATAAATTTCCAACGGATAATTTTTTAACAATTAATTCTATAACCAATGCTTCTTACGGTTTCAAACCAATCAGTTGGGCTTACTGCTGCCAATTTTTTTCGGAGGTTTTTAACATGAACATCAACAAAATTAGAATCTGAGTTAACTTCTAAAATATCGCCCCAAACGTGTTCAGTTAAACTCATTCTGGATACAACCCGATTTTTATTCAATACCAGATAATTAAAAATCTCAAATTCTTTTTTAGTCAGATTTAACCTTTCATCATTAAAAGAGACTGTTCTGTTTTGAATATTCAAAAGAAAACCGTGAATATTGACTTCGTTTTTCTCTAACTTATGTTTCCTGCGGATGATGGCATGCATGCGAGCCAAAAGTTCGTTCAAAGAAAACGGCTTTGGAAGGTAATCATCTGCGCCTTCATCTAAACCCTTAATGCGGTCGTCAACCGCACTTCTTGCAGTTAAAATGATGACGGCATCATCCCGATCTTTCATGGCTTTGAGTTGTTTCAAAACTTCAAAACCATCACCATCCGGCAAGCCTAAGTCCAGTAATATAAAATCATAATTGTTAACGAAAATTTTTTCTTCAGCCGATGATTTTTTCCAGGCATGTTCTATTATAAAACCTTCATTGCTCAGGAATTCGTCCATTTCTAAAGCAAGACTTTTTTCATCTTCAACAATTAGTACGTTCATTTTAGTATCAAGTATTATAGTATCAAGATGAATCAATGTTTCTCTTTATTCTTCGTTCTCTTATCCCGTAACTAAGTTAATATTTTTAAGGATGATTTGGCAAGCATCTTCAATTTCTGCTTTAGATATAATTAGCGGTGGAGCAATACGCATAGAATTGCTGCAATGTAAAAACCAATCACTTAGCACACCATCTAAAATACAGGCATCGATAATTTTTTTATTGGTTTCGAAATCTTCAAACTCTACGGCAAGCATTAAACCTTTTCCACGGATTTCTTTAATTGCAGGATGTTTTAGAAGTTGTTTAAAAAGCTGCCCCTTTTCTTCTACTTCATCAATAATTGAGTTTTCCGTAAGTATTTTAAGGGTAGCTAAACCCGCAGCACAGCAAACTGGGTGACCGCCAAAGGTTGTCATGTGCCCTAAAATAGGCGAATGCGAAAGCACAGACATAATTTCAAGCGAACTGATAAATGCACCAATTGGCATTCCACCGCCAATTCCTTTTGCCAATAATAAAACATCAGGAACAATATTGTAGTGCTCAAAAGCAAACATTTTACCGCTACGGCCAAAGCCCGATTGTATTTCATCAAAAATAAGAAGCGTTCCGGTTTCATTACACTTTGCCCTTAATGCTTGCATGTAAGATAAATCGGCAACACGTATGCCCGCTTCACCTTGTATGGGTTCGATAAAAACTGCTGCAATTTCCGATGTAATCTTATCTAAATCAGCAACATTATTGTGTGTAATAAACTGAACGTGAGGAAGAAATGGTCCATAACCTGAGGAATAGAAATCACTTTCCATCAAACTTTCCGCTCCGTGTGTACTGCCATGATAGGCATTTTTACAAGCAATAAATCCCTTTCTACCCGTATAACGCTTGGCCAATTTCATAGCGCCTTCAACAGCTTCTGTTCCCGAATTTAAAAAGTAGGTACAACCTAGACTATCGGGCAGTATTTCCGCTAAGGCTTTTGCAAAATTTACCTGAGGTGTTTGTATGTATTCGCCGTAAACCATTAAATGCATGTACGTTTCAGCTTGTTCTTGTATGGCTTTTACAACATCTGGATGGCAATGGCCAACATTACTTACCCCAATACCTGCAATAAGATCTAAATGTTTTTTATTTGATGAATCGTAAATATAAACACCTTTTGCCCTTACAAATTCGAGCATTAAAGGTTCTGGGGAAGTTTGTGCATTGTGTTGTAGAAACAACTGGCGTTGTGTTAACATGCAACAAAAATACGGAAATGAAGTTGAATTGCTGTTTTGAGAGATTATTTTTTTAGAGACTTAATTGTTAGGTACATTATATTAATTGTATCCATGTCGATAAAATAATTGCTTTAAATGAAAAAGTCTTGCGTTTTAGCTGCAAGACTTTTTTGTACTATCTATCTTTAAATCGGTTAAGCAGCTCTCGCTTAAAAGCCTCTTGAGCTCGGTAAAATTTACCAATTATTTTTATAGGCAACACTGCCTTAAATTTATTGTAGTATTTCTTTTCAATATTTAAATCACGCTGCCTGAAATCAAATTCGCTGGTAATTAAACTTTGAATTTGCGCATCAGAAAGGTTATCTATTTCTGTTGTCTTCCTAAAAGAGATCATTTTTTGAAAACGTTCTTTACGTATTGCATTTTGTTCTTCTTGCATATTGTTGTAAATAGGCCAGAAAACCTTCGCTTCATCTGGAGATAATTCTAATTTTTTAGTAAAGAAAGCAATTTTAAGAGATTCAATTTCCTCTCCTTTAGGTCGTTGTGCCCAAAGCATCGTTGGTAAAAGAAACAATAAAACGGCGAAAAATAAATTCTTCATGTTGTATTAATTTTATAATTCCTGAGCTAAATCACTCGATGAATAATTATTCAGGATGTAGTTTTCCACTTCTGTATCTGAAGCAGAAGTTGTATTTGTATTAGATATATTTTGAGCTTCAAGATGATCGATTATTGTAGTTTCATCAATATCATAAAGCACTTGGTCATTAGCTAAATCAGCACTTTGCATTTGTGGTACACTTACAACATCGGCAGTTTCATTGTTTTGGTAAAAATAAACCCCGAATGACGAAATGAGTAAAAAACATGCAGCACTGGCGTATTTAACAAAACCTCTTCTCCACAAAGGAATAATTTTGGCCTCTTTTTTAACAGGTTGTTCAGCTTCAATTTTGTTAATAATTCTGCTTTGTAAGGTTTCAAAGTAATTTTCAGGAACAGCAAAACTATTATTTAACTGAGCCGATTGCTCAATTGCAATTCTGGTTTCAATCATTTCTGTAAGCTCTTCAAAATAATTTTGAGGAACTTCAAAAACATGTTGGTTTGTATTTTGCTTTAAGCTATTCAAGAACACTTCGCTTAATACATCTTGCTTACAATTATCGAAATATCCGGCAGGAACGGAAAAAGGATTGCGTTTTCCCATTGCAGCAAGGGTTGGCGCTTCATTCATCCAATCGTTATTTTCTAAATTTTCATTCATCACAGATATATGATACAATTAATGCGAAAAGGTTTAATAGTCTATCTCATCATTTGTAATAAAAGCTTCAATTTTTTTTGCGGCGATGTGAAATGAGGCTTTTAATGCACCAACAGATGTACCCAAAACTTGAGATATTTCCTCATATTTCATATCATCAAAATATTTCATATTGAAAATAATGCGCTGCTTTTCTGGCAATGTCAAGATTGCTTTTTGAAGTTTGAGCTCCAATTTATCTCCGTTAAAATAAGATGAAGCAACAAGATTTTCAGCAAGTTCTGCAGAAACTTCATCCATTGGCGTGTTGTTTCTCTGTTTTTGCTTGTTTAAAAAAGTAATAGATTCGTTAGTTGCTATACGGTAAATCCAGGTGTAGAGCTGAGAATCACTGCGGAATTTATCGAGATTTTTCCAAACCTTAACAAAAACTTCCTGAATTAAGTCGTCGCAATCATCGTGGTTAAGCACAAGGCGACGAATATGCCAATAAATTTTTTGCTGATATTTTTTAAGGAGCAAGTTGAAAGCTTCATTTCGAGTTTGCTCAACAGCAAACATGGCGAGAATTTCAGAATCTTCGACTTGTTTCATTGTATATTAGATGTGAGATACGAGATAAAGATGTGAGATTTGAAGAAATGTATTTTATCAAATCTCACATCTAATTACTCACATCTATTTTTTTCTACCGATAACTTTTTGAACTGCTTCAACAATATTAACAGCATCTAAACCGTATTTAGACATTAATTGATCTGGCGTACCACTCTCGCCAAATGTATCATTGGTAGCAACAAATTCTTGCGGAGTTGGCAATTCTGTAGTTAATAAGCGTGCTACACTTTCTCCTAAGCCACCAAATTTATTGTGTTCTTCGCAAGTAACTACACAACCTGTTTTTTTAACCGACTTTAAAATAGCTTCATCATCCAAAGGTTTTATGGTATGGATATTAATGATTTCAGCATCAATACCAAGTTCAGCTAATTTTTCACCAGCTTCAATGGCTTTCCAAACCATGTGACCGGTTGCGATGATCGTTACGTCAGTACCTTCATTAACCATCCAAGCTTTACCAATTTCAAATTTTTGATCAGGATCTGTAAATACAGGAATAACCGGACGGCCAAAACGTAAATAAACCGGACCTTCGTATTCTGCAATGGCTAATGTTGCAGCTTTGGTTTGATTATAGTCACATGGATTGATAACAACCATACCAGGCAACATTTTCATTAAACCAATATCTTCTAAAATTTGATGCGTTGCACCATCTTCTCCTAAAGTTAAGCCAGCATGTGATGCACAAATTTTAACGTTTTTGTTTGAGTAGGCCACAGATTGGCGAATTTGATCGTAAACACGACCAGTAGAAAAATTAGCAAAAGTTCCTGTAAAAGGGATTTTTCCACCAATAGTCATTCCAGCTGCAATACCAATCATATTGGCTTCTGCTATACCAACCTGTGTAAATCGTTCTGGAAAATCTTTAATAAAAGCATCCATCTTTAATGAACCAACTAAATCGGCACACAAAGCAACAACGTTTTCGTTTTTCTTACCAGCTTCATGTAAACCAGCACCAAATCCCGAACGTGTATCTTTCTTTTCTGTATATGTGTATTTTTTCATTGTATTTTAGATATGAGATATGAGATTTTATGTATGAGATATTAGTCTCCAATTTAAAGTCTCCAATCTGATTTAGTAATCCCCTAATGTTTCTGGTAATTGTGCTAAAGCGGTGGCCAATTGCTCGTCATTAGGAGCGGTACCATGCCATTTATGAGAACCCATCATATAATCTACACCAGCACCCATTTGAGTACTCATTAAATTCAAAATCGGTTTCCCTTTTCCGGTTAAAGTTTTCGCATAGTGTAAACCTTCAACAATAGCTTGCATATCATTACCATCGGTATTAATTACATGCCATCCAAAAGCTTCAAATTTAGCCTGTAAGCTATCTAAATTAAGTACTTTTTTAGTCGGACCATCAATTTGCTGGCCGTTATAATCTACGGTACAAATTAAAGTATCTAATTCATGAAAAGGTGCAAACATTGCTGCTTCCCAGTTTTGTCCTTCTTGCAATTCGCCATCGCCGTGCAAAGTAAAAACGTATGATTTATCACCATTTAATCTTTTGGTAAGCGCTGCGCCAATAGCTACAGACATACCTTGACCCAATGAACCAGAAGCTATACGAATACCAGGTAAACCTTCGTGGGTAGTCGGGTGACCTTGTAACCTCGAATCTAATTTACGGAAAGTAGCCAATTCCTTTTTATCGAAAAAGCCTGCGTGAGCAAGAGTGCTGTACCAAACCGGAGAAATATGACCGTTAGACAGGAAGAACAAATCTTCACCAACGCCATCCATATTAAAATCTTTATTGTAGTTAAGAACTTCGAAATATAGTGCTGTAAAAAAATCTGCACAGCCTAATGAGCCTCCTGGATGACCTGATTGGCATCCGTGAACCATTCTTACGATATCGCGTCTTACCTGCGAAGCAATATCTTCTAATTCTTTTATTGTATGTTTCATTAAAATAAGAGTTGTTGTTGTATAGCAAAGTTAATATTTTAGCTGCTATATCATAATTAGTTATTGATTAAATCGAGTACTTGCTGAGTTGAGTTTTTAGTATCAACCTTTTTAATAATGTGGGCAATTTTGCCTTCGCCATCTATAATAAATGTAGCACGTACAGTCCCCATATATTTTTTACCGTACATGTTTTTTTCTGCCCAAACGCCGTAATCATTTACAATTTTCTGGTCGGTATCTGCTAGTAATGTGAATGGTAAATTGTGTTTGGTTATAAACTTTTGATGCGATTTTTCATCATCAACACTAACACCTAAAACTACAATGCCTTTATCTTGCAAGCCTTGATAGTTATCTCTGAAATCACAAGCCTCTGCAGTACAACCTGGCGTATCATCTTTAGGATAAAAATAAAGCACTATAGTTTTTCCTTTATAATCAGATAATGAAACGGTTTCCCCGTTTTGATTTTTTGAGGTGATTGATGGGGCAACATCACCTTCTTTTAACTCTGCCATATTATTTACGATATTTTTTGAATTGAGTAATAGGATAGATTTTGAAAGGTAAACAGATTAATTAGATATTCTGTTCAAGAATAGTTAAAATATGACAGTTTAAGGTTTTTAAGAAGTGATGATTTACCACTGAGTATATCAAAAACATTAAGCTGAAATGTTTATGCTACCGATAAAAACTGATAGTGTATTTACGCGTATTTTCTTTCATATCAATTACCACAAGTTCTAAAGTATGCTTTCCTGTTGAAGTTTTTTCATCAAAGCTGTGCCAAAGTGTTGCGGTTTTGGTATCAAATTCCATTAAAGTCCACTCACCATCAATTAATCCATTAAAGCTTTTGATGCCAGATAGATTATCACTTATTTTGAATAGTATTTTCGACACTCCAGCCATGTTTTTGCCGTCAGTAATATTTACAGGCAGAATCCTTGGAGCAATGGTATCAACTGTAATATAATAACTACCAAAATTTCGAGGTGTGGCTTTTACGTATCCGCTATCATAACTTCCGCCTTGCGATGAACCGCTTAAACTTGCAATTAATGCTTTGCTTCTTAAATATTCGGGTACGTTATCGGCTTTTATCCATAAATCAAAACCAATGTGTAAAGGTGTATAACGGTTGTGAATTTGATGCAATGAAGAATATGCATTGCCTTGTGGTTTTGGTAATTTTTTGTAAGTAAAATTTAAATCGTTGTATAAAGTTCCTTTTTGAAAAACAACTTTGACATCATCAGCATTAAACTCATTAACCTTGTTGTAAGGATAAATTATTCCGGCAGGAATAACTGCGGTTGTTATTGGTGCCGAACCTGCCTGAACAGCAAACGAAAGGTTTGATGAATTTCCTTTCGAATCGGTAATGATGTAGCGCAGTTGATGCAATGTTCCATCGTTAAAATTTATCTTCCCATTATTTACTAAATTACTGTAAATGCTTAAGGGGTTGCCAGGTTCGATAAAACTTTTTTGAATGCTTCTTTTCGTATTTAAATAGGTTGGGTAATCGATGTGCGAATTTATAGCCTTGCTATCTTCGAACGCAAACCGTTCTAAGGCACATGTGTAAATCATTTTGCCATCAAGCTCCAACTGGATAGAATACACTCCATTTGTGCCTGATAAGCCATTATGTCTATCCGTTGTTACCACTCCAAATCCTACTTCGCCAACTAAACTAATTGGTGCCGATGCTTTATATGTTCCATTTGAACCTGCAATCGGAATTGCTTGTTTTGGTGTAGATTCGTTGAAAACTTTACCGTTTAAGCGGTAGGCATACAGACTGTAGATTACCGGTGGGATGTTATCAGGAATATCGATTCCGAAAAATTGTGGGTTTATAGTTTCTTCGGTTTTTGTATCTCTTATTTCAAAGTGAAGATGCGGCCCTCCAGAACTACCGCGGTTACCCGACCATGCAATTACTTCTCCCTTACGAACGGGAATTAAAGTTTCATTGGGGAATTCGTCAATTTCAAACGACTTTTTATCATATTCTAGTTTTTTTACAACTGATGCAATTTTTGGTGCAAACCTTTGTAAGTGACCATAAACCGTGGTAAATCCGTTTGGATGATTGATGTAAAGCGCTTGTCCGAAGCCGCTATTCTGCACTCTTAACCTTGAAATATAACCATCAGCAACAGCATAAACGGGATAACCCTCACGTTGGTTGGTTCTAAAATCAATACCCGAATGAAAGTGATTTCCTCTTATCTCGCCAAAAGACCCAGCCAAAGCTGGTGGAACGATATCCAAAGGCTGCCTAAAGTAAGTTAGTGGATATTTATTAGTTGAAAAAATTTGTTGAGCGTGTGCGGAAGTAGCACACAATAGGAAACAAAATATGGAAACGTAATATCTAAAATTCGAATATTTATTTTTTTGCATTCGCTTTACTTTACATCAAAATTTAATAGTTGTTTGCCTTCTAACCAAGCTTCTAATTTATCACCTTTATTCACTTTTCCAACACCAGCTGGTGTTCCGGTAAAAATTAAATCGCCTTTTTTTAAAGTGATGTATTGCGATACAAAACTTATTATCTTCTCGAACGAGAACAACAAATCTTTAGTATTTCCAACCTGACGAGTTTCTGCATTTACCTTTAGCTCGAAATTTAACTGATACAAATCTTCAAAATCGGTTTTAGGTAAAAATATGCTTACTGGAGCAGAATTATCAAAAGCTTTAGCAAGTTCCCATGGCAAGCCTTTTTCTTTATGTTTAGTCTGAATATCTCTGGCAGTGAAGTCAATTCCCAAACCGATTTCATCATAGTAAGTAGATGCGAATTTCTCGGCGATGTGTTTTCCTTCCTTGCAGATTTTAAGTACAACTTCTAATTCATAATGAACATCGTCCGAGAAATCAGGATGATAAAATGGCTTATTATCTTTTAAAACAGCGGTATCTGGTTTTAGAAATATTACTGGTGTGGTAGGTACCGGATTGTTTAGTTCTTTTGCGTGTTCGGCATAATTCCGTCCAATGGCGATTATCTTCATTTTCTTTTAGATGAAATGTAATGTTCGAATTTGAGTTTTTCAAATCCATCCAAAAATAGAAAAGAAAATGGTGTTATAAAACTGAGATTCTTTTTACCTGACTTTCTGAGCCAGCCATGACGCGTAAAAAGTATATTCCGGCATTTAATCTGCTGGGAATAATGAAGGTTTTGGTTTGCTCACCAGCATTTAAACGTTCATTAGATAAGGTTACAACTTCGTTGCCTAACAAATCGATAATTTTAATAGTGGTTTGTGTACCGTCTCGCCCGATAGATAGAATAATGTTTAACTGATCTTCTACAGGATTTGGATAAATTTTAACAATGCTTAATAACTTATCTTTTGTACTAACGGTTGTGCTTTTTGCTGCCGAATAAGTATTAAACATACTGCCACCATTTTCTGACATGTGTAATGGTCTGTATGGTTGAATGTTAGCCTTAATTTCTGGAACTTTGCTAACTTTTTTTGACCTTGTTTTAAGACTGATGCGAATGCTATCGTTTTGCTGTGCCCAAGAACTCAATCCACAAAAAAACAGCATGCAAATTATGCATGATATTTTTAAGAGAAGCGTTGTTTTTGGGTAGAGTTTCATCAAATTGTATAGCAAATGTATTAATTTAAAACAAAGAAATTAAACATTTTGTTTAATTGATATATTTTAACACAATTTAACAATAAATTTTGTTTTTGTACGTGTAGTCTAATTTTTTCGGGGCTAAAAATAGATGGAAGATTTGGACATTTTTCTTATTTTTAAAATACTACGGGGTTTTCAAGGTGTTGAAAATACACAATAAATTGGTTGCTAAATTGTTATAGTTAGTTTACTTTTGCCGCACTAAAATAAATAAAGAGGTGTCAAATCATAAAAATGCAAATGCGCTAACTGCCGGCGGGGTTCTAATTAGTTTAGGAATAGTTTTCGGAGATATTGGTACATCGCCTTTATATACATTAAATGCAATTTTTACTACCATACTAGGAGGCAAACAAGATATCAATCCAAACAATGTCTTGGGTGTGCTTTCCTGCATCATTTGGACATTAACCCTCCAAACCACTATAAAGTACGTAATTATAACGCTTAGGGCCGATAACAAAGGGGAGGGCGGCATATTTTCACTTTTTTCTTTAGTTAGGAAAAAGGCAAAATGGCTTGTGGTTCCGGCAGTTGTGGGCGGTTGTGCATTGCTTGCTGATGGTATTATTACGCCAAGTATTACAGTAACCTCGGCAATTGAAGGATTAACAAATAAATTTGAAGTTCCGGTTATACCAATCGTATTATCAATTTTAACCATTCTTTTTATCATTCAACAGTTTGGTACAAACTTGGTCGGTAAATTATTTGGACCTGTAATGTTTGTTTGGTTTGCGGTTTTAGGTGTTGTTGGGATGTCTTTCATCATAAAGGATTTTACTATTTTGAAGTCTTTTAATCCATATTACGCTATTCATTTACTGATAACTAATAAGCTGGCTTTCTTGATATTAGGTGGTGTATTTTTATGTACAACAGGAGCAGAAGCACTATATTCTGATTTAGGGCACTGCGGAAGAAACAACATTCGTATCAGCTGGATTTTCGTTAAACTAACTTTGATTTTAAACTACTTAGGTCAGGGTGTATGGATTTTGCAAAACAGCGGTAATTATGTTCCAGGTGCTAAAATGAATCCGTTTTTTCAAATTGTGCCAGATCAGTTTCAGGTTCCAATGGTAATTTTAGCAACTATGGCGGCTGTTATCGCTAGTCAGGCTTTAATTAGTGGTTCATTTACACTTATAGCAGAAGCCGTTCGATTAAACCTTTGGCCAAAAATAAGGATTGTTTATCCATCAGTTTCTAAGGGACAATTGTACGTGCCTTCTATAAACTGGATGTTGTGGATTGGTTGCTGCGGTATTGTATTGTTGTTTCAAAAGGCAGAAAGAATGGATGCTGCGTATGGTTTATCTATAACGATTGCCATGTTAATGACAACCATTTTGGTGAGCTTTTATTTACGTAGCAAGCGTTTCCCGAGGTATTTAATTGCAACTTTCTTTTTTACTTATGTGATAATCGAAGGAACATTCTTGATTAGTAATTTAACAAAATTTTTGCATGGTGGTTGGGTTACTGTATTAATTGGTTCTGTTTTATTTACCATTATGTGGAGCTGGTTTGTTGCCAGAAAAATCAAAAATCGTTTTGTTAAATATGTTGAGATTGAAGACTATTATCAAATACTAACAGAATTAAGTGGTGATGAATCAGTACCAAAATATTCATCGCAATTGGTTTATTTAACAAGCGCCAATTTTAAAACGGAAATAGAATCGAAAATTATTTATTCCATTATTCAAAAGGAACCTAAACGTGCTGATGTTTATTGGCTGGTTCACGTTGATGTTATGGATGAGCCATATACCTTAGATTACAAAGTAGAATTTCTAATTCCTGGAAAATTGATACGTATAGATTTCAGGTTAGGTTTTAGGGTAGAACAGCGGGTAAACTTGTTGTATCGTAAGGTTGTAGAAGAGCTGGTTAAAAATGGTGAGATTGATATTACCAGTCAATATACTTCGTTAAATAAGCATAAAATTGCCGGCGATTTTAGGTTCGTGTTGTTAGAAAAGCACTTATCAAAATTCACAAAACTGAGTTTTTACGAACGCCAGATAATGGATTACTATTTCATTCTTAAAAAGCTAAGTTTATCAGAAGAGCGAAGTTTTGGCTTAGATAGCAGTTATGTTGATGTAGAAAAAGTTCCGTTAATTTTTGTAACACCTGATGATATTGAGTTGCACAGATTGCCTGTTTAGTCGATGAGAAAAGTTCTACTAGTATTAGCGATTTGCCTTTTTTTAATTGGCCCTGCGGCGAAGGTTTTGCACTGGCCGAATGAAGATAAGTATATTATTGCTTCAGGTTTAGGATTAATTTTAATAACTATAATGGCTTTCGTTAAGAAGAAAGTTTAAGTTGAGGGCTGCTTTTAATAAAACTTGTCTTCATTCCATTTTATGGGATTGTTGATAATATAGTTTGAAATATTATTATAAGCCCTTTCATCTTTAATAACGTGTTCATAATAATTTCGCTGCCAAAGTTTCCCCATTGATTTGTTTTGTGCTTTACATATTTTTAAGCATTCATTTGATACAATAGATTTATAGGCGCCGACTATGTCAGCAATGGTGGGGGCAACCCTTGCGGTTGCCCTCATAAGATTTTCTTTATCATCTTCATCATTTTGGGCAACCGCAAGGGTTGCCCCGACCGCAGTTTCCTCAACAGGCTGAATAACATCTTTCAATACGATGATTCCATGAAAATGATTAGGCATGATTTGAAACACATCCAATTCGAAGTTCGAAAATCTTTCTGATAATTTTATCCATTGTTTGTATGCTATAACACCAAATGGATTCAAAACCATTTCATGATTAACAACTCTTCCAAACCGGTGGATTCTATCTTCACAACATATTGTAATAAAATATGCTCCACTTTTAGAGTAGTCATAACCTTTTAATCGGATAGAACGCCTATGATGTATAAGTGGATTGTAGGCCAAATTTTGCTAATGCTCTGCTAATCCTAATTTACTATGTTTAAACCCATATGCAAAATATACAACCAAACCAATTACCAGCCAAATGCTAAAACCAATCCAGTTGGAAATGCCTAATTCACACATCATGTATAAACAGCTGATTAAGCCTAAAATAGGAATAAGAGATAAATTTTTGGTGATGCTGAAATAAGTAATAAATACACATATTATCAGGAAAGTCCACATTGGTATTTTATGTTTAAACAAGCCCCAACCACTTTCATATTTCTTCTCTACAGGGATTTGCGAGTTGGTTATAAATTGCTCGTATTTATCTGCTGGTAAATTACTTAGAAAAGATTCCGCGTCAACTTTATCAGTTAAATTTATTTGAGGAGCAGCATTCTTAATGATTTCCTTCTTTACTATTTTCAGTTCATCGTTGTTTAACGAAGTTACAAATGTTACCGTTTGAATGGTTTTTGGGGTATTAAATAAGAAGGCTTTTGTTTCTGAGTTGTACTGCAAAAATGCAAAAGCAATAGCAGCTATAAATAAGACCGGAATAATATACTTACTGTTTGCGTAAGGAATTTTAAATTTTCCACGCTGTACATCTGGTCTATTTTGTAGAACTAAAACACCTGCACAAACCAGTACAAAGGCAAATAAGGTACCAATGGAACATAAATCAGTTACGATGGTTAGATTCATAAACAAAGATGGTACGGCTACCACAAAACCAACAACTATTGTAGCAAAAGATGGCGTTTTATACTTTGGATGAATTTTAGAAAACGACTTAGGTAATAAGCCATCACGACTCATGCTCATCCAGATGCGTGGCTGCCCCATTTGGAAAACCAAAAGTACGCTCGCCATTGCAAATACAGCGCTGACAGCGATAATTCCACTCATCAATTTTAAATCTATCTGGTCGAAAACAAAAGCCAAAGGGTCGCCAACGGCTAAAGTATCTGACTTTACAATTCCGGTTAAAACCAGAGCAATTGCAACATACAAAATAGTGCAAATTATAATTGCCCACATCATTCCACGTGGTAAATCTTTTTGAGGATCTTTACATTCTTCGGCTGTAGTAGAAATTGCATCGAAACCAATATAAGCGAAAAATACTGCAGAAACTCCTTTTAAAATACCTGAAACACCATTAGGTGCAAAAGGATTCCAGTTTTTTGTGTCTATATAGAATACACCTACTGCTAAAACCAAAAGGATTACAGCAAGTTTTACAACAACCATAGCATTACTTGCATTTCGGCTTTCCTTCATGCCGCGGTAAACTAAAGCGGTAATAAAAATGATAATTCCGAGAGCAGGTAAGTCTGCCACGAGATGGAAATTTCCGATTTTAGGCGCTGTAATCCAGGCATTATTTGCAATCGTAGTTGCGGCATCTAGTCCGCCAATGTTTTTACCTGCAGCAACAAGCGCTTCAGCATTTTTATGTCCGTTAAAGGCGGTAAGGTAATCCATTGTAGCCCATGCAGGAATGTTAATTCCATCAATTCCTAGCGCCGGTATTCGAATAGAAGAGAGTAACCCTGTAAAATAATCAGACCAGGAAATGGCTACTGTAATATTACCAATCGCATACTCCATAATGAGCGACCAGCCAATAATCCAGGCCACTAATTCACCAAAAGCTACATAAGAATAGGTATAAGCACTTCCCGAAACCGGTACCATCGAGGCAAATTCTGCATAGGCGAAAGCGGCAAAACTACATGCAACGGCTGTGAAAATAAACAGAAAAATTACTGCCGGACCACCATCTGCACTGGCTTTACCAATTGTACTAAAAATACCGGCACCAATAATTGCCGCGATGCCAAAAGCCGTTAAATCGCGAACGCCAAGTGTTTTATGTAAAGAATTTTCGTGGTCGCCATAGCCTTTTGCTGCATCTTGTAGTATCTTGGAAATAGATTTCTTTCTGAATAGCTTTTCGAACATCTGTTTTGGTTTGTTGTATTCCTCAAACTTAAAAAAATATCAGTTAAAAACGTTTAAAGCAAGGTATAAATTTCTTTATATCAATATTTCATCCGGAGAATTTTGAAGAAATCTATATTTTTTATTGCGGTCGGTAACATTTATTTATCTAAAGAATACTGCTAAAGCTTTAGTCAATTTTAAAATTACAGTTGATTTCGGATTTAGTATTATGTGATTCCATTAACAAATTTGGATGTTTGATTGGTTAATTTCGCCCTCGATTTACGCCAAATCATAAATCATTTAAAATTAATTACAATGCTCACCAAAGCAATCCATGTTAAATATATAAAGGAAGAAAATCAACGAATTTCTACTTTACTTGCCTTTGCCCTTATTCCTTTATCAGGCTTTGCTACAGATATATACATTCCCTCGTTACCAACCATGGCCGGAGCAATGCAGGTAAGTAGCGTTCAGGTTCAGCTTACATTAAGTATCTTTTTAATAAGTTATGGCATCTCTCAACTTTTTATAGGCAGCATATTAGATAGCTTCGGCAGATATAAAATTGGATTAGTTTCATTGGTGATTTTTGCTTTAGCCAGCATCGTGATAGCAATAACCCATAATATTTATTTGATTTATGTAATGAGGGTAATTCATGGCCTAACAGTTGGGGCAATTGTAGTTGCCAAACGTGCTTATTTTGTGGATTTATTTTCGGGCGACAAGCTAAAGCATTATTTAAGTTTATTTTCAATCATTTGGTCAACCGGACCAATTATAGCCCCGTTTATTGGTGGTTATCTTCAATCTGCTTTTGGATGGGAATCTAATTTTTACTTTCTAGCAGGTTTTGCGCTTATTTTTGCACTTCTAGAGTTTATTTATAGTGGCGAAACCCTCAAAAACTTCAGTAATTTTCAACTTAAAACCATTTTGAAAGTGTACATCAACATGATTAAAACAACAAGCTTTACTCTAGGTATAGTTATGTTGGGCTTAGCCTATTGTATGGTTATGGTTTACAACATGACTGGTCCGTTTATTATTGAACACGAATTAAATTTTTCACCAGTTATAGCAGGTTATAGTTCGTTAATTTTAGGGTTTGCATGGATGGTTGGTGGTTTTATTGGTAAGGCAACAATAAATAAACCTTTTTTTAAACGGTTGCTTATAAATTCACTATTGCAGGTGGTGTTTGTAATCTTAATGATAATAAGCATTAATTTTATTTCAAACATCTGGTCGCTTATATTTTTTGCATTCATTATTCATATTGGAGCAGGCTTTACCTTTAACAACTACTTTACCTATTGCCTAAGTAAATTTCCAAATAATGCCGGGATTGCAGGAGGGTTAACTGGTGGAATTACGTATGTAATTGTTTCTTTTTTAAGTTATGGAATTGTGAATTTGTTTCCGGCAAAAGATGAAAGAAATTTAAGTTTTAGCTATTTGGTAATGATAATGCTTTCAGTATTGGTGATGTTTTTGATTATGAAAACGAGGAAGAAAGATGAGGTTGGTGCATAAAAAATTACCTATGTTATCTGCGTCAATCCGCAAAGTCTGAGTAATATTTTATTTTGACATCTCTAATCTTTTCTCCCACAGATTTCGCGAATGTTCGTGGAATTTTGTAAACAGTTATCTATTACCTTATTTTATTCTTCCTTCTTCATCAGTAACACTTGTTTTTCTTTCCCTTGTAGCTTTAATAGCGTTGCTGCCGAAACTGCAATTTAAGCTAAGCCTAAAAATTCTACTTTCTTGTTTTTGGGTGAGGTTGTAATTTAAGGTAGATAAAGCACTGCTGATTCTGGCTTTTCTACTGTTTAAAATATCATTTATAGCAAACTTCAGATTTAATTTTTTATCAAGGAACGATTTTTTTACACCAAAATCAATTCCATAATAAGGTTTGATGGCGTAAGTGCCATAAATTTGAGCAGATACAAACTCTCCAGAAAGTTCGGCGGTGGTTGATGGTGTAATTGTGAAGTTATGACTACTGTTCAACGTGAAATTTACTTTTTTCCTGTCATAATCTATTCCGCCTAAATTCGCCGATTTTATTTGATTATACGTGCTCGTAACCGTATTGTCCATACTCCAGAATTTGGTTATGGTTGTTGGGTAGCCGATTGTTAAATCGTAAGAGAATTGTTTATCCAGATTTTGTACAGTTTGATAAAGGGTTTTGTTCGCATCATCAGGTAGCAGCACATCTAGAATCAGATTGTTTGTAATGCTGTATCCCAGGGAAATGTTGAGTTCCTTTTTGTAATTATAAGAAAGTTGGAAAGCATTGGTGTATTGTGGATTAAGGAACGGATTTCCCTGAAGAAATGTGTACAAATCAACAAAATAAACGAATGGATTGAGGGATTTGTAATCTGGTCGGTCTATTCGCCTGCTGTACGAAAACCCTAACTGATTATTTTCTGATAAAGTTTGATTAACAGAAAGGCTAGGGAAGAAATCGAAGTAGCTTCTTTTAACAACTTTTTGCTCGTTTACAGAATTACCTTTTGAGTTGGTTTGTTCTGTTCTTAAGCCAACTTCAATGCTCGTTGATTTGAATTCGTGTTTAAAATTAGCATAAGCAGCATTAATGTTTTCATCATATATGAAACGATTGCTTCTTGTTAAATCTTTTTGCCATTGCGAAGCAACCAGATTTTCAAACCTAAAATCATTATCGGTACTAACCCAGCTACTTTTTAACCCAAAATCGAATTTAGTTTTAGTATTTAGGGGAAGAGAATAATCAATTTTAACTGCATTTATTTTAATAAGTGAAGGCGTTAAATTCCTAAAAATTAAAGGCGATTTATATTGATAACCGCTCGCATCAGAAAAATGATTATTGTAAACGGTATATTCTTCACTGCGGTATTTTGCATAATCCAAATCAACAGAAAATTCCTGACCAAGCGTATCAATAATAGATTTGTAATTAAGGTTATAAGCTTGATTTCGATATATGCTTGTTGCTGGATTATCAGCTAAAATGGATGAATCAATTTTTGTAAAGCTTGTGCCGATATCCGTTGTGCCATTCGAACTGTCATGTCCGTTATTAAAATAGCCTGTCGTTAAAAAACCGATAGTGTTTCTTTCGTTTAGGAAATAATCCAAACCGAATTTGTAGTTATTATTGTGTAATGAGCAGATTTGCGTATTGTACTGGTGGAAATAAGTATCGGAGACACCATCATTAGTAATTCTATTGATGTTTAAATCCTCCTGATATTTATTGTTATTGTTGGCGAAATTTCCAAAAATATTAAAGCTTTTATCTCTATGATTGATAGAAATCCCTGCATCACTTTTTGGATTTTTTCCATAGCCAAACCCCAAATCAATATTTCCATTTGTACCAAAACCAGTGTTCTTTTTCAGTTTAATATTGATTATCCCGGCGTTTCCCTCAGCATCATATTTGGCTGATGGATTAGTAATCAATTCGATGGATTTCAGCTCATTACTATTCAAAGATTTTAGCCTTGTAGCCAATTGTTCACTGGAAAGAAAGGTCGATTTTCCATCGATTAAAACATTAACACCCGATTTCCCCCTTACAGTGATAATTCCATCCTGGTTTACTGAAACTCCGGGCATTTTTGCTAGAACTTCAAGGGCGGTATTTCCTGTAGCGACGATACTATTTTCAACGTTCATCACCGTTTTATCGCTATATCTTTCGATTAAAGGTTTTTTCCCTGAGATATTTATACTGCCTAAGTCATTTGATTCAGGTGCAATTTTATAAATTTTATTGATAGAAAATTGATTGGTTGTAATTTCTACTTTTTCATCGATGGTTTTAAACCCAACTGCGGTTATAGCAATTGAATAGCTACCGAGTGTTAAATCGTTAAAGCTAAATTTTCCTTTGTTATCTGTTGAAATTTTTTTTACAAATGTCGTATCGCCCAAATTCTTCACCACTATTGTTGCTGAAATTGGTTTCCCTTTTTCATCAACCAATAGACCTGAAATTTTACCATTTGTAATTTGAGCTTTCGCTTGTGATAGAATAAAAAGAGATAGCAATATGAAAAACGTAGAGCTTAATTTCATGTTAATTTAATAGCTTAATGAATAGTGTTTTCCTTATCTGAAAGAATAACAGTACTAAACTAAATGATTAGGTGTATCAAATGGAGCTTTTTAACAATGTTTAACTTAATTAATAAAATTTTACAAAATGCTGTTATTAGAATATTCACCATGATAAATGCCTTTGATATAGATTTCGCTGATCTCCGCAGATTATTTTGCTGTTTTATTGCCGTATTGCTTATCCAACACGTCTTGCTAATTTATTTCAGCATCTTTCTTGAAAAGGACATTGAAATAAATTCAGGGTGACGTAAAATTTTTCTCATGCAGATTTCGCAGATCTCCGCAGATTTTTTTGAGTAAATCTTTTAATGATTATCAGATAAAAGCAAAAAAGTCGCAACGTTATGCTGCGACTTTTTTAGTTTAAAACAAATTAGTGTTTATAGAATTGCCCCTAAACCCTAAACCCTAAACCCTAAACCCTAAACCCTAAACCCTAAACCCTAATCTATCCCAACTTCTCCAACTCTTCTTTTACAAAATCAGCTAACTCTTTTACATATTCTGCACTGAAATCGAATTTGATTCCTGCAGTTTCGTAAATCTCATTCATTGGTTTAGTGTATCCCAATGCAAGAGCGGCTAGGTATTGGTCTAATGCTTTTGCGGGATTTTCTTTGTAATTTTTCCACACGGCAATGGCACCCAATTGCGCAATAGCATATTCGATGTAATAAAATGGAACTTCGAATAAATGCAACTGTTTCTGCCATACATTGCCAAACTCTTTTTCTAAATCTGTCCAATCGGCAAAACCCGCACCAAAACGGGTATAAATTTGTTTAAATGTTTCTTCTCTATCTGCTGCAGTGTGATTAGGGTTGGTGTAAATCCAGTGTTGAAACTGATCGATAACTGCAACCCAAGGCAATGTTTTTAAAACATCGGCAAGCTGTTCTTTCTTAGCACGGTTTAAATCTTCGGCGTTATCGAAATAAACATCCCAAGCATCCATAGAAATTAATTCCATGCTCATGGAAGCCAGTTCAGCAACTTCAGATGGGCAATGTTTAAAATCGTTTAATTCTAAATTTGCCGTTAAGAAAGTATGGATGGCATGCCCTCCTTCGTGAACCATTGTGGTTAAATCACGAAGTGAATTGGCAGAATTCATAAAAATAAAAGGTGCGCCTGTTTCTGCTAAAGGATAATTATAACCACCTGGTGCTTTACCTTTTCTGCTTTCTACATCGAAAAGATTGTTAGCCTTCATGGTTGCTAATTTCTCACCTAACTTCTCGTCAATGGCATTAAAACAAGCAACGCTTTTATCAATTAATTCTTCGCCGCTATTAAAAGGTTTTAAAGCAGGTTTACCAGTTACACTTACTTCTAAATCCCAAGGTTTTAATTCTGGTAAGGCTAATAATTCTTTTCGCTTTTCCGCTTGTTCTCTTAATATGGGTACAATCTCTTTTTCAATCGCATTAGCAAAATCATAGCAATCTTGAGGGGTATAATCAAAACGACCCAAAGCCTGGAACATGTAATCGCGGTAATTTTCAAAGCCGGCATTTAATGCGACCTGGTTACGCAACTTTATCAACTCATCAAATAAAATATTCAAATCATCTTTGTCTACCAATCGGCGTTGTTGAATGGTTTTCCAGGCATTTTCTCTTACTTCACGGTTTAAATCTTTAATAAAAACAGAAGCTTGCTCTAATGTATATTCCTGACCATTTATTTCTGCACTCATGGCACCGGTGATGCCTTGATATTTCTGTTGCTTAACCTGCAATTCGGTAAAAAGTTGAATATTCTCTTCGCGATAAAGCTCTAATGCTTTCTTAATTGATCGGCTGTAAACAAAATATTTTTCTTTGTCTAAATCATCCATAAAAGGGCTTTCAACAAATTTTTTATTCAGCTCGTTAGATAAAGGAGATATTTTCGGATCGATTTCGGTCGCAAAATATTGAAAGCTTTTAACCAATTCTTCATTGGCCGTATCACAACTCATTTTTATGTATCGCCATGCAAAATCTTCTTCCAAAGCTGCTTCTAATTCCGAACGATCTTTAAGCCACTTTTCTAATTCGTCAGCACTAGTAATTTCACGATTTTGTAATTCTGTAAATAGCGGTTCTAAGCTTTCCCAAGTAATGCTTAAATCGTTTGGTATGTATGTTCTTGGTTTTTTATTTATGATCATAGTTTAATTATTATTGAATTAGATAATGAATGATTTAGTAAATATTTTAAAACATAATGCCAACGTTCTCTCATTCAAAACTCACTCATTCTATCATTTATTTCTGATGTAAGCATCAATTAAAAAGCAAACGGCAAATACAACCGAAGCGTATCCATTTAAAGTTTGAAATGCCCTGTTTACTTTACTAATATCATTTGGTTTTACAAGTAGGTGTTGGTAAATCAGCATTGAACAGAAAAATACGATTCCAACATAATAAACCCAGCTAAATTCGGTGAAAAATACTGGTATGATAACGCAAGCTGCAGAAAGAATGTGCAAAATCACCGATACGTTTAAAGCATTTTTAATCCCCAAAGCCGACGGAATGGAATGTAAATTTTCTTCACGGTCGAAATCTTCATCTTGCAACGCATAAATGATATCAAAACCACTAACCCAAAACAATACCGCGAAAGAATAAAGGACTGGTACCAATGCAAAATGTCCGGTTACAGCGATGTATGCACCAATAGGAGCGAGCGACAAACCCAAGCCTAAAACCAAGTGGCAAAGTGCTGTAAATCTTTTAGTGTAACTGTAAAATAATACAACAAATAGTGCAATTGGCGATAAGTAGAAGCAAAGGTTATTTATGAAAAAAGTAGATGCGATAAAGAAAACACAATTTGCGATAACGAAAATCAATGCTTCATTTGCAGAAACTTTTCCAGCCGGAATATCACGCATTTTGGTACGAGGATTTTTAGCATCTATATTTCTATCTAAATAACGGTTAAAAGCCATTGCCGAATTTCTGGCGAAAACCATGCAGAGTAAAACCAAAATTAATTTTTCCCATCTAAAAGGGCTGTCTGTTGTGGTTACACCCAGAAAAAAACCAATCATAGCGAAAGGCAAAGCAAAAATAGAGTGTGCGAATAATACGAGTGAAAAGTATTTTTTCATATTAGTAGGTACGAAAATTAATCATCTACAGACTGTTAAGATTTGCTGATAATCGGCTTTACAAAATCCTTATTCACTTCGTAAATAAAATCTAAAACCTCTTCTTTACCCGTATATTTTTCGGCAGAGGTTACTATGGTTGTAGGAATTTCTTCAAAAAAATCACTAAGCTTTTTCTTAAAAGCAGCAACGTTTTTGAGCGATTCGTTCATGCCTTGTTTATCAGCTTTGGTAAAAAGTAGCGCAAAAGGAATCTGGATTTCTCCAAGCCAATAACAAAATTCTATATCAATTTGTTGTGGCGTTAAACGGCTATCTATTAAAACAAAAACGCATTGTAAACTTTCTCTTTTGGTAATGTAAGCACGAATAAATTTTTCCCATTTTTCTCTGCTTGTTTTAGAAACTTTTGCATAGCCATAACCAGGTAAATCTACAATATACCACGATTCATTAATTAAAAAGTGGTTTATTAACTGCGTTTTTCCAGGCCTCTGAGATGTTTTGGCCAAGCCATGATGGTTAACCAACATATTTATTAACGAAGATTTGCCAACGTTAGAGCGACCAATAAATGCGTATTCGGGCATGGTTGGTGCTGGTAAAGCCGAAATCTGGGTGTTGCTGCAAACAAATGTTGCCGTTTTGATAATCATAATGCAAAGGTAGGTTTTTGAGTCGGAAGTCCGAAGACCGAAGTCAATAGTGTATAAGTACATTTATATATCTACATGAAAATTACATCAAACTTAGATTTTTACTTTAGGGTGAGGATTTGCAACAAACTCATCGGACCGCTAACTAAACACTCCCGACTTTTTCTTTATCTTTGCTTCATATCATGAATCAGAACATCACCCCATATAAAATTGACGATGCAACCAAAAAGGAGCAGGTTGCGACAATGTTTAATAACATTTCTGGCACTTACGATTTTTTAAATCATTTTCTCTCTTTAGGGATTGATGTTTTATGGCGTAAAAAGGCAATTAAAGAATTGGTTTCGCTTCATCCACGAATCATGCTCGATGTTGCAACAGGAACTGGAGATTTCGCTTTTGAGGCGATTAAGAAATTGCATCCCGAAAAAGTTGTTGGGGTAGATATTTCTGAAGGTATGCTAGATGTTGCCAAGAAGAAAATTAAAGATCGTAGTTTAACTGAAACATTTTCTGTTCAATTGGGCGATTCGGAAGGATTAAATTTTGCAAACGATACTTTTGATGCCATAACTGTAGCTTATGGTGTTCGTAATTTCGAGCATTTAGAGCAAGGTTTAAGTGATATGTTTAGGGTTTTGAAACCAGGTGGTAAACTGGTCGTTTTAGAATTTTCGAAGCCAAGAGTTTTTCCGGTTAAGCAACTGTATAATTTCTACTTTAAACAGATTACTCCATTTTTTGGAAAGTTGTTTTCTAAAGATGCAAGAGCATATTCGTATTTACCAGAATCTGTTGCTGCTTTTCCTGATGGACACGATTTTACAACACTAATGGAAAAAGTTGGATTCAAAAGTACCAAACAAAAAACTTTAACGTTTGGAATAAGTTCGATATACACCGGTTCTAAATGATAAAAAAGTTAAGCATCATCTTCTCCTTAATTGCCCTAACAACAACTGCTTTCTCTCAAAACTGGGGTGGCGGTGTAGATGATGAAGACTTTCACTTTGGTTTCAGCTTTCAATACATTTCTACTGAATACAAAATTTTAAAAAATGCAAATTGGCGTCGCGTTGCTTATGAAACTGCTGATGGAAACAGCATTACTTACATAAATGATGGTGGAAGACAAATAACACAACAATTAAATGCAATTTCTAGCCCACCCTCGGCTGGTTTCGGTTTGGGTTTTGTTGTAAATAGAAGAATATCCGAAAACTTTGATATCCGTGCTACGCCATCATTGATTTTTAGTGATAGAATTATTCGCTACGAATACGCAGCAGCTCCAGAACCCACTCCAGATGTGGGAACATCAATTACGCCACCAACTTATCAAACCTCAATTGATAAAAAAGTTCAGGCTACTATGTTCGAAATACCATTGGGTTTAAAAATAAAGTCCAATAGATTAAACAATTTCAGGGCGTATTGGCTTGGTGGTGCAAAGTATTCGATGGATATAGCATCCAAAAAGAAAACTTTTGATGAAGGGGAAACCCCAATTAATAAGTTGCTGAAAAACAAACGGAATTACCTCTCTTATGAAACAGGAATTGGTTTTGACCTATATTTTGAATATTTTAAAATGTCGCCCGAGATAAAAATCTCTTACTCTATGAGCGATATTTTACAGCATGACAATACCGTTTTTGCAAATCCAATAGATAAAACTAAGTTGCGTCATTTTACATTCAGCTTGTTTTTTGAGTAATCAATTTCATCCTCTTTATTTCTCATCCCTAATTTATTTATTTATAAGGGATTTTTATGTCAAAAATTTTATTTATTGTTCTATTTGTTTTGATTAGCAATTTAACTTCATTTTCTCAAAATTGGGGTGGTGGTACAGATGAAACTAATCTTTCTGGTGGCTACATTTTACAAGTTATTACTTCAGAATATAAGATATTAAAAAGAGATAATTGGAAGGATCCATTTTTTGACATATTAAACAATAACACTCAAGTAACATCAAATTTAAAATCAATATCATCTATACCGACCACTGGCTTTGGGATAGGAGGATTAGTAAACAAACGCTTGACGGATAATTTTGATTTAAGATTGAGCCCGACATTTATACTTAGTGATAGGATTTTGAGATATGAATATGACAAAACATTAAATGATAATATTGCAAATATTATCGAAAAAAAAGTTCAAGCTAGTATGTTTGAATTTCCTTTGGGGATAAAAATAAAATCTAACAGGTTAAACAATTTTAGAGCATATTGGCTTGGTGGAGCAAAGTATTCAATAGATTTAGCATCAAAGAAGAAAAACTTCGATGAAGGGGAATTGCCCATTAATAAATTTTTGAAGAATAAAAGGAGTTATTTGTCTTATGAATCTGCCATAGGGTTTGATTTTTATTTTGAATACTTCAAGGCATCAACAGAAATTAAATATTCATCTACAATAAATAATATTTTAATACGCGAAAATAATCCGTTTTCTACTCCAATTGATAAATTGAAGTTGCGACATCTCACAGTAAGTTTAATTCTTCAATAGTATAAAAAATCCAAAAAAACTTACCTTTGTTGCCATTATCGATACGTATAAAACGTGTCTGGAAAAAGATTTATCAAAATGGCTAAAATTGCTTTAATTACAGGTGCAACTTCTGGTATTGGTGAGGCTTGTGCACATATCTTTGCTCAAAATGGTTACAACTTAGTTTTGGTAGCCCGAAGAACGGAACGGTTGGCAAAAATTTCACATCATTTAGAAGATAAATACGCCATTACAATTAAACAGGTAATTGCTGATGTTCGGGAGAAGGAAAGTTTAAGTGAGGTATTAGAAGCACTTTCATCTGACTGGAAAAATGTAGATGTTTTGATAAACAATGCAGGTTTAAGTCAGGGATTAGACCCAATTGATAAAGGCAATACAGATGATTGGGATACCATGATTGATACAAATGTTAAAGGTTTGCTGTATGTTACCAAAATTGTATCCAATTGGATGATTTCAAATAAAGCAGGTCACATTATTAATATCGGGTCGATTGCTGGTCAGGAAGTTTACCCTAACGGGAACGTATATTGTGCTACCAAACACGCCGTTGATGCATTGAGTAAATCCATGCGTATAGACCTTTTGCAACACAATATAAAAGTAACTGCAATTAACCCGGGTATGGTAGAAACAGAATTTTCTGTTGTGCGTTTTAAAGGCGATGCTGAACGGGCTAAAAATGTATATGCCGGTTTAGAACCATTAATTGCTGATGATATTGCCGATGCAATTTGGTATGTGGTTAGCAGACCGAGCCATGTTAACATTAATGATATGTTGATAATGCCAACTGCTCAAGCAACAGCAACACTTATAAATAGAAATTAGTTGTATAGATATTAGTTGGTTGGTTTTTTAGGTAAATAGCTTAACAAACAACCAACAAACCAAACAGCGAAAAAACCAACAAACCAAACAACCATGATACAAATAGATCAGGAAATTAAAAAAGCCATGTTGGCAAAAAACAATGCACAATTGCGGGGATTGAGAGCTATCAAGGCTGCTATTCTTTTAGCTAAAACAGAAAAAGGTGCAACAGAAGAAATTGATGAAGAAACAGAATTAAAAATTCTTCAAAAACTAATTAAACAACGTCGCGAATCGGCTGATATTTACAAACAGCAAAACCGTGAAGATTTATACAAAGTTGAAGAAGAGGAGATTGAAGTTATTAATAAGTTTTTACCACAACAACTTGGCAGAGCAGAAGTTGAAGAAATCGTTAGCGATGTAATCAAACAAACTGGCGCAACATCAGTTAAGGATATGGGAAAGGTTATGGGCATGGCAAATAAAGCACTTGCAGGTAAAGCTGATGGTAAATTAATTGCTGAAATAGTTAAAGAGAAATTGGCATAGGATTGGGAATAAGGATTAAGGAGCAAAGATAAAAGAACAAAGACTAGGGAGCAAAGATGAAGGACTTAGGAATAATAGCAGCGCTGAAACACTAATTTTTCATCCAACTTTCAACATTCTTAATGCCTTAATGTTCAACATTAACCTAAGTAAATACATGATTAAATAGCTTTATCAACTTAAATAGATACATAAAAAAATGACTTATAAACCGTGGAGGATTAACAATCATTACCCGAATCCGACATCATTTTTCTGTTTTTATTTATAAAAATGGCATTTAAATACCAAAAATTAATTTTACTCTACTAACTTAGTAGCAATATACCATTTACAATTTATGAAATACCAGGTAATAGAAGAAGACGGATTTAAATACATCGAAACCGGGCAGGGCGAAACACTGGTACTATTACACGGCTTAATGGGCGAATTGAGTAATTGGGAACTCGTTATAGAGCAGTTTAAAGATCGTTATCGTGTTGTCGTACCAATTTTGCCAATATATGATTTACCTATATTAACTTTGGGTGTAAAAGCTTTATCGCGTTACGTTCATCGATTTTTAAAATATAAAAATTATGGTCAGGTAGTGCTTATCGGTAATTCTTTAGGCGGCCATGTTGGTTTAGTTTTTACTGTGGCTCACCAGGAATTTGTTAAAGCTTTAGTGCTTACAGGTAGTTCAGGTTTGTACGAAAATGCTTTTGGAGGTTCTTTTCCTCGTAGAGAAAGTTACGATTATATTAAAGAAAAAGTAGAATTTACCTTTTACGATCCTGCAACAGCAACGCCCGAACTTGTTGATGAGGTTTTTAAAACCGTTAACGATAGATCAAGAGTAATAAGAATATTAACCATGGCGAAATCGGCAATCCGACATAACATGGCTAAAGAAGTATCAAAAATCACGATCCCGGTTTCTTTAATTTGGGGTAAAAACGATAAAGTAACTCCACCAGAAGTTGCCGAAGAATTTCATCAGTTATTACCAAACTCAGAATTAAACTGGGTTGATAAATGTGGGCATGCACCAATGATGGAGCATCCACAAATATTTAATGTTTACTTAGAAAAATTTTTAGATAGGATACTATTAAAATAATGTTTGCCGAAGAAATCATATCAAACGCAATACCGCCAATAAAAACGGACGACACGGTGCAAAAAGCTTTAGATCGTATGAACGAATTTAAGCTAAAGCACATGCCTGTGGTAAATGATGCCCAGTTTTTAGGTTTACTTGCAGAAGATGATTTATTAGAAATTCGCGATCATGAGGTTTTAATAAAAGATGTATCGGCTAATTTGCTTAACGCTTTTGTTTTTAACAATGCACATACTTATGATGTTGTAAAGTTACTAAGCACCTTAAAGCTAACTGCTGTTCCGGTTTTGGATCAACAAAAAAATTATGCTGGTTTAATTTCCATCAATAATATAATCGATAGTGTAGCAGAATTGTATGCCGTTAGTGAGCCGGGAGGAATTATTGTCTTGGAAATCAGCAACCGCGATAATTCATTGGCGCATATTGCGCAAATCGTTGAAGCAGATAACGCTCAAATTCTTTCATCGTATGTAAATTCTTTTGAAGATTCTACCCGCTTAGAACTTACGCTGAAGGTAAATAAAACTGAAATTACTTCGCTTGTAGCTTCTTTCGAACGCTACGATTATCAGGTTAAAGAAGTTTATAACAACACCCAGGTTGATGATGGTTCTCAGGAGCGATTCGACTCTTTCATGAACTATCTAAACGTTTAATTTTATTATGAGAATTGCAATTTATGGTAGAGACTTTAACGATTCGGTTTTACCTTACGTTCAGGAAGTTTTTGATCATCTAAAAAATCATGGCATACAGCCAGTCTTGCATCATAAATTTAAAAATTCTTTGCATGGTAAAATAAAAATACCGGCACACACCATCATTTTTCATAACCACGAAGAATTAAAGCAAACTGCAGATGTTTTGTTAAGCTTAGGTGGCGATGGAACATTATTAGATACGCTATCTTTAATCAGAAATTCGGGCATTCCGGTAATTGGTATAAACTTTGGCCGATTGGGATTTTTGGCCAGCATTAATAAGGGCGAAATAGAATCTGCTTTAAAAGCCTTAATTCATGGTGATTATACTTTGGACGAACGTTCACTTCTAAGATTAGAATCTGATAACAATTTATTTGGTGAAGAGAATTTTGCATTAAACGATATTACCATTCATCGTCGTGATAATTCTGCAATGATGATCATCCACGCATCCATGAATGGAGAGTTTATCAATTCTTATTGGGCTGATGGATTAATCATTGCAACGCCGACTGGTTCAACAGCGTATTCTTTAAGTTGCGGCGGACCAATCATCTACCCAGATTCTGAAAGTGTTGTAATTACACCAATCGCACCGCACAACCTGAATGTTCGTCCGGTTATTATTCCCGATGATAATATTTTATCCTTCGAAGTAGAAGCAAGAGAATCAAAATTTTTGGTATCATGCGATAGTAGAACCGTTACCGTAGAACGTTCGGTAAAAATCAGCATCAAAAAAGCCGATTTTTGCGTAAATCTTATTCGTCTTAACAATGAAACTTATTTAAACACGTTAAGGAATAAATTATTATGGGGCATAGATACCCGTAACTACTAAGTATGGCGCTAAACAAACAAACATTAATCATCCTCCTTTTCTTATCAATTGCTCAACTCGGTAAAGCACAGTCTTTTCCAGCAACTTGGGAGATTGGCGTTGCGGCAGGCGGAGCAGGTTATATTGGCGATTTAAATCAAAATAATCCATTACAAATCAGCGGATTTAACGGTGGTGTTTTTGTAAAAAGAAATTTCACTTCTCATATCGGTGTTCGGTTAAATTATACCTATGGGCAAATTCAGGCAAATGATGCCAACTCCAGTAATCAGCAATTTGTAGATCGCAATATAAATTTTAAAACTGCTTTAAATGAAGGTAGCGCATTATTAGATTTTAACTTTTTTGATTATCAAATTAATGGAGGCAACCGAAGATTTACACCTTATTTATTTGCGGGTGTTGGTTTCGTAAATTTTAAACCAACCGCTAAATATAATGGAACAGCATACAGATTGGATAGGCTTGCAACGGAAGAGCGAGACAATCCATATCCAACTACAGTTTTAACGATACCTTACGGTGGTGGTTTACGCTATAATTATAAAGATACTTGGAGTATATTTACTGAAATAGGCTACAGAACAGCACTTACAGATTATATTGATGATGTTAGTGGCGTCTATCCAGTCAACCCGGACAATTATGTAATTGTTGGCAATCCGCCAAATCAAATCAATTTAACTGATCCATCGGTACGTAATATTGGCATCGCAGGAACCCAAAGAGGCGATTTTAGAAAAAGAGATACTTATCTATTTGTTAGTGTTGGCATATCTTTTACCTTTGTATCCTCAAAATGCTATTCGTTTTAAGCTGATTTTGACATAATTAATGGGATTTAAAGAACAAATAGACTATAGCCGCCTGCCAAAGCACATTGCCGTTATCATGGATGGGAATGGCCGTTGGGCAAAAGGCCAGGGTAAGATGCGTGTTTTCGGGCATGAACATGGTGTACTTTCTGTGAAAGATATTGTGGAGGGATGTGTAGAAGTTGGTATAGAATACCTTACGCTATATGCTTTTTCAACTGAAAACTGGAGTCGCCCGAAAGAAGAAGTGGATGCTTTAATGCAAATCCTTATTTCTACCATCAACAAAGAAACTGAAACACTAAATAAAAATAATGTTAAGTTAAATGCCATTGGCAATATAGAATCGCTACCGCAAGAATGTATTAACGATTTGAAAGAGGCGATGGATAAAACCGCCCATAACCAGAAATGTACCTTAACACTTGCTTTAAGTTATAGTTCGAAATGGGAAATTGTTAATGCTGCAAAAAAAATCGCTGTTGCAGTAAAAAACAATACCATTGATATTAATGATATTGATGAAAATCTTTTTTCGTCAGAGCTAACAACAGTGAATATTCCCGATCCGGAGTTGATGATTAGAACCAGTGGAGAGCATAGAATCAGTAATTATTTGCTTTGGCAAATGGCTTATACCGAATTTTACTTCACCGATGTTTTGTGGCCCGATTTCAGAAGAGAAAACCTTTTTGAAGCCATTGTTGATTACCAAAAACGCGAACGCCGCTTTGGCAAAATTAGCGAACAATTAAACTAATTTTTCTTTTAACACTTTTTAACAAGGGTTTAAATTAACTTAGCAGCACTTTTATACGATAAATGTAACCACTTCTTTGGTATGTAAAATAAAGCAAATTTGCTTTGTAAAACATTGTTACCTTCGTGGCCATTACTGAACAAATTATTTTAATGAAAAGAATATTTCAAGTCTTAATCCTATTACTTTTAGCCGCTCCGGCCTTTGCTCAAATTCGTCCACAAGGTCAGGCACCGGCAACACCTTCATTAAAGGTTGGTGGCTTAGACCTCGATTATTTTAGTCCAAAAGAATTTATTATTGGTGGTACAAAAATTACAGGAACAGAATACCTTGATAAAGAGGTATTAATTACCTTATCTAAATTAGCTAAAGGCGATAAAGTTGTTTTACCTGGTGAAGCTACTTCTGATGCAATTAAAACACTCTGGGCACAAGGTTTGTTTGATGATGTTAAATTAAATATCGAAAAATTTGTTTTGGATACGGTTTACTTTGAAATTGAAGTGGTTGAGCGTCCTCGCTTAAGTTCAATCGATTTAAAAGGGGTTCGTAAATCAGAAAAAACAGCTATTCAGGAAAAATTAAATGATAAGACTGGTAAAATCGTAAACGATAACTTATACAATACCACTTCGGCAATTGTAAAAAAGTACTTATTAGATAAAGGATATTTCTTCACTAAAATCAACTACACAACACGTAAAGATCCAAATTCTGAAAACAGCGTAGTTCTAGAAGCCAATATAGATAAGGGTAGTCGTGTTAAAGTTCAACATATAGATTTTACCGGGAACAAAGATTTTAAAGCCGCAAAACTTAGAAAGTATTTAAAAAGCCCCAAGCAATTTGCATGGTGGAGATTTTGGGGTTCAGGTAAATTCAGTAAAGAAAAATACGAAGAGAATAAAGTTAAAATGATTGCCAAATTACACGAAAAAGGCTATCGTGATGCAGAACTTATAAAAGACAGCATTTCTCAATACAACCGTAAAAAAGTAAATATCAAGATGGATATTTATGAAGGAAAAAAATATTACTTCGGTAAAATAACCTGGGCTGGTAACGCGATTTACAACACTGATGTGTTGAACAAAGTTTTGACCATCCAAAAAGGTGATATTTTTAGTGAAGATAAATTAGATAAAAAAATTAACGGTGGTGGCGAAAACGGTGGCGACATCAACAGTTTATATACTGACAACGGATATCTAACTTTCAATATCGATCCGGTTCAAACGAAAATTTACAATGACACGGTTGATGTAGAGATGCGCATTTATGAAGGACCGCAGTACACCAACAATCGTATTACATTAAAAGGTAACACCATTACAAATGATAAAGTTGTTTTGCGTGAGATTCGTACTAAACCAGGACAGAAATTTAACAAAAGCGATTTAATTCGTACTGTGCGTGAAATTGGTGCTTTAGGTAATTTTGATGAACAAAAAACAGTTCCAACACCTCGCCCTAATCCCGCAGATGGAACAGTAGATATTGAATATGCAGTAGAAGAAAAACCGTCAGATCAGATTGAACTATCGGGTGGTTTTGGTGGTGGTCGTATCATTGGTACATTAGGACTAACCTTTAATAACTTTTCTTTAAGAAATCTATTTAACCTTAAAGCGTACAAACCTTTACCAAAAGGTGATGGGCAAAAATTAAGCTTGCGTGGACAAACGAATGGTAAATATTATCAATCATACAGTTTCTCTTTCTCTCAGCCTTGGTTTGGTGGCGAGAAACCGGTTAGCTTTGGTGTTAGTGCATTCACTTCATTACAATCAAGTGGTATTGGTGATGAAAGCAATCCTAACTATTACAAAATCCGTTTGAATGGTGTAACGGTAAGTTTGGGTAGAGTATTAAACTGGCCGGATAATTATTTCCGATTAACCCATTCATTAAGTTTTCAGCAATACATTCTTCAAAATTACCCTGGTTTTAAATTTACGACGGGTACATCCTATAACTTCAACTTATCACAAGAGATTAGTCGCGATTCAAGGGATTCACCAATTTTCCCTCTATCAGGTTCATTCCTTCGTTTTACAATTCAGGCTACGCCACCATATTCATTATTTAATGGCGTTAATTACGCAACGGCATCTGATAAAACAAAATACAGATTTACAGAATACCACAAGTGGAAATTTGATTCGCAATGGTACCAAAGAGTTGCTGGCCAGTTTGTAATTAAAGCACAAGCACAGTTTGGTTTCTTAGGTCAATACACGGCTGCGGTTGGTCAATCAGCTTTCGAAAGGTTTAAACTTGGTGGTGATGGTATGCAAGGATTTGATTTCTTACAAGGTTCTGAATTGATTGCAATGCGTGGTTATGCAAACAATTCTGTTATTCCTGTTGGGGCGAATGTATCTCAAGCACAAACTTCCGGTAGTCCAATCTACACGAAGTATGTTTTAGAGGCCCGTTACCCAGTAATCAAAAGCCAGCAAGCTACAGCGTTTATTTTAGCTTTTGCTGAAGGTGGTAATACTTGGGATAGATTTAGTGACTTTAACCCATTTAACATTCGCCGCTCAGTTGGTGTAGGTGCAAGAATCTTTTTACCGATATTTGGTTTGTTAGGTATTGATTACGGATATGGGTTTGACTCTATTCCAAGTCTACCAGATGCTAATAAAGGACAGTTCCACTTTAGTATCGCACAACAATTAGGTGGATTTTAATTGATTATGATTAAAAAATTATTTAATTATGCAATAAAATCTGATAACCAGAGTTTAAAGAAAGCTTAACTTATTACAACTACACATAAAACACACAAATGAAAATCTGCTTAAACTAAAAACACATTGGTTTAGGCAGACTGAATATCTTAAAGGAAAACAAATGAAAAAATATCTTTTTATTGCATTTTTACTTTGCACAACTTTTGGCGCTTTTGCCCAAAAGTTTGCTTACGTAGATACAGAATACATTCTTAAACAAATGCCCGAGTATAAATCGGCATTGAACCAGTTGGAAGTAGCATCGAAACAATGGCAACAACAAGTTGACCAAAATTTTAGCGAAATCGACAGGATGTACAAAGCATACCAGGCAGACCAGGTTTTGCTAACGGATGATATGCGCAAACGTCGCGAAAATGAAATTATCGAAAAAGAAAAAGCGGCTAAGGAATTTCAAAGGCAAAAATTTGGCCCTGATGGCGATCTTTTTCAAAGCAGAGCAAAACTTATTAAACCCATTCAGGATAAAGTTGCAGATGCAATTAAACAAATAGCAAAATCAAAGTTCCTAGATTTTATTTTTGATAAGAGCAGCGAAGCTACAATGATGATTTATGCAAGCAGCAGTTACGATGTTAGTAATGATGTGATCGTAAAATTAGGATACAAGCCGGGTGCTGTAAAAAATTAGTATATTCGCCCCTCGAAATAAGGAAAAACAATTAAAAAAATAAAAGTTAAATAGAAAATGAGAAAGTTAATTAACGTATTTGTTGTAGCAGCAGGCTTATTGTTTACAGCGAATATGGCAAATGCACAGCAAAAGATTGGTCATGTAAATTCAGAAGATGTATTTGCAAACTTGCCAGAATCTAAAACAGCACAAACTACTTTAGAAAACTTAAGTAAATCTAAGCAAGCTGAAATAGATGTAATGATGAAGGAATATCAAACCAAAGTTACAACTGCACAAGCAAAAGCTAAAACACGTAGTGAAGCCAATAAAGAAACCATTGATAAAGAATTACAAACAGCAGAAACTGAATTGATGGACTTAGAAAAACGCATTAATGATGCAAGAACTAAAGCACAACAAGATTTAGGTACTAAACAAGGTGAATTGTTTCAACCAATTCAAGCTAAAGTAGCAACAGCTATTTCTGCTATATCTAAAGAGAAAGGTTTAGCTTACGTTTTTGATATCGCTAACGGACAAGGTGGTAATAACTTAGTTTTCTGGGAAGGTGGAGATGATATCACTGCAGCAGTTAAAACTAAATTGGGTATTTCTGCAACAGCAGCAAAAGCACCAGCGCCTAAAAAATAAGTTCAATTATTTAAGGAATTAACCTTTAATGATTTTCTTGAAAGCGGATTTAAGTTGAACTTAAATCCGCTTTTTTTTGTTTTTCAATTCGTCATGCTGAATTTATTTCAGCATCTTTAATGCATGCTCTTTTTATTTTAAGTTCATGACAAAAGTGCAGGAAGACGGCTAATCATCGACTTCATAAATTCAATATTTCTACCAAAATGCAACAACAATCACCAATAGGTATTTTTGATTCTGGTTACGGCGGTTTAACCGTGTTTCGCTCTATCGCCGAAAAGTTACCAGCTTACGATTATATTTATTTAGGCGATAATGCCCGTTCGCCCTATGGCGACCATTCTTTTGATACCATTTATCGATACACTTTAGAATGCGTTGAATGGCTTTTTAGCAAAGGTTGTAAACTTGTGATTTTGGCTTGTAATACAGCATCAGCAAAAGCCTTGAGAACCATCCAACAAAAGGATTTGCCTTTAAAATATCCTGATAGGAGGGTTTTGGGTGTTATCAGACCAACGGCAGAGGTGATTGGAAATTTCACTTCAAGCAAACAGGTTGGTGTTATGGGCACAAGAGGAACCATTAATTCAAAATCATACCTTTTAGAGATAAACAAGTTTTTTCCTGATATTGAAGTTCATCAACAAGCTTGCCCAATGTGGGTTCCGATTATCGAGAATAATGAACATTTACAGCCAGGTGCCGATTTCTTTGTGAAAGAATATTGCGAAGCACTATTGGCTCAATCTGCAGAAATAGATTGTGTTTTATTGGCTTGCACACATTATCCATTATTATTACCGAAGCTTAAAACGGTATTGCCAAGTGATATCAATATTTTAACGCAAGGCGAAATTGTTGCAACAAGCCTGGTAGATTACTTACAAAGGCATCCAGAAATTGAGGAGCAATTGGGTAAAAATAATCTTAAATCATTTTACACCAGCGGCGACCCGGAAGCTTTTGATGAACATGCATCAATATTTTTTGGAGAAGCATTGCAATCGAGTAAAATGTAGGTTTCGATAGTTATTAATTCGAGTTCGATTAATAATTCTCCTTCACATTATTAATATGCTGCTTTTTTAGTTTGCGTCGAGGATGTATCATAAATCAATTTTCATTGAGTCTTGTTACGTTGAGCTAAGCCTGTGCTGAGCTTGTCGAAGCATCGAAACGCCACAAAAGGTAGTTTTTATGATTCCTTCGACAGGCTCAGGATTGACATTTCGTATTTATGATATAGCCTCCTTTTTTGCAGGAAAGATGCTGAAATAAATTCAACAAGACGTGTTATACAAGCAATACAGCAATAAAACAGCAAAAAATTAAGCTTAAGAATCGAACTCAGGTTATTAAAGTGGCCTTTTAGAGTAAATTCCTCCATTGATTTATTTTGGCAGTTGCTCTACACGAACTAAAACAGTAGGCGAACTTAATGCATCAAGAAAAGAAACAACTGCATCTTTTTCAGCATTGCTTAATTTTAAACCACGCAAGAGTTTATCATTTTTTGGAAGCAATGCGTCGTTTGCCTGTTCAGGTTTAACACGCTGATTTGGCATCCCAACATTGTACATATTTAATACGCCATCCATATCCGGAAACAAACCATTGTGAAACCAAGGTGCAGTTTTCATCACATTTCTTAAGCCAGGGGTTTTGAATTTACCTACATCTTCAGGTTTTTTAGTCACGTTGTATAAACCTAAATCTTCGTACTTCCTACCATAATAGGTTAATCCGTCGTTATGAAATTCATTATCTGTAAATAGCGGTCCGTTGTGGCAATTAATGCATCTGGCTTTTGTTCTAAATAAATGCAAACCCATTAGCTGCTGGTCGCTAAGTGCTTTCTTATCTTTTGCCAAAAACCTATCGAAAGATGTTCTTCTGCTTACAATGCTTCTTTGAAAGGTAGCCAAGCTTTCAAAAATTCTCTTATTTGTAACCTGTGCCGAACCAAATGCATCAATGAAATAAGGTTTGTAACCTTTTATTTTACTTAATTTCTTGCCTAAAACTTTCATATCCTGATGCATTTCATTGTGTGCCGCAATCGGACTTTCGCCTTGCTCTTCCAAACTATTTGCTCTTCCATCCCAGAATAATTTTTTGTAAAACCACACATTTTCTAAAGTTGGCGCATTGCGGATGTTGGCTAAATGATCATGGCCGATAGAAACTTGTCGCCCGTCTGTCCAGTGTAAATCCGGCGCATGGCAACTCGAACAAGAAATTTGATTAGAACCCGACAACCGTGGATCGAAAAATAATATTTTGCCTAGCTCTACAACTTTTTTTATCGAATCATTTTTTAGGTCTAATGGTGATGGAGGCAGTTCACCAAGTTCTGTAAAAACAGCTCCTTTATCCACATTGGGTTTAGGCCACTCAGCTGTGGGTTTAGCGTAAACTTTACGCAGGCTATCGATGCTTAACTCTTCATCATTGCTAAACTCTGTTGATTGAAAGGAAAAGAAAATTAATCCGCCGAGGATTAAAACAAGAGAGGCAAAAACTTTATTCATTGATTTAAAAGTATAGATTTAAGCTGATGTTTGAAGAAAAGCGATCTTTGCCGGGTAGATAAATATAATTGGTATCTGGCATTTTTATGCGTTCCAAATAGGTTAATCCAACTTTAATACCAGCTTGTATTTGATTAAAAGCAGGAAAGCTATAATCGGCACTTAGATTGCCACCAATTTTTGTAGATGTGTTGAACATGTAATCATAATAAATTACTCGCTGTGTAAACTGGCCAACATTTATTTCAGGAACGTTTATACTGCTGTTTAGAGGTAGTGAATAAATCGCATTTATATCTATACCCCAGTTTTTTTCTTTGGCAAACGTCTTATTAAATCCCATTCCCCCCACGAGATCTAATTTATTGTATTCTACATCATTACCCGTTAATCCATCTTTTCTTTGTTCTCCGCTTTTGTTAACAGCTAACGTATAGTTAAAACGAGTTGCGTTTTTTTGCATAGTTAAAATATTTCGTAAACCAATTTGTTCTGTATTATATAGATAATTGTTAGCCAGGTAAATGTAATTTAGATCCTTTCCTTTTGAATTGTTATAATTAAGATTAATAGATAGTTTTTTATTTCTGAAATTCTTTAACCATAATAGATTGAATGAATTTTTATCCAGATGATATCGGTTAAAATTAAATCGCCCAGACGAATTCGACCTCAAATAGTTTTGGTTTTCAGCGATGTGTGAATATAAAAAATACAAATTTCCGAAATTTCCAGATTCAAAATTAATGTACGCATCGAAACCATTTCTGATTTCATCATTGTTGTAATCTCGTTCTAAATTTTTAATATAGGCTTCTCCATAACCATTTATCAAGTAATTATTATAAGCTGGTAACAAAACAATTTGAGAATAGCTATTATTTTTATAATCTACACTGAAACGCTCTTGACCATAGCCATATCGATATGCGGTGCCTATTTTTAAGCGGTTAAAAAATGTATAACCTAATGTTCCGATAAGATTAAATTGAAAATCTGATACAGAACCTCTTGGATCATTGGTTGAGAAGTGATTTCCAATTCGATAATCGGCACCCAAACCAATGGGGAGATTTTTATCAAGAAGATTTTTTTCTGCTAATGCAGATAGATTATATACTGCCCGTTCATAACTTACATTAATTGGCGAACCAAAATAATATGGCGTTGATACATTATTTCTGGTTTGATGATTGTACATGGTGCTATCTTCAAAAGTTTTGTGATAACTAAAGAGTCCGTATAAAAAAATTGAACCCAATTGTGTGCTGCCTTCGGTTTTTATGTAAGTGTTTTTAATTTTTCCTGCGTTTTGTGCTTCCATTAATTCTCCTTTATCATAATTAAAGCCTACGCTGATATTGCTGTACTGCAAGGGTATAAGTTTACGTATGTTAAATGGGCTCAGCTTGGCAAATTCGAATGCGTTTTTTGAAACAGAATCTGCATTAAAAACCTTGTTTGATAAGCTTTGATTTGCATTTTCGTTATTGCTTTGACTATAGCAAAAAAGGCATAAGCATTGAAATATGATTAATAAACTTAGTTTCTTCATTTTATTGATTAAATAGTATTGCAGTAGTTGACTATTGATTTTTATTTAAATCCTCTTGGATTTGCAAGACTGAAATAATCAAAGTCTTCGGTTGAGTTATTGGTATCTTTTAAAATTTTTCTTCCATTTTCAGTTCTATCTGTTTTTCTAATTACAGATTGAGAACTATATTGTCCGTTTGGAGCAAATGTGTAGCCGGCATCTAGAGAAGCGCCCAGTTTTTTTGGAACACGATCCGATGCTGTGTTTGGTTGTATTTCTACGGCATCAATAATTACACTATTCGGTATTTGGTAAAATTTATCTGAAGTAGAGGATGGAGTAGAAATTGTAGGATAATTATATTTCGGATAGTCTTTTACTTCAGTTCCATCTCTTTTAAAAATAATAAAAGCTGTTCTACCCGGATTATCAAATAACATATCTGTGCCATTGTAAGCTAGAACATTAAGGTTTGGTATCGATGGATTATCAATATCTGATGTTAGTGGTCTCGGTAAAAATGGAGCATAATAAGCTTCGAAATCAGCCCCACTTAGGTCAATAGTTAGAGATGGATCTCGAACTGTTATAGTTTTACCGTCCGTTCCGGTAAAAGGTGATTTGTGGTTAATAGCAGTTTGTGCAATTACAATACTTGCTCCAGGTAATACAGGGTGTTCTTTACCTTTTCCCGGCAACATAAATAGTGCCCTTGGGTAAACATAATTGTTATTAGCATCTATATTCGAAGGCATATTTAAGGATTTACTCCAGTCCATTTGCCCATTTGGTAAAGTGTAATAAGATGTATTTGTATAACTTTGGCGACCAATTATTTCTGCAAAGTATAGGCTATCTGCATACATAACAGAATCAGTATTGTTATAAATTTCAATAAACTGATCTCTATAGCCCGCACCAGTTGTGGTGTTAGAGCCAGCATAATAAATTTGTTTGATTAGCCAGTTGCCAATGTTTCCAGAAACGAGTTTAATATTAAGTTCGTTATTGGTTAAGCCTATTGTTTTGTTTTTATCAGATGCATTAAAAATCACATCTTTGTCTACAATTTCGCCCGTTACGGAGCTGTAAGTTGCTGCAGGAATGGTAATGGTTGCACTAATATCATATACACCTGCAGAAATTCCTTGAAATGAAACATTTCCATTAGCATCTGTTATCAATTGCTTTTCTACGTTGGTATTTACATTAAGTATTTTAATCAATACTTTGCTTAAGGATAATTTCTTACCCAACTCGGTTGATGCATAAACGGTGCTTATTTTCAGGTTGATCGGCTGCAGTTCTGGAGTTCCAATTTTTTTGCAGGATAAAAGTATTGTGATGCAAAACACATATTGTGTAAACTTTTTCATTTTAAATAATTAAAGTTTTAATGACATTTCTGCTCCGAAAGTGGGAGTGGTATTAGGAAATACTAAGGTTCCGGTAGAACTGGTGTAATATGGTTGATAATTAAATACGTTATAAACATTGAAAGAAAACCTAAATCTTTTTTTGATTTCTTTTGCAATACTTAAATGGTAGTTTGATATAATCTTAGGCAAATTATTTACGCTAAATTCTTCAGGCGTACGATATAAATGACCATTTAAAGGATCATTTCTATCAAAATTATTTATCACTACATAACTATTATCAAGCGTGTAGTAAGCAATTGGTACGTTTTGATTTGCTGCCTCAATTGTCTTGTTAAATAAATCAAATTCGGCAGTAAATTGGACAATTAAACTTATTTTAGGGATGTGGGTAGATGCTGTAATTCTACTTGTGCTGAAATATGCTTTTCTATTGTTAGGCTCGTAAACGCCAGTAACTGCATATTTAGGGTTGGTACTTGTTGTTAATGAAGTAACAGCATTTCTAAAAGTTGGATAAGTTGATTTGTACGCTGTTCTTGAAAATCCGCCACTAATGTTAAATGAAGTTGCAATTTCTTTAATTTCCGGAGTGCTCAAAACCACTTCAAAACCTTGGTTCTCTGATCTTAAATCATTGTCAAACCTATAATAATCTAATGAATATATTCTTGAGCCTGTTTGAGTATATGTAGCTGGTTGCCCCGGTGTTAATGTGGCTGCGTAGGTAGGTAAGGTTAAAGCCTGATAATCGTGAACTGTACTTATACCATTGCTGTTGGTTTTGTTATACGCGGAAAGTGAAAGGTTAAAATCCTTTAATTTTATTTGAGTAGTAAATTCAATGGTTTCACTTTTTGATGCCTTGAGATTTTCATTATTAGGCTCATACCTGTTTACGTAGAGCAAATAAACACTTTCGTTTACATTTCCGTTATAGGCATTTAGTAAGGGGATTTCCCTAAAAGTAGGGCCAGGATATCTCTGCGCCAAACCCGGAGATTTGAAAGCCAATCCATAAGCTAATCCTATTTTAACATTTTTGTTTAATTCGTAGTTGATATTAGTTCTTGGAGCAAAGGAGGCATATCCATTTTGAATATCAAGCCTCAAACCCGCCCTGACATTTAAATCCCGGTTAAGCACTTTTGCCTTAAACATATCTTCGGTATAAAAACCAGCATCTTGAATTGCATTTGCTAGGTTAAAATCATAATATCTTTCAGAATTTTTAGATGAAAATGTTGTTGATGTTACCCTAACGCCACTCCTAGGTGCGTTTGGATCTACTACTTGTCCTAAACCTTTGTTTGCGCTGTAATTATAGTTGCCACCAAAAGATAAATAGTGAGTCAGGTTACCCGTATTAAACTCTGTATTTAAATCCATTCGGGCTGAAAAGTTTATCGGTCGACCATCAATTTGGGAAATTGCCGTGTACACACCCGAATCATATTTACCTTTAGTGATTCCGGTCTGTACCGCATCAGAATATAAAACGTAAGCTTCGTTTACTAACTGCTCATCATAAGTTACCTGATGTCCCTCAGCATAATTTAAATTCAAACCAATATTTTTAAAAAACTTATTGCTAAATCGATAACTAGTTCGGTTGCTTACACTTAAATTCCAACTATCAAATCTTGTTTTGGTACTTTTAGGGTCATCGGGGTCTTGTTTAATTCCGTCGAGGTTTCTGCCATAATCGAAACTGAATGTGTTTTTAAGCTCTTTGCTTTTGCCATAACTGTTGGTCCACATGGCATTTGCATTAACCCGTCGGTATTCTTTTAATTTGTCCCGATTATCTGCAAACGAGTTAACATAGTTTACACCCAAATTAAGTGCACCAAGTTTATCGCTCAATTTTAATCCCTTACTGGCGCTATAAGATGTGGCATTATCCCTCAGTTGCATCCGAATATTTGCAGCGGAAACTCCCGCTTGGCGTTCAATAATTACGGCACCATCAGTTAAATCTCCATATTTTACAGGAGCAACGCCAGAGATGATTTCAATACTTTCGATATTATCAGCTGGTATTTGCCGCAAATCTGTTCCACCGAAAGCATAATCACCGCTGTAAGATTTATTTCCACTTCCTCTTAAACCATAACTGGCTCCTGAAGTAATTACCGAACCGCCCATTCCACTAATGCCCACATTTCGGCTTTGCATGTTGGCATTATTGCTAATTGGATTGCCATCCAAAATAATTGCCACGCCAAAGGAGTTGTTTAATTCAAAATTACTTCTACCACTAGTTGTTGGCGCAAAGGTTGATCTTAAGGTTAAGTTTTGAACGCTTTGCAAAGAAGGCGGCTGAATTTTCCGATTAGGAATTTGGTTCAGTAAATCGTTTACACTTAATGCCGGTATCTGTTCAATTAAATCTCTGGTAATGATTAACGATGAGTTGGTAGAACCTGAGTAGTTTCTTTTGGCATTAATTTCAATGTTTTCTAAACTTAAGTCGAGCACTTTCAGGCTAATGTTTCCTAAATTGTTTTCACCAGCCTTAACGGTAACCGTTAAACTTAATTTTTGAAAACCAATGTATGAGAATTCAAAAGAAAGTTTGTTGTTACTTTCCGAGCCATTAATTCTAAATACGCCATTCTTATCCGTAATGGCATATTGATTGGTCTCAACAACTTTAATATTTACAAGCTCTAAAGGTTTGTTTTGGGGATCTACAACTCGACCGGTAATGTCATTCTTTACTTGTGCAATGCTTGCCAAGCTCAACAAAACGAAAAATATTGATGTGTATAGTTTCTTCAATTTAGATTGATTCTTATTAATCGCCAAAGGTGTAAAATTCAATTTAATTTTCAAAATTATTTAGAATAATTATAAATAATAAATAGTTTTACTATTTGTTTCGACGTCGAATCAGATTGATAGACCTAAAAATTTTCTCTGTCAGTTTAACCTCATCATTAGAAAAGAAAACATTTTTGTTTAGGTTGTAATTGTTTAAAAGGATAACTTTGCGGCTTCAAACCCACACAATGAGTGATCAGATAAAACACGAATGCGGAATCGCTTTTATTCGCCTGTTAAAACCACTATCTTACTACCAGCAAAAGTACGGAACAGCACTTTACGGCCTTAATAAACTATATCTTTTAATGGAAAAGCAGCATAACCGAGGCCAGGATGGCGCCGGCATTGCAACTATTAAGTTGGATATGAAGCCTGGTAGCAGGTATATTAGCCGATATCGGAGTATGGCATCCAATGCGGTAGCAGATATCTTCGAATATGTTCAAAACAAATTTGTAGATATACAAGAAAACACACCTGAATTAATGCAGGATACAGAGTGGCTCAAAAACAACGTAAGCTTTATAGGCGAGGTGTTAATGGGCCATTTGCGTTATGGTACACATGGTAAAAATAGTATCGAAAATTGCCATCCTTTTTTAAGGCAAAATAACTGGATGACACGTAATTTTGTTATTGCGGGTAACTTCAACATGACAAATGTTGATGAGCTATTAGAACAATTGTACGAATTGGGGCAGCATCCAAAAGAAAAAGCTGATACTGTTACAGTGCTTGAAAAAATTGGTCACTTCTTAGATGATGAAAATCAGGAGCTTTTTGATGAATATAAAAAAGAAGGACACGACAACGTAGCCATAACTCAAAAAATAGCTGAAAATTTAAACATCGCAAATATTCTTCGTCGCTCGGCCAAAACCTGGGATGGTGGATATTCTATTTGTGGAATGGTTGGTAACGGTGATTCATTCATCATGAGAGATCCGGCAGGAATTCGCCCGGCATATTACTATTATGATGATGAAATTGTTGTGGCTGCATCAGAACGCCCTGCATTACAAACTGCTTTCAACATTCAATATAAAGACGTTAAAGAAATAGATCCTGGTCATGCTTTAATCATTAAGAAAAATGGTGAAGTTAGCATGGAACAGTTTCGTGAACCAACTGAAAGGCTTTCTTGTTCTTTCGAAAGAATTTATTTCTCTAAAGGAAGTGATGTAGAAATATATCAGGAACGTAAACAATTGGGGCGTTTACTTTGTAATCAGGTGCTTAAAGCTGTAGATTACGATTTGAAAAATACGGTGTTTTCTTTTATCCCGAACACGGCAGAAGTAGCCTTTTTTGGTATGGTTGATGGCGTAAATCAATACGTTCGTAACCATCAAAAAGATGTACTGGTAAATAAGAAGGAACAGTTGAGTGATACAGAACTCGATGAATTGCTATCGATGACACCTAGAGTTGAAAAGCTAGCTGTAAAGGATGTAAAGCTTCGTACTTTTATTACGCAGGATGCAGATCGTGGCGAAATGGTAGCTCATGTTTATGATACAACCTATGGCATTATAAAAAACCATCAGGATACATTGGTTGCTTTAGATGATTCTATTGTTCGTGGTACAACACTTAAACAAAGTATTATTAAGATTGTAGATCGCTTACATCCTAAAAAAATAATCATCGTTTCTTCAGCACCACAAATCAGATACCCGGATTGTTATGGTATTGATATGAGTAGAATGGGGCAATTTGTAGCATTTGATGCAGCGATACAACTCCTAACCGAAAGAGGAATGTGGCAGGTAATTGAAGATGTTTATTCTAAATGCAAGGCTTCATTGTTTTTACCTAAAGAGCAAATTGTAAATCATGTAAAAGAGATTTACAAACCATTTACTCCCGAAGAAATTTCTGCTAAAATTGCTCAAATTATTACTCCAAAAGGAACAGTTGCAGCGGTTGAAGTTATTTATCAAAGTTTAGAAAATTTACATAGTGCTTGTCCTAAAAATAAAGGCGACTGGTATTTCTCAGGAAATTACCCTACGCCAGGCGGTAACAAAGTGGTAAATAAAGCTTTTGTTAACTGGAAAGAAGGAAATAATCAAAGAGCATATTAATTCCATTTCGATTATTAATTTTCCTTCACCCAATTAAAGCTGCTTTTTTAATAGTTAACGTCACCCTGAATTCATTTCAGGGTCTTTTTTGCAGGAAAGATGCTGAAATAAATTCAGCAAGACGTGTTGGAAAAGCATTACGGCGATAAAACAGTAAAATATTAAGTTTAACAGAAATCTGGTTATTGATTTAACATATACCGTATTTGAAGGTAGCTCGCATTTTATGCGGGCTATTTTTTTGTCCATAAATTTGCAGACTTCAGAAATGATTTCGATATGTTGCAAAAACCATTTGCGCCGCTAAACGTTAATGAAATCATAAATTTTAAGAATATGAAAAAGATTTTAATAGCACTGGTAATTTGTTTAGGTTTTGGATGTTCAGAGAATAACCAAAAGAAGGTCGATTCTGTAATTGATGACACGAGCGATAGTTTAGTAGCAAAGGTTGACCAAGTTGGCGATAGCCTTAAACGCGTAAAGGATGATATCAAAAGCAAAATCCCTAAATTTAAAATTGATGTAATTAAAACTATCCCAATTTCCTTGCAGTGGATAAGTTTTGAAAAACAAGGGTCAGCTCAGCTTAAAAAACAAAGTGATGGTTGGTTTTCAATTAAAGGAGAACAAACCAATGCCAATAACGAATTTTTAAGATTAGATGGAAAAATCAAAAGATTAGATGCCAATCAGCTTTCATTTGAGGGAACAATTATTACCTATATTAAAGATAACAATGGTGGTAAACCGTGTGAGAAAACAGGAACACAAATTTTTGCTAAAAAGGGCGACAGAAATTATTATCGCTTACAGAATATGGAAAATTGTTCTGGTGGCAAGGTTTTAGATTATGTAGATATTTACGATGTAGATCAGGTTGTAAAGTAACTAGGCATAAAATTTAAAGTAGGTTTTTACAATTAGCCAGATGGCAAAAATGATAATTACAACACCTGCAATCTTGTTTAATTTTCTTAAAGAATCTTCTTTAATTTTATATCGTAACTTACTAGAATAGAAACTTTTGCCCCCATCAATAGCTAATTGGGTGGCCATAGCAATAAAAAAACAGACTAATTTTTCGTTAAGCATATTATTAAGCTTAACGGAAATTATTCCACTTACAATTATCCAAAACATTAATGTTGATGGTGTGAGGATGCACATCAAAAATCCTTTGATTACGTACCCTCTTTTACTCACCTTTTGTAGGGTTGAACTATCATAATGAACGGTAATTTTAGATACTAAATAATATATTCCAACCGCGAGTAAGAATATGCCGCCAACTACGCCTACGTATTTATCAAAATCTGCTTTATAGTCGAAAAACTGACTGCCAAAAAGAACTAAAGCGATTAAAATTACATCACTAATAATTACACCAACCGCTAAAGAAAAACCCGCTTTAAAGCCTTTCTCTATACTGGTTTTTATCATTGCAAAAAATACCGGCCCTGTTAAAAACGATGAAATAATCCCTGCCCCTATACCTAACAATATGGCTTCAAACATGCATTGTGTTATTTATGAATATGCGAATATGCGATTTAAAGCTAAACATATCAACTTTATTTTTGTTGCACGGGTTGCATAAAATTGATGTTTTTAATTTTATTTTATTTATGTTTAACCCCATAAAAACTTAAAGCATAACACATATAAAATGTCAAAAGAAACAACAAAAAATTATGGTACAGCGCTATACACGATTATAACTGTATTCTTTTTTTGGGGGTTTGTTGCCGCTTCAAACGGTATCTTCATTCCCTTTTGTAAAACGCACTTCAAATTAACACAATTTGAATCTCAATTAATCGATTTTACCTTTTATGGAGGTTATTTCATCGGTTCATTAATCTTGTATTTTGCTTCTCAGGCTACCAAGGTTGATATTCTGAATAAAATCGGTTACAAAAAGGGTATCATCGTCGGATTAATCATTTCGGCCGCAGGTGCATTGTTAATGATTCCTGCAGTTCACTCAGGTTCATTTCTATTTATTCTATTTGCATTTTTTGTTATTGCATTGGGTTTCTCCTTACAACAAACCGCTGCAAATCCATTTGTTGTTGCATTGGGTGAGCCCGAAAGTGGTGCACATAGATTAAACTTAGCTGGTGGTATTAATAACTTTGGCGGTTTAATGGGGCCAGTAATTGTTAGTGTTGTACTTTTTGGAACCGCTAATGATGCCGTAGCAAAAGTGGTAGAAATCTCATCCATCAATAATTTATATTACATTCTTGCTGGCTTGTTTGTAGCGGTTGCTATATTCTTTGCGGTATCAAAACTACCAGATGTAACAAGCACAGAAAAAATAGAAGCAAGTAGTAAACCAACTGGGCCATTAGTTGTAATGATAATCGGATTTTTAATGGTTGCAGCTGCTGGTCCGCTAGCTAATTTAACCGGAATAAGCGGTTCTATATTTGTTTATTCATCGTTCGCAATTATTTTAGGTGCCTTGCTTTATGGCTATCTAGCTAAAAAGGAAAATTCAGCAAGTTGGGGAGCAATGCAATATCCTCAATTGGTATTAGGGATGCTGGCAATCTTCATGTACGTAGGTACAGAGGTTACGATTCAAAGTAATTTAGGTGCATTATTAAAACTTCCTGATTTTGGTGGTTTGGCAGATGCTGAAATTAAACCATACATATCTTTATACTGGGGTAGTATGATGATTGGACGTTGGGCTGGAGCAGTAAGTGCCTTCAACCTTACTAAAATAACTAAAAATGTATTAACGGTTATTGTTCCTTTCGTTGCTTTTGGTATAATTTTAATTGTTAACCATGCAACCGGTACCGATGTTGGTAACCTGTATGTTTATGCAGTTTGTATTGCTATAATGGTTGTTGCAGTTTTCATCGGACAAGAAAAGCCTGCTAAAACGCTTGCAATTTTTGGTACTTTAGGTGCAGTAGCAATTACAATTGGATTATTTACAACTGGTCATGTAGCTATTTTTGCTTTTGTAAGTGGTGGTTTATGTTGTTCAATTATGTGGCCGTCTATATTTTCTTTGGCCATTACTGGTTTAGGAAAATACACTGCCCAAGGCTCATCATTCTTAATTATGATGATTTTAGGTGGTTCAATTATTCCTCCAATTCAAGGTGAACTTGCTGATAGTGCCGGAATTCACAATTCATATATTATTCCTGTGATTGGTTTTGCTTACTTAATATTTTTCGCTTGGAAAGTAAGTGGCGAATTGAAAAAGCAAGGTATTGATGTAGAAAGTATTGCTGCTGAAGGCGGACACTAAAATTTAATAAACTTATTTTAATGCCACAGAAATTATTTTCTGTGGCTTTTTTAATTAATAAATGACTGATAAACCAAGCTTCGATAGCATTTTCATGAATTTGGCTACAGAACTGGCCACACGTTCTCACTGTGTACGTGCTCATGTTGGTGCCGTTTTAACTAAAGATACCCGAATCATTTCAATCGGTTACAATGGTCCGCCAGCTGGAACCCACAATTGTGATGAAGAGTGGCCCGATACAGGCTGCGCCCGCGATAGCAAAGGAAGTTGCTCTTTAGCGCTGCATGCAGAAGAAAACGCAATACTTTATGCATCAAAAAATGGTTCAAAGATAGAAGGATGCACCTTGTACACCACGTTATCTCCTTGTATCGCATGTGCAAGATTAATTCTCTCATCGGGAATTAAACTCGTTTACTATTCAAAATCTTATGCTGCCTACAAAGGTTTACCAAGCGATGAAGGTGTAGATTTTTTAAGAAAGTTTGGTGTTGAAGTGAAGTTGATGGAATCTTAAGGATGATTAGAATTAAGCAATAAAACAATTTAACAATTCCCATTCTTTATCTATCTTTGCGGATGCAAGAAAAAATCATTATCGTCGATTTTGGTTCGCAATTTACTCAACTAATAGCCCGTAGGGTTCGCGAACTAAATATTTACTGTGAAATATATCCATTCAATAATCTTCCTGAAATAAATACCAATGATGTAAAGGGAGTTATCTTTTCTGGTAGTCCATATTCTGTTCGTCAGGATGATGCACCTCAGGTAGATTTATCCAACTATCACTTAAAACTTCCTTTATTAGCCGTTTGCTACGGTGCCCAATACATTGCTCAAAAATCTGGTGGCGAAGTTCAGGCTTCTTCAACTCGCGAATATGGTCGTGCAAATCTCAATTTCGTAAATCAGGAAAATAAATTATTTAAGGGTATAAATATTGATTCTCAGGTTTGGATGAGCCACGGCGACACCATAACTCAAATGCCAGAAGGTGCTGAATTAATTGCTAGCACAGAAAGCGTAAAGGTTGCTGCATACCATATTAGCAATTCTGATACTTATGCCATTCAATTCCACCCTGAAGTAACGCATAGTACCGATGGCAAATTGCTATTGCATAACTTTTTGGTAGATATCTGCGGTTGCAATCAGGATTGGACTTCTGCAGCATTTATTGATACCACAATTGCCGAATTGAAAGAAACATTGGGCAATGATAAGGTTGTTTTAGGTTTATCTGGTGGTGTTGATAGTAGCGTAGCTGCTGTTTTATTACACCAAGCTATTGGCACAAATTTGCATTGTATTTTTGTTGATAACGGGCTTTTACGTAAAGATGAATACGAGCAAGTATTGGAGCAATACAAACACATGGGCTTAAACATTAAAGGGATTGATGCAAAAGATCGCTTTTTAAGTCAACTTGCCGGCCTGAAAGATCCCGAATTGAAAAGAAAAGCTATTGGTCGTGTTTTTATCGAAGTATTTGATGATGCCGCCCACGAAGTTACAGGTGTAAACTGGTTAGGTCAGGGTACAATTTATCCAGATGTTATCGAATCTATCTCGGTTAACGGTCCTTCAGCAACCATCAAATCTCACCATAATGTTGGCGGTTTGCCAGATTTTATGAAATTGAAAGTTGTTGAACCATTGAAAACTTTATTTAAAGATGAGGTGAGGAGAGTAGGTAAAGCTTTAGGCATTGATGATGTTATTTTAGGTCGCCACCCGTTCCCCGGACCAGGTTTGGCAATTCGTATTCTAGGAGATGTAACAGCAGAGAAAGTTGAAATTTTGCAACATGCAGATTCTATTTACATCAATGAATTAAAAGCCGCAGGCTTATATGATAAAGTTTGGCAAGCCGGAGCAATATTTTTACCAGTTCAATCTGTTGGAGTTATGGGCGATGAACGTACCTACGAAAATGTAATTTGCTTACGTGCAGTAGAATCTGTTGATGGTATGACTGCAGATTGGTGCCATTTGCCTTATCCGGTTTTAGCAAAAATATCAAACGAAATAATAAATAAAGTTAAAGGAATAAACAGAGTGGTTTACGATATTAGCTCGAAACCACCTGCAACTATAGAGTGGGAATAATATTCACATTGGCTTATTAATTTATCCTATAGATTTATGCTGGTGAAAAAACATTTACCAGCATTTTTGGTTAGAAACGAAAAGATGATTATAAAAAAGGAATATTGGATTTTAGTTTATATTAGTTTGGTTTTGGTAGCGTGTTCTCCTAAGATTGTAACAACTAATAAATCAACTCCAAAGCCAGAGGTTAAAGAAAAGCCAATCGAAAAGAAGGCGATTAAGCGGTTTTCTCAGGCAAATATTTCGCTTCTAGTTCCTTTTAAACTTAATGAAGCAAATTTAAAATTTATGAGCAAGGCAGATGTTGAAAAATATGCCATGCCGATTGATTTTTACCAGGGATTTAAACTCGGTTTAGATTCTGTTGCTGCTTCTGGTTTAAACTTTAAACTTAATGTTTTTGATACGCAGGATGAAAATTCGCGAATAGGCGATATTTATAATAATGATAGTTTTAGAAAGAGCAATTTAGTTGTAGGTCCTGTGTTTCCAAACGGCATTAAATATATAACCAACTATTCAAAACTGAATAATGTGCCTGTTGTTTCACCATTAGCTGCTTCTCGACCATCAGACTTTAACAACCCAAATCTAATTTCTATTGTAAGTAATATTGATTTACATGCAAAAAAAATTGGTTCCTACATCGATAAGAATTTTAGTCCTTCAAATACTATCATCGTAATTATTAACCCAAAAAAGACTGATGACGAGCAATTCGCTTCGCCATTGAGAAACTATTTCCAATCGCAAAGTTCAAATAAATTTGTTGTTCAGGAGTATGCATCGGTTTTCACTTTCGAAACAAAAATGATAAAGGGTAAGCAGTATGTTGTTGTTGTAACATCGTCAGACAGAGCTTTTGTATCGCCGACAATAGATAAGTTATTCAAGCTCAAAAATTTGCCAACAGGCGGTTATGCTATAAATTTATTTGGACATCCAATTTGGTCTAAACAAAATTATCCAACAGATAAGTTGCAAGCATTAAATACAGTTATAACTTCTTCTTACAAAGTTGATTACAAAAATATAAATGTTATCAATTTTATTAAAAAATATAGAAAAAAATACGGCTTTGAACCAGGTGAATACGCATTTAAAGGATTTGATGAAGGTTATTATTTTGGTAAACTTCTGGCCACTTATGGTGAGGACTATTTAAGTTATCTCACCAAAGAGCAGTACAAAGGGCTTCATAATTCGTTTACATTTGTGTTTGATGAGCAACATGGTTACGTTAATACAAGTTTAATGCTTTTACGCTATCGAAATTTTGCTTTAAATGTTATTGAGTAAAATTTATTATTTAACCAAATGAGAGTTGAACATCAGCTTAGAGCATTTGAACAGGCTCTAAAAAGTTACGACGGAAATTTGCCTTTACACAGATTTCTGCCAACATATTTCAAGCAAAATAAGCAAATGGGCTCATCCGACAGGAGGTGGGTTACTCGACATTTATACAGTTTTTTTAGATTAGGAAAAGCTTTACCGCAACTTAGTAATGAACAACGATTAAGTATTGCTGATTTTCTTGCTCATGATACTTTGAGTTTAATTGTAGAAAAGAATTTACCCGATTTTGTAGCTAAAATACATGCCCCATTTGAGGAGAAATTGCAATTCGTTAAATCACAATATCCCGATTTTAATTTGGAAGATGTTTATCCTCCTCATTCATTTCTTTCATCAGATGTAGATAAAACTGCATTCTATAAATCTTTCTTCAGTCAACCGAATTTATTTATCAGGGTACCTGCCGAAAACATCTCTACAATACTAACAAAGCTGCAAAATGAAAATATAGCTGTCGAACAAATTTCTGAAACAGCTTTATCTCTACCCAACGGCACAAAACTTGAAACGATTTTAGAAGATGGTTCTTACCAAGTTCAGGATTTATCATCTCAACATACAGGAAGTTATTTTAAGCCTAATAAGTATGATAAATGGTGGGATTGTTGTGCCGCATCAGGTGGAAAAACTTTGTTGTTGCATAGTTTAGAGGCAGTTGTAGAATTATTAGTAACGGATTTACGTGAAAGCGTATTGCTAAATTTAGATGAACGTTTTAAGCATGCAGGAATAAGAAAATACCATAAAAAAGAACTCGATTTATTAAAAAATAACGACCAAATTTTACACCACTACGCATTCGATGGAATTATTCTAGATGCACCTTGCACCGGTTCAGGAACTTGGGGCAGAACGCCTGAAATGTTAACATTTTTTGAAGAACGAAAGATTAGTCAATTCGCAACAATACAAAAAGCTATTGTACAAAATGTAGGGAAGTATCTAAAACCCGGCAAGCCATTGATATACATTACTTGCTCTGCTTTTTCTGCCGAAAATGAAGATGTTATTAAGCACATTACAGAAACATTACCTTTAACTTTAGAATCTATGGAGGTTATAAAAGGTTACCAGAATAATGCAGATACTATGTTTGTAGCAAGGTTAATCAAGACACAGGATTAAAGGATTATTTGATTAAAGACCCAGGATTAAGGAATTATTTGATTTTAGGATTAAAGTGTAAGAGAGACCTAGGATTAAAGGATTGTTTGATTTTAAGATTAAAGTGTAAAAGAGATCCAGGATTAAGGGATTGTTTGATTTTAGGATTAAAGTGTAAAAGAGACCCAGGATTAAAGAATTTTTGGATGTCAAGATTAAAGTGTGAAAGACACAAGATTAAGGTATTTCTCGCTAAAGGTATGCGTAGAGTGAGTGTGGTTTAAATATGCTCAAACCAATGCTTCAAGTTCTTCTTAAGATATTTTGCCGCTTCTATCAAAACAGCAATTGCCCCAATTATCAGGGTATATTGTTCAAAGCTGTTCATTCGCTTTATTGTTTAGATAAATATAATGAAAATTGTTACGGATAGCTAATTTCAAACTTCAAAAGAAACGTTTTTTAAAGTCCGGTATTGTTTCTGAATAGTTTGATGGCTATCGCCAACAATATTACGCCGAAAGCTTTACGAAGTATATTTAGGCCAGATTTTCCAAAAAGTTTTTCGAGCCTGTTTGTGTTTTTTAAAACGAAGTACACAAACAGTATATTTAATAAAATACCAACAAGAATGTTCTGAGTGTGGTATTCGGTTTTTAACGAAAGTAAGGTTGTCATAGTTCCGGCACCTGCAATTAATGGAAATGCCAAAGGAACAATAGATACGGTTTCAGGTGCTTCTTCTTTAAAAATGGTTAAACCTAAAACCATTTCCATAGCAATAAAAAATATTACAAAAGACCCGGCAATGGCGAAAGATTCTACATCTAAACCAATAACTTTTAAAAGTGATTCACCTAAAAACAGGAATAAAATCATTAAACCTGCTGCTACTAAAGAAGCCTTGCCTGATTCGATATGACCTGCTTTTCTACGCAATTCTATAACAACAGGTATGGCGCCTAAAATATCAATAATCGCAAATAGAACCATTGTGGTAGATAAAATCTCACTCAGGTTAAATTTCATAAAATCGAATTTCATAGGCGTAAATTTTAACAAAGGTAGTGCAATTTGAATTAAATCTTCATCAGCTCTATATTAAAAGTAGAATTGTGTCCGTAACGTTAGCACATTATCTTTTCTATCCGTTGTGTAATCCGTAATTTGAGTAGACTCATTTCTAATTATATCATAGTACAAAACTGCTTTAAAATGCATATTAAAGTGATGTAAAAAACCAAAACCGAAAGTATCAAATCTAATATCAGCTGGTGATAAGCCGGCATTTGTTGAGATATTTTTTCCTTTAACTTTGTTATTTGGGTCGTACCAATCGTACTTTAAAATTAGCTGATTGCTGGTGCTGTTTAAAGTTTGTACGAATGTGAAATAAGCTCCATTAAAAGGTCTCGTGTAGTATGGCAATGCTATCGAATTATTATCTACCGGGTAAGAACCTGGCGTTGTAGATGTTGTGGATGTTCCGGTTTGCAATCCGGAAATTACTTCTGCTCTTAATTCTGATCTCCAGCTTTCAGTATTGGTTGCCAGTTGAATGTCTGCTCCATAATATCTTCTTGGTGCAACTTTATTAATTGTGTTTGCAGATGAATCCTTAGCCATGTACCATAAGTTGTTGGCTTTTTCCATTTTATAACTTACTGGTAAGCGATGGTTTAAGCCTCCCTGTAAAGTGCTAATTCCTCCTGCAATCGAGAATTTTGAAAATTTATAAGTTTTATGGCTTAATCTAAGAATAAAATCTTTGCTGTTGTCGAATTCTCCAGGACCGGCTAATCCTTGCCCATTATAAATTCCAAAATCTAATGAGATGTTCTTTAATTTCGCGTCTTTCCACCTGGGGTTTAAAGTGAATGTTACACCTAAATCTCGTTCCGTTTTCATTAAAATTTGCGACATTCTACCACGTTCAGGAGCTTCCCTTACGGATGAAGAAAGTTGTAACTCGTTTCCGAATGGTCGGCCGGATAAACCTAAAGTGACCGCTAAAATTTTCCATTCATTTTCATAATATCTGCCCCAAAAATCTCGAACAGCAACACCTTGTTCTGTGCCATCAAATTGAAGTACAAAATACGTTGAAGGTGCACCATCATCAGTTAAAAGCATATAATCAGCTCTTAATCGGCCTCTTCTCAATCTAAAGCGGTTATTTGTAAACTCGCCAAAATTCCCGCCTTGATATTCTGCCTGTGTGCCATTGGTTTGAGCAGCCTGAAATTGTGGTTGTAAGTATCCACTAAATGATAGTGAACCATATTTTTTAGAAATGATTAAAAGGTGATTTACTGTTGTAGAATCCATCACATCATTTATAGTTCGTTGTGCTAAGGCATTATTAAAAATAAGCAATAACCCACAAATAGCTACGATGTAACTTCGTTTAATGGTTGGTAAAGAAAGGTTCATTGATAATAGAATTTGCGCAAAGTTAATTTATTACGCATAAAAAAGCCCCGATTTTTTGTCGGGGCTTTAAAAATATAAAGAAAATTATTTTGAATCTTTTAAATGAGAATTCTTTTTGCTGTATCCAAAATAGATAATAAATCCTAAGGCTAACCAACCAAATAATCTTAACCAATTGGTCCATCCTAAACCTAAAATCATTAGTCCGCAGGCAGCAACACCTAAAATTGGAATTAAAGGTACCCAAGGTGTTCTAAATTGACGAGGCAAATCTGGGTCTGTTTTTCTTAGAATAATTACCGCAATACATACAAGCATAAAAGCAAACAAGGTACCAATACTGGTCATATCACCTACAACATCTCCTGGTATAAAGGCAGCAAATAAACCAACAATAACTAAAATTACCAAGTTTGCTTTGTATGGTGTTTTAAATTTTGGATGTAAATCGCTAAACATTTTCGGCAATAAACCATCTTTACTCATCGAATAAAAAACACGGCTTTGACCTAATAACATTACTAAAATTACTGAAGAAAAACCTGCCAAAATAGCAACAGTAACTAACTTAGCTAACCAGCCATAACCTGTCATGTATTCACTAATTGCTGCAACAACTGATGCTTCACCACCTTTAGTTCTAAAAAATTCTACTGGAGCAATTCCTGTAAGTACATGTGCAAATAAAATGTAAAGAATTGTACAAACAGCTAATGAGCCCAAAATACCAATAGGCATTGCAGTTTTAGGGTTTTTAGTTTCCTGAGCTGCAGTACTTACTGCATCAAAACCAATAAATGCGAAGAATACTGTTCCGGCGGCGCCAATTACGCCCCAGAAACCACCAAAACTATGGCTTATGCCTGCGTGGTCTACATAAGTAGTCGCTTCAGGAATATATGGATGATGATTTGCTTCGTGTATAAATCCCCAGCCTAAAACAATAATTAATATTACAATCGCAACTTTCGTAATTACAATAACGCCATTTACGAAAGCAGATTCTGATGTTCCTTTAATTAACAGTAAACTTAAAACCCCAACAATAAATAATGCTGGTAAGTTCATTATTCCATTAACAGTTCCGTCTGGATGAGATTGAAATGGAGAGTGGCACCACTCATAGGGTATGGGGGCAATATGTAGTACTTCTACTAAAAGTTTGTTTAGGTATTCACTCCAGGCTATACCTACAGTCGCAGCACCTACTGCATATTCAAGTACTAAATCCCAACCTATTACCCAAGCCATTAATTCGCCCATGGTTGCATAAGTATAAGTATATGCGCTACCTGAAATTGGAATAGATGATGATAATTCTGCATAGCACAAACCGGCCAATGCGCAGCCTATTGCAGCTATTATAAATCCGATTGTAACTGATGGTCCAGCGTTTTGAGCTGCTGCAGCAGCAGTTCGCACAAATAGTCCGGCTCCAATAATTGCTCCTACACCTAGTGCAACTAATGCTCCTGCACTAAGTGTACGCTTTAAGCCTTTGCCTGAATCGCCCGCTTCTTCGAGCAATAGATGCATTGGTTTTTTAGTAAATAAACCCATATTATAGTTTTTGTTTAGATTAATCAGTGCCAAACGTAATTAAAAATTACGGAAAATTAAAAGGGATTTTGGTTAAAAATCCCTTTTAATGTATTATATCTGTGTTTTTACAACTATTGTGTTAATGTATCTGTCTTGTTGATTAAAGTATCAGTAATAACGTTGCCTAAACTATCCGTTTTTTGTTCAATTCTGATTTCCTTACGAACTTCTTGCTTACGTTCGCCAGCAACAGCCTTAACTGCTATATATGGAGCAATAACTAAAGATACAATCGACATTAATTTAATTAAAATGTTCATCGATGGTCCGGAAGTGTCTTTAAAAGGATCTCCAACAGTATCGCCCGTAACCGAAGCTTTATGTGGTTCTGATTTTTTGTAAAACATTTCGCCATTAATCATTACACCTTGTTCGAAAGATTTTTTTGCATTATCCCATGCACCACCTGCATTACTTTGGAAAATTCCCATTAGCACTCCAGTTACGGTAACTCCCGCTAGTAATCCACCTAACACTTCAGGTCCAAAAGTAAATCCAATGATGATGGGTGTAATTAATGCAATCGCTCCAGGCATCATCATTTCCCTTATAGATGCTTTTGTAGAAATCGCAACGCATTTTTCGTATTCTGGTTTTGCTTCGTAAGTCATAATACCAGGAATCTCTCTAAACTGCCTGCGAACTTCCTGCACCATATCCATTGCTGCTTTACCAACTGCTTGGATGCATAGTGCTGAAAAAATAAAGGGTATCATACCGCCTACAAATAAACCTGCTAAAACAGGTGCTTTATAAATATCGATTGCTGTGATTCCGGCGATACCTACAAAAGCTGCAAATAAAGCTAATGATGTTAATGCCGCCGATCCAATAGCAAAGCCTTTTCCGGTTGCAGCCGTTGTATTTCCTACAGCATCCAAATTATCCGTACGTTCACGAACTTCTGGTGGTAATTGGCTCATTTCAGCTATTCCTCCAGCATTATCAGCAATCGGACCAAAAGCATCGATAGCCAATTGCATCGCTGTTGTCGCCATCATACCGGCGGCAGCAATTGCTACACCATATAATCCGGCAAAATGATATGAAGCCATTATTCCTCCTGCCAAAACTAAAATTGGTATAACTGTAGATTTCATACCTACGGATAAGCCAGCAATAATATTTGTAGCGTGGCCGGTAGAAGATTGTTGTATAATAGAATTAACCGGACCTTTGCCCATTGCTGTAAAGTATTCGGTAACAATACTCATTATGGTACCTACAACTAAACCGACAATTATGGCATAAAATACGTTAATGCTGGAGAATTCGTAACCACGAAGGTTTAATGTTTCAGGCAGCATCCACTTTACAATAAAATATGATGCTATAGCGGTAATAATAATTGATGACCAGTTGCCTAAATTTAATGCATTTTGTACGCTTGATTTTTCATCTTTTATGGTTACAAACCATGTACCGATGATAGAAAATATAATTCCTAAACCACAAATAACCATTGGCAGTAGGATAGGAGACATTCCACCGAATTTATCTACAACTGTTATTTCTTGTCCTAAAACCATCGTTGCTAATATGGTTGCTACGTACGAACCGAATAAATCGGCACCCATTCCTGCAACATCACCAACGTTGTCGCCAACATTATCAGCAATTGTTGCCGGATTACGAACATCATCTTCAGGAATACCGGCTTCCACTTTTCCAACTAAATCAGCACCAACATCTGCAGCCTTTGTATAAATACCACCACCAACACGAGCAAATAAAGCAATAGATTCTGCACCTAAAGAAAAGCCTGTTAAAACTTCAATAGCGGTTCTCATTTCGGTGCTATCTACATTTGTGACATGGAATATTTGTAAAAAAACAATAAATAAGCCACCTAAACCTAAAATTGCTAATCCGGCAACACCTAAACCCATTACCGTACCGCCAGTAAAAGATACTTTAAGTGCCTGTTTTAAGCTCGTTCTAGCAGCTTGAGTGGTTCTAACATTTGCTTTAGTTGCGGCGCTCATACCTATATACCCTGCAGTAGCAGAAAATACGGCGCCAATAATAAATGATATCGAAATTATCCAGCTGGAGTGCATGGGCACGCCTCTAATTTCTGTAATCGTTCCTGAATAAGCCAATAAGGCGGCTGTAAATACAGCAAAAATGCTCAAAACCCGCCATTCGGCCTTTAGAAATGCCATTGCACCATCAGCGATGTAACCTGCAAGTTCTTGCATGTTTTTATCGCCAGCATCCTGTTTGCTTACCCAGGCGCTTTTAATCATCATCACAATAATCCCAACAAGGCCTAAAGCCGGAATAAAATAAATTAAATTGTCTTGTAAAAAATCCATAGTTGATATTTGGTTTGATTTGTTTCGATTCAATATTCTTTGCTCATATCTTTTTTAAGTGTGGTTAATACTTAAGTTTAAGAATACTGAATTGTAATTTTGGTTATTAGTTTAGCAATATAATAAAATATTATTCTACTGTTCATTAGCTTTTTAAAAAAATAGTTATGGAGCATAAAATCTTGTTTTACAATTAAAATAATACTTATCAATAGGCCTCAAATAGATTTTTTTAAATAAATTAGCCCAAACTAAACTTTATTATGGAGAAAGAACCACAAGACCATACGTTCAAACGAGCGCTTGGCCTTTTTGATGGTACAATGCTGGTTGTCGGATCGATGATTGGCTCAGGTATTTTTATTGTAAGCTCAGAAATGACCCGTTACGTTGGCTCTACCGGTTGGCTAATTTTAATATGGGTTTTAACATCAATTATTACAATGATTGCTGCGGTAAGTTATGGCGAACTAAGTGCCATGTATCCAAAAGCAGGCGGTCAATACGTATATTTAAAAGAATCATATAACAAATTAATTGCTTTTTTATATGGTTGGAGTTTCTTCGCTGTAATTCAAACAGGTACAATTGCAGCAGTTGGAGTGGCTTTTTCAAAATTCGCTGCTTATTTATATGAACCACTTAGCGAAAAAAATATTATTTGGCAAACAGGTTCGTTTCAATTGAGTGCAGCACAACTTGTTTCTATTTTTACCATTGTATTGCTAACATACATTAATAGTAAAGGTGTGAAAAACGGTAAAATGCTTCAAACGTTTCTAACCATCATCAAAATATTATCACTTTTTGGGCTTATTATATTTGGTTTCGCTCTAGCTGCAAAAGCAGAAATTTGGAATGCCAACTGGACAAATGCCTGGGATTCGAAGATGTTCGTTATGGATACCAACTCTTGGGTTGGCATTAGTGGAGGTGCTTTAATGTCGGGTATTGTGGCTGCTATGGTGGGTTCATTATTTAGTAGTGATGCCTGGAATGGAGTTACATTCATCGCTGGCGAAATAAAAAATCCTGAACGAAATGTAGGTTTAAGTTTGTTTTTGGGCACACTTATCGTAAGTATAATTTACATATTAGCCAATTTAATGTACGTAGCTGTTGTGCCTTTAGACGAAATAGCACATGCACCGTCAGATCGGGTAGCAATAGTAGCTGCTCAATATATATTTGGTAATACCGGAACAATTATAATCGCGGTAATGATTATGATTTCGACATTTGCTTGTAATAATGGATTGATTATGGCTGGTGCAAGGGTTTACTATACCATGGCTAAAGACGGATTGTTTTTTAAGAAGGCCAGTTACCTTAATAAATTCGATGTGCCAGAATGGGCACTTTGGGCGCAAGGCATTTGGGCTTCTTTACTCTGCTTAACTGGTAAATATGGAGCGCTGTTAGATTTTGTGATTATCATTGTACTTATATTTTACATCCTTACCATTTTAGGGATTTTTATTTTGAGAAAAAAAATGCCGGATGCGGTTCGTCCGTATAAAGCTTTCGGTTATCCAATCCTACCTGCATTTTATATCATAGTTGCATCTGCAATTTCAATAGGATTACTTATTACAAAACCCGATACCTGTGGATGGGGTGTGGCCATTATGTTGGTTGGTATACCAGTTTATTATCTAACAAAACCCAAAGAAGAGCAGGATTAGGTTGATTTAAGGATTAATAAGATTTGGGGATGGTAAGATTAAGTTCTTGCTATCCCTTTTTTTATGTAGCTAATTGATTGCGTTTTTTGGGAGAAAGGTGCAGAAGTGATATCAATTTGCTTGGTGTCATAAAAATAGGTATACATAAGAAATCAAAAATGATTTTGCTGAATTGTATTCTAAATGTTTTTAAAGGTTCGTAAACTTAATACTTGATGCTATTTTCGTATTTTTGCAGCAAATGGGAACACAGGTAGATTTAGGTATTAAGGGATATAAAAATTACGGAACGCATTTGCGTGAGAAATACAACGGGCAAAGGGTTTTTAAAACTATTGTTGATGGAGGTTTCACCTGCCCAAACCGCGATGGTAGTAAAGGTTATGGAGGTTGTACGTATTGCAACGTAGATTCTTTCACCCCAGAAATTTCCCGTAAAATGCCTACCATTCGCGAGCAGTTGGAAAAAGGGATGGAACGTGGGAAAAACTTCTATAAAGCTGATAAATTTATCGTTTACTTCCAGCCAAACACAAATACCTATGCACCGGTGCATTATCTAAAAATGATGTATGATGAGGCGCTTGCTGTTAATCCTGAAGATGTTGTTGGTTTTTCTGTAGGAACCAGACCGGATTGTATTGACGCAGAAAAGGTTGCTTTGCTTGAAAGTTATACCGATAGATATGATGTGGATTTGGAAATGGGCATGGAATCTATCTATGATGAAACTTTAAATCAAATTAATAGAGGCTGTAGTCATGGCGAATTTATTGAAGCCGTAAAATTATTAGAAAACAGTAAACTCGACTTATGCGTTCACACTATTTTTGGTTTTCCTTGGGAAACTAAAGAGATGATGTTGGGATATATTCATGAAATTAATCGTTTTCCACAAATTAAGTTCGTTAAATTTCATCACCTCCACATTGTAGAGGGTTCTATTATGGGAGCTAAATACAAAAAAGAACCTTTTAAACTCTTTACATTAGAAGAATATACAGATTTACTTTGCGAATTAATCCCATTACTTCGTCCAGATATTGTTATCCAGCGGCTTTTTGGTATTTCAGACTGGGATTTATTAATTGCACCAAATTGGGGCTTAAATAAATCATCAATTCAAACATATATTGATAAGGAAATTGAAAAACGTGGCGTTATTCAGGGTTCAATGTATTTCAGCTAAAAACACACATTTTCATTGAATATTCTGCTGATTTTCTTAAAATTTCTAGCAATTCTTATCTATTGATATATTTTTTGGATAATTTTAATCAAATTTTAGATAAAATTATATAATTCTATAAATATATATCATTTTGTTTTTCTTAAAAACAGCAACTTTTTTTAGTCTTTTTTTGTATTAATTATAATTTAATCCAATTTATTTTCTTGGTTTTATAAAAATCTGTCGATTTCGTTAAAATAATTCTATTTCATAGTGTAAAAGTTACAATATGTTGTATTTTTATCAAAATAAATCAGGTAATCAAACAATTTTAATAACCAAACCAAAATAATCTCTAAAACTATGGCTAAAATTTTAGTTAAACAGTATGCTCCTTTTGTGATACTAATGGTATTTGCAATACTGGCACTATTTGTTCCACTGCTTCCAAATTTTGATGAAGGTAAATATAGTGGTCCTGACATCGCTTTTATATTAATCGCATCTGCACTTGTATTCTTAATGACTCCAGGTTTAGCATTTTTTTATGGTGGAATGGTTCATCGTAAAAATGTATTATCTACAATGATTAAAAGTGTTGTAGCAGCCGGAGTTATAACAGTACTTTGGACTGTTGTAGGGTTTAGTTTAGCTTTTGGTGATACCATTGGTGGATTTATTGGTAACCCATCAACATTTTTGTTTTTTAAAGGTGTAAATTCTGGCGCACCGCATTTGCAAGGAGGAGCCGACTTAACTATTCCGCTATCTTTGTTTGCTGTGTTTCAACTAATGTTTGCAATTATAACCCCGGGCTTAGTGGTTGGTGCAGTTGCAGAACGTATTCGTTTTACATCTTACATACTATTTATTGTTTTATTCGCAATATTCGTTTATTCTCCTTTAGCACATTGGACATGGCACCCACAAGGTTTCTTATTTAAAATGGGTGTGTTAGATTTTGCTGGTGGTACCGTAGTTCACATTTCTGCTGGTATGGCTGCATTGGCTGGCGCATTGGTTTTAAAACGTAGAAAATCTCACTTAGAACATCAAGAAGTTCCACCTGCAAATATTCCTTACGTATTAATTGGTACAGGTTTATTATGGTTTGGCTGGTTCGGCTTTAACGCTGGTTCTGCATTGGGTGCAAATAGTTTAGCAGTTTCTGCCTTTTTAACTACCAATACTGCAGCTGGTGCGGCAGGTTTATCGTGGATGTTTTTTGATGTTGCCAGAGGTAAAAAACCTTCAGTTTTAGGCTTTTGTATTGGTGCAGTAGTTGGCTTGGTAGCCATTACGCCAGGTGCTGGTTTTGTGAGTATTCCTTCTAGTATCTTTATCGGTGCAATAGCAGCTGTTGTATCTAACTTAGTTGTTTCATGGAAACAAAAAACAAGCTTAGATGATACTTTAGATGTATTTCCTTGTCACGGTGTTGGTGGTATTGTTGGTATGCTTTTAACAGGTGTTTTCGCTACTAAAACGGTAAATGCAGCAGGTGCTGATGGTTTATTTTATGGCAATCCGGCGTTTTTTGTAACTCAATTAAAGGGTGCTGTAATTGTTATTATATTCAGTTTTGTTGTATCATTTATCATCTTTAAATTGGTAAATTTAATCAACCCAATAAGAGTTTCTGATGAAGAAGAAGAAATTGGATTGGATGCATCACAACACAATGAAAAATACTCTCAAGGTACTTTATTGGTAAATGAAAAGGCAGCTTATGTTGCATCGAATAGTCCGGTACAAGAAGCACTTTAAATAAGCATATTTATATCTAAACCCCAAACAAAGCTCAAACATGAAGAAATTTTTATCTGCTATATTTAGTATAGCAAGCACTACGTGTGCCCTGGCGCAAGAGGCGCCAACCTCCCCGCTCGAATTTTCAGGGTCGGTTGATACCTATTACAAATACGATTTTGCAAAAAGACCTAATATTCCAACTTCTTTCGCATCCGACCATAATTCGGTTTCATTAGGTATGATAGATTTAGTGTTGAAGAAAAAAACAGGAAAAGCATCATTTGTTGGCGAGATTTCTTTTGGTCCTCGCGGTCAAACACAATCTATTCCTGATGCAGCTAATAACAACTCATCGTTTCATATTCAAAACTTATATGTAAACTACGATTTCTCTGATAAGTTTTCGATGACTGCAGGTTATATGGGTACATTTATTGGTTACGAAGTAATATCTCCGGTTGGAAATTTTAATTATTCTACATCTTATTTATTTACAAATGGGCCTTTCCAAAATGCGGGGATTAAAGCAACCTATAAATTCTCAGATAAAGTGAGTTTAATGGCCGGTTTGTTTAATGATTGGAACGTTTACAGCGCAACAAGAGGTGTTTCAAGCATTGGTGCCCAATTAATGGTTTCACCTGTTGAAGGCTGGACCGCTTATCTGAATGTTTTATCTGGTGCAGACCCATACGGTTATGGAACCATTGAAGATTTAACAACCTCGTACCAAATTTCAAAAGCATTTAAGCTGGGTTTAAATGCTGCAAATTACGATATGGCCGATGATGCTGGTGGTTACGCTGGTGTTGCATTATACCCTCAAATAGCTGTTGCTGATGCAGTAACTTTAGGATTAAGGGGAGAGTATTTCAAATACAAAGACGTTGGTGCAACTCCGGGAACTTCATATACTGGCGTTACATTTACAGCAAACATTAAATCAGGAGGTTTAACCTTTATCCCTGAGGTAAGGTTAGACCACAATGGAGATAAACCGTTTTTTAATAAAACCGCTGGTGCTGCACCAAATGCAGGGCAATTTTCTTTAGCAGCAGTTTACGCCTTTTAACTATTGATATATAAATTATTTAATCAGCCTCCGTCTTATAGTCGGAGGCTTTTTGTTACCTTTAATTTTAGCTTAAGCATTTAACCCATGAAATATCTCTTCATTTTATTTATAGCAATAATATCCTTTAAAGTTTCAGCGCAGCAAAAGCAATTTCCTTTAGATGATAGCGGTAAATTTATTTATTATGAGGTTGTAGATGTTAAAACTACACCAAAAGATAGTTTATTGATGAGAGCAAATACTTTTTTAAATGCTGACAAAAAATCGATTGTAAAGCAAAACTCAACGGATAGCTCAATTACTGCAAAAGGTAAAATGGTAATCGATAAAACCATTTTAGTTGCTGGTCATCCAAGCGGAGAAGTTAACTACATTTTAAATTTTGAGGCCCGCGACAAGAAATACCGTTATTGGCTTTCAGATTTTGAATATATTCCTTACCAAAGAGATCGCTATGGTAATTATGTAGCTACAACCAAAGTAGGAACAGCTTTAGAAAAAACTCCTGGCAAACTTAATGCTGGTGAATGGAAAGATATTTTAGAAAGCGCTTATAATAAAACAGCGAAATTTGCTGAAAACTTTAAAAAGGCATTAGCAACAAATATAGTTGATAAGCAAAAAACTAAGGCAAATACGGTATCAACTAAAAAGTGGTAATCAGTGTTATAGTTTACCAAAAAGCTCTTCTACCTTTTTATATCTGAAATTAAAAATATTGTTTATTTTATTGTTTACTACAACAGCATTAGCAATAGAGCCAATTGGGCCCCATCCAATTGCATAATGAAGGATATCATGCATTAAAACTCCACCTTCTACAGCTTCGAAATGGTGGTTGTGATGCCAAAATGCAAAAGGACCAAATCGCTGCTCATCGATAAAATACTCTTTATCTTTAACATGCGTTATTTCTGTCATCCAGTTTAATTTAATACCCAGCAAAGGCGAAACTTTGTAAGTAATAATCATCCCCGTGTACATTTTTGTGTCTTTTTGTATCGGTGATGTAACATCAAAAGTCATATCTTTTGGTGTGATTTCAGAAAGGTTAAGTGGTGATGAAAAGAAATCCCAAGCGGTATCTAAAGAAACTGGGATTTTTTGCGAAAATTCTAATCTGTAAGTTTTCAAGTTATAGTTTTATATTCAAACACCAAACATGTTATTTTGTTGTTTTCTGATTTAATTTATCATTGATCAATTTCACTAGCGATTGAAATTCCTTTTCCTCGTAGCCCATAGATTGATAAATGATTTTGCCACTTTCATCGATTAAAATATTTCTTGGGATGGATTGTTTTGCGAATTTGTTAAAGACCTCCATTTTCAAATCGGGCAATATTGGGAAGGTGAACCCTTTTTTAGCTTTATAAAGTATGAGTTTATCCCAGCCTTCTTCACGACCAAATACAAAAAATGCGAAGTTTTTATTGTCTTTATGCTTATCCCAAATATCTTTTTGAACTAATGGTAACTCGATATTGCATGGCGGGCACCAGGTTGCAAATAAGTTAATTAATATGAGTTTGCCTTTATAATCTGCAATTTTTACTGTTTTTCCTTTTTCGAGTTCAAAACTAAATTTTGGTGCATCATCTCCAATTTTTGTATAAGTGTCTTTATCATCTGTTTGGGCAAATGCAGAAAATGTAATTAACAAAGCAAAAATAGGGAGGAGTATCTTTTTCATCTCGGTAAATTATGTTTAAAGATACTCCAATAAAATCCGAATTCAAACCTAATGAACCATTTTATCTGCGCAGGTAGAACTTGCAAAGGCTTCTGGTTTCGCTTTAAATATAAATCCCATGCTTAAAATATAACCCATTGCATCATTTAGTGCCTTGTTAGATTTAAATGATGGATTGGTATTAATATCTGCATGCACTTCTAATGCAACGTCATAAACATCCAATAGGTCGCAAATGGAGTAGGCAGTTTCTATTGATTTTTGAACTTCCATCAACATGCGTTCTTTAATGCTTACTTGTTGTGATGATTTTTCTTGATGGATATACATAAAACCACCATGATGCGCTCTGAGCAATACAATTACGGTGGCAAAATCAGTTATTAAGCCTTTAACTTGTGAGTCTGTACCGATACAGACCTTTAGCTTATAACCCTTTTCTGTTTCTCTAATAATTGCTTGTTCTATTTCTTCGAGGATGGAAGTTTGGATAACTTCGCCACTAAATTTTTTCCATGTCATACATTGTTGTATTTTGAGTTTAACAAATGGTAATCAGGTTTTTATAAAAATAAGTGTTGCAAATTAAATTAACGTTAATAAGCAATTGTTTATTTGCTAACAAAAGTTTAGTTATCAACAAGTTAAGTGTAAAGTGTTAGTTGTTTTTCATTTTTTTTGCAACAAATTGGGTTTTTAAAGCGTTACATTTATTTATTAGTTAACCAAATCACTTGAATTATGAAAGCAGAATTAATACAAGAGTTTCAGTTGTTGCAACAAAGCAGAGCAAACAAATTTGCTGATGATTTAACAGAACGAATTATTTCTTCAGTGGATGCTGTTAATGAGAAAGTTACGAATTCTTTATCGCAAAGAGGCAAAATGTTATTGTTATTAGAAAAGAAACTTAATTTTTCGGTACTGAAAAGATTAAAACAACGATTTTTAAAACGCTAATAATTTTACTGAGTTTGCTACATCAAGAAATGCTTACCTTTGAGCGTGATGAAAGAAAATGCGCTTAAAAAATTAAATATAACTGCACTTAATGAGATGCAAAATGCATCTATAAACGCTGTTGAAGCAGGCAAAGATGTTGTATTAATTGCACCAACTGGTTCAGGCAAAACATTAGCATTCTTGCTTCCCTTATTATCTGGTTTAAAAACAGATTCTAAAGGTGTACAGGCTCTAATTTTAGTTCCGTCTAGAGAACTTGCATTACAAATTGAGCAGGTTTTTAAACAAATGGGTTCGCCTTTTAAAGTAAACTGTTGTTACGGTGGTCATGCTGTACGAATTGAAAAAAACAACCTGGCGCATCCACCAGCAGTTTTAATCGGTACGCCTGGTCGAATCGCCTATCATTTAGAACGCCACAATTTTGATGAATCCTTTATTGAAACTTTGATTTTAGATGAGTTCGATAAGTCACTTGAATTCGGTTTTGAGCAGGATATGTCCTATATTATCGGTACACTTCTATCCCTCAAACAAAGAATTTTAACTTCGGCAACGAAAATGGAGGAGATACCTGCTTTTGTAAAGCTAAAAAATCCTGCTGAAGTAGATTTTTCAAAAGATAATCAGGTAAAGCCAGATTTAAAGCTAAAGAAAGTAATAGCTCCAGCAGCAGATAAACTTGAAGTACTATTTAAATTGTTGAGTAAAATTGGTGGCTCCAATACCCTGGTCTTTTGTAATCACCGAGAAACTGTAGATAGGATTAGCGATTTACTTTTTGAGCATGGTTTAGGACATGATGTTTTCCATGGGGGAATGGAGCAGGCCGATAGAGAAAAAGCACTTTTGAAATTTAGAAATGGTAGTCATAAAATATTAATTACTACTGATTTAGCAGCCCGTGGATTGGATATTCCGGAGGTAGAAAATATCGTACATTATCAATTGCCTTACACCGAAGATGCGTACATTCATAGAAATGGAAGAACCGCACGTATGAACGCGAAAGGTACCGCGTATGCGATTTTAACAGAAGAAGAGCATTATAAATATCTTCCCGAAAATATTGAGTTAGAGCAGTTAGGCGATAAATATAAATTGCCTGAAGCAAGTGATTGGGTGACTCTATACATCGCAAATGGAAAAAAAGATAAAATTAACAAAATTGATATTGTTGGATTATTTTTGCAAAAAGGTGGTTTACAAAAAGAAGATTTAGGGCTTATCGAAGTTAAGGATACAACCAGTTATGTAGCTGTTAAAAGAAAAGTTGTAGAAAAGCTTTTGAAAGCGTTAAGTGGAGAAAAAATAAAAGGGAAAAAATTGAAACTTGAGGTAGCTAGTTAGGAACTCATTGGTTCATTGGTTCATTGGTTCATTGGTTCATTGGTTCATTGGTTCATTGGTTCATTGGTTCATTGGTTCATTG
>NZ_RBEE01000041.1 GCF_003725795.1 Pedobacter jejuensis | reverse complement strand
TGTTTAACAAAAACGCTGAAATTTTGTCACTTAAAATCGTCTGAGTTTACTTAATCAAGTTTGGTTTAAATTAACAGTATACATTTGCAATTTATTTAACTCAAACTATATTATGATTTACGGATACATCAGAGTAAGTACAGACAAGCAAACGGTAGAAAATCAACGCTATGAAATCAACCAGTTTTGTGGCAAGCATACATTTATTGTTGATAAATGGATAGAAGAAACTATTTCAGGTTCAAAAAATGTTGATGATAGAAAATTAGGTAAGCTTCTGAAAAAAATGAAAAAAGAAGATATTTTGATTTGTTCAGAATTATCTCGGTTAGGCAGAAATTTATTGATGATTATGGGCGTACTCAATGAATGTATGAATAGAGATATTCAAGTATGGACTATTAAAGACAATTACCGTTTGGGAAGTGATATCAATTCAAAAGTTTTAGCGTTCGCATTTGGCCTCTCTGCAGAAATAGAAAGGAATTTGATTTCACAAAGAACAAAGGAAGCATTAGCCAGAAAAAAAGCGGAGGGCGTTATCTTAGGTCGTCCAAAAGGCAGTAAGTCTGCTACAACAAAACTTACTGGTCACGAAAGAAAGATTAAAGAACTATTAGACCGAAAAGTTTCATACAGTGCAATCGGTAGAATATTAGGCGTCCACCGCTTAACTGTATCTAGTTTTGTGACAAAAATTACCGCGTAGTTTTATTGTGTTCCATTATGTTAAATCATTTTGGGGCACTTTTTATAACAACATTAAAGCAATTAATAAAATTGGTTGTAGATAGATTATTTAAACCCTAATAACATACCAACCAATACTGGTATGAGTAAAGGCTTCTGGACTGTAGTAGGAATTAATTTTCATAACTATAATAGTATACCGACCGCTATATTATTATAGCAAATATATAGCGGAACTATATTTTAAATGCAAAAACACTATTACAGCAAAAAGAAAAAGATAAGCTAAAGTAAATGAGTGGCATTTGGATTTGATTTCCACAACTCATAATCCCAAGGATAGGCGCAATTTCCATCTAACTGCTTGTCAATTAATGGTTGTGTTTGCCCCTCGCTGTGAAGCCATTGTTTAAATGGGGCTTGTTCATCTGTTGGCAATTCACTGATAAGGATAAAAAAAATATTCCCATTACTTTTTACATTAAGTGTTTCTGCCATAATTAATACCCTCGTTTTTTAAATCTCATGAATTCATCAAAATCCCTTTTGTTAACTCTTGTTCTATTTGGGCTTGTGGAAACCGACTTTATAAAAATTATCCATACCACAAATGCAAGTCCAATCAGAAATACAGAACGGTAACCCGATGTACCTAGTGCTCCAATCATCATAAAGAAACTAACAAATGAGGCAATGATAAATTTAAATATAGTTTTCATAGAGTAGAAATTGTAAAACTAAAATACAATAATTTACTCATACCTGTATGTGTGCTGCTAAATAAATCATTTTTGAAATTGCACATTGAATGGAGAAGCGCAATTCTAAGTCAGAAATTGATTTGTATGTAATTGGTAAAGTGAAAGAATATCGGCTTAAAGCTGATATTTCTCAAGCCAAGCTTGCTACAGAATTGGATAAATCACTAAGCTTTATTGGAGCCATTGAGTCGCCACGCTACAGAGCGAAATATAATATTCAACACTTAAATCAATTGGCTAAGTTATTTGGATGTTCTATTAAAGATTTCTTTCCTGACTTGCCAATGTAGTTTTCATATATATGGATATACAGATATATGAATATAGGTATATCTAGGTATTCAGATAGCTAGATATACGGTTATCTCTTCATCTTCTTTCTTTTTTTGCTGTCATCTTCATCGTCAGCAATGTTTAAATCAAAATTAATATGATTATTGCGCCTAATACTATCAGCATAGTCAATATCAAATAAAACATTATTTTCATTATCACCTCCGTCTTTTGCTGCCCCTTTTGTAATTTCTCCAAATTCAAAATTAGTTCCTGATGATTTGTTTCTTTGATATTCTTCTTCGTTAAGTTGTCCTTTATGAACACCATCAACCTGTATTGGTCTTTCTCTAATGATTTCATTTTTATTATGAAGTCTTTCAGTAGATGGAAAACTTCTTTGAGAGTTGGCATTTTCGGTTCCTGTTCCGATGGTGTACTTTTCTCTTGTTCTATCGTTTGCTTGGCTAATTGCTTTGCTGTCTCTAGTTTGCTCATAATTTATTTTGTTTGATATATTACCCCATTTGAACTGATTACCTAGGGCTTGTCCTCTTGATTTAAAATTTTGACTAATAAAGGTTATGCCCGACACACGACCTGCTGAAGCTTGATTAAATAATGGATTGATACCTGATTTTTCAAGTTGATTAATAAACTCCGCTATGTTTTTGCTTGATGAAAGAGCATTAGTTACTTTTTCTTGCATCAGCATTTTATCAGAAACTCTACCTGTACGATTTATCATTTCCAATTCATCCTTATCTGGCGATTTATTGAGTGATAATTTGCTGGCATTAACTTTCGTTAAACCAAATTTATTTTCCAGTTCTCGAACTATTGTTTCACTTCTTGCGTAGTTGTTGCTATCGGAAACAACCGTTCCGTCAAATCTATTTCTTAATGCCAGAATATGGCAATGCGGATGCTCTGCATCATTATGTCTAAAAATAAAATAAGGATTATTGTCGAAACCCATCTTTTCCATATATTCCTTTGCAATGGCTTCCATTTTTGTGTTCGATATCTTTTCATCAACTGAAAAATTTAGGCTGGTATGGTAGGTATTTCGTTTAAGGTTTGGATTTAAAGCTTTCATAATCTCCAATTCCTTTTTGATTTCACTATGGGCCAGACAAAGGAAATTTATCGCCAACAACTCTGCTTTAGTTTTGATATCGGAACTGTAAACCTTTTTTAGATTATAGTTTAAAGCTCCACCAAATGATTTTCCGATTGCTTGCTTTGCTATCACTTTAAAATAGTTTTAATAATGGTATCTAGCTTTACAGATAACTCATTTATAATTTTGAAATCAATTTGGTTTGTTGCGCCTGAATTAAGATGTTTTGCGATTTGGTTGATGTTATTACCAATGCGTTTTAGTTCTCCATAAGCTTGAATGTCTAATACTGGAATTTTGGGTTGAAGCAACCTATTTTTAAAGACGGTTTCACGTAATACCTCTGCTCCAGAAAGGTTAGCATAACTGCAAAGTTTTGCCAAAGCTTGAAATTCATTTTCATTCATTCGAAATGTAAATTTAATACTGCGTTTTTCGTTTTTTTCTTTTTGCGGTCTAGCCATAATTCTATGAACATAGTGAGTTGTTATATCTGAGTGCTAGCGAGGCAAGCGTTTTGGTCTTACCAAAACATGGCTTGCTTCGTGCAAACGACCTATTAAAACTTGCTTAGTTAATTATCTTCGTACCATTCGTACTACTCGTACTTTTTAAGGGTGGTACGAATGGTACGAGGTGTACGAATGGTACAATTATGTTTTCAATCTTTTTCGTATTGCCCCCTCGGTTACGCCTAATTCTTTAGCAATAGATACATTTGACAAACCTTTTTCTTTCAAGGCTAATATCTTTTCGATCTGAATACTTCTATCTTCTTCGTTTATTGACCTAATCAAGTCATATTCATTTCCTTTTCCTATCTCCTTAAAACCTAAAAATCCCTTTTCTTTTGAAAGCTCACATATCAATACATTATCAGCATCATAATCTAATTCTGCACTCCTCACTTTAAGCTGTTTAATGTAGCGTATACCTTTTTCTTTAGCACTTCTGCCTATTGTAAATACAGAGTCGGCGAAATTTGATTTCATTTTTGAGCCTTGTAGGTCATTAAGGCTTATAGGTTTCCAATCATCAACCTTTTTGTTGTGCTCTAAAATGATGAATGTTAATTTTTTATCGAACTTTAATGCACTTAGGCTACTCATAATCGGGATTGCATTTTTTGCAGAGTCCGTATCGCCTGCAACAACCTTTGTCATGTTATCTATTATAATTACCGTTGCATTAGTTCGCATAATACTCTCCTCCAGAGAGTCAATGAAAAATTTATCGTAATCTTTTTCTGGCATCTTTCGTAACGAAGAATAGCCAGCTCTAAAGAAGTTTTCAGGAAACTTAAAATGAACTCCATTCTCATCACGATAGCGTTTTTCAAATTGTTTGTCTGAAAGTTCTAAATCGACATATAACACAACATAATTTGAATTGGCTATGTGTATCCCTATTTGCACGATTAAGGCAGTCTTGCCAATTCCTGTATCAGCAAAAAGAATAACTAATTCGCCCTGAATTATTAATGGTGGATAAAGTTCTATTGGGTCTGGTGTTAAGAATGCATCTTTTAAAACTTGGTTTGCAGTTCTGACTTCAAATAATCTGAGAATATCAGCTGTTGAATTTTTATTGGTATCCATTTGAATTGATTTGTTGTAATAGATTAAAACGGTACCTTTGCTCTTGATGAGCAGGTACTCAATGAATTGATTTAAAAGCGAAGACATTGGCGTGTTTTCGCTTTATTTTTTCAAGAAAACTATTTGAGATACTTTGCGGGGTCTTCGGTAGAGATACTTCTCCTGCCTTTTTCTATCCAAAGAATTAAATCTTCTTCTAAAAATAAAAGGGTATTGCCTCGTTTGATTGATGGGATTTCGCCTTTATGAACGATTTGCCTTAAGGCACCAGCAGATTTTTTTATAATCTTTGATGCCTCTTCAGTAGATAGGTATTTTGTTTTTGTTGAACTGTCCGATAATTTGGTATTCTCTAGAACAGTAATTAATGCCTCAACGATTAATTGTTTTAGTTGAGGTTCGCTTGTTACAATGATGTTTTCCATTCTGTGCCGATTTTGTTATGGCACAAATGTTAGATTTTGTAAGATTTTGTATGGGGATTTTACCTACTGTAGGTAAAAATAGGGGATAATAGGGTTTGTCTAAATCATATGAAATTGTTGTTCTCTAATTTCGACACAATAAGTTCTAAATCAGATTTAACATTTTCTCTAACTTCAATACGGATAGGCGTTGTATCTTCAATTTTATCTTCAAATCCAGCTATGCTTATATTTTCAAACTTTGAATTAAAGCAACGGCCTGCCTTAGCATGAGTAAAATCATTCATAACTTTAAGTTTAACAAATTCTTCAAAAATAAACCGAGCAACATATTTCTTTTTATGCCCCCATCTACCATTAATAAAGTAGCCTAGTTCTGTGAGGCTTTTAATAATAGAATCAATATGTTCTTTGAATTTTTCAGTAAACAAATCTTTAAATAGTTCTTCTTCTATCCCCGATGACTTAATCTCTTTATTAACTGCTTTTTCAGAAATAATTTTATTATTATCAATAGGATTTGCTGAATAATCTTTAAAATTAGTTTCTATAAATTTTGATTGTTGTACATCAGTCTCGATTATATCAAAATTTTGCTCCTTAATATTTTTAAAAGTGAAGCTAACATTTGCGAACATGCTTTTCGAGAAAGTTGTATTGTAAATCGTGAAGCAACAATAAGAGATAACAGCTACCAGTAATAACGAGAATGGGATGAGAAAAAATTGTTGTAATGATATTGCATAAAGTATAAGAATTATGATTGAAGAAAAAGCGATAAAGTATGCGAAAAATAGAAAGTAAAAATGAATTGTTGAATAGAAAAGAAATCCTATAATTGATTTCTTTTCATCCGTAGATTTTCCATATGTTTCAATTATCTCTGATACCTTTATTTTATAATCAGCTCTAGATAGATTATAAAATAAACCAAAAAAATGCATCATTTTAAGGTGATTAGGTATTCCCAAATCACTGACCCGAATAAATGCCACCAAAGCATTTATTATTATTAAAGTTATGAAAGCGCTAATTATATAATATAGATTAATATTGATAATGCTCGTTGATAAATATATTGCTGGTGTAATTGCAACAACAAGTAGAATACCAAAAGATACAATTGCAAAATTTATTGGATTGACTTTTATTTTTTTAACTGATATATTCATTATTCCCTGTTTTACATACATAAGTAATCCTAATGTAGAAATAATTCTGTAAAACTTTGTGTTGTACCGAGTGATATTTATTCACGTGAAAATTGCTTACTTTTGTGTGCTGATAATTGAAGCTGTTTGCAAATTGTTTGCGCAAGCAAATTTAAAAATCACACAAACAATTGATAATCAATTAATTAAATAATAATTTTATGTCATCAGTAGAGACAACTTACATCCCTTACAAAGTTAAGGACATTTCACTGGCAGAATGGGGCCGTAAAGAAATCGAATTAGCCGAAGCAGAAATGCCAGGTTTAATGAGTTTACGTAAAGAATTCGGTCCAACGCAACCGTTAAAAGGTGCTCGTATTGCAGGCTGTCTGCATATGACTATCCAAACAGCGGTATTAATCGAAACATTAACTGCATTAGGTGCCGAAGTTACCTGGTCATCTTGCAATATTTTCTCAACACAAGATCATGCTGCGGCTGCAATTGCTGCTGCTGGTATTCAGGTTTACGCCTGGAAAGGTTTAAATGAGGAAGAATTTGATTGGTGTATCGAACAAACACTTCATTTTGGACCTGAGCAGCAACCATTAAACATGATTTTGGATGATGGTGGCGATTTAACCAATATGGTTTTTGATAAATATCCTGAGCTAATCGCAGCTATCAAAGGTTTATCAGAAGAAACTACAACTGGTGTTCACCGTTTGTACGAAAGAATGAAAAACGGAACATTGCACACACCAGCAATTAACGTTAATGATTCGGTAACAAAATCTAAATTTGATAACAAATACGGATGTCGCGAATCTTTAGTTGATGCAATTCGTCGTGCTACTGATATTATGATGGCTGGTAAAGTAGCTGTTGTATGTGGTTATGGCGATGTTGGTAAAGGTTCTGCAGAATCATTAAGCTCACAAGGTGTACGTGTTATTGTAACAGAAATCGACCCAATTTGTGCTTTACAAGCTGCAATGGAAGGTTACGAAGTTAAAAAATTAGCTAATGCTATTAAAGAGGCAGATATTGTAGTAACCACAACTGGTAACTGTAACATCGTTCGCGAAGAACACTTCAGAGCATTAAAAGATAAAGCGATTGTTTGTAATATCGGTCACTTCGATAACGAAATTGATATGGCTTGGTTAAACGGAAACTATGGCGACACTAAAATCGAAATTAAGCCACAGGTTGATAAATATACAATCGAAGGTAAAGATGTTATCGTTTTAGCCGAAGGTCGTTTAGTAAATCTAGGTTGCGCAACTGGTCACCCAAGTTTTGTAATGAGTGCCTCGTTTACAAACCAAACTTTAGCGCAATTAGAACTTTGGACAAATACTGCTGCTTACGAAAACAAAGTTTACGTTTTACCTAAGCATTTAGATGAAAAAGTTGCTCGTTTACACTTAGAAAAAATTGGTGTTGAGTTAGATGTTTTAGATCAATACCAAGCTGATTACATCGGTGTGCCGGTTGAAGGTCCTTTTAAATCAGATACATACAGATACTAAGACCAAACCCCATTGGGGCTTATAATTTTATAAAGGGATTTGCATTTTTGCATATCCCTTTTTTATTTTTTATCCATGAAGATATCTAGCAACATTTGAGCTTATATTTTTTAGTATGCCTTATATGGTTGATTTTTTTTGAAAACGATAGTAAAGTAATGCTTCGGGTAAGGCAGTCCTGCTAACCATTCCAATCTTTTTGGCATTGTCAGTTCGAACTCGTAAAAGACTTGCAACAAAAAGTATTTCCATTTTTATCAGGTTTAATTAACTAAATACAGTAATTCTTTTGCTGATAAAACTTAAATTTGAAAAAAAGCATCAATGAAAAATTTAATATTTTCTTTCCTAATTGGCATGTGTGCAATAGGTGGATTTGCGCAAACAGTTCCAAATCAAAAAGCTTCTTCGAAATTAATTTCCAAGCAAATTGTAGAAATTGCCTGTGGCGAGTGTCAGTTCAAAATGAAAGGAAAGGATTGCGAACTAGCTGTTAAAATTGATGGCAAGCCATACTTCGTAGATGGGAAAAATATAGATGATTTTGGTGATGCACATGGCGAACATGGTTTTTGTAATGCAATTAGCAAAGCCGAAGTAACTGGCGAGATAGTTAATAATCGTTTTAAAGCAAAAGAAATAAAATTATTGCCTACGAGTAAATAATTCGGCAGAAAGCTTAAAATCTTATTATAAGTAGATACATTTCACCTTTCCTCAATTTAATCACCAGCTAAGATGTTGTTAAATGTCTTAGGTGGTAAAAAACCCTCGAAAGCTTATTGTTAAACTTGGGAGTTCGATTCTTAAACTTAATATTTTGCTATTTTTATCACCGTATTGCTTGTACGATACGTCATGCTGAATTTATTTCAGCATCTTCCCTGTAAAAAAGACCCTGAAATAAATTCAGGGTGACGCAAACTAAAAAAAGCAGCTTATTAATAATGTGAAGGAAAATTAATGATTGAATTTATGTTATAAATAGATAAATCTTTTCATAAAGTTTGTTAAAGTGTATTTACTATTCTATAATATCAAGAAATCAAACACTAGTTTAAAATCCAGTTCAAATCCGTTATCTTTACTGTAACGCAATGAACAAAGAAAAGCTAAAATTTTGGTTTAAGCGGGTGGGGTTAGTCGGGTTTTTATTCTTCCTTATTAAAGGATTAGTATGGCTTGTTGTGTTTTATTTTATTGGCAAAAACGTTACTTAAACGTAAACAACATATTCGCCAAAAAATTCCACACGAAAACAATAACAATTGCAAAAAACTTCGCTACATAAAAGTTAGTTCCATTTTTGCGTTGGTGAAATAGATAAATTATCAGCGTATTTAAAGCCAATCCAATTAAACTTACTCCCAAGAACTTACTAAATTCAGTTCCCCAGTGTGCATTGGTGCTTTGGAAAGTCCAAACGCGATTAATTAAATAATTATTGGTTACGGCAAGTGTAAAACCAATCGCATTAGAAACATATTTATTAATTTTAATCTTCTCTTTGCATAACCATGTTGCTCCAAAATCAATTGCCATCCCGAGCAAACCTGTTAAGCCAAACTTTATAATTCGTAGAAATAAATCCATTTTAATTCAATTTCACCAAATAAAAATGTTCTAAAACCTGGTCGCGGGTTTTCGCATTCAAAAATTTACCAGTTAGTTTAGTAATGTGGAAGTAGTTAAACGATTTCAAAACTTCCGCATGATACTCCTTTTTTAGTTTGGATAACTCTGCTTCGGGTACATAAATTACCAAATCTTTTATAGCCTTACTTTTATCTAAATCTCCATAATTATAAAAGTATTTTACTTCGCCTGGAGCATAAAAATCAAAAGAAAAAGCATCGATGTAATTTAAAACTGCCGGTTTTGCTGTTGGGTAATTTCTCTTCAACCATTTGCCAGCATGCATACCCGATTGATAATTCAAAAGAGCAGGATAAAAGAATAGAAACAGGAATAGCGCTAGCGTTAATGAAACAGCGACGCTACGTCCAATCAAAGTTTTAATATCTTTTCCTTTAATAAAAAAGAAAGTTATAAAAGCTCCTGCTAAAATAAAAAACAGAACCAGGTATCTGTTTTCAAAACCAAAGAAAAACCAAATAACGCTTAAAAGAATAAATACCAGTGCTAAAACCACATTTTGTATGGTAAGAAATATCCATAATGTCTTACCTTCCAGTTTCTGAATATACAATGCAGTGATTATAGCAAACTGAGGAAAAATTATCAAAATATAGTGTGGCAGTTGAAATTTCGAAAGCGAAAAAATGAGAAATGTTACCGCTGCACTCGCCCAGATGATGATACTTTCCGGAGCTAAGTTTTCTCGGTTCTTCTTTTTAAATAAATTTACAACCGCTGCATACAGCAAAACAGACCATGGTAAAAATGCCCAAAGCGTTGTATGCAAAAAGAAGGAAATATCGCCTTTACCTTTAATCGGTCCGTTGTTAAAAAATCGCCCGAATTGACTATCCCAAAAGAAAAATTTTAATCCAGAAACCCCAGTTCTGTTAAAAACAACTTTTTTGGGATGCATATCAAACTGTGTATAAAGCGCATATAATTCTGGGGTAATAAAAACCAAAATTAAAAATATCGCGATGTACCATTTCGGGTTTATCAACTGCTTATACTGTTTGGTAAATAGCCAGTAAATTATAAAGCCTGCAAAAACAGGTATTAGTACAAAAATTCCCTTTATGAGTATTGCGCAAGCGGCAAAAAACGAACCTACAACCACATTCCAAAATGAATGTTGGTGGGCTTTGTAGTAATGATAAATGGAAGCTAAAGTAAAAGTGGTAATGTAAATTTCCGCCCTTACATCAAACGTAGAGGTGATAGTATGAAGCGCACTTAGAAAAATCAAAGCACTAATCAGTGCGGTTTTCTCCTCATAAATATCTTTAGCAAGTTTGTACAAATACCATGCACCGAGCAAACCAAGAAGAAATGAGGGTAGCTTGAAAGCGAATGATGAAATACCGAAAATTTTAAAAGATACTGCACTAATCCAAAAAGTTAAATGTGGTTTGTCTAACCAATCTGCCCCGCGACCATAAAGATTAAGCCAATCGTTATGCAATATGATGTTTTTAGACATGGATGCATAAAGCGCACCATCAGGCTCCATAACACCGCTAAAAAGTGCAGGAATACTCGCTAAGGCAAGTAAAACAATTAAAAGTTTATATAATGAGGTGTCTTTTATCTTCATTTGCTGCAAACAAATATGAGCAAAAAAAAGTCAAATTTATTTAACGTTCCGTATTAATAAAGGCAAAGCCATATCTTTGCGGCATGACAAAGTTATCGGTTAACATCAATAAAATTGCCACCTTACGCAACAGTCGTGGCGGCAATAATCCTGATTTAGTTAAAGTTGCGCTGGATTGTGAGGCTTTCGGTGCGCAGGGAATTACGGTACATCCACGTCCCGATGAACGTCACATCCGCTATCAGGATGTTTACGATTTAAAAGCTGCTATTGCTACTGAATTTAATATTGAAGGCAATTGCAAAGAAGATAAGTTTGTTGATTTGGTGCTTGCAAATAAACCGGCTCAGGTTACATTGGTTCCCGATGCTGAAGGTCAAATCACATCAAATCATGGTTGGGATACGATTAAACATAAAGATTATTTAAAGGAAATGGTTGCCGTTTTCCAAAAGGAAGGCATTCGGGTTTCTATTTTTGTCGACCCGGTTGTAGAAATGGTAGAAGGTGCCGCCGAAACAGGAACAGATAGAATTGAGTTGTACACCGAAGCTTATGCGCATAATTATTTTGGTGATAGAGAAAAGGCTATTGTAAATTACATTGCTGCTGCTCACCATGCAAATCATTTAAATTTAGGTATTAATGCTGGGCATGATTTGGACTTACATAACCTTCATTACTTTGCTCAAAGCATTCCGGGTTTGTTAGAAGTTTCTATTGGGCATGCTTTAATTAGCGATGCTCTTTATTTGGGACTTGAAACTACTATTCAAAAATATTTACAACAACTAGTTTAGTTTTTAACCGCAAAGACCGCAAAGGATTTTGGCGCAAAGTAACGCAAAGTTAGGTGCTCGGTTATATTTTAGCTTTGCCTTACTTTGCGATTAACTTAGTGTTCTTTGCGGTTAATTCTTAAATATATGCTAAAAGGAATTCTCCTTGTTTTTTTTGGTGCCTGCAGTTTCGGCATCCTTTCTACTTTTGTTAAACTTGCGTACCACGATGGTTATACACTTGGCGATGTTACAGGTGCTCAGGCTTTTTTTGGTGCAGTAATTTTGTGGGTTTTATTTTTCTTTCAAACCAAAACATCAGTTTATAAATCAAGAGAAGTTAAAATAAAAACCCCTTGGTGGAAAATGATTTTGGCGGGAACCTGCACTGGGATGGTTAGTATTTTTTATTACCAATGTGTAAAGCTGGTTCCAAATTCTGTTGCTATAATATTATTGATGCAATTTATCTGGATGAGTATTTTAATGGAGTATGTCATATTCAAAAAGAAACCAACGGTTATACAGTTACTTTCGATTCTCTTAGTTTTAGGCGGAACGGTTTTAGCCAGCGGAATGATAGAAACCAGTATTGAAAGTTTAAATTTAACAGGAATAGGATTTGGCTTGTTGGCTGCAATAGCTTACGCAGGATTTTTAATGTTAAGTGGTAAAATTGGGAATGAATATCCGCCTTTGCAGAAAAGCGCTTTAATGATAACAGGAGCATGTATCTTAATCTTCATAATTTTTCCACCAGCATTTCTATTTAATGGAGCACTAAATGGAAGTTTATTAAAATGGGGGTTAATAATTTCAGTTTTTGGAACAGTAATTCCACCATTGTTTTATGCCGAAGGCGTTCCTCGCATTGGTACAGCATTAAGTTCTATCTTAAGTGCAGCAGAATTGCCTGTAGCCGTAATGATGGCTGGGTTTGTGCTGCAAGAGCAGGTTTCTTTTTTACGGTGGGTTGGCGTATGTGTGATTTTATCGGCAATGGTTCTGCCAAACTTGAAGTACTTAAAGCAAAAACGTATTTAACCGCAAAGTTCGCAAGGATAAAGGAGGAAAGTTGAAAGCGCAAAGAACGCAAAGCTAAGTGCTTAATGAGAAACCACAAAGGACACCGAGTAAAGCCACAAGCGCACAATTTTTTGTAGCAATATGTAATGTATTTAAGAACTATTAAAATAATCTGCGAATCTGTGGCAAAAACTAAATTAATTACTTTATGTGCTCTCTGTGAAAATCTCTATGGCCTCGGTGGTAAAAATAATCGTCTTTTCCTTTGCGAAAAACTTAGCGTTCTTTGCGGTTGAAATAAAAATTAAATACCTTTAAAACACAAAACACATACAAATGAAAAAACTTACTTTTTATATTTTATCCATACTTATTATCGGCTTTGCCGGATGTACAACTAAAACCACTATTAACCAAGATGAGGCTGGTTCCGTAATAACAGATTATTTAAAGGCGAATCCTGAATATAAAACTACCCGTTTCAATTTCGGAGAGATAAAATTTAGCAGCAAAAGTGATAAATTAGATTTGGCCAAATATAAAATTTTAGAAAGTAAGGGGATGGTTTCGCTAAAATTGAAAGAAGCAAGTAAAAAATTTTTATCTAAAGATAGTAGCTTTGTTTACCAGATAACTTTAACCGAGAAAGCCAGTCCGCTGGTTTTAAAACAAGATGAAGATAAGGCTACTGTAAAAGTGGTAGAATATGTATTATCAGATGAAAAGCCGGTTGATTTTTCTCAGGTTAATTCAAGCACATCGAAAGTAACGGTTTCCCTAAAAAAAGTAAATACAGATTTTGCTCCATTTGATAAAGATGCGAGCGAAAACAGCAACTTTATTACTAAAACCTACAAGCTTAAGTTAAGTAAAGATGAAGGCTGGAAAGTACAGAAATAAGTATTAAATCGAAAAAAAAGGATTTTTTAGCCTTTCTTTTTGGTAAACCAATTTTTAAATTTTTTAAAAACATCTTCTTTTTTAGCTTTCGGCTTTCCATCATGCGTTAAATCGTTATCGTAATGGTCTTGTAATTCAGTTGCATATTTTTTCTGTGCTGCTTTTCCTTTGTTTAGCAATTTAATGTATTCTAAAACATTAAAATTCAATGTGCTATTAAAGGAAACTGCATGATATTCACTTCGTTTTACAGGCTGATTGTTTACATTAATTTCTGCAGAACCGTTTTCTGAGAAGTAATCGATATGAAAAATTTGTGGATTAAGCTTTTTTAAACGCTTTGTTGCTCTTCTTTCATTTCTCCATGGATGCTCATTTTTATAAAGCTGAGCCAACAAGTAATCTTTTTTCCATAGTGTAACTTGGTGCGACATTAAAAAATCAGATTTCCGATTGTCCAATTCAGAAACATTAAATCCTTCAATAAAATTATCGGTTGGTTTAGTTTTATACACATCAGAACTGTGCAGTTTCACATGCTTCCAATCGTTTTGAATAGCCTGGTCAAATAGCTCTGTAAAAAATTTCCGATTCACAGGCTTACTTAACCACATATCTTCTTGAAAATAAAGAATGTAGTCTTCTTCTATTTCATTTTTTAATAAGAAAGCTAGTCGATCAGCCCAGGCGCCATTGCCTGATTTAATATTCTCAAAGCCATTAATTTTAACATCCAACGCTTCGGTTGCGAAATAATAATTGCCAGGAATTTTAAAATCCCAATGTGCTGAAAAAAAGTAATCAAAGCCTTGAAACAGAAATTCATACCTGTCGCAAGCATGAACTAAAATAGCAACATTGGTTTTTTTGGTTTTAAACATTATTGGTCTTAGTGTAATATATGGGAAATTAAAGCTAGCAAAATAAGAAATATTTTTCTCTGATGTTTTCGTTAATTATTTTCTAATCTTAAATTTAATGCTAATTTATGCGTTGGAAGGTTTTTTAGCACAAATTTAATTTCCTAAACCCGAACGAAGCGATATCCTTTTTGTTTGCAGTCGTTCGGGTTTGCAGATGGTGAGAACAAAAAGATTTAGCGGAGTGCGGGAACAAACTTTAATTTTTGCTCAAGCATTGCTTTCTAAATTATTAAGACTTTCTTCTAAAAGTGCAACAATCCCCCATTAATCAGCCAATTTAAATCTATCATCTTTGTAGCCTTTACATGTAAATAAGACACCTTTTTTACATTGTTACATAGCGAAATACAGCTTCGTTTTACTTACCTTTGCCGCATCTTATTATTCACATAGCATGAGCTTAAACATCCACTACAAAGAAGAGTTTCAGAACCGACATATTGCGCCAAATCATGAAGATACTGAAGCAATGTTGCAAACCGTTGGCGTTAATTCGATTGATGATTTGATTGAACAAACTGTGCCGGCAACAATTAGGTTAAAACAACCTTTAAATTTGCCAGCTGCGAAATCAGAAACGGAATATCTTGGTGCTTTAAAACAAACTTCATTGTTGAATAAAGTTTTTAAAAGCTTTATCGGACAGGGTTATTATGATACCATTACCCCAGGTGTAATTTTGCGTAACGTTTTCGAAAATCCAGGATGGTACACGCAGTATACGCCTTACCAGGCAGAAATTGCACAAGGTCGTTTACAGGCTTTGTTAAATTTCCAAACCATGGTTATCGATTTAACCGGAATGGAAATTGCCAATGCATCACTTTTGGATGAAGGTACAGCTGCGGCTGAGGCTATGTTTATGCAATACAGTACACGTAAAAACCAGGCGGCTAAAAAATATTTCGTATCCGAACTGGTTTTTGCTCAAACGATAGATATTTTAAAAACCCGTGCAAATCCTTACGGTATTGAATTGGTTATTGGCAGTCATTTAGATTTCGCTGCAACTGAAGATTTCTTTGGTGCGATTGTTCAATATCCGGCAGGAAATGGTGAGGTTTTCGATTACAAGAACTTCGCAGCCGAACTGCACAATCAAAATATTAAATTAACAGTAGCTGCAGATATTTTAAGCTTAACTTTATTAACGCCTCCGGGCGAATGGGGTGCTGATATTGTGGTGGGAACAACGCAACGTTTCGGTATTCCGATGGGTTTTGGTGGGCCACATGCCGCATTTTTTGCAACTAAAGATGAATATAAACGTTCTATCCCTGGTCGTATAATCGGTGTAACCATTGATAGCCACGGCGATTACGCTTTACGTATGGCTTTGCAAACCCGGGAGCAGCACATCCGTAGAGATAAAGCAACATCAAACATTTGTACTGCACAAGCATTATTGGCCATTATGGCTGGTTTTTATGCTGCTTATCATGGTCCGAAAGGTTTAAAAGCCATTGCAGAACGTACGCATGGTTTGGCCATCAGCTTAGCATCAACCATTAAAAATTTAGGTTACGAGCAATTAAGTTCTGTTTATTTCGATACCATTCGTTTCGAATTGGGCGATTTAAAAGCTGGTATTCAATCGGGTTGTATTGATAATGAAATCAATTTAAATTACTCGGGTAGTGTAGTCAGCATTTCTGTTGATGAAACCACCACCTTTGAAGATATCGCTCTAATTGCTAAAATCTTTGCTAAAGTTAAAGCTATCGCAGCTGATGAAGTTGAGGTTGTAGAAAACGTAGAAACTGTTATTCCTGATGAATTGCAACGTACATCGGCATTTTTAACACATCCGGTTTTCAATTCGCACCATTCAGAACATGAAATGTTGCGTTACATAAAATCGTTAGAGGCAAAAGATTTATCGCTTTGCCATTCGATGATTGCTTTAGGTAGTTGCACCATGAAATTAAATGCAACTGCAGAAATGATTCCGGTTACCTGGTCTCACTTCGGTCGCATCCATCCATTTGCTCCGGCCGACCAAGTTTTAGGTTATTACTCTGTTTTTAACGAACTGGATAAATGGTTAAGCGAAATCACAGGTTTCGCAGCCATGAGTTTACAGCCTAATGCTGGTGCTCAAGGCGAATACGCCGGTTTAATGGTTATCCGTGCTTATCACCACGATAGAGGCGATTTCCATCGTAACGTAGCTTTAATTCCGGCATCAGCTCATGGTACAAATCCTGCATCTGCAGCAATGGCCGATATGAAAATTGTTGTCGTAAAATCGTTAGAAAACGGTAATATCGATGTTGAAGATTTAAAAGCAAAAGCAGAATTACATAAAGAAAACCTTTCTTGTTTGATGGTAACTTATCCATCAACTCACGGCGTATTCGAAGAAAGTATTATCGAAATTTGCGAAACCATTCACGCTAACGGTGGTCAGGTTTATATGGATGGTGCAAATATGAACGCACAAGTTGGTTTAACCAGTCCAGCTAATATTGGTGCAGATGTTTGCCACTTAAACCTGCACAAAACTTTCTGTATTCCTCACGGCGGTGGTGGTCCCGGTATGGGTCCAATCGGTGTTGCGAAACATTTGGTTCCTTATCTTCCTGGTCATACGGTGGTTGATATTGATAAAGGAAAATCCATTTCTGCAGTTTCTTCTGCTCCTTGGGGCTCAGCATCAATTTTGATAATTTCTCATGCTTATATTGCTATGATGGGTGCAGAGGGATTAACCAATGCAACCAAATACGCAATTTTAAACGCAAACTACATGAAAGCTCGTTTGGAGCAACACTATCCGGTGTTGTATTCTGGTGCTCAGGGTCGTTGTGCACACGAGATGATTTTAGATTGCCGCTCATTCAAAGCTTTTGGAATCGAAGTTACGGATATTGCTAAGCGTTTAATGGATTATGGTTTCCATGCACCAACGGTTTCATTCCCGGTTGCAGGCACCTTAATGGTTGAACCTACAGAATCTGAACCTAAACATGAGTTAGATCGTTTCTGTGATGCCTTAATCGCCATTAAAAAAGAAGTAGATGAAGTAGAAAACGGCACATTCGATAAAATTGATAATCCGCTAAAAAATGCACCGCACACGGTTTCGGTAATTACAGCTAATGAATGGGAGCATGCTTACAGCCGTCAAACAGCAGCGTTTCCATTGCCGTATGTGTTAGAGCGTAAGTTCTGGCCATCAGTTGGTCGCGTTAACGATAGCCACGGCGACCGCTCATTAATTTGTGCTTGTCCGCCGATAGAAAGTTATTTGGAAGAAATAGTACCTTAAAAATGTAAAAGGTAAAAATGGGAAATGGTTTTTCTTTTCCATCGACTTATTTAGGCCCGTTCGTCATTTCGAGAAGGCTTTTTCAGCCGACGTGGCCATCTTATTAGATAAAATCATCTGCAAGTTTGTAAACTCATTTTTATAAAACTTGCAGATTTTTTTTTGGAAATGAACGTTCCGTATTTTATCGGGTAAAGCAGTCCTGCCATTCGCTGTAGCCCTCGTAGAAAAACTCGGGGCTGTCACTCCTGTCAGGTTTAAAAACAAAGGTTGGTTTATAGCCTAAAAATTAACTATTCATTGCAATCTGATCTTTTCTTGCACATCGCTATCTGCACCATGTATCCCCCTCTGGAGGGGGCAAGGGGGAGGATTTTATATCAAACCGAACTGGATTCTTAACTGAATATTTCGCTGTTTTATTGCCTTATTGCTTGTACGACACGTCTTGCTGAATTTATTTCAGCATCTTTCCTGCAAATAAGACCCTGAAATAAATTCAGGGTGACGTTAACTTAAAAAGCAGCTTTAATAATACTAGTCTTTTCTTGCCCATTGCTTTCTGCACCATGTGTCCCCCTCTGGAGGGGGCAAGGGGGAGGATTTTATATCAAACCGAACTTAATTCTTAAACTGAATATTTCGCTGTTTTATAGCCGTATTGCTTATACGACACGTCTTGCTGAATTTATTTCAGCATCTTTCCTGCAAATAAGATTCGAAATAAATTCAGGGTGACGTTAACTTAAAAAGCAGCTTTAATAATACTAGTCTTTTCTTGCCCATTGCTTTCTGCACCATGTGTCCCCCTCTGGAGGGGGCAAGGGGGAGGATTTTATATCAAACCGAACTTGATTCTTAAACTGAATATTTTGCTGTTTTATCGCCGTATTGCTTGTACGACACGTCTTGCTGAATTTATTTCAGCATCTTTCTTGCAAATAAGACCCTGAAATAAATTCAGGGTGACGTTAACTTAAAAAGCAGCTTTAATAATACTGGTCTTTTCTTGCACATCGATATCTGCATCATGTATCCCCCTCTGGAGGGGGCAGGGGGAGGATTTTATATCAAACCGAACTTGATTCTTAAACTGAATATTTTGCTGTTTTATAGTAGTATTGCTTGTACGACACGTCTTGCTGAATTTATTTCAGCATCTTTCCTGCAAATAAGAGCCTGAAATAAATTCAGGGTGACGTTAACTTAAAAAGCAGCTTTAATAATACTGGTCCTTTCTTGCACATCGCTATCTGCGCCATGTGTCCCCCTCTGGAGGGGGCAAGGGGGAGGATTTTTTATTAACATTTTCTTATTTTAAAGATATTAGTATTTATGTTAACAGTTTTTGGAAATGAATGTTCAGTATTTTATGGGGAACTGCAGTCCTGCCATTCCGCTGTAGCCCTCGTAGAAAAACTCGGGGCTGTCGCTACTGTCAGGTTTAAAAACAAGGGTTGGTTAATAGCCTAAACGAGAACAATTAATTAATGATGGGAAAATTAGAGACTTATTTAAATTGCCCAAAATGCCATAAATTACCAGCTGGGTCATGCAAGAAACACTCATTGCCCCAATCATCATATTTAATAGGCGATAGCTTAACCTTATATTTAGTTGTTAAGTCTAATGCTGATAATTCATTGTAAAATCGATTCACATCATCAACTTCCATAAATATCATGGTATTTTCAATCCAATCTTTTACATAGGCATCTTGTAAGTAAAAAGCCATGTTCCCAGTTTTAAAAACTGACATTTGGTTGCCCAAAGTAACTTCTTCAAAACCTAAGTCGCGGTAGAAATTTCTTGATGTTTCAAAGTTTTTAGCGCCTATAAAAGGCCGTATTGATTTTGCGTTGTGGTTCATACTTACCTAAATTATACAACTAAGATAGGCGGTTTTTTTGGCATCTTACAACTCGAAATGATAGCACAACATTAATTATTTAAACGGGAATGAAATGGTATCATTTTGTGGCGGAAGTTAAAAGTTTTAGCATTTGTTTTGGCCTTTGGGAACACAGACCGTAGCCCAAGAATGCTATGTTCAAAGATTTCTCGGCTACGCTCGAAATGACGATGGGTTTTATGCAGCCTTGGATGCTTACAGAAGCAAAATTTATCTAGACCCGATAGAGCGTAAAAGCCCGGAAGACGAGGAACGAGGATGAGGACTTGAAGCGATAGCGGGACGAACATTAATAGATGCTTCAGGGATTGCTCTTCTAAAATTTATGGATTTTAAGATATCTTTTTTTTAAAATCTTCCACGGTGTTTCGGTCTGTTGAAGATACAGACAGAGAAGTATCTTCGCAGAAAATGCTGATAGGTGTAATGCAAACTGAAATACGTGTAGAAGAAAAGTTAAATAGAGCAGATGAGCCCGACTACCGATAATTTATTTGGTTAATTTGCTTTCCAGAAATTCTGTAAAAAATTTATATTTAAATACATTAAACCTTATTGCTATAAACACAGTCAATTAGTTTTAAACAAAATCCGAATATTTTTTAAAAAGTTAACATAGGTCAATTAGAGAATGTCGGTTCTTAATCTATATTTGTATCATAAATTAAAAAAACTAAAAAATGAAATTAAAATTCAGCTCAATCTTTTTATTAGTGGCAGTGGTAGCTTTGTCAGCTTTTAAAAAACCTACGAAATCTGTGACTTATACTGTAGATACAGAAAAATCGACCATTACCTGGGTTGGAAAAAAAGTAACAGGTTCTCACAACGGAACAGTATCTTTAAAATCAGGAACTTTAATTCTTGATGGTAAAAAATTAGTTCAAGGTGGCTTTATTATCGATATGAACTCGATCAAAGATGCTGATGGTAGCGCAAAATTAGAAGGTCACTTAAAAGCAGATGATTTCTTCGGTGTTGCTAAATTTCCGGCTGCAAACTTTGTAATTACTAAGGTTGCTGGTTCTGGAACTAGCTTAGTGGTATCTGGTAATTTAACCATTAAAGGTATTACAAAACCATTGAGTTTCCCTGCAACTGTTGCAGTAAATGCTGATGGAACTGTTTCTGCTTTAGCTGGTAAAATCACAGTTGATAGAACTAAATACGACATTCGTTACGGTTCAAAATCATTCTTTGATAGCATTGGTGATAAAGCGATTGACGATAACTTCGAATTATCAGTTAAATTGGTAGCTAAGAAATAATTATCTTGTTATAAGATGTAAAGGCCTCGATATTTATCGAGGCCTTTTTCGTTTATCCACTCATGAAATTAACTTTTAACTTAAAGTTCTTATTAATCTTCCCAGCTATATTAGTTATAGAGGTATTAATTGCAATTTATTTACACGACGCTATTATACGACCATTTGGTGGTGACGTATTGGTTGTGGTTTTGATGTACGCTTTTTTCAGAATATTTTTAGTAACAAATAATAGAAAGTTAGCTTTAAGCCTATTAATTTTTTCCTTTATAATCGAATTTCTGCAAGCAGTTAATTACGTGAATTGGCTGGGTTTGCAGAACAATAAGTTTTGGAGTGTTGTGCTAGGAACTTACTTCAGCATTTATGATCTACTAGCTTATTTTGTAGGATATTTGATTTGCTTGTTATTTAGGGATTAAGCATTTGCGTTGTTATTTTCATTAATATTGAACTTAGTATAATATAAAATAAGCTTAGCGTTTGTTCGCCATGACGGAAATGTAGGGTAGGAATTTACAACATTAAAAAAGCCCAATTCAGTTAAGAAATGGGCTTGCAATTATAAATGGCATGTTAGATTTAAAATCGTAATTCTTAAATCTACAATCGTAAATCTATTTAGTCTTCTATTGTTTCACTATTGATGCTAACTTCATCTTTTACATCTTCCTTAAAATAGTTTTTCTGGAAAATTAAAATTAAGATTACACCAACTGAAATTGCAGCATCTGCAAGGTTAAAAACCGGTCTGAAGAATACAAATTCATCACCACCCCAAATCGGAATCCAGGTTGGAAAATGTCCTTCGGCAATTGGAAAGTAAAACATATCTACTACACGACCATGAAATAGACCTTCGTAGCCATAAATTTTACCGTAAAATACCGAGTCGATAATGTTACCTAAAGCACCGGAAAATATTAGTGCTACGTTTAAAATTAAACCGCGGTGGTATTTATTTTTGATTAAATAGTGTAAACCGTAACCAATCCCGGCAACGGCTACAATTCTAAATAACGATAAGGCTAGTTTTCCAAACTCTCCGCCAAATTCCATCCCAAAAGCCATCCCATTATTTTCGGTAAAGTGGATGATAAACCATTTACCAATAATGTTAAACTCCTGGCCTAAATACATGTTTGTTTTAACCCAGGTTTTTATCACCTGGTCGGCTAATAAAACTAAGAAAATCAATATTAAAGGTTTTGTGTAGCCTTTCATTAATTCTGCTTTAATTTAGCTTCCATACTTAAGGTTGCATGCGGTACAGCACGTAAACGTTCTTTAGGTATTAACTTTCCAGTTTCGCGACAAACGCCATAGGTTTTGTTTTCAATACGAACCAATGCATTTTCAAGGTTATCAATGAATTTTTTCTGACGAGCAGCCAATTGATTGATTTGCTCTTTTTCCATCGTAGCAGAACCATCTTCTAATGTTTTATAGGCACCTGAAGTATCTTCCGTTCCGTTAGCATTTGGGTTACTTAAAGATGTTGTTAGTGCATTAAGTTCTTCTTTAGAACTGCGTAATTTATCTTGAATTAACTCTTTAAATTCTTGTAGTTCACTGTCTGAGTAGCGGGTTTTATTGCTGTTTTCCATGCTTTTAATTTAGTTTTCTAATATATTGATTTATATTTTAGTTACTGAAATGCTTAAGTCAACATCATCGATAGTGATTTTGTTTGCATTTGCAACCGTATCTGTTAATTCTAATTCGTCGGCTAAAATTTCTGCGCAAATGTATGCCTTGTTTTTAGCAATTGCATCGGCTACAAGATTATCATTTTGTAAAGCAACCTTTATTCTATCGGTTACTTCAAAGTTTAATTCTTTACGCAAATTTTGAATCCGATTTACCAATTCTCGTGATATACCTTCTTGCTTCAACTCATCAGATATCGTAACATCTAAAGCAACCGTTAAATTGCCCAGATTAGTAACTTGCCATCCCGGAATATCTTCTGCAAAAACTTCAACATCGCCATTTAAATCAATAGTAAACTCTACATCACTACTGCCAACAACTGTTAAAAACCCTTCGTTTTCTAAACGTTGAATATCATCCTGATTTGCGTTTTCTAAAGCTTCTTTAACCAAGCTCATATCCTTGCCAACTTTTTTTCCTAACGATTTAAAGTTTGGTTTCAGTTTTTTCTTTACAATGCCATGCGTATCTGTTATAAATTCGATGTGCTTAACATTCGTTTCAGAAAGGATGTAATCTGCAACTTTAGAAATCTTTTGTTCAAAATCTCCATTTAATGATGGGATTAAGATTTTGGCTAAAGGCTGACGAACATTTATGCTTGATTTTTTACGCAATGACAAAACCATTGATGAAATATCCTGGGCATAAACCATTCTTTCGTTTAATGCCATATCAATTAAGCTTTTATCTGCATCTTTCCATAAGGTTAAGTGTACAGATTCTGCTGCATGTGCATCAGTAACGGTTAAGTTTTTGTACAACCAATCGGCAAAGAAAGGGGCAACGGGGCTCATCAACTGAGCTAAAGTTTCTAAACAAGTATAAAGTGTTTCGTAAGCAGCACGTTTATCATCTGTCATTTCGCCTTTCCAAAAGCGGCGACGACTTAATCTGATGTACCAGTTGCTTAAATGTTCATCTACAAATGTTTGTATCGCTCTAGATGCTTTTGTTGGTTCGTATGTATTGTAAGCTTCATCAACTTCGTTAATTAAGTTTTGCAATAACGATAAAATCCAGCGGTCTAGTTCAGTTCTTTCTTCAACCTTACTTAAATTATTTTTGTCGATTTCGAACTTATCAATGTTTGCATACAAAGCGAAGAAGGCATAGGTATTGTAAAGTGTTCCGAAAAATTTCCTACGAACTTCGTCCAGTCCTTCTAAACTAAATTTAAGGTTATCCCATGGCGATGCATTACTAATCATGTACCAACGTGTTGCATCGGCACTGTAAGTCTCGATGGTGCTGAATGGGTCAACTGCATTGCCTAAACGCTTAGACATTTTATTTCCATTCTTATCTAACACCAAACCATTTGAAACTACATTTTTAAAGGCTACACCTCGGTTTCCAACTTTCTCATTTACGGCTTTGATTTCATCGCTGGCCTCACTTAACATTACTGCAATTGCATGTAGTGTAAAAAACCAACCACGAGTTTGATCTACACCTTCCGCAATAAAATCTGCAGGGTAAGCATTTTCAAATTCGTCTTTGTTTTCGAATGGAAAATGCCATTGCGCATAAGGCATGGCACCGCTATCAAACCAAACATCAATCAGGTCAGTTTCGCGAGTCATTTTTTCGCCTTTTGATGAAGTTAAAATCACATCATCAACATAAGGGCGGTGCATATCTTTCAGTTCAAAACCTGCAGGCATAAAGCCAGCTTCGATAGATTTAGCTATTTCTGAATTTAACTCAGCGATAGAACCAATACATTTTTCCTCTAAACCATCTGTAGTTCTCCAAATTGGAAGAGGAGTTCCCCAATAACGAGAACGCGATAAATTCCAGTCAACCAGGTTTTCAAGCCAGTTGCCAAAACGACCGGTACCGGTTGATTCAGGTTTCCAGTTAATGGTTTTATTCAACTCTACCATTTTATCTTTAACAGCTGTGGTTTTAATAAACCAGCTATCTAAAGGATAATACAAAATTGGTTTATCAGTTCTCCAGCAATGTGGGTAACTGTGTTCGTATTTTTTAACGTCGAAAGCTTTGTTGTCTTCTTTTAATTTAATTGCGATTAAAACATCTGTTGCTCTGAATTCAGGATTACTGCGTTCTTCATCACTATAATATTCTTCTTTTACATAGCGTCCTGCAAAATCTGTAACCTCAGCAACAAATTTTCCTTGCTTATCAACCAAAGGCAGTTCATTTCCTTTGTCATCAAAAATCATAACCGCCGGAACGCCATTTTCTTTTGCTACACGAAAGTCATCTCCACCAAAAACTGATGCGATGTGAACGATTCCTGTACCATCTTCTGTAGTTACATAATCAGCAGGGATAACGCGAAAGGCATTTTCCTCTAACTCTGGCGAAGAAACATAATTTAATAATTGATGGTATTTTAATCCAACCAAATCTTTACCTGTAAACTCAGAAACGATGGTCCACGGAATTAATTTATCACCGCCTTTATAATCGTTGAAAGAAAGATTTTCAGCCTCTTTCTTGAAATGTTTAGCCACTAAATCTTTTGCTAAAACAACGCTAACCGGCTCGAAAGTATATTGATTAAAAGTTTTAACCTTTACATATACGATTTTTTCGCCAACGGCCAAAGCACCGTTACTAGGCAAGGTCCATGGTGTGGTTGTCCAGGCGATGATTACCGTATCCTCCGTATCTTCCTCAAATAATTGATTAATTAAAGGATGATTTTGGTCTTTCTTAAGTCTGAATTGCGCTGTAATTGAAGTGTCTTTCAGCATTTTGTAGGTGCCGGGCTGATTTAACTCATGTGAGCTTAAACCGGTTCCTGCAGCTGGCGAATACGGCTGAACCGTATAGCCTTTGTACAAAAAGTTCTTATCGTAAAGTTGTTTTAAAATCCACCAAAGGGTTTCAATGTATTCGTTTTCGTAAGTGATGTAAGGTTTTTCAAGGTCAACCCAATAACCCATTTTTTCGGTCAGGTCGTTCCAAACATCAGTATATTTCATTACCTCTGTACGGCAAGCTGCATTGTAATCGTCAACGCTTATTTTTTTGCCAATATCTTCTTTGGTAATGCCTAATTTTTTTTCAACAGCAAGTTCAATTGGTAAACCATGAGTATCCCAACCGCCTTTGCGTTTAACCTGAAAGCCTTTTAAAGTTTTATAACGACAAAAAATATCTTTAATAGCACGAGCCATTACGTGGTGAATTCCGGGCATGCCATTGGCAGACGGTGGACCTTCGTAAAAAGTAAACGGATTAGATTTAGGACGGGAAGAAATGCTTTTTTCAAAGATGTTTTCCTTTTTCCAAAAATCCAGTATTTCTTGCCCTATTTTGGCAAGCTCTAATTGTTTAAATTCGCTATACATCAATCAAGTACCTCAAAAAATTAAGGATGCAAAGTTAAGGTTTTCCGCTCAATTTTGGTAGTTTTGATGTAAATACTTTTGATGTGAAATTATTTAATATTGGGCTTTATTGCATGCTAATTGCCGTAATCGCATTGCCAATTCTAGCCATTTTGAGCGTTAAGAATCGAGATATTGTGCTTTATGCATTTTATTTTTGCGGTGTTTTAGAACTTATTGGACTAATACTTATTTTATTTCATATCATTACCTTAAAAAAGAGAACCTCATGATTAAGCTACTTAAGTTACAAAAAGCCGTTTTGGTTTTAATTTTAGGCATACTTTCTTATATCGCATATTTAATTTTAGATGCCAATGAGGTAGATTCTGCTCGTTACTTACAAATCTTAGCGGGTATTTTGGTTATGGTTGGTGCGCTCTGGCTGCTTTACCCAATTCTTTTCGCGAAAAAAGATGGTGACGGCAACGCTGAAATTAAAACAGACCCAACAGTTGAAGTTCCTGTTGATGAAGAAAAGAAAAAACCTACTGAAGAGTAGGTTTGATTATAATTTTATTTGAACCTATGAAGTTTTTAAAAACCTCATAGGTTTATGTGTAATGCTTAATGGTCAAATCCGCCAATATTCTTCGCCGATTCTTCATCAGAAACAACTTTTCTAACTTTCTTTTTATCTAACCATAAAACCAATGCCGGCAATAAGGTAAGGTTAAATATTAAGGCTACAAACAAAGTTATAGAAAGTAATAATCCTAAAACCACTGTTCCTCCGAAAGTCGAGGCGGTAAAAATTCCAAAACCAAAGAATAAAATTAGGGCAATGTGCGTCATGCTCACACCTGTTTCAGTTATGGTATCTGTTACTACCTTCGGAACGCTAAAGTTAGTAAGGTTTAGCTCTTGCTGATATCTGGTTAAGAAGTATATCGTTTGATCAGAAGCCAAACCAAATGCTATAGTAAAGATTAAAATGGTTGATGGTTTTAATGAAATTCCAAAATAACCCATAATACCAGCCGTAATAATTAATGGTACTATATTAGGCAGTAAAGAAATAAACATAATGCCTAAACTTTTAAACTGGGCAAGGCGAAGAAGCGAAATCAACACAATGGCTAAACCGATACTTTCGAACAAGTGCTTCAACATATAATCTGTTCCTTTAGAGAAGATTACACTTGAGCCTGTTAATTCTACATCAAATTTATCTGGCGGCAGAATGCTATCAATACGGGGTTTTAGTTCGGTCATGATGGCATCTAAGCGTTTAGATCCAACATCGGCCATTTGAAAACTAATTCTTGTACTTTGATTATCCTTACTCACAAAATTTGTTAGCAAACTTGCATTTCCCTTTCCGCCATTGGCAATGTATGATAAAATGAAGTTTTTTTCCATATTATCTGGCAAGCGGAAAAACGTAGAATCATTATTGTAAAATGCCTGAGTAGCATATTTCAAGCCCATGTTGACTGAGATAGAACGAGAAAACTCAGGATATGAAGAAATCATTTTCTCCATTTTTTCCATTCGTTTAAGGTTTGTTAGGTTAAATACACCGTTCTTTTTCTTTGTATCAACACTTACTTCTAGCGGTAAAATCCCTTCAAAATTCTTTTCAAAAAACTTTAAATCGGTTAATATTTCTGAGTTTTTAGGTAAGTCATCAACCACATAGCCATTAACATTTATTTTCATAACGCCTATAAAGGCAATTATAGAAATTACAATTGTTGCTATATAAATTAAAGAACTTTTGTTTTGAACAAGAACATCGGTTTTTACCAATAATTTGTGTAAAAAACCTTCTTCTACATGTGTTTGCGCATTTAATTTTGGTGCAGGCAAATAGCTAAAAATTATCGGGATTAAGCACAAACACATTAACCAGGTTATCATAACATTTATTGATGCTACGCTACCAAACTGCATCAACAGTTCACTTCCGGTAAAATACAATACGCCAAAACCAATAGCAGCTGTTATGTTTGCAATAAGTGTGGTAACTGCGATTCTTTCTATGGTAACGCTTAAAGCACGTGGTTTATCGCCATCTTTTCTAAGTTCATTTTGGTATTTGTTTAACAATAAAATACTATTTGGGATACCAATAATTACAATTAGTGGCGGAATAAGTCCTGTTAAAATGGTGAGTTCAAATCCAAATAAAACCAAGGTACCGATACTCCAAATTACACCCATTATAACCACCAATATTGGAAAGAAAACGGCATAAAATTTTCTAAAGAAAATTAATAGGATGATAGCCGAAACAAGAATTGATAAGCCCAGGAACAGTACAAATTCGTTACTTACTAATTTACTAACCGCTGTGCGGATGTAAGGTAAACCAGATATGTGTACTTGTATTTTTGATTTTTGTTGAAAAGCTTTTGCTTTCTCTTCAATTTGCTTTAAGATGGGATTTCGATCGGCCGTATTTAGGATTTTGGTATCGAAAGTAATGGCCATTAAGGTTGCATTTTGCTTATTGTAAACCAAGCCTTCAAAAAACTGAGTGTTATACAGTGTGTTTTTAATCGAATCCATTTCAGCATCGGTTTTCACCAATCCTGCAGGCATAGCTTTCAGTTGAAATTTCTGATTAACAGTATCTTTTTCCAGTTGAAAAATCCTTCCAGATGATAAAACCTGTTTAATGCCTTTTAGCTTCTGAATGTCGTTACTTAATTGTACCCACTGGTTGTAAATTTCTTTCTTGAAAATAGCCGGAGATTGAATACCGATAACCATTACGCTACCATCTTCGCCAAAGGTTTTTTTGAAATTGTTGTATTTTACGAAAGCACTATCGGTAACAGGCAAAATTTTACTTCCGGTATAAGATAGCTTTACGTTTTTGGCCTGGTAAGCCATAAATACTGTGCCTAATAAGAAAAATACGATGATTGCGATACGGTTTTGAAGAATAAATCGCGATAGCTTAATCCACATTTGCAGCTTAGTTTAATGATGTTATTTAAAGGCAAAACTAATCTAATTTGTAAAATGCGATTGGTTTTTGCACAACTAAATTTGCACAAATAACATACTTTTGATAAAAATGTTTTATTAGCATGTTGCACAAGGTTAGGGGTATAGTTTTAAAGACTACAAATTACAGCGAAAGTAGTGTGATTGTACAGGTGCTTACCGATAAATTTGGCATGCAATCTTATCTTATTAATGGTGTTAAAAAGCCCAAAGCAAAGGTAAAGATGAACATGTTGCAATCACTGCATTTGCTTGATATGGTGGTTTATCATAAAGTTAATACCGATATTCAACGCGTATCTGAAGTTCGCCAAACTCCTGTTTTTAAAAGTATTCCCTATGATGTAATTAAGACCAGCATTGTAATTTTCTTAAATGAAGTGTTGTATAAAAGCATTAGGCAGCAATCGGCTGATGAGAGTTTATTCGATTATATATTTAATTCGGTTGCCTGGTTTGATGAGAGCGAAGATCTAAATCCGAATTTTCATTTATCATTTTTACTTAAGTTGACGCGGTTTTTAGGTTTTTCACCAAATGAAATTCGGCGAACAGACCAGATTTATTTTGATCTCCAAGAGGGAGAATACGTATCAAGGGTTCCTATTCATGCCCAATATCTGCATCTCGAAGATGCCTTAATATTTGTTTCTTTATTTAATACTCCTTTAGAAAAGATCGCTGATATTAAAATGACCAACAAACAAAGACGGTTTTTACTCGATAAGATATTGGTTTTCTATACCTTACATACGGCTTCATTTGGTGAAGTTCAATCGCACAAAATTTTAGAAATATTGCTTAGTTGAAAAAAAATAAAAAAGATTTGCGAAACAAGATTATACCGCTATATTTGCAATCCCAAAAGGAAAGGGAAATTAGCTCAGCTGGTTCAGAGCACCTCGTTTACACCGAGGGGGTCGGGGGTTCGAACCCCTCATTTCCCACTAAACTTTTCAAGGATTTGAAAAGGTTTTAAATTTTGCAATCTCAAATTATTGGGAAATTAGCTCAGCTGGTTCAGAGCACCTCGTTTACACCGAGGGGGTCGGGGGTTCGAACCCCTCATTTCCCACAAAGCCTTTCAGGAAATTGAAAGGCTTTTTTGTTTTAAGAAATTAGCTCAGCTGGTTCAGAGCATCCCGACACTTCGTCGGGAGGGTCGGGGGTTCGAACCCCTCATTTCCCACAAAGCCTTTTAGGAAACTGAAAGGCTTTTTTTGTTTTTAAGAAATTAGCTCAGTTGGTTCAGAGCATCCCGACATTTCGTCGGGAGGGTCGGGGGTTCGAACCCCTCATTTCCCACCAAAAAGCCTTTCAGGAAACTGAAAGGCTTTTTTTGTTTTAAGAAATTAGCCCAGTTGGTTCAGAGCATCCCGACATTTCGTCGGGAGGGTCGGGGGTTCGAACCCCTCATTTCCCACCAAAGCCTTTCAGAAAACTGAAAGGCTTTTTTTGTTTTAAGAAATTAGCCCAGTTGGTTCAGAGCATCCCGACATTTCGTCGGGAGGGTCGGGGGTTCGAACCCCTCATTTCCCACCAAAGCCTTTTAGGAAACTGAAAGGCTTTTTTTGTTTTAAGAAATTAGCTCAGCTGGTTTAGAGCATCCCGACATTTCGTCGGGAGGGTCGGGGGTTCGAACCCCTCATTCCCCACCGAAGCCTTTCAGGAAACTGAAAGGTTTTTTTTGTTTTGAGAAATTAGCTCAGTTGGTTCAGAGCATCCCGACATTTCGTCGGGAGGGTCGGGGGTTCGAACCCCTCATTTCCCACAAAGCCTTTCAGGAAACCAAAGGCTTTTTTTGTTTTAAGAAATTAGGTCATTTGGTTCAGAGCATCCTGACATTATCAGTCGGGAGGGTCGGGGGTTCGAACCCCTCATTTCCCACCAAAGCCTTTTAGGAAACTGAAAGGCTTTTTTTATATATTGTGGTCTGATAAATCATGATTATATTCAACACTTATATTCTATATTCTAAAATTCGCAACAAACACTATGTTGGCTCAACATCTAATCTGGAAGTAAGGTAAAGAACACACAATACGAATCATTCAGGTTTTACAGGTCATGCAGGAGATTGGATTGTTGTTTGGAAGGAGAATTTCTATTCAATGACAGACGCAGCAAGAAGAGAAAAGCAAATCAAATCTTGGAAAAGCAGAGTCTTGATAGAATAATTGATAAAGAATTCTGCTACTTAAAATTCTCTATCAATTTCCAATCAATATCATTTTTATATCCGAAATTGGCAATTCATTTTGATGAGCCAATTGAGTATGGGTAAAGTCATCCGCTTTATATTTTTCGGTAATTACTTTGTGGGGGTTTTAGCTGTTGCTTTAACTTTAGAAGCAACACTACAGTTGAGATTGCCTTTCAATTCCCTGAATTACTATTTACTGCTATTCCTTGCACCTACAATTTATTACACCTACGCTTACAATAAGGTTTCTAAAAATCCTTCTAACACAAACCCTCGAAATCAGTGGTATTTCAAACATAAAAAGTTCATCGGTATAAGTCAGGTTTTACTTATTGCCTTGTGTTTGGTTTTAGCCATTAATTTACTCTACCAAAATTTTAACAACATTTTAAATCTTTCCATTACGTATTGGGTAGCAATATTTGTGATTATGGTTGCCGGAGCATTATATTATGAGTTATTACCAAAATCATTTTTAAATTTTAACCTTCGCAATACAGGTTGGTTAAAGGCCTTCGTAATTGGTTTTGTTTGGGCTTGTTGTGCTAATGTTTTGCCACTAATCATGTTAAAAATAGAAACAGGAATTGGTTACCATGATTCTGTATTGTGGACGTGGCTATTCATAAAAAACTGGATGTTTTGCACTGTTAATGCTATAATTTTTGATATTAAAGATTATCCAACAGACGCAAATAAGCACTTGAGAACTTTTGTAGTACGATACGGTTTGCGCCGAACGATATTTAATATCCTGATTCCTTTATTGATTATTGGATTATGCTCGCTTGGTATTTTTGCTGTTTACAAAGGATTTGGATGGCCTCAGGTTTTCTTTAACGTGCTTCCATTTATCTTAACGATTTATTTAGCTTATTCTATGCATAAGCGAAAGCAAATTTTATACTATTTAATGGTGATAGATGGTTTAATTTTATTCAAAGCAATTTGCGGGATTGTAGGAATGCAATTTCTTAAATAACTGCGAATAAAATGCTGATATGTAAGTTTACTGGTGATTTTAAGTCTTAAAAAATTGAACAATAACTACGATAAGATTGCGAATAGCTATGATGTACTAAGTCAGTTTGTGTTTGGTAAATCGCAGGTTAATGCACAAATTAATCAATTGAAATTTATACCCGAAAACAGTTCGATTTTAATTGTTGGTGGGGGTACGGGCTGGCTTTTGGAAGAAATTAAGCAAGTTCATTCATCAGGATTGACGATAACGTATGTAGAGATTTCTGAGAAAATGATAACACTTTCTAAGGCTCGAAACTTTGGAGAAAACACAATTAATTTTGTACAACTTGATATAGAAGAATTCTATTCTAGCGATAGATTTGATGTTATTTTAACCCCATTTTTATTCGATAACTTCCAATTAGAGAAAGCTGAACATATTTTTAATAAACTAAACTTGATGCTTAAAAAAGGAGGTTTATGGTTTTTTGTAGATTTTAGTTTAACTAGTTCAAAAGGGAAATGGTGGCAAAGGATGCTGTTAAATTCAATGTATTTATTTTTCAAACTTTTAGGTATTGTAGAAGCATCAAAACTTATTGAAATGACCCAGTACTTTTCACGAGAAAATTTTGAAATTATAGATGAGAAACTCTATTATAATGAATTTATAAAAGCAATTGTTTTCAAAAAATAAAAAATCTAATTAAATAAAATTGCACCGGCTATAGTTGCCGCAAACATAGCTGCCATTACAATTCTATCAGCATTTATCCATTGTGCTTTAGTAAGGCTATAGATAATTTTATCTTCGGTTTGTACTTTCGACTTTGCAAATCGAAAAACAGATGTGTCTAATTTAATAATCATAGGAAAATGTTTTTATAGGTATTTTCTATAAAACAAATCTTAAGCCAAAAAATTACGAAAGTGTTTAATTGTTAATAACTTACAATTTAATGTTAATGAATTGATTTGTATCTACTTGCCATCCTTCTAAAATCCATCATTGTTTAAAATTTAGTGGTGAATTTATTCTACAACATAAAATCTATGAGAATTTTTTACTCAAAATTCTACACTATTTTAAGGGTTCCTGTGTAGAATTTAATCCATTAAGTTTACTATGCTTTTTACCGTACCAATAATATATTGCTAAACCTATAAATAACCAAACACCAAGTCTTAACCAAGTTTCCCAAGGTAAAAAGGCCATCATTACCAGACAAACTAAAATACCTAGAATTGGGATTAGCGGCACAAACGGAACTCTAAACGGACGTTTAGCATCTGGGTCTGTTTTTCTTAGGATAAGAATCCCAACACAAACCATTAAAAAGGCTAAAAGCGTTCCTATACTTGTCATTTCTCCAACCACATTCATTGGTACAAAAGCTGCAAAAAGTCCGATAAAAGCACATAACATCATGTTAGATTTCCATGGCGTTTTAAATTTTGGATGCACATCAGAAAAAATCTTTGGTAGCAAACCATCTTTACTTATCGAATAAAACATTCTCGATTGCGCCATTAAATCAATCAAAATTACAGAGGTATAACCAATTAAAATTGCCAGTATTATTGCCTGGCTTAACCATGCATAGGGTGTTTTCTCGATTGCAATAGCAACTGGAGCGCCACTATTTGCAAACTCTTTATAGTTTGCTAAGCCAGTCATTACGTGCCCAAACAAACCAAATAATACCGTGCAAACTAGTAGCGAACCAATTATTCCAATGGGTAAATCTCTCGAAGGATTTTTAGTTTCTTGTGCGGATGCTGCAACGGCATCGAAACCAATAAAAACGAAGAAAACTAAACCTGCACCACGTAATACACCACTCCAGCCGTAATGGCCAAAGGTTCCTGTGTTTTCGGGTATATATGGATGGTAATTTGCTGGGTCAATGTATTGCCAGCCAAGGGCGATGAAAACTAAAACAACACCAACTTTTAGAAAAACAATAATGCCATTCACAATTGCTGAGCCTTTGGTGCCGCGAATTAAAATGGCTGTCATTAAAACCACAACCAATGCTGCCGGAATATTCACTATTCCATTAACCGTACTTCCATCAGCAAGTTTTGCGGTTTCGAAGGGCGAAAGCGTAAGTTGTGGAGGTAAATAAAGGCCGAGACTGGCTAAAAACCGTGTTAAATATTGCGACCAGCTTATGGCAACTGTAGCGCAACCCACAGAATATTCTAAAACTAAATCCCAACCGATAATCCAGGCAAAAAGTTCGCCCATGGTGGCGTATGAATAGGTATAAGCACTACCGGCGACAGGAATCATTGATGCAAATTCTGCGTAGCACAATGCTGCAAAACCGCAGCCTAATGCGGCAATTACAAATGACAAAGTTACTGCTGGTCCGGAGTGGTTTGCCGCCGCCAAGCCGGTTATGGAAAATAGTCCGGCACCTAACGTTAAACCAACCCCTATCAATATTAAATTAACAGGACCAAGGGTTCTTTTTAATGAACCTTCGCCTTGTTGATTGGCTTCAGCAACAATGCTTGCTATAGATTTTTTCATCTGATAAAATTAAACGCTGCAAAATTATCAAAATATATTAAATCTATGGTGTTTGTATAGTTTTTTGTTCTCCCTGAGGTTCTTCTCAATCAGTGTCATTTCCGTGGGTATAGAAACCATAATGTTTTTTGTATTGAAGTCGATTTGTTTGTCTCGCAGATCTAAGAAGATCTTCGCAGAAATTAAAACGTTTTTAGAGGATATTCGCATTTCTAGATAACTTCATACTTCTATCTATTTATCGCTTTGATATTTCTTACACAGTCTTAAGTAATTTAAACCTGATTGCGCCAAATAGCTCCCGATTTTTCATCGGGACTATGGGTAAAAGCAGGACTATCTTGACCGAAGAACCGCAGGTTTTGCTTTTCAAAAAAGGGTAAAATGTAATTAATAAGCTCTTTCCAATTTATCCTTGTGAATTTTCTGCACAGTCTTAAATAAACTAAACTGATTACGCCAAACGATTTGTTTGTCCCGCAGATCTAAGAAGATTTTCGCAGAAATTAAAACGTTTTTAGAGGATATTCGCATTTTTAGATAGCTTCATACTTCTTTCTATTTATGGCTCTGAATTTCTTACACAGTCTTAAGTAATTTAAACCTGATTGCGCCAAATAGCTCCCGATTTTTCATCGGGACTATGGGCAAAAGCAGGACTATCTTGGCCGAAGAACCGCAGGTTTTGCTTTTCAAAATTGGGTAAAATAAACCAATTTATCTTCATTAAAATTATTTAAAAAATTATTTATTTGATTTACAGATACTTAACATTTAACTTTAAATTATTTTAGTACTATGTAATGCATAGTATTATATAAATAATATATCTTTGTTTTATGATAGCAGAAAATACGCAAACACAAATGCGGAAAGGAATTCTGGAATACTGTGTTTTATCAATTATAGCAAGAGGAGAAATTTATGCCTCGGATATTATTGCTGAATTAAAATCAGCAAAACTGCTTGTTGTTGAGGGAACGTTGTATCCATTATTAACCAGGCTTAAAAACAATGGTTTGTTAAGCTACAACTGGGTAGAATCTACCTCTGGTCCGCCACGGAAATATTATACTTTAACAGAAGATGGTAAAGGCATTTTATCTCAATTAGATCAAACCTGGCAAGAGTTGGCTTATGCTGTAGGTATATCACAAAAAGGAGCCAATTCGTAAAAATTTATAACCGCAAAGAAATGGAAAAGACCATCATCATAAATATTGGCAATACAATTATTCATATTGAAGAAAGTGCCTACGAGCTTTTGAAAGCTTATTTAAACGAAGTGAAACACTATTTTGTAAATCATGCAGATGATTTGGAAATCGTTACCGACATCGAAAATAGAATTGCAGAATTATTAACCGAGCAATTGGAAGAACAGAAAAAACAGGTTGTGGATGCTGCCAATGTTAATTTTGTTATTGGCCAAATGGGTCGTGTGCAAGATTTCGACACCATTGAAGATGAGGAAAGTGAGCCTGTTATAAACACAAACTATCAAGCTCAACCTGTAGATAAAAAATTGTACCGCGATATGGATGAGCGTGTAATTGCTGGTGTATGTGCTGGTGTTGCTCATTATTTAGATTTCGATGTGAAATGGATTCGCTTAGCTACTCTTTTGACAGTTTTACTTGGTGGAACTGGTCTTTTGGTTTATGCGTTGCTTTGGATAATTATGCCAAAAGCTAAATCGAGATTAGAAAAAATGGAGATGAAAGGCGAGCCCGCCAATCTACAAGGATTTCAAAAAAACCTTGATGAAGAATTGCAAGCAGTAAAAGAGCGTTTATCTGAAGCCAACAAACATGCACAACCAATTTTCGCACAGGTGGGTATTTTTATTGGTGAATTTTTCGAATGGCTGGGTCGTTTTGTTTCAGGTACCGGAAAAGTAATTTTTAAGGTTATTGCCATTATCATTATCGTATTTGGAGCATTATTTTTACTTTCTTTAATCGTTGGAGCGGCTGCATTTCAAGGTTTTTGGGATGAAAGTATTTATGAATATTTTCCGTTTTCTATTGTGAATGATGGTAACCGTGGTGTAATTGTTCTAAGCGCCTTTATTGTTTGCTTCATTCCCATTTTAGCGCTCGTGCTCTTTTCTATTCGTGTTGCTTTTAGTAAACAAGCTATAAATAAAACACTTTCTTTCGCCTTATTAATTATCTGGTTGGCTGGCGTTGCTACGGTGGGTTATCAAGCGGCAAAAATTTCATCGGAGTTTAAGCAACATGCCGAACTTACTCAAACAAATGATTTGAAAACGCTACCTATCTACGTTATTGATATCGATAAAAGTAAATTTTTTAGTAAGGAAGACAGCATTGCATACCATATCAATGGAAACGAAAAAAATAAAATTGTGGTTGATGATTTTGAAGATGGACCGTTCGTATCGCCAAATAACATTCGCATCATCATTAATAAAAGCGAGACAGCCACAACACGTATTGTTCAGAAATATGAATCGCAGGGAAAAACTTTCCCAAGTGCGTTGCAGAATGCACAAAACATAAGTTACAGCTATATTTCAAAAGATGAGTCATTAGTTTTTAATCCCCGTTTTCAATTAAAAAAAGGTAGCATCTGGCGCAATCAGGAAGTTTATATCTACCTCGAAGTTCCTGTTGGAACAAAGCTGATTATTAAACAAGACGCTTACAGATATATTAATAATTATGGAACCTGGGATTGTGCTGATAAGGAAAACGACTCAAACGATTCTACTGCCTGGATAATGACAGAAGATGGTTTGAAATGCATTGCACAATTAAAAGAAGATGCTATAAAGAAGAAAAAACTAAAACAAGAACTGCTTGATTTGGAATTTTTGAAGAAAAACAGGTCAGCTGATACCATTTATCAAGATTCAGTATCTACCAGAATTAGAGAAGTTGAGCAAGAGTTGGGTATTAATATTGAAGAAAACTAACTTACATACTTATGAAGTTTAATATGCGAATCGGATTAAACTTCATAGGTCAAATTTAAAAAACCATGAAAACATTATTTACGCTAATTGCATGCCTTTTGGTGTGTGGGGTTTCCTTTGCCCAAAAATTCAATAAACTTTCGGGTAAAGTTGTAGATGAAAAAGGTTTGGGCTTGCCCTTTGCAGTAGTAAGAATTTTAAATTCTCCGGATACAACGGTAGTAAAAAGCGGTGCTGCCAATGTGAACGGAGAATTTATTTTCGAAGACCTAAAACAAGGTAATTACCAAATGCAAGTTTCTATGATTGGATACAAAATCAAAAAGACTGCTGTGTTTAATCTTAATGCGGATGTTAAAATTCCTGATATTTTGATGGAAACGGATGCCAAACAACTTAAGGATGTTAGTATTCAAGGTCGCAAACCTTACATCGAGCATCAAATGGACAAAACGGTTTTAAATGTAGAGAATAGCATTGTTTCATCGGGAAGTACTGCTTTAGAAGTCTTAGAAAAGGCGCCAGGCGTTCAAATTGATAGACAAAGTGAACAAATAAAACTCAACAATAAATCGGGCGTAACCATTATGATTGATGGAAAAACCAATTTTCTTTCTGGTGCCGATGTAACCACATTATTAAGCAATATGAGTAGCGACCAAATTGCAACAATAGAACTCATAACCAATCCATCATCAAAATATGATGCATCAGGAAATGCCGGGATAATCAACATCAAGTTAAAAAGAAATAAGGCTTTTGGCACAAACGGAACCGTTTCATTTAATGGCGGACAAGGTATTATGCCCGATTCGCCAAAGGATTTGGGAAGAGCAGGTGTAAATCTAAACTTAAACCACAGAAACGGTAAATGGAATATTTTCGGAAATGGAGCTTTGGCCCGAAAAGCAAGTTTTAACAATACTTTCCTCACAAGAACTACTTTTGCCAATGGTTTAGCAAGCGATTTCACTCAAAATTTTGATAGAAAAAATAAAGGAGTTGGTTTCCAGGGAAAGTTGGGTGCAGATTATTATGCTTCAGAACAAACTGTTTTTGGCGTAATGGTTGATGCGAACACCGTAAATACCGATCTGGTAAATTTCAGCAATACATCTATAAAAGAGGTACAATCGAACGTAACCAGCAACAATTCTGTATTGCAAGATGCATTTTCCAAATCGCCTGCAAATAACTTAACAGCTAACTTTAATGTTAAACACGATTTTGATAAAGCTGGTAAGAATATCACTTTCGATGTTGATTATTCGAACTTCAACAATAAAAAAAATGAAGAGTTTAACGCCAGATATTTAAACCAAACCGGGCAACAAACGAACACTACTTTATTAAGGAATACGACCGATGCCAATATTGATATATTCGCCGCCAAAACAGATTTGACTATTCCCATAAACAAAACGATGAAGTTTGAGACAGGGTTAAAAAGCAGTTATGTAGTTACCAATAATGATTTTCTATCAGAACAGTTTATAACTGGTGTTTGGCAAAATGATTTAAACAAGTCAAATAATTTCGTTTATAAAGAAAATATAAATGCGGCTTATTTAAATTTTGGTAAAGAATGGAAGGTTTTGCAAATTCAAGTTGGATTGAGGGCGGAACACACACATTCAAACGGAAACTCTGTTACAACAAATAAGGAAGTAGATAGGAATTATCTTTCCCTTTTTCCAACTGCTTTCTTAAATCATAAACTGAACGAAAATAACAACATCAGGTATTCGTATAGTCGCAGGGTCGACCGACCAAATTACCAGCAACTAAATCCATTTGCCTTTTACATGGACCCATACGCAATCGATCAAGGAAATCCTTACCTAAAACCTCAATTTACTGATAATTATGAAATTGGTTATAGCCACAAAGAATTTTCGCTTTCTATAAATTATGCCAATACGAAAGATTTGATCACTCAAATTTCTCAACAAGATGAAGTAACTCGAATAGTTAGCGTAATCAGGCAGAATTTAGGCCGAGCACAAAACTATTCTGCAAACCTGTATTTCCCTATCAAAATTACTAAATGGTGGAACATGCAAAACAATGCGAGTTTGTACTATAACAAGTTTACCGATGCAAACATAGAAGGTGCAGCCTACAGCGCAAGTAAACTGGCTTATAATTTCAATACCTCCCAAACATTTATTCTACCTAAAAGCTTCACTGTAGAAATAAGTTTTTGGTACGAATCTCCAAAGGTTTCGGGTGTAGAGCAAACAACCATTCCGCAATATGCTTTAAATGCCGGAATACAAAAAAGTATGTTAAACAAAAAGCTTAAGTTAAGGCTAAATATGGATGATATTCTGCTTACCAATTACTGGAAAGGTGCACTTGATTATCAAAACGTAAATTTAAGGGTTACAAATAGATACACCAGCAGACGGGCAAACTTTAGCGTGAGTTATGGTTTCGGTAACCAAAATGTGAAATCAGCCAGATACAGAAATACGGCAACGGATGATATAAAAGGTAGAGCAGGAGGTTAGAGTATAATCTTAGTTGTCAGTCTGAGCCTGTTGAAGATTTGATGTAATACTTCTAACTTAACCTCACCCTATGAAAGGTAGTAGTTATTGTTTGGCCATTGCATCCCTCTCCTTGAAGAGAGGGAAATGAAAAACTGTGGTTTGAACCAATTTTCATAGTTCGTATAGCATGAGCCAAACCAAAAACTTTGATAGGGTGAGGTTTAAGGTATGTATTATTTATGCTTGCTTATTAAAGCTCATATCTTACTAGGCGGAATAAGAAAAGTATAAACAAAATAACTTTCTGTAAGTAAGTCTTTGGGATTTTTAGTGTATATATCCATAATAGGTTTTATAATTTAAAATGTTTTATGTTGTTAATTAGACATTAAAATATAGGCAAATGGCATACTTTTGCCTTGATAATATTTATGGTATCGTGATGAATAAAGACCGTTGTTTAAAGCCCGCGACTGATGAAGAATGCAAAAAAGCTTGGCTCGCTTTGCAAGATACCCTCGATGTTATTGGAGGAAAATGGAAATTAGTTTTAATAGCCATTTTAAGGGGCGGTAAACTTAAGTTTCGCGAATTATCCAGAGAGGCTGAAATATCTCCAAGAATTTTATCGAAGGAATTAAAGGATCTTGAAATCAATGGTTTGGTTACCAGAACTGTGTTAAACACTCGACCAATTTCCGTCGAATATGAATTAACGCCTTATAGCCAAACGCTTTCAGAAATGATTGTTTCCATGCACGAATGGGGGAAACAGCATCGTCAAAGATTCAAAGAACAATAATTTTAATCCTACTTTTTAGTTTACGTCACCCTGAAATAAATTCAGCAATACTTGTCTTACAAGCATTACGGCGATAAAACAGCAAATATTAAGTTTAAGAATTGAACTCAGGTTACAAAGATTTATCGATCATATTCGGAATTACATTCATACTTCTTCTGTGATTTCTGTGTTTCTTTGGCAATTTTATTTTTCTCTGAAAGTTAGTTCAGTAATCCTTTTGGTGTTTCAGCCCTGCTTTACATTGCAAGCCCAATGAAAAATTGGGGCTTTCCATTTCAATCACGTTTATTTAACAAAGGTAAGTCGCTTTTCGGGCATTACCGTCAGCTCCATTGGAACGTAGCGGAACTAAAATCTTCATACGGCTAATTAAAAAGATTTCTCGGCGATGCTCGAAATGACGTTTTATATTCCCGTCACCTCGATTGGAGCGCAGCGGAATAGAGCGGTCTATGACCAATGGTTTTCCTAATTACTAACCTGAATTCGATTATTAATTTTCCTTCAACTTATTAATAAGCTACATTTTTTAGTTTACGTCACTCTGAATTATCTCCCGGTCTTTTTTGCAGCGAAGATGCTGAAATAAATTCAGCAAGACTTGTCGTACAAGCAATACGGCGATAAAACAGTAACTATTAAATTTATACAAATGCCTCAAAAATCGAAGTTGGGTTCCAATACTCTCGATAGTTTTCAATCTGCTCTCCTCTTATCGATATACGACCCACGTAGATTTGTTGGTATAACTTACCAGTAGCAATTACTTTGGCACTGCCTTCAAATTCAACAAATACCATGTTTGGGTCGGAGGTAGGGAAAAAATTAAAATTTGTAAAAGCCCAATCACTCGCCCCTTTGATTACGTTTCTAATGTATTCGGTAATTGCCTCATTTCCACTTACTGTTTTTGCGTATGGCGCTGGCGCAAAAGGAAATTCCTGTACCACATCTTCAGTAAAGATTTTAGCGTATTCTTCCCGGTTCATTTCCGGGTTTGTGAAATAAGATAAGTGCTTACGAAATAAACTTTCGGCAAGCGAAACCTTATTGTTGTTGTTGTATGTGGTCATAATTTTGCTGTTAATTAATAAATCTTTGTTGTTAATTGGATGCAAAAATATGTTAGAAGGGATTGAATGTTACTATGGGTTACATTTGGGATACCGATAACATTTAGGATACTATGGTAAATAAAACCCTAGTGGAAGACGGTAGAATTGAATTTATTTAGGTGCCAGTCTGAGCTTGTCGAAGACCTAATGTAATAATTCGACAACCTAAGAATGATATAGGATAGTTTAAAAAAATCTTATGAAAAATTTATTATTACTAGGTATTCTCAACTTACTATACAATACATTGCTATATCACCCTTTTATTTTATATTTGATTAATAATCACCGACTTCTTAGCTCAGCTGGTAGAGCAACAGACTCTTAATCTGTGGGTCCAGGGTTCGAACCCCTGAGGGGTCACTGAAAATGAGACCAAAAAACACTAAAACGTTGTAAATCATATGATTAGTGTTTTTTGTGGAAGGCCTAAAAGCCCTAATATGTGCATTAAATCACATATAAAAGGTGCGTCATTCGGTGAGTCATTTGAAATTTAGCAATGACTCACCGAATAGCTTGTAACCTATTGTTAATCAAGTAGTTCAAAGGATGAACATCTTGTCGTTTTTAGACTGTAAGGCTAACTTTGTTAACCTTAATTCAGTTATATGAAAACTAATTTTAGTCTGCTCTTTTATGTAAAGAGACCAAAAAATCAACAAAAGAAAATTGTTCCGGTTTATGTGCGCATAACGGTTTCAGGACAACGTTCCGAAACAACTACCGGTGTTAATTGTGACCTTGACCGCTGGAATCCTAAAACAGGTCGCCAGATTGGAAGTAAAGAGGAAGTAAAAATTTTCAATGCATATCTTGACAATCTTCAATCTGAAATTTATAAGGCACATAAGAATCTTTCGGAGTCATCTGAGGAAATTACAGCAGAAAGTATTAGATGTAAGTGGTTAGGGATTGAAAAGGAAATTCATACCGTAATGGAAGCTGTTATGCTTCATAATCAAAACATGGAAGCTTTAATCGGGAATGGTTATGCCATAGGAACCCTCAAAAGATTTCAGGTATTGGAGCGTCATGTTTTAGCTTTTCTTGAAAAGAAATATTGCACCAAAGACATGAACATTAAGAAAATCAATCGTCCTTTTATAAATGACTTTGAATTTTTTCTAAGAACGGAAAATAAATGTTCTGGTAATACTGCTGCAAAATACCTAAAGAACTTTGGAAAGATTCTCCGAATCACTTTGGCGTCAGGATGGATAGATAAGGACCCGATGTTTGGGTATAAGATAAACATGAAACCAGTCGAACGTCCTTTTTTGTCTAATGAAGAACTTAATATCTTGGCTAGAAAAAAATTTTCTACTGAAAGGCTTTCTCAAGTCAGGGATATTTTTCTTTTTTGTTGTCTTACCGGACTTGCATATTCAGACGTAGAAAAACTCAGTTTATCTAATATCCAGATAGGAATTGATGGTAGTAGCTGGATTTATACTAACAGGACAAAAACAGGTGTACGCTCTGCAGTTCCTTTACTACCTTCAGCTGTGGTAATATTGGACAGATATCAAGATAATGCCTACTGTATAAATAAGGGTAGGGTACTGCCAGTATCAAGTAACCAGAAGATGAATGAGTATTTAAAGGAGATTGCAATTCTGTGTGGAATTGAAAAACACTTGAGCTCCCACATCGCAAGGCATACATTTGCAACAACGGTAACTTTACTAAATGGAGTTCCGATCGAAAGTGTTTCAAAAATGCTGGGACATACTAATATTAAAACAACTCAAATTTATGCCAAGGTCTTAGATATTAAGGTGAGCGCAGACATGGCGCTATTGAAAGAAAAATTTTCTATTCTCCAATAGCCAAAATAGCGTAGCTTTTAAGTAAGGCTATAACAATTCTTCTAAACTCACTTTTAATCAGAGGATCGCTGGTTCGATTCCACAATATATATCTGATAATCAATAAATTAGCCCCACTCCGTCCGAGTCGGGTTTTTTATTTGTACAAAATTTGCACAACAAAATTAGATAACGATAAATAGTTTTTTTTGAATTCTCAGAGCTTAAAATCATTCTACGTTTTTGCTTTCAGTTTTGCAAATCATAATATGACAGCCAAAACTTATTTGCACAAAATTTGCACAACAGTTTATCACCATTTCTCTAGCCGTTACTGGGAAAATTTCGAACTTTTTATTATCTGATTTGCAGGAACTGGCCAAAGTGAGTTATTTTTTAAAATTTAATTTTCGATATTTTTAAGTTGTTGATCAGTATTATATTTTTATCTGACATATCATTTAAATTATTTTTAAAATATCGAATCAAGTAAGGTTGGCGGATACAATACTTGTTCATGCTTTTGTGCAATGGCCTGTAAGTCTTTGATAGTTTCAGTGGTCATTGGTGGCGGTGGAAGAAATTCTTCAGCAGCAAGTGGATTGCCAACTTCTTCAAAAGACTCTTCCAGCCCGGCAGGCATAACTAAATAAAGCAATTAAGCCATCTTATCGCTTACATATTTAAATAATGTACTATACCTCCTTCATGCTCCACTAAAAAAGAACTCTTTCTTGCGATATAAACCCCGGTTTCGGAATGAACTTCACTTCGCCATCGACGATATAAAAGGAATTATAAAACTTATCGTGTGAATTTGGCCTGGGCCGTTTTGAGGAGGCATCAGCATTTCAATAATCGCAAATGCTTCGTAGGTTTGTTTGCCCCAAAACAAGTATCTGGTAGTTACCACCTACTACAGATAAAATTTTACCACTTTCAGGGTCTATTGTAATTGGCATTGGTTTTGAGTTTCCCTTATGATTTTTGTTTTTAGTTACAATACTTTTGAATTAAATGGTTGAAATTACCTTTTTTAATAGCGGCTTTAGGAAAGTAGCTAAATATCGGCTCAGCTATTTCTGAATGCCTACCATTCTGGAATTGCTTAGGTATACAAACAAGACTAAATCTGAAAACTTACTTGGCGTTTCTGCTTCTGTGGCCAAACGGTCATTTTCCAATCCTTTTAAAATATAAAAGGGCGTTCTCAAAGTTCTTGTTCCCAGGATCAATGGTGGTGGTTATTCTACATTCCTCGTTAGAAACATTATGATAATAATGTTTCTCTTTTGGGTTTATTGTCGCTAAATCTCCCTGTTTTAAAGGGAGGATCTCTCTACCTTTACCTAATTTAAGGGTTCCTTTTAGGACCGAGAATGTTTCAGAAAATAAAGTATGGTAATGTCAGGGAGTTTTCTCTCCAGGAAGAATATTGAGCTCCACTACACTATTGTTAGTATTGATGTCAACTGAACTGATAAGCTTAATATATCCCGGTGCTCTCACGAAGCTTTCAATTTAGGTTTGGTTATTAATAAAACTATCCCGAATACAAAGCAAACAATGATGGCGATAACATGGGGAAGGGCCTGTAGAACGCCGTTATAGTTTTTACTGAGCACGGTAACCATATCGTTGAGTGGAATCATTGTTCCAAATAGTAACGTTATGCCTAAGGCCCGTCGCTCATTCAATAGCATGAAACCACAAATAATCAGCCCGGAGAAGATGTCTCTGCCATGAAACAAGATGATAGTAAAGCGAACATTGAAAATAGGTTTCTGGAGGTGCGAGAATAAGTTTAATACTATCTTTAACATACCAGCGCTGCAAGCAAGATAATTCGATCAGACCTGACTATTATCAAGGTAAACGAGGCATTAACCGAATTATTGGGCTACTCAGCGCGGGAGCTTGAGGGGACAAAAATAATCGAGTATGCCTGCGAAGAGTACAAAGCGCACTGGTGTCACCTTCAGAAGGAACTCTGGGAGAAAGAAATGCCATTTTTTAAGCTCAAGGTGGATAAACTAATCTGATTAATCCCTTGCCGCCAAATTACTAATCAATTGACAAGTAATACTTTATAGCAAATTTATTTCTGGTGGGACGGGATCAATCCATTCTGGTTTATCCAATTTAAAGGCTAACAATAGTATAATAGTTAAAATAGCCAAACCAAGCAAATTACTACTAGATGAAGGTTAGTTTAGACTACTAAGAGATACAGATTTATTGCTCGTTTGATATTTCTAATGTTTTCTTATGAACATTTCTATATCTTTTTAACCTTGAGTTTGTTTACTGTATTTAATACCAATTAGTTGTTCCGTAATTGAATTAAGAATATTTAAATACCGTTTTTTTACGGTTGAACATTAATCCTTTGTTCTCCCTATACGAAATTAATTATTTCTTTAGGTCAGTTACTTAGGCGTTTGAATATTTCGTGTGTCTGTGATTATAAAGTAGGCAGCCTAATTGACCATTATAATTGAAAGGTGATTTATGAGAAATCTTTTGGTATTTTATTTATTAAAAGGGCGAATCAAACCTACTACTTATTGGGGTATGGCAATTCAAAACTAAATGTAGAGCCGATTCCCTCTTCACTCTCAACAGTTATCGTTCCTCCAAGTTGCTGAATTATTTTCTGACAAATATACAAACCAAAGCCCAGTCCTTTGATGACGCCTGAGCTGCCAATGCGGTATAGCCTGTCGAAAATGATATCAAAATCTTTTTTTGGAATACCTATGCCATGATCAGTTATTGATATTCTAATTCTGTCATCAATAATTTTGGATGCTATGTTTATTTCTCCGCCTGATGGTGTATATTTAATGGCATTTGTAATCAGATTGGTGAGTATTTGGGCTATTTTTCCTTATCGCCGCTAATTTCCTGAAGTTCACTGAAATTGATAATAAGTTGATGTCTATCTGTTGTTTGCTGAAGTGAATCCACTACCTCGTGAACTAAAGCATTCAAATCAAATTTCTGTATATCAAGTTTCAGTTGGCCTGCATTAATTGTAGCTACATCAAGCATGTCATTTATCAGCTTCAACATTCGGTCAGTCAGATGCGACATTCTTAAAGCGAAAGTAGATGCACCGGAATCATCCTTTAAGTCGATTTTCTTCAACGTTATCTGCCCATATGCTTTCATGCTGGTAAGAGGCGATTTAAGTTCGTGAGAAACTATACCAATAAAATCTTTTAGGTGCTGTTCAGTTTCTATCCTTTTTGTAACATTGTTAAAATTAGCAATCATTGATGCTACGCCAGATTCATCGAGCGAATTGGTCACCCTGCTTTCCACCCAAATCCATTTGCCATTTTTGTGTCTCATCCGATGTAGCAAAACCATACACTCACCGCTGCTTTCGGTGAGATTCTTATACTGCTCCTTGATTCTTTCTAACTCGTCAGGATGACCAAGTTTCCATGCGGGTAGCTTAAGATATTCTTCAGCGCTATAACCTATTACATTTTCTACTGAAGGGCTGCAGTAGGTACGCTTACCATCTTTATCTACAACAACTATTCCGTCCGTTGACTTCGCCATTATGGCCTCAAATAGTTTCATTTGCGTCAGGTTTTTTTTTGTTGATTCGTTTAAAGCATTGCTCAATCCGATAAGGAGCCAGGCCTCGACAGTATAAAGCAATAATTGTATCGATTGATTATGATTGATGGCGAGGGCACCGTAAGGAGCCATAAAAAAATATATGATAGCGAGTAACGAAATCGAAATGCCAAAGTAGGCGGGGCCTTTTCCAAGCCATCGGCTGCAAACAATGACGGTGCCGAAATACAATAGAAAAGGCGTTGATAATCCTATCATATTAAAATGGTAAAGTTTAATGATAGTCGCGATAGAAACTAATCCAAAGCTTAAGACATAACGCATATAAACTGGGATTTCTGGCGTTGATAATTTTCTCATCTCTGATCTTTTGTCAAATGTTTTAGTAGGTTTGATTATTATCTCAACTTATTTTTGTATCCAACATATAAAGAGTGGTAAAGGGTTAATCTTGGAAAAGAAATAAATTTATATATTATTATGCTCAATACAAAGTTCAGTTTTTTCAATTTATTAAACCTCAATTTATCACGTCTTTGTAAAGACAATCTGATAAATCTTTATAGTCAACTCTTCCAGGTAATTAGGAAAATCGGTACTGGTTATTCAAGGGGGGAAGGATTGGATTACATTCGAATGGCAGCTGCAAGGGTGGATAAACCACAATTGAATGACCCCTTTGCACCAATTTTTTATGGTTTATAACTTCATTGATTAATATTGAGTTATGAGAAAAATATTTTTGGCGAGTGGGGGTCAACCGACAGCGGTTTATCCAATGTATGACATTCGCTATCATATTCGGAAGTTAGTCAGGCGTCACTACAATAGCCATCCTCATCAATCTCCGGATCTGTGAAATTACACATACAGCTTTTAAATCATTTTACAGTACTCATAAATATTCGTTTTTTGAGACATTTTCTTTTTACCGTAACCCTTGCATATAACCTTAAAGCAAAAAGAGAAATATACAGTAGGAGATGGATATCTATACATTTAGAGACGTTTCTTCTTCTTTTTGCTGTATTGAGTGCATTAAATATTTTAGCGAATAGAAAAAGATCGACAAGAATTATTCTACAAGTTTAGCTTATTAATTAAGTAAACAAGGGTATTAAAATTCAAATTTTAAAACTATTTTAGTAAAATACTTTATAAGCTAATTATATCTTGAAACCTAGAATTTTTATTGGTAGTTCAGTTGAAGGGCTACCTATTGCAAAAGCAATTCAAACAAACTTACAACACTATGCATTTGTAGAAATTTGGTCGCAGACAAATTTTGAATTATCTGCTACGACACTTAATTCTTTAATTGAAAGTGCTAAAAATTCTAATTTTGCAATTTTTGTCTTTACACCTGACGATACATTGAACATAAGAGATAATTCAGTAAAAGCTGGATATTCTGGAGCATGT
>NZ_RBEE01000040.1 GCF_003725795.1 Pedobacter jejuensis | reverse complement strand
TTAATTGTATCTCACCAGCCTTCCGGCAACTCCAAACCACAACCCCCGGGTTATTCAAACCTGATGGCAACGAAAATCCTTTGCGGCTATACAAACACTCACATCTCCCACCTAAAACCCCAACAAAAAGATTGTAGTGAATAGTAGTGAAGGAGAAGCTATTACATAAGCACGCTCATTTACAAAATAACATAAAGCTCAGTCCAAGCATTTATGATTTCTGAAGTGAAATGAGATTATGGAATAGTAGGGCAATCCTTAGGCGGATTTTCTCAAACCCAAATATCGGTCTACTTCGGTCGATCACGAAATAGGAAATTACCTAAATATGTTGTCCATAGGCTCAAAAGGCTTTTGTGAAATATTTTAAAACAGTTTACTAAAATGTATATTCTTAAGCTGTCAGCCTTAATATTAGATATACTTATGAAATAAAATCTCAAAAAATATTAGAAAATTTTGAATTTCTTAATGAAGAAAATACCTTATCAGCTATTAGCTATTATTCTGACGTCAGAAAATTCATTTAGAGGGCGAGAATTATCGAAGAGTTTCATCAAAACAATAAATATGTCACCAAGACCATGGTGTATTTACTTCAGATATGGCGCTGATTGAACTGATCTATCTAAAGAAAATCTTCTTTAATAAATTATTTCTCAGAGCAATTGGAAATATGACTTTTTAGAGATTTGTTATTTCGTTTCCTAATAAAGTAATTTTATATTTTTTAGATACTTATTATTTTATATATCCTTAAAATTATCATGAAAGGTCAGTTAGAACCGTAATAAATTAAAATTCCTTTGATTTTACGAACCTTAACACTGGTCAATATTAAATTTTTCTGGAAATCAGGTTCCTGTTGGTTTTTTAATGTTGGTCCCGCCCATCATTCCAAATCCTCGGTTCGTTCCTCACCTTGCGGTTT
>NZ_RBEE01000039.1 GCF_003725795.1 Pedobacter jejuensis | reverse complement strand
CTTGATGCCGTGCTCCATAAAAAATGGCCGTAACATCTCATAAAGCTTCCTCCCGCCCATCTCAGGGTGGCTGGAACGAAGCACGGATATTTCCATCAGCACCAACCTTTCCATGGAATGGGCCGAGCCCTGACCTCGAAAATGTTTGTAATAGGACTGACGGGTCACACCAAGCAAGCAGCAGCAATGATCGACACTTATGCCGGGCAGGCTGTTCTTCATCTCAAGGATCACTTGGTACCTGACTTTTTTTTGATGTCTATGTGAAGTTCCCTCTCGGCAACCTCAACCATCCTCCTGTATAGTTCCTTTTCCAACAGCGCATCCTCAAACTGCTTACGCAAGAGCTTTAGGCTAAGTGCCTCATTGGAGTTGCCAACTGGTTTTTTCTTTGCGGTCATTATATCTAAAGGTAGGTAAATGGTTTTTCTAATCCCCAGGCCATATAACTTCAGCCAAGTGGTCAACCTAGAATTGCCAAGTCCGTGCTTCTTCTCCAGAAAACGTATGCCATCATTGCCATTGATGTACTCGTTACAGACCTTCAGCTTGAATTCCTCGCTATACTGGCTCTGCCATTTACTCTTGTGGGTTTTTGAATATCTCTCCATTTTGTTTACAATTGTGTAAACCTATTTCAGGACGAGACATA
>NZ_RBEE01000038.1 GCF_003725795.1 Pedobacter jejuensis | reverse complement strand
TGAAAGGTTGGTGCTGATGGAAATATCCGTGCTTCGTTCCAGCCACCCTGAGATGGGCGGGAGGAAGCTTTATGAGATGTTACGGCCATTTTTTATGGAGCACGGCATCAAGATGGGGAGGGATTCCGTGTTTGAGTTGCTGGCAGCAAATGGTCTGCAGGTAAAGAGAAGGTCAAGGAAGTACATCACCACGTATTCTGGTCATTGGCTCAGGAAATGGCCGAACATTATCAGGGAGGTCGAGGTTGTCCGCGTAAACCAGCTTTGGGTAAGTGACATTACCTACTGGAAGGTGTGCGGTCAATACCTTTACATAAGTTTTGTCACCGATGCATATTCCAGAAAGATCGTTGGGTATCATGTCGCCGGGACACTGGAAACAGTGGAAACCCTGAAGGCACTGGAGATGGCGCTCAAAAAACTTAAGGCTGGTACCCATCAGCTTATCCACCACTCGGACAGGGGCGTACAGTATTGTTCTGGCAACTACGTGGCGCACCTCCAAAAAAATGGGATAGGCATAAGCATGACCGAAAATGGCGACCCATTGGAAAATGCCATGGCAGAGCGAATAAACGGGATAATCAAAGGGGAATACCTAAGACATCTAAAGACCGATAATATCAGGCAGGCAAAGGGAAACCTCAGAAAGGCAGTTGAGCTCTACAATGGTCAAAGGCCCCACTTGAGTCTTGGAATGAAAACGCCAAACCAGGTACATGAAAAAAATCTAAATACCAAAAGGCTTTGGAAGAATTATTACAATAAAAAGTGTAAAGTTGTAGATATGTTTAACGAAACGAACTAACCTAATCTGTAAACCTATTTCAGGACGAGACAATTTTATTTTGCAATTTATTCACACGCGGCACGCGTGCGTCAGCGAGGGTTTCCGTTCCACTGTTCACCATGATATCATAGGCC
>NZ_RBEE01000037.1 GCF_003725795.1 Pedobacter jejuensis | reverse complement strand
AGCGTTTTTGTTAAACAAAATAATAATATAACAAAATTTACTACTACAGATAGCTGGGTGGTCTTGTCACAAATAGAAAGACAAATTAAATCTAAAATAGAAGCGATAGGAACACCTCTTAAGGACTGGAAAATCAATATTAATTACGGGATTAAAACGGGATTTAATGATGCTTTCATCATTACAGAAGATAAGAAAATGGAATTAATTCAAAAGGATTGTAATAGTATAGAAGTAATTAAACCAATTCTAAGAGGAAGAGATATCAAACGATATGGGCACGAGTATTCAAATCTATATATTATTTTTATACCATGGCACTTTCCCTTACACAATGACCCAAAAGTTACGGGATCGTCAGATGAAGCCGAGGAAGCCTTTAAAATAACTTATCCAGCCGTATACAACCACCTTTATTCCCATAAAAATAATCTTGAAAAAAGGAATAAAGCAGAAACCGGAATTAGATACGAATGGTATGCACTTCAACGATGGGGAGCAAATTATTGGGAGGATTTTTTTAGTCCAAA
>NZ_RBEE01000036.1 GCF_003725795.1 Pedobacter jejuensis | reverse complement strand
TTTTTTTAGTCCAAAAATTATATTCCAAGAAATGGTCCAAGAGTCAAGTTTTATGCTGGACAATAAGGGTGAATTTATGTGTTTAGATACTGCGAGAATTATTACAGGCAATGACCTTGATATCATTATTTCAGTGTTAAATTCTAAATTGTTTTTTTATGCAATAAAAACGTTTTATGGTGGTGGTGGCCTTGGTGAAAATGGCGTAAGAATGAAACATACATTTTTTGAAAATTTCCCAATGCCCAATTTTTCTGATAAGAATATTACTGATATTAAGTTTTTGCTATCTAGACTTTCAGAGGAAAGTTTAGATAAAATTGACAAAATTATTTTTGAATGTTATGGCATAGAAGAGAATGAAATTAAGCATATAAATAATTAATAATTTTTTACTATTTCCCTTTCCTCAGTAGTTAAACCATATATATCAAATATTTTTTGCTCAATAAATTTTTCAACGTCTTTTGTTGAAAAACCATTTTTAGAAAGGTCTTGAACTTTTTTAATTAAATTTTTAAACTCCAGATTTATTATTTCTGTTATTTGAATTACTGGTATTTTATCAAAAAATATTTTACTCAATTCTCTCGTGCCCCCCTGTAGCTCAGGAAAGTTATCCTTAAAACAATATTTGAATAATGATGAGTTTAGAAAAGCTGTTAGAAATTCTATTTTCTCCCCTGTAATTATAAAACATTTTTGATTGGTCAAGTAGCCATTATCGTCATATAAAAAAGGTAAAAACTTTGTCATGTTTGGATAGATAATTTTTGGACTAAAAA
>NZ_RBEE01000035.1 GCF_003725795.1 Pedobacter jejuensis | reverse complement strand
ACACTGGATTTAATCCGGAAATTGATGAACGATCCGGAGCTGGAACAATTTTTTCTGGTTGGAGGAACCGCATTATCATTAAAAATCGGACACAGGATATCCATTGATATTGATTTATTTTCGATACAGAATTTTGCTCCCAAAATCTTGCAGGATCATCTTCTTTGGAATTACGGTTCCAATTTGAAAGTAATTGGTACAGGTGCATTAATGGGCTTAATTGATGGAGTCAAAGTTGACTTTATTACCCATCCCTATCCAAATATACGGCCTATCGAAAACATCGAAGGGATCCGAATGGCATCATTGCAGGATATTGCAGCAATGAAACTAAATGCCATTGTTGGGAGCGGAGAGCGTATCAAAGATTTTGTCGACTTATATTACCTGCTCGAAAAACTCAACTATTCCGAAATGCTCAATCACTACTATCAAAAATATCCGAATGTGACCATAGATATGGCCAACCGCTCTGTAGCCTATCACCATCAAATCAATATGGAAATTCCAATAGACCTTATCGATGGAAAACTTCAATGGCAGAAAGTAGCGGATAAGTTGATAAATACATCAAGCCAATTCGGCACTGAAGCGGAAAATGAGCGAAACATCTATTCAGGGTTGAAGCTAAAGCATAATAAAGAAGATGACATGGGTAAAGATCATGGAATTAGCAGGTGAGTTTAATTGGCTTCATTTCTCAAGAATTAATGATAAATGGTTTTTTTTGCTCAAAACTTGATTAAGAAACTCAATGGAAAGGACAGTAATTTATGATTTTAGAAAATAGCTTATCCCTTTAGTACCATCGGTTTAACTGGGTGTTGTTAAGGGTACAAAGATATCTCCCTTGACGAATCTAATTTCAAAATGTTCAAATAACCCGCCAAAGGGGGGGATTTTAAAGTGGCTAACAGAAGTAAATTTGATTCGGTTTATGTCCCATTTTTACTGAAACCTGCTACACATTTTATGCTTAAAAATGATAGCAAATTGGTGCAGGGGATAATTTCTTTGTCGTAAAACCAGATTATTTGGAAAGTAATATTCAAACAAAAAAAATGGGATTAAGGCTTAGAACTACAGTAATCTTTAACTAATATCTAGGTAAGTAGAAAAACCTTAAAAAAAAAGTTAATTAACAAATAATTAATACATTAGGTTTTATTTGTTAATTTTTTTTAAATATTTTTATTAAAAATAAATCATTATGAAAATAAAATGTTTTTCACTTTTAATATGCAGTCTTCTTCTGTTAGGTGCTCAATGTAAGAAAGACGAAAATGATATTGATCAATCATTATGTAATAATGCAAAAGTAATTAGGTCAACCTGTGGTGGCATTGTAATACAGCTGCTAAAAAGAAATGATATTGGGAGTAGCTGGACCGATCCTTCTGTCACTAACGGACCCGCCTATCCTAATTGCGTACTAACCAACACACTTCCGACCGACAAAAATAAACAAGGTCAACCTTTATCAATTAAATTTGAGGTAGTCACTCAATTTGAGGGAGGAAACCTTTGCGACATTGGAGGACTTCCCAGCAATAAGATATCTATAAAAGAATTTTTCGAATGTAAATAATTAAAACTTATGTATAACGCCTCTCTCAACAAACACCTAATTTCAATAATGTGTATCGTTACCTTAATGGTGACATCGATATCTGTTGTTTCGGCACAGATTGCTTCCAGAAATAGTAAAGAAAAAGTATTTTACCCAAAGCTTAAAGGGATAAACGTCGAAAGGAGATTTTCCATAAGTGATGAAGAAATTAGAGCATTATCAAAACAGGATTCCATTGAGAAAATAAATGGTTATCCATTCAGATTTGGTAAAGACGTCTCTGCAGACATTGATTTTATAGAGGCCAGTGAAAAAAGAAAAATTGGAGATTCAAGCTTTTGTTACTTGTCAGTTTCTTCTCCAAAAGCCTTCAGCATAAATTTGATTTTCGATAAATTAAGATTGGGAAATAGCGCTTTTATCAATATATATAATGACGATAACACTTTTGCTTATGGGCCAATAACTTCAAAAGATATCCAAAAAAACGGGGTGCTATGGACAGATTTAATCAAAGGGGACAAGATTATAATTGAATTAGTTACAACTGGCGATGTAGCTGAGAATAGTGTACATATATCTAGAATTATCCATGGATATAGAAATACTTTTACACCGAACGTTTTCGGTGACGCCTTAGCGTGTAATAATGATATTGCTTGTCCAGTGGGTTCAACGTGGAGAGATGACGCTAACTCAGTAGCCATGATACTTTTAGCTAATGGTACAAGATTATGTACTGGGGCGTTGATCAATAGCGTTCCTAATGACTACAAACCGTATTTCCTTACCGCATTTCATTGTCTGGACGGAAATTCAGATGCTAATTTATCTAATACCGAACAATCTGCTGTAAACAATTGGTTATTCAGGTTCAGATACGAAAGTCCTACCTGTAATGGAACGGATGGAACTGATTTTGTCACATTCAGTGGAGCAGATTTAAGGTCTGCCCACCAAGCTACTGATATGACACTTTTGGAATTATACAACAATCCTGCCGTCGTTGGTTGTATTTCCTTCGCAGGATGGACGAAATCAGCAACCGCACCATCTTCAGCAACTACTATACACCATCCTGCTGGGGATGTAAAGAAAATCTCTTTTGATAACAACTCATTAATAACGAACAGCAGTGTAATAAACTGGTTTGGAGGGACTACTTCTCCTGTTAACTCCCACTGGGTTGTGGGTTTGGATAACGGAACCTCAGAGGGAGGTTCATCAGGGGCGCCCCTTTTTGATCAAGACCATAAGATTGTCGGTCAACTCCATGGCGGTGAAAATGGCTGCGCTCCAATAACCAAATATTATGGGAGATTTGATCTGTCATGGAATGGTGGTGGAACAAATGCAACAAGACTGAGCAACTGGTTAGACCCATCCAACACTGGAACTAATTCCCTGAATACCGTTTACCCAGGCAATATCTCAGGGCCGAAGTATGTTTGCCAAGAGGGAACTTTTAGCATCACCAACCTGCCTAATGGAGCAACTTTCACTTGGAGCATTGAGGGAGCGGGTGGTACACTTACTAATATCGTGGGAAATCAGGTCACTCTGAACAAGACTAATGATGGGATATCGGTATTAAAGGCTACCGTCACAACAAATTGTGGTTCTTACGTCTTGGAAAGCTTTCAAATTCGTATGGGCGTTCCTTATAGCGTAAGAGTTACAGAACTTTATTGCGAGGATGGTTGTGGTGGAACTCTTGGTGATGGGACGATTTTATTATGTGGCGAACCTAACCTATATAGTGACTATAATAATCTCTTTAAATATGATATTGGACAGATACCAGCCTTCCCGGTCGAGCTAAATTATTATATTCAAAATATTAACGGTATTTTTTTTCAGAGCAAGATTATCACAACCACTCAAACAGGGATTATATACTTGCCTGAACAAATGCCCCTTGGTTTTTACAATTTAGAAGTTTGGTTGAGCGGCACAGAGTGTATAGAACCTATGTGGGAAGAAGGCTTCGTTGCTGTCAGTTGCAATACATCCAATATAGTCGTTTACCCTAATCCAGCAAGTAATGAGTTGAGAATCGGATATAAAAAAATTGGAGCAACTGCCGATCAAACTAAAAATAATGATTTAAAAGAAGAAAAGGATTTTAGTGTAAAGTTGTTTAACAAAAATGGTGTTTTATTAAAAGAAGCAAAGACTACTGCAATAAACAAGGAAATCCAACTTCAGGTATCAGATTTACCAAATGACACGTATTTTTTACACATCCTTCAGGACAAGGAGATTATCAAAAAGCAGGTGATAGTACAACACTAACTTAACGCCTTGTCAGCCGATAAATACTGCTATCTGGGCGATTCCAATTTTAAAATAAAGACGACGTCTCTTCAAGACATGAAATTACGCTTTTTTTGGAAAATGGTTGAACCCATTATTGCCAGCGGGCTAAACAGCTATTAATTAAGGGCGCAACGAGGCGCCCTAATTAAATTACTTACCCCTTA
>NZ_RBEE01000034.1 GCF_003725795.1 Pedobacter jejuensis | reverse complement strand
ATACTGAGAAGTTCAGGGGGTCAATTTGGATTGGCGCAAAGGGGTCTTTTTCCTTTGGCGAACCTTATCAAATTAACTCGGCTAAGGGGAACTTTTTAGATTGGCGAAGAGGGGTCAATTTGAAGCGGTTTATCCAGACAAAAGACTTTTTTGGATGTAATAGTGTGAAAAAACGAAAGTTAAACTAATGCTTTGAGAGCACCAGTTTATCAGTCTAATCCTAGATGAAAATCAGTTCAGTTCCAGATATCCTTGTCGGGTTAGATTTTATTAGCAGCTCAAATTGATTAGCCTTGTAGGCATAAACAGTTAATTAAATTGCGCTTTGGAAGAATAGAAATGCTCCAGAACCCTTGTTTGAAAAAGAGCAACAATAATGAGTTAGTAGCAATGTTCTTTGTTTGACGGATAAGCAGGTTAATCAAAATCTGCATATATTGAATGCTGATCCTATGTTGCAATAATATTCGTTTATAACTTTTTAAATTGGTGAGTGGTTCAGGTTCAGGCTCATGAATAACATCTTAAGGCAAAATGTTACTTGTAAAAAAAACATTTCCGATAGAAATACGACATTAGTAGATTCTATGGAAAAAAAGAGGTTTTCATTCGGGTCAAACAGTTGTTATTGAGGATAATTATCTTCAACAATAGCAGTGTACTATATTCTTCTTTTTTTTCTTCGGCAGTTTTACGATACTGCTTTCTTAAAACCAGCAAAGACTTTCTTGGCTCAGCCCCGAACTAAATAAAGTTTAGGGGCGATTGAAGTGTCCAAGGTTTTATCTTATTGCTGATTCATGATTTTTCCAAAATTCAAGCCAATGGCTTGCATGGTGCGTAATTTTTATTATTTGCCCATATCGTTTACTGTATTTATATTTTTATTGTTCTTTGTTCCTGAGGTGTCATTCTTGGTATTCGCCATTATGCTTGCATTTTTTTACAAAGGACAATACATATTAAGGTTTTTCAAGATTTTACTTCTAAATATCCGAAAATTTGCTATCCGCTCCGTTAAGAGATGTGTTTCTTATTTCTTTTCCCCGACCCTGCCGTGGATTGAAGATCAGAAAAATACCGTATTTAAAAGAGCAGTTGGGGGAACTACGCAATCTATAGCCAACAATCTGCGTTCTCCACTGCGCAAGGGTTACGAATGCCTTAGACTGGGGATCAAAAAAACAAAGATAGAAACGAATAGGCTAAGCTCAGATATTGGCAGGTCTTCAGAAAAAAACGGTTACATTGTGAATTTGCTCAATATCGGATCAATTGATTTTGGTAAAAACACCAATCATTATTCGTTCATCCTTTCAGCAGCCGCAAGAGAACTTGGATGCGCCGTCAATACCGGAGAACCAGGACTAACCTCAGGATTATTAAGGGGTGGCGCTGATCTGATCTGGCGGCTTAGAGAAAAGGATTTCACTGGATATAATAACATGGAGGATGCCCTTGATGACAAAGTTTTTATAAAAACCTTATCCCGTTCCTACATCAAAATGATCGAGATAGAAATTCCCTTAAAAGATCTTTTTAAGGACGACAGCATTTTAAATCTGGACAGGTTAATTTACTTTCTGGAGAAACTGAAGGCAATAACAAGGGACAAACCGATCGGCATCTCGCTGAGATCACCAGATAAACATCAGTTAGAGGCTATTTTTGAAAACGTATGGTTAAGAGATTTAAGAATTGATTTTATAAATATTGAGGAAAAGCTTTGCAGTGCAGTCCATGGTAGACTAAAGGTTCTAACAGACATTGAAGAAAGTTTTCTAAAATCTGTGAATGCAGCAAAAGAAACAATTAGATACTTTGGTATTGTAGCCAAACGATTTAAAAATTTACAGTTCTCCTCAACTCTAAATAAATTCGATTGCAAAACAAATTATGCTCTTTATATAGACCTTCAATGCATTCAAAAAGCATTCCAGCAACGAAATCAATGAATGGCTATTTCCCCTAAAGATCCTGAAATTGTCTTTGTTAAGTTTTGTGCATCAAATGGCTTCCTTTAACTGCATCTTCCTCACATCCAATTGCCCCTGGTTCACTCATGACTCGGTGCCACTGGCATAATAACGGGAAAGTGTTGCTTTTTTATCATCAATTTTAACTCAATATAAATTAATCTTACCTCCCTATATTCCAATCCAATATATTGTAAATAGATAATTTTGATTTTAACATCTTAAATCCGATAAAGGAAAGTGTTCCTCCCCTACTTATGTCTTTCTTTCAACTGTAAGTTACTTGCACCAAATACGGCAAAGAGAAAAATATCTCAAAAAACGAACTAATTGAGGATTTAAAATTGAAGGTGAACCATCCGGAATGAGGTTGGTTTAACTCAAATTAACCTTTATGCCGTTTATCTCGATTATGTTTACTACATTAATTGCATGCAGGCCATTCTGGGACAGATTAATCTCGAAATGAACAATGTCACCAATTTTAAAGCATGAAGTATCTAACTTGGCATAGAATTTAATTCTTTGTTCGTTGCCGTCTTCAATAATACCGACCTTCAAGAAAAAGATATAGAGAGACAATTAATTACGCATATAACCAAATTCTTATTGGAATTAGGTAAGGGGTTTGCATTTGTTGGTCAGCAATACCATTTAGAAGTTGGCGAAACAGATTATTATTTAGATTTACTTTTCTATCACACAAAATTGAAATGTTATGTTGTAATAGAATTAAAAAATACAAAATTCATACCCGAATATGCAGATAAATTGAACTTCTATTTATCAGCTGTGGATACTTTAGTTACACAAGACGATGACAAACCTACTATTGGAATTTTGTTATGTAGGGATAAAAATAACTTTGAAACAGAGTTTGCATTAAGGGACATTAACAAGCCAATCGGCGTAAGCGAATTTGAATTGACCGAAATATTGCCAGATAATTTAAAATCGAATTTGCCTAGTATTGAAGAAATTGAGGAGGAACTTAAAAAATTAGAGTAAAATTCTCAACTAATGATAAGAGATCCGTTAAAGGCGCACCGATATTGCTATTACCGGATAAACCAGGTCGAACACTATGGCTGTTGGCGATACCGGAAATCTAATAGTAAATACAGCTCTTTGATTAGTTTTAAATAATTTACAAATGACAAAAATTAAGTTAGTTATATTTGATCTCGATGGTACTTTAGCCAATACATTACCATTATGCATTACAGCCTTCAGGAAATCTATTGAACCACTTATAAATCGTTCCTTATCTGATGAGGAAATCATTAGCACCTTTGGTCCATCAGAAGAAGGAACTATTATGGCATTGGCACCGATGCGTTACGAAGAAGGGGTTTCTAATTATTTGAAATTTTACAAAAAGCTTCACGCAATGTGTCCAGTCACCTTTGATGGCATTGAGGGTTTATTGGTTACTTTAAAAGAAAAATCAGTAATAGTCGCCATGGTAACAGGCAAGGGCTTGCACAGTACAAATATCTCATTAGAACAATTTGGAATTGCTAAATATTTCCAAGCTATCGAAACAGGGATATCAACAGGTCCACGAAAAGCAGAAGGCATGAATAGTATATTAGACCTTTTTAAACATATACCTAAACAAGAAGTCATATATGTTGGTGACGCGCCAAGTGATATAAATGCAAGCAGAGAAGTTGGAATCCGGGTAGTGGCAGCAGCATGGGCGGAAACAGCAGAGCCTGAAAAATTAAAAAAACTATACCCTGATATGTTATTTGAAGATGTCAGCGCTTTTAATAATTGGTTAACATTAAATATATGACTGGAGTTTAAAATTTAGGGTATTTATTAACAATTCTCAGCAAAGTGCCTCAAAGCGATCAAGGTGGCAAAAAATGCAATGTTTTAAAATTTGAGCAGCTTTATTTAAGCTAAATTTTTTCTAATAAACTAATTGTATTAATAAATTTAATAGAACTCACTGGAGTAGTTAAGCATCTAGATAGAAATCTTTAATTAATCTTAAGCCCAGCCTTTTTTCTAAGAACATAATCATTTCTTCTTCCTAATGTGATCCTGCCTATGGAGCAATCTTTAGTTGCAAACTTCAATTATGCATTAATTTAATTGTATATTTTCTATCGCTCCACAGCTAAACAATCAGATGTTTTAATTGTTACTTTAAAATTAACGGGAAATGATATGCAAAATCACACTTCACTCAAATTTTCTCCTACAGACAAACTAAAACATGAGTTGTTAGGATCCCTTGGAGTAATTGGAATGTTATCAGAATCAATGATTAAATGTTCGGATTCTACTAAAAAAAACAGGTTCGCAAAAATTATTCATACACTTGCTAAAAGAAACATGCAATTAATTGCCTCTTTTGAGACCAATGACACGTCTTCTTGATATTTCAGCAATCGGTTGAAAGCATAAATCTTCAACCACTCAATATTACCATTAAACGAACATTCAACTATTTTAAACTTTTAATAGGAGATATGGGTTTTTATAATATCACCCCTTAAGTTAAGAAATGGAAAAGAACATTTTAGTTGTTGAAGACAACACGGATATAAGAGAGATTATAGGAATTCTGCTAAATGAAGAACAGTATGAGGTACATCTATGCAAAGATGCAGGAAGTTTTCGAAAGGAGATTTTCCAACGCAGGCCTGATATGGTGATACTGGATGTTATGCTTCCTGATGGAAATGGTATTGACCTCTGCTGTGAAATTAAGTCTGACTACCGCACGGGTCATATACCAGTATTGATGATGTCAGCGCACTCCAACCTCCTGGAGATCAGGAAAAAGTGCGAAGCGGACGATTTCATTAGTAAACCCTTTGATATTAACCTGTTCATTGCCAAAGTTTCCCAAATAGTCCGACAGGGTAATATCAACAATTAATTTCAAATTAAACATTGGTGAGGAACTATTGTAGTCATCAAATTCAGATAAATGCAACAAAAATTTCGGTTAAAATACATATAATAACTAACGGTTATGAAAGGATTATCGCCGTGGGCAATTACCGCCATATCCCAGTTCAAAAATAGCTCCGAACTCTATTCTCAAAAGCTTAAAGATCTACATTTCGATGTTTTAAGTACAATAGATTCTGTCTTGATATCAGCTACACGGGAGAATGCTGAGCCGGTGTACTTCAGGGCTTGCTATGTACCTGGAGGTATCGAAAAAGTTCCTATCACAAATAAAAAAGGCAATCAGGTTTCCATTCGAATTATATGTGCTATTGGCACATTTAACCTAAAAATTTCTTTCGATCAAACGGAGTTCGTCTTCCTTAAATATTCATGTATATTAACACCAGCATCCGATCTTTATATCCCTTTCTGGCCGAGGGACATCCTAACAACTGGAGAAATAAGCAGTACAATAAAATCATTGGGCGAGGTTCATGTAAGCCAGGTTGGAACACGAACAGGGCTTTTATATTTTTCCCTTCCTGACAGAGCGCTGAGGGTACTTTATTTTCAGAATCTTACCGAACTTTCTAATTATGCCGACCAGACCGGAACTTCACTCGGCGGAACAGTTGGGGGATTGCTTCCCGAAATTGGACTTGCACTTCCCAAGTCAAAGGAAACTCCGCTTGAGAGCGGAAAAGCAGTTACTTTATCGGATGCAACAGTTGCTTTTAAAATAGGAGATACGAAGATGGCTGATCAAGCTGTGGACTATCTCAATATGTTGAGCAGTATTTACCTCCGGATCCCTCGGCCAGATACCCATTACCTCCACTGGCCGGAAATCCTGGAAAAAGGTTTGAAGGATCTGGTTGAAAATCCAGGCTGCTGGTCAATGGTGGGCGGAAACAGCTACCTGAATGCTTATGTCAGCGACTACGAAACACCGCCGGAAATTATGGTACAGCTTGCAGTTCTGCTTCCGCTTGTAGATTACGTTGAATGGAGCGGCAAAAGGGTGAAAGTCATGGAAACCATCAAAAAAGGACTCGCCCCTTTTTATGATGAAAAACTAAAAACCCTTGTTCGGTGGCATCCGGCAGCAGAAGATAAATTGAAGGGCGAAGAAGAGCAAAAAATGCCAATGGTAATGGATTCCTGGTACCTGCACCATCCGCTCCTCAACCTTTCTAGGCTTGCCCTTAAGGGAGATAAGGAAGCTGAAAAACTGTTTCTGGACTCGATTGGATATGCTATAAAAGTCGCACGTAAATTTAAATACCAATGGCCAGTATTTTATAAAATGGATACCCTGGAAGTTATCAAGGCTGAAACTAAGGAAGGTGAAGGCGGTGAGCAGGATGTGGCAGGGCTTTATGCTCATGTTATGCTTCAGGCCTATGAGCTGACGGGGGCCGAAAAATATTTAAAAGAAGCTGAGACAGCAGCCAAAAAACTAGGTAAGGTGGGCTATAAGATTATGTACCAGGCCAACAATACGGCCTTCGGTGCAGGCGCACTACTTCGTCTATCCAAGATTACAGGCAACAAACTTTACCTCGACCTCAGCTACAGATGCCTCGCCTCCATTTTCGAAAATGTCCAGTTATGGGACTGCAATTATGGTTTTGGAAAAAGTATTCCTACTTTTTTTGCGCTATTTCCATTGAGCGATGCACCATATACCGCTGCATATGAGGAGCAGGAAGTGTTCTGCGCCTTTCATGACTATCTTAATCATGCAGAAGATATGGAAATCCTTCCTAGCGTCAGACTGCTTTGTAGTGAGTATATCCGATATCTGGTTGAGCGTGCACCATATTACTATCCCCCAATGCTTAATAAAGAAATGATATCTAACGAGGTGAAAACTGGGGAAGTAAACCGCAACCTTTGGATTGCCCTGGAAGATATTCATGATGGTACAGAACAAAGCGGAGCAGTTGGCCAGGAAGTTTATGGTGCTGGAAATGCATTCGGGATCCTGCCAAGGCATTTTATCAGATTGGAACAAGAATTTTTCCTGTTCTTTACAGATTGCCCTATTACAGCCATTAGAAAAAGTAAAGAGGGAATCAGTTTTAGGCTTCAGGGAGACCCCAAATTGGTATACAGGCTCAGGATAACGCCTGTGGATAATTCGGAAAAGCCGATGAAATTAAAATTTACAGTTTTATCGCCTGCGGTGAAGCTACAGGCTGCAAAGGACAGGCCTCAAGATCTGGAAGCCTTTATCATGGGGAATGATACTGTCCGCATCAGCTGGGCTAAATAGTAATCTTCATTAGCGTTGATAGTAAAATGAACGTTGAATACCTAAATAGTCGAGCCTTAAAAAGCCCATTGTAGATTAAATATTTTTTGATTTTGAATTTTTGAACTATTTATCGCTGCAAGCAATTTATTTGTCATCAGTATTATGCTCTTAAAGCAGTCGGATAAAAAGCCCAAAAGGGATGTTTTGTATTTATTATACATTCTTTTGAAATTGAAAGCTGTAGCTGCCAGCAGAATGTTGATGTTATCTCCAGTTATTCCTTTATAAAAGTTACGTCCTAAGCGATGGTCTGATTTTAAATGGGCGAACACCGGTTCAATTGCTGCTCTTCGCTTAAAGCCTTTTCGAAGCTTTGTTTGCTTGTATTTACTTAATCTTTTGTTGTTGAATGGTTTGGGTATAACTATTTCTGTTTCCCCTACTTTAGCTTTACCCTGGTAGCCTCTATCTACGGTAGCACTTTTCGCTAGCTTACCGGTTAGTTTTTCATGTTGTTCCAGGACAGGTTCCAGAGTATGCCCATCGTATTCATTCCTAAAACCCATTGCCCCTACAATTACACCGGTATCTTGGGTGTAAATAATAGAAACCTTGTTTCCAAACTCATATTTCTTATGTTCCTTACCTTTAGAGATACACTTTACATCAGGTTCGTGTAGTGAATATATTTTATTCTTATCTGCTTTTTTTTGAGCCAGAATGCTTTTAAATAAGGCAATTTCATCTGCATAATCACCTTTTGGTAAATTCCGTTCCAGTTCCCGAACCATTCTGCCCGCAATGGTCTTTACGCTCTTATCCGCTTTGCGGGCCTTGCCCTTGTTTTTGGGATGATTGCGGAAGCGCTGGTTGATACTCAGTTTCTTTAAAACAAAAGTATAGCTCTGGCGCTGTTTTAAACCACTTTTCTTGCTGATGGATTGGCATTTAGCAATAATCTTGCGGTGTAATTTAGCATCTGTTGGGTAGGTAATGTTTTTTCCTGAACGGTGGTATCGATACTCACATGTGCTTGTTCTGCATCTTTTCCGTTGATACGGATACTTTCCTTAAAGATAAGCTCAATTCCCTCTTCGCCTATCCGCTTGCGAAAATGTACCAGTTCAGATGCCTCACAGGGTACCTTAGGTATAAAGTTTAGCTCCCCACAAAAGTATTGGTAGTAATTATTCTCCGACCATTGTTCTACCAGATTTTCATCAGAAACATCACGTAGATGTTTCAAAATCAGTAGGCCAACCATTAATCTGATCGGTTTGGCTGGTCTGCCATTGTCTAAACAATACAAAGGCGCAAAGGCTTCTTCAAAAACAGACCAATTTACCTGCCTGGCTAGAATAAACAAAGGGTGCTTTTGGTTAAGCATAACTGACAGAGACGAATAAAATAAGCTGGGACCATTATCTACTACTTTCTTAGCCAACATAACGAAAAAATTTGCAAGGTTTTAAAACGAAAATAAGCATTTCTTGCATATTTTAATGCAAAAATTATGCCAAATATATATTTAAACAACTGTAAATCAAATAGTTATGTGCTTTTTAAGGGTCGACTAAATACCAGAGAATTACTGAAAATAGAATGATAATAGTCCAAACTATTACAGACACTTGAAATATATTAACTAACCGAAAGAAATAGGTCGCCAAACTGTGGAAAGACAGCGCTAACGTTAGTTATTTAGATCTGCTCTATGTTTTTATTTTAAAACTAAAATAAGGAGCAGGCTCTCCAGCCAGCTCCTACTTCTACCTATGAAAAATTTTCGACAACTCGAAAATACTTTATTCAAGTACTTAAACTAAAGTAAAGAAGCTGTGAAGCTGAAAAAAGTGGTCAAATTTCAAAACCACCCGCTGAAGCTCCTATTGATACGATAAATTGATATTGTGCCATTAATATAACGTTTTATCCCAAGTCATACAATAAATGAAAATCTTTTTTAAAATTTCGTTCGTAAAAATTGACTCTCTAACAATGTAAAAGATAAATGAGATAAAAGTTTATTAATAATTTAGATTTATTTTTGCAATTTATACCTTTCTAATGTAATTATATTATACTCCCATTAGTCAGAGCTTATTGGAATAACAAACCAGAAGGTGCTTCCTCCACCTAACTCACTGTCCACCCCTATATGGCCATTATGCTTTTTGATGATCTCCGCACAAATATATAGCCCAAGGCCTAACCCCGAATATTGGCTCCCACTGCTGTCAACCCGGTAATACCGATCAAATAAATAGGGTATTTTTTCAGGAGCAATCCCGGGACCGCCATCGCTTACAGACACCTTTGCGGTATTACCAATCTTTTCTATCTTCACTTTTATTTCCTTGTTTCCTGGTGCATATTTGACGGCATTGTTTACAAAATTGACCAACAATAATTACCTCAAATTTATTTCTAGTAAGACGGGGTCGATCCACTCTAATTTAACACTCAAGGGATCGTAGATCTCAGGTTATAAATTACATCCTACAAACAAGGTGGATTTGAACAATGCAATGATGTCTCAAAAAACGAAGCTTTTTAAGTCTTCAATATGGCAGCATCAATGCCAATACAATAACTAATATCTTTACTTTCAACATTTTCGCTTCATAGGCTGAATTTGAAATAAAGATTATTTCGTAAAAAACTAAGGCAGGACTGAGATCAGCCAGGGCAGGAATAAGAAAAGGTGGCAAGTCTGCTGGATAGTTCCAAAACACAATTACAAAAATTAAAGCGGTTAAAATTCTTTATGACATTGCTGATAGCCAGTCGAAGCAAAAGATTGTAGAGAGGCTTCATATAAGCTGGGCAACTTGCTATAGATATCTAAAAGTTCCTGATGAAATAACTAATGCTACAGGCAAATAGACAATAAAATAATATAGGTCAACGAGCTGTTGACTGATTGCCAACAAAATTTTGGGACATTTAGAGTTCTTATATTTAGCATCGAATTTAGTTCTCCATTTTCTGTAAATTTTAACCTACTATTGCCGAATTTAAAATAATCATGCAGTAATAGAAGATTTTATTACAGAGAGAAATTATTGAGTTTTATGCCATTAATTACTTAATAAATATGTCATTACAAAAAGAAAGCAGTTCTGATGAGAATGTACTTTACAGCGATATTTCGCAAATTATAGACAACAGTCGCCAACGGCTAGCCACTACTATCAATGCTGAAATATGTCAAATGCATTGGCAAATAGGCAAGCGGATAAAAGAAGATGTACTGTACAACGATCGGGCAGAATACGGGAAACAGATTGTAAAAAAATTATCAGACAAATTAACAGAACAATTTGGCAAAGGATGGAGTATTTCTAAACTTCAACACTGTGTACGCGCCGCGTACACTTTTACCGAAGATGATATTCTGTACGCCGTGCGTACACAATTAACTTGGACGCATCTTCGCTCATTAATGAGTATCGAAGACCCATTGAAGCGCCAGTTCTATGTAGAAATGACTCGAATTGAGAATTGGGACACCAGAACACTCGATCAAAAAGTCGATTCAATGCTATTTGAACGCACATCGCTTAGCAAAAAGCCAGAAGAGCTAATCAAACAGGAACTACATAAGATAAAATCTACTAATTCTCTAACGCCGGATGTTGTTTTTAGAAGTAGTTATTTTTTAGATGCCATCGGTTTATCAGAAACTTATTCTGAAAAAGATCTAGAGGACGCAATTCTTTTAAATCTTCAAACGTTTTTAAAAGAAATGGGGACTGATTTTGCTTTTCTAGACCGTCAAAAAAGAATTACAATAGATGCAACAGATTATTTTATCGACCTTCTATTTTATCATAGAGGATTACGCAGATTAGTTGCCATAGAGCTGAAACTTGGAAAATTCAAACCAGAACACGAAGGACAAATGCTATTGTACTTGCGTTATCTGAATAAAAATGAACGGAGAGAAGGCGAAGAATCTCCTATTGGTTTGGTATTATGCAGCGAAGGAAATACAGAACATATAGAATATCTTATGCTTGAAGATTCAAGCATCAAGGTAGCGCAATATTACACGCAACTACCAGATAAAAATCTGTTAAGTGAAAAATTAAACAAAGCCATCGCAATCGCAAGAGAACATTATCAAAAGTAATATAAACACAACAATATGTCTTACATGTAATCGGAGATTTGACTAATAAAAAATGATGAGTTTGAAAGTATTCATCCCTTCTAAATATCTTTCTTTCTGCTGTAAGTTTACTTGCACCAATAACGGCAAAGAAAAAAACGTCTCACAAAACGAAGGTTTAATTCTAACGTCTTCAGACGTGGCATTAAGTGGTCCTTTAGCTATTTTAAGCATGTCATTTATATTAGTTAATGGTTATAAGGTAAAGTGGGGACTAAAATATAACTTAGAATTAATGGTGATTTCCCAGTCTTAAACTGGCTTTAAATGTATGTTTTTATCTAGAAAATAGGCAGAAGTAGTCATAGAAGGGACTAAAATATAACTTTTTATTACCATTTACTTTGCCAAGCTAAATACACTATTCTACACGGCAATATTGATAGAAAACTTTAATTCTGCATGGTAAGTCTACTTAATATTCATTGAAATATTGAAAGTGATATAGCGGCCCAATATTGTTGATGAATTAGTAATTGAAGAAATTTCGTTAATATTACGAGTTGAAAAAGCCTTGATATTTGCTAGATTCTTACCCTGGATACTGTATTTAAAATTGCCTTTGTCGGGGTTGTATTGAATTTCAGTATCAACGAGATTATACATTGCTTTATTCATATTATACAAATTATATAAGAGCACATTATAAAAGTTCTTGCTTATTTTGTAGTGGTAATCGAAAGTATATTTATAAGCATTATTCGAAGCTGCAAAATTATTCTCTCCAGTTGTTCTATTTAATAAAATTTCCACTCCTGCACCAAAATTAATCGGCCATTTAAAACCGGTGTTAAATTTAACATTTATTAAGTTAGTTAATGAATAATATTGTGGTGTAGCATTACCCAATTGCAGGTAATAATTTGATAAAGATAGTGAGTAAGTTGTAGTAAGATTGAGCGCAAGAGCAGGAAAAAATTTTTTTGAATTAATACTCGAAATAATATTTTTAAGGCCCTTGAAAGGCTGTTTGGTAGAGTAATTTAATGTGTTTTCAAACGAACTGGTGTAAAGGAATCCATATTTACTGTAGCTACCGATTAACGAGGCATTGATGTTAAAAAAGCTGTTCAAAAAGTCATTATATCCATAATTTAAGCTAACCGTATGAGTGTTAAAATTATAGAATCTACTCAGTCCACTATTGAAATTTCTAATATCCGTTAAAATGAAACTGGTATAATAATCTAATGGATTAGGAACATTATTCTTAAACTTATAGTTAAAGGATATATTTTGTACCTGGTCGGGTTTATACTGAATATTCAAATTAGGCTCTAAAAAAAAATACGAACTATCTCTACCCATACTTTTTAAGCTTTGTAAGCTCGCCCTTAAGAGGCCTATTATTTTGAAAGTTTCATCTTCAGTGGTAATTATATATTTTGAGCTTAAATAGGTCTGATTAAATATGAAAGTATTATCGTTTGTGAAATTGGGACTTAATGATAGCCCCTTTTTTTCATTATTCAAATCAGACTGCAGACCAAAATGTGTTAACTCATTTCCAATATTTATATGCAAGAAGTTTCGATTTATCTTTTTTAATCCTTCCAGTTCAAACTTAACATTTACCGTCTTATTATTCACCAGTTGGGTTAAAGATGTTTGTCCATCAAATAAGGGTTCCTTTGCATACAAAGAAGAAGAAACATTATATTCCTGGTTTACTTGATTCATATTAACCCGGCCAGTGGCAAGTAAAGCAGTATTTTTATCAACTTTATAAGTGTATTTTATTTGTCCTGAAAGGGTTTTGTCGCGGTCATTTTGCCGTTGAAAAACGCTATCACCCGTTGTATTGTTAAATACTGTGAATGCCTGACTATCGAAAGTTTCAGGTTCACTTCTAATTGTAAATTTAATATTTAAGTGACCATTATCTCTTACAAAATAATCTGTACCCATCTCTATGTTTAGCTTATTAAGCTTTAAAGCCCTATCATCATAAGTGTCAGTCTGTACTTCATTAGGCGGAAAGTAACGTTCTTTTACTTCGGTCAACCCAAATTGTTTATTCCAACCATAATATATAGAATAGTTTATTTTTAGCTTTTTGGATAATCTAGTTATTGCGGAAGTACTTCCTTGAAGATTTCTATTTGGTGTGTAAAGCATATTATCAAAAGGATTGTAAGTGTCCAGATTATGCTTTATTATCTGATTAGGGTTGAATAACTGGCGGTTATCATCGCTTAAACTTAATATATCACCTTCTAGATCATTATTTAAATTGCTGTATTTACCAAAACTAAAAGCCTTAGTGTTGTTCAACAAGCTTATCAGATTGGTAGAAACCATTGCTCTGTCATTAGTGCCGGCAGCTGCATCAATACTTCCTACAGTCTTAAGTGCCTTTTTATCCCGAAGCTTTAGATTTAATACTACATCGTCACTATTGATAATGCCTTTCAATAAGTTGTCCTCTATATAATGTTCCAGGGCTTGAACTTCTTCCACAAACTCAGGCTTGAGGTTTTTTGTAATGGTCTTATATTTTTCACCCGTTAAATCATCATTTTCCAATAGAACCTTACTTACTTTTCTCCCTTTAAAAAATAATGTTCCGTCTTTGACAACTTCAATGCCGGGCATTTTTTTTAAAACACTTTCCAAGCTTCGATCGTCAGGACTGGTAAATTGTTTTACGGCATATTTTGTGGTGTCATTATCAACTTGCACAGCAGAAGGTGCTTTAACATATAACTCGTCAAGTTGCTTACTATTCTCTGTGAGTACAAAATCTTTATTAAAAATGTTTTTTTCAAGTAATAAACTTCGCTCTATTTTGACCGTATCGTTTTTAAATCCAATATAAGAAGCGATAAGAATTAATTTTTCTGAATGCTCTAGCGAGCCACCAATTTCATAGCGTCCAATATCATCGGTTATCCCATAAAAAAGTAAATCGCCGTCAACGGCATTCTTTAATTGGATTGTTGCAGAAGGCAAACTGATGCTACCTGATCTAACGGTACCATTGATTTTAATGTTTTGAGCAAAAGATGTATTTAAGCAAATACTAATTATAAACGACAGAAAAGCAGCTTTTACATCCAAATTGAAAAGGCGTATAAACAAAATTTTAAAATTTTTCCATTTCAGCTGGAAGTGTTATCGATACAGTGCCATAACTGCCATCCTTTCCCGAAGTGGTAACTTTTGAAAGCTTAGCGAAGGCTTCAAGTTTCTTTTTGTAAAGAATCATATATTCTTTATACGTTATTGCCTTATCATTTGCATAAACGCTTGGAATGGCGACGGTTTTAGGGTCGAATTTTGCTTTTAAATCAATTCCAGTCAGTTGATAACTGAACATATTCTGATCATCCGCTACTTTGATAATTAAGCCAGGTAAGCCGCAAAATTTCCATGGGCCATTTTGCAATGCAATATCTTCAGTATACCAGGCAACATAATTTCGCCCTCTGAATTTAGTTGTAGCTTTAACGCAGTTGTAATTGGCGATCTTACTTTTTTCCTTGGTTATTTTCCACTTAAAATTAAGTAAAGTATCAGCTGTTAAGTAACCGGTTTTTCCAACTAATCCCCTAAAGTATAAGCTTTTTTTTGCAAAATTTTTGTAAATAAAATCCGTCTTTTTGTTCTTGAATACCAGATATCCTTTCGATTCATCATTGTCTTGATTCAAATCTTCAGCACGTTTATCTACGTTAAATTCAACAGAGCCTTTGTCCGTAAAAAAAACAACTTTGTCCATCTCACGTCTACCCATTTTTTCATCATTGCTAGTTAGCTTATAGGTAAGCTTACCTTTCATCTGAGCATATACACTAATATTTAGGAGACTGAAAAAAAATGCAATAAGCAGGGTATTAAATTTCATAGGATTATTTCTGTAAAATTACTGGTAGCTAAAGTATAAAAGAATCTTTTTATAATGACTGTTTGGTTTAAATAAAAAGTGCATTACCATATTTATAGTAATGCACTTCTGAAAAGAAAAAATACTTAAAAAGCTTGGTTGTATATATCTATAGCAGTACCTTTTGCAGCAGCCATCGCATTCGCGCATGTCGAGGCGGTAACTTCGGTAGCAATTAAGTATTCTTTGCCACCATCAAACACGGTTAAATAATAATGCGCAGTACATTGGCTGTTAGTTTTAGCAATTGTTCCGGCAAAAGTGGCAATATTCATCATTGCCAATGCACTAAGTAATAGTACTTTTTTCATAATAAGGGAGTTTTAAATTTAAATTGAATATGTTTGTTTTTGCTATTAAGGATTCCTGTAAATGATAATACTAATATAAAAACTATATTAATTCTTTTTCTTTCCCTTCCAGCTAAAACAACAAATCCGGGACAGAATGGTAAAAAATCAGGACACAAAGCTACAAATGCAGGATACAACTTAAGAAATCAATAAATAAGATTGGCGTATAGCTTATAAAATCTTGTGGATAGGTTAGTTTCCATCTAATGAACCGAATTTTAAATTACTAACTCCTCCTATTATTCCTTGAGAATGCTCAAACGTTAGCAAACTCACCATTCCAGGGTATCCCTAAATAATTTTTATCAAAAACAGCAAAACTTATTTGATTGGATAAACCAGAATGGAGCAATGCTCTACCAATTTTCGGTCAGAAGTTAGGTTCTCTAGGTAAGCAGTAGCTTAAAAAAGACTACTGGATCAATCGATGGGTTGCCGGTCTTGCCATAAAGTTCTTTTGTGTCTTTGTATAAAAAGCTAAGATCAAGCGTTTCGCGTAGTTTGCGGTACAGGTTTTCCTTTGGAACCCGGCTTGATAACTGGAAGCTGGTGAACAGCTTTTCGGTATAGTCCTTTCTGCCTTGCATGCCTTTAATTTACGAATTTCAGTAAACTTATGAAAGCAAAAAATGATATTTATTGGAGTTGTGCAACAGCCACGGTCGTTTTCTAAGAATAGAACTAGTGAATGTCCAACAGCAAAAAAAAGAAATACTGTCAAAAACACCAAGCTAGTCTAGTTCTGGTCTTTTTTGCTTTGGTTCAGGTTCTTTTCCTGTATTTCCTCTAATTTGACCAATAAAGCCACCTGTTCTTTTGGTAATTGGGCAGTAAGAGAGGGAAAAGAAGTCTTTACGATCTCTTCCAGTTTAGCGTATAATGGGCTGGCATACTCGGCCTGATCAAGAAGATTAATAAAATCCTCTAGGGAAACAAATATGCCTCCATCAGCATAAGGTTTTGTGTATTTTTTCATACTATGAGTTTTTTCCTGCTTCGCAGGCATGTAGTTTTTAGGGGAATGCTAATCCAAATATTGTCTTCACCGTAATTGCTTAAGCGTGGCGAAGCACGCAGGCGCCTTTTTAAGGGCGGTTTTTTCTTGTCGTTTATCATTTCATCTTTTTTGCTGTCCTTTCGGCAAATAAATGATAGAAATACTTTTAGCGAAGTATTTATAGATAAAAACCACAATGAAAAAACAAATTCAAAAACCGCAAAAAGAAAAAATTACAATTAAAGATGTACTAAACTGGGTTATGCCTATAGTTGCTGCTTTGCTTACTTTATTAAAAACATATTTAGAATAGTCTATTCATAATATTGAACGCTATCTCCTTAATCCCCTTTTTTGACTCTGTTCCTGCTCGTTTTTATTCGAAAACATTTCTTTTAATTGCAGCTGCCGTTTATACTCATATTCTCTGTTTTCAAATTTTGAAGTAAGGGTAAGGTCTCGGCTTCCCATTCCACGTACCTGAGGCTTGAATTCGGGCTTAACAGCATCCTTTTTCTCCCTCTGTAATTTATAATTCGCATTTTCCTTTTCTTTGCCGCGACCTGTTAATTTGTCCAATACCGTGATTTTTTTAGGCTCCTGCTGCATCAGCTCATGATATCGCTTTTCGCTGTCCTTAAACCACGCAAACTGCTCTTTTACATCTTTTATAGGTCGTTCAAAAGTGGCTTTTTTAATGCTTGTTTTCATTTGTCCATTTGAATAAATAAATCGGTCTGTTCCCTCTTTGAAACCATGCTTTTCCATAATGGCAGAAACTTTTACATCAATATTTCCTTTTTCCAATTCCTTTTTAATCTCCTCCATAGCACTTTCTACCCGAGGGTTATAATCCTTAATAAAGTCATGCTCTTTCTTTTCCTCCGGGGTGGGCTGTAATCCCTCTTTTTTTACCTCTGCTGAAGGGGTCTCAATGTCTAGAATTTCAAAATTTTCTTTGCTCGGGATATCTGCTTTGAAAATGTTCTTATCCTTTTGCTTTTCCATATCCTCCGCTAACACAGGTTTAGCGCGTTGTGGGGCGACATTTTTTAATTGTTCATTATTAGCATTGTTTTCCTCTAGCACCTTGCTTAAATCGCTCCATTTGTAGTTTATAGCAGACCCTTTTACAGAAATGTTGTCTTTTCTGAAGCTGATGCCGGATATCCCATTCTTATTCTCGGAAAATTGAATGTCAACACCTCTTTTTTCTAGTTCTGATTTCAATTTTTCAGGGCTATCGATCTCTTTTTTAGATAGCACTTTTTTCAACTGGTCGCGGATTTCGGTTTTCCGCTCCATAATCTTAGGGTTTTTGTCTCGTATTGGCTTATTCTCTTTTTGCTTTTTGTTTATCTGTTTTTCTTTTGCTGTAGCATATCTAAATCCATTTATTTGGCTTTGATCATACATAACTGTTCTCCCTTGTGTTGGCCTGAGCCCCTGCTCTTGCTCAACTTTATCGCAAGCAACCTGCAGGCGGTCTTTAATTCGGTGATCATTGAGCAGCTCCCCGTCCATTCCTACCCGGTTGGCTACGACATGGTAATGATCATGTGCTTTGTCTTTGTGTTGCACCACCACATACTGGTGGTTGTCCTTTTCAATTCCGATATCTTTCAAAATACTGTCAATGGCCTGCTCCGCTTGTGCCTTGCTTAATTTTTCATCCGGATGAAAATTAATCTGCACATGCAGCACTGGTTTTAAAGCAGTCTTCCGGTCATCGGCCACCTCCCGCATTTGCTTTCCCATTTCCTTGCTCGAGCCGTAAACCTGGTTCAGCTCGAGAACTTTTGCACGTGTCTCTTCAGGATACTTTTTAGCTTCCTGCAGGGCGTAGGATATCGCCTTGGAAAATCCGTTTCCGGTGTTAGCGTTTGCGGTAGGCATAGCGTATTTTTTCTATAAGTTCTCTCAAAGTACTGGTCACTTCTGACGGAATAATGCCGGTGGCGTTGGCATGCCTGGTGAGTTGGTTCAGGTTATTGGCAATTCCGTTCAGCGTCTTTTTTTCTTCCCCTTCGATCTTAATGATGCTGCCACTAAGCAGCATCTTCCGGGCATACTCGCTTACCGAAGTGCCTGCTTCGGTGGCCTTGTCCTGGATGATTTTTTTATCCGTTGGGGACACCCTAAGGATAATATTGGTTTCTTTTTCCATCTTCAAAAACTTGTTTTTGATTAAAGACCGTTGACAATAGCGAAGCGCTTTGTCCTGGGCTTTGAACCCAAAAAAGTAGCGCAGCGTTAAGCTTTTTTGCGAGGGATGGCGATGGATATAATGTAGTGAAACGAAATGTATATACATCTGCCCCCCCTCGCTTCTTTACGATCGCTAAGATATTTATTATAAAACCCCGTCCAAGGGTTTTATAATAAATATCTCCGGCTTTCTCAAAATCAGCCCAACAAGGGATGCATTTTGTAAAGCCGGGACCGAAATGAAAAGCCCAGGCATAGGGCTTTTTGTTGAAGGTCAACTGAAATAATATATACGGATATTTGTATATTCGTATATATGGAGATATTAATCGGTAAGCCTGATTTGGAATCAAATCAGGCGGCGTGTTTTAACTGCGGAAATGTACTGACAAGTAATGGCCAGTATGATATGGTGGTATGCTCATGTGGTGCCATGGCTGTAGATGGTGGAGACAATTTAAGGATTATAGAAATTAAGGAAAATCCCGCCCGCACTAGTGGCTTATCACCTTCGGCTGATGCTGCATTTACGATTAAATTTTAACCATTTTTGAAATACATAAATCCAGAATGTATCAAACAAAATTAGCATGATAATAGAAAGGAAAATGAAATTATATCATCCAGGTGAACTATTAAAAATAGAAATTTGGATCTTACAAGAGCATCCGAATTGTTAGGTGTTAGTCGATCAGCGTTATCCAATATATTGAATGGTAGAAGAGATATTACTCCTGATCTTGCCTTAACAATAGAATCTGTATTTGGTGGAACTACCTCGCTTTGGCTCCCTTTACAATCATCTTATGATACTCGTAATTATAGAGTAATCAATGTTCTCAGTTCCCTTGCCTGCCTGTCTGTTTATTGGTGTAGCATTTTAGTTCTTTCCATGGAATTTCAAAAATAACATGAACGAAGTTCATATCTATGCCATTAAGGTAAAGGATGAGCTTTATTTTTTCCCGTACACCTTCGTATCCATAGAGATTTAAATAGTAAGCCAATCATCTATATCTCCTCTCTGCACAACTCGTTCAACAACAATTTGACTAGTTCTAAAATAATCAAAACTATCCTGATCTACCTCCCAGAGTAAGTGATTCTTTACTTTGGTATGTTTTTCTGGGTCGATGTCGGATAGATCAAAGTAGTTCATGGATAATTATATGATATGCTTAATTTAACCTTTTTATCGGTAATCATATATGCCATATTAATTTTTTGACAGATATTTATCGGTCTTTTGACCTACGTTTAAGAAAAAAAATTAATCGATTAACATCTTATGTAAGGCATCCTTTAAAAGCCCTATTTCACTTTTAGATAGTTTCCCTATTTTTGATCCGATACGAGCTCTGTCTATTACTTTAATTTGATCAGTAGCGATAGAGCCTTGCTTATTGGAAATAACGCAGGATATGCGCCAAGGATAGGTTTTAACGGTAGATGTAATGGGGATAATGATCAGGGTTCGCAGAAATTCATTCATTTCATCAGGGCTTACTACTACGCATGGCCTTGTTTTCGCCATTTCGCTTCCCTGAGTAGGGTCTAAAGAAATCCAAAAGACCTCATATTGCTTGATTTTTACCATGTCCATTCATCGTTTTCAAATTCATTTGGAAAATCGGTTAGAAGAAGATTATCATCGCCGGCAGCATTCATCATTTGTGCAGCCTCTGCCCACCCTTGGCGTGGTTCAGGTTTAATGACAATACTTCCATTACTAATTTCGAGCTCTACAGTAGATCTATTACTTAGCTTTAATTGCCTTAAAAGCATTGAGGGAAGTATGATTCCCTGGCTGTTGCCAATATTTATGATGTTTGTTTTCATGTTATAACTTTTTTTGAATAAAACGCTAATATAAGCATATATGTTATAACATCCGCCCGCAACCTCCTCTTTTTACTCTCCCTCCTTTTGTTTTTGTTTGAACGACCACTTCTTTTCTTTCTTTCCTTAAATGCTTTATAAAGCCTTCCACCAGAATCAGGTGGTAAATATCAGCGGTATATCCAATCTCATTGAGATATATGTGAAGGGTGTAAGGACTATTGGCTACTTTAAATTGCTATTATAAAGAAAAAAAGCTATATTTGTACCAAATTGGTACGCGTTAAATATTTAAGATTATGTTGGTAGTCAGTAGCAGAGAGTTTCGAGAAAAACAGGCAGAATATATGGACAGAGTAGATAATGGAGAGCAAGTTATCGTACAACGGGGCAAAAATAAGGCGTATTCCATTACCCCAGTAACAGAAGATGACCTTTATTTTACACCGGAAATGCTGGCCAGGATAGACTTATCCATTCAACAAGGTAAAGAAGGAAAAACAACCACAGTAAGAGGAAAAGAAGGACTAAAACAATTTTTAGGTTCTTTATGAGCTATGAGCTTGACTTTACTACAACCGCAATTGAGGACATTTTAATTCTTAAAAAGAGCGATAAACTTGCCTATAAAAAACTGGAAAAACTTCTCTTGGAATTAACCGAACATCCAAAAACGGAAACGGGAAAGCCTCAACTTAAAAAATATAATCTTTCCGGATTTTATTCAAGAAGGATTAGCCATAAACACCGTTTGATCTATCAGATCATAGAAGAAAAGGTAACTGTCCTGGTATTAACTGCACAAGGCCACTATGGGGACAAATAGATTTATGTAAATACATAAATCTAAATTTACATAAAAACCTATTATTTTAAGTTTACAAATCCCTTAGCTTTTTTACGCTCCCATCTTCCGGGCTTACGGATACCAGTTCTTTTTCACAGGTCTTGTACTCGCGTATAATCATACCATCCTCTAAACAGACTTCATTTCTATAGGAGATAGGTAAATTATTATCCCAAGCCTGTTTTCTTGCAGCCTCAGCGATTGGTTTAGCTTTGGCCTGTATTTCTTCCTCAGTCATTTCGAAGGCTTCATAATCCTGTGTGTAGGCGTTAATCGCCATGTTCATCAATGAAAACGACCAATTCTCAACTTTTATTTGATTGATTATACTGTCCGTTTACTTCTGACAGGTATTTATCCAAGGCTATAATGGCAATATCTTTTTGTGTAAGTTCTTTTTCTACTCCAAAGGATTTCATTCTTTTAAGTAGTTTTTTAGGTATCCAAACATTTAGCTGCCCTTCGGGTTCTTTCTCTTCTCTCTTGCTCTTAACTGGATTTACTTCCTGAATGGGTGTTTTTGGTTCCTCTTTTTTTAAACGGTTGGCCAAGTTTCCTAATTTGTTTTTATAATCAGACATTATTTTTTAGATTTATGTAAATACAAAAATACATATTTATGTAATTATACACTGATTGAATTAACAACTTCTTCTGCAAGGGCAGTTATTTCTTCTTTAGCCTTACTGTCTTCCCCATTCAATACCCCGCCAGTGATCGGCGACCGGGTGAAGCTTACCCTGTCGTGTATAACAGTAGCTAATAATGGCACCTCAAATGTTTTTAAAAGTTCCTGTACTTCGGCGGTTACTCCTGACCGGTGCTTAATCATATTTAATACAATGCCGGCTTTTAATTCCTGGTGCCTGGTTTGTGCTTCTCTTACCAGGGCTACTGTAGAGCGTATGGCCATTACGTCAAAAAAACCTGCCTTTGTGGGTATCAGTACATAGTCAGAAATAAGGAAAAGTTCCGGTAGTCGGTTTGAAAGATAAGGGGGCGTATCAATAATGATCAGCTGATGAGGCAAGTCCCGGATGGTCTCAAAATTATCTTCCTGTATAATGGAAAGCTCCGGCAAATCTTCTTTCAGGTCGGCAATGCTTCCCTGCAGGTCGGTATCTACCAAGGCAACGGTTAGCTGATCCTGAAAACAGATAGCCAGGTTAAGGGCAAGAGTACTTTTGCCTACCCCTCCTTTTTGATGCGCTATAGTAATGATTTTTCCCATATGCAAATATACATAATTTTGTAATTCATTAATTACATATTTATGCACTTATGTAATTACATATTTTATTGCTTCTAATACTAGAAATCCGTATTTTTTTACCTGCTATGGTGGACGTATTAACTAACGTTTTTATGCTGTAACAAATCCCGTGTCATCCCGAAAGCTGCACAATTGCGACTAATTCTGAACTTTTTTCAGCTATTAATAGGGGGTGGTCGAAGCTTATTTAAACAGGTATCCTATGGGTAATTACTTATCTATGGTGGACATATTTAACGAATTTCCCATCAATAGCTACCTATAATTGCGACCAATTCTGAACTTTATAAATGCCCGTTTAGCTGGTATATGAAAAACTGCGACCAATTCTGAACTTTTTGGCGGCCGCGCACCCTTTAAAAATTGTTTTTGATCTCCCTTTTTCAATTTTTTATTCAATTCACCTGCCATTATGGCACTTCACAGTCAACAAATATCTTAAAGGCCTTTTTTTTATTGCTTGATTAATCATTTGTCTATCATTTGATTAATTGTAGGGCTCCATAACTAATAGATAATCAAATTTTTACAAAGGCTTAAAGCGACCAATTCTGAACATTTTTGCGACCAATTCTGAACTTTCATGCGACCAATTCTGAACTTTGGTGCGACCAATTCCCAACTCCTGAAATTTGTCTGCGACCAATTCTGAACTTTTTCCGCTACTTTATCCAATCGTTTGATAAAAGAGACTGTAAGGCGTACGCCTTTTTATCTTTTACCGGTTGGGCTGATTTATAACTTTCCTCGATACGCTCCGAAACCTTTAATATCTTCATGATGATCACATCAGAGGATATGTCCTCATTGTCCAGGATGTGAGCGAGCTTCTGCAGATCGCTATCTTTAAAAGCAAAATGTACGCTTAACAGGTTCACAATGGATGCCCGCTGTTTGAGCATGGTTTCCTTAAATTCAGGCGTAATGATCTTGAAGTTTAAATAAAGCTCTTTTTGCCCTTCTGAATTTCTTTCCATCGTTTTAAAGCCGTCCACGTCGCAATTAAACCAACAGTCCGCTTTCTCAAATAGATCCGCCTGGGCTGGCATCAGTACTTTCTTTTTAAAATCGCTGTATTTGCTGTACGCATCCGGCTTGATGGCCAGCAGGTGCCTAAATTCTTTATAGGACATCCTGAACCCGCCCTTGCTCTTCCAGGAGGATATGAGTTGATAGATCCTGATCGTATAACTTGAATTGGCACTAAGGGCAACTTCAAGCATGTAGCGGGTATACTGTTCAGCTCCTTTTTTTCCCTTGGGGATTTGTATCAGGTATTCGGCGATGCTTCTTTCAATTTTTATGCTGATCACCGATTTATAATCGGCCTCGTCGGGGATTAAGGCAGTGATCAGGGATGTACTTATATGGTAGCCCTTTCCCTTATCGTCCTTTAACGGGATCTTGACGTTTATTTCGGAGATTTGGGAAATGGCCTCTTTTATTGGCGTATAAGCCCTCGGGTCTTTGGTAATATCCCTTAGGGACAGGTCGAATTTTATGGATTGTTCAAACTGGTTAAATAAGCTCAATTGCTTGAAATCCCCGCTGTTCATGTCCAATTTTACCGCTTCCTGCAAATTGAGCATAATAGCGGAAAACGCTTTGAGCTGCGTAAGGGAAAAGCCGTCAAAGATGGTAAACGTAACCCGGTTAGGCTGGATAACATAGGTCTGCAGTTCAGGCAGCACAACTACTTTCCTGGTCTTTGCAGTAAGTTTTGTTGTTTTTTTTACCGACACTAATGCTTTAGTTTCCTCCTTGGGCAGCTTCGGAATTTCCATCATTTCTTAATTAAAGTTGTTCATAATACCTTCAATCCCAAATATAGGGGTTTAGATTATTTATTGAATTACATATTTATGTAATTACAAATATACATAAACATACTTAATTGCAGCCAATGTTAATAACTTGCTTTTTTACATCTCCAAAAAGCTTAGGTAAAGACCACCAAAGAAAAATAAAGCGCCTGAAGCTCTTAGCTAACCATTTTAGGCTAACAGATCATTTTATGCTGCTATATTGCTAGAAGCTAAAGGCCAACTATGGTTAATTAATCTTCTAATAGTCGCAAGGTGGGCAAACAACACCAGTGGAACAATAAATGCTGGCAGCCAGCTGAAGGGGAAATTTAAGATGGTAACATTTGGCTGATCAAACCCAAATTGCTGAAATGGAGATGATGCGGAAAGCACGGCATTAACTACAATATTAAGCAGCAGCCCAAGGCAGATAAAGGTCCATACCAATAAGGAAGAGCCTTTCTTATCTTTTGATTGGCCTGTACCAGCTTTACGGCAAAAAGAGAAATCTTTGCTTCTGAGACAATTCTTATTGTGCCCGGTCATTATATCCTCCATTATTCCACCATTTAATGATAGGATCTGAATTTATTAATGCCAATTAATGTTGTTTTAAAAAGTTATTGAATTGATATCAATTATCTTAGGGGAAAATCATTTTGGGGTGATTCCCCTTTCTAACCTATTTAGAAAGCTTTGTAAATTATATGGCTCTAAAGATTGAATTCCCTTAGATTAGATGTAAATACCAAACAGCCAGCATAAAATCAGAAGCCATTTCTTATTCCAGTTAGCAGTCATATTGCAATCTTATGCTCAACATTGCTTAATTCAACAGCTTATGGGGCTTTAAGGCTTAAAATTTTTATTAGCTCGTCTAATCTGTCCAGATCAAAGGGTTTAGCAAGGTAAGCATCTGCACCGGCTTCTTCCGCAAGGGCCTTAATGTCATAATGCGCACTAAAATATATAACAGGGATATGTCTTAGGTCGATCTGCTGTTTTATAGTTTTAACGGCAAAAACACCGCCATGCTCTGGTATATTATTGTCCATCATGATAATTTTAGGCTGGTAAGCCCTTATTTGAAAAACCGCGTCACGGCATTGACTAAAATTAATAACCTCCCAACCCTTTTCGCCCATTATAAGTTTCATAATGTCGATGATACTTTCGTCGTCATCAAAAATTAGTATCCGTTTCACCATTTCCATCTTAATTTTTAAAATAGATCTTAAATGTGCTTCCTTTATCTATTTCACTTTCAACTTCAATCTTACCGCCCGATGCGTTAATAATTTTCTTAACTAAAAAAAGTCCCACACCCTGGCCTTCAATATCATCATTAATCCGCTTATACATTTTAAACACAAAATCAAGCCTCTCTTTTTTAATTCCCATTCCGTTATCTTTTACCGTTAGGATTATGAATCCATCCGCTTTTTCTGTTGTTATTGAGATTTCAGGTGACCTTTCCGGAGAATGAAACTTTATGGCATTCGTCGTCAGGTTTAACAAGATGCTTCTTAAATTCTTTTTGGAGAACCGTACGTCCTTCACCTTGAAATCTGTGGTGATTTTCGCATCAGCGAGTTTAGTTCTTTCCGATATAGATTCTTCAATTTCTTTAAATATAACCTCAAAGCTTTCCAGGTTTGCTTCTTCCATTGTTTCAGCTTCCAGAGCACCTACTTTGCCCATTTCTTTAATAACTTCTTTAAAATTAGTTAAACTCGTATTCATCATTTCAGATAAAGTCGATAGGTCTGGATTGGAAAGATCTATTTTCCTGTTTAGTATACTCATCAACGATTCAATGTTTAAGAGTGGCGCGTTTAGGTCATGTGAAGCGCCATATACAAAGTTGTTCAGGTCGTCGTTTATTCTGCGGAGACTTTCATTTCTGATATTTAACTCTTTTAACAGTTTTTTCAATTCTGTTATGTCATAGAAGCTAACAATTGCACCATTTGCCTTTTTGCTATTCTTTTTAAGGTAAGGCATGGTCATTACCTGATAAACCTTACCATTTGTGGCTTCTGCTTCTCTAGTTATCGTATGTTCATTAAGTATAACATCCTTGATATCGCCAATTAATGTTTCAAATTTAATATTGGTCGTAATTTCACTTAAGGGGCGTCCAATATCATTTTCCCTTATATTGATATGCTTAACGGCTCCGGGTGAATACCTCCTAAGCAATAAATCCTTATCAACAAATAATTGCCCGTTGATATTGCTCCTAAAATAATTGTTTAAATCATCATTCAGATCGGTTAATTCGTCAATAGTGAGTTGGTGAGTTTTGTTAATGGTTTGAAGTTCTTCATTAACGGACTGTAATTCTTCGTTCGTACTTTGCATTTCTTCATTAGCAGACTGCATTTCCTCGTTAGCAGATTGCAGCTCTTCATTATACGACTGTGTGTTTTCATTTGAAGTCTCGATGCGCTCTTGCGCTACCGAAAGAAGTTGCTTTAATTCTGCATTCTCCTGTTCCAGGCTGATTACATGTTCGTTAGTTACCTCAATGATATCGCTGGTATTGATTATGTTATTTTCAGAGGCTTTAGTTTTATTTTCCGTAAAATCAATGAACAATAATCTTTCAGATTTTTCACTATAAAAAGGACTGATATTGATCGTTATTGTTCTAACTTTTGATTTTTGTCCATTCCGCAGAGTTAATTTATTCAATATTATCTTTTCATTTAGCTTTAAAGCTTTATGGGCGGCCGCTTTAAAAACAATAGAAATACCTTCTGGCAACAAATCGTTCAGATTATGATTGAAGTTAATGTTCTTCAAATAAAGGCTGGTATCCCCAAACGATTGAATTACCGTTAAATTTTCATCAGTGCAAACGCCGACAAAACCTAAAGCCACAAGCACACCAGCGCTGATCTTGTCAGTAAGGGCAGATTTGGAAACTGGTGTTAGGATATTGTTACTAACTTCCAATCTTGTCGTTTTTATACCTTCTATTAAATGGGAAGAAAAGTTGTCAAACTTAACCGTGCGGCCAATCTTGTTACTTTTCAGTATATTCCATTTGACGTTGATTGTATCAAAATCATCTTTTATTATCGCGGCATTTTCACTTGGCCCCAAAAACAAATAGCCGCCTTGTTTAAGGCCGAAGTGCATTAGGGAAAACACTTTCTTTTGGAGTGTCGTATTTAGATAAATCAGTAAATTCCGACAACTGATGAGGTCTATGTTGCAATAAGGCGGGTTTTGAACAAGGTCATGCTGTGAAAAAATTAGCATTTTCCTGATTTCGTGTTTCACTTTATAAGTATTGCCCTCCCTCGTGAAAAATTGTTTCAAACGGTCATCTGACACAGATTTTTCTATATCGTCAGGGTAAATGCCTTTAGATGCTGTGTCCAAAGCTGCCTTGTTGATATCCGTTGCAAAAATCTTTACTTCAATACTTTTGGGATGACGAATTAAATATTCTTGAACTAAAATTGCCATTGTATAGGCCTCTTCGCCTGTTGCACACCCCGCTACCCATATCTTTAAAACATCTGTCTCGTTTTTCTCAATAATGGCTGATATAACCGTTTCTTCGATGATCTTAAATGCTTCAGCATCTCGGAAAAACGCAGTTACGCTAATTAAAAAATCATTGGCCAGCAATTTTACTTCTGTGCTATTGTCCTTTAAAAAATCATAGTACTTGTTGACCTTGCTAAAATTATGCTCAACCATCCGCCTTTTAATCCTTCTAATGATGGTTGGTCGCTTATATTCTGAAAAATCAAGCGGTAAGTTGCCTTTGATCAAATCAAATATTTTTGCAAGCTCCGCTTCGCTGATATGTTCTTGCTTATCGTCTGTAAGTAACTCCAGTGTTCCGTCTTTTACGTAATCCTCGATAATTTGAGGCATTGCCTCCGGAGACAGGATCATATCTGCACAATCCGTTGCAATTGCCGCCAACGGCATCCCATTGTACCCCGCGGTATTAGGGTCCTGGACAAAAGCGATGCCCCCTACCTTTTTTATCGCCTCGATACCTTTCGAACCATCGCTGCCCGTGCCGGACAATATGATCCCTATGGCTTTATTGCCGCGCTCCTTTGCAAGAGATGTGAAAAAATAATCAATGGTCAGGTATGGCCGGGGCTGATCTTTTTTATCTGACAATAACAGCCTGCCGTTCTCCACAACCATAAATTTAGAACTTGGAATAAGGTAAACCGTATTAGGCTTTATTGGCACGTTTTCAACCGCCTCTATAACTTTTAACTTGCTGTGTGGCGCAAGGATTTTAGCCATCTGGCTTTTAAAATCAGATGAAAGGTGTTGTATGATAATATAAGACACTGCATCAAGCGGGGTATAATCAAAAAACGCGGAAATAGCTTCTAATCCTCCTGCCGATGCTCCAATAGCTATAATATACTGTTTATCACTGATTTTAGCCATAACCTGTAAATGAAAATATGATGGATTTTAATCAAATATAGTCTTAATAAGTCCTCAGCAATTAAGCTTGCCCAAATAAATTACAACAAGGTGGTCAAATGCTATTATTATTCCCGTTTTTTAAATCGGTTAAACCTTAATATCTTTTACAAATTTAATGTATCGGTAACAGGTGGCGATGGGTATCTGTAGCCTTTTAGATACTTCTAAAATTGAATATTTACCAGTATTATGAAGATCCAAAGCAGTCATTGCCAACTGAAGCTTTTCTGGGGATAAGCCTGAAGGGCGGCCTCCTTTTTTACCTCTTGCTCTTGCTGCAACAAGACCCGCATTCGTTCGTTCCCGAATAATCTCTCTTTCAAACTCTGCTAATGAAGCAAAAATATTAAAGGTAAATCTACCTGTAGCTGTTGTAGTGTTGATATGATCATGCAGGCTGATGAAGTTAACTCCTTTTTCATTGAACACAGCAACCAAATCTACCAGGTCTCGAAGAGAACGGCCAAGCCGATCCAATTTCCAAACAACTACCTGATCACCCTTACGAAGAGTCGCCAAAAGATTTTTTAGTTCGGGTCTGTCTGTATTTTTGCCGGAAATCTTTTCCTGGTAGATTGTTGTGCATCCATATTCAGTCAGCGCATTAAATTGCAGATCTAAATTTTGGTCTGCAGTACTTACTCTTGCGTAGCCTATTTTCATGGTATTTTTATTATCAAAAACTCATTATCAAAAATAGAAAAATCATTTTGATTAATGGAATGGGTTTATGAGAATCGGCAAAAAGAGAAAAGATATTTTAAGGTTAATTGAGATAGTTTTAATTTGTTTGATAGCCTGGCTTTTTGATCCAGATAAATTATCGAAAAACGAGGGAATAATGATAATACAGTTCTTCCAGCTTTTTAAAGGCTTGATTAAATCAATCAAGCCTTACATTTCTTAGTCTTAGAGAATTCAGAATAACAGATACTGAACTAAAGCTCATGGCCAGGGCCGCAATCATTGGCGAGAGTAAAATACCAAAAAATGGATATAAAACACCTGCTGCAATGGGGATTCCCAGCGCATTATAGCCCAAGGCAAAAAATAGGTTTCCTTTAATGTTTGGCATTACCTTATGGCTCAATAACCGGGCCTTTGCGATCCCGTTAAGGTCGCCTTTTACCAAAGTTATGGCAGCGCTTTCAATGGCTACGTCCGTCCCTGTACCCATCGCTATTCCGATATCTGCCTGCGACAATGCAGGGGCATCATTTATACCATCGCCAGCCATAGCTACTTTTTTTCCTTCTTGCTGTAACCGTTTAATTTCGTTCAATTTATCTTCTGGCAACATCTGGGCTTTATATCCATCTAGGCTTAAGGTTTCGCTCACCGCTTTTGCAGTATCTTCATTGTCTCCGGTAAACATGAATACCTGTAAGCCTTCTTTTTGAAGTTTGCTGATGGCTTCTTTACTCGATTCCTTGATTTTATCATAAATGACCACAAACCCAATAGCATGATCACCTAAGGCTAAATAAGAAACCGTTTTACCTTGTTTCTGCTCTGCCTTAACTTGTTCCATTAGTCCGGGTGCAATTGATGCATTAACCTGTTCCATTAATTTTTCGTTGCCAAGAGCTAGGTTTTCCTTTTCAAAAATTCCAACAACCCCTTTTCCGGTAACAGCTTCAAAATGTTCAATAGGTAATCGATTTATGTTCTTTTCTTCTCCGTAGCGTAAGGTAGCCTGAGCAAGCGGATGTTCGCTACTGCTGTTTAAGGATATAATCTTTTGAAGAATATCTGTTTCAGTAAAGTTAGGATCTGTACTGACCACCTTTTCAACTGAAGGCTTACCTTCGGTAACGGTACCAGTCTTATCGATCACCACAATATCAATAGCATTCAATTTTTCCAGGGACTCAGCATTTTTAATCAGTACGCCTGACTTTGCACCTTTTCCAACACCCACCATGACCGACATTGGGGTAGCAAGGCCAAGCGCACACGGACAGGCAATGATCAGCACCGCGATTGCATTTACAAATGCATAAACGTAAGAAGGCTCCGGTCCATAAATGGCCCAAACAATAAAAGTCGCCACTGCAATAAATACAACAACAGGTACAAAGTATCCCGAGATCTTATCAGCTAACTTTTGAATAGGCGCTTTTGAGCGGCTGGCAGAATTTACCATTTCAATGATCTGGGAAAGTAGGGTCTCTGATCCCACTTTTTCAGCCAGCATCGTAAACGTTTTATTTCCATTGATCGTTCCTGAACTTACCTGATCACCTGGCTTTTTATCTACAGGAATAGGTTCTCCTGAAATCATGGATTCATCAATGGTGACTTCTCCCATCTTGATACTTCCGTCAACAGGCACTTTTTCGCCAGGCTTTACCCGAAGCAAGTCTCCTTTTTGAATGTCATCAATGGCCACCGTTTCTTCTTTGTCTCCAATGATCCTGGTGGCCTGGTTCGGTGCCAGTTTCAAAAGTTCCCGGATGGCACTGTTTGTCTTGCCATGTGCACGGGCCTCTAAAAGCTGGCCCAGAAGTACCAGCGTTAAAATGACTGCTGCCGCTTCAAAATACACATACACGGTGCCTGAATGGGTCTTAAACTGATCTGGAAAAATGCCTGGTGATAATAAGGCTAGTAAACTAAAAAGCCAGGCTACCCCTGCCCCGATTCCTATTAAGGTAAACATATTCAGGTTCCAGGTTACCACTGACCTCCATGCCCTTTCAAAAAACATCCAGGTTGCATAAAAGACGACCGGGATTGATAAAGCAAATTGCACCCAGTTCCAGTACTTAAGTTCCATTAATTTAAACAAGGGATTTCCAGGGATCATTTCTGACATGGAAATTAAAAAGATTGGAACGGTAAAAAGGGCGGCTATCTTGAATTTCCGCAGTAACCGATCATAAGTCTGGTCATCTTCATCACTAGAATCACTACCTGTAATTTGAACCAGATCCATTCCGCAGATCGGACAAGCGCCAGGCTGGTCACGGATAATTTCCGGGTGCATAGGACAGGAGTATTGCGCAGCCTGTTTTAACCCCGGCTGTTGCACCAAATCCATTCCACAGACGGGGCAATCACCAGGTTTATCATAAGTTTTGTCTCCCTGGCAATGCATCGGGCAGTAATACTTTCCTGACCCTGGCTTTGCTGTTTCCCCCTTTTGGTCAGCTGCCGCAAGATCGACTTTTATAGAAGAGGCTGCGCTGTGATCATGCGCCTTCGCTATCTGATGATCCCCTGGCAGTAAGATTTTATAATCTCCGGCATTAGATAAGGCTTGCTGCAAGATTTCTACAGGCACATGCTTTTCCATGGTCACTGTTGCCTCAGGCGGCATCAAGGTAACTACTGCAGAAATACCTTCAATTCCATTTAGCGCTAGCGCTACTTTTTTGCTGCAGCCCTGGCAGCTCATTCCACTTATTTGATAGGTATGCTTCATGATGCTTATAATTAATAAGTGATGGTAAGTCCAGCTCCATAACCCATATCGCTGTCATAGTGGGTAGATAAGGAGAAGTATTTGGTTATGATATATCTAAAACCAGCCATATATTCTTTATCGGTATTAGCCATAAAATTGAAGCGTAACCTACTGGTTAGGGGAACATCTTCACGCATCAGCTGGAACCGTAATTTCCCTTTACTATCCAGTCGGGCCTCAGCGGTGACTAACATCGGGAGAATAAACTGCGCACCAATCACAGCTGCCTTTCTGTTCTTTTGATTGCTGAGTTGTCCAAATAGATTGTTTTCCCTTTCATTGTTCATGCGGTTATAATGATAGTCAAAACCAACAAAAGGCATCAGCCATTGCATCTTGCCAATATAGCGCCCAAAGTAAGTTTCGCTTTCAATCCCATGTTCTGATTTAAGTCCAACTCTCCATTCTGTAGATAAGCGGTAACGGGTATTGGAAAACATAAGCTCTCCGTCACTACCATTGCTTTCCAGCCCAATAATGGCCATTGGGTGATATTTACTGTCATCAGCAGATAGCTTTTTCCAGGCAAGCTCGGTGTCCGGCAGTTCTGGATTGGGCGGTGAATTTTCATAACTAAAGACCCTTCCCATACCACTCATCATATGATAAAGGATATGGCAGTGGAAAAACCAGTCTCCTCCATTTTCACTGGCTGCAAACTCTATCGTATCTCTTTCCATTGGCATGATGTCAAGAACATTTTTCATGGGCGCATTTTCGCCCTGTGCGTTAACTACCCTGAAATCGTGGCCGTGCAGGTGCATAGGGTGACGCATCATGCTGTTGTTGAACATGATGATGCGTACGTTTTCCCCTTTTTTAATCAGGATCTTAACACTTTCTGAAACGGTTTTATTATCTAAAGTCCACACATAGCGGTTCATGTTTCCGGTCAGATCAAATTTTAATTCTTTCCATGGCCCTTTGGGTAGCGTTGTTTTCTTCGGACCACGGAGCATATTGTAATTCAGGGTTACCATATCGGGATTGCCATCAGCCATATTCATTCCCGCCATGCTTTTATTATCTGGCATCTGCATGCCGGGGGCATTTGTCTTTTTATTCTTTGCCTTCGGATTTTCCCTGCCGGTTATTTCTGGATACATGACTGTATTCATGTCCATGATTTGGTTCTGCATTTTCATGCCTTCCATTTCAATCATATTGCCCTGCATGTCCATCATTTCGTTCATCATCTTCATTCCGGCAAAATATTTTGGCCTATCAAGTTTCTGAGCAAAAACCTTTTCCCCACTTCCAAGCCACAGGGATGCCGATTTCGTACGATCTTCCGGGGTGACTAAAAACTCGTATTTCTTGTTTTCAGGGATCGTTACCACGACATCATAAGTTTCAGAAGTGGCAATGATTAACCTGTCCACTTCGACCGGCTCCACATCATTTCCGTCAGTAGCCACAACAGTGATCTTTCCTCCAGAATAGTTTAGCCAGAAGTAATCAGAAGCTCCGCCATTTGCAATGCGCAGCCTAACCTTGTCCCCTGCCTTGAACTGCGGCTGTTCGTTTTGGTTTTTACCATTGATTAGAAATGCATCATAATAGACATCACTGACATCCATGGCCGTCATTCGCTTCCATTCATTATTTACCTTGGTCTTGAAATGCCCGGTTTTTATCGCCTCACCATAACTCTGTGTAGTTCCTTTTTGAATTGCAAACCAGTCTGTAGCATTCTTAAGACTGCGATGAACTTCTTCTGGTTTCATATCTGTCCACTCACTAAGCACAACCGGAATGGTTGGAATGTCCCATTCCTTTCTTTTATTCATGATAAAAGCGCCATACATACCAATTTGTTCCTGCAGCATACTATGGCTATGGTACCAGTGGGTACCGTGCTGGACAATCGGAAATTTATAAATGTAAGTGCTATGGGGCATAATTGGCATCTGGGTTAAAAACGGTACGCCATCCATCTTATTAGGCAGAAACAAACCATGCCAGTGAAGGGATGTTTCTTCGTCCAGGTTATTGTGCACATAGATTAGTGCCGTATCTCCTTCTGTAAAGGTGAGTGTAGGCATCGGAATTCGACCGTTAACTGCGATTGCCCTTTTAGATTTTTTTCCAAAAGTTACTGTAGTATCGGCAACATATAAATCGTAACGTACGGTGCGAGGAGGTGTATTACTTGAAATGGTTTCTACCCGGCCTAATTTCGCCTTTGCCTTTTTTATATTCTCCATTGTGGCATTACCATCCCCCATTTGCATTCCTTTCATATCCTCCATACTTCCCGGCTTTTTAGCACCTTCTTTCATAGGCATACCCATTCCATTGTGCTTATCGGGAGTTGTTTTGGGGGCCTCCTTTACCAGTTTCATTCCACATTTAGGGCAATTACCGGGTTTGGAAGCATGAACTTCCGGATGCATGGGACAAGTATAGGTTTCACCTGAAGAAGGCGTTTCAACAGCCGCCTTTTGCTGCGACATTTTCATATCACCCATGCCGCCTTTTTTTGCAGGCTGAGTTTTTTTACTTGGTACCGCCTTTTTGGCCGGAACGCTTTTTTTCTTCTGAATAACCAGCTTCATGCCGCATTTTGGGCAATTGCCTGGTGTCTTGCTCTGAATTTCAGGGTGCATAGGGCAGGTATAGACTACCGGCTGTTGCTTTTGCTGCAATGATATGGTGTGTCCATCGTGCGCAGATGCGAACCCGTACAAACCCATCAGTAAAATATATACTATTAATTTTTTCATCTCTATTAATTTTTTGAAAGACTGCCTTTCGTTTCTTCTATCCAGTTCAGGATTAAGTCTTGCTCAGCTTTTGAAAGTCTGGCATTTTTATGGATCAGTGTATAAGTGCATATACCAATAAATTTGACCCCCTTTCGCCAATTTTAAATTGACCCCCAGAGTTGTTGCTTGAAAAAAGCAGAAGTTGTTGTGGAAAAAGGCTTTTTAGAATCGATCTTTTAAGTCCTGTTTAACAACTGTTATTTTACAAAAATACGTTTTCAATCTTAGAGTTTCTCCTTCTCATAGATTCACCAAATAATTCAACTCTTATTGAGTGATGAACGATACGATCAAGAACCGCATCTGCTATTGTTTTCTCACCAATTATATCATACCTTTCCTTCCCTTGTATTTGT
>NZ_RBEE01000033.1 GCF_003725795.1 Pedobacter jejuensis | reverse complement strand
TTTCCAAAGTTATTTGTTAAGGTAATATTGTAAGTCAGTACATCATTCGGTTTTACGCTCGATGGGTTACCAACAATTGTTTTAGTAGCTGTAATCTTCCCTTCCGTTGGCACCTCTACTGATGGGTTTTGAGGGTTGTTCGGATCAATTGGATCTACAACCGAAGCAACGTTTTTAATCTGTGTTGTGCCTGCCGGAAGTGTTGGTATAACCGTTGCCTGGAAGCTTAAGGTTAAGCTGCCGTTTGCAGGAACTGTCAAAGCAGACCAGTTAATTGTATTGCCTGTTAAGGTTCCTCCATTGCTAATTGAGTTGATGTTTGTTAGCGTAGTTGGAACAGCGTCACTTGCCGTTACACCTGTTTTTGCAGTGCCAAAGTTATTCGTTAAAGTAATATTGTAAGTAAGTACATCATTCGGTTTTACGCTCGATGGGTTACCAACAATTGTTTTCGTTGAAGTAATCTTGCCTTCCGTTGGCACCACAACTTCCGGTAACTCAGGGTTATTCGGATCAATTGGATCTACAACCGAAGCAACGTTTTTAATCTGTGTTGTGCCTGCTGGAAGTGTTGGTATAACCGTTGCCTGGAAGCTCAAGGTTAAGCTGCCATTTGCAGGTACAGTCAAAGCTGACCAGTTAATTGTACCATTTGTTAATGTTCCACCGTTGCTAATTCCCGTGATATTGGTCAAGGTTGCAGGAACAACATCACTTGCCGTTACGCCTGTTTTTGCCGTGCCAAAGTTATTTGTTAAAATAATATTATAAGTAAGTACATCATTTGGTTTTACGCTCGATGGGTTACCAACAATTGTTTTCGTTGAAGTAATCTTGCCTTCCGTTGGTACCACAACTTCCGGTAACTCAGGGTTGTTCGGATCAATTGGATCTACAACCGAAGCAACGTTTTTAATCTGTGTTGTGCCTGCTGGAAGTGTTGGTATAACCGTGGCGGTAAAACTCAATACGAGTGTTCCATTTGCAGGAACTGTCAAAGCCGACCAGTTAATTGTACCATTTGTTAATGTTCCACCATTGCTAATTCCTATGATATTGGTCAAGGTTGAAGGAACAGCGTCACTTACCGTTACACCTGTTTTTGCAGTGCCAAAACTGTTCGTTAAGGTAATATTGTAAGTAAGTACATCACTCGGTTTTACGCTCGATGGGTTACCAACAATTGTTTTCGTTGAAGTAATCTTGCCTTCCGTTGGCACCACAACTTCCGGTAACTCAGGGTTATTCGGATCAATTGGATCTACAACCGAGGCAACGTTTTTAATCTGTGTTGTGCCTGCCGGAAGTGTTGGTATAACCGTTGCCTGGAAGCG
>NZ_RBEE01000032.1 GCF_003725795.1 Pedobacter jejuensis | reverse complement strand
TTGTTAATAAATTGGAAGGTGTGAACAAAGATATATGAAAGGGTTTTCGCCTTAAATTACTTTTACTTAACCTAAATCGAAACGTATAAAATAACCAGCCAGATTACACTAAATACAGAACCAAAATACACCATAGGCATATTTTCTTTAAGATTTTTCTTAATCAAACCTGCATAAATTAACCAACCAATAAAAGCAATAAAATAAAGTGGAACTGCGAATACAAGCATAACAGATAATTTTTATAATCAAATATAAGTATTCAATTTGGCGTTAAAATATTTCATTACAACTTATTTCTAAATTCATTGCAGCTGTAAACAACCTTCAACTCAAATATGTTACTTTTATAAAGTAAATTTTTTTATAAATGATTCAATCATCCGATGTTTTTTACAGCAATTTACCCGCCCAACATATAAAGTTAAGTAAGCTGTTTGTTCAAACCGAACTTTTTAAGCAAATTCCCGACGATTGGCATGTAATCATTACAGACATTAAAGGATCTACGAAAGCTGTTTTGGAAGGTTTTAACGAAAATGTAAATCTTATAGCTACGGGAAGCATTGTTGCCGTTTTAAATTTAGCCTACAGCTCTGGGATAACTATACCTTTCTTTTTCGGCGGAGATGGAGCAACCTTTCTGGTTCCGTCTTCCATTTTGGATGCTGCATTAAAAAAGCTATCTATTTTTAAAGAAAATACCCTTACCAATTTTAACTTAAATTTACGTGTTGGTACCGTTCCTGTAACACAAATCTATAATGCAGGTTTTCAAATTCGCATTAGTAAATTTCATGTATCAGAGTTTTTTTCCATTCCTGTTATTTTAGGTGATGGATTGAGTTATGCAGAAAAATTAATTAAAGCCGAAGATTATTTATTGGCACCAATACATCAGCAAGATGAGATTTTAGATTTAAACGGAATGCAATGCAGATGGGATAAAATTGATCCGCCTCAGCATAGCAACGAAGTAGTAACTTTATTGGTTGTGATAAATAAGAGTGAAGAGCAACCCAAAATTTTTAGTGCGATAGTTAATCAACTAGATATAATTTATGGTGAACCCAAAAAGAGACAACCTATATCGGTAGATAAACTTCGGTTCAATACCACCTTTAACAGGTTGAGTAGAGAAATGCGGACGCGGATCGGAGAAGTTAAAATCTTCGAATTGATGAAAACCTGGGTAATCAATTTGTACGGATACATTTACTTTAGAACAGAAAGTGGTAAAAACTACCTAAATAGATTGGTAGAAATGTCTGATACATTGGTGCTTGATGGAAAAATTAATACTGTGATATCGGGAAACGAGCAACAAAGATTGAGATTGGTAAAATACCTTGATAAGTTGGAAGCTCAAAGGTCTATTGTTTATGGGTTATATGTTAGTCCGAATTCTACCATGTCATGCTATGTACGCGATTTAGTAAATGAGCATATCCATTTTGTCGATGGTTCTGAAGGAGGCTATACTCAAGCCGCAGGAATTTTAAAAGCCAAAATATCAGACCAATAAAAATTTAGTGAGGAGTAAAAAAGTTTCGGCTGAATAAAAGAACTAATTTTGCCAAAAATTGGTAAATGAAGAATAACAAAAGCATCTTAATACCGCCCGTTCCTGCTGTAATATTATCCATTGTTAGCGTTCAAGGTGGCGCAGCTATTGCAAAAGGAATTTTTCCGGTTATAGGTGCTGCAGCAACTTCTTCGTTAAGAATCGTATTATCAGCAATAATTCTAATCTTATTCAACAGGCCAAGCTTAAAAAATTTAACGCCTCAACAGTGGAAAACGGTTTCTCTTTATGGGATAACATTGGGCTTAATGAATTTAATTTTCTATAAAGCTATAGAAAGAATTCCTTTAGGTTTGGGCGTAACTTTAGAATTCATCGGTCCTTTGGTATTGGCAATATCGGGCTCTAAAAAAGCTTTAGATTTTTTGTGGGTTGTTTTAGCGGCTATTGGAATTGCTTTTATAGCTCCATGGAAGAGCAACGGGGTAGATTTAATTGGTGTGATATTGGCTTTAGTTGCAGGCATTTTTTGGGCTGCATATATTGTTTTAGGTGGTCGAATTTCCAAAATAATGGATGGAGGTAAAGCAGTGACCATTGGTATGATGTTCGCATCTGCAGTAATTATTCCTTTTGCTCTTGCAGATGGAATTTTGGTGAATATTACACCAAAGATTTTTATGGCTGGGTTAGCATTGGCTTTACTTTCTAGCGCCATTCCATTTACTTTGGAAATGAAAGCACTAAAAAAAATGCCTGCTAAAACTTTCAGTATTTTAATGAGTTTAGAGCCTGCTGCGGGTGCACTTTCAGGATTAATTTTTTTAAACGAATACCTCTCTTTTTACGAATGGATTGCAGTAGTCCTGGTCATCATCGCAAGTGCAGGTGCCACAATAACAAGAAAACGGCAGGAGCGGGTGATTGTGTAACCCATTGTTAGTTAATGGGCAGAAAGTAAATTAACGTATTTAAACTTGATATTATGCACAGTACTACTTTCCAAAAAGTAAGTTTTTATGATTAAGCTCTATATTAAAATTTACTTTTGCACCTAAAGCATCAAACACCTTTAATATCGTCTCAAATCTCGCATTTTTCACACTGTTTTCAATCTTTGATATTTGAGCCTTCTGTACACCAACGAGTTCTCCTAATTGTTGTTGTGTTAAATTTTGTTCTTGTCTAGCAATTTTTATCGCATTGCCTAATAAATCAATTCTTAATTCATTTTCAAAGGCATCTCGTTTCTCTGTTCCAGGTTGGCCAATATGCTTATCAATCATGGTGTCAAGTGAAACGGTTTTTAACATATTTTTCATAGCTATTTATATTTGTTTTGAAGGTATTGATTTCTTATTTGTTCTGCCTTGATAATTTCTTTTGATGGAGTTTTCTGAGTCTTTTTGATAATGCCGTGTGTAGCAATCACTAATATATCTTCTCCATTAATTTTATCCCAAAAAGAAAAAAGTCTGTAAGATTTGCCATTATAAATGGTACGGAATTCCCAAATAAAATCATTTAATTTTTTAAAAAGTTCATTGTCATTTATTATCTGAGCCTTTTTGATGTTGTAAAAAATCTTATCTCTTGTTTTTTCATCTAGATTTTCCAAAAAGTCGACCGCTTCAGGTAATAATTCTACAATAAATTTTGGCTTCATTCGAGCGTTTTGTCAAATGTACAAAATTTCCTTATTAGGAAACAACAGATTCAAGACAAATCAAAAAAAATTGAGAAAAAATATGCCTTTTGCGGTTTATCCACAAAAGGCATAATTTTTTTGTTTAAATGTAAAGTTATCCAAATTAAAATTTAGAAGCCTAAACCCAAAGTAAAACCTCTTACCGGAGCAGTTATGGTTGCTCCAGCAGTTGCTACACCAGTTGTTAAGTTAATACTGTAAATTTTTTGCGTTCCAGCTACGGTAAATATGCCATAGGCTATTCCGCTGGTACCGCCGATATCAAAACCATTATTTGTTTCTACATTAACGCCAAGTGCACCAACATCTACTAATGTTCCATTATTTGGTGGGTCTTGTCTATACAATCTATCACCTTGAGAATCTATATCGAAAAGAACCGTTGTTGTGGCGCCAGCGAAGTTATTTGTATATGCAGCTCCTGAAATTGATGCAGTTGTTAATGATATCGCACCATCAACAGTTAATGTTCCATCAGCAGGATTTATACGAAAGTTTTGCCCTGTATTGGTTACAATTCTAATTCTATCAACCGTTGGGTTGAAATCAAAACCAACAGATGTGCCAGTAATTAAGGTTGATAATGGAGCTGTACCAACAGCTGTTGCAACACCCGATGAAGCATTTATAGCATAAATTCTACTTGAACTTCCTAAGGCAAAAAGTTGACCGTTTAATGGTCGCATATCAATGCCTAAAATGTTTTCTCCAGTTTGCGTACCTGTAATTGCTTTAACAATTGGTGTCGGAGATGCAGATAGAGGGTTAAAAATTAACAATTCGTTATTGTTAGAAACGGCGTAAGCAACCGGCTCAGTAGGAATGGCTAATCCTGTTATTTGAGAACCTAAATTTCCAATTTTTGATGCTTTGCCAGAATTAACATCAACAGAATATAGTGCAGATACACCACCTGTTGTCAATGCTGCCAGTGCTGCAGTGCCATCTGGATTGATGTCAAAACCACCAACCTCATCAACATCGAATCCTAAAGCGCCAACTTCTACTAATTTTCCGTCATTTGGTGGATCTTGTTTGTGCAATTTATCAGTTGCAGGGTCGATATCAAAAAGTACTGTTGTTGCTGCACCAGCTCTATTTTGCGTATAAGCAACTGATGAAACTTTCGCATTGGTAACGCCATTAATTGTTCCATCAATAGCTGCTACTGTTCCAGTTTCAGGGTTAAGACGTAAATTTTGACCTAAATTAGTCACCAAACGAATTCTGTCAACCGTAGGATTAAAATCAAATCCAACTGATGTACCGCTTAAAGCTGGCGTGAATGGTGTAGCAGAAATTGACCTTGCTATACCGGTTTTCTGGTCGATTACATATAACCGACTGGTACTTCCAACACCATATAATTGTCCGGTTGAAGGGCGGAAATCTATACCTAATATAGTTTCGCCGGTTTGTAAGCCAGTAATCGAAATTGTTGAAGTGATGTTTGATGGATTCTTAGCATTAATTAACAACAATTTGCTGTCGGATGTTAAGGCATAAAAGTTTACATCTGGACCAGGTGTTAAAGTTTCTTGCTCATATCCTCTATCTTTTTTACAAGCGGAGAATAAAATAGGTGTCATAACAGCAAATAGTGCCGCTACGATAAAATGTTTAGTTTTTATCATGATTATGGTAAGGATTTAATTAAAGAATATTATTTATTGTGTAAGCAGATCGCTTACTTCGGCGGTTGCTCTGGTATTTGGAGATGACAATACGTAAGTTCAGCATTTGCAGAACGCTGATAGCTTTTTGAATTTGCATTTTCCTTAAATTCAAATGTAGAAAACCCAGGTATCAGGAAATCTGCAAATTTTATTTTTTCTACTATAGGATTTTCTTTTTCTACTGGTTCAGATTTACCGTCTGATTCCGTTTTAAAGATTTCTTTTGAAACACTTTTTAATGGCATCGTATAAACTACAATTCTACTCGTAAAAACGATTAGCAGAATTAACACAATAAAGAATCTTTGAGAAAAAGATGCCATGTTCAAGATTAAATTTTATCAGATTTTCCATTATCTACGAAAAGTAATCGTGAATAGATTTTGTTCTATGATTACTACGTGAAATTTCAAATTAATTTAAATGAAACTGCTGCATTGAAATCTTCAATTTTAGCAGCTAACCATTAACATTAATCTAAACCCGATTTAAATGAAAAGCCCAAACTTTTTCTGTTTGGCTTGTAATGTTTAGCGGGACTAACACATGATAGTTGTACGATAACTGCTTTTCACAAACTACAGAAAATTACAAATGCTACACTTAATAGGAATATTTATCAGTTATTAATATACAATTAACAATTTGTTTATTAATTGGTGTCAGGTAACTTTTATTTATCTGTCAAAACTTGTAAATTGCTTAATCAAAAAGCAACATACTGTCAGTTTTCTACACTAAAAAAATCCTTACAAAAAACCGACATAAAAAAACTGGAAGGCTTTGAGCTAAATCAATGTCTTTCTAAAACCTGTAAAACAGTTATTACGTAGATAGATATAGTGTAATTATTGATTATTTGGCCTTTAATCGCATGTTAAATTATCTTTTATTAAACTTTCAGCAGGCGGTTTATTTGCTCAGATGGCGCAGTTGTTGATAAAATAAAGAAAATGGTACAGTCACTTTTTATAATTTATTTTATAGTTTAGAGGCGAGCCGTTAAGAAAGGAATTATGGAAGCAAAATTTTCACCACAGGTTAAGGATGTAATCTCTTTTAGTAGAGAGGAAGCGCTGCGCTTAGGGCATGATTACATCGGGACCGAGCATTTATTATTGGGCCTCATACGCGAAGGCGATGGCATGGCTATAAAAATTTTACGATCGTTAGGAGTTGATACCGGTAAATTACGCCGTTCTATTGAAGATGCTGTTCGCGGTACTTCAAGTGTGACGGTTAATTTAGGTAACATACCATTAACTAAACAGGCCGAAAAAGTTTTAAAAATTACTTATTTAGAAGCCAAGATATTTAAGAGCGATTTAATTGGAACGGAACATTTATTGTTATCGGTTTTGAGAGATGATGATAACATTGCTTCGCAAATTTTATTGCAATACGGCGTTACTTACGATGTTTTTAAACAGGAGGTAGAAGTGAATAAAAATGGTTTTAGAGATGATATCTCAAATAGCGCATCTACGGGCGGCGATGATGATTATCGTGAGGAGGAAAGCTTTAGTACTCCAAAAAAGGTTTCTGATATAAAATCGAAAACCCCTGTATTGGATAACTTTGGTCGCGATTTAACAAAAGCCGCTGAAGAAGGTCGTTTAGACCCAATCGTTGGTCGTGAGAAAGAAATTGAGCGTGTTTCGCAAATTTTATCTCGTAGAAAAAAGAACAACCCAATTTTAATCGGTGAGCCAGGCGTTGGTAAATCGGCGATTGCGGAAGGTTTAGCTTTACGTATTGTTCAGCGCAAAGTGTCTCGCGTATTGTTTGGCAAACGCGTAGTTACTTTAGATTTAGCTTCGTTAGTTGCTGGAACAAAATACCGTGGTCAGTTTGAAGAGCGTATGAAAGCCGTGATGAACGAGCTTGAAAAATCTACCGATGTAATTTTATTTATTGATGAGATTCATACCATAGTTGGTGCTGGTGGCGCATCGGGTTCATTAGATGCATCAAATATGTTTAAACCTGCTTTGGCAAGGGGAGAAATTCAATGTATTGGTGCTACAACTCTAGATGAATATCGCCAATATATTGAGAAAGATGGTGCATTAGATCGTCGTTTCCAAAAAGTAATGGTTGAGCCAGCTACACCGGATGAAACTGTTGAGATTTTAACCAGAATTAAAGATAAGTATGAAGAGCATCATGGTGTAACGTATACCGATGAAGCGATTCTAGCTTGTGTTACTTTAACATCACGATACATTTCAGACCGTTTCTTGCCAGATAAAGCCATTGATGCTTTGGATGAAGCTGGTTCTAGAGTGCATTTGACTAACATCCACGTTCCTCAAAACATTATTGATATCGAAGCGAAAATCGAAGACATTAAGTTAGAGAAAAACAAAGTTGTTCGTAGCCAGAAATATGAAGAAGCTGCAAAACTTCGCGACACCGAGAAGAATTTAATTGAAGAATTAGATAAAGCTAAAGCGGAGTGGGAAGCAGAAACTAAAACTAAGCGCTACGAAGTTTCAGAAGATAATGTTGCCGAAGTGGTTGCCATGATGACAGGAATTCCTGTTCAACGTGTTGGCCAAACAGATAGCATTAAATTATTGAACATGTACGATAAGGTGGCCGAAAAAATTATTGGTCAGGATGATGCAATTAAGAAATTAACCAAAGCCATTCAACGTACAAGAGCCGGATTAAAAGATCCTAAAAAGCCAATTGGTTCATTTATTTTCTTAGGTCCGACTGGTGTTGGTAAAACAGAATTGGCAAAAGAATTAGCTCGTTTTATGTTTGATAGTGATGATTCGCTAATTCAAATAGACATGAGTGAATACATGGAGAAATTTGCGGTATCACGTTTGGTAGGAGCGCCTCCGGGTTATGTAGGTTACGAAGAAGGTGGACAATTAACAGAAAAAGTTAGAAGAAAACCTTATGCAGTTATTCTATTAGATGAGATTGAAAAAGCTCACCCTGATGTATTTAATATTTTGTTGCAGGTATTAGATGAAGGTCAGTTAACAGATAGTTTAGGTCGTAAGGTTGATTTTAGAAATACAATCATCATCATGACATCTAACATCGGTGCCCGTCAGTTAAAAGATTTTGGTCAAGGTGTTGGTTTCTCAACTACAGCTAAAACAAATCAGGCAGATTCTCACAGTCGTGGCGTAATAGAAAGTGCGTTGAAACGTGCTTTTGCTCCAGAATTTTTGAACCGTGTAGATGACGTTGTAGTATTTAACAGCTTAGGTAAAGATGAAATTTTCAGAATCATTGATATCGAATTGAAAGCTTTATTTGGAAGAGTTCATACTTTAGGTTACGAAATTATTTTAACCGAAAACGCAAAAGAATATATTGCTGATAAGGGTTTTGATAGTAATTTTGGTGCACGACCGTTAAAAAGAGCAATTCAGAAATATCTTGAGGACCCAATTGCCGAAGAAATATTGAAAGGTGAATTAGCTGAAGGTGATGTTTTAGAAATTGATTATGATAAAACGACAGAGGTGATTTCAATCGTTCACAAAAAAGGTGAGAAGAAAAAGGAAGAACCAAAAGAAGAAGATTCTTCAAATAAATAATATAAACTCCCGATGAAAATCGGGAGTTTTTTTATGCCCTATTATTCATAAAGTTAATATAGCAACCTGAATTTGATTATTAATTTTCTTTAACATTATTAATAAGCTGATTTTTTAAGCTAACGTCACCCTGAATTTATTTCAGGGTCATTATAGCAGGAAAGATGCTGAAATAAATTCAGCAAGACGTGTCGTATAAGCAATACGGCTACAAAACAGCAAACATATCAAGTTTAAGAATCGAACTCCGGTCATCAACTTACTATTTCATTGATATGCTGAATTAAATTTTCTTTCTTTGTGTTTTCCTTACACATCCCTATTAAATGAAATTTGCATCTTTGATTTTATTATTTCTTGTCATATCTGTCACTTCTTGCAAAAAGAATGATTTATCAGTTACAACTAATAATGAAAAACCCTTAAATACCGGCTTGGTGGTTAATACGAATTTAAATAACGACTTATTTCTAAAATTAGTGAATGATGTACGCAAAGCCGGATGTAATTGTGGTTCATCAATTATGCCAGCCGTTGCTCCACTAGCCTGGAATAATCTTTTGGCTGCTGCAGCCCTAGCGCACAGCAAAGATATGAATGCCAATAATTACTTTAGTCATACATCATTAGATGGGAAAAATGCAGGCATGAGAATTACTGCTGCTGGCTACCAATGGACAACTTACGGAGAAAATATTGCTGCGGGGCAACCTAATGAGCAAGCTGTTTTTGATGCTTGGATTACTAGTGAAGGTCACTGCAAAAATATTATGAATGCTAATTTTAAAGAAATGGCTGTTGCAAAAGATGGTCGGTATTGGACACAGGAATTCGCAGCTAAATAATTAATTAAATTTCTATACGTCTATAAATTATCAAGTAAGCGTCCTACACCAGTTCCAGCAAAGCGGCGTAATAATGCTCATAATTCGAAGGATTTGTATTTAGAAAAAGAAATGGTTCAATAAGTTCAAGTTCCATTAATACAAATTCGTTGTTAATTACTGCGCCATCAACACGAGCATACAAACAATTTTTTGCAAATAAATCTACATAGCTTTGTGCCTCAGCTAATAATTTTTCTGTTGGTTCTTGAGGATAAATCGTTCCTCCATAAGCATGCTGAACCCTAAAATCACCAGACTTTGCTTTTTTAAGCAATGCATGGCTAAATTTTCCATTAAAAAATATCAACGACCACTCGCCGCTATCGGTAATCTCGTTTAAGAACGGCTGCACTATAAATTCTTCGTCGAGTAACAGCAATTTTAGTTTTTCTGTTATATCCTCAACGGTATCACTTGTAACCTTAAAAGTGTTTTTAGAACCACCGCTAATGCATGGTTTTACAATAAGTTTATCTGTGTTAAATTGCTTAAAATAACTATTTAGATTTGTTTGCTGGCTTCTGTTTAAAAACACGCTAGGTGTAACTTTTAAGCCAGCGGCCTCTATTTCTAATAAATAATGTTTATCAGCATTCCATTTTACAACATCAGTAGGATTTAATAAACGTATGTTTTTAGCTTCCAAAACTTCGAGCCATTGATAAAAATCATTGATAAAATCAAAATAATCCCATGGAGATTTTAGTATTGCCAATTGATAATTATCCCAATTTACGGATGGATCATTCCAGATTACTTTTTCAATAGTTAAACCTTTTGATTTCAAAAAATCTAGTAATTGATCATCTTCACTTTCAACAGTAGTTGAATCATAAGCACCTTTATCCTGATAGGTAACGTAAGCGATATTCATATTTAACATAGCGGCAAATTTAATATTTATTTGTAAAGAGGTTAAAATAAAGTCATCTGCTCGCTAGGAATTTTAAAAAGACTGTGGTTTAAAATAATTTCATTTTGGTTAAGTCCGTTTAGTCGACAATGGAGTTTAAAGTTATTCTTTATCATTTCTGCAATTTTCCCATCGCCACGCATTCTATCGCCAAACCTGCTATCGCTAACATTTCCGCCATGGCAACTTTGTATCATGTGCCAAACTTTATCAAACCTATCGGGAAAGTTTTTTCGTAACCAATCTTCAAAAATTTGTCCTATCGCACCATTAAGCCTTACAATTGTATAACCAGCTTTAATGGCACCGGCATTTGCAACCGCTTTTAAAATCGCGGGAATTTCATGGTCGCTTAAACCAGGTATTAATGGAGCAACCATCACACCCATTGGTATGCCTGCTTTGCTCAATTGTTCTACAACTTTTAATCTTTGATTGGCCGTTGCTGTTCTAGGTTCCATTGCTAAACGCAGTTTATTATTTAAACTATTAATTGAAGAATAAACCATAATCAGATTCAGCTTTGCCATTTCTTGCAGTACATCAATATCACGTAGAATTAATGAATTTTTAGTGATCATCCCGATAGGTTGTCGGTACTCCAACGCAATTTCCAAAAGTTGTCGGGTTAGTTTAAATTTTCTTTCAGCAGGCTGATAACAATCTGTATTGCCAGAAAGTGAGATTGTTGAGGCATCCCAACCTTTTTTCTCCAGGAACTTTTTAAAAAGGGCAGGAGCATCCTTTTTTACAATTATTTTTCGTTCGAAATCTAAACCTGCGCTATAACCCCAATATTGATGCGCATTTCTGGCATAGCAATATGTGCAACCATGTTCGCAGCCTTGATATGGATTGAGCGAATAAGCCATACCAACATCCGGACTATCAACTTTATTAACAATGGTTTTCGAATTTTCTAGAAGAAAAGTTGTTTTTTGGTCGTTTTCTTCCCAATCATCAATCCCTTCATCATGCTCTTTCACATAACTGTTTTTTATAAACTTATTATGTGGGTTAACCTGAGCGCCTCTACCTTTAAAATACTGATTTTCTTCCTCATTAACCATAATCTAAATTACTAATATTTTTAGTAAATAGATTGGTTGTTGATAAAATGTTTAAAAGAATTTACTGTCGAGCTAAAGGGATATAGTCCATGGGAACCATATCTCCGATTTTTTCATATGCCCAATATCCTTCATACAGCATCGAACGAGAATCGTAAATTCCGCCATTTGCATAAAATCGAACCGGGTTTTGAGTGGTGTGGTTTACAACAGAAATTTCATATTCTGGAACATCCAACGGACGGAAAACCCAAAAGCCAGTATTAGAATATGCTAAAGATTCTTTTTCCTTAGTATATTGTACACAAAGTGCATCGGTATAATTTATCCACTTTAAGTTATCATTGTAATCATGAACAAGTGTATCAGGAATTACATCAGCTCTGCTAAATTTATCAATAAATCGTGGCATTTCTTTTTGCTTCGTCCAAAATTCAAGAAGTCCAACATCAACCTTTCCTGCTACTTTTCTAATTCCGGTTTTTTCGGCTAGCGTTCTTATTTTTGATAAATTTTCGTTGATTACATTTTCCGGAGATCGGTTCGGATTGGGGGTTTTAATTATCTTATTAATCAAGAATCCTTCTTCTTTAGTTCTGCCTTCATAAAGCGACCTGAAGAAATGTTGCGATGAACCATAATAGGCAATTTCTCGGGCTTCAATATATTTTTTCTTTTTTGCTGCCGATGCTTTTAATTCTTCGAAAAAAGGGTGGCCAGAAAAATAAATAATTCGGGTGCGGCTATTGTACTCAAAATAATCCAGCATATATTTCAATCTGTAACCCAAAGCCTTATTCTCTACAATTAAAAATTCAGTCGTTTTAACCGTAAGCAAACTTTTGGTTACATCAAAATCTACATTTAATACCTGCGGATTTAAAATTTTACACTGTTTAGAATTTGGTGTTATCCCAATAAAATATTCTGTAAACTGTTTAATGTATTTAGCTCGGTTTGGGTCGGCTCGGATGGTTACTTCATTAAGCTGAACAGTATTTTCTTTTAATAATAAATCTACCTGAACTGATTTATCTGCAATGATTACTCCTTTAGAAAATGGTAAATATCCAACCATTTGTACAAGCAAATCGTAACTGCCGGGCTTTAAATTTGGGATGTTGAAATTACCATTGTTATCTGCAACTGTAGCAATTTTATAACCACTTAAATAAATTCCTGCTCCGGGAAGGCCGCCTTGTTTATCACGCACTTTTCCACTTATCGAAAAAGTGTTCTGACTAAAAGCGCTAAGTCCACAACAAAAAAATAGCAGAGATAAAAGGATGCTTTTGATCATGAGAGCGAATGTAACCAAATGGAATAATAAATATTAAAATTTATAAATGATTTTAACATTTTTAACATTTGATTTATCAATCACTTTGATGGGTTTACTTTGGGTACTACGTAATCTAAAGGAACACTATCTGCAATCTTTTCCCAACTCCAATAGCCCTGAAAAAGCATAGATCGTGGATTATAAGTGCCACCATTTTGATAAAAATATACCGGAGCAACCAATAAGTTTATAAGTGAAATTTGATAATCGTTCATTTTTAGCGGTCTTGATATGGATAAACCTATTCGATTGGCATAGCTGGCGGCTTCTTTTTCTTTAGTATAAATTACATATAAAATATCGGTAAAGTTTATGCTTTTGATACTTTCATTATAAACCTTTACTAGCGTATCTGGCAATAGCTCTTGTTGGTTTAAAATTGAAATTTCTTTTGGTTTATTCTTCTGATTAATCCAATAACTTAATGAATCGCCATTTGTTATTTTAATGGCACCGGTAGAACTTAATTTAGCCGATGTTAATCTTTGTATATTAGATTTAATAACGCTATCGGCAGGTCGGGTTTTATCAACTTGCTTTATTAGTTTGTTCATAATAAAACCTTCTTCTTTCGATTTTCCAGCATATAAACTGCTAAAAAAATGTTGAGTAGAGCCGCTGTAAGCTTCGGCTCTTTTGGTTGCCCATCGTTTAATTTTTCCTTTAGAACCTTTTAAATCTTCATAATATGGATAGCCCTCATAATATATAATGCGGCTTTTATTATCAAACTCAAAATTATTAAGCATGTACTTAATCCTGTAACCCAAAGCCTGGTTTTCTATAATGAGGAATTGATTGGTTTTAACGGTGAGTTTAGAATCATCGGTACTGTAATCTATAATTAAAACATTTGGGTTAATAATTTTGCATTGAGCCGCATTAGGAGTAGTGCCGACGAAGAAATCGAAAAACATTCTTATATAGCCTTCTCGGTTTGGATCTGGTTTTATCGTTACTTCATTAAGTTGAACGGCGTCTTCTTCAAGCAAAGCATCTAAAGTAATCGCCTTATCATCTACAATTATGTTTTTATTTAAAGCTTTATAACCAATAATTTGAATCAGAATATCATAATTCCCTGGCTTTAATTTTAAACTGTAGCGACCATTATTATCTGTAACAGTTGCAATTTTATAGCCGCTTACGTAAACACCAGCACCCGGCAAGCCATCTCCGCGTTTATCTTTTACAATTCCAGATAAATTAAAACTTTGCTGTGAGAATACAGAAGTGCAAATAAATACCAGAAAGATTATGAGTAGTGTTCTTTTCATACTAACAAATATAAACTAATTTGTTAGTTATTGGTTAATTAGTCTTGCAGTTTAAATGCAATATCGACCTTATAAATAGATTTGATTGGTTTGCCATTTGCGATTTCAGGAATCCATCGTGGCGATTTTGATATAACTTTCACGGCAGCTTCGCTACAACCATAACCAATGGTATTGATAATTCTTGGGTTTGATATAGACCCATCCCTTTCAATATCAAATTCTACACTCACCATTCCTTCAATGTTATTTTTTACAGCAGCCAATGGATAGTCTAGGTTACCATTTATAAATTTTGTAAATTTAGTAATACCACCTGGAAATGTTGCACTTTGTGTAGGTGCAGGATAGTAGCAATCTACATCATCCTTAATCAAAGTAAATTTGGTTAGTTTTTTCTTTTTTACACGCTTAGCGTAGATAGCAGCAATTTCTTGATTATTTATTTCGTTGATTTTTGGATTTATCCTTATTAGGATTTGTCGACTTCCATAATTAACAAAAGTATGTTCTGCTCCTAAAGCTCTAAAAGATAAAGTATCAGTGGGTTTTATGCCATCAAGAATAAAATTACCCACACTATCAGTTATAGTGCCTACATTATAGCTATTATAATATTGTTGATTTGGAGTTTTACTCTTTATCAATACGTTTGAGATTTTGCTTCCGTCTAACGAAATTATTTTACCTCGAACATTTATCGTGTCTATTGCAACAACCTGCTGAGCTTGATTTTGACCATAGATATTCAATGCATTTACGATTGAAATTACGATTATTATAATTTTTTTCATAAAAGAAAGATGTTGCTATTTAGCAATATCCATAACTAACCTAAAAGTTCTTTTGCATTCTCTATTGCCGATGCTCCTGGATTTTTGCCACTCAGCATTTCTGCAATTGTGGCAATACGTTCTTCTTGTTTTAATTTACGAATTCCGGTTGTGGTTTTGCCATCGCCATCATTTTTATAAACAAAGTAATGGGAGTTTCCTTTTGCAGCGATTTGTGGCAAATGAGTGATAGAAATTACCTGCATGTTTTCTCCTAAATCGGCAATTACTTCGCCAACTTTTAACGCAGTTTCGCCAGAAATTCCAGTATCTATTTCATCAAAAATGATGGTCGGGAGTGAGGTATGTTTAGCCAACAAAGCTTTAATAGATAACATTAACCTTGATAGTTCACCACCTGAAGCAACTTTATTTACCGGTGCCGGCGGCTGACCAGCATTTGCGGTAAAAAGTAAGTTAATTTCATCGAAACCATCTTTATTAAGTTCGGTCAACACAGTTTGCGATAATACCAATTTTGCATTTGGCATACCTACCTGATGTAATGTTTTGGTAGTTTGTTCCTCAACTAATTTTATTGCTTTTTTTCTATTTGCACTTAATTGATTTGCCTGCTTTGTCAATTCAATCTTTAGCTGCTCGTTTGCTTTCTTTAATTGTTCAATATTTTCATCTGATGAAAGCAACTGATTAAGATTTACCTCCAGTTGATTTTTTAAAGCAATCAATTCTGAAGTATTCGCAACACGATGCTTTTGTTGGAGCGAATAAAGTGAATCTAATCGTTGATTTATACTATCTAATTTCTCTGAACTATGCAATGTGTTTCCTTCGATAGTCGCCGTTTCATCAGCAATATCTTTAATTTCTATTATGGATGAACGCAACCGCTCAAAAAGAATGTTGATTTCAGGATCGAATTTCTCTATTGATTGCAACTGAATTTGTGCTTCTTTCAAAAGTTGAATAGCGGATGGCTCACTTTCGGTTAACAAGCCGGTAGCCGTTAGTAATGCTCTTTTTATGGTTTCGGCATGCGTAAGTTTTTCTAACTCTTGCTCCAGCTCTTCCTGCTCGTGTTCTTTTAAATTGGCTTGCTCTAATTCATTAAATAAAAATTGTTCATAATCCTGTTTGCTTCTGGCATCGGCTGCATCACTAATTAATTTTTTTAGTTGCGCTGTATTTGATTTTAGTTTTTTAAAACCGTTTCTATAATCACACAACAATGTAAAGTGATTGGAAAGAGAATCTACAATTAGAAGTTGAAAATCAACATCATTAATTTCTTGAGTTGCATGCTGCGAATGAATATCGATTAGTTTTTCTCCAATTTGCTTTAGCAGCGATAAATTTACTGGTGTATCATTGATAAAAGAGCGTGATTTACCATCGATGGATATTTCTCTTCGTAAAGTAGTCTCATTAAAAAAATCCAGGTCGGCTTCTTCAAACTGAACTTTTAAATTTTCATCAACTAATAAAAAGGTTCCTTCTATAACACATTTTTTATCTTGATTGAAAAAATATTTACTTTCGGCCCTTTGACCTAAAATTAGTGAAAGTGCACCTAATATAATAGATTTACCTGCACCAGTTTCTCCAGTGATTATATTTAAGCCCTTATCAAATTCGATATCTAAACTATCGATTAATGCGTAATTACGAATGGAAATTTTTTGTAGCATAACTGAAGCAAAAATACTAAAAACTTATTTTAACATTGGTTACAAAACAAAAACGGCGAAGATTATTCTTCGCCGTTTTAAAATATATTTGGTTGGTTTTTAGTTCTCCATTTTTTCAGGTTTTTCTTTCCTTTCAGCTTTTTGCTTTCTTTCCATTTTTTCCTGTAGTTCTTTTACCTCTTTATCAAACTTTTGTCTCAACTTTTTATATTCTTCAGTTTGTCTTAAATTATTTGATCTTTCAATATCGAACATTCTAACCGAATTCAAATCCCTTCTAGCTTGAAAAACTGAGTCAGCCCTAACCCGAGAGTAACCCGATTTTAAGCCTGCTAGGTTTTTTGAAGCATTAATCCTGAGATTTACATCACCATCAAGATTTTCGATATTAGGTAAGGCGGATAAAATTTCGTTAACTTTTGTAAGTTGCGCAATGGCTTCAGGAGATGAGTATTCTTTGGCCATGTCTTCTCCAATTTTCTTCCATTTTGCTTGTGCTTCTGGCGAACCATATTCTTTAGCTATATCTTCACCAAATTTTTTCCACTTTGCTTGTGCTTCTGGTGATGAATAAGCTTTGGCTACTTCCTCGCCAAATTTTTTCCATTTTGCCTGCGCTTCTGGAGATGAATAAGCTTTTGCCACTTCTTCACCATATTTTTTCCACTTTGCTTGTGCTTCAGGAGATGAATATGCTTTTGCAACATCTTCACCGTATCTTTTCCATTTTAACTGCGCTGCGGGAGAATTAAAGCTTTTATAAATTTTGGCTTGAAATAGGGAATCGCGAGTTTTAAATGTAGAATCTGATTTAAATAGATATGCATTGTTTCCGTTAAAAAGTTCTTCTTGATAAAAATCTTTCCGCAGACTATCTGGCATATCTCTTAACGAGTTATATTCAGTTTTTTTGCCATTCGCATCAATCGTAACAATTTTTATTTTTCGTTTTTTAGTCGTGTCCAAATATATTATCGGACGATTAGCTTCCGTTAAATTTAACTTTGATAAAGGATTACTAACGATTTTGATTTCATTAGTTTTCTTCTCAGCTGGATTTATCCATGCGATAGAAAACAAGCATGCAACACCTAAAGTTAAGGCGGCCATTTGCTGTTTGGCATTTAAATAATTTGTTTTCATATTGGTTATTCGTTTAATACGTTGATATAAGTTTTGAGTTTTTCCGGTTGCTGCTAATGCATATGCCGGACTGGTTTTGTCTTTCAATAATTCTAATTTTAATAAGGCATGAGCATAATTAAGGGGCTTTCCTGTAGCCTTTAATACTAAATCATCACAGGCATGTTCTCGTTCTATATGTATAAATTTCCCAGCCATCCACACAAATGGATTGTAAAAAAGAAATGTTTCAATAGCAGTTTTAATTAGGTTTAGCAGAAAGTCATTCCTGCGGATATGAGAAAGTTCGTGAATTAAGATAGCTTCAACCTGGTCGTTATCAAGCTGATTAACTAAAGCCAATGGAAATAAAACAACTGGCTTTAAATATCCAATTACTAAAGGAACATTTACAATTTCTGATAAATGAAAAGCAACTTTTTTATTGATTTTTAAATTCGCTGTAACCGTTGCAAAAATTAATTTCCACTCTTCGGGAATGTTGCTCAAACCTTGATTTTTGAATCTATTTAATTTGCTGTATCCTTTTATTATAACAAACAACTGAAGTGCTATTCCAATTAAGTAGAATGTAATAACCAAAGGAAAATATTGCTCTGCCTTACTGCTAAAGGTTTGGGGTAAATTATTTAAATATAGATAAGCATCTAAATTCGAAATACTTTCAGCTGCATTTTTTACCGGAATGCTTTTAATAATTTGGCTGATAAAATTGTATCCGAAACAACCAAACATTAAAACTATGGAGCCGAAAGCCAGATTGTGTTTGTACTTAGCTTGTAGTTTTGGTAAGCTAAATAATATGATGAACAATACACCATAAATAAGTGCACTTTGCCACAAGGAGTTTAAGATGCTCCAACCAAATGCTTTGATAAATTGTTGAACTAAAGTTTCCATATTAGCTGTTTTTTTCTAATTTTTCTAAATACTTTTTTATTTCATCTATCTCATCTGCACTTGCGCTGTGGTTGCCCAAAGCTTGCATCACTAATCTTGCTGCCGAACCATTAAAAACATTATCAATCATTTTGTTAACGAGCTGTTTTTCAGTTTTATCTTGGTTAACAATGGCTTTGTATATATGTGTTTTTTGATTTGTGTCTCGCTCTACCAAACCCTTTTCATGCATAATTTGCATAAGTTTTAAAGTGGTGGTATAACCGGAGTCTTTTTTATCCAAAGCTTCATGAACTTCCCTAACCGTACATAGGCCTTTCTGCCACAGCACTTGTAAAATTTCCATTTCTCCTTCGGTTGGTTTGATGTTGGTATTGCTCATATGTTACAGTTCTACGAATTATTTCGTATGTAAATGTACGAAGATATTCGTAATAACAAAATAAATTTTAAAAAATTTTAATTTTGAGAAGATTTATAGGGTAGGTAGTGGCTGAAGCTAGCTGATAATTAATTACAATGCTCCATCATAAAATACAGTCTAATTTGATTTCAAACCTTCATATTTCCCAATGTTGGCTGGGTCGATTTCGGATAGCATATTATATGCCTTCAAACGCTCTTGAGTATTTAACTTCGATAGAACGTTACTAATTTCTTCTGCTTTTGAAGCAAAGTATACATTTGGAAATATTGAGCCTAATTTTTGCTTATCCATTTGTTGTAAAGATGCTAATGCATTAACAATTGGCATTAAGCCTTTATCATTATCTGTTAACTGATCTAAACCACTAAAATGATAGCTATAAATGAAACTCCTTAGTTCCGCAAAAATGGGGTTTAAGGCATTTTCATTAAACCAAAAGCGATTTCGGAGTCCATCGGCAGCTCTCCATCCAGAGTTTCCAGATGCTTGGGCAAGATTGATAATGTTTTGTGCTTTCTTAAAATATGGCGTTCCACCCATCTTACTGAAACTATCCTTATCTAAACCAATAATGGTATATGCATAATAGGTGAGGAGAGCACTTATGTTTGATATGTAATTTTGGTCAGAAAAATCTATAACAGAACCATCATTAAAAGCAAAATCGAAATTCTTATCACTTATATTTAATAAAGTGCTGTTATACGTACTATTAAATACAGGTCTGCTACTTTGAATTTGTGCTTCTGCAGTATAACCAGAACCACCATCCCAAGAATTTATGGTAATTACAAAATTGCAATCTATACGTTCTTGTGGCTTATAGGTTTCGTTGGTAAACTTATTATTATTTAAATAATCACGAATAGTTTTTTGCAGGGCATCTATTGTAGGCTTACTGATGTTCGATACTTGTGGTGCCAATAATTGTACCCTTGCATTTAATTCTTGCGCCTGAATTTTTCCAATACCGATTAACAAAAGCAAACAAACAAACTTCCTTATCATTTTATTATTTTTAAAATTACTTCACAAATATCTTTAGCAACTTCCATTTTAGATTTCACATCAAAAACCGTTCTTTCAAGTGCTTTGTTAAAAATAGTAATTTTATTTGTATCTGTTTTAAAACCTGCTCCTGTATCTTTTAAAGAATTTAATACAATAAGATCAAGATTTTTCTTTTCTAACTTACCCTTAGCATAATTCTCTTCATCGTTGGTTTCTAAAGCAAACCCAACTAAAATTTGGTTAGTTTTTTTTCTGCTTCCTAACGATGCTAAAATATCAGTTGTCTTTTCTAGTTCTAAAGTCAGATTGTTTTCTTGCTTCTTAATTTTCTCAGTAGAAACCGTCTTAGGTCTATAATCTGCCACGGCGGCACACATAATGGTTATATCTACTTCATCAAAAATTGCGTTACATGCTTCTAACATGTCTTTCGCACTAACAACATCAATTCTATTTAAATTTTGATTTGATTTCTGAGCTGTTGGTCCTGAAATTAAAGTTACGTCTGCTCCAAGTCTTGTAAGCTCATCGGCTATGGCAAAGCCCATCTTACCCGAAGAATGGTTGCCAATAAAGCGTACTGGATCTATAGCTTCATAGGTTGGTCCAGCCGTTACCATGGTCTTTTTTCCATATAAAGGCATAGATTGTTTTAGTGAATTTTCAAGAAATAAAACCAGTTCTTCAGGTTCAGCCATTCGCCCTTCTCCAAATAAGCCACTTGCTAACTCTCCACTTGCAGGTGAAATCACAAAGTTTCCAAAACCTTTTATTTTATTAATATTTTCTTGAGTACTTTCATGCTTCCACATATCTAAATCCATAGCAGGTGCCACATAAACCTGGCATTTTGCCGAAAGATATACTGCTGTTAGAAGATTATCACAAATTCCATTCGCTAATTTAGCCAGAGTATTTGCGCTTATCGGTGCGATGATAATTAAATCAGCCCAAAGGCCTAATTCGACATGATTGCTCCAAACACCTGTTTCCTTTTCGAAATATTGAGTGTAAACTGGATTTTTAGAAAGCGTAGCAAGGGTGAGTGGTGTAATGAAGTTAGCACCATCTGGGGTAAGAATAACCTTAACGTTTGCACCAGCTTTAACTAAAAGCCGAACCAAAAATGCCGATTTATATGCTGCAATGCTGCCGCAAACGCCAAGGATTATGTTTTTATTTTTAAGCATAGTTTATAACCTGTTAAGCAAAGGCAAAAAGCACATCTTAACAACGCTATGCGCCAATACTATACAATAATTATTTTTGTTCTTTTGAAGGATTTCTGTGATAAATTTTTTCATTCAAAAATTCATCAATTGCAACTAGAACTGGCTTAGGCATACGTTCGTAATGCTTGCTGATTTCAATTTGCTCACGGTTTTCAAAAATCTCTTCTAAGTTATCGTTGCTAGATGCAAATTCTGCTAATTTACCATGCAATTCTTCTTTCATGTTATTAGAAATTTGATTTGCTCTCTTCGCAATTACAACTAACGATTCATATAAGTTATCAGTAGTTTTATCTAAATCGTGTACATTTCTGGTAACCGTAGTATTAGGTACAGCAGGTTTGTTAGTATTCATGTGTTACTTGTTTTTAATATCAGTGGTGGTGTTAACTTTGGTAGTATCTTTAATCTTACCAGTTTTTTTAAGCATTTCTAAATATTTTGCTTGCTCAGAAGCATATAATGCCATTTCTTGTTTATTTAATACGATGCCATTTTCAATATCACTTTTAAGCTGCTTAGCATCATTAATAAATTTACTTTTTGGATAGTTTGTTGTAAACTCATTATATAACTCAATTGCCTCATTGTATCTATCTTCCTGGCGAACAGGGATACTATTTTTAGCGTACATGTATTGAGATTTAATCATTAGGAAATCCATCTCTTCAGCATATCTAATATCCGGGAAATCTCTTTGTGCATTTTTTAAAGCTATAACTGCAGCCCTATAATTTTCGACATTACTTGGTCCGGTGGTTAAATACATTTTAGCATTTTCAAATGCTTTATCTTCAAGCTTTCCTCTCAAAGTAGCAATATATTTTGCCGCGGCAGTAGCACGTTCGCTGGTTGGGTATAAATTTATAAATAATTGTAAAGCGTCAATAGCCTTATAAGTATTTTCTTGATCCAAAGAAAAAGTAGGAGATTCTAAATAATAACAGTATGCAGCCATATAACGAGCCTCTTCAGCATCTTTACTGGCAGGGTATGTGTCTGCGAAGCTTTTAAACTGATATCTGGCCGTGGTATAATCTTGTAACTTGTACAAAGTATTGGCATAGTAAAAATTTAGACCTTCAGCTTGTTCTCTACCACGATATTTTTGAGATAAATCCTCAAACAAGACCAATGCCTTACTAAAATCTCTTTTATTATATAACCTAATAGCTTCCTGATATTTTTTGGCAACATCATTACTTGCCCTTAGTTTTTCAAAACGGCTTTTACAACCTGCTATACCAATAGCGGCAACAAATACTAAAATAATTAGGTGTTTAACTTTAAACATTCTGCAAAGATAAATAATAATACGATAACATCAATAAAAACAATTGGGAGCTAAGCTATGGAAAGCATTTCAGTAGTATATATGAGTTAACAATTTTTAACATATATATGTATGTTCATGATTCACTTCTATCCTATGGTAGGAGATACCACTGAATTGTATTAATTTTTCAGAAAATCAGGTTCCTGTTGGTTT
>NZ_RBEE01000031.1 GCF_003725795.1 Pedobacter jejuensis | reverse complement strand
TGGATATTCTGGAGCATGTTGACCCCTCAATTATGTTTTCCAATTCCGGTTTACGGTAAAACCATTTAAAGCTTTTACTGACATTCCGGCGGATGCTGACCCCACCCTTGGGTATTAAAGATTTTGTAATGGAGCATATTGACCCCTCTTGATCTGCATTAATGCAGTTTCTAATGGAGCATGTTGACCCCCTTCTTTAATTTGATTTGGCTTACTTAGGTAATAATCTTTTACCTAAAGTAGCGTAAGATGGCCGGAAAATCGAAAGCAATGAGTCAGATCAAACAATTATTACGCCTCCACAAGCAGGGTGATTCCATTAAGAGCATCGCGCGCAACCTAGGCATCAGCAAAAATACTGTTAAGGTATATATATCCAAGCTGGAGGCGGGTGAGATTCCAATTTCGGAGCTTCTGGAGATGGAAGACCCTTTACTAATGGGCAAATTCCACATAGGAAGTCCGGCCTATAAAGATCCCAGGTTTGAATATCTTCGGTCTAACCTGACCTATTATGCCAAGGAACTTGAATCGGTTGGGATGACCCGTCTACTTCTCTATGAGGAATATGAGGCTGGTTGCAAACCTGCATACAGCTATCCACAGTTTTGTTTCCATCTTCGTCAGCAACTCATCGCCAGACGTCCCGGAATGCGACTTGAGCATCTTGCCGCAGATAAGCTGTTCGTTGACTTTGCTGGTAAGCAAATGCATTATATTGATAGAGAGACCGGTGAAGTTATTGCCTGCCAGATATTTGTGGCATCGCTTCCATTCTCTGATTACTGTTTTGTAATGGCCGTCAGGAGCCAGAGGGTAGATGATTTTCTCCATGCGCTCGAATGTTGTCTTAGGGAACTTGGCGGTGCGCCTGCGGTACTGGTACCGGATAACCTGAAGTCTGCAGTTATAAAAGCCAACAGGTTTGAGCCGGAGATCAACCGTGCACTGGATGATTTTGCCAATCACTATGGGATTACCGTGATCCCTGCAAGATCGAAAAAACCAAAAGATAAGGCATTGGTGGAGAATCAGGTCAAGCTGGTATACAACCGTGTTTATGCCAGACTTAGGAACCGTCAGTTCTTTGATATCGAATCGCTTAACCAGGCCATCCGGGAAAAGGTGAAGGCGCATAACCAGACCAGGATGCAGCAAAAGCCCTACTGCAGAGAAGAGCGTTTTCTTGCTGCTGAGAAACACCTGCTCCATCCACTGCCGGCCGAAAGCTTTGAGGTAAAGTATTATTCGGAGCCCAAGGTGGCGCACAATAACCACATCTACCTAGGTAAGGATAAACACTATTACAGCGTCCCTTTTGCCTATGTAGGACAAAAAGTTCAGGTGGTTTATACCAGGAGCATGGTGAAGATATACGCCAGAAACAAACAGATTGCAGTTCATGTGCGGAATCTGAATCCAGCTGGTTACTCCACTCAAAAAGATCATCTGAGCTCTCATCACCAGCATTATCTGGAGAGGAGTCCTAAATATTATATCACCAGGGCAAAGGAGAAATCTGCAGAACTGCATCTTCTCTTCCAGATGATATTCGAGCAGAACACACATCCGGAACAACTCTACCGTACATGTGACGGGCTTCTCCGGCTGCAGAAAGGTGTGGATTCCGACAAATTTGGGGCAGCCTGTGAGCTTGCAATGAATGTCCGCAATCTTTCATATCGCTTTGTTGAACGCATCCTAAAAAATAACATGGTTGGAAATCAGGATGAACCGAAACATGAACAGCCACTCCCAGATCATAACAATATCCGTGGTATGGAATATTATTCACAAACAACAATTAAATTCTAGAAAATGAATATCGAAACACAACTTAGGCATCTACGTCTCCATGGTATGACCCGTAGCTGGTCAGCCCTTAATGAAACAAGAAAACTACATGAGCTAACCTTGAGTGAGGGGATGGAAATATTGCTTCAGGCAGAGACAGATGACCGGGATGGAAAGCGGTTTGAACGTCTTCAGTTAAATGCAAACTTCCGTTATAGGGCATCAATCGAGGAACTTAACATGGATTCCAAGCGAGGACTGGACAAGGCTACTGTAGGAATCCTTGCCACAGGCGAGTATATTCCCAAGGGAGAGGCAATATTGGTCTGCGGTTCCACAGGAACCGGAAAATCCTTCCTGGTTTCCGCATTGGGGCACCAGGCATGTGCCCAAGGGTACAGAGTCGCTTACTTCAATGTACAGAAGTTACTTTTAAAAACAAAGATGAGCCGGATTGATGGAAGTGTCCATAAGTTATTTGAAAAGATATCAAAAGCAGATCTGCTTATTCTGGATGATTTTGGACTAACTCATTTCGAACAGCAACAGCGAATGGATATGCTGGAGATAATTGAGGATCGGCATGCAAAAAAAGCAACTATAATTGCCAGTCAACTACCAGTGGAAAAATGGTGGGACATCTTTGGAGATTCAACTCTGGCCGACGCCTTTTTGGATCGTATGGTGCACACATCTTATAGAATTGAATTAAAAGGAGAAAGTCTAAGAAAAAAAAGGTAAAATTGTCATGCCGTCAGCTATGACAGGCCAAATCCCCGAGGGGGTCAGTATCAA
>NZ_RBEE01000030.1 GCF_003725795.1 Pedobacter jejuensis | reverse complement strand
CAGAGCGAAGATTGTCGGGGACGATCGCTTCCGGTACTCCTGCGAAATAGCGAAGGGCATTTTCACAGGCAGTGATGAGGTCCTCCTTTTTCTGGGAGGCCACAGCCTCAACATAGGTGAGCTGGCTACAGCCAAGAATCGCCACGAACACCTCTACGTCCTGCCTGATATTATCATTCCCGATAACAAATAGCTTTTTGCCGGCAAAGTCGATATACATTTTATCGCCAGCTTTATGTTCTATATGCATTACCGATCTGGAGAGCTGCAGGTATACCATTATGGCATTATTAAAGTGAGAGCGTCCATAACCATCGGAATGCTTTTTTATATATTCCTCATGCAGGTGTTCCCTTGTAACACCTTTTCTCTTTAACCTTTTACAGTAATCGGGTAATAGTCCCTGAAGGATCTGCATACGGGGCGCACTGGAGATCCTGGCCACAGGTGTGGTAAAAATGACGGCCAGTTCGCTATCGCTCTTGGCATTAAACTCTTCATAGCTAATGCCAAGCGTCTGCCAGATGCGAATATACTTTTTAATGGTATTGCGTGAGGTTGACACCATTGCATGGATGCGCTTGGTCCCGGTTCCCTGACTGTATAGACGGATGATCTGTCTGAGTTTATTCATTTTGATAGGCTTATTGGACATTGTAATCAACAGTTTTTGTTCGGCTAAAAGCTAAACAAAAACATATTCCTATAAACCATTTAGCACAAACGAATCTGCAATTTCAAGGGGGTCAATTTGGATTGGCGCAAAGGGGTCTTTTTCCTTTGGCGAACCTTATCAAATTAACTCGGCTAAGGGGAACTTTTTAGATTGGCGAAGAGGGGTCAATTTGAAGCGGTTTATCCACCTGGTG
>NZ_RBEE01000029.1 GCF_003725795.1 Pedobacter jejuensis | reverse complement strand
TATTGTCTGTTCTTCTACAGATAGCTGATCAAGCTGCTTTTGCAGTATCTCCTCGATTATACGGTAGTTGTACTGGCCAAGATTATTTGCCCAACGGCAGGCATTCCTTAGCCGGACCGTTCCAACACGACGCGCAAAGTTCAGTATGCCCGAACAGGATTTATGGGCCTGCTCGGGATATCCCTTATGCTCAAGCACCTTCGATATGTAATGAGCAACGTCACTATGGATCTCTTCAGCCTGCTGAATAAAGTTCTCAGGCGTCCATTCTGATACGTACCGGTGCTGTGGTGCCAGATGGTCCTGTTGGGTAGTATAATGGTGCTTTGTCCGCACTCTTGAATGAAAAGCTATCATGGTATAGTTGTAATAGACTTTTACTGAGCCGGAAGTGTACAGCAACTTTACTTTTTTACCAACATAGTTATAGGGAACACTGTAGTAGTGAACATCTTCGCCCAGCCGTACATGCCCGTTTCTCATAACGGTGACCATCACCTGCCTGTGCAACTCATACCGAACCGGGTTAAGTGCGGCAAGGGCCTCGCGTTCGATTTCCTCAAACTGTTCCCTGCGTGAATAGCTTCTGCCCGAAAAGTGTTTGTTGTTATGGATTTCGAGCAGAGGGGCGATTGCTGCATTAAGTTGCTCCAGGGTTTGAAAACGACGATCGTCCAACTTATTATAAATACTCCGGTAGATAAGCTTGACAGCTCCTTCTACCAGCGACTTGTCACGTGGCTTGTAGGCACGTGCGGGAATAACAGTTGTGGCATAATGTTCCGCAAATGCGGCAAACTCATCGTTCAGCACAGCCTCATACCTGCTTCCCCTTGTTACAGCAGAGCGAAGATTGTCGGGGACGATCGCTTCCGGTACTCCTGCGAAATAGCGAAGGGCATTTTCACAGGCAGTGATGAGGTCCTCCTTTTTCTGGGAGGCCACAGCCTCAACATAGGTGAGCTGGCTACAGCCAAGAATCGCCACGAACACCTCTACGTCCTGCCTGATATTATCATTCCCGATAACAAATAGCTTTTTGCCGGCAAAGTCGATATACATTTTATCGCCAGCTTTATGTTCTATATGCATTACCGATCTGGAGAGCTGCCGGG
>NZ_RBEE01000028.1 GCF_003725795.1 Pedobacter jejuensis | reverse complement strand
ATCAGTTCCAAGCCTTGATTTATTCATTTCTCTAGAAGTTTTTAATTGTATTCATGAACTCGCTGAAAAGTTCGGTTTTGTTTTTTCACCATTGTCTATTTTTTTTGGTGTTCAAGCTAGCTCCGCTGGTCTTTTCATCAAGGAAAAGAAAAAAGCCCGTCCGGCCAGGACAAAAAATACCAAATTAAAAATCTACATAACCTTAACAGCAAGAAAGATGCTGAAATGAATTCAGCATGACGAAAGCCTATAAGCCACCCTAAATTCCCACCCCACTAAGCCTTACCACTCCATCTCCGTTATACTATAATCCGGCCTAACAAATTTTTCGGGATGCAATAGCTAAGCCAAACTACTGACTTTAATAGAAAAATTTTCAGCCGGCAATTTTGTTTCTTTTGTTGTCAAAAGAAAAAAGCCCGTCCGGCCAGGACAAAAAAGAAAGAGCAAATAGATTACTTAGCACTTGGTAATCAAGTAACGCCTTATTTATGCTTTAAACTTCTTCATAAAAGCATTAACACTCTCCTCCAAATCCCCATTCTCAATCGCTTTAACGAAAGCCGTTCCGATAATTCCTCCATTAGCATAAGTACAAGCCTTATCAAAAGTCTGCTTATCGCTAATTCCAAAGCCAATCATGGTCGGGTTTTTCAAGTTCATATCTTTAATTCTGCCGAAATAAGTTTCGGTAGTATCTCCCACTTCAAGGTTTTTACCTGTTGTAGCCGAAGAAGATAGCAAGTAAATAAAACCATTGGTTAGTCCATCAATTTTATGGATACGTTCTACAGCCGTTTGAGGTGTAATTAAAAACACATTGCTTAAATTATGTTCCTCGAAGTATCCTTTGTAGAATTCTTCGTATTCAACCATCGGCAAATCCGGAACAATGCAGCCATCAACGCCAACTTCGGCACAGGCTTTACAGAAATTCTCTACTCCGAATTGCAAAACAGGATTCACATAACCCATCAATAAAACTGGAATGGTAACGTTTTTGCGCAAATCTTTTAATTGCTCAAAAAGCAGGTTCAGCGTCATACCTTGGTCTAGCGACTGCTTACTACTTGCCTGAATTACAGGCCCATCGGCTACAGGGTCAGAATACGGAAACCCGATTTCCAACATATCAGCCCCAGATTTCTCTAATGCCTCTGCAATTTTAATTGTATCGCCAGTATTTGGATAACCAGCTGTATAATAGATTGATAATATATTTTTCTTCTCTTGGAAGAGTTGTTTGATTCTGTTCATTGTTTTCAGCTTTCCGTCATTGCGAGGTACGAAGCAATCTATTAAAAAACCTCCAAAGAGATTGCTTCGTGCCTCGCAACGACGACTTATCTTTATAAATTAAAATATTTAATGTAGGTGTCTAAGTCTTTATCGCCTCTGCCTGATAAACAAATCACTACATTTTCGCCGCCTTTAAATTCCATTTTTTCTAAATAAGCCAAGGCATGTGCGCTTTCGATAGCAGGAATAATTCCCTCTAGTTGAGTGAGCAATAAACCTGCATCAAGGCTTTCTTCATCAGTAATGGAAACATATTGCCCGCGACCGGTTTTAAATAAGTGCGCATGTTGCGGACCGATCCCCGGGTAATCCAATCCAGCCGAAACCGAATGTGGTTCTACCACTTGTCCGTCTGGCGTTTGCATTAAAATACTTCTGCTACCATGTAAAACACCTTCTTTGCCAAGGTAAGTTGTGGCAGCAGAAAACCCACTCGAAACGCCTTTTCCAGCAGCTTCAACGGCAATAAGTTTCACATTTTCATCATCCATAAAATGATAAAACATACCCATTGCATTACTTCCGCCACCTACACAAGCCAAAACATAATCGGGCTGGTCATTTCCGGTTTGCGTTATCAATTGCTTTTTGGTTTCTTCTGAAATAATGGACTGAAAGATTGCTACCATATCAGGATATGGATGCGGTCCTACCACAGAACCAATGATGTAGTGTGTATCAACAGGATTGTTAATCCAGTCACGCATGGCCTCGTTGGTTGCATCTTTTAAGGTTTTACTACCCGAACTTGCAGGAACCACTTTTGCACCAAGCATTTTCATGCGGGCAACGTTTGGTGCTTGTCGCTCAATATCCACTTCACCCATGTAAATCACACACTCCAGGTTTCGCAAAGCACAAACCGTAGCCGTAGCCACACCATGCTGACCAGCACCAGTTTCGGCAATAATTCTTTTCTTGCCAAGCTTTTCGGCAAGTAGGATTTGCCCAATAGTATTGTTGATTTTATGAGCACCAGTATGGTTCAAATCTTCTCTTTTGAGAAAAATATTTGCTCCATATCTTTCTGATAACCTTTTCGCTAAATATAACGGCGAAGGACGACCTACATAATCTTTCATTAACTGATGAAATTCCTTTTGAAAATCGGCATCATCAATAATCTTTAAATAATTTTGACGCAACTCTTCTACGTTTGGATAAAGCATCTCTGGGATGTACGCTCCACCAAAATCTCCGTAATATCCTTTTTCGTTTACTTTGTATTTCATATCTTTTTTATCAATTCGTCGGTTGAAACCGACGACAATGAATTTTATTATATTACCCATGATTAAAATCATGGGCTATTTTTTATATACTATCCCGTTGGTTGAAACCAACGACAATGAATTTTATTATATTACTCATGATTGAAATCATGGGCTATTTTTATATACTATCCGTCGGTTGAAACCGACGGCAATGAATCCTCAAATCCACAATTATTATCTTTCATCTATTCCTCCTTGCATTTCCAGTCCTGCTAGACCTTGTCGAAAATCTTAACTCTAAGCGGTAAAAACATTTTCAATATAGAACTCATGCATAAACGGTCGTCATGCTGAATTTAATTCAGCATCTTTCATGCTAAGCCGCCTTTAATTAAGACCCTGAAACAAGTTCAGGGTGACGGCCGTTCAGGTAAAGCGGTCGACAAATACCATCTTTCAACGACAACTTAACCTCCTAACCCTTTTACAAACTCCTTAATCTTCTCCACATCCTTTAAACCAGGTTCAATTTCAAACCTGCTGTTAATATCCAACGCATACAACCGAGAATCATCTATTCCAGAAATCGCTGTTGCATGTTCTAAATCAATTCCACCACTTAAAAAATAAGGCTTATTGAGTGTATAATTTTCTAAAATTTTCCAATCGAAAGTTTTCCCTGAACCTCCATGTGATTTAGTTTTCGTATCAAATAAAAAGTAATCAACCACAGTTGCATAATCATTCAATATCGAAAATTCAAAATCCTCATCCACACCGAAAGCCTTAATCACTTCTAAACCATTATATGCCGATTTCAATTCGCTACAATATGCTACACTTTCATTCCCATGTAATTGAACAGCTTTTAACTGATAAAGATTTACTTTTTTCTTAACTATTTCCAAATCCTCATCTACAAAAACACCAACCGTTTTAATTTCTGCAGGGATGTATTTAATTAATTCGGCAGATACATCACTAATGAACCGTGGCGATTTTTCGTAGAAAATAAAGCCCAAATAGTCAGGATGCAAGGCTGCAACGGCTGCAATATTTGCTGCCAAACGCATTCCGCATACTTTTAATTTCAAACTGTTCATTATGCAACTAATTTCTTAAAACTCTCTACAGCTTTTTTGCTCATTAAAGATTCTTCAGCTTCGTAAAAGCAATCTGCAAAACTTGCAGTTGGTTTAATTGTTTTAATGGCTAAAGCAGAATTGCACAGCACCACATTATTTTGCACATCTGTAGCATCGCCATTTAACACATCCATAAATATTTTGGCTGATGATTCTATCGTGTCGCCGCCTTTAATATCTGATGTTGAAACCTTCTCAAAACCCATATCATTTAAGGTTAAAATACTCTCGCCTTTGTTGTTAAATGTTTTCACATCGCATGTCAAAGAGATTTCATCATAACCTTCCAAGGCATGCACAATGGTATAATTTTTAGTCGTATCCTGATATAGATAATTGTATAAGCGAGCCAGTTCTAAACTAAAAACACCAACCATTTGGTATTTAGGTTGCGAAGGATTTACCATCGGACCCAACATATTGAAAAAGGTTTTAATACCCAAATCTTTCCGAATTGGGGCCACAATTTTCATCGCAGGATTAAATAATGGCGCATGTAAAAAACAAATGCCTGCTGCATCTAAATTGTTTTTTAAAGTGTCCTGGTTGTTGGTAAAATTATAGCCTAAATATTCCATCACATTGGATGAACCACAACCCGAAGACACGCCATAATTACCATGTTTAGCCACTTTATGACCCGCACCAGCAACCACGAACGATGAAAGCGTTGAAATATTGAAAGTATCTTTTCCATCGCCACCTGTACCGCAAAGGTCAATCAATTCGTAATCAGCAAAATCTGTTTTGATACCTAAATCCAACATCGCATCGCGGAAACCTTTTAATTCATCAACCGTAATATTCCGCATGGCATAGGCGGTAATAAAAGCTGCAATTTGCGATGAATTAAACTCACCTTGCGTAATTGAAATGAGGATATTTTTGGCTTCTTCCCTACTGAAACTTTTATTTTCGAATAAATGATTTAATATTTTTTTCATGTTAATTTTTTATTTTAACCACAGATGAACACAGATAGACACAGATTTTTTTCATGCTGATTAATCATCTGTGTTCATCCTTTCCATCTTTAGTTTAACCGTGGACAGACACAGATTTTTCCATGTTTTTTAATCATCTGTGTTCATCCTTTCCATCTGTGGCTAACAATTTGCTCAATGTTAAAAAATGCAAATAAAAAAAGGATTGCTTTTTGGGCAATCCTTTTCATCGTTTATAAAATATTTTAAAATATATAACAATAGAATTTGCCTAACGAATTTCGTTATGCCACCACCAATTGTTATTTAAGTTTTTAATTATCATGTTTGTATAGAACAAATATTAATATAATTTTTATAATTCCAAAATCTTTCTAAATTATATGGCTTTCTTTAAAAGAAAAGTACAGTTTAATGATGATTTGGGTTTCGGCTCCGCTCCCGTTCTCAAAAATCAGCGTGTTTTAAATACAGACGGCACACCAAATATAGAACGTGTAGGTTTACCCTGGTTTAAATTTGATGATACTTATACCCGACTCGTTACCATGAGTTGGCCGAGGTTTTTTCTCGTTATTTTAATTGCCTACCTTATTGTGAACACACTTTTTGCCGCTGCGTACAATATAGTTGGTATAGAGAATTTAAATGGTGCAAATGGCACAACCATCCGCGACCAGTTTTTTGATGCTTTTTTCTTTTCTGCTCAAACCATTTCTACCGTTGGCTACGGACATATCTCTCCGCAAGGTTTTATTACCAGTATTCTGGCCGCTTTCGAAAGTATGCTGGGTTTGTTGGCTTTTGCTTTAGCAACCGGTTTGTTGTATGGCCGTTTCAGCCGACCAACATCTAAAGTCTCGTTTAGTAAGAAAATGGTTATTGCACCTTATCAAAACCAAAAAGCATTGATGTTTCGTATGGTTAATTTGCGAAAAAACTCTTTGATTGATGTTGAAGTACAAATGGTAATGAGTTTCAATGAAACTGATAATGGCAAATTGAAAAGAAGTTTTTACCCATTGGAACTCGAACGCAGTAAAATTAGCGTACTTTCCTTAAACTGGACATTGGTGCATCCGATTAACGAAGATAGTCCGATTTTTAATAAAACTTTAGATGATTTGAAAGCTGCTGAGGTTGAAATCTTTGTAATTATAAAAGCTTTTGATGATACTTTTTCGCAAACCATTCACACAAGAACGAGCTATCAAGATGAAGATATTGAAATGGATGCAAAATTTAAAATGATGCATTATCATAACGAGGTTGGAAAAACAGTTTTGGATTATAGTTTATTCGACAAAACCGAAAAAGTGGTTGGGGATTGAGTTTTACGAGTTAATGGTAGGAGTATTGACAAACTCTTTCTATTCTGATATCAATTTATAAACTCTTCGAAGATTTTTCAATAAACTCCACAATATCTTTATACAAATCATTACTGCCAAAAATCATCTGACTAATCATTGGCACATGGCTTTTGCCTTTGATTTCTTTCATCTCTACAGGAACGTTATTGGCTTTTAACTTTTCATACAATCGAGGTGTTTGAATACGAATAGCACCGTAAGTTTTACCTCCATAAAAAAGCAAATGTGAATTTTTAATGTCGTTTACATAATTCAATGGCGATGCCAATTTCCAAACTTCAGGTTTATTGGTAAACGTTCTGAGGAAATCAAAATAGAAATCATCTTTCTCTGCTGTGGTTAAATATTCATGCATATCTAATCCAAAAGGGTCGTTTAAAATCATTCCCTTAATTGGGTTGTTTATCCCTGCATGTTTAAAATATTTTGGGTCGGCATTGATAAGCTCTCCCAAATGCGCACCGGCAGAATGTCCCATCACAAAAATTTTATTCCCACTAGCGGTATAGTTTGATATGTTCTCCTGAACCCATTTTACAGCTAAAGCACAATCATCGGCCATTTTTTCGTATTGCGCATTTGGTGCCAAAGGATAATTTATAATGACGGTTACCACACCTTTACGGGCAAAATTTCTACCCAACCACCAGTAAGTTTCCTTCTTGCCGCTACTCCAGGAACCACCATGAATAAAGATAAGCACAGGTTTATCCTTTATATCATCATTCTTGTAAAAAATATTCAACGTATTTGCTACATCAGCATTGCCAGCATAATTAATGTTTTTTGCTGTTTTTACTTGTGCCGATGAAATAATGGTTTGAAACAAGAGCATTATTAAAACTAAATTTTTAAGCATAAAAGATTTTTTCTTTTCATTTTCAACAGTAAACAAACGAAATTGCTGGAATAATGGATTTATTATGGATAATGGATTTATTATGGATGAGGGTAGATGGAAGATGGATGTAAAATTGATAAAATTTATTATGGAAGACGGATAATGGGTCAAAATGCCGCCCTGACTTTCGATGGAACTTTCTCTTCCATTTCCCCTCTTCCATCCACCATCTTCCATTTCCCATCTTACATCTTATATCTCTCCATCTTACCTCTTTATCAGTGGATTTTTCTCTTTCGCAAATAAATCGAAAACCTTTTTATCAACAAAAGCAGGAAACAACTTATTCATCCAAACGGCCAATTTTCCTTGTCCGGTCATTATTAATGTGCGTTTGCGTTGTTCAATTCCATCAGCGATGATGCTTGCCACTTCTTCCGATGTCATCATTTTACCTTCCTCCATACTTGTTTCGCCATGCGCATGGCCATCTTTTGCTAAAGCAGCAACACGAATATTTGAAGTGGTAAAACCAGGACAAGCCACTAAAACATTCACGCCAGTTTTTAACAATTCTGTTCGTAAAGATTCCATAAAACCGTTCATGGCAAATTTAGAGGCCGAATATCCTGTTCTACCAGGCAAGCCTCGGTAACCTGCAATAGACGAAATTCCAACTACTGTTCCTTTTGTTTTTAAAATCTCAGGCAAAGCATATTTGGTACAATAAACCGTTCCCCAAAAATTAACATCCATTAGGTTTTTAAGCACCGATAAATCTAAATCGTTAAACAGAGCACGCATAGATAAACCTGCATTGTTTACCAGAATATCAATTTTATTGAATGAAACCAAGGTTTGTTTAATAATCAATTCGCAATCTGCCTCTTTACTGACATCAGCCTGAACGGCAACAGCCCTGATGTTATATTTCCTCTCTAAATCGGCTGTAATTTCGCAAAGTGTAACGTATTGACGGGCCGCTAAAACTAAATTAGCGCCACGTATAGCAAATTCTTCAGCACAAGCTTTACCAATTCCACTCGATGCGCCAGTGATGATGATGATTTTATTTTTTAAGTTCATTTTTTGGTATCGAGTATTAAGTAGCAAGTATCAAGACATATTGAATTTCTGAACCACTTTATTGTTTTTTAAGAGGTAATATTAAGACTTTTGAAATTTCTAAATTTTTGGTCAGGTTTTAGGTACAGGTATTTTATATCCAATCTTCTGACTTCCGTCTTCTGACATCCGACTTATTATTTCATCATAGCCGTTTCGTATGGAACACGAGTGATAATCGAGCGACCTAATGTAATTTCATCGGTATATTCCAATTCGCCACCAAAAGCAATTCCACGGGCAATGGTCGTTACCGGTACATTAAATTCTTTTAGCCGCTTGTATAAGTAAAACAGCGTGGTATCGCCCTCCATATTCGGACTCAAAGCCAAAATTATTTCTTTAATTCCACCAGCAGCTACCCTCGAAACCAGTCCATCAATAAATAAATCTGTTGGTCCCACGCCATCCATTGGGGAAATCAAACCGCCGAGAACATGATAAACGCCGAAATATTGCGATGTATTTTCAATCGCCATCACATCACGAGTATCTTCTACCACGCAAATGGTTTCTTTATCTCGCTTATGCGATGTACAAATTTCGCACACCACATAATCAGAAATATTGTGGCAAATGTTGCAATGTTTTATTTGCTGTTTAAGCTTAATAAAAGTATTTCCAAACTGATTTACTTCCTCTTGCTCTTTATTTAAAAGATGTAAAACCAAGCGTAAAGCCGTTTTTTGCCCAACGCCGGGTAACTTCGAGAATTCGTTTACTGCATCTTCAAGCAGCTTGGAAGAAAAATTCATTCTACAAAAATATGAAATAGTTGTTTGGTTTTTTAGTGGTTTTGTTTTTAGTTAGTTAGCTTAAACAACGAAAAAATAGGATTCCATAAACCCAAGCAACTAATCATAAAACAAATTTATATTTTGAAAAGCAGTTTCAGTAGTTCTTAGGTTTCATCAGTCCTGCCATTTGCTACAATCTTTCGGTACGATGTTTCGTGCTACCCAATTTCGTCATTGCAATAATCAACTATTTAGTAATCTATTTCTTTGGTACAAACCAAAAGTATTTTCGCTGCTGTCAGGTTTAAAATAGCAAGGCAAACCTAAATAACTTAAACCCGGCAACAGCGAGCACGAATCCCGATTAAAGCACCTGCCTTTATGTTTTATATATGCTTACCTTATCCAAAGGAGTTTTCGGGTGAGCAAAGCACCTGCCGGACAGTAAGTAATGACGGAGCTACATTAACCTATTGCAACCGAAACCTGATTTCCAAGTCAAAATATTGATTATAAAAATCGTTTTCTTTACATTTAGCAGCTTAAAACAAAACTATGTCGCCAACCATCCTCTTGTGTTTTTTAATCGGTTATTTTTTAGTGCTGATTATTATTTCATTTGTTACCTCGAAAAACTCATCAGATAATTCAACCTTTTTTACTGCAAATAAAAACTCAAAATGGTATTTGGTTGCTTTTGGGATGATTGGAACCGCACTTTCGGGTGTAACTTTTATCTCCGTTCCGGGCGAAGTTGGCGCACCTGGAGGAAACCAATTTCAATATTTTCAGTTCGTTTTAGGTAACGCAGTTGGCTTTATTATCATTTGTACTGTTCTACTGCCGCTGTATTATCGGATGAAACTCACGTCCATTTACAGCTATATCGAACAGCGTTTGGGGCATTATAGTTACAAAACCGCAGCATCGATATTTTTGCTGAGCAGAACTTTGGGTTCAGCTACCCGTTTATACCTGGTTGTTATTGTTTTACAACGTTTTATTTTTGATAATTACGGCATTCCGTTTTGGCTTACAGTGCTCATTTCACTGGCCTTGATTTGGTCGTACACGTTTAAAGGTGGCTTAAAAACCATCATCATTACTGATACATTGCAAACTTTTTTCCTGGTTTTATCTGTTTTCTTAACCATTTATTTCATTTGCAACAGTCTGGATTTCAGTATTCCTCAAGCATTTGAAACGATTAAAAACAGCAGTTATTCAAAAGTCTTCTTTCTAGATGATTTCTTAACCAACAAATTCTATTTCAGCAAGCAATTTATCGGCGGTATTTTTGTAACCATCGCCATGACGGGTTTAGACCAAGATTTGATGCAGAAAAACCTGAGCATGGGCACCATAAAAGAAGCACAAAAAAACATGTTCACCTTTACGGGTGTATTTGTAATTTTAAATATTTTCTTTTTAAGCGTTGGTGCTTTGCTGTATATTTTCGCTGCAAAAAACGGTATTGAAATTCCGCTAGACCATATTACTGGCAAACCAAGAACCGATTTATTGTTCCCAGAAATTGCCTTAAATAATTTGGGTGCTTTACCGGCCATTATTTTTATGCTTGGCTTAACCGCGGCAACTTTTGCTACAACAGATTCGGCACTTACCGCCTTAACAACTTCATTCTGTGTAGATTTTTTAGGGATGGCAAAGGCAGAAAACTTGAATGCGAAAGATGCAGTAAAGAAACGCCATACAGTTCACGTAGCATTTTCCATTTTAATGTTTTTAGTCATTATTGTAATTAATGCATTCAACAGTGCATCGGTGGTGAGTTTAATTTTCACCATCGCTTCTTATACTTATGGGCCACTCCTTGGCCTTTACAGTTTTGGATTGTTTGTAAAAAAACGAGGTTTACACGATAAATTAGTGCCTATAGTTTGCATTTTATCGCCTTTTTTATGTTACTTGCTTTCATCGTATTCTACCACATTATTCGGTGGTTACGTTTTTAGTGTCGAACTGATTTTAATTAACGGTTTAATCACATTTATCGGCTTGCTTTTCATCAGCAAAAAAACTGATGCGCAAACCAAATTTTAATATTTAGTATATAGTTTATGACGAGTGAAGAAAAAATTAGAAGTGCTTTTGAAAATAAAGATTGGCAGGAAATTAAGGTAACCGATTCTTGGCAGATTTTTAAAATAATGGCCGAGTTTGTAGATGGTTTCGAAAAACTGGCGAAGATAGGTCCTTGTGTAACCATTTATGGTTCTGCACGTACCGCAGAAACGAACAGATATTACCAATTGGCCGAGCAATGCGGCAAACTTTTAACCGACCGTGGTTATGGCGTGATAACAGGCGGTGGCCCGGGTATTATGGAGGCTGGTAACAAGGGTGCACACACCAATGGCGGTAAATCCGTTGGATTAAACATCGAGTTGCCCTTTGAGCAATTTCACAACAAATACATCGACCATAATAAGCTTTTAGAGTTTGATTATTTCTTTGTTCGCAAAGTGATGTTTATGAAATATAGTCAGGGTTTTGTGGTATTGCCTGGTGGTTTTGGTACAATGGATGAGCTTTTTGAAGCCTTAACGTTAATTCAGACTGGTAAAATTGCCCGTTTCCCTATTGTGTTATTAGGTAAAGATTATTGGAGCGGCTTAATCGATTGGATAAAAGGAACGATGCTGCAGAAAGAACACAACATCCACGAAGAAGATTTGAATTTATTCCGTTTAGTAGATACCGCTGAAGAGGCTGCAGAACATATTTTCAGGTTCTATGATAAGTATGTGCTTAAACCTAATTTTTAACGAAGATTAAAGGATTATAGGATGAACAGGATTTAAGATTTATTTGAAGATTCAATAATTCAAAATTTTATAACTTTAAAGAAAGCGCTTGTTTATACAGGCGCTTTTTTTGTTGCGTAGTTATTCATTGTAACATGTTACCAATCCTTAACTCTAACATTTACAAAACAAAACCGCTCTTTTTTGTTTATTACAAGTTCAAAGGGAACTAAAAGATAATTTTTAAAATATGGAGCAAACATTAAATTGGAGAAAAGGCTTATTTGATAGTAATTATCAGGTATTTGGCAATGCGTTGCTGAAATTTTCTATCAATTTTAGTTCTCTTAAAAATTCTGCAATTGCAACCACTCAGCAAGGAATTTACCTTTTAAAAAGTGAAGGATATTCCAATCCTGAAACAAAAATATTGAATAATAAAAATGAAGTTCTGGCTGTGATTCGTTATGATTGGTTGGGCTTTAAAGCACAAATATTTTTTACTTCAGGCGAAAAATTTGATTGGAGTTTTCAAAATAGCTGGTTAAGCCGTTGGACAATAAACAACCACAAAGACAAACAAGTGATTTACAATTCTTCTACAGGAAATGGTTTGATTCATAGCAATATCGATGATGATTTACTGATATTGACCGGACTATTTATCAGAGAATATTATACCAGAATACTTTTTGCTTTTGTGATTTTAACGTTCGTTTTGTTTACAGGACGAAGTTTTTTTTAAAAGTGATTCAATTTTCTACAAACCACTAACTCCACCACTTACCACCAATTTCATCGCCTCGGCAGCGCTCATTTTTAAATCTTTAACTTTATCCCTTTTTACAATACAAAGCTGACCAGCAAAGGAATAGGATAAAGGAAAATAAACTGCAACTTCATCTGGTAAATCAAGTTTGTGCAAATCATTTTGCGTAAGAAAACCAATTTTTTTCATCCCTCCTTCTACTTCTACCATAACCGGATGATTAAATTTTTTCTCATCCCCAACGAAGGCCTCTGTTAAATCTTTAATTGATGTGTAAATGAAATTGAGCAACGGTAAGCGCTTCATCATTCGCTGGAACCAATTGTACATTGGTTCGGTAACCAAATTGGTTACGAAGATTCCGGCTAATAAAATTATAGTTAAAACAGTGAGCAAACCAAAACCAGGTATGTTTCTGCTTTCGCCTGTGCGTGGATTAACTCCTAAAATATTGTTTACATTCAACCAGCTATCAACAGTTGTAACTGCCCAAACCACAATAAAAATACTTACAGCAATGGGCACAACAAGTAATAAACCTTTAATCAAATAGTTTAAAATAGCTTTCCCGACTTTATTCATGCTGCGAATTTATTCAAAAATGTTCAATAGTTGGTAGTTTGTTGGTTCATTCGTCAATTGGTTCATTAGCCATTGGTTCACTAGTCATTAGTTAGCATGGTGTATATTTATCTAGTGCCCAAATTGAACTATGTTTATTGGTTCATTAGTCATTGGTTCACTAGTCATTAGTTAGCATGGTGAATATCTATTTAGTGTCCAAATTGAATATGTTTATTGGTTCATTAGTCATTGGTTTACTAGTCATTAGTTAGCATGGTGTATATATTTATCTAGTGCCCAAATTGAATATGTTTTAGTCTATTATTTACTGGTTTTTATTTAGCATGGCGTATCTGCACCCAGACCAATGAACTAATGACCAATGACTAATAAACCATTTTACTCATAAAAATAAACCCGCTTAACCCTTTGCGAAATATTGGTTAAAATTTCATAGGGAATGGTGTTGATTTGTTTTGCAAGCTCCATGATATTATGTTCCTGGTTGAAAACGATTGCCTCATCGCCAGCTTTCACTTCAATGCCGCTCACGTCAAGCATCGTCATATCCATACATATAGAACCGATTGTTGGAACTAAATGTCCGTTGATGAGCATTTCCCCTACTCCATTTCCAAAAGCCCGACTGTAACCATCGGCGTAACCGATTTTTACAGTCGCAATTTTACCTCCATTTGGCATAACACCTCGCCTGCTGTAGCCAACAGTTTCGCCGGCTTTTAATGTTTTAACTTGCGTTACGGTAGTTTTAAGCACCATTGTGGTTTGCAATCCGCGGTTATTAATTAAAGCTGAATCAAAACCATACAAACCAATTCCTAAACGAACCATATCCATTTGGCCTTCTGCCCACCTGCTAATACCCGAAGTATTTGCAATATGCAGCAGTGGTTTATAACCCAAAACCTGAATTAATTCTGCAGAGATTTTACCAAATTCTTCAATCTGATGTTTCGTGAAACCATCATGTTCCACCTCACTACTGGCAACCAAATGCGAGAATATACTTTGAACTTTTACTTGTTGATTGTCTTTAAGAATAGCAGAAAGATTATCGATTTCTGACCCATCAAATCCCAAACGATGCATTCCGCTATCGATTTTAATGTGGATTGGATAGATGAAATCATAATTGGAAACCACATTCAAAAAGCTATTTAAAATTTCGATGCTGTAAATTTCAGGTTCTAAATGATGCTCAATAATGGCATCAAAAGCTGATTCTTCAGGGCTCATTACCATTATCGGCAAAGTTATTCCTGCTTTTCGCAAAGCGATACCTTCATCTGCGTAAGCTACTGCCAAATAATCAACCTTATGAAATTGTAACAAATTGGCGATTTCAAAACTTCCACTCCCATAAGAAAAAGCCTTAACCATGGCCATAATTTTAACGCCTGGTTTAACCTTAGAGCGATAGAATTGCAGATTGCCAACCATTGCATTGAGGTCGATTTCTAAAACCGTATCATGAATTTTTTGAGTTAATAATTTGCTGATTCTGCCAAATTCAAAACGCCTGGCACCTTTCACTAATATTGTTTCGTGGCTAAATGATAAACCAACAAAACCTTCAATAAACGCATCAGTATCATCAAAAAATTGCGTTTCTAACTTAAATAAGCTGGCAAACTTCGAAATATGTGTTCCGATACCTATTAGTCGATTTACATTCTTTTGCTTTAGCAAACCTGCAATTTCAGCATATAGATCCGCATCATTTTTACCAGTTTCAAATAATTCGGATAGGATTACTGTTTTTTTAGGATGTTGGTTTTGCTGATTCAAAAAATCCAAAGCTATAGCTAACGAAGAAATATCTGCACTGTAAGAATCATCAATAACAGAGCACTGATTAATGCCGTTTTTGAGTTCCAGGCGCATCGTAACATGACTTAGTTTTTTGATTCGTAAAGCAACCTCCTCTGGCGTGTAGCCCAAAGCAAGCAAAGTTGCCCAGCAAATAATACCATCTTCAATAGACGCTTTATCAACAAAAGGCAGTGTACATTCAATTTCCTTATCCAAATAAATCGCCTTTATATGGCAATGTTCCTGAATATTTTCGACTTCGATAATGCGTAAATCGGCAGCCTGTATGCCACTCCAGCTAAATTTTTTGTTGCCTGGTAAATCTTTAAGTTCAATTTCGCTTATATAATCTGGCGAATAAATAAACAAATCTGTGTTTTTAAAAAGCTTTAACTTTTCTATTAACTTTTCTTTTTTTGAACTAAACCCCTCTGCATGTGCTTCGCCTATGTTGGTTAAAATGCCAATTTCTGGTTGTATAATGGTTGCAATGGTTTCCATTTCGTTAGCAGCAGAAATACCAGCTTCGAAAATTCCTAAAGAATTATCTGCATCAATTTGCCAAACAGATAGCGGTACACCAATTTGTGAGTTGTAACTTTTCGGACTGCGAACAATATCAAAATCCGTTGCCAAAAGCTGATATAACCATTCTTTCACAATGGTTTTGCCGTTACTTCCTGTTATTCCGATAACTTTTAAATCAAACTGATTGCGATGATAAGTGGCCAAACTCTGTAAGGCTTTTAAAGCATCCTTTACCAATAAGAAATTGCAATCAGGATGATCTTCAGCGTATTTTTTTTCAGTGATAATAAAATTTCTGATGCCCTTTGTATAAGCATCTTTTATAAATTCATGTCCATCGCGATGCGAATTCAAAGCAAAAAACAAAGAATTTTCTGGCACCAAAACTGAGCGGCTATCTATAACCAAATATTCGATAACATTTTGTCCATCAACTAATTTGGCTTCGGCACTTAGTATTTCGGCAATTATGGAAATGGTATAGATTGGTTTCGGCATTGTTTTAGTTTCGAAAAAATACGGTAATCGTTTTTATTTTTACGAATTTCAGTATTTAATTATGAAAAGCGGCAACGGTGAACCAAGAATATTAGATAAAAAGCAAGCTTTGGCAAAAGCCGAAAGTTTTTGTGTTTACCAGGAGCGCTCTCAAAAGGAAGTTCGATATAAACTGGTAGAATGGGGAATTCGTGGAGATGAACTGGAAGAAATTTTAAGTGATTTAATAGTTAATAATTTCCTTAATGAAGAACGTTTTGCCAAATCATACGCCTCTGGCAAATTCAATATCAAAAAATGGGGACGAATAAAAATTAAACAAGGATTAAAATTAAAAGGTGTGCCCGATAGAATTTTGCAAAAGGCTTTATATAGTTTAGATGATGAAGATTATGAACAGACTTTACGCCAACTTGCCATCAAAAAAGAAGAAAGCTTAACCGAAAAAGATAAAATAAAGCGAAAATACAAGTTGGTTACGTATCTTCAAGGAAAAGGTTTTGAAAGAGATTTGATTTATGAAGTATTAAAAACCGATTAGATTTTGTGCCATTCTGTTAAATTAACCAACATTTAATGATATCTTAATTAGATTTATAAAATTTATTTCTATGATAAACAGCCATTTATACGGTTTTAAAAAAATATTATTAAAAAGTTCTTGACAGAATTACAAATCTCACTATATTTGCATCACCAAAAACAAACGGTAACACGTTTATGCGAAAGTAGCTCAGTTGGTAGAGCACGACCTTGCCAAGGTCGGGGTCGCGAGTTCGAATCTCGTCTTTCGCTCTAAATGCCTTTCCTACCGGAAGGCATTTATTTTAAAGGTTAATCGCCTGCTCGGGTGGTGGAACTGGTAGACACGCAGGACTTAAAATCCTGTGCTTTCAAAGGCGTGCGGGTTCGATTCCCGCCCCGAGTACTGCACGGGAAAGACGTAATGGCTTACGATCTTTCCCGTTTTTATTTACTCGTAACTTCTTGTTAATCTGATATATAAGGTGTGCCGCTTCGTTAAGTCTCGGGGTTCGATATTCTTTTCCGTCAAATCTCAATTTTTCACGATATATCGAACCCAGCACCTCTCTTTTGGTCAAAGCATTACCCTCTTCATATATATCTTTTAGTCTGGAAAGTGCCTCTATGGCTTTTATAAGCATATTATCGATACTCATGGTGTTCGATTTTTGCGCCTTCACCTCTGTGAGCGATGCTTCTAACCTTTTTATTTTTTCCTCACATTCTTTTTTCATAATTGAGAAATCAGAATGATCCAGCTTTTCATCAAATAGCAGCTCTCTTGCATTAGCCAATTTGGAATTAAGCTTATCTATTTGTTCAACGATCTCTTTCCTTTCGTTAAATGCACCACCTCTGCTCTGTTTATAGACATCCATTACTATAAGCTTATATAACTCATTCATTCCAGGAATGGGAATAAACTTAACCAACTCACTTAGGATTGCTTTATTTACCTCATCGGCTTTATACCTGCACCCACATCCATAAACAGCTTGAGCGTGATAATAATAGTAATAGCCTCCTTTCTTTCCTTTGGATGCACTACCAGTAAGTTGCCTGTCACAAGTTGCGCATTGTAAAAAGCCTTGTAGCGGTAAACCTTCGTTAATCTTCACCGCCTGCACCCTCATTACCTTTGTTCTGCCATTTAAAATGTCCTGCACCTTATAAAATAGTTTTTCAGATATCAAAGGCTCGTGTAAGCCATTTACCCATTGTTCTTCTTCATCTTTATATTTTTTCACTACTATTTTACCACAATAGACAGGATTTCTTATCTCACGATAAAAGTTCATCCTGCTAATCATAAAGCCCTTTTCATTAGCCATTTTTCTAATTTGATCAGGAGCAAAAACACCATCCGCAATTGTGTTAAATATCCACTGTATAAATGGTGCTTCTTTTGGATTATGAGCAATATATTTGCTGCCATCTTCGCGGGTTTTGTTATCAAAACCAACTGGCGCAACGCCCATATATCTGCCCTCTTTTCTTGCCCGCCTCATTCCTTGCTTAACATTTAATGCTCTGCGGTCATTTTCAACCTCTGGGGCAGCTAAATAAAAAGCCAACATGATTTTGTTTTCAGGAATTTCGAGGTTTAACGGTTGTTCGACAGCTTGAGGTTCAATTCCTAACTTCATTAAAACCGCAATCATTTGATAAGCATCACCCGCGTTCCGGCTAAACCGATCCCATTTAGTGAACAGTACCAAATCAGCACCTTTTCCTTTATTTTTGCGAATTTCACCTAAGTATTGTGTCCATCTTGGACGAATGAACGTTTTGGCAGAATGGTCTTCAAAAATAACCTTTCTAACCTTAATAGAATTTAGTTCACAATATTTGCGTAATCTTTCATCCTGGTCTCTTTGTGAATAGCCTTTGTCAGCCTGTTCGTCTGTGCTTACACGAATATATAAATCTGCTACTTTCATTTCTCTGATTCTATTGTGGGTAGTATTAATTACTATTAACGTATTGATTAACAGCTAATTTAGCGAATTTATACATGAAATCCAAAATTAATTTAGCTTCTTCTACGGTAATAATTGTCCCATGTTCCTGAAGGATCTTAACTGCTTTCTCAGGGGTAACATTTCTTATTTCTGGCGGTTTTGTATACATAAAATAACTCCTTTCTACCGCAATAATCTGATGTTACCAAGAGCTTAAATCCCATATGGGAAAATTATATGTCAACTATAAATTGGTTAGTATGGGAATATCATAAAAAGTAAATTTCCCATATGGGTTTTTCCAGATTTCAGACATGCCACCTTTGATTATTAATAAGAATAGTCATGAAAAGGAAAAATATCAATGATTCAACTTGTGCTCAGGTAAAGGGCAGATTAAAAGTAAATGTCCAACGTATAAGAACAGATCCCCGCCAAAAAATCCGGCAGCTTCTAAGAGGTTTTATTTCATTGGATGAACTCCAACGACAGGATAAATCTGATCATATTAAACCGTAAGGTTAGCCCCTATTAATCCCATTCATTTAATACAAACCTAAGTTCAGGGCAGCTTTCTGAAAGAGCTTCGTTGTAGCCCGCTTGGTCTAAGCAAAGATGTATTTTTGTATACAAAAATATCTTTGCTGCCCTTGTGGTCAGTGGATTTGCTCGAAACTCGCAAATCCTGAACTTCTGTAAACTGCCCGTTATGTCAAGAAGAAAAGCAGCAGATCAAGAGCAATTGTTAACTCATCCTATAATTGTAAGGGTCACAGAAAAAGTATTTAAACGGTTAGAAAAGAAACAGTCAGAAAGTGATTGCAGCACTGTTGGAGAGGTAGCCCGTAGAATCCTTTCATCTCAGCCTATTAAAAGCTTTTATAAAGACATTACCCTAAATCCGATTATGGAAGAGCTGGCTATCATACGAAAAGAACTTAAGGCAATAGGTATCAATATTAATCAAATCACCCGCAGCTTTAATCAGGATAAAGCGGAAACACATAGAGCATTTTATGTGCTAAAAGTAGCAGACCTCTATAAAAAGGTAGATGAGAAAGTAGACCGTCTTTTAGTAATCATTTCAAAGCTGGCTGAAAGATGGTTGCAAAAATAAGTACAGGTAAGAGCATCAGGGGGATGTTGCATTATAATGAAAACAAGGTCATTGCTGGAGAGGCAAGATTAATAATAGCGAGTGGCTTTGCCGGTGATATTGAAAAAATGACCTTCCAAAATAAATTGCAACGCTTCAATCATTTAACCATGCTAAAGCCAAACGTCAAGACCAATGCCATGCACATTTCATTAAACTTTGATAGTAGTGAAAAGCTAACTTTAGAAACATTGCAGCAGATAGCCACAACCTACATGGATAAAATTGGTTTTGGCGATCAGCCGTTTCTTGTTTATCGACATGATGATTCAGCACATCTACATGTACATATTGTTAGCACCAACATTACGGCCGCTGCCCAACGAATGGACCTTCATGATATTGGCCGAAAACTATCGGAACCTGCCCGCAAGGCAATTGAACAGGAATTTCATCTGATCAGGGCAGAAAGCAGGAAGTTCAAACATGAACCTGGCATAAAAGCGATTGATCCTGAAAAGGTTAAATATGGCCATCTCCCAACCAAACGAGCACTAAGCAATGTAATAACAGCAGTTACCAGAGATTACAAGTTCACGTCCCTTGCAGAACTTAATGCGGTATTAAAAGGATTCAACGTGATAGCTACCCGCGGAGAAGAGCATACACAAATGTTTGAAAAGAAAGGTTTAATGTATTCCATATTGGATACAAAAGGAAATGCTATTGGCGTTCCCATCAAATCCAGCGCACTTTATTGTAAACCTACACTAAGAAATCTTGAAAAGAAATTTGAACGCAACGAGGAAAAAAGGAAGCCTTACAAAGATGAGTTAAAGCAAAGCATTGATAAGATACTTAAAAAGTATAATCAGTTTACGAAGCCAACTTTCCAGGCAGAACTAAAAATGAATAACATCGGCCTTGTATTGCGGCAGAACGAACAAGGTTTTATTTATGGAATCACTTTTATAGATCACCGTACCAAATCTGTTTTTAATGGAAGTGATTTGGGTAAAGCGTATAGCGCAAAGACATTGACCGAACGGTTTAGCGATTCCGATCAGGTAAAAACCTACCTAAAACCTATAAATCCATGGCCAAGCTATCTGAAACCTGAAACGGTCAGTCCTGCGAAAACATACCTCGAACCGATTACACAGACTAATTATTTAAATGATCTTTTAGGCAAACCTCAGCAAGACTATCCGCCTTTAATACCAGGTAGAAAAAAGAGAAGAAAAAAAGGATTACGCATATAAACACATCATTATGAACACGGGAGAAGACATACAGGGTTTAAGAAAGATTATTGACTTTACCCGCCTAATCAGTATTTTTATATTAGCTATTCATTTTTACCTGTGCTGCTATGTAGCCTTTAGAAACTGGGGCTGGACGGCAGAAATTACCGACCGCATTGTAGCCAACATTGCCAAAACAGGATTATTTAACAGCATAGTGAAACCGAAGCTTGCAGCTTTACTATTCCTTATCATTTCGCTTATTGGTGTAAAGGGCAAGAAAGATGAGAAGATACAGAAAACTACCATTATAGCCTATCTACTTACCGGGTTCCTGTTATACTTCATCAGCGTATTGTGCTTCTATCTGAATGTCAAAGCAACGGTCACTGCCATCTGCTATACAGGTGTTACTTCTATCGGCTACCTACTGATTTTAAGTGGTGGCGGCTTACTCTCCAGACTTATCCGAAATAAAATGGATACAGACATTTTTAATACTGATAATGAAACTTTTCCGCAAGAAGAACGGCTACTCGAAAATGAATATTCAATAAACCTACCTGCAAAATACAGGCTGAAGAACAAGATTAGGCACAGTTGGATAAATTTCATCAATCCATTCAGAGGAATGCTTGTTGCCGGAACTCCTGGAGCGGGCAAGTCTTATTTTGTCATCAGGCACATTATTGACCAGCATCTTAAAAAAGGATTTTCCATGTTCTTATATGATTTTAAATATGACGATCTATCCAAAATTGCTTACCACAAGCTTTTAAAATATCAAAAGAACTTTAAAATTAAGCCTTCATTCTATATCATCAACTTTGACGATTTAACCCGAACTCACCGTTGTAATCCGCTTGACCCAGCCGGAATGGAAGATATTACCGACGCTACCGAAGCAAGCCGGACCATTATGTTAGGCTTAAACCGGGACTGGATAAAAAAACAAGGTGATTTTTTTGTAGAAAGTCCCATCAACTTTTTGACTGCCATTATATGGTATTTACGAAGATATGAGGATGGCAGGTATTGTACATTGCCCCATGTTATAGAATTGATGCAAGCGGATTACGACCCATTATTTGCCGTTTTGCAACAGGAAGAGGAAATCAAAGTGCTAATTAATCCTTTTGTCTCTGCGTTTCAAAACAAAGCGAAAGAACAGTTAGAAGGCCAAATCGCATCAGCCAAGATTGGATTAGCACGGCTTTCTTCTCCACAGCTTTACTATGTGTTGAGTGGGAACGATTTTACGCTCGATGTAAATAATCCGCTTCAACCCAAGATCGTTTGCGTTGGTAACAATCCACAAAAATTACAAGTATATGGTGCTGTTCTTTCACTTTACATATCTCGTATGATTAAGCTGGTTAATCGTAAAGATCAGCTGAAAAGCAGCTTAGTATTCGATGAGTTTCCGACAATATATTTCAATAATATTGATAGTTTAATTGCTACAGCCCGTAGCAACAAAGTCGCCACCACACTTGCTGTGCAGGACTTTAGCCAGCTCAAAAAAGATTATGGAGGAGAACAGGCTGACGTGATAACAGGTATAGTGGGCAACATCATTAGCGGGCAGGTTACTGGCGATACTGCAAAAAAGTTATCAGAAACTTTCGGTAAAATTATGCAGGATAGGCAGAGTATGAGCATAAACAGTTCGGATACCTCAACTACCAAATCTACACAGTTGGATCATGCCATACCCGCCTCAAAAATTGCCTCGTTATCTTCTGGTGAATTTGTAGGTATTGTTGCAGATAACCCTGAAGAAAAAATTAAACTTAAAGTATTTCACAGCGAGATACAAAATGACCATGCAGCTATTAAGGCCGAGGAAGACGGATACAAACCTATTCCAGTTGTTGCTAATGTGAGCGATGAGGATGTTAAAGAAAATTATAAAAGAATCAAACAAGATATTGAAGAACTGTTCGCCAAGGAACTTGGTTTAATAAGTGACAAGGAAGATAAACGAAATTCAATAATTCAAAAAGCGGATGATAATGAGCAATCATCTAACGAAGGGCCAGCAAGTCAGTCTATATCCCTGTAAGTTGCGGCTTACTCTTCAATTACTTTTAGCTCTATTTGTTTTTCTCTAACCTTATATCCGTTATTCCGTTACACACAAGCCATTTTTTGAATAAATATGTATCACCTGCTGTATAATGAATGACTGTGCCATCTTTTAAAAGAAAAGTAAAAAGATCGCCACATGTATTAAACTTTAAAAGCGCATTGGCAGGGTAATCAAAACCGGTAAAATAATCTGTTTCTGATGCAGTATCCATAAAGTAAATAAACTATTAAGCCTTAAATTCAACAAAGAAAGTCGTTCCCTGACCTTCTACGCTGTCAAACCATATTTTGCCTTTAAGACGTTCGATACAGTTTTTGGCCAGATATAATCCGAGACCAGTTGAGCTTTCCCCAATTGTTCCAGGTAGAGAGGATTCAGTAAATTGATCAAAGACAAATAATTGCTTTTCTAAAGGGATTCCTATGCCACTATCCACTATTTTTAAAGTAAATGTATTTCCTGAAATTTGTGTAAAACCATAAATGGTACCATTCGGATATGAAAATTTAATTGCATTGGAAACTACATTATGAATAGCTCTCTTGAAATGCATTCTATCAATTAGGTAAGGAAATTTCTCATTAGATAGCGATAGTAATAGTTGCACTTGTTTGTTTGACAATATCCCTTTTAACTCTGTTAGACATTCCCTCACAAAATAATTCAGATCAGTAATTTCTAATTTGTACTGATCACTTTCATGTTTTTCTATAAATAGCAACTTGTTCAAAATCTCCAATGCATGATTTCCAGCAGTCTTTGTGAGATCTATTATTTCGATGTTTTCTGGTTCTTGAATACTATCTTCTAAAAGACTGTTTAACCCAATAATGTTTGAAATGGGATTACGCAAATCATGGATTGCCCTTTGATAAATCAGGTCATGTTTTTTATATTGATTAAGCAGGTAATGCGATAGATGATTAATAGAAATTACTCCCATAAATTCCATATTATCATATACAGGCAAACAATTAGCACAAGACGAAGCCATAAGATTATAGACATCAACAATGGAAGTTTCTGTTGATACGGAAGGTTTGCTAAAGTCAAAATCAATTATTCTTCCAGTTGGATGGTTGATCAGGTCAATTTGGTTAACGATTCCTGCAACCTTTAATTCTTTATCAATGACGACCAAATAAAGGCTGTCCTTGAGAAATTTAAACAGTCCTTCCATATCTTGTAATATGGAACAGGAATAATAATTTTTATCAATTAGTTGGCTGATATTCATACATGCTTTGTCTAAAAAAGAAATGACGCAGGTCAAACTCATCCGTTATAGAGGTACTGGTATACCTGAGTACGAAACAAGCAAGCCCACGCCATTTGGCATGAGCGTTTCGCTTATTCCTCGTACTCTTAAAAATTACCAGTTTTCTATAACGAGTTGGCGTAACGCAATATCTTATGTTTCCTCCATCCCTCGGATGCAGAATTGTTTTACCGTAAAGCTAAATAATTTGTTGTATTTAAGTTACATTGTTGCATATTACTTATGAAGTATCATAGTTTTAGTTACCCAATTAAGTCTGATGCAATGGAATACGGGCCTACGTGTCTGAAAACAATCTGAAAATTTAGATAGAAAAATTTTCCTTGTACAAGCTTCGTCACTATTGCTTTATAAATAAACAAGGAGTGAGCTTGCCGGATTAAAGGAAGTCACAGAAAATTTGGTTTCAAAGCTTTAACCGTAGAAACAATTTATGAAGCTTTGGATCAGAAAATTTCTTTCCCCAGCATTTTGCACTGGGATAAAAAACACTTTATTATGCTGTATAAGATTAATGTCTACAGGATTTATATGGTAGATTCTGCTACTGGCAGAGTTAAATACACAAAAGCTGAATTCTTAAAATATTAAGAACGGACGCCTGGAAAGTTAACAGGACGAGCCCTCCTTTTAGAAAACACTGTAAGACTGGCATGTAATTAGCGATAACAGAATGACTAGCGATCATCAATTTGTTACAAAACTCCTAAGTCTTATTTTTAGACTCAATATATTTATTTGCTTTTAACGTGCATTTTTCACATACTCCATACACGATGAAATTTACATTATGTGGAACAAAGTTCACGGGCATAACTAGGTGAGGAATTTGTAGCGCTTCTAAACAATACATATTCAAACATGTAGTACAATTGAAATGGACGTGCTCGTCATTGTGCGTATCTTCACTACAAGATGAATTACACAAGGCGTAATTCGCTGTGCCGTTAAGATCCAAAACTTTGTGAATGATCCCTTTTTCATCAAATTTAGTCAGAGTTCTATATAAAGTCACCCTATCAATTTCTCCTCCTATTAAGTTTTCAAGTTCTGGTTGAGAAATAGCACTTTCACGAGACCTTAAAATAGAAAGAACCTTCAATCGTGGTTCCGTCTTACTCAATTTATACTTTCCTAACAGTTCTGCCAACTCATTATCCATAGAACAAAATTAACGATTTATACCATAAATAGGTGAAACTATTGTATTTGTCTTAAGTGACGAACAATCCAATGACCTTTTGATTAAAATATCAACAAAAGTAGTAAATTGCAACTATGTTGCAATTTTTAAAGAGTCCTCATAAATTCCCTTTTTTTAAGCAGTTAGACGCCATGGATTGCGGTCCAACCTGTCTAAAAATCATTTCAAAATATTACGGTAAAAATTTTTCCTTAAATCAGTTGCGTCGTTATTGCTTTATTAATAAACAGGGTGTCAGTTTTGCGGGGCTAAAAGAAGCCTCCGAAAAGCTTGGGTTCAAAGCGTTACCAGTTGAGTTGACTTTCGATGTATTAAAGGATAAGATTAACCTTCCGTGTATTTTGCATTGGCATAAAAGACACTTCGTTGTGATTTATCGAATAAACGGGGATAGAATCTATGTCGCAGACCCTGCAATTGGAAGGACAAGATACACAAAGGCAGAGTTTCTGGAATATTGGGAACTTACTTCCGGCTCATCAAAAGGAAGAGCAATTCTTTTAGAAACGACCGCCGCTTTTTTTGAACAGCACGAGTTTAAAGAGCCGAAAGAAAATCTTCTGATATTGTTAAAATTCGTTTTTCCATATAGAAGAAATTTATTAACGGTAGTTATCACGTTACTGATTGGAAGTTTACTTACGCTTTTACTCCCATTCCTTACCCAGAGCATTGTTGATAGGGGGATAAGTACAAAAGACCTATCTTTTCTTAAAATCATCGTGTCAGCACAGTTAGCATTGGTTGTTGGAAGAATCTTAATGGATCTGATTAGGGCAAGGATTTTGTTTCATCTGGGAACAAGGGTTAGCATAAAGGCGTTGTCAGATTTTCTGGGAAAACTGGTACGCCTGCCTATACCATTTTTTGGTACCAGAAGCCTTGGAGATAATATGCAGCGGATGCAGGATAATCAAAAAATAGAGCTCTTTCTTACAAGTTCTTTAGTGAATATGTTGCTTTCGGTTATCAGTATTCTGGCATTTGGAACAGTGTTGGCTTATTATAGCATATCTGTTTTTTTTGTTTTTTTGCTTGGAAGCATGTTCATGTTGTTATGGACTTTTTTCCATGCTGGTGAAAGAAAAATCCTTGATTACAAAACTTTCGTACACTCATCTGAAAGCCAATCTCAACTGATGGAGACGATTTCCGCAATTCAGGAAATTAAGCTTACCGATTGCGCAGAACAAAAAATCGGGCAATTTGAGCGTTTACAGGAAAACACTTATAAAATTAGGTTAGCTAGCTTAAAATTGGATCAACGGCTGCAAACTGGGAACCAGGTGCTTAATGAACTAAAAAACATCATTATTATTTACTTGGCAGCTTCCAAAGTGATTTCAGGAGAACTTACTCTAGGAATGATGCTATCTATATCCTACATATCCGGCCAGTTAAACTCCCCTATTTTGCAATTCTCTGAGTTCATACGAACCGCGCAAAATGCCATGTTTAGCCTGAAAAGGATGAACGAAGTATACGCTGAACCTGAAGAAGACGCAGAGGTAGAAAAACGGGAGAACTTCAGCCCAAGTCTGGCTTCCATAAAGCTTCACAAAATCTCCTTTCAATATGGAGATTCAGGATCACCCTTCATATTTAAGGATCTTTCTTTGGAAATCCCAGCAGGAAAGACAACTGCAATAGTGGGAATGAGCGGAAGCGGAAAGACGACTTTGATTAAATTGTTATTGAAATTTTATCACCCCGGAAAAGGCAACGTGTATTTGGGAAATAAAAATTTCAACCAAATACATGCCAACCAATGGCGAAAAATATGTGGCGTAGTAATGCAGGATGGGCATGTTTTTGCCGATACCATCTCAAACAATATAACTATAGGAAATAAGATAATAGACTACGATAGGCTGAAATATGCAACTGAAATGGCCAACATTTCATCCTTTATCGATGAGCTACCTTTTGGCTTTGAAACAGTCGTAGGTAGAGATGGTCACGGAATGAGTGAAGGACAGATTCAACGATTATTGATTGCACGCCTGATCTACCGAAACCCCCAATATATCTTTCTGGACGAGGCCACTAATTCCCTAGATGCAAACAACGAAAAAGTAATCATTGAAAATTTACAGCATTTTTTCAAGGGTAAAACCGTTTTGGTTGTGGCCCACAGATTAAGCACTGTCAAAAATGCTGACCAAATAGTTGTACTGGATAAGGGCGTAATCCTTGAAAAAGGTAATCATCAAGAACTGATAATGAAAAAAGCGGCCTATTACAATTTGATCCACAACCAGCTTGAATTAGGAAAATAAGCACCAATAATTTATGAGAAATCCTGTTAATAGGGAAATTAAAATATTCCCGCACGTTTTTATTCGTTATGCTTCTGGCCACCATGAAGCCCTGGAACAACTTTGCTGGGCTGAAATGGAAGGTCTTTACGATAACTATAACGAATTAGTTTCTGAATTAGATCTTCTTAAAGAAGTCATCTGCGAATATTTGTATGAAGCAATTCAAATCGCGGTCAATATTGATGAAAAGAAAGAGCTGTTGAATCTTAAGCGTGACATATTCAATTTACGGAATATATCAGATCGCAATTGGCAGAAATTTTTAGAAAGTTTGCTACCTGAAAAGAAGTTAAACTTCGGCCGCTTCATGGAACTAAAAACTGATCGAACATATCTAAACGGTGTATGGGAAAATGCTTATCAAAAAAAAATAACTTTTCATCGAACATTATTACAGATTATCTCGAGCAGGGAGCTTTTGCAAAAAGGTATCAGGTTATCCAGCAGCATATTGTCTGAACAGCTAAAATCTTTCATATCTACCCCTTCTACAGCATTTAAGACCAGAGAACTAAGGCAGGAATTTAGTTTATTAAGATACATTACCAGGATGCACTTTAAAACCTCCCCCTTTAGTACGTTTACATGTTTGGGACTCGGCGATGTCTCTACCATATCATCTGTCGTCCATATCCCCGTTCTGTCAGATGATCTAGTGATCAGTAAGGTTAGATTGAACAACGAAATTTTTAACTACCTCAAAACATTGATTACTTTGAGTCCCGACATTAATGAACTATTGTGCATTCGTTTGAATCCGACCATTCAGGTTGAGGGTGACAATATCAGGTTACTGGTGAATTTCCATAATCTGGAATCTTTCCAGACTTTAAAGAGTTCGGAGATCCTGAAAACTATTTTGGATAAAGAATTTAATGGGAAATTCTTGACGCTTAAGTGCATATACCAATAAATTTGACCCCCTTTCGCCAATTTTAAATTGACCCCCAGAGTTGTTGCTTGAAAAAAGCAGAAGTTGTTGTGGAAAAAGGCTTTTTAGAATCGATCTTTTAAGTCCTGTTTAACAACTGTTATTTTACAAAAATACGTTTTCAATCTTAGAGTTTCTCCTTCTCATAGATTCACCAAATAATTCAACTCTTATTGAGTGATGAACGATACGATCAAGAACCGCATCTGCTATTGTTTTCTCACCAATTATATCATACCATTCCTTCACTGGTATTTGTGA
>NZ_RBEE01000027.1 GCF_003725795.1 Pedobacter jejuensis | reverse complement strand
TGAAATCCGGCAACGCTCTTTTCTCAAAACAACCAAACCCTATACCATACTAATAATCTTATGCAGACAAACCAGGGTTAAACATGAAAATGCTTAAAATGTTTTAAGCTGCAAATAATTTTTTCTTATTGAGAATCATGGAGTTGAGGGGAGTGGGAGAACAAAAGGTTGGAAACTGTTTGGAAACTGCTTTGATTTTTCTACTTTTGCATCCCGCTTCGGAGGAAGGGGTTAAGGTTTAAGAAACGAAATAAAGGCTTGGAATTATTTTAAAATAGTTCTTGTGGGAGGGAGAAAGTTTGTTGCCTTTGCAACCCGGTTCGGAAGAGACGGAATTGAATTGAAAAGCTGGGTTAGAGATTGAGAAGGAGCTAAGAAAAATAAAAAATTATTTTATTTGCGAATTAAAAAAAGATTTCTACCTTTGCACTCCCAACGGAAACGAAGGGAAAACAAACCGGAACGGCGGATGTCGGGAAGGGTTAAAAAAAGATTGAAATAAACTAAAATAGCTGAAGGGAGACTAACAAGACTCAGGGAAGCGAAAGCAAGTTTAACGATATATAAATAAAGGCGGCCGTGAGGTGATTGCCGATAAGTTCTTAAAAGAGATGTCAATGTAGCGCAAGCGAGGTAATGAAGTACGGATTCAAGTACAGAGTACCGGAGCTTGATTTTAAAGTCAATGTCTGACAGACATAATTAAAAAAGAAGACTATTTTTAACAATAGTTAAAACTGGTCAGCATCTTACAAAACATTTTACAATGGAGAGTTTGATCCTGGCTCAGGATGAACGCTAGCGGCAGGCCTAATACATGCAAGTCGAACGATAGATAGAGGCTTGCTTCTATCGAAAGTGGCGCACGGGTGCGTAACGCGTATGCAACCTACCTTAATCAGGGGGATAGCCCGAAGAAATTCGGATTAACACCGCATAAAAACACAGAGTAGCATTACTCAATGTTCAAATATTTATAGGATTAAGATGGGCATGCGTGTCATTAGCTAGTTGGCGGGGTAACGGCCCACCAAGGCGACGATGACTAGGGGATCTGAGAGGATGACCCCCCACACTGGTACTGAGACACGGACCAGACTCCTACGGGAGGCAGCAGTAAGGAATATTGGTCAATGGAGGCAACTCTGAACCAGCCATGCCGCGTGCAGGAAGACAGCCCTATGGGTCGTAAACTGCTTTTATCCGGGAATAAACCTTTCTACGTGTAGGAAGCTGAATGTACCGGAAGAATAAGGATCGGCTAACTCCGTGCCAGCAGCCGCGGTAATACGGAGGATCCAAGCGTTATCCGGATTTATTGGGTTTAAAGGGTGCGTAGGCGGCCTGTTAAGTCAGAGGTGAAAGACGGTAGCTCAACTATCGCAGTGCCTTTGATACTGACGGGCTTGAATAAACTAGAGGTAGGCGGAATGAGACAAGTAGCGGTGAAATGCATAGATATGTCTCAGAACACCGATTGCGAAGGCAGCTTACTATGGTTTTATTGACGCTGAGGCACGAAAGCGTGGGGATCAAACAGGATTAGATACCCTGGTAGTCCACGCCCTAAACGATGAATACTCGCTGTTAGCGATATACAGTTAGCGGCTAAGCGAAAGCGTTAAGTATTCCACCTGGGGAGTACGCTCGCAAGAGTGAAACTCAAAGGAATTGACGGGGGCCCGCACAAGCGGAGGAGCATGTGGTTTAATTCGATGATACGCGAGGAACCTTACCCGGGCTTGAAAGTTAGTGAAGATTTCAGAGATGAATTCGTCCGCAAGGACACGAAACTAGGTGCTGCATGGCTGTCGTCAGCTCGTGCCGTGAGGTGTTGGGTTAAGTCCCGCAACGAGCGCAACCCCTATGTTTAGTTGCCAGCATGTAATGATGGGGACTCTAAACAGACTGCCTGTGCAAACAGAGAGGAAGGAGGGGACGACGTCAAGTCATCATGGCCCTTACGTCCGGGGCTACACACGTGCTACAATGGATGGTACAGAGGGCAGCTACATAGCAATATGATGCGAATCTCACAAAGCCATTCACAGTTCGGATTGGGGTCTGCAACTCGACCCCATGAAGTTGGATTCGCTAGTAATCGCGTATCAGCAATGACGCGGTGAATACGTTCCCGGGCCTTGTACACACCGCCCGTCAAGCCATGGAAGTTGGGGGTACCTAAAGTATGTAACCGTAAGGAGCGTCCTAGGGTAAAACCGATAACTGGGGCTAAGTCGTAACAAGGTAGCCGTACCGGAAGGTGCGGCTGGAATACCTCCTTTCTGGAGCAGAGTTGACTACTCGCTGCGCAACATGATACTCTAATAAAAAGTTATAAGTTATAAGTTGAAGGTTAAAAAGTTTTAAGTTATAGGTTTTAAGTTAACAGGCATAAGCTTAGTAACTAACCAACCAAAAAGCTAACTAACCAACCAACTAAAAAACTAAAAGAAACACCCAAAAGATTAACCACGTTGGTGGCACTAACAAGAATCTTTGAGGCGAGATTGAAATTGAATTACGATTTTTGATTTACGATTTACGATTGCTTATTGCAATAAAATCTAAAATCGTCAGTCTAAAATCTAAAATCATGAAGTCCCGTAGCTCAGCCTGGTTAGAGCACTACACTGATAATGTAGGGGTCTCCAGTTCAAATCTGGACGGGACTACTATTGAGGCGTTAAGGGTTATAAGTTAATTTTACGGGTTCCCCGGCAACAATTAACAGATAACAGGCAACAAAATCTTATGGGGGATTAGCTCAGCTGGCTAGAGCGCCTGCCTTGCACGCAGGAGGTCAACGGTTCGACTCCGTTATTCTCCACAATAAGCTAAAAGCTTAAAGACCAAAGCAGAAAGCTTTTAAAAAACAAAAGCACGTTACCAGGATTGGTAAACTACATTGACATAAAGATTAAGATAAGAAGAAACGCCAAGGGGGCACATATATAATTAATGTATGAAACGGTTCGAGACCGCAGTTTTTTACTAATAAGGAATAAGCTATAGGCTTAGGTTGGGGCACATTAAACCCTATACCTTTATACCCTCAGCCTTATACCTTAATAAAGTTCTTTGACATATTGGAAGAAGTTAAAAAAGAAGAGCAAACAACAATAGGCGACTGTTGTGTTTGTGCTCTCCCGACGTAAAGTCGGGAATGAGACATCATAACAAGAGCAAAAAAGCATACTATACGGCGCAAAAGGCGTATACGTAGAAGAAAGTAATAAAGAGTACACGGGGGATGCCTTGGCTCTCAGAGGCGATGAAGGACGTGATAAGCTGCGATAAGCTTCGGGTATTTGCAAATAGGAATTAATCCGAAGATTTCCGAATGGGGCAACCCGGCTGGTTGAAGACCAGTCACATATAATGAGCAAACCTGCCGAACTGAAACATCTAAGTAAGCAGAGGAAGAGAAAATAATAATGATTTCCTAAGTAGTGGCGAGCGAACGGGAAAGAGCCCAAACCTACTTTGTTACGGCAAAGTGGGGGTTGTAGGACTACGATGTGGCATTAACAAACAGAAGTGGAATGGGATGGGAAGCCCAGCGATACACGGTGATAGCCCGGTACACGTATAGAATGTTAGCCTAGTAGTATCCTGAGTACCGCGAGGTCGGAGACGCCTTGTGGGAATCTGCCGGCACCATCCGGTAAGGCTAAATACTCCTGAGAGACCGATAGTGAACCAGTACCGTGAGGGAAAGGTGAAAAGAACCCCGAACAGGGGAGTGAAATAGAACCTGAAACCGTGTACTTACAAGCGGTCGGAGCGTCCAGGTGGCGTGACGGCGTGCCTTTTGCATAATGAGCCTACGAGTTACTCTTCTCTGGCAAGGTTAAGTGTTTAAGACACGGATCCGAAGCGAAAGCGAGTCTGAATAGGGCGTATAGTCAGAGGAGGTAGACGCGAAACCTTGTGATCTACCCATGGACAGGTTGAAGGTGCGGTAACACGTACTGGAGGACCGAACCGATAAACGTTGAAAAGTTTCCGGATGATCTGTGGGTAGGGGTGAAAGGCTAATCAAACTGGGAAATAGCTCGTACTCCCCGAAATGTTTTTAGGAACAGCGTGGATATTAAGTTTCATAGAGGTAGAGCTACTGATTGGGTGCGGGGGAGTCAAATCCTACCAAATCCAGACAAACTCCGAATGCTATGAAATATGGTCTGCAGTGAGGCCCGGGGTGCTAAGGTCACGGGCCGAGAGGGAAAGAACCCAGACCATCAGCTAAGGTCCCTAAGTGTACGCTAAGTTGAACTAACGAGGTCCGATTGCACAGACAGCTAGGATGTTGGCTTGGAAGCAGCCATTCATTTAAAGAGTGCGTAACAGCTCACTAGTCGAGCGATCGGGCATGGATAATAAACGGGCATTAAGTGTATCACCGAAGCTATGGGATTGAAATATATCGGTAGGGGAGCATTCTATATGCAGCGAAGGTATCTGGTAATGGGTGCTGGAGCGTATAGAAAAGCAAATGTAGGCATAAGTAACGATAAGGCGGGAGAGAAACCCGCCCACCGAAAGGATAAGGTTTCCTGATCAACGCTAATCGGATCAGGGTTAGTCGGGTCCTAAGGAGAACCCGAAAGGGACATTCGATGGACAACTGGTTAATATTCCAGTACTTTTTATAACTGCGATGTGGGGACGGAGTAGTGACACTGCCGCGAACTGACGGAATAGTTCGTTAAAGGTTGTAGGTATTAGAATGGTAGGCAAATCCGCCAATCTAGCTGAAAACTAATAGTACCGCGAGGCTTCGGCTGAGTGGATAGAGCAGGTAAACAGACTTCCAAGAAAAACCGCTAAGCTTCAGGTTATAAAAACCCGTACCGCAAACCGACACAGGTATCCGGGAAGAGAATTCTAAGGTGCTCGAGTGAATCATGGCTAAGGAACTCGGCAAAATGGCCCTGTAACTTCGGGAGAAGGGGCGCTTGCAGCAATGTAAGCCGCAGTGAAAAGGCCCAGGCGACTGTTTAACAAAAACACATGGCTTTGCAAAATCGAAAGATGAAGTATAAGGCCTGACACCTGCCCGGTGCTGGAAGGTTAAGAGGGGATGTCATCCGCAAGGAGAAGCATTGAATCGAAGCCCCAGTAAACGGCGGCCGTAACTATAACGGTCCTAAGGTAGCGAAATTCCTTGTCGGGTAAGTTCCGACCTGCACGAATGGTGTAACGATCTGGGCGCTGTCTCAGCCATGAGCTCGGTGAAATTGTGGTCCCGGTGAAGACGCCGGGTACCCGCAACGGGACGGAAAGACCCCATGCACCTTCACTACAATTTAACATTGACATTGGATACAGGATGTGTAGGATAGGTGGGAGGCTTTGAAGCGGCGTCGCTAGGCGTCGTGGAGCCAACGTTGAAATACCACCCTTTCTGTATTCGGTGTCTAATCCCGCCAAGCGGGAGACATTGTTTGATGGGTAGTTTGACTGGGGTGGTCGCCTCCAAAAAGGTAACGGAGGCTTTCAAAGGTAAGCTCAATACGCTTGGTAACCGTATGAGGAGTGCAATAGCATAAGCTTGCTTGACTGTGAGACAGACAAGTCGATCAGGGTCGAAAGACGGATATAGTGATCCGGTGGTTCTGCATGGAAGGGCCATCGCTCAAAGGATAAAAGGTACGCTGGGGATAACAGGCTGATCTCCCCCAAGAGCTCATATCGACGGGGAGGTTTGGCACCTCGATGTCGGCTCGTCACATCCTGGGGCTGGAGAAGGTCCCAAGGGTTCGGCTGTTCGCCGATTAAAGTGGCACGCGAGCTGGGTTCAGAACGTCGCGAGACAGTTCGGTCCCTATCTGTTGTGGGCGTAGGAATTTTGAGTGGGGCTGACCTTAGTACGAGAGGACCGGGTTGGACTAGCCTCTAGTGAATCTGTTGTTCCGCCAGGGGCATTGCAGAGTAGCTACGCTGGGAATAGATAAGCGCTGAAAGCATCTAAGTGCGAAACTAGCCACGAGATGAGAATTCCATATAGGACCGTAGAAGACTACTACGTTGATAGGTTACAGATGTAAAGGTGGTGACATCACAGTCGAGTAATACTAATCATCCGAAGCTTTCAAAGCAAACAGACTGTTGTTTGTTCTTCAAAACTTAACTTCTTTCAATAATATGTCATTTAAGTTGTAAGTGATAAGTTATACGTTGTAGGTAGAGATACTTATAACTTAATACTTAAAACCTAACACTTAATTAAAAACATTTAGGTGCCTATATCGGTGGTGTCCACCTCTTCCCATTCCGAACAGAGAAGTTAAGCCCACCAGAGCCGATGGTACTGCGGTAACACGTGGGAGAGTAGGTCGGTGCCAAATCTTAAAAGCCTCAAAAAAGGCTATTAAATAAGAACCCTTGCAGTAACAACTGCAGGGGTTTCTTCGTTTATTCAGGTTGAGATTGAGGTTGAGACCAAGGCTGAGGCTGAGCAAGGAGCAAAA
>NZ_RBEE01000026.1 GCF_003725795.1 Pedobacter jejuensis | reverse complement strand
AAGACGCCAAACCAGGTACATGAAAAAAATCTAAATACCAAAAGGCTTTGGAAGAATTATTACAATAAAAAGTGTAAAGTTGTAGATATGTTTAACGAAACGAACTAACCTAATCTGTAAACCTATTTCAGGACGAGACAATTTTATTTTGCAATTTATTCACACGCGGCACGCGTGCGTCAGCGAGGGTTTCCGTTCCACTGTTCACCATGATATCATAGGCCTGGGCGGAAAGCACCTGCTTCCAGTAAGCCGCTGTTTTTGCCTGTGGGTATTTTTTAACATCTCGAGACAATGTTTCTTTATCAGTGGGTTTGTTCTGACCGCAGGCATTCAATGCCAGTCCCAGAAATAGTATGCTTAATAATCTTAAATTTCTCATGTTTTAATTGGTCGTTAAAAAATTTAAATCCTTACAAAAGCCAGAGAAATATTTCATCTAAGCAACTTATGTAATGTAATTTACGCATAAAACACATGGCTGGTTCTTCACCGGATTGTAAGTATAAACCAATGAACTGACTCCTTTCTGCGGATAATAAATGTTTTAAATTAATTGAAAAGCTAGAAAAATTATTGCGAAGTAATTTACAGACTAGATTGTTTCGGTATGTAAAGGCAATTTGTTCACACGAGCATCAGCGAGTAATAATGACTTTTTATTTTTACGACAGTTCAATTCACTCGCCAATTTATTGCACCAGTTCACAAAATAAATTGTAGTATAACTCGGTTGATGGAGAAAATAAGTAGAAAAACTATAAGCCAATATCGAAGCCGGACAGCTCATTATGATGATATAAGTAATCCGATTTGTCCTTCGGCTTAGTCCATTAGAAATGGATGGGTTGGCGTACATATTGGATATTGCAATCATTATTTCTAACAAGTGATGAAATTCTGTAGCAGATTATCATCACTTTGAGCTGCTGAATACATTAGGTTCATAATCTAACTAGCAACAGCCATTTTATTGTATTTATTGCGATAATTCATTGGGGTAAGACCAGTTATTTTCTTGAATATAGATCTAAATGCTTTGGTATCGGTGTAACCAACATCATACATCACCTCATTGATGTTTTTACGACTGGTTTCTAAGTTGCGTTTAGCAAGCTCAATCTTCATTCTATTGATATATTGCAGAACCGAATTCCTTGTAGCGGATTTAAAACGCCTTTCAAAACTCCTTCTTCCCATTGAAGACAAAATAGACAGTGCTTCGATAGTTATTTTTTCTTCGATATTTTCTTCAATAAACTTCTGAGCCTTTTTAATTGTATCATCGTTATGGTTTTTTTGGCCTTGAAACATCGCAAATGCCGACTGGCTTTGCCTATCTATATCAATGGCAAAATATTTGGAGGCTAATATGGCGGTTTGCCTATTGGTATATTTTTCCACCAAATGCAACAACAGGTTCCAGTAAGAGTTTGCGCCACCGCTAGAATATATTCGACTTTCTTCAGTAATAATGCTTCCTTCGATCACCTCAACATTGGGAAACATCTCGCGAAACTCATCCTGAAAACCCCAATGTGTTGAACATTTTTTACCATCTAATAAACCAGTGGATGCCAATAGGAATGCGCCTACACACAAAGAAGCAACCTCAGCTCCATTATTGTATTGTTCTTTTATCCACGTTAAGGCTTTCTTATTGGCAGCAATTGCAGTCTTCATGTCGCCGAACAATGCAGGGATAATTATCAAATCAGTATTGCTGCTGTCCTTCAACAGGTGTGTGGTATTTACAGAAAATAACCCTCCATTAACCTTAACCACTTTATTTATCCCTACAAGCTTTATATTAAATAATGGTTCAAGGCCATTGGCAGACTGTATGTTATTTACAGTTGAAAACAAATATTGCGGGTCTGCGATCGCCTGCATTACGGCATGCTCAGGAACGAAGATACTTACATTCATCATCTTGTGAAGATAAAAATATTTTGTCGTAAAACGACCTTTTGTTGTCATTATCGAACATCATATAGAAGAAAAATTCATCCCAACTTTGGATATCAAATACAATGTAAAAACAAAATTAAATATGAGTACAGCAGCGGAAAGATTTAGTGCAAGAGGGCAATGTTGGTATTCAGGTAAACCTACCAAGCTTGGTTTAGAATGTGGGTGTAGAATAAGCAGCGGTGGAAACAAGATGCTTAGAGAGGATATTTAAAAATAATTATGAAGAAAGATAAGTTAATATTTTGGACAGCGACCATAATCATCGCTTTAATGGAAGGCTTGATGCCTGCATTGACCTCACAAACCGAATTGGCAAAAGAAGGAATAAGACATTTGGGATATCCTGAATACTTTGGAAATGCTCTGGTCATTTTCAAAATTTTAGGAGTGATAGCGCTTCTTTTAACCCGAATTCCAAAAAGAATTAAGGAATGGGCATACGCAGGATTTGGATTTGATTTCATCTTCGCATCGATCAGTCACGGAGCTGTTGATGGCATAGGCATGCAGACATTCTTTCCATTAATAGTGTTGATAATTTTGATAATCTCTTACATCTATTATCATAAAATTAACGCTGTAAAATCTTCAAACAATTAATAAAATATAAATCAAAACAATTAAATATATTAAGATTATGGCACTTATAAACCCTTACATCAATTTCAATGGAAATGCAGAAGAAGCATTTAATTTTTACAAATCTGTATTTGAAGGCGAATTCAGCTTAATTGTTCGATTTAAAGATATGTCAGGCCCAGAATTCCAGGTATCTGAAAATGAAGCGAACAAAATAATGCACATTTCTCTTCCCATTGGTGGGAACGTTTTGATGGGCAATGACGTGCCTGAGATTATGGGTAAAGTTAATGAAAACGAGAACAGGTCTAAAATATTCATTAGTACTGAAACCCGTGATGAGGCTAGTAAATTATTTGCCGGACTTTCAGAACACGGAAGTGTTGAAATGCCAATTGGCGAGAGTCCTTGGGGAACCTACTTTGGTATGTTGAGGGATAAGTTTGGCATTGAATGGATGATAGAATACGACCAAAAGAAAAGTTAACAGAACATTGAATTCTTATGCATTAATCATACTTGTTAGCACATGTTAGTTTCTGCAAATAAGAAGAATTTAATGCCTTTCATGCTAATAATCATCCACAATAGTTATCAATCCTTGATAATTATTATGGATGGCATGCAAAAAAGGAAAAAAAACTTTAAGTCTAGTACGGGTAGATGATGGGTTCACGGAAATATAGAATAACATCAGCTAACATCTTGTTATACTATAAGTGGTATGAAGGAGTCAGATTTTTAATTCACCAAAAGAAGTTTCTAACTAGTAAATGCTAAGCTTAAAAGGTGTAAGGTTAGAACGCACCTTCTTTTTGGATCCGGATATAAAAACATCCAAACATTTGAAATCGCAAAAGAATTTAGGAATGCGGTTAAATCTATAGTATTTATTGTGCATGACAACGATTTGGCACTTAGGGCGTTTCAAGTTGGCGGTGACTATCTTATTATTGCCTAGTAATGTTATATTTACACATCTAAGTTTACTATGATCAAAATACTGACTTTTATATTTGGTCCGATTGTCAACGCAATTTTGGAAATTCACCAAGAACGCAAGGCTCTCGAAGAGAAACTCGAATTCAAATCTGCGTTTAAGGATTTCTTTCACGTCGCAAGAAATACTGGTTTCGTACTTATCCCATCCTTACTCTGCGGGGCGGTCTTTTTGTTATTATCTCAAGGCAGGGACACGCTTTTACTAATTGTCGAAAAAATGGATTCAGGCGATTATTCGCAGCTGTTTTGTTTTCTCATCGGGATAACAGCGTGGAGTATATTTGGCGAGCTAAGCATAAGGTACGCCATTGCAATTTCGGATAATTCCGGAAAAAGTTTACGGGATTCCAGGGTCTATTCCAGAAAAATATCGCAGCGCATATTAGCAACTTTTAGCCTGTTCTGGCCTTCAATAATGATATTATTAGCCTTAATCTGGGGGTATAATTCTGCCACATACATGAGCTGGGAAGTGAAACTTCTAAACTTTGGAATTTTTGCCCTTTGCATCTTTTTATTGCTTCGCCTGTTCAGCTACCTCTATTTCCATAGAAAGCCAAGAATCGGAAATAAGCCCGCCAAGACCATTCTAGGTGCCAGATCACTCGGGGAAACGGAATACAATTGGGTGAACCGTCTTTATGGAATTTACGATGAATATGTTTATACTTTATTAAAACCTTCAAATTTTAAAGGAGCATACAGCGCTGATATGAGACATTTCACAAAGCATATCGTTGATTCTTCTGATGAGTTTAGAGCCGACTTTTTACAGAACAAAGCGGTGATGACCAGCCAAAGACTCATCCCAGAAAAATTTGAACTGATAAATGGAGATAAAATTATTCCCAGAAGAGGAGATTCTTACAGATGGCGGTATAGAATCCCAAATTCATTTTATCCAAAACTTCACCGGCAGATCGGCGTTATGGCTGGCCTGTCCATTATCATGTTGATAGGCATTTCTTTTTTACCCGGAGGAAGCAGTTTTTTTGGCCATATGGGTGCCCCAGCACTAATATGTATAGCCTTTGCATGTTATTCCGGCATCTATTCAGCACTATTGTTTGTAGACTATGCCTTATTGCGCAAAAGTTTTTTCCAGGTACGTTGGCTATTGATAATTTTGTTGGTCGTATCCTCTGTCGTTAATAAAGATCACCCCGTGGATATGGATGCCGTAGCCAATGCTCCAAGAAATACGCTGACGAATCAATTTGAAACATGGTTTGCGGATTATCGAAAAAAAATGAATTCGAAACATCCCGGGATTGAGCGGTATCCGGTTGTATTTATATGCGCTGAGGGTGGTGCACTTAGAACAGGTGCGTACACAAGTATGTTTTTAACGAACCTTCAAAATGACCTAAACAATAAGGGGATAGACTTTAAAAAATCTATTTTTTCAATGTCTGGCGTTTCAGGAGGTGCTTTAGGGCTAGCTTATTATAATGCTAAGGCATTTGGTGATGACCAAAAAAATGCAAAAGCAGGAGGAGACATCAGTAAGGCTGTTAGCTTTTACAAATATGATTGCCTCTCTCCTATTATCGGAAAGATGCTATTCGGGGATTTCGTTAACCTTTTTATTCCATGGCATATCAAAAACTTTGACAGGGCGATTGCCCTGGAAAAATCATGGAAGAAAGCTTATGCTAAAACCTTACAAAATGGAGAACGAAATCTATTTAGTGAACCATTTATTGATGGAAAACTGGATACCTTAAAGCCAGTTTTAATCATTAATACGACTGAAATAGAATCTGGTTATCAATGCTGGGTAAGCAACATCCAACCACAGGGCATTTTTTACCAACAAAAAAGAGATATTCTACAACAGAAAGTGAATAGAATTTCTTACAGTACGGCTATAAATTTTAGTACCCGATTTCCACTATTTTCTCCAGCAGCTGAAGTTGATACACTGGGCGGTCGCCTGCATTACCTCGACGGTGGATATGTGGAAAATACAGGGGCGGGATCTACGATTGAGCTTCTGAACCTTTTAGAAAAACAGGTTGCAGACTTTAATAAAGTACTGCCTGTGGTCATATATCTTCGTTTCAGCGATAACGATAATACCCAGGCTAAAAATATACACATTGGAAACGAGCTTGTAGAAATTGTTAGCGGAATATATAACACCAGGGTTGGCAGAAGTTTTACGGCTATTGCGATGTTAAATAAGTTTGTCAACGATCATAATGGCATTATCATCGATGAGCCGCTTACTAAAAACGAAAGGGCGGTTCCGATGAATTGGGTACTGTCGGACCAGAGCATGGATTACATCTTTGCAGATATCAAAACCAAGCTTTTAGATACATCAAGCAATGGCGTTAAGATAAAGCTTGCCAGCAAAGGCGCAAAGTATCTCCCCATAAGTCCATATCCCTAAATAATATTGAAATTTAATATTCTTAATGCAGTTTGACGCCTTAATTATGTAGAACTCACACTGTTTCTCTCCCCTTTCAGAAATAAGGTTAGTTGAGATGATTTAGCAATCTTAGATATTGCATGTTAAATAACTTTTACAAATATCTTAGTTTTCTCTTTTGGTATCTATAGCTAATACCCATTCCTTTTTTCCGCACCTGTTGCAGGTTGAAGAAACGGACAAATGCTCGATTTTTGCGCAATGAGTACATGCATAATCCCCCTCATTTAAAATCTCTTCCGAACGTTTTGAAAATGGTTTAGGGTATATTGGCAAACCAGGTTTATGGGCATCGACAGGATAAAAAAGAAAACTTACCTGACCATTTGACTCCAGTATCGCGGTACGTACCTGCCCCATATGTTCGATATTTTGAGCCCGCATTTCAGCAAAAAACTCGTCTTTTGCAAAATTAGCATCACCATCTTCCTTTAAAGTAAACATTCCATCCTCGATGATGTACATTGGTTCCCCTTCTAAAAGGTTTTCAATAGTTTGGCTCTTAGCAGCTAGATAAGTTATTAAACGATATGTACCTAAAATAAAGAGAAATACTATTAAAGATGGCACAATTGCAAATTCACCGTTAAACATAGGGTCGCCAGCGGCAGAACCTAATGCTATAATTATTGCAACCTCAAAAATACTGAGCTGTCTAACTCCTTTTTTGCCAGTAGAGCGAAGAAATACTAGCACAAGAATGAACATGATTATTGTTCGAATTCCGATTTCTATTGCTAAGGAAAAGTCCAGATCTTTAAGAAAGATATTTTGATAATCTATTTGTAGAAGCAGCATATTTCTATGCACAACAAAAAGTATGGTAAATGGTTAGATTAAAACTTAATATACCAGATCTAAAATCTAAATTACTTTGAGTAAGCAGCACAAGCGACATTAATAAGACCTCGCAATCTTACGTTCTGCTTGAAGATTTCTTGACTTAATATAATAAACCTTGAATAAGCCCCTTGACTGACTTTAGAACTCCAGTAGTTGTTCAAACCTGACTGACGGATAAAAAAGGCATCGATTAGACCTCTAACAGATAAACCGAACCATTTGAGCCCTTATCGCCATTATAATACTGGTTATCTGGGTTTTGATATTTACTTACCAAGCCGAACTTGATCATTTTATAATTGAATCTATATCTTTATATTCATGTTAGCATTGAGCGGGAATAATTGTCCAAAAACACTTAAGATGCTCATAATTTCTATCAGTCGGGATTATGACGGCTCAATACGTCCAAACTTAATATACCTTCTATGAATCTCTTATGTAATATCAGAAATCTCTTAAGTCTGGCTATCCTTACCTGTTGCCTCCAGTCGCTTGCACAGACTCCAATTAAAAACTGGCAGTTACTAGACCATGAGAAAGATGGCGTTTATGGAATTGGCGTAGAAAAAGCTTATTCAACCTTATTAAAGAATAAGAAACCAAAAAAAAAGGTTTTAGTCGCCATTATCGATGTGGGAATGGATATTACTCATCCCGCTTTCAGGGGAGCGATATGGACAAACCAAAAAGAGATTGCGGGCAATGGCCGGGATGATGATGGGAATGGATATGTTGACGATGTTCATGGTTGGAATTTTATGGGGGAATGCAAGGTGGAAACCTATGATTGCATCAGAGAATATGTAAAGTTTAAAAGCAAATATGAGCGTCTTACCGATACGCTAACACCAGGAATGAGGCAGTGGACCAAAATAAAAACGGAAACTGAAAGTTTTCTAAAGTTTCGCGAGAGAATCTTTAACCGTACCGAGCCAGCGATAGTTGCCCTTTCCATATTAAATGCATACTGGAAAAATTCTTTAAAGGCAGATTCAGTTTATATTGGCAAAATTATTCATTCTCAGCTGCCGGCTGGTATCGACAGCAATGTAATAAAGGCGCAAAAAGAGGTGTTAACAAAGGTATTTCCAGGAGATACGCTTAGACGCAATGCTTTAACGCTTCAGGCCGTTATTAATGGTTATCAAAATGTGGTTGATCTTTATAAAGGGGAATATCTAACGGCCAAGACAATCATTGAACAGAATGATGCCGGATATTTCCGTAAAAAATCGCCTGGGGACGACCCATATACCAATACGGATATTCATTATGGCAACTCAAATACCACTACCACCATGCCTCATGGAAATGGTGTGGCAGGCATTATCGCAGCGTCGAGGACAAATCCTGATATGAAGGGAATTGCGGATTGGGTCGAGCTGATGCCGATATCGATTGTATCGCAAAAGGTGATCGGAGAAGAACGCGATAAGGATGTCGCAAATGCCATAAGATATGCCGTAGACAACGGAGCTGCTATAATCAATTTTAGCCTGGGAAAAAAGAGTTCGCCGCAGAAGATACTTGTAGACGAGAGCATTCGGTATGCCGCCTCAAAAGGAGTACTTTTATTTGCTGCTGCAGGCAACGATGCTTCGGATAACGATCTGATAACTGATTACCCATCTGCCTATTTTGATGATGGCAGCGTGGCCGATAATGTTTTCAAGGTGGGAGCTACAACTTCAGGACCGTCGCTTGTCTGGAAGTTTAGCAATTACGGAAAGAAAAATGTGGATTTTTTTGCGCCTGGCGATGATATTTATTCTACAGCCTTAAACAGCTCCTACAACCGGGATTCAGGCACAAGTTATGCATCCCCTACAGCCGCGGGCCTTGCTGCGCTGATCTGGAGCTACTATCCTAATCTCACCTATAAAGAAGTCGCAAAATGCATAACCCATTCTGTAGAAGAATCCAATGTATTAGTTACAAAACCCGGCAGTAATGAAAGGGTTCCATTCAAGGCCCTGAGCAGGCTGGGCGGAATGATTAACGCATATAAAGCTCTTTTATTTGCAGCGACTATTCATTAATCGGAATACAGATTTTAATTGATTCTATGACACTTTCAAGAGGAGATGATATTGGAAACACGGCTGAAGGTAAGGTTTTAAAGAACAACTAATCAAATCACAAGCGATGGCAAAAATATTCTGGTCGTGTAAGATGAGGAGGATACTAGAGCGATTAAAAGTATGCTGCTCAACGAAACCATTTTAAGGTGCATCTGTGCGAAGATTCGGGCAGTTTCAGAAAAGAAATATTTCATCGCAGGCCGGATATGATTTAACCTGAGTTGGATTCTTAAACTTGATATTTTGCTGTTCTTATTACCGTATTGCTCGTACGACACGTCTTGCTGAATTTATTTCAGCATCTTTCCTGCAAAAAAGAACCTAAAATAAATTCGGGGTGAAGTAAATTAAGAAAAAGCAGCTTATTAATGATGTTAAGGAAAATTAATAATCGAACTCAGTTTATTAGATGTGATGCTTCCTGATGGCAACGGCATCGATGTTTGCTGCAAAATCAAATCAGATTCCCGTACTTGTCATATTGATGATGTCGACAAATTCTACCATTATCGTGATCAGAAAAAAATGCAAGGCAGATGAATTCACCATTAAGCCCTTCCTCATAAACCGTTTATAGCTATGGCTACCATTTTGATAGGATAATGCATTTTAACAGTAAATTCGAATAAACTAACCAAATAGAAAATAAAGGCGTGTAAACATTGTGCAAATAGGATGTTGCAATTATTTATTTTTGATGTTTAATGCACTCATCCTTGCATATAACTCTGCAATGCAAGCCTGGTCCAGTAGCCATTTGGGTTTCTTTTTGGCAGCTTCATCCTGAGACCATTTCGCCGATAAAAAACCATTCCCATCAGCAGTATGGGTCCATGCGGTATCCAAATCCATGGCTACCGCATTGATGTAAACTGGATTATGATTAACGTGATATAGCGCTTCATAACCGCGAAAAAGAACGGTAACAAACCAAGGCAGGTCGATGTTAAAGTGCATTCCGCTAGCTTTATTCTTATCAGAAAAAAACTGATATGAACTTTCTGCAACAATTTCCGCTTCTTGAAGATATTTTGATTCTTTTGTGAATGAGTAAAGTAATACGGCTGATTCGATCATTGATCCGGTATTGTATGTATAATAAACCTTGTTGGGCTTACCATCCATCTTTACATCATTATAATATATTCCTTGCGGGTTCCTGAGGGTATCATGCATCCAATTGTAAAACTTTTTACCCCAATTAAGGTAAAGTGTATCATTTGTACATTGGTAGAGTTTTAAGGCAGCCAGCGTAGACATTCCATTACTGCAGGCTGGTTTTTGATCTTTATGCCCTTCCAGCCAATATACCCCTCCACCCAGGTGTTCATCCCAGCCACTTAATATGAATTCAAAAACTTCTTTTGCCTTTACAATATATTTTTTATCCTTGGTGTTTAAATAAGCTTCTAAATAATCAATACAAACAAGCGCATTATCATCATAATACCTGTCTGATTTTTCCAGTGTAGCCGGATAGGCTTGATAACCCACCGGAACCCTTGTTGTATCACGATAGGCAGAAACCCCAACTGTTAAACTATCCAGGTATTTACTGTATTTCGGCTTTAATTCCGGATATCTAACCAAAACATTTGCTGCAGAAAACATTCCTGAAAATGGCCAGAGAAAACTCACCGGTTTTTCATCTACTTTTGCACCCTGAAAGTAATCCAGCGAAACCGTTCCTCCAGATGGATAGTATTCACTAAACAGACCAGCGTATTTTTGGATCCGATAGTGATGCCATATTTTTTGAAACATGGCATCAGCCCTACTTTTATAAAGTTTATTATTATTTACGTTCTGACCAAAGCCATGTAGGCAGAAAAGTAAGCATGTGATAAGAAAGCAATATTTCATTACGCAGGTTTAAGTGAAAAGCCGATCGACAATTACTGTTCAGATGGTGGTGGTACTTTTATCCCCCAGGTTTTATTTGGCTTATCACCCATTTTTAAGGTAAGTTTCCCACCTTTCATTAAGTCATCACGATAGAGCCAGGAATTGTTCAACACTTTGCCATTCCATAGCGCAGATTGCACATATACATTCTGCTTTGAGTTATTAATGGTAATGATAGACAGTTGTTTTCCGTTTGCCAAGCGGATGTCAGCATGGTCAAAAACTGGACTTCCCAGTTGAATTGTTGGACGGGCATCCGTCAATCCTTTCACGTCAAACAATCCCATTGAAGCCATTACGTACCAAGAACCCAGCTGACCTTGATCTTCATCTTGTCCATAGCCGTAGCCATGAATGCTCTCCGTTCCGTAAAATTCATCGCAGATGGCCCTGGTCCATTTTTGTGTTAACCATGGCGATGAAGAGTAGTTGAAAAGCCAGCTGATGTGAAGATTGGGCTGATTACCATGGTTATAAAGAGATTGAATCCCTGCAAAAGCATCGATTGTTTTTCCTCCACCAAAAGCATTTTTTTGAGAGGTTTCGAAAATATTATTTAACCTATCATTAAAGGTTTTGGTTCCAATTGCTGCAATTAAGCCTTTAGGATTTTGAGGAACATAGAAAGTATATTGAGTGGCATTTCCTTCCTGAAAACCTCTCCAGGCTTCTAAAGGATTGAATTTATCAATAAAATTTCCTTCACTAGTTTTTGGTCTGATAAGTTTCAGTTCTTTATCAAACAATAACCGCCAACCGTTGGACAACTTAATCAGCTTATTATAGTCGGTTATTTTGCCCATATTTTTTGCCAGTTGAGCCGCAGCAAAAGCACTGTAACTGTATTCCATGGTATGAGATCCTGAAAAATGAGCTCCGGTTGAATCCGTTTTATCCGCATCCAGATAAGGCACAAAACCATTCTGAATAAAGCTTTTGGTATCTGTTTTTCCTGAACCTACCAATCTGTTTTGATAATTAAGTTCATTTCCCAGCACTGCTTTGTAGGCAAGATTTAAATCGTAATCTCGAATTCCAGCCTGGTAAGCACCAGCTACCGCAAGTCCGACAAAATTAGTACCCACGCCTGATACAAAATTGCTGTTGGCTATACCATCTCCAAACCATCCTCTTTCTTTATAAATTTCCAATTGGGTGTGCACAAAATCACTGTAGTGAGATGGATAAGATAAAGCCCACAACTGGGTAATGTTCCAGAATCCGCCCCATATCGCATCGGTATTCATAAAATTATAGCTGAATTTACCTTGTTTATCTTTTGGCAATTGACCAATGGTTCCATCATGACGGGGGAAATTACCGTTTACGTCGCTGGCAATTCCACGACCTAATAATGCATGATATAATCCGGTATAAAATTTTACCATGTCAGCATTATTTTTTGATGATACTTTAATTTTACCAAGTTCTGTTTGCCATTCGGCTTGGGCAGCTTTTTTAGCTGAATCAAAGTTTAAAGCTGCTGCTTCCGTTTGCAAATTCAGTTTGGCATTGCTAACAGAAGTATAAGATAAGCCAACTTTTATCTCGACACTTTCATTTTCCTGTGTTTGATAAGCTAAAGACAATCCAGCTCCAACACCTGAAGCGCTTCTGGAATCCGCACTTATTTTTTCCAGATTAAACGCATCAACACTTTTTGGTTTTTTATTGAGTTCTCCGTAAAAATACATGGCAACTTTTCCACCCTCATCGTATGTTTTAACATATTTTGGATAGGTTATTACAAAACCTTCGAAATGAGTATCATCAATCATTTTTATCGATGCATCTGTTACAGGACCACTTTCTCCCTGAATGTTTCCGATAGAGAGGATAATTCGGGAACGGTCATTCTTTGGAAAGGTATATCGATGGAAGCCCACTCTTTTGGTTGCCGTGAGTTCGGCTTTTATTTTAAAATCATCAAGCAATACGGAATAATAACCTGGCTGGGCAATTTCATTCTTGCGGTCAAATGCCGAACGGTAACCGCTACCTGGTTTATCGAGCAAACCAGGAACGGTTTTAAGCTCGCCTGCGGTGGGCATAAAACTCACTCCTCCCACCTGCCACTCGTGAAAATGGACAAAACCTTCTATTGAATTATGTCGCGTATCATATCCAACCGCTTCCCAACCTTGCAGATTTCCATAACTCCCATTGGTTGATGGAGCAAGTTTGGCCATCCCATACGGAACCGCTGCAGGAGTATAAAAAAACCACCTGCTGTGTGCTGTACCTATATTTGGGTTTACAAAATTTAAAAGATCCTGAGCAAAAGCACCCGGCAAAACGAAAAGTGAAAGCAGCAAAATAAGGAATGATTTATTGGCCATGTTCATAAGAAATGTATTGATTACGGATTAATATTTGGATAATAAGGCCTGGATACGTTGCATCCATGCCTGATCTACAGTTTCTATTTCTGGTGAACGATTTTGACCGTCAAAGCCTGCAAAAAAATAATATGCATATGTGGTTTGATTTCTGTTCGCAATATTTAAGCGGTTAATATTTTCTCTTGCATACACCAGCCAGCTTTCATTTTTATCTGCTTCATATAGGCGAATCATAGCCTGCGAGCCCCATGCACACCACGCCGGGTTAATCCGCGTTTCATTGGTATTGAAAATATATCCTTTCCAGGCCGAATTCCATAGCGTAGTATTCATGGCTTTCCCAAGGTTTTGCGCTCTGGTTAGATAAGAAGGATCATTCATAATCTTGCTATATAAGATAAACGCTTCAACCATGATGGCATTATCATAAGTAAACTTGTCTGTACGCCTTATACCTTCTCCCGGTCCGTCGATTTTCCAAATAAAAAGACCACTAATGGGATCATACATCTTTGTATTTAGCCAGTTATTCACCTGCACAGCCCAATCGCGATAAATGCTCTCTCCAGTCAAACTGTAAAGCTTTAAAAACAGTTGCAATGTTAAACCATTGGTTTGGGCTGGTTTTTCCGGCTTTAAGGTATTCCAATAAAATCCTCCACCATACACGTTATCCCACAGGCCACTGTTTATCAGCCAATCTCCGCATGCCTTAGCTTTGGCCAGGTAAGCTTGTTTATCTGTTCCTGTGGTAACATCATAAGCTTCGAGATAAACCATACCACTTAAGGCGTTATCATCTACATATTTATCGCCACCGGCGCCGGTACCATCCAGGTTTACTGAAGCAAAATAGCCACCCCTGAGATCCTTTTTATCCCACATGTTCTCCATGAATTTGAAAGTATTGTTCATGTAGGCTAAGTGTTTGGTTTGGCCAACCCCGACCATCGCGGCGTCGGCGTAAATTTGGCTCACATTATACCACTCATAACTATTGTTTGCATGCGTAGTGGTGTTTGCCCGGTAACCATAACTGGCTGTTAAGAGGTTATTTGTGGTAAAAGTATGTGTTTCCTGTGCTAATTTTAAATAATCAACCGAAGTTCCGCCACCTGTAGGAGGCACAACAGGAGGCGGCGTTACCGGATCAACTGATGGACTTTTTTTACAGGCTCCGAAAAAAACGATGGAAGAAATCAGCAAAGTATATAGAAATAACTTTTTCATGGTTAGCATTTTTAAACATCGGTATAAACCGATGGTGTTTGATATAAATTATTGTGTGGTCACGGTATGGGTATAGGGTCCTGAGGCATTAAGATTTAGCAACACTTTAACATTTTTATTATCAGCTGATGGATCAAATTTATAGGTGTTATTCCATTGATCATTAGTTACTGCATTAAGGTAAAAATAAGAAGCACCTTGCCCCACGGGACTAACATTATTTACATTACTGCTACCCAGATAGCGGATTCCAGCTGAAGTGTGCATGGCAAATTTATAACGCTCATCTCTTCCCCATGAAAATTGAAAAAATACCACCGGAATATTGCCAGATTGCCATGTTCCATTTGAGGCATACGTTAACTTACCAATTTCATTTCCGTAAGCCGACATATATAAACCCAAACTTTGTACTTCAACAGCGTCGACTACTGTAGCCACATTAAAATCGTACTTTAAATAATATACTTTGCTACTACCAGTAACCGTAACAGCAGAAGTTCCTTCTTTTACCAATGAACCTTCGGTAAAGAATTTTTTGCCGCCTGATGTAGTTTTATCAACAAGTTGATAAGAACCGGGCTTCAGGGTTGTGTAAATCTCAAATATACCTTCTTCTAATTTTTTCATTTTGATAGCCTTGGATAGGTCTTCACCTGTCTCTGTGGCAGATCCGGTAATGTATAGCTCGGTAGGTACTTCAGCAAAACCTGCTGGTCTTTCCAGTTGTAGTATTCTACTCTCCTGACCAGCTTTCCTATTCGTTGCTTTAGACGCAATAACCGTCCACTTAATATTTCCTGTACTTGAAGAATTAATTCCACACAATGCCGCAACTTTAGTAAGGTCTTTGTGCGAAATGGTTACCTGAGGTTGTACACCTCCACCATCCGAAACCACCTTGTACATGGGTTTAGAAAAATCACCATTTTCTTTATCGAAAGCAACTTCATATAAAATCAGTCCGCCATCTTCGGGGCTGGCCGCTGTCCACTTAAACTGTTGAGTGGCCAATGCATTAGCGGGTGTAAGTTTAATGCTCTGCGAATTTTGAGGAATGCTTAAACTGCCTGTAGAATTTATGCTTTCGTTTAAATCTCTTTCATCCTTTTTGCAAGAGGTAATGGCAACAAAGCAAATTGCCAGTAAACAAATTATTGTCTTTAGATTTTTCATATCAATCAATATTTTAGTAACCCGGGTTTTGGGTCAGGTTTTTATTCAGACTAGTTTCGCTGGAAGGTACGGCCCACAAATAATCTCTTTGAGGATTGAATTTGCGTTGCTGCGTACGAATGTATCCGTTGTCGATGTTTTGGTCGGTAGCAAATTTCGCCCCATGTGCGAAACCATTCATGGTAACTTCGGCTAATTTCCATCTCCTTAAATCATCTACCCGTAAACCTTCCATAGCCATTTCAGCCCGGCGTTCTCTACGAATGATATTGTTTAAATCTCCGCCGGGATAATTTAAAGCGGCAGCATCTGTAAAACCTGCCCTGGCACGAAGTGCTCCTATGGTTTTCGCCCAAACTGTAGCATCCATTTGCCCTAAGCTGTTTTTAGCCTCCGCGTAGGTAAGCAACACCTCGGCATATCTAAATAAATGTAAGTTGTTACCTGAAACGAAACTGGATAATGCACTGGGATCAAAATATTTCCTCCAGTAATAACCTGTGGCCGATGCGCTTTGAGAGCCCGGCGAATATTCATCCAGTCCTGGCTGAACAGGGTCTGTTCCTGGTTTAATGTATATGGTTTTTGTGGTGTTGTTTCCATTTACCCACAAATAGCGGTCATACACAACAGTTGCGGTCAATCTTGGATCGCGGTTGATGTATGGATTACTTTCCACATAGCCTGAACCTGCTTCCTTAATGCCTCTTCCATTAAGCATAACGTAATCATCAACCAATTCCTGAGTTGGGGCCATATTGCTCACTCTACCACCTACCGTTCTTGGCGCAAAATCCCAAAAGTTTTGCCATGTTCTAATGGTAGGTACATATTGTAGCGATAAAATGCTTTCGTTATTGGTTTTGTTGGTAGCCGGATCGCTAAATAATGCGCTATAATTCGGCGCTAGTGAATAGCTGCCATAAGTTTGCTGATTGTTTATTAGTTTTTCACAAACTGCGATTACCTCTGCAGTTTTATTTCCTTCATATAACAAGGTTCTCATTTGTAAGGCAAGCGCAGCACCTTTGGTAATCCTGCCATTTTCACTAGCCGAGAGCTGATCTTTACTGGGAAGATTCGGTATTGCACTTTCCAACTGACTTACAATAAAAGCGTTTACTACAGCTTTTGAGCTACGAGGTATAACCTGCGCTTCTTCGGGGGTTAAGTCATGATCGGGAAGCGGCACATCTCCATACCATTTGGTTAGATTAAATAGTGCAAAGGCTCTCATAAACTGATTTTCAGCTTTCATTCTGGCGATGGTAGCTGCAGGAAGGGTTTTATTTTGATCTACATTCTGAAGAAAAATATTTACGGATTTAATGGTCCGGTAATAACTCGCCCAATCACCCTGAAATTTACCTGTTAGCGAGGTAGCATTACCACTTGCAATTAGGTTTAGATCTCCAGAAGGCGAATAGGCATTGTCAGATAAGGCTTCAGGCTCAAAGTAAAGTGAACTATTATAAAGCAAGCTGTAATTATTATTTAAGGCGTTGTTGACATTTACATCGACTGTCCAAAATGTTAAATCTGAAAATCGATCCGTTGGTGCAATATCCAGTTTTTTACAACCGCTAATTGCTAGGACTGCAACAGCTGTTAAAAAGATTTTATGTAGGTATTTCATGTTGTTGATTCTAACTGTTATCATTAAAAAGTTATGTCTAATCCGGCTCCATAGAAAATAGGTAGCGGATATGCACGGGCGCTATTCGAACCAGAACCCAGGCTTACATTGTTTCCAAACTCAGAGGTTTCGGGGTCGATAAATTTCAATTTGCTTAATGTGAACAGATTTTGTCCTATCAGCGAAATTCTAAAACGCTCCATCCCGAATTTTTTTGAAACCACTTGAGGCAAAGTATAACCAATGTTTACATTCTTTAAACGGGCGTAGGCTGCATCATACTTATACAAATCTGAACCAGTACGCCAGTTATTGGTATTGGAAGGTGAACCGATGTTAGCAAAAATCGGATAGCGGGCATCCGGGTTACTTGGCGTCCAGTAGTCCGTCATGTGTTCATAAACTGTTGCACCATAGCCATAGTGGAAAGGTTCTACCAACTCACCACGCAGGAAGGTTTCGCGTTTACCTACGCCCTGAATGAAGAGTTGCAAATCGAATCCTTTAACGGCAAGCCTGTAGGTAAAGCCGAAAGTATATCTCGGAAATGGATTACCCAATGTAGTTTTATCATTGGCATCAATAATTCCATCATTGTTTAAATCTTTGAATTTAACATCACCTGGCACTACCGGGTTGCCAGCTATTTTAGGCGAAGCATTTATATCTGCCTGATTTTGGAAAAAACCATTTGTTTCGTAGCCATAATATTGAGTGATTGGTTCACCAATTCTTCTTAGTAACTGAAATACATCCTGATTAATGATTTGCTCCGTCGCTCCTCCTGATAATTGAAGCAATTTATTTTGATTATCAGCAACATTTACGCTAAAACTTTGGGTTACATTTTCTCCACGCAAATTATAAGTTAAGGAAGCCTCCCAGCCTTTACTCCTTACTTTCGCCACATTAAAATCTGGTGTAGCTGCTCCAAAAATCGCTGGAATATCTTGCCTAGGCTGTAAAATATCTCTGGTTACTTTATTGAAATAATCGAAAGATGCCGTTAAGCGATTCTCAAAAAATCCTGCATCTATACCAATATTTAATGTTGATGCCTTTTCCCAGGTCAAATCTCTGTTTGAAAGCAAAGTACCTGCCCCGCCAACTGGCACATTGTTAAATCCGTAGGCACTGGCATAATTAAAATAAGTTGTTTGATATTGAAAATTCCCCACATTCTGATTTCCTAAAACGCCATAAGATGCACGAAGTTTCAGATTGCTTACGGTATTTTTGATGGGTTGCATAAACGATTCTTGCGTAATTATCCAGCCGGCACTAACCGATGGAAAAAAGCTACCGCGATTGCCTTTAGCAAATTTCGATGAGGCATCATACCTTGCTGTAGCTTCAAACAAATATTTATCTTTAAAAGCATAATTTACGCGTCCGAATAAAGAAAGCAAGCTATTAGAGTTGATGGCCAAGCTATTGCTAGAATTTATAGGATCAACCAAAGTTCCCGTTGTTGGAGTGCCAAGCAACTGGTCGGTTAATGTTTTCTGCAATTGAAACCCACGTTGTGAAAAGTTTTCGCTCGAAGCACCAACTTGCACTTTAAAATCATGAGCATCTATTTTTTTGCCATATTCTGCATATAATTTGGTATTGAATAGCTGCGATTTGCTATTGCCATCTAAAACCGAGCGGTCATCTCCATAAACGCCAGATGGCAGGAAATTCACCTGCGTTCGGCGGAAAAATGTTCCATTGTTCTGCAAGGTTCCGCCAAACTCACCAGTAATTTTTAAATCGTTGGTAATGTTAAACTGACCATTGAAGGCTCCAAAAATTTCATCATTGTCGGCTTGGTTAAAACCACCCTTTTCCAAAACGCCATATTCATTGTATTGAGAGGCAATAGGATTGGTTAAATAATTTCCATTTTCATCTTGCCAGCTGTAATTTAAAGGGACGCGGTTGGCATCAGCAAAAATATTATTATCGCCAACGCTATTGGTTTTATTGCGTGTTTTAGTGTAAAGGAGAATGAAATTGGTTTTAAACTTTCCAATCACATTGCTTTGGTTTAAACGCAAATTGTATTTCTGGTAGCCAAAATCCGGACCTTCGCCACCATTGCCAATAAAATTACTTCCCTGATCCTGGAAACCTGCTGAAACGTAGAAGGAGCTTTTTTCACCTCCACCAACGATACTGAAGTTATGCGATTGTTGTGGTGCTTTGCGTAAAAGATGTTCAATATCCCAGGTACCATTTCCCGGATCTTTAAGTTGCTGAATCTGATCGGGCGTGTAAGCAGGACTAAGACCGGAATTTACTAAAGATTCATTTTTAAAGTAAGCATTTTCCCAAGCCGGAACCTTTTTTACAAGTACGTTAGCATCCTGAATCCCGTAACTTCCATTGTAGGAAACCGCTGTTTTCTGATTTAATTTACCCGCTTTTGTAGTAACCAAGATGACTCCATTTGCTGCCCTTGAGCCATAAATGGCTGCTGATCCGGCATCTTTTAAAACCGTTACACTGGCAATGTCATTTGGATTTAGGGTATTTAAGTTTCCACCAACAATTCCATCCACAACAACAAGAGGTGTGTTATCTCCTAAAGTACCAACACCACGAATATTCACCGTAACATTGCTTCCGGGGTTTAAAGAACTTTGCTGAATGATTAAATTCGGCGATTCTCCCTGTAGTGCCTGATAAACGTTTAGAACAGGCTTGTTTTCTATATTTTTTGCATCAATGGTATTAATGGCACCAGTAACCGAAACCTTTTTTTGCACACCATAACCAACTACAACTACATCCTCTAAAGAGTTATTGGCATCGGTTTTAAGCTGAACGTTTATTGTGGTACGACCGCCAATTGAAATTTCCTGACTTACATAACCTAAATAAGAATAAGTTAAAGTGCTTGTGGTCATATTATCAGGCACTGAAATGGTATAAAGGCCATTATTATCTGTTACTGCACCAATATTAGTCCCTTTTATTTGCACACTTACACCAGGCATCCCGATTCCCTTTTCATCGGTAACCTTGCCTTTGACGGTTATATTAACTGATTTGATTTTACTAATTGTTGCTGATTTGGTTAGCGCCACTAGATGATTGGGTAAAAAAGGAATCAAAAAGATGGCCATTAGCGCAAATTGCCAATGGGGCAATCGCTTTGGTTTTTGAAGTTGGTAAAGTTTAAGTCTCATAACATTTTGGTTGAATTTCGATGCATTTTTGCGCATCAGGCATATTGGTTAGCTATTTTGGGATGATGTATATATTATTTCATTTCTTTGGCATATGAGCTTTGCCAGTGTGCATCGATTTCTTCGAGTGATCGTCCCTTGGTTTCGGGTATAAGTTTCCATGTTAGGTATAATGCGGGAGAGCAGCAGATGGCGAAAATCCAGAACGTCCATGCCGAGCCAAGCCCCTCCAACATTAAAGGGGTGAGTTGTCCGACAAAAAAATTACCTATCCAAAGTGTAAGGGTTGCCAACGACATTGCTTTCCCCCTTATCCCATTCGGAAATATTTCTCCAATTACCACCCAGCAAACCGGACCGAAGGAGAATGCGAAACAAGCAATGAAAGCTAAGATGAAAATCAAAATCCAAGGACCGGATATAACTCCAAACTGAAAAAGTAGTCCAATGATTACAAGCGAAAATACTGCGCCTCCAATTCCAATGTACAGCAGTGGTTTCCTCCCCCATCTATCGACTGTAAAAATGGCTACAAAAGTGAATATTACATTGATAAGTCCGATGGTAACCTGTCCACCCAATGCGTTGTTCAATGTAAACCCCGCCTGTTCCAGGATTCTGGGGCCATAGTAAATCACCGCATTAATGCCGCAAACCTGAGAGAGAAAAGGCAATAACAATCCTATCCAAAGTGCTTTACGGTAAACAGGTTTAAAAAGTGTTTTAAGTGAACCATCCGCTTCGCTCTGATTTTGTGAGAAGTAAGCATCTATTTCTTTTTTTGCAGCCTCTTCGCCGTCGATTTTAATCAATATTTTGGTAGCCGAATCCTTTCGTCCTTTTGATAAAAGCCATCTCGGAGATTCCGGAACCAAAAAGAGGCATAATAAAAAGATTAGGGCTGGAACACCACCCAAACCGAGCATTCCCCTCCAAACTTCTTGAGAAAAAATACGGTCAGACTGAGTGCCTGCAAAGCTATCTCCTGCATGGCTTGCCAGGTATGCATTGCTAAAATAAGCGGTTACAATCCCTATCGTTAAGGCAAGCTGATAAAGCGAAACCATGGTGCCGCGAAGCCTTGATGGTGCAAATTCTGAAATATAAAGCGGTGAAACCATTGAAGCCACACCAATTCCGATACCACCTATTAACCTGAAAATAATTAATGCGGTAAAAGAATTTGCATACATGCAGCCTAAAGCAGAAATCAAAAAGAGCAATGCAGAGAGAATCAGTACGATTTTTCGGCCGTAAGCATCACTTAATTTCCCGGAAACGCTAACACCAATAATACAACCTAGCAGTGCGCAGCTTACAAACCAACCTTCACTTACTGCATCCAGGCCAAAATCACCTTTTACCAAACTGATTGTTCCTGAAATAACTGCGGTATCAAAACCAAACAGAAAACCACCCAAAGCTGCCACCAGGCAAACCAGATATAAGTACGTTTTGCTATTATTAAGCGTAATATTTTTTTCTATGCTACTCATACCAATTATTTTAAGAATGCTTTGATCACTTTTGCCCGCTGCTCACCTTGATTAATTATCTTATAACTAGATGCTGCCGCTGGAATGACGAATGTTTCTGCGAAAGGAAAGTTCATTGTTGTTCCGTCAGCGGATTCTACACTAATGGCTGTTCCTTCAACAAGCATCAATACATGACAAATATTATTTGTTTCGACTTTAACCTCTTTATCAAACTCTAACCTGTGAACATCATAGAAATGCTCCTGGTGCGTTGGTAAATGGTAACAAACGATGTCCTGATCTTCAAAAAACACCGAGGGTTTTGATATCAATTCTTGTTGAACTTTATCGCCCTTTCTACTGAAATCCAGATTTTTGAAAGCATGCTCTATATTTATCGGCCGGGGTTTTCCATTTAAGTCTAGCCTCACCCAATCATACATTTTAAAAGTAAAGATGTAAGGCGTGGCACTGATTTCAAGCACCAGGTTTTCTGCTCCGGCACTGTGAACGGTACCATTGGGAATTAAAAATAAATCGTGTTTCTTGGCTTGGTGTACCTGAACAAATTTTTCAATATCAATTTCCTCATTATTGTTATTGCTGTTTTCCAGAGATTCTCTGAATTCATCAGCATTGATATTTTCCTGAAAACCAAGATATACTGTGGCATTCTTCTTACAATCTAAAATATAATAGGTTTCATCTTGAGTGATGTTTTCACCAAATTCATTTTGAATGTATGCCAAGCTTGGATGGCATTGAATCGAAAGATTTCCACCATCGAAAGTATCCAGAAAATCGAATCGTATAGGAAATTCATCTTGAAACTGCGCTGCATGCTTACCCAAAACTTGCTCATTATTGGTAAACATTAATGCATCAAAAGAAACCTCCAGCAGCAAGCCATCGCTTTCGAATACAATCCCATTTTCAGGTACGATAAGTTCAAAAGACCATGCATAGTTTACCTCATTCTTGTCCAATTGGGGCATGTGTTCTTTCATCCATTGTCCTCCCCATGCGCCCGGTGCAAACCAAGGACGAGCCCGAAAGATGGATGTAGCTATTTTATTCAAACCACTTCGAACATCTTTTCCAAATGCCCAGTTGATGTCCTGGTCCCATTGTGCATCTACGAAAACATCAATTTTATGTATAAGCGCCTTTTTATGGTTATTTAGCACCACCCAATCCACAAAATAAAAACGTTTGTACATTTCCATTTGTCCTTCAGGCTGATTCATTCCTAAATTGCTTATCGAACCTGCACTCATTCTGTGCTGAAGTTCATTTTTTGGAAGATCTACATAAATCAAGGAGGCATTCCAGTTCGATAAAGATGCGCCACAACCGATAATGATATTAACATCAGCTGATGGATCCTTTTCAATCTCGGCAAAAGCAGAGGTGTCAAAATAATCAGCTAGCGTTAATGATGTTTTCTTACCCCAAACCGAATCCTCTGACCCAAGAAATGGCGCTACCAATGCATCCAATTCCTTTTCACTTTTGAAAAAATTTGCACTATCGATGATATTAATAATGAGACCGCGAGCAGTTAGTTCCTCACGAAGCGCATGAATTAGCTGTGCCCAGTAAACCCCTACATAGCCATCAATAACAACAGTTTTTTGTTCGGTGATGTAATCGCATAGTGATGAATAGCTATTGAATACTTTTTTATCACCGAGCGAGTGATACGGATAAATGTCGTAACCTACGGGTTTGTCTATACTACTAATGCGAGCAGGCATAATCTCCTGTTCGGTCTTTCTCATTGGTTCTTCTATCGACATAAAAACTAAGAATGGCTATTTATTATTTGATGTAAATTGATTATCTATTTGTATGTACATATTAAATTTTTCATGCCAGGATTCAACTGTTATGATGAAATGCATTTATAAAATTTTCCTAGCTTATTAACCTCTTGAACAAAATAAATCTGGATGAAACCCGCATAGAAACAGGTTTTAGAATAATATTGGGGATTAATTTGGTTATTCCTCATAATACAAATAGAAATATAATATCTCGGTTAGAACATACATTTGTTAGTATGTATATACAAATGTATTATTTAAAAATTAATCTCAAAATTATTTTATCATTATTTTGGTTAAATTTTTAAAAAACCAGTATAAACATCGAGACGGTGCCTACTACTACAGTATTATATGAAGACATTCCTGTATCCACTATTTTTTTTATATAATTGCGGTGATTATGAAACTTAAAATTGATCATAAAAGCCAGGTTCCTTTACACATACAGGCAGAAGAATTGCTCAGAAGGCTCATAGAATCTCCCGAATACACTGATGGGAAACTGTTGCCAAATGAAATGGAGCTTTCAAAAATTCTAAGCATTTCAAGAAGTACGCTCAGGCAGTCTATAAATAAACTTGTTTATGATGGTTTGCTTACCCGTAAAAAAGGTGTAGGTACAAAGGTGGTAGAATCAAAATCCTTGAGTTCAAAATCAAAAAACTGGATGAGCTTTTCCCAGGAAATGAGTGCAAGAGGAATTCCGATTAAAAATTTTGAGCTTCACGTAAGCTGGATACTTCCTGACAAACGGATAGCCAGTTTTTTCGGAATCAAAGAGGGAAAAAAGGTATTAAAGTTAGTGCGACTCAGAGGTCGGCCAGAAGGTCCATTTGTATATTTCGAATCCTACTTTCACCCATTGGTTGGACTTACTGGAGAAGAAGACTACAAAGCACCATTGTACGAAATGCTGGAAAAAGCACATGGAATTATTGCAATGGTATCTAAGGAAGAAATCAGCGCACTTTCGGCAGATGAATTTATCGCAGAAAAACTTGAAACACCGATTGGTGCCCCCATTCTCTTCCGTAAACGGTTTGTATTTGATATAAACGAAAAACCAATTGAGTATAATCTTGGATATTACAAAGCCGATAGTTTTGTATATACGGTAGAAAGTCGTAGAGAATAAGATTAACGCCTATTAATATTTGTTAGACAAGTTTTTAGTAATTCGAGTGTTTAATGCTTAGTAAAGTAAAGATTTTGATAAAACATAACTCATATCCAGTCATATAAGTATAAATACTTGATATGGATAAATTATTTAGTAGTTCAAACATTTATAGATACGTACCGTTAACGATGTGGATGCCTGAACTGACAATTGTCATTCACCTTAAAATACTTTTAGCAGGAGCCTTGTGCATCTGCTTTTTTAATTTCTTTATTGCCCCCTCATTAGGATTTCAATTGTTCCTTTACCATCGGAAAGTTTAAAATAGTATTGAGCAAAAGTCCTGTATTTTAAGATATCGATCTTAAAAACTATACCTTTTTTACCTTTATCATCTTCCAACGCATCTCCAACTCCTATTGAATCAAGAATTAACTTTCCACTACTTTGCCCTACAACCATCTCTCTAGCCTTATTCTTGTAATATAGCTAAAGTTATTGATAAACAACGTATTAATACGCAATAAATGATATCAATCCATAATTCTGTCTAAAGAATTCGATATACAATTAAGTGCTTCTAATCAATATTTTAAAGACTTTCTCTTTTTTCTCCACTCCTCTAAACTATATTGCCTATTGGCTTTAGCATCGAAATAGTAAATTTTATAGGTTTTAGGATCGACAGCAAACTGGTAATAGTTATTGTATGTAGGAGAATTGTCGTTTACATTAATCTGGTAAAAAGGTATACTCAAATCAGGTGCTGCGCTGACCATTAAAGTAATCTGAACCTTGCCATGGCTTAAAGCCTTAATCTCCCTTGCTCTTTGTTTTACCTCTGGCAGCGCAACAACTAGTTCGAGCACCTTTTTTTCTTCAGCGCTGTGAGCAATCAGCTCTTGAGCTACGACGGGGCTTATTTCACTATTTAGCGAAATAAAAAATAATAAGAATAAGGATACATTTAAATGTAATTTAACGGGCATAATTATTTTGTATTGAAGTGAGCAACTATACTAGCAATCGTTCTTTGTTATCTGCAATGAACTTTACGAACCTATCGTGTTAATGGATGTCTAATCTGTGGTTATATATCAAAAAATGCCATAACCACTGTGCCAATGTTTTTTGGTTAATATACGCTAAATGCAGAAACAAAAATAGTTAAGTATTGTTGAAAACGTAGATAAATCCCAAATCTATGCTGTCTTCATCATACTACGGAGAGTCAATAGGAACTATTTCTATATCACTCAATTGTACTTCTTTATCAAGAAACGGTATCTTGATTGAGCAATAGTCAGTTTTCAATAATCAACAGGATTTAGGTATCAAATACAGTGTCAATGAAATACATTTTGTTTTTAGTTTTTATTTTTATCTGCAGGTTTGGAGTACAAGGTCAACCAAAAACCATGCGGACCGGATGGCATTCATTTACCATACAATGGATTGAAGTTGATAAAAAATCCCCCGGAAAGGTTTATATAAAAAAGATTGGTGCAGATGAATATAGTGTGGAAGGCGAACAAAGAGATTCAAAAACAAAAGATTACGTTACCATAAAAGGTACAATTCTATACCAGGGAAGTGTATTAAAATTTAACGGGAAGATTGTGACTAAGATCAATTTTATCAATGCTGGTCAACCCTGCGAACTTAACGGATTGTCAATTTTTAAAGCTAGTGGCAATAGAAAATATTGGCGTTTGCAACAAATGCTAAACTGCGATGGTAGTACTACAGACTATATTGATATCTTTTTTAGTATCGGCCGAGATTTCGCTGATAATAATTTCAATATCAAATATGGAATATTTAGGGTTGAGGCTTTTGATAAGCCGGATCAAGACGCATTAGGTTGATTTTGGATATTCTGGCAATAT
>NZ_RBEE01000025.1 GCF_003725795.1 Pedobacter jejuensis | reverse complement strand
TTGTTAATAAATTGGAAGGTGCAAGGCATGATGCATAAATTGGTTGTTATCAGAAATTAATAATTTCAATCTAGCTGAAACACGTAATTATGGTCTCTTACCTGACGAAAGGCAGTCGTCATTGTTCTAGATAATTATTAAGAAGGTAATATATTATCGCATAACAGCTTTTTCAACTTACAACACAATCTCATTACATAAACAGATCCATAAAAGGTTTTTGTGAACAAGACTCATTTTTAAAATATATTTTCAATAATATTTGAAAGTTCAATAACTTTAATCTATTTTTACATTATGAAATTGATAGAAAAAATAACCACTTAGTGTTCCATTTAAAGGCATGAAAAAATTGGTTAAAAGTTTTATTTTTTTCTGAAGGTTTTATAAGTAAGCTCAAACGTTATGAACTTAAACATAATTGGCTATTTCATTTTCATTACAATAATCGTTTTGATAATTGTTTTTGTAGGTAAAATCTGTTACCGAAATGGCAATATATTCGTTGCCGAATTAATTCCAGACCATTTAGATGTTTGCCAGCAAATTAATAAAACACTATTAGTTGCTTACTATCTGGTTAACATTGGTTATTGCGCAATGACATTGGTTGGATGGGAGGAAGTTAAGAACCCACTTCAATTGGTAGAAGTTTTATCTATTAAAATTGCCACTATTATTTGCATTCTATCCATCCTTCATTATTTGAATATCCTTTTACTTACCACCAATATTAATAAATTAATTAAATAACAATTTAAAACTAACATTATGGAAACGACTAAGATTTTAATCGGTTATGCAGTTTATCTACCAACAGCACTTTTCTTAACCTTTTACGTTTCAAAAACGCTTTTTAAGAATAGTAAAATTTATATGCTCGATATTTTTAAAGGAAGGGAAGAGATTGCGAATGCAACCAACAAACTTTTTGAAACAGGATTTTATCTTTTAAACTTAGGCTTTGCATTATTAATAATGAAAATTACAGCTTATGAAAATAATTATCAAACATTAATTGAAACACTCAGTTCTAAAATTGGAGGATTTTCAATCTATCTCGGAATAATGCTTTTCTTTAATTTATACTTTTTCTTCAGAGGAAAACGAAAAGCAAACGAACACAACAAGCAGGCAATTGCAGCTATTGCTTAAAACTGATGCATAAAAAACTCCCGATGAAAATCGCGAGTTTTTTTATTAACTAAGCTTTTTATATCTGATTCGTTTTGGTGTTACATCACCTAAACGTTTCTTTCTATTTTCTTCGTAATCAGAATAATTTCCTTCAAAGAAATACACTTCAGAATTGCCTTCAAAAGCTAAAATATGTGTACAAATTCTATCTAAGAACCATCTATCGTGACTAATCACTACGGCACAACCACCGAAGTTTTCGAGCGCTTCTTCTAAAGCACGTAATGTGTTTACATCAATATCGTTGGTTGGCTCATCCAATAAAAGCACATTTGCACCTTTCTTTAAAGTTATGGCCAAGTGTACACGATTACGTTCACCACCTGATAAAATTCCAACCTTTTTCTGCTGGTCGCCACCATTAAAGTTGAATTTTGACACGTAAGCACGACCGTTAACAGCTTTATTTCCCAACTGAATGTTATCCAAACCATCTGTGATATTTTCATAAACGGTTTTATCAGCAGCCAAATCGTTATGCATTTGATCTACATAACCTAATTCTACGGTTTCTCCAACGCGGAAAGTTCCTGCATCGGCTTCTTCTTGCCCGGTAATTAAACGAAACAATGTTGTTTTACCCGCTCCATTTGGGCCAATAATGCCAACAATACCTGCCGGAGGAAGCGAAAAGTTAAGGTTGTCGAACAAAACTTTATCACCATATGATTTTGTTACGTTAGTAGCTTCTATAACAACATTACCCAAGCGTGGCCCTGCGGGGATAAAAAGCTCAAGTTTATCTTCTCTTTCTTTCCCATCCTCAGAAGCTAGTTTATCGTAGTTTGCCAAACGGGCTTTTGATTTTGCATGACGAGCTTTTGGAGCCATACGAACCCATTCCAACTCACGCTCTAAAGTTTTCTGGCGCTTGCTTTCTGTTTTTTCTTCTTGAGATAAGCGTTTGGCCTTTTGATCTAACCAACTACTGTAGTTTCCTTTCCAAGGAATGCCTTCACCTCGATCCAACTCTAAAATCCAGCCTGCTACGTTATCTAAGAAATATCTATCGTGGGTAACTGCAATTACAGTTCCTTCGTAGTTTTGCAAAAATTGCTCTAACCAATCGATACTTTCTGCATCCAAGTGGTTGGTAGGCTCATCCAATAATAAAACATCAGGATGTTGAAGCAATAAACGGCACATTGCCACGCGGCGACGCTCACCACCAGAAAGAACACCAATTTTAGTTTCCGGGTCTGGACAACGTAAAGCGTCCATCGCCCTCTCTAATTTCGAATCGATTTCCCATGCACCTAAAGCATCAATTTTATCTTGTAAAATGCCTTGGCGAGCCATCAATTTATCCATTGCATCGGCGTCAGAATAGTTTTCTTCTAAACCGAAAGCTTCATTAACTTCTTCGTATTCCTTCAAAATTGCAGTTACTTCTGCAACACCTTCTTCAACAATTTCGCGTACGGTTTTATCCGGATCAAGAATAGGTTCTTGAGCCAAATATCCAACTGAATATCCTGGAGAGAAAACCACTTCACCTTGGTATGTTTTATCTAAACCAGCAATAATTTTAAGTAATGATGATTTACCAGAACCATTTAAACCAATAACGCCGATTTTTGCACCGAAAAAGAAAGAAAGGTATATATTTTTTAAAACCTGTTTTTGTGGAGGGTAAATCTTATTTACACCAGCCATTGAAAATATGATTTTCTCGTCTGCCATTATGAAATTTTATTTTTGCAAAGATGCTTAAAATGGAATGAAAAGAGAATGTTTTTTAAAATGAAAAGTCAATATTCAACCCTAGTTAGTAACCAATAATATCCATAACCATATCTTTCATTGCTTGAGATACCGGAATTTGCATATCGCTTTGCATAATTAATTTTATGCCACCTTGCTTATTAAGCTGCTTGATGTGCAGCCTATTTATTATGTATGATTTATGCACCCTGATAAATTCTTCGCGACTGCTTAAAAGTTGCTGAAAGAAGGAAAGGTTTTTACTTGCTGTTATCAAAGTTGTATCTGCTAAATAAATATTTACATAACTTCCATCGCCCTTAACACAAATAATATCTTTATAATTTAAGCGAGTATATCCGTTTTTACTTGGGTAAAATAATTGTTCTGCTTCTACTTTTGGTTTATCAGCTGTGCTTAGGCCTGCCTTCTTGCTATGTATTCGATTTATAGTTTTTTGTAATGCTTCTGGGTCAACTGGCTTGAGCAAGTAATTTACCGTTTCATAGCTAAATGCTTCTAATGCAAATTCGCTATAGGCTGTAACAATTATAATATTAGTATTTGGTAGAGCGCCTAACGTTTTTAATAAATCGAAACCAGTTTCTGTGCCAAGATTTATATCTAAAAAAAGTATATCTGGTTTGTTTTTCTCTAGATAAATTAAGGCGTCCTGATAGATAGAACTAGAACCAACAACATCAGTTAAATCATTGCAGTAATAATCTAGCAAAAACTCTAATGAATTTATTGCTCTTTCCTCATCATCAATTATATAGCATTTTAATTTTGAATTCATATTTATAAATCAATTGTTAGGTTTACAATTAACCCTTTTGGCTTATTGGCTTTAAAATCCATGCTATTGTTTCTAGTGTTATTTTTTAGGTTTATGAAATTTAATCGCTCACTTATAATGTATAAAGCATGACCTTCAATTAATGACGAAATTTTCTCTAAAGTTCCTGTACCATTATCTACAATGCTAATTTGTAAATAGCCCTGTATTTTTTCAAAGTTGATGTTAATTTTTTTATCTGGTTCTGTATTAGAAAAACCATGTTCAATTGCGTTTTCTACAATTGGTTGTAAAAGCATAGGTGGTATTTTCATTTGCTCAGCATGTTCTGAAATCGTGATTGTAAAAGTAAACTTATCGCTAAATCTCTTTTGCTGTACAAACAAATACTTTTCTAAAAATGCTTTTTCTTCAGCAACGTTGATGTAGTTTTTTGTATTAAACTGCAATATATTTCTGTGCAGCGAGGCAACCCTTTGTAAGTAAATAATTCCATTGTGCGTGTCTTTTCTGATAATATAATCTTGAAGTGTATTTAACGCATTAAATAAAAAATGAGGATTTAACTGGTTCAAAAAGGCACGGTTTTCAATCTCTAAAATATGTTTTTCTAAAATTACGCTGGTTAATTTTCTTTGCGCATTATGCTTAATTATAAGCCCCGTTATTGCAACAATGCTAGCTACAGTAAGAATTATTGAAGTGATAATAAACCAATCAGTTTGCCAAAATGCGGGCTCTATTTTTATAAAATATGTTAATATTTTATCTTTTGAAGTGCTCGAAAATCCGACTTTAATTTTTAAAATATAGTTTCCGGGAGTGATGTTGGTAAGTATAAAATCATCTTCATTAAAAGATTTCCAATTTTCAGCTTCATCTTGTTTTATAAAGGCGTAACTTTTTTTGTAAAATTTATTTTCAGGATTTAAGAACTGCACAACAAATTTTATTTCATTTGCATCTAAACGGTTTATGTTTATTGTTTCTTTTGGTTGATAAATGGAGCTGCTTTTTAATTTAATTTCTTCGAGGTTAAAATTTATTTGGGTAGCACTAGATTGAATGATAGACTGCTCTAAATTTACATAGCCGATATTAGTGAGTACATGTATTTTATTTTCGCTTAAATCAAAATCGAGAATAGAAAAAATAGGGGAGTACGTTTTGACGTTGAAAACTTGTCTAATCTGCCCAGTATTTAAGTTCATATACTCTATTGCCTCATTACTTATAAAAAATGCGGCATTATGATTTATTAAAACTTTCTTAAATACTTTAGAACTTAGCTTCTTAGGTTTTCTGAAATTAATATCGGTAGCATAAACACCGTTATTAGCGCAAAGAAAAATTTTATTTCTGTTATAGAAATATATGGAATTTATGGCGCCCACATTATCAAGATGAAGCTTTCGTTCTATATTGTTTTTCTTTAAATCGTATAGATAAATGCTATCGTCTTCTGCGTAGAGGGTTACGATGTTTTCAAAGTAATCTCCTTTACGGTAAATTCTATTGGTGTGCGTTGATATTTTATGATCTTTATAGTTAGCATCCAAATATTTAATAGAATCTTTAATAAACCTCATTTTTTTATTATGAGATATATCTTTATATGGTCTTCTGTCTTGATCGGTTAACGACGCATAAATTTTTCTTTGCTTTAAATCGATACGAGTATCACGATTGTTAAAAGTTGATAAATTTCCAATTTGATAATCGAACAGTAACGTTCGTGCCGATTCGAGCGCTCCTTCTCGAAATAAAGCAAGACTATCATTTACCGCGATAAATTGATTATCAGATTGAGTAATATCCTTGTTTGCTATAATTTGAGTATTTAGTGCTGGCTTATTGATAAGAAATAGACCTTTGCCAACCAAACTATACCAAAGGTTATTTAGTTTATCTTTGCAAATTGATGTACAACTTCCCGGATCGCTGATTCTAGTAAATACTGCTTTTTCAGGCTCCGAAAAATAATTTTTACAACGAAAAACACCCCCATTTCGACCATAAATAGCAATATATAAATCTGAATCGATAATTTCTATATCCGTAATAAATTGGTTTTCTTTAAGCTTAAATTTTTCAGCATAAATTATATTGTAATATTTATTGTTATGCTTATGATAAATTTTTCCATCTATACTTACCGTATTATACTTGGTTAAGCGCATAAAATTTCTCGATTTAAAAATATCGAATCTGATGCTACTCTTTAAAATGTTTTCCCAGGTTATCTCTTCATAAAATTTTTTAAATGGAATTGTAGAAGCAGATTTATCACTATCTAGATACTGTTTGTAAATTGTGTTATCTGCAGGCAACTCGATTAGCTTATTATGTTCTAACCTAAACTTTTGATTAGATGATATAAAGAACAGGCTACCTTTATAGCGGTATGCATACATAAATGCCCCTAAGACCTTATTTTTAGAAATTATACTAACTATATTTTTGGTTTGAGTATTTACCTGAAGTAGTTTCGAGTTATAGGTAAGGGCAAACAATTTTGATGTATTTTGTTCATAAAAAAGATTTGCAATATCATTATCTATCAGCTGGTTGTAGGTTGTAAAACTCGAGAAGTTATAAAGAACAATCCCTCGGTCGGTTGCCATCCATAAATGGCCGTTATTATCGCAAATTATTTTATAAATGTTATTGGTAGCAAGCGCAGAATTGTACATGTTATAGTTCCATGCAAGCATTGTTTTTTGCGCAAAAGAAGTTTGCCTTAGCAAAACCATAAACAATAAAAACACAATACACTTAAACTTCATTCTTATTGCTATACCTATTTTAACGAATTGATTTTTATTGAAAGGAACTATTGGCAAATTTTCAACCAAAAGCTAATACACAAGAAATTAATATTCTATATCACCTCTGTAAAGGTGAAAGCCTCTGTTTTTAGGTGTAAACCAATTTATAGTATATAGAAATTGAAGGGTTTTGTATCAATCAAATGTCGATTGGGTATTTATGGGGAAATTAATCTACTGTTAGTGTCTGTTTTTACATAGAGGCTTTTGTCGAGTTTCTAGATTTCGTAAACCCATATACATAATTGGCAAATTCAACTTGGCTTTAAAGCCATTTTCAGCACTAAAAACTTATTGTTAGACTAGTTTTTGCACAAACGACAAAGTTACAGTTGACTTTAAAGAGTTTAGCAAATTTTTATGAAAAATAAGTACTTATTACTTTTAGCCTTATCCTTTTTTACATTTATTGATGCTGCTTTGGCACAACAAACCATGTATTGGATTGGAGGAGCGGGAAATTGGGATGATGTTGCCCATTGGTCTTTCCAATCTGGTACACAAGCCGCCACACAGCCATCATCGATACCAACACAAGATACGCATGTTATTTTTGATGCCGCATCTGGTTTAACAGGTACAGGAACGGTAGCGTCTCGTACGGTTAATGTCCGCCTCGCTGCATACACTATTAAATCGCTAACTTTTGCAGCAGATTTAGGAGCCAGTAACTCCCCGAGGATTATTGGTAGTTATAGCCTATCTGTAAAAGAAGATGTAACCTTACAACCGTATGTACGATTAGAGTTTGGGAGTGCGTACTTCAAAATGGTTCCCGATTTGGGCGTAACCTCAACGCTTAACTTAAATGATAATGCAGCCTCTGGCTTGTTAAACTCTTTTGCAAAACAAGGCTTAGGGACCACCAAGGTAATTGGTAATATGAATACAACCTCTATAAGTGTTGAAGCTGGTACTTTAAATTATTTAGGAACCTCTCTCATCTCTGGAAACCAATTAAGCATTACTAATAATGCATTATTAACAATGCCAAATTGTACATCTTTTTCACTAAATACTTTTATTTTGAAATCAACCAGTCCACTTTCTTTGCCGGCATTGCAAACTGCAAGCATAGTTAATGGAGATTATGGTGATAGCAATAGTACTTTAAATATTGCAAATAATGCAGTAATAACTGCTACTACCTGGAATTATCTAGGAAATATAAATTCAGGTACAGCTCAGTTTATTATTTTAAATGGAAACTTTAACACTAAATCTGGCTCTGTAATTAATAAGGTAACAATTAGAAATCCTATTACAACAGTTGCAAGAATTAGTGAAAATGGAGCTAATTCAGCTATAAATGAATTGGTTTATGAAAACGCAAATGGCTATTTTCTAAATTCACTTACGATTGGTAAATTAACTTTAGCACCTTCTGCTACTTATACTATTTCGACAAACAAGATACTTACAATTACACAATCTCTTACCGATAATACGCCAGATTGTAGTCCAAATTATAATATTACCAGTACTCCATCAAGCATCAGTTATATTAGAAATAATACTGGAGCTGATATTAAATTGACGAATGCTACAGTAACCTCAATTAATTCTAATGGTACTAATGGTTTATTGGTTAAAGGTGTTGATGGTGGTAACAATGCAGGTAGTATCACTTTTGTGGAACCTGCATCTAAAACGTTATACTGGGTAGGTGCTGCTAACGATAGTGAATGGAACAACCAGGCAAACTGGTCAGCAACTTCCGGCGGACCAGGTGGTTATTGCTTACCAACTAAATTTGATGATGTAATTTTTGATAGTAACTCGGTAATAGCAGGTGGAGTTGTTAGAGTTACAAGCAATAGCGCCAGTTTTCATGATATTACAGTACAAAATAATGCACAAGCCTTTAATTTTACCAGAGGCAGTACAGTGCAAACAAGTATGTTTTGTTATGGTTCTTGGTACATGCGCTCAGGAATGATAGTTGCTACAGATAATACTCAATTTCTATCAAAAGATTTAGGCGAAACCATAACCTCAAACGGCTCTCAATTTCAAACTACCTATTTTAATGGCAAAGGTGGTTGGATACTGCAAGATGATTTTCAACAAGTAAATAGTGCTCTATATTCCTTATATTTCAATGGAGGAACTTTAAATACAAACAGTAAGAACGTATTTATAGGAAGTAATTTTATAGGAAATTTAAGCCAAACGCCAATCATACCAAGAAACTTAATATTAGGCAGTTCAATTATCTCTCTTAACCAACAATGGTATTATGCAAATACATCTACTTCGCTTGATGCAGGGACTTCTCGTATTATTTTAAGGGATGGTGATTATTTTTTGGGCAATCCTGGGCATGTATATTACGATGTTACTTCAAATATTCCTTTATCAAGTTCTACAACGGCGCTTGAAATAGGTGGCACAAACTTAACCTTTCATAATTTTAATATTTTTAATAAAACAGCTGATTTTCAAAGCCCGGGTGTTATAGCCAATGAAATACGAATTATGCCTACTGTGCAAACTGCTGATTTGCTACTTAGAGGAAACGTTACAACCAATATTTTGGAGGTTCAAAAAAATGGGACATTAAAAGCCTTTAATAATGTAGTGGTAACGGTAAATCAAAATTTTATTACCCATACTGGCGATTGCCAGGGATTAATGGAAATGTATGTGTTTGGAAAAGTTGCAGGACAAAAGTTCATTTTTAAATCTGCTAATAGCATTAATGTACCTAATGTATGGATGACAGGAGTACAAGCCGATACAAGTACGGGTGCTACATATACCGCTACAGGAATACAAGATACAGGTGTAACCAACTGGAGCTTCTTGCCATCAGCCTCAAAAGAATTGTATTGGATTGGTGTTAGCGATGGAAACTGGAACAATCCTTTAAACTGGACCACCAATACTGACGGAACACCTTTAATGGGGGGCTGCGTTCCAACCAAATACGATAATGTGCACTTTAATAGCTATTCTGGTAATGGGGTGAACGGGTTAAATATTAATATCCTTAATCAATCGGCGTATTTTAACAATATGACTACGCATAGTGATGCTCCTTCAGGCATAAAAATTAATAGTGGAACAACCGCAATTATGGCAAATGCTTATGGAAATTACTTAAGTATGGGGGAGGAAATGTTAATTGCTCAGCTTACTCATTATGGAGTAGGTACTGTAAATATAATTGGAGCAACATTAGCAGAGAGCACAATAGGAAGCTTTGAGCTGGTGACCAATTCAGCAACACAGGTATGGAATATAGATAAAAATATTAAGGTAGGTGGTGCGATGGTTGTTAGGGGAGGTACAGTAAACATTAGCCGCTCAGCGTTTGTAATAGGCTCCCACTTATTTTTTTATGATGGTGTATTTAATGCCCCATCATCCTTATCTGTTGGCTTAGACCTACAATTCGATAAAGGTATTTTTAATGCTGCCAATACAAATATTTCTGTTGGCAGAAATTTTAATAGTGGTAGCACTTCATCTCGTTCTTTAGATATTCGAAATAGTACAATTGCTGTTGGAAGCGTTTGGATATATAATAATTTCGCTGGTATAACATTACAAGCTGATGGTAGCCGAATTAAAATTGGTTTGGATTTTAATGGTAACAACGGTCATGCATATAATATAATAGAAACTACAAATGTTAATTCATTATCAGTTATTTCTGGTAATTTAACAATCAACGAGCTTATTTTAGCGCACAATAGAACCATAACCGGTAGTAATAGCATTGGCAAGCTTACGCTTTTCCCGAAATCTTTAACTTTGATTTTAGCAGATAATACCACACAAACCATTACGAATGAAATAGCAATAAATGGAACACCTTGCCAGTTTAATACCTTACGTGCCAGTACAGTGACTACAGGTGCAACAATTGCTTATACCAATCCAAACAATCATAACCGTTTCGATTTTGTTAATGTTGGTGGAATAAAAGCAACAAATGCCAATTTAGAGTTTGATGTAAACAGTTCATCTTTAGGTAATAATAACAATAAGGTAATTTTTCTTACAGGAACTCCAGGTTTAGTTGGCTTGGGTAAAAATCTATCTTGCGTAGCTATAAATTCAGGTAATCCAAGTACTTACACCATTACAGCGGCAGGGTTTTACGGCGGACCATTATCTACTTATAAGTGGTATAAGAAGAATGCCTCGGGCACATTCATAAATTTAAATCTACCGGCATCAACTGTTAGCATCGATGCAAGAAATTATAGTCTTGACGGAGTGTATAAAGTAGAAATTATTTATGATGCTACTTTACCATCAAATCAATATTGCCAACAACAAGATGAAATTACAGTAACCTACACACCTGAAGCTGTTTTACTTCCAACAGGTGGAGAAAATTTGGTTTTTTGCCAAGCCAATCCTAAAACCCTAGCAGATATTACCATTGCGCCAGAAACGCAAGCTTATATAACCAGTAGTGGAGCAACTTTAAATTGGTTCAATGTAGCTAGCGGCGGTACGGCTTTAGCCTCAACAACAGTATTAACGAATGGTGATTATTACGCATCATTAACTAGTACCGCTAATTGTGAGGGAGTAAGAACAAAAGCATCGGTAAGCATAACACCTGCAGTTGTACCTGTGTTTACTCAAGTGGCTGATATTTGCGCTGGCACAACCTTATCTGCACTTCCTACAACATCCAATAACGGTATAATTGGAGTATGGTCGCCTGCAGTTGATAACACTAAAACCACTACCTACACATTTGTGCCAGATGTTAGCAACTGCGCTGAAACTGTTACTATGACTATAGTTGTAAATCCAATTGCAACTTTGAGTTCAGCTGGTGCCGTTAGTCAAACCATCTGCCCTGGTGTAGCAATTTCTGATATAACCTATACTTTTGGTGGTGGTGCAACAGGGATAATTGTTGCTAATTTACCCGCTGGATTAACTAGTTCTATAAATGGAAGTATATTAACCATAAGCGGTACACCAACTTCAAGTGGAAATTACAAGGTTGAAACTATTGGACAGAGTACACCTTGTTCAGCGGTTAGTCTTGGTGGTACAATAACGTTATACAATAAACCCGATGCCCCGGTGGTTACGGTAACAGCGCAACCGGTTTGCGGAACGCCGACAGGTTCCATCAGCATTGCTGGCACAACAGGATATTTATACAGCGTTGATGGCGGAACATATTCAGCAACATTAGTTTACAGTAATTTAGCTCCGGGAATACACAGCATCACGGCACAAAGTGCTGACGGATGCACAAGCACTGCAACGACCATTACGATTGACCCTTCAAAAGCAGGAGCATCCGCACCAAGCGTTACGGTAACAGCCCAACCAGTTTGCGGAACGCCGACCGGTTCAATTAGTATTGCTGGCACAACAGGATTTTTATACAGTGTTGATGGCGGTGCTTACACCTCAACTTTAACTTATAGTAATTTAGCTCCGGGAACACACAGCATCACGGCACAAAGTGTTGACGGATGCACAAGCACTGCAACTACTGTTACGATTGACCCTGCAAAAGCAGAAGCGGTAGCACCAAGCGTAACAGTTACAGCGCAACCGGTTTGCGGAACGCCAACAGGTTCCATTAGTATTGCTGGTACAACAGGATATTTATACAGCGTTGATGGCGGAACATATTCAGCAACATTAGTTTATACCAATTTAGCTCCGGGAACACACAGCATCA
>NZ_RBEE01000024.1 GCF_003725795.1 Pedobacter jejuensis | reverse complement strand
TTGTATGTTCTAGAGGCAGTACCGATCTGTGGAGCTGCCGGCATACCATGATGGCATTATTCTAGTGAGAGCGTCCGTAACCATCGGAATGCTTGTTTATATATTCCGCATGCAGGTGTTCCCTTGTAACACCTTTTCTCGGTAACCTGTTACAGTACTCGGGTAATAGTCCCGGAAGGATCTGCATACGGGGCGCACTGGCGACCCTGGCCAGAGGGGTGTTAAGAAGGACGGCCAGTTCGCTACCGCCCTTGGCAGTGCACTCTTCATAGCCAATGCCAAGCGTCTGCCAGATGCGAATATACTTTTTAATGGTATTGCGTGAGGTTGACACCATTGCATGGATGCGCTTGGTCCCGGTTCCCTGACTGTATAGACGGATGATCTGTCTTAGTTTATTCATTTTGATAGGCTTATTGGACATTGTAATCAACAGTTTTTGTTCGGCTAAAAGCTAAACAAAAACATATTCCTATAAACCATTTAGCACAAACGAATCTGCAATTTCAAGGGGGTCAATTTGGATTGGCGCAAAGGGGTCTTTTTCCTTTGGCGAACCTTATCAAATTAACTCGGCTAAGGGGAACTTTTTAGATTGGCGAAGAGGGGTCAATTTGAAGCGGTTTATCCACCATGGCACCACATGTCTTCAATGCAAGCTTATCTGATGAATGGTATGCACATCATCTGATCAAGGGCAAGGGAGATAAAAACATTAATTTCAGGCCTTCTGCTTCCTATTTTAAAACAAGCAATAAAAGCGAAAGCCTGCAAATCTTTTTAAACAGGAAAAAGGGATGAACTGGGTAGTATTAAAAGCATTGCATACGATTTATGAACATGGAGAGGTAAAGAAAAATGATACCCTTTGCAAAGACGGTACCTTGTCGTACCTGATAAAATCCCTGAACGTCATTAGCGAGGACCCCAGAAAATTCTTTGCTGCCCCGGGTTATGGTCCCATTTATGAAAAGCTCTTTAAAAAAAGTTATCTAGGCTACTTGGATTTTATGTCGGCATTGGATATCCTAACACCCCACACCAGATTTACCGAAACGGACCTGAAGATCCTGATGAATATTCAGGCCTTAAACAAAGTGGGTGCGTATGATGAGTTAAAAAAACAGATCATGGAGGCTGACGAGTCTTTAAAGGAGATTTCATTGATGTTCTTTAAGAACGAAAAATATCTTCTGGATAAAAAATCATTGACTGAGGCTTTAAAAAAAATCTTGGGGGTCAGCCACTTTGCCAATGAAAAGGATCAACAGTATATCTATAAACTTGAATGTGAAACCCCCAGGGCAATTGTTTTATGTGAGAACCTAGATATGCTCACCAAGCCCAATAAACCAAGAAAGCATGGAATTGAGTTATGGTACGCAGGTGGCAAAAATGTAAGTAAATTAAGTTTTGCGGACACCAGGGGTTTACCTATCTTTTATTGCTGTGATTGGGATTATGATGGGCTATTTATCATCTATCCCCTGGTCAAGAGGATCATAAAGGATATAAAGCTATTGACACCTAACGGAACACCCAGGGATATTACCTCATCTGAACATTTGAGCAGATGGAAGGACGAGGACCGTTTTTTATCCGAACTGGATTTTACGGATGCGCAGCGCTTTATGGTAAGATCACTGGTGATAAATGATGAGTGGGTCATTGAAGAATCTAATAATTTGATTCAGATGTTGTCTAATCATATAAATATCAGCTAAGGCTTTTATGCTTTAGAGCTATGGCCGCTTTATGCATGAGCTAAAAATATTTGTGAAAATATCTTTTTCCCATGTGGGTAATATTACAAATAAATATAGGTTTTTCTAAATAGACTGGCCCCACCTCAGCAATAAGGGCAGATCAATTGTCAGAATTTGTTATTTTCATCCTTCAGTTAACCATATGATAAAACACGAGTCCCTTTTCAATGCGTTCTCAAAGAACTTGAGAAATAACTTTCAACGTTTTGGACTAAGGCTTCAATCAGGCGACACCGAAATAATGGATGCTCTGTATGTATGCCCAATTTCTCTCCGTTGTTATACCATTGAGGGTCTGAAGAACCGTGAGCTGACATTAGAACATGTACCGCCTGAAAGTTTAGGGGGAAAAGGTATCATTCTTCATGTAAAGAATTAAATAACAAGGATGGCCATACTACTGATAAAAGACTCCTAAATTTTTTCGAAAGCGAAAATTTTAATGCAAGTGGTGGTGAGATTAACACCAAAATCTCCTCAGAAGAGCTCTCATTTAGGGGCATTACAGCAAAGTTTGCAATTGCAAAAAAAGACGGAAAGCCAATGGTACAGATAAAATCTTCCACACAGAACATTAAGGCACTGGAGCACAAAGGTCTTTTCAAAAATTGGGATGGTGGAAAATTCACACTTACATGGCAACAGCGGAAAAATATCGATAAAAAAGCATTGCTAAAATGCGCCTACCTAATGGTTTTTTCTAAAATTGGGTATGAACTAATATTTGATACTTGCGGATTTAAAAACGAAACTTATGGTGTATTGATTGAATATTTACGGAATTCGGAATCTGATATTGATTTTCCTTTAGCTTTTATTAATCGGCACGCTCCTCTAAGCAGCTCGGCAATTGGTATGATTACCGGACCATTGGAGTATAAAAGCTTTGTGATTAACCTTACGTTTAAATTAAACGGGAATGATTTTCAATATGCAGTATTTTTACCCCATCCAGAAAATGCCGACCTCTCTAATCTCAAAAGACTGGAAGAACTGATAAGTGGGGAGAACTGCAAAATTGATTTCCAGCTTGCTGAAATTACGTTTGATGTCTGTTCCCAAAACAACGTTTCTTAAAGGCAAGATGACATACAACAGTCCAAAAGAATTTGCGGAAATTATTAAAAAAGAGCTTTATCAGTATAGTGCAGAACCTGAGGATCTCGAACTGCGTAAAGCAGCTGTCCAGAGGCAGTATGCAGACGAAATTAAAAACAGTGCCTTTGAAATAGATCAGCAATATGACCAGGTGAATACAGGCTTTCAGGGGGTCATTGACTTTATTATTGAGGAACTATTCGGCATTTTACCCAATCAGGTAGTTACTAATTTTAAAACTCATTTCTATTTTACAACAATTGAAAACAGAACCATTAACGCAAGTGTCCGCAGATCCCCTGATCTTCAGTACTTCGGAATCTTTATCAATTCTGCCTTAATTAATCTGCTCACTAAATTGGGGAAACTGGACCAGGCGGTTACAAATCCAGAATGCATTGTGTTTTGTAACAGGTTTCCCGATTCAAAACCGGGCATTGAGGAAATCAAATTGATGAGGAACGAAATGTACCAATATTTCACGACAGAAAAAATGGCATTCGGTCCATATCTAGTTATAAAAGGAATTGAGCAGCAAAGTTGGATATTCTGGAGCATGTTG
>NZ_RBEE01000023.1 GCF_003725795.1 Pedobacter jejuensis | reverse complement strand
TAATTTGGATTGGCGCAAAGGGGTCTTTTTCCTTTGGCGAACCTTATCAAATTAACTCGGCTAAGGGGAACTTTTTAGATTGGCGAAGAGGGGTCAATTTGAAGCGGTTTATCCAGCGATAGTACAAATCAAAGACAGCATCAAACAAATTTTCTGAATCAATTCTACATCAATTCCAGAAAAAATTGGCATATTCATCAAATGTAATGTATTGATCTCTACGCTTATTCAATACAAACCTTAAATTTCTAAGCACTCTTTGTGCTTGTGCTAAGCTTTTTCCAGTTAAGATGCTAAATCCTTCGGATAAATACATACTCTTTTCATGTGTTGTTTGTTTAAACCGCAACAAGTTGGGAGGTGCCATAGCTTTACAATTTTGATTTACGGAGTTAAGCCCTTAACAGCGGATCATCTGCGCTTCATCTGCCGATGGAGACTAAGGAAAAAGCAAACTGTAAAACTATCCTACCCGAGCAGTGATTCAATGAATGATAGTTATTAAGCCTAATATCTGAAAAAATAGCTTTTTTGACAAGAGATAAAAAGTGCTAAATGATGCAAAAAATTATAAATAAGAATAAATAGTGCAATACGTGCTTATTAATAACCCATATTTTTTAGTACACGAAAAACACTTTAGTATTTTTTTTCTTTCACATAATTAAAAGAAACAAGTTTAATTGTATCTTTATCCGTTTTTGTAGCATCCCATATTTAAATTCAAAAATAAAACCTATATAAATCAACCCTATTATTAATGAAAACTTTACTAAAAATTACGCTCGCATGCTTAATCTTTTTAAGCGTGAATGCTTATTCGCAAGAAACAATTATTCCTGAAATAAAATATGCTGATTTAGAAAAGTATATTGAATTGGCAAAACAAAATTTTCCTCGGGCAAAATCTTATCAGCTTCGTTCTGATGGTGTGAAAATTGGAATTACTACGGCTAGCTTATCTTATTTAGATATCTTTAACGCTTCGTATTTTTACAGACCAGGTGATAGAGCTGTATTAGATCCTGTTAATCCTTATAATGTTAATGGTGTTCAATTTGGTGTTGGTATCAATTTAGGTAATTTGCTAACCAAACCTTTCTTGGTTAAGAAGGCTAAAATCGATTATGAACTTGCAAAGCTTGAACAAAAAGATTTTGAGCTTTTGTTAGTTAATGATGTTAAAGTTAGATACTACGATTATATCCAACAATTAAGCTTGTTAAAAATCAGTTCTCAAATGGCTCAAGATAATAAAGGTGTAGCCGAAAGTTTGAGACTAAGATTTGAAAAGGGAGAAATTACTTTAGATGCATACAATCAATCTCGTATAAATCAATTCACATCTTTCCAACAAAAAATCCAAGCAGAATCGTTGTATTTAAAATCTAAGGATCTGTTGGAACAAATTATTGGCATGAAGTTAAGCGAGGTTAAATAAGAGAAATTAAAATTCTTTAAATGGATATAAAATCACTTTTAAAACTGATTAATAAATATAAATGGGTGCTAATTCTAGTGCCCATTATTGCTGTAACAATTACTTACTTTTTGGTTCAAAATTTACCTAAACAGTATAGTTCAGAAGTTCAAATATCTACGGGACTTTTAGATCCTTCGAAAAAAGTTATTTCAAATGAGACCACCGATTTTTTTCAAGTAAGTCAACAGTTTAATCAAATTATGGAGAAATTCAAGATGAAAAAGATCATGAATATACTCGCTTATAATTTGATGATTCATGATTTAGAAAATCCAAAAAAGTCATTTAGAAAATATAGTGAAAAGCTTGATTCCTTAAATGCTCAAAATCGAGCTGAATTGATCCAGATATTTAGAGAAAAACTTGCCACTAAATCAATACTAACATTATCCGACAATAATGGTAAATACAAACTTTACAATTTGGTTGGTTCAATGGGATATGGTGAGGAAACACTGAGAAAGCAAATTGAAATTAACCATGCAGATAACAGTGATTTAATAACTTTAGAATATGTTTCTGAGAACCCAGAACTTTCTTCTTATGTTGTAAATACATTAGCTGCCGATTTTATTAGTAACTACAGCAGTGAGATAAGTTTTAACCAAAATAATTCCATAGTTCTTTTAGATTCTTTACTGAAACAAAAGGAAGTTACTATGAATGAGAAAAATAACGCTCTGGCAGCTTTCAAAAAGAATAAAGGGTTTTTAAATCTTGATGAGCAATCGGGCTCTGTGTATGGTCAAATTACCCAATATGAAGCACAACGGGCTGATGCATTAACAAAAATTCAATCCAATCAGGGTGCACTGTCAGTTATACGAAGTAAACTAAATGGAAATGACTCATACACTGCAGGAAGTACACAAGCCGATAATCGCGAACTTATTCGTTTAAAAGGCGACCTCAAAATTGCTACAGATAGGTACGTCGACAACGGGTTTAAGGCTTCAGATCAATTAAAGATCGATTCTATTAATAGAATTATAGTTAGAAAAAGTAATCAGAATGCTGATGAAAATGTAGTAGATCCACGTGCATCTAAACAAACACTAATTGCGCAAAAAACAGCCCTTGAAATATCACTTGAAGAGCAAAAAAGAAGTCTAACTATTATCAATCAGCAGTTAGGTATTTTAAGAGCGAAATATAGCAGTATGGTTCCTTATGATGCTGATATTCAAAATTATCAGAGAGAGGCTGATTTGGCCATTAAAGAATATACAACTGCTTTAGATCAGGTTAATCAAAATAGGGCAGGACAGAGCTTAGGACTAAGATTGCAGATTGAACAACTTGGCTTGCCAGGTAATCCTGAACCATCTAAAAAGATTTTCTACCTATTAGGTGCTGGTGCAGGAAGTTTTATCGCCAGTTTTGGATTTGTATTATTAATATTCTTTCTCGATCACAAAATTGTTAGTGCTCAACAGTTGGCCAACGCAACAAGATCGAAAACGCTTGGTGTATTAAACAAAATCGAAAGCAACGAAAGAAACATTAGAGATATTTGGAACGATAAAGATGGGAATCAAAACTTCGAGCTTTATAGAGATATGCTTAGGTCGTTACGTTTCGAAATCAATAACCAAATGGATGCAGATGGGAGTAAGATTTTGGGCATTACGAGTTTGGTAGCAGGCGAAGGAAAAACATTTTTATGTTACAGTCTGGCTTACGCTTTTGCAATGACTGGTAAAAAGGTTCTTTTAATCGCTGATGAGCTTCCTGTTGTTCAATCTGATAGTAAGGCTCTTGCTACCAGTCAAAATTTCCAAACGTTTTTAATCAAAAAGGAGATTCATACAGAAGATCTGATAACGATTATGAATAAAAGTAAAGCCCGAGAATCACTTTTAGAAATTCAAAGCATAAAAAGTCTTCAGGCTGGTTTTGACGTATTAAAAGATGAATTTGATACTATTATTGTAGACGTAAATGCACTTCAGGATATAAACATTGCAAAGGAGTGGCTTCTATTTACTGAGAAGAATATTTCAGTTTTCGAAGCCGGTAATACCATTAAAGATTCTAATAAGGAGTTTGTAGATTATATTAAAAAACTACCTGGATTTTTAGGATGGGTGTTAAATAAAACTCAGGTACAGAGCTAATTAAAAAAATATAACTACCTTTTGTATTTATGGTTGCTAAAGTTGTCGTTTACATATTATTAATATATTGCTTTGTTTACTGGCTTATTTCAAGAGAACTAGGAATAATGTTTCCTATTGGTATTCTCATCGAAGTAATCATGTTAATTGCTTTTATATGCGCAATTTTTTCAGTTCCTAAAGAAAATTGGAAGAACTTAAATAACGACCTATTTTATCTTTTTCTGTTTTGGTTTTTTTTAAGTGTACTCGAAGTGGCTAATCCTGCCGGTGCAAGCACAATAGGATGGCTTAAAGAAATTAGATCAGCTGCAGAATATCCTTTATTAATTGTTACGCTTTATTTTTTAGTTTTTAAAACCAATAAAGATTTAGATTATTTTTTACTGATTGTTATTGCATTATCCACCGTTGCAGCTTTAGATGGTATAAAGCAGTTGCATTTTGGTTTATCAAAAGGAGATAGAATATTTTTAGATAATGGAGGTGCAGTAACCCATGTATTGTGGGGACGATTAAGGGTATTCTCATTCTACTCTGAAGCAGCACAATTTGGTGCATCACAAGCACATATTGGTTTGCTAACATTAATATTGGCGTTAGGACCGGTTAAAAAGAAGGTAAGGATTATATTGTTAACATGTTCGGCGCTAATGTTGTATGGTATGCTAATCTCTGGAACTAGAGGCGCTATGTTTGCTTTAGTACCTGGAGCCTTTGTTGCAATATTACTCAGTAAAAAATTCAAAGTATTATTTTTAGGTGGTGCATTAGCGATACTATTTCTATGTTTTTTAAAGTTTACAAATATTGGCAACGGAAATTACAATATATATAGATTTAGAAGCTCTTTAAATCCAGATGATCCCTCTCTAAATGTAAGATTAGCCTCTCAAAGGGTTTTAAAAGAATATATGAGCGGTATTCCGTTTGGCGGTGGTTTAGGTGTTGTTGGTTCAAATGGAATGGCTTATAATGCTGATAAGTTTTTATCAAAAGTACAACCAGATAGCTACTGGGTTAAAGTTTGGGCCATGTATGGCATTGTTGGTTTTACCATTTGGATTTGTATGATGGTATATATACTCGGGCGATGTTGTGGTATTGTATGGGATATAGAAGATGAGGGTTTAAAGATAAAGGCGATTGCATTAACATCTGGTTTTGCAGGAATTCTTTTTTGTAGTTACGGTAATGAAGTTATCAATACTATGCCCACAACGATTATAGTATATGCATCAATTGTTTTTGTATATATGATGCCTAAGCTAGATCAAGAATTAAAAGAAAAAAAATTAATTAAAATAGCCTGATATGCCCTGGGAGATATTTAGTGTACCTGCTATAATTTTCTTTATAATTGGTTTTTTTAGAGGAAGAAGAAAACCGAATACAGAAGATTTTAACGAATAAAATAATGACCTCAATCATCTCTAAAATAAAATCAAATCCAAAGTTGAAAAGTTTAGCGTTAAGTATGCTAATACCAACAAATGATAATAAACCACGTTTATGGGTCCGTTTGTTTTTAAATCCATTTAAACATAAAAGAGGTAAAGGCGCTATTGTTAGGTACAATACCAGGCTTGATGTTTTTCCGTTTAACGATTTTCGCTTAGGTAATAATTCTGTTATTGAAGATTTTGCAACAATTAATAATGGTGTTGGTGATGTTATCATAGGCGACAAAACCATTGTTGGTATGGGCAATGTAATCATCGGTCCAGTCACTATTGGAAACCATGTTATGATGGCTCAAAATATTGTGATATCTGGGCTAAATCATGGTTACGAAGACGTAAATACCCCACCATCCCTTCAAAAAGTTTCGTGCAAACCCATCGTAATTGCTGATGATGTATGGATTGGCGCAAATAGCGTAATTACCGCAGGAGTAGTACTTGGCAAACATTGTATCATTGGTGCAGGGAGCGTAGTTACTAAAAATATTCCCGAATTTTCTGTAGCAGTAGGTAATCCTGCAAGAGTAATTAAGCAATATAATAAACTAACTTCCTCATGGGAGAAAATATCCCTTTAACTAAAGCAAATGGAAACCACAACGAAAGTTGCATATTTTGATGATATAACGCTAGTGATTACCCATTACAATCGTAGTAAATCTTTAGAGCGTTTGCTTTCCGAATTGAAGAAAGCTAATTGTGCTTTTAAAGAAATTATTATATCAGATGATTGCAGTTCGGTTGAACACATTGATTATATTAATAGTTTAAGCAACCAATACGATTTTAAGTTGATTACTACACCTGTTAATAAAGGTCTAGGAAATAATTTAAATAAGGGTTTAGATGCTGTGAAAACGCCATTCACTTTATACATACAAGAAGATTTTATCCCATTAGATAATTTTGCGCAAAATTTAGAAAACGGTCATTCCCTTTTAATGGAGCGTGAGGATTTTGATGTGGTTCGCTTTTATGCTTACGAAAAATACCCTTACCTAAAGAGTTATAAATACGGTTTTTCTGAAATGCTTTTTAAATGGTGGTACCCTGGATTAAATAAATTTGCTTTATATAGCGACCATCCTCATTTAAAAAGAAGTACTTATTTTCAAAAATTCGGGCGATATATCGAGGGAACATCTGGTGATAAAACAGAATTTGGGATGATGATGTCTTTTATCAAGCATGGGGGTAAGGCATTTTTTTTCGATGAACATAAATCTGTATTAGAGCAAGTTAATTCATCATCGGAGCCAAGCACTATGCATAGAAACATTTGGCGTAATAGTGATAATTTTTTTGTTAGGCATTTAAGAACTGCTTATAGATATGTTAACTGTTATTCAGGTCTTTATTTAAGAAAATTTTAATCAACCAAAATTGGAAGGAATAGATTTTGTAATTGTTGGGCAACAACCTTGGGATACTGAAATTGGAAGCAATTGCAAGAACATTGCAATAGAAATTAGTAAAAAAAATAGAGTTTTGTATATCAACTCTCCTTTAGATAGAATTACACTTTATCGAGATAAAAATAATCCAAAAACTAAGCGAAGATTAGATATTATAAAAGGGAAAGCTAATGGATTGATTGAGGTTCAAAATAATTTATGGAATTTGTACCCAGATTGCATGGTAGAATCTATCAATTGGATTCCTAGCACAGTTATATTCAATCTTATAAATTATTACAATAATAAAAAGCTATCTAAATCTATATTAAAAGCTACAGAAAAGTTAGGTTTTAAACATTTCATTCTTTTTAATGATAACGAGATGTTTAAAGGTTATTTCTTAAATGATTTTCTGAAACCAAAAGCAAGTGTTTATTATTCAAGAGATTACATGATTGCTGTTGACTATTGGAAAAAACACGGGGAGCAGTTAGAACCTAAGTTAATTGCAAAAAATACTCTATGTGTAGCAAACTCTACTTTCCTTGCTGATTACTGCAGAAAATACAACCCAAATTCCTTTTATATCGGGCAAGGCTGTGATTTAGATATATTTTTTAGGAAGAAAACTCAGCCTGAAGCATTAGGTTTGGCCAATATTAAACGACCAATTATTGGTTATGTTGGTGCAATACAAAGCATCCGTTTAGATAAAGATATTATTGCTCATATAGCCTTAACAAAACCAGAATGGACAATTATTTTGGTAGGGCAGGAAGACGATATTTTCAAAGCCAGCGATTTACATAATTATAAAAATGTAATATTTACTGGAAATAAGCCGATTAATACTTTGCCAGATTTTATAAATGCGTTTGATGTTTGCATAAATCCTCAACTTGTTAATATGGTTACAATTGGCAATTATCCACGAAAAATTGATGAGTATTTAGCAATTGGAAAACCTGTTGTTGCAACCGCTACTAAAGCAATGGAATCCTTTTCTGACTTTGTTTATTTGGCTGAAAATAAAGAGCAATATATTACGCTCATTGAGCAAGCACTGGGGGAAAATAGCGATACGCTGGAACAAAACAGAAGAAGTTTTGCATTAAAACATACATGGGAAAATAGCGTGAAAGACTTATATAAAGCAATCGAAAATACCTTATCAGATAAAAATTAATATGGAAGTTTTGATTACAATTTTTATCATTTTTCAAGTATTGGTTGGCTTTAATTTATTGCTTCCGGTATTTTTATATCTTTTTCATTTTTTTAAAAGCAAAAATAAGGTTTCGACAGTTGCAGGAAGCGAGTATGATTATGGAATAATTGTTACGGCTTATCAACAAACTACCTTGTTAACAGATGTTGTTAAATCAATTTTAAATTTAAACTACAATAATTATGTTGTTTATGTAGTTGCTGATGATTGCGATATTACCAATCTAAACTTTAATAGCGATAAAGTTATATTACTTCGTCCGGAAGAGAAATTGGCTAGTAACACCAAATCTCATTTTTATGCTGTTAACAGATTTATTAGACCACATAAACTGTTAACTATAATTGATAGCGACAATTTAGTTGAACCAGAATATTTAAATGAATTAAACAAATTTTTTGATTTAGAGTATTTAGCGGTACAAGGGGTACGTAAAGCCAAAAACTTGAACACTGCTTACGCCTGTCTTGACGAGGCTGGAGATATCTACTATCGGTTTATAGATAGGAAACTTTTGTTTGATAATGGTTCATCTGCCTCATTAGCTGGATCTGGTATGGCTTTCACAACTTCTTTTTACAGAGAATGTTTAGAAACGTTATCCATTGAAGGTGCTGGTTTTGATAAAGTTCTACAAATGGAAATTTTGAATCGCGGCAAAAGAATAGCTTTTGCAGAAAGGGCAATTGTTTACGACGAAAAAACTTCTAAATCTCAACAATTGGTTAATCAAAGAGCGAGATGGATAAATACTTGGTTTAAGTACGCTGGTAAGGGCGTAAAATTGGTTTTTAAAGGAGTATTCCAGCTTAATAAAAATCAATTTCTTTGTGGACTTATCTTTTCAAGACCACCTTTATTTATTATTGCCGGGCTATCAATATTATGCATTTTGATAGATATCTTTTTCCTAAGCAGTATGTTAATTTTTTGGCTTATCGCGATCGTAAGTTTCTTCTCGATATTTTTTATTGCTTTAAATTATTTTAAAGCACCAAAAGCTGTTTATAACGCCCTGGTAAAAGTTCCAGTTTTCATGTTTCTTCAAATACTGTCATTATTTAAAGCAAGAAAAGCAAATGAAATATCTACTGCCACAATTCACTATAACGAAGGGATAGTAGATGAATTGGAGCGTAAAAAAAACTAATACGAATTATGAAAACTGCAAGAAAAAAAATCTTACATGCCATTAGGCAGGGCCAGGTTGGTGGCGGTGAAACGCATGTATTGGATTTGGTAAATAATTTGGATAAGGGTAAATATGAATCTGTAATTTTATCATTTACAGAAGGACCAATGGTAGAACAGCTTAAGTTGGACGGCTTTAAAACCTATGTTGTAAGCACTCAAAAACCATTCAATATTAGTGTTTGGAAAGTGGTTAGGCAAATTATAGCAACTGAGCAGATCGATTTAATTCATGCTCATGGCACCAGAGCCAATTCAAATACTTTTTACAGTGCAAAATCACTTAAAATTCCATTAGTTTACACGGTTCATGGTTGGTCTTTTCATCCTGACCAAAGTAAGGTGGTAAAATTTATCAGGAGTATGAGTGAAAGGTTTCTTGTTGCTGTGGCCAATAAAACGATTTGCGTTTCGAAAAGTAATCTTGTAGAAGGAAAAAATAAATTTCCAATGTCAAATGCAACTGTAATTGCAAATGGAATAGATCGTTTCAAATTTAACCCAGATAAAGAATTTAAAAATATACGAGCGGAATTTGGCATTGATGAGCGATCGATTTTGGTAGGATACATTGCCCGGATTACCAATCAGAAGTCTCCATTGGCGTTTCTTAAAGCGATAGCCATGCTTCCAGAAAAGGAAAATGTTCACCTTTTAATTGTTGGTGATGGTGATTTAAAAATACAAATGCTTGCATTGTCAAAAGAATTGAACCTCGATAAGTACATCACTTTCGTAGATTTTAGAAGCGATATACCTGACATTTTAAATGCGATTGATATTTTCTGTTTACCATCATTATGGGAGGGTTTGCCAATTGCTTTATTAGAAGCAATGTCTATGCGAAAAGCAATACTAGCATCAAATATTGATGGCATTACAGATTTGATACAAGATGGTGTAAATGGTTTACTGGTTCCACCTGCTGATGTAGAAAGTCTATCAAAAGCTCTTCAAAGACTAATTTTGGATAAACAATTAGTCAAAAATTTAGGTCTTGAAGCAGAAAAAACAGTTCAAGAAAAATTTAATATTTCCACGATGACTAAAAGTATTGAGGCTGTTTATCAGGAATTTATTTAGTAGGTTAACTTTTTTTTATGTGTTTAAAGTTAAAATATTTTATAAATCTATCGTAAGTAGATTTATATATTCCTCCATCAACAATTATTCTTCTGTCTCCTGTCCATACTATACTTTCACTTTTGGTAACCCAATGTAATTTGCCAAAGCCAGCTTTACGTAATTTCATGGCTAGCCAACCGTCTTCATTCGTTCCAGTAGGATGAACAAATCCATCTACATTTAAACACTGCTCTCTGCGGCATGCTGAATTAAAACCATAAACATTTAGAGCTTCTTCTTTAAATAACCTGTTTATGTGTCTGTTAAAATCAGATAAATATTCATAGAAAAAGTATAAAATTCTTGGCGTTTCTTCGGGAATAAAAGAAAATCTGCCGTAAGTTAACGCAATTTTATTATTGTTGTGTAGCGGATCTATCATGTTATCTATCCACGATTCTGGATATATTGTATCAGCATCAGCATTTATGATATACTTTCCTTTTGCAGCAGCCAGCCCAGCGTTTCGGGCATTTGTAATACCTTGTTTTGTCTCATTAACGCAAATAACTCCACAGGCATTTATCAGTTCTTCCGTTTTGTCTTTAGAATTATTGTTTACAACAATAACCTCTATTGAATACCTTGATTTCGTATTTGATAATGAGTATAATGTTTTTAATATATTTTCTTCTTCATTGTACGCAGGTATAACAATTGAAATATCAGGTGTATCGCTAAAAAGTTTCCTGAAATTTTCATTTATTGACCTTATTTCAGACTTTAAAACACTCGAACTCTTGTTGTATTTTTGGACACTAATTGGGATGAAAACAGGTCTCATTAAGTTATAGATTGGGGATAATTGATAAATATATATCAAAAACTTTAAATGTTTAATAAAAAAAAATAATACCGCCAATTATCAAAGATTTGTTCGATTAATATTTATCTTTACTTTTTGTAATTATCCCGCTCATTTTGAATAGACGAACATCCTTAAGAAGTATTCTAGCTTTAAGTGCTTTAGGTATTTCTTCATTTTCTGCCTACAAGTGGTTCGATCTACATCAAAAGATTAGCTTAAGTCAGATCGCTGATTTCAAGGTGCTTATAGCTGAACTTGCAGAAACCATTATTCCACAAACAGATACACCAGGAGCCAAAAGTGCCGGTGTTCAAAACTACATAATTAATGTTTTGCATAACTGTACTTCTAAAATAGAGCAAAACAAATTTTTGAATGGTCTGGAAAATGTTCAAAATTATACTCAAAGTAAATTTAATAAATCTTTTGATCGTTGTACTCCCTTAGAACGTGTAGAAATATTGAAGCATTTTGAAGAGAATGATACTTATCGCTACCAAATTTTAAATAAGATAAACAATAAACTTGTCGGTCGTCCTTTCTTTACACTATTAAAGCAACTTACAGTTGAGGGCTATTGCAGCTCTGAACTTGGTGCATCTCAGGGTTTATCTTATGATTATATACCTGGAAGTTTCATTGCATGTACATCGCTAAAACCAAATCAAAAATCGTGGGCAACGAAATAAATATGGATAAAACTGTTAAAACAGAACAAGTTTATGATGCCATTGTAATAGGTTCTGGTATAAGTGGTGGTTGGGCGGCTATGGAATTGTGCAAGAAAGGGTTAAAAACATTATTACTCGAGCGTGGAAGAGACGTAAAACATATTGTGGATTATCCTACAGCAAACCTTAAGCCCTGGGATTTTAAAAATGGTTTACATAATACGCTTCAGGATATTGAAAACGACCCAGTTCATAGCAATGTGTATAGCCCGGCCGATAAACATTTTTTCGTAAGTGATAAAATTCATCCATATATTCAAGAAAAGCCATTTAATTGGTTAAGAGGGTACCAGGTTGGTGGTAAATCATTAACTTGGGGAAGGCAGTGCTACCGTTTGAGTGATTTAGATTTTGAGGCAAATAAAAAAGATGGGGTTGGGGTAGATTGGCCAATTAGATATAAAGATTTAGAAAAATGGTACGATTATGTTGAGCAGTTTATTGGTGTGAGTGGAAAATCAGAAAATTTACCACAATTACCTGATGGAAAATTTCTACCACCAATGGAACTAAATTGTGTAGAAAGCCATTTAAAAACCTCAATAAAAAATAAAGAAAACAGAATATTAACGATAGCTAGAGTTGCGAATCTATCGCGTGGTTGGGATAATAGAGGACCTTGCCAAAACCGTAATTTGTGCAATAGAGGTTGTCCTTTTGGGGGTTATTTCAGTAGCAATAGTTCAACTATTCCAGCTGCAGAAAAAACAGGCAATTTAACACTCCGTCCATTTTCTATTGTCGCCGAAATCCTATACAACGAGGAAACTCAAAAGGCCTCGGGTGTAAAAGTAATAGATGCAAATACAAATGAAACTTTAATTTATAAATCTAAAATTATATTTGTTAATGCTTCAACTATTGCTACCACGTCTATATTATTAAATTCCAAATCAAAAAGATTCCCTACAGGATTTGGTAATGATAGCGGCCAGCTTGGACACAATTTAATGGACCATCATTCATCTGCTGGTGCATATGGTGTTTTTAGTGGTTTTAAAGACAAATATTATAAAGGTAGGAGACCTTGTGGTTTTCTAATACCTAGGTATCGGAATATAAAAGATAATGAAGGTTTAGATTTTAAAAGAGGCTATAATATTCAAGGTGATGGCGAACGTAAGGAATGGGAAGACAGTCAAGGTGAAGCAGGTTTTGGAGTAGATTTTAAATCTAAATTAACAACACCTGGTCCGTGGACAATCTGGATGGCAGGTTGGGGTGAATGTTTACCTTATTTTGAAAATAAGATTTCTTTAGATGATATAAAGAAAGATAGATGGGGGCTGCCTTTAGTAAAAATAGATTTTTCATTTAATGAGAATGAAAAAAATATGATGAAGGATATCCAGGAAACTTGTGCTAGTATGTTGAAAGACGCAGGTTTTTCTGATGTGAGCATGTTCAATTATAATAAACCTGGAGGTTCTACCATTCACGAAATGGGAACAGCTCGTATGGGAACCGATCCTGCTACATCTGTTCTTAATTCTAACAATCAAATCCATGCTGCAAAAAATGTATTTGTAACAGATGGAAGTTGTATGACATCTTCTGCGTGTCAAAATCCATCATTAACATATATGGCGCTTACGGCCAGAGCTGTTGATTTTGCAGCAAACGAAATAACTAATGGTAATTTATAACAATGCAACAACGCTAGATAAATGATAAAAATTATAAAAAAGGCGTTTGCAATTTTTAAAAACATGCATTTTCAATCTCTGCTGGCCAATGGAATGATGGCGGTTTTTGGAATGATTACCTTATCTATTTTATATAGAAACCTAACTGTAGTTGATATTGGTATTTATATATTCTTTTTAGCTATTGTTGGTTTGATAGATAATTTACGGGCAGGATTTTTAACCATAACAATTGTTAAGTTTTTTTCTGGTACTACCGAAGAGCGAGGAAATGAAGTTGCTGGTTCTGCCTGGCTGTTAGCAATGGTAATTTCGGTTATATTTTTAATTATTAATATACCAACCTATTTTATTTCAAGCTATGTAACCGATCAGGGTCTGGCATTATTCTTAAAATATTTTTCCATTATATCCCTTATTACGCTTCCATGCTTTATGGCCGATTGTATCGTTCAGGCAAGTAAGCGATTTGATAGATTGTTGTGGTTAAGGATATTTAATCAAGGCTCTTATACATTAGTTATATTTACTTTAGCCTATTTAGGCAAACTAAATTTAATGACTGTAATGTACACCTTTATAGGTTCTAATTTATTTGCCAGTTGTATAGTTTTAGTATTGAGATGGACTATGATTTCATCAGTTTTTAAAGCAAAACTTAATACAGCATGGGAACTGTTCCATTTTGGAAAATACAGCATGGGTACCAACATCAGCTCTAATTTATTTGGCGTAACAAATACTTTTGTAATTAATTTTTTAATAGGACCTGCTGCTTTAGCCATGTATAATTTAGGTGGAAAATTATTACAAATAGTTGAAATACCATTATTAAGTTTTGTTACCAGTGGTATGCCTTTGTTATCTACCCATTATAACAAGGGAGAAAAAACTGAAATGATTTATACGTTAAAGAAACTAATCGGTATGTTAACTATTGTATTAATACCTGTAATAATTATAGCTTTAATTTTTGCTCAGCCTATTATTCATTTGTTAGGAGGTAAAGGTTATGTTTCCAATGAGGCTCCTAACCTTTTTAGAATATTTATGGTTATTGCATTATTGTATCCTGCCGATCGGTTTTTTGCAATTGGAGTAGATATCATCCACCAGCCAAAAATCAATTTCTATAAAATTATCATAATGTCGTTAGTAAATCTTGCGGCTGTTTTTGCATTCGTTGGTATTTATCACTCTGTTTATTCCATAGCTTTTGCATCTATAACACCAATAGTTGTTGCAATTTATATGACGTATAAACCATTAAATAAATATTCAAAATTTAGCTTTTTAAGCATTTACCAGGTTGGATTTAAAGAGTTAATTCTTCTTATAAAACAGTTAAATAATACTTTCTTTAAGAGTTCACATAAAATAGTCAATGAAAAAAAATAATATTTCTGTTGTGTTGGCTTGCGATAACAACTATGTTGTTTTATTAGCAGCGTTGTTGAAATCAATAGAGATTAATCATATTGATAATGCAATTGTCGATGTTTATATTGTTGATGACAAAATTTCTAGGGCAAACAAATCAAAGTTACAACAATCGTTAAGTTTAGATAAGATGAACTTAATATGGCTAAAAATGACGGAGATAATTCCTAAAGACATTAATCTTCCGATTGTTAATAATGCATATCCGATTAATACGTATATCAGGTTACTTATACCGTATATCGTACCTAAAGATGTTGAGAAGGCGATTTTTATGGATGTTGATATGATAATGCTTGATGATATCGCTAACTTATGGGCTATTGATACAGGAAAATTTGTAATAGGAGCGGCAAGCGATACCATTGGCCCTATAACTAAAACAATTGGAAACGGAATTGAAAACTACAAAGAGTTGGGATTGAATCCGGATGAAAAGTACTTTAATGCTGGTTTGCAAATCATTAATGTTAAAAAATGGCTCGAGCAAGACATCACCAGAAAAACAATTAATGCTATTAATCAGAATAAAAAATATGCATCATTAGGCGATCAGTACGGTCTGAATATTGCGTTAATTGGAAACTGGTTTGAAATTGATAGATTATGGAATTGTTTTTCTGTAAATGAAGATCCTAAACCTAAACTCATTCATTATTTTCATAGAAAGCCTATTTATAAAACTTATGCTTATAACTATAGAGATGAGTTTTATCATTATCTAAATCAAACGAAATGGGTAAATTTTAAACCAATTGGTGCCTCAAGCAGATATTTAAAAAAGGTAAATAACATCATTCAAAAATTGAAGTTTAAATTTTTGAAATAATAATCAGATAATTTTATATAACTCTTATAGCGTGAAAGTAAATAATAATATATCGATAATTTGTGCTAGTGATAACCACTATGCAATATTAATTGTTGCATTGCTTAAATCAATTGATTTAAATCACAAAACTGACGAACACATTGATTTTCATATCATTGATGATGGAATTGCAAAGTCATTCAGAAAAAAACTAGAATCAATTGTAGATCCATCGAGGATAACCATTAAATGGTTTAAAAGCAAAGAAATCGTCCCATCGCATATCACGATTCCTGTTGATAGTTCGGCCTTTCCATTAACAGCGTATATGAGGGTTTTTTCTCCTTATGTTGTCGACGAGCATGTAGAAAAATTAATTTATTTGGATGTAGATACCATTGTCCAAGATGATATTTCAAAATTATGGAATCTATCTTTAGGAGAATATACGGTTGCTGCAGCACAAGATGTTGGTAAAACAGTTGATTGCAAATGGGGTGGAATTGCAAATTATGCTGAATTAGGACTTACAGCTGATACAAAATATTTTAATTCAGGTGTCTTAGTCGTAAATCCTAAGAAATGGAAGGCAGAGGGTATTTCTGAGAAAGTGATTGATGCTTTAAGAATTCATAAAAAATATGTTCAGTTGGCAGATCAATATGGTTTAAATGTTGTTTTGGCCAATAAATGGTTACAGCTCGATCCAAAATGGAACTGGTTTGCCTTTAATGAAAATGAAAATCCATCGTTGGTTCATTTTCTTGATATTAAACCAATATTTAAAACATATAACTCGAAAGAAGTTTACAAAGATGAATTTTATAGATATTTGTCGTTAACTCCCTGGAAAAACTTTAAACCAATTAGCGGAAATCAAAGGCATATCAGGAAGATTTTTAATAAGATAAAGAAGGCTTTCATAAAATTATAGAAGAAGAATTCTTCTTCTATAATTTCAAGCTATCGGATGGTAAAATTTCATTGTTAGCTAACTTATTAAATATTTCACTCTTGCTCTGGCTCTTTTGAGATATCATATTTAGCAATAGAATTCCCATCACAAAGAAGCCGATACATATTAGTGCTGTGGTAAATAAACTTACAGTCATAGTACTGGCCCAACCTAAAATAGCTTCATCTGTAAAAAATTTCTTGTATAATACAATACCGATAAAACCAAAGAAGGAAACGATTATCAGCATAAAAATTCTTAAAAAAACCATTAATAGTTCTTCTGCATATTCTACAAAGGATTTAAATGCATGGTGAACCAAGCTGGTTAAATTCATTTTTGATTTGCCATCAATTCTTTTTAATCTATTGTAAACAATACTAGTTGATGAAACTTTTTGTTTAGAAAGATGAGCAGCAAAATGTATAAACCCTGTATAGCATGAGGTTTTCAAAACCTTCTTTTTAATCATGCAGAAATTTCCAAAATTTAATACTTTTCCGGTTATAATTTTAAATATAAATCGGTAAATATAGTATGAAGCTTGGAAAGAAAAGCTTTCTTTTCTTCTACCTCTTGCTACATTAATGATATCGAAATCTTTAAACTTAACCAAATCAGCAATGGCTTCGGGGTCATCCTCACCATCAGAATCCATTATGATAAATTTATCAGATGCTATACTATTAGAATATAACAGGCCTTGATAAATTGCTGCTTGGTGACCAACATTAAAATTCAATTCTAAAATTGTTAATGTTGCATTTATTGCCGAGAATTTAAATTGCTTTAACAAAGAAAGGGTATGGTCTGAAGAGCAGTCATCTACTACAACAACCTCAAAGGTTTGAGGGAGTTTTTCTATCACGCTTTCAACATTCTGCAGAAATGAAATTACGGTAGTGTTTTCATTAAAGCAAGGGGTAATAATTACTACTTTCTCTTCCATGTGCTTTTATTGTTCTTATAAACTAAATACCCATCGCTATTTAATACTAACGTGTAATCTGAGTTTTTGATTTTATTAAAATCCTTAACAATTTCATATTTAGAATTCGGATTAGAATCGATTATGTATTCTATATCTCCATCTTTTAATAACTTTTCAAATTCATTATATCCAACAACTTCAAGCTTGCTGGTAGAATATTCTAGTATATCTCGCTGTGGTACAAGACAATTTTTGAAATAAATGTTATTTAAAAATTGTCTGGATGGAGCATAAGTATCAGTTCCTAAATTTGAATAAACGTATTTGTCATTATTACTTTTAAAATCTGAGCTAATGAGTTTAGCTATCTTGGCAGTACTTGTTTTTTGTGAAATTAATTTTGGGTCTTCTTTAAAATTTGCGATTGATTTAAAAGTATTAAAACCGAATATTAAGATTATGAATAAGCAAAAAAACGAAGTTAATGAGTACTTATCAATGAAAAATTTTAGTCCTTTTACCGATGCCTTAATTTTAAAACTTTGATTAAGTGCTACAATTAATGCCAAATTCATAAACACCACATAGTATTGAGTTGTTGCCCCCATTTTAAGTGCTGTTACTGATGCAAAAATTAGCGTTCCTAATCCGCTTATGGCTAAAAGCTTACTAATGTCTGCTCCTTTGAATAGTAAGTTTCTACTAAGCAAAAGATATAGAAAGTATAAAATTAAAGGCCAGCCAGTCAAGATAAATATGCTTCTAGTAAGTATATATTCTACGAAGTTTGTAACATCAATTCCATTTTTTACTCCCCCAATAATGTTCTCAAAAAATGATGGATATATTAAATGAGCAGTATAAAAGAGAATTCCGTAAAATAGAACAGTAGAAGCAATCAGTTTTAGCATAGTTGCCCAATCTTTAATTAGGAATGTAAAACCCACAAAAATTATAATAAATTGTATTCCACTTTGTTTTGAAAATACGGCAATAGCTGTTAGTGCAACAGTAAGCAGTAGGTTGGCAATATTTTTTTTACCCGATTGATAATATACAATCATTGCGTAAATAGAAGCAATTCCTGCTAAATCGTGTAAAGAATCTGGCCTTACAGCAAAATTATGTGCAAAATTTAAAGCGAATGAAGCAACAAATAGTATTAAGGTTTTACTACCAGATATTCTAAAATAATCTTTGCCAATTCTGTAGATAAGGTATGAACTTGCTAAGTTGAATATCAAGTTCCAAAATCTACCAATGTGGTATAAAGCATAAATATTATCTTCTGTAAAACCTAAAGATTTGGCGGTGAAGGCATTTATAAGGTAATATATAGGTGTATATTGTGTAATGGAGAAAGGAGCATTTAATGGCGATGTATATAAATTGCCATTGTAAAGGAGTTGCTGAATGCTGTAGATTACATTCTGTTCCATACCTGCAATATCTGCTATATTTAGGAAAATCACCAATATCCTCAAGGTAATAAGTACTAATAAAAGTACTATCAAGAAGTATTTAAAAATGAGCCTCCACTTATTTAAAATTATCATTATTGTTGGGATGATTGTAGTAATCAAGTTATAGGACTTGATATTATGCTTTATAAGATATGAATAGGGCTTATGTAGTTTGCGAAAAGTTAGAATTAATATATAAAATATGATAGACGCTATTTAGACGCATCATTAATTTTAAAAAAAATAAGTTGTACAGACTTTTATAGTCTATAAAGGTTAAATTCATCTGAAGAGTGTTGTATAATAGGGAATTATCTTGCTAAGATATAAAACATTTCATTTGGTTTTGAAATTTTATTGAAAATCGCTTTATTATCAAGTTTTTAAGAACAACTTACTCTAATTATATAAAAAAAAAGGTTCGTAAATTTTATTATACGAACCTCAAAATTTCTTACCTAGTATTATTATATTCCTGCTGAACCAATTCCAGCAAATAGCGAGGTGAATTTGCTTATGTCTGCTACAGCACTTGATTGTTGAGCGAAATATTTGTTATTCGAAATATTTGTTTTAGCAGCATTTCCATTATAATTTATCATATCTGTTATAGTGCCTTGCGCTTTATATAATTCAAATCCTAAATTGTTATAATAATCTAAAGTACCACCAAAATTATATAAATCTAATATTTGACCTTCCCAATCTTTTGATGTATTCATTTTACCAACCGTATTATTGTACACTTTAGCATTTACAAAAGTTGTTTTTCCAGCAATGATGTTTCTATCAAATTGTTGAATTTCAAAACCTCCGTATTTTCTTGTGTTATAGCAAATGTTGTTGTATATTTCGACTGTAGCCGGAGAATTGCCTCTTGAATATATCCACATTCTTATGGCATTTCCTTGATAGTTAGTTAATTTATTATCGTGAAAAACACCATTACCCTGCATGTAGAAAACGCCGTTATGATTATTGGTTGATTGATTGATATTATTCACGATGTTGTGATGGATGTCATAATCCTGTACATTGGTAAATGCACAAACGCTTCCAGCATTTGTGTTTTGAAATATATTATTAGCGATTTCAACGCCTTTAAAAAGGCCTGTATCCTCGTTCTCGTTTAGGTTGCCTCCAAAGGAGATTTGACCAGCATTATCAAAAAGACAGTTTAAAATTTTAAAATTTTCAACTCTAGTATTTGAAGTCCCATTGAAAGCTAAATTACTTCCATTTGTTTTCTCTCCTGCAATGCAATAATCATTTACATTTTTGAAACTCATATTCTTCAGCGTAACACCGTTCATAAGTCCATTCAGTTTTATCGCTCTTAAAGCAATATTTTCGAAAGCAAATCCGTAGGTTAAACTGTTAATTGCGTCTCCAGATATTGTTACGTAACTAACATTGTCCGTTTCCATACCTTCAGATATATTTACCTGTCCGTTGTTAACAATTTTTACTGGACTTGAAGATGAAGCTAAAATATTCTTGATGTAGATGCCTTTGTAAGTGCCTCCTTTTACTTTTATAAGTTTAATTGATGATAAGTCTAAAGATTTCCCATCGATTGTCAAATAACCGGAACCTGTACCAACCTCGTACGATGGAATTATAGCCACCGGTGTTGTTGGCGTTGGACTAGTTATAGGAAGTACAACAGATGTTTCAGATTTTATCTCTTCAGGAGTTGTATTTTTTTTGCATGCCGCAAATAGAATAACAATTAGAGCTATGAAAAGATGCATTTTTTTGGTGATTCTCATTAAAATTTGTTAAAGATAAATTAATAATTGTTTGTTGCTTCTAAAACGGGGGATAATTTGATTATTGTGTATTAATTTGCTCGCTAAAATTTTATAAAGATTATATTTTTATTCATTAAGGTTGTTAAAAGGTATTAAAGCTGGTTTATCATTAAAATTAAGTATGAAATAAAATTAAAAATAATTTGTAATTATGACATTTCAATTACAATCAAATTTGTTGATTTTTATTTTATAATTACCTGATAATGTGCCGTTTATTTAATATTGCTTGGTTCGAGTTTGTTTTTGTATTAAGAAAAATACAAAACATTTTATTTCTGTTGTGTTTGATGTTTTGCATTATTCATATCGCAATATATGATAATTTTTAAAAAATTATCATGCCATAGAAATTAACTTTTTATTATCTTCTTGCTTTATCTAAATAGTCCTCAAGGTATTAAAATCAACACTCTAATAAATATTGATTATTTCAAAAATTGTTTTCAAAGGAAATAACTTATCCCATTTATTTGCTTTTTGCTTAAACCACTTTCCAATTCCTTAATAAAATAAGTGTTAATTTTAATAGTTATATATTTGCATTGCAAAAATTAAGGTTACCATCTCTACTTAAAAACCTTTTTTAATTGCCGAAAATCATCTATGTTTAAAAATTTTGTGCTATTATCTTATGGAAGTGACTTGGAGTATAAGAGAGCAATCTTTTGTATTTATAGTTTTCTTAGTTGGAAGCCGAATTTGAATAACTTGAGGTTTGTTATTTACACGGATAATCCTGAGGCATTTAAAACGCATCTTCCATCATTAAATATTGAATATGTATTACTTACGGAAGATTTGGAACGGCAATTTTTAAAGGGAACCACATTCAACCATTTAAAAAAGGTTGGTGTTATTGATTTAACCTTTAAAAAATATCCCAATGAACATCTATTTTTTGTCGATACAGATACGTTTTTTATAAAGAATCCATCAAAAATTTTAAACTCATTTGTTAAAGGAAAAAGCTTTTTACACAAACGCGAATACAGATTAGGTGATGCGATATCGGAATTTGCAGTATTTAATCAAGCACATTTCCCTTTATCTTTTATGAAATTTATTTCGGGAAGAGTTTTAAAAATGAATAATGAAACTGTAAAGTTTGATGAAAATGACTACAGCTGGAATACTGGCTTATTAGCATTAAATAGCGATTTTTCATCTTATATGGAAGATGTAGCAGACTTAACTTATCAATTTTACCAGAATTCGAAATGGTTTGTTAGTGAGCAGCTTGCATTCTCTTTAGTGCTTCAAAAGGTTACCGAAATAAGACCTGCCAATGATGTAGTGTTTCACTATTGGGGGCAAAGGCAAAAGCTATTTATGGATAGTTATTTAGATGAGTTATTTACTAGCAATAATTTTAATAACCTAGAGTCGGGCATTACAAATTTGGCTTTAAAGCAGTTAGAGAAAATGCTATCTAACGATATTATTCTTGAACAAATAAATATTGCGTTGCAAAAAAAAGATTATCCTTATTTCTTAAAACAAAGTTTGAAGATAATTCTAAAAAACCCATTAACTACCAGTATTTATAAGCAGATTTACAAAGAGCTGATTTAGGTAATTTGTTGGTTATCAGGCAATAGGATGTATGAAAATGGATTGGCTACTGGGCTTTTATAAGGATCGAAAATTCCTAAGTATTTAACTGTTTTTTCTACATTCATTTGGTTTAAAAAGAAATCGGTTGATAAAAGATAGTATCGTAAAAGGTCATTTACATTGTTAGAACTGTTCGAGTTACTTCTTCCATAATATAAAACTTTCCATTTTACATTCGCCATTACGTTATTGGATGCATTCTTAAAATAATCGTTGATGTAATTATTTAGTCCTTCTTTATCTAGTTTTAAGTATGACAATTCTTTCTCGATTAGCTTAGCTGCGTATTTTTTTATGCCTGGCGAAACAAAATAGAGTGATGGTGGAATTGCAACCATACCAACCAGCACACCCGATAATAATAAAAAGCTTCTTCTTTCCATAATTAAAACATTTTATCAGCTGCAAATAAAGATAGGGCAGATAGCGTTAAGCTGGGGTTAGCAGCACTATATGTAGTGAAAGCCCCTGCACCTAAAACAAACACATTTCTATATTTGTGGTGCACTAAATATTTATCTACCACACCCGTTTCTGCATTTGCAGACATTCTCGTTCCGCCAATAATATGACCTTCGTTTGGAAATGGGTCCAGATACTTTAAGCGTTCAACCGGCAAGCAGGATAAAATTTTAGGTAACTCTATTTTGGCGTTTTTGAAGGCTTTCTCCGCATAATCAGAACGACCATCATAATGCACTTCAGGTTTCAATTTATTTGCAGATGTTGTGATGTAATTTTTATCATCTGGTAAATCTTCAAAAACCAATCTAAAACTCGCAATGTTAAGCCACTTATTTTCTTCAAACCTAATAAATGGTGCATTATTTACTTCAATCAAGCAGGCTGCATAATCTTTTCTGTGTTGCCCATCGTAAAGCATATAACCATTTGCATTTACCCAGGTACTGCCACCTGCATTACTCAAATTATCTAAATATATCAGTACCTGAATGCCCAATTGTTCACCAAAACCTTTACCTGTGAATTTATTTTTATCGCCAGAATTTAATAAAATGTTTGTGTTGAAAAATGGATTTGCACCTAGTGCGATAACTTCCCCTTCAGCAGTATATTCTTTTTCATCTTTCATGTAGCAAACTTTTCTAGCTACATCATTTACCATTTCTAATTTATAAACCTGGGCTCCATAGATAATTTCTACTTGCGGGTTTTGGTAAACCATCATACCAGAGTTTTCAATGCTAAACTTTGCATCAACAGGGCATGTGCCGCAAGTGCTTGATGCCATGCATGCATTTCTACTTGCAGTTGCGCGGCTCGCCCTTGCAGTGGGTTGGCTTATATATTGATTGCCATATTTTTTATTTAAAATTTCATCTACCTTGCTAAATCTATGCGCTGGAAGGGGATATTTCCCTTTCTTCGGAAATGGTGTATCATCTGGACCTGAAATTTGCATAATTTCTTCAGCTTCATCGTAATAAGGTTCGATATCGTCGTAAGAAATTGGCCAATCTTGAGCAACTCCAAAAAGCGAATTCATTTTAAAATCAGATGGCATAAAACGTGGTGTGCAACCCCACCAGCAATTTGAGCTGCCACCATATCCGGTTGTAAAATGCCAATCTTTTTTTGGATTAAAATTTTCTACAAGCGAATCCCATTTTTGTTCGTATTTGATATCGGGTAAACTTTCTCCTCTTCTCGCTTTAAGCTTTTCTGCATGGCTGTAAAAATAGCCTCTCTCCAAAACCAAAACTTTTTTATTTCCTTTATTTTTGGCTAGATATTTTTGTAAAAAGAATGATGAAGCAAAACCAGTCCCAACAACAATTAAATCATAGTTATCGTTTTTCATCAATTTTAAGAATCGTAATTGTAATTATTTGCGTTATTTAAAAACCAGTGTAACCAAGGAATATCAACAAACATGAGTACACAAAGTAAGGCCGTAAAAAGTGCCAAATAAAGCATAAACCATTTTCTGGTATATAGTTTTTCAGAGCCCTGAACCGGCGAATCATCTAACAATCCTATTTTAAGATACCAGGAGAACAGCAAAGCAAAAAACGGGAAGCTCACCAAAAGCTCAATTCTATCTTTTATTAAGAATATTCCCATAAAAAAGGCGCAGGTTATTGCATAAAAAAACATCGAAACCAGTAAGCTATTTTCATTGTAAATCTTAAATGATTTGCGGTATAAACCAGCCATTTTTGGGTTATCAATTAACCTATATTCGGCAAATCTTTTTGTAGCCATTAAAAATGCACCACCCATCCAATAAGCGATGATTATACTAACAGGAGGGAAGGTGTTAATCCAATTTAAATCCCATTTACTACTGGGAATCCCTAAAGCAGGACTAAATATAAACCAGCCTGCCGCAAAGCGAATTGGGTTATTTACCGATTCACTTAAAACATCAAGAAATACACGGTCTTTACTTCTGAATGGTTTCACATTATAAATTATTCCCATTATCAATAAAAACGTGGCTACCGACATAAATTTTATTGATACGAAAGAGGAAAGGCCAATACCTATAACCGCCAAAACTGCGTATTCTGTATAAACAATTGTTGGATTGATCATGGTTACCACCGCTGATCTTTTCCTCTTTAAAGGGTGGAATTTATCGAAACCCGCGTCTAAATATTCGTTTATAACATAATTTGCAGATGCTATCAAGCACATGCTTACAACACCCAAAATGATTTTTATGATAAGTGCTGAATTTAAGGGAGTGTGAAATATAGATAATGCAAAAAGCATCCCAGGTACCATAAATAGGTTTTTTACCCAATTATCTGGCCGAGCTATGGTAACATATTCTTTTAAACCTGCACGTCGGAGTTCAGTTTCTTTTGGCTTCTCTGAAGATTCCGGATCTTGGGGATATGTGATTTTATCGATCATAATGTTTCCTGCTTAACAACATTAAGCACTTGTTTTGAGAGGTTTTTAAATAGGGAATTATTTACACTTACATCATTCACCAATACGAATGGAACACCTGCTGCTTTTGCGCATTCGCCATCCAGTTCCAATCGGTCGCCGATAAATAAGCATTGATTTTTATCTGTGATGCCAAATTTAGTACATATAAATTCTAACCCATCAGGATTAGGTTTGAATGCATTGATTTGAGCATCAGTTGAACTAACATATAGATCGGCTTTTAGCTCCATAGCTTTCATCTTTTCTATGGAATCGTAATCAGAATAGATCGCGATACGAATATTTTTTTCGGCAAGTGATTTAAACAACAGATGAATGCCGGGATATGTGCATGCCTTTAAAAATTGATTGGGATAGTTGAATATCCATTTACTTACAACTTCTTTAATCTTATCAATCGGTTGATTTACTTTTTGCCTGCACCATATATATTGTTGTTCATTAAGATTTGGACCTTTAAATCCTTTGTTTTGCTCTCTTTCTTTTCGGAAATGGTATAGAATAAATAATTCGTTAATCTTCCAGGGACGAAAAACAAAATACTTCATTAAGGAGAATAGCATTTTTTTTCTGAGAAGGCTTTGATTATATAAGGTACCATCAACATCAAAAACTACTACCTCTAAATTATTCAGAGAGATATTATGCACAGGGGGTGATTTATTTATGTAAAATTATTAAAAATTCCGATATTGCATAAAATCCCGACGGTCTATTTGCATGCCATTCCCATTAAAAAGCGCTCTGAAAGATAAATTCAGTTATTATTTATTTTTATTAATTATAGTTTTAGGCGTATTTTTAAGATTATACCATTACTTCATCAATAGGTCTTTGTGGTTGGATGAGGGCTATTTAGCATCAAGTTTGTTAAATTTTAACTTTCAGCAGCTATTAACAAAACCATTAGATTATCAGCAAAAGGCACCAATAGGATTTCTTTTAATAGTAAAATTATTTCTAAATATTTTTGGTCATAATGAGTATGGATTAAGAATCGTACCGCTTTTATCAGGATTATTATCAATCCTAATATTTATTCCAGTTACAAAGTATTTCTTAAAACGCACTGGTATTTTGGTTGCAATGGCGATTTTATGTATTTCGCCGGCATTTATTTATCACTCTGTAGAGATTAAGCAATATTCTACCGAATTGCTATGTTCGATTTTATCATTTTACCTGTTTATTAAATATAGAACACTAAACGGTTTTAAAGAAATAATTATCTGGAGTTTAGGCGGATCTATTACACTTTGGTTTTCGTTTTCTGCAATTTTTATATTAGGTGGCATTGGTTTAGGCTTATCGATTTACTATTTGATAAAAAAACAATGGAATATTTTATTTAAAAGTTTAATACCATTTATCATCTGGTTGATAAGTTTTATTTTACTGTTTGTTTTTTTTATTAATAAAACTCCAGATGCTGAATGGGTAGTTAATTGGTTTAGATTTTATGGAGATTTTATGCCATTACCACCTAAATCTGTTTTAGATTTAAGTTGGTTTTTTACAAGCTTTTACAGGATGTTGGATTATCCTATGGGTTTACTTTGGAATTTTGTTGAATCGGGAACGCAAACTCATTTTTATACTCCATTTATTAAGATGCCATTCTTGCCATTTATCTTATTGGGTGCAGGAATTTATTTTAGTTTTAAAAAGTCGCTCCAAAATTTTAATGTACTGGTGTTTCCACTGCTATTGGTATTGCTTGCTTCTGGCTTAGAACTTTATCCGCTAACAGAAAGGTTTTGGCTGTTTTTAACACCAATCTTTATGCTATTGATAGGTATCGGTTTGGACTGTTTAATTAGGAGTAAGCCATTAAAAATCATTATCGTTTTCCTACTATTAATCTCACTTGTAATTCAATCCTTTCAATCTATTACAAACAGTGCTACATTTTATAAACACAAAAAATCATATCAAAAAGAGTCATTTGATATGATAAACAAAGAATTTAAAGCTGGAGATGCTGTTTATGTTTATTGGAATGAATTGCCCGGATTTAAAGTTTACTCGAATTTAAAAAAATATAAGTTTAATGCTATTGAAGGTCAGGATTTTAGATGGAATTCTAAAAATCTTGCTGAATATAACGCGAAATTGGATTCAGATTTTAAAAAAATTAAAAATAATAAAAGAGTTTGGGTTATCTTTAACAACAAATTTCTATCAAATGTTGGTGATCCTATTAGCATGCCAAAATGGTATTACGAAAATAAGAATCTTCCTGCAGCAAATTTAAAAACAGAATTATCGAAAATAGGGAAGTTTATTAAAACATCAAACACGGCTGATGTTAGCGTTTATCTCTATCAAATTACAAATCAACCCAACAAAATTAATCCCTAATAATGCGTGTTGCTCATATTATAATGGTTCATAAAAATCCGACGCAGTTGTTGCGTTTGGTAAATCGTTTAAAACACCCAGGATTTGATATTTATATACATTTAGATGAAAAGGTTGATGCTGTTGAATTTAAGCTACTGGAGCATTTGCCGCAAACATATTTTATCAAAAAAAGAGTAAATTGTAACTGGGCAGGCTGGAGTTTTACCAGAGCAATAGTTCAATCGCTTAAAGAAGTTATCGCTACTAAACAGCATTATGATTTTATCAATTTAATTAGTGGTCAGGATTATCCGATACATTCTGCGGATGAAACCTACAATTTTTTTATTGATAAAATCGGTCAAAACTTTATGCATATAGAAAAAAAGGAATCGGTTTGGTACCAGGAAGGGCGTGATAGATTTGAGAAATTCCACTTTACAGATTCAGGATTAAAAGGCAAATATCTTTTACAAAACGTAGTTAATTCCATAGCCCAAAAAAGGAAACTACCTGATGATATGGAATTTTACGGGGGTAGTAACTCTTCTTGGTGGACAATCACTCACGATTCTGCAGCTTATGTGGTAAGTAAGCTGTATAGGAATTCGAAATTTCATGATTTTTTTAAATACACATGGGGTTCTGATGAATTTGTTATAGCAACTGTAATCATGAATTCTGAACACAGTAAACATACCAATCATGATAATCTACGTTACATAGATTGGTCTGAAGGTAAGCCCAATCCGAAATATTTAGGCATCGCAGATTTATCTAAAATCGTTGATTCTAAAATGATTTTTGCAAGGAAATTCGACATCGATTTAGATTCTGCAATATTGGATGAATTGGATAAATATTAATATCTATTTCAATTTCCAAAAAGAACCCTGGTAGCGAAATGGTTTAAAGTTTATATAATATTTTTGAGATTCGGATATAAAATCAAACTCCAATTCGTAATTTTTCCTGATTTGATTTTCTAATTTATTTTTCCCAAAAAAGATGCAAGGATATGAAGCCTCTATGCCATAAAACACAGGAGGAACCTTTTGAATCGTTATTCTATCATCCTCGGTATCATTATATCCAACTAAATCAAGCATTAGGTATGGTATATTAAATGATTGTAGGTGATTTAGAAAATTATATGGTTCTTTGATGTATTGTAAAGTGCTTGAAATCAAAAGTATATCAGGTGTTTTTCCATCTGCAATACATTCTTCTATTGTATAATAAAATTTAACATGAGCATTTTCAAATGATTTTTTACCAACTTCTACATAGTTAGCTTGCTCAATAATGCACCAGTTTAATTCTACTAAATGTGATAGATACTTGATGCACTGGTAATAGGAGGTTCCTAATGACCCGCCAAAATCTATTAGTGTTAATTTATTTCCATTTCTACCAGCAACTAACAGTAATATGCTTAATAAAGTGTGGTTAACTTGTACTTCATCATATATAATTCCATCCCTTTCATAAATAGCCACTCCATCTCTTACCTTACCGGTTGTTTCTACAATTCTATTTAATATATGACTTTCATCGTAACCCGTACAATGCTCCTTGGCTTCATCAAATGATTTGAAATTACCTTTCCAGCCATATTTGAAACTAAACCAACGTAATGTATTTAATACTGGTGGAGCAAGTTCTTTTAATAAATAGTGCATCAAATGGATTAATTAAATTGATTTATAATCTCAACAACTTTATGTATATCATTTTCTGTGTGAGCAAATGAGCATGGCAAACTTAATGTAGTGGCATGTATTTCTTCTGATATTGGATAACTCAAATTATTTAGCTGGTAAAGCGCTTGTTGCTTATGTGGAGCAACTGGATAATGGATTTCTGTATCAATATTGTTTGCTGATAAAAAAGCTTTTAATCTATCTCTTTCTTTATGCCTAATATTATAAATGTGGTAAACATTACCAAAGTCGTTATCAATTGTTGGTTTAACAAAATTATTATTCAAGTTACTTTGATATATGGAGGCTAAAGTTTTCTTATGGTTATTGATTTCGGTTAGGTAAGGTAATTTAACTCTTAAGAAAGATGCTTGCACTTCATCCAAACGGGAGTTATAGCCAATTATACCATTATGATATTTCTTTTCCGAACCATAATTTCGCAATTGCCTAAGCTTAATATAATCCTCTTCAGTTTTACAAATTATCGCTCCGGCGTCGCCCAGTGCACCAAGGTTTTTTGTTGGATAGAAACTAAAACAACCATATTCACCAAAAGTACCGGCTAATTTTCCTTTGTATTTGGCACCATGAGCCTGGGCACAATCTTCAACAATTTTTAAGTTATTTTGATTAGCTATATTAATTATAGGTTCCATTTCACAGCATTGACCATATAAATGAACTACCATAATAGCGACGGTTTTCGACGTTATAGCACCCTCGATTTTTTTAGGATCTATATTGTATGTTTCCATATTTGGTTCAACAAATACAGGCACTAAATCGCATTGCAAAATTGCTAAAATGCTAGCTATGTAAGTATTTGATGGCACAATAATTTCATCACCTTTTTTAAAATTGCAGCACTTTAACGAAAGGATTAGTGCATCTAAACCGTTGGCAACACCAACCACATAATTTTCATAGTGATAGTTGGCAAATTCTTTTTCAAATTGTGCAACTTCATTACCAAGTATATACCAGCCACTATTTAAAAAATCGTTAAATTTTAATTTAAAAGCTTCTTCGAACGGTTTATTTAGAGCCTTTAAATTCTCATAAGGTATTCTCGTATGGCTCATAAATATAATCTTTGGGGTCAAATGCTGTTGAAGCAAGAACTAATAGTATTGCATCTTCCGTAAAACTATGCATCACATGCCAATCGTTAGGCTCTAAAATCAGGCACTTTTCAGGCGTATCTAAATCGAATATTTCAGTTTTTTGTCCGTCGTTGTTGGTTATTTTACAAGATCCTTTAATGCAAATAGCTGCCTGATAAGTATTGTGATGTCTGTGACCACCACGATCTGAATCATCCACTGCATAGATGTAAAAGAGGCGTTTAATTTCAAAATTGACAACCCTATCTAATACGGTTAAAATTCCGCGACTGTCTTTATATGTTGTGAGGTTTATGATATGACCCATGTGAATGCTGTAAAGATTGTTAAAAGTTGAGTATCAATTAAATCCAATAATTTTTTGCTTTTGGTTTCATTTACCTTTCTGGCGAAAAGCATGTTAGAATTTTTCAAAGCATCAAAATCACTTTCATCTAGCACTTTGGGATTTACACCTCCTAATGACCAGTCTATATATCTGTAATTTTCGTTTTTAATCTTATCTTTAAATGGCGAGTTTAATAACATGGTTTGAAATACAAACTCGTCACTTCCCCAACAGAGTGAAAAGAAATTAATTAGTTTTTTATCACTTTCTACTTTTGTAACTACATACATGGCAGCTTTCGGACTTAGCATCCAAAACATTGATTTGCCATAAGGATGCAAATTGTAAGGTAACTTCCTTTTAGGCATAACGTAGTTAATTAAATTTTCTAAGGTAGTTTTGCCTTTAAAATTGTAATTGGCTAAGAAGTACTTTTCCATTCTTATCAAACCCTCTTTCCAATCGTTTTTGATGTCTTTATAGCTTAAGAACTCTTTATCACTTTTTTCAAAAAATTCGGCTAAAAAAGCTGCAGGTTTTAGGGGATAATCTTGGCCACTTAAAAAATTGATGTACTTATAATCAATGCCTCTGTTAACAATTTCTTTTATGCATTCAAATGTTGCCTTTACGGTGTTAAATCCAGCCCATTTAACATCAATTCTATTGTTGATAAAATAAACGTTAGGTATTTTTTTTAAAAAAAGATGAGGGTTAATGTCGAATTTTTTATCAACATGAATATAAAAATCGAAGTTTTCATGCATCATGTTGTTAATCATTCTCTCTGTCTGGTGAGGGTCTGTGTATGTTAAAATAAGGTGAGCTATGCGCATTTTTTCGATTAGGATGATGTAATTATTTAATAATCTACAGATACTCTAAATACTCAAAGTAGCTTGTGTAACATTAGATTTGTTAATTACCAAAAGGGACAATGTCCAAATTTAGGAATATATATTAAAACAGAGTCCTGATTATGGGATAATAATTATTCTTTTCTGTATAATTTCAGATACTTTATATTACATGTTTGATTAACTAATTTACAACAAACTACTACAGATTTAGTTTTATTTATATTATCTAGTTGGTGGTAATTTCGTTATTTTTACCCAATAATGAAGTCAGTATCAATCATCACCGTTAATTTCAATCAACATCAGGTTAATCTAGATTTTTTAAATTCACTAAAGCAAAACCCTTCTAAACATGACCTAGAAGTTGTTTTTGTGGATAATGGAAGTAGAGAAGAATTTGAGCAGGAATACAAATTAATTTATCCGGAATTAATTTATGTGCGCTCTAATCATAACCTTGGTTTTGCCGGCGGCAATAACCTGGGAATTGAAAAAGCAACAGGTGATTATCTATTACTTTTAAATAATGATACTGAAATTACTTCCAGCACCATAGATGTTTTGGTTAATGAAATGGAAAGTAATGCCCAGATTGGTTTAATATCTCCTTTGATTTTGTATTACGACGAGCCTGATACCATTCAGTACGCTGGCTTTACGGAAATGAACTACCTTACCTGCAGAAACAGTGGTATTGGGAGCATGCAGCAAAATAAAGGTCAGTTCGATAATGATAGCAGAATTACTGGATATTGCCACGGTGCGGCAATGATGTGCAGAAGAACTGATTTAGATCATGTTGGTTTAATGGCTGATGAATTTTTTCTGTATTATGAAGAATTAGATTGGTGTGAACGATTTAAAAAAGCAGGTTTGCAAATTTGGTTTACAGGAAAAACTAAAATCTACCATAAAGAATCGATGAGTGTAGGGAAGGAGAGTGCTATAAAAACTTACTTCATGACTCGTAACAGGATGCTATTTATAAAAAAAAACACAAGCATTATTAACACAATTTTATTTAGTTTGTACTATATTTTTATAGCCTGCAGCAAACAAATTATAACTTACCTTTTAAAAAATAGATTGGATTTAGTAAAGTGGACATTTAAGGGTGTCTCTTGGAATTTAACTCATTCTAAAAACAGTAAAAACTTAGGTTTTAAAATTTAAACATCCCAAATGATTATAGCTTTCTGGATTTCTCTATTCCTGATAATTTACACTTTTGTAGGTTATGGTTTTTTATTATTACTATTGGTTAAGATAAAAAGACGCTTTACAAAACCCTTTTCCTTTAGTAATGATGCAGAATTACCCACTGTTACCATTCTGGTTGCTGCATGGAACGAACAAGATATTATTGATGAAAAAGTTTTAAATACCATCGATTTAGATTATCCGAAAAATAAAATGCAGGTTATTTTTATCACTGATGGCTCTACGGATGAAACCGCAGAAAAGATAAGTAAATACAGCGAAATTGAGCTGTTGCATGAAAATATTAGAACTGGTAAAATGGCTGCTATTAAAAGAGCTATGCCTTTTGTTAAAAACGAAATTTTAATATTTACTGATGCAAATACCTTTTTAAATAAGGCAGCTATAAATGAACTTGTTAAGCATTATCAAAACCCTAAAGTGGGTGCAGTTGCCGGTGAAAAGAGAATAATGGTAGAAGAACTTGCTGATGCTAGTTCTGCAGGCGAGGGTTTTTACTGGAAGTATGAATCGAAATTAAAAAAATGGGATTACGAACTTTATTCTAATGTGGGGGCAGCTGGTGAGCTTTTTAGTATTAGAACAGCCCTTTATCAGCCGGTTGAATCGGATACGATTATTGATGACCACCTGATTGCCATGCGTATTGCTGAAAAGGGCTTTATAATCGCCTATGAACCAAATGCTTATGCATCAGAAACATCATCAGCAAATGTGAAAGAAGAGCTGAAAAGAAAGATAAGAATGGCAGCCGGAGGAATCCAATCTATTTTAAGGTTAAAGAAAGCCGCCAATCCTTTTCATTATCCAGTGCTTACATTTCAGTATATATCTCACCGGGTTTTAAGGTGGACAATAACACCGTTTTTATTAATCTTGCTTGTTATTCTTAACCTGATAATTGTGCTAAACACCGATTTGATATTATATCAAATAATTCTAGTTGCTCAACTTTTATTTTACTTTTTAAGTGCGTTGGGTTGGTTTTTCGAACGCAAAAACATTAAAATAAAAGCATTTTTTATCCCTTATTATTTTTGTATTATGAATTATGCTGTGTTAGCAGGAATGATTCGTTATTATAAAAAGAATCAAAGTGCAGCTTGGGAACGTTCACTACGAAAGACTTAAAAAGGGGATTATTCCTTCGATTTTAAAAAATCATAAACATCTTTACGCACAAAAGTTCTTTTCATCATATAGGTAGAATGAACCATAACATATCCTGCTTTAAGAAGCTGATTTGATGATTTTCTTATTCTAAGCTTATGTGCTAAATCTTTTTTATGGTAAACTTCATCAAACTCAATACAAATAATTTTGATATCGAGTTTATCTTTTATAATGCTATCAATGACTGTGTATTCAGCGCCTTCAATCTCTATTTTAACCAAATCTACTGACATGTGACCAAACTCCTGCATAAAGTTCTTTAACTTATCTACAGGTGCTTCAATATAATCGTCAGAATCTTGGAAGAGATAAACAGAATGAGAAATATAATTATCTAATTGTGGTGCGTAAAATTTTAAGGTTGTTTTTTCATTCCATACACCTTTGTTTACGTATGTTATTTCATTTATCTGTTTGCTATTTAAACGATAAAGGAAATTTTTATCATCAAAAACTCCAAATGTTTCGCCCTTTTCTAATGTATTTTTTAATTTTTTGAAATAGTTTATACCTTCAGGCATTGGGTCAAAAATGAAGACATTCGAATCGAATAAAACTTTTAGTTCTGTATCAAACGATATATCTTCTCCAGCACCTATGCAATAGCATATAGAATTTTTATCTAAATAATTATTTGGAATGGTATAACCGTGATGTTCAGAACCAACATGAATCAAGTTCTGAAGTGGTTTAACATGCGAGTATGGGTGAAATTTAATTATTTTCTTTAAAGTTTCTTTAAGAGCAGCCATAATTTTGCTTTATTTAGATTTGAAAATTTAAACGATTGTTAGATTGAACGTAATAAAAATTACAAGGAGATATCCGAAATTTTATTTCAAACTATTTCCAATTTTACAACCAAGCCATGCATAACTATGCATTGTTAGTGCTTTAACTAGTCCTTGGCGTCTTTTAAAATCCCAGACATCTTTTAAAAACGGCTTATAATTTTTTTCATTTAACTGATCGAACGCTACAGAAATGGTAGTGGTTAGCGAATAAGCTGAATGCCATGTACCAAATGGTATAAATAATGTTTCGCCAGGGCCAACTGTAAAGTTAATTGGTGTAGCATCTTTATATTTAGGGAATTTTTCATAATCAGGCTCGAAAATATTCACCTCCGAGCGCCACGGGTCATCGGCTTTTGGGTAAAGGAAATCCTCCTGTCCACGTGGGAAAACAGTAAACTGCTTTTCTCCATATAATTGTGTAATCCAGGCATTTAAATGGTAATAATCTAAATGCAGGTATGGAAATTTACCACCTGGGCCGCCAATAAATAGTTCTGTTGCACTACCCCAATAACCTTTTTTAAACCATTGACTCTCTAACCAATTTGGTAATGCATAGTTTAAGTTTAACGGTTGAATGAGCGGTAACAATTCAGGTATATCTGTAGTAATATTATATTTTAAAGGATATGGTGCAGGATTTTCGACCGTGCTGTTTTCTACCAGATCAAAAACCTCGCTCATGGTATAAGATTTACCTTCTTTATTTAAAACCCTTTCGCCGTAATTAGTTTTAAACCATTCCGGAACGAATAATCCTTTGGCTTTCCAAACACTGGAAGCATTTTTAAAAACAACCGGAATACCTGGTTCGTAGAAATTTTTTAAAAATTCCTGGTGTGTAATGTTATCAACTCTTTGAATTTCCATGGGATGAAAATGATGTTTGGAATGCAATTATAATTATAAATTTTAGTTTGGGCGTATTTGTTAATTAAGATATTCTGGAGGTTTAAACATTTCTTTATGCAAAATTTACGATATGAATTAATGTTTTAAATGCCAATATTTATAAATGCTTTGATGGTCTGGTGATGCTGTACTTAAAAAATATCCATCGTTTAATTTTAAACTTTTTAGCTCATAAAAAACGCCAAATCGCTCTGTTTTCTCTTCTGTGCAATTTATTGTCGGAAGATTGTCTGTTAAACCTTCTCCGGTTGCTTTTAATAAGGCCTCTTTCCTTGTCCAGAAAAGATAGAAGCTATCTAAATCTGTAATTCTTTTAATTTCTTCTTCTTTAAAACATTGATGGATAAGCTCTTGGTAATCCAAAACTGGGTTTATCGCCTCGATATCAATACCAACAGCATACGGGCTAATTGCTAAAACAACATAATCTCCACTGTGGCTTATGTTAAAATTTATATTATTTATATATGGTTTTTTGTATTCATTAAACTGAAAATGTATATCGGCAGGCTTCTTGTTTATCATTTTAGCCAAAATCATTTTGCTATAAAACTTACCAATAACATATCTTTTAGTATCCCTCGCTTGTTTAAATTTACTCGCTTTAGTTAACTCATCGGCGGTTAAAATTTGTTTGCAATTATTTTTTATTGCTTGATATTTATCAAGTGAAATTTTAAAAATATTTATAAAGTGTTTATTTACAAGTGTTCTTTCCTCATAATCTTCCCATAGCAGTTTATCATTTATCAGGTTGTCCAATTTATTCTATCAGTAATCGATGGTTTTTAAAACTCTATTTAATTGGTCTGACAAAATTTTAACATATTCAGGTTTAAAGAACTGAAGATGTTCAAGCGGAATATCAATTACAGTTAATTTTCCATTGATGTAGGGTTCCCATCCATTTGTTTCTGAATGCGGTACGTAGCTTAATAAGATGTCATTTGATTTAAATAAATGTACATCTACATCATATTTTTTGATTTTATATTTTTTAAAGGCTTTTGCATGTACAGATTGAATGTTGCCTAATACATATTTTGGGTTTGATAAATCTTTTTTAGTTGGTTTTATTTTTTTATAAATATTGTACATGGTGCCTAAGCTAAAACTCACTTTATGGCGAAGGAATTCTTTTGGATGTTTGAATAGATAAACAAAGCCAAAACCTACAAATTTGAATGTCCAATTTATAATTTCTTTGTGATTGTTTTCACTAGCCAATTGTATATAACTTTCTCCATCAAAATAAGTATCTAAAAGTCCTAGAAATGAAACCTTTTTGCCTATTTTTTCCATTTGGTAGGACATTTCTAATGCAATTGTTCCGCCAGATGAGTAGCCCATAAGTAAATATGGTCCGTTAGGATTATTAGCTAAAATTTCATTAACATAATCTGCAGCAATTTCTTCGATTGTATTGGATGGTTCAATTTCAGGATTTAAACCCTTCGGTTGCAAGCCGTATATTGGCCTTTCAGGATCTATTTCTTTAGCTAACGGCTTAAATACAATAATATTCATGCCCTGTCCATGAACAATATATAGAGGTGCTTTTGTGCCAGATGATTTGATTGGAATTAGAGAATCCCAATTGATATCTTGCTTTGACTTATTTAATTGTTGCGCAAATTTTTCTACAGTGGAATTATCAAATAGAATGGAGAGCGGCAATCGCAAATTTGTTTGCTTTTCTATTTCTACCATAACTTTTATAGCAATCATAGAGTGTCCACCAAGCTCGAAAAAATCGTCTTTTATACTGATTTTTTCAAGATTTAGGTTTTTTGCCCAAATATTCGCAACAAGTGTTTGTATTTCATTTTGTGGCTCGACAAATCCTTCTATATCTGGCTGATTTCCTGCATTGAACTCCGGCAGTGCCTTTCTGTCAACTTTACCATTTGATGTTAAAGGAAGTTTATCGAGCTCAAGAAAGATTTTAGGAACCATGTATTCTGGCAGTTGCTTTCTTAAAAACTGAACTATCTCATCTTTATCGAAATTACTGTTCAGCACAACATATGCAACTAACTCCTTTTCTCTTTGGTCAACTTCTACTGCAAAAACCGCAGATTGCTTTACATTTTGATGCTTTTGTAATGCATTCTGAATTTCACCCAATTCTATTCTATTGCCTCTAATTTTAATCTGGTCGTCAATTCTTCCTAAGTATTCTATATCACCGCTGGCTAACCATTTAACCAAGTCGCCGGTTTTATAAATCTTTTCTTCATTCCTGTTATTCGGGTTTTTTATGAATACGCTATCAGTGAGTCCATCATTATTAAGATACCCTTTTGCCAGACCTAAACCACCAATATAAAGTTCGCCAGGAACACCGATTGGACAAATTTTTAAATTTTTATTTAATACATATATAGATGCATTTGAAAATGGTCTTCCAATTGGAATAATTACGGGATAATCATAATTTTTATCAACCAAATGAATCAATTTACCTATTGTGGTTTCTGTTGGACCATAATGGTTCACAATTTGGCAAGATGCATTTGAGGCTTTTATTAGCTTGATGTATTCTGCAGGCAATGCTTCACCACCAAACATTAAAATCTTATGCGGTGCTAATAATCGCTTTTGAGACATTAAAAACTTCCATTGAGAGGGAACAATTTTCAGAAAATCAATTGGATTATTAATAAAATACTGATGAATATAATCGGCGTTGTTGAATCTGTCTTTTGCGAAAATATGAAGTTGAGCACCTAATGTTAGCGCACTAAATAGGGTAGTATTGCCCAAATCGGTTGAAATTGCAGAACCAAGTGCAAAACTTATGCACCCTTCTAAACCAGGGATTTTATTTCTTAAGCCAAATAGGTAATCAGTTAATGCAATGTGCTGAATCATAACACCTTTTGGGTTTCCTGTTGAACCGGAAGTATAGATGATATAAGCTAGAGAATCGGGATCAGAAACTAACGATGGTTTTGATGAGTTTTCTTTCCAGGCAGGAGCTGTATGATCATCTATGGCAATTATTTCTAGAGCTGGTAATTCATTGAGTTTTTTAGCAGTTACGCCGTCGCCAATGATGAGTTTAGAGTTTATTTCATCAGTAATGATCTTAATGCGGCAAATAGGATATTCCGGATCTATTGGAACATAAGCACAACCTGCTTTTAATATTCCGAATATCCCTATAACCGTTTCCAAAGATGGATGTATGCAAATTGGAATTAGTCCATTTTTTGGTAAACCTTTGTTTAATATATAATGAGCGAGTTGATTAGCCTTTATATTTAATTCTTTGTAGGATAGCGATTTACCTTCGCATACAACAGCAATGTTGTTAGCTTTGATTGTTACTACATTTTCAAATAAATCGAGGATGGTAAGGTTTTGAGGGAAATTTAGGCTTGATGGTGTTATGTTTGGAAAGGGATTTACATTTGAAACAGTATCAGCAATTAACGTATCAGGATTATCGGAAATAACTGTAAGCAATGAAACGAAATCATTCATCATTCTATTTATCGTTTCAGAAGTAAATAGCTGTGTATTATAAGCCCATTCAAAAATCATCGAATCTTTTGAGCCATTAACATTTAATGAAATTTCGAAGGTTTGCGATACTCTAGGATTTGATATAATTTGATGCCTTAAGCCTGAAAAATTAACAGCATCATCCATGCCTCTATCAACATTGAAAACAACAGGAACCAATGGGATATTGGCTTTGTTCCTTTTAATATTTAACTTTTTTAATAATTCGCTAAAAGTTAATCGCTGATGGTCATAAGCATCCAGTATTTCATTTTTTCTTTTTAATAAGTAATTTATAAATGAAACATTTGGGTCTATTTTACTACGTAATGGCAATAGATTAACACAATGACCAATTAAATTTAAATTTTCAGATGCCAATTGCCCAGCTGCTGGTAAACCCAAAACTATATCTTCCTGTCCGGTTTGGTTATACAAAAAAACTTCAAACGCAGCAATTAAGGTAGATACAACACTACTTTTTGATTTGACTGACAGGCTTTTAACTGAATCATAAAGTTTAGCATCTACTACATAATCATTTCTTTTACCCTGGTAAGTTCTGGTTGTTGGACGGCTAAAATCCAGAGGCATATCTAATACAGGAACATCATCTTTAAATAGATTAAGCCAAAATTCTTGTGTTTGAATATATTCTTTTGTGCGACTAAAAGCTACCTGCTCAATTGCATAGGTACTTATTTGATCTGGAGCTTGAAGTTTAGATTTAATTCCGCCTAAGCAAGCATTGTAGCAATTGCTTAAATCTTCGAGAATAATTCCTAGCGACCAGCCATCTCCAATAATATGATGAATGATTATGGTAAAGTAATGTGTTTCGTCATCAAGTTTATGAACAAATAATTTAAATAACGGACCATCGTAAAGTTGAAAAGGAATACTAATCTCATTTTGTACAAAAGCTTTTAGTTCTTCTTTTATCCGAGCTGAATCAATATGGGAAAAATCATTAAAAATAATTTGGTCATCTACCTGATTGTAAACAATTAAGTTCTCGCCATCTTTAGAAATTGTTGATCTTAATGCTTCATGACGAGCAGTAACCATATTTACAGCTTCTTGGAAAGCCGCGAAGTTAAATCGACCACTTAAATTTAAAGAAACAGATTCGTTATATGCTAAACTTGCTGCATCGCCACCGATGATGCATGATAACCAAATCTCTTTTTGAGATTCATTTAAAATAATAACTTTTTCAATTTCTTTTCCCTCTTCAAAAGGGTTAAAATCTACTTCAATTAAGTTAGCCTCTGCCATTTTCATTAGCTAAGTTTAACCTGAAGATATTTTCCCTCTTGATTTGAATCCTGCACGAACCAGGCAGGATTTCCTTCTCTATCTTTACCAAGTTTGGCGCCCGTAACTGGTGGGTTATTTTTATCAACAACCACCTCATCAATCTTAAAATTATTATTTACTTTATTTACTGATGGAAAAAATCCTGCTTCAATCATTTCATCCATACTTTCTACAAAGCAGCTGATTATGCTATCGATGTTTTGGTAAGTTAATGTTTCTGTAATGAAACAAGGAAAACCATCCAACACATGAATTCCTTTTTCACGCATCAAAACAAACATCAATTCGCTGTATGGTATTTCTTCATAATATTTTACTTTCCATAGCGAACCATAATTTGCTACATAAATTGGTAGTTGTCTTTTATCAAATTCTGCATTAACTGCTTTTGCTAAGTAAGCACCTTTATCGTTTAAATCTTGTTGCAAAGAAGGACCTTTTTCTTTCATGTAATTTAACGATGCCTTTGCAGATGCAAGCGCTAATGGATGCCTTACAAATGTTCCGGCAAAATAGGTTACACCAATTTCTGGATATGAACCATCACCATATTCCCAGTTACCGCCATCTAATGCATCCATTAAATTGCTGTTACCAGCAATTACGCCAATTGGTACACCTGCTCCAATAACTTTACCGTATGATGCGAGGTCAGCCTTTATGCCAAATAATGCTTGTGCACCACCTGGATGCATTCTAAAACCAGTGATTACTTCATCAAAGATTAATGGAATACCAGCATCAGTTGTGATTTGTCTTACCTTTTTTAAAAATTCTATTGGCACAAATTCTGGCCTTCTGCTTTGTACAGGCTCTACCAGCACTGCTGCAATTTCGTTTGCTCGGTCTTTAATAATTGCTAAAGATTCATCGGTTCCGTAATCTAGAACCAAAATGTTTTGAACGGCCTCAGGCATAATACCTGCAGCTGCTGGAAACGACTTTAATTTTTTCGTTCCTCTTACCAATACTTCGTCATTGATGCCATGATATGAACCTGTGAAAGAAACAATTAACGAACGGGCTGTTACTGTTCTGGCAATACGAATACAGCCTAAAACCGCTTCAGAACCCGTACTACAAAGTGCAGCCCTATCAAATCCGGTAAATTCGCAGATTAATTTACTAACTTCTGCCGCCAATTCGTGTTGAGGACCAACTTCATAACCTTTTTCAATTTGTTCATGCATGGCAGTCTTAATCACATCAGGCTGATAACCTAACATGTTCGATCCAAATCCATTTAAAGCATCGATGTATTCATTTCCATCAATATCCCATAATTTACTTCCACTCGATTTATTTACGACGATTGGGTAAATGAGTTCTTTAGTTGCTGGCCTAAAGCCTGAAACAACTCTAGGGTCGGCCATGTACGACCTGCTATTCTTTGTGTATTCTTTACTTTTAACTGTTTTTTTATTGTACCGTTCGGTCAAATTTGAGATAAAATTTAATTGTTTTTGATTTAAATCATTCGATTGACGTTCAATTCTCGGCGTAGCTCCGAAAGGTTTTTTAATTTCTGCCTTTTCCTCAGCCGATAAATCAGCATCTATAGCTTTTGCCAGGCTGTGATTATTATTGTTGTTTAAGATAGTTTGTTGAACAGGTACATTATTTGTAGGCGTTTGTCCTTGCATTAATAGTATTTGCTTTGAAAGTATTTCTAGTTGCTGAGCGATTAGACTTAATGCACTATCATTACCTACAGAATTATGGTTGTTCTGTTGAGAATAGTTAAATGAAGATGTAGTGTTAGCTGCAAATTGATGATTATTTTGACTAGAAACAGGTAATGGAGTATCCTGTGGAGTGTTCTCATTTAAATATTTAACTAATGATTCTACCGATGGATATTCTTCATTTAATTTTCTGAAGGTAATTGGTAAGTTAAATTCACGTTTTAAAGAAATTGCAACTTGGGTTAATAGTAAAGAGTCTAAACCCAATTCAAGGAAATTTCTTCCCGAATCGAGTTCATTAATTTCAATACCTGATGCATCTTCTAATATTCGTTTTACTTTAGTTGTCAGGTTGGTAATTCTCATCTCATTCGTATTTAGAGGGATAATTTCAGGCGATTCATCTTTTAGAATAGTCTGTTCTTTTGCAAAGGTTTTAGTGGCCAAAGGTTCAACCCAATATCTTGTTTTATCGAATTGATAGGTTGGTATATTGATTATCTTTCTTGATTGTTCAGCATAAAAACTTTGCCAATCTGGAGTTATGCCGTTAAGCCACAATTGGCCTAAAGCATGCAGGAGGGAAGCATATTCGTTTTCCTTATTGCTTAAGCTTGATAGTACAATAGCTTTGGTAGATTTAGCAGCAGCAATTTGTTTAGTTAAAGCACTTGTTACCGTTCCTGGACCAATTTCTATAAAAACAGCATTATCACTATCAAGTATTGTTTCTATTGCTTTTGAAAATTGAACAGTTTGTCTTAAATGATTTGTCCAATAATCAATACTTAATGCTTCGTTTTCAGTTAACGTATGACCTGTTACGGTTGATATAATTTCTTTATCGGGAATGGATAAGGTTATTTGAGATACAATTTCCATGAAATCACTCAATATTGGGTCCATCATTGATGAATGAAAAGCATGGCTGGTAAGCAAAGGCTTATTAGCAATTTCTGCTCTATCTAATATTTGGGCCAATTCGGCAATTTGTTCAAATGAACCTGCAACAACACATACTTTAGGGCTATTTATGGCAGCAATAGATAGTTCGCCAAATAACAAACCTTTAACTACGTCACTATTTTCTCTAACAGAAAGCATGGCACCTGCTGGCAATTTGCTTATTAGGAGGCCTCGGTTTGCCACCAATTTTAAACCATCTTCTAAAGAAAATATGCCTGCTAAATGTGCGGCAACATATTCGCCAATGCTATGTCCGCATAATTTAGTTGGATTAATTCCCCAACTTATCCAAAGTTTAGCTAAAGCATATTCGGTAACGAAAAGTGCGGGTTGGGTATATTTTGTATCTTTTATATTTGCATTCGAAAGTTCATTTATTTCTTCAGGATAAATAACAGTTCTAATGTCTCTATCAATATAGCGTTTCAGAATTCCGGCACATTCATCAATTGCAGCTTTGTACACCGGTTCTTCGTTATAAATTGATAAACCCATGTTTAAATACTGTGCACCTTGGCCTGGAAAAGTAAATACAATTTCTTCAGGAATTTCGGTTAAAGTATTGCTGTTGTGTATATTATTCTGTGCTAATAATTCTTTTGATTGGTTAACAGAATCCGAAACTACAAAACTTCGGTAATTGAAATCTGTTCGGGTTTTTTGTAGCGTGTAAGAAACATCAGCAAGTATTTGGTCCGGTTTATCAGTTAGCCAAGTATTTAATGCTTTTGCATAGTTTTCTCTGCTAGTTACAGAATTTGCAGACCAAGTAATTAACTCAGCTGGCTTTGTTTTAGAAGCTTCCTGTTCAACATTTTTATATTCTTCAACAATTACATGAACATTTGTACCACCAACGCCAAAAGAACTCACACCGGCAATTCGATTTTTATTTTGCCAATCAGTAAGTTGTGTATTTACATAAAAAGGACTTCTAGAAAAATCAATGTTATGATTTGGGGTTTTATATCCAAGTGATGCAGGGATTTTTTTATAAGTTAGTGCTAAAGATGTTTTAATCAATCCGGCAACGCCTGCAGCATGTGTTAGGTGACCAAAATTGCTTTTAACAGAACCAATTGCACAATATTGCTTTTCAGTTTGCAAGCCAAAAGCATCAACTAAACCTTCAAATTCAATGGGGTCGCCAATTGGTGTGGCGGTTCCGTGAGCTTCCACGTAACTAATTTCAGATGCACTAATACCTGCATCTGAAATCGCAGCACTTATTGCTCCAGCTTGACCTTCGCTACTTGGTGCTGTAAAACTACTTTTAGCAAAACCGTCATTGTTTACACCAACACCTTTAATTACGGCGTAGATTTTATCACCATCTTTTATGGCTGCATCTAATTTCTTTAATAAAACGGCTCCAACACCATCACTAAAAACCGTTCCTGTAGAATTATTATCAAAAGGTGTGCAATGTCCATCTGCACTTAACATGCTACCTTCTTGATAGATATGGCCGCTATTTATTGGCGCAGTAATGCTAGAACCGCCTGCAATAGCAATTTCGCACTGGTTGGCTCGTAAACTATTAACTGCAGTTGCAACGGCTAATAACGAAGTTGAACAAGCAGAATTTACACTAACTGCCGGGCCTTTTAAGTTTAAATGATAGGCCGTTCGAGATGCAAGATAATCTTTATCATTTACAGATAAGACCTGTGTTTTCCCTTGGTTTTCAATTAAATCAGGATGGCTTAAAACATTATTTTCATAATATGTATTGTTACCGTTGCCAGCGAAAACGCCAATTACAGCATCTTTCTTTGTTGGCAAATAGCCTGTAGTTTCCAATACCTCATTCGCTACTTCAAGGAATACCCTTTGCTGAGGATCCATCAGCTCTGCTAGTTTTGGGTTTATTCCGAAAAAGGAAGCATCAAATTTATCAGCATCGGCAATTATCCCTCTGGCTTTTACGTAAGAAGAATCATTTTTTAAATAATCCGGTATGCTTTTATCAAGCTCTGCTTCAGAAAAGAAAGATGTTGATTCTCTACCTTCTACTAATAAATTCCAAAATTCTTCGATGGTATTTGCACCAGGAAATTTAGCAGCCATCCCTATAATTGCGATGTCTCTTGAATTATCTGAAATGCTATTTTCTTGCTTTAATTTGCTTTCGTTTGGATTTCTATCTAAAAATTTAACTATTTCTGCAACCGTTGGAAATTGATAAAGTTTAGTTACAGGCAAAATATAATTAAACTTTGATTTTAACTCGGCAACTGTTTTTTGAGCCAGCAAAGAGTTTCCGCCAAGTTCGAAGAAATTATCATTTACACCAATTCTATCATAAACAAAAAGCTGCTTAAAAACTTCTGCAAGTTCTATTTCTTTTTGCGAAGATGGTTTTTTAAAAATTATGCTAGAATCTGGTCTTTCGCTACTTGGTATCGGAAGCAGTTTTCTATCAACTTTCCCGCTAGTAGTTTTAGGAAATTCTGATAGCCATACAAACGCCGATGGAATCATATAATCTGGCAATTGATGTGCAATCAGCTCTTTTAATGTATTTCCTTGGTAATTTGTTTGGTCGCCAATTAAATAGGCAACCAAAATTTGCCTGCCAGGTAAATCTTCTCTTAAAAGAACTGCAACCTGACTGATGTCTTTTTGTTGTGCTATGGCTACTTCGATTTCTCCAAGTTCTACCCGATAACCTCTTATTTTAATTTGCGAATCTCTTCTGCCCAAAAATTCGATGTTTCCATCAGCAAGTTTCAGAGCTAAATCCCCAGTTCTGTAAATTCTGTTATTAGTGGAGGGCTGTGTAACAAATTTTTCATTTGTTAATTCCGGTAAATTTAAATAACCCTCGGCAAGGCAAATACCTTCAATGCATAATTCTCCGGTTTCACCATCAGGTAATTTATTTAGCTTTTCATCTAGAATTAAAATGTTTGTATTGTAAATAGGTTTACCAATATTTGGTAGGGCAGGCCATTCGGTAGGATTTCCTGATAACTTCAATTCAGTTACTACATGAGCTTCTGTTGGCCCATATTGATTGTATAAAATTGACCCTGGAATATTTGCAAAGAAATTTACAACCTGTGGAGTAACTTTAAGCTGTTCGCCAGCTGTCATAACTTCTTTTAAAGATTGTGGATACAGCCCATTTACCAATGCGCTTTCTGTGATGGATTGTAATGCAACAAAAGGTAAAAAAATTCTGTTGATTTCTTGTTCAGAAATTAAATTGAGCAGCATAAATGCATCCAATCTTACATCTTCAGAAATTAAAATTAAGTTTCCGCCTGTAATTAACGTTGCAAAAATTTCCTGAAATGAAACATCAAAGCTTAGAGGAGAAAATTGTAATGTTTTGGTGTTTACCTTTGCTAAAGATTTTTCCTTTTGCCACAAGAGTAAATTAACCAATGCACTTTCACCCATGCAAACACCTTTTGGGTTTCCTGTTGTACCTGAGGTATGCAGGATATAAATCAGCCTGTTTCTATCAGCCTCAATTGGCAAGTCAGCATCTGGTTGGGTTATGCTCTTTTCTAAACAATCTTCTATAAAAAGAATATCTGTATTTAATTCAGCGTATTTATTTTCATGCTTTTTAGAGATAAGGAAAAGTTCTGCTTCTGCATTAGCCAAAACAAATGCTGCTCTTTCCCTTGGGTAGCTAATATCAACAGGAACATAAGCACTTCCTGTTTTGATGATGGCCAGCAAACATACTATTACATCAATAGAACGCTCTGTAGAAATTGCAATTTTTGAACCAGGTTTAATGTTATTTGCAATGAAAAAATGAGCTATTTGGTTTGCTTTTTTGTTTAAATCCTTATAGGATAGAGTTATATCTCCGAAGCTTAACGCTATTTCATCCTGATACGTTTTTACGGCATCATAAATCAACTCATTTAAATTAAGTGAGGTATTAGTAGAAGAATTGATTAGAGATGAAAACATAATTTTAAATTATACTAAAAAAAGTTTTAAATATCTGTGTATAGATTCTAAACCTTTTCTTTAAAATTTAATAACAAAGTATCAGACTTAGCCATTAATACGGTTATCCCCTGAAAACTTAGAATAATTTGCGTCAAAAAAACAGAAATAATTAAACATGCTTTTGAAGCAACAGAGCGATAAAGATGATTAAAAAAACCTTTTGGAAGTTTTAATCTGATTGTTTGGTATTCAGTCATGATTGAGAGTTATCGACTTAAATTCACATTGCGAAGTGGTTTTATAAAAACAACTTCAAGTTTTAATAGGGTGATTGCAAAACTAATATTATTATTAATTCTACATTTCAAATATAGCAAAATCGTATATATTTTTGGCACAAAATATTAAACGATTTTATAATTTATGATTCAGTAATCTCGTTCTAATAACTTTTGCGGTAATTATTAATTTATTTTATACAACTTTTATAGCTTTTTAAGCAGTATAGTTTTTATTGCCAAACGTAAATAAAATTTAATGTTTGCAATTTGGCTTAAAAAAGAGAAAGGGGCTTAAATCCATAAGCCCCAATAAACCAAACAAACTATTTATGAAGTTTTTAAATAACCAACATCAAATTAATTTGTTTTAAAAAAAGAGATTAAAATAAATCAACCCCTTTTCTGCGTTTGTTTAAAATCGTCCCGTTGATTTTTATCTAACTAAACAAACCTCTCGAAATATTTGGGTTTAAACAATACCAAAAACTAGGTAATTTAAAATACAGTTACGAAAATAGGTTTAATTGTTCTGGCTGATACAGTGCAGGGTTGAAGCTATAATTTTTATTTTCATTTAGTTTATTATTAACATAATGCAAAAAACCTTCTTCATTTCTAGATGCAACACTAATAAAAGTTTTACCAGCTGAGGCCTTAAATAAATTCTCTACCAAGGTTGGGTCGTTATTGTCTTTTGATAAGTGACTGAGCAAAAGATGGCTCATGTATTCTGGTTTATGATTTTGAAATAATGCTAAGGCCTGGTGGTTGGATAGGTGACCTCTGCCGCTGGTAATTCTACGCTTTAAATGATAAGGATAATTACCACTTTCAAGCATTTGCGTATCATAATTGGCTTCTAAAAAAGCAGCATTACATGTTTTAAACTGAGTAATTAATCTGTCGCAAACTGCGCCAATATCTGTAAAAACGCCAACACGTACATCGCTGCATTCAATGGTAAAGCTAAAAGGATCTGCAGCATCATGCAGTTTAGAAAATGCCGAAACCTTTAAATTGCCAATGCAAATGGTATCTAAATGGTTGAAATTGAATATCTTATCTTCATTTAATATCAGCCGACTGTTGCGCAATGTATTATCCGTAATATAAACGGGAAGATCATATTTCTTAGATAAAACCGATAATCCTTTTATATGGTCGCCATGCTCGTGAGAAATAAAAATAGCTTTGATGTTCGACATCGATAAACCAAGCCTGGCCATTCTTTTCTCAACTTCTTTGCAAGAAATTCCAACATCGACCAATACAGCTTCGTTTTTATTGCCAACATAGTAGCAATTGCCATTACTGCCAGAATTTATTGAGGTAAAATATAATGCCATTTGAACATGCAAGGTAATTTAATTTCAGCGCCAAGGCAAAAATAGATTTGAACAATTTATTTAATTATTTGCCGATGATATAAGCGTATAAAACTCGTTACCTTCCGTTTTGAATTGTTTTGTCTTTCAGTTTTATGAAAATTAATTGAATATATTTGGTATTCAATAAAGTGAGCCATTACAATATTTAGGGTTGTTTATGGTTTTTGCTAACCAATTTTTGTTTTATCCTCTGGACTGAAACCTGCCAAATTTTCAAGTTCTAAAAAGAAATTTATATTATGTTTAAATTAAAATTAAGTGTTCTTTTAGTTTGCCTTTCTATCTTTTCGTCTATTTGTTTTGCTCAGGTTAGTTCTATACAAAATATTCAAGCCCGTAAAATACAGAGCCTTAATGGCAAATGGAATTATATTATAGATCCTTACGAAAACGGATATTACGATTACAGACATCAACCTTACGACCAATCAAAAACCGCCACAGGTGGTTTCTTTGATGATAAGGAGCAAAAAGATAAATCAGAACTTATTGAATATAATTTTGATGGTTCTCCGCAAATGAACGTTCCTGGCGACTGGAATTCTCAATCGGAAAAGTTAGAACTATACGAGGGCACCATTTGGCTGCGTAGAAAGTTTGATGCACAACCACAAAAAGGAAAACGATATTTTGTTTATTTCGGAGCGGTAAATTACGAAGCACATGTTTACCTGAATGGGAAAAAAATCGGCACTCATAAAGGTGGATTTACACCTTTTCAATTTGAAGTTACCGGGAAGTTGAAAGCAGGCAGCAATTCAATTGTTGTAAAAGCCGATAATACAAGAAAGCCAGATGAAATTCCGACCGTAAATACCGATTGGTGGAACTATGGTGGCATTACCCGCGACGTATATTTAGCTGAATTGCCCGAACATTTTATTAGTGATTATAAATTACAGCTTGAAAAAGGTAGTAACAATTCTTTAAGTTTTTCATTAAAATTAGCTGATGCTTTTGCCGGGCAGGAAGTTTCGTTAACCATACCTGAGCTTAATTTAAAGAAGGATTATAAGACGGATAGTGAAGGTAAAATTAGTGAGGTTTTCATCTGGAATAATCTATCGCTTTGGTCGCCAGAAAGCCCGAAACTTTATACCGTAAATATTAAATCTGCTAATGAAAATATCGAAGATAAAATTGGTTTTAGAACCATCGAAGTAAAAGGTGATAGTATTTTACTCAACGGAAAATCTGTTTTTTTCAGGGGCATTTCCATGCATGATGAAAACCCATTATTGCAGGGTAGATTACGTTCGCAAGGGGATATGAGGATGATGTTGCAATGGGCAAAGGATTTGAATTGCAACTATATTCGTTTGGCGCATTACCCTCATAATGAAGAAATGATGCGTTTGGCCGATGAAATGGGCTTGCTGGTTTGGGCAGAAGTTCCGGTTTACTGGACCATTAGCTGGGAAAACCCGGTTACTTATGCAAATGCTAAACAACAATTAACAGATTTAATTTCTCGAGATAAAAACCGGGCTAGCGTTGTGGTCTGGTCAATCGGAAATGAGACGCCGTTAAGTGCGCCTCGATTAAGCTTTATGAGTAATCTTGCAGAAACCGCTCGCTCTCTGGATGATACAAGGTTAGTAGCTGCGGCCTTAGAAGTTCATCGCGAAAGCAATACCATGATTTTAAACGACCCATTGGGCGAAAAAATTGATTTGGTAAGCTTTAATGAATATGCCGGTTGGTATTTTGGTAGTTCGCCAAGTGAAATTTTAAAGTACGATTTCAACATTAAATACAATAAGCCGGTAGTAATTACTGAATTTGGTGGCGATGCTTTAGGTGGTTTTCATGCTGACGAGAATACGCGTTGGAGTGAAGAATATCAGGAAGCATTATACAAGAACCAGTTAACGATGCTTAGTAAAATTCCTGCATTAAGGGGAATAATTCCATGGATTTTAACCGATTTTCGGTCACCTAGAAGGCAACATCCTGTTTACCAAAATTTCTGGAATCGTAAAGGTTTAATGAGTGAAACTGGCAAAAAGAAGAAAGCTTATTTTGTGCTGAAAAACTTCTACGATCAAATGCAGGAGAAATATAAATAAGAAATCTACATGCCGATTAATATTACTTTGAAGCTTTATTAAGAAGCAAATAATATCGATCATTTAATTAAGTACAAATTAAATTGCTGATGAATATAATATTAGTTGTAAAAAAAAAGCACTAATCGTTTATTTCACTCGTTGATCAACAAAAGTTAAGCATCTATTTTGTTATGAAATAATTTGTTCGACTACCGATATTTTAGTCCACTTTTGCATTTCTTCAATATTGATTTAATTGATTATGGAACAGAATTCAAATCCCGGAAAGAAAATTTTAAAACCTTCAGTAATTCATGATGATTTGCCAGAGGTTAAAAAGGCAGAACACCTAAGAAAGGTTCCTACAAATAGCAATAATGAATTGCCTGAAAACCCGGAGCGGAATTATCATCATGAAGAATCTCGTTCAGTTAGTGGCACACACGATGAAATTAAGCATGCTGACGATGATGTTTGGAATGGAGAAGATGCTTAAATTGATTTAGTTTTGAAAATATTTGGGTAATTGCCATTTCGGTTTCAAATCAAATCTGAGATAATAAGCTTGTAGCTAAATACTTATAAGAACAGCGTGATTAGCTTATAATAAATTAGGAAAATTTTGAAAATTTATTTCCGCTTATTGGGTAGAACTTCTATATTTGCACACATTAAAAAATGAGCCTCGGTAGCTCAGCTGGATAGAGCGTCGGTTTTCTAAACCGAGGGTCAGGGGTTCGAGTCCCTTCCGGGGTACTGATAACCCTCTTTAATTAATTTTAGAGAGGGTTTTTCTTTTTTAGAGTACAGTTTTCATTTCCTAATAGTTCTCTGTAGGAATCAGATTTTCTTTTGTAATCGGTGTATCTGTGTACTTGTTATAAAAATTTCTTATTTCAATAGCCAAATCCTCCTCTAATAGTAAAAAGCTCTTAACAAGTAAGCCTAGAGGAAATTCTAGTTTAAGCTTAAAAAATAATTTTAACTTTTTTGTCAATAACATTTTAAATTGTTCATCAAAAGAAGCATCTTTAATTAAATCTGCAATAATATCTATCGAATAAGTTAAATAAATTATATTATCCGTCTCAAGTTGATTTTTGTAGAAATGAAATGCATCATGCTTATTCTTTGTGTTTGCAATTCCTTTCGTATACTTATATAAAGCAGTTGTTCCAAAAAAATCCTTTTTGTCTTCAACTAAAAGATAGCCTTCAAAATCGGATTGTAGTTTATCAAAAAGGTGGAGAATGAAATCTAAATCGTTTTTTTTAACCTGAGTTCTATTTGTTATCCGTTGTTCTCGAAAGGTGATATATAAAAAAACTATCGTGATTATAGTTACAACAATCATTACCCATTCCCCAACGTTTCCCCATGTGTCCGAATTGAACCTTCCGAAATTATTGATATCCATAGCTACCTTTTGTTAATTACTGCCTAGCTTTAGCCTCTAATATCTTGGCCTTAACAGATGAGATAATTAGGGTTTAATTTTGGTATAAAGTACAATATTTATCTTACTACCATGCAATATCTTACTAACATTATATAAACCTGCAATGGTTCCAAAATATTTAAGAAGTTGGATTGAAATCGCAATGATATTATTTAGAAAGTTCCAATGTTCTCTATTTCAATCGATAGTATATTTTTTTAGAAATAGGACGTATTAATTTTATCATTATATATTTTAATTCTTAAAGAATTACCATAAATCACTAAATCAAAATAATTATTTGGTTTATTTAAAATTAAATTTAGATTTGTCTAAAAATAAATTTAGATAAATATGAATCACTTGCAGTTTTCAATTTTTACAATTCTATTTTCTTTCATTTCTAGTATTGCATTTGCACAATCGGGTATGTTGAAAGGGAAGGTTACTTCGAGTAAGGTTCCGAAAGAAGATGTAAGTGTTAAGCTTCTGAAATTAAATAAATCAGTCAAAAGCGATTTAGAAGGTTTTTATTCGTTTGAACAAATACCTTTTGGCACTTACGAGATTGTATTTTCTGCGGTAGGTTATCAATCGAAAAAGCAAACAATAGTTATAGTAGGTGCTGAGCAATTTTTAAATATAGATTTAGAACAGTCAGCTTCAAATTTAAACGATGTTGTAATAACAGGTGTAAACAGAGCTACTGAATTGAGGAAAAGTCCGGTGCCGATTGCTGTAATTTCCAAAAGAACAATGGACCAGAATGTAAATACGAATTTGATTGACGCCATTGTGAAAGGTATTCCTGGTGTATCGGCTGTAACAACCGGACCAAATGTTTCAAAACCATTTATTCGCGGTTTAGGCTATAACCGTGTTTTAACTTTATATGACGGTTTGCGACAAGAAGGGCAGCAATGGGGTGATGAACATGGGATAGAAGTTGATGAATATGGGATAACCAGGGCGGAAGTTGTAAAAGGTCCGGCTAGTTTAACCTATGGTTCGGATGCACTGGCAGGCGTTATCAATATGATACCTTACAACCCTAATTTTGAAGATGGTAAATTAAAGGGAGATTTTAACATGAATTACCAAAGCAATAATGGCATGGTGGGTTCATCAATAGGTTTAGCATATGTTAAAAACGATTGGAAATATGTTTTTAGAGCTTCTGGGAAAACTGCTCATAATTATTACAATAAAGCTGATGGGTATGTTTTTGGTACTGGTTTCAGAGAATATAATTTATCTGCAAGTGCAAGAATTGATAAACAATGGGGTTTTTCTAAAACAGCTATTACTTATTACGATAACTTAATGGAAATTCCTGATGGAAGTCGTGATTCTTTGACCAGAAGATTTACCAGACAAGTTTTAGATTTTGGTGATGATATAAAAAATAGACCGATTGTACCTGAGAATGAATTGACCCGGTATTCGATTAATCCCCTTCATCAGCATATTCAACATTATCGATTCTATAATACAAGCCAAATTAAGTTTAGAAACAGCGATCTAAATTTCTTAATTGGAGCACAGCAAAGTGTTCGAAGAGAATATAATCATCCAACAATTCCAGCTCAAGCTGGGTTGTACGTTGTTCTAAATACATTAAACTATGATTTGAAGTATAATCTACCTGATTTTTTAGGTATCGAAAGTACAATTGGAGTAAATGGGATGTTTCAGGGTAATAGAAGCAAAGATGCTACAGATTTTCCGATTCCCGATTATGATTTGTTTGATGTTGGTGCTTTTTATTTCGCAAAAAAAACTTTTGGTAAAATTGATGTATCTGGTGGTATTCGCGTAGATAGGAGGAACATCAACTGGAATGACTTTTATGTAGGTACCAATTCACAAACTGGTTTTGGACAACAAGTTAATTCCAACTATCCCGATGCCAATCTTCAATTTCCATCCTTTAATAAAAGTTATTACGGGCTGTCTGGCAGTTTAGGTTTTACCTATAACATCTCCGAAAAACTACTTTTGAAGGCCAATTTAGCCAGAGGTTATCGTGCGCCAAATATTACAGAAATTGGTTCTAATGGTTTAGATCCGGGTGCCCGTATTGTTTATTTGGGCAATAGAACTTTCAAGCCAGAATTTAATTTACAACAGGATATTGGCTTAATTGCCTACTTGAAAGATGCCGATATTAGTTTTGAAGTTTTTAATAATAATATTCAAAATTATATTTATCAATCTCGTTTAACAGATGCTGATGGAAATCCTATGGTTATTGTACCAGGAAATTTAACATATCAATATCAGCAATCTATGGCCAGGTTGTATGGTGCAGAAGTTAGCCTAAATCTTCACCCAAACCATATAAAATGGCTAACCTTTAATAATAGCTTGGCCTATGTAGTCGGTTTGAATAAAAACGAAGATCTATTAAATAGGTTTGGTAATGCGGCTAAATATTTGCCTTTCATCCCACCATTGCAATTTCGTACGGAGTTGAAGTTTACTTCACAAGCAACAAAGGGTAGTTTTGATAAACCATATTTAAAATTTGACGCAGCTTTATTTGCTTATCAAAATCGATTCTATGCATTAGATAATACGGAAACTTTTACGGAAGGTTATGCATTATTCAACATGGGGATGGGTTCCGGTATCAAATCAAAATCTGGTAAAAAGGTATTCGATATTTTTATCCAGTGTGATAATATTTTCAATAAGGTCTATCAGTCTAACCTTAACAGACTAAAATATTTTGAATACTATTCATCTTCTCCAAACGGAAGGTCAGGTATTTACAATATGGGTAGAAATTTTAGTTTTAAAGTTATTGTGCCGATTTAGTGATTTAAATAACCGATGGAATTTTAATAATCTAAGTCCAACGTATTGCCTGTACGAAATGTCTTGCTGAATTTATTTCAACATCTTTCCTGCAAAAAGACCCTGAAATAAATTCAGGGTGACGTTAATTAAAAAAATAGTTTATTAATAGTGTGAAGGTTAATTAATAATTGAACTCTGGCTAATATGAAAAGTATTGTAGGTTTGGAGGGTGTAATGTAAAACAAAGTTTAGGGGATATATTTGATTTAATTTTTGTTTTTAATATCATTTACGTTTTTCTGTTTTACATTTACATCATCCATCTTACATTTTAAATTTTTTTATGGATTCAATTAGCGAGCAACGTTTAAATATTTTAAGACAATCTATTGGTAAAGTTATTGATTCTTCACCTTCAAATTTCATGAATTGGCTGGCTCCAATATTGGTGCAAGCCGAGAATGGCAAATTGGTTTGCCAGTATACCATCAGAAAGGAGATGACCAATCCTTATCAAATACTGCATGGTGGAGTAACTGCTGGTATAATTGATGATCTTATTGGGGCTACTATTTACACAATGGGTCTGGAAAGCCGTTTTACCACCGTAAGCAATTATATAGATTATTTTGCACCTGCAAACGAAGGTGATGAAGTCATTGCTGAAACAACCATCGTTAAAAAAGGAAGAACAATAATAAATTTGCAGTGTGAAGTATTTTTACCTGCAAAAAACCGTTTAATTGCAAAGGGTTATTCGAACATGTTAAGCTTAGGTTAAGGCGAGAGCATTAATGGTATAAAAATTTGATAATTCCTTTAACTTAACAAAACATTCTGTTTTATAAGTTGTTATACCTTTACCAAAAATAATATGAGCCATGTTAACAGATTATTCACCCCTGCAATTTATTGTTCGAGGCAAAATCTTTAAAGGATTTTGTATGCGTATCAACGACGATTTTCATGAAACTTATGCCGTAGTTTTGGATGGTTATCATTCCTTTTGTATTTGGATGGATAACAAATCTGAAAAGTGGTGTGCTTCTAAGAATGTCGCAATTGAGCCAGATGCTATTGATGAAATTATCAATAGAATCTCCTTGTCCGCTTAAATGCGCTCCCATTAAATTTAATGCTCATAACAAAAGATCCTTTATTGATTATATCCGTAAAGGATTTTTTATTTTATCAGATTTTTATCCGAAAAATAAGTAACACACGCCAATTGCTGTACACACGCCAACCAAATCTGCTAATAGCATAGAACCGATAGCATATCTTGTGTTCTTAATTTGAACGGAACCAAAATAAACAGCAACTACATAAAATGTTGTATCAGATGCGCCCTGGAAAACTCCTGATAACCTACTCGCAAATGAATCGGCTCCGTAAGTTTCCATTGTACTAACCATCATGCCTCTCGCTGCACCACCGCTTAGCGGTCGTATCAAAGCTGTTGGCAAGCCTTCAACAAATCTTGTATCGGTTCCTAAATACACAAAAACACTTTTTATTCCATTTATGACAACATCAAATGTTCCGCTGGTTCTTAGCAAACTGATGGCCACCAGCATCCCTACCAAATAGGGAATAATATTTATTGCAGTTTTGAAACCATCTTTGGCTCCATCAATAAAGGCATCAAAAACATCAATTTTTTTATAAAGCGCTCCAAGTATGATGATAAAAAATATAAATAAAATTAAGCCATTACTTAATAAACCCGAAAAAGATTGAATACCTGCGGCATTTAACGATCTGATGTAAAGCACCAGACTGGCTATGATAAGTGATAAACCTAATATCCAGCCAATTACAACGGGTTGAAATAAATTAATTCGCTGTTTAAAGGAAACAATTAACATTGCCGCCATGGTACCTACAAAGGTTACAATTAAGCAGGGAATGAAAACATCAGTCGGGTTTGAAGCATTTTGTGAAGCACGTATTGCAATTACACTCACCGGAATTAAACTTAAACCTGCAGCATGCAAACATAAAAACATAATTTGAGCATTCGAGGCTGTGTCTTTAGTTGGATTAAGCTCTTGCAAACTTTCCATTGCTTTTAAGCCAAAAGGTGTTGCAGCATTATCCAGTCCTAATAAGTTTGCCGAAAAATTCATTATCATGTGACCCATCGATGGGTGACCTTTGGGGATATCGGGAAACAATTTTGAAAAAAACGGCCCTACAATTTTAGATAGTAAACGAATTCCTCCGGCTTTTTCGGCAATGCTCATTAAGCCCATAAATAAGGCTAAAATTCCGATCAACTTTAAACAAAGTTCTACCGAAACCCAACAAGTTTGAATAATACCATCTAATTTTAAAGGGTTGGCAGCATCATCAGCCTTCCCAATTACCATCCAGTTAAAAATGTCGGTTTGCCCGAAAAAAAAGCATTTGATACTTGCTACTACAATTGCAATAATTATAAATGCTGACCAGATTCTACTTAATGCCATTCAGGTTGTTTAGTTTAGAATTGTAAAATAGCTTTTTTTTCCGAAGACCAAAAAGTATGAGGTCAGAAGTTAGAAAGTCTATGCGATATAAACCTCCGAAATTCTGACCCCTGACTATCTAAGGTTTATCATCTGTTAATTCAAAACCCCAGGTTTTTCCTTTTTCAGTTGCTGGTACGCCAGTTGTCATCCAAGCTGGTGCTTTTGCACCTTTTAAGTAATGATCAAAAAACTGTTGTTCGCGAATTTGAATGTCTTTACGATTTTGTCGTTGAACCAAATTATGTGCCTCACCATTGTAATTCAGCATCCAAACAGGCTTGCCTAAACGGCGTAAACCGGTAAACATCTCAATTCCTTGGTACCAAGGCACAGCTCCATCAGCATCATTAGCCATTACCACAACTGGTGTATTTACTTTTGGAAACATAAAAAGGGGTGAATTTTCTATGTACAATTCTGGTTTTTCCCATAAGGTAGCGCCAATACGGCTTTGTGTTTTTTCGTATTGAAACTGTCTGTTCATACCACTTTCCCAGCGAATACCACCGTAAGCCGATGTCATATTTACAACCGGTGCACCAGCCCAAGCTGCTGCATACATGTTATTTTGAGTAATTAAATAAGCAACTTGGTAACCGCCCCAACTTTGACCTTGAATACCAATTTTGCTTCCATCAACCCAACTGTTTTTCTTCAAATTTTCTACACCCGAATTGATAAATTCTACAGCAGATTGGCCGGGATAACCTTTTGTATAAGTAATATCTGGTGCGAAAACCAAATAACCATTGCTTACAAAAAATGAAATATTTAATCTAGATGGGGTAGGTGCAGGAGCCTGATAGGAGTATAATCCATCAGACAATTTTTCATAGAAATAAACAATCATCGGATATTTTTTCGATGGATCGAAATTTTCAGGTTTATATAAAATTCCTTCTGATGAATAACCTTTTGGCGTTGTCCATTTTACCAACTCTGCAGTTCCCCAGTTATAAGTAGCTTGCTGAGGATTTGTACTGGTTAATTTTGTTTCTGTTTTAAAATCGGTAGTTACATAAACATCATTCGAGACTACGTAATTTCCCTTGTCAAAAATGTAAACATCGGCATCTTTGGCTTTCAACAGATTTGAATATTTTACTTTTCCCATTACAACCAAGTCAGGATTTTTAACCGTTCCAACATTTTTACGATAAAAGCCATTTTCTTTGCTTACCGTGTTAAAACCATCTAACCAAACCAATTCATTTGATTTTACAAATTTTGTATCTGCACCACGTTCAAAACGATTGTCTTGTTGGGTTCTCTCATATCTTAAAGTGATTTTATTATCGCGACCAAAGTTATTTGTAATGTTTTTGGCTGCCGATTTACCATCTGGAGAAAACGACCAGATATCGTATCTATCATAAATTAGAACAGCTTTATCATCTTCGGTCCAGGTGGCAATTCCGTATGATTTTGGGGTATCAGGAACATCGTTTTCTTCATCGGCAAATTTAACATTCATGCCTTCGTTTAGCTGTGTAATTTTACCTGAAGCAACATTGTAGGTAAACCAATTGGAAGTATTTTCATCAAAATAAATTACATAATTTCCAGCTGGCGAAGCCATGGCATTGCCGTTTAATTTTTCGATTATTTTTTTTCGCTGACCAGTTTTTGTATCAACCAGGTAATAGTCTTTCAATGTCGAACCACTCCATTGCGATTCTATTCTACGTCCAAAATCGGTTGAGGCCAATACAAAGTTTGCATTGCCATCACTCACCATGTTGGCGTCAGGCAAGTTTAAATCCGTTAAAGGAACGACTTTAGGGTCGCTGCTAAAAACATCAATAACTGCTAAATAACTTCTTTTGCTATCTCTATCTGCATTTTTAAGTTGCATTGGCTGCAAATAATCATCTTTATAATTCCAAACATCAACCTTAGCCACTTCAAAATCTACAATGGTGGTATCTTTCGGTTTCTTAATTGGTGCAATACCGATGAATAATTTTTTGCTGTCTTTACTAAATGAAACCCTTCCTTCGCCGCTAACCGACCACTTTGCTGGCAAGCCGGGCATGTCATAATCAACAATGGTTTGGGCTGTATCTAACGTTAAAGAATTGTAATAAACATTATAATTTTTAATTTCTTTCTTTTCCGGGTCTTGTTCTCCAACAAATGCCACATGTTCGCTTTCATCATCAAAGGTGAAACCTTTAAAAGTTCCTTTTCCTTTAACCAAAGTTTTTAATGTTCCTTTTTCCGTATTTAAAAGAAAAACACCCTGTGCAGCCGCATTGTCTTTTTTAGAACCACTACTTGCAAAAACCAATTGTTTTCCATCTTTACTAAAAGTGTAGTCTGTAACGTATTTATAAATTTTATCTTCTCCTGTTATTAAATTTTTAACGATTAAATCAGTGCCTTCTTCTTTTTTTGGTCCGCCAGCTGGTTCATCGTCTGCAAAATCAACCTCATCATCTTTTTTAGGGGCAGGACTGGTTGCTTTTTTAGCCGTATCCAATTTATCTAGCTGATATGCTAAATAACCAAAACCGGTTTCCGGCATTTTGAATGATTTTACCCTTGCAACCTTAGTTATTAAATTGGTTGTTAAATTTGCTATGCCTAATGTATCTTTTGGCATGGCATCTGGCTTGGTTTTTTTAATTTTTGCCTGACGTAAATCTTTGTAATACGGTTTAATTAAGAATGCAGCGTATTTTGAATCGTTACTAAACTGACCGATAGATGCTCTAGGAATGGTTAGTTTCGCATTTGTTTTTAAGTTGCTGATGTATAATGTTGCATCTCCTTCTTGCTGTACAACACTGTATAAAGCCATTTGGCCATTATTTGATAATTGCTTGGTTCCTATCGATTCCCAGGAATCATAAACCTTATGATCCAATGGTTTTTTTTGTGCGTAGGTAAAGCTGACAACGAAAAGCAGAATGATAGTTAATCTTTTTTGCATTTTAAGAATTGATTAATTTGTTTGTTGAGATTCAGTTTATAAAAATTGCAATTTTTTAGCTGATTAGAAAGGATGTACGCCAAATATTACAAAATATTGGAGTTTAAATAAGTAATAAATAAAAAACCCGAATGCAATATAAGCATTCGGGTTTTCTAATAATCAAAAATTCTTTATAAGAATGTTATTTTTTTCCTTTTGTAGGCAATTGTTGCTGTTGTTGACGCATATAATCATCTAAACGTTGTTGGAATTTCGATTTTTTCTTTTTCTCATCCGCTGGTCTTGCTTTATTTTGCTGAATCAAAGCATGAATTTTATCATCATCAACCATTTTACGGATTAAGAACTGCTGTCCGAAAGTCATTAAATTGGCTAAGAAATAGTAATAGTTTAATCCTGATGGATAGCTATTTAATACACCTAAGAAGATTACAGGCATAATGTAACCAATGTATTTCATTTGCCCGGTAGCGCCTGAAACCTGATTGTTAAAATAGGTCATAATTAGTGTAGAGATGGTCATCAATACACACATTAAACTTAAGTGGTTGCCAATAAATGGAATTTTAACGCCAAAACGGATAAATTCATCATAAGTAGATAAATCTTTCATCCAAAGGAAACTTTCTTGTCTAAGTTCGAATAAATTCGGGAAGAAGAAGAAGAATGCCATAACCAATGGAAGTTGTAAAACCATAGGTAAACACCCGCCGAGTGGATTCACTCCGGCCTTCTTGTATAATTTTAAATATTCTTGCTGAACTAAAGTAGGGTTATCTTCACCAACTTTAGCTTTAATTTCATCCATTTCAGGTTTTAAAACCCTCATTTTAGCCATTGATAAGTATGACTTGTAGGTTAATGGTGATAGCGCAAGTTTTAATAAAATTGTAAGTGCGAAAATGATTAGACCATAGTTCCAGCCGAAACCATTTAGAAAGTTGAATACAGGCAATACAATAAAACGGTTAACGTATTTTAACGGCCAGTAACCCATATCTACTTGTTGTTCCAAATCGTAACCCTGAGCTTTTAAAGCAGAGAATTTGTTTGTACCAAAGTAGAATTCCATTTGATAAGCTTGGTTAGCTAAATGTGTGTATGGCAATTGCATATTTGCACCATAAAATTTAATCTGACCAGGTGTAGTTGGTATTTTTACCTCCAAATTTCCCTTTTCAAATGCTTGCTTAGAGATTAAAGAGGCTGAGAAAAAGTGCTGTTTAAAGGAAACCCATTGTATTTTACCTTTAGTTAATTCTTCCTTCTCATCTTTAGAAACACTTAAATGATTAACATCACCATCTACGTATTTATAGTAAGGAGCAGAGTAACGGTGTTCACTTTCAATCGATTTTTCTTGTTGAAGCAATGTTGCTTCCCAGTTTAAACCTATGGTGTTGCCAGATATAACTTGCTGTAAGCCAACTAAATTAACATTAAATGCTACTTTATTACTTAGTGCCTTTAAATCGTAAGTAAATTCTACATAAGCATTTGCGCCATAATTAGCACGCATGGCTACTGTACTTCCAGCTTTGGTTGGCGTAAAGTATAAATCATTTGTATTGATAACTTTTCCAGCAGCGTTTAAATTCAAGCCGAATTTATTCGCTCCACCATCAAAAAGAATTAAAGGTTTGCCATCAAAAGTTTTCTGACCTTTAATTTGTACCGATAATATCTTACCACCTTTATTGGTTAGGGTAATTAATAAGTTTTCGTTTTCTAAAACTGTTTTAGCTTCTGTGCCTGCAATTGCTGTTCCGAATGGACCTTTTAACGCAAGAGAATCAACAACTGGCGAAGTTGGTGTTGCTTTAATTACCGTATCTTTTGGTGCTATTACTGCCCCCGCTTTTTTAAGAGAATCTATTCGTTCAATTTCTTTGGCTTTTTTTAGTTCTGCTTCACTTGGTCTGAAGAAGTAGAATGATCCGCCCAAGATGATCATAATCAGGAATAATCCTGTAAAGGTATTTCTATCCATTATTAAATTTTATGCTGCCGTTAATTTGTTTTTTTTAGCATACTCCATTGCAGCGGCCACAAATTTAACAAAAAGTGGGTGAGGATTTGCTACTGTTGATTTTAATTCGGGGTGGAATTGTCCGCCCACGAAAAAGGGGTGATTTTTTAATTCAATAATTTCTACTAAGCCAGATTCAGGATTAATGCCCGAAGCAATCATTCCGGCATCTTCGTATTGCTTTAAATAATCATTATTAAATTCGTAACGATGGCGGTGACGCTCGTTAATGTGCTGTTTGCCATAAATTGCAAATGCTTTTGTGCCTTTTTTAATGTCACACGGATACGAACCCAATCGCATTGTACCACCTTTATTGGTTATCTTTTTTTGCTCTTCCATCATGTTGATAACAGGATTTTTAGCATTTTCTTCAATTTCAACGGTATGGGCATCTTTTAAACCCAATACATTGCGTCCGTATTCGATAACGGCGCATTGCATGCCTAAGCATATCCCAAAGAAAGGAATATTATTTTCGCGAACGAACTTAATGGCATCAATTTTACCTTCAATACCTCGGCTACCAAAACCTGGCGCAACTAAAACACCTTGTAAATGTCCAAGCTTTTCTTTTACGTTATCAGGAAATATACCTTCAGAGTGGATGTATTCTACTCTAACCTTACATTCATTTCTTGAGCCTGCATGTACAAAAGATTCGATTATCGATTTGTAAGCATCAGGTAATTCTACATATTTACCAATCAAACCAATTTTAACATCGGCAGTTGGATTTTTTAACCTCCCCAAAAAGTCTTTCCAACTTTCCATATCAGGTTCGTTTTTGGTAGGGAGTTTCAGTTTTGCTAAAACTGTTTTGTCTAATTGTTCTTTTAACATCAGTAATGGCACATCGTAAATTGTAGATGCATCCATAGATTCGATTACGGCATTAACGTTAACGTTACAAAAAAGTGCAATTTTTTTCCTAATATCTTGAGAAATATGATGTTCTGTACGGCAAACCAAAATATCTGGCTGAATTCCATATTCCAGTAATGCTTTAACCGAGTGCTGAGTTGGCTTAGTTTTTAATTCGCCAGCTGCTGCTAAATACGGAACAAGCGTTAAGTGAATTACAATAGCATTGCTACTGCCTTGTTCCCATTTAAACTGACGAACAGCTTCGATAAAAGGTAAAGACTCAATATCGCCAACAGTACCACCAAGTTCAGTAATTACGATGTCGTAATCGCCACTTTCACCCAAAATACGCATGTTACGTTTAATTTCATCGGTAATGTGTGGTACAACCTGAACGGTTTTGCCTAAATATTCACCTTTACGCTCTTTATTAATTACGTTTTGATAAATACGACCGGTAGTTATATTGTTTGCCTGGGACGTTGGTACGTTAAGAAAACGTTCGTAATGACCTAAATCTAAATCTGTTTCAGCGCCATCTTCGGTAACAAAGCATTCGCCATGTTCATAAGGATTTAAAGTTCCTGGGTCGATATTAATGTACGGATCAAATTTTTGAATGGTTACACGATAACCTCGTGCCTGTAAAAGTTTAGCTAAAGAAGCGGAGATGATGCCCTTACCCAAAGAGGAAGTAACACCGCCCGTAACAAAAATATACTTAGTCATGTTTCTGAATTTATGCAACAAAGGCAAATAAATGTTGCTTTTTGTACGGGGTACAAAGGTAGTAAAAATACCCGCTTGCACAGAAATAAAACTAGGTAATTTTAAAAATGATAATGTTGTGTGATTGAGGAAATTAGTTGAAAATTTATCCTAAATTATTTCTTTTGTAAAGCATCTGCAGTAAATTTATTAATGTTAATCCCGTTTTTCGCTAAATCTTTTTGCTGAGTGTTTTTGCTGAAATGGGAATATGTGCAACAAAAAGGATATCGCTTCAACCGGGTTTAATTAACTCAATTCGGTGCTATCTACTTCCGTTGCAATTTGCCAAATCAGAACGTTTTAAATAATTTCTTTAATTTATCTATTCGCCTTTTATTCTCTTGTTGCAGCAATGATGGATACAAGTTCATTAATATGTTTACAACCATTAATATTAATGCTAACAAAAAATAGCCATTAAAAACTTTAACGATTGCAAAAAAGGCTACAGCTATAAAAGCAATTAGATGATTAATTTCAGCAAAAGTCATTTCTTTTCTTAAATGCTCCAATTCTGTAAGTTCAATTTTCCTCTTCATTTTTAAATTGGGGTTAAAAAATTTGAAGAATGTATTTTTCACAATCCATTTTATCACACCAATTCCAATTAATTTGTTCAGTTTGGTGCTTTTAACGAAATTAAGATTGGTTAAATGCTTTTGGTAAAAAGCTGTTTCATTTAAAAAAGCATTTACAACCATACCAATAATCCAAGAAATAAAAGTTAGCGATATGCTTAATGTTATATAACGTATCACAGCAAATGAAGACTTAAGTTTATGGACAATAACTTAACAGCATTTATAATAAATTTTAACTTTCTGTTCTTTTTCGCTCCAGGCTATATAAAGGTTATCTTCTTTACCCAAACGATATTTAAAACCGTTTAAGCCCGATTTCTTTAATTCTTTATAAAGCGCCTTATCAGGTGTATTATTATCAGCCTTATCATCAGGCATTACAGCGGGTTCTAAAAAATTATCGTCGCTGAAGAAATTGCTTGTTATAGTTTTAAGAAAAATAATCTGGTCTTTTTCTTTTGATAAATCAATATTAGGATCGGTATTTCCAACCAAATCTGTTCCCTTTAGTTTTGTATTATATATCTCTTTACCTTTGGCGTTTTTGATGGTAAAGTGTAGCATCATTTCTTCAGGCTTTCTGCCAATAAGTTCGATTTTAAAGGTATCTAAAGTTTTAAGGCTCGAAAAAGATTTGGTTATGCTAGAATTAACATTTTTAAATTCGATGGAATCGGATTCGGTTTTGTTATTATTTGTACAGGCAGTAACTATCGAAACAGAAACTAGAAATAGAAAGCATAATTTTTTCATAGTTAAAATAGAATATTCCGTAAAATAGTAAATTTTGCAGACCAAGTCTGTACAGAAGGATATTTATTTAGTTACACAGTTGTGTATTTTGATCATAATCCTAATATTTTATCAACAGTTCCAATTGAAAAAGAAACAAAAATATTTTCTTACTCTAATTTCAAAGCTTTTAACAGCTTATTAAGCTTTTCAAGGTCTTCAGGCGTATCTATGGCAACTGTTTCCAGATCAGTAACTTTAGTTTGAATGTAAAATCCATTTTCAATCCATCGCAATTGCTCCAGGCTTTCTGCTATTTCTAATGATGAAGGCGGAAGTTTGGTAATGGCTTTAAGCGATTCTGTTCTATACCCATAAATACCTATGTGTTTATAAAATTTATGCTTTTCTGCCCAAACACCAGGTTCACCATTTCTAATAAAAGGAATAGGACTACGACTAAAATACATTGCTCTACCATTTACATCGATTACAACTTTCGGACTATTTGGATTGTAAATGCTTTCCTGACTTTCGATAGGCTTAATCAGTGTTGCCAACTGAACCTTTGCTTCTGTAAAACAGCTTACTAATAAATCAATTTGGGCTGGTTCTATAAATGGTTCATCTCCCTGGATATTGATAACGATATCGAAATCAGGTAAATGCTCAATAACCTCTGCACATCTATCTGTACCACTTTGATGATGTGATGCCGTAAAAATAAACTCGCCACCAAATCTTTTAACTTCAGCAGCAATACGTTCATCATCTGTAGCAATAACCACTTTAGATAAACTTTGCGCTTTGCAAGCCTGTTCGTAAACGCGTTGTATCATGCTTTTTCCAGCAATATCTACCAACGGTTTACCAGGAAATCGGGTAGAGGCGAAGCGTGCTGGAATGATTCCAATAATTTTTGAATCTCCAAAGGCTAAATTAGAACCGCTTATTTTATCCATAGATTTTATATGCTACAAATGCAAAAATTAACGCAATAAGAATATAAGAAATTGGATGAGCAAAATTTAGTGTCCATCCTAAAGCTTCAATTTGCTTTGGAACAATAAATCTTGAATCTTTTCTGTTGGAGTAAAAAACACCCCATTTCCAATTTTCAGGATTATCGTGTTGAAAATCTTTTTTCATTTACCTTAAAATAAGCCATTAATTTCAGCTTCAATGGATTGAATTACTGTACCTAAATCTTCAGGGTTATTTGTAAAATCAAGTTTGTCTTTATCTAAAATTAATAATTTTCCTAAGTTATATCCCTTAATCCATGATTCATACTTCTCGTTTAATTTAGATAAATAATCGATACGAATACCGGCTTCATATTCTCTTCCACGACGTTGAATATTATTTACCAAGGTTGGTACCGATGCACGAAGATATACCAACAAATCTGGTGGTTTTATAAATGAGGTTATGTTATCAAAAATAGCACGATAATTATCATGGTCACGAGTGGTCATCAAAGCCATATCATGCAAATTATCTGCAAAAATATATGCGTCTTCGTAAATGGTTCTATCCTGAATTACATTTCTTTTGTTGGTTTCAATTTCCGTAATCTGCTGAAACCTACTGTTCAAGAAATAAATTTGAAGGTTAAAACTCCAACGTTTCATATCGCTGTAAAAATCTTCCAGGTATGGGTTGTTGTCAACCGCTTCGTATAAAGCTTCCCAACCATAATTCTTTGCTAATAAACCAGTTAATGTGGTTTTTCCAGCGCCTATATTTCCAACGATTGCTATGTGCATATTCTTTTAGGTAAGATTTGAGATGGTTGAGGTGGATGTAACTCCATCTTGTTCTCAAATCTATTAAAATAATTAAAAACTTTTAAATCCGATTAAACTACGTACTTCTCTTATGGTTTTTTGTGCGCTTTCACGTGCTTTTAATGCTCCATGTTTAGCAACCTGCCTTAAGTAAGAATCATCTTTAGCAATATCTTGAATACGTTCTCGCATTGGTGCGGTGGCGATAATCATATCTTCTGCCAGTTGTTTCTTAAAATCGCCATACCTGATTTGCATTTTGCTGTACAAATCTTCAAAGTGTTCATGTGTATCTGTGCTTGAAACCACTTTCATTAGGTCAAAGAGATTCTGTATTGGCTCTGGTTTAGCTTGATTTTCCTCAGTCGGTCCACCATCACTTACCGCTCTCATTACTTTTTTACGAATCGTTTCCGGGTCATCAGATAAATATACCGCATTTGCCTCACCTTCCGATTTTCCCATTTTTCCTTTACCGTCTAAGCCAGGAACTTTTACAAGCTTTTCTGTAAAACTAAATGCGTAAGGCTCTGGGAAAAATTCGGTGTTGTATAATCTATTGAATCGGTTACCAAAGGTACGGGCCATTTCCAGATGTTGTTCCTGATCTTTACCAACTGGAACTTTTGTGGCTTTATGAATTAAAATATCTGCAGCCATTAAAACCGGATAAGTAAGTAAGCCTGCGTTAACATTATCAGGGTTAGCACGAACTTTATCTTTAAATGATGTGCTACGTTCAAGCTCGCCCATGTAGGCATTCATGTTTAAGTAAAGATATAGTTCAGCAATTTCCGGAACATCACTTTGTATATAAATGGTACTATTTTCAGGGTCGATTCCGCTGGCCAGGTATTCTACCAAAACATGTTTGATGTTGCCATGTAAATCAGCAGGAGTAGGGTGTGTGGTTAAAGAGTGCAAATCTGCAATAAAAAAATAGCAGTTGTAATCATTTTGCATTTGCACAAAGTTTTTTACTGCACCATAATAATTACCTAAATGTAATTTTCCTGTAGAGCGAATGCCGCTCACCACTGTTTCTTTCATAATGGCACGAAATTAAAAATAAATTACTTGTAATGGGTATCAAAGGTTCATATTTATCAAACAGATTTTTATTGTTTGGTCTAAGTGGATTTTTCATTAGAGGCAAAAAAATAATTTTTAAGCATCATTTAGATTGAAGCCATAAAATCTTTGTAAGTTGAAGTATAGATATTTGAATTAAAAAAATCTCCGTTTCAGTTTAGTTAAAATGAGCTACAAACAATCTTCCCATTTAAAAATCTAGAACTAGATATTATCTATCTATTTTATACATTTGAAAATCTATGATTAAGTTTTTAAGGCAAGCACATCGGGTGTGGTATCTTTTTTGGATATTTTTTACATTCTTTCTTTTCTATCCGATATATTTCATAACCTCCCGTAATCCAAAATATTATGGCATTCTAAATTTCTTTAGAATGGCAAACAGTTTTATTTGTAGTGCATTGGCTGGTGTGTTTTATAGTTTTAGTTTTGAAGAGCAGCTTAATCCTAATCAAACTTATATTTATTGCGCCAATCATACTTCCAATCTCGATATCATGATTTTTTGCATTTTAGCAAAAGGCAGGTATCATTTTATGGGTAAAGATGAATTGTTAAATAACCCGGTGCTTGGCATTTTCTTTAAAACGATTGATATTTCAGTTAATCGGGATAGTAAAATTTCTGCGTTTAGAGCTTTTAAAAAGGCTGGCGAAAACCTGGAAAAGGGTATGAGTTTAATTATTTTTCCTGAAGGCAAAATTGATGATCACTATCCGCCAAAACTAGGGGAGTTTAAAAATGGTCCTTTCCGTTTGGCTATTGATAAAAACATACCACTGATACCTGTAAGCATTACTAATGTTTGGAAAATTAACTGGGATGACGGTGCCAAGTATGGAAGTAAGCCAGGAATTTGCGATATTTACGTCCACAAACCGATTAATACTGCAGAACTAACAGACTTGGATGCGGAAAATTTAAAGAACAAGGTTTTTAATTTAATTGATAGTAAACTAATAATATGAATTTAGACGCTAAAACCATTCATAAAATAGCCGATTTGGCACGAATTCATATTGACGAGAAAGAGGTTGAAACACTCATTCCTGAAATGAATAAAATCTTATCGTTTATGGAAAAATTAAACGAGTTGGATACGACTGATGTTAAGCCATTGGTTTATATGAATGAATCTACAAATGTGTGGCGTGAAGATGTAGTTAATCAAGAGATTTCAACTACTGATGGATTAAAAAATGCAGCAAAGCATAATGAACAATTTTTTATGGTTCCGAAAATAATCGAAAAATAGTTTACATTGCTTCAATCACATCGATGAGCATATTGGGTTATTTATAAATTTTTATGTTTATGTAACATCTACACCTTTAAGCTTGTCTAAAAAATAAAAACTATGTCGCAACCGCTTATCACAATTAAGGAAATTGGTCGTAAATATGTTATCGGTACAGAAGTAATCCATGCATTAAAATCAGTAAGTTTAGATATAAACAAAGGTGAGTTTGTTGCATTAATGGGTCCTTCAGGTTCAGGAAAATCTACCTTAATGAATATTTTAGGTTGCTTGGATACACCATCAAGCGGTACTTATGTTTTAAACGGAACCGATGTAAGCCACATGACGGATGATGCACTTGCAGAAGTTCGTAATCAGGAAATTGGCTTTGTGTTTCAAACATTTAATCTTTTGCCTCGTTCAACTTCTTTAGATAATGTCGCCTTACCACTAATTTACGCTGGAAACAGTAAAAAAGATAGAGATGCAAGGGCTAAAAAAGCGCTTGAAAACGTGGGTTTAGGTAACCGTATGGATCATAAACCTAATGAATTATCAGGTGGACAACGCCAGCGTGTTGCAGTTGCCAGAGCGCTAATTAATGATCCTTCTATTATTCTTGCCGATGAACCAACAGGTAACTTAGATACCAAAACATCTGTAGAAATTATGGGCTTGTTGGAAGAAATCCATAGCAAAGGAAACACCATAATCCTAGTTACCCATGAGGAGGATATCGCTTTGCATGCCCACCGTATTGTTCGTATGCGTGATGGATTGATAGAAAGCGACCATGCAAATACCAATATTAAATCAGTTTCTCCACGTTTAGCTGCTTTAAATGAAAGTGGAAGCGACTGGGAGAAAATGGATTAATCTATTAAAATAATTTCCACAGCTATAATAAAATAAATCTTCCGTTAAGGAGATTATCAAACTATGAAAATCTATACCAAAACCGGTGACAAAGGGCAAACATCGTTAATAGGGGGAACACGAGTTGCTAAAAGCCATTTAAGGATTGAAACTTATGGAACCGTTGATGAATTAAATTCGTATATCGGTTTGATTATGTGCCAGGAAATTAATCCGCACTATCAAAAATTATTAAAAGAGATTCAGGATAGGTTATTTACAATTGGTTCTTCTTTAGCGGCCGACCCAGAAAAATCTAACATGAAAATTCCCGACTTGCACGATGAAGATATCACTTTATTAGAAAAGGAGATGGATGAGATGAACGAAGCATTGCCTGCCTTAAAGCATTTTGTTTTACCTGGTGGCAATACTGTTGTTTCTTATTGTCATGTTGCCCGTTGTGTATGCAGGAGGGCAGAAAGATTAAGTGTCGAGTTGGCCGAAAGTAGTTTTGTTGAAGATAAAGTAACCATTTATTTAAACCGTTTAAGTGACTATTTATTTGTTTTAGCCAGAAAACTTAACCTCGATTTTGGAACTGAAGAAAACATTTGGATTCCGCGAATTTAATAGTGGAAAAATAAGTTTGTTTTGCTCAAAAATTTTAATATACTTTGCGCATTATTAAGAATAAGAATTTAATTGAATTGAAGATATGTATTGGACACTAGAATTAGCTTCCCACCTGGAAGACGCACCATGGCCTGCAACAAAAGATGAATTAATTGATTACGGTATTCGTTCTGGAGCACCTGTAGAAGTTATCGAAAATTTACAAGCATTAGAAGATGATGGCGAGCCTTATGAAACTATAGAAGAAATCTGGCCTGATTATCCTACCAAAGAAGATTTTTTCTTTAACGAGGATGAATATTAATTAAAGCCTTGAAGCTCTTGATAAAATCAGGAGCTTTTTTTTGCCAAAAAAATTTGATAGTAATTGATTATTAAAGTAAATAAATCGCTGATATACAATTATTTACATATTAATTTTACATTTTTTAAACAAAACAAGAATTATCGGTGTTAATAGTGCAACATTTTAACTCACTAAAAAAATTAACACAATGGGAAATTTATTGTATTTAGTCGCAGTAGTATTAGTTATACTATGGGTGGTTGGTTTTGTATTCCACGGCTTCGGTGATGTGGGTAACATCATTCACGTTTTATTAGTAATTGCAATTATCGCAATATTGCTAAAAGTTATTGGCAGAGCAACGTAAGATATAGCGATCAATTATTGATCTGTTTTAATATTATTGCCTTAAACAAAACAAAATAAAAATGGAGTTTCTTAATCGAGGCTCCATTTTTAGTTTTTCATTAATAATTCAGCAAGTTCTAAATCTATTGGGTGCGTAATTTTGATGTTATTTCTTTCGCCTTCTACTATATTTATGTCATAACCAGCTAACTCTACCACGCTAGCATCATCAGTGAAATACGATGAAAAATCTTGTTGGTAAGCTTTTTTTAATACATCCAAGGTAAATGTTTGCGGTGTTTGAACTAAATAAATTTCGTTTCTTTTAAGTGCGCTTGTTTTATTTTCACTTAGCATTCTAACACTATCTGTAGATTGTACTGCAGCAATAACATTGCCTTTTTCCAAGGCTTGCTTGAAACTATTATCAATAAGTTTTGTAGAAATCAAAGGTCTTACTGCATCATGTACCGCAACAACGCCATCTCCAGTGAGCAAGTCGATTGCATTTTTTACAGAGTGAAAACGTTCGGAACCACCATCTACTATGGTATGAGGTATTCGAAAATTAAATTCATCACACAACCTAAGCCAGTAGGGCTTTTGATTTTTATTTAAAACTAAAATTATTAAAGGTTGATAATCACTTTGAGCAAATGCTTTTAAAGTGTGCATTAAAACCGGAAGGTTTTTTAGCAAAAGAAATTGTTTTGGAGTTTCGGTTTGCATTCGATTGCCCGAACCGCCTGCTACAATTACAGCATAGTATTTCATAATTCAGTATCAAGATGTAATTATCAAGTATCGAGAAAATTCTTGATACTTGATATTAACTACTTGAATCTATATAATAAGCATGGCATCACCATAGCTATAGAATTTATATTTTTCTTTAACGGCTACTTCGTAAGCATTCATTACGTTTTCATAACCACCAAATGCACTTACCATCATTAATAAGGTAGACTCTGGTGTATGGAAATTGGTAATCATTGAATTAGCTATGTTAAATTCATAAGGAGGAAAGATAAACTTGCTCGTCCAATCGTTAGCCGATTTTAAAGTTCTGTTAGCAGATACAGCAGATTCTATTGCTCTCATCGATGTCGTACCAACAGCACAAATTTTTCTTTTTTCTTCTAAAGCTTTATTTACAATATTGGCATCCTTTTGCTCAATAATAAATTGCTCAGAATCCATTTTATGCTTTGTTAAATCTTCAACCTCAACTGTTCTAAAAGTACCTAAACCTACATGGAGTGTAACCTCTGCAAACTCAACACCTTTAAGTTCAAGGCGTTTCATTAACTCACGACTAAAGTGTAAACCAGCTGTTGGTGCAGCAACTGCGCCTTCATGCTTAGCAAAAATTGTTTGATAGCGTTCCTTATCTTCAGCTGTTGCTTTACGCTTAATATATTTAGGAAGTGGTGTTTCGCCTAAAATTTCAACATTACGTCTAAATTCTTCGTCCGTTCCTTCAAATAAAAAGCGGATAGTACGGCCACGAGATGTTGTATTATCAACTACTTCGGCAACAAGTAAATCGTCATCACCGAAATATAATTTATTTCCAACACGAATTTTACGAGCAGGATCTACTAAAACATCCCACAAACGCAATTCTTTATTCAATTCTCGAAGTAAGAAAACCTCGATGGTAGCACCTGTTTTTTCCTTATTTCCGTATAAACGGGCTGGAAAAACTTTGGTGTTATTTAATATCATTACGTCTTTGTCGTCAAAATAACCTAAAACGTCTTTAAAAATTTTATGCTCAATTTTGCCGCTGTCTTTATGCAAAACCATTAAACGTGCTTCATCGCGTTGTTCAGCAGGATTGTTGGCAATTAATGACTCTGGTAAATTAAATTTGAATTGTGATAATTTCATTCTTGATGAATTTTTTGAGGTGCAAAAATACGAATTAAATTTTTCTTTTTGTTATATTAAGCAACGCATTTGTGCGAAATTATGTTTTAATTAATTATTTTATTATAAAAATTGGTATTTGTCAAGGATTAATGATTTGTTGGTATAAAATTATTTAGTTTTGAATATAAGCTGTAACCTTTTTAACAACTTATTGTCTAAACCTCAATTATGATAATTTTCAGGCTAATCGGCGAGAGTTTTCGTTTTGCATTTGATGCATTGCGCCAAAACAAATTACGTACAATGTTATCTCTTTTAGCGATAACCATTGGTATTTTTGTAATCATTTTTGTTTTCTCTGGTGTTGATACATTTAGAGGAAAGCTGCAAGCGAGTGTAGATAAATTAGGTTCGAACACAATTTATATTCAAAAATGGCCATGGAGTTTTGGTGATAATTATCCTTGGTGGAAATACGCTAACCGTCCGGAACCATCAATAAGAGATTTTGAAACGTTAAGAGAACGGATGGAAAATGCAGATGGGATAACATTCGAAATTTCTACCGGCAACAGAACAATCAAATACAGAAGCGGTTCGGTAGAAGGGATTTCCGTTTCGGCAGCTTCACAAGATTTTAACAAAACCTGGAACTTTGAATTACAATCTGGTCGATATTTTACTGATAATGAAAGTACTAACGGCACACCAGTTTGTTTAATTGGAGCAGAAATTGCCGAAGGTTTATTCGGTTCGGATGAACCTGTCGGAAAGCAAGTTCAAATTTTAGGTAGAAGAGTTACGGTTATTGGCGTTTTTGTTAAAGAGGGCGAAGATATGCTTGGTACATCGTTGGATAAAAGTGTAAATATCCCCATAAATTTTGCCAAAGGAATTTTAGATATTCAAAATGAACGATATAATCCGCAAATAACGGTTCGCGGTTCTGAAAATGTATCGTTAGAAGAAGTAGAAAGTGAACTTAAAGGTGTAATGCGGTCTATACACCGTTTACGACCAAACCAGGAAGATGACTTTGCCTTAAATAAAACAACAATCTTATCTAATCAGCTAAACAAAATGTTTGATGTTGTAAACATTGCAGGTTGGGTTATAGGTGGTTTTTCTATTCTAGTGGGTGGTTTTAGTATCGCCAATATTATGTTCGTATCTGTTAAAGAACGTACAAATATTATCGGCATACAAAAATCTTTAGGTGCTAAAAGGTATTTTATATTGCTTCAATTTATTTTTGAAGCCATTTCATTATGTATTTTAGGTGGAATACTTGGCTTGTTGCTCGTGTTTCTACTGGCCATGGCAATTGGTGCCATTACTGATTTCCACATTATATTGGGTGTAGATAACATTGTTTTGGGTATTGGTATTTCAGTTGTTATCGGAACAATATCGGGCTTCTGGCCAGCGTATTCAGCGTCTAGATTAGATCCTGTTGAAGCGATTAGAAGTTAGTGTGAATTAATAATTACTGCTTTAGAAATCATTATAAAATCAAAGTTGTTAATAAATTAATTGCTCTGAAATTGTTTATAGTTTCTGATTTGGTAAAACCTTTCCATGTAATCCTTTCATTAAAACTTTTGGGATTTCTCTTAAAGTGAAGGGGATATTAACTGCAAATGATCTAACTAACAAATTGAATGAATATTTAAAGTTTAGCTCACGAATTAAGTTGTGCTTAGCAAACTCTACAAGTCCACCCATATATCTTTCCTCTAAAATTTTAAGCTCTTTGGGTGTTAGCAAATGTTTAAACTTGATTATTTTGGCCTTAACATCGGCAATGTATAGAAATTCTAATACCTCACTCCATTTTCTGCCATCATAAATATTTATTTCGTCAATTCGTTTTTTCCACAGTTTTTGAAGTGTAAAACCAACCCTACATTTTCTTGATAAAATAAGTTCTAGATACATACACCAATCATCCCCAATATTCATTTCCTCATCCCAGCCATTTAAAATAGATGATCGTTTAATAACTACAGATGACGATGGAGAAGGGCATGATTTAATAAACAAGTCACGTACTTCATTATATTCTAATATTATCCAACCATCTTTTTCTTTTACAAAGTAGGGGGTTAGAAATGGGTCGCTAGATAAAAAATCCCATGGATTACCAATACGGCTTTCTTGCTCCCAATTAGCAAAAACAAAGTCTAAATTTTCTTCTTCTAATTTTGTAATGCAATTGTTTAAAAATTCAGGATACCAAACGTCGTCAGAATCTAATGATGCAATAATTTCACCCTTTGCATATTTTAACCCTTCATTTCGAGCTGATGCTTGCCCACCATTTTCTTTATAATGGTATTCGACTTGGGGATACTTTTTAACAAGTTCTGCAGTGTCGTCAATAGATCCGTCATCAATAACTATAATTTGTTTATATTTATATGTTTGATTAATAGCACTTTCGATCGCATCAATAAGTTTAGGCGCTCTGTTAAATGTTGGGATAATTATAGTTACTAAATTTTCATTATTCATTAGATGATGTTATAGGGAGATGACAGCTAAAGGTAATATGATTTTCTCGATAAATATAAGACGATACAATTGAAACTAAAAATTGAAACGAATTTATCGGACTTGGATAATGCAACGATTTGATAACTCTTCTTCTGAAAGAGAAAATAATTTAAATATGAATTGTGAAAGAAAAACATTTCTAAATTGGAAACAGCTAAGCAAACCCTTATAATTAGCTATTAGTTGAATTTTAATATTCACACTATTTTTAAACTTTGTAAAATTTTCTATTAATTTTTTATTTTTAAATAGAATAACTTTATTAGTTTAAGATAGTCATATAAGGCTATTTTTATCGGATTATAAAAAAGAAAAACATGGATAATTAGGACAATAATATTTGAGTAATTATTAAAAACTGCATAAATTAAAATAGAAAGCGGAAAGAACATTTGATAAAAATCGCTCATTAGAATTTGAAAAAAGGTCATTTTATTACTTATGATTAAAATAACCTGGCTTTTATACAGCAGATATCTACAAAAAATTAAAACGAAATACATTACTAATCCTAAATATGTAGCAATTATATTAAGTTGACAAAACATTGATATTAAAGCTATTATTTCAAATATAAAAATGACTCTCGACTTGAGTATAAAGCTAGCTGGTTCAACTTTACTCGCATAGGTATTTAAATTTACTTTGATATCATTATCACGATCTGCAAATTGATGCCAAAGAATTCCTCTTAGACCATAACACAGCGCCCAGACTCCAACTGAGGAAAACCAAATCCAATTAATTTCTTGTTTTGTGATATAACTAACACTAGACACCATAAGCAAGCTCGTAAAAACGTGTGAGCCGCATGCATCTGCTAATAGGCCAAGAATTCCTCTGTTTTTAAATCTAAATGGCTTGATTGAATACAAGCTGAAAACTATCCATGAACATAAATAAAGACTGCAAGAAAGCAAATCAGGATAAAAGAAGTATTCAAATAAAATACCTATTAATACACAAGAAGCAGGTATTAACCATCTGAATTTTGGTTTAATGTGCTGAATTCTATTGGACTTTCCACTGGCTATGTCTTCTTCTAAATCAGTTATATCATTAATTACGCTTACATATATGGCCCCAACTACTAAAGAAATTAATATTAAAATTAATTGTAGTGAATTATGGAATAGCGGAACAGATGAAAAAGTTGACGTTGCATAACCAATGGCAAGTAATGGTGGAATTTTATAAGTCCACCATTCCTGAGATCTAATGGTTTTAAATACTTTCATTTTTTATCGATTGCTGGTAAAGAGATAAAGCTTCAAGGCAAAAACCTGTTGTCAACTCTTCAGATCCGTAACACTGTAATTTTTTTGGCCCGCCATAATAAACTGCTCGTCTTGGCCATTCCCCATATTTTTCCTGGGCATCAATAAGGTAATTTATTGCATTATCTAGATTTGAGATATCATAGTCAAGATTTAAAAGCACAATTATGCCCAAGGCTGTATCTAAAACCGATTCGCCAAATGAACCGTCTTTCTTAGTTGTATGCAGAATGCGTTGAATAATGGGTTCCCTGATGGCTTGTAATTCAATTTTTAAAACCTTAAAATTTCTTGAAAAAAAATACCAGATTGTAAATGGATTTAAATACCATAAATCGCACTCGGATTCTCTATTATTTCTAATAACATCGATTAAATACGGAACAATTGCCTCTGTATCTTTATCCAGACCAAGATAAAATAGAACATTTGAATTTACAACAGCATCAATATCATATCTTTTTGCTTCAACGTTTTTCCAAAAAAGTAATGCCATAATTGGATATTTGAAATCTCTTAAACAAAGCAACCAGTAATCTTTGTCCCATACCCAATTAAATCTTAAAGTGTACCAAGAATAGAATAACCCTGTTTTTGCACGATTAAGGAGCAAAATATTCCTGTTTGGAATATAATCTTTTTTTAGCGCTTGCAATAATTTTGACGCACATGAAGTATTATCAACATCAGGCGGACAAACTTTGTAAAGGGGTGTCCAAGAAGTAAAATGTGGCCAAATTCCTCCTCTCATCGATTGATATTGAAGAAATCCGGCAGAACGTTCATGTATTTCTTGTACTTCCGATATGTGCTTTAAATTAAGTAATGAGTAGCCAATTAATGAAGTAGGGAAAACGCTGCTTTCATGTATAGCCACATTCATATCATCGTCACCCCAGCTTATGTAGCCACAAAACTCGCCATTGGGGAATTGATGTTGATGAAGATATTTAATCCCCCGGTCAACGGCTAAATCAATAGCTTCATGTAAGCTTGGCATAGTCATAGTTTAAAATTTCGAACATTGAAACTGCAAAATCATATTCGGGATTTGTAGGCACTGCCGAAGCAATCTGATTTGCGGCATTTTTTCCTATTTGTTCCCAGTTATCTTTTGTGTTCCATGCTCTTTCCATAGCATCTCCAAAAGATTTCTCATTTGGAAATCCGATAAAACCTGTAACACCCTCTTCTACAAGTTCGGTATTTCCACCTGCGTCAGATATAATTACTGGCCGTCCTGCAGACATTGCCTCAACCATTGATAGAGGCAAGCCTTCGCATCGTGAAGGGAGTAATAGAGCATGATAATCTTCCCACATTGCTTCTACATCATCTATCTGCCCTTTAAATTCAACATTGGTTACTTCAAGTAGTTTTGCAAGGTCTTTCAGTGCATCATCGTCGTCACCCTTTCCGATAAAAGAAACTTGAACCGAGCGTTCTTTCCATTTTTGCTCTGATAAAATTCTTATTATAATATCTTGTCCTTTATCCAATAAGAACAGCCTGCCCAGGCAAACGAATTTAAAAACTGTATTTGATTCGGGATAAGGAATTATATTTCCTGATAATTTAACAGGGTTAAATATTACTTCGGCATTTGGAAGCCGATGACCAAATTGTTCTTCTGTTAACCTTAAATTATGCTTGGATACAAAAAAAGTTTTTTTGGCATTTAAAAGCGTTTTTAACATGCCGTGCCTGTCGTTTTTCTGTGGCCAGTAAAAGTCTACAGCTTTTTGAGAAATAATAACGTAAGGAATTTTGAGAAACAAACATTGTTCAGCAAGATTCAGTCCATCGAAATTAATTCCCTGAGATATAATAACCAAATCTGGGGTTTCTTTATTTAATAAGGTCCTGAATGATTTTAGATCTTTACCTTGGTAGGGCGTAAATTTTAAAGCAACAGCTATTTCTTTGGCAAATTTTCTTAATAATTTTATTGCTTTTTTACCCCTTGTCTGCTCACGGTCGAATTCAGCTAAATGCACACCACTATCAGAAAGTTTTCTGAGTTGCGGATGCTCCTTGTTCATTACAGATTTCACAACGGTTATTTTAAATCCGGCTTTTTGAAAAAACGGAATGCTTCTTCCCCAAAGTTCTTCACTACCTCCCCAATCATCAATACAAGTACTTACAATAACAATCTTTTGCATTTGCTAATCCGTTGTTAGGTTCTCATTGAATAAATGATAGTAATTGCCTTTTAACTTCACAAGTTCTTCATGAGTTCCGGATTCGGATATCTCCCCTTCAGAAAGCATATAAATATAATCCGCATGTTTAACTGCAGACTGCCTGTGGCTGATAATTAATGCAGCCCTATTTCCAATTCTCTTTCTAAAAGAATCAAATAGTTCTTTCTCTGCATGGGCATCTAAAGCGCTAGTCGCCTCATCAAGGACCACGAAACGAGAATTACTATAAAAAGCTCTAGCTATTGCCAATTTTTGCCACTGCCCAATACTTACTTCATGCCCCTCCTCAAATATTCTACCCATTGTTGTTTCATACTTCTGCGGGAACTTATCTATAAAAATATCTGCGCCTGAATTTTTTGCCGCATCGACAATATCAACTTGTTCGCGGTGACTATGTATGTCACCAAACCGGATATTTTCTGCAACAGTTACATTGTATTTTCCAAAATCCTGAAAGACCGCACAAATCTGTTTTTGATAATCAGCTATTTTAAAAGATTTAATGTCTGTATGGTTTAAATTTACCGAGCCGGATGTTGGGTCGTATAATCTGCATAGTAATTTTATTAAAGTTGATTTTCCTGCACCATTGCTGCCAACAACCGCAATTATTTTTCCTGCTGGCATTTTTAGGCTTATATTTGTTAGAGTATTTTTTTCAGCATGAGGATAAATAAAACTAACGTTCTTCAATTCTAAATCAATTTCATTATCTGATGGAATTGGTAATGGATTTTCATATTCTTTAAGGCTACTCTTCAAATCAAATAATTCGAAAATACTTTTTACAAAAACGTTATTGTGATAAAGTGTAGAAATACTGTTTGATAGATTCTGCATTATATTAAATGCCTGTGGGAAAGCAACTAAAAAAAGTGTTATATCACCAACACTTGTAACCCCGTGAATGCTTCCAATGGCTATATAAGCTACGCAAGCAAAGAAACCCATAGTTGCAATGGTTGAAGTGATTAGCTCCTGATAAGTTTTCTGTTTACTTATTTTAAGTCTGCCATTTAATAATAAAAGCCTGATATCAACGTATAATTTTTTTAAATGATTTCCAAGGCCGAAACTTCTTACTTCTTTTGCGTGCACATCGGATGTTAGTAGTGTGCTTAAGTAATTGGATTTTCGCTCAAATGCGGTTTGAGAAAGTCTTAAAACATTCTGGCTATCCGCAAAATTTATTCTAACCCACAATGTAGGTACAACAAAAAGCGCTAGTATCGGAAAAAGTCTCCAATCGATAGACACCAGCAATGATGCTATTAATATTAAACTAATAAAGTTTTTTGCAATATCAACTATAGTAAAAACAATAATATTTGGACGGTCGGTAGCCATGTCTCTTGCCCTTTTTAATATGTCAAAATAATTAGGACTTTCGTAAAACGATAAATCGAGCTCAATAGCGCAATTGTGTATCTTTTCATCAATATGCTCGGCAACTTTTCCCGATTGTTTTTCCGTAATATATCCAGAAATAGACTTTACTGAAGTGAAAAGAATAGCTGATATGGTTGAAAGAATAATGTATTTTATTACTTCAGGCTCATTTTTAATATCTGTAATTCCGTGTTTTGAAATGGTATCAATAAGTATTTTGAGGAAGTATAATGAAGAAAAAAATAATCCACTTTCTAAAGCAATAAAAAAGATAGAAATGACGGACCACTGTTTTGAGCCAGCCCATATCAGTTTCAGAAGTCTGTAGATACTTAAATTAGTGCTAAATTTATGGACTTTGCTTGTAAAGGATTTTATCATTAATAGGATGGGATGAGATACCAACAAAATTAACAATTTTACCCGCTTAATAAAGCCATTTTTACTTTCTTAATTGTGAAAACAAAAAATCCCTCGCTAATTTTAATTAACGAGGGATTTTTTTATTGCATTAAATCTCTTACATCAATTTACCTAATGCTTCTTTTATTCGTCTTAAAGCTTCAATCAAACTTTCATCAGATGCGGCATAAGATAAACGGATATAGTTGTTGTTGCCAAAAGAATCGCCACCAACTGTAGCAACATGACCGACATTTAAAAGGTAAAGTGCTAAATCAGACGAATCTTTGATCACGTTTCCATCAGCATCTTTCTTACCAAAAAAAGAACTGATTTCAGGGAAGAAATAAAAAGCTCCATCAGGAAGATTTGTTTTTACACCTGGGATTTCATTTAAAAGATTGTAAACCAATTCTCTACGACGTAGAAATGCTTCTTTCATTTCTAAAACGCTTTCTAAACCTTGCTCATAAGCAACAATTCCTGCTCTTTGCGCAATAGAACAAGTTCCAGATGTTGTTTGTCCTTGTAACTTATCATTTGCAGCCGCAATTTCTTTGTTTGCTGCGATGTAGCCTAACCTCCAACCGGTCATTGCAAATGCTTTTGAAAAACCATTTACTACAATTACTCGATCCTTAATGCTTTCAAATTGAGCAATAGATTCATGTTTATCAACGAAATTAATGTGTTCATAAATTTCATCCGATAGGATATAGATATTTGGATGTTTCTCAAAAACCTTTACCAACGCATCCAATTCCTCTCTGCTGTAAACCGAACCTGTTGGATTACAAGGCGATGAAAACATAAACAATTTTGATTTCGGTGTTATTGCAGCCTCTAATTGTTCTGGTGTAATTTTAAAATTGCTTTCGATATCTGTATCAATAAAAACAGATTTACCTTCTGCTAAAACCACCATTTCCGAATATGAAACCCAATACGGAGTTGGGATTATAACTTCATCATCAGGATCGATAAGTGTCAGAATTACGTTTGATAGAGATTGTTTTGCTCCCGTAGAAACTACAATTTGAGAAATATCATAGTCTAGATTATTTTCTGTTTTTAGTTTATTAACAATGGCTTGGCGTAAATCAGGATATCCCGGAACCGGAGAGTAACGTGTAAAATTATCATCTAACGCTTTTTTCGCTGCATCTTTTACATGTTTTGGAGTATTAAAATCAGGTTCACCTACGCTTAAACTTATAATATTTATCCCTTTTGATGCTAAGTCACGACCAAGTTTGGTCATTTTAAGGGTTGCAGATTCTGATAGATTGTTGATTCTTTTAGATAAGGTGCTCATGGTTAATTACTTTGAGCGCAAATATATAAACCAAATATTATTCTGCACTAAAAAAGGTATAGTTTTTATCATTTATTTTATTCCATAACCGTATTTTTGAAAAAAAATCCTTGTGACTGTTAAAAAGCGAGCAATTGTAATTTCTTTAGTAGTAAGTGTTGTATTAATGCTTGCAAAATTTGTAGCATATTTTATAACTGGCTCAAATGCAATTTTAACCGATGCCGCAGAAAGTATTGTTAATGTAATTGCAGGAAGTTTTGCATTTTACAGCATATATCTTAGTACGCAGCCAAGAGATGAAAATCATCCTTACGGGCATGGTAAGGTAGAATTCTTTTCTGTTTTTGTAGAGGGTATTCTTATTTTACTAGCGGGAGTAATCATCATTTTCAAATCTTCTTATAATTTAATTTACCCTCATGCGGTTGGTCAATTATTAGAAGGTACTTTAATTATTGGCATAACCGGACTTATCAATATGATTGTTGGCTTATACCTGATTAATGTGGGTAAGGCGGAGCATTCTGTGACACTTCAGGCGGATGGAAAGCATCTTTTAACTGATACTTATACCAGTGCGGCAATAGTTATTGGTTTGATTTTAATACAGCTTACAAATATTATTTGGTTTGATAGTTTGCTATCTGTTCTAGTTGGTTTTTACATTGTGTATTCTGGTTATAAATTAACCCGAGGTTCTGTTGGTGGTTTAATGGATGAAAGCGATTTTACCTTGGTTGAAGAGGTTGTGGATGTTTTACAAAAGAATCGCCACAAGCCATGGATTGATGTTCACAACTTACGTACACAACAATATGGACCCGAATTTCATATCGATTGCCATGTAACTTTGCCTTATTATTTTGATTTAACAAAGGTGCACAAAGAGATTTCTCAAATTGATGAATTGATTAATAAAAGTGGCTTTAGAAAAGCTGAACTCTTTATTCATGCCGACCCTTGTTTACCAGAATGTTGCAACTACTGCCATATGAGCGATTGCCCGGTAAGGTCAGAAGCATTTAAAAAGGAGATAGTTTGGACACCAGATATCGTAATCAAAAACAAAAAACATTTCGAGAATGAGCTACTTTAATGTTAGGGTTTATGGTTTGCTAATCAATCAGCATAATGAGGTTTTAGTAAGTGATGAGCAAGAATATGGCTTTCGCTTTAGCAAGTTTCCTGGTGGCGGGTTAGAGTTTGGAGAAGGTTTAATTGATGGTTTAAAGCGTGAATTTGTTGAAGAGTGTAATGCCGAAATTGATGTAATTGCTCACTTTTATACTACTGATTTTTTTGAAAAATCATCGTTCAATGATAGCCAGGTAATAAGTGTGTATTACTTAGTAAAAGAGAAAGCACCTCTTCAGCTTGCTTTCAAAACCAAAATTTACGACTTCGATGGTGATGGAGAAATATTGCAAGCCTTTAGATGGGTAAATATAAACGATTTATCAATCGACACCATCACCTTCAAAACAGATAAAACTGTAGCAGGGCTGTTAAAGGAAAAATTTGCAGTTGATGGAAAATAAATTTCTTTATTACCTTAAACCTATTTTACGGGTTGTTTTATTTATTTTCTTCATTTTTCTTTGGTCAGTTCCGTTTAGCATCATCTTCCAGTTCGAAATTTTTAAATTTTCGAATAATTTATTTAGTCAGCTTATTTTTGAAGCTGCAGCAATATTGATTGTTATTGGTGCTTTATTGATGATTTTTCATATTTATCCAAACAGAAATTTCTCCACGATATTTATAAAGATGAATACCTTAATCCCATTTTTAAAGGGAAGTATTATTGGTTTTTTGCTAATCCTGCTTTGCGCAACCATTATGTATTTCTTAAATTCTGTACAATTTACAGCGACAAGAATATTGCCCTTAAATATTGCAGGTTATTTGTTGTTCTTTATTTTGGTTGGTGTGTTTGAAGAATTCACCTTCAGAAGTTTTCCTTTAGTTGTTTTCGCAGAACGCTATCTTATCCCGGTTACGGTATTAAGTAATGGTATTTTATTTGGTTTAATTCATTTTACAAACCCTGGTTTTTCTGCATTGGCGATGATAAATATCACTTTATGTGGCATTTTATTTTCAATTATAACTTTGCAAAAAGGAAATATCTGGTGGGCGGTAGGTATCCATTTTGCTTGGAACTTTACCCAAGGAAACTTATTAGGATTTAAGGTTAGTGGTTTAGCCCAATCTGGTTTGTTGGCTGCTAAACCAATTGGTAACCCTATGTTTTCTGGTGGAACATTTGGTATAGAAGGCTCAGCAATTTGTACCATTATTTTATTAATTTATATCATCTGGTTATTATTTAAGGAAAAAATAATGCCAGTAAAAGAAATAGAGGCAGTATGAATTTAGTAGAAAGAGATAAAAAAGTAATCTGGCATCCATATACTCAGATGAAAAATGCTTTGCCGCACATACCAATTGTTAGAGGCGAAGGCGTTTATGTTTTTGATGAAAATGGTAATAAATATATCGATGCAGTATCATCCTGGTGGGTAAATATTCATGGTCACGCTCATCCACATATCGCACAAAAGGTTTCAGAGCAGTTAAATCTTTTAGAGCATGTTATTTTTGCCGGCTTTACGCATGAGCCTGCTGTTTTGCTTGCAGAAAGATTGTTACCGCTTTTGCCAGGTAAGCAAGAAAAGGTTTTTTATACGGATAATGGTTCTACAGCTGTTGAAGTAGCGTTGAAAATGTGTTTGCAATATTGGGATAATAAACAAACACCCAAAACCAAAATACTGGCTTTTAAAAATGCCTATCATGGCGATACATTTGGTGCCATGTCGGTTAGTGGTCGTAGCATTTTTACCGATGCTTTTAATAGTTTATTATTTGATGTAGAATTTATTGCTTTACCCAATGCAGATAATATCGAAAGCATCAAAAAACAAATATCAGAACTAAAATCGGAAGCTGCTTGTTTCATTTTTGAACCATTAATTTTAGGCTCTGCAGGTATGCTGATGTACGAAGCCAAATATCTTGACGAACTGATTTCTACTTGTAAAGCATCAAATATTTTAACCATTGCCGATGAAGTGATGACAGGCTTTGGTAGAACAGGAACTTATTTTGCCTGCGAAAAATTAAAAAATAAACCTGATATATTTTGCTTAAGTAAAGGCTTAACCGGTGGGACGATGCCTTTGGGTGTTACTACCTGCACAAATGAAATTTTCGAAGCTTTTTTAAGTGATGATAAACTAAAAACGCTTTATCACGGACATTCATTCACTGCAAATCCTATTGCATGTGTGGCATCTTTAGCAAGTTTAGATATCTTATTAAAAGATGAAACATTACAGAACATAAAAAGAATAGAGGCGAAGCATGCTGTGTTTTTAAAAGAGATTAAATCGCACAATAAAGTTAAGGCAATTCGCCAAACCGGAACAATTATAGCTATTGAGTGGGAAACCGGAAATGAAACATCCTATCTAAGCAACCTTCGAAATCTACTATATAATTATTTTTTAGATAAAGGAATTATATTGAGGCCACTTGGAAACATCATCTATATACTTCCACCATACATAATTAGTAATGAAGATTTAGATTATGTCTATAGTTCAATTAAGAGTGCTTTGGATGAAGTTTAATGTTAATAATCTGAATTCGATTCTTAAACTTAATATTTTGCTGTTTTATCACATTAATACTTTTACGACACGTCTTGCTGAATTTATTTCAGCATCTTTCTTGCAAATAAGACCCTGAAATAAATTCAGGGTGACGTAAATTAAGGAAAAGTAGTTTAGCGGTAATTGTAAGGAAAATTAATAATCGAACTCAGTTTAATATTCTTTAAAAAAGTTATTACTTATTTTAAGATTTTTTATTCAGATGAGTCTGTATCATAAATCAATTTCTCTTGGAATCTTGTCACGTTAAGCTAAGCCTGTGCTGAGCTTGTCAAGCATCGAAATACCTAAAGGCAGTTTTGCAAATCCTTCGAGAGGATCATGACATTTCGTAGTTATGATACAGCCTCATTTGGTCCTTAAATACATGGAAACAATTAGCGGAACACTATCTGAATTATCCTAATGGCATTTTACTTAAATCCATATAAAGAATATTCCATCGTTGTCCGTCTAAATCAATAAAACCACATCCATACATCCAGCCATCTTTGTAACCTGGTTGTCCGTATATCGAGCCTCCAGCTTCTACAACTTTTTTAGCTATTTCATCAACATCTTCAGCGCTTTCAGCATCTATAGAAAATAATACTTCAGCGCCTGATGATTTTTCAGAAACTGATGTACCCGCGAATGATTCATATACTGACTTTTTAAAAAGCATAATGATTAAGCCATTTTCGCCAACTATAAAAGATGCAGAATCTTCATTAGCACCATATTGCGTGTTAGGAGTGAAGCCAATTTTGGTAAAAAATTCTTTCGATTTATTTACATCTTCAACTGGTAGATTTATCCAAAGTGTTTTTGTCATGATATTAATTTTATAAAAGTAAATATAGCCATATCATTAAATTAAATACGGTTTTTAATCACTTCAAGTATTTTAAAGCTAAGTTTTTCGGTGCCACATTACAATAAGATAATGTTAATGCATCTTCAATTAAATCTTCTTTTAACTTATTAAATTCGAAAATTGTCCATCCTTGCTTACCCCATGGGCCATTTGCCTGGTATATGTTTTCAGAATCAAAACTGCAAAATACCGACTGATCTACAGGTGTAAGCTTTAATGATATGGCACATTTTGAGCTATTTAACGTAGCAAAAATCTTTTTATTTACCCTGAATGACGCCTTTTCAAAGTGAGGTTCCTCCGTAGCATTCTCAAACGAAAGTGCCAGTTTTTTAAATTCTTCAACCGTTAACATGGCTATAATTTATATAATTTCTGGGGATGTTGCTCGGCGTGATTCAAAATCAAATTCAAAATATAGCTGTTTGATTGATAAGTAGATAGGTTCTCTTTAAACGGTTCGAAACCATCGTCTAAATAGTTTTTATCTGTAAAATAGCCCATGCCATAAAATTTTCCCTTTTCTACAACAAGACAACTTAATTCTTCATCTTTTCTACCTTCATCAACCAATGCAAAACTAGGTTGCATGTTTTGTATATCCTCGAGTGCTGCGTTTAAACGTTTGTTGTAAATTGCTACGGTTTCAATCCCACTACAGGCGCCAAAACATTGTCCGTTTTCATGTGCCATACATTTGGTTGCTGCTTTTTGCAGGTAGCATAGTTTAGCGCAAAGCTGATAAGTGTTGATTAAGTGGTTTAAAAAATTATAGCCTTCTAGCAAGTTATTAAAACTTTGTAAAGGCTTGTTGTTCGTTTTATGCTTATCAATGGCCAGGCGTAAATAACCATTCTGACCTTCAAACACACATAAATCATATTTATGTTCGTAGCGCTTCATAGCACGATTGTTTTCTGGCCACAGTCGTTTTATTTCATTGGCTTCTAAAATTAATGCCATCAATTCTGTTCCACAAACTACATAATCTATATTGTGAATGTTTTTCAAAAAATCCTGACGCTGCCTGTTTGGTTTATTACCTGTAAAATGACTTGTAACCCGTTTCTTTAAATCTTTTGCTTTTCCAACATAAATAATTTTGCCTTTATTATCTTTAAAATAATAAACCCCAGGTTGATTTGGTAATCTGATAACCGCTGCTTTGTCTAAATGTGGCGGTAGAACTTGTTCTTTTGATGTTTTTTTTAGCATTTCAAAAATCACTCCATCAACATCATGTTGTAGTAGCAGATTGAAAAGTAAGCTTGTTGCATCGGCATCGCCTGCGGCACGGTGCCTGTTTTGTAGTGGAATTTGAAGCGAACTACATAATTTTCCTAAGCTGTATGAAACCTTCCCCGGAAAAACCTTTCGGCTCATTCTAACCGTGCAAAGTTTTTTACATTGTAAATCGTAACCTGCAGCAGCTAAATGATGTTTTAAAAAAGAATAATCGAAGTTAACATTATGGGCTACAAATACTTTACCATTTAATAACTGATAAATTTGCAAAGCAACATCGGCAAATGTTGGTGCAGATTTCACCATTTCATTATCAATGCCTGTTAAAGCAGTAATGTGAATAGGAATGTTAATTAAAGGATTAATTAAAGTAGAATACCGCTCCACGACTTCATTACCATCGTGAATATTTATGGCAACTTCGGTTATACCATTTGCCGAAGCATGGCCGCCGGTGGTTTCTATATCTACAACTGCGTATAACATTTAATTAATTTGAATACAAATCTATGCTAAAATAATTAGTAATAAAAATGTTCTCAATAAATTATTTATCGTATCGATTTTTCTTATTTCGTTTCAAATTCGTTCTTTCCAATGAAGATGAACGTTTTTTTTACTTCAAATTTTTATTCTTTTAACATTTAAGCTTTTAAACAAAAAAAGGCGACTAACGTATTAACGTTGTCGCCCTCATTTTTTATGATTTGAATAATTAAAGCTTGCTTAATAATTTACTCAAATTTGGTTTAATGCCAATTGAAATTGGAACCGTATTGAAAACCCTATTTTGAATTTTCGTAAAACCATACATATAGCTTGCTTCTACAAATAGATTAGCACCGCCAATATTGTATTCAATTCCACCACCACCTTCAAAAATACCCATTCCATTGGTTTTATTATCCATGGTAACTTGTAGTGTTTGTGCATTAACACCCGCTTGTGGCGTTAGAACAAAACCTCCACCAGCACCAGCGAAACCATAGAAAGCCCATTTATTAACAATTTTTCGGTATCCTAAAGCAACATTTAACAAGTACGTAGTAGCACGCCCTTTTTGCAAAGTATACGTGTAACCTGCATCGGGTGTAATTTGGTTAAACTCGAAAGCATGTAAGCTAACTTTTGGATACAGGAATAAACCACCATCACCCAAACCTAAATTTATACCCAATGATGTAGAAAATTTTGGCTTAAGATAATCTGCGGTTTCGCCCATCGGAAAAGCAAAACCAATACCACTCATAGAATATAGTTTATCTGGTCGCCCGGTTTGAGCTTTTGTTTGCATCGCTAATCCAACTAGTAGCATGGCTATCGGAGTAAGTAATTTTAGTTTCATATTTTTATATTTTATTAATTTAATGTTAATCTATTTACTTTTTGCAACATCAACGCAATGTTAAATGGCTTTTCTAAATAATCATCAGGATGATATTTTTGAGCATTAATATACGTCTCATCATAGCGTGCAGATGCCATGATTACAGGTATTTGTTCGGTATCGGGATTGGAACGCAATTGTTTGAATACTGCTCTACCATCCATTCCGTTTAACATGATATCTAAAATTATTAAATCGGGGTTAAATTCTTTAATGGTTTTGAAAATAAATCTAGGCGATAATAATGGGTAAACAGTGTAATGTTCATTTTCTAATGCAAGCTGAAAAACCTCTAAAATATCTGGGTCATCATCAACAATAAGTACTCTTTTCAAATTTATTTCTGTTATTTTATTATTTAATACTGCTAATACAAAATCAGACACATAATGTTTCAGCTTAGCAGTTTTTTTTCTAAATTGTAATCTGATATTTCTAACCAAATATTTTTTTCCATGAAGGTAGATTACATTGCGTTATCTGTACCCGTATTTTTTATCCTTATCGGGATTGAACTTGCCTATAACTTTTATAAAAAACTTGATTATTATAGGTTAAACGATAGTATTTCAAATTTAAGTCAGGGGATAGGGCAGCAGCTTACTGGCATTTTTATGAAAACGGCATTGTTTTTTGGTTATAAGTATATTTTTGAACATTGGCGACTTTTCGAAATGCCAAAATCCATTTGGGTTTGGATTATCCTATTTATCGGTGTAGATTTTTTCTATTACTGGTTTCACCGAATGAGCCACCAGGTAAATGCGCTTTGGGCAGCACATATTGTCCATCATCAATCAGAAGAATACAATTTAACTGTTGCATTGCGCCAAAGTTGGTTTCAGGGTTGGTTTAGCTGGGTTTTTTACCTGCCCTTGGCGCTCGTTGGTTTCGACCCGATTATGTTTTTAACCTTGAGTTCTTTTAATACTTTATATCAATTTTGGATTCATACCCGAGCCATAAAATCGATGGGTTTTTTAGAATATATTTTGAATACGCCTTCACACCATCGGGTTCACCATGGTTCAAATCCAAAATACATCGATAAAAATCATGCTGGCACGCTAATTATTTGGGATAGATTTTTCGGAACTTTTCAAAAGGAAGAAGAGGAGGTTTATTACGGCATCACGAAACCTCTAGCCAGCTGGAATCCGGTTTGGGCAAACCTTCATTATTGGGATGATTTGGTGAAAACTGCCAAGCAATCTCCGAAATTTAGTGACAAGTTAAAGGTGTTTTTAAAGCCGCCAGGTTGGTTTCCGGCTCATTTGGGTGGTTTTCAACTGGCACCAGAAATAAATGCAGCTGTTTATAAAAAGTATAATCCTAGCTATCAGAATAAATTAACAGGGTACGTTTTGGTACAGTTTGCTATTGCTTTGGGGGCTGGTTCGCTCATTTTATTTTCTTATGCCAAAATGGAAATTGCCGCCTTATTTTCAGGAACATCATTCACGATGCTCACTTTAATAAGTTGTGGCGCATTATTGGAGCAAAAAAAATGGCTGGTAAAATTCGAATATGGTAGATTAATACTAGGTTTTTTATTGGTTTTGATTTTAAAATTCCCAATTGGTTATCAAGTAATATTTGCAGGCATACAGTTAATATCCGTAATTTGGTTCCTCAGTTTGCAGAAAGCAAATCCCGTTACCAATGAAAACTAAACTATTTGCCTCAATTTTTGCGCTTATATTTATCGTTCAACTCTATGCAGAAACGATAGGTAATATTCCACTTCGTAATTTTTCAAAACCACTTATTGTTATCACTTTATTGGTTTGGCTTTACAGCAGCACAAATCTTAAGGGAAGGTTTCACAAACGCATATTTACAGGTTTAGTTTTTGGTTTAATTGGCGATGTTTTTTTGATGTTGCAATCTGGCAGACCAAATTTTTTTATATTCGGTTTAATTGCATTTTTGCTCTGTCACATTTTTTACGTCAGGGCATTTATCCTCGACCATAAATCTAATCCCAATTATAAAAATCCTTTCTTTTTATGGGCAATTGGTGCTTTTGCCATCTTCTGTTCGGGTTTGTTTTTTTACCTGCAGCCAAATTTGGGTGCCATGCAATTTCCTGTTTTAATGTACGCCATCATCATCACATTTATGGCAATAATGGCCGTTAACCGTTATGGTAAAGTAAATATTTTCAGTTTTAAATTGATACTTTTTGGGTCTCTATTTTTCCTTTTATCTGATAGTGTTTTGGCGGTTAATAAGTTCGGCCAACCAATTCCTCAAGCAGGTGTGTTAATTATGGCTAGCTACATGATTGCGCAATACCTCATCGTTTATGGAACAATTACTAGAGAATTGGTGGTGAAACAAACGGAAATTTAGATATATTCTTTGTTAAATGATTTTTATTTTCTTTTGGAAATCAATGTTCTGTGTTAATCGGTTAGTGCAGTCCTACTAACGTTGCAATCTTTTTGTTTTGATTGGCAGTAAGAGATGATTAGGAACTGAACCAAAAAGGATTTCCACTTATATCAGGTTTAAATAACTTAGGATACTGTAAATATTTTCTGATTAAAGTCAATGAAAATATTCATCAAAAGTTAAAATTATATAAAATCCAATTTTCTAAGCTTTTTGCATTAATTTTAGTTTTCCGTTGACTAAAGTCAACGGCAATGAAATGCGATACTTGTAAAGGAATTTGCATTTCATCGCCGTCAGTTTCAACTGACAGCAATGAAAATATCCATCAAAAAGTTAAAATTATATAAAATCCAATTTTCTAAGCTTTTTGCATTAATTTTTATTTTCCGTTGACTAAAGTCAACGGCAATGAAATGCGATGCGTGTTAAGCAATTTGCATTTCATTGCCGTCAGTTTCAACTGACAGATAAAGATGCTATACTTTAGGTTGATGATTCAGGATATTATGTTGGTTAAGCGATTTGCATTTCATCACCGTCAGTTTCAACTGACGGATAAAGATTTTTTGTAGGTATTTCCTTCAAGTATCTTCTACCTCAAATCCCTTTCTTCTCTTTATCCAATACCGTAAAAGTTTGCACTAGTCTTTCTCCGTTTTCATCAACGAGCGTTAATGTATGTTTTCCAGGTGGCGGACTAATTGCCAATTGATGGTAATTCGTAGTTGTGGCAACATACTCATTATCAATATGCCAATAAATTTTTGAGCTTTGATTCCTGTGTGCTGCATTTAAAACAATTTTGCCTCGTGTGCCATCTAATTCTAAAGGAATGTAAACCGTTGCTCCATTTTTTGGATAAATCAATTCCATTACGCTATTGCCACCAGAAACATCGCAACCAGCTTTAAAGGGAGGCAAGGTTTTATAATCACTATTTTTAATTTTATAATAGTATTCCATCGCCGGTGGTAAAATGAACCAACTTTTATGTTGCATATTGGTTACGCTCTCGCATTGGTCCGTTACGCGGTAAATGCCAGTTCTATCCAAATGAATTGTCTTATGAAACGGACAAACCACAGTTTTTTCGCCAGCTGTGGGCGCCAACTCATCTACTACATCGGGACAAGAATCGCCTGCCTTGTAGCCACTTTGTTTACAAACCTTAATTTTCTTTAGCTTAGTTTTTGGCGTTTCAAACCACTTGCCGTTGGGGAGCAATCTAAAAATGTCAAATAGGACAGGGGCAGCTGCCTCAATACCAACCAAACCTGGTCGGCCTTCTCCATCGGCATTGCCAACCCAAACACAAACTACATAATTCGGTGTCAAACCCACCGCCCAAGCATCTCGGAAACCAAAACTCGTTCCGGTTTTCCAGGCCACTCTTTGCGATGATGAAAACTGTTCCCACAAACCTTCATCACCCGGACGCATTACTTCTTCCATGGCATTAAAAGTAGCCCAGATAGCACCATGGTCTAAAAAGGAATTGCGTTGATAATCCTTTTCATCTTTCCTATCAGTTTTATAATATGTGGCTTGATTGTAATCTGCCGGATTGTATAAACCTTTGTAGGTATTAAAATGGTTCAAGGTACGCACCATGCTCATGTACGTATTGGCTAAATCCCACATCGTAACTTCACTTCCACCTAATATCAAAGATAAGCCATAATGGTCTGCAGGTTGGTTGAGCGTCCCAATACCCAGTTTTTTCAATTTATCGTAAAACCGTTCGTATTTGTACTGCTGCAACATCTTAACGGCAGGAATATTTAACGAGCGACTCAAAGCTTTATCAGCAGCAATTGCACCATCATAGCCCAAATCATAATTTTGTGGGGAATATCCTGCAATTTGTGTGGGCACATCAGGAATCAAAGTATGCGGCAAAATAAATCCATCGTTCAGCATACTGGCATAAAGCAAGGGTTTTAACGTACTTCCCGGACTTCGAGGCGCCTTTATCATATCAACATGGCTTTGTAAATCTGCATTTTCAGGTTGATATATATTTCCGACATAACTTACGACATCTCCGGTTCTGGCATTTAAAACCAAAGCCGATATGTTATTAATATCGTTGGCTCTGTAACGGTTATTGTATCGCTTTAAAATAGTGTTTATCTTGAGTTGAACATCTTCATTCAAAGTGGAAGTTATTCTTGTAGAATTGATTTCTAAACTAGCTCTTTCTTGCTTAAAGCGATTTAATAAATGTGGCGCATTTTGCGGCAAGGGTAGCGGTTTGCCTGGAACAGGTTCGAGCTTAGCCAAGTTGGCTGTACTTTGGTCGATGTATTTTAGCTTTGCTAATTTATCCAATAAATCGTTTCGCTTTTTAATTAATCTCGCTGAATTTTTTCCGGGATGAACCAGCGATGGGCTGTTTGGTAGAACGGCTAAAGTTGCCATCTCTCCCCAAGAAAGTGTTTTGGCATCTCTGCCATAATAGCGCCAGCTTGCTGCTTCTAAACCTACAACATTACTTCCAAAAGGTGCGTTTGCTGCGTACAGACCAATAATTTCTTCTTTCGAATATTTTAGTTCTAACCTGAAAGCTAGAATGATTTCGTATAATTTTTGCCAAACTGTTCTATCTTTCTTTCTGGATAAACGAATCACTTGCATGGTTAAGGTGCTGCCGCCACTCACCACACTTTTAGCTTTAAAGTTTTGACGCATCGCCCTGCTCATGGCTAAAAAATCTACCCCGAAATGGCTGTAAAATCGCTTATCTTCAAAAGCAATAATGCAATCCTTAAATTTCAACGGAACAGAATCGGCGACAGGAAACCGCCATTGTCCATCACTTGCGATAGCTGCACTTAACAAATTTCCGTTACTGGCCTCGATTACAAATGAAGTTGGCGATTTGAAGAGTTTAGCCGGAAGTAGAAATAAAAACACCAAAAGCAATGAGATACAGATGATATCTGAAAGGAAATATGCTTTGGGAATTTTTTTCATTTATTTTATAACAATAAACCTCATAGGTTTTTAAAACCTATGAGGTTTGAAATTCAAAGTTTATTTATTTCGCTACGATGTAAACCTCATCAACCTACTTCACCACCTGAACCCATTTTCCATTCTGCGTAGCAGAAATATCATTGTTATACATCGCCTCACATTGAACCGCCGATAGATAATATTTTCCTAAATATGAGGCATTTAGTAGAACCTTATAAACCAGACTTTCATTTTCACGAATATTGAAATAGGTGAAAACCCTGTCATCACGAATATCCTGGTAGGTAAAAGGCGATGATGCCAAAATACTCTGATTATCGTTTACTCGTGTGTTGATAATTTCCCATCCCGAAGGGAAAATTTGGGTAAGTGCCATCTGTTCGTAATAGCCCATTCGGCCTGGATTTTTTACCGTAACCTCTGCATAAAAATCAGTTCCCTGTTTTAAAGTCGTTGGGTCTAAAGCTGTGCCGTTTAAGCGTTTGTAAACCACGTTCATATCCAAAACATCAGGTCGGTTAGGTAAGAAATTATTCTGGCCCGCAACAGGTTGACCTTCCAAAACCAAACGAACAAACAATACATTATTGCCTTTATTGGTTATCGATGCTGTGTTTCCTTTAAAGCTGACAGCCGTACTGTTGATGTACTGACCAGAATTTACAGGTGCAGATTTCCCATCTAACACATATTGATACTGCAACTTATTCGATGATTGATTGGTTCCACAGAACTTCGCAATAGCCAATAAACTGTAAGCCGTAGTTTGGGTGCTGTACCAAGTGTTTTCACCTAATTTAGCAGCCAAAGGTTGCAATAAACTTGCTGCCTTAGCTTTCTGTCCGAGTAACGTTAACGTTTCTAAAATCATCGCCTCATCACGTACATCAGAACCATACGTTCCGCCGAGTTGTTTGTAAGGTTTTATTGAAGTGTCCAATCCGCGAATCATATTTTGCGCCACATCGTTTTGGCCGGCTAACTTATATGCAGCGGCCAAACGCCATTTTGCAGAAACCGACAAATACTCAAAAGCTTTCAATCTGTTCATCGCTGCCATTTCTGGTTTTTTAGCCAGGGCAAGCATATATAAACGATAAGCTTGAGATAAATCGCCACCATAAAAATTATTACTGTTTGGTGCCCAATTTGCAGCTTTGGCTTTTTGGAAACGCAACAGTTCGTCCAATAGTCCAACAGGTAAAGTATAACCTGCGTTTTGTGCTTCCACTAAAAAGTGACCACCATAATTACTTCCCCATTCATCTGCATTTGCATCTCCTGGCCAATAAGATAAGCCTCCATCAGTAGTCTGGAAACCCTTAATTCGGGTAATTCCGGCTTTGATGTTTTTCTCCGTCATGGCTTTTTGTTGCTCACTTAGCGGACTTAGTCTATCCAAATACAATTGAGGAAAAATGCCTGAGGTAGTTTGTTCGATACATCCATGTGGGTATTGAATTAGGTAACTCAAACGTTTTTTAAGGTTAATCGATGGGATAGACGACACCTCTAACGTTCCTGAATTTGTACCATTCATCCCGATAGGTGCATAATTTATAGCCCATTTTTGTCCGGGTTGAATCGTTGCAGAAACCACATTTATAATGTAAGGATTTGGATTTCGAATGTCCATTTCTACATCGTAATCTGTTCGTTCCCCACCACTTTGCGCAATCACCTTCACTTTGGCAATACCAACCGTATTTGGCGCTTTCACTTCGAAATAGGCCATCTGCTCGCCAGTTTGCTTGTAGTAAAGTTGTTGTTTATTTGTGCCCTGAACAATCAAATTATTCGCCTGAAGTTGTACAGAAACATTCTTTAAATTTTTCTCTGTGGCAAAAACTGTAACTGGCAATGTAAAGGTTTCACCCGGACCAATTACTCGAGGTAATGTTGCCAATACCATTAGAGGTTTTTTCACCTGAACGGATTTTTCTGCGAATCCATAAGCAGCATCCTGACCAGCAATAACCATCGCCCGTACAGCACCAATGTATTGTGGCAATTTAAATTTATGCGTTTTACTTTCGCCTTTACCAATGGTATATGGCCCCATAAATTTTACAACCGCTTTAAATCGGTTTGCCTTAGCTGGATTAAGATTTTTGTTGATGCTACCATCACCACCGATACTTAAAATTCGTTCTAAATTACCGCCCCAAGCACCTAAAACGTAATCAAATAAATCCCATGTTTTAACACCTAATCCCTCGCGGGCATAAAATGCACCATGTGGGTCTGGCGTTTTAAAACGAGTTAAATCCAACAATCCTTCATCAACCAAAGCAATGGTATAAGTCATGGCCTTGCCGTTTTGTTCACCTACGGTAATGGTATTTTCGGTTTCAGGTTTAATTTTATCCAACATTTTTATGGTTGGTTTTAAAATCGTTTGCGGGTCTTCAACAGAAATTGGAATTGCACCATACATTCTGATTGGTAAATCGTTCACGGTTTGTGCATGAGGTTGCAACAGCGTAATGTTTGCGAAAACATTCGGCGCCATTTCTTTCTCAGCCTTAAATTTATATTGCGTTTGTCCGGCTTCGGTATCAATCCAGAAAGTTTTTAAAACGCGACTGCCATTTTCAATCGAAACCAATGCTCTACCATTTTTAGCCGTTGGAATGGTTAACGTGATATCTTCACCAACGGTAAATTTCTCTTTATTGGCGGTAAAAGATAACATCGATGCCTCCGTTGGATTTGCGCCTTGCTCACGCTGTGCCCATCCTGGCCAGTCTACGTAAACAGATTTACCAGTAACATGACCGCCATTTAAATCGCGAACTAAAATTAAATATCGTCCCCATTCTGGTTCGTTTACACGTAAATTCCAACTTCCTTTACCGTTCGATAAACTTACCTGATGCGTTTCTACCAGCTTATTGTATTGGTTTTGCGTGAAATTTGCATAAGTGTCCTGATTATCCTGTTCCCACCACCAACGCCATTGCGTTTTATATAATTCTACCTGAACGGTTTTACTGCCCGAAAGTAATTTCCCATCAGTATTTACATTTACAATTTCAATTTTGTGGTCTTTCCCGGTTACCAGCATGCCACTTAATTTATCGCCTTTCTCCGGGCGAACACCTAAATAGCTATTGTAAACATGGTACGGAATGCTAAAATTATCAATACTAAAATTACCACCCGGCTCGAAAACTTTGGTCGTAAAATTCGCTCTTAAAACTCCAGGTGCCGTATTGTTTTCATTTAGGTTTGTATTCACTTGAGCACTACCTGCGCCATTTAGTGTACCTTCAAAAATAGTTTTAACCTGCGATTCAAAATTAACCGTTGGATTATCGAAACTGTAACCTTCAAAGCCTTTAAATTTAGTTTCAGTGGTATTGAGGTTAACATCAACTTTAGCTTTTAAATTTTGCGCTGGCGAACCAAACAGCCATTTTGCAGATAGGGTAGCGGCCGAGGTTCCGGCAGTTAAGTAAGGCTTGTTCCCAACATTAAAATCAATTTTTAATCGATTGGGCATTACTGTTTCAATCTTCAAAGTTTTGGTAAAAGTGGCACCACCAGCTTTTACTTTGGCCATCCAATTTCCGGTAGGAGCGGTGCTTTCGGTTGCGGTTTTAAAAGTGTAGAAACCATTTAAAGGTTTGCCGTTTATTAAGCGTTTGTATAATTGTCCTTTCGGATTATAAAACTCCATCGTAACCGGATAATTTGCCGGAAGTTTCTTTAATTTATCTTCTAAAACGAAAGAAACAAACAAACTATCGCCTGGTCGCCATACGCCACGTTCGCCATAAATAAATCCTTTTAACCCACTTTGCACTACATCGCCACCTACATCAAAACGACTTAAAGGCAGTGAACTTCCATCATCTAATTTTAAATAACCACGTTCCGAACCATTCTTGGCAATCAATAAAAATGGCTGGCGTTTTAAATCAAATCTAGCGAAGCCTTCTCCATCGGTTTTGGTAGTAAAAATGGTTTGACGTTGAAAATCTAACAATTCTAAACTGACTCCGCTCAAGGGTTTTGCTGTTAATAAATCAGTTGCTACAATGAGCATACTGTTATCATTGCCGCGTTTGGCTACCAAGCCAATATTCGATGCAATTAGGTTTCTGCTTGCCCAACGCTGGTTGGTGTAAAATGATGGTGTGCATGGATTGTCCTTATCATCCCAACTGTAATTATTTGGATAATAATTGTTGTAACTTTGCCAGAAATCATCATCTTCATCAATTTTTTCACCATAACTTTCATCCTCACCATAATAGCTGCTTTCTTCATTATCTTCGTCAGGTTTCTCATCAGTGGCTTTACAGTTATAAGCATTGTATTCTTGTCTGAAAGCGATGGTAACCCGATACATCGCACCAGGTTCGGTACCAATCATTTTATCTAAATCAAGTGTAAAACGGTTCTTTTTATGCAGATTTAACGATTTATCTTCATCTAATCTGACGGTTTTTTGCAATATTGGTTTTGCTACACGGCGCAACTCGTTTCCGTCTTTATAGCTATTGGTTTGGAAAAATTGCGGGATGTTATTTTCGTAAATTTTGATAACCGTAACATCAACAGCTTTTAGATTGATGGCCTCGAAAGGTAATACCAATTTACCCGAATTTGGCAAAATTGTTCCGGCACCAGCGATGGTTACGGATGGTAATTTATCTTCAAAAACCAAGTTGGCTGTTTTGCCACCTGTTAAAGTTTTTCCATTGATGTTTTCTACACCGTTATTTACATTTAGCGCATAATCGCCTTTTAATTCTTCGGTGGCATAAACTTTTACCTGACTCGCATCTATGGTAAACCTCAAATCACTCAGGTTACCCAAGGTAATCATACCAGTTAAATCCTGACCAACACCAATAGGCTCAGAAAACTGCACTAGAGCGTAGTCTTCTTCGCCTTGAATGGCTTTCATATCCAAAATTTCGAACTTATTTAAAGCCGGAATTCTAATTTCTTCTTCACCTTTTTGTTCGGCATCAATGGCATCTCCATCCCAATTTATTTTTAAAGTTTGATCGGTTGATTTTTTCTTGATGCTATCAATTGTAAATTTCGATGTGTTTTTAGCAGGGTTGTGTTGCCATTTCACTTTTAATTTCTGGTCGAAATCCAACTCAATGATTTTTTCAATTTTAGCGGTTTCTTCAGCATCGGAGGTTGCCAGTTCTCCGGTTAATTTCATATAATCAAGCGAAGTATCGTTCTGAGAAACCAAACCATTTTGTGACAACATCACACCCGGTGTGATTACTTTAAACTCAAAATCGAAATCTTCCAAACCTTTTTCAGTTGCAGAAACATCCGATAGCTTAAATGAAGCTTCGTATTCTTTACCAGGTTTCAAGTTTTCGTCCGGACGAAATTCTACTGTTTGAGGGTCAATCCAATAGGTTTTACCGGAAATAGATGGCGAAAAGTCAAATAGTTCTCGCGAATCTGCCTTGCCTAAATCTTGCATTCCGGTTGCGGCATTAGCTAAATGAACGCGAATAAAACTCTTTTTAGAAATGGTTCCAGAAGTGTATGCTTCGATGTATTTGGCATAAGCCTGGTTATCTTCATTTGATTTCTTTTTATGCCTGAAGTAAATAAAAAGGATTGCGGCAATAGATACGACAAGCAAGCCGATAAAAATAAATTTCTTTTTGGATGATGAGTGATAAGTAGATGGTTGTTCCATTTATTGAGATTATAATTAGATTAAGTCGATTAATTTTATGTTTAGGAACTTCTACAAGCAGATATTTGGCTTGCTTAATTTCTATGACATTAATTAAATCAATATTAAATTGAGGAAAATTAACTAAAATTCCCATTAAAATAATTTATGTTGAAAAATAACGGCTTTGGTTTGTTCCTTTAGTTCGATTTGGATAAGTTTACGCCATCATCCCAATTCTACCAGATATGATTAAGAAATTTTTAATTTTTGCCAGCCTTTTAATGATTGCTAATATCACCTTCGCACAAAAAGCTGAGGTAGAAAACGCGGTAAACCAACTTGCCAAATTGATGGTTTCGCCGGATAGCTTGGCTTTGGATAAATTAATTTTGAACGACTTAAGTTATGGTCATTCGAGTGGAAAGGTTCAAACGAAGCAAGAATTTATGCATTCGCTGTTATCTTCAGAATCTGATTTTGTGGATATAAATTTAACCGACCAAACAATAATTGTTCAGAATAAAACAGCATTGGTTCGTCATACTTTAAATGCAAAAACCAATGATAAAAATGTACCTGGAAATGTAAAACTCCATATTTTACTAATTTGGAGCAAGGAAAAGGGAGGATGGAAGTTGCTTGGTAGACAAGCGGTTAAGGTAAATTAGGGAAACTCATTAGTCATTGGTTCATTCGTCATTTGTATATGATGCCTAATCTTTTCTTTAGTCTATTGAGCAAAGATGAGTAGTTTAATTCTTAACTTTTTGTTTTTAAACAAATTATCCGAATGAACAAATGACTGATGAATATTTTATTTAATCATCACTCCAGGTCTATTCACCAGCGGAATTTTAATCAGATTGGTATCAATAATACTTTCTGGCAAGAAGATGAATTTCTTATCGTAAATCGTGGTACCGATGTAATAACTCAACCAATATTCGTTTGTTAAACCAAAAACTTCAGGGTCGATGGCTTCGACACCTTTAAAATCCTGAGCATTCATATCACCAATGAAATGCCTCAACACAGATGTTTTTACTTGCTTGCCGTCTTTTTCACCATAACCTTTTGAGCTAATCAAAACATTGGTAATCGGCTCATTTTTTAGGTTCACGAGATAAACCGTCCAGTTTTTTACTTCTGGTGTTTCACTCATAAGCACAACCGCCATTGCGATATCTTCTACTGTATTTTCTGGTAAATCCGCTTTCAAGATTGAAATGATTGAATTGGTGAATGATAGATTGAGAGAATGATAGAATTAGTGAATGATAGATTGAGGAAATGATTGAATGATAGATTGAGTGAATTAGTGAATTAGCTCTGGATAAAACTTTGATATCTAAAATTACCAGATGAGCAATTTCATCTTGGTAATCCTACAATCTTTTAATCCTGGTAAAAATCCTTTAATCTTGGTCTATTTTTTCTTCACCGCCACTGCCTTCTTCTTAGCTGGTGCTTTTTTCTTCGTTTCGAACGCTTTTGGAACCTGCTCTACAATCATTTTTTTAATCACTTCCAAGTCCACATCGGCTAATTCTTCAGGCGTATATTTTTGTTTAGTCTTTTCGTTGTACCTCAATTTCAGCATCAATTTACCGAAACGAATAAACGGTCCCCAGCGGCCATTTTCGATAGAGATTTTCTCCTCATCCCAAGTTTTAATAAATCTATTCGCCTCTTTTTCAACCTTTTTGCCAATCAGCGTATTGATATCTTCTTGTGATAAATTATCGAAATCGTAGCCTTTAGCAGGGATATTGATAAACAAATCATTCCATTTAATAAACGGACCAAATCTACCTTTACCTTTCGTAACACCTAAGCCCTGATAATGAGCAATCGGCGCATCATCATCCATTTTTTGTTTAATAATTTCAACCGCTCTTTCGTAAGTAACCGCTAAAGGCTCTTCATTTTTAGGTAGAGAAATAAAACTTTCGCCCCATTTTACGTAAGGACCAAAGCGACCAACACCAACCATCACTTCCTTACCTTCATAATCTGGCAGAGAAAAAGGAAGTTTGAACAATTCGAGCGCATCTTCCAGCTGAATGGTTGCTACAGATTGGTTGCGCATTAAACTGGCATAACGAGGTTTTTCTTCCTCATCAAGCTCACCAATTTGTACCAGCGGACCGAATTTACCAACTTTGGTGTATACGTTTTTCCCAGTTGCTGGGTCTAAACCTAGCAAACGTTCGCCTGTTGCACGTTCGGCAGTTTCTAAAGTTGTTTCAACTTCTGCATGGAAAGGGTTGTAAAAAGAATGCAGCATTTTGGTCCACTCTTGCAAACCTTGTGCAATCTCATCAAATTCTTTCTCCACCTTAGCAGTGAAGTTAAAATCAACAATTCCTTTAAAATGCTCAACCAAAAAATCATTCACCACTTCACCAATATCTGTAGGGAAAAGTTTTTGTTTTTCGGCACCAGAAATTTCTGTTTTTATTTCTTTTTTAACCGTTCCGTTAGCTAAAACGATGGCTGTAAATTTACGCGGTTTACCATCTCTATCTTCCTTAACCACATAACCGCGGTTTTGAACGGTAGAAATTGTTGGCGCATAAGTAGAAGGGCGACCGATGCCCAATTCTTCTAATTTTTTTACTAAACTGGCCTCTGTATATCTTGCTGGCGGACGAGAATAACGTTCCGTTGCCTGCATTTCATTTAAAAATAATTCTTGTCCTTTGGCTAGCGGCGGTAGAATAGAGCCGCCTTCTTTTTCTTCACCCTCTTCATCATCTGTCGATTCTAAATAAACTTTCAAAAAGCCATCAAATTTCAAAACTTCGCCCTCGGCAACCAAATGTTCTTTACGGGTTGATGCAGTGATTTGAGCAGTTGTTTTTTCAAATAAAGCCTCGCTCATTTGCGATGCAATAGAACGCTTCCAGATTAATTCGTACAAGCGTTTTTCCGAAATATCGCCGTCAACTGTATGTCTGTCGAAATAAGTTGGACGGATAGCCTCGTGAGCCTCTTGCGCACCAGCAGACTTCGTTTTATAAATCCTTTGGTGATGGTATTTATCGCCATAAGCCGATTTAATTTCTGCAGCTGCAGCATTTAAAGCCGTTTCCGATAAATTTACCGAGTCCGTTCTCATGTAGGTAATCTTACCAGCCTCGTACAATCTCTGTGCAACCTGCATGGTTCTTGCAACCGGAAAACCCAATTTGCGTGAGGCTTCTTGCTGCAAAGTTGAGGTTGTAAATGGAGCCGCCGGATTACGTTTTGCTGGTTTTGTTTCTAAACTCGTAATGTCGAATTTCGCTGCAGCACAATCCTGAAGAAATTTTTCCGCATCATTTTCGCTTTCGAAACGTTGTGGTAATTCTGCTTTTACAACTTCTTTACCTTTTCCGGTAGAAAATTGTGCCGTAATTTTATAAGCAGCAGCAGCATTAAATTGTTGTACTTCTCTTTCTCTATCAACAATTAAACGAACCGCAACAGATTGAACACGACCTGCAGAAAGCGATGGTTTAACTTTTTTCCATAAAACTGGAGAAAGTTCAAAACCCACCAATCTATCTAATACACGGCGAGCTTGTTGTGCATTTACTAAGTTGTAATTTATATCCCTCGGACTATCAATCGCTTTTAAAATCGCTGGCTTTGTAATTTCATGGAAAACAATACGCTTAGTTTTTTCCGCTTTTAGACCTAAAGTTTCAAATAGATGCCAAGAAATGGCTTCTCCCTCACGGTCTTCATCGGATGCTAGCCATACCATTTCGGCTTCTTTTGCTAGCTTTTTCAATTCGGCCACCATGCTTTTCTTATCGGCAGGCACCTCGTAGGTTTGGGCGAAATTGTTCTTAATATCGATGGCCATATCGCCTTTCGCCAAATCCCGAATATGGCCATAGCTAGATTTCACAAGGAAATCTTTTCCTAAATAGCCCTCTATGGTTTTTGCTTTTGCGGGAGACTCGACGATTAATAAGTTTTTAGCCATGAAATACGATTTTGTGCAAATAAAGCTATAATTAAAGTATAAATCCAAACATGATTAAAATTTAATACATATTTTTTATTAAAGTTTTAGATAATTGGGCTTATTTTTTGAACACCGGGATAGATTTTCTAACTAATTTAGAGGTGCTCTAAATTAAAATTTTGCAATACTTAGTTTAATGAAAAGCATTTACAGCATTCTCTTGTGAGTCAGCCCCGCTGCGTTACAATCTTTTTGTAAATCTTGTCAATCAGATGAACAAAGATTCTATTTCATAGCTTGAATTCTTGCACAAGCTTTGCACTGCTTAATTAAAATCGCTTGATATATTTAAACCAGTTTGATTTTTTTTTTGGAAATGAAAGGTCAGTATCTTTTGGCGGTCTTCAGTCCCGCTTTGCATTACAAGCCCAATGAAAAATCGGGGCTTTTCATTTCAATCGGGTTTAGGAACAATGGTTTGTACATTTCTAAACCCCTTAAAATGGAACACTACATTTGCAATAGCCCTGGTTGAAGTGAACACGAAGCAGCAGCCATTTCGGCTGTTAGCGATTAAAGCGTAAAACGGGAACAAATTTAGTTTCTTGCACAAGCCCTGCGCTGCTAAAAAATATGAATGGCCTGGAATATTAAACCATTTGGAAATGAAAAGGCAATATCTTTTGGTAGTTTTCAGTCCTGCTTTGCATTACAAGCCCAATGAAAAACTGGGGCTTTTCATTTCAATCGGGTTTAATTGCACGATGGCAAATTAATCAATCCGTTGGTTGAAACCAACGGCAATTAAATGGAAGTTGGAAATATCTAAGTGCAGTTGTCTGTTGAGAAAGAATGTATATAAAATTAATATTTCCAGATATCTTAGATGTGAGAACAGCAATTTAACTTCAGAAATAATTCAACTTTGCTATTCATTGCCGTTGGCTTTAGCCAACGGCAATGAATAAAGGTAATTTTGCAATTAAACCCGTGGTTTGGAAAACTAAACTCAGTTCCTAAACCCGATTGTACGGATGCCATTTTTCATGGCAGGAGAGAAAGCGGGGCTGTTGTAAACGAAGAACTACTCACTTTCATTTCCAAAATTTAAAAAAAAATATCAATTTCAACTCTCTGTAAAACTAACCTCTACAAGTTATTTTTAATGCGTCTTCAATAAACTCAGACGTACAGAAGGCGAGATAAAGTCTAATAATTTAAGTCTTATTCCAAACTCAACTTAATATTTTACATCTACTTTACTTTTACGAAAACTATTTGTGCCTATATTCGTATATAAAAATAAAAAGCAATGATAAACACTATCCTTATTCTATTAAACTTTTTGGTTCCAAACCCACCAAAAAACGTTTACGATTTCAGCTTTAAAACCATCGATGGCAAAGAAGTAAAGCTATCTAAATTTAAAGGCAAAAAAATTATGATTGTTAATACAGCTTCTAAATGTGGTTTTACACCTCAATATGAAGATTTAGAAAAACTTCAAAAGCAATATGGTAAAAAAGTGGTTCTAATTGGCTTTCCGGCTGGTAATTTCGGTGGACAAGAATTTTCGACTAACGCAGAGATTAAAGAATTTTGTACAGGAAAGTACAATGTTTCGTTCTTAATGGCCGAAAAAACAAGTGTTAAAGGCGATGATATTAGTCCGCTGTTTAAATATTTAACCACCCAACCAGGCACAGAAGAACAAGGTGATATTAAATGGAACTTTGAGAAATTCTTAATTAACGAAAAAGGAGAATTGGTACACCGTTTCCGCTCTAAAACTACGCCACTGGATCCGGCGATTGTAAAAAACCTTTAAATGAGGGAAAAGGGAAAATGTGAGATGGAAAATGGAATGACTTTCTACATCTAAAATTGAATTGAAGGTAAAATGGAAGATGGAAAATGTGAGATGGAAAATGGAATGACTTTCTACATCTAAAATTGGAATTGAAGGTAAAATGGAAGATGGAAAATGTGAGATGGAAAATGGAGTGACTTTCTACATCTAAAATTGGAATTGAAGGTAACATTCAAGATTTGAGATGGAAAATGTGAGATGGAAAATGGAATGAATTTCTACATCTAAAATTGGAATTGAAGGTAACATGGAAAATTGGATTGGTCCCATTCTCCATGTTACCTTTTTTAGTTTAACACATCAATGCTTAAAAAAAATGCAAAAATCCATCATCCATATTCCATCTTACATCCTCCATCTAGCCATCATCCATTTTCCCTCTACCATCTTACATCCCAAACTAGCTTTTCTCCAACACACTTCGCCAAACTGCAGCGCTTAAAATTGCACCTACAATTGGGCCCGCGATAAACATCCAAACTTGTTTTAATGCTTCGCCACCGGCTAATATTGCCGGACCAATACTACGTGCCGGGTTAACTGAAACGCCAGTAATTTTAATGCCTACAATATGAATTAAAACCAGCGAAAGCCCGATAGCTAAACCTGCAAAACCACCATTGATATTTTTGGTAGAAGTTGAGCCAAAAATGACCAATAAGAATATAAAAGTAAAAACAGCCTCAGCAATAAATGCTGCAGTAGCATTATATTCGCCTAGATAGCCTTTGCCCCAGCCGTTTGAGCCTAAAGCCCATTCTTTCATTTCGAAAGCGGCTTGGTTACTTACAATTAAATAAAGTAATCCGGCACCGGCAATTGCACCTAAAATTTGTGCGACAATATAATATGCTGCTTCTGCTGCTTTCATTCTGCCAGCTACAACCATACCTATAGAAATTGCAGGATTAATGTGGCAACCCGAAATATGCCCGATAGCATAAGCCATTGCAACAACCGATAACCCAAAGGCAAAAGATATACCCAATAAGCCAACGCCTGTTGTACCATCGGCACCTGCAATTACTGCACTACCGCAACCCATTAAAACCAATACCAATGTGCCAAGAAACTCGGCTGTGAATTTTGCGAACTTTGTTGTTTCCATATAATTAATTGTTAAATTTTTAAGCTCAAAAATTATAGGGACGATGATTGCTCAAAGTAAAGGAAAAATAACTACATGATATAGCTTTTTGGAATATTGGTTGACTAAAGATTTATATTATAGATTGCAAAAGAAATGTTTAATGCATAAAATATCTAGCAACCTGAGTTCGGTTATTAATTATACTTCATATGATTAATAAAGTGCTTTTTTTGAGTTTACGTCACCCTGAATTTATTTCAGGGTCTTATTTGCAGGAAAGATGTTGAAGTAAATTCAGCACGACGTGTCGTACAAGCAATACAACGATAATACGGCAAAATACTAATTTTAAGAATCAAACTTAGCTTAGCAAACGACTTAGTCAATTGGTTTTTGTATTGAATAAAAACACAAATTAATATAGAAGGAGCATAAACACCTTTAAAAAATGATTTAATGATTTAAAGAAGTGGAGTTTTGAATTTTAAACTAAAAATCCACCACCAAGTAGATCATTTCCTTCGTAAAAAACAGCCGATTGCCCTGGTGCAATTGCAGAAACATTATGATCGAATACAACCCGCATTCTATCTTTTTCCTGAACAATTGTACTTAACATTCCAGCGTCTTTGTATCGAATTTTGGTAATAACATCATTCATTGGTTCTTCAATACTTGCGTATTTAACCAAATTAATATTTCTAACCATAGCTTCACGTCGTTCCAATTCATCGGCTTTGCCTAAAACAACGGTATTGCTTTCGGGTAAAATTTGGGTAACAAACATTGGTTCGCCAAAGGCAATGCCCAAGCCTTTACGCTGCCCGATGGTGTAAAATGGGTAACCTTTGTGTTGGCCAACAACCATTCCGTTGCTTAATATAAAATTTCCTCCAGCAACACGGTCTTCCAAATCTTCAACTTTGTGTTTTAAAAATGCCCTGTAATCGTTATCAGGCACAAAGCAGATTTCATAACTTTCAGATTTTTTAGCAAGTTCTTCTTGCCCCATATCTAAAGCCATTTGTCTGATTTCGGATTTTGCAAAACTACCTAAAGGAAATTTTGTACGAGAAAGGTTATCTTGTGAAACGCCCCAAAGTACATAAGATTGGTCTTTATTTTCATCTTTACCTTTTGAGATAACGTAGCGACCGCTATCTTGTTGGCGAATATTGGCGTAATGACCTGTTGCAATAAACTCGCAATCTAGTTTGTTGGCACGTTTTAGTAGTGCTTCCCACTTGATGTGCGTATTGCATAAAACACAGGGATTTGGAGTTCTGCCAGCAAGGTATTCATCAACAAAATTATCTATAACATAATCGCCAAATTCATCGCGAATATCTAATATATAATGAGGGAAGCCATAATTTACAGCAAGTGTACGGGCATCATTAATACTATCTAATGAGCAACATCCTGTTTCTTTGCTACTTCCACCCGCTGATGCATAATCCCAGGTCTTCATGGTTAACCCGATAACCTCATATCCTTGTTCGTGTAACATCACTGCTGCTACAGAACTATCAACCCCGCCACTCATGGCTACCAGAATTCTACCGTGTTTACTCATTTTTAAACTATTGGCTGCAAAAATAAGGTTTATTTACATTAAATTTTTTTAAGCAGGTCAATTGCTTGTAAAAAGCAGTTCTGTAAATTTTATTTTATGCGAATTTTTAAAGTAAATTAATCGATAGTAAGAAGGTTAGAAAAATCTGATTTGCGATGGGTATATTAATTTCTAGCCATCTTAATAAAATATAGATGATGGTATTGCGTAGGATATTCTACTAATTAGTTTATTGGAGTAGAAAATGTACTTATTAAATTAGTTAAACGATTTAGTTTAAGATTTTATGCAGATTAACGTTTTAATTAATACCTTAGAATTTTTAAAAATATCTTACTCAAATTTATACGAAATGATAAAAAATGTCATCCTGTCTTGTTTTTTGTTATCGGCTTATGCAGCATCGGCACAGCAAAATTTGGTTCAGTATGTTAAACCAATTATCGGTACATCAAAAATGGGACATACTTATCCTGGTGCCACAGTTCCATTCGGTGCTGTTCAACTAAGCCCCGAAACAGATACATTATCTTACGAAGTAAATGGAAAATATAATGGCGACGTTTACAAATATTGTGCAGGTTATAAATATGAAGATAAAACCATTACAGGATTTAGTCATACGCACTTTAGCGGCACCGGTCATTCTGATTTGGGTGATTTTTTAATTATGCCTACGCAAGGCAATTTGCAATTAAACCCAGGAACGGCTTCTAATCCTAAATCTGGTTATCGCTCCGCTTTTTCTCATGCCAATGAAGTTGCTGAAGCAGGTTATTACAAAGTTAAACTCGACGATGATAATATAACGGCAGAATTGACCGCAACAACAAGGGTTGGGATGCATCAATATACTTTTCCGAAATCAGATCAATCGCACATCATTTTGGATTTGATGGCAGGTATTTACAATTACGAAGAAAAAACCGTTTGGACTTATGTTCGTGTAGTAAATGATACATTAGTTACCGGTTATCGCCAAACAAATGGTTGGGCAAGAACCAGAACGGTTTATTTTGCAATGAGTTTTTCTAAAGCTTTTAAAAGTTACGGACGTAAAAGTTACGATGCTAAACAAGCTTATCGAGGTTTCTGGGGTAAATTTAATCAGGATAAAAACTTCCCCGAAATTGCTGGTAAAAAGCTAAAAATGTATTTCGATTTTGATACTAAGGAAGGTGAGCAGGTTAAAATCAAATTTGCCCTATCACCAGTTAGTCAGGAAAATGCTTTGCAAAACATGCGGGCAGAAATTACAGGTTGGGATTTTGATAAAGTAAAAAAGCAGGCTCAATCTACTTGGAATAAAGAATTAAATAAAATTCAGGTAACTACTTCTGCCAATAATAAAATTAACTTTTACACGGCACTTTACCATGCTTTTATCAATCCAACTACCTATACCGATGTTAATGGAGAGTATAAAGGTTTAGACCAAGGCATACACAAGGCTGATGGGTTTACCAATTACACCACATTTTCTCTGTGGGATACTTACCGGGCACTACATCCTTTCTTTAACATTATGCAACCTGGAAGGAGCAATGATATGATAAAATCGATGATGGCGCATTACGATCAGAGCAGTTTACAAATGCTGCCCATTTGGTCGCACTATGCCAATGATAACTGGTGCATGAGTGGTTACCATAGCGTTTCGGTTATTGCCGATGCGATTATTAAAGGCACATACAATGGTGATGCAAATAAGGCTTTGGATGCTTGCATTACAACATCAAAGCATCGCGATTATGAAGGTATTGGCTACTATATAGATTTAGGTTACATACCTGCAGAAAAAAGTGGCGTTTCGGTTTCAAATAATTTAGAATATTCTTACGATGATTGGGCAATTGCTCAGCTTGCCAAAAAATTAAACCGTACGGATGTTTATAATGAATTTATAAATCGTTCCAACAACTGGAGAAATAATTGGGATAAAGCATCAGGTTTTATGCGCCCTAAAATGGCTGATGGAACTTTTAAAAAAGCATTCGACCCTAAAGACACAGAAGGTCAGGGGTTTATTGAAGGTAATAGCTGGAATTATAGCTTCTTTGTTCCTCACGATCCGGCTGCATTGATTGAGGTAATGGGTGGAAAAGCAAAATTCACAGCTCGCCTGGATACGCTTTTTACCATGCATTTGCCGGATGAGTTTTTTGCTCATACAGAAGATATTACTCGTGAAGGTATTATTGGCGGCTATGTTCATGGCAATGAACCAGCACATCACATTGCTTATTTCTACAACTGGACAGACCAACCATGGAAAACTCAGGCACAAGTTCGCCATATTTTAAATATGCAATATAAACCTACAGCCGATGGTTTAGGTGGAAACGACGATTGCGGACAAATGAGTGCTTGGTACATGTTTTCTTCATTGGGCTTTTATCCGGTTTCGCCAGGCTCTGATGTGTATTCACTTGGAAGTCCGTTGGTAAATAACGCAGTTTTAAATTTAGAGAACGGAAAAACGTTCACCATTGAAGCGATTAAGCAAAGCGACAAAAATGTATATGTAGAAAAGGTATTGCTAAACGGAAAAGAAATTAGCAATCATCAAATAAAACATACTGATATTACCAACGGTGGAAAATTAACTTTTTACATGTCTGCAAAACCGAAAAAATAAAATTTAAATTAACAATTTTGCGTTTGATAACGGATTTAAAGCTTCAATTTTAATTACCGAATCTTCAAATTTATTATCAAATGCATTTACTTAAACTAACCAAATTCACATAATCTAAATAATATCAGATTATAATAAAAACCATCAAAATTAATTATGAAAAGGAGAACATTTATTCAAAATACAAGTATGCTAGGTGCTGGTGTTGTAGCTTCAAAATTTTCTTTTGCTGCAGATTTAGTGCCTGAATTTCCTTTAGTTAGAGTTACGGAATCTAAAAGACATTTTAAGAGCAAAGCAGTAGATAACGCAATTAAAACCTTTCAAAGTAATGTTAAAAACCCCGAATTAAACTGGCTTTTTGAAAACTGTTTTCCTAATACTTTAGATACAACGGTTTATCATACCGATAAAAATGGGCGACCAGATACGTATGTAATCACAGGTGATATCGATGCCATGTGGCTTCGCGACAGTTCTGCACAGGTTTGGCCTTATTTACAATTTGTAAATGAAGATGAACCTTTAAAGAAATTGATTGCCGGAGTTATTATTCATCAAACGCAATGTGTGTTAAAAGATCCGTTTGCCAATGCTTTTTATGGCGATGCCAATAAAGTAGGTGAATGGAAGACAGATAAGACAGCTATGCAACCCGGTGTACATGAGCGTAAATGGGAAATCGACTCTTTATGCTATCCAATACGATTAGCATACCATTACTGGAAAAAAACCGGCGATAAAATGCCATTCGATGCAGATTGGAAAAAGGGAATTGAAAGTACGCTAAACACATTTAAGGATCAGCAGAGAAAAACCTCCAAAGGTGCTTATCATTTTCAAAGAGAAACCACACAGCCTACAGATAGTTTACCAATGGCTGGTTATGGCTTCCCGGTAAATCCTGTTGGATTAATTTGCTCAGCATTTCGCCCGAGTGATGACGCTACTATTTTCCCATTTCTAATTCCTTCAAATTTTTTCGCCGTAACCAGTTTAAGGCAAGCTGCCGAAATGATTAAGGCTTTGCAGCCCGATGCAACTTTACAAAGTAATTTGTTAAACCTTGCTGATGAAGTTAACGCAGCAATTCAAAAGCATGCTATAGTAAATCATCCAAAATATGGTAAAATATATGCTTTCGAAGTTGATGGTTTTGGAAGCTCTTATTTAATGGACGATTCTAATGTACCAAGTTTATTGGCATTGCCATATTTAGGTGCTGTGAAATTATCTGACCCAATTTACCAAAACACTCGCAAATTTGCACTTTCATTAGATAATCCTTATTTCTTTAAAGGTAGTGCAGCTGAGGGAATTGGCGGACCGCATGCTGGTCAGGATATGATTTGGCCAATGAGCATTACCATGAGGGCTTTAACTTCTACTGATGACAAAGAAATTAAAACTTGTATAGAAACCCTGCAAAAAACACATGCCGGCAAAGGATTTATGCATGAATCATTTAATAAGAACGACCCTGCAAAATTTACCAGGGCTTGGTTTGCCTGGTCGAACACTTTATTTGGTGAGCTGCTTTGGCGAACCTATCATGAAAAACCTGCTTTATTAAAAGCTTAATTGTTAGGCTCGTTTCGATCACTCGGAACGGGTCTTTTTTTTATAACAAAGCTGTATTACAATCTAACGCATTGGTTAATTGCAATACAGCCTTATTTTGCTATTTACCAGGGCGATTCGCCATTATCACTGAAGAATTTTCCGGTAGATCCGTTTTCATCTAAAACAGCATATTGTACGATAAGTTCCGCTGCATCTTCAACAGATTTTGGTCCTTGATTATTATTAAAATCAGTTTTCGTGTAACCAGGATTTACGCTATTGATTTTAAAGTTGGTATCTTTAAATTCATAAGCCAGCATTACGGTAAATGCATTCAAAGCCGTTTTTGATGCGCAATAAGCCAATGGTTTAACTTCATAATGTTCCCATTCCGGATTGGTATGGTTTCCTAATGAGCCTAAATCGCTTGATACATTTACAATTATTGGAGCCGCCGATTTCTTCAGTGCTGGTATAAAAGTTTGTGTAAGTTGAATTAGCCCAAAGAAATTTGTATCAAATACCTTTCTAAGGGTCTCTTGCGAAGTATCAGACGCATTCTGCGGAAAATCACCAGGGATGCCTGCATTATTAATCAATACATCTAGTTCAGTGATTTCATTTGCTACTTTCATTATAGCATTTTCATCAGTAACATCTAAATCTATCGCTTCTACATCTGCATAACCAAGCTTATTTAATTCTTCAATTGCATCCGCTGCTTTTGCCTTATTGCGGCAGCCAATGTACACGTAGTAATCTTTCGCTAATAATTGTTTTGCCGTTTCAAAACCAATTCCTTTATTACCACCCGTTATTAATACTTTCTTTTTCATTTCGTTTTTTTTATACAACAAAAATGAACCTATAAAAGCGTAAAAGATTTGCCAATTGGCAAAAACAAACTAGCTAACATTTTTTCTTATTCTACTTAATGATGATTGTGTGATGCCTAAATAGGAGGCAAGCATAGACAGAGGAACTCGATTGGCTACATTTGGGAACAGTTCTAAAAATTTTACATACCTCGTTGTAGCATCCTGGTTTAGTAATGTATTGCTTGCCTGCACTTTTTTCATCAAAGCATCCGTTAAAATTCTTGTAAAAACATCGCTCCAGTTTTTTACGGTGTTTGATAATTCGCTAAACGCAGATTTGCTAAATACCAACAAGGTGCAATCAGTTACTGCTTCTACATATTCTGATGATGGCGTATCATTGAAAAAGCTTGATGAATCTACCACAAACCTATTTTCCAGTACAAAACATCTGGTATATTCTTCCCCTTTGTTACCATAATAGCAAACCCTGATTATTCCATCTGTTATAAAACCAACTTGCTTTGCCAGTTTGTTGGCTTCAGAAAAATATGTGCCTTTTTTTAGGTGGATAACTTCTGCTTTAGATTTAATTAAATCGATTTGTTGTGGTGTGATAGAACCAAATCTTAAAATGTAATTAATCATTTCTTCCATGGCTAAATATAGCGCAGAAAGTTGATTAATTATTTGCCAAATGGCAAAAAATGTAATTCATGTGAAATGTTTGCTTCAATATTACAAAAACGATTTAGCGTAACGTTAATGCTACTTTTTATGCTCAGGGTTTGAAATTTATATATTTGGTTTAACAACCAAAATATATCAATAAGCATGAAAACAGAAGCCAGAAATTTATTAAGTTTTGTGTTAATATTTGTACTAACATCTGCTGTTGCAAAAGCTCAGTCAACGGCTACCTATGCTAAATACGTAAACACGTTTATTGGTACTGCACCGCTTACCGATCCGAAAATTTTAGGTTATGAGTTGCCCAAAGGTTGGCGCTCCTGGGCTGGTTTAACTTTTCCGGGAACTTCATTACCTAATGCAATGGTTCAATTAAGTCCTATGACTGAATATGGCTCTGGTGCTGGTTATGAATATGAAGATTCTGTAATTTATGGCTTTACCCATACCAATAAAGGTCACTGGAATTTATGCAACATCCCAATTTTACCGATGTCAAATCCAGGTGCTACATTCGGTTCCAAATTTTCCCATAAAAACGAAAGTTCTGCCCCAGGATTTTATCAGGTTTACCTGGATGATTACAAAGTTAACGTAAGTTTAACATCAACATTAAGAGCAGGTTATCATCGTTACGTATTTAAAGATAATACAAACAGGCAGATACTTTTCGATATGGGAAAAGCCAATAGTCGGGTATCAACATGGAATATTAAACAGGATGGAAGCAATGCAATAGAAGGTTTTCAAGGTGGTGAAAATGTTTATTTCTATGCGATAATAAATACTAAAATAACTAAGCTTGATAAAACTGAAGAAGGTAAACGAACTGGCTATGCCGTTGTTCATCTTGCTGATGGAAATACTGAACCTGTAGAACTTAAAATAGGTTTATCATTTGTAAGCACCGCAAATGCTAAAGAGAATTTATTAAAAGAAATTGGCAACAAAACATTTAAAGAAATTCGTGCTGAAGCCACAAAGAAATGGGAAACTATCCTATCATCTATTCAAGTAAAGGGCGGTACTGAGAAGCAAAAAGTAATGCTTTATTCGTGCTTATATCGTTCTTTTTTATGGCCGGCTTTGCGAAGTGATGTAAATGGAGAATATACAGATGCAAATCGAAAAGTTGTCAAATCTGATTTTAGGTATTATACAGAACCCTCATTGTGGGATACGTATCGGAACAAAGATGTACTGTTAGGATTAATATCACCAGATGTAACATTAGATGTAATAAAATCGATGAAGGATGTTGGTGATAAAAAAGGTTTTATTCCTACGTTTTTTCATGGCGACCATGGTGCATCTTCCATCGCAGGAGCTTATTTAAGAGGAATAGATAATTTTGATATTAAAGGGACTTATCAAATTCTATTAAAAAATGCCAATACGCCGGGAGGCGCAAGACCGCATATTGAAGAATATATTTCCAAAGGATATATCTCTGACCCGGATGTTAAAAACCCAAATGTAGAAACCAAAGCCAACGCTGGCGTATCCAAAACGCTAGAGTATGCTTACGATGATTATTCTGTTGCTCAAATTGCTAAAAAATTAGGTGATACCGCAAATTATAGAATACTGATGGCCAGATCGAAAAATTATAAAAATATGTTCGACCCATCAACTCGGTTTATGCGTGGGAAATTAGCCGATGGAAGCTGGATTACACCATTTAATCCGCAATATCCTTATTATGAATACATGTATAGGGAAGCGAATGCTTGGCAGGTTTCATTTTTTGCACCGCATGATATGAAAGGTTTGATAGCATTATATGGCGGTCCAAAAGGATTTGAATCTAAACTTGATTCCCTTTTTACGGTACCCTGGAATCCAAATTATATCGCCAGAAACGTTGAAACCATGATTGGGCAATATTGCCACGGTAATCAGCCCGATCATGAAGCACCATTTGCCTATCATTTTATTGGAAAGCCAGAAAAATCGCAAAAGATTGTGGATAATATTTTAAACAATTTATACGGAATTGGTGATGATGGTTTGGCCCTTTCCGGTATGGATGATGCAGGAGAAATGTCTTCCTGGTACGTTTTCAGCGCTTTAGGCTTATACCCATTTTCGGCAACCGATGCTGAATATATTGTTACGGTACCGCTATTTGATGAAGTAAAATGGAGAACAAACAACGGAAAATTTATTACCATATTTAAACCCAATAAAGGTAGAGATATGACGAATATCAAAGTAAACGGAAATGATTTGAAAGGATATTTCGTGTCGCACGATTTATTTAAAAATGGTGGAAAAGTAGAGGTTGTTACAAAATAGGAGGTGTTCAATTTAATCAGATGGGATTTCTACAAACCTCAGTTCGATTATTAATTTTCCTTCACAATAATTAGCTGCTTTTTTTTCAGCAAGACGTGTCTTACAAGCAATTAAAAAGCAAAATATTAAGTTTAAGAATCAAACTCAGATTACAAGTAAGATTCACCTTTTAGAATAAGCTATTCATCACCGATTAAATTCAACAAAACAAGTTGCTTGAGGAAGTTGTGTGTTACAGATTAATGCTATAAATACGCTTTACAACGTTTCCAATATTTAAAAAATGATGAATATTCGCCGGTAACTTCAGGAAACATCCATTCATAATCATCTTTTATTCCTGGATAATGTTTAAAAGCAACATGATTTTTTGAAATGATGGCTTTTTCGATATTCAATTCGCTTCCATCATAAAATGTTACTAATTCAGAAATTTCGCCAACAAAAACTTGAATGCCTGGAATATTTTTGGATAAGTCGATTACAAATTGAATCACTCTTTCACTAACAGGGTATTTTGAAAAATGTGATGGTTCTAAAAGCAAAATTCGGTTTGCATCCTCATCTTTCCGCCATTGTGGATCCAAATTATAACTGTTGTAAATTATTGTGGGTTTACTAGTGTCGATTGTAGGCTTTTCTGTCTCAGGCAGGATGGTTTCAAGTTTTAAATCAATTGTCTCCAATAAAACATCAGGGATTTCCATAGTGGCAACATCCTCGTATGATTTATCCATAAAAGTATTCCGCTGGTCGCTTCCGGTATATTTATTGAGATTCTCTTGATTAAAGTAATATTTTTTATCTGAAAAAGCGGCTGCTACCCACTGCCAGCTTGCATTATTGCTTGCCACATCGCCATCTAACAAATTATAATATAGCCATTTAGAAGGTTGTAGCCAATACGCTTTCCCAATATTACATACAATTGAAGCCACATACATTCTAACATGATTATGCATATAACCCGATTCGTAAAGTTTGTTAATTCCAGCATCAATTGCCGTTATATTTGTTCGGGCTTCAACAACAGCTTTTACCATTTTATTATGGAGCACGTCCGGTTGAGGCTGTCTTAAATCATTCCAAATAGCATCGCCTCTAACCTGCCAGATGCGTTGATAATATTCTCGCCAGGCCAATTCTTGTAAAAACTTTTCAATTTGATAAGGTTCTAATCCTTTGTTTGATGCCTCTTGCTTAACTTGTTTCAAGCTAATTACACCTCTGGAAATGTAGGGAGATAAATGGCTCACTGCACCATCGATAAAGTTTCGTGTTTTAGCATATTCTACAGGATTTATTTCGGCAACTTTTTCTAGTATCAGGTTATAATCTGTAGTAAATTTGGGTTCAGACATACATGCTACCTTTTGGTTATCTTATTATTGCTTATCGATCTTTGTCGGTCGCATTTAAAGCGGGTAGTGGTTCTATCCCTCAAAGCCGCATGCTTCGTTGTTCTATTTGTCATTCTTTTACGCCACATTTTAAAACTGCTTGCTTTCATTTCTTTACGCATCAATTCTATAACTTCTTGATGGTTCAAACCGAATTGTAATTTTATAGCATCAAAAGTGGTACGGTCTTCCCAAGCCATTTCAATTATTCTATCAATTTCAATTTGAGTAAATATATTTTCTTGCATGTTAGATTATTGTATTTTCGTTCTTAAGGTTAATCGTATATACGAAAGTAATAGTTTATAGGTTGTAATAACAGGTGAAAAAATTTTTCATATCAAAAATAAAGAGCGTTGTGTGAATTGTTCTCGGCACTTAGAAATCTTCAATATATCTACTGAATCTTGTAAACTTCAGTTTGTCTACAGATTTAATTGATATAATAGCGCCATATCAATTTGGATTATTACTGCTGATGAGAGAAGTAACTAGGAAAGCAAATTTATTTGTGGATAAGCTTTTAAATGAAAGACTTCCTTTATCCATGTATTTTCACAATTATAGGCATACAGTTCTAGTGTTAAAAGCTGTAACAGAAATTGGTAATCACTCAATTTTAACAGATATTGAAAAGTGTACGCTGCAACTTGCGGCCCTCTTTCACGATGTTGGATATACCGAAACATATATGGGCCATGAGGATGTGAGCATTCAAATTGCAGCCGAGTTTCTGAAAGGCGAGAATATAAGCGATGAAATAATTGATTCCGTTTGTAAATGTATAGATGCAACCAGGTTTCCACAGAAACCAAAAGACAGGCTTGGTATGATAATTTGTGATGCAGACTTTTATCATTTATCCCTCGTTGATTATCCTTTATATGCAGAGAACCTTAAAAAAGAATGGCAGGAAAACCTGGGTATTGTTTACTCAGCAGAAAAATGGGATATGCTTAACGTAAGTTTGCTTTCTTCTCATCAATATTTTGTTCCTTACGCTCGAAAGGCATTGGAAAAAGGTAAACAACTTAACATTAAAAAGCTGTTGAATAACAGTGTTAGGTAAAAGAGTATTTGTCTTTCTTTCTTTTTTTGCACCAAACTTCAAAATGTCTTCAGTATCTTAAACCATATTTGTTATTATGAAGATTCTAATTATTGAAGATGAACCCGGGTTGCAGCGCAGCATAGCACAGTATCTGCACTCTCAGGGAAACTTATGTAGTCAGGCTTCAACTTATGCCGAGGCACTCGACCGCTTAGCGGTATATGATTACGACTGCATTTTGCTCGATCTAACCCTTCCCGATGGAGAAGGACTTCAGATACTGAATTATCTTAAAAGGATGAATAGAACAGAAGGGGTGATTATTATTTCCGCTAGAAATTCCATAGATCAGAAAATAGAGGGCCTGAGTCTCGGTGCTGATGATTATCTAATAAAGCCCTTCCACCTTTCGGAACTGAATGCCAGGATACTGGCCGTTGTTCGCCGAAAAAGTGCTCATGGCGAAAGGCATATCGAATTTAATGAAATCAGGATAGACTTAGATGCTAAAGAGGTGCTCGTAAATGCTAAAGTAGCTTACATGACTAAAAAAGAGTTTGATCTATTGCTTTATTTTGTTTCTAATAAAGGTAAGGTCATCTCCAAATCTGCAGCGGTAGAACATATTTGGGGAGATGATTCGGACATGGCCGACAGTTTTGATTTTATCTATACCCATATTGGATAAACCAAAATGTTTGACCCCAACTCGCCAATTTTAGTGGGTGCATCAATTGTCAAACAATGAGTAAGTTATAGGTTTGGTGTTTTGGTGACTTGGGGTCAATGGGATCCGGTTTATCCACTTAAAGCGCTTCTTAGTTCTGATTTAAATAAATATCGATCTATTGGAGACGCTGGTATAGCTTGGCTCCTAAGTCAACAATTTAAGGATGGAAGTTGGCGAGGTGACCATATCCTTCAAATACCACATACGCACATACATGAACCTGGCGAAATTACTGAATGGAAGCTGGGTTCTTTTGGCACTGGAATTACGGTTGATGATCACAATAGGATTTTTACAACAGTAACGGTCCTTAATTTATTAGCGCTTTTTAGAACTGAATATGCTCATTAGCCAGGTTAATATATCTAAATATGACAACAAACGGTATGTTCTGAATACTGTTGGGGGAAGAAATATTCTTGTAAATGAGAATGTGGTTAAGCTCGTTGATATCTTAACCAGTAATACAGAAATTGGCACGGCTTGTTCTTGTTTTAATGATGCAAATGGCTTTTCATTGACTGTTGACGAATTTTTTTCTGTTTTACAGGAACGACTAGGCGGGTATGGGATTTTAGTAGATGACCATACAAATGTAAGGGCACTACCAGATACCTACTTAAAATTAAAAGTCGAATTGATCAATTCAAGAGTAGCTGGCTTCTTATCTCAGATTTTTCTACCGTTTTTTTCTCCTATCATTTTTTACCTATTGCTGGGATTAATGTCGATTGTAAGCTTGTTTATATTAAATTTCATTTTAAGTACAACTTTTCAAAACCTAACCATCAACTACACATTATTAACAATTACAATCTGCACGGTGATGCTCATACATGAGCTCGGGCATATAGCAGCCTGTCGTAAATTTAAAATTAAGCATGGGGGAATTGGATTTGGCATTTACCTCGTTTTTCCAGTTGCCTATGCGGACATTACCAACGTTTGGCAAGCTAGTAAAAGCCAGCGGATCATGGCTAATCTTGGAGGAGTTTTTAATGAATATCTATATGCATTTACGCTACTGGGGGTTTATTGGATAAGCCAAAATGAAACGTTCCTATTGGCCTATTTCATTATCACCTCTAAGGTACTTTTTGAATTAAATCCATTCGTAAGATTGGATGGATATTGGGTTCTCTCAGATCTTACAGGAACGCCGAATTTGTTGCCTAGAGCTAGAAAAGCCATTACAGAAAGCTTGAATATTAAAGGTTTTTTTAATTTCATAAAAAATCCGACGATAGGTTTGTCGAGCAGAGGATTGTTAATCGGGTATGGATTAGCGAACTATTTAATAGTTATTATTTATTTGCTATTGATCTGGTTTAACTACCAACATCACATTACTAACTTCCCGCTAAACTTAAAAAATTTAGTCTCCAAGCTTATAGGTTTAAATCTGGAATTGAAAGACTTAAAAGGTGCATATCTCATGGTCATCTTATTTTACTATTTAGCAATAAAATATAGCTACAACTTCATAATTAATCCTTTATACAAGAAAATTAGCAATAGATTAAGACATTAGTTGGTGTTAATGAGCTGCACTAATTGAAACCTAAATAACCTCAGCTCTCTAAAACTTTATTTTTTTATTATGAAAAAAAATGCAAATTTGGAAATGGTGTCAAATCACTTTGACGTTGAAGAACTAGAACAAAGGTTAGAGTTTAAACCTTGGATTGACGAAGTGAAAGTGGGTGTTGAAGTCCCTTGTGGCCCGGGAACGATTACGATAGAATGTACTATTCCTACACATGAGTAAAATTTAACAATCAGTCAAATGCAACTACCTAACAGTAGTTGTATTTGATTTTAAAACATCAGATCCCTAATGAGAAAACAAATAATCTTATTCGCAATATTATTTAACATATATTCCCTTTCCCAGGCGCAAATTAAATTAAACGGCAAAGTTGAAGAGCTGGGCAATGCTAAAGCCATTCCTTTCGCAACAGTTTCATTTAACGGCAAACCACAGACAATCACCAATGTAGACGGCGAATTTACGATTGAAGTACAAAGATTCCCTTTGACTGTCCAGGTTTCAAGTGTAGGATATGAACCATCTAGTTTAATCATTAAGGAAAATTCAGAAAATATTGTATTTAAACTGGCCCCTTCCGTGGTATCATTGAATGAGGTTGTGATCAGTAGTAATCCTGCTTTATCAATCATAGAAGCCGCTTTTCAGAAAGGATATAAAAATGCTTCAACAAACTATTATGCAAAGGCATTTATTAGACAGCTTTCTTCCTTCAATGAAAAGTACACAGCGATCAGCGAAACATTCTTTGATGCGAAATACACAAATTATGCTATAATGGGTTGGAATCCCACCCAATCAAGATATTCAAAATCAGATCAAGGCATTACTTTATCTAATTTCAACTTTTTAAGTTTTAGTACTGTTGGATATCTCTCTACATCTGCATTTGCTACGCCGCTTTCTAAAAATTCCACCCAAGTTTATGATGTTAAGCTAGAGGGTTATATAGAGAGTGATGGAGACCAAATCGCTATCATAAACTGTACTATAAAAGATGATAAGCATGGGCCTACAATCATGTACTTTGTAGGAAAATATTATATCAACACAAAAACGTTTGATGTTATCAAAGTCCAAGGCCATGTGAAAAATTTTACGTTGAACAGTAAAGCAACAGTTAAATTTACAATTTCAGATTGCCCCATCGAAGTTATTTATGCCCCGACCGCACTTAATGGCAACTACGTGCTTAAATATGCCAATTTGACAATTAACGGAAAAATGAGATATGCCGGGATCCTAGGGGGCGGGACCCTAAAATATAATTCACAAATTTTCATCGATGAGGAAGACCAGAAATTAAATCAAATTGCTTACAAAGCAACGAGTCTAGAATCTAAAGATGCGGAAGAGCTGAAAGCAGTTAAATATGATCCGGTGTTCTGGATGAATAATCCAATAATAAAAAGAACACCTGTGGAAAATTCCATAATCAAGGACTTTGAGAATAAGAAAATAATTGGAAATTACTTTAATAAATAATGAAAAAAGAACTATTTATCCTTTTGCTTCGCATCATCATCGGCATTTTGTTTTTGATTTCTGGGGTAAGCAAATTAATTAATGTACAAGAATTTATTCAAATCATTTTAACGTACGGCTTTGGGTCGATATCCTATATTGGTGTATTATTTCCACCAGTCGAAATTTTGTTGGGGCTTGCATTCCTACTAAATCAAAATTTGAGATCGACAGCAGTTGTTGCGGGGATAATGACGGCTATTTTTACCTTAATGTTTATCTACGGAAATAATTTTAGAGATGTAAAAGACTGCGGATGTTTTGGAAGCATCATTCCCCTACAAATGCCCGTTTGGTTTTTCTATTGTAAAAATTTGTTGATATTATTTTGCTGTTATTTCATTAACAGAATTGCAAAAAATCATTCTAAATTGTGGCAAAATCGTCTCTTGCTTTTTTGCGGAGTTATCGTTTTCACTGCATCGGGAATATCGCTAACAAATCCTTTTTACAAAGTCGATTTTTCAGAGAAGTTTATTGGTAAAGACTTGTCAAAAATAATCCTTAAAAATTTAAATTTAGATAGGGATAAAACTTATGCCCTGTTTTTTTTCAGTCCTCTATGTTCCCATTGTTGGGATGCAACGGCAAACGTGATGAGCTGGAAGACATCTGGATACGTAGATGAGGTTATAGCTATTAGTCCATTAAGCCAAAAGGAGAGCGTAATGGCTATCTACCAGCCCAGGTTCAAAACAAATTTTTCCTTCCAATATTTAGAACCGAGCTTATTTGAGCATTCGTTTCCCAAATTCCCAAGAGTATTGTTAGTGAAAAGCCATATTGTCATTAGTGTTTTTGGACCAACAGTATCAAGTGGGTATTTACTTAAGGAAAATAAATGATCATTTTAGTAGATGAAAACGATAATCAAACTGGTACTGAAGAAAAGCTAATTGTACACCGAAAAGGACTATTGCATCGAGCCTTTTCTGTTTTTGTATTTAATGAAAATTTTGAAGTTCTTTTACAGCAAAGAGCTGCATCAAAGTATCATTCATCAGACCTATGGTCTAATACCTGTTGTAGTCATTTTCACCCTGATATATCAATGAAGCCATTTGTGAAAAAAAGGATGATTGAAGAAATTGGCTTTAGTTGTAGATTGAAAATGATGTACAAGTTTATTTACAAGGTAGCATTAGAAAATGGAATGATTGAGCATGAACTTGATTATGTTTTTATAGGTTTCAGTTCTAAACATCCAATTCTGAATTCAGAAGAGGCTCAATGTTATAAATGGGTATCTCTTGATGCTATTTACGCTGATATAAATATAAATCTGGAGTATTATTCTCATTGGTTTAAAATAATCATCAATGATTCAAGATTTAAACAAGGATTGAAAGAAAAGATAGGATTATCAGAAAGAAGATGTAAATTTATTCCAGTACTACCCCTCAAAAAAAACGACAAATAATTTAGGACGGGACATGTTAGCTCAATTCGACAATTCCTAGAACATCATGTTCGATGAGAATTTAAAATTATTACGAGGAGAAATATTTTTCGTTAAAAATAATTTGTATTTAGCATCAGTATTTAGATATTTGAATTATTAAAAAGTACTATTATTTTCATTCAAATGATGTACTTTAGCACAAAAACACCCTAAAGCAAGGTAGATTATATGTGCCCAATTCGATTTCCTTTTTTGAAAAATGTATAGATAGAACATCTAACTAATTAGATAACAACATATTAAAAAGGGGACGGCTAATCCTGCCACCTCGATATATGAAAGCTCTTCTGCGAATCGAAGGGCTTTTTCGTTTTCATGCTATTCGAAGCCTGCTTGATATACCAAATTAGAATAGAAAATGGATCAATACTAAAGTTTTAGAGCAAGCTACCATTTATCGAATTGGTTAGGATGTTTTCCACTTAAGTTGAAATATGTTACAGGCTGATAAACTTACATTAGTATGGAAACAATATTAATATTTTAACGTTATTTTCTTAATTCAGATTATTGTTTAATGAGAAAAGCATATTTCAAATCGCGTAAGGCATTCTCTCTTTCACAGCATCCGTACGATATCGGAACAGCATTAGGGCTTTGGAAAAGCTATGATGATAACCACTTTTTGCTCAAAATTTATAATATAGATGAGGTTAACTTAGCCGATTATTATAATTACCACATGTCTTATTCTCTAGAAAATAACATTACTACCGAGGAGAATTTTTATCGATATGTTTGGCAGATTGTAAAAAACAGGATTAAGCATTTCGAGCAGCAAAATCCATTTTCAACAAGTCATTCAATGCACGTAAACAATTTGCATAAACTGCAACAGTTTCAAAAATACCTGCACAGCATCGACAAATGGAATGCTCGACCGCAAAACATAGTAATTGCTGAAAAAGATGAACTCATAATTCAACAAAAGAGAGAAATTAACAAATTAAAAGAAAAACTCAATCAACTTAGCCACTATGAGGTAGCCCAAAAAATCAGAATAGAGGAAGACCATCTCGCCACTGTGGTCGATCTGATAAAACAGATGCGTGAACTTAAACTACCATCTGGCAGATTATTACTTAGATGCGATAACAAAAGTCCTTACTCCAAAATGATCAGCAAATATTTCTCCAATGGAGGAAAGGATATTCCTACCGAAACAACAAGGAATTATTTTGTGGAGAAAAAAGGCGATGTTTCTACCAAAGGAACAGCGGTCAGAACAGTGCAACAGTTGTTTAAAATCATACGAATCGAAAATAAAAAATAACCAATCCATAAACTGTACATGACCATCGCAAACAGATGGTCATTGTTTTGCCTGTTAGCTTCAAGAGATTTGCTCCATATTAATCATTGGAGGGAATTATGAATGTAGAGTTAATTACAAGGGACGATCTTAAACAGTTCAAGTCAGAACTGATCCTAGAACTAAAACAGATCTTTAAACCAGAAACCGCACATACCAAGCAATGGTTACGAAGTGCGGAGGTAAGAAAATTATTGAAGATTTCGGCAGGTACATTACAGAACCTACGGATAAACGGAACGCTTCCGTTCAAAAAGATTGGAAGTATCATGTATTATGCCTATAGTGACATTGTAAGGGTCATGCAAGAAGGAGGTGGTAAATGATCGATATAAACAATCAATTGACCTCTTTTATCAAAATGGCAACTTTGCAGAAGCATCTTCTGCCATCGCATATCAGCCTTTATTCCGCTTTGCTATTAACCTATCAAAAAGGAGGTTTTGCCAATCCGTTTCGAATTACGAGAAGGGAACTGATGAAACTATCGTCCATCCGTTCATTTACAACTTATCATAAACGACTGGAAGAACTCATCGACTTAGGCTGTCTGGTTTACAGCCCCTCATTTGACCCCATATTGGCCAGCCAGATAGAAATCTTGCCAATAAAAACAATCAACCATTCTAATGGCGACTGAGTGGATAGGTGATATGCAGAAAGTCCATTTTTCTTAAAAAAAAATGTGTCTTGTCCTAAAATGCGTTTACATTAAAAATTTTGAAAAAATGGAAACAAAAATCAGGAAAACGGCTAAGCCATCAATCTACTTCAGCGTGAAGCAGAAACACACGATCATCAAGGATTACCTGTCCAGTGGTCTCCCGAAGCAAAAGATCTGGGAAAAGTATACCGGCGACAAGAAGGAAAAAGGGAAGCTGTTAAAGTTTATGAGGCAATTAGGCTACATTGAAGGTGACATAGTTAAAAAACCAGTCTCCTTCTTTATGGATTTACCAACCACCAACAAGCCACAGGTAGCACCTGTGAGAAATGAAACGAGCCACAAGACAAATCAACTTGAACAGGAGCTAAAAGATAGCCGACTGCGGGAACAGGCTTATCTGGTCATGATACAGATAGCCGAACGCGACCTTAAGATCGATATCAGAAAAAAGTCGTTCACCAAGTAATCTATGAAATGAAAGACAGAAATAGGAATATCAGCCTTGCACGCATCTGTCGAGTACTTGGAATGAGCAGACAGGCCTATTATCAGCACTGGTGGCGCAACGAAAGTACCACCATTGAACAGGAACTTGTATTAAAACAAATCATCAACATGAAGAAAGATCATAGACATATGGGAACAAGAAAGTTATACGAGCTAATCCAGCCATTCCTGCTGGAGCATCAAATAAAAATGGGCAGAGATGCTCTGTTTGATCTATTGTCCACGCATGGGCTGCTTGTGAAGAGGTACAAAAGAAGGGTTTCAACAACCAATTCCTTCCACATGTACAGAAAATTTCCTAATCTGATCAAGAGTTTTGTGCCCACTCATCCCAACCAGTTATGGGTCAGTGATATTACATATTGGAAGATAAGTGACAAGTTTTTGTACATCAGCTTCATCACGGATGCCTTTTCAAGAAAGATCCTGGGATATAATGTTGCCGATAACCTTCTGTCTATCGAGACGGTCAAGGCACTGAAGATGGCCTTGCTGGATGCCCAGAATACTGAATTTCTGTGCCACCATTCAGACAGGGGCTTGCAGTACTGCTGCAATGAATATGTCCAGATCCTTGAAGAGAGTGAGGTAAAGATCAGCATGACCGAAACTGGCGATCCAAGGGACAATGCAGTTGCTGAAAGACTCAATGGCATTATCAAGAACGAATACCTGAGCAGCTACACGGTCAAGGACCTTGAGGAGGGGAAGCAGGTTCTCGACTTTGTTATCAAGCTCTACAACGAGGAAAGGCCACATATGAGCATTGGAAATCTAACTCCCGAGATCGTGCACAGAGGCAATACTACACCCACGCAATTATGGAAGAATTATTATCACAAAAACAGTACTATTGTAAATCCAATTCAGGAAGAACAGGGTGCTGTCAATCTAGAGCAGTACTAAATGTCCAAAACCGCAAACGTATTTCAGGACGAGTCACAATGGAGCAAGCGGAAGTTGGGCAGAGCCCTACTTTGCTTGCCCCACGCTATCGCTTGGGGATTTAAAGTATCCTCCAGGGATACTTTGCCTTTCTGAACGTGAGTGAAGCGATAAAATAGAATTCCCTTGGGAATACCCGATTACAATATTTTAAGATGACCATATGCAAGATGAAAATAACAAGTCTGTCAGGTTTAATGCCATGACTGGCGATAAATTTGAAAAGGTGGCTTTAAAGCTTGGTAGGAACAAACGACTGGTATTTATGCAGATGGTGGATTATTTCTATCGGAGTAAAAAAGATCCTCTTGACCTCAATGACGAGCTGCTGAAAAAAGAACTTGCAAACGGGATCAACAGGATATTGTCGTTCATAAAGCGACAGGAAAGTGATTTCCTGCTTCCCATCCTTACAGATACTGGTGGGCAAGTGTTTATAGCAAAAGAACACACCAAGTATTTAAAGGCTATTGGCCACTATCTTATAAATGATGAGGAACATACAAAAGCGATGATCAATCGTATGACATCACTCGACAGGGCAATTGCAAAGACCCAGAATAATCTGGAAGAAAAAGCATTGTTAAAAATACGCTTCAAAAAAATACTTGAATACTATATCAGCCAAAGGGAATCCTTTGGTTGGCCTGTATCAGCCGCCAAAAAAGAGGAACTTCAAACCCACATTAGGCATTCACTTGAAAATCTATAGCTTATGTTCATCAATATCACAGCATCCGAAACTGGAAACAACAAGGGCAGTAGTGGCGCACTTGTCAACTACCTCGAAAAAGAAAACCAAATTCAGATTGAAAAAGGAAGGGGACTCGATCATGAAAACTGGTTCAACGGATCTGATAATCAAATAAGGAGACAGGAGGTTCGCATAAAAATTGATGGCAACATTGCCAAGCTCGGGCGTAACGACAGCAAGTTTTTTCTGATAAATATCAGCCCAAGCCAAAAAGAACTGGCGCACCTTTATGAAAAATTTGGAGAAGCTGGTGCAAAAGAAAAACTGAAGGAATTTGCCATAAAGGTAATGGATGGCTATGCCAAGAACTTTAAGAGGACTGGTATCGACAGCAATATAGACCTGCTCTGGTTTGGGAAGGCTGAAAACTATCGTTACTACAAACATACCGATAATGAAGTGAAGGAAGGAACAAGGCAAAAGGGAGAACGTAAAGAAGGTCGCCAAATGCATATCCAGATCATTGTTAGCCGTAAGGATATTACCAATTCCATAAAGCTCAGTCCACAGAATAATTCCAAAGGAAAAAATATTGCATATTCCGCCAAATTGGGACAGTTCGACCGAACTGCCTTTAAACAAATTGGAGAAAGTCTTTTTGATAAATTTTTCGACTTCGATAGGGGACTAAAAGATACGCTTACCTATGCCAACACATTAAAGAATGGTACTGCAGAGCAAAAGTCACAGATGGAAATGCTGGCAAACGTATCCCGTCATGCTAAAAACAGTATAGCTATTGATTTTGGAAAACTCATCGCAGACGGACAATTTGAAAGTATTGGGCAAATGATTGATTCCACCGTTAAATCGGGTGTAGGTCTGCTTACTGCACTTATGGATCCTATTTATGTAGCAGCTGAATCAAATCCAATAGAAGAGGCCGAAAAACGTAGACGGAAAAAGAAACAAAACCTCGATCAAAATCAAGGTTTAAGTCGATAAGGTAGTAAGCTCATTATTATTAAAAAGTACTTGACCAATCTGGTTTTGCTTCTTCAATAACCGCATTTTTATGCTTAGTTTCTAAGGTTTGTATGTACTTAACAGTAGCAGTTACGTTACTAAAAATAAATACACTTTCATCATAGTTTAAAACAGGATTGTCATGAGCAAAACTTCGATTGTTGCGAATATCATTGAAAGCTTGCATTACTTGGAAAGTTGATTGAATAATCTTTTCAGCCATTTCAGATTCTATTAATCCCTTATTTCTTATAGCTTTAATATACTTGCCGTATATTGCATTAATGGACTCTTCGTTCGAATATTCCACGTTATGGCTTTTGCAAAGTTCTTTAAGAAACTTGAATAAGAAAGTATGTAATCTGTCCAGCGCAGATTCTGGTTCATTATTTTCAATACTTTCTTTTATAAGTTTGGCAAGTTGGTGAAAATCTTTATCATCGTTAGTTGCCCGTATGGCATCTATATGTTCAATAATTTTACCCGAGACCAGTTTTTCTGATATTTTATAAAACTCGTTATAAAGATTTTGATCTACAACCTTATTGCCTTCATTTTCAATAATTAGCTTGTATTGTTGGAGCTTGGTAAACAGTTTGCCAACTGTATAATCGTCTTCTAAAATGATAAATTGTTTTAGTCGATTGTCTTTGGAACCTGATGTTCCGCCTGCATATTTATCAGATAGAATATCTATACCTACAGCATCTCCTACAAAATCTTGAAAAGTACGGTCAGAAAAATTCAACACATACCCTCCGCCCATTTCCAAAAAACTGACTACAATTCTTAGTTCCAAAAATGAGACTTTAGCCATATTCTTTGTAAGAAGCTATTTTTTTAAAAGCTCAATTTTTTCACGCTCACTAGCCAGAAGACGCTCATACAGTTCTTTATTGGCATCTAAAGCTTCCATCAATTTCTCAATTGGATTAAAATTACAGTTAAAAGCATTATAAGCACCATTATTGAAGCTGTTGTCATTAAAAGTATTGAAATAGTTTATAACTGCATCATCTGAAAACTGATGTATAGCTTCTTTTGTAACACCTAATATCTTTGCAATTTTATCCAGGGTAGCATCATCTACATCTTCACTCTGCTCAATCTTTGAAATGGTCTGTTGGCTCACGCCAAGCTCAATTGCTAGGTAATCCTGTTTGATGCCCCTGATTTCTCTGATACGGCTGATCTTTCTCCCGATATGAACCTTGTTGGATTTTGTAGGTGTTTCCATAAGCACAAATATAATAAATTCCTGAAATAGTAATGAACCATTATGTTGTGGTAAGATACCACTTTTAATGGTAGGTTACGGCATCCCACGTCTGCAATTTTGATCTGGAAATCAAAATAGAGCGATATGGAAAAACAACCTCAACAATCTGGGCAGACCCAGAAAGAACATTTCTCAGCGTTCATACGAGAACTGGTTCAAAAATTCAATCCCGAACGGGTCTATTGCTTCGGCAGCACCGTAGAAATAAAAACACTGGAAGGCTGTTTTAAGGAGCATTTCAGGGAAGAAAAGTATACCTATTTTCTGCTGATGGTAACCGAGAGCATTACGAGGATAGAGCATGATGTACAGGATTTTGCCAACCAGCAATATCCACATGGAACGGTTACCATCTTGGTGCACGGCAGGGAAACCATTTCACAGGCGATAAAGGCTAACAACAGGTTTTTTATTACCGTGTACAATAGCGGAAAGCTTATCTACAGTAGCAATGGCATATTGGAATCCCCAGAGACCGTAGACTTTATACCAACGCAGGGAGCAGTAAAGGCACAGAAACATTTTGACCATAGAATGCCATTGGCAACTGGATTTTTGGCGAGCGCAAATGAATGCCTCAAAAATGGCCAATATGGAGTTTGTGCTTTTATGGCACATCAGGTAACCGAGCAGTGCTGTATCTTGTTGATCAGGGTCTATTTGGCCTACCGTTCGGATATGCATAACCTCTACAGGCAACTTCGCCTTTGTAACAGTTTTTCCACAGCCCCATCTTGGCTGTTCCTCTCTGGTGGCGAAGATGAAAAACGGCTATTTGAGATAATGGTCAGAAGCTATTCAGCCGCACGTTACAAGGATGATTTCAGGGTAAGCCAAAAAGATGCCGAGCAATTGTTCATCAATGTCTCAAGCTTCATCAAGCTCACGGAAATTCTAGGTCTAAAGAAAATTGAATTGCTTGCCGCGGATGCAGAAGCGTACGAACAGAACAAATTGGAAAGTGGGGCTGAACATGGCTAAGGATACATCACCTGCAATTGCTGATGGAAATTTCTTTCGGCTACCTTTAAGGAGCGGAACAAGGATATTAACCACGGAAACACTCGACAGATATTCTGATTTCAGAAGGCCAAAAAGACCCTATTTACGAATACGTTGCATGAAACTGTCGTTCCATAATGAGCTGTTGACCATTGGGGTTACACTTGATAGTGAAGAGGAAGAGAAGATATACATCAAGGTTACCGCTTCCGAACTCTTGGTAAGCTGTAGCGTTGATACCACAAACAATTTCCTGAGCCGATATGCCTACTTTGCGCTGTATGACATGATGTCGATCTATGATGAAAACGATTTTGAGGATTACTATTGGCCAGGTTTCTTCGATGGAAATGGGGAAAGCAGATATCTGATGATCAGGATGTACAGGGGTAGCCTTGTTGTTTTTCCAAAGGTTCGCTATAATGGTTTCTATAAGCCTGAACAGGCACTTCCTATAATCGGGGATAAGATATCGGGAACAAGGCAGGAAGTTGAGATTTTGAAAGAGAGCACACCAAAAGGTACGCAGGAAATATTGGGGTTTTGCCTTGCAGACACGAGTACGGAAAGGTGGCATACCAACCATTATCTGTTTCTCGTTCCATACATCGGCATTCTGGACAACAACAGGACTTTTGTTAAGGGATTCAAGAAATATGTATTGGGTCATGGAGATATATCAGCCATGGATGTTGATCCCATTCAAGGTAAACTCATCGATATCTGCATCGAAATGAAAAAAATAGCGCTCGTCAAATACCCGCAATATCGAGATGAGAAAGACGTGGCGGACGAGAAGAGAAAGGCAAACAGGGAGAATTTTGCAATGCTGTTAGAACTTTGGCATCAGGCTCTCCCGATGGTAGCAGGCAGGCTCTATACCCATTACCGCTTTACCTATGGTATGCGAAACGTAAAGGGCAAACCATCCAAAAAGGACATGGAGCCTTGTATTATCAGTAATGAAGTTCCTGAGATATGTTTCCTTTGGAAAGACAGGGGAGATTATTTCAAGCTTGAACTGCGGTTTGTTGTGGGTGGCAAAATGCATGAGGTCTCAAATTTCTTTGATACTGCATTTTTTATTGCCTCATCAAGCGACCCAAAAAGGTTCTTCCTTTTAAGCTGGGTAACGGAATGCGAACTGGTAGCTTTTTTCAGCAAGCGGAATTTCCGACTGCTGATGTTAAAGATCCATTATGAAGAACATTGCAGGGAATTTGTAGGCAAGCTTAGGGATAACTACAGATTTATAAACAGATAATAGATTGTTATGGAAGAGATAATTAAGGTGCTGAACTACCAACCAGCAGATATGCTTGATAGCGATATCGAAAATCCTGTTTCAGGAATAAGCCACTTTTTCGTGAACCATCCACTGCACGAATCAAGGGCGAAGCTTTGGGAATTCTATCAGGGCTGGATGCATCTTGCATCGGAATCCCCAGATGGAGATGAACTGAAGGACATGCTGTTTTTTTATAACCGCCTGATAGAAATGATGAACCTTTGTTATGTGTTTACACAAAAGAATAAGGAAGTTTAAGGTCGTTTGGTGATTACCACTCAATTTTTTGTTGCACAAATTTCTGAACAATCCATTTCAAGACAAGGCCAAGCCCTTCGGGTTTGCTAGAAAAAAATCTTCCCTGCTCGCTTCGCTTGCGAGGTATTTTTTTCTGCAAAGCCTTGTCTTGAAATGGATCGTGTTCAGGAGCGGTGGTTTACCAAAAAGATTGGAACAATGTTTTCGTTAATAAGTTAACAAAATTACAGCGATTCGTTTATAGGACAAATATCAAGTTTATTCAATCTAGAGGAGAAGTTTAGATAATTTTGTATGTTAGCTCCCCAACTCTCAAAAAAGACAGAAGCAATGGACTCAAATCCCCCAATTTCACAATACGAATTGTTGAAAATCATTTTTGATTTTATTGGCACAATCTTTTGGCCACTCATAACGTTTATTATTGTTCTAATTTATAGGAAAGCAATACTCAGACTAATCGATAGAGCTAAAAAGATTGAATTACCAGGGGGGTTGTCCCTCGAAGCAATAGAGGAGGATATTAAAGAAGCTAAGGAACTTGCGATCGAAATAAAAATTGAACGTAAACCTGAGGTTCAAAATCTGCTCGACACTCAAAGTATTAGACTAGAAAGTGAAGCAAACAAAAAAATGATTGATAACGGCTTAAGGCCATCACCCAGTGGTCTTGATCTTTCTTATTACAAAGATATTGCAAATACTGACCCAAGACTTGCATTGGTTGGATTAAGAATTGATTTCGAGTTAATGTTAAGAAATCTTGCTAAAGGTTTTAAGATACGATTGGAAGAAAAGGAACCTCTTTCAAAAGTTATTTCCAAGATGTTAAATTTTGGAGCAATTACCACTAAACAATATGAGTTTATAAATGTAATTTTTAGAATTTCAAATTCAGCAGCACATGGTTCTGAAATTTCAAGGCGACAAGTTTATGAAGTATTGGAAATTGGACAAGTTCTAGTAGATGATTACTTGGCTTGGTTGGATTGGGGCTTTAAAAAACAAATTTGAAGTTGACACCTATAAAGAATGAAAAGCCAAATGATTTAAAGATCATCTGGCTTAAATCCAATGCGTTTTCTTGGAGGATTGGGGCGTTCCTGTTTTTCAAGTAGTTCGTCAAGATACTTGAATACTATTTCCATGTTCTTGTCCTGATTGTCTAGTTTATTCTTGATTTTTTCAATATCTAAACGGATTTCTGTATTGTCCACGAACATTTGGCGGATTCTGGTAAATATACGCATTACCTGTATGTTGACCTGAATTGCCTGTTTGCTGTTCAATATGCTAGAAAGCATTAAGACACCGTGTTCAGAAAACATATAGGGTAGCTTTCTTCTACCCCCTCGCTTTGATGTCGCAAATTGCGACATCAAACTTTCAAACTCATTTTCATTTAATCGAAACATAAAATCTTGGGGAAACCTGTCTGCATTCCTTGCCACCTGTTCGTTCAATCTTCTGGTTTCTACCCCGTACAATTCTGCCAGATCGCTGTCCAGCATAACTTTTTGTCCCCTGATATAATAGATTTTATTCATTATAACCTCATCAGGAATTAATAACCCGTTTGTTTCTCCACTCATATTCTTTAATTTTTTGTAAATAATAAGCTCAATATTCCTGTGGATGACTGGCTTAAATTTAGGTTCAATATTAAATAACTGCCAATTTATTTTTCAACAGCGCCATATCTGCACCAACTTTTATGTCAAGGATCTTGGCATAATGCTGGGTTGTTCGGATATTGGTATGTCCGAGCATCTGCGATACGCTTTCAATCGGTACTCCGTTCAGGAGTGTTACGGTTGTGGCAAAAGTGTGGCGAGCAATGTGCGAGGTAAGTTTTTTGCCGATTTCACATCTATCCTCAATTTCCTTCAGGTATTCATTCATTTTTTGATTACTCGGTACGGGAAGCACCAAACCCTTATTTAAGCACACGGGGTGATTTTTATACTTTTCGATAATGTTAACGGCAGAGGGCAACAATGGTATGGCAGACCTGATATTGGTTTTTTGGCGGTTCTTGATGATCCAGCGTTCGCCATCAAAGCCCTTACTGATATGGGAGTGCTGTAATTTTTGTACGTCGGCATAGGCAAGCCCCGTAAAACAGCAGAAAAGAAATACGTCCCTAATCATATCCAACCTTTCAGAAGTAAATTTCTTGTTCGCTATTATCTGTATTTCTTCCTGATTGAGAAAATAGCGGTCTACCTTTTTGGTTCTTCCTTTGTAGAACGCAAATGGATTTGTGTGAATTTGTCCATTTTCTAAGCTGATATTGATGATCTTGCCGAGGTTCTTGATCATTTTTACCGTATAGTTGTTGGCACAGGATTTCTCAGACCTTAGATAGTAGTCAAACTCATTCAGGAAGGCAATGTCAACGTTCCGCATGTCAAGGTCTCTAACATCATATTTGAATGACAAAAAAATCTCCAAGTGCTTTTTAAGTACCTTGTACCTGTTGAGCGTTCCCTGTACAAATTCCTTTCCCACAAGGGCTTCAACTTTTTGATTATGCTCTGTAATTGCCTGTAAAAGCGTTAGTGATTTATCTTCCCTGCCCATAAACCTGTTTTTTATGGACTCAGCCGTAATTACATACCCAGATTTGAGAAGTTCGCCATGTGCCTCATAGACCATATTTTGCAGTTGGTCTAAAAATGAATTCAATAATCTGGAATCCTCTTTTGTGCCGATAGATCTTCCAGATTTCGAGTTCCAGCGTTCAGGTTCGCAGTATCTGCCAGTTGCAGATTCTGCCCGTTTTCCATTGACGGTAATGCGCATGTAGATAGGGGCAATGCCCTTGGTGTAGTTCTTTTGCTTCTTCATGTAGAAGAGCAGGCTAAAATTAGTTTTCATCATTCAATGATTTTAGTTAAACAAACTTAGCTTTGCAGAATGACGTTTACAAGATGTACAGTTACTGAACTAGTTGTTATACAATTAGTTATAACTTATTCGGTGAGTCATAAAATTTTTCAAAACTACTCACCGAATCACTCACCACTTTTATGAGAATTGGTGTATATTTTGGTATTTTCCCTAAAAACAAAAACCCTGCAATCATCTGATTTGCAGGGTTTTGTGTCGTTTTTATATTGAATCTTGTGATCCCGCTGGGATTCGAACCCAGGACCACTACATTAAAAGTGTAATGCTCTACCAGCTGAGCTACGGAATCAACTTTTAAGGTTGACGTTGCCGTTTTCTTTAAAGTGGTGCAAATATAGGGTTCTAATGCTTTTGCTGCAAATAAATATTAAATAATTATGGTATTTTGTTGATATATAGTGTGATAATTGTTCTTTTTTGACATTGTACATAATATATACTTAATCACGTGCTATTCATGCAAATCAGTCCCAATAGATATAGAGATAATTTTAAAACGTATAGAAAGTCTAGATTAATTGAAAATTGGAGTAAATTAGGGCTCCAAATCAATAGATTTTGAAATTACGCAAACGTTTGATACTTAAATTCATAAATATTTTTATTAGTTTGGCTTTATCAATAAAAACCAAGCAAATTTTTTATGTCTATTCCCTTAAATAATGGTCTATCTAGAGGACCTAAGCCTTTGATTATCATTTGTGCACTATTTTTTATCTTCGGATTTGTAACTTGGGCAAATGGAACACTAATTCCGTTCTTTAAATTGTCTTTTGGCTTATCAGATATTCAAGCATTTCTGGTAACATTCGCTTCTTATATGGCGTATTTTTTCCTGGCTTTACCATCATCGTGGATATTAAAAAAAATTGGTTTTAAAAATGGAATTATATCGGGTTTAATCGTATTAGGTATAGGTTCGTTAATTTTTATTCCGGCAGCGCAAACCAGAACATTCGGTTTATTTTTAACTGGTATTTTTGTGCAAGGTGCGGCATTAGCCTTACTCCAAACTGCTTCAAATCCATACTTAACCATTATTGGTCCGCTAGAAAGTGCAGCCAAACGCATTAGCATAGCGGGTATTTGCAATAAGTTTGCCGGGATTATAGTTCCATTTATCATGGGAACGCTGTTTCTTAAAAATGCTTCCGTTATAGAAAAGAAGATCGAGTTAGCAACGGGAATTGCAAAAGAACAATTACTGAATGATGTTTTAGGTCGAGTAAATATGCCTTACATCGTTCTTGCTATTGTTTTCTGCCTTTTTGCTTTGGTAATTAAATTTACAGATTTGCCTGAGGTAAATGTTGAAGAAGATGTTATAGACGATAGTAAAGGCGAAGTAGTTAAACATACAAGCATATTTCAGTTTCCACACTTGTTTTTAGGCGCCCTTTGCATTTTTGTTTATGTGGCTGCAGAAGTAATGGCGGGTGATATTATTGGTGTTTATGGTAAAGCTTTAGGCATCAGTGCCGATATTAGTAAATACTTTACATCTTTAACGTTGGGTAGTATGTTAGTTGGTTATATCGTTGGTATAATTGCAATACCAAAATACATTTCTCAACAGTTTGCCTTAAGAATTTGTGCCATTCTAGGTTTAATTTTTACTATTATAGCTTATTTAACAACAGGTTATACATCTGTAATTTTTATTGCTTTATTGGGTTTAGCCAATTCATTAATGTGGCCTGCGATATTTCCATTAGGAATAAGCCATCTTGGTAAATTTACAAAAACAGGTTCTGCAATTATGATTATGGGTATTTCTGGTGGTGCGCTTTGGCCATTGCTCTATGCATTTATAAAGGACCATCTGCACCTCGATTTTCAATTGGCATATTTTGTTACGGTAATGCCATGTTACCTTTTTATCTTATATTTTGCCATTAAAGGACATAAAGTAGGGTTAAACTTAAATTAGTCATCCCCTTACAATCCCGTTAATTTTTCTTTATTTTGAGGAAATCTTGAGCCATTTATTGATGCTCTACCCCAATTCCGTATAATAAACTTATGAATAAAGCTATTTTTCTCGATCGTGATGGCGTATTAAATCACGAAATAAATGATTATATCTGTCGTGTTGAAGACTTTAAAATTCTTGATTACCAAATTCCTGTGCTAAAGAAGTTTTATGATGAAGGATATCTACTTATCGTGATAACCAACCAAGGTGGCATTGCGTTAAAAAGATATACTGAGCAAGAATTGGCAATTATGCATCAAATGTTGAGAAATGCTTTTGTTGCAAAAGGGGCTGATATTGCTGGCTTTTATTACTGTCCCCATCACCCAACTGTTGGTGGAGAATGCAAATGCCGCAAACCAAAATCAGGTATGTTATTAGATGCCATTGATATGTATGAAATTGATCCAGCATTGTCGATTATGATTGGTGATAAACCACGTGATGTTGAAGCTGCAAATGGGGCAGGAGTTAAGGGGTTTTTAATTGAGCCAGATGAACAAATCAGCTACGAAAAAATAAAAGAAGCCCTTTTAATGTAAAATGTTAGATGGATAATGGAAAATGTGGGTGAATGGAAGATGGAAGTTGTAAAAGGGAAGATAGAGGATGGAAGATGAAAATATTTTGAGCAATTTACCCATTTTCCATCTCCCATTATTCCATCTTCCATTAACTCTATTTTATTTTCCTGCTGCTTTAGCGTGGTCAGCTAAAAATGTTGCTAAACCGCTATCAGTTAAAGGATGTTTTAATAAACCGGCAATTGCTGCTAATGGAGCTGTAATTACATCAGCACCTAATTTAGCACAGTTTACGATATGTAATGGTCCGCGGATAGACGCTGCTAAAATTTGAGTTTCGTAACCGTAATTATCAAAAATAGTTCTGATATCTTCAATCAATACCAAACCATCACTAGAAATATCATCTAAACGACCCAAAAATGGAGAAACATAAGTTGCTCCTGCTTTTGCTGCGAATAAAGCTTGTCCGGCAGAGAAAATCAATGTACAGTTTGTTTTAATTCCTTTCGATGAAAAGTATTTTATGGCTTTTACACCATCTTTAATCATCGGAACTTTTACAACAATTTTCGGGTTTAATGCAACTAGTGCTTCACCTTCTTTAATGATTTCATCATAAGTTGTAGAAATAACCTCTGCACTAACATTGTCATCAACGATATCGCAAATGGCTTTATAGTGGTTAATAACATTTTGTTCGCCGGTAATACCTTCTTTCGCCATAAGGCTTGGGTTGGTGGTTACGCCATCTAAAATGCCTAAATCCTGTGCTTCCTTAATTTGCTCAAGGTTAGCTGTGTCAATAAAAAATTTCATGTTTATAAATTCTTAAATGAGTAATCGAGTTTGATAGTTTAAACCCTGAAGAATTTAATTCCCCCTCCAGGGGATTAAAGAAAATAAAAAAAGGGCAAGCACCTTCTATCGCACCGCTACAACCTTCTACCCTTGCTTCGTTCCCGCCCTGGGGGAGTTCAAAGGGAGCTGGTCGTAAAAGACTTGCCCGGCACAAAGGTAGGAAAAGATGTTGCTTTGCAAAATGCATTTTATTAATTTTTTGGGGATAACTGCTATATCGCTGATTAGTAATTTAATAAATTTTGATTTAGGTAAATTATCACCTTCTGAACAAATATTTTTTTTTATTGGGGAATGATTGTGGTTTCAAATATGATATATAGATGTGAAAAGGATAAATCGATTTAGCAATAAAATCAGTGATATAATACTGTTTTTATCAAAAATTATTCATTACTAAATTCGTAATTAAAGCATGCATAAATTGAAATTATTTTATTCTGATGTTTATTTTTTGCTTAAAAACTAAAATTGTTTCAAAAATTATAGCAAGTCTGTAATCTACACTTCGTTTTTTGTATCTTAGTGTTTCCTATACACTAACAACTAACGAGCAAAGAATGGAACCAAACAGTGGATTGTACGATGCGCAATTTGAACACGATGCCTGCGGCATTGGGTTTGTTGCGCATGTGAAAGGGCGAAAATCGCATCAAATCATCTCTGATGCACTTACTATTTTAGAAAATTTAGATCATAGAGGCGCTTGTGGAGCTGAACCGAACACAGGAGATGGCGCTGGAATTATGATTCAAATTCCCCACGAATTTTTTTATGATGAATGTTTAAAAGCAGGTTTTAGTTTACCTGCAACCAATAATTATGGCGTTGGTATGCTTTTTTTACCTAAAGATATTAGGTCGAGAGAAGAATGCCGTGAGCTTATTTATCGTGCTGCAGAAAAACTTGGTTTAGAGATTTTAGGTTTTAGAAAGGTTGATACTGATACGACAGATATTGGTAATATGGCACTTTCTGTTGAACCGGAAATTGAACAGGTATTTATCGCCCGACCTTATGCAGTAGCGCCAGGGGCCGATTTTGAACGAAAACTCTATATTTTTAAAAATTACCTAATCAAGCTTATTGTTAATACGGTACATGGCGGCAAAGATTTTTATATCGTATCACTATCGGCGCAAACCATAATATATAAAGGTCAGTTAACATCGCTACAGGTTCGTACCTATTTTAAAGATTTAAGTGATAAACGAATGGTATCTGCTTTAGGCTTGGTGCATTCGCGATTTGCTACAAATACTTTTCCATCTTGGCGATTGGCTCAGCCTTTCCGCTTCATTGCGCACAATGGAGAAATCAATACTTTACAGGGTAATTTAAACTGGTTTAGAGCTGGCGTTAAATCATTTGCATCGGCATACTTTACTCCAGAAGAACTGGATATGTTGCTTCCTGTAATTGATGAAACAAACTCTGATTCAGGCTGTTTAGATAATGTAATTGAATTATTGCTTCATGCAGGTAGAACCTTACCACATGTATTAATGATGCTTGTACCTGAGGCTTGGGATGGTAATGAAGACATGGATCCGGTTAAAAAGGCCTTTTACGAATTCCACGCAACTTTAATGGAACCTTGGGATGGACCGGCGGCTATTGCATTTACAGACGGAAAGTTAATCGGTGCAACTTTAGATCGTAATGGTCTGCGTCCTTCGCGTTATGCAATTACATCTGATGACAGGGTTATTATGGCGTCAGAAGCAGGAGCTTTGGCAATTGATCAAAGCACCATTATCGAAAAAGGTCGCTTAACTCCTGGTAAAATGTTCGTTGTGGATATGGAGCAGGGTAGAATCATTAGCGATGAAGAAATTAAACAGCAAGTTTGTGGCAAAAGCCCTTATGCCGACTGGATAAATCAATATCAAATCAGATTAGAGGAATTGCCTGAGCCTCGGGTAATGTTTACCGGACTTTCAGCCGAATCTATTTTTAAATATCAACAAGTATTCGGTTACAGCCGCGAAGACATCGATTTATTGCTTAAGCCGATGGCTATTGAAGCCAAAGAACCAATTGGTTCGATGGGAACAGATACGCCGCTGGCAATTTTATCCAAGCGCCCTCAGCATTTATCAAATTATTTTAAACAATTATTTGCTCAGGTTACCAATCCGCCGATTGATCCAATCCGTGAGAAAGTGGTGATGAGTTTAGCAAGTTTTATGGGAAGTAACGGAAATCTTTTAGAAGAAAATCCTTTACAATCTCACTGTGTTGCCATTAAACATCCAATTCTAACCAATCAGGAACTGGAAAAATTAAGGAGTATTGATACCGGTGTGTTTCAGGCAAAAACATTACAAACCTATTTTAGAGCCGATGGAAAACCTGGTGCAATGGCAAAAGCTTTAGATCGTCTTTGCCGTTATGCAGTCGATGCCGTTGAAGATGGGTTTCAGGTTATCGTATTAACCGATAGGGCAATTGATTCTGAACATGCTGCGATGCCTTCATTGTTAGCTGTTTCTGCGGTTCATCATCACTTAATTCGCAAAGGTTACCGTGGTGCGGTAGGTATAGTTGTTGAAGCTGGAGATGTTTGGGAAGTACACCACTTCGCTACTTTATTAGGCTTTGGAGTAACTGCAATAAATCCTTATCTGGCGTTAGAGACTATAAATGGTTTTCAGGAAGAATCTGGTTTATCAGCAGAGCAGCTAACTAAAAATTACATCTATGCGGTAAATAGCGGTCTGTTAAAAATCTTTTCTAAAATGGGGATTTCTACCTTACAATCTTATCAAGGCGCACAAATTTTTGAAATTTTAGGATTAAATAAGCAAGTTGTAAATACCTATTTTACCGGTGCGGTTTCTCGTATAGGTGGATTAGGATTGGATGAAATTGCCTATGAAACTTTGATTAAACATCGTCGCAGTTTCGGTCCAATTACTCAAATAGAAAATCTTCTGCCAGCCGGTGGAACATATAAATTCCGTCGCCGTGGTGAAGCACATTTGTTTAATCCACAAACCATTCACTTGCTACAAAATGCTACACGTAAAAACGATTACAGCATTTTCAAGCAATATTCGAAATTGGTAAATGAGCAAACACAGCAGGCTTATACCATCCGTGGATTATTTGAGTTCAATTATAGCCGTCGTTCAGTACCATTAAATGAAGTAGAATCTACAGAAGCAATCTTAAAAAGATTTGCAACAGGAGCAATGTCTTTCGGTTCAATCTCACATGAAGCACACTCAACTTTAGCCATTGCCATGAATCGTATTGGCGGTAAAAGCAATACTGGTGAAGGTGGTGAGGATGAAATGAGATACACCAAATTGGCAAATGGCGATAGCATGCGGTCGGCAATTAAACAAGTTGCTTCGGCTCGTTTTGGTGTAACAAGTTATTATTTAACAAATGCCGATGAATTGCAGATTAAAATGGCTCAGGGTGCAAAACCTGGCGAAGGGGGGCAACTTCCAGGACATAAAGTTGATGACTGGATTGCAAAAGTTCGTCACTCCACACCAGGTGTTGGTTTAATTTCTCCTCCACCGCATCACGATATTTATTCTATTGAAGATTTAGCACAGCTGATTTTCGATTTGAAAAATGCCAATCGTGCTGCCAGAATTAATGTAAAGCTAGTTTCAAAAGCAGGAGTTGGAACCATTGCGGCAGGTGTAGCAAAAGCCCATGCAGATGTGATTTTAGTTTCAGGTTTTGATGGTGGAACTGGTGCTTCGCCATTAACTTCTATCCAACATGCAGGTTTACCATGGGAATTAGGGTTGGCTGAAGCGCATCAAACTTTAGTTAAAAATAAACTTCGTAACCGTATCGTTTTACAAACAGATGGTCAGTTAAAAACAGGTAGAGACATTGCAATTGCAGCTTTACTTGGTGCTGAAGAATTTGGTGTTGCAACAGCTGCGCTAGTAACAGCAGGTTGTATCATGATGCGCAAATGCCATTTAAATACCTGTCCGGTTGGTGTAGCAACGCAAGACCCAGAATTAAGAAAATTATTTACTGGTGATGCAGGTCATGTTGTAAATCTATTCCATTTCTTAGCAGAAGAATTGCGTGATATAATGGCTGAATTAGGTTTCAGAACTATTCACGAAATGGTTGGGCAAGCTGATATTTTAAAAGTAAGAGATATTTCCGACGAGGATTGGAAATTAAAGCATTTGGATTTATCTGCAATTCTATTTAAAGCTGAAGACAATGGTTTGCCGTATTTTAATACAGAAAGTCAGGATCATGGTTTAGAGCATGTTTTGGATCATAAACTGATAGAAGCTGCACAGCCTGCAATTCTAAATAACGAACCCGTTTTTGCAAGCTTTGATGTTAAAAATACCGATAGAGCGTTAGGTACAATGTTATCTAATGAAATTTCTAAAGTGCATTTGGGAGCAGGTTTGCCTCCAGATACCATAAACTTTAAATTTGTCGGCTCTGCCGGGCAAAGTTTTGGTGCATTCAATACTCGCGGTGTTACGCTATCTTTAGAAGGTGAAGCAAATGATTATGTAGGTAAAGGATTATCTGGTGCCCGCTTGGCAATTTATCCTTTTGCTAACGCGACGTTTGTACCTGAGCAAAATATAATTATTGGCAATGTGGCACTTTATGGTGCAACTTCCGGAGAACTTTACGCTCGTGGAAAAGCAGGTGAGCGTTTTGCCGTTCGAAATTCTGGCGCAACCGCAGTGGTTGAAGGAGTTGGCGACCATGGCTGTGAGTATATGACAGGTGGGGAAGTATTAATCTTAGGTGATACGGGAAGTAATTTTGCAGCAGGTATGAGCGGAGGTATTGCATGGATTTATGATGCAAACAGAACTTTTGCCAGAAAATGCAACAAAGAAATGGTTGATTTAGATCCGCTTCAAGTTGAAGATGAGGAAAGAATTTTAGCTTTACTAAAAACGCATATCCGATTGACGGATAGTAAAGTAGCTGAATTTATCTTAAGTGATTGGAAAACTCAATCCAATCATTTTGTTAAAGTATTTCCTAAAGAATACAAAGCGGTTTTAAGCAGAAAAGCATCACAAGTTAACACACACTAGGCCATGGGAAAAGTAACAGGATTTCAAGAATACGATAGAGTTGCGCCTACCAGAGAAGCGGCCGCAACACGAGTAAAGCATTATGGAGAATTTTTAAACGAACTTCCTCCGCAAGAATTAAACAGGCAAGCAGCAAGATGTATGGATTGTGGTGTGCCTTTTTGCCAATCTGGTTGCCCATTGGGTAACGTGATACCAGAATTTAATGAAGCAGTTTACCAGGCTAAATGGGAAATGGCTGCTAATATTTTACTTAGCACCAATAATTTTCCAGAATTTACTGGTAGGATTTGTCCGGCGCCATGCGAATCTGCTTGCGTATTGGGTATAAACCGACCGCCCGTTTCCATTGAGGAAATTGAAAAGCATATTATAGAAATTGCTTTTGATAAAGGTTATATTAAAGCTAAAGCGCCATTAATCAGAACAGGTAAAAAAGTAGCTGTAATTGGTTCAGGTCCCGCAGGTTTAGCTGCTGCTGCTCAGTTAAATAAAGTAGGTCATGAGGTAACCGTTTTCGAACGTGATGACGCTCCAGGAGGTTTATTAAGATACGGTATTCCAGATTTTAAATTGCAAAAAAATGTAATCGATCGTCGCATCGATTTAATGAAAGAAGAAGGAATTATCTTTAAATGCAACGCCAATGTTGGTGAAAATGTAGAGATAAGTACATTATTGAGACACTTTAATGCAATCGTTTTAGCTGGCGGTTCTACTATTCCAAGAGACTTGTCAATCCCTGGTCGCGAAGCAAAAGGTGTGCATTACGCAATGGATTTCCTGAAACAGCAAAATAAAAGGGTTGCTGAAAGACAATTTGATGTTGAAGATATTTTTGCCACAGATAAAAATGTGATTGTTATTGGCGGTGGAGATACCGGTTCAGATTGTATCGGAACTTCAAATCGTCATGGTGCAAAATCAATAACTCAATTTGAGATTATGCCGATGCCGCCACAAACACGCAATGAACACATGCCTTGGCCAAATTATCCGATGCTTCTGAAACATACTTCATCGCATGAAGAAGGCGCACAGCGAGCATGGTCTGTAAACACTAAAAACTTCATTGCAGATGAATCTGGAAATCTAAAAGCACTTAAGGTTGTAGATGTAGAATGGGATATCGATTCGAATGGCCGACCAGTTAGTTTTAAGGAAGTTGCAGGAACGGAGCGAGACTTGCCATGTGAATTGGTATTATTAGCAATGGGCTTTTTACATCCCCAAAAAGAAGGTTTGATAGAGAAATTAGGCGTAGAGTTGGATAATAGAGGAAATGTAAAAGCATCTGAGCATTCGTATCAAACCAATATCGCTAAAATTTTTGCAGCTGGTGATGTTCGTCGCGGTCAATCTCTCGTAGTTTGGGCAATTTCTGAAGGTAGGGAAGCTGCACGAAAAGTTGATGAATATTTAATGGGAACAACTAAATTGGCATCACGAGATGCGATTGCATATGCATAGTTAAATATTACTAAATAATTCAAAAAAGGTCGCATCTTAAAAAAGTTGCGACCTTTTTTATTTAAACTTGTTGTATCATTTCTTAAAGCCTGTATAGAAATAAACCAACAGTATAAAAATTTGTTAAGGTAGAACTGATTTAGTTTAAACGATGCAAAAATTCTTACAGAAGTTATTAGGCAATTGGGTTATTAAAATGTCAAATCGGTTTGGCTCCAGACCCGATAGCAAACGCATTCATGAGTCGCTGACAAAACTTTATGAAAACATTATTTCTAATCCAGGTAAAAGAGGCGAAATTTTTGAAATCAAATCAGCCGATAAATTTATAATATTGTCCGATCAGCATAAAGGAGCAAGAGATTTTGCTGATGATTTTGCTTTGGCCGAAAGGAACTATTTAACGGCATTGGAATACTACAATCAAGAAGAATTCAGCTATATTAATTTAGGTGATAGTGAAGAACTTTGGGAGAATCTTTTAGAATCTGTTATTAAGAATAACAAGAAAACTTTCGAAGCTGAAAAGCTATTTATTAACAGAGGCGCCTTCACGAAGATATTTGGTAATCATGATTTGTACTGGGATAATGATCCGCTTTCTCAATTCAATTTAAAAAGGATTTACGGCAAAGTAATTCGTATTTATGAAGGTGCTATTCTTCGCTTTAACAACGAAGGCAAATCTTTGGATGTATTTCTTACACACGGCCATCAAGGCGATTTACAAAGTGATGGAAATTGGTTTAGCAAATGGTTCGTAAGTACAATTTGGGCTCCATTACAATCCTATTTAAAAATAAACCCCAACACACCTGCGTATAGCAATCAGCTTAAAACTGTACATAATGCATTGATGTACAGTTGGGTTTCTAAGCAAAAAGATATGGCGTTGATCACAGGTCATACCCATCAGCCTGTATTTGCATCGCTTACGCATTTAGAAAGACTGTACATCAGAATTAATAAGGCTCAAAAAGATAATGATGAAATTTCATTAAATACCTTAAATACAGAGTTAAGCAAATTGGGTGCTAAAGGTGAAGAAATGCCACCCTTCAAAAATTACAAATCAGCATATTTTAACACGGGTTGTTGTTGCTTTAGCGATGGTGATATTACAGGAATTGAAATTGAAAGCGGTTTAATAAGATTAATAAAGTGGTCATATCAAAAAAGTGAAAATCCGAAACGATTTATTCTTGAAGAGATGAAGATGGATGAATTGATTGCTCAACAACCCTTTGATTTGATTTAAACTGCAATCTGCAATATTTTAAGGTAGTATAAATCAAATGTTACATTGTGTTTATATCTGTAATATTGAAACAATAAACAATTAAATTTAGTTAATATTACTGCTGAAAATTTTTAACATAATTGAATTAAAAATCATAACCTATTTTTATAATGAGATTGTATATTGAACGTAAACCTGTAAAAGTTTATCCTGATACTAAGCGTGTTATAGCTCGTTTCTTTTTTAATGGAGATGAAAGGGCATTGGAGGTAATAAGAAAAGTGTTGCAATTTTCTGATGAAAGAGTTTTCGCATTGATTTCACCAATATTGCAGGAATACTCTAAAAGGCATAGAAATATTACAAAAATTTTAAATCGCCATTGCAAGAAGTTAAAAAAACAATTTGCCGCTTTAGGTACCGATTTTGAAGAACTGGATCCTTACATGAGGTTGCTTATTGGAGCTTATTTTACCCATGAATATTCAATTGAATCTGCTGCTTTTTTTAATCCAAGCATTATTGAAGATCCTGATCAAAAAGACTTAGTTGAAGGCGAAAAACGTGTTATCATAAGTTTTAGAGCGGTAGGAGAAGGTCACATCTCTTCAATCGTTTTTAGAAGAGCTTTAATTGATGCTAAAAACAACATACAGGTTTTACCAGTAGGGAATTATGTTGATGAAGCTGAAGTGGTAAAGAATGCCATTTATGTTAAAAAGATGTTTTTGAAAAAGGCAGCTTATGCACAAATTGATGCTTCTGTTTTGGATGAGGTAGAAGCCAAACTTGCAGATAAATTTGAATACACCAGTTTAAGTAATCTGATAAAAGATTCGAAAACATTACATAAAGATAATCCTCAAAGACAAGTAGAATACGATAAAATTCTTTGGTTATCAGATACTTATCATACCATTACATTCTCAAAAGATACCGATATTTCAGACCGTGTAATTTTTCCCATTTCTGAATTTGAACGAAAAGGTATTGAAGATGCCCGCTTTGTTAAATTTACAAAGGATGATGGCAAAATTGTCTACTATGCAACATACACCGCATTCGATGGCTCTTTAATCATTCCAAAATTGGTGCAAACTGAAGATTTCTATGAGTTCAAAGTTATCCCGCTTTATGGCGATGGTGCACAAAATAAAAACCTAGCACTCTTTCCTCGGAAAATAAATGGAAAATATGTTATGATGAGCCGGATTGATGGCTGGAACAACTACCTAATGTTTTCTGATAAAATTAATGTTTGGGAAAATCCGATTTTATTAAAGCAACCTCGCTTTGATTGGGATTTGGTTCAAATAGGAAACTGCGGTTCGCCAATTGAAACGGATAAGGGCTGGTTGGTAATAACACACGGTGTTGGACCAATGCGTAGATATTGTATTGGCGTTAGCTTGCTAGATTTAGAAGATCCAAGTAAAGAAATTGGTCATTTAAAAGAACCACTTATAATCCCTAATAATGACGAGCGTGAGGGTTATGTGCCAAACGTAGTATATTCTTGCGGTTCAATCATCAGCAATGGAGAGCTTATTATACCTTATGGTTTGTCTGATTATAGCTCATCATTTGCAACTGTTAATTTGGAGTTATTATTAAACAGATTGTTAGAGAATAACGAAGCTTAACCATAACACAAAGGGTTGAATCAATTACGATTCAACCCTTTGTGTTTATTTAAGAATATATTTCTTCTCAGACAACTTTGTCAACTTCAACTAGTGGAGAAGATAAAGTTTCAAATTCGATTTCAGCTGTTTTTAAAACAGTTAAATGTGAAATGAAATAGGCTAATGTACTTTCTGCACCTTGATTTCTATTTACACTATTAAACTGCAATCCATCTGCACAGCCATGTGTTTCAAAATCATATAATGGGATGTGTAAGCTATTTTTACCTAAAAACCATTCATAGCTTAACTGCATCATATTTAAATACTTATCGTCTTTCGTTATTTCAAACGTTTTTGAATATAGTAAAACCATAGCCATGGTTTCTAATGCTTGCTGGTCGTAAATGGGATTCTTTCCGTGTTTCTTCATCCATCCATCATTACCAACTGGATTTAAGTAACCATTTTCGAAAGAAAAACTATTTAGAAACTCAACGCTTTCTAATGCTATTTGATAAGATTCTACATTGCCGGTTGCTTCATAATGGCTTAAGAGTGCCAATGGTAAAATGGCATTGTCGTAAGTCAATATATCTTCATACCAGTGCCAGTTACCATCCTTATTAACATGATAAGAATCTTTCAATGTTTTAGAGAGTTGATTGATTTCTTTCAATAAAAGTTCATCACCAGGATGAGCATTTAAATAATATGAAATTCCAATGATTGTATCGGCAATTGCTCTTAAATATTTTAATGTTTTAAAATGTTTAACCGAATTAGAAAATAATTCTCTACCAAATTCTCTGTAGGAGTTATTCGGTGCGATGGATATTAAATATCCTAACGACCAAATTGTTCTTCCGAATGAATCCTCAGAACCAACTTCATCTAAATAATTCCTATTAAAGCTTAAGAAATTTCTAAAATTTCCATCTTCAGTTTGCATGTATTGGATAAAACTCAAATAAATTGGCATTAATTTCAATGCCTTTTGATTTTTATTTTGGTCATAAGCCAATAAAGAAAGTATTAATGCTCTGGCGTTATCATCAATACAATAACCTTCTTTTAAGTTTGGAATGCCAAATTTGGCATGTTGTATAATACCGGTATCATCTGTTAACAATTCGATATGATTTAAATTTAATGCTGGCATACCATCTAAATCGATGATAGGCGGTATATTTCTTTCCGGTTTCTTGCCATCCAATAAGGCTTCATTAAGCACTTTTAAATAAACATTTCCTATTGCAGGCCATCTTAATTTAAGTCCATAATTGTAAGCATTTTGCCTTAGTTTGTTGTATTTAACTTTATCACCTAAAAGCTCGTTAATAATGTTTGCAAGCTGCTCATTGTTTTTAAAATCGAATAATTTACCACGCCCATCTGCAAGTAATTCTTGTGCGTGCCAATAAGGTGTAGATACAACTGCTGCACCAGCGCCAATTGCATAAGATAACGTTCCACTTGTAATTTGAGCCTCGTTTAAATATGGGGTAATATATAAATGACAAGCGGTTAGATATTGATGTAATTCTTCTTCGGATACAAATTTGTTTACAAAAGCAATGTTATTTTCAACTCCTAAATCTTTTGATAATTGTTTTAAGCTATCGCGATATTCTTCACCATTGTGTTTTACAACACCAGGGTGGGTATTTCCTAATATTACGTACAAAACATCGGGATGATTTTTTACAATTGCTGGTAATGCTTTAATTACAGTTTCTAATCCCTTATTACGGCTTATCAAACCAAAAGTAAAAAGCACTTTTCTGTTTTTAAATAAATCACTTTGAGCAACTTCATTATTTAGTATTGGCTCTAAATCTGGTACGCCATGCTCAATCAACTTAACTTTTGTTGTAGGGATTTTATAGATACTATTTAAAAATAAAACAGCTTTCTTACTCATTACAACTATTTTAGAAGATTTTAATGCAATTTCTTTTATGATAGTTTGCTGCATAAAGTTTGGGTCTTTCAAAACCGTATGCAGTATAGTTACAAATGGTTTTTGTAACCTATTTAATAAGGAAAGCAAAAATACACCACTATTACCACCATATATTCCAAATTCGTGTTCTATAATGCAAGTATCTACATCGCTATTGTTAATGAAATTTGCGGCTTCTATATAATCTTGCTGGTTTTGTTGACAGATTACAAACTTAACTTCATTAGGATAGTTATGCTCGCTTAAATCATCCGATTCATTCATTGCAACAACGAAACTGTTTTTGGAATCGTAAACCGAATTTTTACTTAAAGCATTAACTAAATTGTAATTAAATGTTGCTAAACCGCATTCACGTGGAGGGTATGTAGATATATAGGCGATTTTCATAGGACTTATAGGGATTAGATACTTAAATAACATTTAATTATCTAAATAGTTTGAGATTGCCTCAATTTACGCTTTATTAAAGGCAAAACAATATTATTTAATGCCTTGTTAATAAGTAAGTTTAAAAAAAATAGATATGAGATCAATATGGAAAGGTTCAATTGGGTTTGGTTTGGTAAATATTCCCGTTAAGTTGTTTTCCGGGGTGCAAAATAGCAACCTTGATTTAGATATGCTTGACGAGCGTGACCATGCCAAAATTAAATTTTTGAGGGTTAACGAAAATAGCCATAAAGAAGTTCCATTTGATAAAATTGTTAAGGGTTATTTTCTAAAAGATAAATATGTAATTCTTGATAAACACGATTTTGAAGAGGCATCTCCCGAGAAAACTAAAATTATCGAATTAGAGAATTTCGTTGATATTAAGGAAATCAATCCTGTTTACTACGAAACATCTTATTATACTGAGCCAGAAAAGCAAGGAAAAAAGGCTTATGCATTATTATTAAAAGCATTAGAAAAATCTGCAAAGGCAGGTGTGGCAAGGTTTGTATTAAGAAATACAGAGAATTTATGTGTCATTCATCCAATGGATGGCGTAATTGTGGTTACTAAAATTCGCTTTCAGCAAGAAATTAGAAGCCTATCGGAGATTACTAAAGTTGATGATGTTACCATTTCTAAGAAGGAAATGGATGTTGGATTAGCCCTGATAAAACAATACAGCTCCAAATTTGATTTAAGTGCTTTTAAAGATGAGTATAGTAATGAATTATTAAAAATTATCAAAGCTAAATCGAAAGGTAAACGTGCTACAGTTAAGAAGATGAAACCACAAAAAGCAACAAGTGATGATTTATACGATCAATTAATGCAAAGTTTGGGTTCGAAAAAAGGAGCATAATAAGAAATTTAAAAAAAGCAAAAGGGGAAGGCATTACCGCACTTCCCCTTTATTGTATTGAATTTATATTATTTAAATGCCGCCTTTAATTGGTCAGCAGCATAAGCCTGTGCAGCCTTGGCTTCAGGAACTAAAATAGCCATACCAAAAAATTCGTGGGTTACACCTTCGTAATTTCTACTGCTAACTTTTACACCAGCCTCCGATAGCTTGTTTGCAAGCATAACGCCATCATCATGAAGTGGGTCTATTTCTGCTGTGATAATCGTTGTTGAAGGCAAGCCTTTTAATTTGGCATTAACCAATGATATTTTTGGGTTTTGTGCCTCAACCATAGTGGTTAAGTATTTTTCAGTGAACCAGGTCATCATTGCTTTATTTAAAGGTTTTGCGTCAGCATACATTTTGTACGATTCGGTATCCATATTTGCCTGCGCAATAGGGTAAACTAAAACCTGATGAACAGGAACCATAATATTTTTATCTCTTGCCATGATAGATACGTTCGCGGCTAAATTTCCTCCGGCGCTTTCGCCTACAACAGCAATTTTTGCTGGGTCAGCTTTTAAACTTACAGCATTTTTTACTGCCCACTCATACGCTGCAAAAGCATCATTATGTGCCGTTGGGAATTTGTTTTCGGGAGCCAATCTATAAGCAACAGAAACTACAACTGCACCAACTTGTTCTGCTAAGCCTTGTGCAGAAGCATTATAAACATCCAGATTAGCAATTACAAAACCACCACCATGGTAATATACAATTAACGGGAACGGACCTTTACCCGATTTTGGTGTGTAAATTCTTAAATGTATTTTCCCACCTGCAACATCTATATCTTGTCCTATTGTATCAACCATTGGAGCAGGAACACTGATGTTATTTGCTGCAACTAAATCCATTACTGCATCAGTTGGCGTATGATTTCTTCGGGCATCAACAGCATTTAAAGTTTCTAAAGGTTTATCGCCATAGCTAACCAATTTCTCGATAACGGATTGCATCTCAGGCTTAATAGTTTTACCCCATTCAGGTGCTGGTCCTGCTGGTTTTAATGAAGCCGAAGCAGTCGAATCCATTGATGTAGAATCACCAGCTGTAGTAGATTTTGTTCCACTATTGCATGCAGAGATGCTTATCGCAACAACACACAATGCAGTAGAGATTTTTAGTAACCTGTTTTTCATAATATCAGTTTTCTTATTTAAAGTATTGAGTTATAACATCTTTCCCATCGTACTGTTTTTGATGATTTACAACTTCTTAGAATTATAACTGTAGAGGAGAATTAAATCAAAACGTATAATTGGTAATGCATAAAGATTTTTATTACGAAACATCTTTCGCTTTTATAGTGTTCTAAATTAGAAACCATTAATATTTTAACGTAAATGACAATTTAATCAAGCAATATAACAGGTTAAAAAATTCTAGTAGAACGCAATGAATTACAATAGATAGCAGTAAAAAAATGAAGGAGGGTTTGCAGATATTTTTACATTTGCATCGCCAGGAAGTTCTAAAGGTTTTTAGCCAGAGCAGATAAATAATGCAAAGGCATGATTAATACTTAATTAAACTAAACAATATGAAAAATTCTAAAACAACGGCAGAAAGTAGCAAAGCTACAGCACCAAAAAGTGCAGAAGCTAAAGGCACTAAAGAAAAATTAACATCGGCAAGTGAAGCAAAAAAAGTCAAGGTTAAAAAAGATGATTCAGTTAAGCATAGCAAACCATAATATTTTAAAACACTATGAAGCTTGATGCTGACCTGATTAACCAGTTTTACTCCAAAATGTATAATTGGGTTATTGCCAAAACACCTTCAATTGTTGCTGGTATTTTAATTCTTTTTATTGGCTTATGGGTTATTAGATTGCTTAGCAGGTGGTTTAAAAATGGCATGCATCGTAATGATGTGAATCCATCTCTTAGGCCATTTTTAACAAGTTTAATTCTGATTACCCTAAGAACACTATTGATTATTACGGTGATGCAAATTGTTGGCATACAACTAACATTTTTAACTGTTTTAGTTGGTGGAATTGGCGTGGCAGCAGGCTTGGCTTTATCTGGAACACTACAAAATTTTGCTAGTGGTGTACTTATTTTGCTACTTAAACCTTTTGTTGTAGGCGATAATATTATTGCACAGGGACAAGAAGGAATAGTAAGTTCTATTCAAATATTTTATACTATAGTTACCACATTCGATAACCGAACGGTTGTTATACCAAATGGTAAATTATCCAATGAAATTATTATCAATGTAAGCAGGCAGGGTAGCCGTAGGCTAGATATAGAAATTAAGTTTAGCTACGGTATAGATTACAACCAAGTAGCTGAAGTTTTTAATAAAACGGTTGATGATTTTAAAGCTTGCCTAAAATCGCCCGAGCGGCAAATCGGTGTATCGGTATTAGATGATAGTGGCTATAAAGTTTTGTTAAATGTTTGGGTAAGAGCAAAAGGTTTTATGGAAACAAAACTCAACTTTCAAAAAGAGTTAATGAAAAATTTAAAAGAAAGTGGAATTAAGCTACCCGGAATGACTGAATAATAATTAAGCAGATTTTCTCAAAAGCGCATAAATTTTATCCATCAATTCATCAATATTAAATGGTTTTGCCATAAAATCATCAGCAGCAACATCATCAAGCTTATAATTTGACGAATTATACCTGGCAGATATCATTAAAACCGGAATGTGTTTAGTAAGTGGATCTAGTTTTAATTCTTTCAATAAAACTCGACCATCGAAATCAGGAAGCATGATATCCATTATAATTACAGCCGGTTCAAATTCTTTAACATGCTCTATAAAACCGGCACCATTGTTTAATCCTGCCACATTAAATGCTTCGCTTTCTAAAATAAGTGTTATAACATCTAAAATTGCATGGTTATCTTCAACAACCAAAATGTTCTTTTTCGCCAACGGGATAATTTTAAAATTTCAACAAATATATAATAAAAAATAATTCTGAAAACTTTATATATTAAATAAGGACATTTCTAAAAAGCTTTTAATGCTATTATTCGAAAAATCTGATAGTTTTGTAGGAAGATTTCCTTATGAACAATTTTTCTGTTGACTTAACCAACTGCGATAAAGAGCCTATACATATTCCTGGTAAGATACAATCTCATGGATTTTTAATCGCTGTAGATAAAACTGATTTGAATATTACTTACGTCAGCGAAAATGTTTCTAAGTTTCTGGATGTAACCGCTAATCAGTTGCTCGATAAGCCGTTAGCTTCGCTAAACCAATTTACCTTGCAACAAGATTCTGATTTTAAAATAGAAGATTTGTTGAGGTTAGGTATCATTAAAGAGAGTTTCGATGCCATCACTCCATATCCTTTAACGATAAATTCAAAGCCATTTTATTTAATCATTTCAGTATCAAACCAAAATTGGTTGCTAGAGTTTGAACCTGTAACCTTACAGTATGATATTCAAAGTTCCATTGGTCGCTCTGCATCATCGATGCTGCAAGGCAAAAGTGTTTTAGATTTATTAAAGGGTGCTGCAGTAGAAGTTAAAAAACTTATCGGTTTCGATCGAATAATGGTTTATAAATTTCTGGATGATGGCCATGGAGAAGTTGTAGCTGAAGAGAAAGAAGATGAACTCGAATCTTTTTTTGGTTTGCATTATCCAGCTAGTGATATCCCAAAGCAAGCAAGAGAACTTTATAAATTAAATTTAACAAGATTAATTGCTGATGTTAATACAGAAGATTCTCCGATTGTAACTTATATAGAAAATACACCGTTAGATTTAACAAATGGCTGTTTGAGAGCGGTTTCGCCAATTCACATTCAATATTTAAAAAATATGGGTGTTTACTCTAGCTTTAGTATTTCTTTAGTTGTTGGTGATGAATTATGGGGACTTATCGCTTGCCATAATTATAGTCCGAAATTTATTGATTACAAAGCTCGTGAAGGCTCGAAGCTAATTGGACAAATTCTTTCATCGGCATTAGAATATCGCCAGGCGGAAGAAGATGCTGAAGTTGTAGAACAATTTAAAGATGCCGTTGCAATTATCAGTGGACATTTAAATAGAGATAAATATCTGGTAGATGCGCTAGTCAATCATCAACGCACCATTTTAGATATCACAAAAGCTACGGGAGTTGCAGTGATATTTGAAAACAATTTAAAAACACTTGGCGATGTTCCATTGGAAGAAGATATTTGGGAGCTGGCTTCATGGCTAAAAACAAATAGCGATGAATCTATTTATTACACACATCGATTATCAGAAATATTTCCTCCTGGAAAAAAGTATAAAGAAATTGCTGCAGGCATATTGTCTTGCGCTATAAGTAAAGATTTCGAAGAAATTATTATTTGGTTTAAACCTGAACAACTTACAACTGTAAATTGGGCAGGCAACCCAGAGAAGCCAGTAACTTTTGAAGAAGGTTTGATGAGCTTATCACCAAGAAAATCATTCGAAACTTGGTCGCAAGTGGTAAAAAAAACTTCAGAGAAATGGTACCCTGAAGAAATTACCTCTGTACTAAGAATTCGTGAAATCATTATTACGGAGATAAATAAAAAAGCAAGTGAAATTAGATTGTTAAATGATAAACTTCAAGCGGCTTATGATGAGCTTGATACGTTCAGTTACACGGTTTCGCATGATTTAAGAACTCCCTTAACATCAATAAAAACCTATGCAGAATTATTGCTTAAAAATAAAAGTATTGATGGCAACGGTTTAAAAATGATTCAAAGAATTATTTTGGGAGCCGATAAAATGAATTTGCTTATAAAAGAAATACTGCATTTGGCAAGAGTTGGGCGCTCTGAAATAGTTTTTGAAAAGGTAAATATGCCTGAAATCATTAATGATATTGTTACTGAAGTATGGACGGCTTTTAAAGCAGACAATGCCGAACTTATTTTAGGGCAATTGCATGATTTAAAGGGTGATAAAACTATGATTGCACAAGTATTTACGAATTTAATTAGCAATGCGGTTAAATATTCATCAATGGTAGAAAAACCAAAGATTGAAATTTCCTCGTATATTGATAATAATGAGATAATTTATGCAATTTGTGATAATGGTATAGGAATTGATAACCGATATTATGACAGAGTTTTTGAGCTGTTTAAATGGATGGATAATGTTAAAGACATTGACGGGACGGGAGTGGGGCTTGCAATTGTTAAAAGAATTGTAGAAAGACACAATGGAAGGGTTTGGTTTGAAAGCAAATTAAATTCAGGCTCAAAGTTTTATGTCGCTCTTAAATACAGATAAAATGAAAACACCGGATATATTTTATGTTGAAGATGATACGGACTATGCGTTCTTTATGCAAACCGCAGTAAGCGAAGTTAAAGATTCTTTAAATTTAACGATTGTTGAAGATGGAACAGAAGCATTGCGTAGGCTTCAAAGTTTTGAGGAAAGTAAAATTAAGCCAAAACTTATTTTACTTGATTTAAATTTACCAGGTTTATCGGGTATTGATTTGCTTAAAATCATTAGAGATATTCCATTTTTACGTTCAACACCAGTAATATTATTTTCTACTTCAGATAATCCAGATGATGTGAAAGCATGTATGGAATTTGGAGCAAATGCATATTTAACAAAACCAGATGGTTATGATAATTTAGTTAAGTGTGTTCACTCTGTACACGATTTCTGGTTTAATCAGCATTTAAGGTTAAACTAGTTTTTATTATAATTTTAAAAAGATTCGGGCTAAACCCGAATCTTTTGTTTTTAAACCGATTTTATCTTTAAAAAAATAATTAATGATTGCCAATATTTTAAGAACAGAAACTGCCCAGAACCATAAAGAACTCGAATCTCTGATGTTTGTGAATGAAATTATGAACAATAATTTAAGCATAAACGACTATAAAAAATTACTTACTATTAACTTCATCATTCATCAAAAATTAGAGCATACACTAATTAACATGTTAGATGAAAACCTAGCATTAAGACTAGGCTTTACCGCTCCAACTAAGTTAAATGCCCTTGAAAAGGATATTGAATATTGGCATATTGATGAAAAGCTATTACCCAAACCTAATTTTGATTTTTACACACCAGAGCAAAGTAATGCATCAGCTCTGGGTGCCTTGTATGTGCTTGAAGGGGCTACATTGGGCGGAAACGTAATAAAAAGGCATATTTTGGCAAACCCTAATTTTAGTAATATAGATGGTGGTTTGAATTATTATGGCGTTTATGGCGATGAACTTGGCTCAAAATGGAAAAATTTTGTACAAATATTAAATGAGGAAGTTGGAGAAGCTGATTTTGACACTTGCATTAAAAGTGCGAATGAAACCTTTGGTAATCTGATTAAATTATCAAAACAGCTTAGCTAATTGACACTGCATTTAACAAAAAATACTATTATGATACTGCTAGGGGCATGTTGATACATTAAAAATGTGCAAAACTTCTTTTAAATAAATAATTGGTTTCTGTTGTTAATTCGCCTTAAATATGTATTATTGAAAAAATAAATTTTTTAAACCTTAAAAACATCAATTAGCGATGGAAAAATTCTCAAAAGTTAAAGCTGCTGTTGCTGCGATTGAAGCAGATGTAGAAAAATTTTATAATGCTGGCAATGCAGCTGCTGGTACACGTGTGCGTAAAGCAATGCAAGATCTTAAAGTTTTAGCACAAGAAATCCGTGCAGAAGTAACTGACAAGAAAAACTCTGGAAAATAATATTTCGCGAGTATGAACGAAAAGGTCCTGATAGAATCGGGACCTTTTTGCGTTTATGCTGATCTGTTTTTTGTTCTGTGAAGATGGAAATCAAGAAGTAAAAAGACAAGCTCAGCTAGTTCAACGGTTTAAATTGATTTTAAATAGTTTGATGATTAAAGCTTTTATTTATTTCTTGCCAATTAATAAACACATTAGCGCTATAAAAGCAGCAACTGTCATAACTAAAGGCATTGGCACTACAGAGTGCTCGCTAAATAAACTTACCATTACTGATGCCAAAGCACCTAAACCCATTTGTAGTGCGCCCATTAATGCCGATGCACTTCCTGCATTTTTATTAAACGGGGCCAAGGCTAAGGCAGCAGCATTGGGGTTGATAAAACCCAAACAGCACAAAAATAAAGCAATAAAGCCAATTGTTGAATATAAGTTTAACCAATCATTTAGAGCGAAAACTAGAAAAATTAAACTGAAGGCACATTGTGCTAATAAGGCCCACTTAACAATTTGCTTGCTGCTAAACCATCTTAAAATTAAACTGTTAAGTTGGCTTGAGCCAATAAATGCTACAGATAAAAGCGCAAAAATCCATCCGTAACCTGTTTTACTTACTTCGTAAATTTTCATAAAAACAGTTGGCGATGAAGAAACATACGCAAATAATCCTGAGAAAGTTATCGAGCTGACTAATGCGTAGGTGGTAAATTGAGATTCTTTTAAAACCGATAAAAAGCTATTTAGTATTGGTTTTGGTTTTAATGAATAATTTGGATCGGGTTTATAACTTTCTGGTAATTTAAAAATGGACGCGAGCAACATTAAAATTGCCATAAAACCAAGAAATACAAAAACATATTTCCAGCCCAGCGCAGCAATTAGATAGCCACCTGCGGTAGGCGCAAGCATTGGAGAAACGGCAATAACCAACATTAATGACGCAAAAACTTTAGGGCTTTCCTCAACAGAAAACAAATCACGAACCATAGCTACCGAAGCCACAGCAGTAGCGCAACTGCCAATAGCTTGTACAAAACGCAAAACAATTAATTGATTCACGTCAGTTACTGCCAAGCATAAAAATGATGCAACAATATAAAGTGCTAAGCCAAAGTATAGTGGTTTTTTACGTCCGTACTTATCTAAAAGTGGTCCGTATAGCAATTGTCCTGCAGAAATACCAATAAAGAAACTAGATAATGAAAGTGCAACGGTTGATTCATTACTCTTTAAATCCTGTGCAATATCTAAAAAGCCAGGCAAATACATATCAATAGAAAATGGACCGAGAGCGGCCAATGAGCCTAAAATGAGTATAAGGTAAAAGTGCTGTTTCTTAGCCATAGGTATTTCCATTTTTCTGAAGCCGCAAAGATTGTGAGATTTATTTTCTTAAACTACATAAAAGGTCGAGAGATTGTAAAAAGGATGCTATTTTATAATTTTAAGATAAAAACCAATAAAACTAATTTGTTTTATATTTAGATTTATGCTCTATGACTTTTAAAACTAAAGAAAGCCGTTTACTACTCATCCTTGGTAGCTTTTTTGTGGCAAATGCAATATTATCAGAATTTATTGGCGTAAAGTTATTTAGTGTTGAAGAAACACTAGGTTTAAAAAAATTTGATATTAATCTGTTTGGTGTTCCTAATTTATCATTTGTGATGTCGGCTGGAGTATTAACCTGGCCAATTATATTCATCATGACGGATATCATAAATGAGTATTTTGGTGTTAAGCAAGTTCGGTTTTTATCCATAATGACATCTATTTTAATTGCCTTTGCCTTTCTAGTTGTTTGGGGATCTATGCATTTAAGCGCTGCAGATTTTTGGGTTCATCAAAAAATAAATGGCGAAGATTTAAATATGAACAATGCGTTTGCCGGTATTTTTGGTCAGGGAATGTGGATTATAGCAGGTTCAATTATCGCATTTATTGTAGGTCAGTTGGCAGATGTTATAATATTCCATCGCATAAAAAAATTTACTGGAGAAAAATCTTTATGGTTGAGGGCAACAGGTTCTACTTTAGTATCTCAATTGATTGATAGTTTCGTTGTAATTTTTATTGCATTTTATTTAAATCCACAATACCACTACAGCTGGCAAATGGTTGCGGCTATCGGCTTGGTAAATTATACTTACAAATTTATTGTAGCTGTTTTAATGACACCAATCTTATATGTGGTACATGCAATTATCGATGGTTATTTGGGTAAAGATTTATCCAGAAAGTTGACGGAAATGGCAGGAAGAGGATAGTGTTTTAATTTAAATCATGCTATTGTTTTAATTCATAACATTTCTTATTTTTGTGAATGGATTTGGAATTATCAAAACAGGAAATCGGGAAAAGACTTATTCGATTGCGTAATAGTAAAGGTTTATCTCAAGATGATTTAGCAAAAAGCATTAATATTTCCCGGCCATCCTTAACTCAAATTGAGTTGGGAAATCGTAATGTTAGCCTAAATGAATTACAAAAACTTGCTCGTACTTTAAGCTTTTCGTTAAATGAATTTATGGCTAAAGATTTCGAACTCAATCAAAATCTTGGAACACCTGAAGAAAAGCTGCCTTTAATAGAGGAACGTATTTCTGTGCCAACTTTAAATATTGATAAGTTTAAAAACGTTTTACTTTATATTTTGGAACATTGTGCAGGAAAGCCTAATGTTGGCGAAACGGTACTTTATAAGCTATTGTATTTTTCTGATTTTAATTATTATGAGCTTTACGAAGAACATCTAACCGGTGCTAAGTATAAAAAATTACCTTATGGTCCTGTTCCTCAAAAATTGGATTCCATTATTAATCAAATGATAGATGATAACCAACTACAACGGATTAAAACCGAGTATAAAGGATTCGCTCAAAAACGTTATATACCACTTCAGAAGGCAGATTTAACAGAATTAAAAGCCAGCGAAAAAGATGTTATTGATAAGGTTATTGAGCAAATGAGTGATTGGTCTGCAAAAGCGATAAGCGATTATTCTCATAAAGATTTACCATGGGAAGTTACAGAAGATGGAAAAGACATTAGTTACAATTTGGCTTTTTACCGTGAAATGCCTTATACTGTTAGGGTTTACGATGAGGATTTCGACGATTAATTATGGTTTTTGAATCGTTAACCGAGTTTGATAAAGACTTAAAAAAACTTTTGAAAAAGTATAGAAGTTTACTATCCGACTTAGAAGATGTGAAAAACATTTTGAGTGTTAGACCTGATTCCCGGAATCCTTTGAGCTATCGAATCGATAATTTGGGGATTTTAACCTGTATAATAAAAGTAAAAAAAATAGCATGCGATAGTTTAAAAGGAAGAGGTGTCAATTCTGGTTTGAGATTAATTTATGCATGCTTTTCTGATGATAAAAGGATTGTTTTTATTGAATTATATCATAAAAATGATAAGGAAAACGAAGATAGGCAACGAATTTTAGACAATTTTAAATAAAACAAAAGGTCGGAATCGCTCCGACCTTTATGCTTAACAACAAAACAAATAAAAAATTAATCTTAAAAAATTAGTTTGCAGCTAATTCTTCTGCATATACGTTTTCTGCAACTTGTTCTTGCTTGTAAATTTGTCGACCGGTGTAAGCCACAAATACATTAGCATCTAAAAGTAAATCGCGGTTTTTAATTAAATTTTCCAATTTTACCGTTCCAATGACGTATTTGTATTCACTTGCAGAATAGCGCTCACTAATGTTATCAAACTCTAGTAAGCTAATTAAATCTTCATCTGCAAAACGTAGATAAACTTCCAGTAAGATATCTTCGGTATGTTTTACGCCATTTTCTGAATGGTATTTTTTGTATTCGTAACGGTAATCATAGCGTAAGGCTGCAATATCAGATAATACAGCAGCTCCAGTTGGATGACCACCAGCACCTTTGCCAAAGAAGAATTGTTTGTCTGCAAATGCCGCCTGAACAGTTACCGCATTGTATTCATTTTCAACATTGTACAAGAAATCATCTTTTGCTACCAATTTTGGCAAAACATAAGTAACAATGTCTTTTTTATTTACCTTTCTGGCTGTTGGTACCAATTTAATTTTAAAGTTCTTCTCTCTAGCATATTTAATATCATGATGAGAAAGGTTTTGAATTCCAATATTTAAAATCGCATCAGGATTAACAAACAAGCCATAAGCATGAGCTGTAGCAATGGCTAATTTATATTTTGGGTCATAACCTCCAACGTCTAGGATAGGGTCAGTTTCGGCAAAACCTAAATCTTGCGCCTCTTTTAAAGCAGCATTATAACTTTGGTTTTCGTTAAATATTTTTGATAAAATATAATTTGATGAACCATTAAAAATACCACTTAATGCATGAAAAAGTTCATTGTCGTAGTATTCTTCCAGGTTTCTAATGATTGGAATACTACCACATACCGCACCTTCGTACAATAAGGATGTGCCATGCTCTTGCTGTAAATCTACCAACTCCTTTAAATGCGTAGCAATCATTTTTTTATTTGCTGATACCACATTTTTACCGTTTTTTAACGCGGTAGTTACAATTTCATAAGCGGCATCTGCATCATTTATCAATTCTACAATCGTGTTGATTTCAGAATTGTTTAGAATCTCATCTTTATCTGTTGTAAATAAGTCTTTATCCAGACTACGTTTTTTTTTAAGGTTTTTGATGGCTATTTTAATAATTTCGAGGTTTAAGTTTTGGCTTTGAATAATATCCAATAAGCCTTGTCCAACCACACCGAAACCAAATAATCCTATTTTTAAATTTTTACTCATGTTTTATAGTATTGTATTTAGCAGCAGGTATCAAAACCAATTTGTGAGCTCATGCCGCTAAGTTTTATTTTAATTTTTTTGAAATAAGAACCTTGTTATTCGCACCTTTTTGCCACAGAAAAACAGAATATATTTTTTAAACAGAACTTTAAGATTAATCTTTGCTCCTTGTTCTTTATTCTTTATTCCATTATCTTTCTTAAGCTGTATGCTGTAACTTAAATATCTTTTTATCTCTGCTTTCTTTAATGAAAGTTCCAATAATGTTTGTTAAAGCATTTGTTTCAATTAAAAAACCATCATGCCCGTATTCGGAGTGAATTGCAGCAAATTCGGCGTTAGGGATATGGTCTGCAAGATATTTCTGCTCTGATACTGGAAATAAAAAATCATTTTCAATTCCAATAACTAATGTATTTGCCTTTATAAGTTTTAGCGCATCTGCAATGCTTTTTCTGCCGCGACCAACATTATGGCTATCCATTGCTTTAGTTAAATAATAATAACTGTATGCATTAAAGCGATTTATCAATTTTTCGCCTTGATAGTTTTGATAGGATGAAGCCCTGAAATTATCTGTTTTATCGTTTACACTTTCTACTTGAGTGTTGCCATAAGCATTGTAGGTTCTATAACTTAAAAGCGCAATACTTCTTGCTGTTTTTAAACCTTTACTTCCTCCATCTGGCTGATTAGCAAAGAAAGTTCTATCTGTGGTAATGGCTAAACGCTGACTTTCATTAAAGGCAATTCCCCAAGGAGAGTGAACGGCATTGGTAGCAACTAAAATTAGATTTTCTATTCTATTCGATTCAATAATGCTCCATTCTACAGCTTGCTGACCACCTAAAGAACCACCAATTAATAGCTTAATTTTATCGATGCCCAAATGATTGGCCAGCAATTGATGTGCGGATACAAAATCGCGAATGGTAAACTGCGGAAACGAAAGATAATACGGCAAACCAGTTATAGGATTAATGCTAAGCGGACTTGTTGTGCCGTAGTTAGAACCTAAAACATTAGCACAAACTATAAAATGTTCGCTTGGATTAAACAATGCATTTTGTCCAAACAAGCCTTCCCACCATTCAAACACATCAGCATTTGCGGTTAAAGCATGACAAACCCATATTACGTTATCTTTATTGGCATTTAGTTTTCCATACGTTTGATAAGCAATCTGAAGGTTTCTTATTTTTTTTCCGTTCTCTAATTTAAACTGCTTAGGATGATAATAAATATATTCTGAATTGTTTAATTGGGATGAATTGCTGTTAATTTTGCTCTTCTGCATTGTCTAACTTGCTATATGTTCTTAATTTTCGTTTCAGGATTTGCCTGTGATTTAGGTTCTAATTTTCAGGGTTTAATCCAGTTTTAATGAAGCAAAAGCCTGTTCAAAATCTGCTTTAATATCATCAATGTGCTCAATACCGACAGAAACCCTTAAAGCATTTGGTTTTACCCCAGCTGCCAATTGCTCTGTATCGCTAAGTTGTTGGTGTGTTGTTGCCGATGGTTGTATGATTAATGTTTTTGCATCCCCAACATTTGCCAAATGAGAAACCAGTTTTAAACTATCTATTACTTGGGTTGCATGTTCTTTAGTTCCATTTAATTCGAACGATAGAACTCCTCCAAAGCCATTGCTTAAATACTTTTTAGCCAGATTGTTATATTTGCTACTTGCTAAACCAGGGTAGTGTACTTCTTTAACCAACGGATGATTTTCCAACCAGGTGGCCAATTCCAAAGCATTATCTACGTGGCGTTGAACTCGGAGCGATAAAGTTTCTAATCCTTGCAGTAAAAGGAATGAATTGAAAGGCGAAAGCGCAGGACCTAAATCTCTTAAACCTTCAACACGAGCCCGAATAATGAATTGAATGTTACCAAACGGACCATCGAAGCCAAACACATCATTGAAAACTAAACCATGATAGCCTTCTGACGGTTCAGTAAACTGAGGGAATTTTCCATTGCCCCAATTGTAATTTCCTCCATCAACAATTACACCGCCAATACTGGTTCCGTGTCCGCCAATCCATTTCGTTGCAGATTCTACAACGATATTAGCACCATGTTCTAAAGGTTTAAATAAATATCCACCTGCACCAAATGTATTATCAACTATGAATGGAATATCATGCTTTTTTGCAATTGCAGCAATTTTTTCAAAATCTGGAACGCTAAATGCCGGGTTGCCAATGGTTTCTAAATAAATTGCTTTTGTTTTTTCTGTAATTTTTTGCTCAAATTCTTCCGGAACATCTGGATTTGCAAAATCGACATGAATGCCCAAACGTTTAAAAGCAACTTTAAATTGGTTGTATGTGCCACCATAAATATGCGTTGAAGAAACGATGCTATCGCCCGCTTCTAGTATATTATGTAACGCAATAAATTGGGCTGCCTGACCAGATGCTACGGCCAATGCTGCAACTCCACCTTCAAGTGCTGCTATTCGTTTTTCAAAAACATCGGTTGTTGGATTCATCAAACGGGTATAGATGTTTCCGAATTCTTTCAGTGCAAAAAGGTTTGCGCCATGCTCGGCATTTTTAAAAACGTAAGAGGTGGTTTGGTAAATTGGAACAGCTCTCGCTCCGGTTATTGGATCTATTTCCTGACCAGCATGAAGTTGTAATGTTTCAAATTTATATGATGTTGACATTTTTTTAAATTGTAAAGTGAAATAATATTAAGTGATTGAATAAATATCAGGAAGAGCAAAAAATCTGATAATCCTGCATGTAGCGTATCCCGATTTATCGGGACCTTCCAGTTTGAAAAAGAAACAAAAAAGGAAGATTGTAGATTAGTACATGCAACAGCACATACAAATAGTGGCCTGAATACTGCAATAAATTGGAAAAATATTTTCCGCTTTTGAAAAGAATTTGGTTCCGCTTAGCGATTGTAGATTTAATGTTTTCATCAGTTTTAATTTATAGTACCAAATAACACCATGTTACTTAGTCAGGAATTGGCACCTTCTCTTTCTGAGGGTTGCCAGTGGGTCACAGAGCCAGTCTCTCGCCACTTCTTTATAAATCAATCCGATTAAGATTGACTTTTATTTAGTTGTCTACCAAATAATATTTCAAATGTGGTAATTAAATTTGAAACAACAAAATAAAATTTTGATAATTTAACAACTACCTGTAAATCAATAAAGTATTTTTATTAAAAAAAAACTTAGTTCGATTGCTAACATAAATTTAACGTCAAAATTTTATGTTTGTATATCCTATTAATAAATTACTATGAAAAAAATTAAATGTATCTCACTGTTATTACTAATCGTGATGGCTGGTTCAACTTCTAGAGCTCAATTTAGTGGCTTAAAAGATAAATTGCTTAAGGTTGGGACTGCTCAAGGTGCCAAAGCTTTGGGCGTAGATAAATTTTTAAAGCAACCAGCTGCTATCACCACATCTTTCGAAGATGTTGATAGAACGGGAGAGAAGATGCCCGATTTCAATGCAAATGCAAAATTTCAACCGTTATATTTATTACCAAAAAATCCAGAAGGAGGTTTTGTATTATGCGAAGGTTTTTACGAAATGACCAATAAAAGTTATTGCTTAAAAGCCGGAACATTTGCTCCTTCAAAAGGAGATGGATATATGTTTGCCCCAGTTCTAGGTTCAAAAGAAGAGGTTGTAGTTACTGTTTTAAAAAGTGCCGAAAAACATCCTGATGTGGAGCAGCACGATATACAAGCATTGCTTTGGGCAATTATTGCCAGAACTAAGTTTTCTGATTTTAACGGAACAATTAAGTTAACCGCTGTTAAGCTCTTAACACCAAAACAGCTAACACAATTGGAGGGCGGTGCCTTGGGTATTTTACCTTTCGATGTTATGGAAAAAGCAAAAGACCAGCTTCCATCGGGTGTTAAAGCAGTATTTGAAGCAGAGAATAACATTCGCCAGCTAGTTGCCTCAGGCAATTATACGTACGCAGATATGGAGAAATATGCCATCATTGCCGGAATGGCTACACCAAGAGCAGATGTACCAAGCGGCATTTGGACCAAACATCCTGATGGTTATTATGTTCGTTACTTCCCTTCGGGTTATTCGATAACTAAAGTTCAGGTTTACGTACCAAAAGAATTAATTGCCGATGGAACTAAGTTGATTTACGATGCAGCGGGCGATATTGCTTGTCCAGCAAATACTGGTTCGCAGCGTTTGGCTCAAACAAATGAACCGCTAAATGCAAATTATTCTGCTAAGTTGGTAACAGTTTGTAATCCAAAATAGCTTTTGAAAATGGTTGAAAATATTTCAGGCGGTTCATTTTTTTTAGCAGCGCAAGGCTTGTGCAAGAAACTAAATTTGTTCCCGTTTTACGCTTTACTGCGCTAACAGCCGAAATGGCTGTTGCTTCGTGTTCGCTTCAACCGGGGCTAATTTGCAAATGTAGTGTTCCATTTTAAGGGTTTGCCAAATGCCCAAACCGTTGTTCGTAAACCCGATTGCAATGAAAAGCCCCAGTTCTTCATTGGGCTTGTAATGCAAAGAGGGACTAAAAACCGCCAGAAGGTATTGCCTTTTCATTTTCAAAATAATGTCAAACAGGTTTAAAATATTCCAGGCGGTTCATTTTTTTTAGCAGCGCAAGGCTTGTGCAAGAAACTAAATTTGTTCCCGTTTTACGCTTTACTTCGCTAACAGCCGAAATGGCTGTTGCTTCGTGTTCGCTTCAACCGGGGCTATTTTGCAAATGTAGTGTTCCATTTTAAGGGTTTGCGAAATGCCCAAACCGTTGTTAAATAAACCCGATTGAAATGAAAAGCCCCAATTTTTCATTGGGCTTGTAATGTAAAACGGGACTAAAATATCAAAAGGATTACTGAACGTAAATTTCCAAAAAATCATGGCGCTAAAACTGCCACAGAAACTCAGAATTCACGAAAATTGAGTTTTCAGAATCGCTTTGTTATTCCCCAAATTTTTGGGTAATGAAGATAAATTTAATATGGCGCTGGTTACACAACTTGCATTAGATGCATCCCACCTTTGTTCCTAAACCCGATTGCAATGAAAAGCCCCAATTTTTCATTGGGCTTGTAATGCAAAGCGGGACTGAAATATCAAAAGGATTACTGAACGTACGTTTCCAAAAAATCATGGCGCTAAAACTGCCACAGAAACACAGAATTCATGAAAATTGAGTTTTCAGAATCGCTTTGTTATTCCCCAAATGTTTGCGTAATGAAGATAAATTTAATATGGCGCTGGTTACACAACATGCATTAGATGCATCCCACCTTTGTTCCTAAACCCGATTGCAATGAAAAGCCCCAATTTTTCATTGGGCTTGTAATGCAAAGCGGGACTGAAATATCAAAAGGATTACTGAACTTTCATTTCCAAAAAATCATGGTGATTAAACTGCCACAGAAATCAGAATTCACGGAAAACTGTTTTTGACTAAAGCTTTTAATACCTCAAGACTTGGAGAAGTAGTATAGAAGTTATCCTAATGCTTGCTCTAAATCGGCAATAATATCATCTACATGCTCCAAACCAATAGAAATTCTAAGTAAATTTTTTGGGGTTTTACTGTCTGGTCCTTCAACAGAATAGCGGTGTTCAATTAAGCTTTCTACACCGCCTAAACTTGTGGCTTGTGCAAATAATTTAACGCTGTTTACCACCTTACTTGTTGCATCCACATCTCCTTTAACTAAGAACGACATCATTCCGCCAAAATCTTTCATTTGCTTTTTGGCAATCTCATGTTGAGGGTGTGTTGCCAATCCAGGGAAGAAAACTGCCTCTACATTTGGATGATTAACCAAAAACTGAGCAACTTTTTTCCCGTTTTCGCAATGACCTTTCATGCGGTAAGCCAATGTTTTGATGCTTCTGCACAATAAAAAGCAATCAAAAGGCGATGGAACGGCACCACCTGTTTGTTGTATGTTTTTGATTTTCTCCCAAAGTTCATCCTTTTTAGCGGTGACTAAAATTCCACCCAATACATCGCTGTGGCCACCAAGATATTTTGTGCTGCTATGCATTACAATATCTGCACCTAGCAAAATTGGATTTTGCAAAATAGGAGAGGCAAAAGTGCTATCGCAAGCCAAAGTAATATGATGCGCTTTTGCAATTTTGGCTATTTCTTCAATATCTGTAATCTTTAATAGTGGGTTAGATGGGGTTTCAATCCATATTAACTGGGTGTTGGGTTTTATGCTCTTTTCTATCAGATTTAAATCCGTTTGGTCGATAAAATCGAATTCTAAAGTCTCGTTAAAAATGGTTAGCAATTGCTTTTTAATGCCCCAATACATATCATCAGGCGCAATAATGTGACTACCAGGTTTTAACGCCTGAAACAAACTCATACCACAATTATTGCCCGATGCAAAAGCTGCAGCATCTTCTCCATACTCCAATTTAGCTACAGTGTTTTCTAAAGCAGATCGGTTTGGGTTGCTCACACGACTATACATGTGCCCACCCGGATAACCACCATTTTCATCACGAAAAAAAGTTGTCGATAAATTTATCGGTGGAGTTACATCACCAGTGGTATTTTTTACAAGATTAGAAGCGTGAATAGCAAGGGTTTCGGGTTTCATGATGATAGGATTTAAGGCAAAATAATTGCAACGCAATTTAATAATTTGGCGCTAATTTAAGGTTCATATTTGTTTTGGCAAGATTTATGTAATCACAATCACGAAAATTAAATTAAACAAAATGAAAAGATTATTTATAGCTATCGCGATAGCATGTTCTACTTTAGTAATGTTACAAAGCTGTAATACGGCAAAAAGGGTTACTGCAGGCGTAACAGGTAGCAGAGGAACAGTTGTCCGCGAATGGGTAGTTAGTAATGTGGCTTTAGATGGTTTGCCAGATGGAGCTGTACAAGGTTTATTTGGTGAAAAATCTTACAAATGCTTTGAAGGAAGTACCTGGAGTTTAACAAATAGCGGAAATGGCTCATACACTTTACCAGCATCAAGTTCTTGTGGTTCAGTAATGCAGACTATCTTTTGGTCGGCTGCACCGAAAGAAGAAACTTTCCAATTCAAAAAAATATTTGAAGGCGACAAAGCTAAAAATGTAACTGAAGGTTACCGTTTAGTTTTAACTGAGCTTTCCAGCACACAAATGGTAATGAAATCGCCAATAGAATTTGGTGGTAAAACCGCAAATATCATTTTAACGTTTGTACCCGCTGCTAAATAATTTCATTTACCTATGAAATACATTGCAAAGAGCACTTCTGAAAAGAGGTGCTTTTTTTCGTTTATTTCTTCAGTAGTTCATTTGTATCATTGGCTATGGCGCTTAACCCAAATGACCAATGAACTTATTGACTAATAAACCAATGGCTAATGAACTTATTGAACCAATGAACTATTGAACCAATGACTAATGAACTAATAAGCTACTGAACTATTCGTTTGTTACAAGAAAATGATTTTCAAATCGCCTCAATATTGTATTTTTGTTCAAAATAATTCAGGAATGAACACAACTGAGCAAGTTGAAAAAATATTAGCTGATACTTCAGTATCAACTGAGCTACAAAATATCGCACATAAAGTACTTAATAAAGAACGAATTACTTTTGATGAAGGTGTTCACTTATACGAACATGCCGAATTAGGGTATTTGGGTGTTTTAGCAAATTTCATCCGCGAGGAAAAACATGGCGATAAAACCTATTTCAATCGCAATTTCCATTTAGAACCTACAAATCTTTGTGTTTACGATTGCAAATTTTGTTCGTATTCTCGCTTGATAAAACAGAAAGAAGAAGGATGGGCTTTAACGATGGAGCAAATGCTTGATATTGTTAAAAAGTACGATGATGAACCAGTTACCGAAGTGCATATTGTTGGTGGCGTTTTGCCGCAATATGATGTAGCTTTTTATTCAGCTTTATTTACTGCAATAAGAACCCATCGACCAGATTTGCATGTTAAAGCTTTAACGCCGGTAGAATACCATTATATATTCAAAAAGGCGAAAATTGATTATGCAACCGGTATGAAATTAATGAAAGAGGCGGGTTTGCAATCAATGCCGGGTGGTGGTGCAGAAATTTTTCATCCAGAAATTCGTGAACAAATTGCCAAAGATAAATGTACCGGCGAACAATGGTTGGCCATACATGAAGAATGGCACAAATTAGGCATGAGAAGTAACGCTACAATGCTTTACGGACATATTGAAAAGTTTGAACATCGTGTTGACCACATGGAAAAACTTCGCCAATTGCAAGATAAAACTGGTGGTTTCCAAACTTTTATTCCACTGAAATTCAGAAACCAGCACAACCAAATGAGAAATGTTCCTGAGTCTTCCGTTATTGAGGATTTAAGAAATTATGCTATCGCTCGTATTTACCTGGATAACTTCGACCACATAAAAGCTTATTGGGCAATGATTAGTCGCGAAACAGCTCAATTATCTTTAAATTACGGTGTAGATGATATTGATGGTACCTTGGATGATACTACGAAGATTTATTCTATGGCCGGCGCTGAAGAACAAACGCCTGCAATGAGTACCCGCGAGTTGGTAAACTTAATTAAACAAGTTGGTCGAAAAGCAATAGAACGTGATACCTTATACAATGTAGTTACCGACTTCGAAAACGTTGTTTTTGAAGAAGAAAAGAAACCTGCGTATTATAAGTTGCCGGTCGTGAATTAATTTTGAATGAATGAGTTTTGAATGAGTGAATATTTCACGGTCCAGAATTCAATCATTCAGATAAAATGAGTAAATAATAGAGTGAGTGATTTTTTTGCAATGAGCTTACTGACATTCAATCATTCAAAAATCAATCATTCAATAATTTTAAAAATGAAGAGTATTTATATTATCCGCCACGGCGAAACGGAACTTAATAAGCAAGGAATAGTACAAGGCAGGGGAATTAACTCCGATTTAAATGATACTGGCAGAGCACAAGCAGAGGCTTTTTATCAAACTTATAAAGATATTCCTTTCGATAAAATTTATACATCTGATTTAAAGCGTACCTGGCAAACCGTTCAAAAATTTATTGATTCTGGCTTACCATGGGAGAAACTTTCTGGTTTAGATGAGTTGGCTTGGGGCATTTGGGAAGGAAAACCAAATTCGGAAGAAGCCCGCGAAGCCTTTCGTAATATGTTACAAAGCTGGCAAGATGGTGATTATTCGGCTCATTTTGAAGGTGGCGAAAGCGTACAGGATGTATATGACCGCTTAAAACAGCCTATGGAGGTTTTATCGACAAGACCAGAAGAAAAAACTGTTTTACTTTGCATGCATGGTAGGGCAATGCGTGTTTTTCTTTGCCTACTGCTAGAAAAACCACTAAGCGAAATGACTGAATTTCCACATCAAAACACGGTTTTGTATAAGTTGGGATTTGAAGATGGAAAGTTTACCGTTCTTGAATTTAATAATGCCATTCATCTGGATGGTTTAGTGATTGAATAATTTTTCATGGTTCGACATTCAAAGAAATATTTACCATAACGAACCATCACGTCATTGCGAGGCACGAAGCAATCTCTTTTTAACAACATAATTAAAAATGGTTAATGTCCCCTCATTCAAAGCAATGATGATAGTCATTATAAAAAAAATACAATATCACCTTGAATAAGATTAAAATATCGGCTGTTGCCTATACCAATACAAAAGCGTTTATTTACGGTTTAGAACATTCAGAAATCATCAATAAAATAGATTTAAGTCTGGATATTCCTTCTGATTGCGCTGCAAAAGTAATTAGTGGCGAAGTTGATTTGGGCTTAATGCCTGTCGCCGCAATCCCTTTGGTGCCAAACGCAAATATTGTTGCTGATTACTGTATTGGCAGCGATGGCGCCGTAAATTCTGTGTTTATTTTTAGCGATGTTCCGATAGATGAAATTAAAACCTTAAAGCTGGATGCGCATTCCAGAACTTCAAATAACCTGGCTAAGGTTTTATTAAAGTTTTACTGGAAACAAGAAGTAGATTTTACGACTGAACCTTTAGCTAAAGCAGATGCAATCGTATTAATTGGAGATAGAACTTTTGGAAAAAAAGATGACTATGCTTTTGTTTACGATATGGGCGAAGAGTGGAAAAACTTTACTGGCCTGCCTTTTATGTATGCAGCCTGGGTGGCCAATAAAGAAATTTCACATGAATTTAAAGATGAATTTAATGCAGCTTTGAAATTTGGTTTGGCGCACAGAAAAGAAGTTTTACAAGATTTACCCAAATCTCCAAATTTTGATTTAGAGGATTATTTGTATCACAAACTTCAATTTGACGTTACTGCGGATAGGACTAAGGCATTACAACTATTTTTGGAATATATTCGGCAACTTTAAACGTTATAGCTTTTTACAAAATCTAATGTTAAATTAGCCTGAAATCTATTTTCAATAATGCTTGATGAACTGAAAATTATACCTGTAGAATTACTTGAAGAATATTGCTTGCAAGTTGATGATGATTTGCAAACAAAGTTCGATAATTTGCAGGACGCGGAAATTTCTACAAAAGAATTTAGTTTTTACACCTCAGTTTCTTCGGTTTATTCAAGCAAAATAGAAGGAGAAGACATTGAATTGGATTCTTATATCAAACATAAAAAGTTTGGAATTGAATTTTTACCTGACTACACAAAGAAAATTGATGATTTGTACGCTGCTCATGATTTCGTTAGGAATAATTTTTTAGATCAAGAAAATCTTTCGACTGCTCATCAATTATTAACTAAGCATATTGTTGCCAAAAATTATCAGGGTAAGTTTAGAAATAGCAATATGTATGTTTCAACACCTGATGGACGTATAGAATATTTTGCAATTTCTCCTTATAAACTTCATGAAGAAATGGATAAGTTTTATAAAGATTTAGCCATTATACTTTCCTTAGAATTAAATATTAAAGAAGTTTTCTTTTTTGCATCTATGATTCACTTGGTATTTGTTAAAATACATCCTTTTAACGATGGTAATGGTAGGATGGGCAGATTAATTGAAAAGTGGTTTTTGGCTCAAAAATTAGGCGAAAAGTCTTGGTATTTACAATCAGAAAAAGCGTATTATGAAAATCATTTTATGTATTATAAAAATTTAAGGGCCTTGGGTTTGGAGTATGAAGAACTTGATTATAATAAAGCTTTACCTTTTTTGTTGATGTTGCCGAAAGCTTTTTAATTAAAAATGCAATCCTGATTTTTTCAGGATTGCATTTTTATATTAGTGACTTTTCATTTTTCCAGCAATTTTTTCAAGTGCGCTTTTCATTTTGGATAACGACCCTGCAATTGCCAAATCATAGTTATTTCCAAAATTTGTAACAGCAATAGGCTCTTTACCTGTAATTTTTGCTTCTATTAAACAACGTTTGTCTTCCAAACCATCCTTGCTGCCGTTTTCATCCGATAAATGCACATCGACACGTGTAATTAAATCACTAAATCTGCTTAAAGCATCTGTAATTTGAGTTTGGATTTTATCTTCGTATTCTTGATGTATCGTTAAATTTTTGTCGGTATTTAAGTGAATCGTCATAGTTATAATATTAGGTTAAATTATAATAATGAAACAGCCAAGATGAAGAAACGTTTTAAAAATACTATAAATTAACATCAATTCCTGCGGATACACCTCTAAGAGAGGGGAATACAAATTTCCTATGTCTTCATGCTAAACAGACTTTGTTTATTAAACATGATAGGAACGAGCACCGAGTGTAACGAAGTAAAGTGGATAGCAGGGCTGCAGCATCCGAAGAGTGCCAAACCGCTCATTTTTTAAATAATAATTAGATATTCCAATCCCTAATTAACCAATTAATAACAATCTTTCAAATTTTCAACAAAACAACCATAGAACGATGAATCATGTTATCTTTATAGCTTTTGCAAATTAATTTCAGTTTTGGCTAAAGATACAAACAAAGAAACCCCGTTAATGCAACAATACAACGCAATTAAAGCGAAGTATCCTGGTGCACTTTTACTTTTTAGGGTTGGAGATTTTTACGAAACTTTTGGCGAAGATGCCATAAAAACGGCTCAGATTTTGGGTATTGTGCTCACTCGTCGTGGTACCGGACCAAACGGCGGAGCGCTAGAACTGGCAGGTTTTCCGCATCATTCTTTAGATAATTATCTTTCGAAACTAGTAAGGGCAGGCCAAAGGGTTGCAATTTGCGACCAACTGGAAGACCCGAAACTAACCAAAAGTATTGTTAAACGTGGTGTTACTGAATTGGTTACGCCTGGCGTAGCTTACGGTGATAATATTCTAAATCAGAAATCAAACAATTACCTGGCTTCTGTATTTTTTGATAAGACACAAATTGGTGTTTCATTTCTGGATATTTCTACCGGGGAATTTATGATTGCCCAAGGAAATAGCGATTACATTGATAAGCTTTTGCAAGGCTTTAAACCAACTGAGGTTATCTTTCAAAAATCGAAAAGGCAAATATTTACCGAAAGTTTTGGTGATAGATTTTACACTTTTGGATTGGATGAGTGGCCTTATACAACCGATTATGCTCAGGAAACTTTAACCAAGCATTTTGAGGTTGCATCGTTAAAAGGTTTTGGGGTAGAGCGTTTACAAAGTGGAATAATTGCTGCCGGAGTTATCTTACACTATTTAGGTGAAACGGAGCATCGGAATTTACAGCACATTACTTCGATTAGCCGAATTGAGGAAGACCGATATATGTGGTTGGATAGGTTTACCATTAGAAACCTTGAGCTTGTAAATTCTGCCAATGATAATGCTGTAACCCTCTTTGATATTTTAGATCATACCTGTACCCCGATGGGTGCCCGTTTGCTTCAAAAGTGGATTATTATGCCACTGAAAGAGTTAAAGCCCATAGAAGAACGCTTGGGGATGGTTGATTTTTTCGTAAAGAATATTGAAATAACACAGGAATTTTTAGTTCATATAAAGCAAATCGGCGATATTGAAAGATTGATTTCTAAGGTTGGTTTGCAGCGTGTTGGTCCGAGGGAATTGGTTGCTTTAAAACGAGCATTAATTCACATCGAAGCAGTTAAAAACCTGGCAGCAAAATCTAAAAATCAATTCCTTATTAAAATTGCAGACCAGCTAAATCCATGTTTAGCCATTAGAGAAAGAATTGAAAAAGAACTTCAACCCGAACCACCTGCACTTTTGATTAAAGGAAATGTAATTAACGATGGCATTGATGAAGATTTAGATAGATTACGTAAAATTGCTTTTGGTGGTAAAGATTATTTGGTGCAAATTCAGAAACGTGAAGCCGAGGCAACTGGAATTCCTTCGTTAAAAATATCATTTAATAATGTCTTTGGCTATTATCTAGAAGTAACACACACTCATAAAGACAAGGTTCCTGAAGGTTGGATTCGTAAGCAGACTTTGGTGAATGCCGAGCGATACATCACCCCAGAACTTAAGGAATATGAAGAGCAAATTTTAGGTGCTGAAGAAAAAATTCAAGCGATTGAGATTAGATTGTACAATGAATTAATGTACGAAACAGCAAGTTATATAAAACCAATTCAGCTTGATTCGTTCTTGATTGCTCAACTTGATTGTTTACTATGCTTTGCTCAATTAGCAGAAAAAAACCATTACGTAAAACCTGAAATGTCGACAACGAAGGTTTTAGACATTAAAGGCGGTCGCCACCCGGTTATAGAAAAGCAGTTGCCGGTTGGGCAGGAATACATAACGAACGATGTTTATCTTGATACCGATTCGCAGCAAATTATAATGATAACCGGACCTAACATGGCGGGTAAATCTGCAATCTTACGACAAACTGCATTGATTGTCTTAATGGCGCAAATGGGTTGTTTCGTTCCGGCAAAAGCTGCAGAAGTAGGTTTGGTTGATAAGATATTTACACGTGTAGGTGCTTCAGATAATATTTCATCTGGAGAAAGTACATTCATGGTAGAAATGAACGAAACGGCGAGTATTTTAAATAACATTTCTGATGACAGTTTGATTCTGTTGGATGAAATTGGCCGCGGAACGAGTACCTACGATGGTATTTCAATTGCATGGGCAATTGCAGAATTTCTGCATCAACACCCAACTTCTCGTCCGAAAACGTTGTTTGCAACGCATTACCACGAGCTTAACGAATTGGCTAATACGATGCCTAGGATTAAGAATTTTAATGTTTCTGTAAAGGAAATGACCAACAAAGTTATCTTCCTGCGAAAGTTAGTTCCAGGAGGAAGCGAACATAGTTTTGGTATCCATGTAGCAAAAATGGCTGGTATGCCACCTAAATTAATCGGAAGAGCCAACGAGATTTTGAAGAAATTAGAAATTGATAGAACAGAAGGGCAGAGCATTAAAGATAGCATCAAAAAGGTTCAGAATCAGGCTTATCAATTACAAATGTTTGCTATTGACGATCCTGTTTTGGTAAAAATTCGTGATAATTTGAATAACTTAGATGTTAATGCCTTAACACCTGTTGAGGCTTTGCTTAAGTTGGATGAGATACAAAGGTTGATAAAAAATTAGATTAGCTGCAGTTCAAATCTGCAAAGGAAACACAAAATTATTTTGCCTTCTACTTTTTTAATCAGATAAACTAAGCAAATAAATCTTTGAATGTGTGGCAAAATTAAATGTATGATAAAAACTAAATATTCTTTTTGGCTAGTTTTAATACTCTCAATTATCTTAACCGCTTGTGGTTCCAGGAAATATACTGTTAAAAGTGATACAAAGGCTGCAAAAGCGGCTGATGCAATGTCGAATTTGAAGAATAAACAACTTTATAGATTCATAACCGATTGGACAGGCGTTAAATATCGTTTCGGTGGAATGGATAAAAGTGGTATCGATTGTTCGGGGTTTGCTTTAATGCTAGAAAAGGAAATCTACGGAGTAACCTTACCTAGGATTTCTCGTGAACAAGCGAATGTAGTGAAGCGTAAAAGTATTGATAATTTAAAAGAAGGCGATTTGGTTTTCTTTTCGTTTGGAGGTAAAGATGTTGATCATGTTGGAGTTTATCTGAATAACGGTTTTTTTGTTCATGCAAGTACCAATAGAGGTGTTATTGTTGATGATTTAACGCTTCCTGCTTATCAAAAGGTTTTGGTAAAATCAGGTTCAGTTAATTAACTCTATCAAAAGAATAGTTACAATAATCAAACAATTCGATAAGATTTTGGTGTGTGGTTGGTTAGCTTCTTAAAAAAATTATTAAAATGCGTCGGCTCTTCAAAACCCAAACAATATCCAATTTCAGAAATGTTCCAATCTGTGTGTTTTAATAAAGCTTTGGCTTCTCTTAGTAGTCTTTCGGTAATGTAATGTGTAGTAGTTTTTCCGGTTGTAACTTTGATTGCTCTGTTAAGATGGTTTACATGTACCGAAAGTTGTGATGCATAATCTCTAGCCGACCGCATTGTAAATCTCTGTGAAGGCGTTTCAATTGGGAATTGCCTTTCTAACAATTCCGTAAAAACTGATGTTATTCTACTATTAGCATTGGTATGTTTTACTAAAGCTTTGGAAGGTTGGGTTTTTAAAGCAAAATGAGTAATTTCCGTAATGTAATTTCTTATTAGGTCATATTTAAAAATGTAGTCGCCATTAATTTCCTCAAACATTTTTATAAATATCGTTTCTACATGTTTTCCTTGTGTTTCATCTAAAACAAAAGCCGGATTACCGCCTGGAATAAACATGGGTAAATCGGCAATGTTGCCACGAATTTTTTCATTGAAAAATGCTTCTGTGAAAATGCAAAAGAAGCCAGTAACATTATCTTTATTTCCATTTGCAAGTTCCCAAGTATATGGCACTAAAGGATTAAAGAATATGAGTGCAGTACCATTAATCTCTATGCTCTTATCGGCATAGTGATAAACATTATGACCACGAATAAGCGATATTTTATAAAAATCTCTTCTGTTATACGTTAATGGTTTGTTGTCATTTTTAAGGCAATCTTGTAAGTTAAAAACGTTGAAATGTCCAACACCATTCATTAAATTCTCTGGTAAAGGTTTTAATTTGCTTTTGTAGAAATCTTCCAAACTTTCTGTGGTATTCATTTTTCAAAGTTATAAAATTCAAACCAATATAGAAATCGTCATTTCTTCCGTAGTGGAGAAATTTTTTTTGTACGCTACTCATTTCATTGATATGGTAAGTTTATTTAATCATCTTTTTCGCATATTAAGACCATAAAATTAATTTACTTCGTAGCACTCATCTTCGTTGTAGGTCAGGGTAATGCCAATTTTGTATGATGAAGAAACTACCAATGAATAAATTTCATAAAGATTAAAATACATTCTAGTGATAAATAAATTTGCTTTTAATATACCAATCGGTATATATTTGCATTGGCAGTTAAAAATAACCATGACCAAAGCTGAAAAAACAAGAAATTTCATTGTTGAAAAAACCGCACCCATATTTAATATGAAAGGATATGCGGGTACTTCTTTAAATGATATTACTGCTGCAACAGGGTTAACGAAAGGAAGTATTTATGGGAACTTCGCTAATAAAGACGAAGTTGCGCTTGCAGCCTTTGACTATAATTTTAACAGTAACGTTTCAAAAATAGAAGCCGAGATTAGCAAAAAGGATACGACGAAAGAAAAACTTCTGGCTTACATAAGTATCTATCAAAGCTTTTTAGTTGGAGGCATCTCTCAAGGTGGCTGCCCGATTTTAAATACTGCTATCGATGCTGATGATACTCATCCAGCACTCCGAGAAAAGGTTTTAAAAGCCGTTTTATCCTGGAAGAAAAGTATTATAAAGTTGGTGGAAGATGGCATTTCAAATGAAGAAATAAAGGTTGGCAGCAATCCCGAGCAAATCGCTTTAACAGTTATTGCCATGATTGAGGGTGGCATCATGATTTCACGGTTGACCAATAAAATCGAAAATTGGAACTTAATAATGGATTCACTAAAAAAATATATCAACAGCCTCGGCTAAAAAATTTTAAATTAAAATATACCGATTGGTATAATATAAAAATTACAAATATGAAAATTTCACAAAACACAGTATTAATTATCGGCGGAACAGCTGGAATTGGTTTAGAAATCGTTAAACAGTTAACGGCTTTAGACAATCATGTAATTGTTACAGGCAGAAATGCAGCCAGGTTGGATAGCGCTTTAGCGGGAATAAAAAACGTTACCGCAATTCCTTTTGATGTAAGCAAAGCAAACGAAGTATCTAATCTGGTCGAACGAATCGAAAAGGATTTTCCTAAATTAAACATGGTTATCAATAACGCAGGCAGGGCAATTCTTTACAATTTGGCCGATAATAATCAGGATGCTTTTGCCAATGCTGAAGATGAAATGTTAACCAACTATTTATCCATCATCAGAATCAACCAAAAATTATTACCCATTTTAAAAGAGCAAGCAGAATCTGCAATTGTAAATGTCTCCTCGGTTGTGGCTTATGTTCCGGGTATTACCTTGCCAACTTATGCAGCCAGTAAAGCAGCTTTGCATTCTTACACAACTTCGTTAAGATTAAGTCTTAGAGATACATCGGTTAAGGTTTTCGAGTTGATGCCGCCTTTGGTTGATACTGAATTTTCAAAAGAAATTGGTGGTCAGAATGGTATTAAGCCAGCTGTTGTTGCCGATGAGTTTATAGCTGCCTTGGCAAAAGATGAATTCGAAATCAGGGTTGGTGATACCGCTAAAATTTACGAGTTGTTCCGTCAATCGCCTGTAGATGCCTTGAATGTGATGAATACGAATAGGAAAGCTTGAATAGAATCGGTAAAATAATCAATCATCATTGGCAGGAATGAAAAAGAAATTAACTTTTGCCTTTATTATGGCAATTTTTACGACAGGAATTGTAACCTTTGCGGCGATTAGCGTAAACTTGGGTTTCAGCGAGAACTTTCTTGAAGTGTGGCTTAAATCGTGGGGACTTTCTTATTTAGTGGCCATTCCTGCTATATTAATTATTGCTCCGAAAGTTCAGGCTTTCGTTGATTATCTGTTCGAAGGAGAAAATAAAAACTAATAAAATGAAACGAGTAGTTGTAACTGGATTAGGCGCAATAACGCCTCTTGGGAACACTGTAGAAAGCTTTTGGAAAAATATTTTGGATGGTAAAAGCGGCGTTGGCCCGATTACCAAATTCGATACCAGTAAGTTTAAAACACATTTTGCGGCAGAGGTAAAAGATTTCAATCCCGAATCTTTCCTCGATAAAAAAGAAGCTAGAAAATTTGATACGTTTACGCAATATGCAATCGCATCGAGCGACCAAGCCATTACTGATGCTGGCTTGGATTTTACTGCAATGAGTGATGAAGAATTGGCAGAGGTTGGCGTAATCTGGGCTACTGGAAATGGTGGAATTACGACCTTTGAACAGCAATTGGCAGAATTTCATCAAGGAGACGGAACACCGAGGTTTAGTCCATTTTTTATTCCGAAGATGATTGTTGATATTGCCGCAGGTGCAATTTCCATACGTCACAAACTTCGTGGACCAAATTACTGTACAGTTTCTGCTTGTGCTTCTTCAAACACGGCTAATATAAATGCATTTGATACAATTCGTTTAGGGAAAGCAAATATTATGATTGCAGGTGGTTCTGAAGCTGCAATTACCGAAGCATCTGTTGGAGGTTTTAGTGCCGCTCAAGCTTTATCAAAACGAAATGATAGTCCTGAAACTGCCTCAAGACCTTTTGATAAAACCCGTGATGGTTTTGTAATGGGAGAGGGTGCAGGCGCTTTAATTTTAGAGGAATTAGAGTATGCGCTTCAACGTGGCGCCCACATTTATGCTGAAATTGTTGGCGGCGGAATGGCTGCCGATGCTTATCATTTAACAGGTACGCCTCCTGATGGAATTGGCGCAACTTTAGGCATGAAAAAAGCTTTGAGTGATGCCAATATTTCTGCAGACAAAATCGATTATATAAATGCCCACGCCACTTCAACTGGTTTAGGCGATTTAAGTGAATTAAACGCTATCAAAAATGTATTTGATGGTTTGCCGGTTATAATTGGTGCATCAAAATCGATGACTGGCCATTTGTTGGGTGCTGCAGGAGCAGTAGAAAGTTTAATCAGTATCCTAGCAATAAGAGATGGTATAATTCCTCCTACTATAAACACTGAAACGCTTGATGATAAAATCCCTCAGGGATTAAATATTGTGCTTGGTCAATCGATTAAAAAGGAAGTCAACTACGTTCTAAATAATACATTTGGTTTTGGCGGACATGTTGCCAGTACCATTTTTAAGAAGTACGAGGATTAATTATTTATCCATCAAAAGATTGACTAGCTCTTTTAATTCTTCAAGTTCCTGTTCAAGTTTAGATATTCGATTTTCCAACTCTTCATTGGGTTGGAAAATTGTTGTTTGAGCCACTTGCGGTTCTGATTCCTGAACATCACTTTGCTCACCTAACAAATGAACAAATCTAGCTTCCTTTTGACCAGGCTTTTTTGGAAGCAATTTTACGAAAGCTGGTTCCGCTTCAGAAAGTTTTTGCAACTGCTCTAAAATTTCTTCAATGCTCTCAAATTCAAATAATCTTCCTGAATTGCTGTTGATTTCTCCTGGTGTAAGTGGCCCGCGAAGCAGCAGTAAGCTGATAATTGATAATTCGGATGGAACTAATGGATAAACTATTCCTAAATTATGTTTGTATTTAATTACCCTGCTCGAACCGCCTGTAGCAGTAGAAATTAATCCTTTAACCTTCAAAGAGTTTAATGTCAGATTAACAGTTTCTTCATCATAATTTACAACCGGATTTCTTGAGCTTTTTTGATTACAAGCAGCCGTTAAACCGTTTAATGTCATCGGGTAATAATCGGGTGTAGTCCGGCTTTTCTCTATTAACGAGCCTAAAACACGTTGTTCCTCTGCAGATAAATTGGGTAGTGGCTTAATATCTTCCATTTGATAAAAATAGATATTGATTAGCCATCTACGAAATTATTTTTGCTTTACCATCTCATTATTTTTAACTGACAAATAATCTTCATTAGAATTATTCTAAATTTCTAAATCAGGGTATTTTAAGGATTAGATTAACGAACTTTAAAAGCAAGAAAACCCTAAAACATAATTATGCAATCTTCTGATAAGAAACAAAATCAGGGCGACAGTCGGAGGGACTTTTTAAAAAAAAGTTCACTTATAACAGCCATCGCCTTAACACCATCTGTTGCGGTTAAAGCAGCAGAAAGCCAAGCTGATGAACGTTTTGCTGAGCTTTTCGAAAAAATTCCTTTAAACTTAACCGTTAACAATAAGCCATATACAACTTCGATAGAACCTAGAGTTACGCTTTTAGATTATTTGCGTGAGGAACTTCATTTAACAGGAACAAAAAAGGGTTGCGACCATGGACAATGCGGTGCGTGTACAGTGCATGTTGATGGAGAAAGGGTTAATTCTTGCCTAAGTTTAGCTGTTATGAATGAGGGAAAGAAAGTAACTACCATCGAGGGTTTGGCGAATGGCGAAGAATTACATCCAATGCAGGCTGCATTTATCAAACATGATGGTTTTCAATGTGGTTACTGTACACCTGGTCAAATTATGTCGGCAGTTGCTTGTGTTAACGAAGGGCATACAGGTTCAAGAGCTGAAATTAGTGAATACATGAGTGGAAACATTTGCAGATGTGGTGCTTATCCTAATATTGTTGATGCAATTGTTGAAGTATCGAAAGGAGGAGTAAAGGCATGATAAATTTTCAATACCTCCGCACTACAACAGCCAAATCAGCCATTGCGTTGCTTTTAAAAGATAAAAATTCAAAATTTATTGCTGGTGGAACCAATCTGATTGATTTGATGAAAAGAGGTGTCACCGCTCCAGATAAATTAATAGACATAAATCACGTTCCGCTTAAAAATATAGAGCAAGTAGGAAACAATATTATCATTGGCGCCTTAGCTTCAAATACTGCGGTGGCAGAAAATGCTTTAATAAAAGATAAGCTTCCTTTATTAGCAATGGCATTAAATGCCGGGGCATCTGCTCAACTTCGAAATGTTGCTACGGTAGGCGGAAATATGATGCAGCGTACACGTTGTGGCTATTTTTATGATACAGAAATGCCATGCAATAAGCGTACACCTGGCTCTGGTTGTGGTGCTATTGGTGGTTTTAACAGGATGCATGCAATTTTCGGAACTTCAGAAAACTGTATCGCTGTCCATCCTAGCGATATGTGTATCGCTTTAATCGCTTTAGATACAACTGTTGTTCTTGCTAATGCTAAAGGTGAAAGAAAAATTTTATTTAAAGATTTTCATCGTTTGGCAGGTGATACTCCGCAGTTGGATAACAACTTAAAGCCCGATGAAATGATTATCCGTTTGGAAATTCCGGTTAATAATCTTTCGAAAAACTCTCACTATACGAAAGTACGAGATAGGGCATCTTATGCCTTTGCATTGATTTCCGTGGCAGTTGGATTAGAAATTGTAAATAACAAGATAACAGATGTGCGTTTGGCAATGGGCGGAGTAGCGCATAAGCCATGGAGACTAACCGAATCAGAAAATTTTTTAAAGGGAAAAGAGGCTACTCTAGAAAACTTTGAACAAGCAGCCAAATTAGCCATGAAAGATGCAAAAGGTTTCGGGGAAAATGATTTCAAACTTAAAATGGCACCAAACTCAATTATCGAAGCGTTAACCGTTGCAAAATCTAAAGCGTAATCATGAGAAATCAAATTTTAAAAGATGAAAATGACCGCGTAGATGGCATTTACAAGGTTACCGGAAAAGCAAAGTATTTTGCAGAATATGAATTACCAGGTTTAACTTATGGCGTTTTGGTAACAAGCACCATCACCAAAGGTAAAATTACATCTTTGGATACAAAAGCTGCAGAAAAAGCCCCTGGAGTAATTTCGGTACTATCGCATTTAAATAAACCTTCTGCACCTGCTTACGAGCAAGAAGGCGGACCAGCTTTAAAGATTTTTTACACAGATAAAATATTTTTTAATGGTCAACCTATAGCAATTGTAGTTGCAAATACTTTTGAAAGAGCAACTTATGCTGCCTCTTTGGTAAAAGCTACTTATGCTAAAGAATCATTTAATACCGATTTTGAGAAAGCTGTAAGTGATGCGAGTTCAAAAAAACTTCAAGGTCAGCCAGATTATAAACGTGGTGTAGAAGATGCATATAAAACCGCTGAAGTTTCTATTGAAGAAGAATATCATTTACCAATAGAAACCCATAATCCTATGGAGTTGCATGGCATTATTGCCGATTGGCGTCCAAATAATCAGGTTACTGTTTACGCAAAAACACAAGGTGTAAAAGCTACGCAAGGTACTATTGCTAATGTGTTTAAAATTCCAATAGAAAATATTCAGGTAAATTCTGAATTTGTTGGTGGTGGTTTTGGTATGGCATTAAGAACATGGCCTTTAGAAATTGCTACTGTAATGGCATCTAAGCACATATCGAAGCCGGTGAAAGTTGTTATAACCAGAATGCAAATGTTTACTATGGTTGGCAATCGACCTGCTGCAGTACAGACAATTGGTTTAGGAGCAAAAAAAGATGGTACTTTAACAGGCATAACGCATAGAGCTTTTGGCGAAACTTCGGTGTATGAAAACTTTACCGAAGGCGTGGTAAATATGGCTAAGTTCATGTACCAATGCGATAATGTGAATACACAATATAGTGTTGTACCCGTAGATCTAGGTGTGCCCATTTGGATGCGTGGACCAGGCGAAGCTACCGGAGCATTTGCTTTGGAAAGTGCGATTGATGAAATGGCGCATGCTTTAGATATGGATCCATTAGTGTTTAGAACTAAAAACGACCCTGAAAAAGACCAGCAACGCAATAAACCTTTTTCGGATAAAAACATAAAAGAAGCCTATCGTGTTGGTGCTCAAAAAATTGGCTGGAGCGAAAGAAAAAATAAACATGGAAGTTTGGTTGATGGCCAATGGAAAATGGGATATGGTGTTAGTATTGGTGTATTTAATGCAAATAGAGGCAGAGCAAGTGTTAAGGGAATTCTAAAAGCTGATGGAAGTTTGGTTTTGCAAAGTGCAACAAGCGACATTGGACCAGGAACCGGAACAGGTATGACTCTAATAGCCAGTAAGTTATTAGGTATACCTGTTGATAGAATCAAATTTGAACTTGGAGATTCGTCGCTTCCACCAGCGCCAAGTCAAGGTGGTTCTGCTACATTATCTACTGTTGGTTCTGCAGTGAATGATGTTTGTGTATCATTAAAATCTACGGTTGCAGAATTGGCTGCAAACGCAAATATGGATGCTACCTCAAATTTTGTTGATGTATTAAAGAAAAACAATCTTCCATCTATTGAGGTAACCAAACAAAGCCAGGCCGGCAAGGAAAGAGAAGAATTTTCAATGTATTCGTTCTCGATACACTTTGTTAAGGTAAAAGTTCATAGTTTAACCGGTGTTGTTAAAGTTGATAAAATTGTTTCTGTTGGAGATTCAGGAACAATTGTTAGTCCGAAAACTGCCCGAAGCCAAATGGTTGGAGGTGCCGTTGGCGGAGTAGGAATGGCTTTAACCGAAGAATCAATAATTGACCATCGCTATGGTAGATACATCAACAATAATTTTGCTGATTACCATGTTCCGGTTAATGCCGATATTCCGGAAATTGAAGTTCATTTTATAAACAAACCAGACCCTCACATTAACCCAATGGGAGCAAAGGGAATGGGCGAAATTGCATTAATTGGATTCTCTGCAGCAGTTGCAAATGCGGTTTTTAATGCAACAGGTAAAAGAATAAGAACTTTACCAATTACGCCAGATAAAATTTTGGCGTAATAGATTAAAATCGATGATAAATAAAAAATGTTCCTTGAGTGATATACACCAAGGAACATTTTTTATTTAGTTCAAATTTTCAGACAGTTATTTTGCTGCCGACTTGCCATCATAAGTCGCAGCTAATTTTAATGCATTGTACGCATTCACAATTCCGCCACTAATCGATAATTCAGAAAATGGAACAGACACTTTTGGTGCATCATCAGCATCACCTTTCTTGTAAGAAACATTGTGGTTAACTTTTACTACAGATTTTACGATAATTTCTTTAACCTGAGCAGCCGTTAATTTTGGATAGTATGAACGAATCAAGCCTGCTAAGCCAGCTACTACGGGCGAAGCCATACTGGTTCCATCCAAATTTTTATATTTTGAACCAGGAACCGTTGAATAAATTTGAACGCCTGGTGCAAAAACATCAACCTGAGTTTTACCAAAATTAGAAAAACTTGCTTTTAGGGTTTCATCATCTTTTGGTCCTGATGCACCAACAGTAATCCATGAAGCAATGGTTTTTTCATCCAAATCTTTATGGTTTGGATAGTTATTTTCAGTATCAATATCTTTATTCTCGTTACCAGCAGCTTGTACTATTAACACATCTTTTGATGCGGCATATTTCATCGCTTCATTAACGGTTGCCTTATCCCAGCTGTAAGCTTTACCAAAACTCATGTTAATTACCTTGGCACCATTATCAACTGCATAGCGTACAGCATTTGCAACATCTTTATCACGCTCATCGCCATTTGGTGTACAACGAACGCCCATAATTACCACATTATCAGCTACGCCCATAATGCCTAATTTATTTGTTCTATCTGCAGCGATAATTCCTGCAACGTGAGAACCATGCATTGCATCAGGACCTGCAACATCATTATTGCCATAAAATTTTTCTTTAGAATTGTTCGGGTCATCGCCCACAACATCTCTAGGATTGTAATCTAAATTTAAGTTGTAGTTAGCCTGTTCTGAATAATATTTTACACCTTCTACAATTTGATTTTCATAAAAATCTGTAAAACTTCCTTTTTTCAATTCCTCACTTAATACCTCTTGAATACGGGCATCAGCATTGGTAACCGGTTTAAAAGCTTTAATATCCTCAAGCGTTGGATTTGGTTTGCCTATTTTTTTAATTACATCATCCAATGCATTTTTAAAACCAGTTAGACCTGCCAGGTTAGCATTTGCTTCCCCCAATTGCTTTTCTAAATCAGAACGTTGTACTTTGAAGGTTTCATAATCCTTCTTATCTTTTTCAGCCACATTTGCATCGGTAGTATTGGCAAATCTCACCATATCTCTACGCACCAAACGGGTTAGTTCTAAGGTTTCATGGTCAACCGAACCTTTAGGACCACCAATGAAATTCCATCCATTAATGTCATCAGTGTAGCCATTCTTGTCATCATCCTTTCCATTTCCGGCGACTTCTTTGGCATTAACCCACATAATTCTTTTTAAATCTTCGTGGTTAGCATCTACACCACCATCATTTACCGCAACAATTACTTTGGTAGATTTTTTGCCTTTTAAAAGTTCTTTGTATGCTTTTTCGGTACCGATTCCAAAAACCGAATCTGTTTTTAAATCTAGATTTTGCCAGTTTGCTTTTTGAGCATTAGCAAAGAAAGGTAAGGCACTTATTACTGCAATGTTACGCAGGTTTTTAAAAATTCTATTTGTATTCATTTATGCTTTAATTTATTTAATAAACGGCAAATTATAAATTTAATTTCCTTAATTGAAAACTGAAATAAAAAAATGTGTTAATGTTATAATTACCTAAAAAAAAAGGCAGAGTTCATATTGAATGAATTCTGCCTTTAACATATATAAAATTTAATTATTTTATAACTGAAGCTAATTCTTTGGCTTTCGCTGTATGTCCTTCAATTATTGTTAATGTATTAGAAGCCCATTTTTTTAAATCACTATCCTTATTTTGTTTACCAAGTTCGAAAAGTTTAACTGTTTTTTCGTGGTCTGTAATCATCATATCAACATAGTGCTTGTCGAAATTGCTACCAGTCATTTTTTTCATCTCATCTAAATGAATTTGGTCTTCAGCAGGCAAAGCATCAGGTGTAATAACTTTCTTTGCTATCGCTAATTCTTTCAATTCTGTGTTGGATTTAGTGTGGTCAGTTAACATTTGTTGAGCAAAGCTTTTTACATCAGCGCTTTTAGCGTTTTTAAGTGCAATTTTTGCTGCTTCAACTTCCATTATTCCACCAACTGCAGCTTTTTTCAAGAAGGTATTACCATCATCATCCAAAGATGTTTCGGTACTTTCTGCACCAACAACATGATTCCCGTTAACCATAGTAGTATCACCTGCCACACTATCTTTCATGGTTGATGATTTTTTATCTGCACTTTGACATGCCTGAAAAGTTACTATTGCTGAAAGGGCTAAACCCAAAAAAATCTTTTTCATTTTGTTCTCATTATTTTATACGATTAGAAAACACTCGTTAAGCGAAAAGGTTTTTTATAGATTTTAAAAGCAATAATTTAATTTCTCATATTAATATATTGCAGTGGTTGTCCGAAATCTTCTCCTCTGCAAAAACTAATTACGGCTTGCAAATCATCAATCTTTTTTGCTGTAACCCTAACTTGGTCGTCCATTATCGAAGCTTGTACTTTTAAGCCACTGGCTTTAATTTTAGCTACAACTTTTTTCGCTGCATCTTTGTCTAAACCTTCTTTAATGGTAATTTCTTTACGAATCATATTACCAGAAGCCTGGTGCTCATCGCCAAAGTCTAAACTTTTGGGGTCTAAATTTTGCTTCATCATCCTAGAAATAATTGAACCTTCAATCGCACTTAAGCGCATATCATCTTCAGTTACAATGGTTACAACGTTTGTTTTTTTATCCAAATCGATAGTGCTTTTAGAGCCATTAAAATCGAAACGGTTTAATATTTCTTTTTTTGCATTGTTAATCGCATTATCTAACGTTTGCGCATCAACTTTACTTACTATATCAAAAGAAGGCATGGTTTTAGTTTTAAAGTAAAAAATTAAGTAGATTTAATTGAAATTATCCAACAATACAAAAAAACGAAAAATAATATGAAAACTACTAAGTCAAAATCTTTAAAAAAAGCGACTAAAAAAGAGGTAAAAAAACAATTAGAGGATTCTATAACCGATAAATTTTTAGAAGTAATAAAAAGCTTGGGTCATGATGTTTCTGAAATTAGTGCGGAAGTTGGAAAAGCTAGTAAGAGAGTAGCGAAAAAATTAACCAAAAAATTTACCTTAATTAAGGCAGATGTTGGTCATAAGATTGATGAGCTTGTAAAAACAAATAAACTTAAAAAAGAGGTAAAAAAACCTATAACTAAAGCAACTGCCAAAGCTGAAAAGGTAGTTAAAAAAGCTGTTGCAAAAGCTAAGCCTGTTATTCAAAGCGTTAAGGTTGGAGCAATAGCTACCGAAGAAAAAGCTGAAAAAGCACTAGCCAAGCCTGTTGCAGTTGTTAAAAAAGCAACAAAAACGGTTAAGGATGCTATTGTAGAAGCGAAGCCAAAAGCTGTACCTATAAAAAAAACTGTTGCTAATGCTACTACTGCTGTAAAAAGTAAAGTAACTCCGGCTAAAAAAGTAGTAACCAAAGCAGTTAAGGTTGCAGAGAACACGATTTCAGAAACTGTTTCGAAAGCTAAAAAAGCTACCGATTAAATAATTTGTTAATATTAATATTGTTGCGAATTAACATTCAATTAACAAATAATTTGCAGTTTTGAGCATCCCTGTTTTTACAGGGATTTTTTACTTTTTTAAATGAGCAATAAGAAGATACCCTTTTTAAATAGAGAAATAAGCTGGTTATATTTTAATGAACGCGTACTACAAGAAGCCGCAGATGAATCTGTTCCTTTAATAGAACGCATAAAGTTTTTATCCATATTTTCATCCAATCTCGAAGAATTTTACCGGGTTAGGGTAGCCACAATGACCAGGTTAACTAATCTCAACGAAAAGGCAAAGGCACTTTTAGGCTTTAATCCAAAAAAGATTCTTAACGAAATAAAAAATATTGTAGTAAGGCAGGAAAGAAAATTCGATCAGCTTTTTCAAGCTACGCTAATAAATGAACTTGCTCAAAATAGAATTTTTATTTTAAATGATACTCAACTAAATGTTAGCAGGGGAGAATTTGTAAAAAATCATTTTAGAGATAAAATTTTATCGAATGTAGTGCCAATAATGTTGGACATGGATAAACCATTTCCGGAGTTGAAAGACAGATTTTTATACTTTTTTGTTAAGCTATCTAAGAAAGATACGAAGCTTAGAGAAAAGTATGCATTAATTGAAATTCCACCTAATTTACCACGTTTTCTTGTCCTTCCAGAAACCAACGATTTAAAATTTATCATTCTTGCAGAAGATATTATAAGGTATTGCCTTGATGATATTTTTTATGTTTTCACTTACGATAATTTAGAGGCTTATTCTATTCAACTTACTCGAGATGCAGAACTGGATATTGATAAAAACATTAACGATAAGTTTATAGAGGATTTAAAAAGTAGCCTGGAAAAACGGAAAAAGGGAAAACCAATGCGCTTGCTTTATGATTCTGCAATGCCATTAAATATGCTTACCGTTTTGGTTAATAAATTAAAGCTCGAAGCAGAAAGTTTAATTCCCGGTAACCGCTACCACAAATTCGGAGATTTTATTGCTTTTCCTAATGTGGGTAAAAAAGAGTTGGAATATGCACCAAATGTTCCTTTAAAAGTACATGGATTACATCGCACCGAAAGTGTCTTTGCAAAAATTGCGCACAGAGATTACCTGGTTAATTTGCCGTACCAATCGTACGATTATATTATTCTTTTCTTAAGAGAGGCAGCAATCGACCCAAAAGTAAGCGATATCCAAATTACTTTATATCGATTGGCAGAGAATTCGAAGGTTATTAATGCTTTAATTAACGCGGCTAAAAATGGCAAAAATGTTTCTGTTTTGCTGGAATTAAAAGCCAGGTTTGATGAACAGGCGAACATTTTCTGGACCAGCAGATTAATGGAAGAAGGTGTTAAAGTTAATTACGGCCTAACTGATTATAAGGTGCATTCGAAAATTTGCCTGGTTAAACGAATTGAGAAAGAAAAGCCTGTTTATTACGCCAATTTAGCTACAGGGAATTTTAACGAGAAAACCGCAGGCTTGTATTGCGACCATAGTATTTTCACCTCAAAAAAAGAAATTACAAATGATTTGGTTAAACTTTTTGATGCCTTAACTAAAAGAACTGTTACTAAAGGCTTTAAGCATTTAATTGTATCGCCATTAGAAAGCCGCTCTAAACTCACCAATTTTATCAATCGAGAAATAAGAAATGCCAAAGCAGGAAAATTGGCTTACATACTATTAAAAGTGAACAGTTTAGCTGATGAAGGAATTATCAATAAACTCTACGAAGCAAGTAATGCTGGTGTAAAAATTCAATTAATTATTCGTGGGATTTGTTGCTTAGTGCCTGGTGTTAAAGGTTTTAGTGAAAACATAACTGCTGTAAGTATTATTGATAAATTTTTGGAACACGCCCGAGTTTACATCTTTAGTAATAATGGCAAAAACGACATGTATTTATCATCAGCAGATTTGATGAGCAGGAATTTTGAGCATCGCGTTGAAGTTGGTTTCCCGGTATTGGATCCTGATGTAAAACAAGAAATTCAGGATATGATTGATTTGCAGCTCCAGGATAATACTAAAGCAAGGCAAATTAATGCATTAAATAATAACAAATACCATAAAAACAGGCTTAGTAAAAAAACAAGAGCGCAAGTAGATATTTATAACTATTTGAAAACCAAGCATCAATAATATGTTAAGATACGCAGCTATAGATATCGGCTCGAACGCAGTTAGGTTATTAATTGCAGATATTAGTAAACAAGATGGAATCTATAAATCGAAAAAAAATACGCTAATCAGGGTGCCATTACGATTGGGTGATGATGCCTTTTTAGATCAAAAAATTAGTCCTAAAAAAGCTGCAGATTTGGTTAAAACTATGACTGCTTTTAAAAACTTAATGGATGTTTATCATGTAACCGAATATTTGGCTTGTGCTACTTCAGCCATGAGAGAAGCCAGTAACGGTGCCGAAATTGTAAAGCAGATTAAAGATGAAACCAGTTTGACTTTAGAGATAATTGAAGGGCAAAGAGAAGCTAATATTATTTATGCAAATCATATTGAGCAAGATTTAGATCAAAATAAAACTTATTTATATATTGATGTTGGTGGTGGAAGTACCGAACTTTCTGTATTTGTTAAGGGTGTGCCAGAGGCCTCAAAATCTTTCAATATTGGTACCATTAGGATGCTTGATAATCAGGATAAAGAGGAAACCTGGGAGGAAATGAAAACTTGGGTTAAGGATAATACTAAAGCATACAAAAATCTGGCTGGAATTGGTACGGGAGGAAATATCAATAAACTTTTTCGCATGGCTGAGGAGAAAGAGGGCGCACCAATGTCTTTACAAAAATTGAATTCATTGTATAACCGATTAACAAGTTATTCTTTAAAAGAGCGTATTCATGTTCTGGGTTTAAATTCGGATAGGGCAGACGTAATTATTCCTGCCTGCGAGATTTATTTAACCTTAATGAAATGGACCGGCATAAAGCAGATTTATGTACCTAAAGTTGGTATGGCCGATGGAATAATTAAATTATTGATGGAAGAAAAATTGGATTAAGTATTTTGATGCATTGTGCTTGACTCCAATTTATTGCGAAATGAAAATTGCATCTTTAAAAAAGTTTCTTCTTAAAAAAAAATATATCGAACTGAAAAGGCTTTATCGAATGATAAAGCCTTCTTAAAAATTAAGTAAAATTTTATAAATGCTTAATTTCTATTAATCTTGAAGCAATTTCGTTGCCGCTTCATCTACAAACCAAGTTAACTTGCCATCAATCGGATCGATTAACTGAGCTGGATAAGTATTGAAATCTTTTTCCTCATCTCCAATAACATGGCTTAATGCTTCGGCTTTGTTTTCGCCAAATGCTAAGAAAGCAACATTTTCGGCTTTGTTAATTAGTGGTGCGGTAAAACTGATTCTATAAGTATTTAGTTTCTCAACAAAAACCGATGCAACACCAACCTCTTCGTTCTTCACTAAATCTGTATGCGGAAAAATTGATGCTGTATGCGCATCATCGCCCATGCCAAGTAAAATTAAATCGAATACGATGTCGCCATCACCGAAATGCTTATCTATGGCTTTTTTATACTCAATAGCTGCCTTTTCTGGAGCTAGCGTTGTATCAACATAGAAAATATGATCGGCTGCTGTATTTAAATTGTCAAAGAAATTTTTCTTAGCCATCAGGCCGTTGTAATTATCATCATCTGCGGTAACATTTCGCTCATCTCCGAAGAAAAAATACACCTTCTCCCAATCGATTCTATCTTTACATTCCGTAGAAAGTATTCTATACAATTCTTTAGGTGAATTGCCACCAGTTAAAACGAAATTAAAACGATCATTATCTTCAATTGCCATTTCTGCAATTTTAATAACGTAATCGGCTAAATCCTGGTTTAATTCTTCTAATGTTTTGTAAATGAGTAGATTCATTTTTTCGTTATTTACGCTTAATATTATTAATTACACTGCAGAATGCCCGACTAAATATGAAAGGAGAAATCTTTAAATGTTTTAGTTCTAAAGATTTCTCAATTTCGTTCCTTACGACAGTTATTATTCTTTATTTTTCATTGGCAGGTTAAACCAATGGAATCCATCTCTTGCAATAAGCGCTTCGGCTTCTTCAGGTCCCCAACTATCTGCTTGGTAATTTGGGAAATTGATTGATTTTTTGTTTTCCCAGGTATTTAAAATTGGCATTACCAATTCCCATGCAGTTTCTACTTGGTCGCCTCGCATAAATAAGGTTTGATCGCCCATCATACAATCCAGCAATAAAGTTTCGTAAGCTTCGGGTGTATCACCTTCGTAAGTGCCCTTATAATCAAAAACCATATCCACAGGATTTAGAACCATATCTAAACCCGGTCTTTTAGCCTGAACTTGTAAACGAATGCTCATTTCTGGCTGAATGCTAATAACCAATCTATTTTGTACCCAATTCTCTGTTACATCAGAAGAAAAAATTTGGTGCGGCACATCTCTAAATTGAATTGTAATCAAAGAAGATGTTTGATTTAAACGTTTCCCTGTTCTTAAATAGAACGGGATACCTTGCCATCTCCAATTGTCTATATGAAATTTAACTGCGGCAAAAGTTTCTGTGTTAGAGTGTGCATCAACGCCCTTTTCCTGACGATAACCTGGTACTTCTTTGCCTTCAACCCAACCTTTACTGTATTGACCTCTAACAGCTCCGTAACGAATATCATCAGAAGAAAATGGTCGCATTGCTTTTAAAACTTCAACCTTTCTGTTTCTAATTTCGTCTGCATCGAAAGTTATCGGTGCTTCCATACCAATCAGGCAAAGCAATTGCAATAAGTGATTTTGAATCATATCTCTTAAAGCGCCGGCACCTTCATAATAACCACCACGATCTTGAACGCCCAATTGTTCAGTTACCGATATTTGAACGTGGTCGATATAAGATCTGTTCCATAATGGCTCAAATAAAGCATTTGCAAAACGAAATGCCATCATATTTTGAACAGTTTCTTTACCTAAATAATGGTCGATACGGTAAATCTGTTTTTCAGTAAAAATGGTACTTAAAAGTTTGTTTAATTCTTTAGCAGATTCTAAATCATGACCGAAAGGTTTCTCAATTACAATGCGGCTATTATCTTCGTTTTGGGTGAGTTTATATTTTTGAAGGCATTCTGCTATAATCGGGAAGAAATTAGGTGCAACGGCTAAATAATAAATAACCTGAGTATTAGCGCCGTACTCTTTCTGGTATTTATCAACTGCTGCCTTTAAGTGTTCGAAAGTTTTTGGTTGAGCAAAATCTGTAGGGCAATAGTGAATGGTGTTTCCAAATTCTTCCCATTTTTCTTTTTTAACTTTACCCGAACGAGAAAACTCATTTACGGCATCTTCTAGAGCCTTTTTATAACTATCATCAGTAAATTCTGTTCTGCCTGTACCAATAACAGCAAACTTATCTGGCATATAACCTTCAATAAATAAGTTGTATAACGCAGGGGCAAGTTTGCGTTTGTTTAAATCGCCTGTACCACCAAATATTACAAATATTGTTGGGTTTAATGCGGTATTTGATTTCATTTATGTGTTTTTAAAATCGAGTTTTAATTATAATTTATTCCAATCGGCATGGAAAACACCGTCTTCATCAATGCGTTCAAAAGTATGTGCACCAAAGAAATCTCTTTGGGCTTGAATTAAATTTGATGGCATTCGACCTGTTGTGATGGTATCGAAATAGGTAAGGGTAGAAGCAAAGGCTGGAATACCTAAGCCAGCATTTACACATGCAGAAATTGTGTTTCTGGTACCTTTTAAAGTACTAGTAATAATTTTTTGTATTCCTGAATCACCAAAAAGATGTTCGAGACTGTTATTTTTCTCGTAAGCTTGATAAATATCTTCTAAAAATTTAGCTCTGATAATACAGCCTCCACGCCAGATTTTGGCAATTTCCTGCAATTTTAAATCGTATTGATACTCTTTTGAAGCCTGCACTAAAAGGTGCATGCCTTGTGCATAAGCACTAATCATAGAGAAATAAAACGCATCTCCTAAATCTTCAATGCTGATGTTAATTTTTGTGTCTTTTTTGCCAAATGCATCTTCTAAAGAAACACGTAGTTGTTTAAATTTAGACAAATCACGATTTGAAACAGCTTCATTAATTGTTGGAATTGGTAATTGTAATTCCATAGAAACTTCTGATGTCCATTTTCCAGTACCTTTAGAACGGGCTTCATCTTTAATCTTATCTAATAATTCGATATCCGAATCACCATCTTTAAATGCAAAAATTTCTGTTGTAATTTCTAAAAGAAAAGATTGAAGTCTGCCTTCATTCCATTTTTTGAAAACACCATAAATATCTGCATTGCTGTAACCAAGCCCGTTTTTTAGCATTCCATAAACTTCGGCGATAAGTTCCATAATGGCGTATTCGATACCATTATGTACCATTTTAACAAAATGGCCAGAAGCACCAGGACCGATGTAGGTAACACAAGGATCGTTATTTACCTTAGCGGCGATAGCATCAAATATATCTTTAACAACGTTGTAAGCCTGTTTATCACCACCAGGCATCATACTTGGACCAAAACGTGCGCCTTCTTCACCACCAGAAATTCCCATACCGAAGAAATGCAAGCCGTCTTTTTCCAGTTCGTCAACCCTACGGTTGGTATCTGTAAAATGTGAGTTTCCGCTATCAATAATAATATCACCTTTACTTAAAAGCGGTTTTAATTCGGCAATAACGCTATCCACAATTGGACCAGCAGGAACCAACATAACTAAAGTTCGAGGGGTTGATAAACTATTTACAAAATCACTAATGTTGTCGAATCCCTCAAGATTGTGGCTTTTGCCCTCTTCTTCAAGTTTTGCAATCATTTTATGATCTTTATCGTAACCTGTTACCGAAAATCCCTTATCGGCCATATTTAATAAGAGGTTACGACCCATTGTACCTAAACCAATCATCCCCAATCTATATTGATTCGAATTGTTATTTGCCATTTTATGTTTTTTAATATATACCCAAAATTAGGGTTTAGAAATTAATTTATCACTGTAGGGTGTTAAATCATTGTAATAAAACACCTCTATTTAACTCTATTTTTTTGGTTTCAAAGTTGTAATGTTATTGCCGTCAGCTAATTTCCAAAGTTTTGCACCACCTTTAATACCATCTCTATTCGATACCACTTTTATATTGCTATCTAATTTGAAATCTATTTGTTTGGAATTTCCGCCACCAATATATAAGGTATCATAGTTAAAAACTGTTTTATAAATTTCAATAACTTTCTTTAAACGCTTATTCCAGCGTTCAGAACCAATTTTTTCATAGGTTTTGTTGCCAATGTAGTCGTCGTAATCTTCCTCTTTGCTGATGGGAAAATGTGCTAATTCCAAATGAGGAAGCAAATTGCCATCAAATAAAAGTGCTGTACCGAAACCTGTGCCAACGGTGAATACGATTTCAAAGCCTATACCGGCAACCACACCCAAGCCTTGTTGGTCTGCATCATTTACCAAACGAACAGATTTATCTAAAGCATCTGCAATACGTTGACCCAAATCAATATCTTCCCATTTATTTTTAGCAAGATTTGGTGCAGTTTTTACTATGCCATTTTTTACATAACCAGGAAAGCCTACCGAAACTCTATCATAGGTTAGTGGAAATGGCTTTATCAACTCAACAATTCCTGAAACAATATCTTTTGGCGTAGCACCTTCTGGAGTTTTTAATTTAAGATATTCTGAAAGCATGTTGCCATCTTCATCTAGTAATACCGTTTTTATACTCGTACCGCCAATATCTATTGATAGAATATTGGTATTGTCAGCTTGTTGCTTAATCGCCATAGTTATGTTTTTAAAGGATCGAAGTTCTACAAATAAATTAAAACAACAAACATAAAAAGATAATGGAAGTAATAAATGTGTAATAATTTAAACTACTAAATCTATATATTTAATAGAATATGTTTATGTTTGTGTCGTTATCCTACTAAAATACATCATGACAGAAATTAATTACTTGGCTTTTGCTATTCCTGCATTTTTCCTTTTCGTATTTATAGAGTATAAATTTGCACAGGATAGAAATAGATCAGATGTATTTAAATATGAAAGCTCGATTGCTAATTTTAGTGTAGGAATTGCCGAAAGATTGCTGAATTTGTTTATAGCGGCAAGTTTCTATCAGGTTTACAATTGGGTTTATCAAAATTATGCTTTGTTTGATATCCCAAATAAATGGTATATCTGGCTATTGTTACTACTGACTACCGATTTTGTATGGTACTGGTACCACAGGTTAGGACATGAGATTAATTTTCTTTGGGCTGCTCATATTGTACATCATCAAAGTGAAGAATTTAATCTATCGGCAGCTGCCAGAATTACAACTATACAAGCGGTTTTTCGAAACATCTTTTGGTGTGTATTGCCATTGATTGGCTTTCATCCGAATATGATAATTACGATTCTACTTGCTCATGGAGCATATTCCTTCTTTACGCATACGCAATTGATAGGAAAAATAAGTTGGCTAGAGAATGTGTTTATTACACCTTCCCTTCATGGTGTTCATCACGCCTCTGATGATAAATATCTTGATAAAAACTATGGTGATGTATTTGTTTTTTGGGATAAAATTTTTGGTACTTTTCAAAGCGAGGAAGAGGCTCCAAAATACGGTTTAACTCATCCTATTAAAAGCTATAGTTTTTTATGGCAGCATTTTCATTATTATTTGGAAATAGGAGAGGCTTACAAAAGAGCAAATACGATAAAAGATAAATGGAATGCATTGTTTGGCAGCCCTGCCTTAATGAATCAAAATATCCGCCCTGAATTAGAAAAGAAATATCTTCAAGACAAAGTCCATACTAGTGAAATTAAATTTAAAGGGTATTTAAATTTTCAGTTTGTGTTGGTGGTTGTATTGTTGACTTTTATTACCATGTTTTTCACCTCAATTTCAAATATCACTAGCATAGCAATCACTATCTTTCTTTTAATAACATTGATAAATATTGGAGCTTTATTAGAGCAGCGTAAATGGATTTACTACCTAGAATGCTTCAGGTTAATTCTGGTTTTTGGTTATATTTTTTATGAATTTAATATTTTAGAATATTTAATCATCCCCGTATTGCTTTTAATCATACTAGAAAGAACATTTTCATTAAGTGATTTATACCTAAAATACGTTTTAAAGCACCACAATGTTAACAGTTAGTGTTTCTTTACCTTTCGATTTGATATGAAGGTATTATTGTTACACAAGCATACTCAAACCGTATTTATGTTTTTTAATTTGTGGTAACAACATTATTACTGCATAATTAATTCAATAATAAATTTCTTTTATGCTGTCATTAATATGGTTTAAAGGCATATTTTATACACTTCCATTCAAAATCTGATTCAATTTTGTTTAATCAATAATCCAAAACAAGCAATCATCATATTGATAGATTTTAATTGTTTTTACTTTCGATTTGTTTTGTTAATTTTATTTAACGAAACATTAAATAATTAAAAACTAACAAATCAAAAGCTTTGAGACTTTGCTTTCATAATTTTAACGATTAGTTAATATAAATTTAATGTGGACAGAGTTATTTTGCCGGTAATCCGGGTAGATAAAATAATTAATCATTTCCTATAATACTAACCGGATATAAACAACTATGAACAAAATTTCTACCCTACAGAAATCCAGGTTTAAGTGCATGTGGACAGTAAATGAAAACATACCTGATAAACCTGGTAACAAGTATCAAAAATTTAATTCTGGTACAAATTTGCTCAAATTAATTCTACTGCTTTTTATTGCATTGTCTTTTAATTTTGAGCAGGCAAATGCCCAGCAAACCGTTAAAAATATTACGGTCAAAGGAACCGTTTTAGATGAAGATGACAACCAACCATTAATTGGCACAACCATTACCGATGCTTCGAAGAAGGTAATTGGTGTGACTAATAATGATGGCAATTATTCTGTTACCGTTCCATCCGGAACTACGATAGTTTTTAATATGCTAGGTTTTACGGCAGTTAGTAGAGTTTTCAATAATAATGAAAGCAACGCAGTCATCCGTTTAAAATCTTCGTCAAGTCAATTAAACGATGTTGTTGTAACCGCTCTAGGAATTAAGCGGGAGGAAAAATCGCTAGGTTATGCCACTACCAAAGTAGATAGTAGTGCATTTACAAATGCAGTATCTAGTAACTGGACTGATGCACTATCGGGCAAAGTAGCTGGTTTAAATTTAGTTCGTAACAGCGGACCGGCTGCTTCAAACAAAATTATTTTACGTGGTGAAAATAACTTAACCGGCGATAATGAAGCTTTAATCGTAATTGATGGAGTGGTTGCCAGTAGTTCTGCCCGTCGTACAGCAGGGGCTTCTGGTGGGGTTTATGGTACCTCAGGAGATATTATGCCAACAGATTTTGGTTCTGCATTAAACGATTTAAGTCCTGATGATATCGAAAGTGTCACCGTATTAAAAGGTCCTGGTGCATCTGCGCTTTATGGCCAGCGTGGTGCAAATGGTGCAGTTATCATCACTACAAAATCAGGAAGTAAAACCAGCAAAAAACTAAATATTACTTTCACATCTAATAGTACCTGGGAAGAAGTAAGCAGAGGACCAGCTGTGCAAAATCAATACGGTCAAGGTCAGTTTGGGGTTTCATATTTCTCTTACGGAACAACTGAGGATGGACCAAGTACAAACGGAACCAGTGCAAGTTGGGGCGCACCATTTAGTAATGGTGGTATGTTTTATCAATATGACCCTGCTACCAAAACTAGAGGTTTAACCAGAACACCATGGATGGCTTATGAAAATCCTGTTGATGCGTTTTTTAAAACGGGTTTTGAATCTTCAAACTCCATAAGTTTAGATGGAGCTTACAAGAAAGTTGCAATGCGCTTTTCTGCAAGTCACGGCGATAACGATTGGATTGTTCCAAATACAGGTTTAGAAAGAACATCAGCTTCGTTTTCTGCCAATGCAGATGTTACCAAGAAATTAAACATTGCCTTTAAAGCTACCTATAATAATAGGTTTAGCGATAATTTACCTGCAACAGGTTACGGTAATCAATCTTTAATGTATTGGTTCATGTTTGCGCAACCCAATGTTAATACCGATTGGTACCGAGATTATTGGGCACCAGGATTAGTAAATAGGCAATTTGTGAACATAACCACAACAAATCCTGAAAGTCCGTATGCCATTTCAGAGCAATACCTAAATAAGCAACGAAGAAATGGTGTTTTAAGTAGTTTACAAGCTAATTATAAATTTACTGATGAACTTAGCTTGCTGGTTCGTGGTTCGATAGATTACAATCATGATATCCGTGAAACTCAGCGCCCATGGGATGCTGCCGGAAATAAATTTGCACAAGGTTCTTACCGAATTCAGGATATCAATTCGTACGAAGTAAATGCCGATTTTTTATTGCGTTATGATAAAAAAATCACCGAATCTTTCAGAATGACTGCAAACGTTGGTGGTAGCCAAATGCGCAACCAGTATAGTAAATCAGAACTCCGTGCCGATGGATTGGTAGTGCCTGCTGTTTATAGTTTAAGCAATAATGCAAGTCCTTTGGTTTCTGTACCAGATACAGCTCGTTATAGAATTAATAGTTTTTATGCCGCAATATCATTTAGCTTCAAAAATTATTTATACCTTGATTTAACTGGTCGCCAGGATTGGAGCAGTACTTTAGCCACACCATTTAGAACGGATAACGTTGGCTTTTTCTATCCATCGGCAAGTGCTTCCTTTATTCTTTCAGATTTTTGGAAATTGCCAACTCAAATCAGTTTCTTAAAATTAAGGGCTTCGGTTTCGCAAGTTGGTAGCGGTGGTACAACGCCTTATCGTACGGCTTATAATTATAATTTGGCTTCCAATGGGATTTATCCAGATAGTGCAATGTCTAATCCAACGGTATTGCCAAACCCAAATTTAAAACCACTTAAAACCACAACGATAGAAGTTGGTACAGAATTACGTTTATTCAAAAACCGCTTAAATTTTGATTTCGCTGCTTATTTAGGCAATACGAAAAATCAAATTTTAAGTCGTATTGTAGATAGAGCCACAGGTTACAACGTTGCAGTATTTAACGTGGGTAAGGTAGAAAACAGAGGTATAGAGTTGGCCGTAAATGGTACGCCAATACAAGTCGGAAAATTTAAGTGGGAATTGACAGGAACATTCTCTGCGAACCGAAACAAAATTGTTGAATTGGCTGATAGTTCTGTAGTATTAAGAACAGGTGCATTAGGTGGTGGCCAAATCGTAGCAAATGTTGGCGGCAGCATGGGCGATTTATACGGAAATGGATATTTGCGTTCGCCAGACGGTCAGATTGTTTATGATGCAGTTACAGGTAATGCCAAAACCTCAACAAGTTTGGTTTACTTGGGTAACACCTTGCCTAAATTTAGATTCAGCTTTGGTACCACATTAACTTATGGACAAGTTAGCATAAATGGATTGTTTGATGCTCAACTTGGAGCTGTAGCACATTCGTTAACATTTTCTAGAATGGCTGCTTTAGGTAAGCTTGATTTAACTTTGCCCGGTAGATACAATGGCGTTGTAGGTGATGGAGTAGTTCAAAACACTAATGGTACTTACCGACCAAATGATGTGGTTGCTACAAACCTAGAAAGCTTTTACACATCGCTTTATGGTTCAGACCAAGCCGAAGGAAGTGTTTTCCGTACAGATTATTTAAAGTTTAGAGAAGCTAACGTAACCTTTGCATTCGGACAGAATTTTTTAAAGCGAATTGGTTTTACAAAAGTAACCATCGGTGCTTATGGGCGTAACTTATTTATCTGGTCGCCTTGGCCGGCATTCGACCCAGAATTTGGTACGTTATCAGGATCTGATATTGTGCAAGGTTTTGAAACCGGGCAGTTACCATCTACCAGAACTTATGGTGTACGTTTAGTTGTAGGGTTATAAAAGAGCAAAATATGAAAACGATAAAGAAAATAACCAACTATATATTATTAGCAGTTGTGAGCGTTTCGACATTCTCCTGCAAAAAAGATTTTAACGAAGTAAATACCGATCCAATAGGTAAATCTTCTGTTAACGCTAGTCAGCTTTTGGCACCGGCTTTAGTAAATGTATTAAGTGCAAACTTAGTTCGCAACCGAAATTTCAATAATGAATTGATGCAGGTAACTGTTGATATTAGCGATGCGGAAGGAAAGGTTTTTAGATACGATTTAAGACGAAACTTAGCCGATTACACATGGAATGCATGGTACCCAGAATTGACCAATTTCCGTGATATTTATACAATAGCGAATAAACCAGAATCATTAAATGCTTCATATAAAGGCATTTCATTGATAGCGCAGGCTTGGGTATTCCAACTGCTTACCGATGTTTATGGTGATTTACCTTACACACAGGCCAATCAAGGAAAAGATGGTGTTTATGAGCCTGTATTTGATAAACAGAAAGATATTTATCTGGATTTGTTTACCAAACTTGAGGAAGCAAATAAGTTATTATCTGAAGGAAAATCTATCGTTGTAAGCAGCGACCCGGTTTACCAAGGCGATGTAAGCAAATGGCGTAGATTTGGCAATTCACTATATCTAAGGTTGTTAATGCGCATTTCGGGCAAAGCCGATGTTAGTGCTCAGGTTATTGCAAAAATTAAGGAAATAGCTGATACCAATAAGGCGGCGTATCCTATAATGGAAAATAATACACACACCGCTAAAATATTGTGGAATGGCACCAATAGCAGTACAGCTTTGTATTCTTCGCCGTTTATGATAAACGTTAGGGCTGTTGATTTTCGAACACCAGCCATCACAAATTTCTTCATTGGTAATCTAGCCAATTGGGCCGATCCTCGTGTAAATACAACTTTCGGTGTTAATGGGGTGAGTAGATTTGGAATTGCACCTGGGCCAGCCGGATTAATCGGTGTACCAAGCGGTTACGATGCAGGAACTTCTATAACCAAACAATCTTATTTCTATTCTGATGCGCAAAATGCTGGTATTACTTTACAAACGGATCCTAACACAGGCATAATAATGAATTGTGCTGAGGTTGATTTTATTTTAGCAGAAGCAGCAGCTAAAGGTTGGATTACAGGTACTGGCGAAAGTTATTATTTAAAAGGCATTGCCGATGCAATTAACTATTGGTTACCAACAAGATTTACCTCTGTATCAGATCCCGCCTTAGCGAGTTATGTTGTTGCAGCAGATATTAACTGGAATAACAATCTTCCATTAGAAAATACTACAACGAATGCAGCGAGTAAAATGCAATTAATCCATTTACAAAAATACTATGCTATGTTCTTAGTCGATTTACAGCAGTGGATTGAATATCGTAGAACTGGTCATCCCTTTTTACCAAAAGGTACAGGCTTGGCAAATGGCGGCAGAATGCCAGCTCGTTTAAATTATCCTTTAGTTACACAATCAACCAACCCAACTAGTTATAGAAATGCTGTTGCCTCGCAAGGAGCAGATGATATTAACACATTAGTTTGGTGGCAAAAACCTTAATCATATCAAAAAATAATATGAAAAAGATATTTATTTATACCAGTGCGCTGATTTTATTTTGCAGCATTTGGTTAGGATGTAAACGTGAATCTGACTATGTGAAAGTATCAGTAAGTCCATACATTTCCAATTTCGATTTGCGTAAGCTTTTTAAAAATGCCGATTTATCTCTTAATACCGAAAACTTAGGTGGCGCCGATTTCATCAAAGGTGTGGTAATTTCTAATTACACTGGTAGCAATACACCTGCAGGTTTATTGGTTATTCAAAATAGTCGTATTGCTGGTAGTGGTATTGATTCATTGCGTGGTATTGCAATCAATATTGGCTCAGAAGCTTCCAAATACATTCCGGGTGATTCTGTACATGTAAAAATTTCAGGTTCTACGTTAACAAGAATTAGTGGAATTTTGCAAATAACAGGCGTTTCTCCAACCAATATAGAGAAGAAGGCAACCGGAAGAAACATCATAACTAGAGCTGTTAATACTGCATCTTTAACCAGCAGACCGCAGTTCTACGAAAGCACATTGATTACAATTAGCAAAGGAAATGTAGATCCGGTTCCGGCAACGGGAGAGAAAGTAGTTGGTAATAAAACTATTAATGACGGTTTTGGTTCCGCGGTTGTTCATACAGAAGCAAGTGCTGTTTTCGCCAATCAAGATTTGACCCAATTCGCAGATTTTACCGGTATTGTTTTTACAACAGCAACTGGACCTCAAGTTTGGCCACGCACTTTCGATGATATTTTTCCGCTTGCAGTTATTAAACCTTCTGCTTTGGTAATTACGGGCTATCTGACAGATCCAACGGGTGCTGATAACAATTATGAATACATTCAATTTAAGGCAACAAGGGATATTAATTTTGCTACAACGCCTTATTCAATTGTAACCTGTAACAACGCAGGTATTTTAGCTGCGCCGGCGACTGGCTGGGCTTTGGGAGGTGTTAGAACTTATAAAATTAACATTACTTCAGGTACGGTGAGAAAAGGTCAGTTTTGTTATGTTGGCGGTAACAAAAATATCTGGGGTGCTGGTACAACCGATATTAGTTCTGCAGTATGGTTAAGTAGCACACAATATTCTAATGTAAATAGTGTAGATTTTGGAACGGCGACAAGTAATTTATTAGCGAATAGTGGAAACGTGGCCGGTATCGCTGTATTCGAGGGTATTAGAGTCGATGGAAACAGCATTCCGTTAGATGTAATTATGTATGGTGGCAACGGTGCGGTATATTCTGCAGGTCCGCCTGAAGCAGGTTATCGAATTACAAATACAGATAAATACAGTACCATACAGAACAGAAAAACGGTAGCATTTTACGGCGCAGGTACAAACACAAGTAAATTTGCTTTCCCTACAAATGCAGGTAATTTCACTCATCTTGGAGGTGTTTATGATGCTAAAACAGGTTTATGGAGTACGGGTAGAGCAGCTCAGTTTATCACGTTAACGACAACTTCTCCATTATCAGTTATAGAAACACCAGCAGGTTTTACAACAATAGTTAATTAATAACAATACATACTATTTTAAGCTTGTCGAATACACTCGACAAGCTTATTATTTAATCAATTCAAATCATCCTTCAGCCAAAAAAATGAATAGAAGATCATTTATTCAAAAATCAACTTTACTAGGAACAACGCTTTTTGTAAGCCTAAAATCGTTATCATTTACCAGCCTTTTAGATAATAAAGTTTCTGGTAAAATAACTAGTAAAGGAAAAGGAGTTGCTAATGTTGTAGTGTCTGATGGTTATAATGTTGTTCAAACAGATAAATCAGGAAATTATACCATTGAAATAAACCCGCTAGCCAAGTTTGTATGGATTAGCACGCCTTCGGGTTACGAGTTTAAAACCGAAAGTCATATCGCTAAACACTATGAAAGTGCAATTGGTAAAACCAACTTGAATTTCGAATTAATGGCTTTGAAGCAAAATGATAATCGACATAATTTTATTATCTGGGCAGATCCTCAAGTAAAAAATAAAAAGGATGTAGCCCAAATGATGGAAACTTCGGTTCCTGATACCATTAAAATGATTAAATCGATGGACCCAAAAATTCCTGTGCATGGAATTACGGTTGGCGATATTGTTTGGGATAACCACGAGCTGTTTACAGATTATAACACAGCAGTTGCAAAAATGGCAATCCCGTTTTTTCAGGCTTTGGGTAATCACGATATGGATTACAGAATGGGTGGTGATGAAACATCCGACAAAACTTTCCAGGAACACTATGGTCCAACATATTATTCATTCAATCGTGGCAAAGCACATTATGTAGTGTTAGATGATGTTCGATATTTAGGTACAGAAAGAAATTATGACGGATTTATTTCTCAAGCACAATTGGATTGGTTGGCAAAAGATTTAAAATTTGTGGCAAAAGATGCTTTGCTTATCATTAATCTTCACATTCCGGTACATAACGCCGTAAAAAATAATACCGATTTTTATGCTGTTTTAAACGGGTTCACGAATGTTCACATCATGTCTGGCCATACGCATTACAACCGAAATGTTATTACCGATAATATATTTGAACATAATCATGGTGCGGTTTGCGGTGCCTGGTGGACTGGTCCAATTTGCGAGGATGGAACGCCGCGTGGTTACGGTGTTTATGAGGTAAATGGGCTTGAATTGAAGTGGTTCTATCAGCCAACTGGATTATCTAAAAAAGAACAGGTTCATATTTACGTTGATGAATTGACTAACCAAAAAAGGCTAATTGCTAATGTTTGGAACTGGGACCCAATGTGGAAAGTAGAATATTTTCTGGATGGTAAAGCGATGGGAATTTTAGAACAGCAAAAAGGTTACGATCCCTTATCAGTAAGTTTATATAAGGGTGATACCTTGCCAGCCGGAAGAACATTCCCCGAACCAAGTAAAACCGACCATTTGTTTGTAGCGCATTTCGAACCTGCTGTAAAAAATGTCAAAGTTGTTGCAACAGATAGATTTGGGGAGAAGTTTGAGGCCAATTATACCGCTTAATTTAAAAAGATAAAACAGATGAAAATTTCTAAATCGTTGATTTTAATTTTTATGAGTGCCGTTACGTTTCAGGCAAATGCACAGGTTGCGAAATTCCCTGCTTTTAGCGCAGAAGCACATCGCGGTGGGAGAGGTTTATGGCCAGAAAACACCATCTTAGCAATGCAAAATGCCATGAAAATTGATGGCATTACCACGCTTGAAATGGATACGCATATCACCAAAGATGGTAAAGTTGTGGTAACCCACGATGATTACTTAAGTCCGGGTTTTATGCTTATGCCTGATGGAAAGGAAATCCCCATGTCGGACGCGAAAAAGTATCCAATTTTTCAAATGGATTACAAAGATTTGATGGCTTTTGATTTAGGTACAAAACCTTTAGCGGGTTTCCCACACCAGCAGAAAATTAAAACACATATTCCATTACTCGCAGATCTAATTGATGCCGTTCAAAAGGATATCAAAAACAATAAAACAAAGCAATTTTTTTACAACATTGAAACCAAATGCGATGCGCAGGGCGATGGAGTAACAAACCCCGAACCAGCGGTTTTTGTGAAGTTATTAATGGATGTTATTCAATCGAAAAAAATTACACCTTATGTTGTTATTCAATCTTTTGATAAACGAACCATTCAAATCATTCATGAAAAATATCCAAATGTTAAAACTTCATTTCTGGTAGCCAATAAAAAAACTTACGAAGAGAACATTACAGATTTAGGTTTTAAACCATTTATTTTAAGTCCGGTTTGGCAAATGGTTAATGCTGATTTAATAAAAAAAGCACATGAGGATGGTGTAAAAGTTATTCCGTGGACAGCTAATAAGTTAGAAGATATAAATATGCTAAGAGGATTAGGTGTTGATGGCATTATTTCTGACTATCCCGACATATTGGTAAAATCTAAATAATTACCTTTATTAAAATCTCTGATATGAAATCTTTCTTAACCAAAGTTACCTTTATTATACTCGCAACATTTGCATTTACCATGTTCGATGCGAATGCTCAAATTGTTAAATGGGATAGCACTTACCGCCCAGGCAAATATGTTGAGCAAGTTGCAAAATTTAAAGCTGGCCCAAAATCGAAGAAAGATTTCATATTTTTAGGCAATAGCATTACTGCCGGCACCGATTGGGCTAAACTTTTAAATTTACCGCAAGCAAAAAACAGAGGTATTTCTGGTGATATAACGTTTGGTGTTTTAGAAAGATTACAGGAGGTTATTGATAGGAAACCGGCTAAAGTTTTTATTTTAATTGGTATAAATGATGTCTCAAGAAATATTCCAGATAGCATCATTTTGCGTAATTATAAAATGATGATCAGCAGGATTAATCAAGGTTCGAAAAAAACGCATATCTATTTCACCACGCTTTTGCCTGTTAACAGCACATTCGAAAAATTTAAAAACCATTATGGTAAGGATAATCACATCCTTTGGTTAAATGATGAAATCAGAAAATTCGAATCGAAAAAGGTAACTGTTGTAGATTTATATCCGGTTTTTGTTGATGATAATAAACGTTTAAAAGCCGAACTTACTAAAGATGGTTTGCACCTCATCCCAGAGGGTTATAAAGTTTGGGCCGATTATCTTCAGGCAAATAATTACCTAAAGTGATAGAAATTCGCCAGCTTGTTTAACACTTTCCTTATTTATAATTTCCATTTGAGGGATATTTCCTAGGTATTTTATTTTCGAGTATTGCAAAATATAGCGTTGCGTTTCCTGATTTTCAACGCCATTAAAAATTATACCTTTAATTTTAATTTGATATTGTTGAAGTAGGTTAATTGAAAGTAATGTGTGGTTTATACTTCCTAAATAGTTTTGAGAAACCAAAATTACTTCAACATTAAAATCTTTTATCAAATCTATCAAAAGTTGCTCTTCATTTAAAGGAACCATCAAACCGCCAGCACCTTCAATAATTAAATTGTTTGTGGTTTCAGGCATTTTAATTTGATTTAATTCGATTTCTATGCCATCTAACTTTGCTGATAAATGTGGTGATAGAGGCTGTGTAAGTCGATAGCTTTCCCTATGGATGGATGTATTTTCGTTACTTATTAAATCCCTCACTGTTAAACTATCGCTATTTTCTAAATCTCCAGATTGAATAGGCTTCCAGTAATCTGCCTTAAGTTTTTCTGTAAGCACAGCACTAACAAGGGTTTTACCAATTCCAGTACCAATACCGGTAACAAAATATTTAGCCATTTATTTGTATTTCTTTTAAACTTTTAATTAACGATGTAATTTCTTCATCGGTGTTATAACTATGAAGGCAAATTCTTAACCGCTCTTTACCTAGTGCAACTGTCGGACTTAAAATTGCCCTAACATCAAAGCCTTTAGCTTGAAGTAATAATGCAGCATTTTTTGTTTCTGCATTCGATGAAAACAACACACCTTGAATTGGACTTTTACTATCCAAAACCTGGATTTCATATTGCTTAGTTAACTTTCTATACAGCTCAATCTTATTTACTAATAATGATGAATTGGATTTAGCCAATAATTTATAAGCGCATTTTACAGATGCAATGTTGTGCAGAGGTGCTGCAGTTGTGTAAATAAAAGAACGGGCAAAATTTATGAGGTAGTTGCGTAGGTTATGGCTTCCTAAAACGATAGCTCCATGTGTGCCTAAAGCTTTGCCAAAAGTTATAATTCTTGCAAATACCTTATTTTGCAATCCTAATTGATTAACTAATCCATCTCCATTTTTTCCAAAAATACCGGTCGCATGCGCTTCATCAACAATCAAAGCAGCATTGTATTTTTCGCAAAGCGATGCAATTTCTGTTAATGCTGCAATATCGCCATCCATAGAATAAACACTTTCTACAACCACAAATATATTGCCTGTAGCTATATTCAGTTTGCTTTCTAAATCTGTAAGGTTGTTGTGGTTAAATTTATATCGGTTTGCATAACTAAGTCTGCAACCATCAATTATACTGGCATGTATCAATTCATCGGTTATAATGGTATCGCCACGTTGAGGAAGGGAAGATAGTAAACCCACATTCGCATCATAGCCTGAATTAAAAATTAATCCACTTTCTGCTTTATGATAATCTGCGATGTATTGTTCTGTATTTTCAATGTATACTGTATTTCCACTTAATAATCTTGAGCCACCAGAACCATTTCGGTACGTATCAATTTGCCTTATTTCTTCCTCAATTAAATTCTTAAGCTCTTCCGAACGAGCAAAACCTAAATAATCGTTAGAACAAAAATCAACAGGAGGGAAGAGCGTGTTTAACCTTCTCAAGGATAGATCGTTGCTTCTCACCTCCAGCTTATCTACAATAAATTGTTCTACTTTATCCATTGTACAAAAATAAAGAAAGCGTTCCAATTAACTGGAACGCTTCGCAATATTTCAAATAATTTAAATTAACCTTGTGCTGGCGGATTTGAAACTACCGGAGCTTTATCTCTTTTTCCTCTTCCCATTCCTTTTCTCATCTGTCCACCTTTTTCTTTGGCTTCGGCTCTAAAAGCATCTAACTTCGTTTTTTGTTCTGCAGTTAAAATGTTATCTAACTCAGCCTTGCTCTTTTCCATCTCCGCTTTTCTATCCTTCATCTTTCCTTTCATTGCCGCTCTATCCTCGGTACGAAAAGCATCCGCTTTTTTTGCTCGGTCTAACTCGATTGCATAAACTTTTTGTTTTTGGTCTGCAGTTAGGCTTAACTTTTTATCCATCATTCCGGTTGCTTTTTCTGCTCTTTGTTCAGCAGTTAAGTTAGCCATTGGTCTTCTTGCTCTTTTTGTAGAGTCTTGTGCAAATGCCGCAGTAAAACCCATTACTGCAATTGCCATTGTTAAAATTAGTTTTTTCATTTTTCGTATGTGTTTAACTAATAGAGGGCAAAATGGCTAATGGGTTTAATCCATCATTGTTAAAAAATGTTAATTCTTATTTAACTGCGAAATTGATTTTTGCATCTGAGCCATCATTTGAGTCAAGGTTTCCATAGTTGGATCTGGTGCGGGTTCGGGCAACGATGTTGATATATAAGCTTTTGCTTTCCAAATTTCTAAAATATCATCTGCCGCAATAGTGTAGGCATCATATACTTTATTATCAGAAATTAATTTTAAATCTTTATGTTCTTTAAAACGATTGCCTGCTCTTTTGTAAACAACACCTTCATTTTTACTAATTACGATATAGGTTTCGCCAGTTTTAACTTCACTCCAATTATCTAAATATTCACCTATAATTACACTTCCAGGTTGAACGGGTAACATACTATCGCCCATAATTTCAAAAGCACGAAAGGTTCCTTGGCGCAAAGCCGGAATTGGTAATTGAAATTTAGGCAAATCGCTAATATATTGAGGATCGGAAAAACCATTTAAATAACCAGCACTTGCTTTAACAGGAACCAACTCAATATTTTCTCTGTCGTTTGCATCAACCGAAATGCTAAGTACTCTTAGGTTAGAACCAGAACTTTTTGGCTTAGGTTTCCAGCTGTCAGATATTTTCTCATTGATGAATTCATCGATGGTTAAATCAAAATATTCGGCTATTTTTTTTAGCAAATCATATTTCGGCTCAGCTCTATCTTCTTCATAAGCTCCAATCAACGATCTTTTAATTTCCATCAAATCGGCGAATGCTTGCTGTGTATGGCCTTTTTTCTTCCTTAGGTACTTTAAATTATTTGAAATATTTGACATAAAAATAAATTTTAAAATAAATTTGGAATTACTAAAATAGTTAGTAATTTTATGCTCATAAAGTTAGTAATATTATTTTGATTTGCAAGGGGGTATGCTAATTAGTTTAGTTTTAATTTATAAACACGTTATTATGAAAAAGTTTGTTTACATCGTTACCGACAGAAATCGCACAAGTATGCATGTTGGCATGAGTTCTGATTTGATTAAAACATTAGATTTTTACAAGCAGATGCCAAACTTGTTTTTTGATAACGGACAACAATTAACTCGCTTGGTTTATTTCGAAGAATTTAAAACCGAAGCACAAGCATTAGCCCGATTTAAATTGGTTAGCAGATTTACCCGTATGCAAAAAGAACGTTTGGTAAGGTCTTGCAATCCTGATTGGATTGATTTGACTGTTGGTTTAGATTTCGAAAATATCTTATTGCATAGAAATATAACAAACCAAGTTAAATTGTCATTTACCAGCCTGTCTTAGGTTGAGTTACAATTGGTAATTAAACATTTATTCAGCCTTCGGTCCGTGTGCTCAAAGACCGAAATAAAATATTATTTGTTATTACTAAAAGAGAATGGTCTGTGAGTACACAAACCGTAAAACGAAATATGGAGTAACTAGCAAGATTCCCTCGGTCTGTGTCCCCACAGAGTGAAATAAAATATTCATTATTATTGAATTTGAAATGGTCTGTGAGGACACAGACCATGGAACGGTTCGATTCTTAAACTTAATATTTTGCTGTTTTATCACCGTATTGCTTTTACGACCCGTCTTGCTGAATTTATTTCAGCATCTTTCCTGTAAAAAAAGTACTGTTATAAATTCAGCGTGACGTAAACTAAAAAAAAGTAGCTTATTAATAATGTGAGGCAAAATCAATAATCTTACTCAGGTTATTAAATCGGTAATGGTCTGTGAGGACACAGACCATGGAACGAAATATAGAGTAACTAGCAAGATTCCCTCGGTCTGTGTTCCCACAGACCGAAATAAAATATTATTTGTTATTGTTAAATGAGAATGGTCTGTGAGGACACAGACCATGGAACCACTCAGATTATTAAATGAGAATGGTATTTGTCTTAACAAACCATGGAGTTTGTATTAAGTAATAACCATGTTTTATTTTTTCACAGACCAAAATGAAATAATTTCTGTTTTTACCATCCAGGAGCAAATGTTAAACCAAATACACCGGTTTTCACATCTTTACGTTGGAAAGGAATAGCATAGTATGGTTCCAATACGAAATAGTTGAATACATTTACACGTAGCGAAATTCCAACACTCATAACAGGAACCCTTTCAGTTGATACTTGGTTCTCACCAACAACTTGCCCATTATTATCTACAATTGGCGTTGTTGTAAAAGCTGCTTCTTTCTTAAATACAACTTTACTGTCGTTCGTCCATGCAACACCAGCATCAAAAAATAAGTTTAAATCAGTCACTAAAAATTTAGATGGAATTGCGCTGATTTTTTTTGGCCCTGTAAATGGTAAGCGGGCCTCGAAGTTAAATACAACCAATTTACTACCACTTAGCTGATTAATGTCGTAATTATTGGCCAGCGTTGCAGAATTGTTTTTGTAAATCGAATTTGCTTCGTAACCTCTAATTAAATAGGGGTAACCAAGATACATTGGATACAACCTATCCGCATCTTTACCAATCCTTAACACATTATAAGACCTGGCTGCAAGAGTTATTGGTTTAATCCTCCAATATTTCCGTAAATCGGCCGTAACGCCGGAAAATCTATATGTTCCAAAATAAAGTTCACCACTTACGCGATAACGGAAACCGTCTAGTGGAGCCGTTAGACCAAAAATGGAATTATCACCAATGAAACCTGCATTTACCTGGAATAAAGTAAAAGGGTTAAATGGCACACCATAATCAATTGATGCTTGTTCAGGAGAAAGTTTGGTTCTATCAGAACCTAAATAAAATCCATCTGTGCTGTAATAGTTGCTATATCTATCAATACGATAACTATAATTAGAAAAAGCACCACCAAGTTCGAAGCGATGAATTTTACTAAAAGGGTAAGAAGCAAAAAGTTGAAACTGATCTTCAAAAGTTCTGATAATATCAGTCCTGTAATTTATGGCATCTATTGTTGTATTTCCACTTGGAACCTTTTCAAATCCATAAGAGCTAAAACCCGAAACATAAGGAATGTGCGAAACTGCAGCACCCCAGTTTATTCTGCTTTTTTGATTGATATATCCAACCAATCCACCGAAGTCATAAATTTCCCCATTAACAGATAAATTGGCAATAATTTGATTGGTTCCTAAAATATCGCTGAACATACCGATAATACCACCTTGTACACCTGTTCCAAATCTACTTGTTGAAACACCGACACCACTATTAGCTAAATAATCTAACCGAAATTTCGGTTTATACGGAACCGTTTTCATGGAATCAGCAACGATTTTTTCGAATCGATCGAAATTATTTAAGTTTGAATTTATAATATTAACGCCAATATTTTCCATTGGAGGAAGAATTGCTGCATCAAAATTTTCTTCCTGATTATTAATTCTTTTTGGCTTAAAGCTGCTAAGGTTAGCATTATATAAAGTATAGCGCTGGTAACGATAATAACTATAAACAATATCGTTGGTTTGCGAAACCGAAATGGCTGGAGAGAATTCGGTAATGCCGCTTATGCCTGTAAAATAGTCGGTTAATTGATCAACAGTATTATCTGCAAAATTGTATTTATATAAATTCCTGAAACCGTCTCTATTTGATAAAAAATAAATATTCTTACTATCTGGTGAGAATTGTGCATTCAGATTGTTTGCGCCTGGAAAAACATCAAGATTGCTAACTGTTTTCGTTGCAATATCGAAAACTGCAAGATTTATTGGGTGTACAGCAGTTATGTTTTTATGCTCTATCGCTGCCCTGTCTGATGAGAAAACCAATTTATTGCCATCTGGAGAATAACTTGGCGCATAATCAGAATAAACATCATTTGTAATTTGCGTAACCTGTTTGGTATCTAAATTATAAGAAAAAATGTCACTTTGGCCTTCAACCATTCCTGAAAAGGCAATGTCTTTACCATTTGGCGACCATGTTAAATTCCCAAATTGAGAAACATCTCCCATTGCAGTTTGCATCACGGTAGAACCGTTTGCTACATCAATAATCATCATTTGGTTTTTACCTTGAGAGAAGATACTAAAAGCAAACTGTTTACTATCTGGCGACCAAGCCCCGGCTGATTCTATAAAATTAAAATCATCAATATGTCCGTTTGATAGTTGGCTGGTCAGCTTTCTAATAATTCTTCCTGTTTTGGCATCAGCAAGAAATAAATCAATACCGAATAAATCTTTTTCAGATAGGAATGCTAGATACTTTCCATCCGGACTAAGGGCAGGAGCAACGTTCATGTTACCTGCATTTTTATTGTCAATAATTTTAGTCCCGGTGATTTTTACTTGCGCACTATCTGCTTTTAGCATCGGCTTGTAATGTGCATCAATTGCATTTTTCCACAAGCCTGACAGCGTTTTATCGTCATAACCAAAAGTGTATCTTATTGCATTCTCATAACCATATTTAGCAGTATTTTTAAATAGTGGTACAATTGTGGTATCTCCGTATTGCGAGCCAATGTAAGTCCAAAATGCTTGTCCATAACGATAAGGGAAGTACTTATTCGAATTTGTTAAATCTTTTAGTGATGGAATATCTCGATTTAACATGGCATCCCGCATCCACATAGATGTAAAAGCATCGCGTTTACCGATGGATAAGTACTCGGCCATACCTTCAACCATCCATAAGGGCGTTTGCCCTACGTTTTCAAGACTAATGGAATCTTTCTCGAGCAATAAATGGTATTGAAAAGCATGAACCAATTCGTGACCTAAAACGTGCCTTGTTTGACTGTTAAGTTCCATCACCGGCATAATTACCCTGTTTTTCAAAGCCTCGGTAACACCGCCTGTTCCTACACCAATTTCGCCATTCAGGGCCGTTGTTTGTTGAAAATCTGGATGATTGTTATAAAGTATGATTGGATTCTTCTTTAAAAAAGTATCTCTAAAAACTTCCTGATGCATTTTATACCAGGTTTCAGCATCTTGGGTAAATTTCTTTAATAAGTTATCGTTTTTTAGGTAGTAATAAATTTCAAAATGCGGTGTTTGTAATACCTTAAAATCTAGGTTTTTATATCGCACTTTATTTTGCCCAAAGTATTGTGCATGAGCCGATAACGATAATATAGCTAAAATTAAAACTGATAAGAACTGCTTAAAAATAGTAGAGCTTATTTTCATACGTTTGATTTAAATATACAGAAATTTTAATGATGTAGATTTGAATAATAAAAATAGCAATTGTTTAGATTACTATTTTTATTTTAACACTTTCGCCACGAATAATTGTAATGTTTAATTATCAAATTTCTTCTTCTCACGCTCTTCTTGCCTTTGTTTTCGCTTTAATTCTCGTTCTTCTTTTTTTGATAAAGGAACAACAACCGCAGGTTGGATAGGAGCAGATTCAGGTTTTTTCTCTTCCTTCTTAACTTCAGTTTCTGTAGTTGGTGTAGGCGTTGTAGTTTCAGGAGCTAAAGGATCTACAATATCTGTAGAATCTACCAAAACACTATCTGTAGAAGTTGTATCCTCAACAATTCTCGGACTTGGACAATTAATTGTTCTGGTAATTTCTACTGTAGCTTTAGGAAATGGGCCATAAGTATATCCAGAATTAGGATCATGGTAAACCTTCTCCATAAATTTGGCAAAAATAGGTAATGCAGTTCTTGAACCTTCACCTTGCTCGCCATTTTTAAAGTGAGCGGTGCGTTCATCGCAACCTACCCAAACGCCTGTAACTAAATCTTTTGTAATGCCCATATACCAGGCGTCAACATAATCAGATGAAGTACCCGTTTTACCACCAATTTGATTGTTCTTTTTCCATAAATCCCATTCCCATAAGGCTTGAGAAGTACCTCCAGGTTCTTCCATACCGCCACGGAACATGTACAACATTAACCAGGCAATTTCTTCAGTTAAAACCCTTTTTGTTTTTGGTTTGAAATCTTCAATAACATTATTATCCTGATCAGCAATTTTCTCAACTAAAATCGGGTCTGTTTTTACACCTTTATTTAAAAAAGTACTGTAAGCTTTGACCATTTCGAAAACAGAAACATCATTAGAACCTAAACTAACTGATGGAACAGATTCTAAATGACTGTCGATACCACATTCGTGTGCCCATTTTACCACATTATCCCATCCAACTTTTTCTGTTACCTGCGCAGTTATGGTATTAACCGATTTCGCCATGGCCCAACGCAAACTCATTTCTCGGTAAGTAACGCTATAATCGGCATTTTTCGGCTCCCAGTATTCTGTTTTCCCTTTATCTTGATAAGCAATTTTCACTGGTTTATCGGTAAATTTATCACATGGATTCATTCCTTGCTCCAATGCTGTTAAATATGCAAAAGGTTTAAAAGTAGAGCCAGCTTGCCTTTTTGACTGATTAACATGATCGTACTTAAAAAACTTATGATCAATACCACCAACCCAGACTTTAATTTTTCCGCTAGCTGGTTCCATAGTCATCATACCTGTATTCATGATTTTTCCATAATAACGGATAGAATCGAGGGTTGAAAATAAGGTATCTCTATCGCCTTTATACGTAAAGATTTGCATCTTTTTCTTCTTATTAAAATATGCCGTTACCGAATCGGGATTGTTTGCAAATTTCTTTTGAAGCAAGTTGTAAATAGGTAGATTTTTCATTGCCCTATCAGGATAATCTACTTTGTTTTTCTCCGAATCGTACCATGGGTCTTCATTCCCCCAAACACTATAGAATCTACGTTGCAAAGTTTTCATTTGTTCCTGCACGGCTTCTTCAGCATATTTTTGAAGCTTCGAATCAATAGTTGTGTATATTTTTAAACCATCCTCGTACAAATCGTATCCGTTGTCTTTACACCATTTTTCCAGGTATTTTGCAACTGCTGCCCTTAAATAAGAATCGCCATCACTGCCATCTTCCAGTTTCCCTTCCTTAAGTTTTATTGGTTCTTTAGATAAGGCTTCTAGGCTATCTTTGCTTAAGTAATTGTATTTATTCATTTGGCTAAGCACCGTATTTCTACGCACTAAAGCCTTCTCCGGGTTTTTTGTAGGGTTGTAAAGCGTTGTACCTTTTAGCATTCCAACCAGCATTGCGGCATCGGTAGTCGATAAATCTTTTGCCTCCTTATCAAAATAAATCCTACTTGCCGTTTTTATTCCATAAGCATTGTTACCAAAAGAAACGGTATTTAAATACATGGTTATAATATCGTTTTTAGAATAATTAGATTCTAATTTAACGGCGGTCATCCATTCTTTAAGCTTTACAATTATGGTTCTTACCAGAGGAATTTTTACCAAAAAACCTTGCGATTTATTGTAACGTGTTCTATATAAATTTTTTGCTAATTGTTGGGTTATTGTACTTGCACCACCATCTTTACCAAAGCCAACAACAGCACGGCCAACTGCCTGAACATCAATACCCCAATGTTTGTAAAACCTAACGTCTTCTGTTGCTACCAAGGCATTTATCACGCCAGGAGCAATTTCATTATAATTTACCGGTGTTCTGTTTTCTTTAAAATATCTGCCGATTAATTTACCATCTGATGTATATAATTCGGAACCAACCCTTAGGGTAGGAATTTTTATGTCTCGATAACTTGGAGAATAACCAAATAACCATAAAAAGTTAAGTTGAAGCGCAGAGAAGAAAATGATTATTAAGAAGATGCCTATAGCAGAATAACGTAAGTACTTGTTTTTTATCTCTTTAAACATATTGGTTAAGATGATGTATCGGGTAAATGCTTTGGAACTAAATATAAAAAACTCCAAATGCAAATTAACGTATTTAATTTACTTATTTTTTAGTCTATATTTAAATAATTGATTACAGAATTACAAATATGAAGAACGAATTTAAAAGCCTGATAATACAGGGAGATAAAAAATTTTCGATAAAAAATACAAAAACTGATTATACTGGTGGTTATAATAAAGAAAAGGCGAAGGATGCTTTAGTTAATTCAAAAATAGAAGTTAACCATTTACAAGAAAAGCTATATGCTGCAAACTCACACTCATTATTAATCATTTTTCAAGCTATGGATGCAGCCGGGAAAGATAGCGCAATTGAACATGTAATGAGTGGTTTAAATCCTCAGGGTTGCCAGGTTTTTAGTTTCAAAACACCCACATCAGAAGAATATGAGCACGACTTTTTATGGCGACATTATAAGGCTTTGCCAGAACGCGGAAGGATAGGAATTCACAATCGTTCACACTACGAAAATGTTTTGGTTTGTAAAGTTCATCCAGAATATATTATGAGTGAAAACCTTCCTGGATATGAGGAAGTTGATAAAATTAATAAAGACTTTTGGAAACAGCGCTATCAAAGCATCCGCAATTTTGAAGAACATTTAACCGCAAATGGAACAGTGATATTAAAATTCTTTTTAAATGTTAGTAAAGAGGAGCAAAAGCAACGTTTCTTGGAGCGAATAGACGACCCTACAAAAAACTGGAAGTTTTCATCGGGTGATATTAAAGAAAGAGCCTTGTGGGATGATTACATGAAGGCATATGAAGAAGCAATTAATGAAACAGCTACTAAAGATTCGCCATGGCATATTATCCCTGCTGATAAAAAATGGTTTGCCCGTTTGGCCATTAGCTCAATTATTGAAGATAAATTGAAAAGTTTAGACCTTAAATTCCCCATTTTAGGCGAAGATGAACAGGGCAAACTGATTGAAACCAAAACAGTATTGTTAGGTGAATAGCAGATGGTAATTACTTCAAAATTTTTCTCAACTTTATCGACAAATCAATATCCCTATGAAAATAATTGCAATACTTATTATAAGCTTAGCTGCTTTAAATCCTTTTCAAAAATCTATGGCACAGAATGATAAACAAAGTCCTGCAGTTTTAAATCATATTGCGGTTTATGTAACCGATTTAAAAGTGGCTACTGACTTTTATGAAAGCGTTTTCAGCTTACCTCAAATCCCCGAACCATTTCATGATGGAAAACATACTTGGTTTAGCTTAGGCAATGCTGGTCAGCTGCATTTAATACAAGGCGCAAAAACTACTGAACTGCATGATAAAAATGAGCATTTATGTTTTAGCGTAGCATCTGTAGATGCTTTTGTTAACAAGCTTAAAGCAAAAAATATTAAGTTTGAAGATTGGCCAGGTAAAGAAGGCGCTATAACTTTACGAGTAGATGGCGTTAAACAGGTTTATTTTAAAGATACCGATGGGCACTGGCTTGAAGTGAATGATGCCAAATAATAAATTGTATAAATTAAAGATTCAAAATCTACACTAATTATTTATTATAAGTTTTAGATGTAATTTTTAATTTTGCAGATAATCAATCCTACTTATGAAAGACTTAAACTCCGATATTTTTTATCAAATTGGCGATCAATCCAGAGATGTATATTTCGTTTATAACATTGATGAGAATAAATTTTCTTATTTAAGTCCGGCATTCCAGTCCATTTTTGAAATCTCTTTAGAATCTGCAAAAAACAATCCTAAGCTAATTTTTGATTGTGTACATGCTGAAGATAAAGGCTTAGCGATAGATTGTTTCAATGAAAGTACAGAGCAAAAAGTAGGGCGTAAATACGAGTTTAGAATTTCCTGCAACGATAATTTTATTAAATACATCAGAATTAGTGTCTATCCAATTTTATCAGAAGGAAATTTAATCCAATTAAGCGGCATTGTAGAAGATGTGAGCGTAGCTAAAACAAATAATTTTCACATCGAAAAAATAAATGCCCAAAAAAATACAACGCTTGAAATTGTATCTCATGATTTAAAAGAGCCGATGGCTATGATTGGGCTTGCAGTTTCTGATTTGTTAAAAAACAGTTTATTTGAAGACCAGGAACGTGTTTTGAAATCGCTTACCTTTATAAAAGATATGTGTGAGCGAAACGTTTTGCTAATAAGAAATTTAATTAATCATGAGTTTTTAACTTCGGCAGAAGTTGATATTAGAAAAGAAAGAGCTGATTTAATTAGTGAGATTAAAGATGTTATTGGTTTTTATCAATATGCAGAGTTAAATTTATATAGAAAGTTTGAGTTTATAAGTACCGAAGAAAAACTTTATGCTATGGTTGATAGCATGAAATTTATGCAGGTGATAAATAATTTAATATCAAACTCAATAAAATTTACCCCTGTAAATGGAACTATTAAAATTGAGGTACAGGATAGGGGAAAAACAGTTCTAATTTGTGTAAGCGATAACGGCATAGGAATTCCGAAGCATTTGCAACCTTATTTATTCGAGCGATTTAGCATTGCCATGAGAGAGGGTTTACATGGTGAAGATTCGTGGGGTTTAGGCATGTCTATCATTAAAACGATTGTAGAATTGCATAAAGGTAAAATCTGGTTCCAAAGTGAGGAACATGAAGGAAGTATATTCTTTATCGAGATACCTAAATAGTTTTATTCATTCATTTTCTGGTTGTATAAGGATAAAAAACTTGCCGAAGTTTGTTATTTCTATTGCAGTTACCATTGGTTTTCGTATTATTTAACGTACAAAATTGGGTTTCTGAGCATTAATCAGGCTCTATCTATTTCTTGCAAATTATCATAGCTATTGCATTCTGTTCATTATTGAAGTTTTGTTTATTCATAGCAAAAACCTGCCTTCATTCACTTTATTCATACCGGCAAATAATTTAACATTATACTTAATTTGGTACTAATCATACAACGCTTATCAGGATTGGAAGCAATGATTAATTTAGAGGATTGCAGGTTATGTAGTAACCTGCAATTTTTTAACCAACCTATAATCAGTTAGAAAATTATCAGCATCTCAATTGTAATGAAAGAAGTAAACCAATATTCATCGGTAAATGATTTAGATAACATTCGCGAGGGTGATATTATAAAGCACCGGAATGGAAAAACAGCCATTGTTGTAAAAATTCAAATTGTTTGTGCAAAGGGGCAGAAGCAATATTTTTACAAGCTGAAAAATGAGGGTACGATATTTATTGCAAAATCGTCTATAGCTTAAAAAAGAAAAGCCTGCAATATGCAGGCTTTTCTTTTGGTTCAATATTTTGTTCTTATGGTGTGCCTGCCCTTCGCGGATATCCCGCTCACAGGACTTATTTTAGGATGATTTATTTAATGATAACAAGTTATGCATTGAAAGGTTTTTAACCTAAAATAATTATAAACACCTGTTGAAAACTGTTAATAACTTTTATTTAGATATTTCATCCTTAAATATTTCGTTTAATACACCAGCAAGGCGAATGGAAGCCTGCTGTATTCTTCGCTCAACCATTGGTATGTGTTTTTGATAATATTCTTCACCAATGTTTCGTGTTTTCATTGCATCAATTTCTGCATATAATTCAGAACTTATCTGATAACTTTCCCAAGCCCATTTAATAGGAGGGTCGCGTTGCCATTTTCTAACTTTTCGTTTAGGTATTTTATTGAATTTTAAAGCTAAGCTATCATATTTTAAGCCGCTATGTTCCAATAATCTGGTATCGATAACACTATGGAGGTTGGTACCTTTGCCTTCATAATTTAATTGAATTGTGTTTCCACCTTTATCTTCAGCTCTGCTTACATGCATTGGTTGATGTATATCTCCAACAAAGTGAAGCACAAATTTCAAAGCTTCGGTTCTTTGTTTTTTAGTTGCATCTTTTTGTTTAAGCGTTTCTTCTGCTTTTATTAATGCACTATAAACATTTGCCTGTTTTAAAGTATCAACCATGTTTTTAAATTCATCAAAGTTTAAACCTAATAGTAAATTTAAAAAATGCCAGTTTGCAGTTTCTTTCAATTCTGGATATTTCCGTGCATCATCTGCCCATGTGCAAGCATCAGCAATGCTGGTGTCGCCTAATAAATCTTTAATTGCGGTTTTGGCACTTGGCGTAAGATAATTTTCTGTTAATAAGCCAATGGTTTTGTGTCCGGTATATCCCCATGAAATTAAAATTAAACAGAGAGATATAAGTATGGCAGCGATAGGATAACGATATTTCATTTAAGATTTAATATTTTAGCAAAGGTAATCGCTCTGCATATACATTTAATACGTGTAATCAAGGCGTTACTCAGAAAAAGTCAAATTTCTTGCAAGTAGATTAAATATTGGGTCGTTATAATCCTTTACAACTTTAATAACGTTATCATACATATCAAAATCTTCATCAGCATGTGTAGTATTTAATACAATACAAGGCATATCTGCATTTTTCGCTGCTTCTGCACCTTTAGGCGCATCCTCAAACACCAAGCAATCTTTTGGGTTTATACCCATCTTTTCAGCACATTTTATAAAGGTTTCAGGGTTGGGCTTACTAATCTTAACATCATTTGCACTAACAACAGCACTAAAATATTTACCAATATTTAAGCCATTTAGAACATAGTTGATGTTGAATGGAATTGCTGCAGAACCTATTGCCATGGGAATTTTTGCTTCACTAGCGACCTGCAATATTTTATCTAATCCATTAATAAGTTTTAAATGAGGGAGAAAGTCTGCTTGATAAATTTCTTCCTTTTCAATGGAAATTTCATCCATTCTTTTTTGTGTAAAGTATCCTTCACCAAATACCCTGACAAGCAATTCGTCATTTTTGCCATACATTTGTTTTTTAACTTCCTCATAACTCAAACTAGCACCAAGTTTGTTTAACATAGATTGCCATGCCTTGTTGTGGAATTCCATGTCATCTACCATGGTTCCGTTTAAATCAAAAATTAGTGCTTTAGGATAAAATTTCATAATGTGGTTTTATGTGCCAAATCTATAAAACTCTTGCAATAAATTGTGGCTATCAATGGAAAATCGACATTAATTGAATTGAAGTGGTTAAAAATAAAATCTAATTTTATAAAGATTTCAGGATATAAAAAGGGGTTTAAATATGGCACAAATGTTAATGCCATATTTAAACCCCAAAAAATAAATTAAAAATCCTAGATAGATGGGTAATTTAGGTTTCTGCTATAGAAATAAATTATTCTCCATGAGTGTCTTTCGCATAAGTTTTCAAATATTTCTTAAGCATTTCTCTTGCTACAAATATTCTGGTTTTAACTGTACCCAAAGGAATTTGAAGCATATCTGCAATTTCATGATATTTATAACCTTCGAAATAGCGAATGAAAGGTGTATGATAGGCTTCTGGTAAACTCGCTAGAGCTTTACTAATATCACCTATTACAAATTTTCCTTCTGCATGGTTGCGGGTTGAACTGTGTACCAAATTTACTGAAGAAATTTCATCTGTTTGGGTTATTAAAGTTCTTGTTTTTGCAAGTTTGCGGTAGTTGTTTATGAAAGTGTTTCTCATAATAACAAACAGCCAACCTTTAATATTCGTACCCTCCTGAAAATTTTCATAAAATCTAATGGCTTTAACTAAAGTGTCTTGCACTAAATCATTTGCATCTTCGATATCATTTGTAAATTTTAATGCATGAGATTTCAAAGAAACTGAGTGTGCATTTACCAGGTGATTAAATTCAAATGTTGTCATAGGTTTAGGATTAGGATGTCAAATGATTTTTATCAAAAGACGTACCATCACGCTCCAAAAATATGATTATACTTATATATAGAACAGTACAGAAATGACTCTTAAGGCACTTATAGGCCATATTTTAGATAAAATCTATAAATTTGGTAGGGTATAAAAGAGGTACAAATACGGTAGAGAATCAGTAGTTGAACCCAAATGGTGATTTATACCTGTACAACAAATTGGGGTTAAAATACCCATCACTGTTCTACAAAAAATACGGAAGTGAATTCTTTAAATACTATGAAGCTTATAGCTCTTCGGCAGCAGGCAAATCCGCTATAACACTTTTCTTAAAATAGAAGTAGCAGAGTGGAAAAAGACAAATCAGACCTAATAAGAACCCTCCAACCGTATCTGTAAACCAATGTGCTCCCAAATAAATTCTTGATGGAGCTATCATAATTAATAAGAACAAAGAGATACAGGTAATTATATTTTTCCAGGCTGGTGAAATTGTTTTCAAGTTCCTCATCAAAACAATTAGAAAACCGAAAAACAAAACGTAAGATAAAACATGACCGCTTGGATAGCTTTGAAATCTATTAACCTCTACCAGGCGTACATAGAAAGTGGTTGGTCTTGGTCGGTTTATTACGTTTTTGATTCCCAAAATTATTAAGCCCGAAAGTAGTATCAATGATATAAAATAGGCTTCTCGTTTAAATTTGCTTAGGTAGAAAATTGTAGCAACCAATAAAACTGATATTAATGACCATGGCAGTTCTCCAAAAAAACTTATGGCAAGCATAAACTTATCCATCCATTCTGAATGATATTTTTGTACTGCTAATGAAACATCAACATCAAAGGCAAGAATAGGGTTTTTGGCTATGAAAATGCTAAGTGCTATAAAGCTGGCTAAAAGTATAAATAGGAGCGCTGATAAGATTTGGTGTTTTTTGGTCATTCTATAATGCAATGAATATGAAAAACCAAAACTAAAAAAAACCTGCTTAAAGCAATAATCCTATTTTATAAATGATTACTTCATTAAAACTTTTTTCCCGGTTTTGGCAGAAATTTTTGCAGCTTCTAAAATTTTAACCACTATTAAATTGTTCTCTAGTGATGATAGATCATTTATTGGTTGTATTTCATTTCTTAAAACAGCGGTTAAATAATTTAAACTATTTGCATACTGAGGAGCGAGAGATTTAGCTTTATAAATTTTATAATCTGATTTTCCATTCTCTTTAAGGCGTAAGTTCTGATCATTAATTGCTTGAATATAGCCTGTTTTGCCAAACACCTCCATATCTTTTATGCTAAAAGGCCAATTCCATGATGCCTCTATTATTCCCGTAGCATCAGGGTATTCAAGTAAAATTGTTGCATCGTCATCTACCTTCGGATAAATGTTAGGTTTTATTTGATGGGTAATTGCAGAAACAGAAATGGGTGCTTTACCATCCATAATCCAAGTCATTAAGTTTGCTCCATAACAGCCAAAATCTACCAAAGCACCTGCACCATTTTTTTCTGGGTCGGTTAACCACGTCAAAAACTCTTGGCTAACACCAATTTCTTTTGGCCCTTCGTGGCCGTCATGTACAACCATTTTTCTTACATCGCCAATAAGGCTTTGATTTTTTATATTTAAATATGCTTCCTGATTGCTAGGATACCAAGTTGTTTCATAATTGGTTAGCAAATGAATTTTATATTGACGGGCAAGTTGAGCCATTCGCTCGGCTTGTTTTACCGATACTGCAAGTGGTTTTTCTACCATAACCGAAATACCCAGTGGCGCTGCAGCTTCAACAACCGAAAGATGTTCGCTTATTGGATTATAAGCTAAAACGGCATCTGGCTTGTGTTTTTTAAGTAATGAAACTATGTCTGGAAAAAATAGACTATCAGCTAGTTTATATCTTTTTTTGAATCTTTCGATTAACTCTGGATTGCTCTCTACAATCCCAATAATATTAACTTCATTTTTTTCAAAGCTATTCATAATCGAAAAAACATGATCATGATTTAAACCAGCTACAGCAACATTTAGTTTTGTTTGAGCATTAAGCTTCGAATACCCTGAAAGCAATAAAAGAACTATTAAGGTGATGTTAGTATAAGTTAATTTAAAATTTATTTTAAAAGAATTGCTCATAATTTGGCTGCTTTTTAGTTATGGTTGAAGCGCACCAAGTTATATAAATTAAAATTATCGCTTGAGATATTTTTTATCACGGAAATAAACCTTTCTATCACGGATTTTAAACCTTATGTATAAGCAATTATGAGTTTTCCAACTCATTTGCAATCTTCGAATCAGATTATAGGAAATCAACGCTCAAACAGTCGGCAAGGCTACCTCCTTGTCGGCTGCTTAAGCAAAAGAGTATTAGTATTCCCCAAGAGTTAATAAAGCATTACGACCCTTACATCTATCTCGCTCATCATTTCGCCCTTCCTCTAAAGGGAAGGGTTAAAATGATTTAAAAAAATATTAATTATATCTATTTCAGGGCAATTTGCTTTGGTTCTGTAACCACAATCTGAAATTTGCCTTTGTATTCTGAAACAATCCCAGTAACACACAACTTATTACCTAAATACATGCTTGCGGGTTCAGAAGAAAATTTAATTGCATCCTCTTTATTTACCACAATGGTTAGAAGTTCTTTAGGATAAGTTCCTCCTAAATTTATTAAGGTTAGCTCGTCTAGCGCTTTGGTTCCGTAAACAGAATCGCACACCGTAATATTTTTACCAACGTACTGAGATACATCTTTAGCCAAAACCAATGTTTGACTTTTTGCAAAGTAGCCCAATGTTATCAGGCAGATAATTAGAAATAATTTTTTCATTTTGGAATGATTTTACTTCAAATATAGCCAAGCATATTATGATATACTGTTAACATGCTGTTAAAAATTAGATGCATAAACATCAATAATAATATTACTTTAAAAAATTGATTGATGTTTATGCTTTTTAAAACAATCTTTTATATTTATAAAATAATAATGTCCTAACCAAAACTAATGAAAACCGTTTCTACAATATTGCTTTCGGGCATTGCATTCACATTATTTCTATCCTCAATTTTTTTTAATAAGGATTTAAATTCGACTGATAAAATAAATTTAGGCAAGGATAAAATTTTAAAAATAGATACGCCAGATCAAGATCGATTTGTAAAAGTTAATTTGGTTCAGGGAGAATTTACAGAGCCTACAGAAATGTCTGTATTGCCAAATCTAGATATTTTAGTTGCGCAAAGAAGAGGAGAGTTGATGCTTTATCAAAGCCAAACCAAAAAACTGATTCAGATTGCTAAGCTAGATGTTTATTCAAAAACAAGCGTTGCTGATGTTAATGCCGAGGAAGGTTTATTGGGTTTAACAATCGACCCACAATATGCTTCTAATCAATATGTGTATCTTTTTTACAGTCCAACGGGAAAATCAGTAAATCGATTGTCGAGATTTAAAATGGTAAATGATATGTTAAGCATGTCATCCGAAAAAATAATTTTGGAATTTTATTCGCAACGCGAAATATGCTGCCATACTGGTGGTTCGCTTGCTTTTGGTCCGGATAGACTTTTATACATTTCTACCGGTGATAATTCTACGCCATTTGATGTGCCAAAACAGCAATTTGTAAATAAAGGATATGCGCCATTAGATAATCGTGCTGGTTTAGAACAATATGATTCGAGAAGATCAGCCGGTAATACCAACGATTTAAGGGGTAAAGTGCTTCGTATCAAAGTTGAAGAAAATGGAACCTACACCATACCTGATGGTAATCTGTTTCCAAAAGGAACGGAAAAAACCAAGCCAGAGATATACGTAATGGGCAATAGAAATCCATACCGAATATCAGTTGATAAGAAAACAGGCTTCTTGTATTGGGGTGAAGTTGGACCAGATGCATCAAATGATGATGAACTAAGAGGTCCTAAAGGTTATGATGAAGTAAACCAAGCCAGAAAAGCAGGAAATTTCGGATGGCCATATTTTATTGGAAATAACTATCCATACAAAGCTTATGATTATACTAATGGAACCAACGGACCAGCTTTTGATGCTGCTCGTGCGATAAACAATTCACCCAACAATACAGGTTTAGGCATGGTTCCGGCTGCACAACCTGCTTTCATTTGGTATCCTTATGGCGAATCAAAAGAATTTCCTCAGGTAGGCTCGGGTGGAAGAACTGCTATGGCTGGACCTGTTTTATACACTACAGCAAGTACATCGCCTTACCCAGCATATTACAACGGCAAACTGATAATTTATGAATGGGTACGTGGTTGGGTAAAAGCTGTTACAATGGCGCCGAATGGTGATTATGTAAGTATGGAGCCGTTTATGGCAAATATCCCTTTAGCTGCACCAATTGATATGGAACTCGGTCCTGATGGTAAAATTTACATTCTTGAATATGGAAAAGGTTGGTTTTCGAAAAATCCTGATGCCGGAATTGTAAGAATTGATTATTTAAAAGGCAACCGACCGCCAGTGGTTTCTAGTTTAGAAATAGCAAAGCCAAGTGGATTGCTTCCATATAAAATGATTGCCAAGGTTAAAGCAACTGATGCTGATGGAGGAAAACTAATCTACATTTGGAATTTAGGTGGTGGTTTAAAGAAAACAACTACAGTACCAGAAATACAGCACACTTTTACTAAAATTGGTGAATATCCGATAAGTGTTCAAGTGATAGATAGCGAGAAGGCAGCATCAAAAAGCCAGGTAATATCGGTTTTTGCTGGCAATGAGCATCCTAAAGTGGATGTCGTTTTAACTGGAAACAAATCATTTTATTTTCCTGGCAAGGCAATTAATTATAAGGTTTTGGTTTCAGATAAAGGAGCCATTGTAAATAAGGAACAAATTTATATTTCTAGTGCTTACACAGAAGGAAGTGATTTGGCTGGAGCGCAACTTGGTCATCAACAGGCAGCGCAAACAATGGTAGGGAAAACATTAATGGCAAAATCTGATTGCAGTACCTGCCACAAAGTTTCTTCGGCTTCCATCGGACCAGCTTTTGATAAAATATCTACTAAGTACCAGCAAGATCCAAAAGCGATAGAATATTTAGCTTCGAAAGTAATTAAGGGTAGCAGCGGCGTTTGGGGAGAAGTTCCAATGCCAGCCCATCCATCAATGAAGGAATCGGAAGTTAAGCAAATTGTAGAATGGGTTTTAAGTCTATCAGCAAAGGGGAATGCTGCTGCTTCTTTACCCACTGTTGGAACCATAACACCTCCAGAAAATATTAATAAAAATAAACCTGTACTTACTTTAAAAGCCAGTTATACCGATTTGGGTGCAAAAGGTCTCAAGCCTTTAACTACTACAAATACCTACAATTTAAAAGGCAATATTATCAACTCTGAGGATATTAAAGAATTTTCAGGTTTTATCCGTAAATCAAATAATTCGTTTGAATTATCAAAAAGTTTAGGTTGGTTAAAACTCAATTCAATTGATTTAACGGATGTAAAATCAATAAATATAACACCATACTTAAATAATGATTGTGATGTTGAATTAAGGTTAGATAAATTAGATGGCCAATTAATTGGCAATTTAAATGGAACAAAATCTATTATGCTAAATGAAACCGTAACAGATAAAAAGTTCCACAACGTATTTATTATTTTTAAACCAAAAGGAGAAATCAAAAACAGGTTTATATTAAGTGATGTAACAATTGAAGCTAAATAACTGCACTTAAAGGCTTTGGTGAAAATTCACTAAAGCCTTTATTTATTAATTATCGTTAATTAAATTCTGTTGTAAAAGATTCTCTTTTAAATAAAAAATAAATGCCTCGTTATATTTATTAGTAAGAGGAATGGATAAGCCACCTGTTAAAACAATTTGATTGCCAAGAAAACTCTTTATATGTAATTTCGAGATAATAGCTGATGAATTTACCTGAATAAAGGCTGGATGTTTCTTAAGCATGCTTAAAACCTTAACAAAATTGAGTTTAAAACTTACGTAATTCTCTTTAATTGTTCTGAAATAAACAATATCATTTATTTCTTCAAACGCCAGTAAATCAATAAATTCTATTTTAACAAAGTCATCAGGTGTATCCTTTAAGGGTATTAAAAAGAAATCATCTTCAATTTCATTTGCAATCAGGTTTTCGTTTGGGTAAAGTTTGCTAATGGTTTCAGTAAAATGAACCATTGAATACGGTTTCAATAAATAGGCATCAGCATCTACACCAAAAGCATCAATAGCATATTTTGTATGGGCAGTAGTAAATATTAGATATTTTGTTTTTTGCCTTACCATGGCTGCCAACTCAATACCAGAAATTGATGGCATTTCTATATCCATAAAAATTATATCAACGCTTTCTAAATCAGCAATATCATTTAGGGCTTTAACAGGATTTGTAAAACTGTTAATCAATTGCAAATCCGGAAGGCCTTTTAAATAAAATTTTAAATTCTCTAATGAATTCAGATCGTCATCTATTGCTATACAATTAATTGGCATGTATTATAGGGTTAGTGATGTAATTAAATTTATTAGTAATCAATTTATTAGAAATGTATAAAAATTTACGTAGGAAGTAACGAATCGGATCTAATCTAGTTAATATGTTGCGTAAAAATCTATTTTGTAATCGTAACTTTTACATTAAAGTGTTCATTATCATCAAAATAGTGTTTCAATTTTGCCTTGCTACCATAGGTATATTCTAATCTCTTATTAATATTTTCTAACCCTGTACGATTTCTTTTTATTGATGTGCTTATCTGTTTAACCGAATTTTTGGTTTCGATCACAATTTGCATTTCACTTAGGGTTAAGGTTATTTCTGCGGGTTTTGTTAAATCGCCATGTTTAAAAATATTTTCTACTAGGGTTATTAAAATCATTGGAATAATTCGTTCATGTTTTATTTCATCATCATAATAAAAACGCAAATGCAAACTATGGTTTGCCATTAACTGGTGTAGGTTAATTAAGTTTTCTACTTGTTCTATTTCATCACCTAGTTCAATAAACTCTTCTTTATGTTTACTGTCAACTGCATAACGCATCATTCCTGAAAGGGCAATTATTGTTTCTGCAGCAATAGGAGAATTTTCTCTGGCATTTTGATATATGAAATCTAATGTGTTAAAAAGTAAATGAGGCTGAATTTGGGCCCTTAAATACGCATTTTCTGATTTAGCGAGTTGAATAATATTGTTTAAGCGCTGCTTTTCTAAACCTTCTGTTTTTTTGCGTTCTTTATTAAAAGTTATTAAAAAATAATATCCTGTACCAAAGGTTATAAAATAAACAGCCCTAAATAACCCGCCTAAAAAGAATTGCAAATTAATTACCGGTTGATTACTATTGATGATGTGTGTGTATTGATTTACATAAACATAAGCAAGGTAGATGATAAGCAGGTAAATGCTAACTTCTAATATTAAAAACAAGGGCACTTTCCAAATAATTTGCCGTGGATTTTTCATTCCATACCTTAATACGTAAAGAGAATGGATATAAAAAATCGAAATATTTATAAAATAATGGAAAATATAAGCGCCTATAGCGCCAAACTTGCCAGTGTAAAAACCTACAATAACAATTTCGTAAAACAAAAAAGCGGCCCAACCAATAAAATGATATTTATTAGCGATTAACCATTGCCAAATTTTACTTTGTTGAACAACATTATTATTTATAGAAGATTTCATTTAGAGCGTAGAAGTTGTAATAATTTAGGATCGGCCGGTTTTAATTGTTTTTTCTTTTATAAATGTTTGCACTTCATCTCGATAGTTATTACCCAAATTAACAACCAAATCGTTAGTCATTTTTAATGTATTGCCTTCAACTTTCTCTATATGATTTTTAGAAATAATAAAAGAACGATGTGCTTGTACAAAGTTTGGGTTTTCTTTTAAAATTTCTTTAATTTCTGAAAGTCCAATATAAGAAACAATAGTATCATAAACAGTATAAATACGCACATAGTTTTGTAAACTCTCTACAGCAATTATGTCTTTATTACGTACTTTAATTAGATTATTATTGTCGTTTTTATTCCGGATAAAAAAATAATCCTCTTCTATTTTTATCGAACTATTAATCACATTTTTTACCTGCGGAAATAGTCGATTAATGGTTTCTGCAAAACGGGCTAACGTATAAGGCTTTAGTAAAAAGGCATTGGCAAACATTTCAAAGGCTTCATAAGCATATTTACTGTGCGAGGTCGTAAATATTAATTTATCGGTTTTGTGTCGAAGTGCTTTTGAGAGTTCAATGCCAGATATCATAGGCATATCAACATCCATAAAAATAATATCAACGTTTGCACCAGAGCCTATTTCTGTCAATGCTTGGAGTGGGTCGGTATAAACTTCTACCAATTGTAAATTGCTTAATGTAGTTATATATGATTTTATTCCATTAATGGCATGAATTTCATCATCAATTACAATACACTTCAATTTCATATTTGGTAGCGGCTAAAACGACTGCAAAATTAGGTCAACATATTCACACTAAAAAAAAATAATGTTTATGTACAGGTTTTGACCATGTTGATGTAGGTTTGTTACGCGTTCGTGTTAAATCAGGAAATTTATTATCTAAATATTTTTACTAAAAGAAAGAAATAATGTAATAATGCTCATACATTTTATTGTTTTAAGTACCTGTTTAAGCTTTAATGTAAAAGTTAAGATATAAACTTAAAAAACTATTTCAATAACATCTTGTTTAAATTTTAATTGATATATTTAAACAAAAATGAATTACTCCATTTCAGACCTCGAACAATTATCAGGTGTTCAATCTCACACCATAAGAATTTGGGAGCAACGATACAATGCCTTAAAACCAACAAGAACGGATGGAAACACTCGTTTGTATGATGATATACAATTGGTTAGGTTATTAAATATCGTTAGTCTGAATCAATCGGGTTTAAAGATTTCAAAAATTTGCAGCCTTTCTGATCAAGATGTAGATTTACTTTTAGAAAAGGAAATTCAACCAGCTTCTAATCCAACAAAATATGATTATTACGTAACGCAGCTTATTAAGTTTGGTTTAGCTTATGATGAGACTTCCTTCGAAACACTTCTTTCGTCATGTATTGGCAAATCCGGAATTTTAGAAACTTATAAAAATATAATATATCCAATTTTAGTTAGACTAGGTTTAATGTGGCGTAAGGATAATATTTGTCCTGCACAAGAACATTTTTTATCTAATATTATCAGAAGAAAGATATATACAGCTATAGATTTTTTAACCTTAAAACAAACAACAGCTACCAAAACCTGGATGCTCTTTTTGCCAGAAGATGAAGAGCATGATGTAGGTTTACTATTCGCCCAATATATTTTAAAAGCAAGCGGACATAAAGTAATTTATTTAGGTGCAAAAGTACCTTTAGATTCTGTAAAAAGGGTTATTGATGATGTTAAAATTGATAATGTTTTATTTTTTATGGTAAAGCTAAGGCCTTTAAAAACTGCCCAAACTTATATTGATAATCTGCAAGAAATTTGCGGAAAGATTGACATACATTTAGCAGGGAATATGCAAACCATTAATCAAATTACCACCTCCTCAAACATTAAAAAATTTAACTCTTTAGAAGAGTTCGAAAATAATATTAAAGACACCTCAAAATGAAAGAAATATTTGATAAACTATCGGCGGATTGCAGTAAGGTTACCACTAAGATGTATAGCACGAGTTTTTCTTTTGGAATTTATTTTTTGAATAAAAGCCTTCGCATGCCAATTTATTCTATTTATGGTTTTGTTAGATTAGCTGATGAAATTGTAGATAGCTTCCACGAATTTGATAAAAAATACCTGTTAAATAAATTTCGTACTGATACCTTCGAAGCAATTGATTTGGGCATAAGTTTAAATCCTGTACTTAATTCTTTTCAAAAAATTGTTAACGAATATCAGATCAGTCATGATTTAATACATCTGTTTTTGAATAGTATGGAAATGGATTTGGATGAACAAGAATACACACCAGAACTTTATGATACTTATATTTTAGGTTCGGCTGAAGTAGTTGGTTTGATGTGCCTAAAGGTTTTCACCAATGGTGATGAAGCTGAATACCAACGTTTGAAACCATTTGCAATGAAACTGGGTTCGGCCTTTCAAAAAATTAATTTTTTAAGGGATTTAAAAGCCGATCATCAATCTTTAAATCGTAGCTATTTTCCGAACGTGAACCTTGCAGAATTTTGTGATAAGCAAAAACAAGCAATTGAAGCTGAGATAGAACAAGAATTTAAGGATGCTTTAGTAGGCATTAAAATGTTACCTGCATCATCAAGAAGTGGCGTTTATTTATCTTATATCTATTATAAAAAACTTTTTACAAAAATTAAAGGCTTAACTGCAGAACGTATTATGAATGAGCGGATAAGAATTTCTAATCGTAGAAAGATTGGGTTAATGTTTGATTCAATGATTCGTTATAAGCTGAATGCCATTTAAGATTTAAGTTTAACTAATTTGAAATCTTTCCCTAATTAAAATAATTTCTGAGGTTAATAGAATGACTGAACAAGTAATACTTGTAGATAATAACGATTTACCTATTGGGCAGATGGAAAAACTAGAAGCCCATACAAAAGGCTTGCTTCATCGAGCCTTTTCTATTTTCATATTCAACTCAAAAAACGAACTGCTTTTACAGCAAAGAGCTTTCAGTAAATACCACTCTGGTGGTTTATGGACGAATACCTGTTGTAGCCATCCTCGTTTAGGCGAAGATAATATTGATGCAGCAATAAGACGTTTGGATGAAGAAATGGGTATGAACTGCGCTTTGAAATATGCATTTAATTTTACGTACAAAGCAGCTTTTCCAGATGGATTGATTGAGCACGAATTAGACCACGTTTTTTTTGGCTTCACAGATGAAATTCCAAAAATTAATAGGGAAGAGGTTCAAGATTTCCAATATCTCACTCTTGATGAATTGAGAAATCAAATTACTAAAAAGCCAGAAATGTTTACTCCCTGGTTAAAAATATGTCTTGAAAGGGTAGCAGAGGCAAGATTATCGTCTTAAAACAAAAAACGGGCATACAACTTTCGTCGTATACCCGCATCTAAATTAACGCTCTCAAGGGCAAATATATAGTTACTTATGGGAATTGAAAAATTTTTTTAAAATTCTTTACTTTTTTTTGATTCTTTACATGTTTAAGCAGGTTCTAAAATATTCTATTTCTTCAACTTAAGTTCTTCAATTTCTGCTCTTAACCTTTCTTTTTTTAAATCTATTCTTATCAAACTATATAAGCTCATGTAAATGTTTGCAATCCAAACTATAGAGAAACCTGATATAATGTAGCCTCGCCAATCTGCATACAACAAAGTAAATTTAGTCACAATCAATAATAAAATGGTTACGTAATGACTAAAGCAATATTCGCAAGTAAAAACATAAAAAAACTTTCTTTTAAATAATAGCTTGCAAATTTTTGATTGGTTTAAACAATATTCTCTTGCCTCTCTAAAAATTTCTTCCTTTGTTACCGTCCATGCAATACAAGCTACAGGTAAAGCCAAAATAAATAAATAGTAAATAGGTGGTGTCATAATTATTGCTGTTAAGAATGTTAATACAACCGCTAAATCTTTTAAAGGTTTTAAGCTTAAAATTTTAAACAGATACTTGGAACCATAATATCTACCATAATTCTACTAAATTTGTAAAGATAAATATGATTGATATTCAACTAAGAACGGTTAATGTTACGCGGTATGTTACGCCTCTCAGAGAAGGTGGCTCCATGCCTGCAATAGCAGAAGCCGACGATGATTTTCTTTATGTCTTAAAATTCCGGGGTGCCGGGCAAGGTTCAAGAGCATTAATTGCCGAATTGATTGGTGGTGAAATTGCTAGAATTTTAGGTCTCAGAGTTCCTGAATTGGTTTTCTCTAATTTAGATGAAGCCTTTGGCCGAACCGAACCCGATGAAGAAATTCAGGATTTATTGAAAGCAAGCGTTGGCTTAAATTTAGCTTTACATTATCTTTCTGGTGCAATTACTTTCGACCCAACTGTAACCAAAGTTGATGCTAAACTCGCATCACAAATTGTTTGGTTAGATTGTTTGCTTACCAATATGGACCGTACCTGCCGCAATACAAATATGTTGTTATGGCATAAAGAATTGTGGTTAATTGACCATGGTGCTGCATTATATTTTCACCATTCATGGCAAAATTGGGAAGAACAAGCTAAACGCCCGTTTGCATTGGTTAAAGACCATGTGTTGTTACAAGAAGCATCTGAACTGGAAACCGTAGATGAAGATTTCCGTAAGATTTTAAAACCTGAACACTTTCAAGCCATTGTTTCATTAATTCCTGACGCATGGTTAGATGGCGAAAATGTTTTTGAAACAAAAGATGACCATCGCCAGGCCTACGCCAAGTTCCTTGAAATTAGATTGGCCCATTCTGATATATTTTTAAAAGAAGCACAGCATGCAAGAGAAATTCTTATTTGAGTATGCTGTAATTCGGGTTATGCCAAGGGTAGAACGCGAAGAATTTATTAACGTGGGCATTATTCTATTCTGTGCAAAGCAAAAATTTTTAAAAACCATATTTGCATTAAATCAAAACCGAATTTCGGCTTTTTCTGCTGATTTAGATTTAGATGAGATAATTGAAAACTTATCTGCTTTTGAAAGAATTAGCGCAGGTTCTGCTGGTTCCGGTTCTATCGGACAATATGACATGGCTTCACGTTTTCGCTGGCTTACCGCTACCAGAAGTACGGTTGTGCAATGCTCAAAAGTGCACCCTGGTTTATGCCAAAATGCCGAAGAAACACTTTTAAGATTACACCATCAGTTGGTATTGTAATTTCATTCAAACTCTTTATTGCCCTTAATTTTCACTCATTGATAAAAGATTATTTTAATAAACTTCAGGATTTACTGAATATTGAACGTAAAGCCGATCATCAGGCATACTTAAAATTAACAGAAAATACATCAGCAGCCGACAGACGAACTTTAGGTTTAACATGGTATCCAATTGCCATTAGAAATACGGAAATGGGCAGGGGAGACTACCTAACTATAGAAGTTGAACGAACCACTCATCAAGATTTATCTCAACAATTCCGTTTCGGGTCTTCTGTAGTTTTATTCTCCAATCACGATGCTAAAAATGATAGAATTGATGGTGTAATTACACATTTAAATCGCAATAAAATGAAAATTAGTTTGCGTTTGGATGAATTACCCGATTGGACAAAAGATGAAAAACTGGGTGTTGATTTACTTTTTGATAATAATAGCTATGATGAGATGCATCATGCTTTAAAACAAGCAATATCACTATCGGCAGATGATTCAAAAAACACGCTAATTAAGGTTTTAACCTCAAATGAGCATCCTGAGATTAATGAAAATGTTTATCAGTACACTTCTTCTAGGTTAAATGTTTCTCAACAAGAAGCTGTTAATAAGATACTGTCGGCCAATCAATTGGCTGTTATTCATGGTCCGCCAGGAACCGGAAAAACCACAACTTTGGTTCAGGCGATAAAAGAACTATCAAAGCAGGAAAATCAGAAAATACTGGTTGTTGCGCCAAGCAATACCGCTGTTGATTTACTAACCGAGAAATTATCAGAAGAAGGGTTAAATGTTATTCGGGTTGGTAATCCTGCCCGGGTTTCAGAAAGATTAATGCATGCAACGCTTGATTATAAAATGGCCGAGCATCCAGAAATGAAATCCATAAAAGCATTAAAAAAGCAAGCGAACGAGTACAAGAACATGGCTCATAAATACAAGCGAAGCTTTGGTAAAGCCGAACGCGACCAAAGAAAAGCACTGTTTGATGAGGCACATAAAATTGGTCGCGAAATAGAAAACTCGGAGCAATACATCATCGATAATCTATTTAATAATGCTCAAATTATTACTGCAACTTTGGTGGGTTCTAATCATTATACGGTTAAAAACTTAAAATATAATACTGTTGTAATTGATGAAGCCGGACAAGCACTTGAACCCGCTTGTTGGATACCAATTTTAAAAGCTGAGAAAGTTATTTTCGCTGGCGATCATCTTCAACTATCACCAACCATAAAATCAAATGAGGCATCGAATTTAGGTTTAAAAGAAACCTTATTAGAAAAATTGGTTCATTTACATCCCGAATCAATTGTTTTGCTAAATGAACAATACCGAATGAATACACAGATAATGGGCTATTCTTCTAAAGTATTTTACGATGATAAATTGATAGCAAATTCGGCTATAGCGAATCGCGTACTATTCGAAAATGATGAGCCTCTATTATTTATTGATACATCAGGCTGCGGCTTCGACGAAAAGGCAGACGGAACAAGTACTACCAATCCTGAGGAAGCCGTTTTTTTGTTCAAACATCTAGTTAATCTCGTAGATAGCATTAAGCATCAAATACCTTCCATAAAGTTTCCAAGTATTGCGGTTATATCACCTTATAAGCAGCAGGTACATTTATTAAAGGAAATAATGCAATCTAATCTTGAGTTAATGGCTAACGCTAATAATATCTCTGTAAATACGATTGACAGTTTTCAAGGGCAGGAGCGAGATGTGGTATATATTAGTTTAACCCGAAGCAATACTGAAGGTACCATTGGCTTTTTACAAGATATTCGAAGAATGAATGTAGCAATGACCAGAGCAAAAAAGAAGTTAATCGTTATTGGCGACGGAAGTACCTTATCAAGATTTGCATTTTATAACGATTTTATGAAGTATGCTGAAGAATTAAACGCTTACCATAGTGCCTGGGAATTTATGGATGTTTAATATTTGAACTAAGAGCAAAATATTATCCAAAAAAGAATAAATTTATTATTTTTGGTTTATCATCTCATCCGCTCATTTTATTGATTATTAGATTTGTACAATTTTACAATGGTAAATTTAATATGATGTTTTATGAAGATTAGTGCATGATGCAATAAAAATTCATCAATCAAAACCCTAAATGAAAGAAAATCTTAAAATTTTAATTGCTGATGATAATGAGCTAATGCGACTGGTAATGAGGGGTTTATTTATTAAGTATTTAGATAATCCAAGCATAAAACAAACCACTAATTTAGATGATACCTTTGAATGCCTTAGCCAAGAGCGGTTTGATTTACTGTTATTAGACATTAATATGCCGAATGGTGATAGTAGTCCACAAACGGTTGTAGATATAAAAGCCATTTATCCCGAATTAAAAATTGTAATGTTTAGTGGGAACGATAAAGAAACTTTAGAACCAGAATATTTAGCTGCTGGTGCTATTGGCTTCATTCAAAAAAACGAAAACATGAACACTTGCACCAAAGAAATTATCGAAACCGTGCTTTAGCTAACCTTCTCGGGTTTTCTTTCTTCCAATTTTCCTAATATTCCTGTTCCAGCAATTAACAATTCGCTTGTAATGGTTTTTGTATATTCAATAATTTCTGCTTTAAATTCTTTTACAGAAGCTCCAGAGCGTATTTCCTCTAAACGTTTTTCCCATTGTCCTGTTAATTCTGCCTGTGCAATTTGCTTATCCTTAACCACCTCATACACGGCTAAGCCTTTATTTGTTGGCAAAAGATTTCTCTTCTCACGGATTATATATTCTCTAGTTATTAGGGTTTCAATTATTGATGCTCGAGTTGCAGGTGTACCTAAACCACTGTCTTTCATAGCGTAACGCAATTCTTCATCTTCAATTTCTTTACCGGATGTTTCTAAAGCTTTAAGCAATGAAGCTTCATTATACATTGGTTTCGGCTTGGTCTGTTTCTCTAAAAGTGTTTTCTCAACAATAGGTAATTGTTCGCCAACAGCAACTTTCGGCAATGATATATTGTCTTCATCTTTCTTATCGTCCTCTGTCTCATTAAAAACGGAGCGCCATCCGGCAGATCGAATAACAGTTCCATTAGCCATAAAAGTTGCAGCAGAGGAAATGGTAATTTTGGTGATTTCTTTGATACATTCCTGGTGAAATGCTTCGAGCATTCTACCAACAACCATATCATAAATCGCTTGTTTATCAGCACTTAATCCGTAAGCTTCTTCTCCAGTTGGTAAAATGGCATGGTGATCGGTTACCTTTTTGGCGTTTACACTTCGCTTGTTTAAAGTTGTAGTTTGCAAAAATTTTGCTTGTTTACCAAATTCTGCATGGTTGGTAAAATTATCAATTAAAGCAGGTATCCCAGCGAATACATCATCGCCAATATAACGGCTACCCGTACGCGGATAGGAAACCAGTTTACTTTCGTACAAATTTTGAAGTAAGTTAAGAGTTTGGTCGGCAGTAAAACCTTTTTTCTTATTAGCTTCTTGTTGCAGCGAACTTAAATCATGCAAAAGTGGTGGTGGTTCTTTTCTTGGTTTGGCCTCAACAGCCGTGATATTTCCTCCCGTTGGAAATCCGGAAGCTACATCTTCTACCAGTTTAAAAATACCCTCAACTTCGCTTTTATCTTTGTAATTTGTTACAGAAACTGCTTTAAAGGTTTGCTCATCCTTGATAAGTTGTATGCTAATTTGAAAATACGTTTGTGGTACAAAATTCTTTATCTCCAAAAAGCGAGCACATATCATGGCTAGGGTAGGCGTTTGCACCCGACCAAGCGATAGCACAGTTCTGTTTCCTGCAGATATACTAAGTGCTTGTGTTGCATTCATCCCCACCAGCCAATCAGACTCTGAGCGGCAATGTGCTGAATTAAATAATGTATCGTAATCTGTCCCTGGTTTTAAATTCCTAAATCCATCTTTAATGGCTTCATCCGTTTGCGATGAAATCCAAAGGCGTTTAAAAGGCTTTTTACATTTTAAATAGTAATAAATATACCTAAAGATTAATTCGCCCTCTCGTCCCGCATCGGTAGCTACGATGATTTCCGTAGCTTCATCAAAAAGTTTTTTAATGGTATCGAGCTGCTTTCTAACTGCAGGATCTTCAACAAAACCATCTTTCGTTTTTATCTTTCTAATGGCGAGTTTAAATTTAGCAGGCAACATGGGTAAATGCTGTTTTCGCCAGCCAATAAAACCATAATCTTGTGGTGGTGCAAGTTGTAGCAAATGTCCGAAAGCCCAGGTAAAAGAATAACCTTTCCCTTCTATATATCCGTCTTTTCTGGTGGTTGCTCCAAAAACTTTGGCAAGTTCGCGACCAACAGATGGCTTTTCTGCAATAACAATTTTCATTAATAGGTTTAGCTTTTAAGACCTCAAAGATGATTAAAATTATTCGGGCAGCGTTTAAAAAATTATTCACAAAAATTCCAGAGGGATTACATTGTTGTATAAAAATTCACATCGGAAAATAACATTTACACAACTTATTTGTCTAACAAACATTAATTATCAAATGGATAAGATTTACAATTTAGAAAACTTCGAAATTAAAGTTAGCCTTGATAAAGGTATTGTGCGTTTGTATAGCGATAAAAATCTATGGAATTATTTAAACGAAGAAGTTAAATTAAGAACATTTAAGCTTGTCGAAACCATAAAGGCTGATTATACAGAAGTCTTTGGTAAATCATTAGATATTAACAACAAATCATTCGTTGTAGAAATTTGGGCTCATATCTTTAGCGATTATATTGGGCTGTTAATAAAGAAGCACATCAATATATCGTGGATAAAAAAGCTTGTTCAAAAAGGCATCAAACGAGCTGAAATAATCGATTGCGGAGAGAAACATTTAGATAGCAATAGATGGCTTTGGGATTTTGTTGGACGCTTTGTTAATTTAACTTTATGGATATTTCCCAACAATATAGGAAAGAGAAACCTAAAAGTCTAAAATAGCATTCGTAAATCATGAAAAATTTTCTAATCTCTAATGATTTTCCCAAGAGCATCGAACTTAATTTCTAAACCTGATGGGACGGAAAGCCCCGATTTTTCATCGGGCTTGGAGGTACAGCAGGACTACAACTCCCCAAGTATTACCGAAGCACTCATTTCCAAATCAATAAAAACGTAAACAACGATTTCTTTAATCAATGCCTATTTCAAAAACGTTCAAACCTGCGTTTAATCCAATCAATTAAAATTAGAAGCAAAAAACTGGTTCTGATTTAGCGCAATGCCGGCGGCCAATGTTTCGTTTAAATATTGCGAAGTATAAGGTTGAGCAGTGCTATTGATAAATAAAATTGTCTTATCAGCAATTGCATTAATAACGGTATTTGCAAGTTTAGTTGCAACTGCAGGGCAACCCTGACTTCTACCTAATCTGCCCAATTGGTTTATACTGTTTTGGCATACATAATCTGCACCATGCACCACGATAGCACGTTCGCGGGCATTATTATTAAAGCCAAAATCCATTCCATCCAATTTTAAAGAGCGACCATGTTTACCGAAATAAACTTCGCCGGTTAAATAGAAACCCAAACTGCTGGTGTTCGAATTTACAGCATTAGAGAAGTAATCTGGCTTATCGCCACCACTATTTTGTCCGTGTGCAACCCAAGTATTCAAAATCAATTCTTTTTTATTTAAATCGATAATGTAAAGTCGCTTTTTGGTGCTTTCCTGGTCAAAATCGGCAATTGTTAATATAGATTTTGTATTTAACAATCCTTGAGATTTAATGTTGTAGTAACCAGTTAATGCTTTCTCAAAAACATTGAAACTTAATCCTACAGAATCTAAGTGAATGCTGTGATAAATTTCTGATAAATACTGTGTGTACAAACTATCAGTATCAGAATTATTTTTAATAAAAAATGTTTGGTTTTTTTGTGGATGCTCCACCGCTTTAAAGCCCGTTCCAACTATGCTAATTCCTAGTATTAAGGTCATAACAAAGCCCATTATATTTTTCTTCATTCAGGGATGTTTGTTTCAATATCAAGAATATCTACGCTCAAATATGATTTTTATTGTAACGTGGCGGTTACATAGCAATTATTAGCATATCCCTTTACAGTAATATGACACTTTTGCTGACTTTTATAGCTTTCTGAAGTATTGATAATAAATCATTTACGCTTAACTTACAACAAAGCACAACACATATCTGTTACTATCAATATCATTAAAAATGAAAGTATTATTAACTGGAGCCAATGGTTATATCGGTACACGATTGTTGCCATTACTTTTAGAAGAAAACCACGAAATTGTTTGCATGGTTCGCGATAAAAGAAGATTTATTAATCAATCTGATTTAAGTGAGCAGGTTACAATTATTACCGGAGACTTATTAGATGCAGAAAGCCTCAAGGAAATCCCTTCGGATATTGATGCTGCCTACTATCTTGTTCATTCAATGTCGTCACATGGGTCAGAATTTGATGATATGGAGAAGAAATCTGCCGAAAACTTCTCAAAAGCGCTACAACGTACCAACTGTAAACAGATTATTTATTTAACAGGCATAGCAAATGATGAACATTTATCAAAACATTTAGGCTCTCGTTTGGCGGTGGAGGAGCAATTGAAAGCGTCGAAAATTGCCTGCACCATTTTAAGGGCAGCTATAATAATAGGTTCGGGTAGTGCATCTTTCGAAATTATTAGAGATTTAACGGAGAAAATACCTGTTATGGTAACACCAAAATGGGTCAAAACCAAATGCCAACCAATTGGAATTCGTGATGTACTTGCTTATTTACAAGGCGTTTTACACAATGAAAAAGCATACAACCAAACTTTTGATATCGGTGGTCCTGATGTTTTAACCTATCGGGAAATGATGATGGGCTATGCCAAAGAACGTGGTTTAAAGCGTTGGATTTTTACAGTTCCTGTTTTAACGCCAAGGCTATCATCTTTATGGCTAAACATGATTACACCTGTTCCGTATTCGTTAGCAAGAAGTTTGGTTGATAGCATGAAAAATGAGGTGGTGTGTAAAGATGATAGAATACATGATGTTGTTCCTCGTGAGTGTTTGACCTATGCAGAATCGCTGCATTTGGCTTTTGAAAAAATTGACCAAAATTCTATTGTTTCAAGTTGGAAAGATGCATTAAATCGTGGCTATTTGGACACAAATTTTATGGATCAGATAAAAGTTCCGCAAAATGGAACATTAGAATATAAAGTAAAAATGCCTTTTGAACGTAAAGCAGAAGAAGTTTTTGACAACATTTGGAGTATCGGCGGCAGTAGAGGTTGGTACTATATGGATTGGCTTTGGCAATTTAGAGGTTTATTAGATAAAATGTTTGGCGGCGTTGGAACCAGAAGGGGCAGAACCAGCAATGTTGATATTCAGGCTGGAGATGTATTGGATTTTTGGAGGGTGCTTTTGGCTGATAAAAAAAATAAAAGGCTGCTTTTGTTTGCAGAAATGAAGGTTCCGGGAGAAGCCTGGTTGGAACTGAAATTGGTAGAATTACATGGCAAAGCATTTTTATCGCAAATTGCCACATTCAGACCGAAAGGTTTATGGGGCAGAATGTATTGGTACGCCATGTGGCCTTTCCACATTGTGTTATTTAGGGGAATGGCAAAACAGATTACAACCTTTAAGCCCCAAAAATAAGTCAGTTTAAAAGGCTACTTTTGCAGTTCAAATTACAATATGCCTAACCAGGATAAAGATTATTCGTTTTGGACCAAATACAAGCGCTTTGCATCAACAGAAATATTGATGTATTTAATTATGATAATTGGAATAACGCTCGGAATTATTTTTTTAAGCTAAGTATCACTTTGTTCTGGTCTGCAGAATTTACGTCATTAATAAATTTAGAAAATGCTGCATAATCCTCAGCCGGGAAAGTGCCATCATTTACAACAAGTTTTCTATAGTACGTTAACTTATTTCCACTTAGAGTTGATTTTGAAATATATTCGCCAAACTGATTTTTAAAAGCTTTATCGTTTTCAGCTAGCTTATCCGTTAATAATTCCGTTGGCAAATTGTAAACTATAGTGTCTATATCCGTAAAACCTCGGTTAATATACACGGGTTGAATTCTGTTTTTCACTTCTGAAATACTACTTTTCACATTGAAAGCATTAAGTTGTAAAAGCATTTTATCATTATTCACAGCTGCATAATTTCTTGAAAAAATAGTAATATTTTCTTCGGTTTCGGGAAATGCATCTTTCTTTTGGACGTAATTCACTGCACTGAAAACTATATTATCAATATTGTAAACACGGCTTAAAAGTTTTTGCTGTTCTACAAAAGGTTTCCCTACAACATCATTCATGTTATTGTATTGAGCGCCAGTATAAACTGTTTTAATTTTTCCTTTTACATTGCCATTTGAAAGCACTGTTAAATCTGCATACCGTATCTGACGATTGTTTTGGGCTTCCAGTTTTGGAGTTTTTAATAATTTCCCACCCTCTGATGTACAAGCTAATACAATTCTATCATCAGTAAAATCACCTAAAAAGCCGAACGGTATTTTCTGGTTGGTACATTCTAACCAAGTTGTATCTCCTTTTAACGGCATACATAAAATTATATGATTGCCTTGCACCATGCTTGCGAAAGTAGGGTCGAGGCTAATTTTTTCATTCCCAGCTTCTACAACGCAATAGTAAGATTCAATACCAACTACATTCAAAAGGCTTTGCATATAATTTACCAATGCCTTGCAATCTCCGTAACCAAGTCTGTCAACATCAGCAGCGGCAACCGGTTGGAAACCACCAATACCAATTTGCACACTTATGTAACGGGTTTTATTTTGCATAAACTCGTATATTTTTTGTGCTTTTGCTTTATCGTTGGTTTCATTCTTAACCAATTCATTTATCGTTGCTATTGTTGATGGCGATAGCGCGGAACGCCCTTTAAGTAAATCATCATAAACCCACTTACCCAATTGATTCCAGTTGGTATAACTTCCCTTATGGTTGTAATAATCAAATTGTTTTGGCGCAATTTTAATACTTGTTTGATAAGTTTCTGCATTCGGACGATATGGTTCGGATTTAACAGCAGGCAAATTATTGACTTTCCAATAAAGTGATTTCTGTTTATCATTAATTACTTCTTCTGGCTGGCCAGCATAACTTTGAGTTTTGATTCTGAGTTCATCAGTTGGTTTGCAAATAAATGTATAACTGCTTTTTTCCACAGCAACATCATCGGCTGTTTTTGGCACCCAATTTGGAATGATTAGGTTTTGTTTAAATCTTATTTCATAGTTGTAAACGATAGTGAAAGGATAAATATTTTCGTTTGGTAGGAAATGTTTAACCCTACTATCTACAAAAAGCGAAAACCCATCTGCAGCGCTTTCATCACTGAAATTACTTTGGGTAAATTTTTTTGTTAAAATACCCGCAGCATTGTAAACTTCACCTTTTATTCCTTTTATAGATGTGTTTTTATCATAAAACAAAACCAACCTTGCTTCGTCTTCTCCGTTTTTGTTTATTACAGTTATGGCTTTCTTTACCGATAGCATTACGTTATCTGTAGAACGCATGTCTACAACCTTTTCTTCGTTTCGAACAATTGCGTTTGCACGATTTTTTAAATTGGATGGTATCAAATCTACATCATAGTTATCCTGTGCGCAGGCAAATAATGACCAAATTATCAACGAGATAGAGCAAATCAATTTCAGCATTACTTAACTTTTTTTAATAGTATATCAAACTTCTGATTTTGAATGATCTTGCTGTAAAATTCTTTCAAATATGGATATTCATCTGCTTGATAAATAGCTTTATTAAACTGCAGAATTTGATTAAAACTTATCACATTATCTTCTATAGATGTTTTTACCAAATATCTTCCACCGGCATTAGGCAAGCCAATAGCTAGGTCTTGAGATTTTTCTACCATATCATATTTTCCTGGCAAAGCAAGCCTAATGCTAATTCGTTCTTCAGAAGCGGAACCTAAATCAACCGGATAGGTTCTTTCGTTTAAATTAAAAGGGTTTTTTGCTACTGGATTTATAAAAAAGGTATTGAAATAAAATTCGTCTTTACTTGCATCAGCCATTTTAGAGAACTCAACTTCATAAATTTCGGTCAAAATGTTTTCAACGCTATCGATATTTTTTATTTCGTGGTTTAAAATCTGAAGTTTCGGTAGGCGTTCATCTAGTTTTTCTACATACTCATCAGGCGAACTGAATTTTTTAATTTCTTGGCGCTTATTAAATGCAGCATATCCAAAGCTATGCGTAGTTATGGTGCCTTTAACCTTGCCATCAACCTCCATTTGAACATCCACAATATAACTTGTAGATGCTTTTTGGGCTGCAGTTATATCCATCCAATAAGATGGTTTTTTAAGATTTAAAACTCTTCCCTGGTCGTTTATGCACCTAAGAGGCAATAGTCCAAAAGGTAATAACGGTTCTGTAGCATCTAAAAGGTAGCTTTTATCAGCAATATTTACTTTTGCAATTAAATAGTTAAAATCACTTATAACTGGATACAACTTATTTACAATTCCATTTTCTCTGGTCGAGATTATGACGGCTTCTGCATCTAAATTCGCCGCAGAAAGTGCTGCAATTAATCCTAAGTTAATATCGGCTACCGTTCCAGAGTGCGTATCTAATGATTTTTTGATATTATCTTCACTGCTTATTCCATAGCCATTATTCCATTTCATTTGTTTTTTAATGTAATTAAAAATTGCTTTTGCTTTGCTTAAATCATCATTTGCATCCTTGGTAATTGATGGAATAACATCTTTAAAAATGTCTTTACGCTTCATTTGTCCGCCGATAGATTTATCGGTTGTAAGCTCATAATCAACATCTTTCCACGATTTGGTATAGCTTTGCTTTCGTCCATCTGGCATTTCCCAGTCGGATAGTTCGAAATAAATTGCCGATTTATAATTGCTTGCAGCAGTCATATAATCTTCTTCTACAAATGCAGGTACATTCTTCATCACATACCAAATTTTAGAACAATCAATCGGCACACCATTTATGCGCATACATTCTCTAGAAAGTTCACTTTTGGTATCGCTAAGTTTTATAAATCCACGGAGTGATACATTGTAATTATAAATGGCCGGAATAAATGCTAAATATTCGCTGTACACTTTAGGAATATCGCTTTGAAAGGCCCAGGTTTTGTAGTTAAATAGTAAAGGCGATTCTAATCGATAGCTATATTCTATAATCGAACCATCTTTAATATTGGGTAAAGTAAATTTTGTTAAAACCGTATATCTGCCTTTGTTTTCGGTAAATATCGATTTCTTATCCATAATAGATTCTACGAAATGCCCATTCTCATAATTAAATGTTGAAGCTTTTATGGTATTTATATATTCTTCCCTGGTGCCATTTTTATAAGTCGGGATAACAATATTTGCCTGATCATAACCTTCTTTATTATAGATTTTAATCTTAACATGATACTCAAAAATCAACTCAGTTCCTGATGTTTTATCGCTAATTTGAATGGTTGATGTTCCAAATTCTTTCAATACGATGGCATTCGCATTGCTATCAAGTTTATTTCTATCAAAGTTTTGATCATCATAGGTTATTGCACCAAAAGGAAAATTTTGTGCGCTAACAAATAGAAAAGTAAATAGGAGAGGTAAGAGCAAGAAGATTTTCTTCATTTATTTGATAGTTAATTAACCGCAATTTAAATTTACGGCGCTGTATTCGAAAATAAATTGCTAATTATATTTCAAAATTATGAGTCTGTTTTACATAAGTAACCAAACCTTTTTAGCACTTTTGGTTATAGAAATATTTAAAGATATCTGATATCAGAAATTACATCCATAAACAATGAAATTAAATTTAAAACGCCCTTTAGCTTTTTTCGATTTAGAGGCAACAGGTATTAATGTTGGTGCTGATAGAATTGTAGAAATAGCAATTTTAAAAGCAATGCCCGATGGAACGGAAACGATAAAAACTTGGCGTGTTAATCCAGAAATGCCTATTCCGTTGCAAACTTCATTAATTCATGGTATTTATGATGAAGACATAGCAAACGAGAAAACCTTTAAAGAACTGGCAGCAGAAATTGCCGAATTTTTAGGTGAAAGCGATTTGGCTGGTTACAATTCGAATAAATTTGATATTCCGATGTTGCTTGAAGAATTTCTACGTGCGGATGTTAATTTTGATATGACGGGAAGAAAGTTTGTTGATGTGCAGAATATATTTCACCAGATGGAACAACGCACTTTAAAGGCTGCTTATAAATTTTATTGCAATGATGATTTGGTAAATGCACATGCCGCTGAAGCCGATGTTATTGCAACGTATAAAGTTTTGCTTGGTCAGCTGGATATGTATAAAGAAACCGAGTTTGAAAGCAAACAAGGTGTAAAAAGTATCCCGGTTGTTAACGATGTAGACGCGTTACATATTTTTACTAATATTAATAAACCGGTAGATTTTGCCGGAAGGTTGGTTTACAACGATAACGATGAAGTTTGTTTTAATTTTGGAAAGCATAAAGGCAAAACTACAGAACAAGTTTTTAGTGTAGAACCAAGTTACTATGCATGGATGAAGCAAGGTGATTTCCCGCTTTATACAAAGAAAAAACTGGATGAAGAATGGGCAAAATTTAATGCTAAAAAGAACGAAAATAAAGCACCAAAAGCACAAAATCCTGCCCCGGCAAATAAACCGCAGTATAACAAACCGCAATACAACAAACCAAAGCCAGTAGAAAAACCAGCAGAACCAATCAATACAGATATGTTGGAGCAGCTGAAAATGAAATTCGGAAAGTAGATTTGTTTTTAAATTATCCCCATTATTTTTTAATGAAATCAATTAAAATTTTTAGTGTTTTAATATTATCAGCATTCTATTTAAATGCTCAGGTAACACTTCCGATTGCGCCGGTTTTTGAAAATACTTATCAAAAAGCCACAAGAAGTTTAGATGGTAAACCTGGAAAAAATTATTTTCAAAACCACTCTGATTATAAGTTAAAAGTTGATTTTAATCCAATTAGTCGATTGTTAAAAGGAACTGTTGATGTGGTTTATACCAATAATAGTCCGGATACTTTAAAAGAAATTTGGTTTAAACTTTATCCAAATCTATATAAAAAAGGAACACCTCGAAAAGCTCGGTTTGCCGAAGCTGATTTGGGTGAAGGTGTCACTATAGAAAAATTAAATGCCAACGGAAAGGATATAAAAGATTTTAATGTAGATGGGACGAACATGACTGTAAAAGTTCCGTCCGTTTTACCTGGTAAAACCATCAAATTTGCAATAGCCTACAACTACACTTTAAATAAGGGTTCGCACATGCGTACAGGTCAGGTAGATGAAGGTTCACATTTTGTTGCTTACTTCTTTCCGAGAATTGCGGTTTATGATGATGTTGATGGCTGGAATAAATATCCATACACAGGTGCAGAAGAGTTTTATAATGATTTTGATAATTTTAATGCGGAAGTAACTGTTCCCGGAGGTTACGGCGTTTGGGCTACAGGTGACTTAAAAAATGCTTCTGATGTTTTTCAAAAGGAAATCGTATCCAGAATAGTTTCGGCAGAAAAGAACGACGCCGTAATTGATGTAATTACGGAAGCCGACCTAGCTACTAAAAGAGTGACGCAAACTAAGCCCTTTAATACTTTTAAATTTGAAGCTAAAAACGTAACCGATTTCGTTTTTGCATTGAGCGATCATTATCTATGGAAATCATCAAGTTTGGTTGTCGATTCATTAACAAAAAGACGTACTCGGGTTGATGCAGTTTTTAATCCTAAACACAAAGATTACTACGAAGTAATTGATTTTGCACGTAAAACTGTAGAGGCAATGAGTTATAAATTTCCGAAATGGCCTTACCCTTATAACCACGAAACTGTTTTTGATGGTTTAGATCAAATGGAATATCCAATGATGGTAAATGATAACCCGGTTGATAAACGCGAAGATGTAATTACGCTAACCGACCATGAAATTTTTCATACCATGTTTCCTTTTTACATGGGTATTAACGAAACCAAATATGGTTGGATGGATGAAGGCTGGGCAACGATAGGTGAGTGGCTGATCTCTCCTATGATTGATTCATCCATTGTTGATGAATATGGTATTCAACCTACGGCCTCGAGTTCTGGTGGAAAAGATGATTCGCCAATAATGACTTTAACACCAGATTTAAAAGGTTCAGGATCATTTACAAATTCCTATCCGAAACCTGGTCTAGCTTATCTTTTTGTTAAAGATTACTTGGGTGATGAGTTGTTTACCAAAGCATTACATAATTATATTAAAAACTGGAATGGCAAACACCCCATGCCTTACGATTTCTTTTATAGCATGAATCAAGGAAGTGGAAAAGATTTAAATTGGTTTTGGAAACCCTGGTTTTTTGATGGCGGAGTGCTTGATATGTCTATAAAATCTGTAACGAAAACAGATTCGGGCTATGCAATAGTGGTGGAAAATAAAGGCGTCAAAGCTTTACCGATAGATTTGATGCTTACTTATGATGATTCGTCTACAGAAAAAAATCACAGTACAATAGGTGTTTGGGAAAAAGGAAACAACCAAACTACCATTGAAATTAAAACAACTAAAAAATTAAATAAGGTTGTGATGGGAAATCCGCATACGCCTGATAAAGTTAAATCTGATAATAGTTTTTCGGTAAATTAATTCTTAGTCACTGCGAGGTTAATCAAGTAATTTTAATACGATAAAATTGTTTCGGTCCTCACAGTTACTTTAATTTCATTCAGTAGATTTCAAAAAATCAATATTTCTTTTTAAACCTGCAAACTTTGTTCGTTTTACAGCTGAACCCTTAAAAACCTTTCTAAAAACCTCATCCGTAATTTCTGTTAGCTCTTTTGCATTTAATTCAAGCAAACCATTGTCTGCCTTAAATGCATCTTCATTATGTGCTTTAGAAAATCTGTTCCACGGACAAACATCCTGACAAATATCGCATCCGAACATCCAATTGTCCATTTTGTCTTTGAACTCAACCGGTATTTCGTTTTTTAGTTCGATAGTTAAATAAGATATACATTTGGAACCATCAACAACCTGGGGCGAGATAATGGCATCAGTAGGGCAGGCATCTAAACATCGGGTACATGTGCCGCAATGATCTGTATGAAAAGGGCTATCATAATCCAACTCTAGATCGACAATCAATTCGGCTAAGAAAAAGAATGAACCATTTTGCTTGCTTATCAAATTAGAGTTTTTTCCAATCCAGCCAATGCCCGAACGTTGCGCCCAAGCTCTATCTAAAACAGGTGCAGAATCAACAAAAGCTCTTCCACCAACTTCTCCTATATTTTCTTCGATAAAAATTAATAGCGCTTTAAGTTTTTCTTTGATAACCGAATGATAATCTTGTCCGTATGCATATTTTGAGATTTTTGGAGCTTCCGGATCATTCTGTTTATCATCAGTATAGTAATTTAGCGAAAGTGATATAACAGATTTAGCGCCATCTACCAGCAACCGTGGATCTAGTCTTTTATCGAAGTAGTTTTCCATGTACTTCATTTCACCATGATGGTTCATATTTAACCACTGCTCTAATCGTGGCGCTTCGGTTTCTAAAAATTCTGCTTTTGAAATTCCGCATCCGATAAAGCCCAATCTTATGGCTTCATCTTTTATTAGCTGGCTATATTTTGAAGAATTGTTAAACATTAATATACAAAGATAGGGCTTAGATTTAAAACCTTTTGCTTTATTGCTTGTTGTTCTCTTGAAACTAAATTAATAAACCCAAACTTTTGAAATCTAATTAACATCAGAAATCATAAAGTTTATTTTACGCGATAAAATTTTAGATAATGGAAAATGTAGATCCAAAACATACCGAAAGCGGAGAAGCTCCGAAACCGATAGAAAAAGATTACGAAAGTCACAAAGATAATCCTGGTCCTGCAAAACCTGCAGTTACTGAGAAAGATGAAAATGGAGCGGGTTCTGTATTAAAATGGATTTTGCCTGTTGCAGTAATAATCGGCCTAATTGTTTGGTTCGTACTTCGAAAATAATAGCTTTAGTAAATTTAAAATGCCGGTTAGTGATGTGACCGGCATTTTTTTTGTCTATTTTTATTTCAGCAATTTTGTTTGATACAAATCTGTTCGTCTGTCTTTCAAAATTTTTACCGTACCATAATGATGTAGTTCATCCAGCAAATGTAAATCCACGTCTACTACCAAAACCATTTCCGTATTTGGCGTTGCTTCTGCTTTTACAGAATTTGTAGGGAAGGCAAAATCTGACGGCGTAAATACTGCTGATTGCGCAAACTGAATATCCATGTTATTCACTTTAGGTAAATTACCAACGCAACCTGCAATTGCAACATAGCACTCATTTTCAATTGCTCTTGCTTGTGCGCAATGTCTTACCCTGGTATATCCATTTTGAGTATCCGTTAAAAATGGAACAAAAAGAATTTGCATTCCTTGGTCTGCATAAATTCTGCTAAGCTCCGGGAATTCAACATCATAGCAGATTAAAATACCCACTTTACCGCAATCGGTATCAAAAACTTTTACCTTATCTCCACCAATCATCCCATAGTATTTCTGTTCGTTAGGGGTGATGTGAATTTTGCGATATTCATCGATTTTACCCGTTCTGTGGCACAAATAAGTAACATTATACAGTTTGTTTCCTTCTAGTAAAGGCATACTACCAGTAATAATATTCACATTGTAACTCAATGCGTATTCATGCATTCTATCTACAATTTCCTTAGTCTTTTCAGCAAGTTTACGCATCGCCTCAATCTCTGGTAAATGATTGTATGGCTGAAGCAGTGGCGTGTTAAATAACTCGGGAAATAGGATGAAATCTGATTTGTATCCACTTAGCGCATCAACAAAAAATTCTACCTGCTCATAAAATGCATCCATATCTGGAAACAAACGCATTTCCCATTGTACTAAACCTAACCTAATGGTCATAGCTGAGCGGGCAGAAGCATCAATACCTTGATAGTAAATATTATTCCATTCTATCAGGGTTGCGTATTCTTTTGATTCTTTATCACCTGGGAGATAATTTTTTAAAACTTTTCTAACGTGAAAATCATTAGAGATCTGGAACGTCAACGTAGGATCGTAAATTTCCTTAGCCTTAACTTTATCGATGTATTGCCTTGGTGTCAAAGTTTCTGAGTACGTGTGGTAACCCGGAATTCTGCCACCTGCAATAATACTTTTTAAATTTAAACTTTCACAAAGCTCCTTGCGGGCTTCGTATAATCTTCTGCCTAAACGTAAACCACGGAAATCGGGGTGAACAAAAATTTCAATCCCATATAAAGTATCTCCATTTGTGTCGTGTGTGGTAAAAGAGTAATCGCCAGTAATTAATTTGTATGTGTGCCTGTCGCCATATTCGTCGTATTGCACAATGATGGCTAAAGAACATGCTACAACCTTTTCATCTACTGCAATGCAAAGCTGACCTTCAGGAAAAATATTTAAAAGTTTAGCGATGCTTGATTTTGGCCAAATAGAACCACCCATACTATCGTAAGCCTGGGTCATAGAATCTTTTAAATCGGCATAATCTTCGAGCGTTAACTTACGTAATTCAATATTCATAATTTGTTGGTTTTACACTTATCCAACGGATAAATGCATTTAATGTTTGTAAAAATAAAGTCTAAAATTTGATGAGAGTTTTTGAAAATGAAAGCAACAAATTCTTTTGTTAATACAGCCGGGCTGTTCGCTATATCTTTTTTGGCATTGGCATCCTCAGCTTGTCGAAGGAATATCAAAAAAGGATATCGCTATCATCCCGTTTAAAAACAAAGTTTCTGCAAAACAAAAAGCTCAAATCCTACCTTAAAACAACTTTCCGGTTTGCCCTGGGTAGATTTTCTTTAAGTGTTTGTAAGCAGCTTCGGTTACTTCTCTTCCGCGAGAAGTTCGCATAATGTAACCTTCCTGAATCAAGAATGGTTCGTAAACTTCTTCAATTGTACCTTCATCTTCGCCAACGGCAGTTGCGATGGTTTTTAATCCAACTGGTCCACCTTTAAACTTATCAATAATGGTCACTAAAATCTTATTATCCATTTCATCTAAACCATGCTCATCAACGTTAAGTGCGTTTAAAGCGTAACGGGCTATTTCGGTATCGATGTTTCCATTTCCTTTTATTTGAGCAAAATCTCTGGTTCTACGAAGCAATGCATTGGCAATACGAGGTGTTCCACGGCTTCTCCTTGCTATTTCGTAAGCACCTTCATCATTAATTGGTGTTTTTAAAATATCTGATGAACGCAAAACAATAGTGGTCAACAATTTCGCATCGTAATAAGCCAATCTGGCATTTATACCAAAACGAGCACGTAATGGTGCGGTAAGTAAACCCGAACGGGTAGTGGCACCAACAAGCGTAAAAGGATTTAAAGATATTTGTACCGAACGAGCATTTGGTCCAGTTTCCAGCATAATGTCGATTTTGAAATCTTCCATTGCCGAGTATAAATATTCTTCTACCAACGGAGATAAGCGGTGAATTTCATCAATGAAAAGAATATCTCCGGTATCTAAACCAGTTAGTAAACCGGCTAAATCTCCAGGTTTATCCAAAACAGGGCCAGATGTAACTTTTATTCCGGCGCCCATTTCGTTGGCAATAATATACGATAAGGTTGTTTTTCCTAACCCCGGTGGACCATGAAGTAAAACGTGATCTAATGCTTCACCACGCAGTTTTGCTGCCTGAACAAAAATCCGTAAGTTTTCCATTACTTTTTCTTGTCCCGTAAAATCTTCAAAAGCTTGTGGTCGCAAAACCCTTTCAATATCTCTATCGGTAGGGGTTAGGTTGCTCGCTTCAGGGTCAAGATTTTCGTTCATACAGCAAATATAAAATTTAATGCTAAAAAAATTAGGATTTCTTAAATTTGTTGGCAACTATCAAATCTTTTGAACCTGATGTATAAGTGTAAAAACCTTCACCAGTTTTTGCACCTTTTTTGCCTGCAGCAACCATATTTACTAAAAGCGGACAAGGTGCATATTTCGGATTACCAAATCCATCATGCAGCACTTTTAAAATAGCCAAACAAACATCTAAGCCGATAAAATCGGCTAGTTGAAGTGGCCCCATCGGGTGTGCCATACCTAGTTTCATTACGGTATCAATTTCATAAACACCTGCAACGCCTTCGTAAAGTGTATAAATTGCTTCATTAATCATCGGCATTAAAATTCTGTTGGCTACAAAACCAGGATAATCATTTACTTCAACAGGTGTTTTCTGCAAACTTTCCGAAAGTGTCATAATGGTATCAGTGGTTTCATCGCTAGTTTGGTACCCACGAATCACTTCTACTAATTTCATCACCGGAACAGGATTCATAAAATGCATTCCAATTACTTTATCGCCACGATTGGTTACAGCAGCAATTTGAGTAATAGAAATTGACGATGTATTAGATGCCAAAATTGCTTCAGCAGGAGCAAAGGCATCTAAATCCTTGAATATTTTAAGCTTTAAATCTACATTTTCAGTTGCTGCCTCAACAACTAAATCAGCATTTTTTACACCAGCTTCAATGTTTGTATGCGTTTTAATATTTGCTAAAGTCTCAGATTTTTGATGTTCTGAAAGTGTTCCTTTAGCAACCTGCCTATCAAGGTTTTTGGTAATAGTTTGTAAAGCTTTGTCTAATGCACTTTGATTAATATCTATCAAATTTACAGAATAACCAAATTGAGCAAAAGTGTGCGCAATACCATTGCCCATTGTTCCAGAACCTATTACAGAAATATTATTTATCATTTGGTTTAAGTTTTATTAATAGAAATAGAATTTTGCTTGTTATTGAGTAGTGTAAAGAAGAGATTTTGACCGCATGCTAAATCTTTTTTTACATTTATACCAATGCTATGGGGCTAATCTTGTTTTAACCCAACTGCCTTTAACTAATTCAAAATTTATTCTATCATGAAGTCTGCTTCTTCTACCTTGCCAAAATTCTATTCGGGTAGGTTTAACAATATAGCCACCCCAATGTGCAGGTTTTGCGATGTTTTTGTTATTACTTTTTAACTTTAAATCTTCAAATTTTTCTTCTAAAAATTTCCTGTCTGGAATGATTTGGCTTTGTGGCGAAGCTACTGCACCAATCTGACTGGCAACTGGTCGGGTGATAAAGTATTCTTCCGAAGTTTCTTTGTCTAATTTTTCTACTGTTCCTTCAACCCTAACTTGTCTTTCTAAATCAGACCAAAAGAAAACCAGAGCTGCATAGGGATTTCTTTTTAGTTCCTTGCCTTTAGCACTTAAATAATTTGTGAAAAATCTAAATCCGTTTTCATCTACACCTTTTAACAATACAATTCTGGCATCGGGCTTTCCTGCTTTATCGGCGGTAGCCAAAGTCATTGCGTTAGGTTCGTAAACTTCGGCTTCAACAGCATTATCGAACCATTTTTTAAATTGATTTATTGGATTATTATCTACGTCAGCTTCATCCAACGTTGCGCTTTTATAATCTTGGCGCAGGTTTTGTAGAAATTCATTTGTAACTTGCATAAACAAAAATAGGCATCTTTTATGGTGCTTCAAACGATAATCGTAATGCTTAATAATATAAAACCAAAAACTGGCCGATTACTTATTTCTGAGCCCTTCATGGCCGACCCAAATTTTAAAAGATCGGTAATTTTACTAACAGAACATAGCGATGTAGGTTCAGTTGGTTACATACTTAACCAATTTGGAAATTTGTTGTTAAAAGATGTTGTAAAAGATTTGTGGGAAGCAGGTAATCAAATCTATTTCGGCGGTCCTGTTGGTGTTGATACCATTCACTTCATCCACAGGAGTTTTGATAAAATGCAAAGTGGGGAGGAAATTGGCAATGGTATTTATTGGGGCGGTAATTTCGAAACTTTGAAAATACTTATCAATTCTAATGCTATTGAAGAAGATGAGGTTAAATTTTTTATTGGATATTCTGGCTGGGATGAAGGTCAGTTAGTTAAAGAGATTGAAGAAAATGCCTGGATGGTGAGCGATGTTTCTCATCCTGATATTATTTTTGGGAGCGATGATGAAAAATTATGGAGGGATGTAATTGTAAATTTAAGTCCTAAATATGCTCACGTAAGCAATTTTCCTACAGACCCAAGTTTGAATTAAACTGTTAAGTCGGAGGTCCGAAGTCAGAAGATATTGAGACTGACTTTGGACCTCTCTTTTATCATTATAAACTTTCCGCACTCTCCTCAACTTTTTTCCTCAAATCATCTTTATAGGCCTGCATTTTAACAGTTATAGATTCATCGGCTGTTGCTAGAATTTGTGCTGCTAACAAACCAGCATTTTTAGCCGCATTTAACGCAACTGTTGCAACCGGAATGCCATTTGGCATTTGCAATATGGATAAAATACTATCCCATCCATCTATTGAGTTTGAAGATTTCACAGGAACGCCAATAACCGGTAATGTAGTGATTGATGCCACCATTCCCGGCAAATGAGCAGCACCACCTGCACCTGCAATAATAACTTTTATTCCTCTATTATGAGCCTGTTTAGCATAATTAAACATACGTTCAGGAGTTCTATGCGCAGAAACCACTGTAATTTCATAATTGATTCCAAATTCTTTCAAAACATCAGCAGCATCTTGCATTATAGGCAAATCTGATTTGCTACCCATAATTATTCCAACTAAAGCGGTTGTTTGTGGAAAGGAATTCGAATTTTCAGCACTCATATGTTTTTCTCTTATAGTTTTAAAATCGTTGTTCTTTATTCTTTGCTCTTTAAACCTTTAAGCAATTACCTTCAATGTTTTTTGTACGTATCTAGCCTTTTCGATGGCTTTTTCTCTATCAATATCTACAATAGTTACGTGGCCCATTTTACGAAACGGTTTCGTATATTTTTTACCATATAGATGTACGAACACGCCATCTATAGCTAAAATTTTCTCTAAATTTTGGTATTGAGCAACTCCTTCCGAACCTTTTTCTCCAAGCAAGTTTATCATAATGGCGTTGGTTATACTACTTGTATCGCCTAAAGGTAAATTGTAAATTGAACGTAAATGCTGCTCAAATTGTGATACATAATTGCCTTCTATAGTATGGTGCCCACTATTATGCGGTCTAGGTGCAACCTCATTCACCAGAATCTCCCCATCCCTGCAAACAAACATTTCTACTGCTAAAATCCCTGTGATGTTCATTCCTGAAGCAATATTTTTAGCGATGTTTTCTGCTTTCTGTTGCAAACTTTCTGCGTATGTAGATGGTGAAATTAAAAATTCAACTAGGTTTGCCTCAGGATTAAATTCCATTTCCACCATTGGAAAAGTTTTCATATCGCCATTTGAATTTCTCGCCACAATTACGGCAACTTCTTTTTCAAAATCGACTAGTTTTTCGATAATGCAAGGTGCGTCAAATGCTTTGTCCAAATCATCAGCATTATTAATTTTCATAACGCCCTTACCATCATAGCCATCTTTCCTTAACTTTAAAATATAAGGAAATGGAATGTGGCTATTTTCCATGTCTTCTTTCGTATTTACGATTTGGAAGGGAGCAGTTGGGATATCATTTTCTTTAAAAAACTGTTTTTGAACGCCTTTGTCCTGAATTAAACGAATTACTCTAGATTGAGGGAATACTTGCTTACCTTCTTTTTCAAGCTGTTCTAAAGCTTCGATATTTACTTTTTCAATTTCGATTGTAATGATATCTGCTCGTTTACCGAAGTTGTAAACGGTATCAAAATCAGTAATTGAACCATTTTCGAAATAGTTTGCAATATGCTTGCAAGGTGCATCAGGGTCGGGATCTAAAACTAAAGAATTAACATTATAATTAATTGCCTGTTGAATGAGCATTCTGCCTAATTGACCACCACCTAAAATACCTACTTTTAATTCGCTAATCTGTTTTGCCATGCGCTTGAAAATAATGCTACTTTTGCACAAAAGTAACCATAATAAATTTATTGATGAATGCTGATGCAATAATTATTGGTGCAGGTGCTTGCGGATTAATGTGTGCCGTGCAGGCTGGCTATTTAGGAAAGAAAGTAATCTTGCTAGAGAGGAATGAAAAACCTGGAGCAAAGATTTTAATTTCAGGTGGTGGTCGCTGTAATTACACCAACCAATTTGCATCTGCAGAGCAATTTATCTCAAACAATCCACATTTTATCAAATCTTCTTTTACTCAGTTTACTGTTGATGATACCATTAGTTTTTTTGAAACGTATGGCATTAGCGGAAAAGAAAAAACTTTAGGTCAATTGTTTCCCGACGACAAAAATGCAAAAGATGTTGTGGAAGTTTTTACTTCAATCTGTGCAGATTTAGGCCAGGAAATTAGGTGTAATGCAGATGTTAAAGATATTGAAATTTTGGATAGGGGTTTTAAGATTACTTACGATAAGAATGGTAAAAACGTAATTCTTACAGCAGAAAAGTTGGTTATTGCAACGGGAGGATTGCCAATTGCGAAAATGGGTGCTACAGATTTTGCTTTGCGCTTTGCTCGCAAAAATGGTTTAAAAATTGTAGAAACCGCCCCAGCTTTGGTACCATTAACAATTACTGGAAAAGATGAAGAATGGTTTGCTCAGCTATCTGGCAATTCGGTTTTATGCGAAGTAAGCAACGATGATATTTCTTTTGAAGAAAACATTTTATTTACCCATTGGGGTTTAAGTGGTCCTGCTATATTGCAAATTTCGTCTTTCTGGAAAAGGGGCGAGGTGGTAAATATCAATTTATTACCAAATTATAATATTACCCAATTGTTGGATGAAGAACGCAAATTGAATGGCAAAACATTACTATCAACTTTATTAAACCGTTTTTACACCAAAAAATTTACTGATGCTTTAGGTAAGTTTTTGCCGGTAAATAAACCGGTTGCATCTTTGACGAAAGTGGAAATTGATTCTATAGCCCAAACCATTCATCAATTTAAGGTAAAACCAGCTGGCGATAAAGGTTATGATAAAGCAGAAGTTATGCGTGGTGGAATCAATACTAATGAAATTTCTTCGAAAACTTTAGAATGTAAAAAAATTCCGAATTTATTTTTTGGCGGCGAGTGTTTAGATGTGACGGGTTGGTTAGGCGGCTACAACTTTCAATGGGCGTGGTCGAGTGGTTTTGTAATTGCACAAAACTTATAAATATTTAAATTGAATCGCATCAAATTAATCTACTACTGATATTCTCAATAGGTTTTACCAAACATTTAAGCAAATCGCTCATTCGTAAATCTACTATCACTAAAATAAAATCCGTATTTTTGCGGCTTATCAATAATATTGCAATTTGAAATACCCTAATTTTAAAGACCTTATTCTTTTCGAAGACAACGATTTTATCGTAATCAACAAACCTCCATTTTTAGCCTCGCTTGATGAAAGAGGTGGTTCGGGTGAAACCAATGTTTTGCGTTTAGCTAAGCAGTACAGTGATGATGCACAGGTTTGTCACCGTTTGGATAAGGAAACATCTGGCGCTTTAATTATTGCTAAAAATCCGGAAGGTTATCGCCATGCCTCTATGCAGTTTGAGCGAAGAAAGGTTGATAAAACTTACCATGCAGTGGTTGATGGTCATGTAATCTTTGACAAATTACTGGTTGATTTACCAATTTTAAATGATGGAAACAAGAATGTAACCATCGATAGAGCAGAAGGTAAAAGAGCAGAAACCATTTTCGATTCGTTAAAATATTATAAGCATTACACTTTGGTAGAATGTAAGCCAATTACTGGTAGAATGCACCAAATCCGTATTCACTTGGCTACGCAAAGAGCTGCTATTGTTGGTGATGAAATGTATAAAGGGAAACCGGTTTTTCTTTCATCAATAAAACGTGGATATAAATTAAGCAAAGGCGAAGAAGAACAACCAATTATGAAACGTTTTGCGTTGCACGCAAGGCATTTGGTTTTTAAAGGCATGGATGATAAAGACATCGTAATTGATGCACCTTACCCGAAAGATTACGCAACCTTAATTAAGCTTTTAGATAAATTTGATGCTTAAATAAGGACATTAAACGTTGCCTCAGCGCTTACATTTAGCTACATTTGGAACATTCGCTCTCTACTAAAACCCGATAGCATGTACATCCGCTTTGTAAATTACCTTGATAAGATTAACCAATACAGAAAATCAAAAATATCAAACCGTAATTTCTTAGTTATACTGGCGATAATTGTAGGCATACTAGCTGGATTGGCTGCTGCAGCATTAAAAAGTTTAACGCATCACATAGAAGAATTTCTTCAATCAGATTGGCATTGGAAATATAAATACTACCTATATTTTATTTTTCCAATGATTGGTATTTTCCTCACGGTTTTATACATCAAGTATTTTATCAGGAAAAGTAAATTCGAAACAGGCCTAACGCCATTGTTGTATGCCATTTCTAAAAACTCTAGTAAGATTGAGGCACATAATATTTATTCTCAAATAATTACTGCCGCGGTTACAGTTGGTTTTGGTGGTTCCACAGGATTGGAGGCACCAATTGTAACAAGTGGATCGGCAATTGGCTCAAATCTCGGTCGTTTTTTGGGTTTATCTTATCGGGAAATTACAATGCTTGTTGCCTGTGGAGCTGCCGCAGGTATAGCAGGGGCGTTTAACAGTCCGGTTGCGGGTATTGTTTTCGCTATCGAAATCTTATTGCCAGAATTTACTATCCCGGCGTTTATTCCGCTATTATTATCTGCCGCAACTGCTGCAGTTGTAGCAAGGTTATTCTATACCCAGCAATTATTCTTTTTAGTAACCGAAGGCTGGCAAGTAAATGCGTTATTTTATTATGTGCTTTTAGCCGGCTTAATCGGTCTGTTTTCTATCTACTTCACCAAAGCCAACTATGCCGTTAAAGGTTTATTTTATAAAATAAAACATCCATACACCAAAGTCATTGTTGGTGGTTTAATGCTTGGTTTCTTAGTTTTTCTGTTCCCGACACTTTATGGGGAAGGGTATATCACGATGAAAAACTTATTGAGAGGCGATTATCTAGCTGTAATCAACAATAGTATTTTCGAAGATTACAACACCATTCCAGCATTGGTGATTTTGTTTACAGTGGTTACTATTTTTATGAAATCGCTGGCTACCTTAATTACTTTAGGTGCCGGTGGTAATGGCGGTACATTTGCGCCAAGCTTAATTATGGGTGGATTGATTGGTTTCATTTTCGCCTACACCGTGAACACTTTAGGCATAGCACATTTAAATGTTTCTAATTTCATTGTTGCAGGCATGGCTGCTGCATTAGGTTCAATTATGCATGCACCGCTTACCGGTATTTTTTTAATTGCTGAAATTACCGGAGGCTACATTTTGATGGTTCCTTTGATGATTACTACGGCAATTTCTTACGCCATTAACCGTAGTGCTCAAAAACATTCTATCTATACTAAAGTTTTGGCTGATAAAGGTGAATTGTTATCTCATGAGGATAAGGATACAACAGTTTTGAATCAGATGAAATTGAAATATCTGATAGAAAAAACATATCCTCAGTTACTTATGGACGATTTAATTTCGCTAAAAATGAACGAAATTATTCAGTCGCATAAAAATATTTGTGCGGTTACAGATGAGTTAGGAGATTTTAAAGGCATCATTTATATAGAAGATATCTTTAGCGAGATGGTTAATAATACTGATAAGGAAAACTTGATGGCTACCAATTTGGTTCAGTCTGCACCGAATATTATACTCGAAAACGATGATTTGAAAGTAGTTTTGCAAAAAATGGAGCAGGAGAATGTGTGGCTTTTGCCTGTGGTTGATGAGACCAACAGATACAAAGGTTTTGTTTCTAAAACAGCCATTTTTAATAAATATAGGGCATTGCTGATGAGACAAAATGATTATATGGGATAACCAATTTCCTCCCAAAAAAACGCTAACCTTTAACTGGCTTTTCTACCCAAGTAAGCATTGCAACAGTCTTTAAAATGGATAGTATTGTCAAAAAAAAAGGAGTTGGGGAAATTTAAATCCTCAACTCTTTTTTCGTAATTTTTCTTTTTCAACTTGCTGGTAAAATATTTATGAATGCTGTCAGGAAGGCACTAAGCAGTGTCCCTTTTCAAGCCAAATTTTTCAATTTTACTATATAAATGACTTCTCTGAATGTCAATCTCATCTGCTGTTTTAGAAACGTTCCAATTATTTTTCTCTAGTTTAAACTTAATGAATTCCTTTTCAGCATGGTCTTTATAATCCTGAAAATTATTAAAACTATCGAAAGATGATGATAAAGCAGAGCCACCGCTTGCACTTGCAATTTGTGCACTCGTCGCTGCTCCAATATTTGTACCACCACCAGGATTAGCAAAAGCTCTCACATCATTTTCAGTAATAACCTTATCACTTAAAATAATTAAACGCTCAATCATATTATGCAACTCACGTACGTTTCCTGTCCAAGGTAAGGCTTGCAGCGCTGCCATTCCACCTTCATTAATTTTCTTAACAGGCATTCCATAATCATCGCAAATGCGCTCTAAAAAGTTTTGCGCTATCACCGGAATATCATCGGTACGTTCTGTCAAATGCGGAACGTGGATTTTAATAACGTTCAATCGGTGGTACAAATCCATACGGAAATTACCATCCTCAATTTCTTTTAACAAATCTTTATTGGTTGCCGCCAAAACGCGAACGTTAACCTCAATTTCTTTCTCGCCACCAACACGAGATATTTTATGCTCTTGCAAAGCTCGTAAAACTTTTGCCTGTGCTGAAAGACTCATGTCACCAATCTCATCCAGAAACAATGTCCCGCCATTTGCCAATTCAAACTTTCCAATACGTTGTTTTACTGCTGAAGTAAATGAACCTTTTTCATGTCCAAACAATTCACTTTCAATTAATTCTGATGGAATTGCTGCACAATTTACTTCAATTAGCGGACTATCAGCCCGATTTGATTTTTCGTGTAACCAACGGGCAACCAATTCCTTACCGCTACCATTTGCACCTGTAATTAAAACACGAGCCTCAGTAGGAGCAACACGCTCAATGGTTTCCTTTATTTTAGAAATGCTTTCCGATTCACCTAAAATTTCGCGGGTTTTACTAACCTTACTCTTTAAAACTTTGGTTTCGGTAACTAAATTTCCACGGTCTAAACCATTACGAACAGTAATTAATAAACGGTTTAAATCTGGTGGTTTAGAAATAAAATCGAAAGCCCCTTTTTTACTGGCCTCAATCGCAGTTTCAACTGTTCCATGGCCCGAAATCATGATGAAAGGTAAATCTGGTTTAATAAGTTGTGCCTGTTCTAGCACTTCCATACCATCCATTTTATTCATCTTAATATCGCAAAGTACGAGGTCGAAATTTGTTTTCTTAATCATTTCGAGCCCATCGATACCATTATCAATATCTTCAACGTCATAATTTTCGTATTCTAAAATTTCGCGTAAGGTGCTTCTTATCGCCCGCTCATCATCAATAATTAATAATTTGGCCATTTGTGACTGGTTTTATTTAATTGAATTGCGAATATATTATTTTTAAATTAATGTATAGTTTTTTATACAATCATTTTTGGAGTTAAATTTAAAAAATCTAGGTATTTTTCGAGAAAAAACGGGTAGTTTTCATTGGATGATGCAGTCCTGCTCAATACAGCCCCGATATAAACCTGTTCGAAAATCAAGCATACCTCAAAAAAATATAGACATATGGTTAAATCGGGGCTGTCATTCCCATCAGGTTTATAAACAAAAATTGTTTAGGAAATAAAAAAATGCAGGTCTGTAAGCCGGGTTCTGTTTTCTGATTGCTCAGAATTTCTATCATTAATCCACTATAAACGTTGCCGTTTATCTCTAACGACCTACCCACTAACATCGGACGGGCAGCCCTACATGCGTTAGCCTATTTGGTCTTTCAACTCTCGGGGTTTACAAACCACTGCAGTCACCTGCAATGCTCGGGCGCTCTTACCGCACGTTTTCACCCTTTCCCAACACTAAAGTCGGGTGGTATATTTTCTGTTGCACTAATCCGTAATTCAGGTTTTCATTCCTGAATTCCTTTCCGTTAGAAAGCGAGATGCCCTGCGTTGCCCGGACTTTCCTCTCTCTCGATTTTACTCGAAACAGCGATAGAACAACCTGCATTTTGGGCAAAGATGGATTATTTTAGGCACAATTACACAAAGGAATTAATTATTTACAATTTTGTAACTGCGTAGAAACCTGCTTATAATCAACAAAACCCTGTTTATTTCCAAAAGAATTGGTTATATAAACCATAACCTGAGCTACATCAATGTCAGCCAATTCAGGGAATGCAGGCATCTTTTCTTTGTATTCTTTGCCATTGATTACAAATGTTTCGTTTGCACCATTTTTAATAATGCAAGCCAATCTATTTTTATTGGTTTTTAAAAATACAGTATCAGTTAAAGGTGGCGCCAGCTGACCTAATCCTTCGCCATTTTCGCCGTGGCAGTTTTGGCATTTTGCAACATAAACACTTTTACCATTCGACATATAGTTTTGTAAATCAATGGTTTCCTGATTTTGGCATGAATAGATTACAGCGATAACCGAAACCAGGAAAAAAGAATTGATGATATATTTGCGCATGTGTTTTGTTAAATTATGTCGTCATTTCGAGCGGAATAAAATGCAACTGAGAAATCTTTTTAATTGGTTTCAAAGAGGTTTCCATTTAGGCTGAAATGACGACTAAAATTATAATTCTATTTTTTATATTCTGCTAACAAAACCGGAATATCTTTTTTCAACTGCTCCACCTGGTCGGTTTTGGTTCCATCATATGCACCACGGATTCTTCGGTCTTTATCAATTAAAACCAAATAGCCTTGGTGAATGTAACCATCTTTAGCGGTACTATCTTCGCCAACAGCAACCAAGTAATTTTTTTCTGCTAAGGTGTATACGCTGTCTTTACTTCCATAAAGGAATTGCCATTTAGCACCATCAACACCTAATTTTTGGGCATATTTCTTCAAAACCGATGGTTTATCATATTTAAAATCAATAGTATGTGAAACAAACATCACATCAGGGTTGGTTTTAAAATCGTTATAAACTGTCATTAAATTTCGATGCATAGTAGGGCAGATGGTTGTGCAAGAAGTGAAGAAAAAATCAGCTATATAAATTTTGCCATCCGTTACTTTATTGGTTGTAACAACGCTATCCTGATTTAAAAAAGACCAACTCGGAATGGTTTGATAAACCGTATCAACCTTTTCTGTACCATTAGCGTCTGTAGTGGTTTCAGCATGCCGTTCGCCATAAAATGGCAGTTTTTTCTCTTGTTTACAAGATGATAATATGGTAACGGATAGCAAACAAACTGCTATCGAAAAAATTATTTTATTCATGGTATTTTATTAATAATGTAAATATACAATCTCTGTTTTGGAGAAAGGAATTATTTGGGCTTTTGATTTAAGAATATCCTGAAGATTAGTACAGACCAAGTTTTTGAATCTGTTCTAATCTTCAAAATTTGTAGCCAAAATTAATGCTTATGAATACCCATGCCTTCACCTGGCAAAACATTATAAACCTTCAAAACCGAATCAGACGCTTTAGTAACATTAATATATTCATCTTCTACAGCCCTGATTTTTATCATTTCCGATTTGTAATAATCCAATTCATCTTGTTTGGTTTTGCCTTTAAAATCATCTTTGAAGAAATGCATCCAATCCATCATATTTTCATCTGCTTTGTTAAGTCGATTGATTAATGCTGCGACTTTTACTGAATCAGTTGCTGAATGAATTTTATTAGATTTCAGAACCGAGTCTAATTTCATCCTATTTTTAATCACTTTCTCACCATCCATCATCAATTTATCATGTATGTTTAGCACTTCTTTCCGAACAGCTTGTGCATCGGGTTCGGTCTTGCAGGCATTAAATAAACATGTTATTATGCCGATTGCCATTATTATTCTTTGTTTCATATTTTAAAAATTATAAGTAATACCAACATAAACTTTACCAGCACTCATTGGATGATCAGTTTCTGCCTCCCAAATGTTTTTTTGAATGCCCATATTCAGTGCAATGTTTTTATAAAAAATATCGGCACCAACACCGCCCATTAAATTATTCATCACATGTTCACCAGTTTTCACACCATTGTATTTTTCTCCGCCAGAATATTCATAAAAAAACTGAGCAGATGGCATCACCTGAACATATTTGCCAACTAACTGTGTATAAAAAATGTTTAAAAAACTGGTTGTGCTGTTGGCAATTCCCTCGTCGCGGTTATTGGTTCCGTTTACTTTGTATGATGTATTTAAACTTGCACCAAACTTGCCCAAACCAACCAAATAATTTAGGTAAACAAAGCCATCAGTGCTACCTGTTCCTGCCTGTTGTAAAGATGAATAGCGAATACCATCCGTGTTTTTAAAATCATTTTTACCAGTTGGAAGTTTAATTCCAGCGCCCGCAATAAGCTGCTGCTTAAAATTATCTTCAAGTTTTTGCACCAAATGATAACCTGCGTATAAATTTACATCGCCGATGCCACCAACGGTTGAGGTGTAGCCATTGTAGCGTTCGCTGTTTGAAACATAAGGTAAAATGGCATTGATTTCCAATTTACTATTGATAAAATATTTACCTCTGATTTCTAAAGAGCGGTATAATTCGTAATCTTCAGGATTCCCATTGTGACCAGTTATTGGCGAATCCTGACTTCTGGCTGGAATGAAAAAATTACCCCCGTTTGGAAATAAGGAATGTGATTGCCCATTGTAACCATTAAATGAACGATAACGGTATAAGAGACTGATGCTGTTGCGATTATAGTATGGCGTAATCCCCATAAAACAACCGCAAATATCGCAGGCAAAAACATTGCTACTTACTAAAAGCAAAGCTAAAACCAATAATTTACGATTCACTATATAATGTATTTTTGATAAATTCATTGTCTGTTAAAGTTTTTAAAAATGCCTTGATTTGTGATTTTTCTAAGCTGTTTAATTGGATACCACTTTTTAATTCAGCATCTAAGTTCTCAGCTGCTTTTACGCCAGAATTGTAGTGTTCCAAAACTTCATCTAAACTGTAAAAACGCCCATCATGCATGTATGGACTAGTATATTCAATGTTTCTTAAGCTTGGTACGCGAAATTTTCCGAAATCAGTTTGAACGCCTGTAATGTGCGAACGTCCTTCATCTATAGTAACCAAATCCAAACCATTATTACGATAAGAGAAATCGGTAAAGAAAGGCTCTGCGTGGCAAGAAGTACATTTTTGCTTAAATAATGTGTAACCGGCTAGTTCGTCTGAAGTGAATGAAATCCCACCTTCTTTACGCATTACTTTATCATATTTAGAATTGCCAGAAACCAGCACTCCCAAAAACTGGGTAATAGATTTTAAAATGAATTGTGAGTTAATTTCTGTAGAGCCGTAGGCTTTTTTAAACATTTCGGGATAAGGTGTAGTGTTTTTCAGAGTGGTGATAATGGTTTCGATATTCGTTCCCATTTCGCAAGCATCTGTAATTGCGTTTAGTGGTGATGTTTCGATATTCTTCACGCCACCATCCCAAAAGAAAGCCTTCTGCCACACCAAATTGAAAAGGGGCGGAGCATTTCTTTTACCCTGGCAATTGTTTACGCCGTGACTAACCTTATGGTCGAGGTTTGCAAAGGCAGCGAATTGTTGGTGACAACTGCCGCATGATACACTTTTATCAGCCGACAAACGAGCACCATAAAAAAGCTTTTTGCCCAAGGCGAACCCTGCGTTGCTAAGTTTATTTTGTTCAAAATTATATACCGGAGCAGGGAAATTTGACGGAACAGAAAAAGTTATTGCTTTTTCTTCTGGCATAATTTCATCTTCATTTTTACTACAGGCATACATCAACGCGATGCTTATAAAAAGCACTGCGAAGACGGTTAATTTCCTTATCATTTAATTGTGAATATGGTCTAAACGGAATAAACCTTTCGCGTAATTATTGGCCACGATTACTGAATTCGCTCCACCCATCGTGAAATTTAACGTTGCAAAACTCACATCGGTTGTACCTGTAAATAAAGATGCTGCATTTACCATAAAGTGCATATCCGGTTTAGAATCCATTCTGATTCTCAATGGATTAGCTGCATTAATTTCAGTAGAATAGGTTCTGATGGTGTTATTTGGGTCGACAACGCCGCCAATATGGAAAGTTAAAAGGTTATTGGCTGCTGTAGATTGTGGCGAAGTTCCCTCGAGTTTAACAAAAATATAACCACTATTCCACGTCCAAAACATGCCGTTTATGGGGTCTAGAGCACCTGTTTGGGCACCAGCAAAATTCCTGGCGTAATCTACACCAATGGTATACTCAATTTTTGTATAATCCCCTGTTGGTACATCATTTACTGTAATTAATTTCGATGCTGGTTTTGATTCATCAATTAAAAAGTAACTCTCTGGCAACAAATAAGTTGTACCATCGGCCTTGCTTAATTTAATATTACTAACGTAATATTTAAATACGTTGATTTTAAAATCTTCGCCTTTAGCATTTTTGTAAGTTGTTGTATTTAAAGCTAATGGCGAACCATTTACTTGGTGCTCGAATTCTAAAGTGAAACTTGATTTTGTATCTGTTGCAACATCGTCATCGCTTTTGTTACACGATGATAAAAGGATAATAGGGCATAGCAATGCCAATAAGTATTGTGATATTTTCATTTTTTGAAAATTGGATAAGTGAAATAAGAAGAATAGGGTCGCCATGCTGAATTTATTTCAGCATCTTCAATGTAAAGCCAAATAGCCATTGATACCTTGAAATGAGCTCAAGGTGACGAACCGTAAAATAAAATTTGCTTAAACCGTTTTCGGTGGATGAAAAATAGAAATCGAAAGGTTTTTGATTGGTTTTTCTAAATAACCACTTTCTGATTTAATAATAAAGTAAGGTACGTTATAGTTGATTGCAATAACCTTAAATTGAGGTTCTACCTCAATAATTCTTTTTAAATTATCTTGAGTTTGTTTGTTTCTACCATCCAAATCTTTTAGCTTCTTAGCTAAGAAACATTGCCCATCGCAATGCAATTCTGGATGTGCCTTATTTATACAAAATACAGAGGTAATGTATTCCTTATTCATTTGATAACCCGAAAACACAATTAATTGCATGTAGCAATTTGAAATTGTACAGATTACGAGAAAAAATATAAGGGCTCTTTTTAACATTGTATTTCGCTGCAAATGTACAAACGAAATTGAGGTTGGCAAGTAATATGTATAAATATAATAGTCTGTGATTGAAATAAATGACAATGCAATTTGTCGATTGGAATTAATATCTACTATAGAAATGCTCTCCTTAATATTGGGGAATTGCCGTCATTTTCAATTTACTATAAAAAAAGCACAGATAAAATTCTTCATCTGTGCTATCTAAAATATGCAATTTAAAAATCTAAGCCTGCAAATCGGCCATTACCTTTTTAATTTTATCACCAAGTTCTCCGTTTACTTTAGCAAAATCTGCTCTATCAGCTAATGGTGCGTTAACACTGCAATAGAATTTAATTTTTGGCTCCGTACCACTCGGACGGGCAGAAACTATACTTCCATCTTCAGTGATAAATTGCAGCACATCCGATGCCGGATAATCCAATTTAGTTACTTTTCCACTTGCTAAATTAGTTTCCTGACTCAATTCGTAATCCTTCAATATCGAGACTTTAGAACCACCTAAAGATACTGGCGGATTGTTTCTAAACTTCTCCATCATGGCTTTAATTTCTTCAGCACCTGTTTTTCCTTTTTTTGTTAACGAAACTAAATCCTCCTTGTACAAACCATATTCCACATACATATCCAACATAGCATTGTACAAACTCGCACCTTTATCTTTGTAATAAGCCGTCATTTCAGAAATGAAAGCAGCAGAAACCACAGCATCCTTATCGCGAACTAAATCACCAATTAAGTAACCGTAACTCTCTTCACCACCTGCAATAAAAGTTTTTTTGCCCTGTAAATTGGTAATCACTTGCCCAATCCATTTAAAACCTGTCAAAGTATTGAAGTATTCCACGTTTTTAGCATCGCAAATTGCTTTAATTAAGCTTGTAGTTACAATGGTAGAAACCACATATTCTTTACCAGTCAGTTTACCTTTTTCTTCCCAAGCCGAAACAATGTAATTGATTAATAAACTTCCGGTTTGGTTACCGTTGAGTAAAACCCACTCGCCATCATTATCTTTAACTGCAATACCAACACGGTCTGCATCAGGGTCAGTTGCCAGAACCAAATCAGCATCAATTTCTTTTGCTTTATTAATGGCTAAAGTCAACGCATCTTTTTCCTCCGGGTTTGGATACACAACTGTAGGAAAATTACCATCAGGCGTACTTTGTTCTTCAACTAAAGTAACGTTTGTAAAACCGAATTGCTCAAGAGCTTTTGGTACCAACGTAATTCCGGTCCCGTGGATAGGAGAGTATACAATTTTCAAATCGTGTTGCCTTTTGATGGCATCAGGCGATATTGAAAGTGCAGTAATTCCATCTAAATACAGTTTATCAACAGCCTCACCAATCAACTCCACATTTGCATCAACTCTGTCAAATTTCACTTCGTCAATGCTTTGAATTTTATTCACTTCATCAATTACCAATTTATCATCTGGCGAAGTAAACTGACCACCATCTGCACCGTAGGCTTTATAGCCATTATATTCTTTCGGATTGTGAGATGCGGTTAACATTACGCCACTTTTACAACCGAAATGGCGCACCGCGAATGATAATTCTGGCGTTGGTCTTAAAGCCTCGAAGAAATAAACATGTATTCCATTCGCTGAAAAAACGTCAGCTGTAATTTTCGCAAAATAATCAGAATTGTTTCTGCTATCATGCGCTATGGCTACGCTAATTTTTTCTCCCGGGTATTTGTTATTCAGGTAATTTGCTAAACCTTGAGTTGCCGTTCCGATGGTGTATTTATTGATTCGGTTTGAACCTGCACCCATAATCCCACGTAAACCACCTGTTCCAAATTCTAAACTTTTATAAAATGAATCGGTAAGTTCGGTGGTTGCATCCTGGTCGACAAGGGCTTGAATTTCTGCCTTGGTTTTTTCGTCGTAATTGCCGCTTAACCATTGGTTAATGGTAGCTTGTGTTGATTGGTCAATTGCTTGCATTGAGCTTTATTTTAATTTAATATCTGGTGTTGAACAAAAATTACTAGGTGGAAGTTTGCTTGTTATCAAAATAAATTAAACTTTCCCAAATTTTATTTTGTTGAGGTTGTTGCTTTTAAGCTTGTTTTGCTTATTTTCACGCCCCGATACAATAATAAAGAAAATCCGGTATTAATGATGATACCATCCTAACTTTTTCAATATCGCATTAAATAATGAAAAGTTGAGGTCGTCTTTAAATCGGGTAGGGCAAAAATTAGCAATTGCAAGCATCATATTTATTCGAACCAATAGTATGATTTTGCACAAGCATTAAATTTCAATAAACACTAAATGAAAATATTAAAATTTGGGGGTACTTCAGTAGGTAGTCCCGAGCGAATGACGAAGTTATTGGATATCATTAATCCAAATGAAGAACAGATTGTAGTTTTATCAGCCGTATCTGGTACTACAAATAGTTTGGTAGAAATTTCTAATTATTTTTTGGCTGGCGATAAGAAAAAGGGCAGCGAATGTGTTGAAAATTTATACCAAAAATATAAGGATTTTGTTATCGAACTTTTACCTGCTGCTGATTTTCAGGAGATGGGAAACGAAGTAATTGATTATCATTTCAGCTTTTTAGCGGTTTTAACCAATGATATTTTTACTTCAATTGAAGAAAAAGTGGTTTTGGCGCAAGGCGAATTATTATCAACAACCTTATATCACATTTATTTAAAATCTATCGGAGTAGAATCTGTTTTACTGCCGGCTTTAGATTTTATGAAAACCGATGAGGATAACGAGCCTGATATTCCATTTACAACCAAGCATTTAACGCCATTGCTAGAAGCAAACAAAGGCAATAAATTATTCATCACACAAGGATTTATTTGTAGAAATAGCTTTGGTGAAGTTGATAATTTGCGCCGCGGAGGTAGTGATTATACTGCGTCTTTATTGGGTGCTGCAATTATGGCCGAAGAAGTTCAAATATGGACAGATATTGATGGCATGCACAACAACGACCCTCGTATTGTGAAAGGAACAAAACCAATTGCACAATTATCTTTCGATGAGGCGGCAGAATTGGCTTATTTTGGTGCGAAAATTTTGCATCCGCAATCGGTTTTTCCGGCACAGAAATATAAAATTCCGGTTCGGTTATTAAACACCATGGAGCCGAGCGCTGCCGGAACTTTAATTACCCATGATAGCGAAAAAGGCAAAATAAAATCCATTGCTGCGAAAGATGGCATTACGGCAATCCGCATTCAATCGAGCAGAATGTTGCTGGCTTATGGTTTTTTACGCCGTGTTTTCGAAGTTTTTGAGCGTTATAAAACACCAATCGATATGATTACTACTTCGGAAGTTGCGGTATCGTTAACGATTGATGAAACCGGAAATCTTCCAAAAATTATCGAAGAATTGGAAAGTTTTGGTACCGTAGAAGTGGATACCAACCATAGCATTGTTTGTGTAGTTGGCGATTTTGGCTCAGAAAAACATGGTTTTGCAAGTCGTGTTTTAGAAGGCTTAAAACACATTCCTATTCGCATGATTTCTTACGGAGGAAGCAACTACAACGTTTCTTTATTGATTTTAAGCGAGTACAAAACAGAAGCTTTGAGGAGTTTGCACAATAGATTATTCGAATAGAAGATAAAAAGCACCTGTAATTACAAGCAAGCCAATAAGCAGATGAAAAGCTAAAAAGTTTGATGGTAATAATTCGTTTTTATATTTTTTGTAGGAATTAAATAAGCCTAAAGAGATAATGAGAACGATGAATATGGCAGCAATAATCTTCATTTTTTGATAAATATAAGGAACAATAAAATCAGTAATAACACGATAGAAAATCGGATTTTGCCGTTATATTGTTTCTGGGTAATTCTTCCATGCTTTAAATCGAGGTAATTGCCCCAATAAATTAGCCCAAAAAATAAAATTAAAAATATTATAAGGAATTTGAACATGTTCGCCGATAAAGATATATCAAAGTTTAACAATATAGAAACACCATTTTACTATTACGATACCGAATTGTTGCAGAAAACTTTGCACACTTGTGCTGATGCTGCTGCTCCTTTCAAATTTCACATTCATTATGCATTAAAAGCAAACTTTAATTCGGTTTTACTCGAGCAAATTAAAGGCATTGGCTTTGGTGCCGATTGCGTAAGTGCAGGAGAGGTTAGAAGAGCTGTTGAAGTGGGTTTCGACCATAAAAAAATCGTATTTGCTGGCGTTGGTAAATCTGATAAAGAAATAAATGATGCTTTGGATTTGGATATTTTCTGCTTTAATGTAGAATCCATTCAGGAACTGGAAGTTTTGAATGAACTTGCTGCTGCAAAAGGTAAAACTGCCCAGGTAGCCATTCGCATTAACCCAAACGTTGATGCGCATACACATCATAACATCACTACAGGTTTGGATGAAAATAAATTTGGTATCAATTCCTGGGATTTGCCGGAATGTGCCGAAACTTTAAAAGCATCGCAAAACCTTAAATTTATTGGGATACATTTTCATATCGGTTCGCAGATTACCAACCTCGATGTATATAAAAATCTTTGCGTTCGTGTAAACGAATTTGCGAAATGGTTTGAAGATAAAGGCTTTACTTTAGAAGTTTTAAACGTTGGTGGTGGTTTAGGTATCGATTATTATAACCCTGATAATCAAATACCTGACTTTAACGCTTACTTTAATATTTTTAATGAATTTTTAGAGGTTAAACCCAATCAAGAGGTTCATTTTGAGTTGGGAAGAGCGTTAGTTGGTCAATCTGCATCCTTAATTACAAGAGCGTTGTACATTAAAAATGGTAAGAAGAAAAACTTTGTGGTTTTAGATGCAGGCATGACAGAATTAATGCGTCCGGCTTTATATCAAGCTTACCATAAAATCGAAAACTTGAGTCAATCTAAAATCGTACATCTAAAATCTCAAATTAAATATGATATCGTAGGTCCAATTTGTGAAAGCACAGATTGTTTCGGTAAAGAAGTTGAGCAGCCAGAATCTTTCAGAGGTGATATTTTTGCTATCCGTAGCGCAGGCGCTTATGGAGAAGTTATGGCCTCGAAATACAATTTACGAGACGAGATAAGGTCGGTTTATAGCAACGATATATAATAATTACTATAAGTCGTCATTGCTAGGCACGAAGCAATCTTGTGAGAAAATAGATTGCTTCGTGCCTCGCAATGACGTTTTAATTATTTTCTTTTCGATGCTACAAATACAAAAACGCCAGCTACCAAAATTATCCCACCAGCATAAGGCGGCCAATTAACTGATTTTTCTCTGTCGGCAGAGATTTGTATCGGTCCAGCATCTACAATTTTTTCTTTTCGTGTGTATGTAAAGCCGGTCCAAACCAGCATTGCGATTCCAACAAGAATTAATATTAGTCCTATCGTCTTATTCATGATTTTATTTATTGGTTAAAATCTAAACAGCAATAAGAAGTTAATGTTTTATTCGTCAAAAAAATCAACCAATCCACCGATAAAATACTCTTCAATTCCTTCAGTAAAATCTTTATAATCTTCCTCTGGTATGTTGGTTTGCTTAAATTCTAAAGAAGTTCCAGACTTATCTGCATGCAGTTTAATGGTAACGATAGATGGTTCGCCCTCTTCACCAAAATACCACTGTTGAACAATTTTTTTATTGGTTTCAAACTCTATGTTTTTCCCTACGATGTCGCCATCCCAAAAAGAAAATTCGGTATCGGGTTTCTCTTCAAATTCAACTTCTGCACCCGTCCAGAGTTTAATGCTGATGTCTTTTGTAAGCGCTAAATAAACCTCTTCAGGAGTTGCTGGTATGTATGTGTATTTTTTGTAATCTCTCATCAACTGTTTATCTTGAAATTCCTATTATCCTAAAAATCCTATTTTTACTTAAATGCATTCAGTCCCGTCACATCCATTCCTGTAATTAGTAAGTGTATATCGTGCGTTCCTTCGTACGTTACCACAGATTCTAAATTCATCATGTGTCTCATAATTGAATATTCTCCAGTTATCCCCATTCCACCAAGCATTTGGCGGGCATTTCTGGCAATATCTAATGCAATTTCAACACTGTTTCTTTTTGCCATCGAAATTTGTTCTGCTGTAGCACGGTTCTCACTTTTCAGCACACCTAAACGCCATGCCAGTAACTGACCTTTGGTGATTTCGGTAACCATTTCTGCCAATTTCTTCTGTTGCAATTGAAAACCACCAATTGGTTTTCCGAACTGAATTCTTTCCTTTGAATAACGCAGTGCCGTATCATAACAATCCATTGCAGCACCAAGTGCACCCCAAGCAATGCCATATCGTGCCTGGTTTAAACAACCCAACGGACCTTTTAAACCACTAATGTTAGGAAGAATATTTTCTTTAGGGATTTCAACATTATCAAAAACCAATTCTCCGGTTGCCGATGCTCTTAAACTCCATTTATTGTGCGTTTCTGGTGTAGAAAAACCTTTCATTCCACGTTCAACAACCATTCCGCGTATTTTACTTGCTTCATCTTTAGCCCAAACAACTGCAATATCTGCAAAAGGAGCATTGCTAATCCACATTTTAGCACCATTCAAAATGTAATGCGAACCGGCATCTTTTATATTGGTAACCATTCCGCCTGGGTTTGAGCCATGGTCTGGTTCAGTTAAACCAAAGCAGCCCATCATTTCGCCGCTGGCTAATTTTGGTAGATATTTTTTACGTTGTTCTTCACTTCCATAAGCGTAAATAGGATACATAACCAAAGAACCTTGAACTGATGCAGTAGAACGAATGCCAGAATCGCCACGTTCAATTTCCTGCATTAAAATTCCATAAGCCGTGTAATCCAAACCTGCTCCACCATATTCGGCCGGAATCGTGGGACCGAAAGCACCAATATCCGCCAATCCTTTTATTAAATGTTTAGGAAATTCTGCTTTCTGAGCGAAATCTTCAATAATCGGACTCACTTCTTTTTTTACCCATTCGCGTGCTGTAGAACGTATAAGTTTATGTTCATCCGTTAACAATTCATCCAAAAAATAGTAGTCTGGTGCCTCGTACAGGTCTTTTTTTACTGATTTGCTCATGTAATTTCGTATTATCTAGTTAAGAAATCCGTTCAATTTCAAAGGTAACAATTTACGGCAAGGGGCATGATATTCATGAATAAAAATATAATTTTACACCACACAAATTATACATGGGTCAATTTAAACAAACAGTAGCTTTAAAAGATGTAAAATGCTTTGCTTTGCATGGTTATTATCCAGAAGAGCAACTTATTGGAAATCATTTTATTATCGATTTAATAACTGAATTTTCACCTCATGGTTTTGATGATGAACTTGCTCAAACGGTAAATTATGAAGATTTGAATAAAATTATTCGAGAAGAAATGAAAAATACCCAAAAGCTTTTGGAAACCGTTTTGAATAATATGATTACCAAAGTTATTGAGCTATATCCTTTTGTACAAACAATTAATGTCAGTATAAAAAAATTAAATCCACCAATGCCAGGACAAATCGGCCATTCTTTTGTTCAATTATCCTACACATCAGCGAAATAGAAATGAATTTTACCAAAATAAATGCAGCAATTTTAGCAGAAATTAAATCGGCCATTGGCGATGACAAAGTATTTACCGACTCGGAAAGTTTGGATAATTACAGTCATGATGAAACTGAAGATTTGCGTTACCAGCCGGAAGTTGTGGTGAAACCAACTTCGACAGAGGATATATCTGCTTTGCTAAAAATATGTAATGCACACCGTGTTCCGGTAACGCCTCGTGGTGGCGGAACGGGATTAAGCGGGGCAGCTTTACCAATTTACGGTGGGGTTTCTTTATCGATGGAAAAATTCAAATCGATACTTGATATTGATACAGAAAACCTGCAAGCAACTGTTGAACCTGGTGTAATTACCGAAGAATTTATCAATGCTGTTGGCGAAAAAGGATTATTTTATCCTGTTGACCCAAGTAGTAAAGGCTCATGTTTTATTGGTGGGAATGTGGCACATGGTTCTGGCGGTCCAAGAGTTGTGAAATACGGAACCATTCGCGAATACATTTTAAATCTGGAAGTTGTTTTACCAAACGGTGATATTATATGGACTGGTGCAAATACCTTAAAATATGCATCGGGTTATAACTTAACGCAATTGATGATTGGTTCAGAAGGGACGTTGGCTGTGGTAACTAAAATTGTAACCAAGCTTTTGCCAAAACCGAGTCAGTCGGTTTTAATGATGGGTTCTTTTAGCACAAATGAGGATGCTTGTGCCGCTGTTTCAGCAATTTTTAGGGCAGGCGTAACGCCATCAGCTTTAGAATTTATGGAGCGAAAAGGAGTGGAGTGGGTAATTAAATTTGATGATATAAAATTTGATTTGAAAGACGATGTTGCTGCCTTATTGATGATTGAATTTGATGGCGATGATTTAGATGATATTTTTAAGAATTGTGAGAAAACAAATATCGTTTTAGAAGAACACAATTGTACAGAAGTTTTATTTGCGGATACGGCATCGCAAAAGGAAGAACTTTGGAGAATGCGTAGAACAATGGCCGAATCTGTGAAGGCAAATTCAGTTTACAAAGAGGAAGACACTGTGGTTCCTCGGGCTGCTTTGCCGAAATTAATTAATGGCATTAAAGAAATCGGGGCAAAATATGGCTTCGATAGTGTTTGTTATGGTCATGCAGGTGATGGAAACCTTCACGTAAACATCATTAAAGCAGGCATGAGTGATGAAGATTGGAAAAATAAACTCAAATTTGGTATCGCTGAAATTTTCGAATTAACAACAGCTTTAGGTGGAACGTTATCTGGTGAACACGGAATCGGTTTGGTTCAGAAAGAATTTATGCCAATTAAATATTCTGAAATACATTTGAACTTAATGCGTGGAATTAAAAAAGTTTTCGACCCGAATGGAATTCTAAATCCTGGAAAAATTATGCCAGATTAGTTTAGTTAATATAGGCTGTCTCATAAATCAATTTATCTTTAAATCTTCTTACGTTAGGCTAAAAGCCTGTACTGAGCTTGTCGAAGCATCAAATACCCCAAATGGTAGTTTTTGCAGGTTCTTCGACAGGCCCAACATGACGCTTCGTATTTATGATACAGCCTGCTTAATATTTTTATTATATAATTAAGATGCTGAAACAAGTTCAGCATGACGAATCAAATTTGTTAGCTTAATTGCTCGAAACCTAACATTTTTTGTTTCTCTGCCTCTGGAATAGTTGTAGGTCTACTTGTACTATAATCTACTGCTATACAAACCGTTTTTCCCTTACTACAAATTACTTCTTCTGTTCCTTTAATTTTCACAATTTGATAATCTAAATCAAAACTGGTGTTCCCAATTCTTGAAGTTTTAACGTGAATTGCAATTTTATCATTCATCACTATAGGCTGAATGTAGTCCAATTCTGCATGAGCAATCACGATTCCGGTTTTCTTCCAATCCCATTTTATAATTTCCTCCCAATATTTGGTTCTGGCAATTTCTAAATAAGTAAAATAAACCGAATTGTTTACGTGACCCATTAAATCGAAATCAATAAAACGTAGATGAATGTTGGTTTTGTAGTTGAATTTGTCGGAAAAGTTTCTTATTTCTGACAATTTGTCTTTTGATTTAGTAATACTTTGCCATAATGTCTTAAAAATCATAAATATTTGGTTTGGTATATAAGTTGAATAAAGGATAATATCAATTAAAAAAATAAAAAATCAGAGATATGACACTTGTAAATTTTAACAACAGAACCCGTAACACAGCTCCTTATTACAACAACGTTTTCGATTCATTGTTTAGTGATGCTGTAACTAAAAACAAAATGGTAGATAAATCGCCAAATGTTAATATTTACGAAAATGAAACAGCTTATGTTATAGAATTAGCGGCTCCGGGTTTAAAGAAAGAAGATTTTCAAATCAACTTAAAAAAAGATACACTTTCTGTTTGGGTAGAAGTTAAAAAAGATGAAACCCAAGCAGCAAAAGATTTTACCCGCAAAGAATTTGACTATAGCTCATTTGCTAGGTCTTTTAACTTGCCAGATACAGCCGATGCCGATAAAATTACAGCCGAATACAAAGAAGGTATTTTACATATTAGCATCAATAAAAAAGATGATTCGAAATTACAACATAAAGAAATTGTAGTTTCTTAATAAAAAATTTCTCGAGAGAAAGTTTTCATAATAGTTTAAGTTTAGGTTTTATAAGGTCAACGTTGGATAACGTTGACCTTATTTGTTTTTTCAGGTATAGTTTATTTTTTACCCAACTAAACAATAAGTCAATGATACCAATGAACTAATGATTTTTGCTATTTTTGCGCCATGGAAAGAGAAATTTTAGATACTAAACGTAAAGCATTAAAAGTGAATCTCGACCCAAGGATTTATGGCACATTTGCCGAAATTGGAGCGGGACAAGAGGTTTCTAGAAACTTTTTTAATGCTGGTGCAGCATCTGGAACTGTAGCTAAAACCATGTCGGCCTACGATATGACTTTTAGTGATGCCATTTACGGAGCAGAAACCAATGGTAGATATGTTAGCCAGAACAGGCTTTTACAAATGCTCGACCATGAATTCGGTTTATTAAACGAACGTTTATCTGGTGAAAAATACGAGAAGCGAACATTTTTTGCATTTGCTGATACAGTTACTACATTAAATTATAAACGTACCAATGAGCCTCATGGCTGGGTCGGAATTCGTTTTCAAAACGAGCCTGGTGGTTTCCCAAATGAAATATTTTTCCATGTTCGTTTGCTCGATACTGATGTTAATATGCAGCAACGTGTGTTGGGCATTATCGGTGTGAATTTGCTATATGCGGCTTTTTATCATTATCAAGACCCAAAATTAATGGTTGAATCTTTAGCAGATAATTTAACCATTGGTTCCGTAGAAATTGATTTAATTTCGGTTAAAGGTCCGGCTTTTCCCGAAGTTGATAATATCTTGCTTAATCTGTATATGATTATGAAAGATTTTTCGGCAGCGGCAATTTTTGATTCAGACGCACATCCCCGCCAGGCTAAAGATTTGTTGTATAAAAAAGACATTATGATTTTGAGAACCAAATATGGTCAGAAATCATTACCAAACTTTAACTTATTTAACAAAGCAACAGACCAGTTTAAGCGCACCAATAAGGTAGAAGATGGTAATTTGGCCGTGATGATTGAAGTCTTACTAACCAATGTGCTAACCGGCGAACAGGAAACCCCTGATGATATTGATTTGGAAACGGTAGCAAAGAGGGCACAAGAAATGTGTGATACCGGAAACATTGTAATTGTATCTAACTTTACCCGCCATAACCGATTAGCCAAATATTTAGCCCGCTGCAAACCTAAAAGTGTGGGTTTAGCAACAAACATAAACAACTTGAAGTTTGTGTTCAATTCATCAAACTTTAAAGGTGAAAATTATGCCGGGCAGTTATTGAGTTATGTAAACGACATGTTTAATACCAATGTCCGTTTATTTGCATATCCGTTTTTAGATAAGAAAACCAATGAGGTGATTAATACTTCCAATATGCCGGTAACTCCTGAGGCGAAACCGTTGTTCGATTTTCTGTTAATTAATGGCTATATAACTGATATTGAAGATTATGCTGAAAGCGAAGTAAAAACTGTTTAACTTTTATTTATCATCGTAATGACCTAAAGCTGAGATAACTGTAACGGTTACAATATCGTCTTCGATTTGATAAATCATTCTATCTTTCCTGTTTATTTTCCTAGACCAAAGACCTGTTAAATCGTATTTTAATTTTTCTGGCTGACCAATTCCTGTTTCTGGATGTTCTGATAACTCTACAAATATCTGGTCGATGCGTTTTATAGATGCCTTATCACCAGATTTAAATTGAGCTTCTAAGTGTTTTTTAGCTTTCTTTTCAATATCTATAAAATACTTTCCCATATATTATTTGGGTCTTCTATTCGTGTAACATTTCCCTTTTTCACCTCGGCTAAACTTTGTTTCACTTTAGCTACAAACTCAGGATTGTAAGGACTTTTATCTTCCTTATCAAAAGATACATTTAAAGCTTTCAAAACAGCCTCTATGGCAGCCTCTTGCTTTTTATTTTTTGGATGTGCAATTATTGTCATAACCTTTTCTTATTAATCAAAAATACAAAATTATTAATCAACTTTTAATTGTGGTACTCATTCTATTTGCAATAGCTTTGATGGCGCTTAAGGTTATCCTTCGCATCATAAATTTGGACAAACCTATACTTCCGTTAAGGTAGTGCCACTTGCACCAACTTCCAAATTATGACTTACACCGCACTTCAAAGCAAAATTATTTCGTTGATGGCCAACTGGAAAATCAAATGCAATAGGGTAGTTGTATGTTGAAACTTTTTCCAATACAATATCATAGATTGATTTTCCAAATTCTTCACCCACATCATCGAGTTTAACTTTAAAACCACCTACAATTAAGCCTTTTAAATTTTTTAGTTTTCCACTTCGTTTTAAATTCCACAACATCCTGTCGATACTGTAGAGGTATTCGCCTGTATCTTCGATAAACAAAATTTTATTTTTGGTATCCAAATCAGAATCACTTCCGGCCAAAGTTTCAATAATGCTTAAATTACCACCAACTAATACTCCATTTGCCTTACCTATGCGATTGTAAATATTGCTCGGCGCAGAATAAATCATTTGTTCACCAACTAAAGCATTTTTTATCGATAAAATGGTTTCAATTTGTATGGGTTCCGCTTTGCTCCAATCATCTGGAAAACTATTACACATTTTAGAATGTATGGAGGCAATTCTATAATTCTTTGCCAGGTGGCAATGCAAAACGGTAATATCGCTAAAACCAATTATCCATTTCGGATTACGTTTGAAAGCGGTAAAGTCCAGTTGCTCAATAATTCTTACGAAGCCATATCCACCACGAGCACACATTATTGCTTTAATATTAGGATCATCGAGCATCTCCTGAAAATCATTCAATCGCTCTGTATCTGTACCGCCATAGGTAAAGTCTCTTTTGCCAATGGTCGAACCAATCTTAATATTGAAACCCCAATTCTGCATCTGTAAAATCGATGGCTGTACCTGTTCTAATGTAATGTATCCAGCCGGACTGGTAATTCCTATTGTATCTCCTGGGTTTAAATAAGATGGGATTTTAAATGAAAATTGCTCATCTTCGACAGAATGTGCTAAACTTTTAAACGTGGGTAAGACTGTTGCTGCTGCAATAAATGAAGAAAGGAAATGTTTTCTGTTCATCTAAATTTAGAATTTGATGTTGACCAGAACGAATATAGGATTTAAAAACTTGGTGTAAAAGAAAAGGGATTTATATCCATAAATCCCTTTTTTAAACCAAACAAATTAATCTGTAAAAGATTAGTATAATGTGAATTATATAAGTAACCAAGAAGCAAATAAAATGTTTTAAGATTTTTAAGAAAAATATTTTAGAGCTGAAATATTATATCATTTTGATGTTCTTTGCTCCGACATGCCAACATCAATTAATCAATTCTTAGCTAGATATTTGCAAAGGATAGAAAAAGAAAAGGCTATCCATCGCGGATAGCCTTCACTAACAACAAAACAAATATAAGATAACCAAATCTTACCTGATTGAGCAGAATCAGGTTAAGTGCATTTTAAAAAAAACACTTAGCGGCAAAGTAGTGGATTCGAACCACTATGCAAAGGTTTATGAAACCTGAACCTTCCAATCGGTCAACTGGCCAAAATATCAAACAAGCTTTAAGGCTAAAAAATCTTTTAAATTCTTCAATATGTTGCTGATTAATTCTATCTTCAACATCATTGTTTCGCATTTCAGTGTTTTCTGTTTGAATTAAATAAATTAAGTTCTCATACTCATTTATGTTAGGATATTGAAAATAGATTGACATGATTTTAGCACTTATTGGTTGACATATTATTGGTTAATGATAAATGTTGAGCAAATATATAAATAAGTATATAAAATCTATAGATTTAGTAGTTAAATATTTATTTAATATATAATTTTCTGTATTACAGATGATTACTTTTTTTTAGGAGTGTAGTTTTTTCTATGAAAAAATAAACATTGCTAAATAAATCTAATAGAAATGAGCCTGATTTTTATTCGGGCATATTGGGTAGGAGCACTGAAGTATCTAAGAATTGGCGGCACTCGTGTCCAAACCTCAAAATTCAATTTCTTAAAAGCTAATTATTTTGAGGATATTTGCATTTTAAACATTAAAATTTAAGCAGTGTCTTTAGATAAATTAAAACTAAGCAAACCACTTGTTGCGGCAATGACTGAAGCAGGATTTTTAACTCCAAAAGAAATCCAACTCAAAACAATGTCGCGTATTTTAGGTGGTCAGGATGTGATAGCAGTAGGACCAGAGGGTTCAGGAAAAACAACTACTTATGTTTTAGCTACCTTAATGAAGTTGAAATATGCTTTTGAAGAGGCACCTAGGGCTTTGATTTTAGTGCCTGATGCAGAGCATGTTGACCATGTTCTAGAACAATTTAAATTACTAAACCGAAATAATACTTTTAGAATTTTAGGCATTGATAGTCGCGGTGCGGTTGATACGCAGATGAATGAGATTACCGACGGTTGCGATATTATTGTCGCTGTGCCAGATAGAGCCCGTGCACTATACTTAAAATTGGCCCTTAACACCAATAAAATTCAATTGTTTATTGTAGATAACGCCGAACTAATCGTAAAAAAAGGTTTACAACTTCCTGTTGTTGAGTTGGCCAATAGTGCATACAAAGCACAACACGTAGTATTTACAGAGTTGATTCATGAGAAACTGAACTTGATGATTTCGCCTTTTATGAAAGATTCTACCACAACAATTGAGGTTGATGAAATCGGCGAAAAACAAGCAGAAGTTTATCAGCAGATGCTATACCAGGTGCCAAATTTTAGAACTAAGCTTAACCTGCTTACATTATTGATGAATGATATGGAGTTTTTTGATAAGGTTGTGGTTTTCGTAAATACACGTTTAACGGCTCAAACGGTTTATAAAAACTTTAATCATACCAACGAAGAAGAATTTACCATTTACCGCTCTTTGTTTTTTGATGATAAAGGATATGATGATATTGAAGATTTCAAAGCCAACCCTAAATCTAGAGTTTTAATTGTAGCCAATGAGAATCTAGAAGATTTAGATATTCAAGGCATTCCTTTTATTATTCATTTAGAATTACCCGAGCAAAAAGAAACTTTAATTCAACGAATAGTTAAACAAGGTGATGAAGAGGTTGTTGCCATAACTTTTTCTACTGATATTGAGCTGATTGAAGTGAAGAAAATTGAGCAAGCGATTGGGCAAAGAATGGATGTGATGGAATTGCCTGAAGATTTGAAAATTGTTGATGCCGCATCTAAACCAAAGAAAAAGAAAACCGAAGAGGATGAAGATGCATCGGAACGTGGCGCCGCTTTTCATGAAAAGAAGGCCAGTAATTTAAAGAACTATAATTACAGCGCCGGTACTAAAGCTAAAATGACGTATAAAAATAAGAAGGGCTTATCTTAATTTATTGTTACCTGATTTGAAAATCAAGAGTTATTTGTTTGTCAGGAAACAAAATACATTGAAGAGCTGAACATTTGAATTTTACCACGGCATTCTCAAGAGAGATTTATAAAGTAAGCAGAGTTTGGCTATTAATAACCTTGGTTCGATTCATAAATTTAATATTTTGCTCTTCATTGCCGTATTGTTTGTATGACACGTCTTTCTGAATTTATTTCAGCATCTTTCCTGCGAAAAAGACCCTGAAATGAATTCAGGGTGACGTAAATTAAAAAAAACAGCTTATCAATAATGTTGAGGAAAATAATAATCGAACTCAGTTAATAATATGCTTAACTAACATTTCTAATGTTGGGTCAGTAGATTAATTCAACAGCAAAATACTATGACAAAAAAAAGGTTCTCAGAATTAAATCTGAGAACTTTTTTCTAATTAGTTATTTACCTACTAGTATAATGTAAATTCTACACGACGGTTTTCTTGACGACCAGCTGCAGTTTTGTTAGTAGCAATTGGTTGGTCAGGTCCGTAACCTGTAGCTTCAATTCTTGATGCATTTGCACCTTGAGAAACTAAATAAGCTTTTACAGCTTCGGCTCTATCTTTAGATAAACTTAAATTCAATTCTCTACCACCAGTATTATCTGTGTGACCAGCTAATTTTAAGCTAAAGTTTTTCTCTACTAATAAGTTAGCAACTCTATTTAAAGTAGCGTAAGATTTAGCACGTAATGTAGATTTACCTAAATCGAATTCTAAATTAGAAATCGCATCTTTTACTACTTTACGGTCAGCTTCTGTAATTACAGTAGTTTCTTTAATTACTTTAGTAGTTGGAGCAGCTAATGGACAACCAGAACCATCTACAACTGTACCTGATGGAGTACCTGGGCATTTGTCAAATTTATTTGCAACACCGTCGTTATCATCATCAGCTAAGTCTTTAGCATATTGTTCTCTGTCTCTAGCAGCATTTTGCTCAGCAGTAGATAATGCTCTTCTTAATTCAGCACTTTCTTCAGCACTTTGTTTGCGTAAATCTGCAACAGCGCTGTAGTTTTGCAATTGAGAGTTTTCTTTGTTACCCAAAGCAAATTCTAAACCTACGTGAGAATAAGAATATCTGCTTTCTAAATAAGCACTTTTAACAGTTGGAGAAGATTTGATGAAGTTGATATCATAGCCTAAATCGATATTGATTCCTTTAGATACACCAAATTTAAATCCAACTCCAGTTGGGATGTACCAACCTTCTCTGTCTTGGAAAGCCTGAACGTTTCCTACTTGAGAATCAGAAGACATGTAACCAGCACCTGCTTTAATGTATGGAATTAAAACTGCATTTTCAGTATTTAAGCTGAAGTTAGCAATGTTTAAAACTGCTGTTAATGATCCAGCCCAGTTGATGCTGTTAGTTTGTAAAATTGTACTGTTACTGTTTAAAGTTTTGATTTCACCACGTAAGAAATCAGCTTGTAAACCTAAAGCAGGTAAAATTTGCTTTTTAACGAAAGCACCATAACCAATACTTTTAAATTCATCAGCTTTTACGCTTCCACCACCTAAAATAGTGTTTTGGCTGAAGATACCACCTTGAGCACCAATGCTCCAAGTTCTTAATGGTTGTTTACCGAACCTACCAGAAGTGGTAGGAGTTTCTTGTGCAAACAATTGTGTAGATAAGCCTAATAAGGCAACCAACATAGTTGATTTTGTAAATTTCGAATTCATTTTATTATTAATTTGTAATTATATCCATAACAGCTTTTTTTCAAATCTGTTTTGCCTCCCATTAGAAAATATCTTGCCAAAAATATATCTCAGCTTGCAATTGTCATATAATCAATAGATTAGATATTAAAATAAATATTTCAAAAATGTTACCAAAGGGATATTATTACATAATTATGTGTATACTATAGTGTACAAATAACACTATCTATACATAAGATTTCCTAATGTAGGGGATATTTACAGTCTTAGTTTGGCAAAGAAATCCCAGAAAACTATGCCGGCAGAGATTACAATATTGAAAGAATGTTTGGTTCCGAATTGAGGAATTTCGATGCATTCATCTATTTTTGCCATCACTTCATCACTTACTCCGTCAACTTCATTCCCAAATATTAAAGCGTATTTTTTTGTAGCACTTGGTGTAAAAGTGTTTAACATGGTGCTATTTTCAGCTTGTTCTATAGCTACAATTTCATAACCATCAGTCCTCAATTCATCTATAGCCTTTAAGGTGCTTTCATAATGCATCCAATCTACCGATTGTGTTGCACCTAATGCAGTTTTCTCAATTTCCCGATGCGGTGGTTGGGCAGTGATGCCGCATAAAATAACTTTTTCCAAAGCAAATCCATCGGCAGTTCTAAATATCGAACCTACATTGTGCATGCTTCTAACATTATCTAAAACCGCTACAACAGGCAATTTTTCCTGGGCTTTAAATGCTGCAAGATCAGCACGATTCAAATCATCTAAGGTTAATTTTTTCATTATCAGTAACCGAAATGGCTTTCAATTAAATGTTAAAAACACGGAATATTTAGAAAATCTATATATTCCGTGTTTTGCTACTATATATTGTAATTAAAGTTTTATTGGTCCGTTGCCAATTTCGCTAACATAAATTTCTGCGGGATAACCTATTTTATCAACGTAATAATCGGTTAAATGCTTTGCAAAATCTTCTTCATAACCTTTTTCAAGAAGTGCAATTGCACATCCACCAAAGCCTGCGCCTGTCATTCGAGCTCCAATAACATGTTCGTAATCCGAACAAAAATCAACAACAGCATCTAGCTCTTTTCCACTAACTTCGTACAATTCTTTTAGTGATTGATGAGAAGCATACATTAACCGCCCAAATTCTTCTAACTGACCAGCATTTAAGGCTTTCGCTGCTAAGTGAACACGACCATTTTCTTTAACAACGTGTGTGGCACGATTAAGAATGGTTTCATCCTTAATTAAATGATTGTGTAAAGCAAATTTTTCCGCAGTTAATTCGCAAAGATTATTTAATTTTATTTCTTCATTAAGTAAGTTTAAAGCGGTTTTGCATTCTTCAACACGCTCATTATACTTTGAATCTGCAAGTTCTCTAGGTTTTTTTGTGTTGATAATTGCAAGCACATAATTTCCCAAATCAACATCAACCATTTTATATTTTAATGTTTCGCAATCCAGTACAATTGCCTTATCCTTTTCTCCAAAGGCAACAGCAAATTGATCCATTATACCAGAATTTAATCCAATAAAGTCGTTTTCAACTCGTTTGGCAATTTTTACCAATTCCAGATTATCATAACCCAAATTAAGGTAATCGTTCAGCGCAAAAGCAGTTGCAATTTCTATAGATGCTGAAGAAGAAAGCCCCGAACCGATTGGAATATTGCCGAAGTAAAGAAAATCCATTCCAGGTATTTCCTTACCGTCATTAATAAATTCATTAATAACACCAATTGGATAATTAGCCCACAAACTACCATTTTTTGTGTAGATTTGATTGCTCTCTACCTCAGTTTGAGCCTCAAAATTTAAACTTTTAAACCTTAATTTATTTTCGGAATTCGGTGCAATAACAAGCCATGTACCTAATGTAATTGCACAAGGCATAACCAAGCCGCCGTTATAATCAATATGCTCGCCAATTAGGTTAACACGCCCCGGCGTAAAATATACTGCATCAGCATTTTTATGGTATTGCTCGGCAAATTTTTCTTCAAGTTTAATCTTCATTTGGTAGAAAATATTTAAATAATGTTATGTTTGTTTTGGAAACAAAGGTCCTAAGTTACAATTTATGAGCGTTCAGCAAATACCTACAGGAAAAATTATTAATGGCGAAGAAGTTATCGCTATCCATTTAACCAATACTAAAGGCACATTTGTAGAGATATTTACTTATGGTGCGATAATCAATAAATTTATAGTTAAAAATATCAATGGCAATTTACAAGATATTGTTTTAGGCTTTGATGATGTTGAGCAGTATTTGGATGAAGAATATTTGGAAAACAACCCACACATAGGCGCTGTGATTGGCAGATATGCAAACCGAATCAAAAATGCTGCTTTTAATATTGATGATGTAAACTATCAATTGGCAAAAAATAATGGACCGGATTGTTTACATGGTGGTATTATAGGCTTTGATAAGAAGGTTTGGGATATTGTGGAAGAAGGCGATACTTTTGTTACGCTTGAATATGAAAGTGTTGATGGCGAAGAGGGATTTCCTGGAAACTTAATTATTGGTTTGACCTTTGAATTAACAGAAAATGACGAACTGATTTTAAGCTATGAAGGAGAAACCGATAAAGCTACCGCAGTTAATTTAACTCATCATAGCTACTTCAACTTAGCCGCAAACGGTGGAAATATCGGTAAACATGAGCTACAAATTTTTGCATCAAAATATTTGGAACAGGATGAAAATTATTGTGTTACTGGCAAGTTGATAACTGTAAAAGATAGCCCATTAGATTTTACGGAGTTGAAAGAAATTTCACAGGATTGGAACCCTGAAGAAGGTTACGACCAAACTTTTGTACTGGATAAAATTTACGGAGATTTATCATTAGCTAGCAAAACAATCGAAAAAGAAAGCGGACTCGTTTTAAGTGTTTATACAACAGAACCAGTAGCGCACTTATATACCTCGAAATATTTAAAAGTTAAAAACGGAAAAGGAGGAAGGGATTATGGAGCGTTTGAAGCTTTTTGCATTGAAACGCAGCATCATCCAAACGCAATAAATATTGCCGAATTCCCATCAACAATTTTGCGACCAGAAGAATTATATTCGCAAACCACAATTTTTAAAGTTTCCTTAAATAAATAATTATGTTTAGCATAGAAGAGATTAAAAAAGCAGAATCTAAAATTGTAACCGGAGCCGATTTTCCACAATTTATTAAACAAATTAAGACTTTAGGCGTGGTTCGCAATGATGTTTATGTGGCTAACGGATTATCAATTTATTATGGCGATGATGACCAAACTGTACAAGCCAGCCCAACAGAATATCCAGATTTAATCATTAATGACGAATCATCTGAAGATAAGTTGATGCATGCTTTAGAAGTTCATCAAAAGGGAGAAACGGATTATTTTACTTTTTGCAAGCAAGCAGCTGATGCTGGTGTAGAAAAGTGGGTTATCGATTTAAAAGACATGACTTGCACATATTTAAACAATGAGCAAAAAGAATTGGTGCAAGAAAAATTCCGACTGTTTAAATTCTTTCCAAAACCAGTTTAATGGCTTTTTCAACAATTTTATTTGGTTCATTGCTAAATTCAAATTTCACCCTACTGGCCAAAATTGCATTTACAGATAGTGCTTTGTGACCTAAAACTTTTGCTAAGGCATAAATGCCTGCAGTTTCCATTTCCAAATTTGTAATTCTGTTTTGATTGTTGTTGAAGCTGTTAAGTAAATGCACAAAATCAGGAACTGAGTTTTTAGCACGAACTTTTCTACCTTGCGGTGCGTAAAAACCTGGTGCAGTAACGGTTATTCCATGTACCATATCTTTTCCAATGCTATTTAAAAGGTATTCATTAGCGGATGTTAAATATGGATTGATATGCTGCAAATGTCCAAAATGTGTATTTACAGCATCTAATAAATTTCGTTCATCACCGGATAAATCTTGAACATAATAATTCATTAAAGCATCCAAGCCCAATCCATATGATGAAGCTAATATTGTTCCCATAGGGATATCTTCTTGAATTGCGCCAGAGGTGCCAATACGAATAATATTTAAAGATGTTAACTGCTCCTTTATCTCTCTGGTTTCAAAATCGATATTAACCAAAGCATCCAACTCATTAAAAACGATGTCAATATTATCTGTCCCAATGCCGGTAGAAAGTACCGTCACCCTTTTATTTCCAACAAAACCTGTATGCGTTATAAATTCACGCTTACCTTTTTTAAATTCTATACTATCAAAATATTTACTTACTTCACCAACACGGTCAGGGTCGCCAACGGTAATTACAGTATCCGCGATATCGCCTGGCAATAAATTAAGATGATAAATGCTTCCATCCGGATTAATAATTAAATCACTTTCTGCTATTTTCATAAACGAGATATTTAAATGGTGTAAAGATATTTTAGCTTTAATCCTTCGATTTTATCAAACCTACTTAAAACATGATTAAGTTGTGCCTTTCTAACCTCAAATTTCAGCATGCAGCCAATATCAAAATCTTGTGCTAAAACTGCCAAATACTCTTCCTTTATCAGTTTCATAACATCATTCATTTGCAGGTATTCAAAATTAACTTCGTAAATACCGTTAACCGTTTTTGTAATTATTGATGATGCTTTAAGTGCTTCAATACTAGCAGTTTTATAAGCATTAATTAAACCTGGAACACCCAACAAAGTACCACCGAAATATCGCACAACAACTATTAAAATATTGGTTAAATCTTCTGATAAGATGCAATTTAAAATTGGTCGACCAGCTGTACCAGATGGTTCTCCATCATCATTTATTCTGAAAATAGATCTATCAGGCGTTAATCTGTAAGCATAGCAAAAATGCCTGGCTTTTCCATGTTCGGTTTTTAAATTTTGGATTAGCGGTTTTATTTCTTCTTCCGATCGAATAGGATAGGCATAAGCTAAAAACTTACTTCCTTTATCCCTGAAAACCCCTTCTGCATGGCCTGCAATTGTTCTATAAGCATCATCAAATAGCATTTAACTGAGATAAGGTGATTAAAATTACGGCACAAATAGCAAGCAGAATACCAAAATAGTTTACTAAGGTTAGTTTTTCTTTAAAAGCAATTAGTCCAACCAGCGTTCCTAAAACAATAACGCCCAAGTTCATCGCTGCGAAAACAGTAGATGGATTTGATGATAATGCTTTGTGAGCTTTTAGGTAGAAAAGTATGTTTCCAAAATTAAATAAACCCAATATTAGTCCACAACCTAAATTTACCAACTGAATTTTTGTTTCTCTTTTAAAAATCATTAGGCTAACAATAACTAAGGCAACAAAAAAAGAAAGACAGAAGACGACAAAAAGTGAAGTTGTGTACGGAAGTTCTTTGTATAGGGCAATTTGTTTAAAAAGTACATCTATAACACCAAAACCAACAAAAACCATAACTGGATAAAGCCATTTGCTTGAAGTTGATTGTTGTTCTCTTTGTTTCCTAAGAAAAGTTAAGATAATAGCGGCAAAACCGATACCTAGTCCAATAAATTTTAGCTGATTAAAATCTTCTTTAAATATAAAATAAGCTGCTAAAATGGGTATGAATAGCGATAATCTTTGTGCAATATCAGTTTTAACGATTCCTAAATTTTTTACTGACGCAGCAAGGAATAAAAATATGGTGGGCAATAAAATAGCCAAAGCGATGTAAATTGTCCACGGTGCAGATGAATGGATGAGATTTACATCGGGTTTAAAAAATAAATAACATAAAATAAGTGCTGTTAAATAATTTACTGTTACAGCCTGAATAATACTAATTTGGTATCTCTTTGCAAGTTTTAAAAGTATCGCAACTGTAACACTACAAAAAATGCTTAAAACGATGTAAATCATTTATTTATATTATTATAAATGGTAAGTTTATCCTCACCAATATTAATTTGTTCTATCACATTGCCATTTATTATTGGAGATGGCACACCCTCGTCCCAACTATTATGCGAAGTAAAAATTCGTGCTTCGTCCCAAAGGTCGGCTTGTAAAAATTGATTTAAAATGTTAGCGCCACCTTCTATGATTACCGATTGAATGTCCATTAGGTAAAGCTGAAAAGCAATTTTTTGGGCAAGATAGAAGTGCATATCTTCCATTTGGATGTAGTGAACGTGTTCAACAACATCAGTTTTAATCTCATTAAAAATAATCGTTTTGGCTTCCTTATTAAATATGTGGTTACTTGATGGAATTTGTAAACTTTTATCAATAACCAACCGAACTGGATTTTTACCTGGCCATTCTCTGCTGGTAAGTTGTGGATTATCCATAATGGCGGTGTGCTTCCCAATCAAAATTGCATCTTCTTCGGTGCGCCATTGGTGGGCTAAACGTTTGGCCAAGCCTCCACTAATCCATTTTTGGTGACCATCCAAAGTAGCAAAATAACCATTTGCAGTTTCTGCCCACTTTAAAATTATAAAAGGTCGCTGCTTTTCTATCCGGGTAAAAAAACGGCGGTTAAAATATCTACACTCAGTATCTAAAACACCACTAATTACTTCAATTCCAGCGTTTTTTAACTTCTCAATACCTTTTCCGTCAACTCCAGAAAACGGATCCCGATTGCCAATAATTACTTTTTTTATTTGATGCTTGATAAATAAATCTGCACAGGGCGGCGTTTTACCAAAATGGGCGCAAGGTTCCAAATTTACGTATGCAGTAGCTTGTTTCAATAACCGTTCAGCATCTTGGCCATGGTTCTCAAATACAGCTTTTACTGCGTTAGGTTCTGCATGTGCTTCACCAAACTTTTGATGATATCCTTCTCCAATTATCTTGTTATCTGCAACTATAACACAACCAACCATCGGGTTAGGATTTACATTCCCAATAGCTATATTAGCCAATTCTAAACAACGTTTAATATAAAATTCATCGCTCATTAACACAAAAGTAGTTAAATTATGACAAGGATAGTGGTTCGGTTTATTACTTTTGCAATCGATGAATATTAAAGCGTTACAAAAAGAATATATACAAAGTTTAAGTCGTTTTTACGATGCTGATGAAGCTAAGGCCATATTTAATTTATCTGTAACCAGCGTTTTAAAGGTTAATCAAAGCGAATTGCTTCTTCCAACAGATAAGGAATTGGACACCAAAGACTTGGATAAGCTCAACAAAGTTTTAAAAGAACTTAGTACAGGAAAGCCAATACAGCAAATTTTAGGAGAAACGATTTTTTACAAATTGCCATTTAAAATAACTGCTGATGTTCTTATTCCAAGACCAGAAACCGAAGAGCTGGTAGATTGGATAATAACTGAACTTAAGGATAAAAATAAATCGCTTTTGGATGTTGGTACAGGTTCTGGATGTATTCCTATCACATTGAAAAAAAACTTGCCTCAACTGGATGTTTCTGCATTAGATGTATCTGCCAATGCACTTAGTATTGCAAGAGCAAATGCTTCATTAAATAAAGTTGAGGTAAATTTTATCGAGGCCGATATTCTTAATTACACAAGTGATATTAAGTATGATGTTATCGTAAGCAATCCACCTTACATCCGCGAACTGGAAAAGGCTGATATGCATGAAAATGTATTGGCTCATGAACCACATTTAGCCCTATTTGTGAGCGATGAAAATCCATTAATATTTTATGATGCCATTTCTGATTTTGCCTTAAAAAACCTAAATCCTAATGGTTATTTGTTCTTTGAAATTAATGAATATTTATGGGTAGAAACGCTTCAAATATTAATGGATAAACGATTTAAGAACATAGAGTTAAGAAAAGACATGCAAGGAAAAGACCGTATGGTTTTAGCAAGGACTAACCCTTAAGCCCTGGGATGAAATTGAGTAATTACTTCCCGTAGATAATCTCTGTCTATGTGTGTATAAATTTCGGTTGTTGTGATGCTTGAATGTCCAAGCATCTCTTGTACAGCTCGCAAATCTGCACCACCTTCTATTAAATGCGTTGCAAAGGAATGGCGTAAAGTATGCGGACTAATTGCTTTTTTCAGTCCAGTTGAGGCGGCTAAAGTTTTTATTAGGTTAAAAATCGAAATTCTAGAAAGCTTCGTACCTGACCGATTCAGGAAAATAAAATCTTCATTGCCTTTTTTAATTTTAGCATGAACCCTAACTTGTGTAATGTAAATGTCTACAAGTTTTAAAGCGGTGCCGCCGATTGGTATCAATCTCTCTTTATTTCCTTTGCCAATTACTTTTATAAATTCTATTTGTGGAAAAAGGTTAGAAATTTTTAATTCTGTTAATTCACTAACCCTCAAGCCGCAACCATAAAGTACCTCTATAATAGCCTTATTACGCATTCCCTCTGGTTTTGAAGCATCAATCGCATCGATTAAAGCATTAATCTCATGAATATTTAAAGTATCTGGTAATTTTCTAATTAGCTTCGGTGCTTCGATTAAAGCTGTTGGATTGTTTTCAATAACCTCTTCAATCATCAAAAAAGAAAAGAAGGCTTTTAAACCAGAGATTACCCTAGCTTGTGTAGTAGCCAACATTCCAAGATTATGAAGCCAGCTGATAAATGATTTGATGTCACTTATGGTGATATCATTTAGGTTTGGCGTTGCATTAATAGAATTGAAATATTGTCTTAACTTATCAACATCGCTTAAATAGGCATCAACAGAATTACCGGAAAGTGAGCGCTCTAATTTTAAATAAGCTTTAAAACCTTTGGTATATGATTGCCACAGCATGTTTCTATTTAAGTTTTTTTTAATAACATTGCAACGTTACAAATTTAACGTCGAATCATACAAGAAAATTGAAAGCGATTTAGAGAAAGAAAACATTATTATCTTGAAATAAAATTTACCTTAACATAAAATGAAAATACAAATTATAAATGGACCAAATTTAAATCTTCTAGGCGTACGTGAGCCTTCTATTTATGGAAATACGAGCATTGAAGATTATATCAAAGAATTAAAAGACATTTACACCATTGTAGAAATAGAATATTTTCAAAGCAATGTAGAAGGTGAATTGATTAATAAACTTCATGAAGTTGGCTTTAGCTTCGATGGCATTATTTTAAATGCCGGAGGTTATACCCACACTTCGGTAGCTTTGGCGGATGCAATTGCGGCTATCAAAACTCCGGTAATTGAGGTTCACATATCGAACATTTATGCTAGAGAAGAATATCGCCATGTTTCTTTAACGGGTAAAAATTGCAAAGGCGTTTTAACTGGTTTTGGAATGACTGGATATCGATTAGCCTTAGAAAGTATATTGATTAATGCTAAGTAATTATGATATTTCTGTTTTACAACACCTGAAGTTAATTGTCGCGAGATATTAAAAATCAATTCTAACAGCTCCTCAAAATGATAAAATCTACATTATCTATTTTTCTTATTTTCTTCGCTTTGCTTTGTAACGCTCAAAAAAATGCTGGTAAAAAGACATCAATGTTTAACGACAAATCGATAGTTAGGGGTGAAGATGGCATGGTTTACACTACTGATATTTGGAAAAAACTTTTGCGAACGGGAAAGTATTCTATTAAAAGTAGAAATACTGTTGCAGAAAATGGCGAGCCAGAATGGCTTATTTACCAACTTACAGATAAAGATCATCAAATTTTGATGGATAAAATGCCAAAACCAAGAGCTAGTGATTCGTTTGTAGAAGGGTCGAAATTTAATGGTTTTAAAACATCTGATATGAATGGCAATAGATACGATTTAGAAAATGCAACAGGAAAAGTGATTGTACTTAATTTTTGGTTTATCAATTGTCCGCCTTGTAAGGCAGAAATTCCTGAATTAAACAACCTGGTAGATAGTTATAAAACAAATACTGATGTGATATTTTTAGCGATTGCTTTAGATGATAAATATGAATTGCAAGATTTTTTAAAACTGACGCCTTACAAATATAACATCGTAAATAGTGGGCGATATATAGCAGAAAGGTATGGCGTAAAGTCTTACCCAACCCATGTTGTGATAGATAAAACCGGCACTATAAAATTTAGTACTTTGGGTTTAGCACCAAACACAATGACATGGATTAAAAAATCTATTGATGAATCTTTAAATCCCAACTAAAGTTTAGAAAAGTACTGGATTTTTTTTATAAAGAATGCCCATACAACGCTGTTTTTGTAAACTCCCTTATGTTCTGAATATGGCTTTTGATGCTGCTTTCTTTTGGCAGCAGTTTTAGCCAAATCTTTTATAAAGTGCCAGTGGCCTTTGCTAACAGCAAATGTAAATTTCGGTTTTCCAGATAATAGGAAATGCCACCAGGCTATAAAATCTATAAACATCCTTAGGGTAATGCGAAAAATTGCATCGCCGGCTGGAAGATTTTTTTGCATGATGATAAGATTATTCCTAAAATTTAAATAGGTTTTAAAAGGGTTTTCTGTTTGCAAAGTACCTCCACCAACATGGTAAACTTCAGCATCAGGACAATAAACAATTTTATAATCTAAGTTCTTCAACCTCCAGCACAAATCAATTTCTTCCATGTGGGCAAAAAGGTCGGCATCTAAACCACCTGTTTCTTTCCAATATTTACTTTTGATGAAAAATGCCGCACCACTTGCCCAAAAAATTTCTTCAGTTTCGTTGTATTGATTATTATCCATTTCGTAAACGTTAAATAAACGTCCGCGGCAAAAAGGGTAGGCATAAATATCTAAGAAACCACCAGCTGCACCAGCATATTCAAATTGATTTTTATCGAGTTGCCATTTTATTTTTGGTTGTGCAGCAGCAATTTTATCATCGCTTTGCATTAAATCGATAACTGGTCTTATCCAATTCGGCGTAACCTCAACATCCGAATTTAAAAGAATAAAATAGTCAGCTTCAACACGTTCTAAAATTTTGTTATAACCACCAGCAAAGCCATAATTAACATCATTTTTTACAATTTTAACCGTTGGAAAATTCTGCTCAAGAAACTCAACCGAGTCGTCGGTTGAGCCATTATCTCCTACGACAACTTGCAGACTGTCATATTCAGACAGTAATACTCCAGGTAAAAATTCTTTAAGAAATGATTTTCCGTTCCAGTTTAAAATTACAACCGCTACTGATGGGCTCATGTATTATTTAATTCAGGTTTAAATTTCCAGCGTTTGTGGCTCCAAAGCCAAAATTCAGGTTTGTCTTTAATTATTTTTTCTAAGTACTCAAAATGTAAACTGGTAATCTCTCCATCAGCAGTTAGTGATGGATTTGAGCACATCGGCAAAACTTCCACATCGTAATAACCCATTTTTACTGGGGTTACTTTAAAATAATAAATCGGTCGGTTAGTGGACTTGGCAATTTTCTCCACGCCCAATAAAGCTGCAGTTGGTTGATTTAAAAAGTTTACAAAATGTTTATATTCTGAAACGATTGGCGATTGGTCACTAGCGAAGCATAACAAACTTGGCTCAATTTTGTACGTAGCTACAGCTCTTAATGTTTGCTTCATTGCCACAAAGATATTTCCATATTTTGTCCGGAATTTATTAAACCAGGCTTCAAAAATTTTATTATTTATTGGTTTAAAAATAACGATTGTTTTTCCTGTCAAGTTTAGGCCTAACGCTAATGTCCCCAATTCCCAATTTCCATAATGCCCAGTACAGGCTAAAACACTTTCACCTTTTTCAAAGTGTTTTTCAACTTGTTCTAAACCCGTAAAATGTACTCTTTTTAATGTTTCAGTCTCAGTAATGGTTGATAATTCTATAATTTCAAAAATCAGTTGTGCTAAATATTTAAAGTAATTTTTTTCAATCCTTAGAATTTCTGCAGCAGATTTTTCAGGAAAAGAATTTGTTAAGTTAGACCTTACAACTTTTTTTCTATAACCAATTACGTAATAAAGAAGATAATATAGTAATCTTGCAAAAAAGAACAATACCCAAAGAGGAAGCAAAGATACCAGGTATAAAAAAAATACGCCAAGATGCGCAAAACCTCTTTTTATCATTAATTTTAAAACGTTTGAATTACAAACATATATCTTCAAATGCAAAATACCGCTATACTTCCATTATTTTATCTTCCGCCAGTTAGCTATTTCTCTAAAATACAAGAACTTAATCCCGATTTTTTATTAGAGAAATTTGAGAACTTTCCAAAGCAAACCTATCGCAATAGGGCAACTATATTTTCTCCAAATGGAAAATTAGATATAACCGTTCCAGTGGTACGTGGTTCGAAAATGAGAACGCCATTAAAAGATGTTAAAATTAGTTATGATTTTAATTGGCAGCGACTGCATTGGCTAAGTTTAGAAAGCTGCTACAGAAGTTCTGCCTACTTTGAGTTTTATGAGGATGATTTATCTGTTTTCTACACTAAGAAGTACGATTTTTTGTTTGATTACAATTTTGAGATTTTAGAATGGCTGACAAAAAAGCTTAAACTGAGCATTGATTTTAAGTTTACATCAGAATATATTGATGATTTAGAGCCCGAATTAAATTATCGGGAAATGATGAGTCCAAAGAAAAATGATGAATACGTAAACAATAAACCCTATTATCAGGTTTTTGAGGATAGACATCAATTTATGCCAAATTTAAGCATTGTTGATTTATTATTTAATCAAGGTCCGCAGGCCCGATTATACCTATAAAGTATGGCAAAGAATAAACCTAAAAACCGACATAAGCATTATAAAGTTCCTGAACCTGGCACAAGCCCTGGTTTGTACACTATTGATGAAAATGCTTTAAAGCCAAAAATTACGCTTCATACTTATAACGCAAAGACATATAAAAAAGAAGAGTTAGAAAATATAGATAACATTGATAAGCTTACAGAAAATACGGATTTTTACTATTGGTTTGATATTAAAGGTTTAGCCGATCCGAATATCTTTGAAACTTTATATGAAAAATTAAACATCAGTAGGTTAGTTTTAGAAGATATAACAAGTTCATACCAGCGGCCAAAATTGGATGAATATGATAGCGATAACTACGTTTTCGCGGTAAGCAGACATTTGTATTTGAGTGAAGAAAATCAATTATGTAATGATCAGGTATCTTTTATACTTACCTCAAAATGTTTAATCACTTTTCAAGAAAATTATGAAGACTGCTTTAACCCGGTTCGAAAACGATTGGAAGTAGGGAAAGGAAACATTAGAATTGGAGGTGCAAGTTACTTGATGTATGCCATAATGGATGTTATTGTAGATAATTATTTTACACTATTAAACCATTGGGGCGAGGAATTGGATGCAATAGAAGACAGGCTTTTTGATAATCCTGACAAGCGTATAATGTATGATACACAGGGAATTAAGCGCTCATTAATTACGATTAGAAAAGTAACCTGGCCCGAGCGTGATAAATTGAATGACATTCTGCGAACCGATAGCAGCTTAATTACCGATTTAACTAAAACCTATATTAAAGATGCTTACGACCATTGCATTCAAATAATCGATTTTATTGAATCGTTAAAGGAAATTGCATCGGCAAATATTGACATGAACCTTTCTATCATTAGCAACCGCATGAATGAAATTATGAAGGTGTTAACAATCATTTCATCAATTTTTATTCCGCTAACCTTTATTGCCGGTATTTACGGAATGAATTTTAGTAGGGAAGACCCTGTGACCGGAAAAATCTTAAAAGATAACATGCCCGAACTATATGCCGAACATGGTTATTTGTATACGTGGTTGGTTATGTTGGTTATTGCCATTGTTCAGGTGATATACTTTTGGAGACGCGGTTGGTTTAAATAAAACTTTTGCAATTGTACCAAATTTTGGTACCTTTAATTGAAGAGCAAATTACAATGGGAAGAAATACATCTATGGTTTTAGGAAACCATTTTGAAAGTTTTGTTGAAGATAGAATTGCCGAAGGAAGATTTAAAAATGCAAGTGAAGTTATTCGTGCAGGATTGAGGCTGCTGGAAGAAGAAGAACATAGAATCTCAATATTAAAAAATGCAATAAAAGCTGGATTAGATAGTGGTGCAGCACATGATTTTAATCCTGAAGAACATCTTAAAGCTATGAAAGCAATAAAGATAAAGAATGGGTAAATTTTCTTTGTCGAACAAGGCCGTTGAAGATTTAACTGCTATTTGGAATTACACCTATGATAAATGGTCTGAAATTCAAGCTGATAAATACTATCACCAACTTATAGATTGTTGTGATCAACTCTCAATCAAGCCTGAAATTGGCAGAAAATATAACGAAGTAGACAAAGATCTGCTAGGTTTTAAAATATTAGAACATATCATTTTCTATAAAATAATTTCATCGAAAGAAATTTTCGTTGTTAGAATTCTTCATTCAAAAATGGATTTGAAGAATAGGATAATTGATTAAATATTTAATATTCGAATTTTCAAGATGAAATATTTAATATTAGTAGATTAGGGCTTTTAGATCAGGCAATTAATGCAATCATTCGAAATAGATAAAAGCGACGTACTTAAAGTTAAAAATGCAATTTTAGCTGGTGATGAAACCTTAAAAACCGTTTTAGAAGATTACCATGCGTCAGAAATTGCAATTCTATTTGAGCGTTTAGATAAATCTGAGCAGCAATACATTATCAATTTATTACCAGCCGAAATAGCGTCAGAAATTATTTCTGAAATGGATGAGGAATCTCACCCGGAGGATCTGCTATTTCAAATGCATCCTGATAAACGTACCGAAATTGTCGAAGAATTAGATTATGATGATGCAACGGATATTATTTCGCAACTGGAAGACCATGAGCAGAAGGAAATTTTAGAAGATTTAAATGAAGAGGATGCATCCAACATTCGAAATCTTTTAACTTACGACGAAAAAACTGCCGGTGGCTTGATGAATACAGATTTAATCTGTGTTAACATTAATCTCACTAAAAAAGATGCAATTGATGAAATTATCCGCCAAAGCGAAGAAATGGAAGAGTTTTATACCATTTACGTTGTTGACGAGAATGATATTTTCAAAGGAATTGTATCTTTAAAAGATATTATCAAAGCAAAACATAACGCTCAATTAACCGAATTGGTTAAAACAGATGCAGTTTATGTTCATCCCGATACAGACCAGGAGGAAGTAGCTAATTTAATTTCTCAATACAATTTAACCAGTATTCCTGTTATAGATGAACACCAAAAATTATTAGGTCGCGTAACCTTCGATGATGTTATCGATGTAATGGAAGCGGAGAGTACAGAAGATATCTTAAAAATATCTGGTGTTTCTGAAGATGAAGAATTAAGTGGTAATTGGGTTGAGGCTGTAAAATCTCGCTTGCCATGGCTGGTTATTAATTTAGGAACGGCATTTCTAGCCTCATCAGTTGTTCGTTATTTTGATCCAACCATAAAACTAATTCCTTCGCTTGCAGCATACATGACAATAATTGCAGGTATGGGAGGCAATGCTGCAACCCAGGCTTTAGCGGTAACTGTTCGTCGTATATCACTTTATGATTTATCTGATAAACAATCTTATAGAACAGTTTTGAAAGAATTTACAGTTGGCTTAATCAATGGTGCCGCAAATGGATTAATTGTATTTCTTTTCGCATATTTTTTTGATGGCAATCCAATGTTAGGCTTAGTTATCTTTCTGGCAATGACGGGTAATTTGGTGATTGCAGGTATAACCGGAGCCGGAATTCCGCTAATTTTGAAGCGTGTTGGTATCGATCCTGCCATTGCATCATCTATAATTATTACTACTTTTACCGATGTTTTTGGCTTTATGCTTATTTTAGGCCTAGCCAGTAAACTTTTACTATAATAATTGGTGTTCATATTGATTTAAGTATTTTTAGGTTGCTTAATCAATCGCGAATTATGAAAATATAACCATGTTAAACCTTATATCCAAAAAATCCTGACCCGACAATGCAAACTACCAGACACGATTGGAGCAAAGAAGAAATATTAGAAATTTATAACAGACCATTTTTAGATTTGGTTTATGAAGCCGCCAGCATCCACAGAGCAAATAAAGATTACAATGAAGTACAGGTAAGTTCATTAATCTCCATTAAAACAGGTGGTTGCGCAGAAGACTGTTCTTATTGTCCGCAAGCAGCACGATACCATACAGAATTGGAAGTACAGCCTTTAATGCAGGTAAGCCAGGTTGTTAACGCCGCAGTTAAAGCGAAAGAGGGTGGAGCATCTCGCCTTTGTATGGGTGCAGCGTGGAGAGAAGTACGCGACAACCGCGATTTTGACCGCGTAATTGAAATGGTTAAAGCTGTTAATGATATGGATATGGAAGTTTGCTGTACTTTAGGCATGCTAACTGAAAACCAGGCACAACGTTTAGCAGATGCAGGTTTATACGCTTATAACCATAATATCGATACCTCTGAAGATGACTACAAAAGAATAATTTCCACCCGTACTTATGATGACCGATTAAATACCATCAAAAATGTTAGAAAAGCAAAATTAACAGTTTGTAGCGGTGGAATAATTGGTTTAGGTGAAACGGTAGAAGATAGAGTTTCTATGCTTCAAACGCTATCTAATATGGAGAAACACCCTGAATCAGTTCCGGTAAATGCATTGGTGCCTGTTAAAGGCACGCCATTAGAAAATCAACCGAGAGTACCAATTTGGGATATGGTTAGAATGATTGCTACAGCTCGGATTGTAATGCCAAACTCTGTTGTACGTTTATCTGCAGGAAGAAATGAAATGAGCACTTTAGAGCAAGCTTTTTGTTTTATGGCTGGAGCAAGTTCTATTTTTGCTGGCGATAAATTATTAACTACACCAAATCCTGCATTTGTAGATGATATGGCAATGTTTGAATTATTAGGATTAAAAACCAGAGATGCCTTTAAAAACGGGCGACCAGAAAATACTAAATTGTTGCAGGAAGAATCTATATAAATTTTTGTAGCAAAGAAAAAGGCTGTATTATTAATCCAATCGTTTAATATTTGGAATTAATAATACAGCCTGATTTTTTTTGTAATAACGCTGCAATAACTAAATTGCTGTTATTCTAACTTCTATATTGCCTTTTGTTGCCTTTGAATAAGGACAAGCTTTATGTGCTTTTTCAGCTAATTCTTGTGCTTCCTCTTGAGAAATACCAGGAATGTGTACGTCTAAATCTGCGGATAATACAAATGCATTTCCATCTTGATTGAAAGAAACCAAAACGTTAACATTTGCTTCACTCACATCAACACCAGCTCTTTCTGCAATTGAACCTAAAGCGCCTAGGTAACATGGTCCCCATGCAGCAGCAAATAATTGCTCTGGGTTTGTAGCGCCACCTTGACCACCCATTTCTTTAGGTTTTCTTAGTTCAAAATCTAACTGACCATCGCTCGATTTAATATGTCCGTCTCTTCCACCTGTGGCTGTAACTTCAGCCGTATATAGCTTTTCCATAATTTTATATATTGTAAGCTATTGGAACAACTAGCAAACGGCTTTGTTTTAATTGATGGGTTTATAGTGTGGCTAATTTTATTAAAATACTGATTATCAATAATTAACTAAATCTTAATTTTAACAGATAGTTTATATAAATCATAAGCAACTTTCTGAATCAAATCAAACTGTTCTGGAACCAAATCCTCACCTGATTTAATATTTAAAGTGTTATCGTTTAATCGAATAAGCGGAACATTTTCAACTGTATTTTGTCCTTTCTCCAAATTATTAATACAGGTATCCAATAAATAAATTGTGTTGTTAGCAACTGGTTTTAATGCTTCAAAATTTTCGAAGTGGAAATCATGCTCCTTATTGTAAAGTGATAAAGTTGCCATATACGAGGAACTTAAATGGCATAAAGCTGTAAATTGATGAACTTCCTTAATAAAAAGTTGCTTGCTTTTTGGTTCTGAAAACATTCTTTGAAATAATGAAGCCAAGTTTGCAGTGCTCACATATACTTCTTTTCTTGCCAATTTATAATCTGTGCGATTGTAACTTTTTTCAAAGTATAACCTAACAACTTGTTCAAAATAAGCCTTATTTGCTTTTAAAATATTAACCATAGCTTCTTTAAGTTTTTCATGCTCCCAAGTCGGGAACAAAGAATAACTGGCTAGAAGTGCTATGCCTGAACCAATGAAAGTGTCGTAAATTCTTTCTCTTGCCAATGCCAAAGAACCCATTCCAAGAAAATCAAAAAGAATGAGAATATAGGGTGTCATAAACAGCACGCTAACCACATAATTCTTCCTTTGAAAGCTGTAACAGCCAATCATACAAATCAGTAAAATAGCGAATAATGAGTTTCTATCATGTATGTAAGTTAATACGCCCATTCCAATAAAAGCACCAACAGTAGTTCCGATTAGTCTTTGATAATTGCGTTGTTTGGTTAAACTAAAGCCTGGTTTTGATATAACAAGGATGGTTAACAATATCCAGTAACTGTGAGAGAAATTTAAGAGTTGCGAAATAATAAAACCTAGAAGCATTACCACGGTAACCCTTAAAGAATGCCTGAAAGTTGATGAACTATAAGTTAAATTTTCTGTAAAAAGATTAAAATCGAATTTTTGACGAGTAATAAATTTCTCTGTATCTACTTCAGCTTTGCGAATTTCTTTGCTATTCCTAAGTTTAAAATAACTGTTTATCGTTTTAACCCGACCAAGAATATTTTCAATATTAACTTCTATATTTTTTAAAGCTATAATACCAGAGGTGCTGAACTGCTTTTTGTCATTGTTTTTCTCAAAATCGTTTATTTTGATTTTCAATTTTTCTATTTCAATTAATAACCTTTTAGTAACAACAGGTGTTCCACCACTTTTCAAGGCAAAAGCAATATCATCTAATGCATAAGAAATTCGTTTAATTGCCATTTCATAATCTGGCAAAATTCCTGCTGCATCAAATTGTTCGTGAAGTTGCTTGTAATTGTAATAGGTTGACATTACTTGTTCAAATAAATCAACCATATCTACAAAAACGAGCATTAAAAACCTTCCTTCAGGCGTAGAATCTCTAATAATTTCGCGTGTCTTAAATAATAATTCTCTAACCGCGTCTTGCTTCTCGTGTACAGAAACTTGTAGTTGAAGCAAATCTGCGTAAGTCTTATCATAATTATTATTGCGGTGATAAAATTTGGCTTTTTCCCGTAAGAATTCTGCTACCTCAAAAATAGATTCACTTAAGGCTTGTTGCACCAAACGAAAAGGTCGAAGCCTATATACGAAATAACTTAATGCGGTGTACCATAAACTACCTGCTAAAACCATTAATGAATGAATGATGACTTCTTGCCAAGGGCGAACATCATCAATACTCAAAACCATTATTAATAAAGTAGCAGTACCAATTGCGGCGGCCCTAACTCCATAAATGTAAAACATGGAGAAAACAAAACTCGATATAGCTAATAAAAAACCAATAAAATAATGGCTTTTGTTTGTTAATCCTGTTAAGATCGAGAAAACGAAAATTAAACCTGTTGTAACCAACATAGCATTTCGTCTGTGAACCATTGGTCCGGGTGTATCTACAACACTAACACATAATGCCCCTAGAGATAGAGTCATGCCATACTTTAGCATTCCAAACTGTGCTAAAATTAACGAAGGCAATAAAACACCAACAGTTATACGCAACCCATCTGCAAAGTATGTGCTAAGCAAAAAATCTTGTACATTTCTTATGGGTTGCCTTATTTGCATGATTGCAAAAATAACATATTACAAAGGCTTTTGTTGCAGGATTTATTTTAACTTTTCTATTATATTTTAGTTTTTAGGCTTAAATCGTACTATAATTGATTGCTATTTTTTTAAGTTATTGTTAATAAGTTAATTACACCCAAATGTTAATAACATTAATGGTTCTTTATTTAATTACGTTATAGGCCAAATTCCTACAATTTAACTGTTTATAACTTTGATATTGAGGTTAATAACTATGTTCAAAAAAACTACAATATTTATATTGAAAAATAGTCATTTACAGCCTATATTAGATTATATCAAATACGGAGTAATTTGAAAGTCTGATAAGAAAATTCAAAAGAGAAATAGAACCGAAAGGGAAAATTTTTCGAATTATCTTAATAAGAATAGATTGTTTTTAGCGGGTTAAACCAATAAAATATGAATGAAGAAATCGAAAGATGGAAACATCAGAAAATCAAAAGGCTTAGCAGACATTATTGAAAATGGCATTATTTTACGGAATGTTGCTATCAGAAATAATTTCTTAAAGATTTACAAAAGTTGTAAAACCAAGTAATATCGAAGAAATTCAATTTACAGATGTAATAGATGCTTTTTTAGCGACTACGGTTGTTATAAAAGTTAAAGCGGGGAACTGAATCGAAAGAAGAAGAACCCCGCTTTTGTTTTTAGATAATCCCCATTCTTTATCATCCCAAATTAATTAATCAGAATTATTTGGATGAAAATCAAATTTCTTACCTTGTAAGGGGATGCATTTACAGCGTATATAAGGCTCTTGGACCAGGTCTTTTAGCATCAGCATATCACGCTGTTTTATTGCATGTACTTAGAGAGGAAGGTTTAGAGGTTCAATCAGAAGTATTCTTACCAATAATTTATAATGGGATTATTTTTGATGCTGGCTACAGAATAGATTTACTGATAGAGAATTTAGTACTGATTGAAATAAAATCTGTAGAGAATCTTTTGCCTGTTCATCACAAACAGGTGCTTACATATCTAAAATTATTAAATTTAAAATTAGGTTTATTAGTCAATTTTAATTCTTCAGATATTTCGACAGCAATTGTGCGAAAAGTAAATGGTTTATAATTGCTTCAGCATTAGAAGTTTTTGGGTTCTCGCTGATTGGATTATTTTTCATAAATGATAAAATAGAGATTCTTAATTCTGCGTAAATCTGTGAATTCAGGGGGAGAAATTTTCTAGAGTAATATTCTCCGGCAGGTTACGCAGAAAAATTAGTTATCCATTGCGAGAAAATTTTTTAGCTGGTGATTTACCAAAGATATCTTAAATTTACAAATGGCAAAAAAAGTTAAATCAAACATCAACTCGTCAAAAAAAATATTTGTACTAGATACCTCTGTGATTTTGTACGATCACGATGCCATTAATAATTTTCACGAGCACGATGTAGCCATACCCATTCAGGTTTTAGAAGAGCTAGATAATTTTAAAAGTGGTAACGATACCAGAAACTTTGAAGCTAGAAGTTTTATCAGGCTAATTGATATAGCATCGAAACAACAACTGATAAACGATTGGGTAAATTTGGATTCACCCAATCTGGGCAAATTCAAAGTCGTGTTAAACGAAAAGCCTTTAAAAACTAATGCTGAAGAGATTTTCGGAGTGGGCAAAACCGATCATAAAATTCTAAATGCAGCTTTAAGCCTAAAAGAGGAAAATCCTGATAAGAAAGTTATATTAGTTTCAAAAGATATTTGCCTACGATTAAAAGCAAAGGCTCTTAACTTAAATGCTGAAGATTACGAAACAGGTAAAATAAAAAATGTTGATGAATTATATGCAGGTAAAACCGAACTTAATGCATTTTCAGAAACACTAATTGATAAACTGAAGCACAATCATAAAATCGATGTTGATGAGGCTGATTTACCATCAAAAAAAGCCAATCATTTTTATATCCTTAAAAATAAAAGAAAAACGATTAACGCTTTTTACAACCATGCTAAAAAAACGCTCACAGAAGTTTACTCTGATGAGATTTTTAGAATTAAACCAAAAAACCCCGAACAAGCTTTTGCAATTCATGCTTTGTTGAATGATGATATTAAATTGGTTAGCATACAAGGCAATGCTGGAACAGGGAAAACACTTTTAGCATTAGCAAGTGCGCTTGAGCAACGAAAAGATTTCAGACAAATTTACATTACCCGACCAATAGTTTCGTTAAGCAATAAGGATATTGGATTTCTTCCTGGAGATGCAAAATCTAAAACAGATCCTTTCATGTCTCCAATCTGGGATAACTTACGTTTTATTAAAGAGCAGTTTAGCGCAGATGATAAAATGTCTGCAAAAATTGATGAATTAGTTGCAACAGAGAAAATAGCAATTGCGCCACTAGCTTTTATCAGAGGTAGAACTTTAACAAAGATTTTCTTCATTATAGATGAAGCCCAAAATTTAACCCCTCATGAAGTTAAAACAATAATTTCGAGAGCGGGTGAGCATACAAAAATCATTTTTACAGGAGATATTTATCAAATTGATACGCCTTATCTTGATTCTGAAAGCAACGGACTTTCTTATCTAATCGAAAACGCTAAGAATCACCCACTTTATGCACACATTACTTTGCATAAAGGCGAAAGGAGCGAGCTGGCTAATTTGGCAAATGAGTTGCTTTAAACAATATATTCAATAAATACTATACCCTTTAATATGTTTTTTTTTCCGATATTTCTTTTGTTCGTTGTTGTAAATCTGGTTAAAAAATTTAAGATAGAGGAGGATAACAATACACCCTTACATTATGTTGCAGAGCAAAATGTAATACTAAATTACTATCCATTTCTATTTCACTCGTTAATCGTTGTTTTATTACTTCTTTCTGTTCTTACGAGTACAGTACTTACAAGCAATGGGATACATATTTTAGTTAGTGATGGCATTTTCCAATTCTTTCTATCGATTTTAGTATTCATTATTAGCATTTTAAATCCCTTTACACCAATTTCAGAAAAAACTAAAACAGTGCTAACTTATGCTATGCAAAAGGAACCAAATCCGATCATGAGATGGTTAATAACCAATAAGAACTGGCAACTTTTAGAATTAGGATTGTGTATTATAGTTATTTGGGTTTTTATTCAGCAAAAATTATTGGTTCTTCCACCACTTAACAGTGGAATGTTATCAAACGTATTTTTAGTACTTATCGCCTTTTTTATAATCACAAGCATCGTACAACTAATAAATGCACCAAAAATTTTTAAAAGAAATACCTTATTTAGATTATCTTTACTATTAAAAACTTTTAGAGTATCTTTTTTTATCTCTGTGGGATTGATACTGTTTATCACTTTATCCTCAGTAATTTTCAAATTAAACTTAGATGAAAAAATTAATTACGAAGGAATAGTATTATTAGTGTTTAACGTAGTAATGGCCTACAATGAATACAAAATTTTAAATCCTGCTAATTAATGATATTTCCTTAATGCTCTTATCGCTATAAATAATCCTATTAAAGTTAAAAATGCACTTAAAATAAATGGTGCGCCAGGAAAATATAGTGGTGTTCCATCCTGAATAAAATAAACGAAAATATGGCTTGCCAAAAAAGGACCGATTATGGCAGCTAAGCTTTGCAAACTTGTGGTAATTCCTTGAATTTCGCCTTGGGCATTTTCGGGTACTTGATTGGAAATTATACTTTGCATGGCTGGTCCACCGATACCTGCAAGGCAATAAGGGATAATGAATAGCATCATCATAAATCCATTTGCCGCAAACGCGAAACAGACGAAACCTATAACATAAAGTATTAAGCCAAAGTAAATGGCTTTCCTATTACCGATTTTTGGAATTATTACCCTGATTAAACCACCCTGAACAATTGCAACCATCAAACCAACTACACCTAAAGAATATCCAATCATGGTCGAATCCCATTTAAATTTTTCAATAACATAATAAGACCAGTTTGATTGTACCGAATGGCTTGCTACATATAATAGTAGGAGTGTAGCTAGCAAACCCAAAATTGCCGGGTATTTGGATGCATTGATAAATGAACCAATTGGATTTGCTCGTTTCCATGAAAATTTTCTACGGTTTACAATTGCTAAAGATTCTGGTAGAATAAAATAGCCGTACAGCCAGTTAATTAATGCTAAGCCGGCTGATATCATAAAAGGAACACGCAATCCAAATGTGCTAAATATACCACCTATAACCGGACCTAAAATAAAACCAACGCCAAAAGCTGCTCCAACCAGACCAAAATTTTGAGCTTTCTTTTCAGGTTCAGAAATATCGGCGATGTATGCCATAGCTGTTGTAAAGCTAGCCCCTGTAACACCTGCGATTATCCTACCTATAAATAACCAAAAGATGGAAGGTGCAAACGAAAGGAAAATATAATCTATCCCTAATCCAAATAATGAAAACAATAAGATTGGTCTTCTACCATATTGATCACTTAATCCACCCATAATTGGTGAAAATATAAATTGCGCCAAAGCGAATGCTACCATTAAATAGCCTCCATAATCTGCAGCAACACTGACACTACCGCCTGTAAATTCTTGAATTAGCTTAGGTAAAACAGGTATTATAATTCCAAAACCTGTAAAATCTATCAGGAGTGTTATCATGATAAATACCATTGCTGATTTTTTTTGCTTGGCCATTATTAATTAGATTGATACACAAAAGTATCAGAAACAATATTAAATCAAGATTTTATTTGAATCACTAGAATAAGAATCATAAATAAACAAAATTATGGATGATTTAAAATCATTTAAACATCACTGTAAGAACGTATAAAAAAGCAGCCATCTCAAAACCTACCTTAATAGTCAAAACTTTTCCACAATGCCTTAATTCGGCATAATTTTGTTAAATTCGCAAGGTTATAATAATACCTTTTTTAAATATCGTTTTTAATAGCGAGAATAATAATTTATGGCAGAAGATTTAGAAAATCAGCAAAACGACAAAATCATTCAAATAAATATTGAAGAGCAAATGAAATCGGCTTACATTGACTATTCAATGTCGGTTATCGTATCAAGGGCTTTGCCTGATGTACGCGATGGATTAAAACCGGTACACCGCCGTGTTTTATATGGTATGCTCGATTTAGGTGTAACAAGTAATAAACCACATAAAAAATCTGCCCGTATTGTAGGTGAGGTTTTGGGTAAATATCACCCACATGGTGATGCATCGGTTTATTTTACCATGGTACGTATGGCTCAGGATTGGAGTTTACGTTACCCAATGGTAGATGGACAAGGAAACTTCGGACACATCGACGGTGATTCGCCGGCTGCGATGCGTTACACGGAAGCACGTTTCGCTAAAATAGCTGAAGAAATGCTTGCCGATATCAATAAAGATACGGTAGATTTCCAGTTAAACTTTGATGATACCTTACAAGAACCAACAGTTTTACCAGCTAAAATACCCAACCTTTTAGTTAATGGTTCTTCGGGTATTGCGGTTGGTATGGCCACGAATATGGCGCCACACAACCTAACCGAAGTGATTGATGGTGTTGTAAGTTATATCGATAACAGAGATATCACTATTGAGGAATTAATGAAGTTTGTAAAAGCCCCTGATTTCCCTACAGGTGGTATCATTTACGGCTATAATGGTGTTAAAGAAGCATTTGAAACTGGTCGCGGTCGTATTGTTATGCGTGCTAAGGCCGAAATTGAAAATGTTAAAGATCGTGAAGTAATCATCGTTACCGAAATTCCATATCAGGTAAATAAAGCCAATATGGTTGAGCGTACTGCTGAACTGGTTAACGAGAAAAAACTAGAGGGAATTTCTAATATTCGTGATGAATCTAATAAAGATGGTATCCGCATTGTTTACGAAATTAAACGTGATGCAAATGCATCAATTGTTTTAAATAACCTATATAAATATACAGCCTTACAAACCTCTTTCAGTGTAAATAATATTGCATTGGTAAAAGGTCGTCCTCAGATGCTAAATCTTAAAGATTTAATTGTGCATTTTGTAGACCATCGTCATGATGTAATTGTTCGCCGTACAAAATATGAATTAGCAGAAGCGGAGAAAAGAGCACATATTTTAGAAGGTTATTTAATTGCTTTAGATCATTTAGATGAAGTTATTAAATTAATTCGTGCTTCAGAAACACCAGACGAAGCACGTGTTGGCTTAATGGAGCAATTTGGTTTGAGCGACATCCAGGCTCGTGCCATTCTGGATATGACTTTACGTCGTTTAACAGGACTAGAAAGAGATAAAATTAAGGATGAATATGCTGAATTAATGAAAACTATTGAGCATTTGAAATCTATCTTAGCTGATGAAGGTTTGCGTATGCAAATCATCAAAGATGAATTGGCAGATATCCGTCAGAGATTTGGTGATGAGCGTAGAACAACTATCGTTCATTCAGCTGAAGACATGAGCATGGAAGATTTCATCGATGATGAAGAAGTTGTAATCACCATTTCACATGAAGGTTATGTAAAACGTACGCCAGCAACAGAATTTAGAGCGCAGGGTAGAGGTGGTAAAGGCTCAAAAGGTAGTAATTCAAGAAATGAAGATTTTATTGAACACATGCTTATTGCCACCAACCATAATTACATGTTATTCTTTACAGAAGCCGGAAGATGTTTCTGGTTAAGGGTTTACGAAATTCCGGAAGGTTCTAGAACGAGTAAGGGTAGAGCGATACAAAACATCATCAATATACCAAAAGAAGAAAAAATTAAAGCCTACATAAAGGTTAAAAATTTAAAAGACCAGGAATATTTAGAGAACAATTTCATCATCATGTGTACTAAGAAAGGTACCATTAAGAAAACTTCTCTGGAAGCATATTCTCGTCCTCGTGTTAACGGAATAAATGCAATAAACATTAACGATGGCGATGTGCTTTTAGAAGCATGTTTAACCAATGGATCGAGCGAAATTGTAATGGCTTTACGTTCTGGAAGAGCAATTCGCTTTAACGAAAGCACCGTTCGCCCGATGGGCAGAACTGCTACAGGCGTACGTGGCGTTAGGCTTGCACATGATAAAGATGAGGTTGTTGGAATGATTGCCATAAACAATCCTGAAGTTACGGTGTTAGTAGTATCAGAAAAGGGATATGGAAAACGTACGGATATTGAAGATTATCGCGTTACAAACCGTGGTGGTAAAGGTGTTAAAACCATAAATGTTACCGAAAAAACAGGACAATTAGTTTCCATTAAAGACGTTACCGATAGTGAAGATTTAATGATTATCAATCGTTCTGGTATTGTTATCAGGATTCCCGTTTCAGCTTTAAGGGTAATGGGTAGAGCAACTCAAGGTGTTCGTTTAATATCTTTAAAAGGTGATGATGAAATTGCTTCGGTAACTAAAATTGACCACGAAGAGGATGAAGAGGAAACAATTGATTTAGAAGATGTGTTGGTAAAAGATGGCGAAGAAGTAGAAGCAGATACCACTCCAGAAGCTGAAGATACAGACGAAGAAGCTGATGCAGAAGATAATAAAGAGGAAGACGAAAATTAATCCAATAATTAAGAATAGAATAATAATTTTATGAAAAGAGTAGTTTTAAGTATAGTTTTAGCAGGTGTAGTTAGCTCTGTATTTGCTCAGAAAGGTGAAGTTACCGAGGCAAAGAAAGCTTGGGGAATATTCCAGATTACGGGCCAAAGTGCTTCCGTTCCGGTAGCTAAAAAATTAGAAACCATTTCAGCAGGTTTAGCTCATACTGACAAAGCAATTGCTGATGAAAAATCTAAAATTATGCCCGAAGCATGGTCATATCGTGCTTTATTTGCTTCATCTGCTGCTTTAATTGATACAGTTAATGCGCAAAATTCTGATGCAAATTTAAAGATTGCTATGGATGCAGTTGCTCAGGCTAAAACAATTGACACGAAAGGTACTGAGAAAGAAAATATCACTTTAGCGGAAAACAATATTGCTAATGCGGTAAGAAATGCTGGTGTTTTGGCTTACAATAAAAAAGATTATAAAACTGCTTATGGTAAGTTTGTTCAAGCGACAGTTATAAATCCTGCAGATACAGCAATGTATTTAAACGCCGGTATTGCTGCTAGGAATTTGGATGATTATCCAAACACAATTACTCAATTCAAAAAGGTAATATCGCTTAATTCGCCACAATCTAAAGACTTATACGGAGAGATTATTGGCATAGTACTTAGCAAGCAAAAAGATACTACTGCTGCTTTGGCTTTGATTAAAGAAGCTGCTGCAAAGTTCCCTGAAGATCCAAACTTTATTAAAACAGAAACTCAAATCTACATTGATAAAGGTGATGCTGCAAAATCAGAACAAATGCTGAACACCTTAGCGGCTAAAGAACCAAATAATCCTGCATATCAAGTATTATTAGGTAATATTTATTTTAGTCAGGCATTAAAAATGCAAGCAGACCGCAACAAAATCGATGCGAAAAAAGTTAAAGAATTTAACGAAATAACTGCAAAAATGAACGGCTTACTAGATAAATCTGTTCCTTATTACAAAAAAGCCTTAGATGCTGATCCAAAAAATGCTGGCGCTTTAGAGACGCTTAAAACCATTTATGCATTTAGAAATGATACTAAAAATTACGATGAAATTAAAAAACGTTTAGACGCTTTGCCTAAACAATAATCGTTTTTCCAATCAAAAAGAGCTCTGAAATTTCGGGGCTCTTTTTTTTATGTTTATTTTTACGATTGTATCATTAAATATATTATGCAATATTGTTCCCGAATTCTTATAGTAGCTTTTGTATTATTATCATTTAAAGGATTTTCGCAAAAAAGCCAGATGCTGATAGCAAGAAATGCTGTTGGGAAATTACAAGCATCTTTTGCAGGCAAAGATGAACCCAAAAAACAACTAGGCATTATCTCAGAAGGGTTAAAGGCAATAGAATCTGCTGATAAGGATAGTAAAACAAAAAACTGGACCGAAACCTGGGCTATAAAATCATACCTAACATCTTATGCTGCATTGATAGAAACAGATGCTACTGCATCTTTCAAATATTTTGACACAGCAGTTGTAGCCATAAAAAAAGCCAATAGCTTAGATAAATACGAGGATCCATCTGGTTTAATAAAGGCTTCAGAACATAACATTTTGATTAAAAAGCAGGAGCGAGGCAACCTGTCATATTTCAATAACGACTTTAAAGAAGCTTTAGATGATTTGCGAGAAGTAAGTGATAATTTTCCTGGTGATTCTACCTTAGCCTTAAATACAGCTATTTGTGCTCAGAATGTACAGTTATATGATGAATCTTTAAAATACTTTAAGCGAGCAAAAGAAGATAGCATTAAAAACCCGGCTGTATTTCAAAAAATGGCGCAACTCTACTTATCTAAATATGATAATGAAAATGCTATAAAAACTTTAGAAGATGGTTTAAGATTAAATCCATACAATCATTATTTAACCAACGATTATATAAATTTATTACTGGATACCGAAAACTTTACTAAGGCTCAGAGTTTAATTGAAAATAACTTAAAGGTTGAAAAAGGAAATAAGCTTTTATTTTTTCTATATGGATATTTGCAACAAGTTGGCGGGAATAACTCAACAGCAATTTTAGCGTACAATAAAGCTTTAGCAACTGACCAAAATTATTTTGACGCATTATACCAACTGGGTCTAGCTTATGTGAATACGGCTAACGACGCATTAAAAAAATCTGATGCGGATAAGAATGTTCAATACAGTTCATTAATTAACAGAGCACAATTTGCATTACTTCGTGCCAATGAAATTAATCCTAACGACAAGCAGACTGTACAATTGCTTGTTGAAATTTACACTCGTAAAAAAGCACAAGACAAAGTGCAAGAATTAAATCGCAAACTTCAGGAGCTTTAGCAATACCGAAATAGTTAAGATAGGGGTTTTAAAATATACAACTTAACATAATATTAATTATAAGACAAATCATTTAATTTTTGTACCACCAGACTTAAACTTTTTATTACATAATAAGGTTATCTAAATATGTACGATAATTTTTCTTTTGCTGATGCGATTCAATTACAAAACGATCTTGCCAAGCACTTGAGTTTTATCCCAGTGAACAATATTGCAACGATTGCTGGCGCTGATATATCATTTGATAAAGGCAGTACAACCATGTATGCAGGAATTGTTATTTTAAGTTACCCAGAACTTAAGCTTATAAATTATGCAATAGAAAGTTTTGAAACTACGTTTCCACACGAGCCAGGATTTTTGGGATTTAGAGAAGTTCCGGCATTATTAAAAGTTTGGGATTTAATTCTGGATAAACCCAGCGTTGTTGTTTTAGATGGAAATGGGATTTTACATCCAAGGCGCATGGGTGTTGCTTCACATTTCGGAGTTTTAGCAAATCAATCCACTATAGGTTGTGCCAAAAGCATCTTATATGGAGAAAATCATATTCCTGAAAAAGCAAAATACAGTGCAACAGAAATTAAAAGTAATCAAGAATTATTAGGTTTTGCACTTAGAACAAAAGATAACTGTGCGCCAGTTTATATTTCAGCTGGCCATTTAATTACGCAACACCAATCGCTTGATGTAATGAAAAAATGTATTGGAAATTATCGAATTCCTGAACCAACAAGATTAGCTCATGAAATCGTAAACGATTTCCGAATAGGAAAATTAAAGGCCGGATTCCATAAAGTAAATCAGCCTTTAACTTTATTTTAGATCCAGTTAATTCCTTTTTTAAGCCATTGTTGTGTTATAAACTCATCAGAATTTATTTCTGGCTGAACATTATAGCCCCAATTTGCCTGTGGTGGCAAACTCATCAAAATAGATTCAATTCGTCCGTTGGTTTCTAAACCGAATTTTGTTCCAGAATCGTAAACCAAATTAAATTCTACATATCGGCTACGACGCTGATATTGCCATTCCTTTTGTATTTCAGTAAAATCTTTATCTCGGTTTCTGTCAATTAGTTCAGTGTAAATTGGCAAAAATGTCTCACCAATATTGATTGAAAAATCTAAAATATCTTGCCAAGATAAGTTGGTATTATCTGGCTTCAATCTATCATAAAATATTCCACCAATACCGCGGGTTTCTTCACGGTGCTTAATAAAAAAATATTCATCAGCCTGGCTTTTGAATTTCGAATAAAATTCTGGATTGAAATCATCACAGGCTTGTTTTAATTTATGATGGAAAAAACGAGCATCATTTTCAAAAACATAATGAGGTGTCAAATCAATTCCGCCACCAAACCATCTTGTTTCTTCATTCAATTCAAAATATCGAATATTCATATGAATTATTGGAACTAAAGGATGATTTGGATGAATTACAATGGAAACACCCGTAGCAAAAAAATCTTCTTCCGTTACGTTAAAAGCCTTTTTTATAGCGTCAGGCAATTTGCCATGAACTGCAGAAAAATTTACACCGCCTTTTTCTATTATTGCACCATTTTGCATAATTCTGGTACGGCCACCTCCCCCACCATTTCTCTCCCAAACTTCCTCTTCAAATTTTCCTTTGCCATCTGCAATTTCTAATCCTCTGCAAATTTCATCTTGTATTTGCTTATATCGCTCTGCTACTTCTTCCTTAAACATGGTCAAATTCTTAATTCAAATCAAATTTAAAGCTAATAATAGAGCTTATCTTATTTAAGTTTTTATAGTACATTTTGTTGACATTAAAGATTTACATCTCTTTTAGGATCAGCGATTATTCTTCTAAATAATCTAAATCTTTATTGAAGCTTTCTTTTAGCTGACTTAGTCCAAAAATAGCAATGATGGTTAAGATCGCCATGACAAGATAACCTGCAGTTATTAAACTGTATTTTTCTGATAAATATTCGAAAAGGATCGTCATTGGAATGAGCGCACCCCTTACAAAATTCGGTGCAGTTGTAGTTACAGTCGCCCGAATGTTTGTTCCAAACTGTTCTGATGCAATGGTTACAAAAGTTGCCCAATAACCCACAGAAAAACCCATGAATAAGCAAATCCAAATGAAAGATGAACTATTTAAACCATAACTAGTTAGATAAACGATAACACTCACAACAGACAGTAAATGAAAAATAAATACTGTTTTTCTCCTTGATTTTAACATTTGTGATAGAAAACCGGTTACCACATCGCCAATTGCTATACCAAAATAAGTAAACATAATGCCAGTTCCTGCCTTTAACGGCTCGGTTGCTCCAAGAGCTTTCCCAAATTCCGGAGCTAAAGTCACTAGTATACCAACAACAAACCACAGCGGAATACCAATCAAAATACAATACAGATATTTCAAGAATCGCTTTCTATTATTAAAAAGAATGAAAATATTTCCTTTTGAAATTTCTGATTGATTTGCAGCATGCTTAAACATACCTGATTCAAAAGTACCAACGCGTAACAGTAAAAGGGCTAAACCCATTCCGCCTCCTACAAAATAAGAAGTTTGCCAGGTATAATCCGATGCTACGGTGGCAGCTACTGCAGCGCCCAATAAACCAATGGCACCCACAACCATAGTTCCATAACCACGTTTTTCTTTATCCATTGTTTCGGCAACGAGCGTAATTCCAGCGCCAAGTTCACCAGCTAAGCCAATACCTGCGATGAAACGAATAATTGCATAACTATTTACAGAGTCAACAAAACCATTTGCAATATTTGCTAAAGAATATAAAAGAATTGAACCGAAAAGAACTTTAATGCGACCGAGTTTATCACCCAAAATGCCCCAAAGTATTCCACCTAATAAGAGGCCAAACATTTGAGAATTGATAATGGTAAACCCGTCTGCCTGCATTCTATCAGCTGGGACACCGATTTCTGTCAAGCTTTGTACGCGAACAACGGAGAATAAAACAAGATCGTAAATATCTACAAAATAGCCTAGAGCAGCTACAATAACTAAGAAAACGACATTACGATTGTTTGTTTTGATTTGGGTATCCATTTAATATTTGGTTTAATTGCCTGAAAGTACAAATAAGCACAAATAAATAAAATAGATTATAAAAATAAAAGCCACTCTTGGTGAAGAGTGGCTTTCAGTTACCTACATTGGAGGCATTTTCTTTGTTGTATCAGGTGGCATTGTTGTTTTTGTAGTGTCCGGTGGAGTTGTTGTAGTTTTTGCTGTATCCATCGGAGTTGTTGTAGTTGCTGTTGAATCCGTCGTTGTACTGTCTGTTGAACCAGCCATATTTTTAGACGAATTGCATGCTGAAGTGGCTATCATCAGAGAGCCAGCAAACGCAAGACTTAAGATTAATTTTTTCATAGTTTTAATTGTTATATACAGTAAGCAACAACCTTAGCATGATTTGGTTTTAATTATTTGATAAAAAATAATAAAATTGGTGATTAACTAACAGATGGACAGGTAATTATAAAAATAAATTTTCTCATTTTTAGCGCCTAAATTACAGATGATACCAGTGTAAATGGTAAATTTTGTAAAAAGAGATAATTATAAATTACATTAAACAAGGAAATTACAATCTTTACAGTTCAAACCTTAATTACCAAAATATTACTAAATCATCGAAGTTAAAACTTTAAAAGGTGGTAAATCTTTCTGATATTAGTGATATATGATTATTTCTCAAAATACTTTAAAATGGGTCATGCGCTTATATCCACCCTTATTTTTTCAGCGCATTTGGGTACAAAAATTTGAGAATGAATTTAAAACTGCTACAGTAAGAATTAGCAAAAGCTTTTTAAACAAAAATTACAACGGCTCTATCTTTGGTGGAACTATATATGCCGCTACAGATCCATTTTATGCGTTATTGTTCGACCAGTTAATGCAACGTAGAGGTTTAAAAGTTAGGGTTTGGTTAAAAAGTGCTTCGATACAATATTTAAAACCTGGTCGGGAACATTTGTATTTTACAATAAATGTTACTGATGAAATGATTGCAGAAGCCGAATTGGCATTAAAAACAGTTGGTAAGTTTGTAAAAGCATACCCAATGGAAATTACAAATAAAAGCGGTGAGCTTTGTGCTACCGTAATGAATGAAGTTTATATCCGTAACCTGCACCAGGGCGAAACGCCAACGGTTGCTTATTAAGATGTTTTATGCCCAGTATAAAAAGTTTGATTTTGCAAGGCGAAGGTGTTAGGCTCGATTTTAAGAAAACCATAACCAATACCGAAAAAATTGCAAAAAGCCTCGTAGCTTTTGCAAATAATAAAGGTGGTAAACTTTTAGTTGGCGTAGCCGATGATGGAACAATTAAAGGCGTAAAATCAGAAGAAGAAGAAAAATACATGATACTTACTTCTGCACATCAATTTTGCAAACCAGCAATAGAACCTTCCTTCGAAGAAATTTATGTTGATGACAAACTGGTTTTGGTGGTTAATATTCCTGAAAGCGATACCAAACCACATTATGCTTTAGACGATAATAAAAAATGGTGGGCATACATTAGGATTGATGATAAAAGTGTTTTGGCAAGCAGAATAATATTGGAAGTTTTAAAACAAGACCATAAAAATTCAGGTGTACTTATCTCCTATTCTGATAACGAGAAAAAGCTATTGCAATATTTAGATGAGCATGAAAAAGTAACGCTTAAAGAGTTCTCAAAACTTTTGCGCTGTTCTTATCGAAAAGCACAAAAAATATTAGTCAATTTGATTTTAACTAACGTAATTAGAACTAATACAACCGAGAAAGAAGAATATTTTACAGCCGTGAAATAGATTTTTAACCAATTTATTCATAAGGAATAAATATTCGAAAATTGGCAAAAACTTATATAGATTTAGCAAAAGATAGTACGAAATGAACATTTTAGGATTAAAAATCCGAACTTTGCATTCCTATGCTCGCTACCATCTACGCCAAATATAAGCCCTATTATAAAGAAAATCTTCATTTAGCCTTACCAATTGTTGGTTCACAAATTGGACATACCTTGGTTCAAATGGCAGATAGTGTTATCGTTGGGCATTTTACTGATACCACTCAACTTGCAGCTGTTTCTTTAGTGAATAGCATTTTTATCCTTATTTTGGTAACTGGCTTAGGCATTTCTTATGGCTTAACACCCTTAATTGCTCAAGAAAATGGTCGCAAAAACTATGAAGAATGCGGCAAGCTTTTATCCAGTAGTTTAATCATAAATATTATTGTCGGCATATTTCTTTATGCAATCGTTCACTTTGGTGTTTTGTTGGTCATTGATAATATTAATCAAACTCCGGCCGTAGTAAAATACGCTAAACCTTATTTAGGTTTGCTTTCAGTTTCAATTATTCCATTGTTAATATTTCAAACCTTTAAGCAATTTGCAGAAGGACTTGGCTTTACAAAACAAGCCATGTATATTTCAATCTGGGGAAATGCCATCAATATTATTTTAGGAATTATTTTCGTAAAAGGGATGTTCGGTATTCAATCAATGGGTGTAAGTGGTGTTGGTTGGAGTACGCTTATCGATAGAATTTTGATGGCAACTGTAATGGGATTTTACGTGCTGAAATCTAACAACTTTAAAAAATATTTGATTTCGTTTAAGGCCACATTTATCGATAAAGATAGTGCAGTTAAAATTATTAAAATAGGTGCTCCGGTAGCTTTACAATATTCTTTTGAGATTAGTGCCTTTAGTGGTGCAGCTATTTTAATCGGTACAATTGGAGAAACCGAGCAAGCCGCACATCAAATTGCAATTAGTTTGGCCGCAATGACTTACATGATTGCAAGCGGTGTTGCATCTGCAGCAACAATTAAAACAGGAAACAACTTAGGAAGAAATAATTTTGATGATTTACGTAAATCGGCTATTGCCAGCTATCATGTGATTTTGTTGTTTATGAGTTGTACAGCAATACTATTCGTTGTTGCGCATAACATAATGCCATTTATTTATACGGAAGATTTAAAAGTAGTACAAATCGCCGCCCAATTATTAATTATTGCCGGTTTTTTCCAATTATTTGATGGAACACAGGTTGTGGGATTAGGAGTTTTAAGAGGTTTGGGTGATGTAAACATTCCAACATTCATCACGTTCTTAGCGTATTGGGTTGTTGGTATTCCTGTTGGCTATTTGCTGGGCTTTAAATTTGGATTGGGTGTTAATGGAATCTGGTATGGATTAACCTTTGGATTGTTAACAGCCTCTATCCTATTATTTTTTAGATTTCAAAGTAAAACAAAATCTTTGAACTCGAAGGTTCAATCAAATGAACTGGTTTAAGAGTAGTTAAAAGTCGTTTGAACTTATTTGCCTCCAACATTAACTACTACACCGATAGTAAAAATAGAATTACCTGCAGACATATATTTTCTGCTTTTTAAACCGATATTACTGCTCGTAGTATATTGAAGTTGTATATTCTTATTCAAACCCATACGCGTGAAGAAAATAGGCTCGAAAAATACATTATCCTCTTTAGGTTGTACAACGCCATTGATAAAAAATCTATCCATGGTTAAATGACTGATTCTTAGCGCCGTTCCATAGTTTATAGGAAAATCTGTACCAAAAATTCTAAAATTATTTTTCTTTTTTGAGCTATAATTTACTTGTAAAAAGGCCTTCCTGTAATCAACTTCCTGCTTTTCGTTGCTTATTAAAATGTCGTTTTTATAATCTCTATAAGTGATATCACTCCATCCCTTTCCTACACCTGCATAAATCTCAATAATACGGTTATTATCTGGTCCAAAAGTATCAAAATAACCACCTCCAATCTCAATCAGTTTATGGTCAAAATCTTTCCCTTTTCTATCATTACTCATTTTAGAGCCACTAAATAGCACTCCAACATGATTTGAAACGGCATAAGCACCATTAATACTAGCATTACCTTTAAGTGAAATATGTCCGCCGCCACTAAATTCTCCTTGCTGACTAAGCATTGGTGTATTTGGTACATTTGGCATGTAAACTGAAGAACAACTGCTGGCAAAGAGTACTAGAGCAGGAAAAATTAATCGTAAGTATTTATTCATGGATGATTTATAAACAGATTTATGAGGTAAAAATTGTGCTAAAGGCTAAATTTCATAATTTCCACGACCCTTTTAAATTCGTCGTGCAAATCTGCCTTTAAGTTTATTCTTACTGAAGTTTTTGGATGTGTGAAACTTAATTCAGAAGCATGTAATAACATTGTACTCATATTCCACTGTTCTAAAAAAAACTTATTTTGCTTATTGCAACCATGAGTTCTGTCGCCAATAATTGGATGAAGAATATGACTAAAATGTTTTCTTAACTGATGCATTCTGCCAGTTTTTGGTGCTGCCTCCACAAGAGAATACCTGGAAGTGCTGTGTTTACCAAATGGTACATCAATTTCGGCGGTTTGTATTGTCTTAAAAGATGTGTAAGCATCCTGTAAGGTGCCATTTTCTTTTGCTAGAGGATAGTCAATATCCATTGAAGCTGGTGCAAAACCTCTCAAAATAGCTAGGTATTTTTTAGCAGTTTCTGCATTCATAAATTGCTGTTGCATAGCGATTTCGGATTCTTTATCAAAAGCAAATAATAAGATACCGCTAGTCTTTCTGTCTAGCCTATGAACCGGACTTACTTTTTTACCAACTTGGTCACGAAGCATTTGAAGTGCAAATTCAGTTGCATCTCTGGCAATAGATGATTGATGTACCAATAAACCATGAGGTTTATTTATAGCAATTAAATGTTCATCCTCATAAATAATCTCCAACATTCGGCGAAGATAAACAAAATTTTAGCCTTCGGTTTTATTCGAATAAACCAAACGCTAATCTGTATGTATTGCAATGCGCATCCACAATATCTTTAATATCTGCAGAATAACCACCACCCATGCTTATTTGCAATGGTAGATTTTTTGTTTTACAATACTGAAGCACAAGCCTATCACGTTCCTTGCATCCAGCTTTAGTTAAAGATAACTTCCCAAGCTTATCAGTCGAAAGCACGTCAACCCCAGCCAAATAAAAAACAAAATCAGGTTGCGACTTTGCAAAAGCTAACTGTAAATTCTGTTCTAACAAGGATAAATATTCTTCATCACCAATACCATCATTTAAAGGAACATCTAAACTTGAAACTTCCTTTCTGAAAGGAAAATTTTTATCGCCATGCATTGAAAACGTAAAAACCCGGCTTTCATTTTTAAAAATTTCCGCAGTTCCATTTCCTTGGTGTACATCTAAATCAATAATTAAGATGCTATGTGATAAATTATTATTTAGCAAGTAGTTGGATGCAACTGCTTGGTCATTTAATATGCAAAATCCTTCACCCCAATTTGTACCTGAATGATGTGTTCCACCAGCTACATTAAAAGCAACCCCGTTTTGAACCGCAAATTTAGCTCCGTCTATTGTGCCTTGAGTAATTCTACGTTCGCGTTCTACAAGCTCAGCATTTAAAGGAAAACCTATTCTTCTTTGTTCTTGTGGTGATAATTCTAAATCTCTAACGCGTTGCCAGTAATCTTTTGAATGGGTTGAAAGTATAAGATCCTCGTCAATAATTTCCGGGCTAAACAAATTTTCTTGTACTATAGTTCCCTCATGCAGCAGTTGGCCAGGAATCAGTCCGTATTTTAACATAGGAAATCTATGACCTTCAGGCAGCGGATGAGCATATAATGGATTCCATGCTATTTTAATCATTAGCTTAAAATTTCCTCAACATGTTTCTCAATATTATTGCAAATTTGATCTACTGGTAAATCGTTTGCATCTTCACCAAATGGGTTTTCTATTTCTTCAGCTATCAGCTCCAAACTTGCTAATACATATAGGATAAAGGGAACAATTAGCACCAAATAATATCCTAAACTAAATACCCATCCAATTGGAATGGTGAGCACATATATAAAAATAAATTTCTTTATAAAGGCGCTATACGAAAATGGAATTGGTGTATTTTTAATGCGTTCACATCCTCCGCATATATCGGTGAATTGATTCACATCATTGGTTAAAACGATCAGTTGCTCCTGGGAAATTAGACCTTTAGAAGTCAAATCATATAATCTTGAAATCATGCTGCTAGCAATTTGATTTGGTATGTGTTTACCAGCTTCAACTTCTATAAGAAAACTATTTTTACCGAAATAAAGTTTTTCTCTTAAATGTTCTTTTAATGCAAAAGCATATTTAGGAATGCCATATTCAAAAAACCGAACATCATCATCACTAAGCTTTAACGCTTTAATTTTCATTGCAAAGTTGCGACTAACATTTGTAAGTGAACCTAAAAGTTTTCGTCCGTCCCACCATCTATCGTACGAGGTATTGGTTCTAAAGACAAGCAACATGGAGATTACAAAACCAAGCAAACTATGCATCATGCCAATATTGCTAACATAATCGCTCTTTGATAATTTAAATACATTTAATTCCAAAAAGGCAACAAAAGCTGAAAAGATGGAAACACTAGCATTAAAGGCCAAAGCTTGCGTATAGTATCGCCTTTATGAACATGAAATATAAATGTGAACCAATCTTTGGGATTGTAGTTTATCATTATTCTTCTTTTTTTTATAAAATGGATTTGCTTATGCTAAGCAGAGCTTCTCCTGTTACAAATACATCCTCAAATGAGTTGTAAAGCGGAACCGGACTTAATCGAATTACATTTGGTTCACGCCAATCGCCAAGTATATGATTTGCAACTAAACCATCGAAAATCCGCTTTCCTTGCTCCTTAGCTATTATAGATAATTGTGCGCCTCTACTATTGAATTCCTCAGGAGTAATAATTTTATATTGCTGATAATCCAGCGCTATATTTACTTGATTTATAATAAATTCCAAATATTTTGTTAAAGTAATACTTTTCAATCTGAGTGCTTCTATAAAGCCAGCTTTTTCAAAAATCTGTAGTGATGCATGATATAAAGCCATTGGCATAACTTGGGTACAGCTTATCTGCCAACCATCTGCACCAGCTTCAGGAACAAAACCCTTTTCCATTTTAAAGCGCTTGTTCTCTTGATATCCCCACCAACCAGCAAAGCGATTTAAATCTGTATCACCAAAGTGTTTTTCATGAACAAATATGCCACTTATGCCACCCGGACCTGAATTCTGATATTTATAAGAACACCAACATGCAAAATCTACATCCCAATCATGAAGCTTAACCGGAACATTTCCTGCAGCATGTGCTAAATCCCAGCCAACGATTGCACCTATGGAATGTCCAGCTTTAGTTATGGCTTGCATATCGTACCATTGACCGGTATAATAATTAATACCGCCAAATAAAACCAGCGCTATCTCCTCACCGTTTTCTTCGATTTTAGCGATAATATCTTCGGTTCTAAGTATATCTTCACCATCACGAGGAAAAACCTCTATAATCGCTTCTTTAGGGTCGTAACCGTGAAACCTTACCTGACTTTCAATGGCGTACTGGTCAGACGGAAATGCTCCGCCTTCCATAATAATTTTAATTCGCTTTCCTTTTGGCTGATAAAAACTAACCATTAGCAAATGGAGATTGACGGTTAAAGTATTCATTGGACAAACCTCAGAAGGTAAAGCCCCAACGATAGGCGCCATCAGCTTTTTTAATTCTTTATGATAATACATCCAAGGCTCATCACCATCAAACCAACCATCCACAGCGTAGTTTGCCCAATTATCCAACTGACGAGTTATAACCTCTTTAGCAACTTTAGGTTGCAATCCTAAAGAGTTACCGCATAGGTATATAAACTCTTTATCATTATGCTTAGGAAATATAAATTGTTGCCTAAAATCTCTTAAATTATCGGCGCTATCTAAGGTCTTGGCGAAAGCCAAATTATTTTCAAACTTCATTGCCTCAATATTACAAAAAAAGCAGGTATTGTTGCCAATCCTGCTTTCAAAAGAAATTTAATATTTTAAAATTTCATTGTATCATGCTTTCCCATGTCTGGTGTATCACCGGTTACAACAGCTTTTAAAATACTAAAAAGTACAACTATTTTCGATGATGAAGAATCCCAATATTCTGCTTCATCAGGTGTAACTTTAATTAATATCAGGCTTGGGTCTTCAATTCCATCAGGAAACCATGCCTTTACAAATGGAGAAAAATAAGCTTCTTTTCTAACTTTATCATCAACCAATTCTGCTTTCCCTTTAACCGTTAAGTATGTATTTTTAGATGGGTCGCTATACGCCAATAAAACATTATCATCTTTAGATATTTCTTTAGACTTTGGCGAATATTCATTGGTAAAAAACCAGATTGTTCCGTCATCCTCTATTTTTGCCGTACCCATTGGGCGACTACCAAATTCATCCTTTGCTGTAAAAGTTGTGAACATACATGTCCGCACACTTTCTGCCATTTCTTTTAAAATCGATATATTTTTTTCGTTCTTCATGTTATTTTGTATATAAACGAAAAACAGGTCAAAAGGTAAAATGTTTGATTGCTTTAAATCTTATTTGGCTTGCTAACGTATTTATTTCCTTTAACAAAAAAGCGAAGCGGCAATAAAGCATGTTCTTGTGCATAGGCGATGCCTACTCTTGGCGTGACAGCAATTTGTTCTTCAGGATATTTGATGTTATGATCCTCTATCCAAATTTCATTACCGGTTAAACTTTTTGCATTGAATGAACGGTCGATACCTAAAGCTTTAGCCGCAGAACCTGGTCCGGAAGAAATTGCAGATTTTGTAAAAGGCATTTTTCTACGCTCTTCAATAATCTCTAATCCAATTAATGGCTCAATAGCTCTGATTAGAATCGCGTGAGGTTCGCCGCTTGCAGAACTTACCACATTAAAAAGATTGTGCATGCCGTAGCAAAGATAAACATATGCAACCCCACCTAAATTGTACATGGTTTCGGTACGATTGGTTCGGCGACCGCAATAAGCATGAGATGCTTTATCTGCTACACCAAAATATGCTTCAGTTTCTACAATAATTCCAGCTGTGATATTACCATTAATATTGGAGTAAAGTACTTTACCTATAAGATCTTTAGCGAGCCAAATAACATCGTCATTTAAATAATAAGCAGCATCTAATTTCAAAATAATATAGGTATTATTTGTTTAATAAGATGGATATAACTTGCTCTAAATAAGATTTGTCTGTTGTATCGAAGTGATTTAAAAATTCGCTATCAACATCTAACACGCCTATTACTTTTCCCTCATTAATTAACGGAAGTACAATTTCAGATTTAGATGCAGATGCACAAGCGATATGACCAGGAAACTTATCAACATCAGGTACAATTAATGTTTCCATTTTTTCCCAGGATGAACCGCAAACGCCTTTTCCCTTTTTAATTCTTGTGCATGCAACCGGGCCTTGAAACGGACCAAGAACCAACTCATCATTTTTAACCAAATAAAATCCTACCCAAAACCAATTGAATTGTTCTTTAAGTGCAGCAGCTACGTTTGCCATGTTTGCCACAAAATCAGTTTCACCATAAAGCAAACCTTCAATTTGAGGTATTAAGGACTTATATTGTTCCGATTTAGTTGTATTTCTATTTATTGATAAATCTTCTGCCATAATAAACAAAGTTAGTCAGGATTAAATTGATTCAAAGATTTTCGTGATGATAATGACGAAAATGTGGTAAGAGAAATTGTACCGGATTGATTTGTAAATACGGAGATGAATTTTAAACCTAAAAAGTTAAAATGTTTTTATCACTTTAACAAGATTAATGACATAATTTTGAAAAGATGCTATCAGTAAAATCATTAGTTTTGAAACCATTAACCACATCTAACATGATTGTAGCTTTAACCATTACAAAATTCCGTACGCGTAGCATTATCTTTGGGTTTATTGGGATGGCCATTTTGCGAATCCCATTATTTTTGAATAAAAAATGCAAGTTTTGGAAATTAATGGGAAGCGGAAAAGATGCACAAGTTGATTTACCTCCTGATTTTAAGCATTGGGCTATATTGACAACATGGAATGATAAAGCTAGTTGTGATGAATTTTATAGTAAATCTTTTACCATTAAATGGTTTCGATTTTTTGGATTTGAAGAATTAACCATCTTACTTAAGCCTTTATCATCACATGGTTTATGGTCAGGTAAACAGCCTTTTATATTTGATAAATCAAATCAAATTCACACAGGTAAAATTGCAGTTATAACCAGGGCAGCAATTCACCTTAATAAAGTAAAAGATTTTAGAAATAATATTAAACGAGCCGCCAAATCGATGCGTGAAGCTCCTGGTTATTTATTGTCAGCCGGTGTGGGAGAAAACCCATATTTAGATCAAGCTACATTCTCGATTTGGGAAGATGCCGAGAGCATGAAAAACTATGCTTATAAATCATTTGACCACTCGGATGTAATTAAGCTAACTCGAGAGCGCAAATGGTATTCAGAAGAACTTTTCGCCCGCTTTGCAATTGTAGAAAGCCAAGGAAGCTTGAACGGACAATCCATTAACTAAATCACACCATCCAATTTTTATAACATGAGAGTTATTGCTGAACTACCACATCCTGAATGTAAAATATCCATCTTTTCAATGAACCAAAAATATATCGTAAAATTTGAACAAGGCACTTTTGAGCAAAGCTTTAAATTAGCTGAACTAGACCTGAGTGGAGGAGGTGTTAATGATGTGTTCGAAATTTTGGATGAAGATTTTATAGCTACCGTTATTGAAAGATTTAAGACAATGAGGACGGACTTTAATGCTGCGTATAAAAGGCATCAATATTGAGCAGATAAACACTTTAACTACCTGATATATAAGTCAATAATATCAATAACCAAATTTTATTTTTAATAATTACACTTAATTATATTTTAAAATTGCGTTATACTAAATAAACACATCACCATTCATTTACTAAAGTATTGAATAATAGATATTTAAATACGTTAACAATATATAATTTTGTTATTAAAAAGTGCCAAATATCTGAGAGGTTTTGCCTAAATCCATAATTTTATCATAAAAAAACCTCTAGCTAAATTAGCCAGAGGTTTTCCAAATTCTAAGTGTCGTTGTTATCTCTTATCCTTTCGTACTTGCAACAACAATATCATGTACTACAACTCTATACCAATTTTTCGAATATTTTTCTACTGCATCTAAATGCGTTTTATCTTCCTGGTATGCATTGTGGTCAGCTATGTTTGCAAAGGTAATTGTAAGCGCATAAGTAAAAGAGTTATCAGTTACCGGGCGTACTGGTGTTGGGGCAGCTAGCCCATAATTAAGTGTTTTAATAAACTTTATTGGTTTCAGCGCTTCGAAGAATCCGGTGAATTCGGCAATTTCTGCTTTCGTAAGTTGAGGCTTTAACCAGAACATTACAAAATGTTGTACCTGGCCTGGTTCTGCTATATTATTTTCGGTCATGATTTTTTTAACTAATATATAAGGAATTTATGAGACATAAAAAAAGCGCCCCGATGTAAAATCGGCACGCTTTTTTAAAATATTATTAAATTTTAGTTTTTAGGTTGTACGCGACCAGATTTTCTGTCTTCGCCTCTACCGATTAAGTAACCACCACCAGCACCAACTAATCCGCCGATAATTGCACCTCTACCTTTTTTCTTGTCGATTAAAGCACCACCAACCGCACCAGCGGCACCACCAATTACAGAACCTTTAGCGGCATCACTCCAGCCAGTTTTTTTAGCTGTTGGTTGTGTACCTCCGTAAGAACTTGAACTGCTACCACCAGAGCTTGCAGCGTATGATCTTGATGATTTTGCTCCAGCTTTACGTGCTGCTGCTAATTCAGCCTGACGTTGCTCTTCTGCAGCTTGTTCTTTTTTAGCAATTTCAACTTTTTTAAAGCTATCTAAACGTAAGCTATCTTTTACAGCTTTAACAGCCAATTGTTTTTCAGCTTCTTTTTGTTTAAGTGCTGCTTCTTCTTTTGCTTTATTGTTACAAGCAAACATAACCGAGCTTAGTGCTAATACAACTAATATCTTTTTCATAATGTTTAATTTTTGATTACTCTATCCTAATTACCTAACTAACTAAGATGTTTCATTTGGGATGTATAATTTAGTTAATTACCTACACTAAAGAAAAAATGATGCCAAAATATTTTAGCCAATAAAAAAATTTAAATCAAGTCGATAAACCAATACCCTAACTTATCTTCATCTAAAATTTTCGTATCCTCATAATTATTTATTGAGGGCTGGTTATATGTTCTAAATACCTTCTCTCCGAGTTCAAAATCTATCTTTTTAGCAAATATTGGTCCTTCATAAGCAAATGTATGAAACTCTCCATTTTCTCCACAGGGGTCTACATCTACAGGTAACTCGCTGATTAATTTACTATTAATAATTTCTCCACATATTGATTGAAGATTCTGTTGGGCACAAACAATGATGGTTTTATAGTTCAACTTTAGGAATTCTGCGATGAGCTTGGTAGTATTCTGTCCCCAAAGTGGAAAAATTGCTTTTAAACCAAGTTCGTTCAACTTCTGTTCTCGATAAGCCCTTAAATCTGCTAAAAAAATATCACCAAAAATAGAATGTGTTATACCTTCTTCCTTAAACTTTCTCAAATGTTGGTTCATTACGTCATCATAGGTTTCCATATCTGGCATTTCAGGTAGCCGTATGATATACAAAGGTATGCCGATACTTGCTGCTTGTTTGATAAGCAATGCTTCGCGAACTCCATGCATAGAAACCCTATTAAACTTTTCTGTAACCGTAGTAACCAAGCATTTAATTTCTACTAATGGATCTTGCATCATATAATGAAGTGCAAGCGTACTGTCTTTGCCACCACTCCAATTGAAAATACAAAGTTTTTTACCTTCCATCTAATAGAATTTTCTTCAGTTCAGCAAGACCGGATATGGCTTGTTTTTCTATTGAGATTACATTTTGGTAGCGCTTAACATTTGGTGTTACTGGATCGATGATATATTTTGGGGTTAATCGTGGCACAAAATCAATTAGTCCGGCGGCTGGATAAACTGCCAAAGAAGTACCAATAAGCACAAATACATCGGCTGTAGTGCAAATTTTTGCAGCAACCTCTATCATTGGTACTGCTTCGCCAAACCAAACTACATGCGGTCTTAATTGCGAACCATATTCACATAATTCACCCATGTTTATCTCTGTACCCTCAATTGGATAGGTTACGTCTGGTCTTATATCTGATTGTGATTTAGTAATAATACCGTGAAGGTGCGTAACCTTGGTAGAGCCTGCCCTTTCATGCAAATCATCTATGTTCTGAGTAATAATTTCAACATCAAAATATGCTTCCAATTCAGCAAGGATTTCATGGCCGCGATTTGGTTTTGCAGCCAAGACCTGCCTACGCCGCTCATTGTAAAATTCTTGCACCAATTCTGGATTTCTTTCCCATGCCTCGGGTGTTGCAACATCATAAACATTGTAACCTTCCCACAGTCCGTCAGAATCTCTAAAAGTTTTTAAACCACTCTCTGCGCTTATGCCTGCACCAGTCAAAACTACCAACTTCATCATCACTTAAAAACCTCAATTTTAGAATAATTTAAAAATTTAGCACTGATTCTTTCATCAGCTTTAAAAATTTCAGGATGAAACATGCAAGATAATGACGTTATTCCATCAACCAAAGTACCAATGCTTGGCTGTGTAAACATATCAAAATCAGCTAGATAAACTTGATTGTTCTTAACAGCTTCTAAATCGTTCCATCCGCTTTTGCTTGTTAGCAAGCTCATTTCCTCCATGCTTCTGGTTATATCAAAGCCACATGGAGCAATTACCAAAACTTGTGGATTGTACTTTAACACCTTATCCCACTGGGTAACAATTGAATCACCAGCGAGGTTTGAAAGCATATCTACACCTCCGGCAGCTGCAATTTGAAAAGGTATCCAATGTCCACAATTGTAAATCGGTTCAATCCATTCCATTAACATCACGCGTTTCAATGGTGCTTTGTTCGCCCGAAGCTTATCTAAAATATCATCTGTTTGCTTTTGAAGTGAAGCCAAATAATTTAAGGCTATTTCTTCTTTTCCAATTGCCCTGGCTATTGTTATAGCGCATTCAAAAACATCTTGTAAATTATTTGGAGATAAAGGAACCAATTTTGGTTGCTTTGTCAGCTTCATTACGGCTGTCTCTGTACAAACCGTATCTATGTTACAAACCTCACAAATATCCTGAGTAAATACGATGTCTGGTGAAATGCGCTCCAATAATTCATCATCAACCCAATACAAGCTTTTTCCTTGAGCTTTGGAAGCGGAAAAAATTTTATCTATTTCTATACTCGAATAATTTTTTCCTTCCAAAATACACCTTACCACTTTCGGCATATCAGCGGCTTCTTTCGGGCATTCGAAAGTTACTCCGTAAAGATATTCTTGCAAACCCATATCATAAATCATTTTGGTTGCGGCAGGTAAAAAGGAAACTATTTTCATACAATGGAATTTAAACCGTCATGTTAAACTGGATTCAGAATCTTATTTAAAAGATGCTGACTAAAATGAAGCACGACAGCAGATTATAATTTTAAAAAAAATCCCCTTTTGAATTTGAAGTCAAAAGAGGATTTACATGTCTTGTAATTAACTTTAAAGTTTTTGTGTTTGTAATTTAAGTACCGGATATTTCGCTTTAAGAATTTCAAAAGCCCCGAAAAGTATTGCTCCATAAACAATTGTTCCTTCTAAAAATCGGATTTCGAATGGAATTGCTTTTTCTAGTACTAGCCAAAAGCCTGCTAAATTTTGAGCATAAGCTGGATTTCCATACCAAATAGGGAAATCAGTAACTATCCAGTGGATTAAAACAATTGTTAGCGTTGATGCCAATAGGTTAACAACATTTACATTCTTAAGCATTAAGCGTCCAACCAAAACCATCAAAGCAAATGCGCCATAAACCCAATACCAACCCTCGTATAAAAAGCCACTACTATATTTACTAAAGATAGTTGTAGAGAGTACGAAATCACTTAAAAATAAGCTTAACAGCGGAAACGAGAATGCTTTTAAGTTATCTTTAAAATATGCACCACCAAATAAAGCAACAGCTCCGATAGAAGAAAAATTAGCAAATTGTAACTCATCAGAGTTAAATGTTACCAGCAAACGGAAACCCGTTAAAACCAATATCATTAATAACAATATTAAAGTACGTGGATTGAATTTTAAATGAGACATTTTATTTTGGTTATTTATTTACAAATCTAGTATTTTCTTATCGGATATTAAAAGTTACACCTGTATTAAAGTTGAAACCTAAACTATTGTAGCCAATAATTTCATTGTATTTTTCGTTTAATACGTTTTTAGCATCAAAAAATATTTTAACACGTTTTTTGGCTAAAGCATATTCTGCATAGGCACTTAATAATTTATACGCAGGTAAAGTATCAACAGTATATGTTACAAAATTACCATCGGTTCTGTTACCGAAATAACGGTAATTTGCACTTACAAATAAATTATCTGTTGCTTGCAAACCAGCATTTACACCAAAAGTGTGCTTCGGCCTGCGGAAAAGATAATCTGCAATTGCGTTATCAACGAAGTTAAATTCATTACCCTCTACATAAGCATAATAACCGTTGATGTTAAGTTTACCTAATTTTACAGCAGGCTCAACTTCAAATCCTTTGGTCTTCTGACTAACCTGGTTTACGTAACCTGCCGGAAAAGCATAAATGATTGCATCTTTCAAATCTCTTTTGAAGCCAGCCACACGTAATGAAAATCTATCTTCAGCAAAACTGAAGTTCACTCCTGCCTCATAGTTCTGAGATTTTTCTGGTTTCAAAGCTAAATTTGCTCCGAATTGTCCAAAAAGCATATTCAAAGTTGGAACTTTAAATGCAGTAGAAACGGTACCAAACAATTTTATTTCTTTTAGGATGTTTATTGTTGGTGTAATTGAATAGGTATAATTTTCTCCATATTGTTCGTGCTTATTGTAACGACCACCAACCTCTAAATTAAAAATGCTTAAATCGTGTAAAAACAATGAGCTATAAGCTGCAAAAATGTTGGATTTCGGAGTTGAACCAGCGGCAGAAAGTTTCATTACTCGGTTATCTATACCGGCTAATAAATCTAGCTTACTACCTAACTTTTGGTTATAAAATAAATCGATGATGTTCACTTTACCTTCAGTAAAACTTGGAAACGAGCTGTGCGCATCGTTCGATGTACTTTCATAGCTATAATTCAAAGTAATTTTACCGGTTTCAAATTCATATTGTGCATTTGTACCTGCAGCTACATTTTTCAAAATCGAATAATTTCCTGCATCGGTAAAGGCGCCACCATCAAAACTGTAATTACCATAGTAATAACGAACAAAAGGATTAATGGAAAAATGATCATCCAATTTAACGCCAAAATTTGCGTTTAAGGCACCGGTTCTAAATCCATCTTTATCTAATTCTGCATTGTTTCCAACAGGATTAGCAGCTTCTGAAATACCATCAGTTTTATTTTGAGTATAATTGATATTATAATTAAAACCTTCAACGCCACCATTTAAACCGATGGTTCCTTTATAACTTTCATAACTCCCTGCGCTTGCTACACCGTAAATGGTGTTACCTTTTGGTCCGCCTTTTTTTGTAATGATGTTAATAACACCAGCAACGGCATCCGAACCATAAATGGTAGATTGCCCACCTCTTAAAATTTCTATACGATCGATTTGGTCGATTGATAATAGACGTAAATCAAAAGCCCCACTATTTCCTGATGGGTCATTTTGAACAATGCCATCAATTAAAACAACAGCGTAAGCACTTCCGGCACCACGAAAAAATACAGATTTATTTAGACCAGGATTACTGCTCGAACCGGCAACAATTATTCCTGCTTGTTCGCTAATTAAATCGGGCAAAGATTTACCATGACTTCTTTCTAAAATTTCGCTACCAATAATTGTAACAACTTTACCTGTCTGCGATTGTTTTTGGTCGTTTTTTGTTGCCGTGATAACAACATCTTTAAGCCTTAAACTGTCTTGCGCCTTAGCCGAATAACTAAGCGTTAATTGTACAAACCCCAGGCTTGCGACAATTAGAATTCTTTTTTTGTTCATTTGATTGTGAGTTTTGCCCACAGCCAACAGATTAGAAAGGAAATGAAAATACGAAAATCGTTAAGTACCTCAATCCTAGCTTCAATCCCCGAAAGCTATGAAATTATACGCTAAGGCAGGTCTTCTGACTTACTCCCGGTGGTTTCCGCCTTCCCGTTTATAAAACAGTGGCTTTAGATTGAAATACCGTTATGGAGCTTACAGCTGCGGGACAGTTGCAGAATTACACTGCATTCCCTTTTAATTCCGGATGTAAAGCCGGAAACCAAAAGCGCTGCAAAAGTAGTAAAATAAAGCAAGATGTAAAATGGATGATTGAAAATGGCTTTTATCATACAAAAAGCTAACTTTAAGAATCAAATCTTCGCTATGAAATTATTAATTACATCAATCTGTTTGGCAATGAGTTTAACAGCAATGGCACAAAAAACTGATACCGTTTTTCTTAAAAAGTTGATGGAAACTAAACCTGATATGTTTAACGCTGTGTTGAATCATCCTCAGAAAAATGAAATACAAATTTTATATACGGAGATAAATCGAGATGCTGCAAACAAACCACATTTTAAAAGCTACAGCTATAATTTAAATCCGAAACACTATTTCTACCCTGCTAGCACGGTTAAACTTGCAGCAGTAATTTTTGCTTTAGAGAAAGTTAACCGATTGAAAAACTTGGGATTGAGTTCAAAAAGTGTAATGATTACCGATAGTTCTTTTACAGGTCAAACAAAAGTTTTTAAAGATTCTACATCAAAAAATGGATTGCCATCAATTGAGCATTACATTAAAAAGATTTTGCTTATAAGTGACAACGATGCATTTAACAGACTATACGAATTTATTGGTGGTGCTGAAATAAATTCAAAATTGAAAAAGAATGGATTAAAGGACAGCAGAATTTTAAATCGCTTAGCGATTGGCGACGCGGGTGAAAGTGCAAAACATACAAACCCAATCAAATTTTACAATGGTGATAAATTAGTTTACGAACAACCCGCACAATATGATCCAAAAGAATATAACCTGGTATTAACCAACACCGTTATGGGCAAAGGATATTTAGACAGCGCAGATAAATTGGTTAACAAGCCTTTTAGTTTGGAGAATAAAAATGCATTTGCCATTAACGACCAACAAAAATTAATGCAAAAATTGATTTTCCCTGAAGCTTTTCCGATTAATGAACGATACGATTTAACTCCCGAAGATTACAAATTGATTTACACTTACATGAGCAAGCTGCCAACAGAAAGTGATTATCCTAAATATGATCCTAAAGATTTCTGGCCAACTTATGCAAAAATGCTTTACTATGGTAGAGAAAAAAATGTAGAGCCCGACAAGAATATCAGAATTTTTAATAAGTATGGTGACAGTTATGGTTTCATCATCGATAATTCTTATTTCGTTGATTTCGAAAATGGAGTTGAATACTTTTTAACTGCAGTAATACAAAGTAATGAAGATGGGATTTTTAATGATAATAAATATGAATACGAAACGGTTTGTTATCCTTTTATGAAAAACTTGGGAAGAACAATTTATGAATATGAAATGCAAAGAACCAAGAAACACAAGCCAGATTTAAACAAGTTTAAGATGGATTATAAAAATTAGCACAAAAAAAAGTCCCGATTTACATCAGGACTTTTTTAAATATGATTAATCGCTTTAGGCGAAAATTTCTATTTTACTGCATCAATTACAGCTTTGAAAGCTTCAGGATGATTCATTGCTAAATCTGCTAAAACTTTACGGTTTAAACCGATTTCTTTTGAAGCTAATTTACCGATTAATTGAGAGTAAGATATACCGTGCTGACGAGCACCTGCATTAATACGTTGGATCCATAATCCGCGGAATTCTCTTTTCTTAACTTTACGGTCACGGTATGCATATTGCAAACCTTTTTCTACTGTGTTTTTAGCAACAGTATAAACTTTACTTCTTGCTCCCCAATAGCCTTTGGCCATATTAAGGATTTTCTTTCTTCTTCTTCTCGAAGCTACTGCGTTTACCGAACGTGGCATGTTGTTGTTGTTTTTTGGCAAGCGGCGTTCCGTTTACTCCGGAAACTTAAAGCCTGATACCTGGTGAAATTAATAAATTACTTTCCGATGCAAAGCATACGTTTAACGTTACCTGAATCTGCATCACTTACAATGCTAGTGTTTCCAAGCGCACGTTTACGTTTAGTACTCATCTTTGTTAAGATGTGACTTTTGTATGCGTTGTTTCTTTTGATTTTACCTGTTCCAGTAAGCGAAAAACGCTTTTTAGCACTGGAATTGGTTTTCATTTTTGGCATAACCTGTTTTTTAATTTATAAACCTATTTTTATTTTTTTGCAACTTTAGGCGCAACTGTAAGAAACATGCGTTTACCTTCTAACTTAGGTAACAATTCTACTTTTCCTACATCTTCCAAAGCCTGAGCAAATTTTAATAATAAAATTTCTCCCTGCTCTTTATATACAATTGCTCTACCTTTAAAATGCACATAAGCTCTAACCTTCTCACCGCTCTCTAAAAAGCTTACTGCATGTTTTAATTTAAATTGAAAATCGTGGTCGTTGGTATTCGGACCAAAACGAATCTCCTTGATTACAGTTTGTTTAGCATTTGATTTAATCTCTTTCTGCTTTTTCTTCTGCTCGTAAACAAACTTGCTATAATCAATAATTCTACAAACCGGAGGAACAGCATTTGGCGAAATTTCTACCAAATCTAATTCCAGTTCATCAGCAAGTGCCAAAGCTTTTGCCAAAGGATAAATCCCTGGTTCAACATTATCGCCAGCCAAACGCACCTCGGGCGATTTAATGTACTGATTAATGTTATGCTCTGCTTCTTTTTTCTTAAAAGGTGGACGTGGTCCCCTGTTAAATCCTGGTCTTCCTAATGCCAAATGTGTACTATTTAATTAAACTGTTATTTCTTTTATTAATAAATTGTTGAATTCTTCCAACGTCATTTCACCTAAATCTCCCTCGCCGTGCTTACGAACCGAAACTTTTCCTTCGGCCATCTCTTTATCACCGATAATGAGCATGTAAGGGATTTTTTTAACTTCCGCATCACGGATTTTTCGTCCAATCTTCTCATCACGAAAGTCAATCAGCCCGCGAATATCGGAATTATTTAGTTCATCTAAAACTTTTTTTGCATATTCTTCATATTTTTCTGAAATAGGAAGGATTGTAAATTGCTCGGGACTCAACCATAAAGGGAAATTACCTGCACAATGTTCGATTAAAACAGCAACAAATCTTTCGAGTGAACCAAATGGAGCTCTGTGAATCATTACAGGGCGATGTTTTAAATTATCACTTCCGGTATACTCCAACTCGAAGCGCTCAGGTAAGTTATAATCAACCTGAATGGTACCCAACTGCCATTTTCTACCTAAAGCATCCTTAACCATAAAATCTAGTTTAGGACCATAGAAGGCTGCTTCGCCATATTCTATAACGGTATTTAAACCCTTTTCGGCTGCAGCTTCAACGATTGCACTTTCGGCCAATTTCCAGTTTTCATCAGAACCAATGTATTTCGATTTATTATCCGGATCTCTTAGAGAAATTTGAGCAGTATAGTTATCAAAACCCAAAGATTTAAATACGTAAAGCACCAGGTCTATTACTTTTTTAAACTCATCTTTAACTTGTTCAGGCATGCAAAACAAATGTGCATCATCTTGCGTAAAACCACGTACACGAGTTAAACCATGTAACTCGCCACTTTGTTCATAACGATAAACCGTACCGAATTCTGCAAAACGTACTGGAAGATCTTTATACGAACGCGGTTTAAATTTATACATTTCGCAATGGTGAGGGCAGTTCATCGGTTTTAAAAAGAACTCTTCTCCTTCCTGCGGGGTTTTTATTGGCTGAAATGAATCTTTACCATATTTATCCCAGTGACCTGAAGTGACATATAGATTTTTATTTCCGATATGAGGCGTTACAACCTGTTCGTAACCTGATTTAGATTGTGCTTTGGTTAAGAAATTAACCAAACGTTCTCTTAAAGCGGTTCCTTTAGGCAACCACATTGGTAAACCTGCGCCAACTTTTTCTGAGAACATGAACAGCTCCAATTCTTTTCCTAACTTTCTATGGTCGCGTTTTTTAGCTTCCTCTATCATTAACAGATATTCTGTTAACTCACTTGCTTTAGGAAAAGTCACACCGTAAATACGTGTTAACTGTTTTTTGGTTTCATCGCCTCGCCAATAAGCACCGGCAACATTCATTAACTTTACTGCTTTAACAAAACCTGTATTCGGAATGTGTGGTCCGCGGCATAAATCAGTAAATTCTCCTTGAGTATAGAAAGTAATTTTCCCATCTTCCAAACCGTCAATTAAATCAAGTTTGTATTCATCGCCTTTTTCTGTAAAATATTTTATTGCATCAGCTTTGCTTACACTTTCACGAGTAAAAGTTTGTTTTTGCTTGGCCAATTCAATCATTTTGGTTTCAATAGCTTTGAAATCATCCGAAGAAAATTCTCTATCACCAAAATCAACATCGTAATAAAAACCGGTTTCAATCGCCGGACCGATACCAAATTTAGTACCCGGATAAAGTGCTTCTAAAGCCTCGGCCATTAAATGGGCTGATGAATGCCAAAAAGTTGATTTTCCTTCGGCATCATTCCAGGTTAACAATTTAACCGTCGAATCAGATTCTATCGGACGTGTTGAATCCCAAACCTGGCCATTAACTTCTGCAGCTAAAACGTTTCTTGCTAAACCTTCGGAAATTGACAATGCAATTTGATGGGCAGAAGTGCCCTTTTCATACTGACGAACCGAACCGTCAGGTAAAGTAATATTAATCATCTACAACTATGATTTTACCCCTAATCCCTTAAAAAGGACTTTAAAGTAGTTTATAAAATTTGTTAATTCTAAATCACATACAAAGCGATTTTATTTTGTGCAAAGATGCTGTTTTTAAGCTTAAAATGCAAGTTTAGCTCGAATAATAGATTATTGCAGATTGGCCTGGAAGGTTATGGATTTGTTTTAAGCCACTTTTCTTTTAAGTATTTTCGTATCGGAATATCCAACATTACCATTACTAAATATGCAATAGCGATAAGTACTACAACAGAAATAGGGATAATCCATACCAAGATGTTCATACTTGGCTTTGTTGTCATTACAAAAGTTAAAAAAATCCAAATAAAAGGGTAATGCGTCATATATAATGGATATGAAATTTCTCCAGATAGTTGGCATATTTTTTTAACCGAAGGTGATAAAGTAGCACCAGCACCTAGCGCAACCAAAAATGGAAAATAAATTAAAACGATTAAAGGTTCGCTTATCCAGTTAAAATCTTTAGAATAAGGCATTAAAAATGCTAAAAGCAATAAAATAGATATTCCCAAAAATCCCAATTTATTTTTGATAATCCAATTGGAACGATAAACCAACATTCCTGCTAAAAAGGAGTAAAAAACCCTGGCACCACCATCCCAAAAGGAAGCTCCACCCCATCCACCGGATAAATTAGTCGAGTTTATTGCAACATAAATGATTATTGCAGCTGCGATTGAAACCAAAATCCATAAATACTTTTTCCCAATTTTGTACAGTACAATTATATAAAGTATATTGGCAATATATTCCCAAAATAACGACCAGCTAGGCGCATTTAAATTAAACAAGTTAAAAAATCGCTCTTCTACAACAGGATATTGAATAAGAAAAATTGAGGATAAAAATATCATCGCAGTTTTACCAAAACCATAAATAGCGTACAAGTTACTGAAAGGATCGAATAGGAAAGTTAGCAAACCCAATATAGAACCAATTATAACTAATGGATGCAAACGAATAAGCCGAAGCTTAAAAAACTGTTTTAAGCCAATGTCTTTAGCTCTTGTATCATAAGCATAAGCAATTACAAAACCCGAAAGGCAGAAAAAGAAATCAACAGCGAGATAACCATGAGCGATGAAATTATTGGAGTAATCTAGAATCGCGATTTCCATGAAGTGAAAAATGACTACAGCTATAGCAGCTACACCTCTTAAACCATCCAGAATTTCGAAGTGTTTTTTTGTGTTTAAAAGTGTGTGGCTTGTAGATTGTTCAATCACTCTGTTTAATTTATATTTCTCTTCAATGATAAACATTTTGTTCTAAGCCACAAAAATCATCACTTTTATGTTGCATAGTAAGATTTAATAACCAAAAAAAAGCCTGCTCAAATTAATGAGCAGGCTTAATAACTATTTTCAAAAAAAATTATCCTCCAAAACCACGCACTACAACAGCACCACCTGGTCTGCCATTGCCGTTTCCTCTAAAGCGTTTCATCATATTTTCCATTTTGATTTTATATTCAGCTTCAGTAATTGGAGTAGCTTTTTTTGGTGCGGTTACATCTTTAGTGCTAACGTTTCTATATTCGATACTTTTAGCAATTGTACTTGTACCACGACCTTCGATAGCTAATACGGTACCTTCAGTCCACATATTTGGATTTGGAGAAAAATCAAAACCCAATTCTTTTGTATACCAAATATGAGTTTCTTCAGTAACATTTCTATCCATATCTAAAATTTTCATCGTTTTAGTAGATTTTACAATAGCTTCATTGCAAGTAATACCACAAATTTGCTTTGTAGCATCTGTTTTAACCACTTCTATTACTGGCGGAGCAACAGCTTTAGCCTTTGTAGTATCATTTTGATTTCTTCCCATTCCGCCACCAAAGCCCAAGCCTGCAGTTGCATTAAGTTTTAAACCACTTTGCATTACATAGGTTGTATCGCTTAAATCGAATACTTCAACTAATTTTTTATCTGCAAATGTGTAGTAGTATTCTCTATTACCGCCAGCGCCACCAAATCCTCTCATCATACGGCCCATGCCTCCACCGCCACCAGCGCCATTGCTATCTTCAGTTTCTTCAACAGGCATATAACTAGCATTGGTTGCGTTAAATAATAATTCGAAGTTAGATTTACTGCTTGACGGCATTCTTGCAGCCATTTGTTCAGGAATTTTAACTCCACTTGCGGCCATCATAGCAGCAGGATCGATAGTAGTTTCGAATTGAATTGCTCCAGAAGTTTTCTTTTGCGCATTAGCTATTGATGCGATGGACATTACTCCAAGTAAAGCGAATATGATTTTTTTCATTGTTTTGTTGTTAAGTTTTTGCTGTTCTTAATGATTTAAAATCATCAGAATTTAATTTTAGATGTTGAATTTAGATAAAGGTTTAACAAATGTATCGCACATAAATTGCTTAACCTGTTAAAAAATGTTAAACCCGATTTGAAATACCGTTCAATAGACATTTAAGCAATGAAAAAAAGCTATTGTAATGCTTCTTTTACATAAATATCTAATTCGTTTTTTAATACTCCGTACTTTCTAACCAGCCATTGCACAAAACATCGGCTATGTGCATGGTTTTGATAGGAAGATTATTTTTATCGATATAACCTTGAAGATGCAACAGGCATGATAAATCTGTAGATATAATATAATCAGCTTTTTGAGCTAAAGCATGGTTGACTTTTTGTTCGGCCATTGCCGATGAAATGGCATCGAACTTTACAGCAAATGTTCCGCCGAAACCGCAACACATATCAGTATCTTCCATCTCGAGCATCTCTAAGCCATGAACTTTTGATAGCAGTTGACGAGGTTCGTCTTTTATTTTGCATTCGCGTAAAGCACTGCAAGAATCGTGGTAAACCGCTTTTCCTTCTAGTTCAGCTCCGAAATAATCTTTCTTAGCTACATTAATTAAAAAATCAGACAGCTCCCAGATATTTGACTGTAAACTTCTGCATTTATTATGAACGATGGTATTGGTAAACAAATCGTTAAAACCGCCCTTAACCATCCCAACGCAAGATGCTGATGGAGCAACCACGTAAGTATTTTCGGTAAAATCGTTTAAGAATTTTGTCCCAACCTCTTTAGCTTCATCCCAGTAACCCGCGTTATAAGCCGGCTGACCGCAACAGGTTTGTTTTGAGTTGTATGACACTTTACAGCCCGACTTCTCCAATAATCTTAAAGTATTAAATGCGGTTTCGGGATATAACTGGTCGACAAAACAGGGAACAAACAATTCTACTTTCATAATTTTTTTCAGAGCACAAACTTACAATTTTACTAATTCTTTGCGTTCTGTTTTTTTCAATAGTGCTAAAAACACTAAACCAACAATAAAAAATGATGCCAATGCGATAATAGAGAAACGGATATTTCCTGTTAAATCTTCAATGTATGCAAAACTGAAAAGACCAATTACAATGGCTAGTTTTTCGGTAACATCATAGAAACTGAAAAATGAAGTAGAATCAGGTGTGTTTTGCGGCAAATATTTGGAATAAGTAGAACGAGATAAAGATTGAATGCCGCCCATGATTAAACCAACAATAGCTGCTAAGGAATAAAACTGGTATTCGTTTGTGATGTTATAACCGTAAACGCAGCAACCAATCCAGATGACAACAACCATCATGAGCACGTTAACATTACCCCATTTTTTCGCTAAAAACGACATCAACAATGCACCTGGAATTGCTACCAACTGGATGATTAAAATTACAGCGATGAGTTTTGCTGTTCCAAGTTTTAATGTTTTCTCTGCAAAGCCAGCCGCCGCCAACATAATCGTTTGTACACCCATGGAATAGAAAAAGAAGGAAAGCAAAAATCCTTTCAGCTTTTTAATTTGCTTTAACTGTTCCCAAACTTTAGCCAACTCGCTAAATCCATCTTTTATAATATTGGTGGATACCTTATCCGTTTGAGGTTTCCCATTGGGCAATACCGAAAATGGAATTTGCGAAAATGCTATCCACCACACACCGACTAAAAGAAATGATAATCTCGGTGGGAATGATGCATCAACAATACCGAACCATTCAGGCTTTAGCACAAATAAGAAACACACCAGCTGCAATACTACCGAACCAATATATCCATAAGAAAAACCCTGAGCACTTACCCTATCTTGATGTTCTTCAGTTGCAATTTCTGGTAAATAGGAATTACTAAATAAAACTCCGCCTATATAACCCATTGCTGCCAATGCAAAAAAGATGACGCTCATTTCTAGCGTATCCAGTTTGAAAAAATACAATGCCATACAGGCCAAACCACCCATGTAGGTAAAAAATTTCATGAATGATTTTTTATTGCCTCTTCTATCTGCAATTGATGATAAAATCGGCAATGCAAAAGCCATAATTAAATAAGCAAAAGACAATGCATAGTTGGATAGCGAAGTGTTTACAAAGGTTCTTCCGAAAAACTCAACCTTATCGCCATATTCTTTTGTTGTGGTAATGATGGTGTAATATGCCGGAAAAATAGTTGATGTAATGACCAAATTATAGGCCGAGTTTGCCCAATCGAAGAAAGCCCAAGAGCGGATGGTTTTCTTATTGTTTTTTTCTATCATTTGTTTTTTTCGCTTCGCGGATGATTACATTAATTAGCGCCACACCAACCCTCCTAAGAATGGAGGGAGAGCAAAGCGATTAAATTATTTTTTTAGACTTCGCAAATAGTTACTGTTCACAAAACTAACATTTTATTGATAATTTAAGACGCATCTTTATACCATATCCCCTCATCCATTTTAACATTTTCCATTTACAAGTAGTATTTCTTCCCATCAGTTTTAATCTTGCTGGCATCTAATAATTCTCGAATAGCGTTGATGCGTTCATTTTCAGTACCATTTTTAATACTGGTAACCAAATCATCTAAACTTAAAGGTTGCTGTTGTAGCAACGAGATGATTTCGAAATCAATTTCATCACTTGTCTGACTTTTATTTTCGGCTCGTTTCTCGGCTAAGCAAACATCACAAACACCACACTTTGAGGCATTGTGTTCATCAAAATAAGTTAACAATTGAATGCTTCTGCAAACATTTGTTGATGCATAAGCAATTACGGCATTAACTTGTTTCAGTAAAACTTCTTTACGTAGTTCGAGATATTTAACATCTAAATCAAAATGTTCCATATCTACCCTTGGTCTTATATACTGCAACTGCGGCTGGTCGGTTTGTTGAAGGTAGGTAAGCAATTCTATGGATTGCAATTTATTGAGCAGGGCAATAATTTCTTTGTAGGATAACCCTGTTTTCTTTGCCAAATCGGCCTCGTTAATTTTAACAAAACCATCAAAAGCACCACCATGAGAGCGTAAAATGGTTTTGATAATCCCATCATAGGCTTTATTTTCGATTTGGAAACGATAAATATCTTCGTGATTGGCAATGAACATCATTCTCGATGGCAAAAAAACGCTTTCTGACAAAGTGATATACCCATCATGCTCTAAAAACTTTAAAGCTGATATGGTTTTTAACACGCTTATATTAAATTGTTTACAAAAATCAGCTATATCAAAAGTAAAGGTTAAGCCTTCGCCTGCCCCAAAGGCCAATTGAAAATAATTGCCTAAGTAGTGATATACTTTTCTGATTTCATCGGGATTGGGGAAACTATTTATGTAGCGGGTTTCCAAACTAGAAATATCAGAATTGTTGGCCAAAAGCACCGCGTAACTTCGCTTCTCATCCCTTCCGGCCCGGCCTGCCTCTTGATAATAGGCTTCCAAACTTTCGGGTAAATCAAGGTGCACCACAGTTCTAACATCGGCTTTATCAATCCCCATTCCGAAGGCGTTTGTAGCCACTATAATGCGGGTTTTGTTTAACTTCCAATCTTCTTGTTTTTGGAAACGAACATCGCGTTCTAAACCAGCATGGTAAAAATCAGCTTTAATTTGGTTTCGATTTAAAAAGTTAGCAACCTCTGCTGTTTCTCGCCGATTGCGAACATAAACCAAACCTGTACCATTTACATTCCTGCAGATTTCTATTAGTTTTTTATATTTATCTTCCTTATTAAAAACTACATAGCTTAAATTATCTCTAGCAAAACTTTTAACAAAAATCTGCGGATTTTTTAGCTCTAGTTTCTCAATAATATCCTTTCGAACAAAATCGGTTGCTGTGGCTGTCAATGCCAAGACAGGAACTTCAGGATGAATTTCTCTTAATTTTGCAATTTGTTGGTAAGGCGGGCGGAAATCGTAACCCCATTGAGAGATGCAGTGTGCCTCATCAACCGCAATTAAATTAACATTCATGTAGGAAATCCTCACCCGAACCAAATCCGATAACAACCTTTCTGGAGAGAGATACAAGAATTTTATTTTGCCATAAATGCAGTTATCCAACAGGATATCGATTTCTCGTTTACCCATCCCGGCATAAATGGCAATGGCCTCAATCCCTCTTGATTTTAAGTTTTCTACCTGGTCTTTCATCAAGGCAATTAAAGGCGAAACCACGATGCAAATTCCTTCTTTTACAAGTGCTGGTACCTGGAAGCAAACCGATTTACCTCCGCCTGTTGGCAAAAGCGCTAAACTATCATTTCCCTCTAAAACAGAGTTGATGATATCTTCTTGTAGTGGTCGAAAAGCTGGGTATCCCCAATATTTTTGTAAAATCTCTACTGCGGTCATAAATCAGGCGTATCAAAACTATAAAAAAGCTGTTGATATTACTAAATTGCACCACAATTAATCAAAATTTAGATGAAACATCTCTACGTCCTATCTGCCTTATCATTATTGTTTTTCACTACCAACGCCCAAGAAAAAAAGTGGGATGTAGAAAAATACATGGGTACAACTAAAAATTTCACCTTAAATACTGATGAAGGAACTTGGATGAACCTGGATGTTAGTCCGGATGGGCAGGAAATTGTGTTCGACTTACTTGGCGATATTTATACCATGCCAATTTCTGGTGGACAGGCAAAATTGATTAGTGGCGGCATCGCGTATGATGTTCAGCCTAGGTTTAGCCCGAATGGGAAATACATTTCTTATACCAGCGATAGAAGTGGCGGCGATAATATTTGGATAATGAGTCGCGATGGAAGCAATAAAAAGCAGGTTACTAAAGAATCTTTCAGGTTGCTGAACAATGCTACCTGGATGCCAAATAGTGAATACCTAATTGCCCGTAAACATTTTACAGCCGGTCGCTCTTTGGGTGCAGGTGAAATGTGGATGTACAACATAAATGGTGGCGATGGCGTTCAGCTAACTAAACGCAAAAACGACCAGCAAGATGCCGGAGAACCCAATGTTTCGCCAGATGGAAGGTATGTTTATTTTAGCGAAGATGTTACTCCGGGACCGAATTTCGAATACAGTAAAGACCCAAATGGAACAATTTACGCCATTCGCCAGCTGGATTTAACCAACGGAAAACTAACCACTTTAATTGATGAACAAGGTGGAGCTTGCAGACCGCAGGTATCGCCAGATGGAAATTTGATTGCATTTGTAAAAAGGGTTCGTTTAAAATCGACATTATTTGTGCAAAACATTAAGACCGGCGAAGAATGGCCAATTAACGAAGATTTATCTCACGACCAACAAGAAACCTGGGCAATTTTTGGTGTTTATCCAAACTTCGCCTGGATGCCAGATAGCAAGAGTTTAGTGTATTACGCGAAGGGAAAAATCAGAAAAACCGAAATTGCAACCTTAATCAATACAACCATTCCGTTTCAGGCAAATACCGTTCAAACCGTTCAGCAGGCGCTACATTTTGAACAGCAAGTGTTTAAAAATGAGTTTTCTGCTAAAATGTTGAGGCAGTTAAAAACATCACCTGACGAGAAGACAATTGTTTTTAACGCAGCAGGATATCTTTACAAACAAGAATTGCCAAACGGTGCGCCAGAAAGATTGACAAATGGTTTGGATTTTGAATTCGAACCAAGTTTTAGTCCGGATGGAAAATTTGTGGTGTATACTACCTGGAGCGATGAACTTCGCGGAGCGATAAAAAGAACAGATTTAAAATCAGGGAAAACAATAACAATAAGCGATGAAAAAGGATTTTATTATTCGCCACAATATTCTACAAAAGGAGATAAAATTGTTTTCAGAAAAGGAAGCGGAAACGATGTTTTAGGTTATAATTATGGCCGTGGAACGGGAATATTTACCATGCCGGCAAATGGTGGAGCAAAAACATTGATTTCTGAAAATGGTATTCGTCCGCAGTTCAATAACACCGATACAAGAATTTATTTTCAAAGCTATGCCGATGGCAAAAAAGCGTTAAAAAGTATCGATTTAAATGGTGCTAACGAAAGAACGCACTTCACTTCGCAATATGCCAATCAATTCGTCATAAGTCCTGATAATAAATGGGTAGCTTTTAACGAGCTTTTTAATGTTTACATCACACCGATGATAAGCGTTGGCGTTGCGCAAGATGCCTCGGCGGGAAACAAAGCAATTCCGGTTGCAAAAGTTACCACCGATGGTGGAACGTATATACAATGGAGTGCTGACAGCAAAAACTTACATTGGACTTTAGGACCGAAATATTATACCATAGATGTAAACAAAGCATTTAATTTTGATGGCAGTACACCAAAAACTCAGGCTACATCAATTGATGTAAATTTGGTTTTAAAATCTGACAATCCAACTGGAATTGTTGCGCTAAAAGGTGCCAGAATCATCTCCATGAAAGGAGATGAAGTTATCGAAAATGGAACTATTCTAACTGATGGAAATAAAATCACAGCTATTGGAAAGGCTGATGCAGTAACCATCCCATCGAATGCAAAAGTGATTGATGTTAATGGCAAAACCATTATGCCGGGAATCATTGATGTTCATGCACATTTGCGTACCAGCCCGGATGGAGTTACACCACAAAACGATTGGAGTTATATGGCCAATCTAGCTTTTGGCGTAACTACCGCACACGATCCATCGAGCAACACCGAAATGGTTTTTAGCCAGAGCGAAATGTTGAAAGCAGGCAGAATGATTGGCCCACGAGTATATTCTACGGGTTCTATTTTATATGGTGCCGATGGTGATTTTAAAGTGGTAATTAACAGTTTAGATGATGCTTTGGCCAACCTTAAAAGATTGCAATCCGTTGGCGCATTTTCTGTAAAATCTTACAATCAACCCCGCAGAGAGCAACGTCAGCAGATTTTAGAGGCTGCCCGACAGTTAAAAATGGAAGTAGTGCCAGAAGGCGGTTCAACGTTTTTTCATAACATGAATATGATTGCCGATGGACATACAGGAATAGAACATAGCATTCCGGTTTTGCCAGTTTACAAAGATGTTACCACGCTTTGGAATAACACAGAAGTTGGCTACACACCTACCCTAATTGTGGCTTATGGTGGTCAATGGGGTGAGAATTATTGGTACGATAGAACCAACGTTTGGGAAAACGAAAAGCTAATGACTTACACCCCGCGTTCGATTATAGATGCAAGGGCGAGACGTAGAACAACTTCAGAATACAGCGATTACAATCATATCGATATAGCAAAGGCGGCGAAACAAATTGCTAATGGCGGTACAAAAGTTAACCTTGGTGCTCACGGACAAATACAAGGTTTAGGTGCGCATTGGGAATTGTGGATGTTTGTTCAGGGTGGTTTCACGCCAATACAAGCCATCAGAAATGCCACTTTAAATGGAGCACATTATTTAGGCATGGATAAGGAAATTGGCTCGTTAGAAGTTGGAAAATTAGCAGATATGGTTATTATGGATGCCAACCCTTTAGATGATATTAGAAACTCTGAAAAGATAAAATATGTAATGATTAATGGTCGTTTGTACGATAGCGCAACCATGAATGAAGTTGGAACAAGAGAAAAGCTTCGTGGTAAATTGTGGTTTGAAAATGCAAGGGGTAATGGTTTTGTGGTACCAAATGGCGAATCAGAAACCTGGACATATACGGTTCCGCATTGCGATTAATTTTGTATCTTCCATATAAGGAATATAGGACTTTGCGCATCTATGGCTCTTACATTTCTTATATGGTTAATTTATTCTTGACAATAATATGCTGAAATGAATTCAGCATGACGATAAGTGAAGATAATTACAAAACCAACAACCCAAATTCCCTCAACGTATTTATTGGTTTAGAAAACCAGAATAATTCGAAATTTTCCATTTCGGTTTCAAAATCTGCTTTTACATCTGCAAAGGTCAAAACTATTTCATTTGAAACATTTATTTTCTGCAACATCAAAGCCAACCACTCTCCCTCTTCTTTATTGGTTTGAATAGTAAAACTTTCTCTTTTATCATGAAATGTTAGTGATGCCGTTTCCCAGGTGTTGCCTTTTTTTGATTTTATAAAATATTCAGTTGACGGTTTTCCTCCTATCCAAACCACTTTTGCTGTCGGTTTAGTTTGAAAGTTATTATCCTCTTTTAAAGCCTTTTCAATAAAATCATATGGAATTCTTGTTCTTGGGATTTTAAAATCGAACCAGTCTTGCAGTTCATAATCAAAACAAATTCCATGCATAAAATTGAATAGCGACTTTTTCAAACCGAAGCTGAATTTATTATGGTCGATGCCGGTTTTATCGATATAATTAATGTCGTTATTGGCAAAACTACCAATGCTTTCTGTTTCCTTTACTACACCAAATTTTTCTGGGTACATCCCTACCGGACTATGGGCGGTCATGGCAAATTGATGCCAGAATCCAGACTGTAAAACCCCCGCTTCAAATAATTGCCGAACCATTTCTAAACTATCTACAGTTTCTTGAATGGTTTGAGTGGGATAGCCATACATTAAATAAGCATGTACCATGATGCCGGCCTCCGTAAAATTTCGGGTAACTCTAGCCACTTGCTCAACAGTAACGCCTTTTTCAATCAGTTTTAGCAGCCTATCAGATGCTACTTCTAAACCGCCAGAAACGGCAATGCATCCCGATGCCTTGAGCAACAAACATAAATCTGCAGTAAAACTTTTTTCAAAACGAATGTTGGTCCACCAAGTAACAGCCAGTTTTCTACGAAGAATTTCTAAAGCAACCTCACGCATTAAAGCTGGTGGAGCTGCCTCATCTACAAAATGAAAACCATTTTGACCGGTTTTAACAGATAATTCTTCAATTCTATCTACAATTTGTTTCGCCTGAACGGGTTCGTAAACCTTGATGTAATCCAAAGAAATATCGCAAAAAGTACATTTTCCCCAGTAACAACCGTGCGCCATGGTGAGTTTGTTCCATCGGCCATCGCTCCACATGCGGTGCATTGGGTTTACAATTTCAATTACAGAAATATATCTATCCAATACCAAGCCCGAATAATCGGGTGTACCAACGTCTGCCTGTTTATAATCTTTTCTAAACGAATCGTCTTTGTAAACTACTTCATTGTTTTCGAGTAAGAAAGTGCGTTTGTACATCTGCATTTCAACAGGAACTACACCGCTAATATTATGTATGAGTAATTCTATGGGCAATTCGCCATCATCCAGAGTAATAAAATCAAAAAATTCAAAAACTCTTTTATCAGATAGTGAACGTAATTCCGTATTCGGAAAACCACCTCCCATCGAAATTTTTATTTCTGGAAAATGTTTTTTAACCCACTGTGCAGAACGGAAAGCACTATATAAATTCCCAGGGAAAGGAACAGAAATCAAAAATAGCTTTGGTTGAACGGTTACGATATAATCTGTTAAAACCGAAATCAGAATATTATCAATGTAACTTGGCTCTTGTTGTAACGCCTGATAAAGTTCATCAAATGAATTTGCACTTCTGCCCAAACGTTCGGCGTAGCGACTAAAACCGAAGTTTTCATCAACACATTCTATAATAAAATCAGAAATATCTTCCAGATAAAGGGTTGCCAAATGCTTGGCTTTATCTTGCGTTCCCATCGCTCCGAAAGCCCAATCTAATTCTTCCAATTGTGCAAATCTTGATGCTTGAGGTAGAAAATCATCTCCACATATTTGCAGCGCCAACGTTGGATTTTTACCTTGCAGGAAAGCAATTACAGCATCAATCGTTTTTAAATATTCATCGCCAAGCGCTAAAATTCGTTTTGAATTATCACTTTTTGGCTTATGATTGTCAAAAGAAAATAAATTCTCAAGACCTTTCTTTGAAAACATTTTCAGGATTACTTCAATACCTAAATCAGCCTGAGTAGAACTTATATTTTTAGTATTTAAAAAGCCTTTTATATACGCCGACGCTGGATATGGTGTATTCAGTTGGGTAAATGGCGGCGTAATGATAAAAATGTCTGTCTTCAAAAGGAATATTTAAAATACAAAAGTACGGGAATTTTAAGACTTAAAGGTCGCAATTGAATTCCCAAGCATGATATTATTTAGCTAAACTAAATATTCGATAATCACGTTGTATAAGTACATCAACGCCGTGTATTGAATGAAATTTTTCTTATCCTTTTTATTGTTAATTTTTTGTGAGTCTTCTTTTGCTCAAAAACCATTCATATTTCCTAAAATTAACGCACAGGGTTTATCTCAAGCGCAACTTACGCCTGCCAATTGGACTATTATAGAAACCGCAAATGGCGATTTAAATGATGATGGCGTTAATGACTTAGCGATGGTTTTCGAATCGGATAAAATTACTGATGAAACCCGAACCTACGGCGATAATAACACAGAAATTATAAAGGAAACCCAAAAGCCCCGAATTTTAGCGATTTATTTTAAAGATAAATCAACCGGAGCTTATCTCTTATCAGCTCAAAATAATGATTTTATTTTACGTTCTGAAGAAGGTGGTAAGCTTGGTGACCCATTGCAGCGCATTGCAATAAAAGACCAGCAATTGTATTTGAGATTTCAAGGTGGTGCAGAATGGCGTTGGGAGCTTGGTTATACTTTTAAATTCGAGAACAAAGATTGGTTTTTAACTAGTGCCATAAATCTCTATTTCAATCAAAATACAGGGGATATGACTGAACGGGTTTACGATTTTAAAACCAGAGAATTATTTACAACGGTAGGCAATTTGCACAAACGAGATATTTCTAATCAAAGAACCAGTGAAGTTTTATATTTTTCGCAATTAAGAACTTTTAAAACATTTAAAAAGCCTTGGGCTTGGGAAATTATGCCAAATGTTTATTTGTAATTATTTCATTAGCCTTGAAAAAATAATACATAAAAAAACACAGATTAATTTTCAAAAATCTGTGTTAATTACTTTGTAAAAGTATGTTGAGTTAATCCTTTAATAATCTTTTAAGATAGCTCAAACTTATAACCAACTCCTTTAACCGTTGACACATAAGTTTCGCCTAATTTTTCACGTAGTTTACGAATATGAACATCGATTGTACGGTTTGTTACCACAACTGAATCTTCCCAAATATTTTTAAGAATCGATTCGCGTGTGTAAACTTTACCGGGTTTAGAAGCTAAGAGATACAACAATTCGAATTCTTTTTTAGCCAAAACCACTTTGTTACCGCCTTGAAAAACCAAATAGGCCTCGCGGTCGATAACTAAATCGCCAATTTCTAATTTATTTTCAGATACTTCTTCTGAGCTTGTGTTTCTTCTTAAAATAGCATTTATACGGCTGATTAAGGCTCTAGGTTTAATAGGTTTTGCGATGTAATCATCAGCACCAACATTAAAACCAGCAATTTCAGAATACTCTTCGCTCCTGGCAGTTAAGAAAACCATAAATGTATTTTTGAATTCAGGAATTGCCCTCATTAAGCGGCAAGCCTCAATTCCGTCCATTTTTGGCATCATAATATCCAGAATTATTAAATCGGGATGAACCTTTTTGGCAACCGTAATTCCCTCTTGGCCGTTTGATGCAGTGAAAACTTGGTAGCCTTCCTTTTTAAGGTTATATTCTATCAATTCCAGAATATCTGGTTCATCATCAACAATTAATATTTTCTGACCTGCGTTGTTCATAGTTAAATATTTGTTACGAAAGTAGTGTCTCTGATGTAATTTTCAGTTAACACTAAGTTAAGAAATTGTTAACGACTTAAATTAGTTTAACATTGAGTTTCTTTTATCGTAACGTTTTTGCTAAAAATGCTTCCAATTCATCACCACGAAGGTTTTTTGCAGCGATTTTACCTGTTGGGTCAACAAGGTATGAAGTTGGAATTGCCTGAACCTGATATCTCTTAACCGTTTCTCCATTAAAATCTTTCAATTCTGAAACCTGTGTCCACATCAGTCCATCAGCTTTTATAGCACCTAACCAGGCAGCTTTGTCCGTATCTAAAGAAATACCTAAAATATCGAAGTTTTTGGTTTTATACTTGTTGTAAACTTTCACCACATTTGGGTTTTCCTGGCGACAAGGTTGACACCAAGATGCCCAAAAATCGACCAAAACATATTTCCCTTTGTAATCTGATAAGTTTACCGGTTTTCCATCGGCTGTGTTTATTGTAAATGATGGAGCAACCTGCCCTACTTGAACCGTTTTTAGCAAAGCCATTTGTTTTACAAAAGTATCTACAGTAGCATTTCCTTTAATTTCCTCTTTAACCTCATCAGCAAATTTTACCAATTCAGCCTCAAATTCTTGCGGACTCAAAGTGTTCATTGCATAAAAACTTGCCAGGGTACCTTTATTATCTTTCGCGAATTTTATAATTTGAGCATTCAATTGATTGATGTAAGACTCGTATTGAGGTTTCATTTGTTCTAAAATTGCTGCTCTGTTTTGAGGTTGGGTAGCAACTTTCGACTCGAAATCTGCTTGCAATTTTTCTACTTGTTTGGCAAAATTGTTTCTGATAGCGTTTAACTCAGATAATTTCTCTACTTCGTTAGCACCAGAAATTTTGTAAGCCATAGTTTTATCGGCTAAATCAGCCTCTAATTTAATTTCATCACCATTTTTTGCAATAAGCATAAATTCGTGATTGCCAACAGATACACGGAAAAAATCGACTGATGGCGTTTTACGGATAAATTTGAACTCGCCCTTTTCTGATAAGTTAGTAGAATCGATTGCAACCATTTGGCTGCTTTGCATTCCATATAAAAATACCTTCTTCTCCGCACCCGGATTTTGGAAGGTCCCGTCAATAGTAAAGTTATCTTTTGGTTTACAAGCGGTGAAAGCAATCGCGATTAATACGATAAGGCTTAAGTTTTTCAATCTCATTATTTTAGTTTTTCTAGTATCAATTCATTTAATTTTTTAGCATCGGCTTTACCTTTAGCCAGCTTCATTACATCGCCGACAAACAAACCTAAAACGCCTTTTTTACCTTTTTTATAAGCCTCGACTTGTTGAGGATATTTATTCAATACATCATCAATAAAGCCACCTAGTTCGTCAGTATTTTCTGAGATAAGTAAATTCATGGATTGCGCCAAAGCCGCTACATCACCATTTTCATGTTCTTCTACAGCAGGTAAGAGTTGTTGTATGGCTATTTGCTGGGTGATTTTTTTATCATCAACTAAATTAATGGCAACAGCCAATTGCTTTGGTGAAACCTTATAATTGCTGATGGCAATACCTTTCTCACTTAAAACAGCTCTAATTGGACCAATTAACCAATTAATCAAGGTTTTCTTATGGTTTACAATTGGCATTGCCTGATTAAAGTAATTCAGCAAGTCCAAATCTTCTGCGAATAGTGTTGCATCAGCTTTGCTGATACCAAACTCTTCTACCATTTGTTTGGAAATTTCATTTGGTAAAGCGGGCATAGCTGATTTAATTTCTGCTAACCATTCATTAGAAATATAAATGGGTTGCAAATCCGGATCAGAAAAATAGCGATAATCGTTTGCTTCTTCTTTGGTTCGCATTGGCGATGTTGTACCCTTATCTGCATCGAAATTTAGCGTACTTTGAACAATTGTTCCACCATTGCTAATCACCTCAACTTGTCTGCCGAATTCAAAATCCATAGCCCTACGTACGTTACGCATGGAATTTAGGTTTTTCACTTCACAACGCGTTCCGAATTCAGTTGTTCCATTTTTACGGATGGAGATGTTTGCATCGCAACGCAAACTGCCCTCTTCCATATTGCCATCGCTTACATCTAAGTGGCGCACAAGTTTTCTAATCTCACTTAGTAAAGCCGATGCCTCTTCCGCACTGCGGATATCAGGTTCAGTCACAATTTCTATCAAAGGAACTCCAGCACGGTTTAAATCAACTAAAGAATAATTTTCATCCTGGTCGTGTATGCTTTTGCCGGCATCTTCTTCTAAATGAATTCTGTTGATTCCGATTTTTTTTGTAGAACCATTAGCAAGTTCGACTTCTAAAAATCCATTGATACAAATTGGCTGATTATCTTGCGTAATTTGATAGCCTTTTGGCAAATCAGCATAGAAATAATTTTTCCTATCGAAGTGATTAATTTGATTGATAGTACAGTTTAAAGCTAAGCCAATTCGAATCGCTTTAGCTACTACTTCTTTATTCAATTTTGGTAAAGCACCAGGTAAAGCCAGAGAAACGGTAGATATATTTTGATTGGGTAAAGCACCGAAAGATGCACTATCAGCAGAGAATATTTTGGTATTGGTATTTAACTGAACATGAATTTCCAGTCCTGAAACGAGTTCGTAATTGTTTTGGTTTGTACCTAAACTCATATAAAAATGATGCCTTTGATGTATTGCGCTCGCAAATATAGTTAAAGAATGTTAAAACGAATTGCCTCCATTAAACTACTATGTAATGGTTCTGTCTATTTCAATAATTAACACACAAAAGAAACCTTTAATTTAAAAACGTTATGCAATCTTCATTGGCTAATCACAAGTTACAACACACAGCTAATGTTCGCTTCATGAAAATTAAAACAAAATTAAGATTATGAAAAAGTTATTTCTATTTGCTGCAATTCTGATGGTTTCATTATTCAGCATTAACAATGCGAAAGCACAAGTTAGCTTAAATATAAATATTGGCTCACAACCAGTTTGGGGACCAACAGGCTATAACCATGTGGATTATTATTACTTCCCGGATATCAATGCTTATTATTATGTTCCATCTGGACAGTACATTTATTCAAATGGCGGCCGTTGGGTTTGGGTAAATAGTTTACCTGCTCAATATGGTAATTTCGATTTATACAACTCATATAAAGTTGTTGTAAACGAACCAAGACCCTATTTAAGAAACAATGTTTACGTTACAAAGTATAGTAAATTTAAAAATTACAATGGTCGTCAAGCCTTAATTAGAGATAGTCGTGATGCGAAATATTACGTGGTTAAGGGACATCCAAACTATAACAGCAACAAAACGGTGGTAATAAATAACAATAATAACCGACCTAGCCGTACACAAAAAACTGTTGTAAGGGTTAATCAAAACTCAAGACCAACTCCAAATATTGGTAGAGTTGTACCTAGAAATGATAACAGAGGCGTAAATAATAGCAAAGGTGAAAATAATCGTCCTGAAAGAGGTGGTGAAAAAGGTAATGGCCGTCATTAGTAATATAATTAGTTGTGGTAAAGGGAGTTTCGAAAGAAACTCCCTTTTTTATTTTAATTTTCTGGCATGAGATTTGGATTTAGATAAATCAACACCCGAATTAAATCGATTATGAAAAAATTATTTTTAATGGCTGCAGTAATGATGGTTTCATTATTCAGCATGCCAGCTAAGGCTCAATTAAATGTGAATGTTAATATTGGTTCACAACCATTATGGGGTCCTACAGGTTATGATCATGTAGATTACTACTATCTTCCTGATGTAGAAAGCTATTATTATGTTCCCAAAAGGCAATTTGTTTACTTGAATGGAAACGATTGGGTTTTTGCAAATAGTTTACCAGCTAGATATGGAAATTATGATTTATACAATGGGTATAAAGTTGTAATTAATTCTCCAAAGCCTTATTTAAACTTTAAAAATGACAAAGTAAAATACGGAAAATTTAAAGGCAATAAAGGTCAGTTGGTTATTAGAGATAGCCGTGATAGTAAATACTATGTCGTGAAAGGTCATCCACATGGAATGCCTCCTGGCCAAGCTAAAAAAATCTATGGTAAAGGAAACAATGGAAACGGAAATAACGGAAAAGGCCACGGAAATGGTAAAGGGAAACACTAATCCCTAGTATAGTATCTATAGGAAGTTTCGAAAGGAACTCCCTTTTTTTATATCTCTTTTACAATACAAATTTTGGCACAGCGTTTGAATTTATAATTGTACACACAAAATAAAAACGATTATGAAAAAGTTATTAATCATCTCCGCGATTGTAGGTATCGTGGCTTTAACATCTAATCAATCTAATGCTCAAGTAAGTTTAAATGTTAACATTGGTACGCAACCAAGATGGGTTCCGGCAGGGTATCAAAATGTTAATTATTATTATCTTCCAGAAGTTCAATCTTACTATTCTGTGCCGACAAGGCAGTTTGTTTATTTAAATGGTAACCGTTGGACCAGGTCGAGGTATTTGCCAGCTAGATACCGTGGCTATAATTTAAACCACGGAAGAAAGGTAGTAGTGTATGGAAATAGCCCGTACCGCAGTTACAATACACACCGTACAAGATATTCGAATCGTGTAAATGTTATTCGTTCATCATATGGCGGTCGTGGGCCGGTTAGATACAATTCTCCAAGAAATCATTATAAGCCACAACGTGTTGATTACAGAAACCACGATAGAAGAGTAAATTCTAGCTTATTCTCAAAAGGACATAGAGAAAAGCATGGCAGACATTAAAACAAAAAAAAGAGGCTTTAGGGCCTCTTTTTTATTGCTTAATTTATTTGAAATAACAGCATATCTGATAGTGATTTACTTTGTTATAAATCCCTCTGCTTTTTCCAAGACAGTTTGCAAACCAGCAGGATTTTTACCCCCAGCAGTTGCATAAAACGGCTGACCACCACCACCACCTTGAATTTCTTTACCTAATTCACGAACAATGTTCGATGCGTTCATACCTTTCTTAACCAAATCATCAGACAGCATTACTGTAATTCCAGGTTTGCCGTCAATTTCTGTAGTGAAAACCAGAAACAAATTATCAATCATATCTTTTAATGAGAAAGCAAGATTTTTAACTGCATCAGCACTTTGTAAATCAATGTGTTTTGCAATTAAGTTTACGCCATTTATACCTCTAACGTGATGTACAATTTCATGCTTTAAAACATTAACACGCTCTAAGGTAGATTTTTCAATCTCTTTCTTCAGCTTTGCATTTTCATCTATCAAAGCCTGAACCGATGCTGATAAATCTTTAGAACCGTTTAGCAAAGCTTTCAAATGTCCAAGTTCCTTACGTTGGTCTAAGAAATATTGTTCAGCTTTATCAGCGGTAATTGCCTCAATTCTACGAACGCCAGCAGCAACCGCACTCTCTGAAATAATTTTGAAAGAACCAATCTGACCTGTTGCTTTTACATGTGTACCGCCACACAGTTCTTTTGAAAAATGGTCATCAAATGTTATCATACGAACAAAATCACCATACTTTTCTCCGAATAAAGCAGTTACTCCACTTTCAATCGCATCTTGATATGGAACATTTCTTTGTTCTTTTAATTTGATGTTCTGTCTTATTTTTTGATTCACAATTACTTCAATTTGAGCCAACTCTTCATCCGTTACCTTAGCGAAATGAGAAAAATCGAAACGCAAATAATCAGCATTCACTAGCGAACCTTTTTGGTTTACATGCTTGCCTAAAACATGTTTCAAAGCGGCATGCAATAAGTGCGTAGCGGAATGATTGTCTTCTGTTAAAACACGTTTATCTTCATCAACAACTGCCCAAAATTTACCTTCCAAATTGTCAGGAAGAATATCGGCCAAGTGAACTGTTAAGCCGTTCTCTTTTTTTGTATCGGTTATGTCAACCCAAAACTGGCGACTATGGTCTTCCAAACGACCGGTGTCTCCTACCTGACCACCACTTTCAGCATAAAAAGGCGTTTGGCGCAAAACAATTTGATATTGCTCTTTACCTTTAGCTTTAACCTGACGGTATTTTACAATCTCTGTTTCAATTTCCAAATCATCGTAACCTACAAATTCACTTTGGTCATCTGCGTTTACGATAATCCAATCACCAGTATCAATTGCAGTGGCAGCACGACTATCATCTTTTTGTTTTTTAAGCGCTTGTTCATATCCAGCCAAATCCACACTCCACCCTTTCTCTCTAGCCATTAGCTCAGTCAAATCAATTGGAAAACCAAAGGTATCTGATAATTCGAAGGCAAAATTTCCTTCCACTACATTATCTGATGCCTGATATTTCTCAAAACGTTGAATACCGGTGGATAAAGTCCTCAAAAATGAAACCTCTTCTTCTAAAACTACTTTCTGAACAAAATCCTGTTGCGAAATCAATTCATCAAATACACCTTTAAATTGTTCAGCCAATAAAGGAACCAATTGATTTAAAAATGGCTCTTTGAAGTTTAAGAAAGTATAAGCATAACGCACAGCACGACGTAAAATCCGGCGGATTACATAGCCAGCTTTATTATTTGATGGCAATTGTCCATCTGCAATTACAAACGAAATGGCACGTATATGGTCGGCCATGACACGCATGGCGATGTCCGTTTTTTCATCAGTACCGTATTCAATTCCAGATTTTTCAGCAATAAACTGAATCATTGGTTGGAAAACATCAGTGTCGTAATTAGACGTTTTTTCTTGTAAAACACGCACCAAACGCTCGAAACCCATTCCAGTATCTACGTGTTTTGCAGGCAAACTTTGCAACGAACCATCTTTTAAACGGTTAAATTGCATAAACACATTATTCCAGATTTCAATAACCTGTGGATGATCGGCATTTACCAAAGTAGCACCATCAACTAAAGCTTTTTCTTCATCGGTACGGCAATCTACATGGATTTCAGAACAAGGACCGCAAGGACCCGTATCGCCCATTTCCCAGAAATTATCTTTCTTGTTCCCAGGCAAAATATGGCTTTCATCAACGTATTGCTTCCAAAGGTCGTATGCTTCCTGATCTTTTTCTAAACCTTCTTTTTCATCACCTTCGAAATACGTAACATATAATTTTTCTTTCGGAATTTTGTAAACTTCGGTTAGCAATTCCCAACTCCAATCGATAGCATCTTTTTTGAAATAATCGCCAAAACTCCAGTTACCTAACATCTCAAACATGGTATGGTGATAGGTGTCAATTCCTACCTCTTCCAAATCATTATGTTTTCCAGATACGCGTAAACAACGTTGGGTATCAGCAACACGAGGGTATTTGATAGGTGCTTCTCCTAAAAACAAATCCTTAAACTGGTTCATTCCAGCGTTAGTAAACATTAACGTTGGGTCGTTTTTCACTACAATTGGTGCAGATGAAACGATATGATGTTGTTTTTCCTTAAAAAAATCAAGGAATGCTTGTCTTATCTCTTGTGCTGTCATTAGTATATTATTGGAGGAACAAAATTAAAATTTTATTGCGTTAATCAGGAAAAATCGAGCTACATTTGAATAATTAATTAAACGATATAAAGCACTCATAATCAAGCACAAATAATGCCGTATAAAGAAAGAGACATTAATAAAATGTATTATACCATGGGCGAAGTGACTGAAATGTTTAATGCAAACGCATCACAAATCCGTTTTTACGAAAAGGAATTCGACATTCTTCAACCCAAGAAAAACAAGAAAGGCAACAGATTATTTACTCCTGAAGACATTGAGAATTTAAAGATTATTTTCAATTTGGTTGATGAGAAAGGCTTTACTTTAAAAGGTGCAAAAGAGCATTTGAAAAATAACAAATCGGGTGTAAAAGAAAACCAGAAAATTATTGATTCACTTGAAAAACTTAAAGGATTTTTAGTGAATTTATCGCAGGAATTATAGATTTAAAATATCTAAGCTTTTAATGCGTTCGAAATGTTTGGTGTTTAATGTAGCCAATGATAAATTGTTTGAAAGTGCCGTTCCAGCGATGAATAAATCTGCTACCGCTAATTGATTCCTACTCTTTTTTAACTCATTGTTAATTTCTACTGATGCCTTGGCTGCGTGTTCATCAAATGGCAAAACATCAATTTTTAACAATAATTTATTCCAAAAGTTAAGTTGATTTTCATTTGCGCCAGAATAAATTTCGTAATATGTAATGGCAGAGATTACAAAATCGTATCCCTTATCAAATAAAGCAATCAATTTAGAATTGATTTTATCAGATTTCCTAAAATAATCGATAAGTATAGAAGTATCAATTAGTATTATTTTATTCGCCATTCATTAATTGCATTTCTAGTATTTTCTAAAGATTCTAGCTGTTCAGTTGAAAAAACTGGCCCATTCAATAATAAATCCTTATAATCTTCACGATCTTGTTCTGCTAAAGATTTTTCTTCAACTTCCTTTTTAAGCTTTAGCCACTGTTTTTGAGGCATACCTTTTATCAACTTAACTAGTTGCGCAAAACCGATGTCAACCTGTACTTCCATATCATCAATTTATGTAAATCAAATTTAATCAATTATTATCTCAACAACAATCTTTTTGTTTTAGATTTAAATTTCTCTATTTTAGAATAACCAATCAACAATCACCCCTATTTTTTTTAACTGGTTTAACGCCCTTTTATGAAAATATGGAAAGTATTGTTAATCTCCCTCACGCCTTTTTATTTATTCGCTCAAAACAATTTGGGTCCGCGGCTTACGGCTATGGGCAACAATGGCGCAGCTGTTACCGATGTTTGGGCTTTGCAGGCAAATCCATCTGGAATCACCTCGATTGAAAAACCTACTGCTTCAATAAACTACATCAAACATCTCTTTAGCAACGAAATAAGTACCCAAGCCTTGGTTGCAGTTTTACCGTTTCAAAACAACTTTGTTGGTGCCAGTTTTCAGCGCTATGGTTTTTCAGAATATAATGAAAGTAAGGTTGGTTTTGCTTATGCCAAGAAGTTTGGCGAGAAATTATCGCTTTCGCTAAATGGAAATTATCATCAGCTTAAAATCAATAACTACGGCACCTCGACAGGCTTTTCTGTAGTTATAGGCGCCTTGTATCAATTTGATAATTACTTTACTTTTGGTGCATTTGTTAGCAATCCATCAAAGCAAAAGTTCAGCGCTACTCAAATCTCCATCGAAATACCTACAACTTTCAACGTTGGCGCAAGTTATTTTGCATCGGATAAAATCTTAATTGCCACATCAGTCAGCAAAATACTTAACCAATCTATCGATGTTAGCCTAGGTATCGATTACAGAATTATCGATTTACTCAGTTTACGCGGCGGATTAAGTGCAAAACCCTTTAAACAATACGCTGGCTTCGGTTTAAATTATAGAAAATTCTTGTTAGATATGGCAACTACGTACGATGCCAATCTAGGTTATGCACCTCAAATCGCGATTGGTTATGCGTTTTAGAATTTTAACAACTGTATTTGTATTGATGGCTTTCATTGCAAATGCCCAAATTGCCGAGCAAGAAGTTGATGTTCGTGATATTTTGGAAAGTGTGGCCGAAAATATCCCTGATGATTACGACATGACAGAGCTGATAGATGTGCTAACCCGATATCGTAAACATCCGATAAATCTGAATAAAACATCGCCAGAGGAATTGAAAACTTTGGTTTTCTTATCACCATTGCAAATCAGTAGTTTTTTCAACTACATTAAAAATAACGGCAATTTTGTTGATGTTTTGGAACTGCAAACCATTGATGGTTTTGATGTTAGAACCGTTCAAACTTTATTGCCCTTTGTTACTTTAAACGCTACTACCGAATACGAAAAACTTACTTTTAAGAATATTTTCAGTTTAGGTGAAAATGATTTGGTCATGCGTTTTGCGCAAACTTTACAAAAGCAAAAAGGTTTTACCGATTTACCGGGAAACCGATATTTAGGTTCGCCTGAAAGGTTTCAAACCCGCTATCGTTATCATTATGGCAGTATTTTATCAGCAGCAATAACTTTAGATAAAGATGCCGGAGAAAAATTTATTGGTAAACCGTTCGATTTTTATTCTGGAAACATTGCTTTAGCCAAGCTTGGTCGTATTAAAAAATTGGTGGTTGGCGATTATACTTTACAATTTGGCCAGGGTATTACCATGTGGTCGGGTTTTGCGTTTGGTAAAGGACCAGATGTAACCAGCGTAGCCAAAAAAGATTTAGGCTTACGTCCTTATACTTCTGCCAATGAATATTCATTTTTACGTGGTGCATCAGCAACTGTTAATCTTTACAAAAATATCGACCTCACGCCTTTTGTATCATTTAGAAATTTGGATGCTAGCCAGGATGTAGATTTTGATGGAAATCTGGTTCAAGCTACCATCAACCAAAGCGGATACCATAGAACACCTTCAGAACTTAGAAATAAGAATTCTTTAGGTCAGAAGATTTTTGGTGTGGCATTGCAATACACTAAAAACGGGTTAGGAATTGGTGCCATTGCCTACCACACCAAATACAGCAATAATTTTATAACACAAACAGCTATTTATGATAGGTTCAGTTTTACGGGCAATTCGTTAACCAATGTAGGTGCATATTACAATTATACCTATCAAAATATTTATTTCTTCGGGGAAATTGGTAAAAGCTTAAATAGTGGTTTAGCGTATGTAAATGGTGCGTTAATCAGTTTATCACCAACGGTTTCGGCTGCAATAACTCACCGAAGTTATGGTAAAAATTACCATAATTTCTTTAACCAAGGTTTGGCGGAGGGAAGCGAAGCAGTAAACGAAAACGGCTTGTATGCAGGCTTGAACATTACACCAAATAAACGATGGGCATTTTCATTTTATGGCGATTATTTTAAGTTTCCATGGTTGAAATATCGGGTAGATGCGCCATCAAAAGGTTACGAAATTTTAAGTCAGGCCGTATATACGCCGAGTAAAACCTTTAAAATTTTAGCCAGATTTAAAACTGAAAATAAGCAGCAGAATACAGATTTAGAGGTTCCGATTAATTTTTTAGATGATGTTAAAAAAGAGGCTTATCGTGCTGAAGTAAGCTGGCAACTGAACAAGAAATGGAGTTTTCAAAACCGTGTAGAAGTTTCTCAATACAAAAAAGGAGACGCGAATCGAGAATTTGGTTATTTGATTTATCAGGACGTGGATTACTCGCCAATGTTTTCAAAAATCACAGGAAATTTAAGAATCGCCTACTTCAATACGCCGAGTTACAACAGTAGAATTTACGCTTATGAAGATGATGTTTTGTACAGTTTTGCTTTTGGAATGTACAGTGGAACAGGATTTAGGACCTACTTAAACTTGAAATACAATCTCGCTAAAAAATTAAATGTTTGGGCAAGATATGCCATGTTTATGTATAAAGATGTGGAAACTGTTGGCTCTTACCTTGATGAAATACAGGAAAATAAGAAATCAGAAATAAAAATTCAGTTGAGGTATCAATTTTAAAAATGTTTAAAGCCGAATACGTTTTGCAAGGATTCTTTTGCCGTTCATAATTGGTATTGGCATATTCTATTTTTTCTCCAGCGAAAAAACGGTTTGGATTTTAGCTGGAATCTCTGCTATACTTTTTCTAACAGTATTTTTCATCAATATCTTTTACAAAAAGCTAAATGCTTATAGGTTTAAAGGTTCCACGGGTGTTTTAATCTTCCTGTTCTTTTTCGCTTTTGGAGGGTTGCTTTGCTTGCTGAATAATGAAAAATTAAAAGCCGATTATTTTGGCAGGAAAAATTATACCTATTTAAAAATTTGGGTAAATGATGAGCCTGAGCAAACAAACGATATTTTAAGGTTTAAAGCAAGAGTAATTTCAGGCTATGAAAGCTCAAAACAAATCAAGCTTAGCGGGCAGCTTTTATTAGCATTAAAATTAGATAGCATCCATCCTGCAAAGCTAAAATATGGAGATGAACTTTTTATATCCACTAAATATTTAGAAGTAGAGCCACCATACAATCCTGCAGAATTTGATTTTAAACGTTGGTTAGCCAGTCAAAATATTTATGAGCAAACTTTCATCAATCAAAATCATTTGTTAAAGACAGACCGAAATATAGGCAATCCAATTATCAAGTTTGCGTTAAAGCTAAGGGAAAATCAAATTGCAAAGTATAGAAAGCTAATAAAAGATGATGAAGCTTTTGCTGTGGCATCAACGCTAATTTTAGGTTATCGGGCCGATTTAAGTAAAGAAACTTTAGCGGCCTATTCAAAAACAGGAACCATTCATGCGCTATCCGTTTCTGGCAGCCACGTAGCGATAATTTTCTTCATTCTCGACTTTTGCTTGGCATTCCTGAACAAAAAGCGATTGCTCAGAATATTCAAATTTGTATTGATTTGCAGTTTAATATGGACTTACGCATTAATCACTGGTTTATCGCCATCTGTAGTTCGGGCAGCGATTATGATAACAATCTTCATCTTTGCTAAAACATTTGCTAAAAACAAAAACGGATACAACACGCTCGCTTTTGCAGCTTTTTGCCAATTGGTTTACAATCCATTTTTAGTTTGGGATGTAGGTTTTCAGTTATCTTACGTTTCGGTTTTCGGCTTGATATATCTTCAACCAAAAATTTACAAATGGCTATATGTTAAAAATAAATGGTTGGATAAAATTTGGGAGTTGATTGCGCTTTCACTTTCTGCTCAAACGGTTACTTTTCCACTTTGTATTTATTATTTCCATCAGTTTCCTGTTTATTTCTTGATGGGAAATCTATTTATTTTTCTTCCGTTAATCGCCATTATGATTTTAGGAATCACGGTTTTGATTCCTATTTTAGATAAACTATCACCCATTTTTAAATGGATAATTGTGCTTACAAATTCTGTTTTAAAGTGGATTGCTGACTTGCCTTACGCTACCTTTTCGTCGGTTTGGATAATTTTACCAGAGTTGGTTTTGTTGAGTTTAGCTTTGGGTTTGTTTATTTACGCACTCACAAGGTATAACGTAAGAATGCTCATGACATCCATGATAGTCTATTTATTATATTCGACATTAGTTTTTTACAACGATTGGACGGCTATCCACCAAAAGAAAATTATCTTTTTTTCCTTAAGAAAAAATTATGCTGCGGCTTTTATAAATGGAAAACAGACCACTTTAATTACCGATTTATCTGTTGATGACAAAAATTACCAATACTTTGTTCAACCTGCATTAGAGCAATCTCAAATTAACAAAATCGATTTTATCAGTTTATCAAAAGATACCGTTTCAACTCAATTCGTTAAAAAGGATAATCAAATTGTTTTTGATAAATACAACATCCTAATTGTAAACGAATCTTTAAATTATAAAACACTACAGATAAAAGGAAAATTTTCAAGTCTTTGGTTAACAGGTAATACTAAATTTAAGTTAGAAAATCTCCCAAAAAATCTTAAATATCGAAACGTATTAATTGATGCAACAAATAAAGATTACAAAATCAAAATCTTTAAAACTTTTGCAGAAAATAATAAAGCTGAGCCACATATTTTAAAGAAAAATCCTGCATATTTGGTGCACCTAACCCAATAACATGGAACCTCTGGTTTTGTATAGCGTAGCAGATAGAATTGCTACCATCACCCTTAATCGACCTGAAAAGCGTAACGCATTAAATCCAAATTTAATTGCTGAATTGACTAATGCATTTATTCGGGCAGAAGAAGATGATTTAGTTAAAGTTGTAGTTTTAAAAGCCAATGGAGGTACATTTAGTGCAGGTGCAGATTTAGAGTATCTTCAACAGTTGCAACACAACACTTTTGAAGAAAACGTAGCTGATTCTAATCATTTAAAAAGGCTTTTTACAACTATTTATTACTTACCAAAAATAGTAATTGCCCAAGTTGAGGGTCATGCAATTGCAGGTGGCTGTGGTTTAGCAACCATTTGCGATATTGTTTTTGCAACTCCAGAGAGCAACTTCGGCTATACTGAAGTGAAAATTGGATTTGTACCCGCCATCGTTTCTTGCTTTTTAGTGCAAAAAGTAAACGAAACCGTTGCTAAAGAAATTTTGCTAACGGGCAAAACGTTCCCAGCAGAGCAAGCATTAAAATATAATTTGATAAATTTTGTAACGAATTCATCAGAAATTAATCAAACTGTTAAAGAATTTGCGTTAAGTTTGTGTACAGGAAGTTCTGGCAATTCATTAATGATTACAAAACAGCTGATTAGCCAAACTACAAATCCTTTGTTAGAGAAAACATTGGAAACTGCCGTTCAAATTAATGCCCGTGTTAGAGAAAGTGATGAATTTAAAAAAGGAATAGCGTCATTTTTAAATAAAGAAAAAATTAACTGGTAAAAAACTAAATTGAAATAAAAACATGTTAAAATCAATCAAAACAAGCGTTGTCGCTTTAATCTTCGTAAGTACGGCAATTATTGCTCATGCCCAAAAGAAAATGTCTGAAGGTACTATTGTTTATGGTATCAAATATAAAATTGAAGCACCGGGTGCTCCAGAAGAACAAAAAGTAAAATTTAACGGAGATATTTCTAAGTTAGAAATGGAATTTGGTCCGGCTGCAATTGGTGTTTTAATGGATAGCAAATCTCAAACCGGGATGGTTTTGGTCGATATTCCTGTAGCTCAAAAACAATATGCTGCAAAAATGACTAAAGCAGACATGGAAGAATCTAATGCTGCTAAACCAAAATATTCTGATTTTAAAGCAACTGGAGAGAAAAAAACAGTATCTGGTTACAATGCAGAAAAATACACATTTAAAGATGATAAAGGTGGAACAGGAGAATTATGGGCTACTTTAGATGTTGAAGTTCCAGCAAATATTGCAACTGCTGATTTTAAGGATGTTAAAGGAACAATTGTTTTAGTTGATACTCCACAAGCAACAATTACATTAAAATCTTTAACTGAAGGTAAAGTTGGTGAACTTTCTGTAACTAAAGCACCTGCTGGTTACGATGAAATCACATATGCTGAATTAAAAGCGATGCAACAACAAGGTGGCGGTGAATAATTAACCACTTTCAATTAATATTAGGCTTTTTAACTGCCGGCTTTTTATTTAAATTAGCCCAAAAGTTAAAAAGCTTTTTTTATGCCTTATTTTTTATGATAAAAAATTTATTATTTAGATTATCAATTACTTGCATAGCCTTATTTGCAATTTTTGATGTACAAGCCCAAAGTATAAACTGGGCAAAAGATGGAAATTCTTACTACCAAATTGCTGGTGGCGAAATTATTTCTGTCACCCTTCCAAAAAGTGATAAAAAAACAGTTATTTCTAAAGCTTTATTAACTCCTGCTGGAAAAGATAATGCCATAGCAGTTAGAAGTTTTCAGCTTTCTGATGATGGTAAAAAAGCATTAATCTATACCAACAGTAAAAAAGTTTGGCGTTACGATACCCGTGGTGATTATTGGTTGGCCGATTTAACAACAAACAAAATCACTCAAATCGGTAAAGATAAGCCTGCATCATCTTTAATGTTCGCCAAAATATCTCCTGATGGAACTAAAGTAGCTTACGTTAGCAAACATAATTTATATGTAGAAAATGTTGACGGAACCGGTTCTAAAGCTTTAACAACAGATGGAACCGATAGAATGATTAACGGCACATTTGATTGGGTTTACGAAGAAGAATTCGATTGCCGTGATGGTTTCAGGTGGAGTCCGGATAGCAAAACCATTGCCTATTGGCAAATTGATGCTACCAAAATCAAAAATTTCTTGATGATAAATAACACCGATTCCATCTATCCTTATACCATTCCGGTAGAGTATCCAAAAGTTGGCGAAAATCCATCAGCTTGTAAAGTTGGTGTGGTTGATGTAGCATCGGCAAAAACAAACTGGTTAAATGTTCCGGGCGATAACATTCAGCACTATATTCCCCGCATGCAATGGGTACCAAACAGCAATGAAATTATTTTACAACAGCTTAGTCGTGAGCAAAATGAAAGTAAGGTTTTCCTTTGTGATGCTACTTCTGGTACAGCAAAAGCAATTTATACCGAAAACGCAAAAGCTTGGATTGATGCTCAAGATGAATGGAAATGGTTAGCCGATAATAAAGAATTTACCATTCTTTCTGATAAGGATGGCTGGAATCATTTGTACAGAATCAGTCGCGACGGTAAAAAAACAACCCTGGTTACCAAAGGAAATTATGATGTAATCGATGTTAAACTAATCGACGAGAAAAACAATTATGTTTATTTCACTGCATCACCAACCAATGCTACGCAGAAATATTTGTTCAAAACTAAATTAGATGGAAAGGGCAAACTTGAACAGGTTACGCCGTCTATCCTACCAGGAACGCACAATTACGACATTTCTCCTAATGCGGCATTTGCCCGCCACACGTACAATAGCTCTACAGTTAGACCAATTACCGAGTGGATGAATTTTACTACCGGCAATCCATTTACTATGGATGGCAGCTTAACTACGCAATTATCTAAACAAGAAGCGCCAAAAAATAAGGTAGAATTTTTCAAAGTAACTACCGAAGATGGAGTTGAAATGGATGGTTGGATGAAAAAACCGGATAACTTTAATCCTGATAAAAAGTACCCGGTTGTTTTTTACGTTTACGGCGAGCCAGCCTCACAAACCGCTGCCGATACTTATGGCGCTGGGCGTAATTTTTTATATGCAGGCGATATGGCTAAAGATGGCTACATCTACATTTCGATGGATAATCGTGGTGCTCCGGTTCCAAAAGGTGCAACTTGGCGTAAAAGTATTTACAAAAATATTGGTGTAATTAATATCCGCGACCAAGCTATGGCAGCTAAAAAATTATTGGCAACAAATGCATTTATGGATAAAGACCGCGTAGCCGTTTGGGGTTGGAGCGGTGGTGGTTCATCAACCTTAAATCTGATGTTCCAATATCCCGAAATTTACAAAACAGGCATCGCCATTGCAGCGGCAGGTAACCAACTAACGTATGATAACATTTATCAGGAGCGTTACATGGGTACACCTTTCCCAAGCAAAGAGGCCTATGTAAAAGGTTCGCCAATTACGTATGCTAAAAATCTAAAAGGCAATTTATTGTACATTCACGGTACTGGCGATGACAATGTGCATTACCAAAACGCCGAAATGCTAATTAACGAGTTGATTAAAAACAAAAAGGTTTTTCAGTTAATGAGCTATCCAAATCGCACACACAGCATATCCGAAGGTGAAGGAACAAGTGAGCATTTATCGCTTACCTACACCAAGTTTTTAAAAGATAATTGCCCACCAGGAGCAAAATAAATAGATTTTGTAAAGCAATTACAGCGGGGAATCGGTTTCGATAGCCCCGCTTTTTATTTCAATCTTTTTAAACCTATAAGGTTTTAAAAACCTTATAGGTTTAAGCTAAAGTATCCATATCATAGGGTTCGAAACGCAAATATTTTAGGTGAAAAGATATCTCCTTCTGCTTAAAAAGCATTATAAATGTAGATTGTTTTATTACCTTCGATAGAATATTTTGAAAAGTTGAATACAATAAGAAGATATGAAATTTTTGTTTATCTAAATTACTTCAATAATCCTGAAATCCCGAACGATACAACTATTGCAATTCCAAAACTTAGCAGCGTTCCAATTAAAACATATTCCGTTAATTTCAAATCATGTGCCTCTTTTAAATCTCCGAAACGGAAGATAGATTTAGCGGCAAGTAGAAAACCAACAGCCTCAAAATGATTGGTTAGAATAAAAACAAAAATCAAAACACGTTCTAAAATACCAATATACTTACCTGCGTTTTGCAGCGATTTCGGACTTTCGTCGTCACTTTCTGGCAGCCATTTCGCAATTATTACTTTCATAATGATGGAAGTAGGCATAGTTAGAAATAACGCTCCTGAAATTAAAAACCATGTTTTGGTTTCACTTAAAAAACTGATGTCTAAATAACCTTTGTAAAATATATGCCAAACCAATACAATCGAACTGATATGTAAAATCTGGTCGGCAAAAAATAATATACGAGCGTTTTTCTTGGTTTGAAATAATGATTTTAAAGCATCAATAACAAAATGCAAAACACCAATGGATAAGGCTACTTTCCACACATTAAAACTTAAGAAAACAACAAATATCAAAACTACATGCAGCAGTACATGTAAATACAGCTTAGCTGATTTAAGTTTTTTCCTTTCCTTATCTTTTACCCAAGCATTTGGCTGCAAAAAGAAATCGCCAATTAAATGAGCAATAATAATTTTGATTAAATAGATTTCCATTATTTAGAGCGCATTTGGTTTAATTTTTTTCGGTATAGTTTATCCATTTCCATTAGCTCCGAATAGTTGGCACGTTTTAAAGCTCCACTTACCAGCGGCTGTGTTCTTCCTGAAAGTGCAGCCAATTCATTTTGCGATACATGCTCATGCTCTAAAGCTAGTTTAACCATTTCGGCAGCCACCACGCCCCAACCGTTCATAGCAATTAGAGCCAATTTAATTAAAATATTAATTTCTTCATCAAAATCCGGGTAATCAGTTTTGATTGCAAGATTAACTTTAGCCTGTTTTAAACCATCGAAAGCAATTCCCGAATTTACAAAAGCATCACCACTTGATTCAGAAAGCTTTTTACGTTTATTTTTTGCCTCGCCAAGGCCAATTCCCATCCTTACATCTGCAGGTTTATTTATTTTGATGCAAGCCTTTAAATATGCGACAGTTCGGATGGCATTTTCTGGTTCAACTTCTATTTGAAAACTATCTCCACGAAATATTTCCCACTTATCATTTTGTCCCGAAACAGTTTGTAAAGCTTTTTTTAAACTGATTAACCAGCTATCTTTAATCTTTCTTGAGCCTATAATATCGCCTGTTATAATGCAAATCATAGTACAATATCCTACTATTTTATCAAACTTCAAAAAATATCTGCTAATTACCAGATATTTTAATTTATCTGCTAATTAGCAGATATTTAGATTTATCTGCTAATTAGCAGATATTAATAAAAAACTTATATTTCAATCTGTTGTTATATAGCCATGGCATTAATCGAATTTACCAAAAGAGGCATTTATTGTAAGCAAGGAGATTTTTACGTAGACCCTTGGTGGCCAGTAGATTATGCAGTAACTACGCATGGCCATAGCGACCATGTTCGTTTTGGCAATAAACATTACCTCTGCCATACACTTACCAAACCGATTATTAAACGCAGAATTAGCGAAGATTTAGACGTAGAAACGCTTAATTATGGCGAAAGCATTGTTCGAAATGGAGTAAATATTTCATTCTTTCCGGCAGGGCATATTATTGGTTCTGCACAAGTTCGGTTAGAGTATAAAGGAGAAATTTGCGTAATTTCTGGCGATTATAAAACAGAAGACGATGGCATTAGTGATGTTTACGAACCGGTAAAATGCCATTCATTTGTATCTGAAAGCACTTTTGGCTTGCCTGTTTACAAATGGCAAAAGCAAAATATTGTGTTCGATGGCATTAAAAGCTGGATTAGCGACAATATTCAAAATCAAAAAACCAGTGTGTTAATTGCTTACAGCTTAGGTAAAGCGCAACGGCTAATTAAAAATTTGGCTGGCGATGTGCCAATTTATGTTCACAACAGTATTGCTAACCTAAACGAGGTAATAATTAATGCTGGTGTAAACTTACCAGAAACCATCAGAATTACCCCAGAAACTACAAAGGATGAATTACAGAAAGGCATTGTAATTGTTCCGCCGGCCATGAGGGATAGCCGTTGGATTAAAAACCTATCGCATCCGGTTACAGGTGTATGTTCTGGCTGGATGCAGGTTCGGGCGCATCGTCGCTGGCAAAGTGCCGATGCAGGTTTTGCATTAAGCGACCATGCCGATTGGACAGGCTTAATGGAGGCAATTACCGCAACCGAAGCAGAAAAAGTTTATGTTACCCATGGTTTTACTGCAGCTTTCAGCAGGTTTTTAAATGATAGCGGCATCGAATCCGAAGAAGTCATTACTAAATTCGGTCAGGAAGATGATGAAGAAAATAAGGTTGATTTAGCTGATGCTGAAAATCAAAATTCTGAAACCAATAATCAAAAATCAGAATGAAACGTTTTGCAAAACTTATCCAACAGCTCGAACTGAGCAATAAAACCAACGATAAAATTGCAGCGCTGGTAGATTATTTCAATTATGCAGATGATAAAGATAAAATTTGGGTGGTGGCTTTATTTACAGGTAAAAAACCCAGGCGACCAATAAAATCGGCTTTACTAAAATATTGGGCCATTGAAATTACTCAAACACCCGAATGGTTATTTTCTGAAAGCTATTCTAATGTAGGCGATTTAAGCGAAACCATTGCCCTACTCCTTCCACCTGCCGAAAACACATCTGATTTTCAACTCCACAAATGGATTGAAGATTTGCATGACTTAGAAGGAAAAGACGACGAAACCAAAAAGAATTTTATTTTAAACGCCTGGAATACACTCGAAACACAAGAACGTTTCATCTTTAATAAACTCATTTCTGGTAATTTTAGAATTGGTGTTTCTAATAAAATGCTGGTAAATGCACTTGCCAAACAAAGCAGTTTGGATAGCGCTCAAATTATGCACAGCATTATGGGTAAATGGAATCCTTACGAAATTACATTTACCGAGCTGATTAATGGTGTACATGTAAATACCGATAATTCGTGGCCATACCCATTTTGCCTGGCCTATGCGTTAGAGCAAGAGACAGATAAACTTGGCGATATTTCTGAGTGGCAAGCCGAATGGAAATGGGACGGTATTCGCGGGCAAATTGTAAAGCGAAACGGCGAACTTTTTATTTGGAGTCGTGGGGAAGAATTGGTGACAGAGCAATTCCCAGAATTGCATTTTTTGATTGATGTTTTACCCGATGGTGTGGTTTTAGATGGAGAAATTCTTGCCGTTCAAGATAAGCAGGTTTTATCGTTCAGCACTTTACAACAGCGTTTAAATCGTAAAACGATTAGCAAAAAACAATTGGAAGATGCGCCAATCGGATTTTTTGTTTATGATATTTTAGAATTTGAAGCCAATGATTTTCGTGAGCAAACCCTTAGCGAAAGAAGAAAAATATTAACACAATTAATTGGCAGTTTAGAAGAAAGTGCGGTTATCCTCTCTCCTGTTATCGAATGTAAAAACTGGGAAGAACTTGCCGAATTAAGGCAAACCTCACGCTCCATTAATAGTGAGGGAATTATGCTTAAAAAGCTTAGTTCTCATTACCACAGCGGCCGCAAACGTGGCGATTGGTGGAAATGGAAAATTAATCCTTACACGGTTGATGCGGTGATGATTTATGCACAAAAAGGTAGCGGACGTAGAGCCAACTTTTTTACAGATTATACTTTTGCAGTTCGTGATGGTGAAAATCTGGTTACCATTGCGAAGGCATATTCTGGTTTAACAGATAAAGAAATTAAGGAAGTGAACTCGTTCGTAACCAGAAATGCAATTGAAAAATTCGGTCCGTTGCGAACCGTAAAACCCGAATTGGTATTCGAAATAGCCTTTGAGGGAATTGCCGAAAGTAAGCGACACAAAGCAGGATTAGCCCTTCGTTTCCCCAGGATTTTACGTTGGCGAAAAGATAAAAAAGCCGCAGAAATTAACACTTTAGAAGATTTAAGACAATTGCTGGCGTCGACAATGTAAAGCTTTCGTCATTGTGAGGTACGAAGCAATCTCTTAAGTAGATGTTTCGTTCACACTGCTGTCAGGTTTAAATTGCTTAGGTTTACCTTGCTACCTTAAACCCGACAGACGCGTAAATACTTTTTGCCGCGTTTAACTGAATGAGATTGTACCATCTTTAATGGTTGCAACAGCAATAAAGAAAGTACAATTAGGCAAAAAGATTGCAGCAAATGGCGGGACTGATGCAACCGAAGAATTACTGCAATTGCTTTTCTTAAAATTAAATTTAAAAAATATCAGCGCAACATTTAAGCATGGACCAAACCAAAACTAAGGGTTATAAAAAGATAAAAACTTGGCTTAAAGCCAATAAGCGTAAGCCTTTTCAGTTTCAGGAAGATGCTTGGCAACATTACCTCAACGGTTATAGTGGTTTGGTTAATGCTCCTACAGGTTTTGGTAAAACATTCTCTTTGTTTTTGGCGATAGTAATTGAGGCTTTAAATGCATCGGAAGCGAGCAACAAAAAAGCAAAAGACCGTTTGCAATTGGTGTGGATTACGCCATTGCGTTCTTTAGCCAAAGATTTAGCCAGAGCCATGCGAGAAACTTTGCTAGAACTGGATTTAGATTGGCATATTGGCGTTAGAAATGGCGATACTTCGCAAGCAGAAAAGGTTCAGCAGAAAAAATCGATGCCCGAAATTTTATTGATAACGCCCGAAAGTTTGCATCTGCTTTTGGCTCAAAAAGGTTCATCGTTATTATTTAAAAACCTTAAATGTATAGTGGCTGATGAATGGCATGAACTTTTGGGCAGCAAACGTGGCGTGTTGGTAGAACTTGCAGTTTCGAGAATAAAAGGGTTGCAAAAATTAGAAAAAAACCAATTTTTGCGTGTTTGGGGAATTTCTGCGACCATTGGAAATATTGATGAGGCTTTGGATGTTTTAGAACCTGACGAAACCGCCAAAAGAATTATTATTAAGGCCGATTTAGAAAAGAAAATTATTATCAAATCGATTTTACCAGATGATATTGAAACTTTGCCCTGGGCCGGGCATTTGGGTTTAAAATTGGCTTACAAACTTTTACCCATTATTGAGAAAAGCAAAACCACATTAATTTTCATCAATACCCGTGGGCAATCGGAAATGTGGTACCAGCATTTGCTTAATTTAGAACCCGAATTGGCCGGTAGAATTGCCATTCACCACGGCTCTATAGATTTTGAACTTCGAAACTGGATTGAAGATGCGCTGCATACTGGTCAGTTAAAGGCTGTTATTGCAACATCATCGTTAGATTTAGGTGTTGATTTTAAGCCTGTAGATACGGTTGTGCAAGTAGGTTCGCCGAAAGGTGTTGCCCGGTTTTTGCAACGGGCTGGTCGCTCGGGGCACTCACCTCACGAGGTTTCAAAAATTTATTTTCTTCCTACTCATGCCTTAGAATTAGTAGAAGCTGCTGCAATTAAAGAGGCTGCAAAAAACAACAATATAGAAAGTCGCGAACCTTTTATTATGGTTTTTGACACCTTAATTCAGTACCTGGTTACCCTTGCCATTGGCGATGGCTTTGATGACAAAATTATTTACGAAGAAATTAAAAACACCCATGCTTTTAAAATGATATTGCCCGAAGAATGGACTTGGGTGATGCAATTCATTACTTCGGGTGGAGATAGTTTGAGCGCTTACACCGAATTTAAAAAGGTTACCAAAGATGAAGATGGGCTGTGGAAAGTAAAAAGCAGGCAGCTTGCCATGCGCCATCGTTTGCATATTGGTACCATTGTAAGCGACGCAATGCTGAAAGTAAAATTCCTTTCTGGTGGTTACATCGGTATGGTGGAGGAGTATTTTGTTACCCGGTTAAAAGCCGGCGATAATTTTCGCTTAGCAGGAAGGGTTTTAGAATTTATACATGTAAAAGATATGACGGTGATTGTTCGCGTAAGCAAACAACATAATGCAATTTCACCTAGCTGGAATGGTGGTAGGCTACCTCTATCTTCTAATCTTGGCTCGGTTTTGCGTAAAAAATATAATGAGGCTTTAGATAAAACCCACCAAGACGAAGAACTGGATGTGGTTTATCCTTTGTTTTTACTTCAACAAAAACGCTCTCATGTACCAAGAAATGATGAATTATTAATTGAGCTCATCAATAATAAAGAGGGATTTCATCTTTTTGCTTATCCTTTTGAAGGCAGATTGGTGCATGAAGTTTTAGCCGCTTTAGTGGCTTATCGATTAAGTAAGTTGCTGCCCATTAGTTTTTCTATAGCGATGAACGATTACGGTTTTGAACTTTTAAGTGATATTGAAATCCCCATGGATGGATCAATTGCCTATGAAGTATTTTCGCCAAAAAACTTAACGGAAGATATTACATTGAGTATTAACTCTACTGAAATGGCACGACGGAAATTCAGGGATATTGCTTGTATTTCTGGTCTGGTTTTTCAAGGTTACCCTGGCAAATATGTTGCAAATAAACATCTACAGTCATCTGCAGGTTTATTTTTTAATGTTTTTAGCGATTACGACAAACATAATTTACTTTTGCGACAAGCATACGATGAAGTTTTTTATCAGCAATTGGAAGAACCAAGACTGGCTGCAGCTTTAGAAAGGATTCAGAATAGTGAGGTGATTATTACCAATCCTAAAAGCTTTACACCACTATCTTTCCCGATAAAAGTAGATAGTTTGAGGGAAAATATGAGTTCGGAAGAATTGGAACAAAGAATTGCGAGAATGAAAGCAGAATCGGAGAAAATAAAATAAGTATTTGGTCCTGGCCGGACAGGCTTTTTTCTTTTGGCAACAAAAGAAACAAAATTGCCGGCTGAAAATTTTTGTATTAAAGTAAGTGAGTAGGCCTTGCATCTACTCTCCCAAAAATTTGTTAGGCCGGTTCAAAGTTGAACGAAGATTTTCTACTCAGGCTTAGCTGGGATGGAATGCATCACTTAGAAAAACGAATAATTAATGACCATAACAAGCCACGGTGAAGAACTGATTTTAGATAAAGAAAGGGCTTTATATTTACCACAACATCAACTTTTAGCCATTAGCGATTTGCATCTGGGCAAATCTGCGCATTTCCGTTCGGCTGGTGTTCAAGTCCCATCTACCATTGCACAAAATGATTTGCAAAGATTAGGTTTGCTTATCGAAAAATATCAACCCAAAACATTATTAATTAATGGTGATATGTTTCATCATGGCCTAAACACCGACATTGATGAGTTTTCTGAATGGAGAAAGCACTATAAAGATTTAAATTTCCTACTAGTGAAAGGCAATCATGATAGATTAGCCAATGCTGATTATGCATCAATGAATATTGATATCCACGAGCCAAGTTTTTGTCTGGGTCCTTTTTGTTTTATTCACGACGCCCCAAAATGTACGGAAGAAGAATTGTACCCCATTAGCGGGCATATTCATCCGGGTGTAACTATTGTGGGTAAAGCAAAGCAACGGTTAAAATTCCCATGCTTTTATTTTGGTAATGAATATGCTGTTCTACCTGCCTTCAGCACATTTACAGGTTTATATAATATTTACCCTAAAGCCAGCGAAGAAATATTTGCAGTAACGCCAAATAGTGTGGTAAAGGTTTAATGCTTTAACTAACTTGTAAAAGATTGTGATTAATTCTTCTGCTGGAAAATCCTTCTCACAATAACGACCAACTACACAATTATGATATAATTTTGAACGCCCAACTTTACGTTTCTCTGCGCATCTTCTTCGTGTACTTTGCGGTTAACTATAAAATTATTTAATGAGTTTTGTTGATATAAATCCCAATCACAGGAAAAATTAAGCTACAACGCCCAAATCTTCTTGTATTGCTTCAACCCAAGTATCAAATAAACTCTGCTCAATTTTAATTACTTCAGCTGCATATTTTTCCCAATCACTAGAAAAGCCAGCCAATTGATTAATCATTTCCTCTAAATGTCCTTCTTCTTCTAAAATGATTGATTTCACATTTACTTTACTTTTTGCATCATCTAAAACAGATTGGTAAATTGGATAAAGTTCATCGGCACGAACTTCAATTGCATAAGTAACAAAAAGATAGGCAGCAAATTTTAGTTCGTAGCCTGATAAATTAAATTCTGCTTTTAAATACCTACAAACGGCAATGTCCAATGCACGTAAATAGTATTTGGTTTGATTTGGTGAAAGCAATTCTGCATTGGTATATGTTCTACAGAGCGATTCATCCAATTTAGAAAGTTGTTTTTTTAGATAGTATGCGTGCCTATGTTCTTCAGCAGCGTGTTTAAGAATAATCAAATTAACATTTTCTTTATGCTCAGATGCTGAAATCTTTTTTGCACCTGCATTTTCCATATAAGATAAAGTATTTAACCATTTGGCATGCAACACGTTATCTGAAACTATCGATTTTAAAATTGAATCTAGCATTTTATTGTTTAAAATATTAACGGGCTTTTGAAATCTTTAAATTCCTGATTAAATCTCTCTGTTGAAATCCCAATTTTCTAAATAATCGGCTACTCTACGTACAAACATTCCACCTAAAGAGCCATCAACAACTCTATGATCATACGATAAAGATAGAAACATCATGTGGCGAATTGCGATAACATCACCATGTTCGGTTTCTAATACAGCTGGTTTCTTTTTAATGGCTCCTACCGCTAAAATGGCAACTTGTGGCTGGTTAATGATTGGTGTTCCCATCACATTCCCGAAAGTACCCACATTTGTTAATGTGAAAGTTCCACCTTGAGTTTCATCTGGTTTTAGTTTAGAAATCCTTGCTCTTCCAGCCAAATCATTTACAGCTTTAGTTAACCCTACAAGATTAAGCTGGTCGGCATTTCGAATTACCGGAACGATTAAGTTACCACTTGGTAAAGCTGCTGCCATTCCTATATTAATATCGCGTTTTTTGATGATTTGCGTTCCATTAACAGAAACATTTACCATCGGAAAATCTTTTATTGCTTTAGCTACGGCCTCTACAAAAATTGGTGTGAATGTAATTTTTTCATTCTCACGTTTTTCAAAGCTGTTTTTTACTTTGTTTCGCCACAAAACCATGTTAGTTACATCGGCTTCAACAAATGAAGTTACATGCGGAGAAGTTTGTACACTCATCACCATATGGTCGGCAATAAGTTTACGCATTCTATCCATCTCAATGATTTCATCGCCACCGGAAACAGATGTTACAGACGTTTTATTTGGTATTGGTGATGGACTTGGAGCTGCCTTTTCTACAACAGTTTGAGCTGGTTTAGCCTCTTCAGTTGTTTTAGCAGAAATTGCCTGACCACCATTTTTACTTGCAACATAACTTAACAAATCATCTTTATTCAAGCGACCATCAGCACCTGAACCTTTTATGGTATCAAGTTCCTGCATAGAAATATTTTCTTGTGCGGCAATGCTTTTTACCAATGGAGAATAAAAACGGTCAGACGAATTGGAATCATTTTGAACAACAGCTTTTTCAATTGGCAATTGCTCTATACCCGGAATGGTTTCTGGTTTTTCCTCAACTATAGGTGCAGTTTTAGCTGGTTCTTCAACTTTTACATCACCTCCACCATCGGTTTCTATTATAGCGATAACATCGCCAACTTGTGCAACCTCATCTTCTTTAAATAGTTGTTTTACTAACTTTCCTGCAACTGGTGATGGCACTTCAGAATCCACCTTATCTGTTGCTATTTCTAAGATGGTATCATCCAAATCGATAGAATCACCAGGTTGTTTTAACCATTTAATAACTGTTGCTTCAGCAACACTTTCACCCATTTTTGGTAATAACAGTTCGTATTGAGCCATATTTTATAACAGTATTATATATTGGTATTGCGACAAAAATACAGTTTTTATTCGTTGTGTTGGTCTTCTCTAAGTAGATTTAATAACATCATTAATGCTGAAGCAGCAGAACGTTCGATGTTTTGAATACGCTTGTTGCTGAAATTAAACACTTTAGCAACCGTTTTATTTTTACTTGAAATTGCAATCCATACGGTACCAACAGGCTTGTCTTCTGTTCCTCCGTCCGGTCCGGCAATTCCACTTACCGCAATAGAATAGTCGGTTTTGAATTGTCTAACTGCACCTTCGGCCATTTCGGTTACGGTTTCTTCACTTACAGCCCCAAATTTAGTTAATGTACTTTCTTTAACACCCAAAATTGATTCTTTCAACTCGTAAGCATACGCAACAGCACCACCCCAATAAACTGAAGAGCAGCCTGGATGCTGCGTTATTAAATGTGCGATATAACCACCGGTACAACTTTCTGCAGTTGACAAAGTTAAGCTTTGCTTTTTCATGATGTCGATAATGGCTTTCTCCAATGGAACGTCATCATCTATAACTACAAATTTTTTAACTTTTGCTATGATTTGATTGGCATATTCATCAACTTCCGCTTTTAAGTTAGTTTCATTTTCTCCCTTAGCAGATAAACGCAAACGTACCTGACCAAGTTTAGGCAAATAAGCTAATTTAATATGGGCTGGTAAATTGTCCTCAATGTCTTCAATTTCTTTGGCTAAAAAAGATTCGCCAATATTTGCTGTAAGGATGGTTTTATGAACGATAGATGGAAGTTTGAAACGACTGGTAATCCGAGGTAAAATCTCATCATCCACTAAATACATCATCTCATACGGAACGCCGGGCATGGATACAAAAATCTTGTCATTTTGTTCAAACCACATACAAGGTGCTGTTCCATTTCTGTTTACAATGACCTCACAACCATCAGGAACATCAGCTTGTTGCATATTAATATCAAGCAATGGGCGATTGTATTTCTTAAAGATGGAAGTCACCATTTCGAGCGCACCTTCATCCCTTCTAAAACCCATTCCGAAATACTTTGCTAATGTTTTTTTAGTAATATCATCTTTCGTAGGACCTAATCCTCCAGTAATTAAAATAATTTCTGCTCGTTTTTCAGCATCAGCTAGTGCCTGTAAAATATGAGTTTCATCGTCAGATACAGATGTGATTTGCTTTACGGATACACCTATAGAATTAAGCTGTTTTGCCATCCAGGCAGAATTGGTATCTACGATTTGGCCAATGAGGATTTCATCGCCAATGGTTATAATTTCGGCTAACATATTTTTATTGGTAGGTGTTATAAAAACCTTGTCTTTTACTCAATTTTAAATCTTGTAGTATAGATGATTTTACTTTTATCGTTACAGAATAACTTTTATAAGCACCGTATGGAATCCAGTTTACACTCATATCCCAACAATGCAAATCGCGGTAAATGGCAATGTTCATTGGTGTTAAACCCTGGTTTTTAAAATCGTAACCAGAGTTAAAAGTGAATTTCCATTTTGGTGTTAAATTAAAATCACCATTAAAGTTTAATGTATTTGTAATTGTGCTAACGCCTAAATTGTTCGTATAATCAAACCTGTATTGAAAGGCGAAATTCCAGGGAATGTTAAAATCAACGAAAGCATTTGGATCACGATTGATTGCATTAAGCTGTTCTGATTGCAAAGGCGTCATACCTTGTTTTTCAACCTGCCCCTTTAATGCATCATAATTTTCATTCTTCTTTTTAACAGCAGCAGCATTAAATCCATAATCGAAAGAGAAACCAAAATTGGTTAATCTAGGGAAGTATTTTCCGTCTTGCCAAAAATACCTGTCAATCTCTACGTTTTGAACAAATGCCCCATTATTTGTTGAATCGCGAAGCACATAAGGATTTAAAGTGCCATTATAATTTATACCTAACTTATCGGTAAACTGCGAACGACCACTAAAGCTAATCGGAGTTAGTTTTTTTGATGGAGCCAATAGGTTGTACGAACCACTAAAACTTAAACCCTGTATAATTGGAATCTTTCTAAAGCCGGTTCCTGTAGTATCTTTAGGTGACCGAACTTTTAATTCTGTCGTATTATCTAAAATAAAACCAATAGAGGCTTGTTCTGTTGAAAAAGAACCAGGATATGCCATGCCTTCTAAACTGGAATAGGTTACTGGTCTGCCTGTACTTGGGTTTATTATAAACTTGCCATTCTGATCTATTGCTTCTTTAAAAATGCCTTTGCTTGGGTCGGTAAAATCTGGTGAATAACTAAAACTAACAGAAGGTGTCATTACATGGCGCAGTTGCTGAATGTTGCCCAGATTTTTAAATTCTCTTGTTTTACCATACACTTTCGTTGACATGCTGGTTGACAAATTATAACTTCCACCTCGTTTAAAACCGCTTAAAGTATCAATTCTTGATGTGTAAGTTCCATCTGTAAACGTAGTAAATCTTTTATTTATCGATTGAAAATTCCAAACTTCATTATACGTACCACCCATACTAAAGGTTAAATATTTTAATAAAGTAAAATTCATCCCGATAGGAATACTGTGGCTAAAACCTGTTTGAAGCCTTCTTAATCCTTCAGGTTTAAACAAAACACTGTCGGCTGTACTAATGGTGTTGTTACCCTGCAAACTATAGCCGACCGTAATTTTTTGATACCACTTTTGTTCACCACTTCTGTTTTTCGAATCAAACGGACTTATAGTGGACATGTTTAAGTTAAACTGTGGCAATTGCAAATATATTTGCCTGGTGCTAAAAGTTTGTTGCGCACTTAAGGCAGTACTAAAATTGAATAAACCACCAGCCAACACTTTTGAATACGCAATACTACTTGTTGATGTATTTGTTGCTATAGCTCTCTGATCATAAGTGGTATTGGCAGCGGTGGCTTGATAATATGTACTTGAACTTACGTTTACACTTGCGGTAAATGTAGAACCAGGGCTTGCATTTGGGTTTTGACTATGCGACCAACCTATCCGGAAATTTTTACCAATGTTCTCTTGCCCCTGAATACCATTTTTAGTATTGGCATAATTAAGGTTAATGTTTCCATTAAACTTATATCGTTTTATATAATTACTACTTAAAGTTGCCTCGTAAGAACCATTTGTATAGATCGTTCCCATTAATTTAGCATCCCAATAATCGTTTAAGCCTAAATAATATCCCGCATTTTGAAGGAAAAATCCACGAGATGCATCCTCTCCCGGTGTAGGTAATATAATACCTGAAGTTCTTTTATTTGTTTTTGGAAAAAAAGCAAAGGGTAAAGCAAATGGTGTTGGTACATCTTCAATTTGCATATAAACCGGTCCAGTAATTATCTGCTTTTCAGTTGCAATACCTTTGCTAATCATTAAACCGAAATGCGGATGTGGCAAATTACACGTGCTATACATCATATTTTTAATGTGTAACTCGTTATCTACTTGCTTTTTACTTTGTCCGCCAGAAAAGAACCCACCCTCTTGTTCAGAATATACACCGTAAACTTTTGCCCTAGTTGTAGCAGAATTATAGTATAACGAATCTGCTACCGCCGAACCTTCTGTACCCGATTTAAAAATTGGTCTACCAACGTATCTTTTCGTTTTCGGGTCCGTTTTCCCGCTTGCGTAAATAATATTATTTTTCTGGTCGTAACGAATATAATCAGCATCCAATTCAAAATCGCCATAAATAACTCTGGCATTTCCATACATATAAATGATGCTTTTGTCTTTGCTAAACCTTACAGAATCAGTGGCTTTGTATTCGATCTTCTTATCAAGATCGCTATTATTTTTTACTTTGATTTTAGTTGTATCCTTCTTAGAAGTATCTTGTTGTACAAGTTGCTGCAATGAAAATCCAGAATATGCGTTAGCTTTACCAACATAGAATGTTAATAAAATGACAGAAATTAGTAAAATAGAATTGCTAAGAAGTTTCAAATTCGTATTTGAATGTTATTTTTGCACAAATGTTTAATCAAAAACGTTCAAAATTAGTGAAAAATATACCATTGATGTATCTTAAAAACCTTTTAACACTTATTATTTGTTTAACACTCTTCAATACAATTGATAATCAAGCTATTGCGCAAGAATATAAAATTAAAACAATTGTTATTGATGCCGGCCACGGCGGTAAAGATGGCGCCACACATGGGGTTTATTCTAAAGAAAAAGATGTTGCTTTAAAAACAGCATTAAATCTTGGAAAAGCAATTCAAGACAGTATACAAGACATTCGGATAATATATACCAGAGAAACAGATGTTTTTATTCCTTTATATGAAAGAATAAATATAGCCAATAATGCGAAGGCAGATTTGTTTATTTCTATCCACCTTAATGATATGCCTGTTCGGGTTTCTCGCGTGGTTGATTACTACAAGAAAGTTAAAGGTCGCAAAGTTCCTGTGTATAGAACGATTACATCAAAAAGTACGTCAACAAGAGGAACAGAAACCTTCGTTTCGGGTACAAGGAGATTAGGCGAGCAAGATGAAGTTATCAAACGTGAAAACGCATCCATGTTTTTAGAAGATAACTACCAAAAGAACTACGAAGGTTTTATTGCAAATACACCTGAAAACGATATCATGCTATCAATTATGAAGCAAACAAATCGCGAAAGGAGTTTAAAATTTGCATCGATGTTGCAGCAAGAATACATTAACGTTGGTAGAATTAATAGAGGTGTACAAGAAAAAAGCCTTGCAGTTTTGGCCAGAGCATCAATGCCAGCGGTTTTAACGGAGATTGGTTTCGTTAGTAATCCTGAAGAAGAAGATTATATGAATTCACCGGAAGGACAAAGCGAAATTGTAAATGGAATTATTAAAGCGATAAAGAACTACAAACGACTTGCTGAAACATCGTTTTAAACTACCCTAATGAATTTTAAACATCCCATTATATTAGCATTACTGATTACTTTTTTTACTTATTCCATAAATACATTTGCGCAAGGATATAGAATAAAAACCATCGTAGTTGATGCCGGACATGGAGGTAAAAAACCTGGTGCATCTGGTAGTTTTTCTAAAGAGAAAGATATATCATTAAAAGTGGCTTTAAAATTGGGAGCGAAAATAAAAGAGGCAATGCCCGATGTAAAAATTATTTACACGAGAACTAAAGATGTTGATGTAGATTTATACCGCAGAGCAGAAATTGCTAACCAAGCCAACGCCGATTTATTTGTTTCCATCCATTGCAATTCGATGCCGCCAGGAAACAAACATATTAAAGGTGTTGAAACATTGGTAGCAGGATCGCACAGGTTAAAAGAGCAAGATGCGGCAATTCGGGAAAACGCAGATATTAAGCTAGAAAAAAATTATAAAAGCAAGTACGATGGCTACGACCCAAATAACCCTGCAACGTTTATTCTATTATCACTATTAAAAAATGCCTTTAGAGATAAAAGTATTAAATTTGCAAAGATGGTTCAGAATAGCTACACAAGCAGAGATGAAAGACTGAGTCGAGGAGTTAAAGAACAAGGTGTTTTGGTTTTACAACGATGCGGAATGCCAGCTGTTTTAACTGAGGTAGGTTTTATTAGTAACAAAGATGAAGAGAAGTACATTAATTCTGAATCAGGTCAAAATGAAATTGCTTCATCAATCTTAGCAGCAATAAAAACCTATAAAAAAAATGTAGAAGTACAATAAACTGGCATCATAAATGATGATTCGTTTATTTTAAATTAGTATTTTAAACCAAACAAAATAGCAGATACAAGCATTATGTAATTACAATTACATTTTTAAGTATCTAATATCAACAAATGTACTAAGGCGAAGATAAATTATTAATTTTGCCGTTTGTAGCCATTAAAGAAAAAACACTCATGAAGATTAAGAACGAAACCAAAGTAGGTATTTTAGCTGCTTTTGCAATTGCTTTATTAATTATAGGATACAATTTTTTGAAAGGAAATTCAATATTTTCTAGCGAAACCACATTATACGCCAGATATGGAAGAGTAGATGGTTTAACAGTTTCAAAACCAATCTTAATTAATGGTTACCAAATTGGTCGTGTTGCTGCATTGCAATTAGAACCAGGAGGAACAATTTTAGCTACATTGAGTATCAATAGCAAATACGAAATCCCAGAAAACAGTATTGCAAAATTAGAAGGAACCGACCTTTTAGGTAGTAAGGCAATCGTAATGTCTTTAGGTACATCTAAAAAAATGGCTGAAGATGGCTTTACTTTAAACGCAAATGTAGAAAAGGGATTAATGGAGCAGGTTGAACCGGTACAGAAAAAAGCTGAATTGATTATTGGTAAAATGGATTCAATCCTGAGCAGCGTAAATTCAATTTTGAATCCTAACTTTCAAAAAAATGTTGATAAGAGCTTTAGCAGTATTGCCGGAACATTAGCATCATTAGAAACAACATCTAAAAAAGTTGATGGTTTAGTTGGTTCTGAAAGTGCTCGTATCGAAGCTATTTTCAGAAATGTTGAAGGCATTACAGCCAACCTAAATAACAACAACAAGAAAATCAGCGATATTTTAACAAACATAAATACAGTTACAGATAAATTTGCTGCCGCTAATTTTAAAGAAACTTTAGATAAAGCAAACAACGCCATAGCAGATTTACAAACTGTAATATCAGGAATTAAAGATGGTAAAGGAAGTCTAGGCTTATTGTTGAATGACGACAAAATGTACAACAACCTAAATAGCGCTTCAAAAAATCTTGATGAGTTGATGATAGATTTAAAAGCCAATCCTAAACGTTACGTTCACTTCTCGGTATTTGGAGGTGGCAATAAAAAAGATAAATAATTAATTAATATATAGTTAAGAGCCTTGCAGTTTAAAATTGCAAGGCTTTTTTTATACCTATACCATCAAGAAAAGTAATTCCAGTATTATTATTTTATGTTTTCTTTTTAGTTGCTAAATCTCCAAAAAGTTAAAAAGGTATCGATGCAATATGATTTAATAAATTTTGTTCAATTACAATTGAAAAGTCCTGCCTTCTATAGCTAATTCTGTATTTTCGAAAACGGATTGGGTTTCTTCCAATAACATTTGAAGCGTTTTATAACGTGAGGAAAAGTGACCAATTAATAATTTTTTGGCGCCAACAACATTGGCTATCTCGCCAGCCTGAAGCGCAGTGGTATGGTGGGTTTCGTTTGCCCTATCCAAAAGTTCATGCAAAAAGGTTGCCTCATGGTATAGTGTATCACAATCTTTTATGGTCGAAAAATATCGTTCATCATACATCGTATCAGAACAATAAGCATAACTTTTAGGCGGATCTGCAGGTGTAGTGTAATCTTCGCTTTTTATAATTTTTCCATCTGGCAATTCTACATCAATACCTTTTTTTAAGGCGGTGTAGTAAGCCATAGGTATTTCATCAGCTTTCTCTTTAATCAGTTTTCTTTGCCTTGGTTTTTGCTCAAATAAAAATCCTGTTGTAGGAATTCTATGATTTAGCATGATGGTCTTAACCGTCAACTCGCTATTTTCAAATATTTTAAATGATTCATTAGCCTCGATCGGAAAGAACTCTATCGGATATCTTAAAACCGTATCGGAGTATTTAAACTGAATCTCCAAAATTTCGAGCAATGGCTTGGGACCAAAAATTTGCATGGATTTGGTTCGACCGTTTAAATGCAAACTAGAAAGTAAACCGATTAAACCAAAATAATGGTCGCCATGTAAATGACTTATAAAAATATAATCTATCCGGGTTGCTTTTAAATTGTATTTGGTCAGTTGTTGCTGCGTACCCTCGCCACAATCTATTAAATAATATTTTTCATTACAATTTAAAAGCTGTGCTGATGGATTCCTGTTGAACACAGGTGTTGCCGAACTGCTTCCTAAAATTGTAACTTCAAATTTCATAATGGTAAGATGTAAAAAGCCTCGTAGATGTAAAAATCTACGAGGCTTAAATTATTTTAGTGAAAATTATTTCGTGCCGCCTCTAAATTCTTTTTCCAATTCATTCATAAAGATAAAATCAGTTGCTTCTTCTAATGTATTTACAAACGTTACAGATTGGAATATGTTTGATAATTCGATTATCGGAGCTATTTCATTATTTATCCCTGTTACAATGAACAATCCATTTGCCGCCTTACAGAGCCTATCTCCTACTAACAAACAACTTAAATCCTGCGCATCATTACAATCTTTCACATGACTTAAATCAACAATAATATTTTTAAATCCCTCTGCATTAAGTAAATACAGTTCAGATTTTAAACCTGGTGCGTTATCATTTGTAAACTTAGGTTCTTTTAATTTTAAGGTTACGTATTTTTCGTGTTTATCTACTGAAAACTTCATCTCTTCTAATCTTTAATATACGAATGTATAAAAATTTATAAGGTTTCTAAAGCCTTTAAAACATTGCTTTGAATACGGTTAGAAATTGCATCGGCATCAGCTTTTATAAATGCTTCTCCAACAATTTTCTCGTAAAGTTCAATATACCTTTCTGAAATGGAATTTACAATTTCTACTGTCATTTCTGGAACAAGCTGACCATCTTTGCCTTGAAAACCATTTTCTATCAACCACTTTCTTACAAACTCTTTTGAAAGTTGTTTTTGAGGTTCATCAGCATTTTGACGCTCTTCATATCCATCAGCGTAAAAATAACGTGAAGAATCTGGCGTGTGAATTTCATCGATTAAATAGATTACACCATCGGCCTTACCAAATTCATATTTGGTATCAACTAAAATTAAACCACTTTTCGCAGCGATTTCTGTTCCACGTTGATATAAAGCATGCGTATATTTTTCTAATTCTTCATAATCGGTAATTGAAACAATTCCTTTTGATAAAATATCTTCTTTAGAAATATCTTCATCGTGCCCAACTGATGCTTTTGTGGTAGGTGTGATAATCGGTTGAGGTAATTTATCGTTCTCTTTTAATCCATCAGGTAATGAAACTCCACAAACGGAACGTTTCCCGGCGCTATATTCTCTCCATGCATGTCCTGCCAAATAACCTCTGATTACCATTTCTACTTTAAAAGGCTCACAAATTCTTCCGATGGTAACCATTGGGTCTGGAACATCAATTACCCAATTTGGAACAATATCTTTTGTAGCCGACAAAAATTTTGCGGCGATTTGGTTTAAAACCTGTCCTTTAAATGGAATAGCTTCTGGTAATACCACATCAAATGCAGAAATACGGTCAGACACAACCATAACCATAACTTTATCGGCTATTGTGTAAACATCGCGTACTTTACCTTTATAAAAATTACTTTGATTAGGAAAATTAAAATGGGTTTCTTTTAGTGCTTTCATGAGGGGATAAAAATAAATAAAAAAGTCGGAAAGTCCGAGGTCGGAAGATAGAAGTCAGCAGATAAAATGTATAAATAAAAACCCTCGTAGTCTTATCAACTACAAGGGTTAAATTATATTTAGTAATTCATGCTCAATTTATTTCATCAGCTTTATAGCAATTAAGACCCTGAATTGAATTCAGGGTGACGGTTGTCCTCATCTCTTTTCGAAAACTAATTGTTTCCATAAAATTAAATGTAACCGAAGTTTTATTAGAAGATACTAGATAACGTCTGGCCTATCCTCACCGTCATGCTGAATTTATTTCAGCATCTTTCCTGCTAATAAGACCCTGAAATGAATTCAGGGTGACGGGCTGTCGTAGCATAACTTCGGATACCTAACTTTCTAACTTCCAACTTACTGGATATCTCCGTAAGCTTTTAATATATCTCTTACCAATTTATGGCGAACAACATCTTCTCCGCTTAAATAAATAATATCGATGCCTTTGATGTCTTCTAAAATCCTCAGGCCATTAAACAATCCGGACATTTGTTTTTTAGGTAAATCGATTTGGGTTACATCGCCAGTTACAATAAACTTAGCTGTAGGGCCCATACGGGTTAAAAACATTTTAAGCTGCATATCAGTCGCATTTTGTGCTTCATCCAAAATCACAAAGCAGTTATCTAAAGTACGGCCACGCATAAATGCCAAAGGCGCAATTTCTATCGTTCTGTTTTCGATATAGAATTTTAACTTTTCAGCAGGAATCATATCATCCAAAGCATCATAAAGTGGACGTAAATATGGATCGATTTTTTCTTTTAAATCTCCTGGCAAGAAACCAAGATTTTCACCTGCTTCAACCGCAGGACGAGTTAAAATAATCCGCTTAATTTCTTTGTTCTTTAAAGCACGAACAGCTAAAGCAACAGCCGTATACGTTTTACCAGTACCAGCAGGACCAATTGCAAATAAGATATCATTTTTGGTAATGCTACTAACCATTTTGCGTTGGTTAGCGGTTCTGGCTTTTACCAATAAGCCATTGGTGCCAAATACAATTACCTCGCCACCACCGCCTGATGGATCTACAGCAGATTTTTTTTCTACGCCAATCGCCTTAGCGCCCAGAATAGATTCAACATCGTTGCTAGTCATAGAACTATATTTCTCCATGTGTGCAACCAGCTGCGTGAACTTATCTTCAAACGCTTTAAGTTCCTGTTCATCACCCAGAACGGTAACTCCACTACCCCTCGCAACGATTTTTAATTTAGCGAAAGCACCTTTAATCATTTCGTAATTCTCGTTGTTCGCTCCCCAAAAATGAGCAGGATTTACGGTATCCAGAGTTAATTTTAATTCGTTCAAGCTGTAGTATTTTAAAAAGTTATCGGGGTATATTAATTAAAATTTGAATATTTGCACACGTTTGTGCTTGTACACAAGAATAAGCAATAATATTGAATTTTTAATGGCGATAATTACTTTAACAACAGATTTAGGTTCGAAAGATTTTTACCAGAGTGCCCTTAAAGGTAGTCTGTTAAGTCTTATGCCTAATGTTAATTTAGTTGATATTACTCACGAAGTTCCTTCATTCAATATTTCCTATGCAGCATTTGTTTTAAAGAATGCTTATCCATATTTCCCAAAAAATACCGTGCACCTTATTGGCATCGATTCTGTTTATAGCGAAAACACTAAATACATTGCCGTTAAACACCGCGATCATTTTTTTGTTGGTGCCGATAATGGTATTTTTTCTTTGCTTTTTGATGATATTCCTGAAGATGTTGTAGAGCTAAATATCATGCAAGATTTGAAATATCTTCACTTTCCATTGGTTGATATTTTCGTTAAAGCTGCTACACATTTAGCAAAAGGAGGACGCTTAAAGGATATTGGTTTACCTGTAGCAGAGATTGAACAAAAGATGCTTTTACATCCTGTAATTGAGCGGGATATAATTAGAGGAAGTGTAGTTTACATTGATACTTTCTGCAATGTAATTACAAATATTACAAAAGATCTTTTTACAAAAATTCAAAAGAATCGAGAGTTTACGCTTTACTTTAGAAAGAGTGAAACCATCACTCAATTAAGTTGGCATTATAACGAAGTTCAAGAAGGTGAAAAACTTTGCTTATTTGGTATTAGTAACCACTTGGAGATTGCTATTAATAAAGGTAAAGCAAGTGGATTGTTAGGATTACATCTTGGGGATATTGTGAGGGTTGAGTTTCATTCGTAAAAGCTGAAAGATTAAAGACCAAAGCTAAAAGATTAATTTCCCAAACTATATAAGAGCGGTCGTCATTGCGAGGCACGAAGCAACCTTAATGCGTTCGCTGTAAACCAATCATTTTAAGATTGCTTCGTGCCTCGCAATGACGTAGTTCAAATCCAAACAACATCTACTCTTTTTACGTTTATATCGAATGATGAAATATTTTTTCTTGTGCTCCATCCTATTCATGAGCATTCAAACTTTTGCTCAAGCAGATACAGCAAGTTATGCAGCTCAAAGGGTTAAAGTGAATTCTTTATTGCAAGAACGTAGTCAGCGGTTTGGACAATACGACGAAAGTTTGAACCAAAGGACAGGCATATTTGGCTGGCAAACTAAGAAGGACATTAAAAATTCCAATGAAATACTCCGTCAAGTGGTATTAACGGATAACAATATTTTTAAGGAATTGAAAGTTTTGATGGACTATAAAGACCTGCAAAATCAACAAAAGGTAGCCGTTGCAGATAATTCTCAAGAAAGAATTGAAAGTTACATGCGAACCATCAAAAAGTTGCAAGACCAGAACGAAGAGCTGAAAAGCGATTTGGCTAAGAAGAATAATCAAAGTGTATCAACCTACATCATTGCATTTCTACTTTTAGTTATGGCCGGTGGATTTTATTTCTTCAATAAGAAATTAAAAAAATATGAAAAAAGGATTGTTTAAGATTTTGTTAAAAATCAATAAGGTAATATTACCTAGTCTTTATAAAAAAGACCCCAACAAGCTTACTCCTTTTCAAAAAGCAGTATTGGGCTATCGTTATTGGGTATTGACAAAGGCTTTAGATTAGAAATATAAACCTTATAGGTTTTTAAAACCTATAAGGTTTGAAAAAGAATTTATTTCTTAAAATGCTCAATAATCAGCGTAGCCAATTCTGTACCGATACGCTCTTGCGCCTCGTTTGTTGATGCACCAATGTGTGGTGTTAATGATATTTTAGGATGTGTTAAAATTTCAGCCAATGGTGTAGGCTCATTATCAAATACATCTAATCCAGCAAAAGCAACTTTACCAGAATTCAAAGCCTCAATTAAAGCAGGCTCATCAATTGTACCACCACGAGAGCAGTTTACAATACCTACGCCATTTTTCATTTTTGCAAATTCTTCAGTACCTAAAATAGGTTTATCTGCAAATGGTGTGTGTAAACTCAAGAAATCACTTCCGGCAATTACTTCATCTAAAGAAACCGTTTTAATCGGAATACTTACCGATTGTCCGCCTTGAAAGTCCAAAGTTATTTCAGTTTCAGATGGATATAAATCATAAGCCAAAACATTCATTCCTAAACCTAAAGCTACTTTAGCCGTTGCTCTACCAATACGACCAAAGCCAATTATACCGATGGTTTTACCGCTTAATTCAGTTCCTTTTGCATACGCTTTTTTTAGGTTATTGAACTGCGTTGCACCTTCAACAGGCATTTTACGGTTAGCATCCTGCAAAAATCTAATGCCTGTAAATAAGTGAGAAAATACCAATTCTGCAACCGATAATGAAGATGCAGCTGGTGTATTAACAACCGCAACACCCTGACTACGAGCATATTCTACATCAATATTATCCATACCAACGCCACCTCTTCCAATCAACTTAATATTCGGAACGGCATCAATCAATTCTTTTCTAACTTTAGTTGCACTACGAACAGTAATTGCATCGTAGTTTTTCAAAGCCTCAGCCAATTGTTCTTTTGGAATCGTTTCTGTATCAACCTGGAAACCTGCTTTTTCTAATAATTCTTTACCGATAGGGTCAATTCCATCGTTTGCTAATATCTTAATCATTGTTTTTATCATTGCACAGATTTTTTGGATTACACAGGTTATCAAAATGCATCTGTGTTTATCTTTTCTTATCTGTGGTAAAATGTAAATTTTAATTTGCTTTCGCTTGTTTTTCTTCGAATAACTGCATCGCATCAATTAATGCATGTACGCTGGTAATTGGCAAAGCATTATACATAGATGCACGGAAACCGCCCACACTTCTATGGCCTTTAATACCAACAATTCCCTCTTCTTCAGCATATTTCAAAAATGGTTTTTCCAATTCAGGATTTTCCATTACGAAACACACATTCATTCTAGAGCGGTCTTCAACGGCACAGGTACCTTTAAATAATGGATTTCGGTCTATTTCTCTGTAAAGCGCTTCTGCTTTTTGCTTATTCTCTTTTTCAATTTCTGCCACACCACCTTTAGATTTTAACCAACGAAGATTAAGAAGTGCTACATAAATAGAGAAAACTGGTGGTGTATTGTACATCGAACCATTATCAATATGCGATTGATAGTTTAACATCGACGGAATTTTACGGTCGATTTTACCCAAAACCTCATCCTTTACTACCACAATTGTCAAACCCGCCGGACCAATATTTTTTTGTGCACCAGCATAAATTAAATCGAATTTCGAAACATCAATTACACGGCTCATGATGTCTGATGACATGTCGCAAACAACAGGAACATTCGTTTCCGGAACTTCAAAAAGCTCTGTTCCATAAATGGTATTGTTAGAGGTATAGTGGAAATAAGCGCTATCAGCAGGAATTTCAAAATCTTTTGGAATAAAAGTATAATTCGAATCTTTAGATGATGCTACTACGTTTACATTACCCACAAATTTAGCCTCTTTTAACGCTTTAGTTGCCCAAACACCTGAATCTAAATAACTTGCAATCTGTCCATCACCCAATAAATTCATCGGAACCATAGCAAATTGTAAACTTGCACCGCCCTGTAAAAATAAAACGGAATAACCCGATGGCAAATTTAATAACTCTTTCACCAACTTATCTGCTTCAGCAACAACGGCCTCAAATTCGGTTGTTCTGTGCGAAATTTCTAAAATCGATAATCCATCGTTAAAATCTAAAACTGCCTGTGCAGCTTGTTTAAACACTTCTTGAGGTAAAATACAAGGGCCTGCGCCAAAATTATGCTTCATCTTATTATATAAATGATTGTTGGCGTAAATGTAAAATTTTTAAAGCAGTTCTACCTACAAAATAGTATCATAAAAAATTAAATTTTGTTAAAAATTCAGCCAAAATCAGTGGTTTTATTACACTTTTTGCAATTAAAACGATTAACGTAATGTTGGTAATTTAATACGATTTGAAAAGCAAAACCAGTAGTCTTTAGGATCCAGCAGTCCCGCCATACGCTGCAATCTTTTTGTTACTGTTATACGGAACTTATCAGTTGCTGCAACAAAAAGTATTTCCGCTTTTGTCGGGTTTAAATGATTCAGGTTCCGTAATGCTTAGGTTGGTTTTCCAAACAAAACGTATAATTTGGCTATTTTTTATAATACAATTATAATTCCCATGATTGAAATCATGGGCTATGTTTCAAAATGTAAAAGCAATTGTAATAACCAGATAAATTTGCATAACCCACGATTGAAATCGTGGGTAACCTAATATTAACCTTTTCCCAGCCGCAGAACCCACAATTTCAATCGTAGGTTACCTCACAAAACCTATATTTCATCACTAAAATCCTGAAATCCTATAATCTTTTAATCCTGTTCCCAATCACTAATTAGTTTTTTAACTTCACAATTAATTTCAAATTAAACTGCCTACCAGTTAAATAATTCGGAATCGCATATTGCACATTATCAACATCTTTAAGCCAAAGATAGGATACTGTGTTATTAATATTCAGCATATTAAAAACCTCGAAAAACAGAATTACCGAATTAAAATTTTTATCTAAAAACTTAGGCTTATGTAATGCAGCATCATCTAAAAAATCTTTTGAAAAGCCGATATCAACACGTTTGTAGGAGGGTACGAAAAATTTATCTAAATACTTTGGTGTTTGCGATGGACCAATAGGCAAACGAGAACCATAAAGAGCGTTCAAATGCACTTTATAAGTCGGACTATTTAGTAATCTATCCTGAAAAAAAACAGAAAAATTAACCCTTTGGTCGGTTGGGCGTTTTAAATAACCAGGATAAATAGTTTGTCCGTTTTGCACATAACTATCGCCAACAATATCTTCATTTGCATGCATCACCGACATCCGAAAATACGAAACCAGATCCTTTACAAACTCGCCGCCAATACTAAAATCTGCTCCATAAGCATAACCTTTCGAAACCTCATTAGCTAAATATTTAATCCTTAAGTTATCAATTTTGTAAGGAATTAATCTATCAGAATATTTAAAATAAGCCTCAGAGGTGAATTTTAGCCTGGTTCCGAATGCATCAAAAGCATAATCGTAACCAACAGATGTGTTGTATGAACTTTGTGCTTTCTGGCTGATATTCAAAATTCCGGTAAAATCTCGAATGGTTCGGTAAGAAGGCGGTTGTTTATACACACCTGCGGTAAACCTTAAAATTTTATTATTTGAATTTGGTCGGTAAGCAATCAACATCCGCGGACTAATCAACAATTGTTCGCTTAAAGAACTGTAAGTGGCCCGAGCACCCAATTGCAATTCTGCATAATTAGAAAGCGAATAACTATCCTGTATATAAGCACTGTAGTTTTTAATATCAATATTGTTTTCTACGTTGATTACATTTTGCAGTACAACATCTTTTCCATTGTTTGGCAAAATATATCCGGCTGAATCAGTGTAGTTGTATTCGTTCAATCTATCATCATATCTAGATTTATCAAATTTCAATCCCCATGAAAAAACGTGGTTATTAAAATTCTGGTCGACCTTTATTTCTGAGGCAAAAATCTGGGTATTTAAACTGTTCCTACCATAATTGTAGTAACTACCAATTCCTCTGTTTTTAGTTACTGGACCAAAACTATCGGGTGAAAAAGTATTGTCAACCTCATCAAAAACATAACTACCATTAATATCAAAACGTTCGCGTTCGGTGATGTTGAAGTAACTGTTTATAAATTTAATAACCTGATTGGGCTTCGGTGAATAGGTTGCTGTAACTGCAGTTCCCAAAGTTTGGTAATCGTCAATCTCCTGGCCTGTGTAATCTACATCTAAACGTAATGTGGTGCTTAAAGTACCGAATTGTGTTTCACGATTGGTTGGTTCTAACTTAAACTGCCCCAAATTAAAATTTCCTAAAACACTGATATTAAACTTTTGAGAAAAATCATATTGATAAAGAATTTGTGCATCGCCAAAATTCGGACTATAACTCCCCTTTTCATCCTGTTTAATTAACACGCTCGAATTGTTTTTATAGCGCAAACCAGCGAGCAAAAAACTCCGTTTAAAAATCCGCTTTGAAGTTAAAGAGGTGTTTAAAAAACTGGTACTTAAGATGGTTTGATTGCTGTCGGGTTTATCGTATCGAATATCCAATACAGAAGAAAGTTTATCGCCATATTTAGCCTCGAAACCTCCTGCAGAAAATTTGGCTTTTGTAACCAATTCTGAATTTATAAAACTCAATCCCTCCTGCTGTCCGTTACGGATTAAAACGGGTCGATTGATTTCTACATCATTAATATAAATTAAATTTTCATCGAAATTGCCACCACGAACGCTGTATTGTGCACTCAATTCATTGTTTGTAGATACACCAGGCAATGTTTTGAGCATGGTTTCAAAATTTCCGGAAACCAATGGCATGGAGGCGATATCTGATATATTTATCGTGGTGGTATTACTTAGCTGATTTTGCTTATTGGTAATATTTACCTGCTCAAGCTCATTAATATTGGCTATTAAGTTTACTAGCTGCGTAATCCTGGCGCCAGATCGCTCGTTAAATTTTAAGGTTTGTGGTTGATAACCTAGTAGAGAATACTTAATGCTAAAGGTTTTCGACTTTGAATAAATGGTGTAAACGCCAAATTCATCCGTCACGGTAGATTGCGCCTGACCTAAAACGATAACTGTAACCTGAGCTAAAGGTAGTTTCTCATCATTATAAACTATTCCCGAAACCCTAACTAATGGCTGTGCTACAGCTAAACTGCAACCCGCTAGTAAAAGAAAAAGGATTAGCCGAAATTTGAGCATTTTTTAGCGTAGAGATTTGGTTAATTTTTTACCACAGATTCACACAGATATTTTATTTCGAAAATCCGAGGACGAGCATCTTGAAATTTATAAATACTGTGAATTTTCTAAATCTGTGTTCATCCTTTTCATCTGTGGTTAAATGCTAATACCTGTACTTAATAAATTTTTCATTTTAGAAATGGTTTCTGTCGGATTATCAGTTGCAAAAACTGCATTGCCAGCTACAAATGCATTAACGCCAGCAGAAACCAAGGCACTGATATTTTGTAAACCCACTCCGCCATCAACCTGAATTATCAATTCTTCATTTCTCCCTTGAATCAATCGATTTAAATTCTGAACTTTTTTATAGGTGTTGTGAATAAATTGTTGTCCGCCGAAACCCGGATTAACAGACATAATTAATACCAAATCCAAATCTTCAATTACATCTTGCAACAACGTAACAGGTGTATGTGGATTTAAAGCCACTCCAGCCTTACAACCCGATGCTTTTATCAATTGAATGGTTCTATGTAAATGCGTACAAGCTTCGTAATGAACCGTAATTCTATCTGCTCCAGCTTTTGCAAATTCGCCAATGAAATTATCTGGCTGAACAATCATCAAATGAACATCAAGCGGTTTAGTAGCATGTTTTTTAACAGCAGCCATCACCGGGAAACCAAATGATATATTTGGAACAAAAACACCGTCCATTACATCTACATGAAACCAGTCGGCCTCACTTTGATTAATCATTTCGATATCGCGTTGTAAATTGCCAAAATCGGCAGAAAGTATGGATGGGGCGATGATGTATTTCATTTAATTTATTTTGTCGTCATTGCGAGGAACGAAGCAATCTTAATGCACTTATAATGAATAAATGAGATTGCTTCGTTCCTCGCAATGACGAATTGGTTATACAATTTTAGCTATAGATGCAAGTTACAAAATCATTATTAAACAAAACAACCAACAATAAAAAACCCTTTCAGTTTTAGGCTGAAAGGGCTAATCATTTAATATCTTCCGACTCCGGTCTTCCCGACTTCGGACTTTACTTACGCTTGTGGCGCAGTTGGTTTTTCTGGTCTTGGCAATAATACTTTACGAGAAAGTTTCATTTTACCTTGTTTATCGATGTCTAATAATTTAACCTCGATTTTATCACCTTCTTTTAAAACACCGTCCATAGTTTCTAAACGCTCCCATGAAATTTCAGAGATGTGTAATAAACCATCTTTACCTGGCATAACCTCAACAAATGCACCGAATGGCATAATTGATTTTACTTTTCCTTGGTAAACTTCACCAATTTCTGGTTTAGCTACGATGTTACGAATGCGACTTACAGCAGCATCGATAGCCGCTTTATTGTCAGCAAAAATTTCAACGATACCTTTACCATCTACTTCTTCGATAGAGATTGATGCGCCAGTTTCGCGTTGCATTTCTTGAATAATTTTACCTCCAGGGCCGATAATTGCACCAATAAATTCTTTCTCAATAGTTAAAGAAACAATACGAGGTGCGTGTGGTTTGTAATCTTCATTAGGACTGCTGATGGTTTTCTTCATCTCGTTTAAGATGTGTAAACGACCTTCTTTAGCCTGTAGTAAAGCTTTAGTTAAAACTTCGTAAGACAAACCGTTGATTTTTAAGTCCATTTGACAAGCAACAATACCATGTTCAGTACCAGTTACTTTAAAGTCCATATCACCTAAATGGTCTTCATCACCTAAAATATCCGAAAGGATTGCGTATTTACCAGTTTTCTCATCGGTAATTAAACCCATTGCGATACCAGAAACTGGCGATTTGATTTTAATACCAGCATCCATCAATGCCAATGTACCAGCACAAACCGTAGCCATTGATGATGAACCGTTAGATTCTAAAATATCAGAAACGATACGGATAGTATATGGATTAGCATCACCTTGTGGCAATACTTTTTTCAAAGAACGTTGCGCCAAAGCACCGTGACCGATTTCGCGGCGACCAGCACCTCTGTTTGGTCTAACCTCACCAGTTGAGAAACCAGGGAAATTATAGTGTAATAAGAATTTGTTGTAACCGTTGAAGAACGCACCATCAATCATTTGCTCATCATCTTTGCTACCTAAAGTAACTGATGTTAACGACTGAGTTTCGCCACGTGTAAATACCGCCGAACCGTGTGCAGCAGGTAAATAACCAACATCACTCCAAATTGGGCGAATTTCTGTAGTCTTACGACCATCTAAACGAATACCTTCATTTAATAACAAATTTCTGATTGCATCGTACTGAACATCATGGTAATAATGTTTAGCCATTGCTTTAGTTAAATCTGCAGTATCTTCTGGCATAGCATCAAAAAACTCGTTAATAATGGCTGTGAAACCATCTTTACGAACATCTTTATTGCCACCAGCTTTCGCTACAGCATAAACTTTATCGTAAGTATCAGCATAAACCTTGGCTTTTAAATCAGCATCGTGGTCTTCGTGGTTATATTCACGTTTTACCGTTTTGCCAGTAGCCTTTGTTAATTCTACTTGAATTGCGCATTGAACTTTAATTGCATCGTGTGCAAATTTTAAAGCTTCAACCATTTCATCTTCCTGAATTTCATCGCACTCACCTTCAACCATACCGATATCATTAGCCGAACCAGCAACCATAAATTCTAAAGTTGCACGCTCTAATTGGCTAGCCAACGGATTGATTACAAATTTGCCATCAATTTTTGCAACACGTACTTCAGAAATTGGACCGTTGAAAGGAATATCAGAAACTGATAATGCTGCAGATGCTGCTAAACCAGCTAAACAATCTGGCATAACATCCTTATCAGCAGAAATTAATGAAATCATCACTTGTGTATCAGAGTGATAATCTGAAGGGAACATTGGGCGTAAGGCTCTATCTACCAAACGAGAAATTAATACTTCGTAATCTGATAATCTAGCCTCGCGACGTAAAAATCCACCTGGAATACGGCCAGTTGCCGCATATTTTTCTTGATAATCAACCGATAATGGTAAAAAATCAGTTCCAGGTTTAGCACCTACAGTAGATACTACAGTTGCTAACAACATCGTATCGCCCATTTTTACTACAACCGAACCATCAGCTTGTTTAGCCAATTTACCAGTTTCAATTTCTACAATTCTGCCATCGCCCAAATCGAACGATTTTTTTATTACATTCATCTAATTAAAATTGTGGTGTGTTTTCCTCTTTGCCCACACCTTGTTTATATATGTTTTTGTTTTTGCAAACTTCAGCAAGCCTTAAACCTGCCTAATTTCCATTAACTTGTTGTAAAGCTACTGAAAAATAAAAAGCCATTCTATAAAGAATGGCTCTTGTTGATAAAATTACGCTTATTTTTGTTTAATGATATCACGTAGCGATAAAGCTTTGATGATAGCACGATAGCGCTCAATATCTTTTTTGTATAAGTAAGCCAAAATACCGCGGCGTTTACCTACCAATTTTTGAAGTGACAACTGAGTAGAGAAATCTTTACGATTTTTCTTTAAGTGTTCTGTTAAGTGCGCAATACGGTATGTAAATAACGCTACCTGACCTTCAGCAGAACCCGTATTGGTTTCTACTTCGCCGTGTTGTTTAAAGATTTCGGCTTTCTTTTCTGGACTTAAATACATTCTTGAATAATATTAAAGTGTTTAATAATTAATTAATTGTGGCGCAAAGATAACGCTATTTTAAGTTATAAACAAGAGTAATTTGCAGATAGGATTTTTAAGCTAATTGCTTGATTATTTGGAAAGCAATGTTCCGTTTTTCATCGGTTACCAAACACCCGCCATCGCTACAATCTTTTTGCCTATCGTGTTTCCTTTGTCGTCTTTGCGAGGAGGAACGACGAAGCAATCTCATTCGGAAAATGTTGCAAAAAGGATTTTCGCTGAGTCGGGTTTAAAGAACTTAAAATTGTGAAAGAAAATTAGTTATTATTATTAGTGTCTAAAACTTAAAAGTAAACAAAAACTTAAAATACTAATAATATTAAAAACCCTACTTTTGCACAAATATTTAACCTTTGGAAAAGAATCAATTTAGTATTTTCGAAACCGAATTACGTGTACGTCCTGATGATATAGACATGTTTAATCATGTACATAACAGCAAATATTTGGATTACGTATTAGCCGCCCGATACGAACAAATGGAAAAATTCTATGGCATGCCATGGGAGCATTTTACTAAGCAAGGTTTAGGATGGGTAGTTAGTCACGTAGATATTAATTTCAAGCGCCCTTTGTTAATGAATGATTTGATGCTCATCCGAACAGGAATTTTAAACATGAACGATAAAGGATGCGCTGTGCAGTTTGAAATCATCAATCAGAAAACCAGAAAAGTAGCCTCTGATGGTATTTTTGATTATGTATTAATTGATTTGAACACTTCCCGGGGAACAAAAGTTACAGATGAAATGATTAAGGCTTATAGTATATAATATTTTTAAGTGGTCATTTCGAGCGAAGTTTCGCTTCGCTTCAGTCGAAGTCATGACTAGCTATTACTATAAATAAATTAATCAATTTCTATAAAATCAGTCATCAAAATTTGACAATCCAATAATTTATTTATCTTTGCCCTATCAAATAACAGAACGATGATAGTATCTGCAATCCGTTTTAGGTTTTAGATAACCGAGGATTCCCTCCCATTTTTCATACATGTACGCTTACACGCGTATCAACTGGTTTATACATTACATTTTACACTTATTTTATGTCACAGTCAACAAAGACACAGGGCAAACTATCTTCTTTTTTTGATGTACTCATACAATCTTTGAAAGGTAATGAAGTCGATCTGACTTCAATAAGTATTACAAGGGCAATTATTTTATTGGCAATCCCAATGATGTTGGAAATGGCTATGGAATCTGTTTTTGCTTTAGTTGATTTATATTTTGTTGGTCATTTAGAAAATAGTAGCCACGCAATCCAAACTGTTGGCTTAACAGAATCTGTTTTAACCATCATATATTCCTTAGCGATCGGATTAAGTATGGCAGCAACGGCAGTTGTATCGAGAAGAATCGGCGAAAAAAATCCAGAGGCAGCCGCAAAAGCTGGTATGCAAACTATTGTAATTGCAGTAGCTATTAATATCTTAATCAGCATTGCTGGATTGATTTATGCCAGAGATATCCTTTTATTAATGGGTGCATCCACAGAAACGGCGAATCAAGGAACAACTTTTATTCGCATAATGATGGGTGGAAGTATTATTATAGTGCTGCTATTTTTAATCAATGGAATTTTTAGAGGTGCGGGTAATGCTGCAATTGCGATGCGAAGTTTATGGATAGCCAACATTGCTAATATTATCCTATGCCCTATTTTCATCAATGGTTTCGGGCCAGTTCCTGCATTTGGCTTAACTGGTGCTGCAATTGCAACAACTATTGGAAGAGGTTTGGGGGTAACTTACCAGATTTATAATTTGTTTAATGGAAAAAATGCTCTAAAAATTCGAATAAATCAGTTTATTCCTGATTTTGAGCAAATTAAAGCTATAATAAAAATTGCTGCTCCGGCTATTTTCCAATTTGTAATTGCAAGTTGCAGTTGGGTTTTTTTAGCAGAATTGGTTGCAACAACAGGTGGTGATGAAGGTTCTGCAGGCTACCAAACCGCATTGAGGCTGATGATGTTTTTCTTATTGCCAGCCTGGGGATTAAGCAATGCGGCTGCAACATTGGTTGGACAGAATTTAGGTGCAGGCCAGGTTGATAGAGCTGAACAGTCGGTTTTTCAAACTATGAAATACATTTTTGTTTTTATGGCTGTGGTAAGTGTACTCTTTCTAACCTGTGGACATTTGTTTGCTGCATTTTTTACATCTGATGAAAAAGTAATTGAAATAGCAAGCCGAGCATTAAAAATTTTAAGTTTTGGCTTTATCATTTATGGAATGGGAATGGTGCTAACCAGCGCTTTTAATGGCGCCGGAGATACATGGACACCAACAAAAATCAACATTTTCGCTTTCTGGCTTTTTCAAATTCCATTAGCGTATTTTCTTGCTAAATATCTGGAAATGGGTCCGACTGGTGTTTTTATTGCCATCCCAACTGCAGAAGTTGGTATTGCAATAGCAGCATTTATCTTGTTTAAGAAAGGCAAATGGAAGAAAACAATGGTTTAATTTTAAACCTTTAGTAATTTTTAGCACACTTAAAGGGAAAAGCTCCAAAAGAACTACAGCCTTATGTTAAATAAACTTGATTGAAACGATATCCTTTTTTGCTGCAATAACATTCATTAGCGAACAGGTGTTCACAAAAAAGATAAAGTGGAAAGCAAGACGGTAGTAACCGAAGAAACAGTGATTTCAGTTTCCAAATAAAGCTAAATAACTTGTTTTACTACTCCATTTTCCATCCTAAATTTTCCATTAAAAACTATATCTTTGCGCAAAGATGAAGCATATACGTAATTTTTGCATTATTGCACATATTGACCACGGAAAGAGTACACTAGCCGATAGGTTATTAGAATATACTGAGACAATTTCGAAGCGTGAAGCGCAGGCGCAATTGCTCGATAACATGGATTTGGAGCGTGAGAGAGGCATTACGATTAAAAGTCATGCCATACAAATGAACTACAAAGTTGGGGATATTGAGTATAATTTTAACTTAATTGATACACCAGGGCACGTAGATTTTTCCTACGAAGTTTCGCGTTCTATTGCCGCCTGCGAAGGTGCTTTGCTTATTGTTGATGCATCTCAAGGTATTCAGGCTCAGACGATTTCGAACTTATACTTAGCTTTAGAGCACGACCTTGAAATTATCCCGATTTTAAATAAAATGGATCTACCTGGGGCAATGCCCGAGGAAGTGAAAGACCAGATTATTGATTTAATTGGCTGTAAACGTGAAGATATTATTCCGGCATCGGGTAAAACCGGCATGGGCATTCCTGATATTATTCAAGCTATTGTAGACCGTGTTCCAGCTCCGGTTGGCGACCCAACGGCACCTTTACAAGCGTTAATTTTCGACTCTGTTTTCAATTCGTTTAGAGGAATTATTGCTTATTATAAAGTAGTAAATGGAGAAATTAAAAAAGGTGATAAAGTAAAATTCATCAATACTGGCAAGCAATATTTAGCAGATGAAGTTGGAATTCTGAAACTGGATATGTCGCCACGTAGCGTGGTTAAAACCGGCGATGTAGGTTACATTATTTCCGGAATTAAAGAAGCTCGCGAGGTTAAAGTTGGTGATACAATTACAACTGTTGAAAGACCATCTTTAGATTCCATCCAGGGATTTGAGGAAGTTAAGCCGATGGTTTTTGCTGGTATTTACCCAGTTGACACCGACGAATATGAAGAACTGCGTGAGGCAATGCACAAATTGCAATTAAACGATGCATCTATCGTTTTCGAACCTGAAAGTTCGGCAGCATTGGGCTTTGGTTTCCGTTGCGGATTTTTAGGCATGCTGCACATGGAAATTGTGCAGGAGCGTTTAGAACGCGAATTCGACATGACGGTAATTACTACCGTACCCAACGTTTCGTACATTGCACATACTACAAAAGGTGATGAATTTATCGTAAACAATCCATCAGATTTGCCCGACCCAAGCAAATTGGATTCGGTGGAAGAGCCTTTTATTAAAGCAAATATTATCACCAAAGCTGAGTTTGTTGGTCCGGTAATGTCGCTTTGTATTCAAAAAAGAGGTACAATTATTAACCAATCCTATTTAACATCAGATAGAGTTGAACTGGTTTTTGAAATGCCAATGGCAGAAATTGTATTCGATTTTTATGATAAATTGAAAACGATTTCCAAAGGTTACGCATCTTTCGATTACCATCAAATTGGTTACCGTAAATCGGATTTAGTCCGTTTAGATTTGCTGTTAAATGAAGAACCTGTTGATGCTTTATCATCGCTAATTCACCGCAGTAATGCTTACGATTTTGGCAAGAAAATCTGTGAAAAGCTGAGAGAATTAATTCCTCGCCAGCAGTTTGAAATTAAAATTCAAGCCTCTATCGGTGCAAAAGTTATTGCCCGCGAAACGCTAAGTGCTTTACGTAAAGATGTAACTGCCAAGTGTTATGGTGGTGATATTTCTCGTAAACGTAAGTTATTGGAGAAACAGAAAAAAGGTAAAAAACGCATGCGCCAGGTTGGAAACGTAGAAATTCCACAAAGTGCATTCATGGCAGTTTTGAAATTAGATTAAAATAGATTTGAGATATTAGATTTGAGATTTTAGATGCTAACCGTCCAATCTCAAATCTAATATCTAGTGTCTCACATCTTATAAGAATGAAATTATTAGACGGTAAATACGTATCAGAAAAAGTTAAAATTCAGATTGCTGAGGAGGCTGCAGAATTTTTGAATACTAGCGGTCGCAAGCCGCATTTGGTTGCAATTTTAGTTGGCAATGATGGCGGTAGCGAAACCTATGTAGCCAGCAAAATGAAAAATTGTGAAAAGGTAGGTTTTAAATCTTCGCTTTTTAGATACGATAATTCGGTTAGTGAGGCAGAATTATTAGCGAAAATTGAAGAAATTAATCAAGACGCTGATGTTGATGGATTGATTGTTCAATTGCCTTTACCGAAACACATCGACCCGGAAAAAGTTACCGAAACTATTGATTATAAGAAAGATGTTGATGGATTCCATCCAGTAAACCTGGGTAGAATGATGCGTAATTTACCTTGTTTTATTCCGGCTACGCCTTATGGAATTTTATTGATGTTGCAAGAATATAACATCAATACCACCGGAATGCATTGCGTTGTAGTTGGTAGAAGCAATATTGTTGGAAGCCCGATGAGCATTTTAATGGCTCGAAATGCCAACACGGGGAATTGTACCGTAACGCTTACACACTCTCGCACAAAGGATTTAAAAGAACAAGTTTTACAAGCTGATATTATCATTGCCGCTATCGGTAAGAAGAATTTTATCACCGCCGATATGGTTAAGTCTGGTGCAATTGTTATTGATGTGGGTATTAACCGAGAAACTTCTACTGAAACAAAATCTGGCTTTAAACTCTACGGCGATGTAGATTTCGAAAACGTAGCACCGATTTCATCTTACATTACGCCTGTACCTGGCGGTGTAGGCTTAATGACGATTGTTGGATTACTAAAAAATACTTTAGCATCGGCTAGGAAAGAAATCTATAATTAAGGTAGAAGGAAGAAAGGTTTAGGGTTTAGGGTAAAGACCTATCCCATAAAATATTCAAAGGCAACTCAACTATTTGAGTTGCCTTTTTTACGTGTAAATATTTTTAGCTTTACGTAAAATAATTATATTTGTTTTTAAATTTGATGTTATGGATTCGAAATTAACCTTAAGCTTTAATCAAGATGTTGTTAAAAAGGCTAAAAAATATGCCGCCGATAACAACATTAGCTTATCTCGTTTAATTGAGCATTTATTAATTCAGGTTACAGCTAGCAACTATAAATCATTAGAAGATTATCCTATTTCTGATTGGGTAAGTATGGTTGCTGAAGGCGAAGTTGAGTATAAAAAAACACCTAAAGCTAGTCGCAAAGCATCGATGGATGAATTCTTTTCTTCTAAAAAATAATCTGTGAAAATATTTTTAGATGCGAACGTTCTTGTTTCTGTTTTAAACAAAGAGTATCCATTGTTTACTTATTCATCTAGAATTTTAAGCTTAGCATCGCACCCAAAGTTTGAAGTTTACACATCACCACTTTGCCTAGCCATTGCTTTTTACTTCGCAGAAAAGAAACACAAATCCGTATTGGCTAAGCAAAAAATAGATTTGCTTTGTCAACATATTAAAATTGCTCCAAATTCTTCCGAAGGTGTTTTTAATACATTATCAAATAAATCAATACACGATTTTGAGGATGGATTAGAATGTTATGCAGCAGAATCTGTTGATTGCAAATGCATTATTACTGAGGATATTGAGGATTTTTACTTCGCTGAAGTAGAGGTTTTAAACTGTCAGGAATTTTTCAACAGGCATTTGCTGAATTGAATTAATATTTAACCACAGATTTTCATAGATAAACACAGATATAAATATTGGTAAATTGTACAATTATTGAATTAGATATTGCGTGGTTAGCTCACATTTGGAGTGCTTACAATTTGGCAAAGGAATTAAAGAATAAACAAGTAATTAGATATGGTATCTATGTTCATCCTTATTTATCTGTGGTTAAAAATTACCCCCAAAGTTTACTCCACCAACTTTCTTCAAATCCAATATACAAACCATCTTCCCTGATTTCAGTTGGATAAATATCTATGTAATCGCCTTGTCCCTCTGCTCCTCTTCCGGTTTTCAAATTGTACTCGTAGCGATGAACCGGGCAAACCAAATGTCCATTTTTACACCATCCGCCAGAAAAATGACCACCAGCATGCGGGCAAAAAGATTGCGCAGCGACAATTTCATCTTCATTATTGATAATACAAAGCTGCTTTCCACCTACGTCGAGCGTTTTAATGTTACCCTTTGTAGGAATCTGCATCTTATTTAGCGCTTTTAACCACTTCATCAGGCTAAAATAGGGATTTAAATATCAGTGTTATTTCATCTTTCGATTAAATTTTAGGAGATGAACGCCTAGCCGATATTTTTTTAAGATATTTGCATCCTCAAAAATGAAACAAGACATACCAGAAGACGGCACATTACTTCCATTAATGGAAGAATTCTATACAATACAAGGCGAAGGATTTAATACCGGCAAAGCAGCCTATTTTATTCGCTTGGGTGGTTGCGATGTAGGCTGTCATTGGTGCGATGTAAAGGAAAGCTGGGATGCCGAAATGCATCCACTTACACCTGCTGATGTGATTGTAGAAAATGCCGATAAATTTCCGGGTAAAGCCGTGGTAATAACAGGTGGCGAGCCTTTAATTTACAACCTTGATTATTTAACAAATAAGCTTAAAGAACGCGGTATTTTAACTTTCATTGAAACTTCTGGGGCTTATCCACTTTCGGGAAATTGGGATTGGATTTGTTTATCACCTAAAAAATTCAAAGCGCCTCGTCCAGATATTACACCATTTGCACATGAATTAAAGGTTATCGTTTTTAACAAAAGCGATTTTAAATGGGCAGAAGAATATGCGGCAATGGTATCTCCAACTTGTAAATTATATCTTCAACCGGAATGGTCAAAATCGAAAGAAATTACGCCAATGATTATTGAATATGTTATGGCCAATCCAAAATGGGAAATCTCTTTGCAAACACACAAATTTTTAAATATTCCTTAAAAACAATACATTAGCTTAATAACCAATGTATTTATGAGGTTTTGTTTTTTCCTATTATCAATATTTTTAAGTTTTAGCGTTTTCGCACAAAGCTCTAGCAATAAGAAAGCCCAAAATTTCTTCGAAAGAGCTAATCCACTTATTGATAAACAGGATTATTTATCGGCAGAACAGGTTTTAAAGAGCGCTCTTGAGGCCGACCCACTATTTCAAAATGCATATATTTTACTGGCTAGTGTTTACAGTTTTGAAAAAAAAAACAACGAGGCAAAGGCTGCTTATCAAAAAGCAATTTTGATAAATAAAAATGTAGCGCCAATTGTAATCTACGGTTTGGCAGAAACTGAATTTGCAACACAAGAATACGATAAGGCCAAGCAACATTTCGCGGAATTTCTAATACAAGATTCTTCATCTGAAAGAGCTAAAAAAGTAAAAAAATACCTATCCGACTGTGATTTTGCATCTATCGCCATCAAAAAACCTGTTAAATTTAGTCCGGTAAACCTTGGTCAAGGGGTGAACACAACCGATGCCGAATATTTCCCGGCGCTTACCGCAGATGGAGAAACCTTAATTTTTACCAGGCAGGTTAATGGAAATGAAGATTTCTGGACAGCTCAGTTTAAAAACAACTCCTGGAACTTAGCCACACCATTATCAACAAAAATAAACACCGCCAAATTTAATGAGGGTGCTCAAACCATTTCTCCAGATGGAAAATATTTATTTTTTACAGGCTGTAATCGTCCCGATGGTTTAGGAAGATGCGATATTTACGTTTCGCATCGGGAGGGCAAAGATTGGGGTGAACCTTACAATGTGGGCAAACCGGTTAATTCCGAATATTGGGAATCGCAACCTGCGATTAGTCCTGATGGTAGAACCCTATATTTCATTAGCAATCGCCCGGGTGGTTCTGGTGGTTATGATATTTGGAAAAGCACCATTACTGATGATGCTAAATGGGGACCAGCCATTAATCTTGGTCCGGAAATTAATACTGCTTTTGATGAAAATACGCCCTTTCTGCATGTAGATGGAAAGACGTTATATTTTTCATCGGATGGCTGGCCAGGCTTTGGAAACAAAGATATTTATTACAGCAAAATGGATGATACCGGCAAATTTCAAAAACCGATTAATTTAGGCTATCCCATTAATTCGTTTGAAAATGAAAGTGGATTAATTGTAAGCGCTGATGGTAATTTCGGCCTGTTTTCTTCAAACTTAAAAGATGGTTTCGGCGGACAAGATATTTATAGTTTTGGCATACCTGAAGCAGCGAAACCAATGAAAGTTAGTTACGTTAAAGGGATTGTAAGAGATAAAGACAGCAATAAAACGATTGAAAGTAATGTTCAGGTTATCGATTTAAAAACCAACCAAACAGTTTTTTATGATTATACCGACCCTGAAACAGGCCAATTTCTAGCAGTAATGCCGATTGGTAGCAATTATCTGTTCAATGTGAATGCCGAAGGTTATTTATTTTACTCGGAAAATTTTGAGCTCAAAGCTGGTGACATTAACAAACCTTATCAAATCGAAGTTTACATTGAAAAGATTAAACAAGGTGGCAACGTTACTTTAAAAAATATATTCTTCGATACCAATAAATACAATCTACTACCGGCATCCATTAGGGAGTTAGATTTATTAATCGATTTTCTGCATCAAAATGAGAAGGTAAATATCGAAATCCAAGGTCATACCGATAATATTGGCGATGATAAACTAAATGAAAAACTTTCGTTTAACCGAGCCAATGCAGTTTATAATTATTTGGTTAAAAATGAAATTGATGCAAAAAGGCTTACCTTTAAGGGCTTTGGCGCAAGCAAACCAATTGCTGATAATAAAACAGAAATTGGCAGAAAAAGCAACCGTAGAACATCATTCCTAATCACCAAAATTTAGTATGTCGCAAAACTACCAAAACCACAAAAGGTTTTATCCACTATTCCATTTCTTCACCATTCCGTTAACTGTTGTAGGTTTGGGTTTAGCCATTTATGCTTATGTCGCCATCCCAACAATTATCACAGGCTTAATTGTATTGGCATTCTTTTTAATTGCAATTGTTGCCGTAATGGCAAGAATGTTCGCCCTAAAAGCCCAAGATAGAGCGGCAAGAGCAGAAGAAAAGTTACGATATTTCATCTTGACAGGAAAGTCTTTACCAGCTGATTTAAAACTGGGACAAATTCTGGCGCTACGTTTTGCGAGCGATGAAGAATTTTTAGCTTTGGTTGATAGAGCAGTTACTGAAAAACTATCTGCTGATGATATTAAAAAATCGATTAAAAACTGGCGTGGAGATTACCACAGGATTTAAATATTTATGATACAATTGTTAAACCTTTCAAAAGATTTAGCAATTGTGTATTTATCTTTCAATAAGATAATAAACAAGAAGCATTTAATAAAAGTTCCTTCAGTATAGAAATTCCTCTGGCTTGTTACAAAGATTTCTCGGCTTCGCTCGAAAAACGATGTGATTAGATAGTAACATAATTATGGAACTTCACAGAAATCGTAATATTGAATCAAACAGTCCATTAAAACTTCTTTCCTTTTAAAACCCTTATTTCCGAACCTTCTGCAAGGATTACTGAATCTGGTTCAGCACCATTTAGAAAGGCAAAATCGTTTCCATAATTTACTGCAAAATCCACGTCGATGTTAAAACTTTTAATAGGATAAACTTCCCATCGTGGGTGTTCAACTCCGTATTCAGAAGTTCTGTTCGGTCCGATTTTGGTATAGCCCCAATAGTGTTCAGTTATGAATTCTTCCTCACTGCCAACAGCAATCTCTTCAGTTTTTGATGCAGCAGTAACCGAAAATTTATTCCATATCTTGTTTTTCCACAGATAATCTACCTAAATTTGATGCTCCTCCTCTATCCAAGTATGTTTCATGGGCAAAGTTTGGTAATGCTCTTTATAAATGGTATTTGCTACAAAACTAATCGCAGGCAATGGTACAATTTCACTTATAAAAACAGCACCACGTTTCCAAATACCGTTTTCATTATATTTAACGTAAAATCTTAAATTAACTTCTTCAAAGTTAGTATGATAGGGAATATTAAAACCTTTCAGTTTCACATCCAAAAACATAAATCCAACCAAACTCACATAATATTTTCCATGCCAATCATCTAATTCGGTATGTGGAGGTAAATATTTTTTAAGAATCTCAGCATCAACAGCATATTGAGCCAAAGCTAATTTACGCCATTCTGCTGTTAAGAAAACTCCTTTGTTTAAGGCCATTATAAAATTGCTTGTCTAATTCGAATTAACTTGGTTAACGTTTCTTCCAATAAATCTAAATGCAACATATTGGCACCATCCGATTTTGCGTTTGCCGGGTCGGGATGTGTTTCGATGAATAAACCATCTGCACCCACAGCAATTGCGGCTTTAGCAATAGTTAAAATTAATTCTGGTTTACCACCCGTAACGCCACTACTTTGATTAGGTTGTTGTAAAGAATGCGTACAATCCATCACCACAGGAACTCCAAAACTTTGCATTTCAGGTAAACCACGATAATCAACAATCAAATCCTGATAGCCGAAAGTATTTCCTCTATCAGTTAAAATCACTTTATCGTTTCCGGCCTCTTTCACTTTTTCTACTGCAAATTTCATAGAGCCTGCAGAAAGAAACTGACCTTTTTTAACGTTAACCACTTTCCCGGTTTCTGCAGCAGCAATAAGCAAATCCGTTTGTCGACATAAAAAAGCCGGGATTTGCAATACATCTACATAAGCGGCCGCCATTGCCGCCTCTCCACTCTCGTGTATGTCGGTAACAGTTGGCACACCAAACTCACGACCGATTCTTTCTAAAATTCTTAGCGCTTTTTCATCACCAATTCCGGTAAAAGAGCTGCCTTTGCTCCTGTTTGCTTTGCGATATGAACCCTTAAAAATATATGGAATTTTAAGTTTATGGGTTATGGTAATTATTTTTTCAGCAATTCTCATGGCAATATCTTCGCCCTCAATTGCACACGGACCAGCCATTAAAAAGAAATTTCCCGAATCTGTATTTTTTATTTTATCTAAGTAGTTAAGCATAATTGAGATTTGAGATTTGAGACTTGAGATATGAGATTTCAAAACATGAACTGTCTCAAATCTAGTATCTATTATCTCAAATCTAATTTTAATTCCCTAGTTCTGACATAAATTTAATTCGCATCAATTGAATTTCCTCGCGGGTGTAATCCGTTTCGCCGAGTTCATTAAGTGCCTCATCGATAGAATCACTTTCGGCTGCCCTAAAATAATCGAAAACCTCATCTTGCCTGTCATCGTCAATCACTTCATCAATAAAGTAATTAAGATTTAGCTTCGTTCCTGAGTTTACAATCGATTCTACTTCTTTCAAAATTTCCTCGTAAGTGATGCCTTTAGAATCTGCAATGTCTTCCAAACCAATCTGTCTATCAATATTTTGAATGATAGAAACCTTCATTTGAGATTTATTGGCCTGTGTTTTAATGATTAAATCTATTGGCCTTTCAATGTCGTTATCCTCTACGTATTTTTTAATTAATTCGATAAATGGACTACCAAATTTCATTGCCTTACCAGAACCTACACCAGAAATTTGCTTCAATTCTTCTGAAGTAATTGGGTAATGCGTACACATTTCTTCTAAAGATGGGTCTTGAAAAACTACAAACGGAGGTACACTTTTTTGCTTGGCAATTTTTTTACGCAAATCTTTAAGCAACTGTAGTAAATGCGTATCTAATGCTCCCGAACCATGTTTTAAATCGTCATCATCATCTTCACTTCCGGTTTCAATTATCGGTTCGTTTAAAATGAACTTTAAACTATAAGGATTGATGATGAAATCTTTGCCCTGCTTGGTTAACTTCAGTAAGCCATAATTGTCTATATCCTTAAAAAGAAAATTATTTAGTACAGCCTGGCGGATGATTGACTTCCACATTAAGGCTCCATCTTGCTTGCCAATACCAAATTCTGGAATTTTACTGTGCTCGTATGCGATGGTTTGAGCGGTTTCCAAACCAAGAAAAACGTTTAATAAATGTGAATCGTCAAATTTTTCTCCGGTTTTCTCTATAAATTTTAATACGGTTGATAATTGTTCTTCGGCTTCAAATTGTTTTTTAGGTTTTTTGCAATTATCGCACATGCAATTGCAGCCTGTTTCATTAAAGTTTTCGCCAAAATAATGCAAAATCTGTTTACGGCGACAAACGCCCGATTCTGCATAATCGATAACTTCTTTTAATATTTGGGTACCAATTTCTCTTTCAGAAACCGGCTTATCTTTCATAAATTTTGCAAGTTTATCTACATCCTTTTGTGCGTAAAACGCGATGCAAACCCCTTCTCCGCCATCACGGCCAGCCCTACCAGTTTCCTGATAATATCCCTCCATACTTTTTGGCACATCATGATGAATCACAAAACGTACATCAGGTTTATCGATACCCATACCAAAAGCAATTGTAGCTACAATTACTTCTGCGTCTTCCATCAAAAATCTATCCTGCGTTTCAGCCCGTATTTTTGGTTCTAAACCGGCATGATATGGCAATGCACTAATTCCATTTAGGTTTAACGCCTCGGCTACCTCCTCAACCTTTTTTCGGCTCAGGCAATAAATAATTCCAGATTTGCCGGGATTCGATTTGATGTATTTTATAATTTCTTTAGTAATATCCCTTTTCGGGCGGATTTCATAAAATAAATTCGGTCTGTTGAAAGATGATTTAAACAAGGTCGCCTCCGTCATTCCAAGATTTTTCATAATATCTTGCTGAACTTTCGGCGTTGCAGTAGCCGTCAAAGCAATAATAGGAATATTATCACCCAAGCCTGCAATTACTTGCTTTATCTTACGGTATTCAGGTCTAAAATCATGTCCCCATTCCGAAATACAATGTGCCTCATCTACAGCAACGAAAGAAATTTTAATCAGATTTAAAAATTCGATATTTTCTTGCTTTGCTAAAGATTCTGGCGCAACGTATAATAATTTCGTCTGACCGCTTAAAAGATCAGATTTTACCTGGGTAATTTCTGATTTGTTTAGGGATGAATTTAGAAAATGTGCAATACTATCATTACCACCAAAAGCCCTTAATTGGTCTACCTGGTTTTTCATTAAAGCTATCAATGGAGAAATAACAATAGCTGTTCCTTCACTCATTAATGCTGGTAATTGATAGCAAATAGACTTCCCTCCGCCCGTTGGCATAATAACAAAAGTATTGTTGCCCTCTAATATATTTGTAATGATCGACTCTTGATCACCTTTGAAATTATCAAACCCAAAGAAATTTTGCAGGTTATCAAATAACGACTTTTTCACGTCCATTTTGTGTAATAAAATATGCGATGCTATTTTTCTATCCAAAATAACATAATTTTACAAGAAATTCAAGTATCCACCAACAATTTTTTTCTCTTTGGAAAGTAAAAAATCAATTATACAATCGGCTGTAAGCACATTAGAGCTAGAAGCAGCGGCAATTTTAAACGTTGCGAAAAATATTAATGATGATTTTGAAAAAGTGGTATCAACCATTTTACAATCTGAAGGACGTGTAATTGTTACCGGAATAGGCAAAAGCGCAATTATTGCACAAAAAATTGTAGCCACCTTTAATTCTACGGGTACGCCAGCAATTTTTATGCATGCAGCCGACGCAATACACGGCGATTTAGGGATGATTCAAATCAATGATATCATTATTTGCCTATCTAAAAGCGGAAATACACCAGAAATTAAAGTACTTGCACCTTTGCTTAATAATGCAGGTAACAAATTAATCGGTATGGTTGGTAATTTGAATTCCTTTTTGGCGCAGCAAGCCGACTTGATTTTGAATGCGAGTGTTGAGAAAGAAGCTTGCCCGCACAATTTGGCACCAACTACAAGCACCACTGCACAGTTGGCTTTAGGCGATGCTTTGGCGATTTGCCTTTTGGAGTGCCGTAAGTTTAATGAAAGTGATTTCGCTAAATACCATCCAGGTGGTTCTTTAGGGAAGAAATTATATTTAAAAGCACGCGACTTAGCGCTCACTAACGAAAAACCATCGATAAAGCCTTCTGCATCAGTAAAAGAAGTGCTTATCGAAATTAGCAAAAACCGTTTGGGTGCTGTAGCTGTTATTGATGATGAAAATAGAATTTTGGGCATAATTACCGATGGTGATATAAGGAGGATGTTAGAAAATAATGGTAACATTGCAACTTTAAAAGCCGAAGATATTATGGGTAGAAATCCTAAAAGTATCCAACACGATGCACTTGCCGTTGAAGCTCTTGAGTTAATTAAATTTAATAATATAACGCAACTACTTGTCTTGGATCAAAAAACTTACTTTGGCATTATTCACTTGCACGATTTACTTAATGAAGGTATCGTGTAATTTTAAATAAAACAATGAACAAAAATTTCTATGCATTAATTATGGCAGGCGGCGTTGGTAGCCGATTCTGGCCAGTTAGCCGTACAGAACATCCCAAACAATTTATAGATTTTTTCGGTGTTGGAAAAACGCTTATCCAGAGTACTTACGAAAGATTTTTATCAATTTGTCCTCCTGAAAATATTTTCATTGTTACCAATGAAATTTATTCAGATTTAATAAAGAGTCAAATTCCTGAAATTACAGATAATCAAATATTAGCCGAGCCACTTTTAAGAAATACAGCACCTTGTATAGCTTATGGTTGTTTAAAGATTGCAGAATTAAATCCAAACGCTACTATTGTTGTTGCTCCATCAGACCATACAATTGCAGATTTAGAAGGATTTAATAAATCAATTGAACAGGCTCTAAAAGCAGCTTCGGAAAATGATTGTTTAGTAACGCTAGGTATAAAACCAAACCGACCTGATACTGGCTATGGATATATACAGCATACCGACCATGTTCTTAATACCGATAAAGATTTACATAAAGTTAAAACCTTTACTGAAAAGCCAAATTTAGAATTAGCAAAATCTTTTCTACAAAGTGGCGACTTTTTGTGGAATGCAGGTATTTTTATTTGGTCGGCAAAAGCAATTTTGAAATCTTTTGAAAAGCATTTGCCAGATATGTATGAAATCTTTAATTCTGGCAGAAACGATTTAAATACAAAGCGTGAAAAGGCTTTTATAAATAATGCATATTTCCAGTGCACCAACATTTCTATCGATTTTGGAATTATGGAAAAGGCAGATAATGTTTATGTGTTGCCTGCAGATTTTGGCTGGTCTGATTTAGGAACCTGGGCATCTATTTACGAGATGACCGATAAGGATTACGTAGGCAATGCTGTTATCCCATCAGAACAAGTAATTATGTTTGATTCATCTAACTGTATGGTTAATGTACCAAAAGATAAATTGGTGATATTAAACGGATTACATGATTTTATTGTTGTTGAAAATAACAATATGTTGCTAATCTGTCCTAGAGACGAAGAGCAAAGAGTTAAAGAGTTCGTTGCAGAAGTAAAATCCAGATATGGAACGAAGTATATCTAATTTTTATAAACTCAGAACCAAATTAAATAGCCCTAATTTATTTACATAAGTTAGGGCCATTTAATTTTACAGCTGTTTTAATTTCTTAGAATATCTAAGATGTTCTTTGTCTAACCGCTTCGTATAAGATTACTCCGGCAGCTACTGAAACATTTAATGACTCTATTTTACCAGCCATTGGTATTTTTGCCAAATGGTCTGCAACTCGCAAAAGTTCATTTGATATGCCCTCATCTTCAGAACCCATTACAATTGCTGTAGGCATCGTATAATCTGGCGCATAAATAAAATCATTCGTTTTTTCTGTACATGCAACTATCTGCAAACCACTTTCTTGAAGAAATAAACACGTTTTATGAAGGTTCGAATGGCGGCAAATTGGAATGCTGAACAATGCACCAGCTGATGTTTTGATAGCATCAGCATTAATTTGAGCAGCATTTTTAAGTGGAACAACTATAGCATGTACACCTACACATGCCGCTGTACGAGCAATAGCACCCATATTTCTAACATCGGTAACGCTATCTAAAACTAAAATCAATGGAACTTCTCCCTGCTCAAAAACAGCTGGGATAATATCTTCTATATTTTGATAGGTAATTGGAGATATCACAGCAATAACACCTTGATGGTTTTTTTGCGACATCCTGTTTAGCTTTTCGACAGGAACAGAATTTAATGGTATTAACGTACCAGATAATAACGCTTTCAATTCTAAAAATAGTTCACCACCCAATCCGCGTTGAACATAAATTGTTTCGATATCTCTTCCTGCTTTAACCGCTTCTATTACCGCTCTGATACCAAAAACAAATTCGTTATTCTCTTTTACGCGTTGTGGTTTTCTAAAATTATCCATGTTAAAAATTTGTTTTGCAAAAGTAATTGTTTTTATGGCAAAGGCTAATAAATTTATTTAGCCAAGAAAATTGATAGTCGATTTTTAAAAATTTCTGCATCTAATTTTCGCCTTAGCTTTATTAACATTTTATTGTGTATAAATTTTTAATTTTCTTAAAATCACTAAAAATATAAATTATTTATGTTTCAATCTGTTAGGAAACTAGTAAGAACTAATTCAAACAAACGGCATAACTTTTAACTACTTTTGTTCTATGAGTTTTGAAAACGAACAGGGCGGAAAAGGCAATATTATATCCCGAAAAGCAAGATTAACCAGTACAGTGAGTTCCATGGGCAAGCTTCCTCCTCAAGCATTAGATTTAGAGGAAGCTGTTTTGGGTGCTTTAATGCTCGAAAAAGATGCTCTATCTGCCGTTATCGACATCTTAAAACCAGAAGTTTTTTATCAGGAAGCTCATCAGAAGATTTTCGCTGCAATACACATGCTATTCGAAAAATCTAAACCTGTTGATATTTTGACAGTTACTGCCGAGTTACGCCAAATGGGAACTTTAGAAATGGTTGGTGGCGCTTACTACATTACAAACCTAACTAACCGTGTTGCATCTGCAGCAAATATAGAATACCACGCACGTATCATTTCTCAGAAATACATACAGAGAGAATTGATTCGAATTTCTACTGATATTATTACAAGTGCTTATGAAGACACGACTGATATCTTTGATTTATTAGACCATGCTGAAAAAGGTTTATTTGATATTGCCCAAAACAATTTGCGTAGAGATACCCAGAAAATGGATGATATCATCAAGCAATCTTTAGCAACACTTGAAGAATTAAGAACCAAAACTGATGGTTTAACAGGTGTTCCGACAGGGTTTACAGGCTTGGATAGGATTACAGGTGGCTGGCAAAAGCAAGATTTGGTAATTATTGCTGCCCGACCAGCGATGGGAAAAACAGCTTTTGTACTTACCTGTGCTAGAAATGCCACGGTCGATTTTCAAAAACCAACAGTTGTATTTTCTTTGGAGATGTCGAGTGTGCAATTGGTTAATCGTTTAATATCTGGTGAAGCGGAAATTGAACAAGAAAAAATTAGAAAAGGGAATTTACAAGAGTGGGAATGGCAACAATTGCATAGCAAAATTGGTCGTTTAACTGAAGCTCCTCTTCTAATTGATGATACTCCAGCATTAAATATTTTCGAGTTCCGTGCAAAATGCAGAAGATTAAAATCTCAATATGATATTCAGTTGGTTATTGTAGATTACCTTCAGTTAATGCATGGCAAGGGTGAAAATGGAAAAGGTGGCGGTAACCGTGAACAGGAAATTGGTAGTATTTCAAGAGCATTAAAATCTGTTGCAAAAGAACTCGATGTGCCGGTTTTAGCGTTATCGCAATTAAGTCGTGCTGTGGAAAGCAGACCTGGTTTACAGGGAAAACGACCAATGCTATCAGATTTACGTGAATCTGGTTCGATTGAACAGGATGCAGATATGGTTCTATTCCTTTATCGACCTGAATATTATGGCATTACCGAAGATGAACAAGGACGATCTCAAGCCGGAATTGGCGAGGTAATTATTGCTAAACACCGTAATGGAGAAACCGGAATAGTACCTTTAAGGTTTATAGGTAAGTTTGTAAAGTTTACCGATTTAGAGGAAGATTTCTCTGCCCCAACATCATTCGCAGCAGATGCTTCTGCAGGCATGATGCCATCTGGGGCTTTTGATAATTACCACAATCCAAGCCCAAGAGGAAATACGATTATTATGCCTTCAAAAGGTAATGATATGGAAGATGATGATGTACCACCATTTTAGGTGTAAAAAGGAAAATGGATAAGCTAGTTTTTCCCACGATTAAAATCGTGGGTTATATGTCTGGGTTGAAAGGTAATTTATACACTTGCAACAATGCCCACGATTTCAGTCTTGGGCTGTATAAGTTGGTTTTACATGTGAATTGATAAAATGAAGATGTTAAACAGAATAGTTTCTTCGTAATTTATACTAGTTTAAATTCGGTCAAACATCTTCCATCTACCATTTACCATCAAACATCTTCCATCACTTATCTCCCATCCTTAAAACAGATAGCCGATTAAAATTCCAGCCAAAACAATTATCGGCGGGCTAATTTTGGTATAATTAAGAAGTAAGAAAGTTACTACCATAATCCCAAGAAATAACCAATTGAATCCCATCGGGATAAGCAATAATATAAATGCTGCAATTATAAAACCAACACTTACTGCATTAATTCCCGATAAACTGTGGCGAATTCTAGATATTTTTTTCAAGTCATCCCAAAAAGGAACGATAAACAAAACTAAAATTAGTCCGGGTAAATTAACACCAATTACCCCAATTAATCCTCCAAGTATTTGTCCCCAAACGCCATAGCCAAAGTTTCGCATACTCAAAGCGCCCAGGTAGCTTGTAAAAGAGAATGTTGGACCAGGCAGTGCCTGTTGCAATGCAAAGCCTGATAGAAATCCCGATGCATTTAAATATTGCTTCATCTCTACAAACTCGGTAAACATTAACGGCACCAAAACCTGTCCACCCCCGAAAACCAATATACCATTACGATAAAAATTTTCTAGTAAACGAATTGGCAAACTAAATGGCGAGGTTCTGTTAATAATTGCTCCAATTAAGGCAAATAGCAATAGTGCACCAAGAAAATAAATCATTTTTCTTGGATTGATATTGGAGAACAGCTTGACACGTAAATTTGTCTCCTCATCAGGGGTTTCGATTGCTGATGATATCATTCCGCCAACCAAAATAGCAATTGGAAACACGTATGCATTCCTTAAAACAAAAGTTGCTACCACAGATGCTACCGCGAGAAATATAGAAACTTGTGTTTTTAGAACTTTTGTGCCAAGTTTAAAGGCCCCATAAGCTACAATACCTAAAGCAATTGGTTTGATGTATTCTAAAATATCAATGAATTTTTGCTTCTGATCTAACATCGCATAACTTATTGCAGCGAAAGTCATGATGGCGGCCGTAGGTAAAATCCAAATTAAAAAAGTTATTATAGCAAGTTTCAATTTACCAACTTTCCAAGCTATTCCTACTAAGGTTTGTGTAGATGCTGGTCCGGGTAAAACCTGCGCCAACGCATTTAATTCCAATAATTCTTCTTCTGAAATGAATTTTGTATTATGAACAAAATACTTTAAGAGCAAAGCCAAGTGCGCCTGAGCGCCTCCAAATGAAGTGAAAGTGAAAAATATAACGTTGCGAATAAAAAGCCATTGCTTTTTTACAACTAGAGTTTTTGGCTGCATTTAAAGGAATTAATCTTTTAAAGTAATGTATTCTTGTACTTCGCTAAATATGAGCAATTAATTAATACTTTAATACTAATCATCTTCGTAATCTAAACCTGCAGCAGAATTGTAAGCGCCCTGCAATTCAGAAAAAGCATGCATATCCCTTTTACTTCTAGCAACACCCATTCCGGTTTGATAAATTTCGATTGCCTTTTCTTTCTGGCCATCCTTTTCATATAACTTACCCAAATGGTAATATGTTCCCACGTAATCTGGGTGTTTATCAGTTAACTGAAGGTAAAAAGAATAGGCTTTTTCTTTATCATTTAAGTTGTTATACTCTGTGGCTAAGGCATATACTATAAATGGATCATTAGGATCGCTTTCGAAAAATTCTAATAACTTACTTAAACGGGTAGTTGACATTTTATTTCCTTGCTTTTTTAATTAAATTTGCAGAAAGACCTTATATATTGACAGCGTAAATATGAAATCATTATGAGAGATAATCAAGTATTAAAACCATTATTGATTAATCATACCAAATAGAAACCAATTATACAATTATATACATATATGAAAATATTAGTTTGTATCAGTAACGTGCCAGACACGACAACAAAAATAACCTTTACCAACGATAATACAGAATTCAATACTGCAGGAGTACAATATATTGTTAATCCATATGATGAAATTGCCTTATCTAAAGCAATAGAACTTACTGAAGGTGGCAAGGGTACTGTTTCCGTAATCAATGTTGGTGAAGCGAGCAACGACCCAACCATTAGAAAGGCTTTAGCAATTGGCGCTGATGATGCAGTTAGAGTTAATGCTGCCCCAAGAGATGCGTATTTTGTAGCTAAACAAATCGCGGAATATGCAAAAGATAAAGATTTTGATATTATCCTAACTGGCCGCGAATCTATCGATTACAATGGTAATCAGGTTGCAGCAATGGTTGGAGAATTTTTAGATATTCCATCGATATCAATCATAAAAAAGTTAGAAACTGATGGTTCTAATTACACAGTAGAAAGAGAAATTGAAGGTGGAAAAGAAGTGGTAACCGTAACTGGAAAGTTTATCGCAAGTTGTGCAGAAGGTGTTGCTGAACCAAAAATCCCGAATATGCGTGGAATTATGTCTGCCAGAACAAAACCTTTAACCGTTGTAGATGCTGTTGCTATTGAAGAAGTAACGAAAGTTGTAAAATACGATACTCCTGCTCCTCGTGGCGCCGTAAATTTAATTCCTGCCGACCAAACAGAAGAATTGATTAACTTACTGCACAGCGAAGCCAAAGTGATTTAACAATACAACATTAATCAATTAAATAATATTAACACAAATCCTTATTTTAAGGATAAAGAAATAAATATATGTCAGTATTAGTATATGTAGAGCAAGCTGAAGGCAAATTTAAAAAATCGGTTTTTGAAGCCGTTTCTTATGCAAAAGCTATCGCCGACCAACAATCAACAAACTTAACTGCAATTTCTATAGGCGATGTAGCAGATGGTGAACTAAAAGAATTAGGTAAATATGGTGCCGCCAAAGTTTTAAATGTAAGTGCAGAGCAGTTAAAAACGTTTGTTAACCAGGCTTATGCGAGTGTTATTGCTGCTGCCGCTGAAAAGGAATCGGCTGATATTGTTGTTCTATCCAATTCATTTTCGGGTAAAGGATTAGCGCCACGTATTGCAGTTAAACTTAAAGCAGGTTTGGCAGATGGTGCTGTAGAATTACCTAAAACCGATGGTGGTAAATTTGAAATTAAGAAAACTGCATTTTCTGGTAAAGCATTCGCTATTACCGAATTAACATCGGCAAATAAAATCATTGCTTTAAATCCAAATGCATTTGGTGTAAAAGAAAATGCAGTAGAAGCTGTAATCGAAAGCTTTTCAGCAGATATTAAACAATCTGATTTAGGTACGGTGATTAAAGAAATCGTTCGTGCTACAGATAAAATTTCATTACCTGATGCAGAATTAGTTGTATCGGCTGGTCGTGGATTAAAAGGTCCTGAGAATTGGGGTATGATTGAAGAATTAGCAAACTTACTTGGTGCAGCAACAGCATGTTCTAAACCCGTTAGTGATGCAGATTGGAGACCACATTCAGAACACGTTGGTCAAACCGGAATATCAATCAGTCCGAATTTATACATTGCAATTGGTATTTCAGGTGCAATTCAGCATTTGGCTGGTGTAAGTTCTTCAAAAGTAATTGTTGTTATCAATAAAGATTCAGAAGCTCCATTTTTTAAAGTGGCCGATTACGGTATTGTTGGTGATGCTTTTGAAGTAGTTCCAAAATTAATTGAAGCATTAAAAGCACATAAAGCTTAATTTTTGTCATTCCGAGCTTGTTGAGAGATTAAATAAGATAGTTCGACAAGCTCAACATGACATCCATAAATATGAAGAAAGTAAAATTAGATATTGTTGGCTTATCTTACAGCCAAACTCAATCGGGTGCTTACGCATTGGTTTTGGGCGAAGTAAACGGACGCCGTAGATTACCAATCATCATTGGCGCATTTGAAGCTCAAGCGATAGCCATTGAGATTGAAAAAATGACTCCAAGTAGGCCGCTGACACACGATTTATTTAAATCGATGGCGGATACTTTCCATATTAATATTCAGGAAATTATTATCTACAACCTTGTAGATGGTGTTTTTTACGCAAAGTTAATTTGTAACGACGGTAAAAACACCCATGAGATAGATGCCAGAACATCTGACGCGATTGCTTTAGCAGTTAGGTTTAATGCAATGATTTACACTTATGAGTTTATTTTAGCTTCTGCAGGCATCGTAATTGAAGGAAATGATTTTCTTTTTCTCGAAAACATGGACAGCATTGCCAAAGAACCAGATGCAGAAACAGTTCCATCTGCTTCAAGTCAACCAGGTTTTGGTGAATTGACTGTAGATGAATTACAACAAAAGCTTCAAGAAGCAATTGCTGATGAAGCTTACGAAAAAGCAGCTAGATTAAGAGATGAGTTGCACAAAAGAAGTTCAAGTCAATAATTATCATATTTTATAATTATACCAGATTATATTTTAACACAATTTTATATCGGATAAATTATACAAACTATTATTGAATTGGAAACCTTATTGAGTATACGCTTTGGAATATTTAATAAAACTGAACAAAATCTTATTATTTTCTCGAAAGCATCTTATTAATACATAACATTATCAATATTTTTTATTCCAATTTAGATAATCTTTTAAAATAGTTCTATATTCAGCTTTTACTTTCAAATCAAACAGACTATTTATGAATGTTAAGTTTCGCTTAACTATAATGAGTTTCATGCAATTTTTTGTGTGGGCAGCGTGGTTAATTACAATTGCAAATTATTGGTTCGGGACTAAACAATGGGATGGTGCTGATTTCGGGATTATTTTTTCTACAATGGGCATCGCATCTCTTTTTATGCCTACCATTACAGGCATACTTGCCGATAAATGGATTAATGCAGAAAAACTCTATGCTATCTTGCATATTCTATACGCAGCAACTATGTTTTATTTGCCGCAAGTAGAAAATCCTCATAGTTTTTTCTGGGTAATGCTGGTGGCAATGTGTTTTTATATGCCAACAATTGCTTTAAGTAATTCGATAAGTTACACGACGTTAAAAAATGGAAATTTTGATGTTGTTAAAAATTTTCCGCCAATACGTGTTTGGGGAACTGTGGGCTTTATTGTAGCCATGTGGATTACCAATTTAACCGGAAATAAAGCCAGCGCAAATCAATTTTATATTGCAGGCATAAGTGCTTTACTACTAGGAATTTACTCCTTTACATTACCAGCCTGCAAGCCTTTAAATTTAATCAGCGAGAAAAAATCATTTATACAAAAACTTGGATTAGAATCTTTTAAGCTATTTGCTGATTATAAAATGGCGTTATTCTTCATATTTTCGATGTTTTTAGGCGCTGCGCTTCAACTAACAAATGCTTATGGCGATGTTTTTTTAGACGAATTTAAATTATTTCCAGTTTTTGCAGATTCATTTGTAATCCGATATTCTACCATAATTCTGTCTATTTCTCAAATATCAGAAACACTATTTATCCTAGCTATTCCATTCTTTTTAAAACGATTTGGAATTAAATGGGTTATTGCCATCGCCATGTTTGCCTGGGTACTTCGCTTTGCTTTATTTTCATTCGGCGACCCATCTGCAAATTTATGGATGATAATAACATCTTGTATTGTTTATGGCATGGCTTTCGACTTCTTCAACATCTCAGGTTCATTATTTGTTGAAACTTCCACAACACCTAAAACACGTTCATCTGCACAAGGATTATTTATGATGATGACAAACGGCTTTGGAGCCGTTTTTGGAAGTCTTGTTTCTGGCTGGATGATTAATAAATATTTTACAACTTATTACAGCAGCATAGATTCGCTTTCTAAATACGTAAAGAGTGAAGCAGACAACAAACATTTGCTTAAATTTTTAAATGATAAAGGCATTAGTGTGTTGCAAAATGGCGATTTAAGTAGAGCGTTGGATGTAAAAGACTGGCATAACATCTGGTTGTCTTTCACAATTTATGTTCTTGTTATTGCTATAGTTTTCGTTGTTATTTTTAAACATAAACATACTAGAGCAGAAGTAGAAGCAATTAATCATTTATAACCTCTTAATCCCTTATGTCAACCGGTAAATACAGAAAAGAACACAATTGCTTAAACTGTGGTTCGCATGTAGAAACGCATTATTGCAGCAATTGCGGACAACCAAATCTAGAATTGAAAGAAAGTTTCTGGGGATTTATCAGCCATAGTATTGCGCATTATTTTCATTTTGACAATAAATTTTTCCAAACGCTCACTCCACTATTAATCAAACCCGGGCAAGTAACATTAGATTATCTGGCAGGAAAAAGAGCCAGGTACATCAACCCGGTGAGTATGTACATATTCGTATCGATTGTGTATTTTTTGGTGGCATATTCTCCAGAACATTCTAAAAAAAATAAAGAATATAAATCAAGTAAAACTGCTACAGAAAAAGTTACTGCCATTGATAGTGTAAGCAAAGAATTAGCAGATGCTGGAATAGTTAATGGCAAAAGTGCCGAGGTTTTAGATAAGGTTAAGGCCGGATTTAAGGAAGAAGTTGATGTAGAAAACTTTAAAGAGCTGGGTTTTAAGGAGCAGGCTGTAGTTCTATCTAAATTAAAAACCCAGGGTACTACAAATAAATCTGATTCACTAAAAAAAATAATATCTAAACTTTCTAGCATTCATAATGATAGAAATGATAGTACGTATAGCGCATACCTTTCCCGACAAAAACAATTACCCTTACTGAAACAGGATAATTGGTTTGAACGGATGGCGACAAAACGTTCGATAGCAATTGGAGAAAAATCGGAGGTAATAAAAGAAACATTAGAACATAACCGTCCAAAACAATACTTTCTAATGATGCCCCTTTTGGCTCTATTTATCATGTGGAATTTCCGTAGAAATCACATTTACTATTTAAACCATTTAATTTTTACGATACATGGAATGACGGCCTATTTTATTGTATCAATATTTACAAAGCCTTTAAACAAATACATTTTCGGCGAACATTCTGTACTTGCAAACATTATCGAACTCGGCGTGGTTATCTGGATTGTGTGGTATTTTTATAACGCTCTGAAGGTATTTTATCAAAGGAAACGAGGAGCTACAATTTGGAAGATGGTATTTATTTTTATACTCTACGGTATTGCTCTTGCAATTACGGAGACGATAATGCTAAACGTTATATATTACGTAGCAACCTAAAGTATATAAATTTTAAGCATAAAAAAATCCCAGGCTTTTATTAAAGCCTGGGATTTTTTTCGCTGTTGTATTATCTTACTTTCTATCTTTTATTGCAACAAAATCTCTGTCGGTTTCACCTACGTAAATCTGACGAGGACGACCAATTGGTTCCTTGTTTTCATGCATTTCTTTCCATTGTGCAATCCATCCTGGTAAACGCCCTAATGCAAACAAAACGGTAAACATTTCTGAAGGGAAGCCTAAAGCACGATAAATAATACCCGAATAAAAATCTACGTTTGGATATAATTTTCTATCGATAAAGTATTGATCAGTTAATGCTGCTTCTTCTAATTTTTTAGCAATTTCTAAAATCGGATCATCAATACCTAAGTTCTCCAAAATATCATCGCAAGCTTTTTTAATGATTTTAGCACGTGGATCGAAGTTCTTGTAAACCCTGTGTCCAAATCCCATCATACGGAAAGAATCATTTTTATCTTTCGCTTTGTTAATCCATTTTTCAGTATCGCCACCATCTGCTTTAATTAACTCAAGCATATCAATTACAGCTTGATTGGCACCACCATGTAGCGGACCCCAAAGCGCTGCAATACCTGCTGCTATCGATGCATATAAATTACAATCGCTAGAACCAACAATACGAACGGTTGAAGCAGAACAATTTTGCTCATGATCTGCATGCAGAATAAGCAGTTTATTCATAGCACTAACTACAATCGGGTTTACATCATAATCTTCTGTACGTTGACCAAAAGTCATCCACAGAAAATTAGTAACATAATCGTACTTGTTTTTTGGATAGATAAGTGGGTGACCTAAAGATTTTTTGTAGATAAATGAAACGATAGTAGGAAGCTTAGCCAATAATTTGATAATGGTTAAATCTTGCTCTTCTGCAGTTTGATTTGGCTTTAAACACTCAGGATAAAATGTAGATAATGAGAATATTAACGAACCTAGTTGCCCCATTGGATGTGACCTTGATGGATAACCATCAAAGAATTTTTTCATATCCTCGTGAATCAATGTGTGTTTGCTAATTTCAGCCTGGAAACCATCTAGTTGTTCTTGAGTTGGAAGATTACCATAAACTATAAGATATGATACCTCTAAAAAGCTTGATTTTTCGGCAAGTTCCTCAATCGAATAGCCTCTGTATTTCAAAATACCTTTTTCGCCATCCAAAAATGTGATTTTACTTTTTGTAGAACCTGTATTTTTGAAACCTGTATCTAAAGTAACAAAACCGGTTAAATCTCTCAATTTTGAAATATCAATCGCCTTTTCGTCTTCTGTTCCTGTAATTACCGGTAATTCAATTGTATTACCATCAACTTTAATTTCTGCAATATCTGACATATTATTGTGTTGTGTTTATAGCTTTCTAAATTATATAAAATTAATATACATGCATAGCAAATCTGTTAATTTAATATGAAATATTAGTCAGTATGACGTAACAATCATGATTAACAAAATTATGCTTTATGATTATTTTGCTTTAATCTCTTCGGTAACTCTACCACATTCCAGCATCTCTTTACCATAATAAGGATTTCTAATTTCCTTTTCTGTAGATAGCCAATCTCCCCCATCGCCTTTATTTGCCATTGGGCAATGCTGAACATAAATAGTTCCCTGCTCTAGCTCATCAGCTTTAACGAAAGCGATCAAGTCCATACTTAAAGCGGTAAAATCTTTTCTTTGTGCAATTAAATCATTAGTATCTGCTATATTTTTGGCTATGCTTGCCGTAGTTTCGCATCCTTCGAAATTAGCAAGACTAGTTTGTAATTCTTTGGCAGCTTTTTGCGCATCAGAAGAATCAGATTTCACCAAGGCATTTTTAAGGTTTTCATATTGAAGAAAAATCTGTTCCTTTTTAGCATCTTTAATTACAACTTTATTTGTTTTTGTTGCAACAGAAACTGTATCGGTATCTTTTAAATCTGTTGATTTTTTCTCTGACTGATTGCAGGCCATTAAAGAAGCTAATATCGTTACGCCTAATATCCTTTTCATAGTATTTGGTTTTCGGCTCAAATTAGCAATTTAAATATTAATTAAATAAAAAAAGCCCCCGAAAATTTCGGAGGCTCCCATTAAATGATGTTTTAATTATAATTTGAAATTATATCCTAATCTCAAAGCAAATTGTCCGGTCTTCATGAAGTACAAATCAGAAGCACTGTTATTTACATAACCTTCGTATTTTGCACCAATTTCTAAACCGTTTGTCCACTCATAGCCTAAACCACCCGTGTAAATAAAGTTCATTTCAGCACCTTCTTTCAACGCTAAACCAGTTCCTGCACCACCAGTTACATACATTCTATCGATAACGAATGCCTTTACACCGCCCATTACTGGAATAAATTCGAAATTTAAAGGACTGCCTTTCCATTTCAATTTAGTGTAACCACCAGATGCATAAACAGCAACATCTTTACTCAAATCATATTGTAACTTTAAATCTGCACCATAACCGTAGTCCATTTCAGATTTATCAGGGAAAAGCCCACCTTGAACACCAACACCAACTTTAAATGCCATACCGTTGGTAGTCATCATTGGAGTAGAAGTTGTTTGAGCCTGTAAGTTTGATGTTGCAAAAATCGCTACTGCTGAAGCGACTGCAAAAATTTTAGTAATTGTTCTCATTTTTGGATGTATTTAAGTAATTAATTAAGGTTTAGATGTACATACGATTTCCAAGAGAAAACAGATTTTTATAAAATTATTTTTTTGAAATTTCTGAAATAAAAAAAAGCCCCCGAATACGGAGGCTTTCGATAAAATAATATTTTGTTGTTACTATAAGCTAAAACCGTAAGCTAAACGGATACCAGCATAACCGATACTTCCATTATTAGAATAACCTTCGTATTTAGCTGCTAAATCTAAACCATTACTCCAAGAATAACCGATTGCAGGAGAATAAACGAATGAAGTACCAGAACCTTTATTTGTACCGAAACCTGCACCTAATTCTGCTAAGCCATAAGCACCTGCACCTGAATCATTAAAGAAATATTTAACACCTGCCTTTACTGGAATAACGCCAAAACTAGCATCAAAATCTTTAACTTTAAAATTTGTATAACCAGCTGTTACAGGAATTGATAATTGTTTATCAATATCAAATTGATAACGTAAATCACCACCGATTGCGAAGCTATAACCTTCAGTTGTTGGTACACCAACGTTTAATCCTATTCCTAATTTTTGAGAAGATTGTGCATTTACATTGGTAGAGAAAAATAGCGCCACTACAGCTGCTGAAGTAGCAATAATTTTAGTAATTGTTTTCATTTTAATTAAATTTTTGAGTTAAACGAATAACTGCACCTTTACAAACCTTGTGCCAAAAGCGGCAAAATTGATGCATTAAACTGTAAATACGCTACATTTTGACATTAAAAGTTCTTAGAATCTGAAAGTTTTTCTAAAACCTGTCGTTTTAAGGTGTCTACCGGCAAAGACGCATCGAGCCAGTTAATTCTTACACCATCTTTTTCCATTTTTCTGAAGAAGGTATTTTGTCTCTTTGCAAACTGACGAATAGCAATTCCTAACTTTACGTTCAGGTCTGGATAATCGATTTCTCCCGAAAGATAACTTGCAATAAACTTATATTCCAATCCATAAAATACAAGCATTTCTTTGCTTACTCCTATTGCCAACAAGCTTTCCACTTCTTCAATCATGCCATTTTGCAATCTTTGTTGTAACCTAGACAGAATATTAGAGCGGGTTCGTTCCACTTCATTTTTTAATCCAAATACGATAGATTCAATTTTTGGTCTTTCAGGCGAAACAATTTCATGCTCATTTAAGTATTCAGCGATTTCGATTGCCCGGATCAACCTTTTTATAGAAGACTGGTCTGCATGTTGTGTGTTTTTAACTGGATATTTTGATAGTTTTTCTATCAATTCATCTTTAGATAACGCCTCTAATTTAGCTCGGAAATATAAATTGGCAGGAACGGCGGTGTATAACTGGTTTTGTAGAATGCTATGAATGTACATTCCAGTTCCACCACAAAGAATTGGCAGTTTTTTTTTCTCAACAATGGATTGATAGGAACTGTAAAAATAGTTTTTGAAGGCATCAACGTTATACCGCTCGCCAGGTTCTAAAATATCTATAAGATGATAAGGAATAAGTGTTTCTCCAATTTGATACTCTGCCAAGTCTTTGCCTGTACCAATATCCATTCTTTTAAAAACCTGTCTGCTATCGGCGCTAATAATTTCACCATTTAGCTCTTTAGCGATTTGGACTGCAAGTTTCGTTTTGCCCGAAGCAGTTGCACCTAAAATTATAACTAGTTGGTTTGGGTTCATACGAATTAAAGAATTGTTAAAACTTTAAAATGAATTTTATGCTTCCTGTATTAAATACTTTCGTACTATTAATAGGCGTTTCATTTTTTTGTAATTGCCGATTTAAGTTTTCATCAATACTAAAAAACTGTGGATCTAAAATTCCAACTTTTTCAAAAACAATTTTCAAATAACTATCTCCAGCCGACCAATCTCTATCGGCATAAGTCATTATATCATTTGGTTTCAATGCAATTTTTACATGCTTTATCAGTTTACTTAATCCACCTGAAATAGAAAAGCCACCTTTAATCGCAAAACGAATTAATTCAATAGATTTATAATTATCGGTGTGGTTCATTTTTCGAAGGGCAGAAAACGTTGCAACTGCAAAGAGTTCATTGTTGTAATAAAGTCCAAATTTATGCCTCGAGCTTACCGCACCCTGAAGATGAAATTCATTTATAAATTTATCTGCTTCTGGCTTATTTAACTTTCTAACTTCCGTTTTTCTTCCATGAATCCTAATATTTAAGCCTAATAAAGATTTTATCCTATAAATAACTTGTTTGGACTTTACCAACCAAACATCTTCCCATAAATGAATCAATTTAACATTATTCCTAGAATGCTGGTTTTGGATCTGAATTAAATCTTCGGGCAGAAAATTATTTGTGGAATTAACCAGATGAATTATAAAACTATGTTTAGGAAATGATATAAGATTACCATCAATAGAATTGTATATAATGGCATTCATCTGCAAGGCAAGTAAGAATTCGCTTCGCCAGCTATCGCCTGCCTTTATAAAATTCGAGTTAGAACTGTTCAATAAGTTTGCCGTAAAATATTTAAAATTATTTTCAGCAAATTTAACTTTTTACGCTGGATAAAATCTATACCCAGCCTTTTTCTTTAAAATGTGTGTGGATAATTTCGATAAACGTTTCAATTTCTTTTAATTGATCTTCATCAAGCTCAGAAATTGAAAAACCTTTCTTATCATCACCGAATTCGACTAAATCTTGTGCCGATTCAAATTCACTTGTATGCAATTGGACATCAACATTTGCAGCATTTATAAAAATTCCTACGAAAAAACGTTCGGTGGTTTTACCATCATTTTCTATTACATTTTTTTCACTTACTAAAACATAATTTGTTTCCGAATTTTCTTTAACGGTGTAACCTCTGGCGGCATAAGGTTGTAAGCTTGCTCTAATGGTTTGGAAGATTTCTACAAGGTCAGTTTTCATATTTTAGCTTTTGTGAGTTTAACATTTCTACTTAACTTTTGTTTATAATATTAATCTAACCACCATTTTTGAACAGGAAAATTTTCACTCAAACTAACTGTTTCGCCTAATTTTGGCGTAGTAATTTGTAAATTTCTCTTTTCGGCTTCAGTTTTTACTCGCTCAATTGGCTCATTCCAAGGATGCATCGCTAATGTAAATTTACCCCAATGAACTGGCATTAAAATCTTCGCATTTAAATCAATCGCAGCCTGAATGGTTTGCTCCGGAAACATGTGGATGTATGGCCAAAGTTCGTTGTATTGTCCACATTCTAACAAAGCGATATCAAATGGCCCGTATGTGTCGCCTATTTGTTTAAAATGCGTATCGTAACCAGAATCTCCTCCTAAAAACATCCTATAATTTGGCACCTCCAATACAAATGCCGACCACAAAGTTTGATTTCTTTTGAATTTACGACCTGTAAAATGACGAGCGGAAACTGCCGTAAACTTTAAATCATTGTGTAAGGATATTGACTGCTCCCAACAAAGTTCATAAATTTTATTGGCTTCAATACCCCATCTTTCTAAATGAGCGCCCACACCAATTGATGTAACCACACTTTTAATTTGAGGTGCAATTTTCAAAATCGTTTGATAATCAAGATGATCGTAATGATCGTGTGTGATCACTAAAACATCAATGTTTAAAAATTCTTCTGCCTTAACAAAATTTGTACCTGGAAATGCCTTGCTTCCAATAAATGAAAAAGGCGATGGTGTGATGCTAAAAATTGGATCGACTAAAATCCTTTTATCGTTTATTTTAATTAGATAAGATGAGTGTCCAAACCATATAATTTCGGGCGAACTACTTTTAGGCTCTGTATTTAAATCCGGTTTAATAAAACTTAAAGCTTTTGAAGGGATTTTTTGTGGATGTTTTCCAAATAAAAATTTGTTGAGTACAGTTAAAAAGCTTACGCCTTCAGGCTGCATTGGCGTTAAAGAATTGTTTTGCAAAGCCCCATTGCGATAGATGGGTAACTCGCGGATTTTCGTCTGCCGCTCTCCTTTCGGTAATCTCCCAAATACAGGCAGGTTAATTACGACCACAACAAATAGAACCAGTAATATGATAATGTACAATGTCATTTTTACAATAATTATATCGGCTAAAGTAAGCTGAATTTTTACTTTAATGAATGCTAAATAGTTTAAAATAAGTAAAATATTGCATTAATATCTTCATGCAAAATAAGCAGCATTAACTTTTAAACATATCAATGCGATAAAATTCATGGCTTAAATTGATAAATTTCGTATAATTACAATGAAGAAACTTTATCGCCTAAACCAATAAATGCAATCGAAGCCAACAACCATAAAGGAAATAGCCAAAATTTTGAATTTATCGCCATCAAGCGTATCAAGAGGTTTGCACGATCATCCAAGTATTGGCGCTGTGACGCGTGAAAAGATTAAACAGCTTGCTAAATCATTAAATTACGAACCAAATAATGCTGCTATTCTTTTTCAAAAAGGCAAAACCTACACCATCGGTGTTATCCTTCCAGAATTGACAGAAAACTTTTTTTCTACAGCAATATCCGCTATTGAAGATGAGGTTTTGAAGAAAAACTATACTGTAATTTTTGCTCAATCTCATGATGATTTTGATAAAGAGGTACGCCTAGTTGATAAAATGAAGAACCAAAGAGTGGATGGTTTACTGGTTTCTATAAGTAAGGATACTTCTAATTTCGACCATTTTGAAAAACTAAAGGCGTTTAATATTCCTGTTGTTTTTTTTGATAGAATACCACCGTTTAAAAACGTACATTATGTTGCTTGTTCTTTAGAAAACGCTACCATTAAAGCAGTTAATTTTCTATTGAAAAAAGGACACCGAACCATTGGTATGATTAATGGACCAACAACTTTGTTTGCTAGTGGCGAGCGAAAAGATGGTTATATGCAAGCCATAAATTTCAATCGGTTAAAGTTCGACCCAACCTTGGTTATTAATTGCGATTTGACTGAAGAAGCTACCATTGATGCAGCAAATCAGTTAATTAACCATCGGCGAAAGCCTTCTGCAATTGTTGCATTTAACGATTACATTGCATTATTCTTAATTAGATATTTAAAAAAATTAAAAATAGCAGATGAAATTGATGTCGTAAGTTATGCAAATCTTCCAATTATGGATTATTTAGATTATTCGCCTATAGCATCAGTAGAACAATATCCTTACTTGCAAGGCCAAAAAGCGGCAAATATTTTAATGGATTTAATTAATAGTCCACAGTTAGAGAATCAAGCATTTTATAACACCATTGTAGAATCTGATTTGATAATTAATGAAAGCAAATCCGATTAAAAAATTAATAATGACCTTTTAGCTCAGGCTTTCTGTTTGTGAATAATCAAGTTCTACTTTATCGCACATCGTTAATATTTTTAGCCAAAAATCGTGAGTTCGATAAAGCTCATTAATTGACACTTAGATTTTACAATAAAATCTTTCGAGCTTTTTTTGCTATTTTCGCTTATAACATGTTAAATATACAATCGAAGCTTCCAGGTGTAAGTACCACCATTTTTTCAGTAATGTCTAAACTTGCAGCTGAATACAACGCCATTAATTTATCGCAAGGTTTTCCAGATTATCCAAGCGACCCTAAACTTACAGAACTAGTAAATAAAGCTATGAAAGATGGCTTTAATCAATATGCACCCATGCCCGGCAATGTTTTTTTGAAGGAAGCCATTGCCGAAAAAGTTGAAAATTGCTATAATGTTAAATACAATCCAGATACAGAAATTACTGTTACCGCTGGTGGAACCCAGGCAATTTTTACTGCTTTGGCTTCCATCATAAATCCTGGCGATGAAGTAATAATCTTTGAGCCAGCTTATGATTGTTATGCACCTACAATTAAACTTTTTGGTGGTTTAGTTAAAACCTATCAGCTTGCACCACCAGATTATGGTATTGATTGGGACATGGTAAAAAAGCTATTTACTTCCAGCACAAGGATGATAATTTTAAATTCGCCTCAAAATCCAACTGGTAGTATTCTTTCAGAAAGTGATATGAAATCGCTCATTAAATTAATAAGTGGAACAGACATTTTAATTATCAGTGATGAGGTGTATGAACATTTAATTTACGATGAGCAAAAACATAAAAGCGTAATGCTTTATCCAGAATTGAGAGAAAGAAGCTTTATTGTAGCCTCATTTGGTAAACTTTTACATGCAACAGGTTGGAAATTGGGTTACTGCCTTGCTCCAGAACAACTTACCAAAGAGTTTAGAAAAGTACACCAATTTAATGTTTTTAGCGTTAATAGTCCGATGCAACAAGCCATTGCCGAATACATTAAAAACCCTGATAATTATACAGGTATTACTAATTTCTTTGAAACGAAGCGAAATTACTTTAGAGGACTTTTAGCTGATACGAGATTTGAACTATTGCCTTGCAAAGGTTCATATTTCCAATGCGCCAGTTACGCCAAAATAAGTGATGAGAAGGATGTAGATTTCAGCATCAGGTTGATAAAAGAATTTGGGGTTGCCACCATTCCAGTTTCGGCATTTTACCAAAAAGCAAACGACCATAAAATTATTAGATTTTGTTTTGCCAAAGAGCACGCTACACTAGCCTTGGCAGCAGATAAATTAAGAAATGTTTAATCATCGTCCCTAACCCCTAACTTATGGAAACACCTATTTACACCCAAATAGAAAACCTGAAAGTAACGATTTTTCAGGCCTACCTTTTTTGGGAAAACATAGAAAAAAACCTTCTGAATTTAGCCTTGCGGTTATCTATGGGCGTTAGAGAAAAAACGGATTTAATCGTTCTTCCCGAAATGTTTAACAGCGGCTTTAGTATGAATTCGGAAGCATTATCCGAAGAAATGGGCGGAAAAACCATGCAGTGGATGCAGAAAATGGCAAATCAATACAATTGTGTTGTTACCGGAAGTTTAATAATTAGAGAAAACGACAAATATTATAATCGCCTGGTATGGATGGAGCAAAATGGCGACCATAAATATTATGATAAACGCCACTTATTTGGTTTGGGTGATGAAGACAAAAATTTTAGCTCTGGAAGTGATAAACTTATTGTAGAATTAAAAGGCTGGAAAATAAGACTTGCGGTTTGTTATGATTTACGTTTCCCGGTTTGGTTGCGCAATGTTAACGAAGAATATGATATTTTATTAATCGTTGCAAGTTGGCCAGACAAGCGTTCGGCACATTGGCGAGCTTTAATTCCTGCAAGAGCAATAGAAAATCAAAGCTATGTAATTGCTGTAAATCGTGTTGGACATGATGGAAATCAAGTTTATCACGGAGGACATTCTATGGTCATCGACCCTTATGGAAGCACAGTTTATTACAAACCCGAAGATGAAGATATGTACACCGTTACCATAAATTATGAAGAATTGGTAAAAATAAGGCGCCAGTTCCCATTTTTAAAAGATGCTGATAAATTCCAAATAGAGTAATACAGATATAATTGGCAATACTTAAAATATTAACCTAAAAAAATCATCACCAAACAGATGTTTAATCGTCGTAAATTTATAAAAGCCTCTGCTCTTTCAGCAGGCTTATTAGCACTTGATAAAACCAGCATGGCCAATGTTTTGCCATCTCAACCAAACAAACCAGCAAATTTGCCCATTGTAATTTCTACCTGGGATTTCGGCATTGCAGCTAATGCAGATGCCTGGAAAGTTCTATCAAAAGGTGGTAAATCGCTTGATGCTGTTGAACAAGGCGTTTGGGTACCAGAAGCCGATGAAAAAAATCAATCAGTAGGTTATGGAGGTTTACCAGATAGAGATGGTAAAGTTACATTAGATGCTTGCATCATGGATGAACTCGGAAATTGTGGAGCTGTTTTAGCTTTAGAACATATTAAACATCCGATTTCTGTTGCACGAAAGGTTATGGAAAAAACTCCTCACGTAATGCTTGCTGGAGATGGAGCACTACAATTTGCTTTAGAACAAGGCTTTAAAAAAGAAAATCTGCTTACACCATCTAGCGAAAAAGCCTGGAAAGAATGGCTTAAAACTGCCAAGTATGAACCTGTAATGAATATTGAGAATAAGCTTTACGACAAAGCTGCACCTCAAAAATTACCTGGAAACCAATACAATCATGATACGATTGGCATGTTAGCCATAGATGCGAAAGGAAATATTTCTGGTGCTTGTACAACAAGTGGAATGGCATATAAATTACATGGCAGAATTGGCGACAGCCCCATAATTGGTGCAGGCTTATTTGTTGATAATGAGGTTGGAGGAGCTACTTCTACAGGTGTTGGAGAAGAAGTTGTTCGTAATGTTGGGTCGTTTTTAGTAGTTGAACTTATGCGACAAGGCTACACCCCAGAAGCTGCTTGTAAAGAAGCCGTTATGCGCATTATAAAGAAAAAACCAGAAACTGCAAAGAACATTCAGGTGGGTTTTTTAGCCATCAATAAAAAAGGCGAATATGGTGCTTATGCCATTCAGCAAGGATTTAGCTATGCAGTTTGTAATGCTGAAAAACAAGATTTGCTCATCAAAGGGAAAAGTTACTATTAATCTCCCGAAACCACTATCTAATCAATGAACTGCTTCAAAAGACAGAACAATTAATTTTTTTAAAATAACATGAACGCTGTACATTCAAAGCCTCCATTGGGAGTTATAAGAATATTAGAAGTATGTGCAAATGGCTACGAATCTGCTTTGGCAGCACAAATTGGTGGTGCTAAAAGAGTAGAATTTTGTGATAATCTGGCCGAAGGTGGAACCACACCAAGTTATGGACAAATTGCACTGGCTAAAAAAAACCTCACCATAGAGATTTGGCCGATAATTCGTCCTAGAGGTGGTGACTTTTTGTATTCAGACCTTGAATTTAACTTGATGAAAGAAGATATAAAAATCTGTAAATCATTAAATTGTAATGGCATTGTTATCGGAATATTAACAGCAGATGGACATATAGATAAACCTCGCTGTGCTGAATTAATTGAGTTAGCTAAACCTTTGCCAGTAGCTTTTCATAGGGCTTTTGATATGAGCAACGATATGAATAAAGCTTTAGAAGATTTAATAGATTTAGGAGTTGTACGTGTACTATCTTCAGGAGGCGCAAACTCTGCAATTGAGGGTGCTGATGTTTTGGCACAATTAATCCAAAAAGCAAATGGACGAATTTCAATTATGCCTGGTGCAGGAATAAATAAAGATAATATTCAAGAACTGATGCTAAGAACCGGAGCAACAGAATTTCACGCCTCAGCTAAAAGCTTTGTAAATAGCCAAATGATATTCAGAAATACGCAGACGAAAATGGGAAGTATTGAAGATGAGTATCAATATGAACTAACATCTGTTGAAAAAGTAAGAGCTTTAGTTAAGTTGATAACTGGGAATTAATTTAAACTAGTAACCTGATTTCAATTATTAATTTTCTTTAACATTATTTATAAGCTGATTTGTTTTATAGTTAACGTCAACCTGAATTTATTTCAGGGTCTTTGTTGCAGGAAAGATGACGAAATAAATTCGGCATGAGGTATCTTACAAGCAATACGGCGATAAAAAAGCAAAATATTAAGTTAAGAATCGAACTCAGATTAGAAAATTCAACTTGATATAAACATTATAACTTATTAAAAATTAGATAAATAAATAATGTTATTTTATTTATTTTCAACATAAAAATTTCTTTTTTGTCTACTAAAAAACTGGGGCTAAATCATGAAGCAAATAAGTCTCATTTATTTTTTATCTCCACTACCAGGAACGTAGCCTAATCCTGGTGTTAACCAATGCAGAAGAATAACTCTGGAATAACGGTAATTTATTGGAGAAAGCAGTAGCACACCAACAAGGATTAAACCGACGTAATACCATAAATTTTCGTACACCAGCTCCAAACCTAAAACGTATGAAGCTACGCCGATTGTTATAATTTCAGCAACATTCATAGCATAACTCACAAACATCGAAACATAAAAAAAACCAGGTTCTCTTTCAAATTTTAAATTACAAACCGGGCAATTTACATTCGTTTTTTGCAGTTTAAACGCATAAGCATTTCCAGAAAAAATATCTCCTTTGCGGCAACGTGGGCATTTACATTGTATAACAGCCTGAAATTTTGATAACTCTGCCATAATCTATCTTATTTATTGATGCAAAGCTAATCCTTAAAAAACTGAATAATTATGATCTGTATCATATTTAAGAACAGTAAAAAACGCCAAATGTTATAAGGGTTTTGAATTGATTATTTCTTTATAATTTTTCCTTTATGAAGCAGAATTAATCCTTTATCAGCTAGCAATTTAACACCTCTAATTACGGTTTCAACACGCAGACCTGTCATATCAGCAAGATCTTGTCGGGTAACATTTAAGCTATCGCCTTTTGCTAAATCGGTAAATAAATAATTTATAATGGTTTCTAACCGATGTTCAGCTTTTTCATTCGCCAGTTCTTCCAGCATCATTGATTTATAAAAAAGTCTATTGCTTAAAACCTTAATTAAATCCATACTAAAATCAGAATCACTTTTCAATAGTTTAAAGAAATCATCTCTTCCTAAGGCAATTAATTCTGAATTTTTATTGGCAATTGTAAATGCCAGATATGGCCTATTTACCAACAATGCAGGCTCTCCAAAATATTGTCCGCTTTTAAAAACCCCTTGAATGAATTCTTTTCCTTCTTCGCTAACCGTAACCATTCGTATTTCACCACTTTTAATAAAATAAACAAAGCGTGGTTTCATACCAGGTTCGTAAATAATCGAATCTTTAAGAACGCTTTTTATCGGAAATCCTTTATCAATTAATTGTTGAATATACATCTGGCAGTTACAAAAAACTATTTTTAGCCTAAAGTTTCCTTCATCAAGCCTGTATAAAATTCTTTTAAAGATAATCCCATTGCCGCCACTTGTTGTGGAATAAAGCTTGTGGCAGTTTGCCCAGGAATTGTATTTATCTCAATGAAATAAAATTTACCTGTTTCATCCTCCAGGAAATAATCTATCCTAACTACTCCCCTACAATTTAGCTTACTGTAAACATCTTTTACAATTTGATGAACTCGTGCAAATTCTTCTTCAGTCATTTCACCTGGTGTAATTTCTTGAGTTGCGCCTGGAGTATATTTGGCCTCATAATCAAAAAACTCATTTTCGGGGATAACTTCAGTAGTTGGTAAAACCGTAATTTCTCCTTTAGCCTTAAAAACTCCAATAGAAAATTCCCTCCCGCTTACAAACTCCTCAATCAATACCTGTGTATCTTCTTTAAATGCCTTTTCTAAAGCACTTTCCAAATCATCGGCATGTTTTACTTTACTCATCCCAATACTACTACCACCACTATTGGGTTTTACAAAATATGGTAATCGTAAGTCTTGTTTAATTTGCTTTAAATCGTAATTTTCATTTTTAAAAATTTGGATGGATTTAGCCGTGTATAAATTGTCGATTCCTGCAACAATGGATTTGGTATAACCTTTATTCATCGTTATTGATGAAGTTAAAGCATCGCAAGTAGTGTATGGAATATGAAGCATATCAAAATAGCCTTGCAATTTCCCATCCTCACCCGGCGAACCGTGAATGGCAATAAACACACCATCGAACTTAATTTTTCGTCCATCAAAATTTAACGAAAAATCGTTTTTGTCTACTTCTATTTTAAAAGAATCAGCCGGTTCGTAAAACCAGCCATTATCATTTAGCATAATTTTATAAACATCGTATAGATTGGTATCAATATTTTGAGCAATTGTAGCTGCACTTTTTACTGAAACAACCCATTCGCCTGTGGTACCGCCTGTTAGCAATGCAATCGTTTTTTTCATGTTATAAAATCCTTTTTTAGAAATAGAAATTGATGTAAATATATCTTCAAAAATATAAATATCTTTGAGCAATATTTAATTTTGAATTGGAGAAATAACATTAGATGGTATTGTATTTGCTAAAAGCAGTGCATGCAATAATTCAAAAATCGCATATTCAATAATGAAAATAACTACATTTGAGTTTATAGCATTAACCACAGAATTTAAGATTCATGTCTAAATTTATAGATTATTTAAAAACCAGTTCTTTCAGAAAGACCATATTAGCAGCTGTTATTACCGTATTTGTACTGTTACTAGTTGCCTTTTTTAGTTTAAGATTTTACACCAAACACGGGCAAGGGTTAAATGTACCAATGGTAAAAGGACTTTCTTTTACTGATGCAGTTGTAAAACTGGAAGAAGCCGGACTTAAATATGAGGTAGATTCTGTTTTTATTTTAGACCAACCTGCGGGAATAGTTATCGACCAAGACCCTGATCCAAATACATTTGTTAAAGATAATAGAACCATCTATTTAACAATAAACGCCGGAAACATTCCCAATACTAAGTTTCCTGATATTGCATTTAAAACTTTAAGAGAGGCACAGGCAATTATAGAAAGTTCGAGGTTAAAGCTAGGCGATACCACATACAAAGCAGATGTAAGTCTTGATGTTGTTTTAGAAGCAAGCTTCGGCGGACAGCCAATACAAGCAGGAGAAACCATTCCGGTTGGGTCAAGAATCAATCTGGTATTGGGTGATGGACGTGGGAACCAGGATGTAGATATACCTCAATTGCTTGGCTTAACTATTGATGAAGCTAAATTTAGTTTAAAAGGTTCTGCACTTACCCTGGGTAATATTTTATATGAAGGAACGATAACGGATAGTGCGAATGCAGTTATCACCAAACAGGACCCAATGCCTGCAGATTCTATAACTAAAGTTACCATCGGCACAAAAATTAATATCACGTTATCTAACAAGCAATTATAAATTCGCATCGAAACATAATGACTGAAGTAGTAAAAAATAAAATGAGCGGCGGTAAAAAAGCTGCATTAATTATAGCAGTAGTAGTAATTCTAATTGCAGGATACTTTGCAGGAAATTTATACAAAGTATATTTCGCTCCAAATGTTACGGATAATCAAAAATACCTATACATAAAAACCAATTCTGATTATAACGCATTGGTAGAAAATTTGAAGACAAAAGATATTGTTAAAAGTGTTTCTTCATTTGAAACCGCAGCAGGGAAAATGAACTTAACGGGTAATGTTAAGCCCGGCCGTTATCGTTTGAGGAAAGGAATGACCAACCGAACGCTTATCAATTTGATAAAGGCAGGTAATCAAGAACCGGTAAAATTGAAATTTCAAAACATCCGTAAAAAGGAAGACTTTGCGGCTTATTTGGCGAGCAACTTAGAGGCAGATTCTTTAAGCTTCATAAGCGTACTCAATTCTACCCCACTCATTTCAAAATATGGCTTTAACCAGGATAATGTTTATGCTATGTTTATTCCAAATACTTATGAAATGTATTGGAATGTTTCGCCAATAGAGTTTTTCGAGCGCATGCATAAAGAATATAATAACTTTTGGACTGCCGAGCGTAAACAAAAAGCTTCAAGCTTAAATTTAACACCTGCACAGGTTTATACCTTAGCTTCGATAGTTGATGCAGAGGCATTATATGATAAGGAAATGCCCATTATTGCAGGCTTATATTTAAATCGATTAAACAAAGGTGTTTTACTACAGGCAGACCCAACCGTAATATTTGCTAACAATGATTTCACGGTGAAACGTGTTACCAATAAACTTTTACAAGTACAATCATTATACAATACATACAAATACGCAGGACTGCCTCCTGGACCTATCATGATGCCGAGCATAAATGCAATTGACGCGGTATTAAATCGCGACCAAAACGATTACATTTACATGTGTGCGAAAGAAGACTTCTCTGGGTACCACAATTTTGCAGTAACCAAACAACAGCATGAAATAAATGCTAAAAAATATCGTGAGGCTTTAAATAAAAGAAACATTTTTAAATAATGTACAGCCACACAACTAAAATAAGGGTTCGTTATGGTGAAACCGACCAAATGGGATATATGTATTACGGCAATTATGCCCAATATTACGAGGTAGGTAGAGTTGAAATGTTGCGTAGCTTAGGTATGAGCTACAGCTCTATGGAAGCTGAAGGCATTATGATGCCTGTATTGGAATTAAAATGTAAATACATTAAACCTGCCCACTACGATCAGGAAATTACCGTTAAAACTATTGTTAACGTATTACCAGGCATTCGTATTTATTTTGAATATGAATTGTATAATGAGAAAGATGAACTCATTAACATTGGTGCAACAACACTCGTATTTGTTGATATGAAGAAAGGTAAACCAACAAATCCTCCCGAAAATTTTATGAAAAAAATATCGGCATTTTTTAATTAATACTTAAAATGGAATGGTTACACAGGCAATTATTACATCTTAAATTCTATTCAAATTTTATTGAATGGTCTAAAGGTTGTGTATTGCCTGGTTTTAGTCCGCTTCCGCTCTATACTGTTGCAACCTTCTTTTTTAAAGAAATTGGCAAAGAGTCATTAGTTAATAAATCCTCTTCTCTTGCGTATAGCTTTATGCTTGCTATATTTCCAAGCATTATCTTCTTGTTCACACTAATACCATTTATACCGATATCGGGCTTTCAAGACAAGCTATTAAGCTTAATCGAACTGATATTACCACACAATGCATTCGAAGCGTTTGAGGTAACCTTAAAAGACATCGTTAAAAACCAAAATAAAGGTTTACTATCCTTCGGTTTTTTATCCGCTATATTTTTTGCGACAAACGGTGTTAAAAATTTAATGAAGGCATTTAATAAAGCCTCATTAGTCATCGAAACTAGAAGTTGGATAAAACAGCGGATAATTGCTTTGGTTTTAACCATGACAATCTTTTTCTCTGTTATATTATGCATTAGTGCAATGGCAATTGGAGAATTGCTTTTGAATTATATTAAAACAGAACTACACATAAAAGATAGCCTCGCTGTTTACGCCATACAGCTCACCAGATGGACACTTTTGACGGTTTTGTATTTTATAACGATTTCGATTTTGTACCGTTACGGACCATCACATGCAAAAAAATGGAAGCTTTTTAGTGCAGGTTCATGGCTGGCCACTATTTTGGCATTTTTAACGATTTGGGGCTTTTCATTTTACATTAATAACTTCGGCTCTTACAACAAAGTTTATGGCTCAATCGGGACATTAATTGTGGTTATGATTTGGCTTTACTTAAATTCTTTAATCTTATTAATCGGATTTGAGCTAAATGCAAGCGTTGATGTGAGCAAAAGAAGCGTTAAAATCCTTCGTCCCACCTTCAATTTATTCAAAAAAACGGCTTCAATTGAGGATAATATTACCAAGAAATAATTTTTTCTCTCTCTGTGTTAAGCAATTATCAACTTTTTAGAAAAAAAACGCAATCACTATTTGCAGATTTAAATGGGATTTGTACTTTTGTCGCGGAGAGTTGGCAGAGTGGTCGATTGCGGCAGTCTTGAAAACTGTTGACTTGTTAAAGGGTCCGCGGGTTCGAATCCCCCACTCTCCGCCAAAACGGTGTAAAAGCCTCTAAAAGCCTGCAAATCGAATGATTGCAGGCTTTTTTCGTTCACTGAGGGCACCTTTTTATCTACTCACTAACATATCACTGGTGAGTGATTCGGTGAGTTGAAGGGGAAAATAAAATGACTCACCGAATTCGATGTAATTAACTAATAATCAAGGTTTTCAATAGATGAACATCTTGACTTTTTCTGTCTGCAAAGCTAGATTTGTTAACTATTAATGTAAAACATTATGAAAACCAATTTCAGCTTGCTTTTTTACTTAAAGAAGCCAAAGAATTATCAAGACGGACCAGTTCCAATCTACATGAGAATTACTGTAGACGGAAAACGTTCGGAAATTACATCGGGAAGATCATGTGTGCCTGAGGGGTGGAGTGCCGTAAATGGAAGAGCTACGGGTAAAAAGGAAGATGCCAAATCCCTGAATGCGTATCTATCGGATCTTCAGTTTAAGGTCAATGAGGCGCATCGCCACTTAGTCCTTAATGGTAAATTGTTAACCGCAGACACCATTCGAGATAAGTTTCTTGGTAAAGAGGAACAACAATATACATTGATAGATGTATTTAAGGAACATAACAGAAAACTTGAAGTTCTTGTAGGGACAGAATATACCAACGGCACGGCAGAGAGATATCGTACTTCCTTAAAGCATACGGTCGACTTTCTTAAATGGAAATATTCCATAGACGACATTTTAGTAAAAAAGATAAACTAAATCCATTTTGAAATATTTAATTTATTTGCCCCTGATTTTCACAGATAAACACAGATTCTACTTTGTTAAATTCCTGCTCATCCTATTTCTGTGGTTAATTATTTAATCATATTAATTAAATCTGCCTTTCTGGATTCGGGCAATACTTTTAAATTTATCAATTTTCCACCCTTTAAAGTTCCTTCAACAGTAGTTTTGTAGGGTGCATAAAGCTTGAAATGAACATCCCAGTCTTTAGGCCAAGCCGGGAACAGATAAATCTTTTTTTCGTCTGCCTGCAACAGCATTTCCTGCAAACCAATCATGCCCGAACCACCCCAATTATGGTCGGGTGTCCAATCAAAACCAGGCCCCCAAAATGCAGGAAAACGTCGCCCGGAATCTTTCAGTTTCGCCGTGGTTAATCTTGCAGCATCTTCTGTTAACCCAAGTCTTGCTGCAAATATATTATCCTGTTTCCAACCCACGTGACTACGGAATTTCAAAACATCTGCATCATATTTGAAAGTATTTATCGCCGTGTCTAAACCAGGTTTTCCAATTCCATAAATTCCCCAGGGGTAAACCGGGTACAACTGCGGACTTTCGGTATTGTTAATTCGTTCCCAATGCATTGCGGGCGCAATTGTGGTATGTCCCTGGAAATTCCTGAAACTTATTGGCGGAATAGTTCTCAACATCCCCAGCCATTCTTCTTTTTGTTTTTCGGATAAACCGGGGTAAGCAATTAATCTTTCTAAGACAGTTTTCAAAGCAGCGATTGTTGATGTAGAATTATATGCCATTTTATAGGTTTCAGCTCCGGAACCCGGATATAGAACCAAATGACCATCAGCATCTAAACCCTTTGCCCCTCTTTGCTTAGCCAGAAAAGTATAATGTTCTTTGAAAAACGTAAGAGAGCTTTCAATCAGCGGAAGATATTTTTGAATGTTATCACCATTGTATCTTTCCGTTTCCAAAATCATCATACAGAACTCCAAAACAGTATCCCATTCGTATTCAAGCCAAGCATTATATTCCATGCCTTTATTGAAATCGGCAGGACGTTTCCAACCGTATTCGGCTGGATTTGGCAATCCAAAGTTCTCTAATTGCTCTGTAAAACTTGCCCCTTTATGCCCCCAGGCAGATTGTGTTCTGATTTCAGCATTCTTTAACAAGTTTAGATAGAAATCAAATTGAGGTTTCATGAGCTCAAAATCTCCGGCTTTTAGCATTGGCCAATACACCAAACGCTGGTTTTGAGCGGTATGTGTTCCACCTCCCCAATTCCTGAAGTCTGGTGAGTATTTTAAAGTTGAATCGGTGAGTTGCGGGTCGAATGTAAATAAACCACCGTTGAACTTTGTCGGATATTTTCCAAAAGCATTACAACCCAACATGTACCGGAAGAGTCGATAATTTTTAGCGGATTGATTTGCGGTTTCGTCTTTTGAATTAATGTAAATGAAACTTTTTTTCCAGAAATCGTTCCACCATTGGATACAGGCTTTTTGGTTGGTTTTTGTGTTTATTTCATTTAAGCTTTTCTCCCAATCCTGAACAGATTCAGTTTTTGAAATATTTAAAGTGATGGTAACATGAGCAGATTTGGATGGCTTTTTACTTTTCAAAACCCAGCCTTTATATGGTGTATTTAAATATGTTCCACTATAATTTCCTGAAGAAATCATGTTATCACCTTGCATAGAACCGCCAAAAATCAGGTTCTTAAGCGGATTGAACAATTCAGCTTTTCTAAATTCCAATCCTTGTTGTTTTACCGTAACGTCAAAAACGGTTTCAGGTTTATTTCGATGATAAAACTGAATAGCATTATTTTTAAATACAATTTCATCTTTAAAGGTCTTCACAATTCCTTGTGGCGCCCATTTATAAGAATTCTGGTTATTCTCCTTGCCTTTGGTAATTTGGTCTTCAAATCTCCAGCTTTCATATCTTGCCTCGGTAATTATTTTTTGATTTGATTTAATGTTCAGGTGGATTACTGGATTAAACACATCAACCCAAACTTTGATTTGAGTATTGATTTTGCCATTGGAACCTGAAATTTGTGCGCAACCATCGTTCAAAATCAGCTCCTGTCTGAAAGTCTTTCCTTCGAAAGGATTAGGACTGAATTTGAGTTTTACCCTGCCGAGCTTTAACAGTGTATTATTTTCATCAAACGTTCCGCTGCGAGATAAATAAAGATAAACTTCGCCTTTTTCTACCCAAAGGTTTAAACCAATATCACCTCCACCAACGGGCATCGATTCTGATGAATTATGACTTTGGGAAGTCCAGACAATGTTATGTGTTTCTTTTTCTTGCGAAAAGGCATTGGCAGTTACCAACCACAAAGACACGAAGAACACAAAGAAAGGATTTGTTTTCTTTGTGCAATTGAGATATTTGAAGACCGTGTATTTCGGCATTATTTTTCCTTGTATTTATTTAATATTCTCGTCATTGCGAGGCACAAAGCAATCTCTTATAAAATAGATTGCTTCGTGTCTCGCAATGACGTATCGCTAATTATCCCATTCATCAGTGCGGAAAGAAGAAACCGGCAAGCCATCGTTTCCGAATAAATCGCCAATTACAAAATCCTTAAATGCATAACGAACTGCAATCGGTGTTTTCACTTCTTCTGCCGAAACGGTTATGCTACTTCCTGTTATCGAGGCTTTCGCCGGATAAAATTTCTTGTCTGCTCCTGCTATTTCAAATAAACTCAACTCGTTACCAAATGAAGTTAAGCCATTCGTTACATTTTGAAACTTAATTACTGCTTTATTTTTTTCGATACTTAAAGATTCATAAACCGGACTTAATGCCCCAAAACCTTTTATGCCATAAGTTTGGGCCAAAGCAAGGTAAGCCAAACGTGTTCCGACTTGTTTTTTATTAGCTGGATGAATTGATTTTTCTTCTCCAATATCCATTAATACGGCCATGCCCGAATTCGAAATTTTGGTCAGAGATTTTCGCTGCGCATCTCTTAAAAATGCTGAATTAAACTTTTCACCTACATGATAAGGGGGAAGTTGTGTGTAATTGTAAGGCGCAATCTGTGCATAATAAAAAGGGAATTCACCATTATCCCAATTTTTGCGCCATGAAGATACCATCGCCGGAAATAACGCTTCATATCTATCCGGACGTTCATAATTTGATTCTCCTTGGTACCAAATGGCACCTTTTATTCCATAACCAATAAGGGGATAAAGCATGCCATTATAAAGCGTTGTTGGTGTTCTGCTAACTTCTTTAATTGTGTCTCCTTTTGTCGGAATTTTAACTTCAGGGAATGCTTTTAAATCTTCAGGAGACATCCATGCCTCAATTGTAGCGCCACCATAGCTATCATTTATAATTCCTACAGGAACATTTAACATCTCGCTCAATAAAGAGCCAAAATAATAAGCCGTTGCACTGAAATTGGAAACGGTTTCAGGTGCTGCTAATTTCCATGGTGAAGGTTTGCTGTTATCCTGACGTTCTGTAATTGAAGAACGTGGAACGGTATATAGCCTGATGTTTTTATTGGTTGATTTTAAAATTATTTCATTTGAACCAGTAATTGGCTGGCCTTTAAAGCCTTTCATCGGCATTTCCATATTCGACTGGCCACCGCAAAACCAAACCTCACCGATTAATATATCTGTTAAAACCAGTTTTTCGCCGTCGTTTAATTCGATGTCATAAGGTCCGCCCGCAGCTGGTGTAGTAACTTTTATTTTCCACTTCCCATCTTTCTCTGATGTAACCGAATAGTTCTTGTTATTCCACGAAGTATTGATTTCTACCTTTGTTAACGGTTTAGCCCAACCCCAAACAGCCACATTACTTTGTTGTTGCAAAACCATGTGGTCGGTAAAAATAGATGCGGGTTTAACCGTTGCCGATGCAATAATGCAATAAGCTAGGTTTAAAAGTATTGTGAGTTTTAGTTTCATTTTAGTTTCGTTTGTGGTCATTGCGAGGCACGAAGCAATCGCTCTTCATTAGATTGCTCCGTGCCTCGCAATGACGATGAGTTTTATTTCTCTTCGGTTTGTATCACTACTGGCCCTAATAATCCTGCAGGATTTAAGGGTTTCCCCTCCAAACGGAAAGGCGCAGTAGTTTTGGTAATTTTTTTATTTTCAGGCAATTTGCTATCTCCAATTAAACGATTTGCCCAGGTATTAGTCACTTCAATTTCGATTTTATTTTCGCCATTTTTGATGGCTTTGCTGATTTCCAAACGGTGCGGAGCAGTCCATAAGGTACCACAGTTTATACCATTGATTTTTACTTCAGCAATGCTGGAGAACTCGCCTAAATCAATCCAAATTTTATCATTCGGATTTCCGTTGAAAGTGAAGTTTTTAGTGTAAATAGCAGTGCCCGAATAGTATTTAATCAAGCTGTCAGCGCTTTTTGTCCAATCTGTTAACTCACTAAAAATGATGGCATTTGATGGCCCAGCATAAGCGATATCGAATTTTGCCTGCCAGGATTTTGAGATATCTTGGATGGTTTTAAAACTCGACCAGTTATTACCTTTGTTCGATTGGGTTTGCTTAGTTGGTTGTTCGAAGAGTACAAAAATCGATTGTTTTGGTTTTAGTTCTATCTTTAAAGTTGTTCTACCATTTGATATTTTCCATTCTCTTGCTTCAATTTTTTGGTTACTTACCGCATTGTAAAATTCAGGCACTTTACCGGAAACTCTAAATGAAGTCGAAATAATTCTATTCTCATTTTTCTGATTGGATATGAAGTAAATATCTTTTTCAGCAGACTTCCTGTGTGTAAATGCTAATTTATCAGCTTGTTTAGGCTGTCCTTCAACAGCATAAAAATCGGGGTGCAAAGTCATTTTTTCAAAGCTTTCTCCGTAATATGGTGCCTTATAAATTTGTCCTTTTCCTAAATTCTTGGTGTAAATTGGACTAATATCGTTATAAACCTCACTAAAACCTTCTCCCCAAATCTCCTCAACAACCCTATCAAATTCAGCCTTGCTTACTTGCTTTATTCCATTTTGATACAAAGGTTTATCTGCAACAATAACCTTGACACCAGCCTTAATTAATTGAGAAAGTTTTTTAACTACCTCATAACTCATGTATTGATAATTCGGATTCAATTTCAATTTGCCTGTGAAAACTAAAATTTTATAGGTTGCACCGCTTTCAAAAACGACCTCGCCATTTTTAACGATTGCCGTGCTTAACACATCAGGATTAAAACTATCATAAGCATAGCCACGTAAAGGATTTACCCAGTTTTCGGGGTCGGCCATGTTGGCTGAATGTGTTACGCCAGCAGGAATTTGCCGTAATGGTTCTCCCATATTTGCCAAACGTTTTCGCTCTGATTCCACTACATCCCCACCAAAAATTCCTGGTAAGGTTTCTACTAATCTATCTGGTAAAACCGAGCGACGAGGAAATTCTTCTCCTGTAAAAACGGCGATATCCACTACAGGTTTTCCCTGCTGCAATAAATTTTGAGTTCGCTCTGCGTAATCTATCCAAGCTTTTCCTGCTTTCCACCAGGTTTGGTCGCGTTGAAAATACAAACCCACGCCGTCTAAAGTCATACCGGGTTTTCTATCCATCCAGGGGTTATGCGTAAAAACATGGTATACTAATTTATTTATGCCAAGCGCATAATTCCTATCCTGCAAAGCCTTCATATTCGCCGGACTTTCATTCCAATCCATACGAACGGTTGTAAATGCCTCTGCCTGAATGATTTTTTTGCCGTAGATATGGGCACCGGAAATGGCATCGAGCATATCATTGGGTTTATCATGCGTCGGGCTGTTCAGCCAGAATTCTCCCATCGGTACATCAACAGTTTTGTAATGCATTAAACCATCGCTCATCATGGTTGGCGCAATACTTTCGGCGGTAAAAGTTACGCCCTTCTCCTTTGCCAATTTTGCCAGGATTTTGTAGAAATGGTCAACCACCAGTTCGGAAATAGTTTTTCTAACATCGTACAGAAAATTTTCAGAAACCGATACACTTTCTACAGGCAAGCCTGTAATGATTGGTAAATAAGGCGTTAAATCGTAACCTCTGCGTTTTAAAAACTCAGCCTTAAATAACGGCGACCAGTTCTGGCTACCACACTCCCAACTATCGACATGAAAAACGCTTAAAACTTTTTTTGCAATTTCCGGCCCGCCATGTTTTAAAGCTTGGCCATACCAACTATCAAACTGTAATTTTACGGCCTCGGGATTAAATTTATCACATTCCAAACCCATTCCTCCACCTGCAGTGGCATTGGTGTGGCCTGTAGAAGTATGACCAACTCTTAAAATTGTCCAATTGCCTTTCGGGGATTTCCAGTTTAAAGACCCATCAGGGTTTAGTTTATCGGTAAGGTTGATAATTTTATTCAAAGGAACACATAATTTTTTGGCGATTTGGTCATCAGTACTTCTCTTACTAACACGCCAAACAGAACCATTTTTACCCTCAAATTGATTAATTTGTGCCTCGGAGCTTAACTCGAGATTTACCAATTTTAATGATGGCTTCCATTTAGCAGCATCCAAATCTTCGGCGCCGGGCTCAGAACCCCTTTTATCATAAATAAACCTGAAAAACCTTGCAATAGTTGGTTTAATAGAATGTGTTACATTTTCATCAGTATCTTGCCAACCATGGCGAGGCGGCTCCAATCTTCCAATGGAACGAAAAACTTTACCATCATCACTCACTTCTATCGCTAAACGTTGCGCCTGATAATTATTTCCACTGATTTTAATGGTAACTGTTCTGCAGGTGAATGGCTTTTCGAACTCATATTGAATGTAACATGGTTCATTTGAACCGAAGTTTTTCTTATTTCCGGGTTGAATCAAATCTGTGGCATCAGCGCCATTACTTGCTGTAACTTTAGGGATAACTGTCCTGGTTGAAATGTTTTCGCCAATCGGCGATGGATAGGCATAAACCGCAATATCTCTATAATAGTTTTCTTTAGATTCAGGCTTTGGCAATATAATTTTGGCAGAAGAATTATTGATCAAAGACTTAGACCAAACAACTTTTTGCATGGATTTTTCAGGCGTAATCCATGGACCACCGGCAAGAGCAAAGCCATCGCTAACGTGCATTCCTATTTTTAAATCCAGGCGCTTTGCCTCATTCATCGCAAATTCCACCAACTTCCACCATTCCGGTGTGAGTTGAACAGCAGGCGGAGCATAAACAGGCGCCTTATCAGGGCCTTGAATGCTCATTAAATAAGCACCCGCAATTCCGTTCGATTTCATTGCTTCTAAATCGGCAGTGATGCCTTGTTTTGAAACAGCACCCTTAACCCAATACCAAAATACCCAAGGTTTCGCATTATCATTTTGTTGCGCATTAAGCTTAAAGCAAAAAACGCAAAAAAGAAAGAACAAGAAGATTTTACTAAACATTGGTTTCATTTTGATTTCTTTTCGTTATTGCAAATTTTCGGTTTTGACCGAAATGAAGCAATCTTATCTTGTGTAGGCCGTTTTCGACTTCCCACCGCTCTTCGCAGATTGCTTCGTGTCTCGCAAAGACGTATATTCTCTTCGCTATTTATGAGCGATTTTATAACCTCGTAAAGCGAAGAACAGAACGATAATGAAACAAACCAAAGGAATGCTATAGCCGATTTGAATGTTGTCACCATACATATCAATTAAAGTTCCCATTCCGAATGGTAAAATCGCGCCTCCGACAATGGACATGATTAGCCAGGATGAACCCGGTTTAGTATCGTCTCCGATTCCCTCAATGCCCAAAGCAAAAATTGTCGGAAACATTATCGACATAAAAAATCCGACGGCACCCAAAGCGTAAACCACATATGAACCTTGTCCTAAAATGGCCACTAAACACAGAATAATTGAAATAACCGCATAAATAGCGAGCAATTTATTTGATGATATAAACTGCAAAAGTGCCGTTCCGGCAAAGCGACCAGCAGTAAACAGAAATCCATAAACTACAAGATACGATGCAGCGGTTTTTTCATCAAAGCCGCCGCCTTGTTGTGCCATTCTGATAAAAAAACTTGTTACACAAACCTGTGCACCTACATAGAAAAACTGTGCCGCAACCGCCCAACGCAGATGTTTATGGCGAAGTGAACCAAAAAAACTTCCCTTAGCCTCGCCATCAATGCTTTTGGTTTTAATTTCCGGGAGATGAATAAAGTAAAATATAACGGCGATAACCAATAAAACTATTCCAAGTGTGATGTAGGGTGTTTTAACGGATGCAGCCTCTTCGAGGAAGTAATTATTTCGACTGACTTCAGTCATTGCAGCAAGTTCTTCCTTAGTATGCGATTTTCCTGAAAGGATAAATAATCCGCCGATAAGCGGCGCAACCATTGCTGCCAGGCCATTAAAAGATGCAGCCAAATTTAATCTGCTAGTTGCTTTTGCGGGGTCGCCCAGAACCGCCGCATAAGGATTTGCAGAAGTTTCGAGCAGGGTTAAACCGCAACCAATGATAAATAAAGCAATTAAAAATGTGATATAGGATAAATTGTTTGCAGCCGGAACGAAAAGAAAAGCTCCAAAAGCAAATCCCAACAAACCTGAAATCATGGTTGCTTTATAGCCCCATTTTTTTAAAATCATTCCCGCCGGTATTGCCATTAAAAAATAGGCAAAGAAAACCGAGGTATCGATCAATGTAGATTGTCTGTTGTTCAGATTACACGCTTTTTTTAAATGGGGAATCAAAATCGAATCAAGGTTGTGTGCCATTCCCCAAAGAAAAAATAAGCTTACCACTAATATAAATGGCAATAAATATTTTTTTCCTGAGGACGGATTCCCCTCAGTTACAATTTCGGGCTGTGTGTTGTGGTTCATTATATTTAGTTTTTTTATTAGTTCAATGGTTCATTAGTCATTTGTTCATTGGTAGTTGTGTTTGCTAACTATTATCGAGTTCATTAGTTGATTTGATTGGGCATTTGACTAATGAACGAGTGAACAAATGACTATTAAACTGACTTTTTCTTTACTACAAGCAGATGGTCGCAGACTAAAACGACTTCTCCATGTTGATTAATAATTTCTACATGTTCGGTTACGGTTCCGTATTCAGGTCGTTTGCTTTCTCCCTTTTCCAAAATCGTGATTTCAGAATGAATGGTATCGCCAATGAAAACGGGTTTTACAAAACGCAGTTTATCGTAGCCTTTACTCATGGCTTCAGGATTAATTTCCGATGCGGTTAGTCCGATTCCGATGCTAAAAATCATGGTTCCATGAGCAATACGCCGCTTAAATGGCTGCGTTGCACACCATTCTGCATCCATATGGTGCGGGAAGAAATCACCGGTATGACCGGCGTGAACTACAAAATCGGTTTCTGTTATCGTGCGGCCTAGGGTTACACGTTTGTCTTGTAATTGATAATCTCCAAAAAATGTTGATTTGAAATACATAAAAAGCTTCTCCTTATTAAATGTTTTGGGGTAATTGTTCTTATCTGCAATTCCTCTCCAGAAGAGAGGATTAGAAAGTTTCTGCTTTTAACCCTATATGTTGTTAAAACTTATATTTTTATTATTATCCCCATGATTGAAATCATAGGCTATGTATTTAAGAAAAAAGCCGTCCGGCTAAGACAAAAAAATGTTTTGCCATTTCTACTCGGAATGACGCTGTGCCTATCCAATTTTCACTCCTCCAATATCACTCGATTTATAAGCACTTTCCACAACAGCCATCGTTTGAATTACATCCTCCACGCTAGTCTGCAAAACATCAGTCGTACCTTCGTTAAACCGCATTAAATCCGCCATTGTTCCAATAAATGCTTCAGGAAACCATGAGCCATCTAATTTTACGGTTTGCCATTCAGGCGATTCTCCTTCTTCTATGATGCAGTATTCAAAAACATCAGGAACACCATGCGGATAATTCATCAGTAACCCGATTTTCGCTACGATTGCTCCTTTTGTTCCCTCCCATTTGATATAACTTTCCTGGTGGTTCGGACCGAAATCATGGTCGTGGTTGGTATTGATTACCGCATGCATGGTATCACCATAATCGAATAAAATCGTGGAACGAGAGGATGATAAATTCTTTGCAGGGTGTTTTAAAGTTTTAGCTAAAACACTTTGAGGATTACCCAAAAACGAACGAATTAAATCGACATAATGAATGCTGTGGTATTGAATTTCCAGTCGCGGGTGAATAATCACATGAGGAAAAATTTCCCATGGTGTTTTAATTGTTACACGGACTTCCATATCGTACAATTCACCGATTAAACCTTTATCAATCAAGTATTTTGCGGCACGTACAAATGGAGCAAAACGCAATTGAAAGTTTACCGCTGCCCTTAAATTCTTTGTTCTACAGAGTTCAAGAATTTCGTTTGCCTGTTTAAAATCATCTCCCATTGGCTTTTGAATTAAAACGGCACATCCATCAGGTAACTGATTTAAAGTTTCGATGTACTGTTCTGGCATGATCGTTAAGTCATACACAGCATTTTTCGGAGCAAGTTTTACCGCTTCCGCAACAGAATCATAAACATTGGGAATACCAAAAGCATCAGCTAATTTCTGCGCCCTTTCTTTAGTTCTATTGACAATACCATGAACTTCAAAACCCGCAATCTTATATGCAGGAAGATGTGCATCAGCCACAATTCCACCTGCACCGATGATGATGATGGGTTGTTGAGTTTGCGGTAATTCTGGCTTATATTCTATAACAATACTCATTTATCAATTTCATTAATTTGATTTTGTGCAAGCTGAATAAGCGCTTCGGATGGCGAATTTGTATTTATTGCCTGCAAAACCATTTTATCTATTATTGCCGCAATTGCAGCCCAGTTTTCTTTTTGAGGGAGCATATTTGCAACCTCATGCAGTTGTTCTAATTTATGATAATATGGAATGATTTCGTTGATTTCCGCATCTTTCCAGCTCGAGATTCTACAACCAATTCCACCTTCTAAAGTGAGTTGCTTATCTTGTTCTTGGGCTAGAGCAAAGCAAAGAAAATCGTAAGCAACTTTTTTATTTTTACTGCCCCCTGCAATAGTGTAAAGCCAGTAAACATTCAAGGATGCAGAATTTTTACCTGGGGCCGATGGTAATAATTCAACATCGATTTTGCCTTTAACTTTTGAGTTTACATCTAGTTCAGACATCGCAGCGAAGCCAAACCAATTTATCATCATAGCTGCTTCCCCTTGCGAGAAAGCAATTCCAGCTGCTACAGACTCGAATTCCGCTGATTTTGGATGGACCGCAGTCTTATCATTTACAATTGCACGGTAGAAATTCAAACCATCAATTGCGGCCTCGGTGTTAATTTGGATTGAACCATTATTGTCGACCAATGTTCCTCCTCTGGTCCATAACTGCAAACAAAAATCGAAAACCGTGTTGTGACCATCAGGATAACAGGCAAAAATACTTCCATATAAATTATCGGCAGGGCGGTTGAAAAATTGCGCCACCTGATGGAAATCTTCCCAGGTTTTCGGAACTGCCAAACTTTTACCGAATTGCACCAGATAATTAGCTTTTTCAATTTCACTCTCAAATAAATCCTTCCTGTAAATGAAACATTCAGGTCCGTCATGAAAAGGAAAGCCTACAACTTCCCAGCCGAAACGCTGCAAGCCCAATAGTGACTTACTCCATCCTCTTGGGAAATCTTCGGGTTTATTTCTATTGATGTAAGGATTTAAAACCTCGAAATCTTGATTTGAATAACCTTCCAAAACCCAATCGGTACTGATATGTGCAATATCAAAATCGCCATGGGCCATACCTTTTTGAGTAATTGTACAATCGTAAAGTTCATGCAAATCCATCACAACCATTTCCAACTTCAAAGTACAACCTGAAAATTCGCAATATTTATCCCAAAATTTCTTCATGGCAGATTCAAAGGGGGCAAACTTGCGTACAGCAATTTTGAAGGTTTCTATTTGGTTATGCATTTGCAATAGTACTCTGATTTATGAATTCTTTGATAATTTTTTCATTGTCCTGCCCCAATTTAGGCGAACCAACAGAGGATTTAAGCAACTCTCCATCAATGCGAATCGGGCATCTGGTCGTCTCATATTTGTAACCATCAACCATTTCCACTTCCTGTATCATGTTCAATACCTTAAAACCGTCGTGAGCCATCAAGGCATTCCAGTTCAAAACATCAGAGCACCAAATATCAGCAGTTTCTAATATCGAAAGCCATTTTTCAGTTGTATTTGATAAAAGGTGTTCTGCTAAAATCGCTTTTATTTTATCTCGTTTGTCAAATGCCTCACTAATTTCAGTGTAATCTTCTAATTTCTCGCAACCCAATAAATTACTAAGTTGAGGAATTGAGCCCATTGCCAATGCTAAATATCCGTTTTCTGTTTGATAAATACCATAAGGAGCGCTCAAATAAGCATTTGCATTGTTCTTTTTCGAACGTTCGGGCAAAGCGCCACCATCGTTCATAAAGGTTGTGATGGTTTCAAACTGGAAATCGTAAGCCGATTCCATCATGCTTACCTGTACAAAACCACCTTCGCCTTTTATCGCTTTGCGATATAAACAAGCTAGTAATCCTTGGGCCAGATGTGAGCCAGCCAACATATCTACGATGGATAAACCCATTGCAACGGGTCCACTATCGGCATTTCCAGTTAAATAAGTTAACCCCGTAACCGCCTGCAACAACAAATCCTGACCAGGGTTATTTTTCCATTCTGTCTTCATGCCGTAACCCGAAATTTCGCCGAAAATGATTGTCGGGTTTAATGCGACAACTGATTGATAATCGAAGCCCAAACGCTCCATTACACCAGGGCGGAAATTGTGAATCATGACATCGGCTTTTTTAAGCAGCTCACGAACCATTTCACAATCATCTTCATTTTTCAAATCGACTTCAAAGCTTTCCTTATTCCTGTTTATGGCGTGAAAAACCGACGATTCGCCATTCATAATTAACTTAGAGGTGTAAAGTGTACGACAAATATCGCCTACGCCTAAACGCTCAATTTTGATTACACGAGCGCCCATATCGGCCAAGCGCAAGCTCGCCGATGGTCCCGAAAGGAACTGGCTAAAATCAATAACTAAATAATCTTCAAGCGGTTTCATATTTTTATTTATCAATGCCGTCATTGCGAGGATTGGTTTTTCACCATCCGAAGCAATCTCCTTTGTGGGTAAAGCTTATCTTTTTTTTACCCACCCCACTATCAGATTGCTTCGTGCCTCGCAATGACGGACTTACGTTAATTCAAATTCTTTACTAATATCCTGCGTATCAAAACCTAGTTTTGGTGCGGCTTTCGCTGCAAATAATTTTTCGTTATCCAGCCTTATCGGACTAACAGTTGTCTTTATTTTTTTGCCACTGCTCAAATCTAATTCCTGCTCAATTTCTAAGTTTTTGTATGTACTCAAAACAGTAGCTGTTTGATAATTCAACACTTCGGCACACCAGATTCCATGCTGCTCTAAAAGGCCTAACCAGGTTTTCGTCTCTTCTTCTTTGAATGTTTCGGCCAGACGAATAATTAGTTTATCACGATTATCGAATGCTGAACCTGCCTCTACATACAAATCAGCAATATCACATTTTATGATTTCGCAGATGTTCGGAAGATTTCCCATTGCCATTGCAATGTAACCATCCCTGGTTTCGTACATACCATAAGGAGCGCTCAAATATGCATGCGCACTACCTTTTGCCTGGCTTCTATCAGGCAATTTTCCACCATCGTTTAAGTAAGTTGTAATCACTTCAAACTGTACATCCAAAATGGATTCCAGTAAACTCACTTCAACCAAAACACTTTTATCGGTTTTTGTTCTTTTGATTAAAGCTGCCATAATACCTTGCGCCAGATGGTTTCCACACATGATATCCGAAACTGATAGACCAAAAGGAACAGGCCCGTCGATATCAACGCCGGATAAAAAAGTGAGACCTGAAACTGCCTGAATGAGTAAATCCTGACCAGGTTTATTGCGCCAAGGTCCTTCATTTCCATAACCAGTTACAGCGCCATAAACAATCTTTGGGTTGATATTTTGAACATTTCCATAATCCAAACCAATTTTCTCCATTACACCCGGACGGAAATTATGAGTCATCACATCAGCCTTGCTGATTAATTTTTTCAACCGCTCTAAATCGTCCGGATTTTTCAAATCGGCTGCATAACTTTCTTTATTCCTGTTGATGGTATGAAAAAGCAAACTATCACCCTCAACAAAAAGGTTCTTGATGGATAATTGGCGACAAGCATCACCCGTTTTTGGTCGCTCAATTTTGATTACACGGGCGCCCAGATCTGCCAATTTTAAACCGGCTGATGGTCCTGCCAGAAACTGGCAAAACTCTAAAACCAAAAGTCCTTCTAATGGTCTGTTCATGATAAAACCATTGTTTTAGATTTTTGATACAATTCGTTCAATGCTGATAAAACTTTGATTTCATCGCCACCATTCATTAAATAATCCCGAACAACATCGCCGGCATGGTCTTGAAAATACATGGAACCGTGGTATCTCGGACGAAGAAATGCCCGTTGCAAAGCAGGTAAAGTATTGAAAAAGTAATTCTGACTCTGACGATTTACTGCTTCGTTTTTCCAGGCATCCAAATGCCCGGGCTGGCCGCCGCTTTCAAAAAACAAAGTAGATTGGCAAGCTGTAGAACCCACAAATTCAACATATTTTGCAGCAACATCAAGCTCTTCGCATTTGGAAGAAATTGCTAAACCTGTTCCTCCTAAAGTACTTCTCAAATTATTTTTTCCGTCTAGAGATATCATATCGTGAAAATGCAATGTTTTATGGGCGTAACCATTTCTAGAATAATTTGAGTAACCATAAGCAAATGGACAATAAGCAATTTCATCAGTTAAAGTCATCGACTCGTAAAGCTGAATCGGGTTTCTGCTAAAGTTTGCTTTATCAATTTTTGATGCCAATTCACGATACATTGTTAAAGCTTTAACCCCTGTCTGCGTGGAAACAACTTCGCTATCATTTTGGCAGGGGTCTTCGCCAAGTGAGCAGCAAAGCGTATAAAAATTCATTAAAACATCAATGGGAATGCCTGCGAAAGCAACTAATCCCTTATCGGCAAGTGCCAGTAAATCTTCAAATGATTTGGGTAATTCCAATCCCTTTTCAGCAAGTAAATCAGGTCTTGATGCTGCCACAGGAGTTGCTGCATCAATCGGCAGCGCCCATAAATGTTCATCATAGAAATAACTTTCATAAGATTGACCCACGGAATTGCGTTCCTGGTCTGCAAGGTAATCTTCAGAAAGATAAAAATCCAAAGGCACAATCGATTTTGTTTTGGCGGCAAAGCCCGCCCAGGGGTGGTCGATAACCAGCAAATCAAATCGATCTGCCAACGCCTGAATCGATAAATCGGCAAATTGTTGCAAACTTCTTTTCTCCCAGGTGATTTGAACATTAGGGTACAATTCTGAAAATCGTTGAGCCGTTGCCACCATCGGCAACAGCCCGCGACTGTGGTTCCAGGTTATTCCTTTTAAGTTAATTGTCTTCTCCACTTTATTATTTTTCTAAGTGCTGTTTAATTCAACACGATATTCCTGATCACTAAATCCCAATTTTTAGATACGCATCATCTGCGGATACAATTTCTATACTCTATATTTCGCAGACCTTATTTATTTGAGTTAATTGTAATTGCTGTAGCGGTTAAACCTGCTGAGGTAGCTGTAAGTTTAACCACTCCACTTTTTTCTGTTGATTGAATAATAGCTAAACACAAACCATGAAAAGCTTTTCGATAATTCGCTTTAAAAGGCTCTAAACTTGCCTGAAATCCATTGTCAACTCCTGCAATAAGACCATTTCCCTCTAATTTAAAATCAACCATATTATCAGCACTAGGAACAACATTTCCTGCTGCATCTAAAATTCGAACAGTGATAAATGATAAATCTTTCCCATCGGCCTTGATGTTTTTTCTGTCTGCAATTAATTCAATTTTTGCTGGTGCGCCCGCCGTTTTTACTTCACGTGTTAAAACATCTTTTCCATTTTTACGAGAAACGGCTTTCAGTGTCCCAGGCTCATAATTTACATTCCATTGGATGTGCAAATCATCATTTTGCTTTGATTTTTTACCTAAAGATTTTCCGTTCAAATACAATTCTACCTCATCGGCATTGTTGTAATACGCCCAAACTTCTACTGATTTTCCTGGCTCCCAATTCCAGTGCGGCAAAATATGTAAAACAGGTTTATCTGTCCATTCACTTTGATACATATAATAAGAATCTTTCGGAAAACCCGCCAAATCAACAATACCGAAATAAGAACTTCTTGCGGGCCAGGGATAAGGCAAAGGTTCTCCAAGGTAATCGAAACCTGTCCACACGAATAAACCTGAAACATGGTCGTATTTTTTAGCTTCTTTCCAGGTTTCTTCATGAGTAGAACCCCAATAAGCTGAAACGTTATCATAAGAAGATGCTGACAATTCCTTATTTCCTTCCATAAACTTTGTTTTTCCATCTTTCGGCCAACGGCGGATGCTATCTGCAGTATCGTAAAAACCACGTGTTTCTAATGCTGAAGTAGTTTCTGTTGCCAAGAACTTAATACCAGGATAATTTTTAGGGAAATCTTTATAAAGTTTATGGTTGTAGTTTAATCCGTAAATATCCAGGGCGTTAGCCTGATAAATAAAGTTTTTCTTTGCATCAGTTTCAGTCAGCGCCGAAATTACAGGACGGGTTTTATCCAAATTTTTTACGATTCTTACCAATTTTTTGGTAATTGCGAGGCCTGTACTGTCGAACTGCTCACGGATTTCGTTACCAATACTCCACAAAATAATTGACGGGTGATTACGGTCGCGTTTTATCATATCTTCCAAATCGCGTTTGTGCCATTCTGGATAATTCAAATGGTAATCATTTTTGGTTTTCTTCTTCGCCCACATGTCAAAGGCCTCATCCATTACAAGGAAACCCATTTTATCGCATAAATCTAAAAACTCAGGTGCAGGTGGATTATGGGAAGTTCGAATGGCATTTACGCCCATTTTTTTCATAATTTCGAGTTGGCGCTCCATAGCACGAACATTAACTGCAGCACCCAAAGCACCTAAATCGTGATGCAGGCAAACGCCTAAAATTTTCATCGGTTTACCATTCAGCGAAAAGCCTTTTTGAGCATCAAAATTGAAAGAACGAACGCCGAATTTGGTATGATAACTATCAATTACTTTTCCATTTTGAAAAATTTGAGTAACTAATTTGTATTGGTATGGATTTTCAACAGACCAAAGAACCGGATTTTTAATCTCCAAATTTGCTTTTAAGATTGCTCCTGAAGTATCTGTTTTCGCAGTTTGAGCTTTACTTTTAACCAGTAGTTTTCCTGTTGTACTGTAAACTGAATTGATTAAAACTACAGTTTGTAATTTTAAAGTTTTGTTCTGAATCTGCGTTTGTATCTCAACTTTACCTGAATTATCTGCAGTTATAAAAGTTCCCCAATTAGAAACTGCCACTTTTGCTGTGGATGTTAACCAAATATTTCTGTAAATCCCAGAGCCTGAATACCAACGGGAATCTGGTTGTGCTGAATTATCTACTTTAACCGCAATAATATTTTTTCCTGTTTTTAGATATTGGCTTATTTCATAAGCAAATGAAGAATAACCGTAAGGACGTTTGCCTAAGTATTTTCCGTTAATCCAAACTTCGCTGTTTTTGTAAACGCCATCGAATTCTATGGTAATTAATCTGTTTTGAAAATCTACCGGTGCTATAAATTCTTTTCTGTACCAGCCGATTCCGGTTGGCAAACCTCCGCCCTCTGGTTTTGCAGGATTTTTCTCATCGAACTTTCCTTCAATACCCCAATCATGTGGCAAAGTTAGTTTCCTCCATTTTGTATCAATAAAGGCCGGAGATTTTGCAGCTGGTTCATCACCCAGCAAGAATTTCCAATTTTTGTTGAAGTTGGTTCTGGTGCGAGGTTCGGAAATCGGTTTTGGTAAAGCGGTCGTCATTTCGAGGGACGAAGCAAACTCACTGCCAGGGATTAGCCTTTCGCTCGCAATAGGATTGCTTTCTGGTAATGACGCGACAAGCCTTGCATCGCAATGAAGTGTTGCAAACAAGCCCATTGCTAAAAAAACTAAAATCCTAAAATTGCTCAACATCTTCATTCTAATTCCCGTTAACAAAATTCACTTTACTTTTTCCTAATTCTCTCGATGTAGCCACCGCTATTCCGCGTTGGTTATCCTTGTTTACCGCACAGTAAAAATGGTAAACCACACCCTTGTATTTCAGCACAAAAGATTTGTGAGCATATAATTCATCATATTTTTCTGAAGATTCAATCAGGTTATCTCCAATCCAATCTGTCCAGTGCATTAAATCTTTCGACACTGCAAAGCGATTAAAAGACCCTTTTCTATCCTGCCAAAAAGCGCCGAAATAAAACATTACATAATTGTCGCCGATTTGTTGAATCACACCATCACCGGTAATACCAACAGGGTGATGAACCACAGGATTTTTGTTGAAACGTTGCCAATGAACCATGTCATCAGAAACGGCCATTCCAATCCGCTCGTACCAACGTGTTTTTTTGTTATTGACTAAAGAATCGCCGACAGCATTGTAATACATCACAAAGCGATGTCCTGTCAATCTTTTCTTATCTTCAATTACCGTGCTTTTAAAAAGCTTATTACGGTTTTCCCACCATCGAACATCAGCATCGGCAGAAGTTAAAACAGGTTTATCCAAGCGGTTCCATTCCTGTACAATCGATGGATGTTTGGTAGCGTAGGCCATTCCAATTGATAAAGGATCCACTTCGTAACCTTTTTCTTTTCCGCCGAAATACGACATCCAGTATTTACCATCAAATTGACTTACTCCATAACTTCCACCCCATTTGGTATCTAAAAGCGCATTGTAACCTGCTTTTTGATTATCATCCCACTTACCAGAATCCTCGAAAGACATTAGTTTTCCAAGATCTTTCCAATGCAATAAATCATTACTTTTTGCCATCCATGTCTCATAACCACGACCACTGAAAACCAAATAAGTCATGTACCATAATTTGCCTTTTCTAAAAATAGTCGGGCAATCCATTTTATGTTCTTTATCCTCAGGAACCATAACCAAACCATATTTGTATGGCGTTTTTACTTCCTGATAAATTTTTTCCATTTCATCGGCAGTAATTGAATTTGGTTTTTGAGAATTAGATTTCAAAGCCCAAACAAGGAGGAAAAGCATTAAGCCTATTTTTCTCATTTGCGCTTTAAATTAAATTTGTAATAACCCGAGTCAATAGAAACTTTGGCTTTTCCGTTTTCGACACCTGCATCGGTAAATGTTGAATTATGTTCTTCAACGATAACAGTTTCAGGAAGAGCCGGAAAGTAAACATCCGCTTTTGTATTCACAGGAATATTAATCTCCAGCGTAAATTCCTTATCTGTTCTTTTCCATTCAGATGAAATCTCACCATAAGGAGAGTTGAAGCTCACATTGGCTGAAGTTAAATTACCGACCAGTTCTGGTTCAATTTTAATATGATTGAAAGCGATAGAATTTTCAGCCTGACGGATACCACCCACGCCACTATAGAGCCATTCCATTAAATGCCCTAGCATAAAATGATTGTTTGAAACTGTCGGCAAAGCTGCCCAACTTTCGGTTAAAGCTGTAGCACCTTTTGCAATTTGCATCCCGTAGCCCGGCACATCCGAGCGGCTGTTCATGTCAAAAATTACATCTGATTTTCCTGCATCTTCCAAAGCACGTAAAACATAACGATAGCCGATATCACCAGCAGTTAAGCTGTTTTTTCTATCTCTGATATCGTTAACCAAATTATCAATCACTGCGCTTTTATATTTATCCTCTACCAAGCCCATGTAGACAGCCATGGCATTGGCTGCCTGAGAACCCGTTGCATATTGCCCGGTTTTACTATCAAAGAATTTATTATTGAATGATTTTCTTACTTCAACAGCGAGTTTAGCATAGTTTATCGCATCAGCTTTTTTACCTAAAAGGGTAGCCATTTTTTCTAGAAGTTTTAAGTCATGATAGTAGATGGCCGTTCCGGTTACACCCATTGGCGTTAACTGAGAAACCCCCGGAGGTTTGGTACCTAAATCGTACCAGTCGCCCAAACCTTGAGGTAAAATGTGATTTTCGGCTTTTGCAGCTAAATAATCCATGTATCGCTGCATCATCGGATAATAATCCACCATCGCCTGCTTATCCCCGTACCACTGATACAAATACCAAGGCAACAAAATGCCGCTACTTCCCCATTCAGGCGAATCGCGAAACATATCTCCACCCCATTCAAACTTTACATATTCGGGTGCAATTGCAGGAATTAATCCATTGGCCAATTGCGAATTTTTCATATCCTGCAAAGCTTTTTTGAACAATGGTGCAGCATCATAATTGTAGCCAACAGAGTTGCCCATTAAATGCAGCTGCTCTAACCATCCCAACTTTTCACGATGCGGACAATCCGTAAAAACGCTGACCATGTTGCTTTTTATGGACCAATCTATCAGCTCAAAAGTTTTATTAAACAATTCATTCGAAGAAGCAAATTTACCAACTTGTTCAGCAGCATTTCGTACATGAAGTGCTTTTAAACTTTTAACTATAGCTTTGTTTTGTGCATTTTCTGTTCCTGTTGGAATAGCACCTTTAACCTATCTAAATCCTGTGTAAAAAAACTTTGGTCGCCAGGTTTCGATACCCTCACCTTTTATAACATAGGTGAAGTAAGATGGTCCACCAACATTTTTCTGCGTAACCGAACCATCAGCTTTAATTAATTCCGCGGGTGTAATACGAACAGTATCACCTTTTTTGCCGCGAACTTTTAATTCGATAATGGCTGATGAATTCTGTCCCATATCATAAACCCACTCTCCGTTTGGTAGCGACTTAATGCTTTGAGCAGAAAAATTCTTGAAAACTTTTACAGCTTCCTCCTTTTGCGCATTCAATTTCGGTCCGTCAACCAGCAAAGCCGATTTCCAACTTTGATCATCAAAACCATTTAAATTCCATCCCTTTTGTTCGAGGTTAGCATTGTAATCTTCTCCGCCATAAATACTTGAAAACGTAACAGGCGATAGAGCAGTTTTCCAGCTTTGATTGCTGATGATATTTGCGGAAGTACCGTCACTGTATTCAACCAAAACACGGCAAATCATTTTAGGATATCCATAAGAAACCTTTAATTTCCTGTACCTGCCTTTAACCGGTGGAATATGATAAAAACCATTGCCAAGCATTACACCAATCGCGTTATTTCCTTTGGTTAGCTGACTGGTAATATCATAAGTAACATATAAAGCCTCTTTATCATATTTACTCCACCCGGGCGCTAAAAAATCATCACCAACTTTTTCGCCGTTTAAAGTCATTTCGAAATGACCTAAACCCGAAATAAAGGCTGTCGCTTTTTTGATGGCTTTAGAAACAGAAAAATTTTTACGAAACATCGGCAAGATATTATTTGCATTGTATTTATCTTTTTTGCCATCCGTTGGGAGTATGTCCAAATTCGAATCGGCAAGTTTTTCAAAAGCAATCCATTTTGCGCCTTTCCAATCTTCGCCACTCAGCAAACCCATTTGCCAAAAAGCAGCGTTACTCCAGGCAGATTCATTCCCTAAATTATCCCAAACGCGAACTTTCCAATAGTAAGTTCTGGCAGATAAAAGTTTAGCGCCTTTATATTGTATTTGAATCGACTGACCGGAGCTCACTTTTTTTGTATCCCACACATCGCCTATATTTTTATTCAGATTAGTCAAACTGCCCGAAACCAATAACTGATAGGCAGACTGCATCACATTGTGCTTTGATGATTGTAATTTCCAACTCAAATCAGGCGAAACAAAATCTATCCCAATCGGGTTATTCCGATAGCCGCAACTTAAACGAGCAACCTTAATATCCTGCGCAAATAGCGGAACAGTGAATAAGAAAAGACACAAAAAGATTAAAAGTTTGCTCATTAAATAATCTACACCTTTTAAGGTATTTTATTTAGATTTATAATTGGTTATCAGCGATAAGAGCAATTGAAAGAAAAATTATTTCTTTTACAATTAAGCTTAAATTTAAGCTCCACTTTAACCCTCGCTACTAATTCAAATATAAATATTTTTTTTAAATATGAAAACATTTAATACTTTAGATTGATATAAAAGCTTTCTGAATTGTAAATAGGAAAGCATTTTGTATGTTTGAAATTGTAAAAAATACGCTACGACCAAATTTAAATCTGTATGAACGAAAAGGAATCAAAATATCAAGCGCCGGCCTTAGATAAAGGACTTGATATATTGGAATATTTATCTGCACAATCCATCCCCCTGTCTCAAACGGAAATTGCCATTGGCATTGAGAAAACCCCCAATGAGATTTATCGCATGTTAATGAGTTTGGAGAGTCGTGGTTATATTTTACGTGATGAAGTTTCAGGAAAATACAGACTTTCGTTAAAGCTTTTTTACCTATCGCATAGGCACTCGCCAATGGATGAACTGCGCAAAGCAGCACAATTTCCATTGGAAGAATTGGCAAATACCATCCGTCAATCTTGCCATTTAAGTATTTTGTACATGAACCAGGTTATGGTTATCATTCATGCCAAAAGTCCGGGACCAATTGCACTTTCAATTGAAGAGGGAAACCTTTTCCCCTTACCTTTGACGGCATCAGGAAAGGTTTTGTTGGCTTATATGCCTGAAGCTGAACGAAATGTAACCTTGAAAAACAACGCTGTTTTTAAGAAATATACTAAGCCGCAACAAGATGATTTCAACAGCTCTTTAGAAGACATTCAAAAAACAGGTTCGTACTTTAAAAACAGTGATTCTGTTTCTGGCGTAACCGACATTTCAGTTCCTATCGGAATTGGGGGCAACAACGGTATCATCGCTTGTTTAACAATCTCGATGTTAAATGCCTTAAATGCTGATAATGCAATTGAGAATGATGTAATTCTTGCAGAGGCTAATAAATGCGTTAAAAAGATTGAGCAAAGGATTGGGGTTTAAGCTGTTCTAAAAGTCGTCATTGCAAGACACGAATCAATCTTTGCTATTTTAGGTTTGACGAAATAGCGCCAGATTTAAGATTGCTTCGTGCCTCGCAATGACGGAAAGCAGTCAATTATCCGGAATATTTCACATTATATTGTTTCCCTTTCTCAATCGTAATTTCATAAATACCTTTAGAAACTTCCTTAACCTCTATACCTTTAACCACGGGTTTGGTTTTGCTGGTTATCCTTAGTTTCCCCGTTCCCCCTGCAGATGAAACCTTGATGTCCTTTTTGCTGCAATAAACAGAAATATCACCATTTGCTGTTGGCACTTTACCTTCCATCCATTCTAAACCACCCAAATTTGGTGTTATGGTATAGTTTTCATAACCTGGTGCAGTTGGCTCTACACCTAAATAGTATTTCCCCAACAAATAAATCGGACTAGCACCCCAGGCATGGCAAAGGCTTTTTCCAAAGGGCCGACCATACATAGCCAAATGTTCGGTTCCTTTTTTATCAGGATTGTATTCTTCCCAAAAAGATGTAGCACCGAGTTTTAACATTCCACCCCAGTAATTTTTTATTTCCTTTAAAACGTATGCCTGCTCTCCCATGGCACATAATGCCTCCAATTCATAGAAACGCATATAAGGAGTTGTGATTTTTGCCACTTCATTATTTAAAAGCACGTTCTTTTTTACCGCTAGCTTTTGTTCAGGTGTGAAATAATCGAAGAAAATACCAAACATATTGGCATAACGGGTAACATTATCAGTTTGCTTATTATCGATTCTGCTGTGTACCAAAGCAATTTTATTTTGATCCCAGTATAATTCAAAAATTTTCGCTTTCAGTTCTTTTGCTTGTTTATCATATTTAGTAGCGCTTTGCGAATCGTTTGCAAGTTTTGCACATAAAGCCATCGTTTCTAAACTTCTTGCATATAATAATTGCTCAAAACTTACTTCGCCATCTTTACTTAATTTGTCTGCCCAATCAATAAAAATCCAATCCCCTGGCATCCACTCTAACAAGCCATTTTTATTCTTTCTGCCATCAATATAAGTCATTAGCGATTGCATTCTAGGGTAAATATCCTGCACGAACTTTTGGTCTCCTGTAAATTTGTAATAGTCGTAAATCCCCAAAAACCAATAAAAAGAATAATCCATAATGGTATTGATGTGAGCGGTAACCGGGTCTTTACCACGTTGAGCAAGTAAAGTTCTTTTAACTGTCGGTGCATCAAAAAACGAATAATAATTCATCAAATAACTTTGATAAGCATCACCACTCCAAACCCAACGGTCACGTTTTATACCATCAATAAAAAACTCTCGGGTATTTAGGTGGAAAGTATATTTAGCTACATCGTAAATCTTGTTTAGTTCTTTATCTGATGATTTGAAACTGCCACGGTCTTTAACAGGCGCATATTCATAGAGCATGGATATAGAATCTGCCGAAACACCATTTTCAGGTTGAAAATTCACATACCTGAATGCTTTAGAAAGCGGTATTATCGAATCTTTTTTCTCAGTCAAATCGATATTCAAATTATCTAACGTTTCGCATTTATCGATTGATAAAGCCTCTTCTTTCGATTCGCCATAATAAAGATTTAATCTCCCTTTGCCTATTAAACCATGAATTTTGATAAAACCAAATGTTTCTTTTCCAAAATCGGCAAGGTAACCATTGCCTGCCTTTTCTTTATGAATGATTGATTTAGCAACGACTGGCAATTTAAATTTTGATGGTTCGATTTGCGGGTCTGTTAAATTCCAGGAGCCTGCTGAAACGAAAGTCGTTCCCGATTTATCGGAAGTTTTTCCGCTGGCATCAATCCATTCTTTATCTTCAAAGGTAGTTAACCAGGTTTCATCAGAAATAACAGTTTTCCCCTGAACAAAAACTGCCGGAACATGTGCCTGATTGTAGACTTTTAAACTTAGTTTATGCTTTCCTGCAGGAATTTGAATGGTTTTCGGAAAACCGGAAATGGCCTGACCATCGATTTTAACATTATAAGTTCCTTCAACGAAAAGCTTTACTTCTTCTGGTTGAGCTAAATTAAATTCTTTATGAAAATCGACCAGAATATAGTGACTATCCATTTTCCAAAATACCGGAAAGAAAGAACCTCTTTCTGTTCGGCGGTTTTGCATCACATTACTCATATAAATATCGAAATCGCCCGGATACCAAATCCATGATGCTTTTTGGGAAAATGTTGGAAATGCCAAACAGCTTAAAAGTGAAAGCAAGAGTATTTTTTTGAAGTTTTTCATATTATTTAATTAAGGTTTTAACCACAGATTAACACAGATTTTTATCCGTTTTCATCCTTTTCATCTGTGGTTAATTATATTTTAATGTCCATTGAAGAAAATGTAAAGTGCAACCATTACAACTGCAAGTGCAATCCACGAAATCCAAACTGCCCTATCGGGTTTCTCTATGTTCGATTGATGTTCCTCATTTATCGTGTAAATGCTTGGTGTTCTATCTAAAAGGGATATTAAAACGGCTATAATCAGTAGTCCTGCAAAAATGAAAAAGGAAAGCATTAAATAGTGTGGCCAGAAGGTATATTCGCTTGAGGGAAGAATCCAAAGATAAGTTATGCCAGTTCCTAAACTCATGATAGATCCGACTGACAATGTAAAATTAACTGCTTTTCTGGTCGTTCTTTTCCAGAAAACTGTAAGCAAAAACACAACAGAGAGTGGTGGGGCAATAAAGCCTAACACCGATTGGAAAACATCGAATAAATTTAAACCCTTTATGCTATCGATAGCCAAAACCACAATAACTGCAATGATGCAACCTGCTACAACCGTCCATCTGCCCATTCGGATGATTTGTTTAGTACTAGCCTGCGGATTGATTTTCTTTACGTAAATATCCATAGTAAAAACAGTACTTAATGAGTTCAACGAAGAGCCGATTGTTCCAACCAAAACTGCAATTAACACCACAATTACCAATCCGTTCATTCCAGGTGGAAATAAGCTGGTAACCATCGTCATATAAGCCTCATTCGGGTCTTTAAGGTTTGGAAAAAGAACATAACAAATAATTCCCGTTCCTATAAATAATGGAAGTGAGAGTATTTTTAACCAAGCAATAAAGCTCACCCCTAACTGACCTTGCTTTAAGTTTTTAGCTCCTAACACCGACTGAACCATCGATTGGTCGGTACAGAAAAACGCCACTGCGGCAACAGGATAACCCAATAATATCGCATACCAGGGATATTTGGGGTCGCTTGCCGGTTGAATTAAGTTCCAAAAATGATGCGGCGTTTTTGCATACAAAGCTGAAATGCCGCCAACTTTGTTTAAGCCTAAAAGCATCAATGAAAGTGAAACGGCAATCAGCAAAATCATCTGGAAAACATTCACTTTTGCAATCGCTTTTAATCCACCGAAAAATGTAAACAATCCTGCAAAAGCTACTAAAACCGTCACAGACTGCCACATTGGTATTCCTAAAATCTGTCGGACTAAAAAGCCGCCGGCAAATAGGCCGAGCGATAACCAGGAGATTAATATCTTCACTAAAGCATACCAGGCAAGTATATTTTGAGTAGAATCTCCGTAACGGTTACCCATAAACTCGGGCATGGTACTCACTTTGGCTGCTAAGTATTTTGGGGCAAATACAATGGCCAGTAAAAACAAAAAGATGAATGCATACCAATCGAAATTTACAGCGACAATACCTGTGCTGTAACCAATGCTGGCAAAAGCCAACAGCATGGATGGACCAACATTAGTACCCCACATGTTAAAGCCGATGCTCGACCAGTTTAGAGATTTATTTGCGAGAAATAAGGTTTCTTGTTCGCTTTTCTTTTTCGAAAAACTGGCTCGGTACCCGATAAGTATCAAAATTATGAGGTATAGGATTACGATGAGGTAATCTAAGGCAGTTAATCGTTCTACAATGTTTCCCATTGATTTATTTGGTTAGTAATTGTCCTGGCCGGACGGGCTTTTTTTCTTTTGACAACAAAAGAAACAAAATTGCCGGCTTAAAATTTTTGTTTTAATGTTTTTGCATTGGCTTTGACAGTGCATCCCCAAAAATTTGTTAGGCTGGTTGAGAGCTTAACGAAGAATCTGTGCTTTGGCCTTTTAAAGCGCCCCGTCATTGCGAGGTACGAAGCAATCTCTTCAAATTGGATTGCTTCGTACCTCGCAATGACGAACTTTGTATGTTTTAGTTGCAAAATTTTACAATCCTATCGATTCCCTTGTGATATTATTCTCTTTCAAAACATCATCAATTTTTACCGGTAAACCGATTTCCATTGACTTATCCATGGCTTGCAAAAGCGCAACCGTTCCTATTCCTTCTTTTAAATCCGGATAAGCAGTAAATTTATTATTGATGCTGTCTGCAAAATAATCAAGGTAATTTTGATACTCGCCTGCATGGTGGCTTTGACCCTCGAATCGGAAATAGTGTTTCAAAGTAGAATCTCCCCAGGTAATAACCTTTTCTTCTCCGGTTTTTGTCGTAACAGAATAACGTAATTCATGGTAGTCGGCCTGACTTGCGCCTTCTGTTCCGCGGAGAATGCAGCTCATTCCGCTATCACGGACTGCAGGTTGCGTTGGCCCGGTGTAAGCGCCACTCACCCTTGCAATTCGGCCATCTTTTGCTTTGAAAATAAAGTGCATGGTATCCACATTTTTTATTCCGGCTTTTAAACCATTACTACTTAACATTCCGTAACCCATCACTTCTTCAATATCGGGCATGTACCAACGAATGAAATCGACAGGATGACTTAATCCTCCATACAGCCATTTAATGATTGTTTTAAAGACCAGCCTTTTTCTAAAAACCAACGATGGTCGGCATGGTAATAACTTTCTATTGTAATTAATTCTCCAATCAAGCCTTTATCAAAATCCTTTTTCTGACGCATAGCAGGTTCAAAAAACCTTGAGCTTTGTCCAACGAAAATCTTCTTTCTTGACTTTTTAGCCAACTCCAAAAGCTCGTTCGCCTGCGATAAATCATCTATGAAAGGTTTTGTACAAACCACATGTTTACCATGTTGAAGCGCTAGTTTGATGTGTTCAAAATGCAAATGGTCTGGCGTGTAAATCGCAATCATATCGATTTTATCACTGGTTAACATATCTTTATAATTGGTCGTCCAGTTTTCAAAATCAAACTCTAAAGCACGTTCTTCACAAAGCTTTTTATTCGCATCGCAAATTTGAATGAGCTTAAACTTTTTGCTAGCTAATGATGCAGAAATCGTACTTCTGCCCTCTCCTAAACCTAAAATCCCTAATCTTAACATGATATTATTTTTTATTTCTTAAGTCGTCATTGCGAGGCACGAAGCAATCTCTCTAAATAGATTGCTTCGTGCCTCGCAATGACGAGTATATTATTACTCTATCGGTTTAAAAAACACCCAAACCTCATCAGGTTTTGTGCCTTGAATTCCCTCCTGGTATTTTTTCATTATTGCATTCCATTCATTCACTTTTGGATTATTTAAAGTGGTTTTCGGATTTAGATCATCTAATTTTTTCCCTTTCGGAATACTGATGATCAACATTAATTGTCTTTCATTTTTAAAAATAGCTAACCTTTGAAATTCTGCATTACAGAACCCTTTTGATATTTCGGGCCATTTCTCAAATTGTGTTTTATGGTAATCCAAATATTCTTTTTGCATCTTTTCATCCTTAACCAAATTGACCGACAAAACGATATTATCCCATTCTGCTACAGGTTTTTCACCACAGTTCTTTTCTCTTTTAAAATCATAAAACAGATAAACATAAAGTTTAATCTCTGTTGCATTTAAGCGTTTCAAGGTTTGTTGTAAACTTTCAACTTTTAAGCTTGAAGTATAAATAACCAATCGATTATTCCACGTGTAAATTGAACTTGATGCCAGATTATTTTCTTTTGCAAAAGTTTTTAAAGCATTATAGGAAGGCAAATTATCTTCTTTAAAAATCAACTCAAAAACCGCCGATTTATCTTCCGCCAGATTAATTGAATTGTTAGAATATTGCGCCTTTTCTCTTAACAAATACTGAAAAGGCTTTTCTAAACCGGCCTTACGTTTAATATCTTCAGGAACTTTTGGCCCGTTGCTTTCCCATAAGTTATCAGGGCCATTGGCATTTTGAAGATATTTTTCAGCTGGCGTCCAATTGTTTTTTACTGTAAAATAGGATGAACCTTCATCAGTATAAAGATAAAACCAGTGTTCAGGAAGATGTGCAAATGGTGCTTTGTAGATACTGTCAATAACGTTTTCAGTGATAAAGGATTCAGGCTGTGCCGATAAAGTATAAATTCCCGCCACATCATACATGTGTTTTCCATAATGATGAATTTTATTTGAGCTGATGGTATTGTTCTTCATCGCATTTTGCGTTTTTGTCCACCCCCAACCCATGCTGATGCCCGAATAAGAAACATCGCTGATTTCGTTATGAAGAATTTTGATGCCACGTACATAACCTGCACCAATGCCAACCGCACCCCAATCCTCATTGGTTACATCAGTAATTAAGTTATTTTCAATATTATCATTGGTCGAAATCTCTCTGTTATCCGATGGGTTATATGGTAAATGAACTTCGGTAGCCTCATTAGAAAATGTTCCAATTAGAATTGCCGAGCCACCAATATCTTTGAATAAATTGCCTCTAATTTCATTATCTGAAGTTCCTATTTTGTAATCCAAACCCGTTGATGCCAAATGCTCAAAATGGCAAGAATTAAATGAAGTATTGTTGGCGTAGGTGACCTCAACTGCCGATGCAGGGCGGCCAACCCAAGCCTGATTCTCCAATGTTGGTTTATCGGGCGTTCCTGCTTTTTCCAGTTTGTAAGCATCGAGCATATACATGCCCGCTTGGTGCGGAACATGGCCTTGTTTTGAGGGCCTTAACCAAGTGGAGTGTTCAAAAGAAATACCTTTAAAATTTACATAGGCAACAGGGTTATCAATTGTCCCTTCTATTGTTAGCAAGTTTTCCAATACCGGAGCTATAACTTCTGCGTTAAGCATATTATCGGATGCTTTAGGCCAATAATACAATTTTTGATTTTTGAAATCTTCAAACCACTCGCCCGGTTTGTTTAAAAATTGAATGGCATTTGTAAGGTAAAAAGCCGAATTTCCTGTCTTTTTAGAAATCCAGGGTGCAGGCCAGGGATGCTCTGATTGAATTCTACTTTCAGGCTGCATGAACGAAAGTTCAGCAGCGTTACCAATAATTTTAACCGATTTAACCCGCAGATTTGCAACTGCCCACCATTGATGGATAAGCATTTCCATACCTTTAACATTGTCTAAATTGATATCCTTTTGTAACGGAATTTTGCAAGTTTGATTTTTTGTATCCCAGGATAAAATCCGGCCCATTGCATCGCCATCATAATTTTTAGCACGAACAGCCTTGCTTCCATTAACCCAGAGCTGCCGGAATAATAAACCGTTTCCATCAAAATTAGGCACATCTGCAACCCAAACTTTTCCCTTAGCTATTTTAGGTAATCCCGGAACTGTTCCGGCCAGCTTTCTCCACCCGTTGATTTTAACGCCCCCACTTAAAACGACTTTTTCAGTGGCGATAATTTCGGTAGGGCTATCTTTCTTTCCTGAATCTTCAGGGCGAAGAACTACGGGTTCGTGGAGCTGATAAATACCTTTGCCGATGATAATTCTGATTCCACCTTTTATTGAAGATTTGTTCAAGCACCTTAATTCACGGGCCTTTCTAATTGCGAAATGCAGTGTTGCCAAAGGCTTTTCTTTGGTACCCAAATTGTTATCAGAACCATTTTTTGCGATATAAATATCTTCCGCACTTGCTTTAAAGCCCAGTAACGATAGCAAAATCACAAAACCATAAAAAAGTTTCAATCTGAATCCCTTGGTTTGTGTCAACACGAACCAGGTAATTGAAGGTTTCTTTTTATTTATACTTTGCATCTTTCCGGCTTCCATAATTCTCTATTGAGTTTGTTTTCCCGAAAAGTCGGGACGGGCTGTGTCTCACAATGACGAGTTATCGATTTGAAAGACCGATTTCAAGTAATTCGTATTTGCACTAAAATTATATTTAACATTTGTCGGCTGGCTTGCATCTCTACTTCTCTCTACCACTAACCAACCTTTCCAGCCCATATCATCTAGGGTTTCTTTTACTTTTTTTAAATTAATATTCGGGTCGTTTTGCAGCCAGATGCCATCTTCGTTGGTTGCGTGAATTTGAATGATATTTTTCTTACCCAAAATTTTCAACTCTTGATTTAAGTCTCTCCCATTTTTAATGGCATTTGAGAAATTGAAGTAGGATTTCACATGCCTGCATCCAATCTCTTTTAGCAATTCAAGTTCTCCTTTTGCATCCAACGCCGTTTCAATACCGATGACAACGCCAGCTTTCGAAGCCATTTTACCAGCCACTTTTAGCCTTTCTAAAATTGGCACACGCAGTTCAGGGTTTTTAACCAAATCACCCTGAACACCCAAGGGAAGAAAAACAACTTTTATATTCATTGCTTTTGCGGTATCCAAACAATCCTGCATCATTTTTTGATAAGTTGGCCGCTTTGCGAAAGATTGCGCATAAAAACCTGTCATTGCCAGGGAGCAGATTTCGAGGTTTAATTCTTTTGCTTTATCTAAATACTCCTGACGAACTTTAGGATCAGCAAGTTTATTATCGAAAGTTTCGCGGTCGCCCAAGCCGCCCATATCAATTTCTAATCCATCGGCACCAATTTCTTTGGTTAATGGCAGCGCACTAATTTTCTGACGTTTCAAAATCATCAAATCAATTACGGCGATTTTATACCTGCTTTTCTTCGATGCGGCAAAAAGTAAATGCTCCGGAATCATCAGTCCGCCTGTCAACAACGTCGCTTTTACAATAAACGTCCTTCTATTATGCTGCTCCATCATTTTCTATTCGTTGAGCTTATAAATAATTTTTCAAGATTTTCAAAACCCATAATGGCATTTTTCGGAAGTTTTTCGCCTTTATCTCCGAAAACATATAGGGCATTTTCCTTTTCGATTGTTACTTTACCTTCATCGTATTTGCCATCTTTATCTTTTACTGCGGCACCATTGAGCTTGAAATTCTTAATTAAAAAATCGTAAAGCGCAATGCGTTTATTTATACCGAAATCATGCTTTTCTTCAGGAAGATGAACATTTTCAACTTTATCTTTCACTCCATAATAACCATACATTTTTTGCAGATAAGGAAAATCATGTTGAGGAGTATGAGCCGTCCAATCGCCACCATCTGAAACCAATAATTGGGGTCGTGGTGCAGCCATTGCCGCTAGCTCTACATTATCTGTTCCACCACCACATTGGTGAATTGGCATGCCGCTTTCGCAAGGGCAACCACCATAAAAGTATGAAGACATTGCAACTACAGGAGCGCTAAGCTTAATTCTCTCATCCATTGCCGTCATTAAAATAGAATGGCTTCCGGCGCCTGAACTGCCGCTGATGCCGATTCTACTTGTATCGGTTTCTTTTAGTGAAGAGAAATAATCCAAAATTCTGATTCCCCCTAAAGTTTGAACAGTTTGTGCTAAACTGCGGCGATGGTCTTCGTATTTGAACTGAAGCATAGACTCGCCCCAGGCAAATAAATCGTAACTAAAAGCCATAGCACCAATTCGGGCAATGGTAGCACAACGTATCTGACAATCTGGTCGGTAACGCTGCTTTTCCCAATGTCCGTCGGGACTCAGAACCACAGGAATTTTTCCTTTTAGATTTAACGGCTTGTATAATGAGCCGTTGATCCAAACACCCGGGAGGATTTCCAATGCGATGTTTTCCACAGAATAACCATCGAAAGTTCTTTTGGATGTTACAATCGGTTGTGAGTTTGGTTTTGCCGGCAATGGCGACAATAATAAAGCCTGATATAACTCGGGTTTGATTTCCGCCTTGCGTTTTTCCCAACTTGCCTGGTCATGATATTTTGTGGCTAAAGTATCCAAATATGCCCAACCATCCTGAACCTCCCAACGATAATATTCGTACTCTTTTAATTTGTAAACACCCGGCTTTTCCTTGTTTACTTTCATATCCAACGGTGTGAGCACATTCGCAAGTGTTTCATCAACATCGGCACGAAAACGCCAGTTAGCATAGTTTACCAACTTGTCTTTAACCTGTGGCTCGGCATATTTAATCTGAACTTTATACCGGGTTTGAATTTCTTTTAAAACATCAACTAATGGTTTTTTATAGAAATTATCGGTGTTTTGCGTTTGGGCGATAAGGTTTATGGAAAGGAATAAACATAGTATCGTTATTACGATTCTAGGTACTATACTAGTTTGGTTAAAATGAAAATTTAAAATACCAAAGCTTTCATATTTAAATTGCATCGTTCCTCGAAATGACAACCGCTTATCCGCAATTGCCAGGCTTGATTTTTCATCAGCCAAAGCAATCTCTATCTTTTTGGAGATGGCTTCGTTTCTCGCAACAACAACAGATGAATTAAGCGTCATTGCGAGGCTTGATTCTTCATCAGCCGAAGCAATCTCTATCTTTTTGTAGATGGCTTCGTTCCTCGCAACGACAACAGATGAATTAAGCGTCATTGCGAGGCTTGATTCTTCATCAGCCGAAGCAATCTCTATCTTTTTGGAGATGGCTTCGTTACTCACAACGACAACAGATGAATTAAGCGTCATTGCGAGGCTTGATTCTTCATCAGCCGAAGCAATCTCTTTAGAAAAAAGAGATTTTGACATAATCGATTGATTAGTCCAATGTTTCATATAAGTCATTCCAAATCGGATTAAATTCATTTATTAATTTAAGTTTGGCAAGTCTGCTACCACCTTTAATTCGCTTTTCCTCAGCAATTGCCTCCTCAATGCTCCAGAAGAAGTTGTAATAAACTAATTTGTAGCATTTGTATTGTGATGTAAAACTTTTTGGGTAATGATTATTAATATGTTCAAACACCCTATTCCTTAAATTAGAAGTGACACCTGTGTACAAGACCTTATGGTTCTTGTTGGTCATGATATAAACAAATCCTCCTCTTTCCATTGATTTAAGTTATAAATAATTTTGAGATTGCTTCGTGCCTCGCAATGACGAATTGGTTATGCATATTGCCTATTTTCTTTCGTCATTGCGAGACTGATTCTTCATCAGTCAAAGCAATCTCTTGTTGTAAATATTTCTTTTATTAGAGATTGCTTCGTGCCTCGCAATGACGAATTGGTTATGCATATTGCCCTTTTTCTTCCGTCATTGCGAGACTGATTCTTCATTAGTCAAAGCAATCTCTTGTTGTAAATCTCTCTTTTATAAGAGATTGCTTCGTGCCTCGCAATGACGATAGCCGTAACCTTTTTTTCCGCCGTCATTGCGAGACTGATTCTTCATCAGTCAAAGCAATCTCTTGTTGTAAATCTCTTATAAGAGATTGCTTCCTACCTCGCAATGACGATAGCCGTAACCTTTTTTCCGCCGTCATTGCGAGACTGATTCTTCATCAGTCAAAGCAATCTCTTGTTGTAAATATTTCTTTTATTAGAGATTGCTTCGTGCCTCGCAATGACGAATTGGCTAAGCATATTGCCCTTTTTCCGCCGTCATTGCGAGACTGATTCTTTATCAGTCGAAGCAATCTCTCTTGTTCTAAATATTTCTCTTATAAGAGATTGCTTCGTGCCTCGCAATGACGAATTGGCTAAGCATATAGCCCTTTTTCTTCCGTCATTGCGAGACTGATTCTTCATCAGTCGAAGCAATCTCTCTTGTTCTAAATATTTCTCTTATAAGAGATTGCTTCGTGCCTCGCAATGACGAATTGGTTATGCACATTGCCTATTTTCTTCCGTCATTGCGAGACTGATTTCTCATCAGTCAAAGTAAACTCTTGTTGTAAATATTTCTTTTATAAGAGATTGCTTCGTGCCTCGCAATGAGGAATTGGCTAAGCATATCGTGCTTTTTCCTACCTCATTGCGAGACTGATTCTTTATCAGTCAAAGCAATCTCTTGTTGTAAATATTTCTTTTATAAGAGATTGCTTCGTGCCTCGCAATGAAGATAGCCATAACCTTTTTTGCTCCGTCATTGCGAGACTGGTTTTTCATCAGTCAAAGCAATCTCTTTTGTTATCTATTCTCATGGCTCTTCGCTTTTAGTTGCTGTAATAACCGGAGCAGTATACCCTTTCAACTTTGGCCAAACCCCATTTTTGATTTTCTTCAACTTTAATTTTGACGGGTCGACAACTACATGTTTAATTTTTTCTCTTCTCCAGGTGTAAATGAAGTGAAGCATTCCGTCGGATGTTTGAATTACTGCAGGATATGAATATTGGCTAATTGGCGAATCTTCTAAAATTAATGCGGCAGACCAATTTTTACCATCCTTGGAAACAGAAACATTTAACGGTGTTCTTGGTCCTTTAGCTAAATCGCCCGGAGGCAATACATGATTGTAAACCAAAACCTGTCGACCATCTTTCATGGTTACCGCATCCGTTCCAGAATTGTTATTCGGTAAAGAAGTTTTTGTTAAAGCCGACCATGTTTCGCCGTTATCTTCCGACCAGGATTCGACAATTGCTCTGTTCGCTGTTCTGGCTAAGATTTGCAGTTTTCCATTTCCATGTTGCAAAATACTCGGCTGAATGGCTTTGACCCCGTTTTCAGGTAATGGTCCAACCGTTCTCCAAGTTTTACCGTTATCTTTTGTAACCTCGAAGTGGATTTTCCAGCCATCGCCTTCTTTACTCGATGGTGCAAAAAGGTTCCCGTTACTCAGTAAAACGGGTTTATTTTTAACCGGACCGATATAGCCATCAGGTAATTTAGTTGCATCAGACCAGGAGATACCGCCATCTTTTGACGTTTTCATCAAGCCCCACCACTCCGATGGTTTTGGTCCGATTTTGTAGAAAAGCAATAAATCTCCTCCAGGAACCTGGTATAAAACAGGATTCCAGGTAGGCAATCTCATGCCATCAGGCTGGATGCCGTCCGCTACTGAAACAGGTGCTAGCCATCCGCCATCAACAAAGCGACTAACGTAAATTTCGACATCAGGATTTCGCTCCTTCGTTCCGCCAAAAAACGAGGCGACCAAACCCGTTGGCGTTTCGGCAATCGTAGCAGAATGACAAGATGGAAATGGCGCCTTATCGTAAAGAAATTCTTGCATCACGATGCCAGATTGCCATTTTCCTACCTGAGCCTGAGCAGTAATTGCGATTGCGACCAGGAAATTAATGATGAGATATATTTTTCTTTTTCGCATATTATTTGTGTTAAGTTGCTTTATATAAGAGATTGCTTCGTGCCTCGCAATGATGATAGCCTTTTTTGCTCCGCCATTGCGAGAATGATTTTTCATCAGTCAAAGCAATCTCTCTTGTTCTAAATAGTTCTTTTATAAGAGATTGCTTCGTGCCTCGCAATGACGAATTGGCTAAGCATATAGCCTTTTTTGCTCCGTCATTGCGAGACTGATTTTTCATCAGTCAAAGCAATCTCTTTTGTTCTAAATATCTCTTTTATAGGAGATTGCTTCGTGCCTCGCAATGACGAATTGGCTAAGCATATAGCCCTTTTTGCTCCGTCATTGCGAGACTGATTTTTCATCAGTAAAGGCAATTTCTCTTGTTGTAAATCATATTTATTTCAAAGATTGCTTCGTGCCTCGCAATGACGAATTGGCTAAGCATATAGCCTTTTTTGCTCCGTCATTGCGAGGCTGATTTTTCATCAGTCAAAGCAATCTCTCTTGTTCTAAATATTTCTCTTATAGTAGATTTCTTCGTGCCTCATAATGACGATAGCCTTTTTTGATCCGTCATTGCGAGGCTGATTTTTCATCAGTCAAAGCAATCTCTCTTGTTGTAAATCTTATTTCAAAGATTGCTTCGTGCCTCGCAATGACGAATTGGCTAAGCATATAGCCCTTTTTCCTCCGTCATTGCGAGGCTGATTTTTCATCAGTCAAAGCAATCTCTCTTGTTCTAAATATTTCTCTTATAGGAGATTGCTTCGTGCCTCGCAATGACGGTGACACCAATGACCAAAGCCCGCATTTATTTCTCTACTACAAAAGAATAATCACCCGATCCGATTTCATAAACTGCTCGTCCGTCATCCATTTTTATAAATTTTATATCCTTAATTGAATTTAACTTTTCTGAAACATCATTTCTACTTTTAGCAGGAATGTACACCAAAGCTGATGTGTTTGCAGGAATGGTTATTTGCCACATCAACTGACTCGTGGTTTTAGTATAATTACTACGAATTAAACCATATGTTGAGTTGTAACTGGCATTTACTTTATCCAAACCATTAATCATTTCGGGTTTCATGATAATCTTTTTAAAAGCCTGGCTTTCAGATTTTATTCCGGCCAGATTTTCATAATACCAGATTAATAAATCACCGAGCATCATTACATGGTTTTGTGAATTCATTTTCGGGTCGGCGGTGTTGCCGTTCCAAAGTTCCCAAATGGTAGTTGCGCCATTATCAATCATATATCCCCAACCTGGATAGGTTTTCTGAGTGGCGATGGTGTAAGCCAAATCTGGCCTGCCGTAATCGTTTAAACAACGCATAAGCCACTGAATTCCTACTAAACCATTGCTTAAATGGCCTTTGTTGGTAACCTCAACCGTGTAAACAATATTCTTAAAAACCTGGTCAACTTTGCTTTGCGGTACCATCCCAAAATATAACGGAATGATGTTATCTGTTAAAGCATTAGCGGCGTAGTAACCCTTTTCATTATAATATTTTTGATTAAAGGCATTTTTGATTTTATTACCTAAAAGCAGATACATTTTCAGGTCTTCATCATCACCAATCGCTTTTGCAAATTGCATCATCAATTGTGTAAAATGATAGTAGTATGCCGTCGAAATTAATTCTGAAGGATATTTTTTATCGGCACTTTTGCCTCTTCCAAACTCGATAGTGATTGGCGGCATACACCAATCGCCATAGCTATCTTTGGTTAAAATGTAATCTTTCATATATCGGTCTTGCATGTAAGCCAGCCATTTTTTCATCGCCGGATAATTATCTCGAACTGCAGCAACGTCACCCGTTTGCTTGTAAACCATTTCGGTAACCAAAAGCATTGCTCCGGGCCAGGTCATGTTATCGCTGTAATAGCGCCAGAATGCGGGGGCAACATCAGGTATTGCACCATCTTCTTTTTGCGAATTGCGAATATCCTGCAACCATTTTGTATAGAATCTACCATTATCAAACACGAAACTTTCGCCGTATGCTACTGCCCCTCTATCGCCTAACCAAGGCATGCGCTCGTTGCGTTGCGGACAATCGATCGGGATACCTTTATAATTTCCAGCAATGCCCCACCATGCATTTTTAAAAATTTGATTGGTTAAGGTGTTTGATGTTTCGAATGTGCCAACAGTTTTAATATTATCATAAATCATTTTCCCTAAAAAATCATTTACCGATGGCTGATAGGTATATCCGGAAAGTTCTACATACCTGAAACCGCGATATACAAATGTTGGTTCCCAGCTTTCTTGTTCACCACCTTTTAAAGTGTATAAATCGGTACATTTCGCATTGCGCAAATTGGATGTAAAAAGCTCGCCATTACTTTGTAGAGATTCTGCAAAACGCATTTTAATCTGTTTTCCTTTTAATCCTTTCACTTTTATTTGCAACCAACCCACCATATTTTGTCCCATATCCAGGATGTATCTACCACCAACAAGTTTGGTAATGGAAACTGGTTTTAGCGTATTCATCACCCGCATATTTTCATTCATTTGCGCCTCTATCACTCCAGTTGGCTCTTGTACAAACTGGGCATTTAGCCATTTACTATCATCAAACCCACTTTTATCCCAACCCGTTGCCTCTTTTGTTGCATCGTATTCTTCTCCATCGTATTCGTTGTTGGTTCTGATTGGTCCACCAGCAGTAAATTTCCAGCTGTCATCCGTATCAATATTTACTGTCGTGCCATCTGTATAAATGATATTTAAATTCATCAGCATTTTTGGGAAACCAAACGTTTTGATTTTATAAGGCTTTTCGTTTTGGCGCATTGCGAAAAACCGACCATTTCCCAGAATAGCACCAATTGCATTTTTTCCCGTTTGGATGTATTTGGTCACATCATACGTGTTGTATTTTACGTTTTTTGTATAATCAGTTGGTGATGGCGATAAAACATCTTCGCCAACTTTTTTTCCATTGATATACAATTGATATAAACCTAAACCAATGATGGATGCCGTGGCAGATTTTATGGCTTTAGTGCTTTGAAATTCCTTTCGAAAATATCTTGCAGATAAGCGGGAATCGGTTTTAATGTTATCCCACGGGAAAGCGCTATCATAACCAATCCAGCCTTTCGGCCAATCTTTATAATACAACAAGCCCATCGAAAAGTAGTTATTTGCAGACCAGTCACTTTCACCGGCATTTGTCCAGATTTTAACTTTCCAATAAACTTTCATGCGGCTTTTTAATACTATTCCATTGTAAGCGACGTGGATTGATTCATCAGAATTAACCTTTCCTGAATCCCAGATATCGCCATCGTTTGCTTTCAGTTTTTCTTCAGTTGATGCAGCTAAAATCTGATATGCGGTTTGCATTACATTACTTTCTTTAGCCATAATATGCCATGCAAAACGCGGTTTTTGCTCGTCAATACCTAAAGGATTTACAAGCATTTCGCACGTTGTATTTTGCACAGCAACTTGCGCTTCCGAAATATAAATATTTAGAAAACAGATGCTTACAATTGCTATGTAGATTTTAAGATTCATTTAAGTTCTATTATTTTTAAATTTTGCTAGTTTTTTCAACGGTCGTCTATGCGAAGCTGGTAATGAGCGAGCTGAAGCAATCTCTTTTATTAAATTATTTAAGGAGATTGCTTTGTCGTGCCTCCTCGCAATGACGAGCTGTTAAGTGAAAAATCAAAATAAAATGTCATATCCAATGCTCTGCTTGGTTCTTTGTCAAAATCATAAAACACATGTTTCATACCCATTGGCCCGGTGGTTTCTGGTTTTTGCGTCTTTGTACCAATTGCCGAAATACCATTCATAAAAGAAATATCTCCATTTGGGAAGGTAGGACTCATATTATCGTACTCCGTATCTATTGATTTTTTAGGCGTGAATAGCCTCAAAAAAATGTCCTCTCTATCGGTTATCACTCTAAAATTTTGCGATTTACCAATAAATTCGCACCAGTACATGTTGGAGTAATAACCCTTAAATTCTGGATATTGCCAGGGCGGTTCACCCGTTGCAGAATTGTTGTAATCCTTCTTCCAAACACCAAATTCGGTACCTTTCATTCGGTTTTTCCAAACGCGGTAGGGTCCATTTCCTTTATATTCAACGCCTTTAATTTCCGTTTCAGGATAGGAAAAGTTAACACCTACAAAAGTGGTGAAGTAAGCAGAAGGAAAATATTTAACCTGCATTTTTAACCAACCCGAAGGATAAATTGTCCATTGCAAAGTATTGTAACCATCTTTTTTATCATAAGTGGATGAGATAATTAAATTTCCATCAACCATTTTTGCTGTGAAGTTTTTAAAATTATTAATGCCTTCCTGCAAAACCGGACCATTAGAAAAAGGGATAACGCCTGTTGAATTTTTAGCCTGCTGTAGTAATCCTGTTTGTTTATCAAAAGTTAATTGAATCCCATTGGCAGAAACCTGGTAAGCTATTGCCGATTCTTTTAAAACTACTTTTGATGAACCCGTTTTAACAACCATTTTATCAGCATCATCTTTCGGTAACGCAATCGGGAAACTCCAGGTAAATAATTCTTTGCCATAAAAATCTTTAACCGTTAGATACAAAGCATCAAAACTCCTCCAATCTGCCGGAAGATTGATTTGAAGTTTCCCCTTTTCAAAAGGTTTGATGTTTGGCGCATCGGCTTTACCGGTTTTAAATTCAGCATCGGTTCCTGCTTTTAATTTCTTCAATTTCCAATCGAAAGTACATTGGTTGAGATTGGTAAAAGCATAACGATTTTCCAATAGAAATGAACCATCGAAACCTGAAGTCATTTCTCTTTTCTCCACAAAAACGGGGCTCCAGACTTCTTTAATGGTAAAGAAACTGCCTTCTTTTTCATGATAAGGACCAACAATTCCGTCTGGACCATGATTTCCATCTGTATCTAACTCGTCATTTTTATCTGTACGAACTACCGCCTGATCGGCAAAATCCCATAAAAAACCCCCTGCCGACAATGGATTGTTCCACATGGCATTCCAGTAATCTTCTATTCCAGCACCATGACCACCATCCCACATGCCATGAAGAAATTCGGTTGGCATTAAAATATTGTGGCCGTGGTCATAGTTGCCAATTCCATAATTAAATTCGCGGTAATGCGTAGTTTCAAAACCATTAAACACTTCCCAGGGATGAATCAAAGGGCGTTTTTGCAGGTCATTTTCAGTAAATAAATGGTCTAGTTCACGGTTGTGGCCGCCTTCATTTCCATTTGCCCAGAAAATAATAGATGGATGATTCTCATCATTTGCCATCATTTCCTTAAATAATTTCGTTCCTGTAGGTGTATCGTAAGTGCCATGCCAGCCAGCCAATTCATCCATCACGAATAAACCAAGGGAATCACAAACTTCTAGAAAGTGACCATCAGGTGGGTAATGCGACATTCGAACGGCATTCATATTCATTTCCTTCATCAATGAAACGTCAGCAATGCTAATTTTTCTACTGGTTGTTCTGCCCGAGGATGGATAAAACGAATGGCGATTTACCCCTTTAAATTTCATTTTTACACCATTAACATATACACCATCACGCTCCCTTACTTCAACGGTTCTGAAACCTATTTTTTTTGAGATTTGATGAATAATTTTTCCATTTTTTATTAAAGTAAAAATGGCGTGGTAAAGGTTTGGAAACTCAGACGACCAAAGCGCCGGGTTTTTAAATTCCTGTTCAATTTTAGTAACACCAGCCATTATTTTTGCAGAAAACTCACTACCAAATTGCTTTCCGTTTGCGTCGCGTAATTCAATATTAACTTTATCGGCTTGGCCTAAAGTGAAAATATTTGCTGTGAAAACGCCATTTGCTTTTGCATCAATCTGAACGCTTTCAATATAGGTTTGTGGCAAAGATTCTAGATAAACCGGTCTGAAAATACCACCGAAAATCCAGAAATCAGCTTTCCTTTCTGCCTCATTAACCGATTGATTTGCAGAATGTTTAGAAACCGTTACTTCAAGTAAATTTTCTTCTCCCAACTTTAATAGCTTAGAAATATCATATTTGAAAACATAGAAAGAACCGTGGTGAATTGCACCTGCCGATTTACCATTGATTATAACTTCAGTATCCGTCATTGAGCCCTCAAACACAATATTTATTTTTCGGTTTTTCCAGTTTGATGGTACTGTAAATTTATATTTATACCATCCTTTTTCTTTTCCCTTATTTGCCTCTTTATTAAAGCCATAATTGTATTTCCCGAAACCTTGCAATTCCCAATTTGAAGGAACCGGTATGGTGGTCCATTTACCAGAATTCATTCCTTCGGTGCAGAAAAAATCCCAATTTACCGTATTGTCATTTCCAGTTCCTGATAGATATAGTTTTTCGCTTTGCTGTGCATGTACAAAGCAAAACATCATCATTAAAGAAAGGAAAAGTGTAAACCTGATTTTCATTAATTGGCCTTAAATTGAGTGGTTAGCGGATTATTGGTTCTAAAAGGCAAAGCGGGCAATCCATTGCTGTAAAAATTTCCGGTTGGATTTTCTGTCCAATTGTAGCGAACGGCAACAGGTTCTTTTACAGCTGTTGATGACACCACTACTTTCCCATCTTTAACTATTGCATCAGCATTTACATATTTTCCATCTTTACCAGCGATGGTGAAACCGGTAATTGGAGCCTGTGTATTCAGGTAATAAAAATCTACAAATGCTTTTCCGTTTTTAATTGAAAATGATTTATAAATCGGTCCTGAAAAGTCTATTTTTTGATAGTATGTTTTAGCTAAAGCCCAAAGTGCCAATCTTCTACCCACTTCCCATTTATAAGTTGGGTGCAAATCATCATTCGAATCGTTTAAGTCGTTTGTCGAAATCAAGCCAGTGTTTGGCAATCTTAACAACTGTGCTTGTGCTTCCCAAAAATTCGGTTCGGTATCTGCTGTTAAGGTAACTTTATCGCTTTTTTGCTTGCTGTAATTAAACGGAGCAATTTGCACGTAGTAGAAAGGAAATTCTTCACCCCAAGCCTTACGCCAACTTTTTATCAAAGCTTTCATTTTATAAGAGTAGCTCAGTGTTTCGTTTAAAAAGCAATTGGTTTCTCCTTGATACCACAAAACTCCACGAATTTTAAAATTGGTAAGCGGTTCAACCATTGGTGTGTAGAATTTGCCAGGGTCGTTTCCGACTTTTTTATCGTTGAAGTAAGGTTCAGCAGCGAACGCTTTTTCAGTAATCCATGGTTCGATGGCACTGCCAGGAACTGCCGAAGAAATTACCCCCACTGGAATACCAAGTTTGCTTTGCAATTCTTTCGCGAAAAAATAACCTACGGCAGAAAACGAACGCAAAGCAGAATCTTGCGCAACAGCCCAGCTTTTATGAACAGAATCTGGCTTGCTCAATTGTTTGCGATTCACCAGAAATATCCTGATTTGCTGATTTTTTGCCAGTTCCACTTCATCAGCAGGGAAACCTAATTTTTCATTTTTTGGTTTAGGAATTTTCGCCAATTTTCGCATGGCGTATTCCATGTTTGATTGCCCTGAACATAACCAAACTTCGCCAACAAGAATATTGGTTAATTGGATTGTATTGGTACCGGAAATCATCATCGTTTGAGGCAGAGCCGATGTTTTTAACGGAGCCAACACCACCAGCCAGTACCCATTTTTATCAGTGATGGCTTGCTTTTTCTGACCAGCAAATGTGATTTCCACTTTTTCATTTGGTGATGCAAAACCCCAAATGTTGATGGGTTTATCACGTTGTAAAACCATATTACTGGATAAAATTTGAGGTAAAAGGATTTTGGCGTTTGCGGAGATAGTAAAGAAAAAGAAGAGTAATAATAAGAGCGATTGCTTCGTAACACAGAATGATGGGCATACCGACGCGGTCGATATTACAAAGTCGGGATTGTGTAAGTTGACATAACCAGAATTCTGAAATGAGAATGCTTTGCCGCTCCTCCTCGCAATGACGATTTGTCTTCTAATTCTTACCATCTTAAAATCCCTCCGTTTTTAAATATTTAATAGAAAATACGGCCTCTTTTTGTTCTGACTCTCCAGCATTTTTCAAATCATTGGCTTGGTCGGCAGGGGTATCAACATCCGGAAAACGACGTACATCACCAGTACGGAAAACAATACGAGAAACCTCAGCCACGGGTTGAAATGCTAAACTTGTTAAAACATCTTTTCCGTTAATGCTTACGGTGTAGAATCTGGTAAAAGCATCCAGTTTCAATTTAATATCATAGGTTTTTCCCGCTTCATATTTCATGAAGTTTTTATAGCGGGCCCCAGCTTTTGCACTTAGCACGCCTGCCGTATCAAACGTTAAACGAACAGTTGCCATCCCTTTAGCATCCTGAAGTTCCACTTCCAACAAACCAAAGTTGTTTTGATTGGCCGTAACCGAAAACCAAGTAATAATCTTTTTGGATGCTGGAAATACTCTTTCAGCTTTCGCATAATCAAAAGGATCTTTATCTTTTAAAACCAATGTACCGCCTTCTATTTTAACAGGCGCCCAAACCGGACTATAAATATTCCATTTATCGAGCACCGAATTAGTGGACATTTTACTAAAATCGTCATTGATATGTTGTTTAACTTCGGTTTCAACTGGCAGAGGAATCGAAGAAACCCAGATATCTTCCTTATTCATGCTGTAGGTTACCCATAGCTTTCCGTCTGCGGGTTTTCCATTTCCCTCAATAATTCCACGAACATACTGCGGACCATAAGATTTGTAATTTCCACCGTAGCGCATTGGGGTAATTTCGCCATGCACCAAGGAAAGATTGGTATAATCCAAACCGTTCTTACTGGTTGAAATGGCTAAGGGCCATCTGTATTCTGAAGGATTATAAACTGTTGCATAGTTTCCATCAGCAGTTTTTTGTCCCCAGATTTTAGCGTTGCTATTTACAAAACCCGGTGCTCTTGCGGCATTTTCCGGCCAGCTTTTTCCGTTATCATTGCTTATTGCGGTTAAGGCATTTTTCCATAAACCAACTACCCTTCCATCAGATAAATGGTAGTAACTAAATGCTTTGTATTGTTTTTGCAAGGTTATTAAAGGATCTTTCCTATCAGCCTCCTCATTCCATTGCTGCGTCATTAACTTATTCGTTAACAATTCTTTACAAGCATTAACAAAAGCTTTGTTTTTACTTGTAGCGAAGCATGGATACTTGGTATTTTGAGCTGAATACCCAGGATTATAATGTATAAAATAGATTGGGCCATATTTTCCATCTGCCTGTATTTCGCGTACCGCTCTGCCAATTCCATGTCCATCATTCGGGTCGTCTTTGGCATCGAAACTGATGGCATAAAAGCCTAAAACCAAAAACACATTCTTGGTAGAAACATAAAAACCCATGCGTTGGTGCATTACAGCATCTAAATCTTTTGCCACATCTGTTCTTCCTTGTTTTGTAGTTCCATCGGGGATTCGGTAAATGGGAAATATCACATCGGGTTTTGTCCAGGTGTATCCATCTTTTGAAGATTGCAGCAATGTTTGTCCTGGCGGGATGCTTTCTCCAACCTTATCACTCAAATATTCGACGTAAAATTTGTTGTTCCAATAGGCTAACATTGGCGCATGGTTGTATGTCCAGCCAAAATTTTCTGCCCATTCCGGATGTTCTCTATTCGCTCTAAAAGTTTGGATATTATGCACCCCCACTACCGGTGTAAGTTGCCCGTGGTGATAATCTGCATTAACCAACGTTTTACCAGTATAACGTACGGTATCTTGCGCTTGCGAGGTTTGTATCGCAAATACAAAAGCTAGAAATAAAAAAAGTATTTTAACTATTATCATGTTATTATGCTAATTCTTTTGGTTCGTCTCTATGATTTGCTTTTCCAAAAGATGCTGAAATAAATTCAGCATGACGACCTTTTTAAACACTATCTATCATGCTTCAACCCCTCAATTATTTTCCTCTTCACTTTTATAATCGTTCCGTGTTTATGTCCTTCAGGGATGGAAACTTCTGAAGTCACATCCTTAAAAGATTTAAAATCAGAGGTTTTATATGCCGAATAAATCTTCTGCCCGTAAGCGTCGAAATATATCAACCAATCGTTTTTCACTTTAATCACCGTTGGCCCTTCGGTTAATTTGGGACTAAAAGTTTGAGAAACATTCTCGTAAGGACCTAATGCATCTTTCCCTGAAGCCACTTTTAAATTTCTATTCGGGCGGGTATTGTCTTTCAAAACCAATACAAAATCTTTGCTTGCTCGTTTTACAATTACCGCATCAATTACACTAAAACCCGGGTCTAAAAATAGTTTAGGTTTCGAAAAACCCACAAAATCTTTTGTCGTAATGGAATACATGCGATGGTTATTCTCTTCATCTTCAATACCCTTTGCGAAACGAAAAGGAATAGTGGATGCCCAGATGATTACAAATTCCCGCTTATAATCATCATAAAAAATTTCTGGTGCCCAAACGTTAACGGTCTTTGGTTCGCCTTCCATCACCGGAATAAATTTCTGTTCGCTCCAAACGATTAAATCCTTTGAGCTTGCGTAACCGAAACCTTTATCGCCTTTCCAGCTGCATGTCCAAACCAAGTGAAAAGTTCCATCTGGGCCTTGAGCAATCGATGGGTCTCGTAAAACCTTTTGAGTACCAACTTCCGGCTTTAAAAAAGTTTTGTTCAAATCTCTCCAGTGGTAAGCATCGTAACTATACAGCAATCTTAAACCTTCTGTAGCTGGTTCGTGAAAAGATGTAAATAAATAGGCTTGTTTTGAGCATGAAGTAAATCCGCAGAAGGCCAGGCCGATTACAGCTAAACGAAGGGATGATATGAAATTTGATTTAAACACTAATTGTTTTTATGTTATTCTTTGCACATTGCTTATTTCGCCTCGTATTTCCATTTTAGGCGTAACTCTTAATCTTTTAGCAGTTCTTTCATTTTATGATTTCCAATAAAATTGAGAATGACGACCGCCTTAACCTATCAAGGAGATTGCTTCGTACCTCGCAATGACGGTTTGGGCATACACGCAACGCCAAACTCCGTAATCTATTCACTATCCAAAACCAAAACCCAGTCATTACCATTTGCAGGTTCACCAGGAGGGTTAAATGCTTTAATTCCCTTATTTTCGAATACGCCAATAGCAATATTTTTTCCAGTTCGTGGATTAAACCATGTTGCCTTTACATCATCTCCATCAATCTTACCCAGCTGTACACTAAAATTTCTTCCGGTATAGGTGTAAAGCATGGCAAATTCTTCACCTCTGGTGCCCAATACCCTGTCATATTTTTCACCGTTTTCGCCGGCTATTAAAGTTTGGTCGGGCACTCGGTCGAAATATGAGCGAGAAAGCATTAAATTTTTCAGGTATTGCATTTGCTTCGCTCCAGGTGCATTAATTGCTGTAGCCCACTCCTCTTTAGGGCCATAAGCAGGTTTTTTATCGGTAAATTTATGCATTTGCATTACCGCGTTATTGCCATAAGTGTATCCAAAAGCACCGGCAAAAACCGACCAATAACCATAACGTCGCACATCAGCAGCTGTCCATCTAACTTCGGTTGTATCGTGTAAACCTTGCGGAATACCTTCGTAAGATGGTTCACCATCAATTGTTGGTTTTGTGGGTTTTAACTTATAATCAGACTCGATGTATTTCCAGTTATCTTCACCGTAATGCAGTTTTTCATTTTTAGAGGTATCCTGATCGTAACGGCGATGGCCAGATTGAATCATATCAAAATCGTTCCATTTTGCCTTATGAAACCATGCCGAGCCAGCTGTTCGTCCACGTGGATGAAAAGTGAGCAGATGATTGGTGTCGTTTTTTCTTAAGGTCTCACCAATTGTATTCCAAACCTTTAATCCATCGCTACCCTTAATATCGCCACCATTTAACCAAATGATGTTCCATTTATCTTTATATCGTTTGGCCAAAAATTCGGCATAAACTTTGGCCTGTGCGGCTGATACTTTACCCACTTTCACATTTGTACCCCAAACTGGCACTAAGGCCATGTAAAGTCCTTTTTCTGCAGCCTTATCTACAGCATAATCGATATGGTCCCAATAATCGTAAGCCACAGTATCCTGCGGATTGTTGCCAGGGGTAACCACTGGTTTTGAAACATCAGCACGAACTAAAGAAGAATCTAAATAGGTGTTTCTAGACTGAACATCATGCAAAACCATCACCTGAATAACATTAAAACGCTTTTGCTTTCTATCTTCCAGATAAGTGTTTACTTCATCTCGATTTAATCTGCTAAACAGTAACCAAGCCGTATCGCCCAGCCAGAAAAATGGTTTTCCATCTCCAGTAGTTAAGTATCTTCCATTTTCAGAAACCAACAAACTCTTATCACCAAAATGAGCTTCTCTCTTGCAGCCAAAGGTTAGCAAAGCTAGGATGGATAAAAGAAATATTTTAGATTTTATCTTCATGCGCTATATCTTATTGATGATGATGACTTCATCGCCCTTTCCAACTTTATTGATTTTAGCGATGGCATTGCCACTAATTTTTTCCTCTTTCAGTAGGCTTCCGTTCTTGGCATCAATGATTTTTACCACAAATTTCCCAGAAATTTTGCCTAAATCTAAAGTTGCAGATGCTGTAGATGCGTTGTATAAAATGTAATTTTTGCCCGCATTTTCTAAACCGTATTGTTGGGTATTCTTTCCTGCCGGAAGAAAGGTTCTCATTTTTGAAATCGAATTAAGTGTAGCCGCATCAATATTTTGAACATTAGATAATGAACCTCCGGCCATTAAAACTGCCCAACCGAAACTGTCGAAGTTATCACCAGAATACATCACTGCCTTTTCAGGAAATTTATTTCTATATTCTGAAACAGCATGATAAACTTCTTCAAAAGATGCTTTTTTAGGTTTTAACAATCTGGCATGTTGTCGTGGAGCCAGATTTAAGCCGCCATTTGGGGCATAAGCAGTTCCGTCTGCCTGATAATGCCAATATTTTATATCAATTAAATCAACTATATCGGCTCTTTGCTTATCTGCTAAAATGGCATCCTGAACGTCTTTCGTTACACTTAAACCCACAATTGGATGTTTGCCCGTTTCCTTTTCCCATTCTTTTATAGTATCTAACCAGAACTGCACAAAATGCAAGGGACCAGTAAACTCTGCACCAATTAATTGGATGACACCAGAATTTCCATCAAAATTTTCTAAGCATTTACGGATGTAAGCTTGATGTATTGCCTTGCGATTTTCGTTAGAAATATCGTAAAACTGTTCAGCCATGAAAATGCGTTTATCTCCTGCATAAGGAACCGGTTCTGGAAAACCAGTATTGTTGATGTTGTTTGCGGTACGACAGGGAAAATCTGCATAATGTGCCCCAGCCTCAATAATATTGTGCTGAAAATAATTTTCATGGATTAAGACTAAACCCTTTTGGTCGGCCAGGTTTGCAAAAGTTTTTAACCTATCCCAATACCAAAGGTTGTACTTTTTTATGTCATATTTACTCAGGCCGTCCCAGGCCCTATCTCGCCCGCTACGGGCAAAAGGCAATTCGTAAAACGGCGCCCAAACCTCACCATCCATGCGGCGAATGCGTTCGTGGTCGTCTCGTCTTCTATCATACCAAAGGCCATAATTATGGTCGATTATTTTAACGGAACCGTTTTTCATTGAGTCGGTAAGAGCGTCCAAATCATCGGTTAAACCATTCCCTGAGCGACCAGGAACAAAACGGGTTATGTGAAATTTGGTATTTTTTAAACCGTACGGACGAGCGCTGCCGTTCCACCAGGGAACATCCTGCCGATTGCCCAAAATGATTTTATCACCACGAACCAGCCAACCATTTTTTATGCGCATGGTTTCGGCCATTGCAGGCTGAACAACTTTATCCAAACCAATATTATCAATACTTTTTACCTGATTACGCTCTGTAGGAATTCTGTTTCTCTCAGATGCAGCATCGATGTATTCAGAAACCGTAAGTGCTGGTTGATAAGCCAATTTAGTAAGCTTTAGTGCAACATCAACCGGGGGGCTGCTTGAGGCTTCGGTTTCCATCGGCAATATAAAAGTTCTGTTATCCACTTCACTGCCCAATCTATCTTTCAATTGTGCATAATACAAGCTTCGGGGCTGAATTTGCTCGTTCGACATATCCCAATAGCCATTTCCGGCAAATTGAGCCCAGGTACCGAAAGCCCAGTTTTGAGCCGTTGGCGGCTGAAAATTATCAACTCTTGCTGCACTGCATTGCCAAAAAACACTGTTTGCCGCACTCCATCCTGCACCTTGCCCATCCTGACCACGATTTAAATAACTCAATGCTTGCCCATCGATGTTTACAATATCGAAAAGTACACCCGATGCCCAGCTATCAATTGTACCACTAAAACTAAATGGTAAATACGACTGGCATTGCACAAAAACATTTGGTCCGGGAGCACAAAAACCAACAGCAAAATCATGGTAGCCATATTCCGAATATAACCTTTGAAAAAGCGTTTGCTGACCTGTAGTTAAAAAAGTGTAGCGGCGTTCACCACCAATCTCCGAAATTGGGTTAAGGGATTTACAATCTTCAACAGTAATTCTTCTGGCCGTTTCGAGTACATTAACTGCAGAACCTGCAAAATGCTCAAAAACAACCTGACGAACCCATGCATCCTGAACATTTTCCAAACAAATGGCAGTCCAGCGGTGGTATTCATCTTTAATATTTTCTTTATGATAATCTGATTCGAATTTTAAATTTTCTACGCCGGATTGAGAAATTCTATTGTTCCATTGATATTTTGAAACGGTTGCACCCCCAAATTTAGCATCCAAAGCAGTTGTTATTGGTGCATCGATTGTAATTTCCGAACCATTTATTGCAATAATTTTTCTATCCCAATGGATATCTCTGGTTCCTGGTTTCCAACCTAAGGCGCTTTCTCCACCACCAAACTCAACTGTTTTTAAGGTTTCAATCCATTCTTTTGTAGATGGGCGATTGATTATGATTTGATCTCCAACTTTAAAGCCACTAACATTTGTTAAAGTGATTTTTGTCGCATTTACAGGAACATAATTATCTGCAATGGCAACCGGCGATTCTTGTATTTTATCGTTTTTGCCCAGAATTCTAATAACCCCAATCCTATCTAAACCCGTAGCGAAGATTTTAGTTCCATTTTCGCCCATTCCAGTTCCGCGTAGTACAACGCCAGAAGTTGATATTTTTAGCGTTCCGGAAACCTGGTAGGTTCCTTTGTCTAATAAAACTGCACCGCGTAAACCATCTTTTCCGGTGGGTAATTTTGACACGTAATTAATCGCAGACTGAATTCTTAAAGTAGCATCTCCGTCTTTTATAGGAACGAGGACTTTAACAGTAGCATCTGGAATTGATTTTTCACCAGCCATATAACCTGCAAAAGAAAAATCAGGAATGCGGTTTCCTTGCGCATCAGCGGTATAAGCCAATTTACCAACCTTACCTTTGTAAATTGGTTTTGGTGGCTCGATAGGTTTTATTTTTTGAGCGAATGATGTTAAATTGATGCCAAGAAAATAAAATAGAATAATCAGTTTTGAAAACCTGATAGGCGTGTTGCGCATCAAGTTGTCAAAGCTTTTTGTTACGTAATATTTTTGGTTAGTATTTAACATTTTTTTATTGTTCTCTACAGTCTATCAACAGTCGTCAACCTGAAATCATATCAGGGTCTCTATAGCATGAAAGATGCTGAAATAAATTCAGCATGACGACAGCCCTAATTCTTATTGCTATCTACCATTCTGTTAACGGTATTCACCCTATTCCTTCAGGGTCTTTATGGCATGAAAGATGCTGAAATAAATTCAGCATGACGACAGCCCTACAGCAAGCTTAATATGCAATTCCACTATTTTTACTTTATGCTTTCTGCTTTACACCAGCATCCATCTTCCATCCCTTCATCTTCCCTCATCCATCTTCCATCCCTTCATCTTCCCTCATCCATCCTTTCCTTTTCCATCTCTCCAATTCCACTATTTTTACCTTATGCTTTCTGCTTTACACCCTCATCCATCTTCCATCCCTTCATCTTCCGTGCCTCCATCCCTCAACTCTTCTCCGGTCTTACCTTATTTACCTCTACTAAACTATTTAAATAAACTTCAATATTTGCATACCCCGATTTTGTGATTTTCGCTGCATCTTTACCATCTTTTGGGTTTAAGCCATGCTTGATTTCGTATGCATCAGGAATACCATCGTTGTCGGTATCAACATACGGTGTTCCTTTATATTCTGGGTAGCCACCAACTTGGGCAATATCAGAAATTATCCCTTTTTTATAAGAATCTGCTGGTAAGCGGCGCTTGACATAACTTTGAAAAGCTGGCAATTTTTCATCCTCAACATGTTGTATTTTACCTGTTGAAACCTGCTCTACAATGCGTTTATCAACCGCATCGCGAATGGGCAAAGCTGCACCGGCATTAGCCAAAACATAATCGTAAGCTTTTTTGGTTTCGATGATGGAAATTTTTGCCATAGGTAGCGGTTTATCTACACGAATAGAATCCAACAGCTTTTGCTTATCCCGCTTACTTTCTGGCTGTACACCACCATCCCAATTATTTGAAGTCACTTTTTCGTTTCCTTCAACAATATTTCCGGTTATATACGCTTTGCCAAATTCATTTGTAAAGCGTTTATCTCTACCCGATTCTGGCTTCAAAATGCGATAAGCAATGGGTTCACCTGCAGGCGTTATGGGTCCAGGTTTGTAATAATTATTAATAAAACTATAAAAAGATGCGTTGTCGCCACCATCAGCACTTCTATTCCACCAGTTGAAAATTACATTATTGGCGAAACCAAAATCGCCATACATACCAACGGAAGGATTACGACTGATATTTGATGCCCATAAATTCCGCATAAAAGTAGAGTTTAAACCACCAATTGTACTTCCGAAGGCATGATTGTAAGTATCTAAAGCCTCAGAAAAAATGGAGTTTTGAATGGTAACGTTTACCGTTGGCAGTTTTACAGGTTTAGAGCCATCTTTTGGGTCGTAAACATGGCGATAAATCGACATATTTTCATCCAAACCCCAACTTGCCGATACATGGTCGATGATGATATTTCCTACCGGATTACCACCAATGGCATCATCTCTTCGCGTTACATCGGTAGCGCCACGGCGAAAACGCATGTAGCGAATCACCACGTCATGCGTATTTATCCAAACCGATTCGCCAGCAACACAAATCCCATCTCCGGGTGCGCTTTGACCGGCAATAGTAATATATGGTGCACGAATGATTAAAGGTGTTTTTAGTTTAATAATCCCCGAAACGTTGAATACAATAATTCTAGAGCCACCTTGTTCGCAAGCCTCGCGTAAGGTTCCTTTGCCGGAATCATTTAAACTGGTTACCACATAAACTTTGCCACCGCGACCGCCATATGCATAAGCGCCACCACCTTCAGCACCGGGAAATGCCACTAATTTTGATTGCGGTAAATCGCTGGGTTTTGCAGCCCATGGAATATATGGCTTGCCTTGTTTTGCCTCAGCATCAACAATATGCTTTACTCTTAAAAATTGTAATTCAGATTTCTGCTCAATACTCTTTAAAAGAGAATCGGCTTTTTTCTCCATCGCCTCCGGAATTACCGGGTATTGCGCAAATGCGATATTGCCGAAACCACACAAAGCAATGGCAGCCAGAATTGAATTCCAATTACGCATGTTAATTTGGTTTTACTGTTGATACCGGAACAACACTATTTAAATACACTTCGATGTTTGAATAACCAATTTTGGTAATTTTTGCCGCATCTGATGCATCTTTAGGATTCAACCCATTTTTCAACTCGTAAGCATCGGGCATTCCGTCATCATCAGCATCTTTATAAGGCGTACCTTTATATTCCGGGTAGCCACCAACTTGACTAACATCAGTGATGATGCCCATCTTATAAGAATCTTTTGGTAAACGACGGTGTTCGAAATCTTTTTTATCAGGTAGTTTTACATTTTCTAGAAAATCAATTTTACCTGTTTTAACCTGTTTAATTACCCGAATATCAACCGGGTCTCTTTTTGGTAAATTGGCACCAACGTTAGTTAAAACATAGTCTTTAGCTGTTAAAGTTGGCAAAATGGTAATCTTGGCCATTGGGAAAGGTTTTCTAACCCGCATTGCTGCGAAATATGGCGATGATTGCTCATAAGTCATCAATTCACCTTTTTTATTTTCAAGCTGTACGCCACCATTCCAATTGTCTTTAGTTACTTTTTCATTGCCTTCGATGATATTTCCCTCTACATAAGCACGACCGAAAACTACATAAGGCAGTTTACTTCTTCCAGATTCTGGTTTTAAAATGCGATAACTTATCGGCTCTTTCAAATCGGTAACCGGGCCTGGTTTGTAATAATTATTTATGATATTGTATAAAGCGGTATAATCTCCCCCATCTGTAGAACGATTGTTCCAATTGAAAATCACATTATTAGCAAAATTAAAAATGCCATTCCAACCAATGGAAGGATTTCTGGCACCATTATCCGCCCACAGATTACGCATAAAAGTACAGTTTTCGCCTCCTAATGTACTGCCAAAAGCATGGTTCCAGGTATCTAAAGCCTCGGCAAAAATTGAATTCTGAATGGTGATGTTAACTGTTGCCAGTTTATCCTCAATTTTACCCGTACTGTCGTTATACATGTGGCGATACATCGACATGTTTTCATCTAGCCCCCAGCTTGCAGAAACGTGGTCAATCATAATATTGCCAACGGGATTACCGCCTATGGCATCATCGCGGCGACCAACAAAAGTTTCACCCCTTCTAAAACGCATGAAACGAACAATTACATCATGTGTGTTCAACCAAACCGACTCACCGGCAACACAAACTCCATCGCCAGGAGCTGTTTGCCCTTCTATGGTGATGTATGGTGCACGAATGATTAGCGGAGTTTTAATTTTAATGATACCAGCAACATTAAAAACAACGATTCTGGCTCCGCCCTGTTCACAGGCATCACGCAAAGAACCCGGACCACTATCATTTAAATTTTTCACCACGATAACTCTTCCACCGCGACCGCCAAAACTGTAAGCGCCACCACCTTCAGCACCAGGAAAAGCCAAAATTTCTGCCTGTGGCAAATCTGTTGGTCGGCCAGCCCAGGGAACGTAAGGTTTGCCTTCCGCAGCTTCTTTAGCAATGATAGGCTTAGCTTTTTCCCATGCAATATCTGATTGGTAGTAAGCTTCCTTCATCATCGAATCGGATGTTTTTTTAACATCAGCAGGAATATTTGGGTATTGTGCAAAAGCAGAACCAGTTGAGAGTATTAACGCTGAAGAAAACAGCAGATTTAATAAGTTCTTTTTCATTTGTATTTAGCTCATTAAAGTGGCAAAAGAATTTTAGCATTTATTTTTTACCGAATAAAAATCTTTACCGGCCTTTGAAATATGAAGCTAAGTTCTATTGTTCTTTTGTTATAAATTTTGGTTAGAAAGTATAATATATTTCAAATTTGCATACTATCTTAAGTTGTTTTCAGTATAATTTTCTCTAAATACTGTATCATATTATCGATTAAAGAAAACACTTGTAACAACTCAATTTTATCCTGATAGCCACGTTACAAGATAGAAATAAAATTCATATATAAATGTAACATTCTTAAATAAAAAAAGGAAGCAATAAGTTGCTTCCTTTAAACCAAATATAAAATCGAGAACGATTGTGATTTAGATGTTATTTTAATCAGCTAAAATTATTGAAGTGGATCAAACGCACCGCCCCAAGTGTTATTTTGCACCAGGTTTATATTATTATTTAATGCAGCAGTTGGGATACCGTAGAAGTAATTACCAGCCTGAAAATTTATATTCTGATTATCCAGCACTTTTAAACTTACAATAAAGTTGCTTGTGTAAAATGCATCGAGTGATGCAGCGGCAGAAGCCTCTCTGGTTAATGCAATATAATCTGTAGATGTAGCCGTATTTCTTAATTGAACTACAAGTGCATTTCTACGCGTTCCGTTTAAGGTAGATTCCAATAACTTTCTTCTTCTCAAATCCCAGAATCTTTTACCTTCAAATGCAAATTCGATTTGTCTTTCTTTCATGATTGCATTTACCAAATCAACACGGTTTAAACCTGCTGTTAATCCGTATAATCCATCAGAACCAGCTTCTAATCCGGCTCTTTTTCTTAGTGCTATTAAATTTGCGTAAGATTCATCAGCCAAACCTGTTTTGTTTAATTCCGCAGCACATTCTGCAAGGTTTAATAAAACCTCAGCATAGCGAATTTCTGGCCAGTTTGTACCGATAAAAGTAGAAGGCGAAGCTTTACTTTCATCAACACCTTTACGTAAATAAAAGCCTGTATTACTTGCAGTTGCTTCGGTAGATTTATTAGTGGTACCCGCTGCATTCGTGAAGAAGAAATAGGTCCACAAACGTGAAGAACCCATAACACTGCCCCATGTTGCGCCATTGTAAGCAATGGTTTGATAAAAGCGTGGGTCTCTGTTTTTATAAAATGAACTTAATGCATAAGGATATTTTGTTGATGCACCCGTTCCGGCTGCTGGTTTACCATCGGCCATAGGGAAAGCCAAACTCATTTCGTAGCTTGGGTTAAAAGAACCTCCACCAGATACAGAACGTGGTCTTGCACCATTATCATACGTATTACTATTTGCTGCAGCATCAGCACTTGTGGTATTATATGCTGTAACAAAAACCGATTCAGGGTTTAGAGGAATTCCACCTTCGTTTGCTCCATCTAAAGTCCACATGGTGTAATCCCATTTGTTATAAAGGCCGTAACCGTTCGCAGATAAAAGTGTAACCGCTGTTTTATTTGCATCGTAAGCAGATTGCCATCTTGTTGCATCGTTGTTAGGGTTAAATTGCGGACTTGCGTAAGTTAACAAAACCCGACCCATAAAAGCAGCAGCAGCACCAGAAGTAATTCTACCATAATCGGCTTTTTTAGGCCATTTGCCAGGAAGGTATTTTACTGATGAATCTAAATCTTTTTTTATTTGTGCAAAAACTTCGCTCGTTTTACTTCTAGGTACCAAAGCATCTTTTTTAGCTTGGTCGCCAACAGCATCAAGCGGAACTAAAACCAATGGCACACCACCATATAATTTTACCAATTCGAAATAGCGGTAAGCTCTCCAAAAATAGGCTTGTGCAGCAAATCTACGTTTAACCCCTGCATCTAAAGTCCCGGCATTTATATCTCTAATAAATGTATTTATGGTACGTATTTTACCGTACGCATTCGATGTGGTATTTGCAACACCTATGTCTGTAACGTTTTCTATAGTCACAGTACCCAAAACAAAGTTATTACTACCCTGGCCTTCTTCTGTTAAGTTATAAGTACCTGCTGCGTGAATAGACCCGCCCGTGTTACCAAACCAACCAGGTTGATTTTGGCTATACAGGTAATCTATATTAAGCTTTGCTGTTGTGGAATCGTTAAATACCTGATCTGCTGTAAATGTGCTTATATCTTGCTGGTCAAGCACTTTTTTGCAATTGCTTAATCCGAAAACTATTAAACACGCTGCTGTTATAATGAATATTTTTTTCATGGTGATAAATATTAAAATCCGATGTTTAAACCAAACGACCAAGTTTTTAGAGTTGGATAGCTATATAATGATGTAGCTAAATCTCTGTAATCATTAGGAAATGGGTTGATAAATTGTATTGGATTGGTAGCTACTGCATAAACCCTTGCGCTAGACATGCCTATTTTGTTAGCAAATTTTGAAGGTATTGAATAGCTTAGGTTTAAGCTGCTTACGCTAAAACTAGTTGCGCTAACCAACCAAAAATCAGAAGTTGCTTCGAAGTTTGTTCTGAAAAATGGATTTGGATAAGTTGCATTTGTGTTTGTTGGTGTCCAATGATCTACCCAATAAACTGCTCTATTATTGTAAATTGAAGCACCTGTTGATGCGCTAGATTGGTTTGCTGGTTTTAAACCATCAATATTTGTCCAACCACCCCAGGACATGCCCATGATTACATTCAAATTTAAACCTTTATAACCAACGCTAAAGTTTAAACCTAAGCTGTTGTGGTTATTTTGACGGTCTTTAACATAATACTGGTCTTTCAAATCTGTTCCGATAACACCATCACCATTCACATCTTCATAGTTTATCATACCTGGCTGCAAAGGCTGACCTAAAATTTTAACATTTGCAGAACCGCCAGCGGCAGTAGCCCTTTGAGCAATGATTGCATCAGCTTCTGCCTGCGTTCTAATAATTCCTAACGATTTATATCCGAAAACACCTAAATCTGTAGAACGACCAGTTACATCTTGTATCGTACCAATAATGCTTGCAGATTGATCTACTTTTAACGCTTTGTTATCAGACCAAGAATAGAAGGGACTAAAGCTGTAAGTGAAATCTTCTCCAATACGATCTCTCCAGGCAAGTGAAAATTCGTAACCGAATGTATTTACGTTATTGTAGTTCTCGGTTGGTGTGGTTGCACCAATTGTTGCTGGTACTGAAGAGTTTAAAGCTGTTAAAATATTTGTTCCGCGGTTAAAGAAATAATCTGCAGAAAACGACAGGCGATTTTTTAAGAAAGCCATATCCACACCATAATCTGTTTTAAGTTCTTTGTTCCACCTTACATCTGCATTTGGGATAGCTAAATTTGGCTTAATTGCTACACTTCTATCGCCTTCGCCAAAAACAGCACCACCACTGCTACCAGTTCCTAAATTGTAATTTGCTAAATATTGATATGCTTTTGTATTATCTACACCAGATAAACCAACCGATACCCTAACTTTTAATTGATCTATCCATTTAAAATTATCGGCTATAAAAGCTTCTTTTGATAAAACCCACCCTACTGATGCCGCAGGAAAATAACCCCAGTTTTTACCTGGAGCAAACCTCGAACTTCCATCGGCACGAAATACCAATTGTGCTAAATATTTACCATCATAATCATAATTTGCACGAGAAATAAAAGCCTGAAAACCAGCCTGACCTAATTGACCCGTTTGTGTAGAACTGCTTACCCCTGTTGTAAAAGTTTGATATGGTAACGCACCAACAACAACTCCTGTACTTTCTGCAGCTACACCTTCGCTGTATTGTTCACGTTGCTCAAATAATGCAAGAGCAGTGATGTTATGTTTACCAAAACTACGGTTGTAATTTAAACCTCCATCAAACTGATAAGAATCTGCAAAGGTTGGGTTTAAGCGAACTTTATCGCCATTTAGTACATTAAAAGTTCCTAGAAGTGCGCCGCCGGGAATATGATTATTTGAACCCAAACCTGCATACTTGTAATAAACGAAAGTTGTACCAAATTGCTTATTGTTAGCACTATTTAAGTTTTTATTAAACGTTGCCGTAGCCATCAAGCCTTTAATACCAGGGATTTCGTAAGTTACTTTACCTAGGATATTGGTTGAGGTACTTGTACCACCGGTAAAGTTATTTGAGTTTTGAATTTGAAAAAAGTTGATGTTATCATTACCACCTGTATTGCTACCACCAATAATAACTGGGTTACCATTGATGAAATATTCTTGCCAAGGCTGTACATTTTGTAAAGAAGCAGCATCGTTGTCTAAGTTTTCTGAGGTACTAGTTAATTTGTACCAATAGCTACGGGAATAACCAACATTTGTATTTAATGATAATGATGTTACCAATCCTTTGGCTGGTTTTGCTTCAACTGAAGCTCTTAAGCCATATTTATAAGAATTAATTCCTTTAAAGTTTGAATTTTGATTTACATAATCGCCGCCAATAAAATAGGTTACTTTATCAGAACCTCCGCTAATGTTTAATGCTGTACGATAGACATAAGCATCTTTAAAAGCCTCATTGAAATAATCGTGACTATTATTACCGAAGTAAGCCAATTCATCAGGAGTAAACCAATTGGCATTTCTTGTTGTGGCTACAACACCGGTTGTACCATTAACCAAATAACCATCGGCATTGTAAAAATTAGGAACAGGCACACCCGGCACCGTTTGTATATAAGCTGAAGCCTGAGTGTAATCATTTAAAAACGTACCCAATTGAGACGAATTCATAAACTTAGGCATTGTAGTAGCAGTAGAAACGCCTAGCGAAGTACTTAGAGAAAGTTTTGGCGCACCAATTTTTCCTTTTTTAGTACGAACAAGCACTACTCCATTTGCACCTTGAACACCGAATACCGCAGCTTCTGCGTCTTTTAAAATCGCAACACTTTCAACTTCGTTAATATCCAAAAGGTCAAAATCAGTTTGGGTTCTAATGATATCATCAATTACAAAAATTGGATTTGTTCCTTGCCCGCCATCTTTAGCATAAGCAACAGGATTTCGAATGGTAATTGTTGTTCCTTGACCAGGGCGTTGAGCGCCACCTGACACACTTAATCCAACAACAGTTCCTCTTAATGCTGATGACATATTTAAAGCTGGAATATCTTCAACCTTTTTTAAATCAGGCGTAGAAATTGCCCCGGTTAATGACGCTTTTTTCTGTACACCATATCCAACAATAACTACATCTTCTAAATCTTTATTATCAGACACCAATCTTACATTAATTGTGCTTTGCGCACCAACTGCAATTTGTTGCCTTAAGTAACCGATGTATGAAAAAACCAAAACATCGGCATTGGATTTTACCTGAATGGTGTAAACGCCATCTGCATTGGTACTCACATTACTCGGAATACCCTTTAAGCTAACATTAACTCCTGGAATGCCAGTTCCGTCTGATTGATCGACGACTTTACCCGTAATCTTTCGATCTTGAGCAAATAGAATTGAACTTGCCAAAAGCATGAGCAGCAAGGACAAAGAAAGTTTGCGTAAAAATTTTAAGTTCATATGTATTATTTGGTTAGTTTTTAATGCTGTTAAAGCATTATATTTTCCGGCAATTATTTGCTTTACGTTTATCTGTTTAAGAAAGAAATATTTATGTGTTGAGCTAAAAAATTAAAATTTTAAATGCTTTTATATCATTAAAGAAAATTTACAGATACCTTTTTATAAAAACCGGGATAGGCGTTTAGATAAAGATGGCTCATTTCTTTGTTATAATTCTATTTATTATTTGGTTAGAAAGTATATTAATACTTCATTTTTCTATCAAAAACAGCTTATAAAAATTATTTTGCACTAAAGCTTATACTTTGTTATCATATAAGGTAACCTATTAAAGGTTAATAATTTAACTACTTTTAAAGCACTACAATATAGAAATAAAATTCATATATAAATATTATATTCTTAAATAAAAAAGCGAAAAATTTTTTAAGCGAAAATTATGGCTTCAGGTTAATTACCTTGGCCATTACTTTTTGCTTTACGCCTTTTTTCCCACTCTACTCCTTCTTTCTTTAAATCATATCCAGCAGCCGAGAGATAGTTATTAATTCTGCCTTTATATTTCCCGAACCAGGCATGCTTTTTATCAGATGATTCCGCATCAATTGCATGTTCTCGGGCTTCTGTTAACCAGGTTAAAATTTGTTTTTTCTGAGGTTCTGTTAAGGTTAGGATTTCTTCCTGATAAGCTTTATAAGTTATCGGCAAAACATTGTAAGTCATGCCATTTTTCACTAAGTCGATTTGTTCTGTAGTTAAATTAGCTGAAAGCTTATTGATGTATTTTTTGTGGAGCTTTGAAAGGGAAGATTCTACACCACGATTTACTTTCGCAATTGCAGTATCGCGTAAAGCTTTATCATCTTTATATTTTTCTTTAATTGATTTTACTTCGGCATCACGTTCGGCGTAAATATCATTGAGGTTACTGTATTGATCTCTAATAGTAGCAGTTACTTTTTGCGATTTTGCTACATCGCTTAAAGAAAGTGAGCTCACAATTTTTTCAGCACGTTCAGTAATTACTTTTGTGTATTTAACTTTATCCTCAACAGATGCCGATTTATTTTGCGCAAACATTGCGGCAATATTTGAGAGCATTAAAAACAAAACCAGTGTTGATATTTTCATTGCGTATTTATTGTTAATCAATGTAATTTTTTAATGTAAAATGTGTTTAAATGGTATTAGAAAATTGTCTATATTAAAAACATATCATATCAAAATCGACCAACTTTCTATCAGATTTTGTGTTTAAAACTACAGAAATTTTTATAGATTAATCGCCTTTAATAATTCATTAATAAACAAAATATTCATATTAGAATAATTTGTAGGTTTATATTTTGGTTATCGCCCATTGGGCTATATACAAAACTCAGCAATCAAGATTACTATTTAATGAAACTTTTTAGCAAATTAATATAGGATATTATCATCACATAGGTTAACTTTAGAGCTTTAAGCTGATGATGTGCCCAAACATTATTTCGCTGAAAGTAGCCAAATATAAATCATCTTATGAAACCTCATTTTCACAAAGTTCCCATTACGCTTCAAAGTTCATTTAGTATCAGGCATGATATCAAACCTGATTTTGGAAATATTTGGCATTACCACCCAGAGTTGGAGTTGCATTACGTGATTAAGGGCGAAGGTGTAAGATTTATTGGCGACAATATCAGTAATTTTGAACCTGATGAAATGATTCTTTTAGGAGAAAATTTACCGCATACCTGGCGTTGTAAAGATGAATATTTTCAAGGCAATGCCGATTTAAATACCGAAGCAATGGTTATCCATTTCTTGCCCGATTGTTTAGGGAAATACCTGATTAATTTACCTGAAGCATATTTAATTCCTAAATTATTTGAGAAAGCAAAAAGCGGAATGGTTATTAAAGGTTCTACAAAAGAAAAGCTGGTAGATTTAATGCATTTAGCCGTTAGCGCCGCAAATTTAGATAGGGTTATTATTTTGTTGTCTATTTTAAAAACACTGGCCGAAACAGATGAATTTGAAACCATTGTAGCGAGCAAAAACACCTTCTATCAATCAAATGAATCGGAAACCCTTCGTATAAATAAAATTTGCAATTATACCCTGAGCAATTACAAAAAGGATATTACACTTGATGAGGTTGCATCATTAAGCAATTTAAGCGTAACTTCTTTTTGCAGGTATTTTAAATTAATGACTAAGAAAACCTTTTACGATTTTTTAATAGAAATTAGGGTGAGCCATGCTTGCAGATTTTTAATAGAGAATAAGTTACCTACTGAAATGATATGTTTTGATTGTGGCTTTAATAACGTTTCTAACTTTTACAGGCATTTTAAAAAAGTAACTGGGATGACGCCGCTAGATTATAAAAGGAAGTACTTAAATTAATGTGTCAGAACAATTACCTATTAAATATATACCTGAATATTTAATTGGCTACGCAATGCCGTATAATCATCAAATAATTTTTCAACTCCTTCAATAATGGTTGGTGTTAAGTTTCCAACAGCTCTTCGAGTAAAAGTAGAAATATCTAATCCACGCTTTTGCAGGAAATATTTTGAAACCATAGGATAAACATGATGCATCACTTCCATATTATCAACTAAAAATTTATGTACTAAAGATAACTCCTCAGCAAAGGAATCATTATTATAATTATCACACAACCATACAATTAGCTCGGGAAAGTAATTGCCTTGTATGCAAGATAAACCTGAAGACCCAGCCTTCAGTGATTCTACTGCATGACCAATATAAGCATCATACAAACCGAATTTATATCCTTCCGTAAGTTTTAATTTTTCCTTAATTTGATGCAAATCCAAACTGGTGTCTTTGTGATAAATCACTCGGTTTGTTGCAACAAAATCGCTCAACTGCTTCGGTTTCAAAATCCTTTTATAGGGAACAGGGCACTCATAAAACCCGATGGGAATTGAATCTGTTTGCTTCAACAAATCAAAAACACGCTCGTTAAAAACCTCATCGGTTTCATCTTCCTGTGCTAGTAAACCTGTTATTGCAATTACTGCATCAACACCTAAATCGCTAACTCCTTTAATAAAATCTGCTTGTTTAACAATGGTACCACCAAAAGTTCCTGTTGCAACTACGGGTACAGCACCATTAACAACTTTTAAAACATGTTTAATGGATTGAATCCTTTCTCCATCCGTTAATTCAAACATTTCGCTCGAGAGGCAATTTGCAAATAAGCCCGATGCACCAGCTTGTAAATAAATTTCGGTAAGTTGGGTCAGCGCATCATAATCTATATTGCCATTATTTAAAAAGGGCGTTAGCATTACAGGGATGAACCCTTTTTCTGAGTTTTCCATTATTTTGGAGGGTTATAATTTATAGATTTGATCAGCTTAATTGGTAGTAGTTACTTTTTTATTCTTCAATTTTGTAAGGATAATGCCTGTTAAAAAGATGGTTAAAGTACCCACTACAATTATCATATTTTTGTGCAGCGGATAGCTGAAAGCTTCATACTTTGTTGGCAGCAGATAAGAAAAAGTCATCCAGATGATTACTGCAATACCAATCATAGTCGCAATAATTGCCTCATGATTTTTGGATTGCCGGCTTACAATCCCGAGTAAAAACAAGCCTAACATCCCGGCGGCAAAAATTCCTGAAAGTTCCCACCAAACATCAAGAATACTTTTTACACCAATCATTGCGATGCCGGCAAGCATACCTAATAGTCCAAATCCTATGGTTGCAATATGCAGTGCCGATAAGTTTTGCCGCTCTGTAACATCTGGCTTGATGTATCGCTTGTAAATATCAACTGAAAATACCGTTGCCGATGCATTCATACCCGAACTGATGGTACTCATTGCGGCCGATAAAATCGCTGAAACAATCAAGCCCACTAAACCAACAGGAATTTTTGTAACCATAAAATGAGGCATAATTTTATCTCCATAATCAGCAGGAGTAAGTGTATTTTCTAAATTTAAAATAGTAGCAGGCGAAGAATTTATTGGCAATCGTTCTAATGCAACCTGATGCTTTATGGATTGTATCAAATCCGGGGTAACTTCATAATAGGCGTATAAGCAAGATCCTATAATAAAAAACAATAGTGAAGCAGGTATATAGAGCCATACACATAGCCAAATAGATTTTGATGCTGCTTTGCTTGATGAAGCCGTGTGATAACGCTGAATATAATTTTGATCCATCCCAAAGTTGTTTAGGTTGATAAAAAATCCATATAACAAAACTACCCAAAATGATGAGCCAATAAAATCGGGTTTTAAGCTACCTAAACTAAACTTATTTGCCGATTGACCTATAGCTACAATTTTAGAAACACCACCAGGCATATTTGAAATAATGAGATACAGTATGAGTAATGCACCAAAAGTTTTAACAACTGCCTGCACAACTTCTGTCCATATTACAGCCTCAATACCACCTAAAACTGTGTATAGTATAATGCAAACTCCCATTACCACCATAATGATTTGCATGGAAAAGCCGGTTAATGCCTGCAAACTTAAAGCTATACCAAAAAAAATAGACCCCATCCTTGCCAACTGGGTAAGTAAAAAACAAATTACAGCATATACCCTTGCCCACGCACCGAATCTGTTTTCTAAATGCGTATAGGCTGATATTTCTCCACTATTTCTATAAAATGGAACGAAATATTTTGAGGCTATCCAGGCAGCAAAAGGCATAGATATACTGAAAACAAACGCATTCCAGTTTCCTCCAAAAGCCTTGCCGGGCACACCTAAAAATGTATTGCTGCTTAAAAAGGTTGCATAAATGGATAAACCTATTGCCCAGCCCGGGATAAGACCAGATGCCTTTGTAAACTGTTCGGTGTTTTTATTTTTTCTAGAGAAATAAAAACCAACCAATATCATTCCAACAAGATAAATGAAGATTATAGCAAGATCGAATACAGGTAATCCCTTAATCATCAGTTGGCTCGTTAATAATTTGGTCAAAACAAATATGCATTACCATATTTTGTTATTTATATAAGATTTTGGCTATAAACTATATCATATTACCTTATTGAACATCAAGAGCATCGATAAATAAACCTTTGCTTTCTGTAGCAATTATCCTTAGCTTGTAACTTCCAGCGTTTATCATGCTGCCCGTATTGGTATTGAAATAATTCCATTTTCCATCCTTAGTTGGTACAAATTCGGCATTTTCCGTTTTCATTCCGGTGCCATCAGCAGATGAAAATTCAAGTTTAGCTTTTAAAGGTTTATCACCAGGATTATGATATTTAATGGTTAGCGAATAGGTATCGGCTACGCCCACTCCAATTTTAAATTCTAAAACATCTTTATTTGTGCCGGTAAAAACAACTCGCTGTTTATTTAAAAATTCTTCTTTTACCAAACCATCACCAATTATGGTTGCATCAGTAGCTTTATAACTTGTAACTGTTTTCAAATCGTATGCAGGCTCTAAATTGCTTGGTGGTATTATGGCAACTATTGAAATGTTCTCATCCAGATCAACATTTTCTCCCTTTGCACACCTCTTTCTATAAACTTTGAAACTTTGCTCCGCACTGTTTTTTACAAAGGTTTTTGTGTCCTCAAAGCCAATAAATGTATCGGTATTTCCCTCCTTAATTCCTATAAATACGTCAGCTTCTTTATTAACGCGGAAGCTAAATTTTTGATGTTTTAACTTTGATTGAATCCACTCTGCACCGTAGAAATTAGGCGGTAATTCAGTCAATTTGATGTTATTATCCAGATATTGTTCATCACCAATATCCATCCAGCTTGAAGATTTAAAATTTTTATCTGATGAAATCAATGCATTACTTTTAGGAACAATCTTAAGTGATTTATCTAAACTAGCAATTGAAATTGCCGAAATTAAAGCTTGGCCAACTTTTACGTTGGGAAAAGATATGGTCAAATTACCCGATTTAGCAAAAACCTTGACCGTTTTTTTAAAAAGCGAGTTTGTTCCAACTTCTTTCCAAATATCTAAATCCTTTATTACTATTTTATTGTTTACGGCAACATCAAACAAACGCATTCCTTGAGCATTAATACCACCACCTATACCCAGCCAAGGTTCGATAAAATACATATCAACCAAGTATTCTCCGTCCTTTGGTACTGTAAATTCAAATTTAAGCTGGTCTCTACCATACCGAAAGGTTTGGAAAAGGTTCCAATCTTTGGTACCGTTTATTGGAGAAAAGGTTCTGCGCTGGCTTGCAAAAAAATCCGGAACTCCGGTAAATGCAGCAGTCCATGAGGTTGAGCCATAATTTACATCATTTTCCATTTGCTGGTCTTTATACCATAGATTTCCGTATCTATCTTTATAATCTGGTCCGCCGCAATTTATTCTATACAGGTAATTATAATCTGGGTTTGCCTTAAAGATATTTTTATCAGCTGTTAGTTTATTGGAATTGGGCGCCTCAGGTAAATTATTTAATATAATATAATCTTTGGCAACTGCTTTTCCATCAACATAGCCAATAGCATAAAGCAGGTTATAAGCTATATCTGGCTTATTCCATTGAAAATGTGTACCAATTCCAGCCCGAATTTTTCTTCCTAACGATTTATTATTTACATCATTAAACAGTTCTACTTCATCGCAATTTGAATAAACAACAATGCTATCTTTTATTCCAGATTTAGTCCATCTATTCGGCCAGGTGTGCGATACTATATAAACCATTGGTTCGGTTTTATTTGGAGCGTAATTCGCCCTGAACATATAATAAATATCCGTTGGTTCTTCCCAAGGGGTAAACATACCTTTATAGTTAACTGGTCCGATTCTATCTAAATCCCGAAGCCCTTCACCGCCCTGTACCCTTCCAGGATTATCGTGAGAGCTATAAAGCCAAAAAAAATGTCCTGCTGTTTTATCTCTAACTGATTCTGCCAAACGAACTTTCGTTTCCATTAAACTAGTCATGTTGTTTTCTGTATAACCTTTTTCGCCAGGATTTAAATGATGTAAATCGATGGTTCTCCAGGCACCATACTCCCCAACTAAAACCTGTTTCTGCAAATCATCACCATAGGTTAAAGGATTACCACCGTAGGTTCCTGTCCAGTTTTGCGGCACATCCCAATCGGTTCCTTTACCTCCATTACACGTTGTAACTTTGCGTTGAGATGAAGCGGTTGGATCTAACTTTCTAATCAGTTCGGTACATTCTTTAGCAAAATCTTCGGGCAAGGTACTCTCATTTTCTAATCCCCATAAAACCACAGCGGGGCTATTTCTTCGTTCCTTTACCCAATCTGTTAAAAGCGATTTAAAGTTATTTCTAAATTCTGGTGTATCATACCAAATGTGTGCTGCCATTTGCGTCCAACATAAAACACCTAGCTTATCCCAATAATCTGAGTATAACAAATTATGAGGTTGATGTGCATCACGAAATGCATTAAATCCGGCCGACTTAATTTGCATCACTCTTGACTTTATTTGCTCAGGCGAAAATGCATGGCTTTGACCAATCAGATGTTCATATTCTGCAATCCCGTTTATAAAAACTGGCTTTCCGTTTAAAAAGAATTGCTTTTGATTGGCTTTATCTCCTATTGGCCAGCTTATCCATCGGATGCCGTAAGGTGTTTTAATTTCATCTACAAGCTTGCCATTTTCAATAACTTTTGTATTTAAGGTGTAGAGGTATGGATTTTCGAGCGACCAAAGTTTTGGATTATTCAGGTCATCGATTTGTTGAGAAATGAAGATTTCTTTCCCTACAGCAATATACCTGGAAGCTTTTAATTCTTTTATAACGTTTCCTGTTTTATCTATCAGTTGAGAAATTATAATTAGAGATTTTGGTTTGACACCATAATTTTTTAAAGTAGTTTCGATGTTTAAGACTGCAAGTTTTTTGGATATTTTATCATCATTCCAGATGTGAACACCAAACGGTTGAATCCTTGCCTCGCTGGTTACAACTAAGTGCACTGGTCTGAAAATTCCCATAGGTTGCGAACCTTCAGAAAAACCGCGTTCGGTAGAACAACCGCCATCGACCCAGGGTAAATCCTGAATATTTGCTGGATGATCTGCTCTCAGAGCTAAAACATTATTTTGATTATTTAATTTGATATTTGCAGTTACATCCAAGGTAAAAGTAGTTCTTCCACCTGCATGAAAACCAACTTTTTTACCATTTAGCCAAATTGTAGAGTAAGAACCTACACCTTCAAAATATAGAAAAAATCTTTTTCCTTGCCTAATTTCATTGCTCTTGAATGTTTTACGATACCAAGCGTAGCCATGTTTGTTGCCATGCAGTTTTCGCTGGTAACCTTCATATTGATCCCAGTTATGCGGAACGCTGATTTTTTTCCAATGGGCTGTGTTGTAGGTTTCATTTTCAAAACCAGCAAAAGCATTAATATTCTTTTCATCTGCGATGCTAACCCAATCTGCATTTAATGAAATATCTTTTCTGATTTGAGCTGAAATTGGAATTGATAGAAATAGGAATAAAAAATTTATCAGGCTTCTGCGCCATGCTACACTTAGGAAGTTTAAAAGGCCTAAGCGATCGGAAACTTCGTAAATCTTCCAAAGAACTTGTGTGGAAATTTCAAAAGTCTTCACAGCTAATTTTTTCAAATCCTTCATAGCAACCTTAAATCTCCGTTAAAACTGTATGTCTCGCCAGCTTTTGTGTTTATACTAGTTAGCTTATCTTTATATTTGATCCTACATGCTCCACCCACTGTTGATTTTATGTTTAAGGCAATTAACTTTCCTTTATCCCAAATCAAATCGACAATGAAGCCACCCCTTGCGCAAAAACCTTTTATATCTCCAAAAGGTAATTCTACAGGCAACGCAGGCAAAATTTCAATATAGCCTTGATGGCTTTGCATTATCATTTCGGCAATCCCGGCGGCACCGCCAAAGTTTCCATCAATTTGAAATGGTGGATGCGCATCAAATAAATTTAAATAAGAACCCGCTCCATTTTGAGCCGGTTTAAGCAATAGTTTAATTAGTTTCATGGCATGATCGCCATCCTTAAATCTTGCCCAGAAATTAATTTTCCATGCCAAGCTCCATCCTGTTGCATCATCACCACGATATAATAATGACTGCCGAGCTGCTTCCATCATTTTTTTATCCTTCTCCCAGGTAATATCATCTCCAGGGAAAACGCCCCATAAATGCGAAACATGACGGTGTTTGTTGGTCGTATCATCTTTATCTTCTAACCATTCCTGCAATTGCCCGAACTTACCGATTTGATTTGGTGCAATTTGGGCAACCTTCTGTGCAAGCATTTTGCTAAACTCTTCATCCTCTCCTAACACTTTCGATGCTTCAATACAATTTTTAAAAAGTGTTCTGATGATTTGATGGTCCATTGTTGGGCCAGCGACTAATCCTCCGTTTTCTGGCGAATTTGATGGTGTGCTGATAAGCCATCCAGTTTTTTCATCTTTTACCAAAAAATCATTAAAGAATATTGCTGCGCCTTTCATTAAGGGATAGGCCTCTGCTTTCAGAAATTTTTTATCCTGCGTAAATAAATAATGTTCCCATAAATGCTGACTTAACCAACCGCCGCCTGTTACCCAAATCCCATGATTGGAGGCATTGATAGGCGCTGTACCGTCCCATATATCTGTATTATGGTGCAGAACCCAACCTTTGGCGTTGTAATATTCATTGGCCGTTTCTTTTCCTGCCAGAGATAAACTTTCAGTTTTTTTAAATAGTGGTTCATTTAACCGAGATAAATTTAAAATTTCTGATGGCCAATAATTCATCTCCATATTAATGTTTGTGGTATATTTACTACCCCAGGGTGGTGTAAGCAAATCATTCCAAATGCCCTGCAAATTGGCAGGCTGAGTTCCTGGCCGCGAACTTGAAATCAACAAATATCTTCCATACTGCATGTACAAACCTGCAAACGATGGATCGATAGATGTAGAAAATTGTTCCAGACGTAAGTCAGTTGGCAACTTATCATTAACAGAAGACCCGAAATTTACACTGAGTGTGTTAAAATAAGATTGATATTCTTGAATGTGTTTTTGCTTAACAATTTCATAACTATTACTTTTAAGACCCAATTGACGGCTATAATTTATTAAATTAGGGTTGCCAGAAACATTATTCGTGTTTACAAAATTAGTTGCTGCAGTTAAATAAAATGTAACTTCATTGGCACCGACAATGCTAACTTTATTGTTAAGGATTTTAATAGAACCATTTTTCGTTTCTACTTTTAACCAACTTTCACCATTTAAAGCACCATTTTTTACGGTTATGTGTAGCGCAATAGAATTTTTGCTTAATGTTTTTACCTGCGATTTTTGATGAATGCTTGATAATGCTGCATCAACGGTGATAGATTTGGTTTTACTTGCCGTTAAATGGATAACAACTGCCTGACTAGGTTCACTAGCAAAATACGATCTGTAATAAGTAATTCCACTGGCTGAATAAGTAGTTTTTGCAATCGCTGTCGTTAAATCTAAGGAACGTTTATAATTGGTTATTTGATTTTTACCATGCTTAAACGTTAGGTTTAAATCACCAAATGGCTGATAGCTTGCCTGGTATTGTGGAACTTCGGGCGGGTTTTCATCCTGAATTTTATATTTCCATTGCTTAACTAATGATACACCATTTTCGACATTTGAACCTTCTGGGAAAATTCCAATGTGTCTCTTGGTATCCTTGAAGCCAGCTATTCCGCCCTTGTCAAAATAGTTTAAAACCAGAATAGCAATTGAGTTTGTACCAGCTTTGATGTGTTCAGCAGGAATAATGTATTTTCTGGGTTCGAGGTTATCTGTATTACCCACCAAAGCACCGTTGATATAGGTGAAATCCTGATCGCGAATGCGGTTCAAATCCAAAACTAAATTTTTACCAAGCCAACTTGCCGGAACCATAAATGTTGTTCTAAACCATACAGCACCATCTACATTAGCCAATCCAACCAATTCCCAACCTTCATAAGATGGAACCTGAAGGGTTTTCCATTTGCTATCATCAAAATTTGGGAGCGATGGATCTCCTTTAATCCGTTTTTCAGATTGCATTTCTCTAACCCACTTTGCTCTATCTCCGGTTTCACTTTGTAGCCCCATAAACTCTTTCTGGGCTAAATCTTCTGCTTCTTTTTGTCTACCTGCTGATAGTAATTTTCTAATTTGTGGTAGATAAGCAGATGCGCCTTTTTTATTGTAATTTCTTGGCTTCCCTGTCCAAAGGGTTTCTTCGTTAAATTGAATGTGATCATTATCTACACCACCAAAAATCATTGCTCCCAAACGCCCATTCCCTATTGGTAAGGCATCAGTCCATTTCTCTGCAGGTTTGGTGTACCATAATGATGTATTCTTCTGTGCATAAACATTAAAATTTAGCAACATCAAAGCAATGCATATAAGCAGCCTCCAAGAAAGATTCACATTTAATCCTGCCATCTAAATTTATTATTGTCCCTTATCGCCAGAAATTACCCTAACATTTTCTGCGACTTCTTGCTCTTTAACAACACCCTTTTTAGCGTTATTAAAATTATTATTACCAATAGAAATGTTTTTAGTTTTATCGCCACTTAACCTCAAATAAGTGTTGGTTCCTAAAGTCGGAAAAGCATTATATAGAAAAACATCACTAACATTTTTTAAGTCGATAACTGCAGATTTTACTAGTGGCGTGTAGGTTTTGAAATTATCAATGGTTAAATTATTTACGTTAGATGCCGAAAGCGCAGCACCAATTTCAGTGTTGACTTCTACATTATGAAATTCGATTCTGCTTGCATATCCAATACTAAAACCAGTTTTTGCATCCATATTGATATCATTAAACGTAATATTTTCTATCGGCATTTCTTCCAATCCATTTAAGTAACCCGCTTGATTAACCTGCCCGGTTATATTACTGAAATGGATGTTTCTAAACTTTGGTGTTCGCTCGGAAACGGGTTCAGGATTGGTTTTTGTATATTGCATGTCCAATACAATTGCCTGCTGACCAATGTTTTTCATGATGATATTGCTTACTCTAATATCTTCTACAACTCCTCCCCGCCCTCTTGCAGTTTTAATTCTGATACCCCGGTCGGTTCCATCAAATACACAATTTGAAATGGCAATTTTTCTAACATCGCCAGACATTTCGCTACCAATAACAACGCCACCATGGCCAGATAACATCGTACAATTTGTTATGGTATAATTTTCTGCAGGGATTGCCATTTTTCTACCCGGCGCATCCTTACCAGATTTTATGGTAATGCAATCATCGCCTACACTGATGTGGCAATCGGATATATGAACATTTTTACAAGATTCAGGATTAATTCCATCTGTATTTGGCGAATGTGGATTACTGATGGTTACGGCATGAATTTTAATATTCTCACAAAATTCTGGGTTAATGGTCCAGAAAGGAGAATTTTTTATGGTTATTCCATTGATTATGATATTCTTGCAAAACATAGGCTGTATAAAAGGCGGACGAAGAAATCCACGCTTCATTTGCTTTGCATCATCAGGTAGTAAAATATCTTTATTTAATTCATCAAAAGTAGTTTGCCATTTCGAACGAGGCTGACCTTCTTTATATCCTTCTACAAAATCCCACCATTTTTTTCCATGTCCATCAATTAAGCCCCTACCAATTATCGAAATATTTTCAACTTTGTAGGCGTAGAAAAGAGGCGAAAATGAAGTTACATCAACACCTTCATACCTGCTTTTAACCATAGGCAAATAATCATCAAAATTATCGCTAAAATGTATTTCTGCACCAGCATCAATAAAGATGGTAATATTACTCCTGAGGTGAATAGCACCAGTTAAATATTTTCCAGCAGGGAAATAAACCGTACCACCGCCGGCTTTGGATGCGGCTTTAATAGCATTGCTAATGGCGGTTGTTGCCAATTTACTGCTGTCGTTTTTGGCTCCGTATTTTAAAACATTGTAAAAGGATTGAGCATTTAAAAAAAGAGAATAGCCCAATAATAACACAAGTAAGATTGAAAATTTGAAAGCCCTATTGAATATCCTAAACATCTTTAATTATTTTATTTACTAGTTCATGGGAACTTTTACAGGTTTCATCGTTTTTGATTGATAAATTTTCTTACCATCTACAAAAAGATGAAAACCCTTGCCTTTACTATATTTAAGACCTGTTTTATCCCATAATACAGTAACTATCTTGCCATGATATGAAACATTATCGAGTATAAACCAATCCCATTGGTTTTTAGGAATTAATGGATAAATTTCCAGAATGTTATCTTCGCGTGGTTTAATCCCAATCAAATCATTAATGATTAAATCATTAAATGTAGAATGATTATAAAAACTACTCCTTGGGTTATCGCCTTTTAACCACTCTCCCGTTTTTTCATCCTGATATTCGCCAATATAAGGCTTGCCATTTTTAATATGTGATGCAGCATATTGATGCAATTCGTTATAAAAAACTTCAGCATTCATTTTACCATGATTTTTATAATTCGTGAGCAATGTTGATAATCCTTTTAAGGTTTGAGAAGTGGCAAATGGCCAAAGTGCTCCATCCCATTCGCAACTATGACCTGTGCCACGTGTTCTGAAAGTCGAATCTCTTCGCTCAGCAGTGGTTAACCCCCACGGCGCATCAAAACCTGCGGTATCTAAAAGTTGATTCCAGGCTTTTGCATAAATCGGCTTATCGTCAGGCAGACTGAAATCCCAAGGCGTAAAACCGATTGCCTCACGCACATTTGCTAAACCATTTTTGGCTTTTCTGGTTTCGAAGAACGACGATGAAGCATTCCACAAACTATCCTGAACAAGTTTTTTAATTGCCACTGCTTTACTTTGATATTTTGAGACCAAAGATTGATCATCGAACATTTCAGCAATCTTACTTAAAGCAATCGCGTTCCCATACATATAACTATTGATGGTTGGCCGCTGATTTTGGTCTTTTCTAGAACCACTAATCGATTCTTCCATCCCATCCTTTACATCATTCTGCCAGAATAAACCATTTTTCAATTGTCTTTCATTTTCCCATTTTTCATAATCTCTATCCAATGCTGGCAAAATTTCCTTTAGAAAAGCTTGATCAGGTTTAACCAGGTAGTTTTTATAAACTGCATCATCTATCCAACTGCTAAATTGATGAAAACGTTGTTTTGTTTGTCCAGCATCAGCTTTATAAAGCCAGAATTTTATATAGTCCTTTAAATAGCTGTTATCCTTTAGCCACCTGCCCTCGTAAATATGGTGACCCAATGCACAGCTGATGGAGTTGTATTTACCAGCATGTTTAACTGGCTCGATAAATTCTGTAAAAATATATCCCTCTGGCGTTTTAACGAGATGTTTTCTATACGTCCACCAGCGATAATAGTAATTTTGCTCCAGAACCGAATCTGGGCATTCAAACAATGGTGTTTGATCTGCCAACCATGAAAAAGCCGCTGCATTGGGCACATGGTTTTTTACAGCTTCAGTATCTATCGAATTAAAATACTCCACATATTTCTTCAATTTCTCTGTGCCTAAAATAGATTTCTGTTGCGCAAAGCCAATTGTTGCTATCGCTAACAAAAATACAGTTGCTAATGTCTTTCTTGTGTTTACCATTATTCAAATAACCAATCTATATCTTTTCCACGACCATCCAAACCCGCATTAAATATCCTTAATTCCTGCTTATCACTAATAAAACCCAGCACCAAACACTCACCCTTGCCTAAATTTAAAGTGTGCGCACCAGCTGCAAAAGAGTAAGCATGAACATTTACAGGTGGAAATCCATTCAAAACCAAGGCATTTGAAATTTTGATTTCCGATTGACCATAATTATTTGCGCTGGCATCAGTTTCCAGTTGTGGTGAGGCCAGGTATTTAGGATCCTTTTGATTAAAAAAGCCAACCAATAATTTAACAGGAGTTTTTGAGGTAAATTTTATTTCCGTTCCTGTTTTTATCTGTTTATCCTTAGCTAACTTAATTCCTTTTAAACCAATTAATTCTGCGGTAACTTCTTTAATTTGAATATTTGTATCAGCAAAAACCGTTACATTTTTATCAATAAGATAGTTTTCTCCCTCGTTTATCACCGTTACTTCTGCAGGTTTATATGGCATTATCTTCACAACTGTATTGGGATTTACGGATTTTAAGGAATCAATGCTTCGCTTAAAATGGTTCAATTCTTTTGTAAAAACAGGTAGCATTTCTTTCCAATGAATGAACGTTTTATCAACGCCACGCATGGGAATTTTCCTCTGTTTGGTCTGCATGCTGTTGGCATACAAATAACTGCCTTCGCTTAATTTAACCAAGGTGGTATAATGATCTACACTTTTTTGCAGAAAAGGTATTGCTTGTTCCAAATCTGAAACATTATTACTGTATTTGTAACGCAATATCCAAAGTGCCGATTTCACTTTCTCAGCATAGAAATTTGCCATTTCATCATAGCAATACATGTCATTTTTCAACCGATTAAACTCGGCCGTATCCTTAGTTGCTCTTACCTCATTAATAGAAGCCAGTGCTTTTTTGCCATGTTCAACAACTTCTTTTGCAATTTGAACTGGTGTTTCGCCAATATGACCTTGCTTTTTCCATTCCTTTTCTGCGTAATCTATAATCATTTCACCTTCTGGTGCTTCAGATTCGTACATCAACGTAAATACACCATAACGATAAGGATTAATTAGCTGTGTCATCAACATTCCTAACGTTAGCGTTTGGCGGTTACCATCGGTAATTCCGAACCTACGTAAAAGTTTAGGGGAAATTTCTCCAGACTCCTCATATGCATTCAAAATTGACTTTCCATCGGCTAAACTCGACCCATACTTATCAGCCAGTTGTTTGCCCCAGTATTTAATTTCCTGTGGGCGATCTCTATCTGAATTCCAGGCATACCTTGCCCATTCTTTGTACCAAATCCAGTCACGATCTACTTCCAAAATCCTCCCTTTCACATCATCGGCAGCATAAGGCCAATCCCAATAACTGTGTTGTGGATATAAATGCAAACCTTTTGCATTATAAATTTTATTCATCGCTTGCACTGATTTTTGAATAAAATCTGCTGATCCATATCTAAAAGGCTCCAAATTTGCCAGAATATGAACATTAGAAATATTTACGGTTCCAATATCAGCCAATTTTCTGTTCAATTCTGCCCAAGCACCCCGAGGTGCATACGTGGTGAGCGCTTCACCATTAAATTTATTCTCTGTATAAAGATTTTTATAAAGCGGCAAAGCGGCCTTCATTACCGATGGTGCATCTGTATCATGGGCACGCAACACAATTGGTGGCTCTTCGTTTATTCCCGCGGCTTTCAATCCATCTTTTACGCCTGGAATAATGGTTTTGGTGAACCAATCGATATCGTCTTGACCAACACCTTCCATCGCTTCACCAAGCGCAACCATCAAACCAACATTTGGATATTTCTCTACAAATGCAGCAATCGATTTCTTGGTATAATCGGCAATTAAAGGAACAATCGGACGGTTTCTATCTTGTGTTTTTAAGCCATGTTTATCAGCAAAAGGCTTTGGAATAATGATGTTATAAAACATCTGTATCACCCAAATTCCACGTTTGTCAGCTTCATGTGTTAAAAACTGAAAAATTTCTTCATTTTTTTTTAGTGTAGCGGCATCTACCTCAACTGCGTAAGGATAATCCTTTAGTCTTAGCAAAGAAGAAAACGGATGCCCATTCCATAGATAAAGCGAATTGTAACGGTTTTCGACCATCATATCTAAATACTTTATCCATAAAGATCTATCGTAAAGCCATGGAAAAGTTTCTGGAGTATAAGGGTATTCGTAAACATCATGGCTAGGAAGATAATCGGGTTTTTGCAAACCTATACAAGTTCCCCTTAAAACCATTTCTGGATGATCGGTGATGGATATTTTTGTTGGAAGACTCCTCGTTTCCGAAATTTTTTCAGCCAATTCCAAACAGCCGTACAAGGTTCCAGAATAATCTGCGCCTACAATATATAAGTTTCCATCTTTAGCGTAAGAAATAGAAAAACCCTCTTTACCTGCTTCCGAAGCACTTTTTTTAATTGAATTTGGTAATTGAGAAAATAAAACTTTATCGTTAACTGTTGAAATTACAATTCCTTTAGCTCCTTTTGGCACTTTATTCTGGTAATCAATAACAGTAAATTTAATCTGAAAACCAGCTTTTATTAAACCATCCATTAATCGCTTGGCTCCATAACCTACGCGTTGACCGCTTTGCGAGGAAACATAGATGGTTTTGGTTTTTGGCGCTAGGCCAGCAGCTTTGGTTATTGTTTCAGTAGAAAATAATATAAAAATAAAAATTAGAAAATTTCTCATTTAATTTGGCTCAGATAACAAAACCTCATTCAAAAGGCTTAAAACACATTTGGTTAGAATATTTTTATTTAAATATAAATAAATTATTCAAATATAATTAATAACGAGCTTAGACTATGTAATATTTCTGCAAGGTAAAGTAGATTATAAGGGATAATAAGGCGCTCGATAAATGTTAAACTAGAATTAGTGCAAGTAAGGAATTAATAACAGGTGAGTTTTTTACGGATTAAATTTTGATTAAATTAAATTGGCCAATTGTTTAAATTTTCGTCACATTGGATAGCGATAGATGTTGAAATCAGATATATATTTTGAGCACTTAGAGCACCATCAATAAAATCAAATTAATGGCATAAAAGGTTGAGGAACTAACAAATAATTAAAAATTGGTTAAAGGAGGAGCAATTAAATTGGTTTAGAGAAACAATACAACGACACTGAACTTTCGAAAATATAGGTAGAGAATTAGCCTTGTTTTGCTAGATATGTTTCTGCTCAATTGATAAATTTAGCTATTTTTAGACATTATTATGCTGCCGATGCCTGTAAATCCTCTTTCGCTTTCAGAACTGGAAGACTTTAAAAGATCCCTTTCCAAACCAGAGCTTTCCGTGAAGGAAAATTACCAAACGTTGAGGAAGCTCTATTCAAGCTTCCTGATAAATGAAACCAATCTTTCAGAACTTGAATACCGCACAACGCTAAAGACAATCACAGAAGATTACCTGGTGGAAAAATCAGACTGCAAGTCAAAGATTGAAGGATTGAAGCAACAATTTAAACAGGTTGACAATCGTATAATTGCTGCCGATCAGAAACTTATTCGCGGAATACCCGACGATTTGGAGTTGATGGAAAAACTTATCAGTGAGCAGGAGTCAATTGTTGAGGAACAGGAAAAATTAATTGCAGCTGAACAGGAACTTCTAGAGCGCATAAGCAGCACAGACATCGCACATGGAAAATCTCTAGAAAAACTCGAACAAGCTAAAATCAACAGGCTGCAACCTATGACCTACAGATTTGCCCGCTACACCCAAGATATCTTAACAGCAGAAAAATCAAACCGTCTTAAGGTTCAATTAGCTTATTTAGTTCCACTTTTACTTGTACCCCTCTTTTTCAACTATTTAGCCAGCAAAATTGGCCTATTACCTGTAAAGCATAGTGAAGATCATCTGGTTTTAGCACATTATATATTTTTTATTACAATCATCCTATTCCAGTTTTTTGTAAGTGAACGCGTAGTTAATTTACTTTCAAAATTGTTATCGACAAAATACCTTCAGACCTCGGTGAAAAAACTCGAACAAATGATGAACCAAAATAAGGAACGCATACGCTCATTAGAGCATGGAAATGATTCTATAACTTAATCTAACGATAGAATAATAGTTAGATAATTTTTAGAAACTCGAGAAATTTGAATACTAATCCATTTTGGACTTCTTTAAATCCTTTAAAATACTTCAATTATCGTTCTCATCAATTTTTTTTCGGAAGCCATCTGATGGTCAGGTGTACTGAAATGCCATTATAACACTTGTCAATAGGTAAGGTACGCACTAGCCATGCTGGCTGTAACGATAATCTACTTTTTGCGTCTTAAAGCTAAAATCATCAATGGAAAAGCTTACATCGGGAAACTTTTTTGGTCATACCGATCAAACCATAAAATTAGACGGACTCATCATCACCAACACAGAATATACACACGAATTCGTTGATTGGCACTATCATGACAACGCTTACTTTACTTTCCTAATTGCTGGCAAGGTTTCTGAAATAAATAAAAATGATCACCATAAATACGTTCCTGGCAGCTTACTTTTCCATAATTGCCAAGAACCGCATTACAACGTGAAGCCTAGGGGCTACACCAGAGGAATGCATTTGGAGTTATCTCCGAAATGGCTATTAGAATTCGCTGGTAAAAATATGGACGAAGGCAGGCTTGAAGTTAATTAATCCATTGGTAAAATCGCTCTTCCATCAAATCTTAATTTCTACTAAAAATCCCGATGATACCACCCACTATCGCTTCATTCTCTTGCCATTAGCGCAGTGGATAGGCTTTCTGGACTTTCGAATTATCACAGATACAAGCAGCCACCAGAATGGGTCGACAAACTCAAAAGATTCACTTGTTCAGCTTTAAACATTTCCGAAATATGGTGTGCCTGACTATTTCATTTTAGCATTTAATACAATCCATTTGTTTACCGTATTTTCTGGAGTTTCCAAAACTATCTTATAAAAATCTGACGGGTATTTTTCTATGTTAATGAATGCATGTTTTTGAGCAACATTAACTTCTTGTAAAAGATGGTATTCATCCTTTCCTCCTGTTTTAAAATTATTGGTAGTGCTGAGAAATATTTTTACTTTACCACCGTTTTTTAAAGCTTTCCAATTTAAATCGATATTGCCGTGTACATAATTTGCCTCTACCTGGGCGATAGCAACCTCACCAATAAATGGCGTTCCGTCAACTTCATCTCTAACTTCTTTAGGTAAACTGATGTTCATAAACCTGGCTATAGAGGGCATGATATCTACAATTGCAGGGCGATAATAATTTGCATAAATATTTAAAGGCTTATAATTCGAAACCATCCAGGTAGAACGTTGCCTTGCAGTTTGACCGCCATGGTTTTTTCCTGTCTTTTCATCTCTACCGTGGTCAGTAGTAACAATCATTAGCCAATCTTCATTATGCTTTTTCTTTCTCAGTTGTATCACATCGTAGATTTTGCCTAATTGTACATCTAACTTTTTTATTGCGATTTCAAACTGCGGGCTATCACCGTACATGTGACCCATATCATCCGTATATTCTAAATATATCCATGAAAGGTCTGGCGCATCTTTGGAAATTGTTCTGGCAGCATCTACAATTACCTGTTCATCTATTTTATGCATAAATTCTCTGGCTCTGTCATGCTTAAACCGAACCGTATCTAACTCATAACCATCAAAATAAGTATCAACTTGTAAGTTCTCTGCCGCACTTAAATTGTGCCCCAGCAGCTTGGTTCGATTATCCGTCCAGCTAGAAAATATAGCCGTTTTTTTATTGGGATATTCATTTTTAAGCAACCTAAAAATATTGTGATAATTATAATTTGGCGCTTTTATATCATTATCAGGCACATTATGTTTATTAACCCAGGTACCTGTAAGCAGGCTGTTGTAACCTACCGCAGATATGGTTGGCGTTTGAGTATAGCCATCTTTTTCTCCACCAACCGACATTCGGGTATAACTTCCATCGGTAATAATTTTTTTAATATTTGGTAAATCCAAACGTTCAATTAAGTCAGCGGGAATACCATCGGCAATAATAAATACTGTTTTTTTCGCCTTTTGGGCATTTGCCTGCACAGCTGAAAATAATAAAACAGCAACAAAAAAATTCTTATACATATTGAAAATATAAATGCATCAATTTAGGTGAATTAATAAAAGGCTGTATCATAAATTAATCAGCTCGTAATCCTTGTCGAAGTTCTTCAACAGTTCTGGACGACATTTGTTACTTATAATACAGCCATACTTTTACGGCCTAATAGACCACATTACGCCATTAATATCATCGCCGCCAGTATATTGTGAACTTATGGCACCACTAACATTGGCTTGATTTAAGCGTAACTCTGATTCTGGATACATCCAACGTTTTGGAATACGTTTGTTGTTTAACACACCAGCACTACTAACATCAAAAGTTGGGATTCCGGTTCTACGCTGTTCATAAAAAGGTTGCCAATCGCTATTCATAAAAGAGGCAATATATTTTTGAGTAAGAATATTGGCTAAAGCACCCGAACCAGCTGATAATTGAACCGTACTTTGAGCTAAGTAGCTGTTAATTGCGGTTTGACTGATATTATAAAATAACATCGATGCCTGAATTCCTTTTTGATAATAATCATTTGCATTTCCAGCTATCCATCCTCTGGTAACACCTTCAGCTAATATAAATTGAACTTCTGCATAACCAAGCGCTATGCTTGGCTCGTTCACAGGATTGTTATAATATCGTGGATTTATTTTAGATAATTCTCCAGCAACACTTCTGGCATTGTTTTCATTAACAGGTGCGCTACCTTTTGCGCCACCATAAGCATTAAAATCGGTAGCAGCAAGGCTCGAAAATTTAGGTGCTTTATCTGCAAATGAAAATAAACGGTTGTCTTTTAATGATTTTAATAAATCAACAAACGTTTCTTCCATATAGTAAGCCGTTTGCATATCATTGCTATTGAAATAAGGATAACGGTTATTCAGCAAATCATAATACTTCAGCTGCGCATTATCGGTATTTGATACCATAATTGGATAGGTTGCTGGTGCGTTTACAATTTCGGCAAAACGCTTTTTAACTTCCAGTTTGGTATCATTTTCTTTAATGGATAAACTCAAAAGTACCCTTAACGAGAGCGAGTTAATCGCTTTTTTCCATTGTTGCATATTTCCACTGTAAACAATATCGCCGGCAACATTTGGCGTGGTAGTAGCGATAAGACTATTGGCGGTTTTTAGATCATTTAGAATGCCTAAATAAATATCTTCCTGCTTATCATAGATAGGTGTTGTTACAGCTTCATCACCTTTTAAAGCTTGTGTGTATGGTATATCGCCAAACATCTGCGTAAGCTGAAGAAAATACCATGCCTTATAAAATTTCGCAATTGGTATATACTCAGGCTTATTTTGGCTTGTTGCAGCTTGCTCCATTTTAATCACTTGCCTTAAATTGTTATAGCCGTTGTAACTTCCGCGTGTCCAACCATAATATTGCTCTAAAGAAACTGCATCGGTGTAAACCATTTGTCGCGATGCGAAAGCAACGGTAACGTTTGATGAGCGGAAAGCCGTTTGTTCAATAGAATTCAACAGCAAATCAGGCGTAGCAATTGTAGATTTATTGGGGTCGGTTTGAAACTCACTAAACTTTTTACAACCTGTTTGCAGGATGATGATGAGTACAAGTAGTGATAATAAATTTTTCATATCTATTTATGATGAATTAAAATTTCAGATTTACATTGAAACCAAACGAGCGTGTAGATGGCGTTTGCAAATTATCAGTAGCCGGGTCGGGGTCTACGTTTGGCATTTTAGAGAATAACAATAAGTTTCGGCCAACCAGCGATACATTTATTCCTTTGATTACTGATTTTTCCAACAATTTAGCGGGCACCTGATAGCTTAGGGTTGTTTCGCGAAGTTTTAAAAATGTTTGTGAGAAATAATTGTAATTGTTGTATGCTCCGTTGCTGGTATTTGTCATGTAATCGATATAATTTACGGCTTTTGTATTTGGTGCATAAACACGAGTATCGGTAATTATATTTCCGGTTGCGTCGTAAGTTGCCTGTCCGCTGGTTACCACTACCCCATCACCAATAAAAGTTGACAAGCCATTGTTTGCATCAACCCTGTATTGGTTTAAAGTGCCTTTATTTGTTCCGCCCCACCACATTTTCTGATTGGTTGTAGAGTACATCATGCCACCAATACGGCCATCAACTAAAAATTTTAAACTAAAGCTTTTGTAGGTAAATGTATTTTCGATACCATAAGTCCAATCTGGGTCTTGATCACCGATATACCTCGAAAAAGTATCATTTAGCGGGAATCCATTGCTGCCATAAATAATCTGGCCTTGATTGTTGGTTTGATAAACGCTAGTAAAAATCCTATCCATTCTATCACCTACTTTCAAAAAGTTAAGCGTTTGTGCACCTCCATAAATCTCTTTCAAATAGCGGCGGTACTGACTAAAGTTTAACGAAACATTCCATTCGAAATCGGTGGATTTTAAAGGAGTGCCAGAAACTACAAACTCTAAACCTTTACGCTGATAAACATTTCCATTTGCCAACTGACTGTTGTAGGCTGTAGTGATGGATACCGGAATAGATACAATGTTGTTAAAATCGCGGGTTTGGTAATAAGTAGCTTCCAGGCTTAATCTGTTTTTTAGAAATTTAGCATCTACACCAACCTCCCAGCTATCTGATGTCTGTGGTGATAAATTGCTGTTTAACAAGGCATCACCAAAAGTTAACGATGGCAAATTATTCCAAATAACACCTTTGTTAAACGATGGCAGGTAACTATATGTGTAAGCATTATCGTTTAAAGTAGCACTCGACACCCTCGACCATGATCCACGAGCCTTTAAATATGAAATCCATTTTGGCAGTTGAGCCAATTGAGAGATTACTACCGATGAACTTATTGATGGATAAAAAAAGCTATTATTTGCTGTTGGCAGCGTAGAAATCACATCATTTCTACCCGTGGCAGAAAGATAAATTCCGTTTAAAAATTCTAAATCTAAAACCGCATACACACTGCTGGTACGCCTTTCTTCAATAAAATTGTTGCCTTGTATCGGGTTAGCTGAATTGCTTAAGTTATAAAAGCCAGGTATGGTTAAACCATCGGTATTGGTCGAGCCGTATTTGTTATTGCGATAATAGTTTGAACCTCCCAGCTGCGCATGCAACTTAAACTTTTCGGTAAAAGTGTGGTTGTAATCTGCAATTAGGTCGGTAGCTAAATCGATATAATTACCTGTAGCAACTGTAAACTGACCTCTGGATTTATTTCCATAACCAATATAACTCATTGGTTCTTTGTAGGTTCTGTTTAAACCATAACCATTTATACCATTTCTAAATTGGATATTTAAAGCCGGACTGATTTTATAATTTAAGTTTAATGAACCAAAGGTATTATCCTTATCATAGCCTCTTAAATATTCATAGGCCTGAAAATAAGGATTGTTATAGTATGAAGTATTGTAATTGCGTTGCTGAATACCAACTTTTCCAGGCACCCAATAATCTCTTAAATCTGCAACACTAACATCTGCACCAGTCCACAGTACCAGATTGTACAAATAGTTTGTTGGACCATAACCCGTTTCAGGAAAGTTTTTGGTAAACTGGCGGTTGTAGTTTAAGCGGGCATCAATAGTAAAAGCATCTGATAGTTTGTAATTACCCGAAATGCTGAACGAAGAATTATTTAAATCGGTATTTGGCACAATACCGCGTTGGTAAATGTGTGATGCCGAGGCCCGGAATGAGCCTTTATCTGAACTTTGGGTAATGCTGATGTTGTTACTCGAAATTAATCCCGTTTGGAAGAAATCTTTAACATTATTTTTTCCTCTTGAGATGAATGGCAATGGAACGAGTTTACCGGTAATTGGGTCTATCGGACTATTGAATTGTGGCGTTTCAAAAAAGCCACTTGGGGTTGCAGCGGGCTGGTCTAATTTTGGTCCCCAAATCCAGCCAGAACCCTCCGGACCACCACCAGAACCATCAACGTAGGTGTATTTTCCTTTAAAGCCCGCACCATATTCGGTTTGTACTTCGGGTATTCTGATAAAACTTGGCTGAATTTGAGTTGATGAGTTTACATCAATGCTTAAATCTTTACCTTTTCCACGTTTTGTGGTAATCATAATCGCACCGTTCTGCCCAATTGAACCGTACAATGCCGATGCACTTGCACCTTTTAGTACCGTTAAACTTTCAATATCATCTGCATTTACTTTATACAAATCAGCCGATTGGTCTGGAATTCCATCTATTACAATAAGCGGTTTTCTACCACGAAGTGAAATAACCGGGTCTTGAAATAAATCTGTTGAATTACGAACGTTTAAGCCTGCAACCCTACCTGTTAAAGAGTTGATAATGTTTGGTTCGCGGGCTTTTACCAAGCTTTCACCTTGTACTTCTTGTACTGCATAACCAAGCTTAGCTTTTTCCTTTTTTATGCCCAATGCAGTCACAACCACTTCAGAAAGTGAACGCTCATCATCAGCCAATTCAATACTGTACGTATCCGTTTCGGTGATTACAACTTCTTTTGTAGTAAAACCAAGGCTGGTTAGTACCAAAACATCACCGGCGTTAACTTTAATAGAGAAATCACCCTCCTGATTGGTAACGGTTCCCGTATTCGAACCTTTTATCAGTACAGAAACACCAGGAATACCTTGCTTTTTATTGTCAGTTACATGCCCGCGAATAATTCTCTCAGCGGCTGATTTAATAATTAAAACAGGTTTAACAATAATTTTATTGTTTACCTCATTAAAAGTAAAAGGTACAGCTGATGAAATTTTTTGCAACACATGACCTAGGTTGCTGTTTACTGCATTGATGCTTATTTTTTTCTGAAGAAAGCCATCACGGTCAACACAAACGATGCTATAATTCGTTTGCTTTTGAATCATATTAAAAATTTGTGTAAGCGATTGGTTATTAGCCTGAATAGAGCATTTGATATTGTTTAAGCTTTCTGTTGCTGCCTTTTTATTTGATGCAGAAACTTGATAACATGTACTGGAGAAAAGCAGTGTTAGGATTAATAACCTGCATTTCAGAGAAATTAAAGACGATTTGTAAATCTTTTTTTTCATAAATTAGGAATTCGTTAAATAAGTTTTGAATAGTTTGTATGGCGAATTTTTAACCGGCATCTCGTAAATGCCGGTTATTTTTTTGAGTTCTGCCTTGCATTGCTCAATTGTTTTGTAACCGAGGTTTAATTCATTTTTTGTTCATTATGTATATTTTATTTCCATCATTGCGATAGCTTAAATTTCCTGTCGAGCAGATAATTTCCAGCACATCGTTTAAAGCGTCATTTTCAAAGCGGGCAAAAACACGTGTTTCAGCAGTCGATTCATCATCAAACACCAACTTTACGCCATACATTTTTTCGATTTTCTTTGCCGCATCGCTTAGCTTTTCATTATTAAAAACTAAGGTATTGGTCATCCAGCCCATTACGTTTGCGCTATCTAAAACGTGTTGATAAACCTGGTGGTTGGAACGATTTAAAACCAATTCCTGCCCTGGTTTTAATTTGTATTCTTCATCGTGATCATCTATTACATTAACATTTACTTTGCCTTCAAATAGCGATACGGTGGTTAAATTTTCGTTTTTGGTAGCATTAACATTAAAATGAGTACCCAGAACATTGATGCTCAAATCATCTGTACGAACCGTAAAAGGCTTATGTGGATTTTTACTCACCTCAAAATAAGCCTCACCAATTAATTCAACCTGCCTTTGATGCTTTTCAAATGCAGCAGGATATTTCAACATACTTTTCGGACCAAGGATAATCTTCGTTCCATCAACCAGATAGAATGTTTTAATCTCTCCGGCTTTGCTGACTTTTTGCAAATAAACTGGCGCTGTTGGCGCTAAATCTTGAGATGATATTACAATTAAGGCTATCACGCCAACTATTGCTATTGTAGCTGCAAGCATGGTCCATTTTAAAATAAATTGCTTGTTGCTGCGCTTTACTTTTACCTCTTGCTCATCAATAATCTGATTCAACTTTTGCAATGCATTTAAGCTATCTTCCTTGTCAGCCGATTTTACATCAAACCAACTCACTTTTATTTCCTCAAAAGTTTGTTCATTTTGTGGCAATGCAGTTATCCAATCAGCTAAAAATTCATTTTCTTCTGTGCTGGTTTGCTTAAGCAGGTATTGGGTAATTAATAAATAGATGTCTTTCTCTTCCAAAATAATATGTTGATTATGGGAAAGACGAAGTAGAACAGGAATATCCTTACAAGATATATGCGATTTAATGTAATGGTAATATGCGTAACACTAAGTTAACACTACAATTGCGATTTGTAGTGCCCATAATGTTCTTTTAGAAACTTTATTGCCCTGAACATGTGTGTTTTAACAGAATTTCGGGTTAGATTTAATAGTGATGCGATTTCATCATAAGTCAGGTTATCTTCCCTATTCATTCTGAAAATAAGCTGCGTTTTTGTAGGGAGTAGATTTATCATTTCCTCTATGCTATAATTAAGCTCCTTGAAAATCAAGATATTATCTGGTGATTGAGCAACACTCGTTTCTTCATTAAACTGCATCTCCGTTGGGTCGTATAGCGGGAGGTGTTTTTCACGGTAAATATCCTTAACCTTATTTTTTAAAGCGGTAAAAAGAAATGCTGATAATGAACTATGAATGATTAAGTTGTTTCTCTGACTCCAAAATTTTAAAAAAACTTCCTGTACCACATCATCAGCCTCATGGTTTGTGTTAGAGAGCAGAGATTTTCCATACCTAACTAAACCAGAATGATACTTCAAAAAAATGGCACTAAAGGCCGGCCGATTACCTGTTCGTAATTTATTAAGCAGTTCAAAATCCTCCGATTGATTGGTGGTTATCATGACCTCAAAAGTATGGTCAGCTTATTAACTCTCGGTTAAGGAATTATTTGGATAACAATATCTGTTGGTTAAGAAATCCAGCTTAATTAAAGATTAACTAAGTAAAGAAACATTAGCATTATGAAATTTATCAATACAGAATATGTTCAATGATTATTAAGATCTATGCTGACTAGAAGACTTCTACAATCGTTAAATTTGTAAAGGATACTTAAAATTTATCATGATGTTACACAGCCAAGCCTTGCATGTATAACTAAATGACTTCTAAAGAGAATTTCTTAACCTTAGATAAAAAGGCACATGAATTTTCTTTTGCAAATTATTCAAAATAAGAGATGCTGTTTCTGTACCAAGTTTTACAAAATCCGTAGAAATGGTTGTTATTCCGTTAAGAAGTATTCTTTTGATGGGTGCCTCATTGTAAGAAATTAAGCCAATATCTTTCCCGATAGTTAATTTGGCATTTTGCGTCATTTCCACAACTTCAACTAAGCTGTGTTCTGATAGCGTTATAAAAACATCTCCTTTAACTAGCTCCTGAGGTCGCATTAATTCGATTACCTGATAGTTGTAATTATTTGCCAGACAGAAATTTTTAAAACCTAATAAAATCTCCCTAGGAAAAAGATTGCCTTTAGGAAAAATGATTTTTAGGTTCTTGTACTTGGATAATGCTTTACATGCATTATTGAGTGCATAAAAAATATCTCGCCCAAAATCCTGAAATACTGCACACGAAGAATTTTGCAACTCTGTGGGAAAATTGTCCAGAATGATTAGCTTTTCGGGGGGAATGGAGCTTAATATATCCTTAACCTGATCCATTTTTTCTAAAGTTGGTGGAATAACGATATAATGCGTAAAGTGACCATTCTTATACGAGAATAGTTTTTCAAACTGCTGTAAATTATCATTGTAAATGTTTAATTCAACGGCAGCCTCATCCCCCATCTTATCAACAAAGGAATCGTAAATAATCTTTTTATGCTCGCTCCAGTTATCGAAAATTAAACAAACTTTATACTTTTTTAAACATTCGTTTTCCGCTACATAATAACCCTTTCCCGGCACAGAAGTTACGATACCCAAATCTCTGAGCGATTTATAGCCTTTTTCAATCGTATCTCTTGAAATATCTAAGGCAGCACTCAATTCATTTATGGATGGCAATCCGGTGTTTATAGATAACTTTCCACTTTCAACCAGATTCACAATCGAATCGGTTACCTGCTGATATTTCGGTATAGAGGAATATCTGTTTATTCTGATGCTATTGACAAGGTTGTAGGGATTCATATATTGTCTATAATGCTTACAAATACTGGGTCATTTAAATAGGTAAACCGGCCTCATTTGACTCCATTTTATTGTTGAATTTTCGCTATTTTGAATCAAAAGAAACTCCATTTACAATTACATTTTCCATCTTTACATCCTTATACTTATTTACGAAAAGGGTTGATTTGGCTGTAGCAGTAATATCAGAAAGCCGAATTCCGGAAATCAGATCATGTTGATTTCCTTCAATATGACCAAGACTTTTGCAGTTAACATTTACGTTAGAGATTTGAACATTTGTTATTTTGCCAAATGGCTTCTCTTTACTTGAACCTAAGTTGAAAAATTGCTTCCAGGGTTTAATATTAATAATCGAACCGCAAGTACCGGTAATGTTTTCCACTTTAATATTTTCAAAAACCTGGTAGGTATCGGGTCTCATTTTTAGATTAAGTATCGGGCAATCATTCTCTACGCGGCAGTTTCTAATGATTAAATTCTTCACAAAAATACTTTCACTTCCAATTGTTACGCTGGCGTGTGCAGGACCAAAAGTGCAGTTTTCAATTATGATATCCTCAACTGCTCCATTCTCTGGCAATTTATGCGCCGTTGGTCCTTTGCCACCTTTTATGGCTATAGCATCGTCGTTTACAGAAATGTAACAATTTGTGATAGATACTTTCTTGCATACATCTAGGTCAATTCCATCAGTTGAGGGTGCAGCAACAGGATTAAAAGGTGAACGAATATCACAACTGTCAATAGTAACATTATTGCATTGATACAGGTGGGTTGTCCAGAATCCGGAATTTCGTAGTTTCACATTTTTGACCACCACATTATCACACTTCCAGATAAAAATTAAACGCGGACGGTGTACTTCGAGATTAGTTGTCTCTTTTCCTACTTTCTTTAGTGAATCCCTGTGTTGCCAAAATGCTTTCCAAAACCGAAGACCGTTTCCATTAACCTCACCGGGTCCTGTTATTGAAAAATCATCTACATTGTATGCGTTTATCAGGGCCGCATAATAATCTAGTTTAACTCCTTCCATTCGTGATGGAATTAATGGATATTTTCTAATATCATCAGAACCTTTTAAAACAGCGCCCTTTAGTAATTTGAGCTTTGTTTTACTTTTAAAAAACAAGGCTCCGGAAAGGAATGTCCCCTGTGGTATAACCACTGTACCTCCTCCACTTTTAAAAGCTTCATCAATCGTTTTTTGAATAGCAATGGTACTAAGCGCCGTGCTATCTGATGATGCACCGTAAGTGGTAACCAGAAATTCTTGTGCCCGGACGTTATTTATAATTAATGATAAGAATATGCTGATTATTAAAGAAAACCTCATGAAATGTGTTGTGTATGAAACTGAATACCTAAAAATTACCTTTGTGATAGTGGAAAGTCGTACTTAAAAAATTAAAACCTTTTTAAACCAATAAGATACTTTATAGGTTTCCTGTAACGCATTGACTGTTGAACACTCAAAATTCAAGTGAATATTTAAGTCATTCCTAGCATTAAAATTTCGGCAAATGGGGCCTAACATTGAGTTTATCATAAAGAAGAGTAAGTTTACATTTGGTTACAGGAGAAAAATGATTGTTTGAAAACACAACCATTCTTCATTAATACAATATCAAAAGTAACGTTGGTAAAATTTCTTCTAGGGTAATAAACAGTCAAAAAGCGAGTAAAATTAATTCACAGTTATCATTTTAAGCAAATAAGCGGCAATTTCAAACGCTAAAATATTTTTAGTTTCAGCTGGTTTTCTGCCTTACATATTCGGAAGGAGATACACCTAATTCATTTTTAAAACATTTTCTGAAATAGTTGGCGTCTGTAAAACCAACCATATAGGTTATTTCATTAATGTTGAAATTCTTATCTTCTAACAGTTTCTTCGCACGTTTTAGCCGCATTTGGCGGATAAGATCTACAGTAGTAAGTCCGGTCAATGCTTTGGTTTTTCTATACAACTGGGTTTTACTTACAAAAATGTGTTCCGAAATATCATCTACACTCAAATCCGGATCACTCAGATTATCTTCAATATATTCTAAAAGCTTCTTCAGCAATTTTTCATCTGGCGTAACAGGATTAAAATTAGAAGGTTCTATCACAACCGTTGCCTGGTAACGCTCCCTTAAGCGTGCTTTAGATTGAAGTATGTTATTTATCTTTAAAGCCAGCAGGTCCAGATTAAAAGGTTTGGTGATGTAATCATCTGCACCAACACCTAATCCTTCCAATTGAAGTTCAAGCAGTGTTCTTGCAGTAAGCAAGATTATCGGAATATGGCTAGTGTTTTCATCATTCTTTAATATCCTGCAGAACTCAAGTCCATCCATTTCGGGCATCATCACGTCGCTTATCACCAAATCCAGCGATTGCTTGGCAGAAATCTGGAGGCCTTCCTTGCCATTTGAAGCTTCCAGTATCAGGTATTTTTCTTTCAGATAATTTTTAAGATATAGCCTCATTTCTGTATTGTCTTCAATGAGCAGAATCCTGGAACGGGTTTCCGGATTAGCTGTTGAATCGGCAAGCACATCAAGTTCTTCAAAATCCTGATTTGGCAAATTTTGTAGCAGCTCAGGTCGATTATCAACTTGTCCTGCCGGATTATTCCATGGAAGTTTTACAGAAAAGGTTGTCATATTTAACCCATTGATGCTTTGAAGACTTTCAACATCAATGGTGCCTTTGTATTGCTCAACGAGCGATTTCACATAGGCTAAACCTAGTCCGGTACCCTTTGTGGATTTTGAATTGCCCCGATTAAAAGGCTTAAAAATTTCCTGCAGCTCTTCTTTCGGAATTCCCGATCCATTATCCGTTACAGAAAATCCTATAAATTCTTGTCCATTATGAACAGACTTATCCAGTTTTACTTCTATCAATCCATTATCGGCGGTAAATTTTAAAGCATTGGAAAGTAGATTAAAAAGAATTTTACTGATTTTATCGCTATCAAATCTTGAAATCGTATTGGGAATGCTTGAGGTAAACTTCAAATTTATTCCCCTTAACACCGCTGCTTGTTTAAATGAATTAACAACACCTTCAATCAGGCTTTGCAAATCCCCATTTTCCAAAACCATCATATCATTTCCTGTTTCCAAGCGCCTAAAATCCAACAATTGATTAATTAAATCCAAGAGCCTATCACCATTATTTTTCATGGTAAAAAGCTGCGAGGATATCTGAGGCTCAGAATTCTTGATTTTCAGCAAGCTCTCAATTGGCGCAAGAATTAAAGACAGCGGGGTTTTAATTTCATGTGATATATTGGTAAAAAAATCAAGCTTGCTCTGGTGAAGTTCATTTTCCTTTTCATGTATTATCATTTCATAGGAAAGTTTAGTGCGTATCCGAGCCAGTTTATTGGAGTAATAATGATAAATATAAGCCGCGGTACCGAGCGCCAGAGCATAAATTAAATAAGCCCAGGCACTCATCCAAAATGGTGGCGTAATTGAAATTTTAAGAAAAGTTCCACGCATGTTCCAGATTCCGTCGCTGTTGGTTCCTTTCACTTTGAAGATGTAATTGCCTGGTTCTAAGTTTGAATAAGAAGCGATTCTTCTGTTTGCATCAGTATATATCCACTCTTTGTCGAAGCCTTCCAACATATAGGCATATTTGTTTCCTTCTGGAGCGGCATAATGCAGCCCGGCAAATTCAATGGCAAAGCTTCTGTCGCGATAGCCAAGGGATAATGACTCACTTAAGTACAAGGGTTTTGAGAGAATTATCCTTCCGTTAACTTTTTCATTTACGTCAACAGGTTTATTTAGCACCTGCAATTCAGTTAAAACAATTCTTGCAGAAGTTGTGTCGGGAAAGATTTCACCAGGTACAAAGGAGTTATAACCACTGGTTCCACCAAAATAGAGCATACCTGAAGCTTTATCGTTAAACGCTGCATCTTCAACAAATTCATTGCTTTGCAAACCATCCTTTGGGGTATAATTTATTATTTTAAAAGTTTTTGCCCTAATTTCCGAAATCCCTTTTTTATGGCTTACCCATAAGTTTCCCTTATCGTCTTGCAGAATCGCAGAGATTGTTGAATTCGACAGCCCTCCTGGCCCCACTTTAAAATGACTGAAGGTTTTATCTATGGGATTATATCGGTCAAGGCCATTACCTGTACCAATCCAGATTTTATGTTCAATATCTTCAAAAAGGCTGTAAATTCGATTATCGCTTATGGTATTGGTGCCGACTTTTTCGTCAAATTTATTAACAAGCTGGATTTGCTGACCCAATTTTTCATTGAACTGATAGAGACCGCTCCCATCCGTTCCAACCCATATCTGCCCAAAATTATCCTGAAGGATGACCCTTGACTTGAGTAAGGGCACCGTTTGAGGTGTTGATATTTTAACAAAAGCATCTTGTTTGTATAAAAACTTGTATAAGCCACGCCAGGTTGCAAACCAGATATCGCCCTTATCATCTTCGCAAATCCCATAAACCGCATTTCCCGGTAAATCAAGCATATTGAAGTGTTTAACCTGGCTATAATTACCTGGTGAAAAACGGTCGAGACCGTCTTTGTGACCAATCCACACAAAGCCTCTGGAATCACAAAAAATCTTGCGGATCTGGTCGCTTCCAATGGTCTGTTTATCTGTGGCTTTATGCTGTATATGTACAGTCGATTTGCCCTCGCGGATAACTGATATGCCTTTGTTTCGGGTACCAATCCAAAAATTACCGGATTTGTCTTTACAGAGTGCATTGATGTTATCATCAATTACAGATTTATTATTTTGAGGATCGTGATTAAAATAATTGAATGGCTTCGAGTTTAAATTGGCTTTATTTATACCGTTTCCGTACGTACCAACCCAAAAAATATTCTGGTTATCCAAATAGATATCAGCTACGTAGGAATCATTTAAAGACCACCTTACTGAAGGATTTGATCCGATTACCTTAGAAGCTTTGGTTTTTAGATTGGTTTGGATGAGGGAATTCGAAGCAGAATCAATGCGCCACTGCGTTCCGGAATAATTTACACTTACAGTTCGGTAATGATCAAATCTTGACATCGATTGTAAAAACTTTACAGGCACTTTAGCAACTGGTATCCGGTCAAAATCATCACTGAGATAATTATACTTCAGTACAAGTGAATCATTGAAGGTCAAAATCCAGAGATCATTGTTTTTGTCTTTAACAATATTATGTATTCGGTTATTTATGATGCTGTGTGGATTAGATTTATCATAGGTGTATACTTTAAATCGGTAGCCATCATAGCGGCAGAGACCAGACCAGGTTCCAAACCACATGAAACCGTATTTATCTTTTATAATTCCATGTATAGTATTTTGTGGAAGTCCGTTTTCGGAGGTGATGTGCTCAAATTTCAGTTCTGTTTGCTGGGCAAGAGCATCAACGAACGTGCTTAACGCTATTATAAAGAAAAGAAGTATTTTAAATTTCATATATAGTAATAAATACGCTAAAACATATACTATTCTTTATATCGCTATACAAAAATTAGGACGTTGGTTAAAAAGAATATCTAGTTAGATGATTATTCCAAATATATCAAATTTAGTGCAGATGGCATCTTAGGCACAAACACCTATCAACATTTATGACTGTTTTTTACCCATTAATTGACGAAAATTTACTGCTATCTACTTAGAATATGCGCTAATTTTATATCCATTAACCACCAAATATAAAGTTATGAGAAAGTCTAATGTCCTGCGCAAAAATTATTCGCAGTCCCGGTCGAACTGTATCCATCGAACCTATCTTATTATATGTGCATTTATAATTCGTGCTGTGCCGAAACAGGTCCAGCAAATTTATTATTGCGGTACCGTTTAAAACGATAAAGCAAAAAATTTGCTCCATTTCTGCTCACAAATACTCGCTAATTCATCCCAACAACATTTAACTACATTTTATTAGATTAGAAAGTTCTAGCGATAAGCAATCTGTATTTAGCTTGCAAAACTTGGAATTTGTGCTTAGTTGTAAAAAAAGAACTGTGTAATCAATCAAATTAATATTAGCGCTCGGCACATGAACGAATAAAACACAAACAACTGAATCGAAATCCAGACAAAGATTTTGCTCAACATTACCTCAAAAAGAAACAAACAAGATAGGCAATAACCAATCGCCTATTAACTAACCAAATATCTACTCAATAATAAAAAACTATGTATTTTAATTTACCCACAAGCTTAAATTATATATCAGTTATAGTGGCAAGGCAGAAACTCCTGTCTGTAGTGCTATCTGCCTTACTCATACTTTTTGCCGCCGCACCTACTAAGGCGAATCTGATCCCAAAAATCACTTATTTAAACAGTTCAGCGGATTTGAAAAAATTTGATGATGTGATTAAAGGTAAAGTAACCGATGATAAAGGCGAAAAGATGGTCGGTGTAATCGTAAAAGTTAAAAACACAAATGTAAGTACCGCAACTGATGCAAATGGTGCCTTCTCAATTACTATTCCAACCGGAACCACGAATCCAACGCTGGTTCTTTCATACGTAGGATATGTTGTTCAGGAGCTACCTGTTAATGGCAGGACTACTATTAATGCGCAATTGAAAAGTTCTGTAAATGACCTAGATGAAATCGTTATTGTTGGCTACAACACAGTGAAGAAAAGTGATTTAACCGGTTCTGTTGTAAGTGTTGGAGCTGAAGAGATAAGGTCAAGACCAGTAACCAATGCATTGCAAGCCATTCAAGGTAAAGCAGCTGGGGTAGATATTACCTCGAATGAGCGTCCGGGTCAACTTGGAAGTATTTTAATTCGTGGTGTACGATCACTTACAGCCAGCAACTCTCCTTTATATGTTGTAGATGCAATTCCGCTACAAGCAGGCGGCATAGAAGCCATCAACCCAAATGATATCGAATCAATCGACATTTTGAAAGATGCTTCTGCAACTGCAATTTATGGTTCCAGAGGTGCTAACGGTGTTGTTTTAATTACAACTAAGAAAGGTAAAGCCGGAAGACTTACAATGGATTATGTAGGAACAGCTACCATTGAAAAGTTGAGTGACAGGGCAGATATGATGAATTCAGGTCAGTATATTGAATTTCGTCGTGATGCCTATCGCCGAACAGCCTATCTTAACTCTATAAACGGTACGAATACAGCCCCTATTTATGCTTATCCAATTGTGGCAACTCAGGCGGCTGATAGAGAGATTTTCAAACAAGACCCCAATATGATTACTAACCTTGATAAAGGATGGGTTAATGGCGTTTTTGATGGAAGTTTAGTTCCCACAACAGATTGGGGAGATTTGGTTACCCGAACTGGTGTTACCCAAGATCATGTGTTAAGTGTTAGCGGTGGTACAGATAAAATTAAAGCTTACAGTTCATTTGGTTATTTAAATCAGGAAGGAACACAGTTAGGACAGGATTTTGAACGCTATAGCGGAAAGTTAAGTGTTGAAATTAATCCAGTTAAGTGGTTTAAAATGGGTGCTAATCTTTCGGCAACTTACGGATTGCAGAATTATGGTTTTCAGGCAGCTAGTGCTTCTGGTGCCAGCAGTATTTATTTTGCAGCAAGAGGTATGCTCCCATTAGCAATTCCTTTTGACGCAAATGGCAATAGAATTAATTTACCCGGTGGCGATATCAACATCCAAAACCCGGTTTTGGAAGCAGATTACAACATTAACCTACGTAAATCATTAAGAACATTGGGTTCTGTTTATGCGGAAATTAACATTTTGAAGGATTTAAAATACCGGGTTAATTTTGGTCCGGATTTTTCTAACTTCTACAACGGAAGATACCAGGATGCTAAATCTGTGAATCGCGATGCCGGTGTTCCGGGTTCCATTAACAACTATGCTCAATTAAACCAGAGCAGTAGATTTGCTTACACACTCGATCATTTATTATATTATGATAAAACGATTGGCAAACATAATTTCGGAGTAACTTTATTACAGAGTTCATCTTCATTCAGAGATGAATCATCATCGCTCACAGGAAGTAAAATATCATTGCCAAATTCGTTGTGGTACGGCTTGAATACCGCCAACATTACCGGTTTAGATGGTTTCAATACTGATTTAAGAAGATCAACATTGGTATCTTACATGGCAAGAGCCAACTATAGCTTTAACAGTAAGTATTTACTAACGGCTTCTGCACGTTGGGACGGTGCCTCTCAGTTGGCTGCAGGAAATAAATGGGATTTTTTCCCATCGGCGGCAATCGCATGGAGACTTGATCAGGAAGATTTCTTGAAAAACATTAAATGGATTGACCAGTTGAAATTAAGATTAGGTGTTGGTAGTACCGGAAACTCGTCGGTGGATATCGGCAGCACACTTGGACTTTTACAACCTTTAACTTATACCTTCGGCAGTTCGGCCCAAACCGGTTATGTGTCTTCAGATGCATCTTTGGCCTCACCGATTCCCTTGCCAAACAAATTATTGGGATGGGAAAAAACATTGCAGTATAACCTGGGGCTTGATTTTGATTTGATAAAAGGAAGAGTTAGCGGATCATTAGACGTTTATAAATCAAAAACAACCGACCTAATTTTGCTTAAAAAAATTGCTTCAGTTAATGGTTACACAACTTCGTACGATAACGTTGGTTCAACAAAAAACAAGGGACTTGATTTAACTATCAATACCGTTAACGTAAAAGCAAAGGATTTTACCTGGGAATCTACCTTAAACTTCTCGATGAGTAAGGATGAAATTGTAAAGCTAGATAATGGCGACATGGTTAATGACCGTTTCTTTATCGGCCAGCGAAATGGCGTTGCTTATGATTTTGTTAAAGAAGGTATCTGGCAAAATACACCCGAGGATTTAGCTGAAATCGCTAAATATAAACTCAATGGTGTGGTGTTTAGCCCTGGTAATGTTAAGGTTAGAGATTTAAACGGCGATTATAAGATTGATGCCAATAACGATCGCCAGGTTTTAGGCCATTACAATCCAAGCTGGACCGGAGGTTTAACCAATACATTTGGTTATAAAGGGTTCGATTTATCAATTTTTATCATTGCTCGTTACAACTTCCTTATTCAAACTGGTGCAGAAGCTCTTCAAGGTCGTTTTGCACAAAGAGTAGTTGACTATTGGACACCAACAAACCCAACCAATTCTTACCCGGCACCAAACTATGCAAGTGCCAGTGGCGACCAATACATTAGTGCTTTGAACTATCAGGATGCATCTTTTATTAAAATAAGGAACATTTCATTAGGCTATAACTTTACATCAAACATCGCTAAAAAATTAACACTGTCTCGCCTTAGAGTGTATGCCCAGGCAATTAATCCAGGTTTAATTTACTCCAATGTGAGCTGGATTGACCCTGATTTAGGCGGTTCTACTTTTAACAGAGGATTTGTATTTGGAATTAACGCTAGCTTCTAAACAATAAAAAGAATATGAAAAAGATTATAAATTTACTATCAACAGTAGCATTGTTAGGGGGATTAATGGTTCTTCCAACTTCCTGTAAAAAAAGCTTCTTGGATGAGGAAGTAATCAACTCACATAATACTTCCGATTTCCAAACAGCATCAGGTTTGGATGGACTCGTAATTGGAATGTACCAAAGTTTAAAATTCCACTTTAATTACACTTGGGCTTATACCACAACAAATTATGGCGTAGATGAATTTACCGTTGGCGGCGACCGTACCGAGCAAATGTTTAACTCTTACGACGGAAACTTCAATTCTTTGTCAGGAGACATTCAATCCATATGGGATAATATGTATGGTAACATCAATTCGGCTAACATTGTAATTAAAAATGTGCCGGTTTATTACGAAGGTGCAAATAAAAACGTTCGTTTAGGTGAAGGTTACTTTATGCGTGCATTTGACTATTTCAAACTTGTTAAACAATTTGGAGGTGTGCCTTTGAAATTAGAACCATCAGAAACGATACAGGAGGAATTTAGCAGAAATACGGCTAAAGAAATTTATGAACAGGTAATAAAGGATTTTACTCAAGCTTATGACCTTTTGCCTACTTCAGCAGCAGAACCAGGAAGAATTACTAAATGGGCAGCCGCACATTTTTTGGCTAAAGCGTACCTATTTCGTGCAAGTGAAATTAATAATGCCTGGAACAGCGATACTAAAACGGCCGATTTACAAAATGCTGTTAAATATGCTGATTTGGTTATAAATGGTGGTGGTTATACTTTAGCTACAAATTATAGCGACCTGTGGAATTTCACTACGGTTGATGGTCCGAATGAATCTAATAAAGAGATTATTCTTGCTGCCCAGTTCTCAAACAACATTACTACACAAGGCAGGTATGGAAATCAGATACACCTTTACTACCCTTCTATTTATCAAACGTTTCCAGGTATGGTACGTGACCTTGCAGGAGGACGGGAATTTCAAAGAATGAGATCAACTGACTATGCACTCGATGTTTTTGATAGAGTAAATGATTCAAGATTCTGGAAAAGCTTTAAAACAAGATATGTTTGTAATAACCCTGCAAGCGCCACCAAGTGGACTGCAGCAACAGCACCAACACCAGCACAGGTTGGTCAGGTAAAGTTTGTTGGCGGAGAAGAGTCTGTTCTATATATCGTTAATAACGCTGGAGATAGCCGCTATACACCACTAAATGCAACAGCAACCAACCCATTGTCAACTGATATTGGTCGCCGTAAGCCAAGTATGCTTGTAAGGTATTTTTCTGGTCAGTCACAAAGTTATCTGGATTCACACGGAAATTACGGCCCGAGTCAATTCGTAGCGCTGTCTAAATTCATGGATGGCTCGCGAAATTTAGTTGCCTCACAATTCGGACAGAGAGATGGTATCCTGGCTCGATTGGCGGAAACCTATCTTATAGCAGCAGAAGCATACGGCCGATTAGGTCAGTATGCACAAGCCATTCCTTATTTAAATAAAATCAGAGATCGTGCTGCCTATAAAGATGGAGAGAACAGAGAAAGTTATGTTGACGGAGGTATTTCTTATAAAACCAATCCGGCTACAAATGCAACAGCGCTTTCGTCATATTCAGATAAGAACACCTATTTTGAATCTAACAACATTGCGGCAACGACTTCGAATACTTTAGCTTCAATGCATTTAAACACCGAAGCGGATATCTTTAACTCTAATAAAGAATTTTACGACAAAATTGGAGCAAGTTCTCAAGGCGATAAATTCACAGCTTTTATTTTGAATGAACGTTCTAGAGAATTAATGGGCGAACTGCAACGATGGGAAGATCTGGCAAGAACTAAAACCCTGGTTGCACGTACCGCAGCATTTAATTCGGAAGCAAAACCGGTAGAAAACAAACACTATTTAAGACCAATTCCACAATCTTTCTTAGATGTTGTTAAAAGCAGCGGAGCAGCATTAACCGCTGCTCAGAAGCAGGCTTTGCAGAACCCGAACTGGTAAATTTAGACACCAATAAGAGGCTGTATCATAAATACGAAATATCATCCTGAGCCTGTCGAAGGAATTGCAAAAACTGCCTTTAGGCGTTTCAACAAGCTCACCGTGAAAAGATCCTAAGGGAAATCGATTTATGAGACAGCCTCTTTTTATACTCAAATTAACCTGAAACTTTAAGTTACGCCATTTTCATATCAATGGCGAGATGCCGGGAAGCAACTTATTGGCCATATCGACCGAATATCGCACTGCTAATCAAAATTATATGAACACAACTAAATCTCTCCGCCCCTTCCTGTTATTTTTATCGCTGCTTAGTTACTTCTATTTTGAGACTATCAATTCGATAAGGGCACAAACCAGGTATATAAAAAATGATTCCTTTTGGAAAACAACAGATGGAAAAGCTATTAATAGTCAGGGCGGTGGTGTTTTTAAATTCAAAGATCCTAAATCAGGAACCAGCAAGTATTTTTGGTATGGCGTCCATTATGATGAGGCCGACCTCTACCGAAACGATCCTTCTGTTACGTACCCAAACGCAACATTTGAATCTGTAAGTTGCTACTCTTCTACTGATTTAATAAACTGGAAAGATGAAGGAGATGTGCTAAGTAAAACCGAAACCAACAAAAATGGAAAAACCTGGGTTGGCCGCTTAGGTGTGGCATATATCCAACAGCTTAAAAAATATGCAATGTTCGTGCAGCATGGCAATCAAGTGCTTATCACGATTTCTGATACACCGAACGGACAATTTACCTGGTATCAAAAAATTAATATGGAGCCACTTATTGGAACCACAAATACAGGTGATCAAACTGTTTTTACCGATGAGGATACTAAAAAATCATATCTGATTTATTCTTACGGCCGAGGGCGGAATAAAATATACGTTTCCGAAATTGGGGTAAAAGACGGAAAAATAGCCTTATTGGATTGTACTGAGATTTTTAAGGGAGAAAGTAGAGAGGGAAACTGCATGTTCAAATACAAAGGGAAATATTATATGTACGCATCTAATATCTATGGATGGGATAGTTCATTGGCCTATTATTTAGTTGCTGATGATGTAAAAGGTCCTTATTTACCGATAAATAAGATGTTGGTTACCGATGGCAGCGTAGATGATTATGCACACGTATCTCAAACCGGCTTTTTCATTAATGTGAAAGGAACAAAAACCGAAACAGTTATTTTCTGTGGCGACAGGTGGTCGGATTTTGCAGGAAACGGACTAGGTTACAACCAATGGTGCCCCCTATCATTTGATGGAGATATCCCTTATTTCAATTCCTTAAATACCTGGAAAATAGATGCAAAAACAGGAAATTGGACGGTTGCCAAGGATAACGACTTCGTAAAAAATGGTAGTTTCGAAGCAGATAGAAAACGCATTCCAAGCATCGTAAAGCCTGTTCAAACGCAATTAACAGGTTGGTTTACCGAAATCATCGAAGGAAATAAAATTAGTTTAGATAGTTTAAATTCACCAAATCTTAATCATTTTAACACAGCAACCGAAAGAAAAATAGTTATTGGCGAAAAGAGTTTAAACATTAGTGATAAAATTAATTTTAAAAGGAAAATCTCACAAATTATTGCCTCCACAAAATACGTACAATTAGCAGATGGCATTTACAACCTATCAGCAAAGGTTAAAAACGATGGCAATTTCAATAACCTTGAAATGTTTGCACTTAGCGGTGGTAAAAAGTTTACACATCACCTTGAAAAAGCAAATGAGAATTGGAAACACGTTGTTCTGAAAGGTATAAAAATATCAGACGGGAAAATAGAAATTGGCTTCCTTGCAGAAGGGAAACCAAATGCCATTTGTTTAATTGATGATGTTTCTTTGGTCAAAATCAGATAGATAAGTTTATGAAATAATGTAAGTTTCTAAGAATCTATTATAATCAAATTGTCTATCAAAATACAAGACATAATATCTTTTCCATAATAGTCATTAAATAAATAACAGTTGATGAATTTAAAAGAAATACTTCCCTTAATCATCTTTGCCATCATGGCACCTCTTCAGGTTTTGGCTGATTTTAGGTTCCGCAAAGGTGAAGATATTACTATTTCAGTTTTATCAAACGAGGCACAAGTGGTTCATACAGCGTTCGATATCTTTACAAGCGATTATAAGGCTGTTTTTGGTGCCAACACAAATCTTGATAAAAATGCAAAAGTTCTTATCGGCACAATCGGAAACAATTCTGATGCAGAGCAGGCAATCGATCAGCAATCCATTGATGAATTAAAAAAACATGCAGAAGCTTTCCTCATTTTAGTTAAGAATGATAAACTATATGTACTGGGAAGTGATAAAAGAGGTACTGCTTACGGCATTTTGGAATTATCCCGTAAAATTGGTGTTTCGCCGTGGCAATGGTGGGCAGATTCAGCAATCGCAAAACAAAATTTATTGATTTTAAAAAATGGATTCCGTTTATTTCGGTATCCCTCTGTGGCCTACCGTGGCATTTTTATAAATGATGAAGATTGGGGACTAATGCCATGGAGTTCCAAAACTTTTGAGCCATCTAAAATCAGTGGTCAAATCGGCCCTAAAACCCATGCCCGTATCTTTGAATTACTATTACGTTTAAGAGCCAATGCTTTTTGGCCTGCCATGCACGAGGTTTCAGTCGCATTTTACCAAACGCCCGGCAACAAAGAAATTGCAGACAAATACGGAATCGTTGTTGGTGCATCGCACTGCGAACCTATGATGCGGAGCGCAAACACAGAATGGAAAATTGATGGCGTAGGAAATTACGACTATGTAAACAATAGGCAAAATGTTTTAAACTTTTGGCAAAGCCGTGTTGAGGAATTGAAAAACTCAGATAATATTTATACGCTTGGCATTCGCGGTGTACATGATGGTAAAATGCAAGACGCCAATAGTGTTCAACAGCAATTCGATGCCATTACTTCGCTCTTTAAAGACCAAAGAAAGATGATTGCTAAAAACCTAAATTCAGATGTAACGAAAGTGCCACAGGTTTTTATCCATTACAAAGAAGTGCTTGAGGTATATAACATGGGTTTGAAGGTGCCGGAAGACGTTACCTTGATGTGGACGGATGACAATTATGGCTATATCCGTCATTTTCCAAACGAATCGGAAAGCAGTCGACCAGGCGGGAATGGTGTTTATTACCACATTTCTTACTGGGGGCGACCGCATGATTATCTTTGGTTGGCAACAAATCATCCTGCTCAAATTTACACACAGATGAAAATGGCTTACGATAAAGGTGCCAAAGAAATGTGGATTTTAAATGTTGGGGACATTAAACCCGGAGAATACCTGATGGAACTTTTTCTGGACATGGCATGGGATATCAATTCAATTGAGGATAACCAAGAAGCAATTGACAGGCACTTAAAATCGTTCCTTTCAAGAGAATTTGGGAAACCACATGCAGATGAGCTGCTGGAAATTATGAACGAGTACTACCGGCTTGCCTATATTCGCAAACCTGAATTTATGGGCAATACCCGAACTGAGGAGCAGGACCCGAAGTTTAAAGCAATTTCTGATTTATCCTGGAGCGAAGAAGAAATTAACAAGCGTATTGCAGATTATGATAAAATTGCTGCCAAGGTTATCAGAATGTCGAAAACTATTCCTACAGAAAGGCAAAATACCTGGTTTGAACTGATTGAATATCCTGTACGTTGTGCGGCGGAAATGAATAAGAAAATTTTATACGGCCAATTAGCCAGGCACGGACTTGCGAAATGGTCTCTATCAGATAGTGCATTTGAACAAATTCAAAAACTTACGCTGAAATACAATACCCTGAATAATGGGAAATGGAAAAACATGATGGACTCGCAGCCAAGAGGTCTTGCAGTTTTCCAAAAATTACCTGAAGTAACTTCGGGTTTAGGGTTGCCGAAATTTAATCCGCCAGCGCTGATTTTAAATGGAAAACAATTTTCAAAGTTTGAAGGTTCAAAGCCAATTGCACATGGTTTGGGTTATGAAAGTGCTGCAGTGAGTCTTAAAAAAGGCAGCAAAGCTTTCTATACATTCAAAATTGGGAGGTCAGATTCGCTGATTGTTGAAATATCACTAGCACCCAATCATCCGGTAGCAGGCAAATTAATTCGATACGAAATAAAATTTGATGATGAACAACCGGAAACAGTAGATTATCATACCAACGACCGAAGTGAAGAATGGAAAATTAATGTTTTAACCAATCAGGCCGTACGAAAATCGAGATTTAAGCTACAGAAGAATAATACGGCTCATACCTTAAGCATAAAAGCTTTGGATGAGGGCGTAGTGTTGGATCAGATTAAAGTCTGGGGTGTTAATCAGAAATTATAACAATTGGTTTTCTGATAAAGCATATAATTTTCATAACAGGTTTAATCACTACCAATCATCGCTTTAAACTAAAAATATGGTGTAATGGATACCGGTCCGATTAAGCCTGAAGGCATCAATGACCAATCAGATGCATCAAAATTCTTATAATTAATATTTACAAAATTAATTTCATGATATTTTCTCCATTGGATTTTTTTCCTGTCCATATCCCGGATGCGATTGGCCATCAGGTTTACCACTTCAACTCTGATGGTATTATTTCCGGGCTTTAAATATTTACCAATTCTGGCTTCAAATGGAACGCTCCATAAAATCCCGACAAGCTGACCATTTATCCAAACTCTGGCGCTTTCATCCACCTTATTGAGATTCAAAACATATTCCTTGGCAGTTTTAGCCGCCAGATAAAAATGAGATTCGTAAATGCCGGTTCCTGAAAAAGCAGCTAATTTTGGATCGGCTAGTTCTGTCCAGGAAATTAGCTTTTTTAGTTTTTGATCAGCCGGAAGCTCCGGACCACCAGCGGTAAAATGCAAAGTCCAGGGATTATTCAGAACAAGCGGATTACTCTTTTTATTTAGATATTCCCATGGGGAATTTTGAACCGGTGTTTTTGAAACATTTAAAAACAAACTTTCACCAGATTTTATTTGAACCCTTACTTTGTTTCCCAGCTTAGATGCTAAGCCTGTATGTCCGTTTTGAGGATCTAAAATTACCGCACTTCCCATCGTATTTAACGGTATTTCGGTGTCAACATCTTTTGCAGTATGATTTACAAGATAATAATACGTCGTTTCGCCGCTTTTTCTTCTGATGAATTGTAATCCAGAATCTATCAAGGCCTCTCTATCGATAGTGTTTTGAGCGAGTGCAGACTTCACATCATTTGCTAAAATAATTTTGCCCTTACCGATTTTGTAAGTCATTGAACCTTTTTCAACTTTTGAGAAGGTAAAAGAAGAAAGGGTATTTTTAAATTTTGCTCGCCTCGATTCCAGTTCATTCAGTCCCGGAACATCTTTAGGCAGTGATTGGAATATTACCGTTGCGCCGGCATTAGCCAACCGCAAAATGTTTTCTAAAGTTTCATTACTCATCAAATCACAAGATGGAACAATCAATACCTTATAAGGCGAAGCATTTTTGGCGGTCAGGATGACTCCATTTTCAGCTTCAGTTTTGGCCAGCAATCTATCAGAAGCAAAGTCAAATGAATAACCTGTTTTTTTTAGCTCAACAGCCAATTTATAAAATGCGCTTGGATGCAACCATTTATCAACACCATGCACAGTTAAAGCCATATCAAGTCCTTTCGCCTTATTCCACACATCATAAATAGGCCAGTATATCAATAATTCATTATCGGGTTTTCCTGTTTGTAAAATCGATTGGCACCGGGCAAGATAATCATTAAGGCCTTTAGCATGCGGCCATAAACTGTTATTGGGATTTATCTCAACTGAGGCGTAAAATAGCCAGCCCGGCCAAGGCACATTTTCAGGAGAATTTGTGGTACCATGATAAAAAATGTGATTTACACCAGATAAAAATAACTGTTCTGCTTCAGGTTTACATTGCGAAAATGAAGTTTTAAAATGTTCGGTAAGCCAGGTAAAAGTTTCTGATGACACTAATGTTTTACCACCTGTATGGGCAGCTGAAGAGGCGAATTTGCTCATCATCGGGTCAGGATCAACATTTCTAACATCAGCAGGTGCTCTTCTGATTCCCGGAATATCAAATGAACTGGAGCCAAAAGTTTCTGTTTCCGGAATGTCTACTGCACCGTAGAGATCTAGCAGATTACCCGGCGAACCATGAGATTGATTCTTTGTTAATGATTTTAAACCATGTGCCCAGTTAGTCCAGTTCTTGGTAAAATTTTCCAAAAGCAATTCATCCATGGTTTGACGGTAATCTGATTTCAAACGGGCAATGGTTTCGCTAGTAGAATCTTTGCCGGCCAAATCTTTTAAATGCTTCGACAAATCGTAACCCCTATTCTTTTTAAATTCGGCAAAAAAAACAGGTGTCCAGGTAGCGCCATAAACTTCATAACTATCATTAAAAAAAGACCTTATGCCTTGTGGCTTGTTTTCGAATGAATCTGTAAATCTTTTTAAATAAACATCAACCGAAGGTTTATCTAGGTGGTCAAGCGTGAATCCTTCTCCACCGGGAGCGGCACGTTTAACCATTTGTCTGGTTTTGCCGGAAAAAGCTGCATAAATTTCCCAGGTACCCGATTTTGGTGACCAGCTTAACTGACCATCCGTGTTAAGGGAAGAAAGCAAATCCTGAGTTTCACCATTGGGACCATAAGCTGTGAGTGCCTGTAACTTTGCAAACTCCTGCTTAGTTTCCTTTACTTTAATGCTTTCTGATAATTTCTCTCCTGCGTTTAATTTATAGTCCTGAATAATCAATTTACCTGCAGCATATTCTGGCTTTACCTGCGGACCGCCAAATGGCCATCCGGTTCCTGTATTCATATCAACGCCCAAACCAAGCGAATTGGCTTTTTTAACGGTATAATGAAGTGCGTTCATCCAGGCAGGAGATAGAAATTGAAGGTACTCTTTTTCGAAACCTAAAGCACCATAAATGGGCGTAATCTCTACACCTCCAAGCCCTGCAGCTGCATATTTCTGTAAAACGAAACTCAAATCTTTTTCATTAACAGCATTACCCATCCACCACCACCTTGTCCAGGGTTTCATTTGCTGCTCCTGCTTTGGCCACGACACTATATTTTTAGACTGTGTTTGGGCACTGGCGAGGTTATAGAATGAAATTCCAATAATAAGTAAGGAAAAAAATCTTTTAGTCTGCATGGCTACTAGTCTAGATGAAATACCATTTCTAAGGGAAAAGATTTTGGAGATTTATCTTCATTGGTTTCCATGATATCAGCCATATAAGCCCACCACTTCTGAACGATTTCCTCTGTGCCTAAATCCTGCGATGAATTAGCATTTTGTCTCTGAACGGCAAATAACGTATCAGTCTGCTCATCTAAAAAAATAGAATAATCGCTGATGCCTTTTTCTTTCAAAAGTGTAGCTAATTCCGGCCAAACCATATCATGACGGGCTTTATATTCGGCCTTAAAACCAGCTTTGATTTTCATTTTAAATGCAACTTTCATTCGATATTGGTTGTTAAATTTATCAGAGCAATTTGAGGATGGTGTCCTACTTTTTTAATTTATAAACTTCAGAACCGGCCAGCAAAAAGCAGCCTAAACCATAGTCTTCGAAATCAGGTCTGCTGGCGTAAGTTACCGGCTGACCATCTTTAGGTTCTTTGCCTGTTCCCTGAGTAAAGCCCAAAGAGCCATCTTTTTGAACGGCATCTTTTGACATTCCGCTCCAGGCTTTATTAATGATTGGCAAATACGTTTTTTTATCCAACATTCCCTTATTCACGCCCCAAGCCATTCCGTAAACAAATAGTGCAGTACCGGAAGTTTCTTTTCCACCAAAATGGTTTGGATCGTGAAGGCTTACATTCCAAAAACCATCTATACGCTGTAGCGGAACAAGGGTCTTGATCATTTCATGATAGGTTTTCAGGTATTCATCGTAACCTGCTGCGTTTTTAGGCATAATTTCCAATATTCGAACCAGTGCTGCAACCACCCATCCGTTGCCTCTTGACCAGTAACAATCTTCACCATTTGGTTCTTTGTAAGGCGGAACGAAATCTTTATCTCTCCACCATAGCCCATCTTTGGCATTATACAAACCGCCACCCTGAACATTTTTACTATGAAGATACATTTTGTACATGTAATCGTAATAGGTTTTGTCGTTGTACAGCTTTCCGAGTTTGGCAAAAACAGGCATTGCCATTTGTAAAGCATCAATCCATGTCCAATCATCAACTTTACCAGAACTTATCATTAAATCAATTGAGGCTTTAATTTCTTTAATTCGTTCTGGCTGTTTATCAATATTGTACAAGTCGATGTATGTTTGTCCACAAGCCTGGTTATCGGCATCACGGGTTTTAATGCCACCTCTTAATCCCCAATTATGCTTCTCACCCCACTGTAATGCATAGTCGTAGTATATTTTATCAGGATTAATCTGATACAATGCCATTAAACCTTCATAATAAACCGCTCTGGTCCAAAGATTACTTGGCCTTTCTTTGTTGGTAATAATTGATTTTCCTGCATCAGGCCACTTATTCATAAAGTAAGCATTCGTTAACTTTAAGCTTTGCAAAACTTTCGCCTTATCGGGGATTTTTTGTCCATAAAGCAGTTGGATCGATAGCCCAACCAATAAGGTCAGACTGATTATTACTTTCTTCATTTTTATCGTTTTTATTTCGTTATTCCTGGCTTCAGGCTAAAATGATTAATTTGTTTTTGGCTTTGGTTTTAGCTCATCCGGACTATCTTTTGTGAAAGTATCAAATTGAATTTTAGATGGGCTTTGGAAAATATCCTTTATTGTGCTATAAGTAACCTCATATTTTGGATCGAACTTTTCAGACATCATGTACTGCTGCAGGCTAAAATAAAGTTGTTGTGCGGCCGGCGAATCCAGTATATCAGGAGAAAGGTTAGCACTCGAAATAATAAGCTTGCCTTTTCCCACCCTGGCTTCTAACACTAGAGCTAATTTGCGATTTAAAAACCAGGTATCGATTGGCTGTACGATCGGCTTAAAACCGGATGGAAAATCCTCAAGATTCATAACCTGTGCTTTGTTAACGATTTCCCACCATTGCATATCGCTGTGGTTTTCCGTTGGAAAGTTGGTAAAGGCGGGATGTTTGGGATCGCATAAAATACCTTGCGTATGCGGAGGACGCATTTTAAACCAGGATGTATTCCAGAAAACAGGCAAAAATGTTTGTACTACTTCTTTACCTTTTACTACTTTTCCGGCAGCATTGAGAAACACATTGCCTCCTTCATCCAAAACTTTTTTGGCCTGTTCATCCAAATCAGTGGTGTAGTAAAAATTGGTTTTAAGTTTTGGCAGTACAGAGGGATAAACCCAAAAATCCCAGTCGTTAGCAAACTCCGTTCCCTGAATACTTAACTCCAGATTTAATTTAGTTGCTTTCTGAATAGAACTAAAATTGAAGTTAATGTCTCCAATATTAACGCCATTTGCAACAGGTATCGTTTTTTGAAGAAAGCTTCCTTTGGCTAATACAAGGCCTTTTTCATCTTTTATCGTCCATAACAGGTTGGCATTAACCAACGGGGCTTTACCAAAATGGGCAACTTCAACTCCGGCAACTAGACTTTCGTTATTGGAGTAAACAAATTTAGGTACCCTAAGCAATGGAACAGTACTGTTGGAAAAACGCTTGAAAGCTTTCGCTGTTATGTAACCTTTTTCATCCCAAAACGCATCTAACACACCAACTAAAGCTGTTCCTTGTCCGGGATAATCATTTAAGGACAATAACTGATAGCCGTTGTAATTTGGGGTTCTCAACGCCTTTTCAATTTCATTTTTATAGCACAAAACCTGCAATTTACCTGAGGCCATCAAAAAATTTTTTGCCTGGTCTGCCATATCATGATCGGCTAAATCCTCCTGAAACATTTCAAAGTTTTTGGGTTTATAAACACCTGTATACTTCTTCATTTCTTCGAAATTCGGAAAAACACAATATTGTCCCATTTCGTGCGCCACAAAAGGTACTGAGAATTGTTCTATTTGCTTAGCATAAGTAGAAATGCTCTCAGGTCGTTTAGCCCAATCTAAACCCCGGGCTCCTGCGCGAACCATAAACTCATTATTTGGAATTACCGGCCAGCTGCCGCCTACCGAGGCTCCGGTATACAACCTTCGGGAATCTTTGGCCTTCCAGTAATTATTAAATTTGGTTAAATACTCTACCTGTTTCCCGCGGGGTTCATTACCGTAGGCCATCATGCAAAAAGAGGCATAGTTTCCGTAGTTTTTAGCCATGCGATTGGTTTCATCATAAATAAATTCGTCAACAGGCTTTCCCTCTCCGATGGATGTGCCGTGATTGGCCCAACTTGGTCCTTCAGGCTGCAGATAAAACCCGGATAAATCTGCCGCGATAAATGCCGCTTCAGGCGGGCACCAGGAGTGAAAACGCATGTGATTTAATCCATGCGCCTTGGAAATTTTAAATATTCTCTGCCAGGCAGCCACATCCATTGATGGATAAGCAGTTAGCGGAAATTCACAGTTATTGACGGTGCCACGTAAAAAAACCGGGCGACCGTTAATTTCAAAACGCCTGCCAACAGCTTTGAATTCCCGCATTCCGAATTGAATCTGCTTTTCGTCTTTCTTACCATCATCAGCAACTAACGAAGCCGATAAACGATACAATGCCGGATCGAATTCATCCCAGGTTACAATTTTATCACCCATCGGATAATTAACTTCTACTGTGGCTATACCATTTTTAAGTTGATAAGCCAAGCTAAGTGGCTTTACACCAACAATGTTTTTGGTATTGAAACTCTTTGCAGATAAAGTGATTGTCCCCGAAGATGAAACCCTCGCAGGTCCCTTTAAAGTGATTTTAATCTTTGCTGATTTGTGCTTTAAATCCGGATAAACCTGGACATCATCAAAATAAACCGGAGAGCCGGCTTTTAAAAATATTTTTCCAACTACGCCGTTCCAGTTTCCCTGTGTGTGATCAGTTAAACTATGCGAATCCGGACCAACATTGATGGCTTTAATCCGGTTATCAATTAGTAATGTGATGGTATGTTTTCCGCCCTTTAAAGAAGATGGAAGTTCAAAGTTTTGTGCAACAACGAATGTGTATTGAGTTCCAATTTCTATGTCATCAATCCACACGCGTGTTTGCGAATGCGGGTACTCTAAAGATAAAACTACGCGTTGTCCTTTCCAGTCTGCTGGAATTTCAACCTCTTTTTGATACCATGCAGCACCAGTATAATGTTTCGCAGGCGTTAACCAGAATGGAATTTTCAGGTTTCCGGGCTGACGATATTTTTCGAGCCGTGGGTGATAGAAATAAGAACTGTCATAAATACTTCCTGTCCATTTTGTTTTAAGGGTTATTTCATCGCCTTTTAAATTCTCAGCCATGGAACCAGGTAAATTTACAGTTTCAGGCAGTTTGGTAGCATACCATTTGGCTTGCACACCTTCATCTTTCGCATCGATTTTGAACCTCCACTGCCCTTTTAAGGAAATGGTTTGGCCGAACGTATTTGTTGCAAACAAAGCAATCAAACAAATCGCAGCAGCTATATACTTGACCAAAGAAAACTTTTTACTGTACATAATAAATGGATGGGATTGCTGAAGCATTAAACATATCTGGTCAAAGGCACTATTATAGCATTAAAAATAAGTATGGGCAACCTGTAGTGTCCTGCTGGATTGAATTATCTGCAGGTTTTTTCCATCCCTAGCAATAAATTAATTAGAGATGAATTCAATTGTATGTTAAAAAAGATTTAAACAAAGGAGCAATTCCATGGAATTTACTTCAAATACCGATTCAATTTGTTCGTTTTGACTGCCTTTAAACCCTCTACCACAAAGCTTGCATTTAGTTTAGCGCCCTCTTCATTAGTGTGGGTATGATCTTTTTCTGTAAAGTAGCTTTTAACCTGTTCTACAGATGAGGCTGCATATTTATCTTTTATTAATTGGTTGAGGGGAATAAAATCCACTTTTTCATCTTTAGCTATTTGGCCAGCCCATTCTGCATAGCTATCGGTTACCAGCACGATTTTCTCATTATTTACCGGGTTACGGGGAATAGATGAACAAACAATGGCTATAGCACCTTTAGCTTTAATATCGCTGATGAATTTCTTCATATACCAGCCATAAGTGTAAACAATTTCCTGTTTCTTTTTAATCGGATTGTATATTTCTTTGCTTTCCATCCCGATTCCTTTGATAGTACCTCTTGCACGAGCTGTATCGTCGAGCGGACTGCTATCGTTATGACCAAACTGCATCATTACAAAATCGCCTTTTTTTACTTTAGCCAATACGGCTGCCCATAAACCATTTGTTTGAAAGGTCCGGCTGCTGGTTCCGCCTAAGGCATCGTTTTCTACCGAAATTTTATCTTTATCAAAAAAGCTTTCTAAAAAACTTCCCCATCCCCACAAATTACCATCGCCTTTACCTTTACCATTTTTTACGGTTGAATCTCCGATTAAAAACAAGGTCGGCTTTTCTTTTTGTTTTAAGATAATACACGAAGAAAACACGATGAATGTGCTAAATAGACTTATTAATAAGTATGTTTTATTTGATTTCATTGGTTTCGTCCTTTATAAAACTATTCTGAATCTTTAAATGATGATGGCTTTGTAATAAGAATTTTTTAGAAAATGATTTCTTCTATGGAAAAAAATCAACCTTTACATATTCACAGTAGGTATTTTTTAAGTTTACAACCTTTCAATGCCTTAATTCCTTCTACAACGGATTGGGCGTTGACTTTAGCGCCTTCCAGATTGGTATGTGTATGGTCTTGGGGGAAAAATGTCTTTACTTTTTCAGGTCCCATTTCATCATATTTATCCCCTGTGATTTTGTTTAAATCTACAAAATAAATATGCTCCTGCTGCGCAACTTCTGCTGCCCATTTTCCAAAGTCTTTATCTGCTCGAAGTACTTTCCCATTCCTAAACTCGTTTCTAGGAATCATCGAAATTACAATTGGTGTAGCACCTTTAGCTTTGCATTCCCGAACAAATTTTCTGATATACCAGCCGTAAGTGTGAACGGTTTCAGGCTTTCCATCGGGCCATTTTAGTTGTTTTGTTTCTTCACCCGTTCCTTTTAGAACGCCTCTACGACCGGCCTTTGTGGTATCGGGTTCGCTACCTTCATTGTGGCCAAATTGCATGGCTACATAATCACCGGGTTTCAAGGATGATAAAACCCTATCCCATCTTCCTTCAGAAAGAAATGTTCGGGTACTCCTTCCAGCCATTGCATTATTTTCAACTGAAATTTTGGTGGTATCGAAAAGTGCGGCAATCGGCGTTCCCCAGCCCCAGGTTTCTTTGTTGGCATTTCTAACAGTAGAATCACCAATGATATGCAGTACCGGCTTTTTTTGTTGAACAAAAGCGGAAGCTATAATTGCAATTGCAACTATAAGGAGTCTTCCCGATTTATATATGTATTTTGCCATAGAAACGATAATCTAATGATGAGGTTCAACGAGAATAATGTTCGGCTTTGGCGCTTTCTTCATATCTAAGCCAAAATAAAAACCGGTGTGCGGTGGTTGGTTATAACCTACGTTTTGCCAGGCAATGCTTAAACGGTATTGCGGGTCGTGCATTAAGGTATAAGTTCTATGCGTTGTTGGAATTGTTGTGGTGTAAATTCTAAGACTTTGATTATCCTGCGAACGAAGAATAAGCTCTTCCCGCCAATCGCCGAAAATATCAGCACTTAGCACCGGAGTTGATTTGGTGCCATTATTTGCTACTGCGCCGATTGCCGTAAGAAGATTTCCGTGGTTATATTTGTCGATGTGATTGCCATCTAAAAGTTCACGGGAAAGATCCTCATCCCAATAAATCAGAAAATTAGTTGACGTCGGCTGTGAACCAATCCTGTTTCCTTTATTATCAAACAAACCATTTGAATCCGACCACCACATTTGCGCACCAATGCGGGTGTTGTCAATATTATCGGCTACACCGCGGCCAACATCCTCATCCTCTGATGCATGCCAGAGTATTTCGCCTGTTTTAGCATCATAAAGGGCAACTCCACAACCTTTTGTTCCTTCTTCAATTTCATGGACTCCAAAAACTTCCAGACCTGGCCTCTGGGGATCAAAATCTGAAACATGCAGCGCATCTCCGTGTCTCAAACCGGTGGTATATAAACCTTTGCCATTATCATCGATACACATTGATCCAAAAATGATCTCATCCTTACCATCGCCGTCAACATCCGCTACAGATAAGTTGTGATTACCCATACCAGAATAGGCATTTTTCTCATCGCTGGAGTCGAAAACCCATCGGGATGTGAGTTTTCCATTTCGCCAGTCCCAAGCTGCCAAAACCGTCCTACCGTAATAACCTCTGCCCATAACCAAACTTGGATGAATCCCATCCAGATAAGCAATGCATGCCGTAAATCTATCCACCCGGTTGCCGGTACTATCGTTTTTTCCATTACCTCCAACGCCGCCCCAAGCTGCAATGTTTCCCCTTTCAGGAAGGTAAAGCGTCGTTGCTAAAGCCGCTCCGGTTTTCCCGTTAAAGATGGTAAAAAACTCAGGACCCGATAATATTTTTCCGTTCTTATTCCGATAGTCTTTTGTAGAATCGCCAATTACTTTGCCCTTCCCGTCCACCGTTCCGTCGGCAGTTTTACAGGCAAACTCTGCGATTCCGTCCCCATCTAAATCATAAACCATAAACTGTGTATAATGAGCACCTTCCCGAATATTCTTTCCTAAATTTATCTCCCATAAAAAAGTTCCATCTAGTTCATAAGCCTGAAAAATAGGCGGATCAGTTATTCCATTTGAAGAATTATCGCGACCACGACCGGTTTGATGTAATACAATATCATATTCTCCATCACCATCGAGGTCGCCAATAGAAGCATCATTTGGTACATAGCCGGCTGGTGTATGCAATGGAATGTTTAAATATTGCTGAACCGGCGTTTTTGGCTTTAGCAAAAAAGCTTTCTCTGCCAGCTGTTGATGTTTATTGATTATTGGCTTGATAAAATATTTGTTTTCTAATTCAGGATTTACATTACCATCAGTAAAATTAGTTCCTGTTGTTAGCGGAAATTGATTTAGCTTTTTGGCAGGTAGGCTACCGGTTTGACGATAGAGGTTGAAGGAAATGTCATCAGGCTCGGTACCCAGAATTCTCCAACTTAGAAATACCGAATCCTTCCCTGTACGAAGGGCAACCAATCCTCTTCCCAACTTTTCCATCTGCCGCTGGGCAAAAGAATTTGTTGATAGTATGAGCAAAGAAAGCAAAAGGCAACATTTTATAACAATTGATTTATACTTCATTTAGTATATCTTATAGAGTAAATAACTGTTCCCTATTAATTCGTTTAATTTCCATCGGGTTTAACGATACTATTTCTCGGACTTTCAGGCCATTTCCACATCATTGGATCATCAGGTTTCGAAGGATTAAAGGCCGGAAAATCATCCACTATAAATTTCGAAATCCCCAACTTTTGGGCTTCTATCCCCATAACAACACATTTGGCAATTTCATAAGCACCATAAGGATTAAAATGCGTATTATCTGCAAGCGCTTTATCCTGACCAGGATAGCTATTGGCGGGATAGTGAACAAATGCCTTTTTGGAATTTTCTTCGCCTAGCGCATCATAAAGCTGAGCTGTCATTACATTCAAATCAATTAATGGTACGTTTTCAGCAGCTGCGACTTTTCTGGCAGCATCAGGAAAATCACCCAAGGTGTTTTGGGTTTTGCCGTTTGCATCAAACGACCTTCTGCTTGTTGAAGTTACAATAACAGGAATGCCGCCTTTTTTTCTAAACTCGCTGATAAAGGTTTTTAAACGGTCTGTGTAGGATTTGTAAGCACCATCGCCCGCCCCTTTATCCTTTTGATCATTGTGGCCAAATTCGATAAAAAGGTAGTCACCAGGTTTTGCAATACTCAATACTTTTTCAAGCCTTCGGCTAGCTATGGAAGAGCCAAGGGTTAAGCCAGATTCTGCATGATTGGCAATAGCTACACCCGGCTTAAAAAAACGAGGAATCATTTGCCCCCAGGATGCCCATGGTTCGTCTTCCTGATTAACGACCGTGGAGTTCCCTGCCAGGAAAATTGTAATCTGATCTTCTACTTTGGTAATTTCAATCGCAGCAAGAGCTGTTTGATGATCAAACTCCAATGTTAGTTTATCGTCCCAATCCAGCTTATTTAATTCTCGGGGTTTTAAACTAACAATACTTCCAGTACTGATATTTCTGTTTTTTACGTTTACCATGAAGGTTTTGGTTGTAAATACACCAGGTTTGGTTCTTACATCTTCAAGCACTAAACGGCGCGACTCTGCCTTGATAGTTGTATGAACCGATTGTCTGGAATCACCCAAAGTAACAGAAACCCTATAATTTCCTTCTGGTACCGCAACTGAAAAATAGAAAGGTTTATCACTCCTTACTAAATCAGCAGTTAGTAGGTTTTTTCCACCACGGTCAAATCCTTCCACTTTTGAGTCAAAATCAAAACCATATGTATCGTTTCGCGAAAAACTGGTTTTAGGCAGAATCTGAATGTAGTTTTTAGCCACTTTCCCGGGGCCAAAGTCAAATTTATAATCAGTTTTTTGTTGCGCAGCTACGCTTGTAAAAAGAGGTAATAAGGTGTGACCGATTAAAAGTATACGTTTGAAATTCATTTAGTTTGCTATTGGAATAAGTGACAGATAGAACTTAAAAATTGAGGCTTGTGAAGTTTAGATAATTATTTTTGTGTGGAAAATCTAGGAACGGCACCAAAATCAACTATTGAAAACCGTCTGTTACCCGAGAAATCAGGAACTTTAAAAGGAGGCATTACAAAAGGGTTCGCTAAATCGATTTGCACTATCTTAACAGAATAGATTTTGCTAGTGAAGGAAAGTATAAATCCGGAAATCAATAAATGAAATAATTGGAATACAATACGTTTTTTCATAGCCGGAATTGGGTATAATTGATTAGTTAAAGCTTAAATATGAGCTCAATCAAATATACAGAAACGAATCTCACTGGCTATCCTGTAGTCACCTGCTCAATGTTAGCACTGAATATTATATTGGCAAAACGAATTTATTAAGGCGAATCAGATATATATAAAGCTTTAAAACTGTTAATTGCAAATAACATAGGTAGAAAACATGACTAGAAGATCAAATATTTTTGGTCATCTATTCAACAATTTTCAACATTAAATTCGCGTAATATTCATTATAGCTATCCTATATCCTTTGCGGAAATGAATTTGGTGAATGGAATATTAAAATAACATTCGATATAGTTTAAACGCAGATTTTGTCATAGGTTCACGTCCCCAAGCTTCCACATAAATATTCTGCATCGAAAGACAGAAGTATTTTTTGGTTATAAGGGTTTATCAATAGTTACTTTACCTCAAATTCATAATTACCTGCTACAAGCTGAATTTTATTAGCTATTTCTTTTCCGTTAAGAAACAAAGTTTGTCCTTTGATTAAAGGTATTTTTGCGCTAGCTGAAGAATTAGCAGGAATAGTTACATGGTATTTAACACCTTTATCTGTTCTTTTCCATGATGAAATAATTTTTCCGAAAGGTCCATCATGCGAAGCTTCAAAATGATTTAGTCCTTCAACAAAGTGAGGTCTGAGTAAGATGTTTTTAAATCCAGGTTTATCCTCATCTACCTTTATCCCTCCTATACCTTTAAAGAACCAGCCACCTATTTCACCAAACATCATGTGGTTATCAGAAATATCTCTCTTAGCTTGCATGTCCCAATTTTCATGTAAGGTTGTTGCGCCATTAACAATCCACCAGCCCCAACCAGGATATGTATCCTGAGCAGCCAATTTGTAGGCGATATCGCTATGTCCATTATCACTTAAAGCATTTAATACCGCTTTTGCACCAAGTACACCAACGTCAATATGCATTCCATCTGCTACCACCCTCTTTGCTAAATTATCTGCTACCAATTGTCGCGAGGCCTCGGGTACGATATTCCATTGCAATGCGATACTCAGCTCGGTTTGCACACCCTTACCATAAATTCCGGTTTGGGCATTAAAATATTTCGAATTTATGGCATTTTTTATCTTTTTAGCCAATGCACTATAAACCAAATAATCATTGTTGTTATTAAATAATTTAGCAGCTTTTGCCAAAATATCTGCATCTACATAAAAGTAAACAGACGAGGTATATTCTAAATCTGAAGTAGATTTAACGGGTACCCAATCGCCTCTGCCGAAGGTTGTTAACCCATTTTTACTTATTCCATCAACATAATTAACATATTGTTTGATGCTTTGATAATTATCTGCGAGCAATTTGCTATCGCCATAAAAGGTGTAAATATTCCATGGAATTATCGCAATTGTACTCGTCCAATCTGTGCCATTTGCTGTGCCATAACCCCAGCCTCCGGTAGGAATAATATCTGGCAACACGCCATTTGGTTGCTGTTCATCCCGGTGATCACCCATCCATTTTTCGTAAACTGTAATCCCATCGAAATTATACAATCCCGTTTCAATTGCGAAATGTCCATCGCCCGTCCAGCCATTCTTTTCTCTTTGCGGACAATCGGTTGGAAAACCATACAGGTTAGATAGATATGAATTATTGGTTGCCCACCAAATTTTGTTAATTAGTGGATTTGAAGACGACAACTTCCCTACAGCTGGCACATCACTATGCATAAAATAACCTACTAAACTTTTTTCAGTTAATCTTATTGGCTTTGAACTGGTTACCTCAATATATTGAAAACCCTTATAATTAAATAACGGCATAAATTGTTCATCTCCTTCGCCATTTAAAATAAATATATCGGTTTGAAAAGGGTCGGATTTGTCTTTCGGGCGATGGTACACATCAATATTCGACAAATCTGCATGCCCCAGACTGTCTAACCGCTCTGCATGTTTTAACCTTATCACAATACCCCTTTCTCCTGTTACTTTAATTTTTGTAACACCTGCGATATTCCTACCTAAATCAAAAAGATAGGTGCTATCGTTAAATTTGCGCATGGTTTTTACCGGAATTTCTTCAACATTTCTTATTGGATGCATAGCTTGAGCCACAATATTTTTAGATGGTGCAGCTCTTAAAGTAATGCCCTTCCATTTTGAATCATCAAAATTTACGGTGTTCCAACCCTTTTGTTCTAAACGGGCATCATAATGCTCTGCAGTGTAGATACTGTTTGATATAATCGGGCTTAAACTTGTTTTCCAATCACTTCCGGATGTTATCGTTTCTACCGAACCATCGGTGTAAGTAATTCTTAAATCCAGGCAAAAAGTTGGTCTGGCACGCCATGGTGCTTTATCAAAATTCCACACTGCAAGCGATTGATGATTATACCATCCGTTGCCAAGAAGAACACCAATTGCATTTTTCCCATCATTAAGATTCGAAGTAACATCATAACTAACATATAGATTTCTTCTGTCAAAACGAGTGTACATTGGGTCTAAACGATGGTTCCCAACCTTTTTACCATTTAGGTATAATTCATACAAACCCGCAGCAGCAATATAAGCTCTTGCCGATTTAATCTTTTTTTCTGCAGCAAATACCTTTCTAAAATATGGTGCTGGTAAAGTGTTGATGTCATTTGTATCGCTTATCCACGTTCCTTTCCAATTTTCCATAGCCATCATCCCCATTTCAAATGTCGATGTAGCTGATGAAATTTTGTTGCTCTTATCCCAAATCTCAACCCGCCAATAATATTTTGTAAATGGCGATAGTGTTCTTCCATTATAGGTTATTAAACTATTCGATGAAAGAATTTTACCCGAATCCCATTGAATGCCTTGTTTATTCGCAAGTTGAATAGAATCTGTTCCTATTATAATTCGATAAGCATTCTGAACGGCTCCTTTGGTTTCATCGAGCATCATCCAGGTAAATCTTGGCTTTGGATTATCTAAACCGATTGGTCTTACCAAATACTCACATTTAAGCTGTACAGGTTTTGCAGCAAATACTGTTTGTTGCAGTATAACAAGCAAAAGCAAAATATAAAATTTACGTAGAGATAATATCATAAGCAATGAAAAAGATGGATAATTGGTTAATCGATTTACTATTGATGCAAATAACGTTGATTAGAAATACACTTTACAATAATATACATTTTGGATTACTTTTTACCTCCTTAAAAAGCAGTGGATTTAACGTGTGTTTTAAAATAAATTAAACAACAAATTTTTACTAATTTTACGCCCTATTTGTCATCCCTCTAATTACTTATGAAAAATTTCATCGTTCTTTTTGCACTTGCAATTACACTTTTTGCATGTAAAAAATCAATTCCCGAACCCGATGTAATTAGATTAAAAGTATATATAACTGAAATTGAGCATACGAATGAAAATGAACCAAGCTTTTTATATTGGTATGTTAGAAAGGCTAAATCTGGCGGTTTTTATTATGTCACATCAACAAAAAGAACTTTAGATTTTACAGATTACAATTTTAATCATATCCTAAATATGCCTACAGATTTAGAGGGTGCTTTTCAACTCGATGATATTGTAGTATCCATCAACAACCTTAACGGAAAAATTAAAACTGATTATTAGCAGGCATAAAAAAAGAGAGATAACTTGAAAATTACCTCTCTCTAAATATTAAATGAATTGGTTATGCCTGAGCTGGCTTACCTTCATGGCTCTTTTTTATCTGAGCATTTATTCTTTCTAAAACATCGTAAATATCAAATGGCTTGCTGATATAATCATCTGCAAAAGCATCAATAGCTTTTTGCTCGCTATTGTTTTGGGCAGACATTACGATAATAGGAATGTGCTTGGTAAAAATATCTGTTTTTAAATCTTCGCAAATTTCTGCACCATTTCCATCGGGCAACATCACATCCAGCAGAAATAAATCTGGCATTGCATCTTTAATATTTTTCTTTAATTCAGAAAAAGATGATGATAGCTGTAGTTCAAACCCTTCTTCTTTTAAAAGAATCTCAATCACGTTTCTGATTTCCTGATCATCTTCTAAAATGTGTATTCTCTTTTTTGACATAATTCAAATTATTGTTTGGTTACTGTATTGGGTGATTTTTACTATACGATAGTTACAGTAACACCTAAACTTTCTAAATGTTTTACAATTTGTTCAGAAATTCCTTTGTCTGTTATAATGTGATCGATTTCATCTAAACCACATATCTTTCCAAAACCTCTTTTACCAAATTTAGATGAATCTGCAAGGACAATCGTTTTTTGTGAAACGCTAATCATTTTCCTATTCAACTGGGCTTCCATAGCGTTTGTTGTGGTTAAACCGAAATCTAAATCAATTCCATCAACACCTAAAAACAATTTGTTAAAATAAAAATCGCCTAAAATTTGCTCTGCATAACTCCCCAAAACTGATGAAGAACTTTTCCTTAAAATCCCACCCAATTGAATAACTTCTATGCTTGGTTCTCTCATAAGTTCCAGCGCTACATTTAATGCCGATGTTACAACGGTTAAGTTGGTTGCGGGCTGTAAATTTTTGGCAAAATACAAAACCGTAGTACCCGAAGCTATAACTATAGAATCATTATCATTTATTAATGTAGCAGCTGCTGCACCTATTTTATTTTTTTCTGAAGATTGAATCTTTTCCTTTTCATTTACGGGCCTATCAACCGTATAAGGATTGTTCATAGTTGCGCCACCGTGTGTTCTAAAAAGCAAGCTTTTATCTTCAAGTAGTTTTAAATCCTTTCTTATGGTAACGGATGAAACCTTCAGTTCCTTACATAAATCCACAACATTGATATATTGATCGCGTTGTAAACGACTTAAAATTAATTGGTGCCTTTCGGCTAAATTCATCATAAATATTACTTGGTTTTTTGCAATGCCACAAATTAATCATTTGCTAAATCATTTGTGTAAATAAAATAATAATTTTTTAATGATGATATTATATTATTTCGATTAGGATTACTTATAATTGCGTATTGTTTCGTTTTATTACCTTTTGTTTTGATGATGAGAATTCATAATACGGTCATTCCTGAAAATACCCAATGGGATATCATCATTATTGGTGGTGGCGCAACTGGCTTAGGTACTGCTTTGGATGCAGCTAGCCGGGGATATAAAACTTTATTGGTAGAGCAGTCAGATTTTGCAAAAGGAACATCGAGCAGAAGCACTAAATTGGTGCATGGTGGTGTTCGCTATTTGGCACAAGGTGATATTGGATTGGTAAAGCATGCCCTGCAAGAACGAGGGTTATTACAGAAAAATGCTGCTCATTTAGTAAGTAAAGAAGAATTTATAATTCCTTGCTACAGTTGGTTTTCCATATTAAAATACCTTACTGGTTTAACCATATACGATTGGCTTGCAGGAAAATATAGTTTTGGAAAATCGAAATACCTCAATAAAAAAGAAACTTTAGAAGCCCTTCCAGAAATAAAATCAAAAGGCCTAAAAGGTGCTATAAGTTATTTCGATGGCAAATTTGATGATGCCAGATTAGCAATTAATATTGCCCAAACGGCAATAGAAAATGGCGCCACTTTGCTAAACTATACCAAGGTAGTTGCACTGCAAAAGAGTAACAATGGCATTGTTGGAATAGAAACTGAAGATACTTTAACAGGTAATAGAGCCAAATTTAATGGTAAAGTTATAATTAATGCAACAGGAGTTTTTGTTGATGACATTTTAAAAATGAGTAATCCTGAATCTAAAAACATGGTTCGTCCAAGTCAGGGTGTGCATATAGTTTTGGATAGGAAGTTTCTGAATAGCGAATCTGCGTTAATGATTCCAAAAACATCTGATGGAAGAGTGCTTTTCGCTGTGCCTTGGCATAAACATTTATTGGTTGGTACAACCGATACACCTTTGGATGAACATAGTTTGGAGCCACGAGCTTTAAAAGAAGAAGTAGATTTCATTTTAAATACAGCGGGTGAATATTTTAATCAAAAACCCACTGAGAAAGATATTTTAAGTGTTTTCTCTGGTTTAAGACCGCTTGCTGCACCATCAAAAAGTGGTGGAAGTAGTACAAAAGAAATTAGTCGCGATCATAAATTAATGGTTTCTACTAAAGGATTAATAACTATTACTGGTGGCAAATGGACAACTTATCGCCGCATGGCAGAAGAAACCGTCGATTTAGCCATTGCCCATGCTAACTTAAATGCTAAACCTTGTGTAACAAAAAATTTAAAAATTCATGGATGCACAGATTTCAGCGATAACAATTACCTGGATATTTATGGTAGCGACAGACCTAAAATTGAAGCTTTAATGGCTGAAAATCCTGATTTGACTGAGCTACTTCACCCCCATTTTCCTTACAATAAAGCAGAAGTTGTATGGGCAATAAGAAATGAAATGGCCGAAACTGTAGAGGATATTTTAAGCAGAAGGTTACGTGTTTTATTTATTGATGCGCATGCTGCTATGGAAATGAGTAAATCCGTTGCATCAATTTTAGCAAAAGAGTTACAAGCAGATAAAAATTGGGAAGCAAACCAAGTCGAAATTTTTAATAATTTGGCCTCTGGTTATATTTATCAACCCGATTTAAAATTACCTAAAGTGGCTTTGGCCAAATAGTACCTAACCAAATTTAGTTATGAGCAAGTTTATCTTGTCTCTCGATCAAGGAACCACCAGTTCGAGAGCAATTGTATTTAATCACGATGGTGAAATCGTAGCCATTGCACAAAGAGAATTTACACAAATTTATCCAAAGGCTGGCTGGGTTGAGCATGATCCGATGGAAATTTGGTCGTCGCAAATCGCAGTAGCTGCCGAAGTAATCGTAAAGGCTGGTTTATCAGCGAGAGATATTGATTCTATCGGAATTACCAATCAAAGAGAAACCACCGTTGTTTGGGATAAAGAAACAGGAATACCTGTTTACAATGCAATTGTATGGCAAGACAGAAGAACATCAGCCTATTGCGATGAAATAAAAGCGAAAGGACTGGCTAAAAAAATTCAGGAAAAAACGGGTTTAATTATTGATTCTTATTTTTCGGCAACCAAAGCAAAATGGATTTTGGAAAATGTAGAAGGTGCGAAAGAGAAAGCAGAAGCAGGTAAATTAGCCTTCGGAACGATGGATAGCTGGTTAATCTGGAAATTAACAGCTGGTAAAACTCACGTAACAGATGTGACCAACGCATCAAGAACGATGGTTTTTAACATTCATAATTTAACTTGGGATGATGAGCTTTTAGAACTTTTCGGCATTCCGAAGCAAATGTTACCCGAAGTAAAGTCATCAAGCGAAGTTTACGGAGAAACCGCCGGTAATATATTGGCTGCGAAAATTCCAATCGCAGGTATAGCGGGCGACCAACAATCGGCATTATTTGGGCAAATGTGCACAGAAGTTGGCATGGTTAAAAATACCTATGGTACAGGATGCTTTATGCTGATGAATATTGGTAAGGAACCAAAACTATCTGCAAACAACTTACTTACAACTATTGCATGGAAAATTAAAGATGATGTTCAATATGCTTTAGAAGGCAGTATTTTTATTGGTGGTGCCGTAGTGCAATGGCTTCGAGATGAAATGGGTTTAATATCTAAATCTGCTGATGTAGAAACACTTGCTAAAAAAGTTCCGGATACACAAGGCGTTTACGTTGTACCTGCTTTTGCTGGTTTAGGTGCTCCACATTGGGATCAGCATGCGAGAGGAACCATAACAGGCTTAACCAGAGGTACAAATAAATCGCATATTGCAAGGGCTGCATTAGAAAGTATTGCCTATCAAACCATGGATGTTTTAAAAGCTATGGAAGCCGATGCCGGTGTAAGTATATCTGAATTACGTGTTGATGGTGGCGCAACAGCGAATGATTTGTTAATGCAATTTCAGGCAGATTTACTAAGTTGTAAAGTTATCAGACCAGAAGTTACAGAGGTTACTGCAATTGGTGCAGCTTACCTTGCAGGCTTAGCAACAGGTTATTGGGATAGCATCGACCAAATCCGGTCGCAATGGAAAATAGATAAAACTTTTGCAGCCGAAGAAGGCATTGATAACACCGAACGTATTAAAGGCTGGAATAGAGCAGTTAAAGCAGCACGAGTTTGTGCAGAAGAGTAAATAGATAAATTCAGAATTTAACCAAATATAAAATGACAGAGTTTGTTGCAGAACTTATAGGTACAGCGCTTATAATTCTATTAGGAAATGGCGTTGTGGCAAACGTTGTATTAAAAGGAACTAAAGGAAACGATAGCGGATGGATGGTTATAACCACGGCATGGGCACTTGCAGTTTTTGTAGGTGTTGTTATTGCTGCGCCATACAGCGGTGCCCATTTAAATCCGGCAGTTACCATTGCACTTGCCATAACGCAAAAGTTTGCATGGATAAAAGTCCCTTACTATATTCTTGCCCAACTTTGCGGAGCCATGATAGGATCGTTTTTAGTATGGATAATTTATAAAGACCATTTTGATGCAACTGAAGATAAAGGTTTAAAAGCTGCTCCATTTGCAACGTCGCCAGCAATAAGAAACTTAAAATCCAATTTAATATCTGAAATCATAGGGACATTCGTTTTAATTTTCGTGATATTCTTCTTTACCAATGCAGAAATGGGAACAGATAAAACACCCATTGGACTAGGTTCTATTGGCGCAATTCCGGTGGCATTTTTGGTTTGGGTTATTGGCTTAGGATTAGGTGGGACAACTGGTTACGCCATAAACCCGGTTAGGGATTTGGGACCAAGAATTATACACAGCATAATACCAATGAAAGGTAAAGGCACAAGTGATTGGGCTTATGCGTGGGTTCCAATTGTTGGACCAGTGGTAGGTGCAACATTAGCCGCTCTACTTTATTTAGCACTCAATTTTAAATATTAGAAACTACCTAAAATGTGAATCCAGGTATTTTAAATCGATTAATTAACACAAATATTATCCTTTAAGAATATTTTTGAAACCAATATTTAATACATTTGTTAACTAAATAATTCATTCATGTTTGAGCGCATGTTTGGGTTTAGATATGGGGTAGGCTTCTTAGCTTACCCCTTTTTTTGTTCTAAATTATCCAAATGTATTTTTTGCAGCATTTATTGCTTTCTTCAAATCAATTCCCTTTCCTAAAACGCCTTTAAATAAATCTCCTTCTTTTTTTAAGCGCTCAATAGCATTAAAAATATTGAAGTCTGTCATTTTTAAACCCGGTTTAATTTCTTCCCAGTGCAATGGCATAGATACGGTTGCACCAATTTTTGGTCGCAAAGAATAAGGACCAGCAATTGTAGCCCCAGGCCTGTTTTGTAAAAAATCTAAATACATCTTACCTTTTCTGGCAGAAACCATACGTTCTAAAGATGTAAATTCAGGAATTTGTTTATGCACTAAGCTTACAATTATTTTAGCAAACATCTGGCTTTGCTCATAACTGTATTTTGCATTTAAAGGTATATAAATATGCATGCCTGTAGAACCAGATGTTTTAGGGTAACACGGTACTTCAATTGCGTCTAAAACTTTTTTCACCTCTAAAGCTGCTTCTACAACCTGGTCAAACGTATGCTTATCCGGGTCTAAATCTACTACACAATAATCTGGGTTATCAGGACTTTGAACCCGGCTAAACCATGGATTCATTTCAATGCAACCTAAAGATGCCATCCATAATAAACTGTCAACATCAGTTCCTACCAAATATTCTTTTTTTTCTCCTTCCCCATTCTCATAAGGAAAAGTCTTAACCCAATCCGGAGCTTTACCTTTAACATCTTTTTGATAAAAACTTGGTCCGTGGATGCCACCCGGAAAGCGATTGAGCGATTGTGGTCTATCTTTTAAATACGGCAAAATATATTCGGCAACCTGATAGTAATAGTTAAACATATCACGCTTAGTTACCTTATCTTCAGGCCAGTAAATTTTGCTTAAATTGGTAAACTTTAATTCATGACCCTTAATTTTTCTAACTTGGGTTTCATCTTTTGGGTTTAGTAAAGTTTTTGGCTCTTTTCCTTTTGGTGGCTTAATAGCATCAGCATGATCAGAACTTTTTGAAGGTTTTTTTTCGTCAACTTTTATAATTTCACCTGTTGCTTTTTCCTTCTCCCTCACAACATCTTTAGCCTTTTTATCTTCACGCATACCTTGAAAAGATGGGTGACGAAAAACGCCATCATCGGTAACCTCTGTATAGGCAACCTCGCATACCAATTCCGGTTTTAACCATGTTGCCTGTGCTTTTGGAGGGTTAGGGCGAAATCTTGAAGGCTTGTTAACATCGGGTATTGATTCGAAAGGACTTTTATCAATTATTAAAGGCTTGAATTGTTCCATCATCGTTTTCTGAAGCTTATCAGAAAAACCGGTACCAACTTTACCAACATACTGCAACTTTCCCTTTTCATAAACACCCAATAGAAGTGAACTGTATGATTTTGAAGTATCGGCATTTTTTGTAAAACCAGCTACAACAACTTCTTGCCGCCTATGAACTTTTATTTTTAACCACTCCTTCGAACGCCTATCCGGACTATACAAGCTATCAGATTTTTTAGCAATAATTCCTTCTAAACCCATCCTTTCGGCAGCATCGAAAAAATCAATTCCGCTAGCTTTAAATACTTTGCTTAACCTCACGCTATCATCATCTGTAGGCAAAATATCTTGCAAAATTGCCTGGCGTAGATTTAAGGGCAAATCCATTAAATTCTTTCCATCATACCAAAGGATGTCAAAAACATAGAATACCAACTCACCGTCAGCTTCACTTCGCCAATTTTGTAAAGAACCGAAATTCGAAATTCCCTTATCATTTAGTACCAATATTTCGCCGTCTAGTACCGCATTTATTTGCCAGGTTTGCAATAAATCGTATATGGGATAAAATTTATCGTTAAAAGATTTATTGTTTCTGGATAATAAATCGACCTTGCCCTTATTTATAAAAGCCAAAGCCCGATAGCCATCCCATTTAACTTCATATTGCCAATCTGGGTCATCGAAGGGTTCATCAACCAAGGTTGCTAGCATCGGTTTAATGCCATCTGGCAGCGCAGATTTTTTGATATTTTTTAAAATACTACTGATGTTAATATCTTCAGGCGCTGTTGGTTTTATTTTCTTTTCAAGCTTTTCTTCAGGAGTTTTTTTTGATGGCTTTAGCTTCTGCTCCTGCCCTTCTTTCCAAACCGTATCAGAGGTTTTAGCCATACTTTCTATGGTTTTACCTGATAAAACCGATTCATCTTGCTTGGTTATATCTTTTATAGAAGCAAAATCATCTTTATGTTTAATTAAAAGCCATCCATTTTCACCCATTCCGTGGGTTTTAACCAAAGCAAACTCACCTTTCAGTTTCTCACCATTAAGTTTTATTTTGAGTGAACCATCTTTTAATTGCTGAATCAAATGCTTTTCTTGTGCCTTTTTTCCTTTGATATCTTCAATAGGTTCGTAAGTGCCACTATCCCAAACGATTACTGTTCCACCGCCATACTCACCTTTTGGGATAATGCCTTCGAAATCTTTATAATCATAAGGATGATCTTCAACCATCATGGCTAAACGTTTGGTTTTAGGATCGGTAGATGGACCTTTAGGTACTGCCCAGCTTTTTAAAACACCATTCATTTCAAGCCTGAAATCGTAATGCAAGCGAGATGCATCATGTTTTTGGATTACAAAATGTAATTTATTACTATCGTTGCTTTTACCAGATTTTGGCTCGGTAGTTTTAGAAAAATCTCGCTTGGCAGCATATTTACCCAGACTCATAATAATCAAATTTTATATAGAACATCGCTCTAATACAAAAGGTTTGTTGCCGTACGTTGATTACTTAACCGGATTAAAATATAAGTGCTTTAGTTGTTAAACGATATGCAGACATCATTTTATTTTCTTACTGTATTATTATCCTTTTCCTTTGAACTTAATAAGGAAACCGCAAGAGAAACGGTTAAAAATGCACCTTGAAGAAGCAAATAATTTCTTTTTCGCTTAATGCCTCGATAGATGTTGTATAGTGCAATTGCACCTAGTCCACCCAATTCTATATTTTTTGTTAATTTACCAGATGACCCTTTTCTATTTAAAGCAAATCGCAATATTTGATTAACTAAGCCAACATTATTTGCTACCTTTCTACCAATAGTTCGTTTCGACTGATGCTTTCCAATTGCATCACCAGCCATTTGTAAACCACCAAGCAACACCTTGCTTATCTCAATATTCCTTGAATTTCTTTTTATCATATCATCCCAAATTAGATATGAACTCAACACAGCAAAAAGTAATATGGTTTTAAGAAAGATAGTACTAATTGGTTTATCTTATAAAAACCATGTGATAGAAATTTGCTATTTCGAAGATTTTGCTTTCTAAGAACAATGTTTCATTAACTCTTTGGAAGAACCAATATTTACATCAAACTTATCGCCTGTTTATTATGAAATTAATCGGCTAATTGTCAAATAGCCAATAGTAAATCAAATCGACAACTATTTGAAAATTCCTGCAAAAAGCAAATTAGAATGTAGTTTAGCTTGCTGATCGTAAATGTGTGATGTTGCCATAACTTCATTAACACCATATTTCGAGATAAAACCCTCCATATTATTCTTAATAGTATCTTGGCTTCCAATAAAGGAATAATAAAGCATTTGTTCTACGGCTTCCTTCTCCATTTGTCCCCAATGTGCATTCATATTTTCTACAGCAGGTTTTAACAACTCACGCTTACCCGTAATTACACCCAAAAACATTTTTTTAACAGAGCTTGATAAAATTTCAGCTTCATCATCAGTATCTGCTGCAACTACATTTACACATGCCATTACATAAGGCTCAGCTAAATGGATAGATGGTTTAAAATTGTTGCGATAAATTGATATTGCTTGCTCAAAATATGTTGGTGCGAAATGACTTGCAAAGGCATAGGGCAAACCTTTTTCGGCAGCTAACCTGGCGCTATCCGTACTCGAACCCAAAATCCAAATCGGAATATCAAGTCCTTCACCTGGCATGGCCCTAACATTTGAATTGCGATTTTCAGCAGAAAATAATTGTTGTAATTTTTCTATATCTCTAGGGAAATTGTGTGCAGCATTAAAATTCTCTCCTCGTATAGCCATTGCGGTAACCTGATCGGTACCTGGCGCCCTGCCTAAACCTAAATCTATCCGGTTTGGATATAACGAAGCAAGTGTACCAAACTGCTCTGCAACAATTAAAGGCGAATGATTAGGCAACATAATTCCGCCCGAGCCAACCCTGATTGTTTTTGTACCACCTGCAATGTAGCCTATTAAAACTGAAGGTGCCGAACTTGCTACACCGCCCATATTATGATGTTCAGCAAACCAATATCGATTGTAGCCTAAAGCTTCGGATTGTTGGGCAATTTCTAAACTATTTTTAAAAGTATCAGCTGCTTTATATCCATCTAAAACAGTTGCTAAATCAAGAATAGAATATGGTATATTTTTTAATGTATTTATTGACATATCAATGTGGTAGAAAAATTAAGAGTACAAAACTATCCTTTTAAAAAATCAATTGAGGGTTAATTAACAACAAATGACGGTAAGGAAACAGTTAAGTGCGAACGATGACATTTTTATTAAACATCACCTAGAATAAATTGTTAATCTGCTATGAAGATATTGTTACTGCTGTTTTTCTTGTCGCTTTTCACCATTCAAACCAAAGCTCAATACACTGATACAACCAATTATCATTTAAATTTATCATCAGCAGGTTCGATAAATAAAACGAATAATGAACAAGCTTATTTGTTGAACAACAGCCTAAATTTTGGAATTAAAAAGAAAAACATTGTACTAAACAGCAATACATCGTGGCTGTATGGAAAACAAAATAGCAATTTAAGTAACAATGATTTTTCTACCACGATGAATTTTAATCTGTACAAAACATTTCCCCACTTCTATTACTGGGGTTTGGTAAATTATAATACAAGTTATTCGCTTAAAATAAAAAATCAATTGCTGGCTGGTGGTGGCATTGCCTACAATTTTATAGATAAGCCTAATGCGTATTTTAACATTAGCAATGGCATATTATTCGATAATAGCAGTTTAGTTGAAATGGCGAGTTACAATACGTTAAGAAATTCTTTAAGACTGCAGTTTCATTTTGGATATAAAGATATAGTAACTTTTGATGGAAGTAATTTCCTGCAAAATTCATATTCAAGAAAGGGTGATTACATTATAAAATCTGTAACAACGCTTGGCTTGAAAATTAGAAAATGGATTAGCCTAACAACAGCATTAAACTACAATAAATTTAATATTACAGAACGAGAAAATCTGAATTTAACTTATGGATTAAGCATCGACAAGTATTTTTAGTTTCTTGCAGGATACTACTCAAAACATAAATACCCTTCAATAAAAGTTTTTCTGCTTATCATTTCTAGATAAGGAAAATTTCCTGATAGTTGCTCTCTACTCAGCATTCTGTACAAAAAATGCCCGCCCAAATCAACTAGTATTGGTGCTTTTGCTGCAAACCATACGGCATGTGGTTGTTTCCAGCAAAAATGATAAAAGTTAGATGTTATGGCCACACCTTTTATTTCTGGATGATAGAAATTTAAGACTTTCGGTTTTACAACTCCATTTTTGATTTCAGCTTTGCGGACCATTGATAAATGATCGGTATTGCAAAACTCATAATCCAACAATTTGGAGTCATCCGGATGAGGCAAGTTTTTTAAAATCCTGAAGCCTTTAAATTTTTTACCGTTAAGTATCCAAATCATGTTTGGATAGAACGCTTCCCTACTTTGCATTTCAGCCAAACTAATTGGCGAATTTTGAAATTCTATTGCGGTTGAGCATGGCGTGAAAACATCTGCTCGATGTAATTCACCTGTTATTTTACAACAAAAACTTTTTTCTCTATAATTTTCCGGAAAGGCCTTTTTCCAGTTTCTGTGCCATAAACTTTCTTTATGATATTTCTCGGGTAGTGAAAATGAAGGTTCATCCAACAATGTAGTTGAAACGATTGCTTCACTGATATTTTTGGTAATTATTTCATCACTAATCATTTCCTTTAAAAACGTTCACAACATTGGTTTTCCATTTTATGTATCCCAAGTTGCCGCATACAGTGGCTACAAAATTTTCTACATCTTGCGGTACATCGTTAACAACACGAAACCTAATGGTATATTTTGGATTATAACTAATGTAAACTACTAAATCATCTTTACGTTGTCCTACAGAAAGCATTGGTTCCAAATGAATATCCTGCATTTCTGCCGCCGCTCGCTTTAAGCGTTCGTTCATAATTCGGGCAAGTGAAACATCGGGAACAAAATCAGTTTCTGTAATGGCAAGTACCGTAACTGTCATAAAATATCTTCAAATTAATTTAGCCATCGAAATAAAAGATTGCTATGTTCTAACAACGGCAAAATTATACTAATATTTTTAGCATGCAAATATTTAGAAGGTAAATTTGCCAATATGCTGATAACCGACTGCTATTTAGCAAAATAAAATTCTTAACCTTTTAAAATAATTTTAGTGAATATGAAGATTGCAAACCTTGAAAATGGATATAATCAGCGAAATGATTTTGAAGGATATATCGCAATGTAATTTCATAGCCGAATCAACATATTTTAGTTGATAAATGTTTTTATATTGATATTGAGTTACTTAGCATTTAAGTTTCATAAATCTTAATAAATAAACAGCGAAGCCCGTACTTTTGTATCATGGCAAATCAAAACATCAGCAAATTATTGCAAAACAAGATAGAATTTTTAAAAGCAGAAGTAGAAAATGCTAAAGTGGAACTTCAAAAATGGCACACTATTGAAGAAGAGTATAATCAAAATCCAGAGAAATTTGAGCTTCTAGCAGCTTTACTTACTGGAGAAACCGCCGATCAAAAAAAATCAAGAAAAAAACCCTAATAAGTACAATCATTTTTAAACAAACGATCTCGAATAAAAATAAATGAATATATTCGCGTACAGGTAATTGTAGAAGTAAATAGATATCTAATTGAGATGTGATATCTAAGAAAAGATTAACATAAAACTATTGAAAGCAGTTGTAGATATTATTGAAAGTGGGTTATTAGAACTTTATGTACTAAATCTTTTGGAAGGTGATGAACTTGCTCAAATAGAAAATTTACGTTTAAATTCTTCGGAAGTTAACGATGAGATAAATAAAATTGAGTTGTTTTTTGAGCAACATGCCCTGCAACATTCTGTTCCGGTAAGCATTAATACGGAGTTAAAATTGCAGAATTTATTTCATCAACTAAGTTCTACGGGTGAATTAAATATCAGTAACCTTCCTTTAATTGATGAAAATGCTAATTATCAAGACTGGTTTAACCTTGTGGAAAATCTGATTCCAATAAATGGAGTTGATGGAACATTCACACACCTGCTAACAGGAAATGAAAAGGTTATGCAAATGCTTGTTGTTTCAGAAATAGACATCAAAAAAGAAATCCACGAAAACGAGTTGGAAAGCTTTTTAATTCTCGAAGGTAGCTGCATTTGTACTATTGATAACTCAGATTTTAGTATGGGCCCTGGAGATTATATGTCTATACCACTACATAAATCTCATACCGTTAAAATAACATCGCTGAGCGTAACCGCAATCTTGCAGCATGTTGCGTTATAGATTGTAGCTTCAAAATAAAGCCTTTTTTAAATTCCATTGTAAACCTACATCAGGATTGCATTAAATTGCGCATCACAAATATTAATGGCTAAAAATAGAAATACCATACCACTCCAAAATATAACCTTTCGGCAACGGTTCTCATCACTTAAAAACTTACCGGTATTTTTTAAATTAGTTTGGAAAAGCAGCCCGAAGAAAACGCTTATTAGCTTTGGCTTACGCATTTTGCGATCGGCAATGCCTGTGGCTTTGCTTTACACCGGCAAGTTAATTATCGATAATGTAATTGCACTAAATGCAAACCACACTGCAGATACGAGCAAACTTTGGGAATTGGTCGCCATTGAATTTGGCTTAGCAGTTTTAACAGATGGGTTAAATAGAATGATAAATCTAACCGATAGTTTGTTGGGTGATCAGTTTTCTAATTACACATCAATGCGTATTATGCGTCATGCAGCTACATTAGACCTCGATCAATTTGAAGATTCTGTTTTTTACGATAAGCTGGAAAGAGCAAGGCAGCAAACAGTTGGGCGAACTGTGTTGCTATCGCAAGTGATGAGCCAAATTCAGGATTTTATTTCGATGGCTTTTCTATTAACCGGATTAATCGCTTTTAACCCATGGCTTATTCTATTGCTTTTAATCGCAATAATTCCTTCATTTCTTGGCGAATCTTATTTTAACAGTAAAAACTATGCGCTTTCCAGAAGTCAAACACCTGAAAGAAGAGAACTCGATTACATCCGTTATTTAGGTGCGAGCGACGAAACTGCTAAAGAGGTAAAAATATTTGGTTTGGCAGATTTCATCATCAAAAGATTTAAAACTTTATCAGATAAATTTTATGCCGATAACAGCAAGCTGGCGCTAAATCGCTCTGGTTGGGGAACATTTTTTTCTGTCCTTGGCACAATTGGTTACTATGCTGCTTACGGTTTTATCATTTATCAAACCATAAATGGAAATGCATCGGTTGGTAGTCTTACTTTTTTAGCTGGCTCTTTCAGGCAGTTAAGTAGTTTGATGGAAACGACATTATCACGATTTACGTTGGTATCACAAGGCGCAATTTACCTGAACGATTTTATAGAATTTTTCGATATACAACCAAAAATTACCAAACCTAAAAACCCCTTACCCTTTCCAAATCCTATAAAAACAGGTTTTATATTTGAAGCCGTTGGATTTAAGTACCACAATAGTGAGAATTACGCCTGTCGTGACTTAAATTTTGACTTAAAACCTGGAGAAAAATTAGCACTTGTTGGAGAAAACGGAGCAGGTAAAACCACACTTGTTAAATTACTTGCCAGATTGTACGACCCATCAGAAGGTAGAATTTTATTGGATGGGCAGGATTTAAAAAATTATGATTTAGATGAGTTAAGGAAAAATCTTGGTATCCTTTTTCAGGATTATATCCGCTATCAAATGACATTCTCTCAAAACATTGCCGTTGGAAACATCGAAGAAATTGATAATAAAAACTTAATTGAAAAAGCGGCGACAGAGAGTTTAGCAGATTTGCTTGCCAAGAAACTTCCTTTGGGTTACGACCAATGGCTAGGAAGAAAATTTAATGATGGCATTGAACTTTCTGGTGGTGAGTGGCAAAAAGTTGCTTTGGCAAGAGCATATATGAAAGATGCTCAAGTACTTATTTTAGATGAGCCAACATCAGCATTAGATGCAAGAGCAGAATATGAAGTTTTTCAGCGCTTTGCTGAACTTACCCATGGTAAATCGGCTGTTTTAATATCGCATCGCTTTTCTACAGCAAGGCTAGCCGACAGAATATTGGTTCTAGATAAAGGAACTGTATTAGAAACCGGTAGCCACGAAGAATTGCTTGATAAAAATGGAAGATATGCTGAACTATTTAACTTGCAGGCAAAAGGCTATCAATAATAAATCAACAAAGTGATTTTAAATATTAACTAAAACTTAGTTTACATGCTTGTATTTCATAGTGTATTTTTCCATCTGAATTACGGATACGCGTACAACCAAAAATAAAATATATTCTATGTATAGGTTGAGATGCATGGAAACTGACAAATCCTACTCGATACTTTAAGCAATGTCATAATGAATTTCTAAACGGACATAATGGGTTTATGTGCCATATATTGCAGCCTGATTTGAATATCTAACCGAATGAACGTCCCAATTTTATCTATAAGTTTAACGTTGCTTGCTCTTATAAATCCTAAAGCAATTGTATTAAATGATAAGGATTTATTCAGTAACCCAAATCATATTACAGCATCATGGCTTGGCTTTTTACATTCTAAAAGTGATGAAAAGTTGATCAGTAATGTGCCAATGTTTATTTATTCTGATGCACAAACAGGGACAGCAAAAATAATCTGTGTACCGAAATCGCCGGTCCTTTGGAATTCAAAATTTAAGGGAAAAACCAAAGAACAAAAAGCATTGATAACAAAAACATTGCTAACTGGTATTATGAACCACACGATTGGCGATAAATACTTTAAAATTTATGCTTTGTTCCAATCCCCAAGCGTTAAAAGCAAAGCAAATAGCGCCGTTCAAAACTATCCATCAATTGTGGAAATTTATAAAAATGATGGAACCTTATGGAATAAAATAGAAAAAACCACGATTTCAAACGTGGCACAATTTAGAGAATTGCAGTATGATTTAGCTAAAGACTTAAAATAAAAGTGATAATAAGTCTATTGGGAAAACGCTTAAATAATTTTAGAATGAGGTGATAAAAATGTTATAAATCTCTAAGCTTACGCTCAACTTTTCTTATTAATTTATCTTTGCCTTCTTTATAAGTTTGAGGATTTGAAAAATCTTCGATGATTACATTTAACTTTTCATCTGGTTCATCTTCTGCCAGATGCTTATAATCTTTCACTACCTGATATGAGTTCATATCTCCAAAGCCACGTAAGTCTTTCACCTTCCTTAAAAAATCTTTCAGATCAGATTTGCGTTTTTCCATGGACACAAATCTAAAAAACATACTTACTAATCATACAACATTATAATCATTTTTGTAAACAAAATAGAAGTTGTCAACAAAAACTGGCGTACAATTAAAATGAGGCTAGGTAGTATTCCTAAAAGCTATTGCTTTTAACATTTCAAAAACACCTAATTAAACAATTCATTGTCAAGTACTTCACCATTCTCAAATGAATTGGCATTGAAAAACGTAATTTCTGCAATCTGTGTCATCGCTTCTTTTGTAAAAAAACCTTGATGCGATGTCACCAAGACATTAGGGAATGATATTAATCTCGAAATCACATCATCTTGAATAATATTGGCTGATAAATCTTTAAAAAACAATTTACTTTCCTGCTCATAAACATCTAAACCTAAGTAACCTAACTGACCGCTTTTTAATGCCTCAATAACGTCTCTTGTGGCTATCAAACCACCCCTACTGGTGTTAATCAGCATTGCTCCTTTTTTGAAGAGCTTAAGGGTATTGGTATTAATCAAGTGTAAAGTATCCTCGGTTAATGGGCAATGCAACGATACAATTTCGGCATCTTTTAATACATTTTCCAAGTTTTCATATTTCAATCCGTCGTTAATCAGTTCGGAATTAGGGAAAGGATCGAAGGCAGAAATATGGCAACCAAATCCCTTTAATATCTTGTAAAATGCTTTTCCAATATTTCCTGTTCCGATTAGTGCTACTTTACAACCGTATAAATTAAAACCTATTAAGTTTTCTAACGAAAAGTTTCCTTCTCTAACCCGGTTATATGCCTTATGTGTTTTACGATTTAAGGTAAGTATCATTGCCATAGCATGTTCGGCAACAGCTTCGGGAGAATATGATGGAACGCGAAGCACCTTAATACCAACTTCTTCAGCCATTGCTAAATCAACATTATTGAAACCTGCACATCGAAGGAGAATTAACTTTATTCCGTTATCAGCAAGCAAAGGCATCATTGCAGCATCTGCCTTATCATTTACAAAAATGCATACCGCTTCAAAACCTTTTGTTAGTAATGCATTTTGCGTATTAAGAGATTCGGTGTAAAAAGTAAGTTCGTGACCAGTGTTTAACAGTTCCAAATATTCTTTATCATAGGAACAGGTACTAAATACAGCAATTTTCATAAGGAATGAGATTTCTTACAAAGTAGTTATATTAATCTACAGAGAAACCAATTAAAACAATGGTGTAAAGTTAATGATAAATAAAACCTGAATTGGATAAAGGAATTACGCTACCCAGTTGAAAACCATGCTGCTACTACCCTCACCATCATCATTTAAAAAGCAAATTTTTAATGGTGCAGAAAAATCTACAAAAACGTTTACTTTAGGAATTAAACTTTCTGCAAATTCTACAGGTGGAGTGTCGTCCTGCAAATGAACAAACACCAAATCCTCTGACTTGAAGCTTACACGCTCGATTTTACCAGGCCACTCTAAATCCATTTTTCTTAAAAAGGATCTTATTTTCTGCTTTTCGATTATTGCTTCCATGTTTGAGAACTTTAGATACGATAAAAGTAGTAACAAAGTTTTTTTAAGAAAATAGCAGCTTATCGATTGTTAAAAAATACACCTTGACAAAAGTCATAACTTTCAACAATCAAAAAAGCCTATCGTTAAACACGATAGGCTAAATGGCGTGGGGTTAAGGTACATAGTAATTATCTGCATAAAGCTTATAAATTACTACGATTCCGGTAGTCCACAATTTTAAATAAGATTAACGAATAAAGAGATGTATTAGTTACGCTTATAATTCTCCCTAACACATTATAAAAAAAGGTTAAAGAAAAAGTCGCTTAATACGATAGCAAGCTATCCTCTATTACGTTTTTCTGAGTGATAAATGTATCTTATTGATTTGTTAATTGCAAATCTATTTGATTTGTTAATTGCAAATCTATTTGATTTGATATCATAAACTTTTAACGATATTTATTGTTAAGCCTACTTATTCAAAAAAATTATGGTTAAAAACTTTCCATTCTACATTAAAGCGCCGATAATACTTTTAGGTTTAGTGATAACTGTATTTATTCTAAATATTCTTCGGGATGTTCTGGTTCCGCTTGCCTTTGCAACATTGATTGCAATATTGCTAAATCCGTTATCAAACCGCTTGGAAAGAAAAATGCCAAAGGTTTTGAGCATTCTTATCACCATGATTATTGCGGTATTAATTCTGAGTGGATTGATGTATTTCCTTTCTTCTCAAATTGCACACTTTTTTGATAACCTCGATGCAATGAAGCAAAAATTTGCAGAGATTTTAAATATTGCGCAACAATGGCTTCAGCAAACTTTTGGTATTTCAGCACAGAAGCAGGTAGAAATGCTTAACGATGCAGCTAAAGGTAGTAAAGCGGTTATCGGCCAAACGCTAAGTGGTGTATTGGGTATTTTGAGCGTGATTTTTTTAATTCCGGTTTATACCTTCTTAATTATGTTCTATAAAACCTTAATTCTGAATTTTCTTTATGAGGTTTTTTCAGAGGAGAATCAAAAAAAGGTTGGCGACATTCTTTCAGAAACCAAGGCTGCAATTCAAAGCTATATTATTGGTTTACTAATAGAAACTTCAATTGTTGCTGTAATGAATTCTTGTGCTCTGCTTATTTTAGGTGTACAAAACGCGATATTAATCGGTGTTATTGGGGCCATACTAAACTTGTTGCCATACATTGGCGGTATCATTGCCATACTTCTTCCTGTGTTAATGGCAACATTAACAACTGATGGTTTTACAACCCAATTACTCATTATTGGAGCGTATGCATTAATACAATTTATCGATAACAATTTTCTTGTACCAAAAATTGTATCATCTAAAGTGCAGATAAATGCTTTAATTTCTATTATAATTGTATTATTAGGTGCAGCACTTTGGGGTGTTCCGGGTATGTTTTTATCGATTCCATTTATTGCCGTATTAAAAATAATTTTTGATAGAATTGAAGGACTAAAACCTTGGGGTAAATTATTAGGCGATACCATCCCAACGGAACATATGGGGCAAATTAAACGCATCAGAAGAAGAAAGCCTGCACTCAATGAAAAAGCTTAATAAACTACTTTAAACAATTGGAACTAACGCACGATATTTTGAATTACCTGGGTATATTTTTAATATGCTCTACCATAATACCTTTTATTAGACATAATTTTTGGATTTTTAGAGTTTTTGAATACCCTAGAATCCAAAAATTAGTATTGAACCTAATACTGATAATCAGTTTAGTAATATTTCTTGATTCAAACAAACCTATTGATATTGTGGTATTAGCCGCACTTTCGGTTAATCTGATTTATCTTTTCTATTTAATCTTTCCTTTTACCATTTTTGGCAAAAAGCAAATTGTTAGTAGTAAACTTGCTAATAACACAAACAATTTAAAGCTTTTAATTGCAAACGTTTACCAAGAAAACAGGCAATCTGCAACATATTATGGCTTGATAGAAAAATGTAAGCCAGATGTTATTTTAATGGTAGAAACCAATAAATGGTGGCAAACCCAAATGGATGTTTTAGAAAAAGAATATCCCTACCAGATAAAAGTTCCGTTAGAAAATACCTATGGGATGTTATTGTATTCTAAGCTTGAACTAAATGGCGAAGTTAAATTTTTGGTGGAGGAAGATATTCCATCAATAGAAACAGATGTTAAATTATCTTCTGGACAGACCGTTAAATTGTTTTGCCTGCATCCGCAACCACCTGTACCACAAGAAAATCCACGTTCTACCGAGCGAGATAAAGAAATATTATTAGTGGCCGAAAAAGCCAAGAAATGTGATTTACCTGTGGTGGTTATGGGCGATTTAAATGATGTAGCATGGAGTTACACAACCGAACTTTTCGGCAAAATAAGTGGTTTGCTAGACCCGCGAAGAGGAAGAGGCTTTTTCAACAGCTTCAATGCGAAGTATTTTTTCCTTCGCTTCCCACTCGATCATATTTTCTGCTCGCCTGATTTCTCATTAAGTTCGATTAAAAGATTAAAAAGTTGCGGTTCCGATCATTTTCCAATGTGGGTTAATTTACAATTCAATCCAGAGGCTGAGGAGTTAAATCACGTTCCAGAAGCTACGCAAGAAGACAAAGCTTTGGCAGAAGAGAAAATCAATACCCCTACCTAATTTAAACCTATCAAATTAGCAGGTAACGTTTTTAATAACTTGAATTTAAGATTTTGGAAAATCGTTTTAGTATAGTAATTTAAACGACCCTAATAAATCATACCATCAAATTATGAGCCTATTAAACCAACTTCGTGTTAAATTATTACTATTAATTTTCTCGTTCATTTTTACGCAAAATACGTTTGCACAAAAACTTTCAGTAAATAATTTAACGGTAGAGCATCAAACAAATCCGCTGAGTGTAGATAATCCTCTGCCCCGTTTCAGTTGGAAAATAAACTCTAGCTTGCAAAATACATTACAAACGGGCTATGAAATTAGAATAAGTTCAGCGGAATCTTTTAAAAATAAGGATGCTGTTAAAATGAGTAAAAAATCCGATCAATCGGTGTTAATCGCGTATAGTGGCAAAACACTCTTATCTAAAACAAAATATTATTGGCAGGTTAAGGTTAAAGATAATCATGGAAATACTTCGCCATGGTCTCCTACACAATATTTTCAAACTGGTTTATTGGATACAGATTGGACAGCAAAATGGATTAGCACGGCAAATCCAGATACTTCCTTGAAAAGTCCACTGATGAGAAAGGAATTCAATCTTGATAAAAAAATTAAGTCGGCAATGATATACATTACCGCAAAAGGTTTGTACGAAGCCAATATTAATGGTAAAAGAATAAGCAATGAATATTTATCTCCGGGATGGACGAGTTACAACGACCACATTCAATACCAGGTTTACGATGTAACATCATCACTAAAAAATGGACAGAATGCTATTGGTGTTACGCTTGGCGATGGCTGGTACAAAGGCAGAATTGGATTTGAGAATCAGAAGAACTTTTATGGAAATACAAGAGCTTTATTATTACAGCTTGAGGTAGAATACACCAATGGAGAAAAACAGGTTATAAACAGCGATGAAAGTTGGAAAAGCAATACTGGGGCTATTTTAGCTTCGGGTATTTATGATGGCGAAACATACGATGCGAGATTTGAAATACCGGGTTGGACAAATTCAGGTTTTAAAGAAAATAGTACTTGGAAACCTGTAAGAATTCTAGAAAAAGGAACTGAAAAGTTAGTTGGAATGAGCGGACCAGCCGTTATAAAGCATGAAGAATTTAAAGCGCTAAAAATTATTAAAACGCCCAAAGGTGAAACCGTTATAGATTTTGGACAAAATATGGTTGGTTGGGTTATATTAAAAGCTAAAGGGCCTGCTGGCACAAAAATAACCTTAAGCCATGCCGAAGTTTTAACTAAAGAAGGAAATTTTTATACTACAAATTTACGTAGTGCCAAACAACAGAATCAATATATTTTAAAAGGTACAGGTGAGCAAACTTTTGAACCGCATTTTTCATTTCAGGGATTTAGGTATGTTAAAGTAGATGGCTATCCTGGCTTAATAAGTTTGGAAAACTTTACTGCTGTAGCAATTTATTCTGACATGAAACCTACAGGAAAATTCACCAGCTCCAATCCACTAATAAATCAATTACAACATAATATAGAATGGGGGCAAAAAGGAAATTTTGTTGATGTACCAACAGATTGTCCGCAGAGAGATGAGCGATTGGGTTGGACCGGCGATGCTCAAGCTTTCGCCAAAACAGCAGCTTTTAACATGGATGTTTCTGGTTTTTTTACTAAGTGGCTTAAAGATGTAAAGGCAGACCAATTACCTAACGGTAGTATTCCCTATGTTGTACCAAATGTACTAAACTCGGGCTCTAATGGCTCTGCCGGTTGGGCCGATGCAGCCACGATTATACCCTGGGATATGTATGTATCATATGGTGATAAAGGAATTTTAGAAACCCAATACGAAAGCATGAAAAATTGGGTAACCTATATATCATCTGTTGCAAAAAATGATTTGTGGAATAGCGGCTCGCATTTTGGCGATTGGTTGTTTTATCGCCCTGAAGATGATAATGATGGTCGTGCGGCGGTTACAGATAAATATATGATTGCACAAACCTTTTATGCACATTCTGTACAATTGCTTTTAAACGCTGCAACAGTTTTGGATAAAAAAGAAGATGTTAGATTATACAAAGGATTATTAGAACGTATAAAAACGGCTTATTTAAAAGAATATATGACACCAAATGGCAAGTTGGTGTCTAATACACAAACAGCCTATGTACTTGCTTTACAGTTTGATATGCTACCAGAGAAGTTAAGACAGCAAGCAGCAGAACGATTGGTAGAAAACGTTAAGAGTTATGGCAACCACCTTACAACTGGCTTTTTAGGGACGCCATATTTATGCCACGTATTAAGCCGTTTTGGATTTGAAAATGTTGCTTATGATTTGTTGATGCAAGAAAAATATCCTTCATGGCTTTATCCTGTAAAGATGGGCGCAACTACTATTTGGGAACGTTGGGATGGCATAAAACCTGATGGAAGTTTCCAAACTCCAAATATGAATTCGTACAACCATTATGCTTATGGCGCAATTGGCGATTGGATGTATAAAAATATAGCTGGCTTAAATGCAGTTACCGAACAACCGGGTTATAAGGAAACTATAATTGCACCGAAACCTGGTGGCGGTTTAACAAGCGCTACTGCAGAATTAGAAACCAGTTATGGACTATTAAAATCAACATGGATAATCGATAATGGTATTTTTAAACTAGATGTTACCGTGCCGGCAAATACAACTGCTACCATTCTACTTCCTAAAAGTGATAAAAAAGAAAAGGTTGGTTCAGGTAATTACCATTTTGAATATAAATATTTATAAAGGGTAAAACACATATTACAAGTTAGATGAGTTGTGGGTTCAATTGAAGCACGTTCTAAGGATCAAATAGCTTTTTCATCATTAAATAGCTGAACTAGCATTTTCTTAATCAAAAATACTGCTGTTAAAATTTACTTTTTATTAATTTTGAAGGATGACAATAGAAGAAGTTAATAAACTTGAAGAATTTTTTGCAAATGCCGAAAAGCAGGCTACACCGATATACCTGAATCAGGCTACTGTGATTAACAATTATGAGCATTTTCTGGAAAGTCATTTTACTCCCTTAAAGATGGATCCAGCAAGTCGTGTAAATCAACCTTTAATTTGGCGATTAAAAGCGCTAAAATTAATAGTTGAAGCTAATGCATAGATTGAAAATAATATTTCATAAATATTAAAGTAAATTTTCAACTCATCCGTTTACTTTGGAAACCCCTACCTAATTTTTTTTGGGAAAAAGAAACGTATGATATCCATTTTCAAAACAAATGTGCACACAGAAGTAGAACTGCAACAAATTGTGCCAAACTTTAAGGTTAATGTGCCCAATCTCAATTGGCATATCGACCTTACTGATTGTGATAAAATTTTAAGAGTTGATTCTCCGGTAAATATGAATGATATTGTAATTGCTCTATTTAATAAACTAGGCTTTAGCTGCGTAGTTTTAGAAGTATTTCATGCTCCACCAAAATAAATCTCTTGGCAAAAACATTAAATATTTATGCTGAAAACCACTGCAAAAAATTAAGATATTACAAAATCCTTAATCCCAATAGGATTTTTAATCGATAAACTATTTTTGGTAATCTATCATATATTTGTTTTACTTAAACAAATCAAATTATGAAAAGATTAAAATTTTTAATGCTTATCGTTTGCTTAATGGCAATGGTAAGCAGTGTTAATGCGCAAGAGCAATTGACAACAAAAATTGCAGAATGGGAAAGAGCCAAAGCTTACACAAAAGAGTATTTAGATGCAATGCCAGAAACAGGTTATGCTTTAAAACCAACACCAGAAATGCGATCATTTGCTGAGCAAATGCTTCACCTTACCGATGCAAATTATGGCTTTACTGCTGCTGCGACGGGAGAAAAAAGTCCATACGGTTTTGGTGATTTAGAAAAGATTACAGATAAATCAAAGGCTAACGTTACTAAAGTGGTTTTAGCAGGTTACGATTATGTAATTGCAGGATTGAAAAAACTATCTGCTACCCAAATGCAAGAAAAAGTAAAACTTATGAATCGTTTTGACCTAACAAAAGACATGGTTTTTACTAAAGATTTTGAGCATCAAACCCATCACCGCGGTCAGGCTACAGTTTACCTGCGTTTGGCAGGCGTTAAACCACCACAAGAAAAATTATTTTAGTTAGATAAACTCTGTTGCTTTCGGCAGCAGAGTTTGAATAAAAACATAATACCAATTTATTTTACAGACGCTTTAGTAAAATGTTCTATTTTGATGAAATTTAAACAACATACATAACTTTAATGTTCGCAAGAGGAACACTGAAAAATATGATATACATAAAATATTATATATAAATTTGCGTTATTCGAAATAGTTCTAAATTATTGATTTATATTGCGTTACGAATTAGAAAATTATCTTTTGAATGCCACAATAATCATCCCACAGTTATCATGCGCAGAAGAGGTTATATTATATCTATCAATAAAGACATAGCACTTGGAACTATTGTAGATACTAATGAACAAGAAATAAATTTTCTTATACGAGAACTTATTTTCGTTCCTCTAATAAATCAGGAAATTACTTTTATTATTGAAATGACTGAGAGTGGGCTTATAGCAACTGATATAGAACTAAAAACTGAATCGAAATAGCGAATATATTTTTACCTAATCATATCAGTATTCTAAAATTATATGTTCTATATCGTTATACAATTTATCGATTTCTGGAGCGGTATCGGCATAGAGTTTTTTATACTCAACACCTTCTAACCAAAATCTAATCGATAAAACAGCTTTATCAGCCGTATCATAAACGTAGAGTGTAATTTCTTTATAATCCAGAACACTTTTAAAACCAGATTCACCAAGAAACTTCTCTATTTGATGGATAATCGTTACTACGGGAATCTCATTTTTAAAATAGATGGCCATATCAATAATTTAGAATAACTAATTTATAGATAAAGATAATTTCTATCAAGCAAACAAATAATAAAGCGTACTAATACTTAATTTTAAACATCAAAGCTATAAGAAAATTAACCTTTTATTAAGTTAAATATCCTAAAATCAAGCAAATATCTAAAAAATACTTAATTTTTAGTATCATTTAAAGTAAAACGTTTCCCAGCTTTAAAGTATAATTCTGCTAAAGCTTTTTGATAATAAGAAATAATTTCTGCTTGTTTTATTCTCATATCAATCAGTTTGGTTTCTCTACTATTGATAAGAAATAAATTACTTTCGCCTAGTTCAAATTTTTGCAGTTCACCCTTAACTAATGTTCGTTGACTTGCCAAATTTTTAGTCTGTAATACAAACTGTGCTTTTAAGGCTTTAACTTCATTCACCGCAGATAATACCCCGTTTTGGATTTCTCTGCCGGTTTGTTGAAGTCCATATTCAACCTCTGCCTGTTGAATTTTAACTTCTCTAAGTTTACCGCGTTCTTCTCGTAAAAACAGAGGAAAAGCAAAATCGATTCCTACTTTATAATTTGCCAATCGAAAATCATAGTAATCGGGTACATACGAAAAATCTCTCCTACCCGCTAAAAATGAACCTTTTATATTTAGTTTAGGCTTTAGCATTTCTTGCCGATACAAACGCTCAACATCCAGTTTTGATTTTTGATATCTGATTTTAAGTATCTCAGGATGACTTTCAGTAGCTTGCTGTACAAGTGAATCCAAAACCAACTGATTCAGTACATTCTCCGTATCATTAGTTTCTTGTGGCAGTGCATTTGCAGGAAGTTCAGTCGGTACACCTTGCGAATTCCACAAATGATTAGATAAGATTAACCGAGAATTGGCGAGTTTTACATTCGCATCCTGAAGCTGAACTTTTCTATCTTCAAGAGTTATAGAAGCTTCAACGGAATCAATTGGCGGTTTATCACCTAAAATAACTTGCTGGCGGATAGCGGAAAATCTTCGAGAGGCTAAATCAACACCTTCATTTATTAAATTATATTGTTGATGAGCATAATACCAACTCCAGTAATCTTTTACTGCTCCAAACCAAACCTTATTAATTTGATTGATTTTATCAGCTTCAGCATAATCGACCATAATTTTTGCCTGGCGTAAGGTATTACGGCGAGAATCGATAATTAAACCCTGGCCGAGGGGAATGGTAAGTCCAACACCTGATAAGCCAGTTGTGCTGGTTCGCGTTTCCGGATTGTTATAAACGCCAACATTCCTATCGTAACCAACATTTAAGTCGGCACCAGCTAGCCACAACGGAACTTTTAATTCACTATCCCAATGGTTATAGTATTCTGTACCACCAAAAATTTTTCTTCCAAATGAAGCATTAATAGCAGGATCGAACTTACCTAAAGATTGTAATACTTTTGCGCCAGCTTCCTTGCTTAATAGCGCAGCCTGTTTAACTATTGGATGATTTTGCAACACGATTTCTTCCATATCGTTAAGCGTAAAAATTGGCGCTGAACCTGAAACTGACTGCGTTTGCTGTGCAAATAATGGATTTAAAATCCAGGTAAAAAAAATAAAAAATATCCAGGTACACGCATTAAGTTTATGTTTTGCCCGCATATTAATATTATACATTTCTGTTGATTAGATTTATTTGTTATTTATATTTTCTTTGGATGGTGCTTTATCCAAACTAGGTGGAAAACCATTTAATTGGCGCCATATTTCGTACCATACTGGAACTGTTCTAAGTATAACCCTGCCGTACACACCAGAACCTTGCCTTAACTGAATTGGCCATGGTTCTTCATTTTTAGGTAAATGGGTTAACTGCCTAACCAAAATGCGGTATTTACCATCGGTACTAACCCTATCAATTACAGATACTTTACCTCCAAAAGTTCCGATTGCAACAGAAGGCCAACCCGAAAATTGAACTGATGGCCATCCTTCAAATTGCAACCTTACATCACTGCTATCTAATATCAATGGCACATCCATCGCATCTACATAAATTTCGGCAGCCACCATTGGCGAAAGTGGTTGTAAGGTGGCAATAGACTCACCTTCCTTTATGTTCTCACCTAAGCCTGCCTTTAATGTTTTTACAATATAACCGTCTTGTGGCGCTCTAACTATATATAAACTCCGCCGAATTTTAATGTTCGACATTTCATTTTTAAGCCTTGAAATTTCTTCGCGAACAGATGCCTTGCCCGAAAGTGCAGAACTTTTATCGGATTGTGCCGAGGCAAGTGACTGATTGTATTTAGCCCGGATGTTATCCAACTCGATAATTGCACTAGAAAGCGCTTGCCTTGCACTACTTAATTTATTTTCCTGACTAACTTCTTTCGCTTTATCTTCCTGAAGTTTTAATCTTCTGGTTTCAATATCCGTTAATGAAAATAAACCATTTTTATATCCGGCTTCGTAACGCTCTAACCTAGAGCGACTGGTTTGATAAAAATTTCTAATGGCTATTAAGTCGGCACTATCTATTCTTACTGTATTTTTGGCTTTCCTAACATCATTTTCAGCCGCTTGTAATTGAATACGAAGTCCGTTAGTTAAAGCACTAATTTGCGCATCTGTAGCTGCAATTTTTTGCTCCGCGGCAATTTCGCTGTTGCGTTTGGCGTCAAGTTGCTCATCTAATCTTTCAGGCAAATCGGGGTTAAAGTACGATTGATTTGTTTCGGAAATCACCAAAATGGTATCGCCTTTTTTTACTTCCTCTCCTTCTCTTACTGCCCAATATTCTATCCTGCCACCAATTTGGTTTTGAACTGTTTGAGGCCTATCTTCTGGTCTTAAAGCAGTTATTACGCCACGCCCGGAAATGGTTTGGCGCCATGGAAGCAATAAAATGATGATGAATATTACCAAAACACCTATCATTATCCTGCCAAGCAATCGTGCTCCGTTTGATGATATTAGTTGTGCTTTTGATAATAGAGAATATTCATCAACCTTTTGTACCACGAGTTTTTTGGTTTCGTTAGTCATGATGAACACCTCCTTCCTCAATTTCCAAATCGGTAACAACAGCTAATTTCTCGCTTCCTGTAACCATATCAAAAACAGTATTTAAGCTGGTCATAAGTTTTTCTACGGCATATGATATCTGAACAATAATTACTTCTGCAGCAACAAATTGTCCGAAAGTCATCTGGCGTTCTACCACAAAGTACGACCCAAGCAAAAGTAATCCGCCCATTAAAATGGTACGCAATGCTACAGCACTGGCAAAAAGTCTTCTTAAAATACTAAAGTGATCATTTCTTGCGGCAATGTACTTTGCAGTAATTTGATCTGTTATTGATGTTACTTTTGCCATTTTATCTTCCTGCCCGCGGTATTCATCTAAATTTGAAGCAACTTCTTCTAAATATCCGACTACTTCATATTTATATTCAGATTCTTCGATACTGGTTTCTACACCTCTTCTGTAGTAAATAAGTATAATTATCGAAATACAAAGGATGGTAAAAATTCCAAAACCGATAAATATTGGATGATAAAAGGAAAGCAAAATGGCACTGAACACAATAAGAACTGCCGCAGCAACAATATCGATTAGCAATTTTGTTAAACCCTTCTGAATGGTTAATACATCAAAAAAACGGTTAACCAATTCTTGTGGATTCTCACCTTCGAGTTCTTTTTTCTTAATCCGAGGCAAACGATACGCAAACTCAATAGCAGCTTTAATGAAAATCTTCTGCTCTAAAAATTCCACCAATGCAAGTTGACCCTTTAATAAAATTCCGCCAATAACTATACCTAATAATATTGCGGCGATTAGTATATATGTGGAGCTATACATAGAGCCGTTTGATAATAGGTTAAACACGGCTGCTGTACCTAAAGGGAGAGACAAGCCTATAATACCTATAAATCCGGCATATAAAAAAATGTAGTTGATTGTCGAACGCTCTACGTGAAGCATTTCCACAAGCCGTTGCCAGGGCGTAAGACTATTTACTCGATGGTGTTTTTTCATAAATCGTTCACGTAACAGGTTTCCTCAAATGTATGTTTTGTAACAAGCTGATTACAAATAAATATTAGCCGCTTGTAGCCAATATTTGCTGCAAATATGCTTTCGAAACAATAAAAAATCAATTTTATTTATGTTCTTTACCGATAAATTACATTATGCATACATACTATGATAAAGCAATGAACAACGTTAAAAAAGAAAATTTGCCTACAAAGATGTGTCCGGTTTGCCATCGTCCTTTTACTTGGCGAAAAAAATGGGAGAAAAATTGGGATAGCATAGTATATTGTAGCAAAAAATGCAGTTCGAATAGAGTTAAATAAAACTTATAAACTGAGTTCGAATCTTGAAGTTACTCCTCATCATTAACAAGTTGCTTTTTTTTTAGTTTACGTCACCCTGAATTTATTTCAGGATCTTTCTTGCATTTAAGATGCTGAAATAAATTCAGCATGACGTGTTGTACAAGCAATACGGACACAATGCAAACTGTAACTCTATATACTTATTCAATTATAGTTCATCTCTTTAGAAAGAAATTCTGGTAGCCTAAAACTATTTTTATCAATTGATGTTGATTGTTTATGCTTACTAAAGAATATATATACATCCCTTTTAATAAAACCGCAGATAATTATCTAAACACAATAGAAATTCTTTCTGCTAATATGTTTAATGTTAATACCAAAATCAGCTCTGATCATAAATCGTTAAAGATTGAAGCCAATAGCTTAAACTTAGTTTCTATAATGATTAATCCTGTTTATGCCATTATAACCAAATTAACAGAAAACGATTTGGCTAAAGAAGTTTATGATGCTATAACCATTAAAACTAAAAGTTTGTGTGGATAAATGATGAAGGTTAAACCTGATTTTTAAGATACACCTTAAAAGTTGTGCCTTCGTTTATTTTGCTTTCAACAGTAATGTGCCCACCTGCTAAATTAACAATCTCCTTAACCAGATAAAGGCCTATTCCTGTTCCTTCAACATCTTTGGCAATACGTTCATATTTTGCAAATATCTTTGACAAATCATCTTCTGCAATCCCCCGCCCGTTATCAGAAACCGAAATTGTTGTAAATCCATTTTCATTTGAAGTACTTAAAACAACTTTTGGGGTTCTACCAGGTAACGCATATTTTATAGCATTGCTTACAAGGTTGAATATAACGCTACGCAATTTTCGCCTTACAAAAACAATTTCAGAATGGCAAACCTCACATTCAATTATTGCCCCGGTTTCCATGATTTGAGGTGCAAGTGTAAGTCTAACATCTTCCATGATGTGCTCAAAATTTAACAGTTCTTCTATCGCATTATAGCGATGTTCAGATTGTCTTGATTCTGTTAAATCATAAATAATATCCTTCATCTTTATCAGGCTGCTCTCAACCTTTTCCAATAACATTGGAAATTTTCCCATGCCTTTTTCAGGAATTTTTCTTAGCATTTCAATCGTAAGACCTAGGCTGGTAAGTGGCGTTTTGATGTCATGAGAAATGGTATCCAATAATATTTCATGCTCTGCTATAAGCTTTTCCTGCTCTCTCAAATCACGAATACGCATGGTAATTTCTACAAAGGTTATGATAACTCCATCCGTTTTTTTTTCTTTAGCTACCAGGTAAGGCAAAATATTCATCTGATACCAGCGCATATCAGTAGTTTGAATTTCTTTCTCCAACAATTCTCCTGATTCTATAACATATTTCACATTTTCAATAATGCTCGGAAACCTGAAATTATCTTTAATATCAGCCATTGGCCTTCCTACATCCTCCATTTTTAAGCTAAATTGCTTCATAGCAGGCGGCGTAAATTTGCGAAGTATAAGATGAGCATCTACAAATAGCTGTGGAATAATTGTATTACGAAAATAATTTTCCAGCTCATCATTCAATCCGATCAGAGTTTTTATCTGCTCGCTTTTAGTCTCCATCTTCAAAGTCGGTGGGATAAATCGACGTTGGAAAGGTAGCTAAAAACCACCAATAACAATAATAATATCTATAAAATGAAGCATTATATCTACTTAATGCTGAAAATTAAAAGTAAAATATATAGATACTCAAATCTACTATATACATAGTTTAATCTACTCTATTTTGCATGTAAACTACACGGCTCAGATTTATCAATCAAAACTTTTACTTTAGACTTAGTAATACTAGAAATTTAGTATTGGAAGTACTACAAAATATACGAAATGCGTACTGGAATAATTCTTTCTTTTAACAAATCTGCCGGTGTCGGTATCATCAAAGACAGCAACAACCAGCATATCCGATTTTATAGAGACGACTCTAAAAAAATACCGGCAGTTGGTGAAACCGTTTCCTTTGAAATTGTATTTAGGAATAAAAATTTAGTCGCCTCTAATTTGAAAGCTTTTAAATTAGAAAGTAGCAATGAAAATTCTTAAGACTTTTTGTAGTGAATATTCTTGTTATCATCAATATACATTTCAATCTGCATATCCATAAAGTTGAAAGTATATGGTGATTTTTTAGTCGCGGCATCGCTTTGCAAATACAAAAACAGCTTTTCAAATATTGGTTTAACGTTTAAAATTGTTTGTAGAAATTCATCCTCCGCAGCATCAATTTCTTTTTTGTATTGCTCTAAATGTTCTTTTCCTGTTTCAGTTTTATCCTCTTTTAGCAGTTTTAGATGATCAGCCATTGTATAGTCGATGTATTCGCGTTGTACCAGTGCTTTTTCTTTTAGCTGAAAGTATTGTATTGCAAGTAGCTCTTTTTCCATGTTTAAATAACCTGAAAAATGCTTTATGGTTTCAAGAAATTTATAATTGATTGAAAATGAAACCAATCTATTGCGTACTTATATTTACATCAGTTGTGTTTTCACTTTTAAGTTGAAATTCATAAGCGCCTCTTTTTCCAATTTCTATATTCTTTACTTTGCAAACACCAATACCTTCAATTTTTGCAGGTTGACTTATTCTTAAAATTGCTCTAGCTGTGTGCTCATTAGCCTTGTTTAATTTCAATTTAATTTCTCCATTTTTAGTATTGTAACTCAGCTCATCAATTGTTCCGGCATCTAATGTAAGCCAAAGCCCGGCCGGCGCAATATAAACAGAAGACTTTGCAGCCGTGGTTGGCTTAATGGTAACAATATTAGATTGCTTAGTTAGATTTCCACCAAAAGCAAGCCATCCAAAATCATTATGATTAAAAATGTAGGATGATGTATTTACGGCATAACCAAAAAAGCCCGAACCATAATCTCCTGTAATGCCATCATTTTTTAGTGTAGATGGATAAGAATGAAAAGCCGCTGGTGCAAAACCATCTTTTGTGATATTAGATATAGAACCCATTAATCCGCCATAGCCTGTACGTAATAAATAAAAATCGTTGGGATGTTTACGATAATCCATTAAGACCGGAATTGCATTAAGCGCAGAACCATAGTGATGAATCATACGTTCGATACGCATTAACTTACCACCGTATAAAAAATCCCAATACCTGCGGGCATTGCCATTGTAAGCCCAATGTGGAACTACCGGCATGTAGGCAAGAATTGCATCGAGCGTTACCTGGGCTTTATCCTGATAACCAAAATAATTCGACCAAACATACACTTCCTCCTGCCCTGTCGAATCCCAAGGCATTTCGCTTCCAAAAGGGTAATCCAACGAGCGCCAATGGTTTGCTCTTTTTTTCATTTCACCTTCTAACTTGTTTGCTTCTTCGGTTAAGCCTTCATTTTTTAAATCCTTTAAAATCAGGTAAAAAATGGTGCCTTCCATTTGGCCAAACTGCGCATAATACGGAGCAATATTTATCATGGCTAAACCAGTTTCGGCGGCATTGATTAAATGTTGTTTCCAGGTTCTTTCATCAACCAAGCCTTGATAATTTCGAGCCAGGCGATACATTACCCAATGCGCTGCTGCAACATGTGGATAGTTATATGAACGACCAAGATTATCAGCCTCCTTTTTTGGCCATGCAGACCATGTTTTAAAATTTATATCTTGTGAATAGGTACCATTAGGCAAAGAATCTGGCGCATAATAAAATAAGCTTTTTCGAACCCCAAATTTTTCGGGTCCTTCCTTTATCTGGATTCGTCCGAACATTACGGTATCTACAAATTGCTTTAGTTTATCTACCTCTGCTTTTTTGGGCTGAACCAACTGTTTCATCATTGCACCAAGCCATGAACCAGCGCCACCTTCATCACTTAACCCAGCAATCCACGCTCTGTTATCTTGCGTAACCTGCTGTTGTTTTTCATAATCATAGGTGATAACAGATGGACTTCTTTTAAAAACAGCATCGGGTTTATCGAACCATTGTTTCGTTAATAAAAAATTGCCATAACTTGCAATTACTTCATTTTCAGGCTCAATAACTTTATAGTTTATCGTTTGAATTAACCCGTCTGCATAGTTTATAGTTAACCTTACTCTACCAGAAATTATACCTTTAACATTAAATTTTTTCCAACCTTTTTTAGTGGTACCATTTGCTTTTACTGTTAAAGCATTTGCCGGATAAAGATCAAAAGATTTAATTTTTTTATGATAGTTAATGAACAATTTTGCATCAACATCTTTTGGAAGGACATATCCAGGAACCGACATGGCAACCGGCTTGCGGTTTTCTATAAGCTTATTTTCGGTATCTTTTGCCGTTCCAGATAAAATGAATTGAAGTCCGTAACTTTTGGTTTCACCAGGTTTTATAATTATAAAAGTTGGATTATTCCACTGTTCAGCACCTTTCCATTCATTTGCAGCATAAGCTTTACTGCAAACCATCCATTCATAAAAACCTTCGAAAGCAATTCCACGTGGGGTTTTATCATCATTTAATGGATTATTAGCTTCAAATGGGGTTTTTCCATAAGGTGCTACAATTAAAGATGGCGCATGCCCACTTAATCGTGTAACTTGTAGATAACCGGCATCCATACCGATATAAGGATCGTAAAAAACGTTTTTAGCATGTGTTTGCTCGAGTGTTCTACCTTCTAAAATATTATCAAATACCATTGGGATACCTAAGGCACCTATTTCTATGTTTTGAGTTGTTTTATTGGTTAATTCGAAACGCAGAACCAATTTACCTGCTTTCATTTCCCAAATTCTTTTTAAGGCTAATGGAAAATCTGAAGGTAAAGTTTGACTTAAATCTGCCGCTGCAAGTACATTTGGTACCGAAAGATTTTTGACAGGATTGCGTTTAGCAGCCGTGCTGTAACTTTTCCACGTTGGATCATCTCCAATTCTGAGTTTTAAATTGATATCACCGAGGTGGTAAAGTCCATCAGAACTTCTCACTTTCAAGCTATCACTTGGTACAAAATCAAAATCATTAATCGTTTTGGGCCTTAATCCAGCGACGGTTTGCGAGGATTTTACAAGTTTTAAATTAAAATCGCCTGCATCAAAAGTTAAAAATCCTTGCTCCAACTCTAAAGTTGATGGTTTTTTGCCAAGTGCAATCCATGGTGATTGCGAGAAACTTTTTAATGTATTTGTAGCTATCAGAGCGGTGAAAAGAACAACCCATAAGATATTCTTTACCAGAGAATTTAAGTTATCTTGATTTAAAAGCATAATCCATCGATACCACTTAGTAGTGGCATGACCAAAAATATACTTTATAAATTTAAGGAAGTGCTTTTAGCAAAAACTGGGCAAAATCTGCAAATATTCAAGTTGTATAAAATCAACAACCTTTAAGTAGATATCTTGAGATGATAAACCCCTATTTCCCCTGATTAAATGATGGTATCGTTTGGTGTAATTCTTTTCATAATAACAGATAATATGATTGCATAAGCAACGTATCCAACAAATACATAATAACCAGGCTGCAATGATGTGTTGTTAACGGTCATTGTGGTTAAAAAATCGTTATGAATATTTAAATTGGATAATTGGCTTTTCAAAATTCCGTTTAAACCAATGTAGGTCATTAAAATCCCAACTACCATTACATCAGCCATATCCCATTTACCAGAGTCTAAAGCTAAGTATTTAACAACTTTGTTCTCACCAAACTCGTGATTTCCTAGAATGTGAATTCCTTTGCCTATCAATCTTAAAACCGGAAATATGATTACGAAAATAAAAATCAGTGCGCCAATAACTACCGAATCTGGCTTAGGCTGTTTAAGTAAAACCCAAATAATATCTAAAATACTTTTGCTTTGAAAGAATAATACTTGATTTTCAAACACGATTTTTTTACCAAGCAGCATAAAGTTTAGAGATTGTATTCTAGCATCAACTTCAATAATTGGCGTGGTTATGCCAACCGCTAATATCACAACGGCAAACAACAACGAAACAACAAAATGAGTGGTATGAAGCTGCGTTTGCTTTCTCATTATCAACCAAATTCCTAGCGCAACTACTAAGCAAGCAATCATGGCCCAAGCGGCATTTTGGGTATCTTTATTTATCCCTTCTAAACGGGAATTAATTTTCTTATTGAATTGTTCCGGATCGGATACATTATATTTTTTAGCGATGTACTTTGTAACTGCTGCTCCAGCAAATTCTGTACTATCGTAAGTTTGTTTTTCTAATTGATCTATTTTACTCGTTGCAATGCCTTTAAGTCTTTTAATACTTGCCGGACTATTAATCTTCGCAATAATTGTACTGGCAAATGATGGAACGAGTGCTTGTATTTTCTTCGGATCTACAAATTGTTTAAACGCAAACTTCTTTAACTTACCACCTATCGATTTTTGAGGTTTGTTAAACTCTGCAACCGTTTTTTTAACCAAACCACTAAGTTGCGCCTCAACTTGTGCTTGCAATTCCTTTTTCTGCTTAGCAGTCATTTTAAAATCGCCAACTTGCCCTTCTACTACAGAAACGATTTTATTTCTCCACTGATCTACAGAAAAAAGACCAAACGTGATGTTATTAACCATGCTGTAATCTTCTTTTATCTGCTCTCTTTCTATAGAAGTTTGGCGCAAACGATATCCAAAATAAGCCATACCGGCAAGCAATATACTTAGTGCGATGATTAGTATAACGTTGGCCAGACCATTTTTCTTAGCTGAAGGTTCTTGTATATGAGTTGTCAAAGCTGTATTAAATTTAAAATAATGAAAAAAGATTTAGAATAATGCTAATGAGAATCATGCGGGGTGATAAACTTTAAAATGGTTGATAGCGTTAAACCATATAACACAAAACTTATGAATATGATATAACCAGGTTGCAATGCTGTATTGTTTGTGGTGATTATGGTTAAGGCATCGCTCTTAATATTTAACATTGCTAATTGCGTTTCCAACAAACCATTTAAGCCGATGTAAACCATCAAAATTGCTATTACAATAACGTCAGCCATACTCCATTTGCCAGATTGAAAAGCGAAATATTTAATAAACTTGTTCTCAGCCAATTTCTTTTTCCCTAATAAATGAATACCAGTAGAGCTTAATTTCATTACCGGAAAAAGAATACTAAATACCAAAATCAAAACACCCACAAGTATCGAATCAATTGCTGGCTGTTTAATTAAAACCTCAACAACATCTAAAATACTCTTACTTTGGAAAAATAACACCTGGTTTTTAAATACCACATGTTCACCCAAAAGCATAAAATCTAATGATTTAATACGGGCGTCTACCTCTATCATTGATGCCATTAAGCCAACTGCCAGCAATATAAAGGCAAACAATAACGACATAATAAAAAGTGTAGCGTGAAGCTCTACCCTTCTTCTAAGCATCCACCAAAGTGATAAAACTATTACGATACAAATCAACATGATGAATGAGTAGGTGTATGTTTTATTTTTAATGTCATCTAGCGATTTGGTTAGCTTATTATTAAACTGATCAACTGTATTTACCTGATATTTTTTATACACTTTAGAAATTAAAGCTTCTTTTTCTGATAAAAGACTATCTACAACACCTGTATTTTCCATTTGTGTAAACTTACCCATAGCCATTGTACTCAATTGCTTTTTATTGTTTGGGTTATCTACCTGTGCTATAATTGTTTTTGCAAAGCCAGGAATCTGAGCTTTGATATCATCGGTGTCCACAAAATTTCTTACTGCAAACCTGGTAATTTTTCCACTTACCGATTTTTGTGGTTTATTAATTAAGCCTTCTGCCTTGTTAATCAGCGCTAATATAATCTGTTCTACCTCTACCTGAAGCGCTCTCTTTTGCTTCGGCGTCATTTTGAAATTTCGAACCTGATTTTTTAAGATTCCTGCAACTTCATCATGCCATTGATCAACAGAGAATAAACCCAACGTAATATTATTTACGTTCGAATAATCTTCCTTAATCTCCTTCTGCTGACCAGAAAGTGTGTGCAATCGAAAACCATAATAGCCTTCTACGCATAACAATAAACCCAGGCCAAGTATTAGCAATATTATTGAAACAACTGGTTTGCGTTCTGTTTGAGGTGTATTTTCTGTTGTCAAGTTGTATAATTTTATTCGAAAAAAATTGATTATTTATTAATTACCGAGAAATAAGTTACAGCAAATAATTAAGGTAGCTATTGATGTAATTATCTCATTATAGTACAATTTTAACTTTATTATTGGCTTTAATATTTGGCTTTATACATAATTCTTGAAGGCAAACACTCTAAAACCTAAGATTGTTTTAGTCGATACATAAAAATCGTTACTATTGAATCAAAATAACCACAACCACAGAACAAAATTCCGAAGATAATTTAAATTAAAGCTTTACCCTCTTGATTTAATTCGCTCCTGTTCTTCTGTTTTACCTTTGTCTGTACCTATACTTTTAACTTTTTTATTTCCAAAATTGTAATTCAAGCCCACGTATAAACCACGGCTTTCCCACTTTCTGGAGTTGGTTTGGTCTATCTGTCCGATGATGGCAGTTTGCTCCCATCTTTGTGTATTAAATACGTCTCTCAAGGCCAAATTTAAATTTAGCTTATCATCCATAAAAGATTTTTTTAGTGATAAATCTACACTGTAAATGGCTTTGGTACTATAAATAGATGACCGACTTGCATAATTAAACCAGCTGCTTAAACCAGCCTTCCAATTTTTCCCTAAATTAAATGTATTGCTTATATATCCGTTAAAGCCCGCGCCACCTCTGTTTATACTAGCTAGGCCATTATATTTACTTAAATCAGCTTTGTAAAACTGATAATATGGTTCGGCAGAAAAATAACCAGACCAAATTTTAAAAAATGTAAACGGCGTACTCAAACTGATATTCAAAAAGCTTCGAACCCCTGCGTTTATTGGGAGTTCTAATGTTTGGTCGCCTTGTTGGGTTCGTACAAATTCTATTAAATCGCGTGTTGAGCTGTAATTTAATTTTAACTGTCGCTGACCATCGAAAGTGTAATTGAACTCCAAATTTTGTGTAAATTGAGGCAATAACAAAGGATTCCCCTGCGATGCATAGTAGAAATCCGTTCTATAAATATATGGATTCTGATCTTGAAACAAAGGACGATTTACCCTTCTACTGTAAGCAAAACCCATGCTGCTTTTTTCACTTAGTTGATACCTTAGAAACAAAGTTGGGAAAAGATTAAGGTAAGATGTATCTGGTAAAGCTGTTTCGAAACCAATTTCGTTTACCGAAAGGCCTTTCATTTTAGTATATTCTGCCCTTAAGCCTATCTGTACATTCAATTTACCATAACTCCGCTCAAAACTTCCATAAACAGCTGCGATTTTCTCACCGTAATTAAAGTCATTAAATTGATTGATAGTTGTTCCAGAGGCTGCATTTTGAAATCCTCTCAAAGCATTTTCAGTTTTGCTGGATGAAAATTTAATTCCAGATTCGAAGTTACCCTTTCCAAGTTTACGGCTATAATCAACCTTACCAGAATATAAATTTATTGTACTTTTTGTATCATTGTTAAATAATGTAGCTAAGCCAGATGTTGTAAAAAGATTATCAACCTTGTTACCCAATTGAGATGTATAATGCATTTGATCTATTTCTACCATCAACTTACTTTCGTTTACACCTTGATATTGGTAATTAAAATTATTCGACAAACGATTTTCTGTCAAATTAGCTAAGGTATTGGTTAAAAGTAAATCACTGGTATTTCCTGATACCTGGGTATTTGCTTGCGAAGGGAAATCATCCCATGTACGTTGGTAACTGGAAATCATACCAATTTTATGTCTGTCTGTAATTACATATTCTAAACCAGCCCGAGCCATAGAATTGCTGTAACCTTGTTTCTCTAATCCACTCTGATTCAAAATTTTATCTGATAAAATACGATTACTATTCACCTTTGTAAACTGCAAGCTATTATCCAAATTTCCGTTTATAAAAACTGAAACCTTCTTCCCCTTACTATTTAGATTGAAAGCACCATTTTGCCTGTAATTATCCATTTTTTGGTAACCGGCAGTTAGGCTGCCGCTTGTGCCATAAGCACCAGATTTTTTGAAAACAAGGTTAATTATCCCGGCATTTCCGGCGGCATCGTATTTAGCCGACGGATTTGAAATCACTTCGATTGTTTTTAGGTTAGATGCAGATGTGCCCTTCAGCAAGGCACTTAATTGTTGTCCATTCAGGGTTTGGATTCTTCCATCTAATAAAACCTGAACGCCGTTTTTACCACTAATTTTTACGTTATCTTGTCCATCTACAGTAACACCAGGCACTTGCCTTAATAGTTCTAGTCCATTTAAGCCAACTGAATTCGGCATGGCATCAACATTTAATTGTGTTTTATCTGTCTTAACCTGAATTATTGGTATAGCGCTTTTTATATTCACCTCGTTAAGGCGAAAAGATTTTAGTGTATCTGTTTTAATCGAAATACTATCTGGCTTTTGTGCAATGGCTGATAAATTGATAAAACATAAAAACAAGTAAGTTAAGAAGTGTTTCATGATTGAGCTTTTTTTATCAAAACTCACCATAATCCAACAGGCTATCGCTTCAGATTATAATTTGAGGCAACATTATGAGGGCTCAAATTATAATTTGCAACCTATTTATTTTAATTAAGGAAATCTTTCGGGTTTTTGCCTGTAAACTTTTTAAAGCTTCGATTAAAAGTCGCTTTAGAATTAAAACCTGCATCGAATGCAATGGCAAGTAAAGTTTGATTTTTAAATTCGGGTAGAGATAATCGCTCAATTACTGCATTAACCCGATATTGATTAATATAGTCGTTAAAGTTAAGACCAAATTGTTGATTTACTGCCCTACTTAAAACAACAGCATTTGTATGAAGTTTTTTAGCAACTTCGCTTAAAGTTAAATCCGAACGTTCAAATAAAAATTCCTTCTCCATCAATTGCATTAGTGCCATTTTAAGTGCAATCATCTTTTCATCAACAACTAAAGGTTCATTTAATGCAATAGTAGATTCACTACTTTCTGTTATTGAAGTTAATTGTTCCTCATCAAATCCAGATAACAGCATCGGATTGAACTGGATCTTATACAGTGGCAAATAAACAGCATGATAGGCGTTAATGGCGATGTAATAAACAACAATAGCAAAACCTACATAATAATACCAAGGTCCGAAATACCGCATGCGCTCGAAAAAAGTAAAATTGGAAAGTATTGCTCTAATGATTGGCATTACACTCAATAAAGCAAATGCATACAGAAAATTTCTAAGCCATTTTAAGCTGGCTTGGTCTGCAAAAGATGTAGCAATGGCCGTATATTTTTTATATTGATTGTAATAACGTATTGATAAGAATAGATAGATAAGCACACTTATCATTGAAAGAAGTGTGTACCAAGTGGCGAAATCAGGATCTTCGTATTCGCTGGTTAGATGGTATTTTTTATAGATAAGCACATCAATTAAGCTTAACGCCATGTTTATTACCAAGTAAAGTACACCCGGCAATAAATGTAGAAATGCTTTTCCTTTTATTCGAAAACTATAATTAAAAATAGACTGGGTGTAGAAATACAGTATTGGCCCAATGAACAAACTATGTACAAAAGGGACAAAAAACAAAATATCGCGATAAGGCTGATTATCGTACCAGCCGGCAAAGCCGACCATAAAAGGAATGATCAAAAGCGCAGCAATGAGCAAAAACCAACCCATTAATTTATCTGCATAGTTTTCTAGTTTTATAGCTCTTTTAAAAAACAAAAAACTATATACTGAAATATGAAAGAAAAAGATGAGAAGAAGACAGCTGTAAAGGCTAAACTCAAAAAGCATAAGGCCAAATTATGAATAAATAATTAGGTTTTCAATTTAGCATTTCATTTGGCAGGAATGAAAAAGAGGCTGTTATCATAAATTTTAAATGAAAACAGCCTCTAATTAATTACAAATTTTTACTTCTCGATAGAACTACATTTAAGAGTCTTGTAAATTAGTTCTTGGTTACATCGAACCTATCAAGATTCATCACTTTAGTCCACGCTTTTGCAAAATCATGTACAAATTTATCTCCTGCATCAGCACTTCCATAAACCTCTGCAACAGCTCTAAGTTCTGAGTTCGATCCGAATACTAAATCTGCCCGTGTTGCCATCCATTTCGGTTGCCCGGTCGAACGGTCACTACCTAAATATATTTCATTTTCAGTTGAAGTAGCTTTCCAGGCCGTGTTCATATCTAATAAATGCACAAAGAAATCATTGCTTAATTGTCCTGGATTTTGTGTGAACACACCGTTTTTAGAACCATCAAAATTGGTATCAAGTACACGTAAACCACCAACCAAAACAGTTAATTCAGGAGCAGTTAACGTTAACAAATTTGCTTTATCAACCAACAACTCTTCTGTAGAAACTGATATTTTTGCTTTACGGTAATTACGGAAACCATCCGCAACCGGCTCCAAATAGTTAAAGGATTCTACATCTGTTTGCTCCTGCGAAGCATCCATTCGACCAGCAAGAAAAGGAATATTTATTTGACGACCACCATTTGCCGCAGCTTTTTCTACAGCAGCTGAACCAGCAAGTACAATTAAATCAGCCAATGATATTTTTTTACCTTCTGCATTAGAACTATTAAATTCTTCCTGAATGCCTTCTAAAACAGATAGCACTTTTTTCAATTGTACAGGATTATTAACTTTCCAATCTTTTTGTGGCGAAAGGCGGATACGAGCACCATTTGCACCACCACGTTTATCTGAACCACGGAAAGTCGATGCCGATGCCCATGCGGTAGATACCAATTCAGAAATGCTCAAGCCCGATGATAATATTTTGCTTTTTAACGATTCAACATCATTATCATTTACCAATGGATGATTTACTGCAGGAATTGGATCTTGCCATAATAATTCTTCTTGCGGAACATCTGCACCTAAGTAACGGCTTAAAGGACCCATGTCACGGTGCGTTAATTTAAACCATGCACGAGCAAAAGCATCAGCAAAATCTTCTGGGTTTTCTAGAAAATGCCGTGATATTTTTTCATAAGCCGGATCTAACCTTAGCGATAAATCTGTAGTAAGCATGGTTGGCAAATGTTTTTTTGTCGAATCAAATGCATCAGGAATAATTGCTTCAGCGTTTTTCGCTACCCATTGGTGTGCACCAGCCGGACTTTTAGATAATTCCCACTCAAATCCAAAAAGATTTTCGAAGTAGTTGTTGCTCCATTGTGTTGGTGTAGTTGTCCAGGTTACCTCTAAACCACTTGTAATGGTATCGGCACCTTTTCCAGAAGCATAACTATTATGCCATCCAAATCCTTGGTGCTCCATATCAGTACCTTCAGGTTCTGAACCCACATGGTCTGAAGAGGCTGCACCATGAGTTTTACCAAATGTATGTCCACCAGCAATTAAAGCTACTGTTTCCTCATCATTCATCGCCATTCGACCAAACGTTTCGCGTATATCCTTTGCTGCCAAAATCGGGTCAGGATTTCCATCTGGTCCTTCAGGATTAACATAAATTAAACCCATTTGAACTGCCGCAAGTGGCTTTTCTAAGTTTCGGGTATGCGTATCACCATCAGCATCATCATCACTTACCAATACGCCATCACCGCCTACACCAGATGAACCATGTGCATAACGGATATCACCACCTAACCAGGTTCTTTCTGAACCCCAATAAACAGATTCATCTGCTTCCCAAACATCTGCACGGCCGCCGGCAAAACCAAAAGTTTTAAAACCCATAGATTCTAAAGCGATATTTCCGGCAAGAATCATTAAATCTGCCCAGGAAATTTTTTGACCATATTTTTGTTTAATTGGCCAAAGCAACCTGCGGGCTTTATCTAAACTCACATTATCAGGCCAGCTATTTAATGGTGCAAAACGTTGTAAGCCTGCTCCAGCACCACCACGACCATCACCTACACGATAAGTTCCGGCGCTGTGCCACGCCATTCTGATAAATAGACCACCATAATGGCCAAAATCTGCAGGCCACCAATCTTGAGAATCAGTCATTAACGCATGTAAATCACTTTTAACTGCTTCTAAATCTAAACTTTTGAAAGCTTCTGCATAATCAAAATCTTTATCAGGATTTGATAAAGGAGAATTCTGACGTAGAATATTTAATTTTAATTGATTTGGCCACCAATCATTATTTCTTGTACCGCCGCCACCAACGTTATGTTTCATACTTCCGTTATGAAACGGGCATTTGCTGATATCATTTGAATCCATATCCATTTTATAATTATTATATTTTTGTTTCTATCTATAAAATTAATTCTTATAAATGTAGGATTATTAGGTTTAGAAAAACAATCATAAAAGTTTATAACGTTATAGTTAAAATCTATTGAAAAGCTTTGATTCCATAATAGAAAATGATTTATTAAGCTAAAATTCTATTGATACTCAAAGTCATCATTGTAAAAGTTTTGTTGCTGCAATTTAATTTTTACTTGTAACCGTAAAAGTTTTTCCTTCTACACCAACACCAGTAATTTTGAGTGATTTCCAGTTAAGAGGCAACACACTAGGGATTTGAACTATTCCTTTATTGGTAATGTCCAATCCGCCGAAACCCATCAATACGCTTTGCAAAACTCCACCTGCTCCAGTAGCAAAATATGGATTTGTACCTCCTTTGGTTTCTGCAATAACCCTAAAAGGCGGGTTTAAATTTGGCTGATAAGCCTCTTTGAAGTACGAATAAGCCTTTTCTGCATTGCCTGTTCTAGCATATAAAAGTGCGAAAATGGCATGCGTCATGGCCGGTGTACCTTCATCAGGAATACGTGTTTCATAATAAGCCAGGTCTTTTTCTATTTGATTTTTATCTGTAATGGTTTTTAACGGATATGATAGCAGGTTAACATCAGCCTGTTTAATGCCTTCGCCTTTGTAAGTTGCATGCTCTTTTGTAACACCATTCTCGAGTTTTAAAATCGGAATATTCTTTGCAACTAAATCCCAATCTTTATTTTGAGGCATACCCAAAATTACCGCCGCTGCATTTGCATTAACCAGATTTAACTTCGCCGCAGCATTTGTAAATGCATTATTATCAACATTTTCTGCCCATTCATCAGCAGCTACAACGTTTTTAATATCATATTGATTTGGTCCATTTCGTTCTACCCTGCTAGCCCAAAAATCAGCAGTTGCAGATAAGATTGGCCAACCTTTTTCTTTGAGCCAAGTTTTATCTTGCGTTACACAATAATAATTCCAAGCAGCTAAGGCAACATCTGCACTAATGTGGTGTTCAAATGGTCCGCTTAAAGCCCAAACCGGAGTTTCTTCTACGCCAGAATCGGCACTTTCCCAAGGATACATTGCACCTTTATAACCGTGTGAGAATGCATTTCTTTTGGCTGGCTCTAATCTTTCAAACCTATATTCAATTAATGATTTAGCAATGTCGGGATGTAGAACTAACAATGCAGGAAACATCCAGATGTCGGTATCCCAAAAAATATGTCCATTATACCCTAAGCCAGATAAACCCATTGGCGAGAGGGAATAAGAAGTTCCTGCACGAGAAAATGAGGTCAAATGATACAGCATGCTGTGTACATCTTGCTGTGCTTGTGGGTCTCCATCAATTATAATGTCTGATTTCCAAAGTTCATCCCAAGACGAATTGTGAAATTTAATCAACCTGTCGTGCCCTTCAAGCTTAGCGAAAATCGTCATTCGCTCCGCTTCATTCAATGGATCGGCATGTTGAGCAGAACTGATAGTACTACCGACAACCGAATATGTGTAGGTTTCACCAGCTTTTAAAGTTTTACTAAACTTCATTAAATGACTATTATTATCCCACATTTCGTGGATAATTTTGGGTTCACTCCCATGCTGCTCTGTGAATAAAAAACTATTCGAAGCACATAGCTGCAATTTACCAGTCGGACTTTTGGCTGTTGAAGTAAGCAAACTTAAAGTTACATGAGGCCTATCTATTTCATTATAATAATTTTCTACATCTCGTAACGCATCAGGAGTTTCCATTACACTTGCAGCAGTTAATTTTAAATCTTCATTTGCTGTAATGGTTACGTCCATTAAAACCGTAAAAGGTAAATGCCGAAGCGCATAATAAGTGTATTTTACATTTGCCTTTTTTCCAAATTGAAGCTGCGTTGTAAAAGCTGCATGCTTCATATCCAATTGCTGCTGCATGTTCGATGTATTCTGTTCGTCCAAACGTTTTCCATCGATTTCGATATACATGTTTAGCAAATTGAATCCATTTAAAAAATTGCTAACTCTTCCGCGACCATAAGTATCATAAGCACCAGCTAGTATCACATTTTTAACTTTAAACGGTTGAGGAGATGATACTATACCTAAAATTCCATTAGCAGCAGTAATGCCAAAATATTTGTTTGGATCAATCTTATCAGCACTAATTTTCCATGCATCTTGCGCTTTAGAACTAAAACTGAGAATTAGAAAAGAGAAAAATAAAAATTTGTTTTTCATGATTTGTTAGTTGATGATTTATAAAGCTTAAACCCTATATTTTAGAGAGGTTTAAAAAAGCAAGAGGTTGAACCGAAATCAAATTATTTAATAATCTGGTAACGATGCAACCTCTGGCATTTAAGATATTAAGGCGTGCTTAATACCCTGGATTTTGAATAAGATTAGGGTTACCAAGCTGATTATCAGGAATTGGGAACACTAAATATTTAGCTTCACTTGCTGGTTTTTCTTGCCAAGCTGCAAGGAATTTTCCAAAACGAATTAAATCTTGTCTTCTAAAGCTTTCCCAATACAATTCGCGACCGCGTTCATCTAACAAAACATCTAAAGTTAAGGCAGTTAATGTAGAAGCACCTCTAACAGTTCTTAATGAATTTACCAATGCTAATGCCTGAGCAGTTTGCGATGTTCTTAATTGAGCTTCAGCTTTCATTAACAATACATCAGAGTAACGGAAATAAACCCAGTCATTATCTGGTTTTCTAGAACCTGAATTTGCATAATCAATTGGATATTTAATAACACGAATACCTGCAACTTCCAAGTGATTAGGATCTCTTTCTATAATGCTTACTTCTGGAGTGAAAGCTAAAGGATTGCCCTTTCTATCTTTTAGAGCAACACCGTTTTGATCAACCTGCTGCCCAACCAAGAAACCTACTCTAATGCCAGAAATATTAGTTTGACCAGCATAACTTCCACCTCTTCTTTTGTCGCTGGCTTCAAATTTATTATAGAAGTTTGACAATGAAGAGAAACCATTGTAGCCATTTGGATTTTGGCTGTAATGCAAAGTGCACTTCCACTGACCATCTAAATCACTACCATCAACCCCTCCCGTATTAGCTGATGTAAAGATATTTTCTTTCGATAGCAGATCATTTGAGGGTGCAAAATTATCGAAGTAGTTAGTTGTTAATGAATATCCACCAGCTGCAATTTCATCTGCCAGAGAAATAACTTTAGCCATATCTGCAGCATCAAAAGTTGGATTACTGCGATTTAAAAAAGTACCCTTATTTAGGTAAACTTTCATTAACAAAGTTCTTGCAGCATTTTTATTTGCGACACTAGCAGGACCTATAGGTAAATCTGGAATAATAGCTGTTAATTCATTTATTAGATAAGATATTTCTTCAGATGCATTTCTAACTTTTGAAGGTTGAGTAACTGCTTCTCCGGGCTCTCTGTAAGGAACTTGCCCCCATCCATCTAATATAGAAAATTGAGAAAATGCACGTATAAAACGGGCAACTGCAGCTTGGGCCGCAGTAGGCTTTAAACCTAGAACATTTGTACTAACATAGTTAACGCTATTTAAATCTCTAAATACATCAGAAATTCTTGCATCATCAGAAGCCCATTTATGTAAATGCAAAGCACGCCATGCACCATTATCATCCCAATCACCAGCTCTTGTAGGCACAATAACCTCATCAGAAGTTACTTCTTGTAATGCCGACCAATTCCAAGGTGCTTGATATGGCCCTCTCATAGAGGTGTAACTAGCAGTTATCAAACTAGGAACATCATTTGTACTTAAACTGCCAGAACTTACCTGACCATTTAATTTTTCATCTAATTTAGTACAGCCTGATAATAATAAGGATGCTGTAACAAAACTCGCTATATATTTATTTTTCATGATATTATATTTAAAAGATTAAAGAGAAAAATTAACACCAAAATTGAATGTTCTTGCCGTTGGGTAAGCCGTATAATCTATACCTGCAGATGGCACACCATTTATGCTTTTATTCACATTCACCTCAGGATCAAACCCAGTGTAATTTGTAATAACAAAAAGATTCTGTCCATTAACATAAATATTTAATGATTTGATTGCTTTTCCAACATTTCCAATATTGTAATTTATAGTTGCATTTGCTAATTTCAGATAATCACCTTTTTCAATGTATCTTGAAGATGCCGCAATTGGATTAGCCGTAGATTCTTGAATCGATGAATTTAGCAATGCCGAAGAAACATTTCTATTGCCGAGGTTTGAAATTGCAAGTACGGAATTTGCAGTATTATTATAAATACTTTGACCAAAAGAACCATTTAAATTAGCAGTGAATGATAATTTTTTACATCTAAAATTCGTACTAATTCCCATAATCACTTTTGGATTCGGGTTTCCAAGATAATATTTCGTAAAACCTTCATCCGTATAATTAGAAAAACCAGTTGTAGCGTCCAAACCATTGTATTCTCTAGTAACCATCGCGAACAATGGAAGTCCGTTTTGGATAACTTCTAAATTGACGCCACTAAGACCCTGACCATTCAAAGAACCAGTTCTTATTAAACCTGTTAGATTTTTTACGTTGTTTTTAATGAATGTTGCATTACCACCAAGATTCCAAGAAACATTATCTTTTTCGATTATATTTGCATTTAAGCTTAGCTCAACACCTTTATTTTGTACTTCGCCACTCAGGTTATACCAAGTAACTACACCGTTGGGTGCTGCAGGAGTAAAAGCTGTTTGAGGAAACAATAAATCTGATGTAACTTTATTAAAATAATCTATTGAGCCTGAGATTTTATTATTTAAGAATCCAAAATCAACACCTATGTTTGATTGTTTGTCTTCTTGCCATTTTAAATCATCATTTTTATTATTGATACCTACTAAACCATCAATTCCTCTATTTACAAATCTTTGTTGAGCAGATCCTGATGGAAAATCCTGATTACCAGTCTTGCCATAACCAGCTCTAAATTTTAACTGATTAATCCACTCGGTATTTGCCATAAAGTTTTCCTTCTTAATATCCCAAGCTGCTGCAAATGATGGAAAATATCCATACTTATTATTTGTTCCAAATTTAGTAGAACCATCTGCTCTAAATGTTGCGGTCAATATGTATTTGCTATCGTAATTAAAAATTGCCCTCGCAAAATAAGACTGCAGTTCGGTAGTTGGATCATTATTAGTTACAAAAGTACGGTTGGCTTTTAGTGTAGCTTCGAAAGCATCTGTATAATCACTTTGAATATCGCCAAATCCAGTTGCAGTGCTTACTGCACCTTTATTAACGAAACTTGAGTATTCATATCCAATCACAGCATTTAAATTTAATTTACTCACAATTTCCTTATTGAAATTCAATGTGTTTGTAAATTGCTGAGTAACCAATTCAGTATTTGAATAACTTCCATATCCACCTAAGAATGTACCAGATGGCTGAATACCTTGAAGATTTAAGAAACTTCTGGTTGATGCCCTTCTAATACCTGTACTATAATTGACACTAGCAAGCATACGATACTCTAACCATGGTGCAATTTTATAATAGGGAGAAACACTTCCTAAAATGGTAGAAACCTTTGACTTATCACTGTTTGCAGCTAATGCGGCTAACGGATTAATTGTTGTAGAACCGTAATCGATAAATAAACTTCCATCAGGATTATAAAAAGATTGAGTAGGATTCCACGATAATGCCTGGCTTATTAAACTTCCTGTAAAACCAGCATCAGTCGTAATTGGCGCAATACTTTCTAAGTATTGGTTGCTTATCATATTTACATCAAGACCTAATTTTTTACTTTCTAAAAACTTAAAGTTTCCATTAAAGCCTGCACTATATTTTTTAAAATCGGTTGTTTTAACAATACCTTGTTGGTCTTGATAACCTAATGAGGCACGAAAAGTATTTCCATTTGCTCCTCCACTAATACCAACTGAATAATTTTGATTATAGGCTGTACGAAGAACCTCATCTAAAGCATCAACGCTTGTTCCAAAATCACCACTTGTAATATTATATTTCTTTAATGCTGCACGATATTCATCACCAGATAGTACGTCAATCCTTCTAGCAATGTTACTTACGCCTGCTGAAGCACTAATATCAATTTTAGGGTCGCCAGATTTACCTCTTTTGGTCGTAATTAAAACCACACCATAGGCAGCACGAGAACCGTAAATTGCCGTTGCAGAAGCATCTTTTAGAATCTCCATCGATTCGATATCGGCTGGATTGATAAAGTTTAATGGGTTGCCATCTGGTGCAGTACCGATTCCTGCACTAGCTGATGGTCGTGCTGATCTTCCGTCAAGTGCAACTCCATCAACTACATATAAAGGTTGTCCTGTTCCTGTAATTGCAGAGTTACCTCTGATACGAACGGTAGATGCACCACCTGGCTGACCGCTGTTGTTAATCATTTGTACACCAGCAACTTTACCTTGAATTAATTGATCTGGAGCGTTTAGTGGACCTTTGTTAAAATCCTTGGCCGAAACTGTTGTTGCAGCTCCAGTTAAATCGCTCTTTCTCACCGATGCATAGCCAACAACCACAACTGCATCTAAATTATTTAATGATGTTAGTGTAATGTTAACGATTGTCTGATTGCCTACGGTCACTGTTTGGCTTTCGAAACCAACAAAACTTACTAATAATTTTGATGTAGCCGATGGTACGGTAATTTGATATTTACCTTCTGCATCACTTTGTGTTTTTGTACTTGTACCTACAACCTGTACGGTTGCACCTACTAATGGCAGTTTATCACTATCGAGAATAACTCCTTTTACTACGGTTTGCGCAAAGGCGGCCGTGCTTAAAAAGAGCATAAAGAAACTCAAAACAATAAGTTTCTCCAGTGAAAACAATTTCTGTTTTATAGGTAAAACAGACCAATTGCTTGGTAGAGTCATGTTCATAATTGATTTATTAATTGGTTAGTAAAATTTAATTGTTTGTTTTTGTGTTTTTTTAAATGTTTAATAAGGTAATTTCTACATAGATTATTTTGTTTAATTTAACTAAATTATTTGTTATTTTTATATAAAGGATAAGGTTTTTCAATTTTTAATTTTGCAACCGTAAGTGCATGATTTACACATACTTCAATTGGTTGAGATTTAATAAAATACGCTAAAAATCCAGACCAAAAAGCATCACCGGCTCCAGTTACTCCAACCACCGATTTTACGTCGAGAGCAGGTTTGTATTTCCATTCTTCGTTTTGCGATTTAAACCAAACCCCATCTTTACCACAAGTAAGGCATATTGCATTTGCATCTAAGTTGCCTAACCATTCTTTCGACTCTTCGATGCTTAATTTTTCCCCAGTAAAGCGTTCCAAGTCATCTAAGCTTATTTTTAATAATGGGTTGAGTTTGCAAACTTTTTTAAATACATCTCTCCCATCGTCTTCCTGCCAAATGGATGGAGCAAAATTCCAATCAATCGATAAAAATTTTCCCATTTCATTTGCCTTCGAAAAAGCATTTAAAATATTGCTACGAGCAGGTTCTTTACTCAATGCAAAAGCTGTGGTGTGTATTAATGAACATGAATGAATTACTTCATCTTCAATTCTTTTTATTGATAAATCTGCACTACGGTAAGGAATAAAATCTGGTGTTTCTTCGTTTTTAGCAACTAAAACAATACTGGTTTGCCTGTTTTTTGAGCGGGATATATAGGTATCTGCTAAGCCTACTGATTTTAATTCATTAGTCAAAAAAGTTCCAAGGTTATCATCTCCTACTGTTGCATGTAATTCTGCATCCACACCAAGCCATTTTAAGTTTGCGCACAAATTAGCCGAACTTCCACCTTGATTGGTTGTATATTGTGATGATATGGCAAGTGATTCGATATTATCATTTGAAATAATATCAACAAGGAGTTCACCAACAACTAATATTTTTTTTACCAGTAAATTATCCTTCGCGTTTGTCATCAATTATTAGAATTTAAAAAGTTTTTTAAAATCGTTGTTTATCATTGCTTGTTCTGCAATTATTGCACCTGCGGCGCTCCAGGTACAATTTGGCACACCACAAGGCTTATCTGTTTTACCATGAAAGCATTCGTTAAAAAGATCGTCTTTGGCATTTGATTGGTGTATCGCTTTTAGCAGACTTTGAGCTAATTCATCTTTGCCTTGCATTTTTAAAGCACCAACAGCCCATCCGTTCCACACTGGCCACAAACCACCGTTATGAAAAAAATTGGGTTTGTTACGGAAATTATATGCGTAATTATTTTTAAGGTCGTTCATATCTGCATCACTAGCTTCAATAGTTGGATAAAATGAAGGTAATAACGATTGCCGTTTATCATGAAGATGAAGCATATAATTTGCCACAGTATCATTTTGAGATGTATTTCCTATGCCTAGCAATAGCGCAAAAGTATTGGCTTGTAAATCAAAGTAATTATAAATTCTTGCTGGATTGAAACCCATTAACCAAAAATCTGATGATGCATCTTTAAGTTGATGAACCAAGTTTGGAGCGTAGGCATTAGGTTGACCATCAGCTTTCCAATAGTTTGACTGGATAGATGAAGTGATTTGAGCGGCCTTATCTTCACAGCTTTTATTTTGTGTAAATTTGGATGCTAACCTTAAAGCCCAAAGCCTCAACAATTGGTCGAAAAGCACATAACCATGTTGAATGTATTCATCTGCCCAATCTCCACTTTGAGGCACGTAAATTAGGTGTTTGCCGTTAAATTCCCATGCCTCAAGCACAGCAAAACATTTTGAAACTTCAGGCTGATACTTATCCCACAAACTTTTATCATCAGTTAATAAAGTATATACACCTAAGCCAATTACTGCCCATGATGGATTATCGGCTCTACCTGATGTACCACCATAACTTACCGAACCATCTTCTGAGACATTGGATGGCATGTAACCATTCTTATGTTGATTATTCAGCAAGGTTTCAATTGTTATTTTAGCAGTTTCAATAAGTTTTTTATCTCCACTTAGTAAAGCGGCTATGCTTGTAATCACACCATCCCTAGTCCAAACACGCTTGTAATTATCATGTTCTTGCACAGCAGCAACAAAACCGAATGGAGTTGATGCTTTATGCAAAAGATTTAAAGCTTGCTGATATGATTGTGAATCGAACATTATACTATTGCTATATTATCTCTTTTCTTAATTAATAAAACCATAATCCCGGCAATGGTGATTAAAGCACCGGCAAAAATTATTGCATTTTCGGGGTTATGACCAAGCAAATATTTATAAACATATTTAAATGTTAAGGTTTCTAAAAGCATTGGTAAAACGATGAACATATTCAAAATACCCATAAAAATGCCTGTTTTGGCTTTTGGAATACTACCCGCAAGCATGGCATAAGGTGTTCCCATCATACTTGCCCAAGCAACACCTAAACCAATAATTGGTATAAAAAGTAGTGTAGCATTATGAATCATTGGAAGACATATTAAACATAAACCTCCAAATAACAAACTTGTTAAATGAACTTTTTGAGCAGTAATTTTCCTTGCAAAAAAAGCAAGCGGAAAGGCCACTAAAAAGGTTACAATATTATAACCGCCATTTACCGTTCCGGTAAGTAATTGAGCGGATGCAAAACCATCTGAAGCTGCGTCGGTAGTGTTGTATATGGTCTTGGCAAGACAAAGTGTAATGAACTGCCAATAAATAAACATAGCATACCAATTAAATAAATATACCACGCCCATCTTTTTCATCGTGGTTGGCATCACTTTAAATGCTTCGATAATATCTTTAAAGATTCTAATTATACCGCCTTGTTCAGCCTTTACCTTTTTAATTTCCTCATCAGATAATGGGACTTCTTTAGTGGTTAGGCAGCTATACATAATCGAACCAATTGATACAACTCCTCCAATAAAAAATGCAGCATAAGTCGTATAAGGAATATTATTTGCACTTCTTGAATTAATGCTGATTAAACCTGCAGCAATTAGAATTCCGGGTGTTAAATTGGCAAGTGTAATGCCTAAACCCGTAAAAAAACTTTGCGTTAAAAATCCAAGTGCATGCTGCTGTGGTGGGAGTTTATCACTAACAAAAGCACGATAAGGTTCCATTGTAATGTTGTTACCGGCATCTAAAATCCAAAGAATTCCTGCTGCCATCCAAATTGAACTGCTATAAGGCATTGCAAAAAGGCAAATGCTGCAAATTATAGCGCCGATTAAAAAATATGGTCTCCTTCTTCCGAATCTACTGGTTGTTTTATCGCTCATTGCACCAATAATTGGCTGAATGATTAGGCCAGTCATTGGTCCGGCTAAATTTAATAAAGGAAGTTGATCTGCATCTGCTCCTAGATAAGAGTAAATCGGTGTCATGTTGGTTTGCTGTAAACCAAAACTATACTGAATACCAAAAAAACCAAGGTTCATCGCAATGATGGAACCAAAATTTAACTTAACGGCCGAGGCAATGTTATCAACCTTTTCTGACGGAGAAACTATCATATTAAGGTTGGTTTAATTGGCATGTTAGATTCGCATTTACCATCTGCCCCGCAATGGCAAAAGCAATATTTTTCGATTTATCCAGTTGGATAACAAGGTTATAATTCTGCCCATAGCTCGCATTACAAGCAAAAATTAGAATAATGATAAATAATCGATTCAGGTAACTCATATTATTGACACAAAGAATCATAAAGCCATTCAAAATGGTTACGATGCTTTTTATATTTGGTTATTTTAAGTTAAGTACTAAAGTTTGATTTTTTGGCTGCTATAGTAGCTAACTGTAATATGAAGGTAGGATTATCTTGAGCTTAAAAATGGCTAAAAAAATAAAATTCTATCGCAAACGTTTGCGGAAACATTTGCGAAAATGTTTGTTGTGGATAACTTATATTTGAATACCAAATAAACTACAATGAGAGAAAACACAACTTTAAAGAAGATTGCTGAAAAACTAAACTTGAGCATATCAACAGTTTCGAGGGCCTTAAAGAACCATCCCGACATTTCTCCGGAAACTAAAAAGAAAGTTAATGAACTTGCAGAATTATTGGAATACGACCCTAATCCTTACGCTGTTAATTTAAGAACCCATAGCAGTAAGGAATTTGCCATAGTTGTTCCAAGCTTATCTAATTTCTTTTACCATTCTTTTATCACTGCTATAGAAGAAGATGCTAGAGATTATAGCTATTCTGTAATTATTTATCGATCTTCAAACGATGCCAAAATAGAGCATGAAATTTTGAAAAGTTGCAGGCATAAACGGGTATCGGGTATATTTATCGCAATAACTGCAGAAACAACTGAAATAGAGCCATTTTTGAAATTAGATGTACACGGTATTCCTGTTATTTTCTTTGATAAAGTACCTGAATATGAATCATGTAACAAAATTTGTGTTGGTGATGAACATGCGGCATCTATTGTTGCAGAAGAAATTTTAAATAAAGGCATTAAGAATGTTTTAGGAATTTTTGGCGATAAAAATATGTCGATAACCCAGGCAAGGATGAAAAAATTTAACGAAATCCTATCCGATAATTCACAAGTAAATATTAAATCTGTTCATGCTACAAGTTCGGAAGAAGCTGAAGCGCTTTCATTATCTTTAATTCCTGATTTTTTGGCTAAAAAATCTGCGGTATTTTGTATGAGCGATGAAATACTTGCAGGAACGATGAAAGCGATTCAGAAGATAAAATTAAAAATGCCCGATGATATTGGTGTGATTAGCATTAGTGATGGTATGATACCCAAACTTTTTTATCCGGAGATAACTTACGCCGAAACCAGCGGATACAACCTTGGTAAACTTGCATTTAGCCGAATGATGCGTTGCATTGCAGGTAGTTCTTTTGCACAAACCATTATTGATGAATCAAAGCTTGTACAGGGCGGATCGATATAGAAACAAATTCTTAACTTACTGAATTACAGCATAAAAAATTTATTTTTAATATATTCTGGCTACAGTTGAAATGTTAGTCTAATCGCTAAGATTAGTCATATAACTTTCAATTTACATCAAATACCAGTTAGATTGAAACAATTGATATATTTATATACTTTAATGATATATATTAGCATATAAATATACCAAATAATGAATATGCCAGAACGCGATATAGCAGAATATCAAATTGAAGCAGAGGAATATTTTAGAACACCACTAAAATCTAATGCTTTTGAAATGAATGATGAAACCAAAATTGCTTTGATTTCAGAACATTTTACCAGCATTCTTAATATTTTAGGACTTGATTTAACGGATGATAGTTTGAAGGGTACGCCTGGTAGAATTGCCAAAATGTATGTTAAAGAAATCTTTAGCGGACTAAATCCTGATAATAAACCTATACCAACGCTTTTCGAAAACAATTATCGATACAATGAAATGTTAGTGGAAAAGAATATAGCAGTTTTTAGCAATTGCGAGCATCATTTCGTACCGATAACTGGAAAAGCACACGTTGCCTACATTAGTAAGGGTAAAGTTATAGGTTTATCAAAGCTAAATAGGATTGTACAGTATTATTGCAGCAGACCACAAGTTCAGGAGCGTTTAACCATTCAAATTGCCGAAGAAATTAAGCGGGTAATGGGAACAGATGATGTTGCAGTAATGATTGATGCGAATCACCATTGTGTTTCATCAAGAGGAATACGAGATATTGGCAGTTCTACAATAACCACATCTTTTAACGGAAAATTTAAAGATGCAGATACTAAAAATGAATTTTTAAAATATATAGCCTAATGAGATTCGAGAATAAAAATATACTTGTGATTGGTGGCAGTTCAGGCATCGGGTTGAATCTTGTACAACTATTAGCTGAGCAAGGTGCAAATGTTTATGCAGCATCAAGAACAAAAAATGATGATTGGCCTTCATCTGTTAAATATTTAGAACTTGATGTAACCCAAGATTTGAATGCTTTGCCAGACTTTTTACCAGAACAACTGCATGGACTAGTCTATAGCGTTGGCAATATTAACCTGAAACCATTTGCTCGTGTAAGCGGAACAGATTTTATTGATGATTTTAAACTGAATGTTGTTGGCGCCGCCCTTGCCATTCAACACGCACTCAAATCATTAAAAAATGCAGGTTCATCGTCTATTGTACTCTTTAGCTCAGTAGCAGCAAAAACCGGTATGGGTTTTCATGCGAGTATTGCTACATCAAAAGCTGCAATAGAAGGACTTTCGGTTTCGCTTGCAGCAGAACTTGCTGGTCAAAACATTAGGGTAAATGTTGTTGCTCCTTCGTTAACGGATACACCACTTGCATCAAAATTTTTAAATACACCCGAAAAAATGGAAGCTTCTGCAAAAAGACATCCATTAGGTAAATATGGCTCACCAAAAGACATCAGCGCTGCAGCTGCCTTTTTATTATCAGAAGAAAGCAGCTGGATTACCGGTCAAATTATTCCGGTAGATGGAGGAATGGGAACTTTAAGAACAAACCTATAATAGATTTATATACAACGTTTTAAATTATGCTTTACAGTCTCCTTAACCAACTTATCGATTTAGTAAAAAAGTATGAAACCGAAGCTGAAAAGCCTAGCGAAAATATTTTAGAATTTAACAATTGGTTAAATGCAGAGTTGAAAGACAATGTTATAGACTCATTTTTAGAACCAGAATGGCTTGGCAAAGCTAATGGACGATCGGAAGATAGTGTAATTAATACATCGCTGGTACACTTATACAGATATGCGAAAATGCATGCTAAAAATGCGATTGCCGATACTTCATTTTCTACCCCAGATGAATTTATATACCTGATTGGTTTGGCTTCAGGTGGGAGTATGGGCAAAACAGCATTGATTAAACAAAACATCCACGAAAAACCTGTTGGTACGTTAATTATCAACAGGTTGTTAAAAAAAGGTATGATAGAAGAACGCCTGGCGGATGGCGATAAACGTAGTAGGATTATTAGTATTACAAATTTAGGAACTCAACATTTGAAGGAAAGCATGGACAAAATAAAAATTGCCTCAGCAAATGTTACTGAGCCACTTTCGCAAACAGAAAAAATGAATTTGATAAATCTATTGCTTAAACTAGAAAATTTCCACTGGTCACAATCAGAAAAAAAGATTGGATAAGCCGTTTATTTTTATCAGAGCCAATAAAATTATTGCCTTACAAATTTCAATCCGCAACCTTCAATGCAAGGTGGATTGATTTCTAATTTGTTTCCACTAACTTTATAACGATGCGTTATCGGCATAATGTAATTATTCGATATTAATTCAATCTTTACGCTATCTACAAGTTTGAAACGTGTAATATCAGGCATTACATCACCTTTTACTGTACCAGATTTATCAAATATTATAAACTTATATGGTCCGGTTACCTTTGTATATTTGCCCTGCCCATTGCCTATATCGAACAAAGTTTCCGTTAATTTCCATTTACCGTAAATTTCATTTGAACCTTCGGTATTCTTTTTACAAGATAAAATGATTGTTGTTAATAAAAGTGCCAAGAAGAGCTTTCTCATAATTTAGATTTTTTACTAAGTACGATGATTAGAAAGAAAATGCTACAATAGAATTGATTTTTTTCTAAAAATTTTATGCCTCTTGTAAATTAAACCACAAGAGGCATAAAATAACTATAATGAGTTAAACTACAATTGCTTGCAAAAATGCATTTTACAAATTACTTAAGTTCAACTTCGGCTAAAACCGGAAAATGATCTGAAGGAAATTTACCAAAATAGGTATCTGTTAAAATTCCCTATCTGCTTGCTTCAAACTATTTGCTCATAAAAATATGATCGATAACGGAGTTACCTCTCGGCATTCCAAAACCATTTGAAGATGAGTTATTTGCATACGGGAATTTAACTTTGCTGTTCACATCAATCAAAACATCCGAATTTGCAATGGCTCTATACCATTCGCTATCTCTACCGCCATTTAAATCTCCTGTAAGCAAAACTGGCTTATTGCCGGCAATTTCATTAATCTTTTTTAGTATTAGTTTACTGCTTTCTTTACGAGCCACAACGCCTTGATGATCGAAATGAACATTGAAAGTGTAAAATTGCTTTTTAGTTGTTAAATCTTCAAGGTAAACCCACGAACAAATACGGTTGCAGCACGTCGCATCCCAACCTTTTCCAGGAACATCTGGTGTTTCAGAAAGCCAGAAATCTCCGCTTTTAATGAGTTTAAAACGATCTTTTTTATAATAAATAGCAGAATGTTCTCCTGCATCTTTTCCATCATCTCTACCTTTGCCATACCTTGCATACTCTGGTAATGCGGTACTGATATCGTCGAGTTGATTTTTTAGTCCTTCTTGCACACCAAGAACATCAAATTGATGAAAGCGGATGAGATTTGCAACAATTGACGCTCGGTTTACCCACAAATTACCACTATCTTTTGGATTATCGAATCTGATATTAAAAGTTCCAACGATTAAATTTTGAGCTTCAGCTACATTAGAAGCAATAAATAGCAAAACTGCTACAGACCATATTTTTAGTTTCATTGATATAGTTTTTAAATTAAGCTACTTCATTCGAGAATGGAATTTGTCAAATTGAAAAGCAGTGATGAAATTATTGTTTGTACTTTAAATTTCATGACTACGTTTCTTTAGAATTTACCAGCCATTATTTTGTTTCAAATTTGGATTACGCTGTAAATCATTTAACGGAATTGGGTAATAATAATTTCTTTCCAGCCATTTTCTTGGTATTTCTTTCATCCATGTCAATTCACCAGATGAACCATTTTTTAAAAGCTGCGAATTAATTGCTGCACCAACTGTTGCCGAAACATCAACATATGTAACGCCTGCAACGGCTGGTGTTGGTCGGGTTCCTTGATAAAAAGCAACATCTAAAATCCCATCTTCATTCAAATCAAGCGGTGTGTTTAAAGCTGGCACATAGAAACCATTCCACTCCTGCTCCATTAGTGGTCCACGTTTCCATCTCAACAAATCAGAAAAACGAAATCCTTCTAAACTTAATTCTATGCCACGCTCTCTCCTAATTTCTAACAAAGCAGCGTTTGTAATTCCAGGGAAATAATTTGTTGTTAAGTATGGATCGGCAACAGTTGGTCTTGTAGTTAAGCCACCGGTAATCCCTGCTCTTGATCTTAAAGCACCAACGGTTATTGCCCAATCGGCATCAGTTAATGTGCCTAATTCTGCTTTAGCCTCAGCATAATTTAATAACACTTCTGCATAACGGAATAACGAAACGGCATTCGTATTTAATGCACCTGCATCAAAATAAGTATCATCAAGTGTCAATTTTATAGGTTGATAGCCAGTAAATGTATAAGAAAAAACTGGTGGTGCCGGAACCAGCTGACCGCTTGTAATTCTTTTATAGTCCCCTAAACGGATGGTTTGTTTTAACCTTAAATCGCGGTTTTTTACTTCATCTTTGAACAATTGCGTTCGGTATGATGGGTCATTTGTGTATGGCGTTCCATCAAGCTTTAAGTAGGTATTTATGAAGGTACGTGTAAAACTTGCTTTTGCCCCGTAGGTTCCGCTGGTCCACCACCAATTGGCGTCACTTAATACACCAAGATTTAAATCGGCAACGGCAGATTGTAAAACCTCATTTGCTACAGGCGTATTGCTGGTAAAAACCTGACGATAAGAAACACCTGGTCCGCCTGCTGTATTTAAAGAAAAACCACCATTTTTTATAATTTGCTCTGCAGCAGATGCAGATTCTTCTAACCATTTATTTGCTGTTGAACCTAAATTTAATTCGGTTTGATATTTTCTAAATGTTCCTTCAAACAAGCACAACCTTGATTTATAAGCATAAGCAACCCATTTTGTAATTGTGGTACGGCTTGCGTCATTCGTAGTTGTAATATTTGCACAGGCGAAGTTAATATCAGCTAAAACCGAATCCATAACCAATTCTCGCTTATCTCTACCCGCAAAAAGCGATGGATCATCAACATCAAGCGGTTTACCTATCCAAGGCACATCGCCAAAGCGTTTAACTTTTTCCATGTAAAAATAAGCCCTGAAATAACGTGCTAAACCTATGTAGTTATTACGAACAACAGCAGGTACGGCAGGGTCTTTACAGTTTTCAATAAAGTAATTTATATTTCGCAAATCTCTCCAGGTCCAGCCAGAGCTGTTGTTGGCAGCAAAACCACCTTCACGTACAAAATCCGGCACAGATCTAACAGCCAAATAATCCGACATTGCATCCAAACTGGTAGAATTTTTTGGCAAAAAATCCATATTGTAAAAAGAATTCGTGTAGAGTTTTAGGCCGTTTTCGGTACCAAATACAGCTTCTTTAGATGCCGTTGATTCTGGTTTCTGATCGAGCTTTTTGCAGGCTGCCAAACTCAGGCAACCCAGCAATATCCATATATATTGTTTTTTCATCTTAATCATTTTTTTGTGTTCAATAACCTTAAAATCCAATGTTTACTCCAAATGCGTAGCTTTTCAACATCGGATAATTATACCCATCTCCATTGGTGCTGTTCGGATTTAAATCCTGATCAGACGGCACCGCATTTTCAACATCAATTGTATTTTTTACGATTTTGTACATCGGAGAGTACGTAAACAGATTTTCGCCAGAGAAAAATACTTTTGCCGTACGTACACCAACTTTGTTAACCCATCTTGTTGGAAGTGTATAACCAACCTGGATATTCTTCATTCGGATATAGGCTACATTCTGAAGATATCGGGTTTGTGCTACACCAAGCGTACGATTGGTATTGCTAGATGCGGCTCGGGACATTGTACGCGGGAAATAGGCGTCTGTGTTTTGAGGCGTCCACATGTTTCCTAAATGGAAAGTTGGAATATTGTTGTATGGTCTGTTGTATTGTCCCCAAAACATTTCAGTTTCTGTACTTGGATACCATTGTTGCTTACCTACACCCTGAAAGAAAACAGAGAAAGAGAAATCGTGCCAATCTGCACCTAAGTTAATGCCATAAAGATACCTTGGTGCTGAATTACCAATGATTCTTCTATCGCCAGATTTACCTACTTTATTTTCGCCAACGTTGATAAAACCGTCACCATTTAAATCTTTTAGTTTAATATCGCCAGGAAACCATTTACCAGTTGGAGAAGCACGCATTTGAGGATCTTGCTTGGCATGAGCAGCAATATCTGCATCATCAATAAAAAATCCTTCTGTTTCGTAGCCCCAAATATCACCTAAGGTTTGTCCTTCATAATAATCGCTTAGCAATTTATCGGGATTGTTATATTTATCAATTTTGGTTTTATTATCGGCAAGCGTTAACCTTACGTTATAGCTGAAAGGCCTTTCAGATTTGCCAATTTTATCGTTCCAGCCTATTGAAACTTCCCATCCTCGTGTAGTTAAATCGGCATAGTTTCCTTTAGGAACATCAGCACCGAACACGGCAGGAGGTGTTAGTCCGAAGGTAAACATATCCGTAGTTTTGCGAATGTAAGCATCACCATTAAAACTTAAACGACCAGAAAGCATGGTTAAATCTAAACCAACGTTGGTTGTTGTAGAAGTCTCCCAGGTTAAACCATCAGGCAATACTGCCGGAATTCTGGTGATTGGTGGTTTAACACCGTTTAAAATTACGCCCGACTGGCTGATGTTAAAAATTTCCTGGAAGGCATAAGACGCAATGTTTCCATTTCCAAGTGAGCCATAAGAACCTCTGATTTTTAAATCAGAAATAATTTTATCTGATACATTCCAAAAGCCTTCTTTATTAACTCTCCAACCTGCTGATACAGATGGAAAAAATCCATAACGCTGATTGGCAGGAAATTTAGAAGAACCATCATATCTGGCATTAACCTCTAATAAATAACGATCTTTAAATGAATAATTCAATCGTGAAAATCCACCCAAAATAGCCCATTGCTCGTAACCACCACCGGTTGTAACAGCTTGACCAACAGCAAGATTTAAATCTGTAGCATCTTCGAAAATAATTCCGTTACGCTGTACGGCAACTCGGTTGTAGGTAGATTGTTCGTAATTGTAACCAACCATTGCTTTTAAATAGTGATTGGTACCAAATCGATTTTCGTATTCTGCAAAAACATTGGTTGCTATGTACTGGGTTTCACGTTTATCAAATAACAAGTCGTTGGTTGTTGTACCAACGAAAGATGTTACACCACGAAAGCTGCTGTAAGGTACCTGAACTCGTTTTTGTTCGATATCGTTATTGGTATTACGGAAAGTAAAATCGGCATTTATACGAAATTTGTTATCAAAAAATTTAGTTCTTATACCGCTAATATTTCTAAAAATTTGCTTGCGGGTATCGATACCATTTTTTCCGTAAATAAAATCGCCCACGGTATAAGCCGCAGCAAAAGTTAAAGAACCATCAGGATTATAAATTGGCATGGTTGGTTTACCTTCATCTGCAATATTTCTCCAAATGCCACCACCTTCACCAACGTTAATGGGATTGTGGTAATTTGAAACGGAATAATCGGCATTGTTTTCGATACTTAACCATGGAAAAACCTGTACAGAACCTCTTGCCCTGATGTTTTTCATGTCGTAATCGTCACTGTTATACCTAAACAATCCATCCTGATTTAAGTATCGACCTGATATTAAAAATGATACCTTCTCACTACCACCACTTACAGAAAGATTGTTTTCTGTTGCTGCAGTATTCTTTTTATATAGTTCGGCATAGTAATCTGTATTGCCATAATAAGTATATTCTCCTGTTGTAGGGTTTACCTCAACCTCGTTGTAAGGCTGACCAGATTCTGCTCGTCGCTTAAATTCATCAAGATAAGCCTGAGAAAATTTCTGTGTTTTATTGGCATTTTGAGGGAAGGCTCCATCTCCGTTTACAAATGCCTCTGCAAACATTTTTGCCCAGGTATAACCATCGGTTACAAAATCGGGAACTTGTAATGGACTTTTAATGGCGTAATTGCTTGAATAAAATATGCTTGTACGACCCTTCTCTGGTTTTTTTGTTGTAATCAATACCACTCCAAAAACGCCTCTTGCACCATAAATTGCTGCAGAAGCTGCATCTTTTAGAATCGTAACACTTTCTACATCATTCGGATTTAATAAGCTGGGGTCGCCTTCAAAGCCATCAATTAAAACTAACGCACTTCCACCCTGACCGATAGAAGTGGTACCACGAATATTATAATTTGGAGATTGATTTGGCTTACCATCCAACATTTTTAGATTTAGGTTGGGCAACAAGCCTTGCAAGCCTTGAGTTAGGTTGGTAATTGGTCTGTTTTCTAAATTTTTGGAAGTAATCTGATCTACAGCACCAGTTGCATTTTCTCTTTTCTGTGTACCATAACCAACAATAAGTACTTCATTTAAACTACCCGTTTCGCCTTTTAACGTTACATTTAAAGGTGTAGTTTCTTTAGCTTTAACTACAATTTTACCTAAAGTGACGGTGGTGTAAGACACAAAACTTACTTGAATGTTGTATGTACCAGCTGGAGCAGTGATGCTAAAACTACCGTCTGGATTACTTTGAACAACTTTGTTTAATTCCTTAATCAAAATGCTTGCTCCTGGAAGCGACTCTCCCTTTTCATCAACAATTTTTCCGCTGATGGTTCCGGTTTCCTGATTTTTAGCTTCAAACTCAGGATGATTCAGTTTTGCCGCAACAATTGGGGCGGCTAAAACATTGTTTTGTAGAAGGCATGCAATAGAAGTACAAAGCAAAAGCTTCCGCATTAGCAGTAAAGGTTTTTTCATTTGTTAAAAATTAGTTATCGGCCTAAACCGTTTTAGTTTAATTTCCTTGGTTCCTTAGAATGGGGCAAAGCTATCGCCCTTATGTGAACCTATGATTAACTTAGTTTTACCTCTGAAGTAGAAATGAACTGCATTTAAAGGATTTCTTATTCTTAAATTAACCTTAAAGCACTTATAAATTATAATTCTTATGCTAGAGTTATTTATTTATTTTTGAGGATGACGTTTAGCGAAAACTTCCCGATTCTTAAAAATTGCGTTTACTTGAATACAGCAAATTCAGGATTATTATCTGTAGAAATTGCCAATTGGCGTAAGCAACATGATGCTGAATTTATTGAAGGTGGAAGTACCTTTAGAGCCAATAATTTAAAAGTTATGGAAGATTTAAGACTAAATCTTTCCGAAAGCTTTTCGTCCAAGAAAGATAATACCTATTTAAATCAGAATTTTTCGAGTGGATTTAATGCTATTTTAAATGGATTGGCTGGAAATCACCGTTTTTTATTGCTGCAAGAAGATTACCCATCAGTAAGTTATCCGGTTACGAGCAGAGGATTTGAGTTTTTAGAGGTGGCAATTGATGCTAATCTTGAAGAAAACATATTAAATGCCATCGAAAAATTTAAACCGACCGTATTTGCATTTAGCATGGTTCAATACATCAGCGGTTTGAAAATGCAAAGTGATTTTATCAAAAATTTAAAAGCTAATTTCCCCGATTTGATTTTGATTGCTGATGGTACACAATTTTTGGGTACTGCTGAGTTTAATTTCGAGCAATCGGGATTAGATGTTTTGATAGGTAGTGGCTATAAATGGCTTTTAGGCGGTTATGGAAACGGATACATTTTCTTATCAGATAAAGTTAAAGAAGTACTTTACGAAAACAGAAAGCATTCTGCATTGCCATCTGCACCATTTTTAAGCGGCAGAGATTATTTATCGCTTAGTTTAGAACCCGGACATTTAGATAGCTTAAGTTTTGGAACATTAAACGAGGGTGTTAAATATCTAAACGAGATTGGCTTAAACTCAATTGAAAAAACTACAGCAAACCTGGCAAACCAAGCCAGAAGAGCTTTGCACCAAAAAGGATTGCTTACAGATTGGATGGTGGAGCGAAAAGAACAATCTTCTATTATGAGTTTACCACTTGATAAACAAACAGTTGATAAGCTAATTGCCGAAAAGATTTTATGTTCGCCAAGAGGTGCCGGAACGCGTATTTCTTTTAATTTTTACAATACAGAAGAAGATTTAAACTCTTTATTGGGTGTTTTGGATTAATTAGCCAACTTTCCACACTGCATCAACAAAATAGTTTTGTTGGTCGGTAAAAGAGTTTATCAATTGAAAACCTGATGATTGCGCAAGTTCATCAATCTCGTTTAGTGAGTACTTTTGTGAAATTTCCATCATAATAAATTCATTCTCTGAGAAATGAATTGCATTGCTACCAATATTTACGATTTGATTTTTTAAACTAATTAGATAGCTTTTGCATGAGCCAGTTTCTGGGTCGTAATTGGCGTAATGTTCAAAGGCACTTACATCAAAGTTTCCATCAAGTTCGCGGTTAATTCGGCTAAGTAAATTCAAATTAAACGAACGAGTAATGCCTGCTTTATCGTTATAGGCTGCTAATATTTGCTGTGGATTTTTTTTCAAATCAAAACCTATAATCAGAATATCATCAGGAGATAACAATTGTTTGAGGCTTAAGCAGAATTCTCGGGCTTCACTAACATTCATATTGCCAATGTTTGCTCCCATAAACAAAACAACTTTTTTCCTATCCGAAATCTCTGCAGCCTTTTTAAGCATATCGAAATAGTCGCCATTCAAACCTTCAAATGTTAATTCAGGAAGCTTTTCAGGCAAATTCGCGTCCAAATCGTTTATTACATGCTCCGAAAAATCAATAGGATAATATTTGAAATTCAGGTTTTTATCAAGGAGTGTTTTCAGCAAATGAATGGATTTTGTTGCATCACCAGCGCCTAATTCAATTAAATCAAAAGCTTCATTATCAACAGAAATTACGTTTGCAATGCTGTTTGCCTGGTATTGCATAATTTCCATTTCAGCATTGGTAAGGTAATATTCTTCCATATCCATAATCTGCTGAAAGATATGGTCGCCAGTTTCATCGTAAAAGTATTTTGAAAACATTCGCTTTGGCTCGGCATTTAATCCTGCCAAAGTTTCTTTCAAAAATTGAGTATTATTTACTGTGGTTTTTTCTGTTGTAAGCATCATAAATTTCTATTTAGCAAGACGAATGCCTGTGTATTGCCATCTTAAATGTGAGTGAAAAAAATTTCTGTATGTTATGCGACTATGTTCTGCAGGTGTAGCGATTGATGAACCACGTAACACTTTTTGGTTTACCATAAACTTTCCATTGTATTCTCCAATTGCACCTGGAGCTTTACTAAAACCTGGATATGGCAAGTAAGCACTTTCGGTCCACTCCCACCGCTCGCCCCAGTTAAAGTTTTTTGCTGCTATTTCCCATTCAAATTCTGTTGGTAATCGCAATCCTTTCCAACTTGCAAAAGCATAAGCTTCGTAATAACTAATATGGGTTACAGGCTCATTTAGATTGATTTCTTTTAAACCTTGAAGTGTATAATTCATCCACTTAACATCAATTAAATGCCAGTACATTGGTGCATTAATCTTGTTGGTATTTACCCAATCCCAACCTTCAGCATGCCAAAAATTAAAATTTTGATAACCTCCATCATTTATAAAATCTAAATACGATTCATTTGAAACCAAATTAGAACAGATTTCAAATTCGTTTAAATAAACTTTATGTCGGTTTAACTCATTATCGAAGCAAAAATCATTTCCATCATAGCCGATTTCATAAATGCCTTCGGAAACGGTAAGCATATTAGCGTTGTTGATATGCTCTGATATAGTTTCCTTTTTATTTGAATCGTAAACTGGGAAAAGTGGATTATTGCCAAGAATAAATTTTATATCTGTTAGCAGTAATTCTTGATGTTGTTGCTCGTGGTTGAAACCCAAAATTACTAATTCAAGCACTTCTGATGATATTTCTGTGGAAAGAAACGATACCATTGCATCATCTACATAATGGCGGTATTGATACACTTCATTTACGCTTGGTCTACTCAAGTTTCCTCTATCGGTACGAATAACACGATTGCCTACGGTTTCGTAATAACTGTTAAATACGTAATTGTAATCTTCGTTAAAAACCTGGTAAGAAGTTGAGTATGGTTTTAAAATAAAGGTTTCGAAAAACCATGTGGTATGCCCTAAATGCCATTTCGGCGGACTAACATCTACAACAGGTTGAACTACGTAATCCTCTATTTGTAAAGGCTCACAAAGTTGTTCAGCATGTTTTCTTATGCTTAGGTATTTTTCAGCAAGATTCATTAATTTTTATCGAGATAGTTCTTGAGATCTGTTATGGTATTAACATCTATTTCTGAGGATTGTTTTTGTCGCATCATCAACGCATAAGAATTATTAAACCCAATTGGTTTTAACCATTTAATCTTATATTTTTTACTAAACTCATCACTTACATATCTATACGTCTCATCTTTGTTGTGAGATATTTGCGAAACAATTTTATTGTCGGGTTTTAAAATGGCTAACAATCCGGTACCCGTATATTCTGGATAAAAATCGATTTGGTTGTTAACCAAAGCATCAAAACAAATTTTTGTGCCACCTAAACCGGTTTTAGTTTCCACTTGATAATTGGTATTTCCTTTTATAAGCATGCTGTAAATTTCTGCCAAAATGTATTGCTCGCCAAAAATTTTTGAGCCAATTTTAATGGTTTCTCCAGCTCCTCCTTTTGGCGATTTATATAAACCAACTTTCACTAAAAAATCTCTCGCTACTTTTTCTGGTGTTTGATGAAGATAATCGGTTCGATAATTTAAATCGGTCATAACAGAATCGGTGATTCTACCTGCCAATAAATTTAAAACATCTTCTAATTCGGGGAATTTGCTTAATGAAGCTTGATTTACAATGGGTGCGGCATAATAAGGTGGGAAGATTCCTTTATCGTCTTTTAGAATTTTTAGTCCAAAAGCTTTGAGCCGTCCATCAGTAGAGTAACCACTAATTACATCCAGTTCTTTTGAAAAAGCAGCTTTATACATTACTGCATCACTAATTACAACGGTTTTAATTTTTAATCCATAAGCCGATTTTAAACCTAAATCGCCATCCTGCCTGCCCATAAATTCTGGTGTGAAACCAGCCTTTAAACCAGAGCCATAAGCCGAGGGCAAAACGTAAAAAGCAGTTAAAAAAATTAAAAAAACGGAAGAAAAGATTAATACTTTTTTGAGTTTTTTAAAATCTAATTTTTGGGTTAGCGCAAGTAATCCATCCAATAAAATGGCAAGCAGCGCTGCAGGAATAGCACCAGCCAAAATCATATTGGTATTATTGAGCGATATACCACCGAAAATAAACTCGCCCAAACCACCAGCAGCAATGTACGATGCCAGCGTTGCCACACCAACATTTATTACGGTTGCGGTACGGATTCCTGCAAGAAGAACAGGCATTGCCAAAGGAATTTCTACTTTAAATAAAATTTGCGATTTGCTCATCCCCATGGCTTTTGCAGCTTCGATAATGTGTTTATCAATGCCAATAATGCCGGTGTAGGTATTTCTAATAATTGGGAGTAGTGCATAAATAAGTAGCGCAACAATTGCAGGTTTGGCTCCGATACCTAAAATTGGAATCATAAAGCCCAGCAAAGCAATGCTTGGTACGGTTTGTAAAACGCCTGCAACGCCTAAAATAATTCCAGATAATTTACGCCTACGAGCGATTAAAATCCCTAGAGGCAAACCTATTGCAATTGCGAACAACAGCGAAATAAACGTTAAACCAATGTGTTGTACGGTTTGGCTAAGCAATTTATCCGATTCCATCGACATGAATTGCCACAGCGTTTGTTGCTCATTCATGTTTTGTAAAATTTTTATACTGATTAAAAGCTTTAATTAATTCGTCAAAACTTGCGCTTTTATATTGTTGAGTCTTGTTTGAAAATTGCAGTTCCGTTGCTTGTGTGCTGCGTAATTTTTCCATTGCATCCCAAACGCTTACATTAGCACTTAAACTTTTGGTAGTGTGCATTGCATTTGGGAGCATTTCCCAGATGTCTTCAATGGTGACAATCTTAAATTCTAACGCCAAACGTTGTCCATCTAAAAACGTTTTTGCAAAATCGTTAGCGGGATTAAAAAGCAACTCTTTGGGCGTTCCAATTTGCATAATATTACCTTTATCCATCAAGCAAATTCTATCGGCAAGTTCAAAAGCTTCTTCGACATCATGCGTAACCATCACCATGGTTTTTCTTTTGAGTTCTTCTAAATCTTTAAATTCTTTTCGGATACTGGTTCTTGTAACATTGTCTAACGCACCAAAGGGTTCGTCCATTAATAATACAGCAGGATCTGATACCAAAGCACGAGCAAGGCCTACCCTTTGTTGCTGCCCTCCACTTAATTCGTTAGGAAAAAGTTTAAGAGAATTTGTTGGAAGATGAAGTTTCTCGGTAAGTTCATACACCCGGTCTTGAATTTTCTTTTTATCCCACTTTAATAATTTAGGAACTATCGCGATGTTTTCTTCTACGGTATAGTGTGGAAAAAGGCCTATATTTTGCATAACATATCCAATTCCTTTTCTTAAAATTTCTGTATTTTGATTGATAATATTTTGTCCGTTGAGAATGATTTCACCTTCGTCAGGATTAATAAGTCGGTTAATCATTTTTAGCGTTGTAGTTTTACCACAACCACTTGTGCCTAGCAAAACCAAATTTTCTTTTTCTTTAACTTCGAAAGAAACCTGATTTACGGCTATCGTTTCACCATACTTCTTACTAACATTTTTAAGTTCAATCATTTCTAATCATCAAGCTTCATAAAGAGATTATTCAGTGATTCTGAATAGGTTGGATGTGCAAAAACTCCGTATCTAATTTTATCATACGTTATACCGCCTTCCATTGCCATTTGTAAAACCGATACAATTTCCCCTCCTTCTGAAGCTAAAATAGCCGCACCTAATATCTTTTTACTCTTTGCATCAACAATCGCTTTCATTAAGCCTTTAGTTTCATTGGTTTCAATTCCTCGGGCAACATAAGCCATTGGTAACAAGGCAACTTTATAATCAAGTTTTTTCTCTTTGGCTTCTTTTTCAGACATACCAATTCTGCCCAATTGTGGGTCGGTAAACATGCAATATGGTACTGGTCTGTTTTTAATGCTGTATTTTGTTTTTTCGATTAAATTACGATAAACAATTGTGTAATCGTTGTATGCAATATGCGTAAATGCTGGTCCACCTTTAACATCACCTAAAGCAAAAATCCCCTTAACATTTGTTTCTAATTTATTGTTTAACAGGATATGTCCTTTCTCATCTGTTTTTACGCCACAAAACTCTAAGCCTAAATTTTTGGTTTGCGGTATCCTACCTGTAGCGATTAAAACATGACTAGCAGTTATCTTTTTGGTGGTGTTATCAGCTTTAAGTTCTACTTCTATTTTATTCTTTTTATGCGATGTAAACTTTTCAACCACAGCGTTGGTTATGATTTCAATTTTTTCATCCTTTAATATTTCGGTTAATGAAGCCGAAACATCTTCATCTTCTCTTGCCAAAATTGTGGATGACTGCTCAATGATGGTTACCTTGCTGCCAAACCTGCTAAACATTTGGCCAAACTCTAAACCAATGTAGTTGCCGCCAATTACGACCAACTCATCAGGAATTTTATCTAACTCAAGAATAGTTGTAGAAGTTAAAAAATCTACTTCATCCAATCCATCTATATCTGGTATTGCGGTTTTAGCACCCGTATTGATGAAAATCCAATCGGCAGTGATGATTTCTTCTTTCCCATTGCCCAACAAAATGGTAACTTCTTTTTCGCCGCTAAACCGGGCTTCTCCCATAATTAGCGTTAAACCTTTAGTTTCTTCCAAACCTTTTTGAGCAGATTGTTGAAACTGCTTTACAATATCATCTTTACGCTGTTTTACCTTCTTAAAATCAACTTTTATCGAACCGATGTTCACACCCAATTCATCGGCTTTACCAGCTTGATAAACCATTTTTGCGGAAGCAATCATGGCTTTAGTTGGTGTGCAGCCATCATTTATACAAGTGCCACCAACTATTCTTTTTTCTATTATAGCGGTTTTTTTTCCTGCCTGAGCAAGTTTTTTAGCTAAAGGAACGCCTGCTTGACCGGCACCGATAACTATAGCATCAAAGTGTTTCATTGTTTTGGGATGATTCTAAAGATAAGTAAAAATTTAAAGCTTAGAATAGAACCAGCAAAGTGTTTCAATGTTTTAATTGTTCCATAATTAGTTCCTGCAATTTGGAAAATTTAAGAAAATTTGATTTAAAATAATTATTAAATATTTTCTGAAATTCCTAAATCTTTACGCTGTTAAAACTTTTATAAAAAGCTAAGGTTATTAAAGCATGAACATTAACGAACTTATAATTCCTGCCGCCAGAAAAGGCGAAATTGAAGTATTAAAAGAACTGATTTTGCAAAAAGCAAATATTAACCTAAAAGATGAAAAAGGCTTTACACCCTTAATAATCGCATGTTACAATAACCAGTATGAAGCTGCTAAATTGTTAATAGAAGCAGGAGCAGATTTAAATGATGCTGATAACGGCGGTAATACAGCTTTGATGGGCGTTTCTTTTAAAGGTTATGCGGAAATAGCAAAATTGCTGATTGAAAGCGGAGCTGATTTGAACTTGCAACATGGAAACGGCGGAACTGCCTTAATGTTTGCTGCTATGTTTGGCAGAAATGATGTATTAAAATTGCTTCTAGATAGTAATGCAGACGTTACGATATTGGATAAAACGGGTCAATCTGCTTTGGAATTTGCAGCACTTCAAGGTAATGAAGCTGGAATGCAAATGATTCAAGAATATCAAACATCTTAATCGGCAAGCAGACCTTTAACCAGACTGCTCCATTGAGGATAGGATAAGCCAATTTTTGCAGCCATACCAACTACAAAGTTTCTTCCCTTATCGTACAAACTGCCTGTATTAGTATTTGGTAACTCATTACGGCCATGTTCTTCGGCATAAACTACATTTCCTCTTTGTCTCACAATAAACGTCGAAGTAGCGTTGTCTTTTAAGAAGTGTGCGGTATCATTTTTATCAGAAAGTGGATGCGGACATGGACGAACTCTAATTAAAATGTAACGCTCGTTTCCATCATCATTGCGTTCTATTTCTTCAATTCTAACCCAATCATAACCCATTCCTGCTTTAGTTCCTGGCCCTGGAATATCTATGCGGATATAATCTTGTTGTTCTGCAAGCCTTTGAGCACGAACGCCATGACTATCAATCAATTGAAAAGCTGAAATCCCAGCATACTTGCCCCAATTATTTATATCCAGAAGTCGTTCTGAAGATATTAAATATCTTTTCAGGGCTTCTTCGTCATGTTCAAATTTCCGTTCATCTACAACATCCACCTCACTTCCAACAACTTGCTCAGGGACTTTAGGAAGATTAGTATTGTTTTCCATTTTAGGATTTTAGGTTAGGTTGATAGTAAAATCATATATCGAATGCTATATGTAAACAGCATTCGATATATATTTGATTTGAAATGAATAAAATAATTCATAATCAATTTGCAACGCAGATTAATTATGCAGGAATTTTTCTTGGATTTTCTCTTTCCCAGAAACGGTGCATACCAATCATTTCTATAAAAGTACTAGCTAAGATTTTTATATCTGCCGAAACCAATACGCCTTCGCGTAGCACTGTTTCTTTAGAATACTCTGCTGGTAGTTTTTTATAAAAATAGGTTGATTCCAATACTTGTAATGCTTGTTCATCGGCTGCAATGGCTTTACAATGTTTAAAAGCTTCATTCAAAAAATGAACGGCATTTGCCTCTGCTTCTAACGTTGCAACTGAATTTCCACCACCTGGAACGTAAACAGCATCGTACAAAACAGATGCAGCAGTTAAAAAGCTTTGATCAACGGTAACTTCTACATCGCCTTCCGAAATGATTTTGCCTAATTTTGGTGCAATAATGTGAACCACTGCTCCTTCTGCTATTAATTCATCTTTAACTTTACTTAAAGATTTTTCATCAACGCCATCAGCTGCTAAAATTGCAATTTTTCGGGTTTGAATGGTATCTTTAATCGTACCAGCCATACTTAATGCTTCTGATTTTGCTAAACTACCTTCAGGATTTGTAGATGCATATTCATTTCTGTCACCATCAGCCGGAATGCTATTATTTAGTTCTTCAAGAGGAATTTTTGGAATGTGTAATCCTAGTGCATAAGCAACTTCGGCTGCCAAGTTTTTATCAATTTCGGCTAGTACTGCAAGCATACGCTCACGAATTTCTACTGCTTTAACTTTTCCAAGTTCGAAACTTAGTGCATCAGTAATATGATTTTTTTCAGGATCGCTTTGCGAGTTAAAGAACAGACGAGCTTGTGAAAAATGGTCGAAGAAACTTCTGCTTCTTGCTCGTATCTTTTTAGCATCAATTCTTTCATTATAGCTTACAAAACCACCTTCTTGTGCCTTGGCTTGTTGAGGGTCGTTGGCTGCAATTGCATTCGGACCATAACTGGTTTTACCACGGTTAATGGTTTGACGCATATAACCATCTCGTTGATTATTATGAACCGGAACTACTGGTCGGTTAATAGGAATTTCGTGGAAATTTGGTCCGCCAAGACGAATTAATTGTGTATCGGTATAAGAGAACAATCTACCTTGTAATAACGGATCGTTAGTAAAATCGATTCCTGGAACAACATGACCAACATGAAAAGCAACCTGTTCCGTTTCAGAAAAGAAATTATCCGGATTGCGGTTTAAAGTCATTTTTCCAATACGTTGTACAGGTACAAGTTCTTCAGGTATCAGCTTTGTTGGGTCGAGTAAATCAAACTCAAATTTAAATTCATCCTCTTCTGGTACAATTTGAACACCTAATTCCCACTCCGGAAAAGCACCTGCTTCAATCGCATCCCACAAATCTCTTCTATGAAAATCAGGGTCTTTACCAGAGATATTTTGCGCTTCATCCCAAGCAACCGAATGCACACCAAGGAGTGGCTTCCAATGGAATTTAACAAAATTAGAAACGCCTTCAGCATTTACAAAACGGAAAGTGTGTACACCAAAACCTTCCATCATACGGTAACTTCTTGGTAGAGCACGATCGCTCATTGCCCACATAATCATGTGTGCAGATTCTGGAAGTTGTGAAATAAAATCCCAAAAGGTATCATGAGCTGAAGCTGCCTGTGGCATTTCGTTATCCGGCTCTGGTTTTACTGCATGTATCAAATCAGGAAACTTAATAGCATCCTGAATAAAAAACACGGGCATATTATTACCTACCAAATCAAAGTTACCTTCCTGTGTGTAAAACTTGACGGCAAATCCACGTACATCTCTAGCTAAATCGCTTGAGCCGCGAGAGCCGGCTACCGTAGAAAAGCGAACAAAAACAGGCGTTTCAATACTGGTATCACATAAAAAAGCAGCTTTGGTTATTTCTGATAAATCATCGTAAACTTTAAAAACGCCGTGTGCGGCCGAACCTCTTGCATGTACAACACGTTCAGGAATACGCTCATGATCAAAGTGTGTGATTTTCTCTCTTAGGATAAAATCTTCGAGTAATGTTGCGCCTCTATCACCAGCTTTTAGCGAGTTTTGGTCGTCATTGATTTTTACACCATGATTGGTTGTCATAAACTGACCAGTAGAATCTGCAACGAAAGACTCTAATTTATTGGTTTTATCGTTCTCTTGCTGTGCGGGAGAACTATTTTTATCGGATGTTTTCTTAGCCATATTTTTTAAGCTTCTTCAGCTGCTTTGTAATTAATTTCGTTTTCGGCGATGTCACCTAATTTATTGTCGACAAGTTTTTCTTCAGCCAATGTTTGTTCTAAAAGCTCTGCAACATCTGATAAACCAAGCGTTATAGCCAATTGATACAAGCCATTGTAACTTGCAATTTCATAATGTTCAACTTTTTGCGATGCTAAAATTATTCCTACATCCCTTGTTGCAGTTCCAGGTTCTGTAGATTCTACAATACCTTCCGCTTCTTTCGTGAGACCTTCCATGGCATCACATTTTTTAGCAATTACCTTTTCTCCAAGTAGTTCAAAAATTTGCTCTAACCTGGTTACATGGTTTTTGGTCTCTTCAAGATGTGATTCGATAGCGCTTATAAGTTCTGGAGCTGTTGCAGCGGAAATCATTTTTGGAAGAGATTTAACCAAATGATTCTCTGCCCAATACAAATCAGCTATTGAATCTTTAAAAAGTTCGTTAAGTGCCGGAGAATCTTCTTTTGTGGTTTTAGTGGTAAACTTAGGTTCGCTACCAGTATCTTTTGTTTTCATAATAACAGGTGATGATTGTTTTGTTTACTTACATAACCCTAAAAACAAAGGTTAAGTTTTGATTAAATTCTAGAAGATTCTTGATATTTATCAGGAGGTAACGAGGGTGTGGTTGATTATTTGGTGCTTCGATGTGGCGAAATTTTATCGTACACTTAAAAAACTACCTGTCCACACATCATTTAGGAATATTTTACTTTTAATTTGATTAATTTCACATTTTACTAAACAAAACTAGGTGGCTTAAAGTTATCTTACGCGTAATGGTTAAACACAACCACTCCAAATTGTTAACCCCGAGAAAATGTTTTTATAAATGGAAGACTTTTTAGTGAATTTGCCAGATTTTGGAAATGCTGATTTAAGGTTATTTGCAGCAGCATTACATGCATCTAGCAATGGTGTAGTTATAACAGATCACAATCAACCAGATGAGCCAATTATTTACTGCAATAATGCATTCGAGAATTTAACCGGATATACGAAGAAAGAAATTATTGGTCACAACTGCCGCTTTTTACAAAGCGAAGACCGCAATCAAAAATCAAGAAATTTATTAGGAGCTGCGATAAAGAATGGGGAGCATTGTACGGTTTTGCTAAGAAATTATAAAAAAGATGGCAGAATGGTGTGGAATGAACTTATGATTTCGCCAATAAAAAATCCTCAGGGAAATGTTACGCATTTTATAGGTATTCAAAATGATGTAACAAAAAGAGTAAATGCCGAAAATGAATTGGTAGAGGAACGGGAGATATTGGATGAACAAGTTAGAGAACGTACGCATAACTTAGAAGAAAGCGAAAGTTATTTATCAGCTATTGTAGAAACCATTAGAGAAAGTCTTATTGTTTTAGATAGTGAATTAAGGATTTTAAGTGCCAACGAAAATTTTTGTAGTTTTTTTAGAGAAAGGTATCAGGATATTATTGGCGAACATTTATTTAAGATAGGAAATGGCCAATGGGATATTCCAGAGCTTCGACAGCTATTGTTGAATATTCTGCCTCATAACAATCCATTCGAAGGGTTTGAAATGGAGAATGAATTTGCATCTATTGGACGTAAAATGCTCATTTTGAACGCTAGGCAAATGACGCTTAAAGGAAAATATCAAGATAGAATTCTCCTGGCTATAGAAGATATTACCGAAAGAAAAGCTATTGAGCACAGAAAGGAAGACTTTATCAATATTGCCAGTCATGAAATGAAAACGCCTTTAACTAGCATTAAAGGGAATTTTCAGTTATTAGAAAAAATAGCAAAAAGAAACAACGATACTACTTACTTAAAAGGTTTTGCTACTGCTGGTAAATCTATTGGACGGTTAGAAAGATTAATACATGATCTACTGGATGTTGCTAGAATGCAATCGGGTAAGATTCAGTTTAATTTTGAGCCTTTTAGCTTAAGGAAGTTAATTGAAGATGCGGTAATTGTACTTGAGCAAAGTTCTCCTGAGCATAAAATTTCGATAACAGGCATCGATGATATCACGGTTGAAGGTGATTTTGGAAGATTGGAACAGGTTATGATAAATTTATTATCAAATGCTGTAAAATATAGTCCTATAGAAAAAGGAATAAATATTCATTTAAGCATGTTATCTGGATATTGCAAAGTATCGGTAACAGATTCTGGTGTTGGAATACACAAAAGAGATCATAAACGAATCTTTGAACGCTTTTACCGTGCGGATGAAATCTCAGAAAGATTTCCTGGTGTTGGTGTAGGTTTATACGTTTGTAGTCAAATAATAAAAGAACACTCTGGTACACTTTGGGTTGAAAGTGAAGAAGAAAAAGGATCGGTATTTAGTTTCACGATTCCTTTAAAGCAAAAATAATATGGCAATAAAAATAATGATTTGTGATGATGAGATGGATATATTGGATGTTACCGGTATGATATTGGAAGATGCTGGTTATGAAGTTATTTCGGTATCGGATAGTTTGAAAGCAGAAGAAGTTTTTAAAACTGAGATGCCAGATCTGCTTCTTATAGATTGTGGATGCCTGGTATTTCTGGTGATAAAATTATTGCTTCATTAAAAACTAACATCGCTTTTGAAAAGGTACCAATGATTGTGCTTTCCGCTAGTGATACCGGAAGGCAAACTGCACTTAGTTGTGGTGCGATAGATTTTATTGCCAAACCTTACGATATTGATAATCTTCTTGGAGTTTTGAATACTTATTTGCACAATTAAATTTTGATTAAAATCGATTGGTGTTCCCTGTATCATTAAAGAAATTGAGTAGCATAGTTTACAGTTGTATATTTTTTTTGAACCATTATGACATTAAGACCAAGCAGGTTTCAAATAAGATAATGCATAATTTTTAAAAGGATTTTATACGTAAAGACATAAAAAAAACCGCTAATGAAAATTCATTAGCGGTTTTTTGGTTCAATATTTAATTTTAAAGAGCTTTATGGGCATCTCTTAAACCTTTAATTAAATCGTGACCTGCATTGATTCCTTCTTGTTGTTTTAACAATGTAGAACGTAATGGCTCACTCAATTCATTTTCTGCCAACGCATCTCTGTATGCTTTTTTAATTGCATCTTCTCCACGCTCACATTCTGCTAAAATGCTGTGGCGATCATCACCACCAAAGCTAGCTTTGATGTCTATCCATGCTCTATGTAAAGTTCCTAAAATGGTGTTTCCAGTATCTGGAGCATCGCCATTTCTACCTACTAAACCTGCTAATTCTAAAGAGTTCGCACGGCTATCAGATGATAATTTTTCAAATGTAGCTTTCAAATCGATGTTAACATCATCTAAATCTGCTGATGCTTTATCAAATCCATCTGCTCTATCATTATTGATTTCAATTAAATCATTTAAAATTTCTACTGTTTTTTCTGTATTTTCCATTTTATAAAATTTTGAAGTTTCTTTTTTAAGTTTTGTTACTATACTACAATCGGATTTAGTTAATAGTTTTATTTTTTTATATTTTTAAGAAAGAAAATTAGCTTTGTAAATTGTTTTACTGATACGTTATTACACAGTCATTTTAGCATTCTTAAAAGCTATAAAATAGTTATCTACATTAAAAATAGATACCTTTGAAAATTAGTTTATCATCAGAAAACCAAATTGGCAATCTGCACACACATTAAAGTAGTTTGAATAAAGAATTGCCCTTGCCAAATAATGAAGCAGAACGCTTAGCCTCATTAAAAGCCTACAAAATCATGGATACATCTGAAGAGGATGATTTCGATGATTTAACTAAAATGGCTTCCGAAATTTGTGGTACACCCATCGCATTAATCACATTAGTTGATGAAACACGACAGTGGTTTAAAAGTAGAATTGGATTGGGGGTTACTCAAACACCAAGAGAACATGCTTTTTGTGCACATACGATTATAGATCCTACCGGAACTATGCAGATAACAGATGCTAGGTCGGATTTGCGATTTGCAGAAAACCCTTTAGTAACTTCTGATCCAAATATAGTTTTCTATGCCGGAGTTTCTTTGCAAAGTCCTGATGGTTATTCACTTGGTTCGCTTTGCGTAATTGACAGGGTGCCAAAATCTTTAACGCCGCAACAATTAGATGCATTGAAAATTTTAGCCAAACAGGTTATTACCCAAATGGAGCTTCGAAAGAAAATCACAGACCTCCACGAAGCAAATAAGCAGCTTAGCGAGACAAATGAATTTATGCAACGCTTTGCAACAACTGCTGCCCACGACTTAAAAAATCCTTTGAGTAGTATTTCAATGAGTGCAGAACTTTTAACACGACACCTGGAGCAGAATGGTGACACAAAAGCGCTGAAACTTGCATCAACAAATTTATCATCGACAAGAAGATTGGCAAAACTGGTTAATGATATGTTGGAGTATTCACTCAGACCAGAAACATTAACTCAAAATCATACATCAATTCTTCTAAGTACCTTTTTAGAGAAAACGGTTTCTATGATTACCATGCCCGAAAACGTGGTGATAACATATCCAATAGAAAACCCAATAATTACAACTTCAGAAATTGCACTTCAGCAAATATTTATCAATTTATTAACCAATGCGGTTCGCTACAACAATAAGCCTATTTGTAAAATTGTGATATGCTACGAAAAAAATAATGGCAAGGATATTTTTGTAATTCAGGATAATGGAATTGGAATAGCTAATGAAGAACTAGAACGCATTTTCGATAGAAATGTGACCCTAAATCATGTTGACAGATTTCATCAAAATGGCACTGGTATCGGGCTATTTACGGTTAGGTTTTTAGTAGAAAAATTGAATGGTAAAATTTGTGTTGAATCAGAAATTAACCAAGGAAGTTGCTTCAAGTTTAGTATAGGAGCTTAAAATTTCGGATCAAAATTAAAATAAATTGGATTGGAAAGTGCCACCATTTTTTCGCTTAAACCCATCGATTTTGGAACCTGCGGATAGGGTGTATTTTTACCTTCTACTACAACACGATAATAAGTTCGTATCTTTAAATCAGGTGTATCGGCAAATTCAACAATTGGTGTTTTGCCCTTTACTTCGTAAGCATTCAATTTTCTTCCATTTTTAATTACGGTAATGGTATAGGTTTCATCTACTAAAGTATTTCCCATTAACTGTACTTGAAATTTTATCGGCTTACCAGTTGAAACGGCATTATCACCCATCATCATTTCGAATTTTCCATTTCCTTTTTCATCAGCATAAAACTCTACCCTTGGAGAAAATGGATTTGCACTTACCGAAACCTTACCATTGTCTAATGCATAAACAATAGCGTCTAAGCTCCGTTTTTTTGCAAAAACCCAGGTTGTAGGTGTGCCAACATAATTAAATTCTGCCTGATAAGTATTTGAAGTTGGTTTTTCATCAGCAGTAGGTACGCCATGGTGCGAATCACTTCCTCCTCTTCCAGTCATCATTCTGCCCGATGAAAGCATATCATCCCAAATCATAATTGCATTGGCATTTTTTGGCCAAATTGCCGAATTCCATACCTCTATCGATTTTACCAAATCATACGAAAAGCCAAAATTATCTTTCCCGCTTGGATGATTTGCTGATAAGTGAACACCCAGCGAATTTTTAACTTTGCCAATATTTACGTCTCTCTGATCTCTAACATCAAACAACTTTTGATGGTCATAGGGTTTTGCAGAAAATACATTTCCATGTCCTCTTGTGGTGGTCCACTCAGCACCGTATAATAAAAGCAGCGAATCTGATTTAAATTCTGGGTCAGTCCAGGTGTTGTGCGCTACATCCCCATTTACATGATTATCATGATCGGTTATGCATAAGTAATCCATCTTTACCGATTTTGAAAAATTTATAATCTTCGAAATAGAATTGTTGGATGATTCTGTGCTATGTCTGGAATGCACATGCAAATCGCCCTTTAACCACATTCCCGATGGATTAATTATAACATTACGGATCGTACTTTCTTGAGCAAGAACGCCAATTGTGTTCAAACATAAAATTGAGAATAATATGGTAAAGGAAGATTTAGAGGAATAATGCATATCCAAAATTAAAGATTTGATTTAAAAGAATTCTATTTTTTGATAAACTGGTGATTTCAAATTAAGCTTTCACCATGAGTGATTCTGGCATTTCGGCTGCCTTTAGCATAAAATTATGCAGTTCGTAATTCTTAACAAATGGCTTTAAGTTTTCAGAACCAGGACCAAACATCGTGAGCTCTACATAATCTCCGGTATGATTCATCCCCGCCCATTGCACATCTGTGTATTTGCCCAAAATTTTTCCATATTCGTAAAACGGAAGATTAGATTCGTTATAAAGCTGTCCCGGTACAATATCTTTAAAATGCACAAGTAGCGATTTAACATCATCAGATTTCATTACAAAACCTTGGTTGTCTTTTATCAAATCAATAATTTTTTGCTCGCTAAAAGATTGATTTAACTGACCTAAAAGCCAGGTGTTGCTGTGTTTAAAATTTTGCAGGCTGTCAAATTTCTTGTTGGCTTCATCTGCATAAAATAACCCAGGATTTGAATTTCCATGGTCTGTTGTGATGATTACCAAAGTTTCACCGTCTTTTTCTGCAAACTCTATAACTTTTCCAACCGCTTCATCAAAAGCCAACTGGTCGAAAATTAATCCGCTCAAATCGTTCGAATGTGCTGCCCAATCTACTTTCCCGCCTTCCACTTGTAAAGCAAAACCGTTTTTGTTATCCTTCATTAATTCAATAGCCTTCATGGTCATTTCGGCCAAAGTTGGTGTACTTTTCATCAATTCAGCATCATGCTGGTGATCAACTTCATACGGCATTCCATCTTCAGCGAACAAACCCAAAACTGGCTTCGATTTATCTAAAGCCATCATTTCTGTTCTGTTTTCTGCAACTTTGTAGCCTTGCGTTAAATATTTAGGAATTAGATTACCACCAGCTCTTTTCTCACCAAAATATTTATGTCCGCCACCCATCATTACGTCAAACTTTAAACCAAGGTACATTTCGGCAATAATATCTTGTCCGCCGCGATTGTCTATATTGATACAAAAACCAGCAGGCGTTGCATGCGTAATAGGAACGGTAGTAACGCAGCCGACTTTTTTACCACTTTCTTTAAACTTTTGAAGAATTGGTTGAGGCTTTTCGCCCTTCATTCCAACATTAAGGGAGCCGTTTCTCACACGCATACCTCCACCCCATGATGAACTCGCCGCAGCTGAATCAGTAACCATGGAACTAGCAGAAGCGGTATCCATTAAAGCCCTTACTGCTTTGTTATCGCGGTATAAACCAAGCCATTTACTGCTTTTACCAAATGTACGGTTGGCATATAAATCGGCCATATTTAGCGTACCAATGCTCATGCCGTCGCTCACCATCATAATAATGTTTTTAGCTTTTTTGGCACCTGTATATGGCGAGGCTACAACATCTTGTAAGCCAATAAATGGTAAGCCTAACCCTGCAAGGAAACCACCTTTTAATAACGATCTTCTGTTCATGTACTTTGCTTATTTTTTAAACAGCGGATTTTCTCTAAAATATTTTCCATTAGAAAAGCTTACAGAATAATCCGATTTAAAATGAGTGCTTTTTTTGTAATAATCTGTGGTGATAATTTGTGCTCCTGATTTGCAGGCCGCTTCAAAATCTGTAAAATCGTTTTTTCTAGCCTGCTTGGTATCGGCATCGGCCCGGGTTCTGATGATGTAACCCTTTTTTACAAGTTCAGGAATTTGCACATCTTTTGGATTGTTCTTAATCATTATGGCAGCCTCAGGCGTACCGGCATCTGCATTGGCAAACATTACGCGACCCGTTAAGGACGGATGACCATTGATATAAGTTGTGCGTTTTCTGCCTGTAGCATCTAAAACAAATAGAAACTTACCTTTTGCCTTGCTAAGCTTCGGCCAATTTTGACCTAAAACGGCAGCCTCCAGCGTTTTATATTTTCCTTTAACTTCAGCTGGTGTAATTAGATGTTCTTTCCCCAAATTTTCGAGAATTGTTTTATCCAACTCATCAAATGTTGCACTGATAAAAACTTCGGGTTGGGTAAACCCTTTACGTTTAATCGAATCGTCTTTTGCTTCTAAGGTGATAAAAATTGGTGTATGCTGTGGATTGGCTTCCGACCATTTTTTGAGTTGCAATAAAGCCAATTTAAAGGTTAGTGCCGATGAACGGAAATCTAAATCAGGAACGTGCAAAACTTTAAAACCTGGTTTATTAAGTTCGCCATTTGTATCAAATTCCGGCTGACCTTTAATCATATCGAAGCCTCGTGGATGCGCATACTTGCCACCCTTTTCGTCCGCATAAACATCAATTTCTAGATTACGAAGCCCCATATCCAATTGTTCTGGCATAGATATGTGCTCATAATCTAAACTGTTTGCAGCGTTAGAATCTGTTAATTTAATCATTTTAAATAGTGCCAGATTAATGGCTTGTTTGTAGCTGTTATGCGAACCGATAACCTGAATTTGATTTATCGGTAAATCATCTTTTGAAGTTATTAGGGCGATGGCCGGAAGAACCAGCAATAAACCAACACAGGTTATCAGTCTCATATTTTATTTTTTTGTAGGATAATTAGTAACCAGGATTTTGCCTTAAATTGGTATTCAATTTTAATTCATTTGCCGGGATTGGATAAATCCTTCTGGTTAAATCTTTGTTCATAAAAAGTACATCATTTGGTAGCGGATATTCCGTTTCAAATTGCCCGAAACGGATTAAATCATTTCTTCTCCATGCTTCCCAGCTAAACTCGCGGGCTCTTTCATCAAGCAAAGAACTTAAAGTAACCGTTGCTACCGTTGGTGCGCCTGCACGATTTCTAATTTTATTTACCAGCACCATTGGCGTTTGCAATTCACCATTAACAGTTGTTGCAGCTGCTCCCCTTAAAATTGCTTCTGCTTTCATTAACATTACATCGGCCAAACGTAAGAGTGGCATATCATTACCGTTTAACCTTGTTGCCTGAATCGCGTTTACATCTGGCCAGTATTTTACCGAACGAACACCTTTTGCCTGGTCGGCTACGGTATTACCTAAATCCATTGGCTTACCAGGTTTTAAAATTAAATCTGGCGTAATCTCGATTTGAGTAGTTGTACCGGCAACAAATACAGGTTTGGTTAAATCTGGCTTTCTGTTGGCATCTGGCGCATATTGTTTACCAATTAACCAGAAACTATTTCTAATATCATTTGCCAGATTAAAACGGTTGTAATACTCTGGCGTTGTGCTCATTGCAATACTAAAACCAACATTAATTCCATAAGCAGGTGCCAAGGCTGGATAAAAACCAAATCTCGTCATCTGGTTACCTGGAATTTGCTGATCGTAAGGAACTGCAAATATGGTTTCATTAATTTGAGGACCATTATTCACATCAAAAATATCCGAATATTTATTGTCTAAAGCATAATTGGTATTTTTCAAAATATTATCAGCCATAATTACGGCATCAGCATAGCGGGGTTTTCCTGTGTAAACTTCTGCATTTAAATACATTTTTTCTAACAATGCATAAGCCATAGCTTGTGTAGGGCGACCATAAACTGCAATTCGGTTGTTATTATCTTTTACCGGTAACTGTGCAACAATGGATAAAAGTTCCTTTTCAATAAATTCGAAAACTTTATCACGGGTTTGGTTTCCCGGTAAAGTGCTAACCGGAAAAGTATCAATGATGGGCACATTTCCATATAAATCCATCATAAAAAAATAATACAAAGCCCGCATCGCTTTTACTTCGGCCAAACTGCTTGCTTTAGTTGCTGCTGCAACATTCGATTCGTTGGTAAGATTTATTAAACGATTACAATTGTTGATACCACCAAAACCCCACTGCCAAATGTCTCTAACGTTGGGATGGTCGATGGTCCAGGTGTGGTAATGCAGCTGGCGATACTGACCACCATCATCAAAGTTACCATCGCGTGCAGGAATAATTGCTGCATCTCCGGAAAGCTCCTGCATTCTCCAATAAGGAACACCATATTGAGATGAAAGGTTGGAATACATGGTGCCAAAAAGTGCTGCATAATCAGAATTGGTAACCGGAAAGTTATCTTTTACGTATTGCGATTCTACATCTACATCGAGCTTGCTGCATGATTCTAAAACCATTAAATAGGCAAGAATATTAAATAAAATTATAAGTTTTTTCATTTTCGTATTTTTTAGAATGATGCACTAACACCAAAACTGAAGGTTCTTGTTTTTGGATAATAATTATTGTTATCGATACCCGGAGTTAAGCCACCGATGTTGATTTCTGGGTCTATACCGGTATAATTTGTAATTACAAAAAGGTTATTTGCAGTTACGTACAACCTAATTGCTTTAATTGAAGGCGTTTTTGGTTTAATGGTATAACCTACTGTTGCGTTATCTAAACGCAGGTAAGAACCACTTTCCAGAAAACGATCTGAGATTAGGTAAGCATTAATATCGTTAAATGATTCTCCTAACGTAAACCTCGGGATATTTTGAAGTTTAGCATCAGCAGGGTTATTTAATGATGCGGCTGTTGCATTTAAAATTTTGTTACCCAACACGCCGCGAACAAGGAAGTTTAAATCCCAGTTTTTGTAACTGAAACTGTTTGCCCATCCATAAATTAATTTTGGTTGTGCATCACCAGCAATTTTCGCATCAGTTGTTAAGGGCTGTGTAGCAATGGTTTGTCCGGCTGCGTTAATATATGTACTTACACCCGCAGCATTTTTGCCTGCATAATTCCACAAGTTAAAAGTACCCAAGGCATAACCTGGCTGTATTAGCTGACTGAAATTTCCTGACTGACCTTTACCGCCTAATTGTGCGGTTTGGATTGCGGCAATTTTATAAAAATCATCAGATAGAGTTTCTACTACGTTTTTGTTGTGCGCAATATTTGGCGAGGTTGTCCATCTGAAATTGTCTGTTTTAACTGCTACAGCATTTAATGAAAACTCGATACCTGTGTTTTTGATTTTACCAACATTTGCCGTGATGGTTGGCAAAAAGAATTGTGTTGTTGATACCTCGTAACGGTCGTAAATTAAATCAGAAGTTTGTTTTACATAAAAATCTACCGAACCGGTTATTCTATCTTTAAACAAACCAAAATCTAAACCGATGTTTGTTGTAGCCGTACTCTCCCATTTTAAATCGGGATTTTCATTTCTAACCGGACCAATTGCATTACTTACATTGCCATTGTTTAAAAATTTATTGCTTCCAGAAAGTGTACCGTAAATTAGTAAAGAAGAAAAAGCATCGAAACCTAAACTATTACCCGAAACGCCATAACCAGCACGAAGTTTTAAATCGCTAAAAACCGGAACAGCTTGCATAAAATCTTCACCAATAATTCTCCAACCTGCAGAAACAGCCGGGAATAAGCCCCAACGATTGTTTCTTCCAAACGCAGAAGAACCATCATTTCTTAACGAAGCCTGGAATAAATATTTTTCGTTATAGTTATACTGAACCCTTCCATAATACGAAATTAATCTTAACGTAGAAATTGGCGCATTGTTAAAGGCAATTTGCGAAAGTAAAGTTGGGTTAGAAAGGAAAAGGTTATTGTAACCTAAATTATCGTTAGAGAAATTCTGTGTGGTAACACCGAAACCATCATTGGTTCTATCTTCTTGCCATGAATAACCACCCAATAATTTCAAACTGTGCTTGCCAAAAGTTCTGTCGTAGTTGAAGTAACCTTCCAAAACCTGACTTTTGTTTAATACATCAATTTTTTGTGCTTGTCCGTTAACACCTCTGGCCAAACCCGATTGACTATTTAAATAGGTGCTATAATTGTTCTGGTCACGCTGAGATGAAACACTAGCCGTAAACTTTAGTCCATCGATAATGTTAACCTGAGCCATCCCATTGATCAATGTTTTGTTATTCAGGTTATCGATATTGTTGTTATCTACAATTGATAATGGGTTACGTGTACCACTTCCTGTACGATTATAATTTTCTTTATACGTACCATCAGCATTAAAAGGACTTACCGTTGGTAGATAGAAAAGCATATTTGGTAAAGCCTGAGATTGATAAATATCTAAGCTTTTTGAATTGCTATTGGTAATAGTTAAACCAAGTTTTAATCTATCATTGAAAAACTTTTGATTTAAATAACCTCTAACAATAGTTCTTTTTAACGATGTGTTTTTTAAAATGCCTTTGTTATCTAAGTAGTTTACACTTGCACCATAATCTGATGACTGACCAGAGCCTCCATAAGAAATGTTATGGTTTTGCGAATAACCAGTTCTTTCCAGTAACGATTGCCAGTTGGTGTCAGAACCATCATCATCAATCGCATTTAAAGTTTGTTTATTATCAGCAAGATATTGTCTTAATTCAGGAGCGGAAAGCATATCATATTTTTTTGATACCTTTTCTACCGCGGCATAGCCATTGTAAGATAAACGAGCCTGACCATTTTTTGAGCGTTTAGTAGTTACGATAATTACACCATTTGCAGCTCTCGAACCATAAATTGCTGTTGAAGATGCATCTTTTAAAATGTCGATATTTTCGATATCAGATGGTGCAAGTAAATCGATAGATGCACCAGGTACACCATCAATAACGTAAAAAGGTTCTTGTGCCGCTCCTTCTCTTAATGTTGATGGTCCACGTAAAATTGTAGATGGTTTTGAATTTGGGTCGCCACTTTTAGTAACGTTCAAACCCGCAACCTTACCTTGTAAAAGCTGTGCAGGGTTAACCAAAACACCCTGATTAAATTCTTCTGCTTTTATCGAAGTTACCGCACCTGTCAAATCTTTTTTATTGGCTGTACCATATCCAATTACAACAACATCTTTTAAGGTTTGATTATCGGGCATCATGGTAACATTAATATTGGTTTGGGTGCCAATAATAATTTCTTTAGATACACTACCGAGCATAGAATAAACAAGCACATCGCCATTTTTTGCCTGTATGCTGTAAACACCATCTGTATTTGTTGATGTTCCGCTAGTGGTACCTTTTATTCGGATGGTAACGCCAGGAACAGGTTGATTGGTTTCGTCTATAACCTTACCTGTTATTGTTTTGCCACCCTGTGCGAAAACATTAAGGCTAAATAAAAGTAAGAACAAAGCAAAAGATTGCCATTTTCTTACCAGACAAAAATGATTGAATTTGTAATTTTGTTTCATGAATAATCAGTTATAATTTGTTTGGAAAACACATGCATAGCGACCGATTCGGGCGCTTTAAACGTGCCACAAAGATGGATTAACAGCGTTAGGGATTTGCTGATATAGCGTTATGATATTGTTAATATAACACCTGCTGTTTTAACTGAATATTAAGAATTTGCGGATATTAGAGCTTAGGATAGCAATGATTTAACAAGAGCTAGGACTACCCAATGTTTGAGTTTACTTTATTATTTCAGACTAGTTTTGAAAAACTTAATCATCATCATCTTTCTTTTTCTTTTCGAGAATTACAAAAGCACTTCTTTTTGGTGCAGGCATAACAGAATTCTCCCCTTTAACTGATTTCCAAACTACTTCATTTAAATCCAAATCAGGTGCAGAATCTTCTTTCGCAAAGTTAAAAAATTCCGACCGCCTGCTGCTTTCGTTTACAGCAACATTTCGGTTATCCAAATTTATCGCAGGCTTAATTGTAGTAAAAGGTCTAAAATCTGGTTTGCTGGTAAAGCATTCAAATAAGGGTATAGCTGCTGCATCATACTGACTCATTGGTGGCAATCCTAATATTAATTCCATTGTTCTTAAAAAGCCAGAGGTAGAATACATGGTGTGTACTACTGCATTTCTTTTTACATAAGGCCCAACTACGAAGGCTGGAGAACGATGTGCATCTACATGGTCAGGACCATTTTGAGCATCATCTTCTAAAATAAAAACAACAGATTCTTTCCAAACCGGGCTATGAGAAAGTTTATCTATGATACGACCAACAGCCAAGTCGTTATCGGCTACGGCAGATTGAGGCGAAACTTTACCCTTCTTTTGTCCGCTGGTATGGTCGTTAGAAATTCTTAAAGTGCTAAACTGCGGAACCTTTCCTGCTACCAGTAGTGAATCGAAATCATGAATCCATGCATCAGCTCTCACTTGGTCTGTTATATCCATATCAAAGCCTGGCGAACTCGGGCACATATTGCCTTGCAAGGATTTGATATTGGCCTTTCCATAATCGCCAAACTCGCCATAACTGCGATAAGTAACGCCCGCACGTTGGCAATAATCCCAGATAAAACCATCTTTAGGATAGGTTACCGGGCGACCACCTTCATAATTGGTTGTTCCGCCACGTGCACCATAACTAGTGGGCCAAGTTTTTTCGACAACATCAGTTGCATAAGCCGCCATACTCCAATTATGTCCATCGGCACTCACCTCAGCGTCAACATAAAAATTATCCAAAAGCACATAGTTATCTGCCAAAGCATGCTGATTTGGGGTAATCTTTTTTCCAAAAAGTGTTAAGCTCGAATCACCATTACCTTTTGGCATATCGCCTAAAACTTGGTCGTAGGTTCTGTTTTCCTTAATGATGTAAAACACATGTTTTATTGGAGATTTTTCATCTTGTTTTCGCGGGATTGGGTTACCTTTTTCACCATCAGCTGTGATTGTTTTTTTATCATTAAACGGCGTGTTTGCGTAAACCTGTGTGGTATAAAGTCTTAATTGTTCGATTTTTGGCGCATCAATAAATGATAAAGAACCTTTAAACAAACCAGCAATGTATTGAAGTTTATTGTTTGCAGTACTTCCCATTTGATAGCCACTATTATCGGCTTTTGATATAGGTTGCGGACCTTGAGGATTTGCTAAAGAAGTATTGCCTTTACCATTGGTTACCAATATTTTATTCCCAATTACTTTAACATTTGTTGGATACCAACCCACAGGAATAAATCCCTGGCTTTGGCTATTACCTGGCTGGCTTACATCAAATACAGCGAGGCAGTTGTTATCTGCATTAGCAATAAACAGGCTTTTTTCGTTCATGCTTAGTGCAAGCCCGTTTGTTGTAGAACCCGTTAATTGTGTAGCATAAAGTGTTGTAGCAATGGTTTCTATAACTTTATTTGTAGCAGTATTAATTACCGATACCGTGTTATCGTTCGCATTAGCTACAAAAAGATAATTTCCTTTTTTATTCAGCAGCAATTCGTTCGGGTGGTCTCCAACAGGAATAAGATTTGCGATTTTCTCTTCAATAAGATTTACAACCGCAACAGCACGACCACCCCATAACGAAACGTAAATTTTTGTTTCGTCAGGCGATAAAGTACAGCTATAGGCTATAGCGGGCAATTGAATTTTCTTAAGTATCCGTTTCCCTATCGGATTAATGATGTACAAACTGCTATCCTCTTTTGTAACCGTATAGAGTTTGGTATTAAGCTTGTTAATTGCAATTCCTGCCGGACTAATTTTATTTTTCGGCCAGCTCTCACCGAGTTTTATAGTGTCGCTATCTGCAAACCTATTATTTTTAATGCTGTAATTGATGATAACGTTATCATTTCCTCCTGAGGCATATAAGTGCTTTTCATCTTTACTAAAAGCCAAGCCGTACCAGGATTTTCTTATGATTTTTTCATCAAGCAAACTTTCAGTTTTAGCATCAATAAGCTGAATTGATTGTGTGCTCTGCCCATTATTGGTAATTGCAATAAATTTCCCAGAAGAGCTTACCTGCATATTCAGCGGCAAATCACCTAAAGTAATAGAATGCCCGGCAGGACTTAATTTCCAACCATTCGGCAACAAAACTTGTTTCGTGTTTTCGATTTTTCCTGGTAGTTGACTGTATGCACTTTGGCAAACCAGAGCAATGGCGGAAATGATTAAATATTTTTTCATAAGGAGATTGAACACTAAATAGCTAAGATTGCTAAATGAAATATGACATTCATTTTTGATTGATCGCAATAATGTTATCAAATCAAAAATATGAGCAAAAAATTAAATTGGTGTTAATTTAATATTAAGAAGAAGCAATTAATCATAAATATTACAATATAAAATATATTGATATCTTCTTTAACTATTCTATTTTGATGAGCGAGTTCTGCTTTATTTTTAGTAAGCTATATCGTAAACAAAATTAAATCTATATTTTCTTGGTGGCTGTTAAGCAACCCGATGGGCTAAATAAAAACTTATTACCTGTACATCGAAAAATTAAAACACATATAGAGTGACTAAATATCTTTTAAATAGTCGCAAATAAACTATAAAACAAAAAAAGCAGCTCTTTTCAGAACTGCTTTCAAAACTTGGGTCAGTGGAGGTATTCAATTCAAACCAGTTTGTGGCTGAATTGATTGAAATAGGCGATTTTTCGAAAATTTTAGAGAAATCGCAAGAAATTCAAAAGTGATTGACTAAATACCTTTCCCTTTCTATCGTTGAGAGGGAATACTTTCATCATTTGGAGAACTATTTGCGGCTTATTGAGCCAATAATTCAGGATTTGAAAGTTAAAGGTTTCATAAAATAGTAAAAACTTTTAGTTGTATAGGGAAGTCCGAGGGCTTTCACCATACAATTTTTCAACCCAAAATTTGGCAGAATTGAAACTTATTTATTAAGCGTTAATAAAGTTTAATTTTAGAAGTTTCGATAGTTCACTCCAGATTGACCACCTTTCTAACTTTTTAGTGAAATAAAGTCGTCACGTATAATATATGCTGATGATGAAGAACCGGTATTTATCAATTCATCCAAAATATTTATAAACGCCTCTCTATATCGTACAGTGGTTTTTAATATATTTCTTAGCCTGCTATCATAATAACATTGAATAACAAGTTGCTCAAAATAAATCGACATATCCTCTTCTGATAATTTTGCTTCAGTTAATCTGTTTGAAAGCCATAAAACGCCATCTGGTACAAATTCATTAAATCCTATCCCCGCAATTAGCTTAGCACTGGCGCCAATATCGGCTCCAGCTGCAATAAATTTGGCATACAAATCCTTTTTGCCCACAAGCGGTTCCCAGATCCTGGCCGCTGATGAAAATATATAATGGTCAAGTAATAAATACTTGTTCAAGGCCATACTGCCGCCTTCTATATCTTTATCAATTAAGTACTCCCAAAGTTTCCAGAAAATCACCGCCTTGGTCTCATCAATTACAACACAGTTGATCATTTCTTTCAAACATCCTTCTACCAATTCATATTTTTTGTCACGGTACCTTTTTTTAGATGCTGTTTCATACACCCAATCAGTGAGAACTTTCAAACCTTCAAACGCAATAGGAGCTGGTTGGCTTAGCAGAAATGCTGCAAACTCTTTCTCAAATTCCTGGATCTGTTCATAGTGAAAGCGATCATTTACCCCAAATCCCTGCTCTTCGTCATTGTCTATATGTTCCAAAACAAATTTTAACAGATTCATATAATACTTCCTGATCTCACGGACTTCTACATTTTCAGGAATAATTTTCATCACATAGAACAAGAGTCCCGCAGCTTTACCAACCATCGAAACCTCTGTAAGGTCTATCCTGATTTGACCCTCGCCAATTTGCTTTATTAAATTGTCAAATTTGATCTCCGCCTCATCAATTTTATCTTCAACAGGTGGTTTTCTGAATGGACCAGTAAATATTTTCCATATTTTCCTTAAAGCACTTTCCTGATGAGTTTTGATTATCATCTCCCGGTTTCTTCCAATATATAACAACCGTTGGATGCCAGCGTATTCTATAACCCCCTTTACACAACTAATAACAAAAGGTTGGTCATTTTCCCATAGAAAAGTTCGTAAGGACGCAATCAGCGCATCTTTTGAGGATTTCTCATCATGTCGGATCAGCGAGGTAAAAATGTACCGCTTTAACTCCGTTTTTTCTCTGCCCTTGGATATATGCATGATTTTTGGCAAAACTGAAAATGCAGCTTCTGTTTCGAAAGGTGTATATTCAATATGCATGAAATCCCGCTCTTTATTTGCTTCGAAAGTCTGATAGTGAATAATATCCCACACTTTACCAATGCACCACGACCTTTCTTCCTCGCTCAACTTGTCAAAAAAATCCCGGATTCCAATTCCGGCAAGTAAACCAGGTTGCGTCTTTAGGTTGGATAATTTACTTGTTGCGATAGTCTGCAAGGTCAGGTTGTAATGGTCTCTCCATTTATCAACACTATCTTCTTCCACACTTTCATGCTGAAGCTTTTTCATGCCCCACAATGACACACCCGCAACAGCATTATGCGCCTCGACATCTTTTTTGGCTTCTTCACTTACCTCCTTTAATTCTCCTTCCAGCTTTGTTTCAACCATAATACCTCCGTCAACGACTTCTCCAAGCTCAAAAAGTCTACTATCCATGCTGCTTACCATAATTTTCCATTGGGCATCTGCATCTTCAATAGCATATAGTTCATCTAAGACTGTAAAAATCTGCTTGTTCGTAAAGCTTAGGTTTATGACAAGTTCTCTGATATCACGTTTACGATGTGGGAGTCTTTGAAATTCGGCCAAAGCTTTTTGCTTCTGTCTTCCATTCCTTTTGGAGGATAATGGACTCAATAAAGTTCCGCGATCCTTATTTGTTCTCATAAAGTCCCAGAAATATATTTGCTTAGCATATAATAGCGGGATTATCTTCTCTCCAGCTATATTACGGTAAGCATGCGCCACACTCAACAAGACAGAGCTACCCATCACATTGTTACTCTCTTTTAGCAGCTTATCGAAAAACAGGTTCCAGATTTTCTGACTGTATTCTTTATATTTTTCGTCTTTTGATTTTTCAATTGTCTCCCCCAAAGACAACATAAATGCTTCCAATGCCATTAGCACCGATTGAAGAAGATTAGGAATTGCAATGTATGTTCCCCGGAACGCAGTCCAGAGCGTTACGCTACCGTATTGCTGATAGATAGAGCCATCATTAAACTTTATTTGAATCTTGCAACGTTCTTCTTGGCCTCCGAAAAACGGGTTATTTAACGCATAATCCGACTTTACGAACGCATCCGCAACATGGTTTAGAAATTTCAGGAGAAATTTTAATGTCAGTACAGGTTTAGCATACAATAAATTCAGAATGGGTGTTTGCTCAGGAGTTGCCGGAAAGTATTTATGATTTGTATTTTTTTTCAATCCAAAATCTTGCTCCTTATCAATACCGCCTGATTCATAAGCCCAAAATCGCGGATCGTTTTTCCGCTTTTCAAGCTCTTCTGGGGTTGGCGGATAATAGAACCACTTGGCCTCAAGAATTTCAATGACAAGTTCCGGATAGTATTTGCAAACATACGTATCCTCATAACCATCAACTGTAAATTCAATTAGCTTGTCATACAGATTGCTTAATGCATAGTTTTCAGCTTTTCGTTCATATTTGAAAGCTGTACTAATCAAAGCCTTTAGTTCTTCCCGAATAACCTCAGTAAGTCGGAACAATAAAAGAATAAATTCCTCCATGTAATCTTTTCTTTCTGAACGCTTAGCTACTTCACTTTCTTCATTTTTGTACTCTTCAAAATAAGATAAAACAATTAGTCCTGCTGAGCGTGCTTCAGCTGGAAGCGTACCAATCTCACTTAATCCCTTTTTCCACTGTAACACGACCTCGGTAATATGGACAAAGCAATTTTTAAGCTCATCAAGATTTTCACTTATGAAAATTATCGTATTAGCCCATCCATCACCGATAGGCAAAAGGTTAATATCATAATATAACTTGATTTTTTCTTCAGCCGGAAAAATATCTATATAACGAAAATCAGGTTGCTGGCAGGCAACCCTTAATATGAATGCAACCCTTTTGAATATCTCATAATTATTTGCAAATAGGAACGCTTTATTGTCTGAAAGAAAGGACTTGCTGTAAGGTGACTGCATAATTGCTACAAGAAGTTCATCCTGCCAGTACTTCGCAATGCTTTTTTCCTGGATGGAACATTTAAGAAAGTCACTAAGTGCAAGATCCATTACCTGAATTTTTTCAGAGAACCAAAGCCTGAATGCCCTTCTTACCGCAGGGGCACTTCCTAATTGATTATAGAACTTTATATATTGGCCATGTTTGACAATTATTTCCTGATAATGAATCTCAATATACCTGATTAATGCCCAGTCCTCGTAAATATCATGGGTCACAGAATAAGTTAAACCCAGAGTTGGTTCTTTATCGACCAAATGATCTGCAACCAAACCATTTAAAATATCCATGCTACAATCAGGAATATATACGTAAGCAACCATAGCGGATGCTCTCTCAATCGCTATTTTCGAAAAAAGGTTGCCACGCAACTTGCGTTTTTCTGCATCGACTACTTTATCTTTCCCTTCGACTACGTACTCCCACATAATTCTGCTGAATTCTTTCTCAGAACCGATACCTTCCTTAATAGCTGCCTCTGGAATAAGCACGGCTTTATCGAGGTTAAATGGGATTTTCAGAATATCTAACAGTGCAAGATTGGAAAGCAGTGGTTTTATATGCGGATATTTTAATGCAACTACTTCCAACTCCTTTTCCTCCAGAACATCAATTTCAAAATTGGGAAATGATGGAAATTGCCTCAAAAATCGAATTTTGAGCTGTTCTATTGCGTAGCTTCTGCAAGTTAACACTAAACTGATATCGCTGCGCATCTTTAAAAGATCAAAAAAGTCCAGTATCGTATCGGCATTTTCAGTTTCCAGTATCTTCTCTATGCTATCGATAAATACTATTTTATTGCCACTAAATGCTGGGGAATCCAATAAGGTCTGCAGAGGATCGTTCAACAAAAATGGGCTTAGCGCAAAAATATCCTCAATACTTGGTTTGTCAAGTTGCTCACCTTGCAGGGCAATAAGACGATATTTGCCCCGTAGATCAATTATTACTTTTTTTGCAATCGCAGACTTTCCGCTTCCTGGCTTACCACTGATTATAACAAGCTTGGATGATTTGATTAACTTACTTACCTCATCATATAAATTTTTTCTATCCAGCTCTACTTCACCAATATTCTCGCGGACGCGTCTTAAAATCCTGTCAGTATTAATCTTTAGCCTCGCAAGACCTTCGATCACGCTACTATTTATTTCAATGACATTTAGCTCCAAGGGTATCAGGGATGACGCCAATAAAAAACTGTTTAGCAAAGACAGATCAATACCAAGAATTCTTTTGGTTTTTTCCTCATACCGGAGGAATATTCCGCATATAAATTCTACTTCCTTACTTTTGATGATCAGAGGGCTACCCGAATAACCTTCTACCAGGTTGTCCGCATTATATTCTTTTGTAAGCGGATCATCTGACTCGACCTGCACCTGACAAGGATAGTCTTGCTCATCCAGGAATTTGACTTTAAACAACGACCTTTTAAGTGCATTGTTTGTCACTTTCGGAAATCCGGTTATTACGAGATTTCCTTCCTTTGGAGGAACGCAAAGCTTAGGAATTTCTTTGTCATCCAGATGTAGGGGTACATTTTTCTTTTCTACGATAATTAAGCCAATATCCTCGGTTTCATTATCCTTGCCTACGTAGATTTGGTCATTGTCTTTGAGTTTATAATTGGCCCAAATACCGTTGTTTAGGAAACCGACCTGCAACTCATGCTTTTCAAATGGTGTTCCATTGGTATGAACCAGGCAGTGACGGGCTGTTATGATATAAGCGTAATCGCTTTCCTCATCGGGATAGGTTATAAACGCACTACCAGGTCCCTCTGGGTTGGTAATTTTTAGTACATATTCCTTCATTGCTACTTCATAAATTAATCTGAATACCAGCACTTCCTTTTTTGGGAAAATGCACGTTAATTTTTTGATCCTTGTCTACAGAAAATATGCTTCTGGTTTGATCATTTTCCTGTGTAATATGGAAATTCACTTCCTTCCCAGGATTTAGCGCAAGAATTTTCGCAAGACTTACTTTATTTGGCAAATTAGACTTGTTGAAACCATCGGCACTAATGATGTATTGTTCGCAGTCGATGAGTTTTAGTAACGAGTTACTGATGTTAAAGCGGCTACCATGATGAGGTACCTGCATATAATCCAATTTTATCATTTCATCATCGTTCAGCCTGCTCAGTGACTGAATGAGTACAGCAGGATTACTGTCAGCTGTAAACAATACTGCTTTTCCATTGAATTCAAGGATGAATGCTATGCTTGATGCATTTTCTTCGGAATCATCCAAGACTTCTTTTGCTAGATCAAAGTCCACAATTTTTGTTTTATAATCGTTCTCTGTACTTCTCTTTGGCCCCGAGGATTTCTGTGTCCTGATCTTGATTTCTTCATTATTCCATTTAACAAGTAGTTCCTGGTAGGCCTGTTCATTTGGTGAAACAATGGTTAGTGTCGCCCCCCACAAATCAACCGCAGGCATCGCATCTGTCACAGGTGAAACCAAATTTCCTGCCTCACTAAGGTAAGTTCTGAGACGGATGCCTTGCCTGTAGCTCTTCTGGTTATTTTCCCGAATCCCGGTATCGTAATCCCATATTGAATAGTTATACCAAAAGATGGTTTTGCCCAAGTCAAGCTGGGAAAGTATTTCTTCATCCTTTATCAAACGGAGGATGCCTCCAATATGATCATCGTCAATATGGGTAATGATCCAAAGGTCGATAGTCTCATGGCGTAGAATGATCTTTTCCAGAGCTTTCCTTAAAGAACGCTCATAAATATCACCTTTCTCCATTCCACCGTCTATCAGTATATTATGAAAAGTACCATCAGTTCCTTTATAGTGAATATGAATGGCGTCACCACATCCTGCATCTAAAAATTCAATGTCCATTCAGGTCGGTGTATATGTCCAGCCGTACGCCTTTTCAAATTCAGAACGGTACTGTGTCTTCACACTTATTGGTGCTCTCCGGATATAGGTTTCAGCTAATTTCTTTATGCTATCTGGCAATTGTGCTAAATATTCCAACGCTTCCTCTTTCGTTGGTACTACACCATTTGTATCCCTGAATCTTGGCCCAAGGTTGGTCCAGATTACCGCATCCAGATCCTTACTCTGAAGCCAGGAATGAATCGTCTGTTTTATGCCATTTTCAGGTAATGGATCTGATTTCCGAATAGAACCAATTGGTCTTGTGGTTGTGCATTTTTCTCTCACCATCAATGATTCAATTGCTTCGTCAAGATCTTCAGTGGTCATTAACGACCAAAGAGTAGGAACGGGCAAAAAATCTTTATGTAAGACCAGGGTAAGCCTTCCATCATCTGATTTTCTTAAAAACTCGACTGGCAAGTGTGGTCCATCTTCATTCCAACGCTTATCAATAAGCAGACCTTGCGGGTCCCAGAACAGGGAACCCCAACCAATGCATCCGATTTTCATACAATTTTAAGTTAGAGGTTAATTTGTGACAGCTAGAAACTGCAATACTAAGATAAGAATTAAGGTTTAATAAAGTTATTTTTCCGGCTGTTCCCTTCGGGCGGGCTTTCCGCTCATAGTCCTCACTATGTTGCGGGCTAACCGCTGCAATCCCTAACAGTTTTTGTTATCCTTCGGAAGGGCCTTCTCCCCAAACAATATATCCATGCTTATCCCTCACCGCGCTTTTGATTTTTTCAAGATCTGTCTCGGACATCGCACCAGGTGGATAAACCGCTTCAAATTGACCCCTCTTCGCCAATCTAAAAAGTTCCCCTTAGCCGAGTTAATTTGATAAGGTTCGCCAAAGGAAAAAGACCCCTTTGCGCCAATCCAAATTGACCCCCTTGAAATTGCAGATTCGTTTGTGCTAAATGGTTTATAGGAATATGTTTTTGTTTAGCTT
>NZ_RBEE01000022.1 GCF_003725795.1 Pedobacter jejuensis | reverse complement strand
GATTGCTTCGTGACTAGCAATAACTACTCTAAATTTGTTGGCATTCTAAATGCTACCTTTGAACATTCATAATCCTGTTGATCCTTTAATCATAAGAATCCTATTCAAATCCTAGCATGAAATACATTGAAAAGTTACAGTATATAACACACGACATAGCACATTTAACACATATAGAACAAGCGCAAAATGCATGCGAAGCTGGTGCAAAATGGATTCAATACCGTTGTCTAAGTAAAACTGATGAGGAACTTTTGCAAGACATTAATGAGATAGCTGGCATATGTGATGACTGGGGAACAACCCTTATTGTAACCAACCATATCCATTTAAATGGAACGGCTGATATTCAGGGATTTCACATCGAAGATTTGGATGCAGATTTTAACAAACTTCGCACCCAGGTTGGTGATGATATCACCTTAGGTGGCTCGGCAAATACCATTGATAACTTAATCCGTTTGGGCAAACAAGGTGTAGATTATGCCGGTTTCGGACCTTTTGCTGCAACAGAAACTAAACCCAATAATTATCCCTTTATAACGCTAAGTGAATACAGAAATGCTATTAAAGAATTAGAAAATCAAAACTTAAACCTTCCAATTTTAGCGGTTGGCGGTATAACCAATTACGATGTCGAAAGTTTAATGCAAACCGGAATTTACGGCATTGCCGTTTCTGGAGCAATAAATTTTGCTGATGATTTTATCCAAGCCTATCAGGATTTTTACGAGGCAGTTAAAGGATAATGCTTAGCAGTTGTATCATTCTTTTGCCAGACGGATTCTTGAATCTTATTGATTCAAAAAATTCTAAAACCGTAATTCTAAAATCTGAAATTAGTTTATCTTCGCATTATGTCTTCACACCATATCGTAAAAGAAAAACAAGAACCGGCCTTATATATTGATGAGCTCGGAAATTTTAATGTGGAACTTTTAGGTCAGCTTTTAGAATGGAGCCCAACCCTTTTAGTTAACGGCGAAAACTACGAGAAAATACTTTCTTTAGGCATTAAGATTGATGTTTTAGTCAATGGCAAAGAAGGGGATGCACAAGAAGATACGAAGGTAATTCAAGGTCCGGTTGATGCATTGATGGTAGCGATTAACCATTTATACGATGAAAAATTTCCTGCTGTAAATGTAATTACGGCGAAATTCGATTTGGAAAAATTTGCTGGTTTTGAAGATCAGATTAACCTGGTTGTGTTTACCGAAAAAGCCAAACACTATCCAATTAAATCAGGTTTTTCTGTTTGGAAACCAGCAGGAAGCCAGTTTTTGATTCATGGCAATCGCTACTTAGAGGTAACCAACTTAACCCAAAATGAAGATGAAGTTTTTGAAGTGGTGAATGATGGTTTTGTAGAATTCACTTTCAGCGGGCAACCCATTTATATCAGTGAACCATTATGATAACGCTAAAAAAAGCTAAAGAAGAAGATATTGAATTGATTCAGGAAATTGCCTCAGCAACCTGGCCATCAACCTATCTCGACATTATCGGTCAGGCCCAAATTGATTATATGCTTGATAAAATGTACAGCAAAGGCGAATTGCTTAAGCAGTTAATGGATGGCCATACCTTTATTATAGCCGAGGATGGCTCAGAAAACTACGGCTTTGCAGGTTACTCCATCGTTGGGCATGAAGAAAGAATTTACAAATTACATAAACTCTATGTTTTACCTTCTGCACATGGCAAAGGTGTTGGAAAAATTCTAATGAATGAAGTATTTAATCAGGTTAAAGAAGCCGGGGCATCATCTTTAGAATTAAATGTAAACAAGCTGAATAAAGCCAAGGCTTTCTACCTAAAGGCAGGCTTTACCATTAAAGAAGCAGTAAAATTAGATATCGGCAATGGATATTTTATGGATGATTATGTAATGGAGTATAAGTTTTAGAGCCGAGAATTTAATAATCTCCATTTCGCTGCGCTTCAGTCGAAAAGACGAACAAATTTTAAATAAAATAAGAAAGCCACAGATTACCGGATTATATAAATTTTAATCTGTTAATCTGTGGCTTATTTTGCTGATCACTACCTTGGGTTAGGTCCTTACAAACCACAACTAAATCTGAAATTATTGCTTCAACTTCGGAATTCTTGTTGGTGTATCTGTTCCTTTGATTATCGATGTTGCACTTTTTGCAATTGCTTTAATCGTTGATAGAATATTTTCTACATCCAAAGAACTGTATTCATCTTTAACAGTATGGTATAATTTATCAATATCAATTTTATCGGTACTAATGGTATGTGCCGGAACGCCCAATGCAGCAAGTGTTGCATTATCACTTCTATAAAAAAGTCCTTGTTCCGGATATGGGTCTGGGTGGAAAGTAAATTCAGTACCCGTTAAGTTTTTCTGTAAGATTTTTCCAAAATCTGAGCGCTCATAACCTGTTATAAATGCTGTGTTTTTGCCAAACTTAGAATCCTTTCCAATCATCTCAATGTTAAACATGGCTACAACATCATCGGGATTTAATTTTTCTGAGAAATATCTTGCACCAAAGCCACCAATTTCTTCAGCAGTAAAAGCAACAAAAATTAAAGTACGCTCATTATTTTTTTGAGCTTTGTAATACTTGGCTAAAGCAATCATTGCAGTTGTTCCGGAAGCATCATCATCGGCACCGTTTGCAATACTATCTCCATCAACCGATTTAGTAATGCCTAAATGATCATAATGACCAGAAAAAACCACCAATTCTTTTTCTTTCGATTTACCGGGAATCATTCCTGCTACATTAAAAAGTGGCAATTTCTCCGCTTTATTCTTCACTTCGACGTTAAATTCTTTTGCATCATTAACACCCAGTACAAATACCATAGCATCCTGCGTAGGGTTTTGCATATCCTTTTCATCTAACATAGCGCCCCGACCAGCAAATGATTTGTACCGTTTAAAGTCTGCCGCAAATTTGTTATCAACTAAAACAATCTGCTTTTTGCCTGCACGACTTAATGTTCTGTATTGTACAGCAAAAGTTTTTGCGGTATCTAATTTTACAAAACCATCACTATTGCTTTGCGTAAATGCTACTGATGGAGATTTCCCGGTAACCATGATGTTTTCTTGAGGAATGGTTTGTCCATCAATAACCAATTTTGTAGGTTCTGGAGTAAGTCTGATTTTATAAAAACTCTGACGAAATGATGCCTCACCAGCTAAAGGTTTTAAACCTATCTTTTTAAACTCAGATTCGATAAAAGTTGCAGCTTTATCAATACCAGGCGAAAAAGTTGCCCTACCTTGCATGTCATCGGCACTTAAGGTTTTAATTAGATAATCTGTGTATTCACGGGTGATAATCTTGTCAATATTTTGAGCACTGAGTTGCAAAGATGTGAATCCGACCAATGCGATAAGGAAAATTTTTTTCATTTATAATATTTTTAGTGGTGCTAATTTAGCTTTTTTAGTTTGATTCTTATTTCAATTTAACCTGGGTATTTAACCAGCTGTCTCTAAAAGTTTGCATATCCTTTGTTAAACTTCCGCCTGTTTTTTCGATGGATACAATTTCCAATGCAGGATTTTCGGCGAAGGTAAGTTTTGTTGATTTTGCTTCACCACGGTAAGTATATGTAACATCTACAACATCTCCGGGTTTGTGCGCTTCAGTTACTTTAGTTAACGAAGCCTGATCTTTTATTTCAACACCATCTACAGTCAACAGTACATCTCCAACATCCAAACCTGCCTGATAAACAGGTGTGCCGCCAGTGCTTTGTGGTAAAGTTGCTTTTCCGTTTTCAAAAGATAAGCGCATTAAACCTGTGTAAGCCTTACCAGGATTTGCTTTGCGCAATACAAAGCCTGCGTTTAGCAATAGTTTTGCGTAATCACTCTTCTCTATTCCGTAAATATATCTTTTAAAGAAATCGGCAGCAAAGCTTGGGTTTTTGGTTAAAACGCCTAAAGTTTTTTCCAAATCGGGAACTGTGTAAGCAATTTCCGGCTTTCCATACGCTTTCCATAAAGCCCGCATATAATCATCAAGTGTTAGCTTAAAATCTGCCCGTAACCGAAGATCTAAAGCAAGCGCTGTAGCAGCGCCATAAGTATAATAGGAAAGAAAAATATTGCCTTTATTCGTTTGATCAATTGCAACGCCTGCATCAGCAAAAACTGCGTAGCGACTTGCCTGTATTGGCGAATAATTTTTAACACCCGGAGAATTCAAAACTGCATTGACCAAACCGTTAAAGGTTTGCGCTGCATTCTCAACCGTTTTAAAACCAGCTCTGGTTAATAATAAGGCACCATAATATTGTGTAAATCCTTCAGCCAGCCAAAGTTCGTTGCTCATGTTTGAGTGCGTAAAGTTGAAGGGTTCCAGCGTTTTTGGTCTTAATCTTTCAACATTCCAGCTGTGGAAATATTCATGAGAAAATGTACCTAACAAGTTAGATTCGTAACCATCAATTTTTGGTGTGCGCTGAACAATTATAGTTGAGTTTCTGTGCTCCATCCCATCTCCTGCATTATCCGGGTAAACATCATGCAGGAAATAATAATTACCATAATCATAATTCGGAAATTCGCCCCAAACCGCTAAATGTTCACCAACCATTTTTTTAAGCATCACAGCATAGTTATCAACGGTTTTTTGGTCGTCGTTTGAATGTGAAACCAGATGAATGGTCTGCATCTTTCCATCCGTATTTTTTACTTGCCAGCTTGCGGTTTTATAGTTTGCAATTTCTGTTGGGCTATCCATAAAGTACTGAAGATTGGCAGCATAATACGTATCATTACCCATTGGCTTTAATTGGGTAGCGACCTTCCAATTTTGTTTCTCGCTATAATTAAATTTCACTAAGCGGGCACGGTTGTCCATCCCAATTGGGAAGGCAAAAGTTGCCGGAATGTTCATGTGCGCATGGGTTTCATCAAAACCTGCGTAGGTTCCGTCGATCCAGTTACCAAAAATTGTATACGTAATTTTTACACTTTTACCATGATTTGGAATTTCGTAAACATCGCCTGCAGATTGATTTAAGGCTAGTTCTTTCCCCGAACCATCGAAAGCTTTTAGGCTATAAACGTTTTTGCCGAATTCATGTGTAGCATATCTTCCTGGAGATGAGCGACTCATCCTAACCGTTAAAGTTCCAGCCGGAACATTCGGAATTAACATACTTACTTCCGCTTCGTGATGAATGGCGTTGGGAAAAGAAACGGTATAACTGATTTCATTTTGAGCAAAAGCGCCTAAAGACAATAACATTGCCGCAGCGGTTCCAAGAATTTTCTTCATAAATAGGTTTTGATGGGCTCAATTTACTAAAAAAGACACATAAAGCATGTAAAGGTCTATTACTTGTAATAAATAGCATATTTTAAGAATAGTCGTCATTGCGAGGCACGAAGCAATCTTAAATCATTCGTTATAAACCCTTAGTGTGAGATTGCTTCGTGCCTCGCAATGACGAAATGATTGTTCTTCCATATCCCAACTATTCCTTATCCCAGTCGTATCGTTCTAAATCTCGATAAGCCTTGCCTTTGATAATTTCCTTTTGCTTTGATGTTTCCGAATCTACCCGGGTTTCATGAACATTATCGGCTACTTCAAATCGAAAATCTTTATTCTTTTTAGATTCATAAATCGAAACCTCATCTCCATCGGCCAATACATAATCGTACGGACCGCGGGCACTCATCAGTTTTACAAATACAGGCAAACATTCGAAAAAGATAAACAACAAGCCAATAAACGTAACCGCTAAAGCAGTATTATTATCGCTGGTGCCATCGGCATTAAATTTTAGTTGACCTAAAGCCCAGTTTCTATCTGCAAAACCGGCAAGATTAGCCAAACTATCCAATTGCTTATCGGTATAAAGTTTGGCGGTAAATAAACCATCAAACTCTTTTCGTTTATCAATAAAAGATTCTGCTTTATTTATGTTGGCCTTTAAACTGTCTAATTCTGCAGTGCGCTGTTGTATCTCTGCTTCCTTGCGTTTGGCAAAAGGACCATAACCTAAAACCCCAGAGGTTTCTGTAGTTTTATTACCAAAGATTTCGAAATTCAGCTTCTGCCTATCTGTTTTTATACCCTTTTCCAGCGAATCTCTGGTTGCCTTTTGCTGATTTAACCGACCAAATTCTACCTGATATTTGTTCTGGAAAGCTTTATTTAAAGTATCGATTTTAGAACGTTGCCCGTTTAAATAACTCACCTTTAAACGTTCTTTAATTTCCTTATCAAAAATCTTTAATTCAATTGGTCTGGAAATTACAATACCAATCATTATTGCCAATAAAATACGTGGAGTGGCTTGTAAAACTTGTTTGCTTATAGATGCACTTTTGTTGATGCTGGATACGATATATCTATCCATATTAAAAATAGCAGCACCCCATAAAAGGCCAAAAATGATGGCAAAAACTACCGCTAAATCATCGCCCTTAAAAACGAAATACATGGCATAACCACCAGATAAGGCGGCGAATAAACCAGTAAAAAAAATTGTGGCACCAATGCCTGTATATTTATTTTGTTCTGAAGAATACTTTTCCAGTGTCGGGATGTGGGCGCCAGAGCAAAACCAAAAAAATCGGTTTATTTTATCCATTTGTAACTATTTATAATTAAACGCCTAAGGCATTAATATGTTACAGTTTAAAACCAAGTATTTTTGTAAAATCACTTGCAATAATTTCATGGAAATATTAAGTAAAGCTGGTTTCTATCAATTACAAACCCACAGGAATATGAATAACCTAGGGATATTTTACATGTTATCTATTTAAATTGTCAAACCCTAAATTTTGCATACTAAATGCCTCACTAGCCACACATGTGCTAAAGTGTTTTTTGTATATTTGAAAAAATATATTTTACATGAAAGAGATATCGGTACAAGAACTTAAACAGAAAATCGATAATAAAGAAGATTTTCAGTTGATTGATGTTCGCGAAACATTCGAATATGAAGTTTCTAATCTTGATGGCGAAAACATTCCTTTAGGCGGAATTTTAATTGAGGCAGATAAGGTTGCTAAAGATAAGCCTGTTATTATGCAATGCCGTAGTGGTAAAAGAAGTGCCGCTGCAGTAATGCAATTGGAGGCTCAATATGGTTTTGAAAACCTATACAATTTAAAAGGTGGTATTTTAGCCTGGCAAGAAGCTTACGACCCAAATATGCCGGTTTACTAATACTAAATAATTGAATTTTGAATGAATGAATGATTGATTTGCTTAACTACTAATTACATTCACTCATTCAAAATGCTCTCCCTCAATAATTTCAATCTTTGGGCATCATATTTCCATTTCGAAGTGATTTGGCGTTACAAAAACTTTTAAATGAATGATAGATTTGGCTTACTGCTAATTACATTCACTCATTCAAAATGCTATCATTCAATAATTCAACAATAATCGTGGGTAAGAAATTCGCATTAAATATCTTTTACAACTTAGGCATCATCCTTTCAATTTTTGGATTGATATGGTGCTACAATAATGGTAAATATATACCTGCTGCTTTTTTAGTTGGCACGGCGGCTTGTTTGCTATATTTTAAGGTTCAGCTGATGAAAGAAATCAGGAGATCGTATAAGGAAAAAGATCCGGAGTAACACCTTCCAAGCCTAATCCTGGCAAATTTTTAAGCAAGTATTTACCATTTTTGAACGGTGGATTTGCGAATGGATTGTTTTTGGTAAGCCATGGTCCATCTAAATCTGCCCAGTTACAAAGCGGCGCTAAAGCCGCAGCCGCTAAGGTAGCACAGCTGGTTTCACTCATGCAGCCAATTAAAACTTTCATCCCGAAAGAGCGGGCCTTCAAAATCATCTGGTGTCCTTCGTACATGCCGCAACTCTTCATCAATTTAACATTTATGCCGTGGTAAACACCTTTAAGTTTATCCATATCAGCTAGTCGCTGTACAGCTTCATCTGCCAATAACGGAACCGGACTTCTTTCTGTTAACCAGGCATTTCCATCAGGATTATTTTTATCCATAGGTTGCTCAATCAGTAATACACCTTTACTATGTAGCCAGTAAATTAAATCTATAGCTTTAATTTTATCAGTCCAGCCCTGGTTTGCATCTACATACAACGGAACATTGGTGAGCCCTCGAATGGTATCGATGATTTCTTTATCATTATCTCTACCCAGTTTAACTTTTATTACTTTAAATGCTTCAGCATCTTTCAGTTTTTCTCGGATAATTTCCGGTGTATCAATTCCAATCGTGTATGAAGTTACCGGCATGTTGGCTAAATCAGCGCCATAAATTTCATAACATGGTTTATTTAAAATTTTTCCTTGTATGTCATTCAAGGCAATATCAATCGCCGCTTTAATGGCTGGTTGCCCGGTTGCCAAATCGTCGAGATAAGCAATTATTGTTTCAAAATTAAAGGGGTAAGTGATTTTATTCCAATCGACAAGCTTTAGGAATGCGTCTGCTGTTTCATAGCTTTCGCCCATATAAGGTACCATCGATGCTTCCCCATAACCAACTACATCCTCGTATTGAATTTTCAATAGCATTAATGGTGTGCTTGTTCGGGTAAACTTCGAAATCGAAAAAGGATGTTTCAATTCCAACTCATATTGGGTGGTGCTAATTTTCATTGTTTAAAGCAAGGTTATATTCTCAAAAAACATTTCAAGATTACGGTATTTTATCCGATTATTCTAGATCGATTGATTCAAATATTAAGGAATTTTTTGTTTTGATTATTGGAATTTGATGGAAGGTTGCAAAATAATAATTGTAAAATGTTTTCCCGCAGATCACACAAATTTACGCAGAGATTCAGCTATGGTTCTTTTATGGAAGTAGTATGTAGATTAGGCAGATTTATATAGAACTTAGGATTGGTTAATAGGTAAAGATAAATTTAACAAAGCCTCCTCTACAAGTTGTCCGTATCCTTTTTCGGATTAGTAATTATTCGGTTAAAATAATTATCAATCTATTTACATAAATATATAATACCTAATATTGCACAGATGAATACCGGCTTATACAATCCATTTCAAAAATTTGATTTTCTTTACAAAACCTGTTTTTTAAGCGGAAATACATTTAGTTCTCCATTGCTGCAAGTTCCGTTGATACCTAACTGGCTTTTAGAACTTGCTAACCTAAGCGGTGAAGAACAGATTCAGTTTCTGGATGAAAGCATTCGCTCCTACAACACCCTGGTTATTCCCATAAATAGCGAAGTGAATGAACAGTTCCTAAATCCTTTGGAGGCTAAAATTGAGCAAGCATTTTTGGGAGGCTATGAAAAGGTATCGGCATTAAATGAGCTGGATTTATTCAATTGGCTTGGCAAATTTTTGTATGGTTTTATTTACATCGAAATGCATTCTGCTTTGCGCAAAGAAATGACAGCCGATGGATTAAACATGTCGCAATCTTTAATGATGAAATTTGCCAATCTAAATTTCATGATGCAGAATCTGTATACGAGTGTAAGCTTCGAAGATTTTAAACCTTGGTCGATTACGGTAGTAAAGCTCGAAGATGAAGAAATGCCTTTCAGCTTTCGCGATGAAATAAATACCCTTACTTTCTCACTAAAAATGAAAGATTTCGGGATTATAGCCTGTTTGCAGGATAACGGAACCAACAAACGTTACCACCAGCAAATTATTGATGAAGTAAAAGGGAAAGCTTTAACCGCCCAACAATTTGAAGAGTTAACGGCTCGGTTTTATTATTCTGCCTATCTGTTTAACCGTTTACCCGAATATACTTTTATGCCTGTAGAAGGCACAATTTACATAGAAGCAATGCCGTTACGGGGCAATATGAGCAAACCGCTTTTTGATGTTTGGCAGCATAAAATATACGCACACGTTTTAGAAACCTTCTGGAAACCTTGGGGTTATGTAAAATTCGAGATTATTAAAGACCCGGATAATCCGATGAGCTTTTTTGAAAAACCTTGCTTACCTGAAATCTAAAATCTCTTTTAACAATCTGCTTTCGATTCTTAAACTTAATATTTTACTGTTTTATCACCGTATTGCTTTTACGACGCATCTTGCTGAGTTTATTTTAGCATCTTTCTTGCAAAGAAGACCCTGAAATAAATTCAGGGTGACGTAAACTAAAAAAAACCTTGCTTACCTCAAGTTTAAGATTTCTTCTATTAACCTGCGTTCGATTCTTAAACTTAATATTTTACCGTGTTATCACCGTATTGCTTTCACAACACGTCATGCTGAATTTATTTCAGCATCTTTCTTGCAAAGAAGACCCTGAACTAAATTCAGGGTGACGTAAACTAAAAAAAACGTTGCTTACCTGAAATTTAAAATTTCTTTTATTAATCTGAATTGATTCTTAGACTAAATATTTAAATGTTTTATTACCGTATTGCTTTACGACGCGTCATGCTGAATTTATTTCAGCATCTTTCTTGTAAATAAGACCCTGAAATAAATTCAGGGTGACGTAACATTAATTGCTGCCGGTTAACATTGATATAAAGTTCTGTATAATACCCGGAACGAAAATTATCGTAAATATTAAACCGGTTAAAGCCCCAAAAAAGTGTGCATCGTGGTTAATGTGGTCTCTCGAATTTCTGGATGCATAAGCACAATAAATCAAATAAATCACTCCGAAAGCTACAGCAGGTATCCCGATAGGAATAAACATGATGTAAATTTTAGACATCGGATTGAATAATATGTAGCTAAAAAGCACCGCACTAACTGCGCCCGAGGCACCTAAACTATTGTAATGAAAGTTATCCTTGTGCTTAAAAACCGTTGGCAAATCACTCAAAACCAAGCCCAAAAAGTATAGCAAACCAAATTGCCAGCTGCCCATTAAACGTTCTAACTTAAAAGAAAAAGCAACAAAAGTAAACATATTAAAAAACAAGTGCATCCAATCTGCATGTATTAAACCGCTGGTTATAAGCGTATAAACATTTTTTCCTTTTGATACACTGTAAGGATGAAGCATAAACTTACCGTAGATTCCATTATCGTAAAAAGCATAAAGGCTTGTGATAATGGTAAAAACAAAAATTACGGATGCTACCGGGGCTATATTAAAGTATTCCATTTGATGTTATTTTAAATTGAGTTTTACGTTTGATAATAAACGTGCCACAGGGTATCGGTTATGGGTTTTTTCGTAATAATCAGAATTTTTATACACAAATTCCAATTGAGCAGAACCACTCTTTGCAAAAACGGTATCTGCAGATTTTTTTTCATCCAATTTGGCTTTCAGCGCCGGGTTGTTTTTTAACAATTCTGCTGCAGTATCTTCAAAAATATAAGCCGAATAATGTTCTTTCATGTCTAATATCGAATCGAAAAAATTCCAGTTAAAATATGAATCCGTTGCCTGTGGTTCTAAGGTTTCTACAATATAACGATTGCTAACCTGGCTGGTATAAATTACGTAATCGCCTGCATAATATTGCAAGGTTTGCTTAACAGGATTTATTTTAACCGCCGAATGTACATAATGCCCTTCATACGGCCTTGTGCCGGTTTTAAAATCGCCGATGTAATAACTTTCAACATCAAGTTTTATGTCATCCTTAAGCTGTTCTGTTTTTACATGATTTAGTTTCAGTAATGCAATTACTTTATCCCATGCTTTTGGAATGATATAGGCAACGGGTTTTTGAATGCTTACAGAAGGTTCAAAATTATTCCACTGCTTAATAAATGTAGTAAAAGGTTTATTTCGGTCGTAATACAATCTATCAAAGCCGCTAACTTCGCTTGGTTTTTTCCCTGCTTCAAAACCTTTAAAAGGAATGCTATCTCCAAGGTTTTTATTCAAAACCCACTCTAAAGCAAATTCCTTTTGGCTAGCAACAAATTCATCCGCTTTGCGCTTATTTTCACCAATCAGGTTTGCATCACGTTCAACAATACTAATATAAGTTTGTAAAAGCTTGTAGGTTGCATCAACCCGCAAATCGAAAGATTTCAACATGTGCGTTTCGGGCATAAAACCAATGGTATTGTGTAAGGTTGTATATCCGGTAGAATAGCGTGGTGATTCGATAAAACCAGTAATGCCTGTTTCTGGAGTTTGTCCTATAGAATTTACGTAAGGAACCATTGGATAGCCCTTTTTTTCCATTCCTCGATATAAATCGGGCACCAGTGTTTTGGTTAGGTAAGCAGATAAAATAGGATTTAACTTATCTTTTTGAGTAGGTATCAGGGTCATCACATACTGATAATCGGCACCATTGCTCGTATGGGTATCTACAAATATTTCGGGCTGCCAGGTGTTAAATATTAACTGAAAAGCCGCTGAGTTTTTACTATCTGTTTTTATGAAATCGCGGTTCAAATCAAGGTTTTTGCTATTGCCTCTAAAGCCATAAGCTACCGGTCCGTTTTGGTTTGCTCTTGATGTGCCACTTCTGTTAAAACTTCCATCAATATTATAAATTGGAATGATACACACCACCACATCTTTAGGAATTTTGTCCCCTTTAAGCAAATCTCTGGCAAGCATCATCGATGCATCAATTCCTTCAGGCTCACCCGGATGAATGCCATTATTTATCAGCAATATACGCTTGTTATGCTTTCTGATTGCCGCAGGATCAAAAACCTTATCGTTCGACAAAACCAAAAGGTGCAATGGCTTACCAAAATCTGTACTTCCATACGTTAAAAGTTTAGCCTTTGGGTATGTTTTTGCTAAAGTTTCGTAATAAGAAATTGCCTCATTATATGTAGTGGTTTCTTTTTTATTGCTTCGCTCGTAAGGGGTTTGCTGTGCCATACTTTGCAAACCAACAAAAAGCAACAAAGCCAGAAAGATGTTTCTCATGTATTAATTTAGGGATTGATTAAAGTGTTCTTCGGAAAAATCTAATATTACCAAAATAATATTTAAAACCAATGCTATATACATTATAAGTATCCGGAGCCTCATTATCGAATGTGGATGGTGGGTCGTTATAGCCATCTAAACCTTCGCCAAAAGTAAAGTTGCTTTGCGCATTTACGGTTAGCACGTAACGGGCATAATCCCATCTATCCTTAAAATAAAAATTAATGCCCAAATTTAAAGGCACCCATAAATTTACGCTTTTATCTTCACCAGGGAAAGGACCATAACCTGCATCGAAAAAAGCAAAGCCAGGTTTTATCCGAACAATATCTGTAATGTTATTTTTTATTGCACCAACACCAATGCCTGCATATAAGCCCCTTATGTGATATAAAAAGTTTGATTGACGATAATCTACAAATTCGCCAAGCATAACTTTCATATTGGCATTAATAGCCTTATATTGATTTACAAACTGCCGGTTATTTCGGTCGGTGTAGATATCTCCACCCTGAATCATGCCAAATTGCCCTTCTAAACCTACGGTTACAAATGGGGTAAAATTATGGTCGATGGTACCAGAAAATGTGTGCCCCCAATTACCACGAACAACATCGGTTCTTGAGTAGTTAGCACCTGCACCAAATCCGATAGACCACTTGTAATAATTAGACTGAGCTTGACTAAGCAAAGTAAAAAACAATAAAATTAGGGTTAGGGATGTAGTTTTCAGGTGTTTATATCTCATAAGCTTTTTTTAACAAAAATAATATGTTTATCCAATATCTATAACTATTAACTTTGGAATTATGGCTATGTACCAAAACATTAACAAATCTTTAGAGCGTAGGTTTATTAAATATACTCAAATTGATACACAATCTGATCCTGGTTCCGATACTTGTCCGTCAACTGAAAAACAAAAGAATTTAGGTTTAGAACTGGTTAAAGAACTTTTAGCCTTGGGAATTACAGATGCTGAAATGGATGAAAATGGTTATGTATATGCAACCATACCGTCACCAACAGATAAGAAAGTGCCAGTAATTTGTTTTTGCTCACACATGGATACCTCGCCAGATTGTAGTGGTGAAAATGTAAAACCCATCATTCATCAAAACTACCAAGGACAGGATTTGATACTGCCAGATGATGAATCCATTATCATAAAGGCATCAGAACATCAAGATTTGCTACATCAAATTGGCAATGACATTATTACCGCAAGTGGTACCACTTTACTCGGTGCCGATAACAAAGCCGGAGTAACCGAAATCATGGAAGCCGTAAATTTCCTGATTCATCATAAGGAGATAAAACATGGTACCGTTAAAATTCTTTTTACCCCTGATGAAGAAATCGGCAGAGGTGTAGATAAAGCGAATTTGAAAAAATTAGGGGCTGATTTTGCTTATACCGTAGATGGGGAGACTTTAGGTTCGATTGAAGATGAAACCTTCTCGGCCGATGGTGCAACCTTAATCATAAATGGGGTGAGCAGTCACCCGGGTTTTGCTAAAGGTAAAATGGAAAGCGCCATAAAAATCATTGCTGAAATTATTGCCGCATTGCCAAAGGATACCCTTACACCAGAAACCACATCGGGGAAAGAAGGCTTTATCCATCCGGTGATGATAAAAGGACAAGTTGAGCAGGCAGAAGCACAATTCATCATTCGCGATTTTACAGATGAAAAACTAACCGAACATGCAGAGGTTTTAAGAAAAACTGCAGAAGGGATCCTAAAAAATTATTCAAATTCCAGCTTTAATTTAGAGGTAAAAGCACAATACAGAAACATGAAGCAAGTTCTGGATTTACATCCTCAGGTATTGGCTTATGGTATTGAGGCTATTGAACGGGCAGGCGTTACCGCTAAAAAGCAAAGCATTCGTGGTGGTACAGATGGCTCCCGGTTATCGTATATGGGTTTGCCTTGCCCAAATATTTTTGCCGGCGAGCATGCATTTCATAGCAAACAAGAATGGGTAAGCGTTCAGGATATGGAAAAAGCAGTACAAACCATTATAAACATTGCCTGTATTTGGGAAGAACGAGCTTAATTTTAATACAGCGGGGGAAGTTTAAAGTGACGGACTGATATCCAGCCGGCTAATTTTACCATCCTTATTTATCTGGAATTTAAAATTCGTTTCGAAGTCTCCCCACTGGTTGGAGTGAAAATGGCCATACACATCGAGTCCGTTATTTTCGACTTTATCAATACTGGTAAACTTTTCTTTGCCTAAAGCTTTTTTAAAAAAATTATTAAAATGCATTTGATTTCCATCATCATACAAAATCACATCAGCAGCAAATAAAGGGAACCAGGCCTTGGCATCACCTTTCTGTAATGCATCTATGGCTGCTTTAACTTTTGTATTTGTTAATTTACTGAAATCGATAGCCATAATTGGGATGCTAAAAGGTAGAGCGTATGCTGTGCTGGATGATTATCAAACTTAAATAAAAAAATACCTGGACACAATAGCCCAAAAACTTATTAAGGAATAAAGCTTTCGAAAATAACTTCCTTTTAAATTGTAAAAGGCTGCTAAATTATGTTCAAATTTGTTACTTTTAATTGTAATGATAACACTCGAGAACGATTTTTTAAAAGTGAATATAGCGGCAAAAGGTGCCGAGCTTCAAGGTTTATATAGTAAAGAAACTGAAATAGAATACCTCTGGAGTGGAGATGCAAAATATTGGGCAAAGCATAGTCCGGTATTGTTCCCTATCGTGGGTTCATTAAAAAACGACAGCTATAGTTACAAAGATAAAAGCTATCAATTGCCAAGGCATGGTTTCGCAAGGGATAACGACTTCACAGCAGCGCAAATAAGCAAAACCGAAGTTGTTTTTACTTTATCGGATACCGCTGAAACCCTAAAAGTTTTCCCCTTCCCATTCGAGTTAAACCTGAATTATCAAATTATTGATAGAAAGTTAAGCCTAACCTATAGTGTTATAAATAAGGGCAGCAAAAAAATGTTGTTTTCTTTAGGGGCACATCCGGCATTTGCCGTTCCTAATACACCCGAAACCGTTTACGAAGATTATTACCTTGCTTTTAATGATGATGAACGCTTAACCTATTGGAAGCTTCAGGATGGTTTAGTAGCAGATGAAACGGAAACCATAGAATTAAGCGGCCATAAATTAAATTTAAAACACGAACTCTTTTATAACGATGCTTTGGTTTTTAAAACCATGCAAAGCAATTGCATCAGCTTATTAAACACCAAGAACGATTTTGGCTTACACTTTCATTTTGATGATTTTCCCTTCTTTGGCATTTGGGCAGCTAAAGATGCTCCATTCGTATGTCTTGAACCATGGTGTGGTGTCGCCGACAGCGTGAACCACAACCAAAAATTTAATAACAAAGAAGGTGTTGTTAAACTTGATGCCGGTAAAACCTGGCAACGCTGCTGGGAAGTGGAGTGTTTTTAATCAGATAAACATCTGTATACATCGTCCAATTTAGTGATCTTCATCATTTTTGTAAACTCAGTAATTGCGCACCTTTAATGTAAATTACAAGGGAATAGCATTATGTTGGGAGATTTAAATAAAGCACAGCTTCTTGATTTTTTAAATCAACAGGTGATTGGTAGGTTGGGTTGTTCTAACGATGGCGAAACCTATGTGGTTCCTATTAATTATGTATACCGCGCAAATGCCATTTACGCACATTCGGGCAATGGCAAGAAGATAGATATGATGCGGGCAAACCCAAAAGTATGTTTCCTTATTGATGAAATTGTAAACACTTTTAACTGGAAAAGCGCTATCATACAAGGAACCTTTAGCGAATTGCATGGAGAAACCAGGCAACAAGCGATGCAGGGCATTATTCATAAGATAATGCCTTTAACCAGCAAACCAACACAAGAACCATCGCATGGTATAAACCCCGCAGAGCACGATAACCTTATCGTATATAAAATTGAATTTTCATCCATCAGCGGCAAATACGAATCGCATGATGATGAAGCTTAGGCGTTGTAATTCCTTTAAGAAACATAGCCATTAATATCATCGGCTTTAAACCATTCTTTTAAAACTTTAATCGGCTTTTCTTGTTGCTTTAAAATAATTTAAATAGCAAAAGCGCATATGATTTCAGCAAAACCATTCCTATCAGAAAATGTAAAAGATTTTATGGATTATGCACTCGATGTAATCAAATCTATGGATGGCGCTCCCGAGCATAATTCAGAAGAAAAGCAACTGGTAAATCAAAAACTCGATAAATTAAAAGAATACCTGGAAATTGTTTCGATATCCTATAATGAAACTACTCCATCCATATCTGCCAACGCAGCAATCGAAAATACAGCCAACTTTAGCGGAACGGGCCATAGTTAAGCATCAAATTCAAAATTTATTAGGCATCAGCATTATAATAATGTGGTTGGGCATTAAAAATTGCCCATAAAATCCTTCAATTTATCAATTATTGCCTGGGATAATAAATTTTTCGCTTCTAAATAGCTTACAACCCTGTCATCTGTATTTTTTCTTAAAAATATTTTTCTGTTTTAAAGGTTTTATTAACTTTACCTTAGAAATTAATGCTGCTTTGTGATTTATAATCAACTACTTACCTTATTTCCGGTTAATTAGCTTCAACAGCAATTATTTCCAAAAATTAAATTTAAAGCTTTAGAAAACAAATACTTTTTTAAAAAGACATACACTTAATCATACAACTTACACAACTTTTTGTTCAAGTTGGTATCAATTTTGAATTGAGGATGTTAATTATGAGAAAGTTACTTTTCATCGCATGTGTTTCTGTATTAATGTTTAGCAGTTGCAAAAAAAAGTTTTGCGGTGTGATTATGGCCATCAGTACCGAATCATCACCAGCCGATGGAGAGCCTTTGTATAAAATTTATTTAGAAAGTGGTGAGGTTGTCCCTATGAAAAGTAGAGGAAACTACCAAATAGGAGAAGGATATTGTAATGATTAAACAAAACAATTACGACAGCAACACAATTTTAAAAATAAACCCTCTAAAATTACGTGAACTGTTACCGGCATACGAACTGAATACCATAGCAAACTGTTTAACTATTTTTAAGAAAATAGAAACTTCGGCACCAAAAGAAATTGTTCTTTATGCCGAAAAAACAACCTTAGAAATTGCTTTTGAAGCCTATAGCAGTATAGAAGATTAATGTTTTTCTATTTATGAAGACCAACAACTTCTATTAGATTGTCTAAATCAAATGGTTTTTGAATATAGAAATCGCACTTACTATCAAAAGCTATGTGAGCATATTTTCCGGCACTCATTAATATAATTTTATATTGAGCAGTATCTGGATTTTCTTTAAGCCTGAGGCATATATCCATACCATTGTGTTTGCCAAAATTAATATCCAGCAATATCACATCAGGGTTAAGCAAACGAATATCTTCTATCACATCGATAGTAAATAACTGGCTTAAGGTTACAATGGTGCAATTTTCGTATTCAAACAGGGTCGTGAGTGAATCTAAAATATCATAATCATCATCTAGTATCAAAATTCGCTTACGAATCATTAATTTTTGTTTGGAGTTTTAGTCAGAAACTACGTATATATACGGGTGCTCCTATTGAGAAAGTTTCAGGTAACGGGAATATTACGGAGGAGGGGCTGGTTGAAAATCTATTTTGAAGTAACGTTATTTTAAAACATATACTCAAAGCCATTATTGCCCGCAATAGTAATTAAAGGTTCAATGGTTGTTTTAAACTTTGCCTTATAATCATCCGGTAATTTCTGCAAACTTTCCAAATCCGGAAAAATACTCAGGTAATCTTCCAACAGTTTTTCTTTTGGCATCCTGTATTTAATGATTTTGATAGCCGTTTTTTGCAAACCATAAAAAGCATCAAAGTATTTCTCCAATTGCGGCAGCTTATCCGATTTTGAGCTATTGAAAGAAGGACAAGCCGGTATTAAATTCCAGAACAAATCATGCGATACAAATGCATAAGGAATAAAGTGTTCTACTGCAAAACCATTTTTATAGAGCCTGGTATTGGTATAAATGCAATCTACACCGCCCAACTCTTCTATCACCACATCCCAAACCTTTCGCTGTTTTGCCAAACCATTTCTTTTAGCAGGCTTAACCAGTTTGTTCGGTATATCCGGAACGTTGGGATTATGTTTTTGCAGATACAAACTCAGTTTCCAGTAACAGAAGCTTTTTAAAATCCCCGCATTTCTACTGAGGTGGTCTATCCAGATGGGGTTAATTGTAATGTACGTCTGTTCTAATGAATACAGGCAGTCGTTTTCAAAAGTTTGCGATGCTTCATAAATTGATTTTCGGGTTTCTCCTTGTTGCGGAAACCACGGACTTAAAAACCAATGTGGTACCTGTTTATTAAAATGCCACAATAACTGTTACGTAGATAACCGCCCACTGTTGGTTAAGCGGCTTTTTATCTTATTCCGCTCCTCATCAATGCCTATCCCCTCCGCCGCCGCAATTTGTTTAACTTTTTCATGCAGCTGGTCTTGCTTGCCAAAACTAATTTTGAAATAATTAATGGTAAACCAACTGGTAGCAACCATGCCGGTAAACAATCTCTGCTTCGATATATAATATTGCCCGTCTTCTACCTCATCTAAAATAGCCAGAAACTAATAGAATTTATAAGCCGCGGCAGTATTATTGAAACTGGCGGCTAAAAGGTTTATAGGTAAGCGTTCATGATTAGGGATCATTTAGACGCAAGATATCTATTACCTCAACGTTCACGAAATATTTTTGCTAAATTCGGTATTAACCATCTATCAGTTTCCGATATTCATCATTACCTAACAGACTATTAATATGCTATCAATAATAATTGTCTAAATCAGGATTATATCATTTATTAGCGTAAGCATTAAAGAACTTATTTGCTCAAGATTTGTTTTTATCTTGTGCCTGCTCCAAAATATCCTGAAGAGAACAATATCATAAAAGTGCCCCGCTTTGAAGAAGCCGCTGGCTTTTATACGACTACCGAACGCAGTAAAAGAATGGCGGATATTAAGGCAAAAAATACAAAAGCCGAAGTACTTTTGAGAAAGTCATTATGGGCTAAGGGAGTTCGATTTCGCATACATGTAAAGACTATGCCCGGCAAACCCGATATTGTTATCAATAAATATCGTTTAGCGATATTTGTAGATGGTAGTTTCTGGCATGGTTTCAATTGGGACAAAAAGAAAACTACAATTAAAACCAACGCTCAATTCTGGATTCCCAAAATTGAAAGAAATATGCAGAGAGATAGCACTAACCAGAAAAAATTAGAAGAGGCAGGATATATTGTCATGCGTTTTTGGGATCACGAAATAAATAAACAGCTTACCAAGTGCCTTAATCAGGTTTTACTTTATTTAGAATCTGCCAGAAATCAGCCTATTCCAGGGATTATTTAGCAAAATAATTGTGGAAAACTAAATATATTAGTATTCTTGCTAAAGTTATTTACACTTGTATATTTGTAACCATGTATAAGGTTGTATAATATGGTTATCGATGACAGACTTTCATTAGATGATGTTGCTGAGCTTTTAGGCAAAAGCAAAGAAACCATTCGCCGTTGGGACAATGCCGGAAAGCTTACCGCTTTTCGCGAGCCTATGAGCAATTACCGGTACTATAAAAGAAGCCAGTTAGATATTTTCGACGAAGTTAAAGCCATGAACATCCACACCACCAACCAAGATTCTAAACCAGCAAATGAATATAGCGTACTTGAATTATTTGCAGGAGCAGGCGGCTTGGCCATCGGCATGGAACAGGCAGGCTTAAAATGCGTGGCACTAAATGAAATTGATAAGTATGCTGCTGCAACGCTAAGGGCAAACCGACCAAACTGGAATGTTTTAGAAGGAGATATAAGAAATATTTCTTTTAAGGAACTGGCTAATCAAATTGATGTTGTAACTGGGGGGTTTCCATGCCAGGCTTTCAGCTATGCAGGTAAGCGTTTTGGCTTTCAAGATGCCCGTGGAACATTATTTTACGAATTTGCCAGAACAGTACAAGAAACGCAACCAAAAATATGCATTGGCGAAAACGTTAAAGGGCTGCAAAATCATGATGGTGGACGTACCCTTAAAACAATGATTGCCATTCTTGATGAGATAGGCTACCGTGTAATTGATCCTAAGGTATTAAAGGCTATTTATTACAACGTTCCACAAAAACGTGAAAGGTTGATTTTAGTCGGTGTAAGAAAAGATATCGATATAGATTTTAATTACCCTGCACCTAGTAAAGAGATACTAAACTTAAGCGAGGCGTTAAAAAAAGGTAAATTATTTGATTGTGATGTGCCAGATTCCCCAGGAACAAAATATCCGGCTTCGAAAAGAAAAGTACTTGAGTTGGTACCTCCAGGAGGATATTGGCGAAATTTACCTCTCGATATCCAGAAAGAATACATGCAAAAAAGCTTTTTCTTAGGTGGCGGAAAAACGGGTATGGCTCGCCGCATCAGTTGGGATGAGCCCTCGCTTACTTTAACCTGTAGTCCTGCACAGAAACAAACAGAACGTTGCCATCCCGATGAAACCAGGCCATTTACGGTAAGGGAATATGCTCGCATTCAAACCTTCCCCGATGAATGGAAATTCGCAGGTCCAGTATCCGCCCAATATAAACAAATTGGCAATGCCGTTCCCGTAAATCTAGGCAAAGCTATTGGTCAATCTATTGTAGCGTTTTTGAATGAAGTAAATTGCAATGAGAAAAAGAAAATAAATGCTTAAATAAGCCTAATTTAAGGAATATATTTCGTTAAGGATTTATTCTTTATGATTTAAAGTTTGTTCAATTTCAATTGCCAATGCATTGACTGTTTCTTCCAACTTATCTCGTCCGTCAACGTCAATTGCTACTTCTCCAAAGACATTAATTAAATCTAGATAAAAGGTTTCTTTTCCTGTAAGATGATACCAAAAGTCTTCACCTATATATACTGGAAATGACTTATCCAGCCGCTGATAATGGCTGCTCAGTTCCTTCTTTTCTCCATAGATTATACCAACGATCATGTCTTGCGGTGCGATATTTAAATTATTTGTTCTTGCAAGATTAATTGTTCCTTTGAAATGATTAATAACAGTTTCTACGTCATGATGATTTATCGTATTGGGTCCTGCTTTTAGTTGGCAATATTTCCTTCGACCATCTAAAGCATCCATAAACTCAATGTCGATACCTGGGACTGGTGAGCCAAAGCCATCAAAAAGGTGGCCAATAAGCGATTGAATGCGCATACCGAACGAAGTATTGATAGATGAGCCTAACAATCTTGGGTACACCAAAGCCTCCGCGATGCTCTTTGAGGAACTATTACCTCTTAAAAAGTTAGCTAAATATTTATATAAAAAAGGATTAATATTGTAATCACTCAATCTTGAAGCCCTTAGAGCGCCACCGTTTATATGAGAATCTACAATTTTATTCTTAAAAAATTCTTTTGCTTTCGCTAACAATTCAACTCTTTGATCTTCCGTCATACATAAATTAGTTTACTAGTTAATACGGTTTATTTTATTTAAAGCATGTAAGGCAAATTTTTTCCAACCCACCTACCGAAATCACATTTCCTGGACATGCCTCTTTATCACAGCTTTGCCTTATTACATCATGCTCTCTATCACAAATTAGACAATACACGGTTGTTGATAGTGGATCATTTGGTCTGAGCAAAGATAACTTTATTTCCTCGTGGCTTGCTAAGCCATCTAAGTCAACACTACAGCTTGGACAATGGTAAAATCTGGTTTGGCGTTCCAAACTTAAGTTCTTCCTACACTCAGCTTTACCAATGTTTTCCCATACAAAATTGATTGTATTCCAAAAATATGGGATACGCTCTACGCTATTTATATTTACTGGATTTCTTCTGTAGCGATCTCGTAAAAACTCAAGCCATTTGTCTTTACCAAAATAATAAGTCAATATTTTAAGTGCGTAAGATAATGCATCCTTTACTTCAATGTTATTTTTGTGGCCAACATGCACTATTTTATTTCGAATTGTTCTGATCTCTTCAATTAGATTATAGAAGATGTGTTTACCCATATGATTCGGTGGATCTGTTGCAAAAAAAGTAATAAACAGACTTTCCCCTCCTACTTGGTGGAACTGACTGAAATCTAAATGTTTATTACCGGGCTTTGTAGGCCATTCATTTCGCTTCGCCTCGAGTAGTAACATAGGAGAGTGTCCGCAAATATGCGCTTTAAGCAATGCTTCCATGCCTTGATGTAATAGGATGAAGGAGGTATTAACCGTTACAACGTGATGATCCCAAAATTCGGACATCGTTATTCCAGTAATAGCACCATTTTCTTTTATAAAATCATTCCCAATTTCCCAGATTTGAAGAAGCGAATTTATAGATTGGCATATGCAATCCACACCAGTGGTTTCGAAGTCATTTCTCGAAAGGATATTTGTAAACATATATTAGGGTAATCATAGAATATTTGAAATTGGCAATTTATAGTAAAATTCTTTGGTAATGACATAACTATTTTAGTTCCTCTGAAGTTTCTTGATTAAATTCTATCATTTAACAACTTCATCTATAATTTCAATTATTTTTCTCGAATCAGCAAAATAGCTTTTTACGCTACCAAAAGAAACCCTCTGATGACCTCCATGGGCAAATTCATTTCTTGCATCATTTAATGATTTTAATGAACTATCTATTTGTGACTTATTTGTTTCTAAATCTAGTTTTCTTTTAAACTCATTATTCCAGTTTTCGTCAAACCGTTTAAGACTTTTACAGATGTTTTCCTTACTAGGATTCATTGAGCTATTCGTAAAAGTTGTCTCTAAATAATTCTTTGCTTGAATTGGCAAAGAATTATGAAAATCTGTTACAATAGCTTTAAAAGAATTTTCTATTGCGCCGCAACATTTAATTACTGCGTAATTTGTTAGATATGGCACTATCGAATGAGACTGACCAAAGACATCAATTATTTTCTGAATTTCCTCTAGTTCTGAAGAGCAATTATCTATTGTTTGTTTGACAGTTGTATTATTCATTTTATATCGTACAAATAACTCAATGCCAAATTGACCCTTCCATTGATATGGTCTGTTTGCATAGTACCCTCAGAAATGAATTTTCTAAAATTTGGGTCTTTCAGTAGCTCTAACCTTCTTGTCTCATTACCTACAGAAATATCCAAACCATCTTTGAGTGCAATTGATGTAGCTATCATAACTGCATCAAAGATTGTCGGGTAAAATCTTTTTCTAACTGTATTAAGATCTGTAGATTGAATATTATAAAAAGCATTTTCTCCAAACAAATTTTTAACAACTGAAATAGTTGTGTTAAAATCATTTCTAAAACTTTGTATAAATTCTTCAGTATTATTTATTTTATTACCCATAAATTCATTTAGATACTTTTTCAATGAGATATTGGACTTTGGATAACTTCTTATGAAGTTGGTATTGAGAGCCAAAAATCTCAGAATAAATTCTAAATCCCTCATCCTAGGATCTTCTAATTCATTACCAAATAAGTGCCTCCAATCAATGTTTTTGTTAAGTTCAAATAATAATGAATTAATTTTACCTTGGTAAACACAATTCCTTATTTCTTGTGGCATTAAAGATCTACCACCTGTATTGATTCTTTCAAAAATTTGAAAAAGACTTGTGTCATCATCGACAGGTGATTTTTGTTCAAAAATGATAGCATGGATTGTGGTCGTTTTTATTTTTCGTTGTTCAGTATCCGATAATTCATCGAAAGACTTATTACGCCATCTTGAATTTATTTTTTCAGGGATATTGGATAACTTGAATGGCTTATCGTCTCCTGACCATATACCTCGCATAAAGTCATAGACAGTCATTAACCGTTGGTATCCATCGATAATAAGCATTTTATTTTCACCTGTTTTTGCTAGAAATATACTGGGAATCGGTAAGCCTAGTAAGACTGAATCAATAAACCTGCTGGCCTCAGGTTTACCCCATACATATTTTCTTTGCAATTCTGGTTTTTCTAAATCACCATCATCATACATTGCTATCAATTCACGAAAAGAATAGTCAGCTCCCCATGAGTTAATATTATATAGATCATCATTAACATAATCATCATTGATTTCTTCTGTTAGATTCTCAATTGTTGAAATTTCTTCTATCATAATCACTTATGTATAAATATGCTATTCAAATTGTTTTTTGTTTCAAAGGATATACTCTCTATTATAATTTAGTGGCTTTAATCACCTGATAAATGTATAATCAAGCTCTTCCTCAAATACTTCACACTCATTAATACCCTATTTTTTAGCTACAAACTCCTCAACATTGCTCTCACTCCAATCACTCGGATATAGAAGGTTTCTAATATCAACCTTAAGAAATTCAGCGATTGAATTAAGTTCTTCCAAGGAAGGTTGCTGTTTATTGGTACACCATCTTGAAATAGTCTCTACCCTTCTACCAAGATGTTCAGCCAATAATTTATTGGATATTTTCTTTTCAGCTAATGCGACTTTTATTCTATTTAAATCAGCCATATTAAATAAAATTGATTTTTATAGTCATTATTTCGATTTTATAAATCAATTATTTATATTTGTTATCAGTTATTTATAGCGACAAATAGAGTTGGGGGAACCTGACTTTAACGATGTCTCTCATGAGTGAAAACCGTCAACTTTCACATGAGCCGATCGTGAGTTCGCCATTTCTATTGAATCTTTATATCTTTGATATACTATTCAATAGGGCGAATTTCATGTCAGTCTTTTGCGAGACTCAGATTTTTCTGAGTAGGTTCTTGACGGTACCAGTTTCAAAAGCTTTGAAGTTCGCCTTATTGGTTTCTGACCAATCTGGTTTCCCATCTGCTTTTGTTGAGTTTGCATCGTTTTACATAAAACAACCGTTTATGAAAACGAAGAAATTAAACGCCATCAAACCGTACTGCTTCGTAAAAGAAGTGGCACAAAATCATTCCATCCAAAATTTGTTAAAGAACTTAATTTGTTCTCCATCCTAATGCTTGCAAGAAATTCCAGGTAAAAAAATAGCCCAAAAGAAACAAAGGCTTGATGTGAGTGAGCGCTTACTTCAGATTCTTTGAGGGGTTAATTTAAACTTGGTAACCAGCCCTTATGCTAATTAGGCAAAAAGTGCATTACTATGTTATCGCAATTACAAGGTAAGTATCTTTTTTCTAATTACTGTTACGGTTTACCGTAAAAGCATGTAAAAAACATGTTAAGGGCTGGTTTATGTCTTAATTTTTTCGAAAGGTTGTTTAATGTCAACAAAAAAACATCAAGATTCGTTCTTTCACATACGATTTACAAACACACGGTATTGTCCAAAACAGTGATGGCTTAGGGAAATAAAACACCCCGCCCTGCGGGTACCCTCCGACGAAAATCGGAGCAGACCCTCTGAAAGAGGGGAATTTGTCTACCTGAGTTTCTGCACCATGCGACCCTTCCTAATTAAGGGGATAAAAAACGTTAAGGCTTTTCCATTAAGATTCCCGCCTACGCGAGAATGACGAGTTTGGGATGAAAAAGAAGGACCTCCCGGCGGCAGCGAGCCGAAGCAAGCCAGAACGAAGGACTGTAATTAAACAGATTGCCACAGCCTGTGAAAAACAGGCTTCGCAATGACGACTTTGGGATGAAAAAGAAGGACCCCTCAGCGGCGGCGAGCCGAACCAAGCCCGAGCGAAGGACTGTAATTAAATAGATTGCCAAGGTTGGTGAAGAACCAACCTCGCAATGACGACTTTGGGATGGGAAGGTGCTTCGACAAGCTCAGCATGACAGATAGTAGCGACGATTTCTGCACCCTGCTATCCGGCATAGGGACTGGTGGAAGGAGAAAACGTTAAAGCTTTTGCAGAAACTTTCATAAACCACAGCACAAGGCATCGCGTTCTTCCCGACCTTTCGTCGGGACTTGTGATGCCGCCAATAAAGCTTTAACGAATTTATCCGACATCAGTTCCAAGCCTTGAACTTTTGGTACTTTTCTTTCAAGAGAAAAGGACTAGGCCGCCGCCAATGAGGCAAAAAAACAAGTTGAACGAGGATGAGATGAAAGGAGAAAACATTAAAACCTCTGCATTAAGATTCCCGCCTACGGGAGAATGACGACTTTGGGATGAAAAAGAAGGAGCCCCTCGGTGGCGGCGAGCCGAACCAAGCCAGAACGAAGGACTGTAACGAAACAGATTGCCACGGTTGGTGAAGAACCAACCTCGCAATGACGACTTAGGAATGGGAACGTACCCAAAGGTTGATTTGGGTTTTGCACCATGCTACCCGGTATAGGGGATGATGAAAGGATAGCCCGTTGAAACTTTTGCACTAACGTTAAAATACTACTGTACAAGGCAGCGCGTCCTGCCCGATTCTTCATCGGGTGCTTGCGTTGCCGCAATAGAAGTTTCGACGAGGATAGCCGACATCAGATCCAAGCCTTGAGTTTTGGTTACCTTTTTATCAAGAAAAAGGTAAGAGCCCCTCGGCGGCGGTGAGCCGAACCAAGCCAGAATGGAGGACTGTAACTAAAAAGATTGTCACGGTTGGTGAAGAACCAACCTCACAATGACGACTTAGGGATGAAAAAGAAAGACCCCCCTCGGCGGCGAAGAGCCGAACCAACCCCAGAGTGAAGAACTGTCACTAAACAGATTGTCACGGTTGGTGAAGAACCAACCTCACAATGACGACTTAGGGATGAAAAAGAAGGAGCCCCTCGGCGGCGGCGAGTCGAACCAACCCAGAACGAAGAACTGTAATTAAACAGATTGTCACGGTTGGTGAAGAACCAACCTCACAATGACGAGTTAGGGATGGGAAGTTGCCCAAAGGGCGGATGGGGGTTTTGCACCCTGCTACCCGGCATAGGAATTGGAAAAAATAGTCAGTTTTTGACTCACTAAAACCAGTCATTCAGAATGAACCATTATGAGTCAAAATTTTTTATAAAAACCAAAATCGCTTTAAAACACGTAAAAGTGGTCCCGACGAAACCAGAACAAGTTTTATCTAAATAACTTTCTGACTATCAAATACTTGAAAAACACAATTCCGACTCACCAACTGTCAAAACGACCGTTTTTTGGCTCAAATGTTATCCTTCCAAATTTATGAAATGAGTTTAATAATACATAAAGAAACTTATTATTTATTTATTCTACTCCATTAGTGAAAGTGACCTAGTTAATATAAGTGCAAGAGCCTATATTTGTTCATGTATCGTAACGACTCTTTGTTTACACAACTTATTGACTTTTTACCAAAGGTGTTGCCGCTTATTAATCCAGCAATCAAAGACAGCTATTTTCCTACTACGCTAAACGAATACCCAGTGCTGAAATATCAGTCAAACGGTTTCCCCGGCATAAGCAACTACCCATCTAGAGTAGATATTTCAAACTTATTTAGGCCGTCCTATGGTAATACACCGCCAAAAGTGAATCTTGAAGCTTCTGAAGGATACCTAGTGATGTTGGAAATGTTAATGGCTATGCCAGAAATTATTGCCTATTACAGTACCCCAAATAAGAAGAAGGACGATGACAAATGGTTTGCGTTTGCATGCGCGGATATCATCGAAAATTTTGTTGAACGTTATTATTATCTTCATGGGGATGTTTTCGACCTGTCAAAATTTGTAGACATCTATATTCCCTTTGAAAACTACATTTATGCCGAGAATCTTGGTTTTGATATATCAGTTCCCATACTTTTTGTGAAGTTTGAAACGGATTTTTACCAATTGGTTCCAGGTATTAAAATCAGACGCATAAGCGATGAGGTTCAAAGGGGCAGGTACAAAATCAAATCTTATTCCCCAGCAATCCTAGAATCGGTGATGATGTCAGCGACCCATGAGCTTGTGCTTGAAAATTACTATTATAAGAAGCCTTTAAATTACTTTCAAGATCCGTTTGGCGATGCAAAAATATATCCGCACATGCTTATCGAACAGTTTTTTACCACGTTAAAAATTGCAACTGACATTACTTCTGGCTATGCCCAAATACTAATCCATCCCATTAACTGGGTAGGGAATTATGTAAGTGACATTACAAGCTTACTGGGTACTTCGGTTAGAAATTATCCAGGCTTCTTTGATGATTACCTATGGAACAAGGAAGAATTCCAAAAAGTTAGTGATGATCAACTTGAGGAGGTAAAGAGCATTTTCACCGGAGTTTATAAATCAGAAAAAAACCAGATCAATTTTGCACTGAAAAGATTTTATAAGTCAACGCTCAGGGCAGAGGAGGAAGATATTATTGTTGATTTGATCATTGCACTGGAGATGTTACTTAGTGACAGCGAAAAAAATGAAATTACACATAAGCTGGCATTGAGAATTTCAACGTTGCTTTCTAAACACCTTCCAGAAAAATACGAACCCTTAGCTGTATTTGCAAATGTTAAAAAAATCTATGCTTACCGTTCGGGTATTGTACATGGGAATTACAAAACCAAGCAAATTAAGGAAATCAAGACTGCAGATAACACAACGGTGCCAATCGTAAACCTGGCCAATGAATATCTGCGCGAAATATTGAGCACCGTAATCCATGAGCCAAAATATCTTGAGGCAACAGTAATCGACAAGTTGTTATTGACAGGAAGTTTGTAGCTCAATTAACCTTTGTTAGGTAAATATTTTCTAATTTAAATTTATGGAAACAATTCAGGGACAAAACATACAAGATTATCAAACCTTACAGTTCGACTATCTTGCAAAGGCAGAAGAAATGTTCGGGCCCAAAATTGAATACGAATATAGTGGGCTTTCTTATCACAACTACGCACTATAGTTTATGCTCGCCCAGCGGGAAATTATGTAGATCCTAACGGGGATTTGTTTACGAATGCAATACAAGATAATTTCGATCCTGCAAAAAAACAGAAATTACAAGATGCTGTTGATTATATTTTGCAGCATCAACCAAATAAGCAATCTCTTGATAATGGAGCGATCATATGGGTAGACAGGATATTTGTTGATAATATTACTGATTTAAAAAAATAGATCTTCATATCCGTGACATCAAAAACAATCTTTTTCATGGTTCAAAATTTAACGATAATTTTCAGGCTAATACTTCCAGGGACAAAAAATTGCTCGATTCCGCTATGATAATTCTTGATGAGTGGTTAAATTTAGAACCAAACATTGCTAATTTATTTTCCCAACCAATCAATTAATGAATTTTTCTGAGTTAACAATCGACAGGTGCTGTATAACAGGCCATATTTTTAAGGGTAATGAAGCTAAACCTATTACGGGCAGTATAATTGAATACGAAACACCTTATGTTGGCCACGTTAAGGTGGAGTTATCTCTATATGTACAGATGCTGAATAATAGTTCATTGTACCCTAGAGATATTCTTTCAGGGATCAGTAAAAACCGCACTTTGAACGGGCTTGAACCAATTGTCTTTACTTCTGAATTTGTTAAAGATGGCTATAAAAGCCTAAATGTTCCAGAAGTATTTGAAGAAAAGGCCTTTCACTTTTTGCGCCACCTTCATTCTACTGGTGGCAAGGAAAATAAAGAATTTGAGCTCAGATCAGGTGTAGAATGTATGATTGCTTACGCTACTCCGGATGAGTTCAATAGAATATTAGACTTTCTAAATGATGAACAGTTTATTAATATTGGTCATGTAACAAAACTTGCGGGCGGATCGGTACTATATCAAAGAGTTAAATTAACCAGTTTAGGAAAAGATCAGGCAAGGAAAGGTTTACCAAAAATGCCTCTTTTCGGATTGGTATCTCAAGAAATCTCAACAGGAAATCTTGCAATCGATGAAAAAATCAATCATGCAAGAACATTATTTTTTGACAAGCCTGAGAGCATGGATAAGATGCGCTCAGCTTGTGAAACACTGAGCCATATTTTGGAACCTTTGCGTGATGACCTTGAAACCTACTTTTCGGCAAAAGATGTATCTACTTTTTTTCAGATAGTAAACACTTTTGACATCAGACATAATAAAGATACGACTAAAACTTTACAGCACCCGGAACAACTGGAATGGATTTTTTATACACTTTTGAATACGATAAACACCTATTACAAAATAAAAAAACGTCTCCCTTAACTGAGTTCTGTTTTTTCTAATTAGAAGTGCATTCTTCTTCTGCCGAACGAAAAATCTGCAAATACTAAATGTAAGAGTTTACCAATGGTTTTGCTGTCAGTGGGCTTTTAATTAATATTGTGTATTCATACCTTAAAACTGACAACATTGTATCCTAATCCATTTATCATGATACACGCTGGTGTATATGTAAAAGGAGATCCGGTCTGCCAATCCAATGTTGAAATTTTCAAACTCCGGCCTGATATGTATGTAAGCTCGGCATCGGTTCCCATCAAAGGATAGGATTTTTTTGAAGATCTGGATTTTCGAGGTATCTGGACAGTATCTGCCGATAGCCTGACACTTTTTCTCACAGGCGAAAAGGAAGCAGATACGGCGAATATGTCATTTAAACTGATCAATGGTCAATGAGTTCATGAGGAAAACGAAAATGTCTACTTACGGAAACGAAACGGGGTTGAGGCAATAAGAAGCCCCTTTTTCTTTGATATCAGATAAATAGACATAAGATAGGTTAACATTTCATGGACTTAATGCGTACTACCATGAATTTTTATTAAAGGCTTTCACCAAAGCCTGGTTTACATAATCTTCAACAGTATTTTCTACGGAATCAATAGGAGGACAGACATCAGGCATTAGTTTCATGAATTCATTTCCATCAGAATAGGTTTTGTGCACGATTTCGGCATATTGTGCTCCATAAAAATTTTCGATTAAAAACATCAAACGGTCCAGGGGATTTGGATAACTGTCTGTTTCTACACCCTGTAGGCCATACATCACATCAAACAAAGCAATTATTGCCAACAAGATATCCAACCTGCGCTCCAGTATTAGCGTTCCGTTCTTCTTTTCAAGCATCAGTAGCAGACCGAATCCAACCAGATCGGCATGGAATTCCCTTTGGTGGCTAATATTGGCAAATCCTTTTTTTACTGCTTGTACTTCTTTTCCGTTAAAAAGATCTCCATTTAGAAAATGTCCGATTTCATGGAAAATAATAAGCTTTTCCTGAATGTTAAGTTTATTAAAGTGACTTTTGGATATTCTGGCAATATTGACCCCAGTAATGCACCATACTGACCCCCTCGGGGATTTGGCCTGTCATAGCTGACGGCATGACAATTTTACCTTTTTTTTCTTAGACTTTCTCCTTTTAATTCA
>NZ_RBEE01000021.1 GCF_003725795.1 Pedobacter jejuensis | reverse complement strand
AAAGACGACGTCTCTTCAAGACATGAAATTACGCTTTTTTTGGAAAATGGTTGAACCCATTATTGCCAGCGGGCTAAACAGGTATTAATTAAGGGCGCAACGAGCGCCCTAATTAAATTGCTTCTCCTCTATTGCACAAAACACAAATTCCGTAAATGCAAAATCGGAACTGCGGGGATATGTGCGGTGGCGTTCGATAGGCCACAAATGTGGGTCGGCCAAACGATAATCTTTATTTGCTTGGCTTCCTTTTTTGCAGCTTTTGTTTAAATAGTCTTGCTTTCTTAAGTTCCGCTTCTTTATTCTTTAAACTTAGTTCTGCTTCCTGTAATTGCTTAAGGTGAATTATCTTCTCCTCCGCTACCTTAACCAAACTATCCCTTGCAGATACAAATGCCAAATCCACACGGTTCAAATATTCTGGATTATAAGCCCTTAAATATAAAAGTTTATCACTATTCAAAGCCAGCGAGGCATTTCGATTCAGTAGGTACGCGGTTAATCCAGTTAAAACTGCAATAAATAAAAGACCCGAAAATATGCCTACAACCAAACCCTTACTACTTCTATCAAGATGATGGTGATGTGTCACTGGAATAATGTACGGTACTTTTTCTATTTTCCTGTTTAAACTCATCAACATAGCTTTTAAATTCTCGAAATCAAGTTTTGCCTTTACATCGTTTAAGGAGAGCAGTATTCTTTCGATTTCATCTGAATTATCATCCGGTTTGGTATTGATTAATGTCTTGATGTCATCGGCCAAATCCTTTCCCTGTGAAGCCAAAGCTTCTAAAATCTGCTCTAGATTATCTATTGAATTCTCAATTGTTTTCATATCCTCTCAATTTAGTTATCTACTCATTCCCTGGCTTTTATCTTTACCCTGAGATTTCTTTTTCCTTTTGATATATGGTTCCGGTTCTTCACTTGATGCCGGAAATCCGGGCTGCAGCAAAACCCCAAGTACTGAATCTCCTGTATTTTCGAAGGGTACATCGTTAATCAGTTTCTGGATGACTGAATGCTCACTTGGGCTCTCCGGGTAATAGGACTGTTTTAATGTTTTAAGCTCGAATTCAGAATTTAACTTGCCATAACTTAGCGACCTGTCAATCTCTGAGCCTTTAAAAACACAGCCATCCTTGCTAAAGGATATCCCCTGAATCATTTGGGTATTGGCTTTATATTTATAGATGATGTCTATACCCTGCTTTTTCAGCGCCTGCTCAAATTTTTTCCAGTTTCCGGCGATCCCTTTAGCGAGTTTGATTTGGTCAAAAATCTGATACTTAATCTTATCAGCTCCAGTGAGTGCCTTCCTGTTTACATGCTCTTTACCAGAGGCAAAAAACAACCCATGCAGCTTGGTCATCTCCCGGCAAACCTTTGCGTTTTTTTGGAATAGGTTTTTATCCGATATGGTTTTTCCAGAATTGGAGACCCGGTTATATACAAGGTGTACATGCGGATGCGATTTATCTTCATGTCGCACAAAAAGCACCTGTGTATCCTTAATGCCAATCCTATCTAGGTACTCCCTTGCCATGTATAGCATTTTTTCGTCTGTGAGCTTTTCCTTGTCCTGTTCACTGAAATTTAAAGAAATGTGACCAACTGCCTTTGTTAGTTTCGGATTTGCCAAACGTTGAAAATTAAAGTCTGCAATCATCCGGGTAACATCAGTGGTTCTGATGCCCAGGCCTTCCAATACCCGGGCAGTATCTTTTTGAACAACATAGCGAACACAGCCAGCGAAGTTCCTCCCCGATGTTATTTTTCCAATCATAATTCATTCATCGTTTTCATATGATCTTCAATCTCCGAAATCAGATCCTGACATCGCTTAGCCATAATCAGCAGGCCCATTTGATGGGCTTTTTTCGTCAGCTGATTTAAATTGTTTGCCATGCCTGCGAGTACCCTATGAGCAGAGATTTCCACTTCACCAAATCTGGTGGCTACCTTGGCTGACATTACCGAATGCCTTATAAAATCACTTATGCCCATTCCGGCTCGCTTTGATTTTTGTTCCAGGAGAAATCGCTCAGAGATGGTTAACCGCAGTCTGACCATACTTTGTCTTTTTATTTTTTTTGGTGGTCTTCCACCTTTTTTCTTTGGTCGAATTTCCATACTAATCTTATTTAGGTCTTTATGGCGGCAGCCACTTTCTGCGACCATCGGGAGCGGAAAGCAAGTTCTTTTTCCCCGGGAAAAAGGTTTTTGTGGTAACAAAAACATAAACTTGCTCCCTCAAAGTTTTTAAAAAACCCTTTCTCAATAAACCGGTTCATACAAATCATTTATTTAAAAAAATCAAACTACCTGATGGATGGAAAGATGGCAGATAAGTAATGTAACCTGACCTGGATAAATCCGTGATACACTTATGGTAAGTGCTGGTTGATCTGATCTTTGAAATCCTCATTAGTTTTTTCCTGGTGACTACAACCGGATTCATCCGGCCACCACTTGCCCAGCACTGAACGATTGATGTAAAGAGACTGATATGTATGGGCGAAATCACATGGTCTTCCGCTGCCTTGCACAGGAAGATTGTTAATGGTGTAGCCATTTTCATCTCAGAATATTAGACGTTTCTGGAAACTGCAGGACTTTGTTGATTTCCTCCATGCTGTAATACATGGTCCCGCCAATTTTGGTAAAACTGAGCGTTCCGTTATTTCTAAGGGTTTGAAGAGTTCCAGGGGATATGCCCAATAATTTCCTGACCTCGTTGCTACGAAGCCATTTTTTATCAGTGGGTTTTTCTGGAGCCAGAAAAGCTTTAAGTTCTTTAAATAGATCTGATTTGAAATCCATCAAATCAGATTTGGTCATAATTTCTATAGACATAAGATTCAATTACTTTGGCGACATTGCCAGTACGAAATTGAATCAGAAAAGGGCATTTTATATGACCACTTAATGGGTTTGGTCAAATCAAAACCGTTTTGTTTTATAGATTGGAGTTAATCGGTATGATTTTGAATAGTTTGTTGGATTCTGATACATCAGAGCCTTTAATCAGCTTCCCGGTTTTATTGGCAGGAAAGTAATTTCGAAGGGTCTCAAGCGAAATTTCGCTTTCTCCATGCTGAAAGTATCTGCCAATCATCTTATACCAGGGGCTTTGGGATTGTGAGCGAGCGAGCTTTTTACCATCCGGGGTTTCAAGTTCCTGAATTTGCTTTATCAAATCTATCAATTGTGTTAGATTACCATCCATCAGTCTTATTTTCTGATCTGGCTCGTAACGGCTTAGTAATTTGATTTGCTTTTTTAACAATAGAATTTCTTTTTTAAGCTTTAATATCTCAATATCCTTTTCTGAAACAACTGTTTCCAAGCCCTTTTTGAGGTGCCATTTGTCGAAGTGTCCAACAACATCTTTAAATTTTCTTAGTGCATCGAGGCTCTTGATTGTATCCAAAGCAGTGATGCTTTTTTTATGATAATGGGCAATTTGGTCATCGATTTTGTCTAAAACATGCGTAAAAAATTCTTTTTCGGTATTGTCATTATAAAGAACAAACCAATCAAGATGGAATTTATAGTATTTTGCATATTCTACGGGTTCAAGACTGAAGAATTTTTTGAAGAAAAAGTTATCGCCTTTTTTCCTATCAAATTTAATTGGATTACCTATTTCAAACTTATGGGGGCTTTTATCAAAAGGATCTCTGAATTTAAAATATTCTTTCATAAAGTAATTCTGCTGATTATTCTAAATTAAACATTTACAATTAATATAGTGGATTTTGAAGGGTAAAAACTAAATATGGCTTTAAGTGATATCTATTATAATAAGTTTCCTGATTGACATATTATAGAATCTGTTACAAAATTTTTTGAAATACAAATTGTCACGATTTATTTTTGTACGCAATAAGGATTGCGTTAACGTGTATGTCAAAATTCCACCGTTTGTTGATATGGTGTTTGATACCAGAGGTTTAATGAACACTAATTGTGAACTTTGAAAATAAATTGTAGGATTTCTTCAACGATATTTTGCTGCTATCCTAATATTCGAAAAACGAACCTAATTAAAGTACTTTTCCAAAAAAATTAACAATTTTTCTAAGATGACTTGAATGTCTTACACTGGTTCTCTTGTATTGGGTCATTAAATTACGGATCTGTGTTATAAAATGCAATCACCTTATCTTCACCCATATCTACAAGCGGCGAAAAGGCGTCAGACGACAAATAGTGATATACCCAATTATATGCTCCACCTTCTAAATAATAGTTAAGCAATTCTCCCCCTGAATCAGTAGATAATCTTTAAAGTCATCTAAAAAATTCGCTATACCACCCAAGCTTGCAGTAGGTAAAATTTTATTTATCATTAAATTGGCTGAACCAGTTAAGATTGACCCTATTACACCAATTCTTGATTATTGTATCCTCATTAGTTTATAGGGTTTTATGAAAGAATCATTTTTTTTATGGCAGGGTCAATCAACATCTATTTAGCCAATTAATAATAGCGAGTCAGTCTTTTGGAACATCATGTGGAATTTACGATTTCTAAACTCCATTACTGAGCGTACTAATTTTTTAATAGGATTTGCTCATCGATTATGTCAAGTATTTCAGCATCAACATTTTGGTCGAATTTTCTTGCGAACAGGTCTACTGATCGAGTTATGATTCCGAAGTGCGACTTTAGCAATGTTTTTGGATGAGGACTATGGTCATTTTCCCATAGAATAAAATGTTTCTCACGATTTTCTATTCTAGACAACAGTTCCTCATCTGTGGAATTACCTATTAGCATAGGTATAAATGCTTCATCTGCGACGAAAGTGTTCCGGTGAAAATGAAGATATTCTGGATACTTTTCATTGAATTTCAAAATATAGTCAAGTGCATACATGTCCAAGGTTATCCATGCCGAACCTACATATGGGGCCATCTGGTTTGGTATCCGTCGCTTTAGAAATCTAAGATATGAGGATAAAAAGTTGATTGTTCTAGAGCATAGGATTTCGTACCACCGGTCACCAAAATAATATTTATCAAAGCGGTACAGCCCGCCCCTGTCTTTGCCGGGCCACTTTTCTAAATTAGGGATCTGGAAGAAATTGATGAATATAGAATGTGGTGAATTCCGATAAAAATCATCAATTGCTTTATTGCTCTTAATTGGATAGTCTTGTCCGCTTAGCACAACTATCCTGTCAAAGATTTCCGAACAGCTTTTGATCTGCCTTAAACCCTCGAGAAGAGGCAAGGTAATTCCATATTTTCCCCATCTTGCATCGAATCGGTCAATGAATAATAATCTGGCGCCATATTCTTTAAGTGAATCAAATTGGGACATGTCCGATTTGCTGTCTATATGAATAAAAAAATGAGAAAAACCGTCATTCAGCCTATCAACCAGTCTATGGAGATGAGTTGGGTACTTATGGGCCATAATTATATAGGCTTTTTTCATAGGGCGATCCTAGTAATTTGTTTTATATAATAAAGGGTTTATCACCTCAAGTGTCCGGTATTCGTTAATCAGGGTAGAAGGTTTTTGGAGGCATGTAAATGAGTGATGTGGGTAGAACAACATGAAAAGTCAAATGTTTTGGACTTCCTATTTTGTAACCCTTTTGGTTCAGAACTAAGCCTCAAAATCTCTAACACATATTGAGTTCTGTATGTATTGCGCTGTTTGGTAAGAAAATTAAGGTGGTCATCGTGAGTTGCCGGCTCTTTTGATATCGCATCATATTTTTCTATCGCAGCTTGTTCTCCAATTTCTGTAGCAACAAGTATCGAAGCATCCTCTTAAATGCTGATGCTTCTTTTACATATATTCAGGCTGTATGTAATATGCTTAATATCCTGTGTTCAATTATATTCGACGCTCCATAGTATATTGCCAGGTGGGCTTTCAGTTCCATTTCATAGGCTTTTCTTTCTACTGCGTATTTAGATATATAGCTTTTAGTTCAATGCTTCCAGTTGCTTCTGAAGCTGATTCGTATACCTCTTTTCCGTCGTTTATGATAGACATAAGACCTTTAAGGTTTCAGAACTGGAAAATGTAAGAGCGCTTTAATAAAAACTAGGATAGATAATCCTACATGTAATTTTATGCCTATTTATGTTAATTTATATGTAATTGAGGAGTAGCGGAAACTGATTTTTAAGTAACGCGATGAACCAGTAATAGTTATTATTCTTCTAAATCTATCAGTTTCAGAAAATCAAGATCTTTTTTAGGTTTGATTTTCACATCATATGGTTTATCTACCAATGTCACCATGCGCTGAATCCTAATTCATTATAAAATAATAAAAAAATATTATTGAGCGATGAGGAGTAAAATATTCAAAGCGCTGTCTAAGAAATTTTAATTGTATCTTGAGTTTATTCTTTAGACTGTCTATTGATGTAAATAAGTCTATCTCCCTGCCCATCAAGATTTAGTATCATTAACTCCAAATAAACTTCAAAATCGACAAACAACATCATTTTTGGAAATAAGTGTTTTAGAAACTCTTTAGGATTTTCTTCATCTTGAAGATAAATAAATGCTAATGACTCGGTTTTAAGGTTGTAATGATCGATACTACTCGGCCATTCCAATTGCAATTTGTTGAGGAAGCTATTTACTTTCTGTTTTTCAATTATTTCTTTCATACTTAATAGTTACGAAGTGAAAGTTTCAGCAGATTCGGTTTATAGCTTTATGGAGTTTGTTACTACAGCTTCTAAGACGCATCCTGAGATTTGAAATGATTAAAATCTTTATGTATAAAGTTCAAAAGAGGTATTTTAGCCTCTTTTGAACGCTAGATTAATCTCCAATTTTTTTCAAGCCGATTTCGACCCTTCTGTTCTTTTGTCTTCCTTCTGGAGTCGCATTCGAGGCGATAGGAACTGTGCTACCGAAAGGTGTTGTAATCACTCTGCTTTCTTTAACCCCTTTGCTAATTAAGTATTTTTTGACCGTTACAGCTCGCTTATCTGATAAAACCCAATTGTATTTATATGCACCGATAGCATCGGCATGCCCTTTTAGAGAAACAGCATAGTTGTCGTCAATTACGGCTTTTGCTAACTCATCTAGCTTCTTGTAATAAGCATCCCGAACCGCAGGCTTATCAAAATCATATTCTAAATTTTTTGTTAAATCTGCAAGAGCTATTGCACTCACGCTTGTAGTTTTTGCTTTGATTTCTTTAGCGCTCCTAGTGGTTTTAGTTGCGTTTACAGATAAGAATAAAACCACAGCGGCTGACAGGGTAATAATTTGAGTCTTCATACATTTGATTTTTAGAGTTAATAATGAAAATTGAATCAATAACAAGCTGACTTTCAAAATGTTCTAAAATAAACGTATAGGTTGTGCTTATTTGTAATCAATGTAATACATCAAAAACTAAAACATACTTTACATGCATAAATATCCACATTTGTATTATTTATTGCACAAAAATATTATCTACTAGTTTAGGATTTGAGAAGCCTTTTAAATCTACAATCCCGCCCGAAACAAAATTATTATATAATTGAAGGCCGGTTGGTTTGGCGCCGAAAGCGGTAATTGCATTAACAGGGATTTTATTAGAATTTTTATTGTAATTAGCAATAATTCGGATTTTTTCTAAGCGTGTATTGTCGGTTCTAACTACCACACCAAAATCCACCCCTTTTCCAGCTGCAGAAGATGGTAAAAAATTAATTGTGTCTACATTCATTATCAATTGTTGATGTGCATCTCCAGGCTCAAATTTTGTGTAACTAAACAAAGCAAATCTATCTTGGGTATTTGGAACCGAAAACCTAAAATTATTGTTTTTAGAAGTAATTATGAAATTTTTGGCGCCCGATTCTATGCTGATACTCTTACTCGCATTATTGATAAACGAATTTTTATTTATCGTAACTTTTGCTTCATAGTCTCCAAAAATGTGTAATCCTATTAATGCATCTGTAATTTTATTATTTTCTACAATGGCAAGTGGTACGGCAGCTGCTGTAGGTAAAAAGGTAAAGTTCAATATAATCCCGGTAGTATTACCTGCAGTGTAAATTTGGTTACCAGTTACGCTCACCCCATAATTTCCCCTTACTTCGATTGCATATACTTTACCATCTCTAATTATATTGTTGGAAACTGTTGTGTTTTTTCCAACGGCTGATAAAGCTATTCCATCTATGGCCTGTTTAGGATCTTTGCCTGTACCGGAAATGGAATTACCACTAATAATTGTACCTTCAGTATTTCCCCAATCTTCAATACCCATTCTGCCGGCATTCAAAACCTTATTATTTAATACTTTACATCCCGCAATAAAATCAGATACATGATTCCCTGTTGATGTTAACGCATTTGAGTAAGATTTATTTATAACATTGCTTTCGACAGTAGTGGAATCGGCACCATCCTCTGCATAGCGAATGCTTAAAGTATTTATTTCATTAGCTTTTATCATATTATTTTTGGATGCTATACCCGAAATCCAAACGGCTTCCATTCCAAGTGATTGATAACCTAAATTAAAATTGAAAATGCAATTTTGTACGGTAAAATTTCTTGTATTTAAAACAAAAATGCAAGAATTAGCCCACTCTTTAAATTTATAAGGATTTTCAGACTGGCTAAATGTTATGTTTTTAATCAGGGAATTGTCTGATTTTTCTGCAAAGATATAACGACCATGTTCCAGCAAGTCGCCTTTGATTTCCCTGCCTGCTTTAATAACCGTACCTTTTTCACCATAAATTTTTGTATTTGCCTTAAATATAAGCGTTTGGTTAATGATATAAATGCCAGCTTTTAAATAAATATTAGTTGAATCTGAAATAAGTTTCTGCAAACCTTCAGTGTCATCAGACGTTCCATCGCCTTTAAGATTATATAGGTAGAAAGGATGATCTATTATTTCATCTTCATTAACTGAAGATTTTGCACTAGGTACTGAAGAAGATTTTGTACAAGAAAATACTAGGATTAATGAGCATGCAATGACCGATAACTTCTTCATAATTTATTTAATGAATTAGATAGAACTGATATTATTAGTTTAAAAAAAGATATACAAATTATTTCCTTGTTGTATTAAAACTAAGACGTGAAAAAAAACGTATAGAATAATAGAAAGTCATGTTATATTGTGAAAAGTAGTTTAATATTTTAAATATAAAACAAAATATAACTATCTGATAATAAATTAATTAAAAAGTATATTATGCCTAAAATTTTTAAAGGTTTGGTTAACAGTTCGCAGCCGCTTTTCATTTTTCTGTTTCTATGCTCGGTAATTATAAGCTCCTGCTCAAGTAGTAGGAATACCGTATATTTTAATAACCAGCAGGATGAGGTTTTAAAGGCAAGTAATTTATCTTCCAAAAATGTAATTCAACCTAACGATATATTAAGCATTGCTGTAACCAGTTTAAACCCTGCAGCTACCGAAATATTTAACAAGCCTAACAATTCTTATGTTAGTACGAGTAGTGTTACTGGTGCCAATCTACAATCGCCCGGTTATTTGGTAAGTAACGAAGGAAATATTCAGTTTCCTGTTTTAGGTACTATGAAAATTACCGGATTAACAACAAATGAACTTCGAGAGAAAATTACTACTGAACTGCTAAATAAAAAATTACTTGTTGATCCTATAGTTATTGTTAGACAGTTAAATTTTAAAGTTTCTGTTTTAGGCGAAGTCGGTCGACCATCTGTAGTCAATGTACCAAGTGAAAAAATATCATTACTAGAAGCCTTAGGCTTAGCTGGTGACATTACAATTTATGGTAAGAAAGATAATGTTATGATTATCAGAGAAGAAGATGGTGTAAAAAAGATCAAAAGAGTTAACTTAAACACCAGCGAAATATTTACTTCAGATTATTATTACCTCAAATCGAATGATATCGTTTATGTTGAAGCTAATAAGGCAAAAGTTGCCAGTTCAACAAGAAGTTCTACGCTTATTCCAATTTTATTAAGCGCACTTTCTTTTGGTGCGATAATTATTGACCGCATTGTGAAATAAAATATGAATATCACGAGAAAACCATCTGAACCAAGAGCGCCCGGAGAATCAAAAGGCCACATCATTTTTAGGCTTTTGCCTTATTGGCCTTTATTTTTAGGATTATTTGTAATCGCAATCATTGGAAGCTTAATTTATCTGAATATTACGCCGCCAATTTATGAATCTAATGCAAGAATTCTAATTAATGAGCGGAAGGTTGATGATGCTTTAAAATCTAGCGACCCGATGGCCTCGACACTTAACACAAAACAAACTGTAGATAACGAGCGAGAAGTTATAATATCCAACCCAATAGTTTACAAAGTTGTGGAAGATTTAGGGTTATACTCATCAGTTTTTAAAAAAGAAAGATTAGCTGATGTTGTAATGTATAAAACTGCACCTCTAAAAATTATTGTACAAAATCCAAATTCTTTAATTCCAGTAAAGAATACAACTTTTACAATAGAAAAAGGTAATGTGGTAATTGATGGAAAAAAATACCCTTTCGATAGGTGGCTAAAAATGCCATACGCAGATTTAATGTTTAGGTTAAATCCGGCTTACAAAGCCGCTGATGGCGACAAGTTTAGCTTTACGCTTACATCCCCTAAAAAGGTTGTTGCCTCAATTGTTCAAAACATTAAGGTCACTGAGGCGAATAAACTTTCCACGATACTAAATGTTTCGCTTTTAGACCAGGATAAGTATAGGGCAGAAGATATTCTTAACGATATTTTGCATGTGTACAGCTCTTCGGCTATCGAAGAACATAACTTATTGGCTGCAAATACACAGGAATTTATAAACAAAAGGCTAATGTCTGTAGAGAAAGAATTGTTAGACATTGAAAGCAAACTTCAAAACTACAGATCGAAAACCGGGGCCATTGATTTAGGTACACAAGGGAAATTATATTTGGAAAATGTAAGTGTTAATGATCAAAAAGTCGGCGAAATAAATATGCAGCTATCTGTTCTTAATCAGGTCGAAAGTTATGTAAAGTCGAAAGATTTAACTGGTGGTATCGTTCCATCAACGGCAGGAATTAACGATCCAGGCTTATCCCAAATGGTTAAAGATATATACGAATTGCAGCTTACTGCAGAAAGTTTGCGTAAAACGACCGGAGAAAACAACCCAATGGTTGTTGCTTATACTGACCAGATAAACAAGATTAAACCACAGATTCTGCAAAATCTGAGAAATCAACGCAATAGCCTCTCCGCAAGTAGAAACAATTTATCCGGCACCACAAATAATTATTCTTCTGTTCTGCAATCTATGCCAGAAACTGAACGGAATTTAGTAGACATTAATAGGCAGCAACAAATAAAAAGCGGAATATATACCTTTTTACTTCAAAAGAAAGAAGAAACAGCATTATCTTACATTACTAATGGTTCTGATAGTAAAGTTATCAGCAAAGCTGAATCATCTGAGTTTCCGGTAAGTCCAAAGCGAAAGATGGTTTTATTAGCCTCTATCTTTGGTGCAGGAATTTTAGGTATTGCTTTCGTATCTGTTAAAGAGGGTATGCGAAGAAATGTGATGTTTCAAAGTGAAATTAAGTCGCTTACATCTTTGTCGGTCATCGCCGAAATTAGTACAAACTCATCAAAAAATTATATTGTAATAGGTAGCCAGCAGAGAACCCTTATTGCAGAACAATTCCGAAGTTTGAGAACAACTTTGCATTTTTTGGGTATAGGGAAAAAAAATAAGAGAGTGATGGTTACATCGGCCATAGCGGGTGAGGGTAAAAGTTTTGTAGCATCGAATTTAGCGGTAACCCTGGCGATGACAGGTAAAAAAGTTGCTTTACTAGATTTCGATTTAAACCACCCGACTTTACATCATAAGTTTAATTTGAAACAAACCATTGGTATCTCCGAATATCTGGAAGGTAAAGCCACTGAAGCAGATATTATCCAGCCATCGTTAATCAATGAAAACTTATCAGTACTCCTAACCGGTAAATTACCAGCTGACCCAGCAGAATTAATTATGAATGGAAGAGCTGAACAGTTACTAAATTATTTGGAGGTAGATTTTGATTTTATTATTGTAGACGTACCTCCTGTAGGTCCAGTTTCTGATGCTTATATATTAGCGCCAATTTGTGATGCAACCTTATTTGTGGTGAGACATGCTTACACACCAAAGGTTTTTGTAGAAAGAATTGATGAAAATATAAGGCTCAACAATCTTCCAAATCCTGCAATAGTATTTAATGCTGTTGCACAACGTGGGTTCGGTAAAAACAACTACGGTTACGGCTACGGTTCAGGGATGGTTTATGGTGGAACTTATGACCAAAAATTAATTGAATAATAAAAGTTTTAATGGATAGAAACATATTAAAGTGGAATTTTATTTTTCAGTATGGATATGTGATCACTAATATCTTAAATGCCTTAATTCTATTACCCATTTATCTGCATAAAATTGATTCATCTACTTTAGGCGTTTGGCTGGCTACTGGAAATATTCTTGCTTGGATGACTTTGGCAGATCCTGGGGTTGGAGACGTTTTACAGCAGAAAATTGCGCAATTAAGAGGACAAAATCAACCTGAAGAAATAAATTTAACCATTGGCTCTGGTATAGTAACCTCACTTATTATTTTGTTACTCGCAATTGTAGCTGGCATTGTTTTTTTCTTTTTAATTGGTGTAATAATTAATAAAGACGTTTCGCAATACGAAGGTCTACAGGTTGCGCTTTTAATATCAATAATTGCAACGGGAATGTCTTTGGTTTCTTTTAGTTTATCAGGGATAAATCAAGGACTTCAAAACTCGGCACAAGTGGCAATTGGTTCGCTATCTGGTAATTTCATTTTTTTGATATCAAATGTCGTTTTGCTTTATTTAGGCTACGGCGTAATTTCAATTGCTTTTGCAAACCTTTGCCGTGCGTTTTACATCAATATTTATAATTATTCGGCACTTAAGAAACAGTTAAAACGAGAGCACCTTAAAATAATATTCCAACTGGAGCACCTTAAAAGGTTCGTCAAAATATTTTCATTTACATCTTTTTCGCGGATTATTGGTGGGTTTTCGGCAAGCCTTGATATGATTGTATTAGCAAGATTTGTTGCTCCGTCAATGATCACAATTTTCGAAATTAATAAGAGACCAATTCAAATGACACAGTCTCTTATCGGTCGTCATTCTGTTGCTTTAATGCCCTTAATTTCTCATGCCAATGGGAAAGGAAACGTTGCAGAGATTAAAACATTAATTTATACCCAGTTTAAATACTACTCTTACGCCGCAATATTTATCGGCTTTTGCTTCATAACCAATTACGAAAATCTGATTACAATTTGGACTGGGGTTGGTAAATACGCTGGAAATTCTGTCGTTTTTTTATTAGTAGGAAGTTTCTTTTTTACGCTTATAGGTTACTTTATGTCTAATATGGGCTATGCCTTAGGCGATATTAAGATGAATAGTTTTATAACTATTATTAAAGGAGTCGTTTCGGGTCTACTATATTATATCGCTAGTAAGCATTTCGGCTTAATTGGTTTACTAGTAGTAATGCTTTTTGTTAGCATATTCGTAGATTTTTTATTATTCAGTTATCGCCTAAATAAACTTGGCTTTTTAAATGGAATATTTATTGGCGCTATCCTAAAAAAATGGCTTTTAATCATTCCGCTTTCAGCAATCATGAGTTTCGGAATGACTTATGGTTTTAATTTAATTATTCCTGGCGGTATGAGAATTGTTAGTCTTCTTTTAAATGGGATCAGTTTTACAATGGTTTTTATTATCCTGCTATTAATAATTGACAAAGATTTAAAATCCACAATACAGAATAAGTTTTCGAGTATTTTCTCGAAACGATTCGATAAACAAGAACTCTCAAATAATCCTTAATAAAATATGCCAAAATTTGTTATCATGTTGCGTGTAAAAGATGGTGTTTTCTTCGCTGAAGAATGGTTAAACTGTTTTGAAAAGCTGGCAGATGAAATTGTTGTGCTAGATAATGGCTCAACCGATGGGACACTTGAAATTTTAAAAAAACATCCTAAAGTTGTTGATATAATACAGACAGAGGGCTATAATGAAGGGCGAGATAAAAATCTTTTATATCAGCATGTTCGCTTAAGAAACCCAGATTGGTGTTTATGGATTGATATTGATGAGATTTTTGAGCCGCAATTAACCAGAGCGCATTTTGATAAATTAATGAAAAACAGGTTCATTAATAAATTCGCATTTCGTCGCTTTCATTTTATGGATAGAACACATTTTGCAGGGTCATGGTATCGTTTAAATTATTCTGCCGGCCATGATAGATTAATGTGGCGAGAAAATAAATCTGGATATTTTCAGGATTTGATTATTGATTCGCCTAATGTAAAAGGTATAAAAGGGTTAAAAAGTAACACAAACTTTAGGATTAAACATCTTGGTTACATCAATAAAGAACTTGTAGATAAGAAGGCTGAAATTTACAGGGCAATTATTCCAGAAAAGGAAGATATTTTTCAAAGTATGTATTTAAAAGGCGAGCGCCCAGTCAAATGGGAAGATAATAGGAAAAGTGTAAAAACTATTATGATGAATCAATTATTAAATGCACTTCAACTTACCCATATCTTCCCTAAAGTGATAAGAAGAGCAAGAAGTATATTTCAATGAACTATGTAATCAGAATATCGAAGTATGAATTTGAGGTAAAAGAGATTTTAGTGCTCTTTTTTACCTTTTTCCTCATGGAAAATACATTCTCATGGTTGGTTATGCCAATCTCGAACATTGTATTGATGTATGAGAAAATTTTAAGTCTCGTTATTTTTGGATTCGTTCTTTATAAATTTAATAATCTAAAGTTTAACGAAAAGATATACATTGGTTTATTAAGCGTTGTAATTGTAAAGATGATTTTCGAATCTATGTTAGATTATGGAACAATCTTTCAGCAACTTACTTTATTCACCATACTTTTCCCTGTAGCCTTTACAATTTTTATCAAATACATCTGTCGCGAATATAACTTCGATATTTTAGAATTGATCGCTCAATTTTATATTCTACTATATATCGTTTTCATGCTCATCTATGGGAGAACATTTTCATTTAGTTTAGAGCAAGTAGAAATGGTCGATTATGGTCCGTTTTCGGGAGACAGCAGAATTATACATGCCCGCTCTATATTTATGATGATTGTTCCACTGTTGTGGTATTTCAATCAATTTTTAAAATACGGTAAAATTACAAATCTTTTGCCTTTCCTATTTTGCATAACGGTTATTGTAATTCATCAACATAGGTCTGTTTGGGCAAGTAGTATTTTTTCGATGTGTGTTTATTTCTTTATGAGTTTAAGAAATAACCTAACTCCGATATCAAGGGTTGTAAAAACTTTTTTAAGTGGATTACTACTTATTGCTTTAGTTGCATTTGTGGTTTCACAGGCATTTCCTGGAACTTTAGAATTTTTCTCTGACAGATTTAGTGAGATTTTAGATCCTGCCAAGGAAGATGGAACAGGGAAATTTCGTGCGGACCAGCGCCAAATTTATTTTCCGATGGTTTTAGAACGGCCATTTTTCGGTTGGACATTTGAAGGCTTTGAAATGAAGAACCCACTGGTAGACTGGTGGCCGGAAAAAACCGGGCAACACTTTCACGAGGGTTTTATGGAAATGCTTTTCTATCATGGTTTTTTTGGTTTGATATTAAAATATTTCTATCTGGTCTATCTGGCTTATAAATCTTTTAGTAAAAATTTAGATCAAAAATCTATTATTCTTATCGCTTTCTCACTTGCCGGGCTAATATTTTCATTCAGCTATGTACTCCCACTAATTTTTTGGGGCATGGTTGGCCTCTGTCTGTATTATCTTGAAACAAGACCAGAAAATGAAGAATCTGAAGAGCCAGAACATATAATTATTACCCAACAACCATCTGCAGAGCAGATAAAGCTACACTAACTATGGATTATATATGCACCTGGATATGTACGGATGAAATTGGGGAAGAAAGTATTTATCCCCAAACCGGAGAGAGATCTTCGAGCCAAAAACACCAAAATATTTACTGGCGCTGTATATTATTGTTTTATGCCACAAGTAAGCGGTTTAATAAAAAGCAAAAACATATTCTTTTTAGTAATACTAGAACACTACCTAATTTAGATGGAAGAAGTGTAGAGGACAGTCTCAAAGATTTAGAGGTTGAAATTAGATTTACCGATTTTAATTACAAAACACCAAAAGGTTATTTTAATTTATTTCAAAATCAGTTTTACGAATTTTCTATACTCGAATATATTGCTCAACATAATCCGAATCAAGATGACCAATATCTTATTCTTGATTCAGATTGTATTTTTACTCAGTCTGTAGAATCGCTGTTTCGAAGTGCAGCACCAAAAGGTTTTACTTCTTTTGAAGATGATTGTAGCACCGATTTGGTTATCCATGGCTTAAGTAGGAAAGATATGAAACTGCTTTATGAAGATCTATTGGGAAAAAAAATTGACATAATTCCCGGGTACCATTTAGGTGAGTTTTTTCTAGCGAGCGTAAAAAACATAAATATTATATACAATGACTTTATGGTGCTTTGGCCAAAACTCATGGAAAGACATCTCAAAGGTCAACCAAAATTTAATGAAGAAGCACAAACTTTAAGTTTTATCTACTTTAAAAATAATTTCCAGGCGAGTAAAAGCAAAGTTATTTTGAAGCGAATATGGACTAATCCGGTGTTTTACAGAAATGTTGAAACCACCGATGTTAATGTTGCCATTTGGCATTTGCCAGCCGAAAAGACTTACGGTTTATCTGAGCTCTACAATGAACTCATTCAGAACCAACCAAATTATGGACAAAATGTCCCTCATCAGAAATATATGGGTGTTGTAAAAAAGCTTCTAGGAATTCCTAATTTAAATCTAAAAGGATATTTTAAATACTACGTTTTAAGTTATTTCAGAGCAATAAGTAAACGTGCTAAGAAAATTCTATTAAAAAATTAAATATGGACATAGCAGTACTTCTAGCAACATTTAATAGAAAAGATAAAACACTTTCATGCTTGAAAAGCCTCTTCGAACAGGAGATGGATTCGGATGTAAAATTAAATGTTTTCCTAACTGACGATAATTCTACAGATGGAACAGCAATTGAATTAAAGGCACATTTCCCTTCAGTAAATATTTTTAAGGGATCAGGAAGTTTATTCTGGGCTGGTGGCATGAGAAATTCTTGGGAAAATGCGATTAAAATTAAACCAGATTTTTATTTGCTCTTGAATGATGACACGCTTCTTGTTAAAAATTGCATCACCCGATTATTAAACTACTTTTCAATAAGAAATGAGGATGCCATTTTAATAGGAAGTACGATGGATAATCGCAAGAATAAAATTACCTATGGCGGGCATAAATTATATACTGCCGGTAAAGTTCAGTGTTACAACGTTTTTAGCGAAACAGAGTATTTGGTATGTGATATGGCAAATGCCAATATAATGCTTGTTCCTGCATCAGTGGTAAATAAAATCGGAATCCTTTCTGTTAATTTCACCCATAGCATAGCTGATTTTGATTACACTTTAAGAGCAGGAAAAGCAGGATTTAAAACGATTGTTGCTCCCGGGGTTTTAGGTTTTTGTGTAGATGATAATCTTGACAATGAATTCAAAGTCAAGCGAAATTTAAAGCAGCGAATCGCACACCTAAAAAGTCCTAAAGGTTTAGCTTACAAAGAATATATGGGTTTTATTTCCACTCATTTTCCTGGTCATCGTTTAGAAGTTTACACCAAAATTTGGCTTAAAACATTCTTCCCTTTTATCTGGCGTAAATTTAAATCCAATAATTCATGAAAAATTCTATAATCATTGGCGTATTCTGTTACAACAGGGTCAGTAAATTGAAACGGTGCATGGACGCCTTATTAAAAAACCCCGAATGTAAAAATATGGATATCGTTTTCTTTAGCGATGGCCCGAAAATTGGTTCGGATGATACACCTATAAAAGAAGTTCGTCACTATATTGACAATCTTGATGGTTTTAGAAATATTATAAAGCATTACCGTGAACATAATTTAAGTACCGGTCCAAACTTTAGAACCGGTTTAACTTTTTTAAGCGAAAATTATGACCGCTTCATCATCGTTGAAGACGACCTCATTGTTAGCTCAAATTACTTAAAATTTCTTACAGATGCGTTGGAATTTTATAAAGATGAACAAAGTGTATTTTGTGTAACTGCTTATGTTTTTCCAATTAAAGCATCAAATTATATTTACGACACAATTGTATATAAAAGATTTTGCTCTTATGGTTGGGGTGGCTGGAGCAATCGTTTTACAAATATTATTTGGGATGAAAATGATCTGAATAACTTAATGCATAATTCGCCCGGGTTTAAAAAACGTCTTAATGCTGAAGGTTTTGATTTGGTAAGGATGCTGAAAAAACAAATTAAAGGAACAATTTCTACCTGGGATATTCAAATGCAAACCCATGTTGCTGAAAATAGGTTAAAGGTAATTTATCCAAAATTATCTAAAGTTAGTAATATTGGGTTTGATGAAGAATCGACAAATACATCGGGGGTAAATTATTTAGTTACCCCAATTGATGATGGCGCTCAAAGAAATTTTAAGTTCTCGCCTGCCACGAACATAGTTGCAGAATTGCAATCACAGATTAAAGCTCCTTATGCTTATCATACTTTGGTTATCAGAAAACTAAAAAATGAGTTTATAAAACTTACAAAAACTACTAAAAGCGCCAATTAATGAGAATTTTGGTAATTCATACCTTTTATAAACTTCAGGGTGGTGAAGATATTGTTGTGGAAAATGAAATAAAACTTCTGCGTGAAAATGGGCATGAAGTGGAATTATTGAAATTTGATAATAGCAATTTTAGTTTTATAAAACTTATTTTAATGCCTTTCAATCTTTTCGCATATTTTAAAACTAAAAAATTTATTAGGCATTTCAAACCAAATATTATTCATATACATAATCTGCATTTTGGAGCTTCGTTATCAGTTTTATATGCAGCTAAAAATCTTCAAATACCAGTGGTTATGACTCTGCATAATTATAGGTTTCTATGTCCATCTGGTAGCTTATATTTCAATGGAGAATTATTTATCGATTCATTGCAACCTGGTTTTCCTTGGTCGGCAGTTAAAAAGGGAGTTTATAAAAACTCAAAAATTTTAACTTTTTGGCTTGCGCTAACTAGCTATTTTCATTATAAAATCAACACCCTTACTATAGTAGATAAGTTTATACTTTTAGGCAAACACTCTTTGCATTTATTTTCGGAAAGCCATTTTAAAGCATTTAAAGATAAATTGATCGTAAAACCAAATTTTACTTATCTAAAAACATTTGAAAACAAAATACCTAATAAATATTTTATTTTTATTGGGCGATTAACTGCTGAGAAAGGCATAAATACTTTACTTCAAGCTTTTCTATACCAACCAATAAACTTAAAGATTATTGGTTCTGGTCCCTTAGAACATGTTGTTTTAGATACATGCGAAAAAAGTAAAAATATAGAGTACTTGGGCCAAAAGTCATCAACTGAGGTATCAAAACTACTCGAAAATGCTGAAGCTTTGATTTTTCCATCAGAATGGTATGAGACTTTTGGAATGGTGCTTTCAGAATCTTTTTCGAAAGGCATTCCAGTAATAGCTTCCGAACTTGGAGATATTAAAAATATCGTATTAAATAACCAGAACGGATTAACTTTCGAGGCGGGCAATTATCTCGATCTGAGAGAGAAGGTAAATTATTTTGATGTTCTATCACTTGTAAAAAAAAGCAGTTTAAAAAAGTTAGCTTTGGAAACTTACAATGATAGATTCAGTCCCAAAGCTAACTACGAAGAGCTTCATTCAATTTATAAACAAGTTATTAGTACGCATTTTTATCGCCAATAACCATTTTTTGAATAGTTAACCAAATAATCTTTAAATCGAGCCAGGTATCCCAGTTTTCGATATACCAAATGTCATGCTCTATTCGCTTTGTTAATTGAAATGTTTCTTTAATTTCTCCTCTTAATCCATTAATTTGTGCCCATCCGGTTACACCAGGCTTTGATAACATACGTATTATATACCTATTTTCTAAACCTGCAAATCTTATGTCATGTTGAAGCATGTGTGGTCTGGCGCCCACAACAGACATGTTACCCATTAAAACATTAAAAAATTGTGGTAGCTCATCTAAATTCGTTTTCCTTAAAAAACTACCTACTTTGGTTAACCTGGTATCGCCCTGCTTTACTTGTACTGTAGTATCTGAGGAAATAGCATGAGATAAAGTGCGCAACTTAATGCAAGAAAAACCTTTATTGTTTTTACCACCTCTTTGTTGCCTGAAAAATACAGGGCCCTGCGAATCTAACTTTATAATAATGGCCAATAATGGAAGCAGCCATGATAGCAGAAAAATTATGACCATAGTGCTAATCACAATATCAAAGATTCGCTTTTTAAGCTGAGCGGTCGCGTAGTTCATTGGTTCAGACCTTAGAGAAAAAACAGGTATTTCATCAACAAAATCTAAATGCGCCTTTCTGTTTAGGAATTCATATATATTAGGAACAAACCTAAATCTAATAAATTGTTTTTCAGCAGTTTCGGCAAGTTCATATAGATAGGGGAATTTTTCTGGTGATAGTGTGCAATAAATTTCAGCAATTTTATTTTCCAATGCAAAATCAAGACTCTTATCAATTCTACCCAAATATTGAAAATTTGTAGAATTTGTATCCAGCTCAATATCATCAAAACAGCCAAGACAACGCAAATTACTTTGCGTGGATGAGAAAGAATTAATTAGATTATTAGCTGTTTCGTTGTACCCGATTATAATTATCTTTTGGAAGAATTTAGTGTTTGATCTGGTGTAAAGAACATAACTTGTAAGCGTTAACCTCGTGATAAGCAAGATAAGGCCGAAGCCAAATACAATTGTTAAAACTAAATAATTCGGATTTGAGAAATCAGCCAAATAAACAAAAACTGAAACAAGGCTTCCAAAAATCCCAAAAGATATTAGAGTTTTACGAGCTAAAATTCGCAAATTAACTTGTTTATAAATAACATAAGCTGCTAGAAGATATGAACTTAATAGCCAAATTATATTTGCCACAAGATTCAGGATTATTAAATCTTTTAAATCGGACTCAGGATTTTTCTCGAATAAAAAAATTGGCAATATAAAAAGTATGTTTAGGGTTACAAGGTCCATAATGAGGAAGAAAACCCGGTGGATATTTGTGTATCTCTGTGTCATAGTTAGGTGTATTTTAAGAGTTAAACAGAGCTTCTAAAAGGGATAAAAAAGCGAAGCTTTAATATCTGAAAGACATAAATTGGTCCGTAGTATAAATACCTTCTCCACATCCTTGATGGATTACTTACCAAACGGCCCATCCATTCTAGTTTATTATCTACCATAAATTTGCTAGGTCGTTTAACTGTTTCTGCATAAAAATCGAACACAGCACCTATTGAGCAGATAAATTTTGCATTTATTTGATTCTTGAATTGTTGTGACCACTTTTCCTGTTTAGGTGCCGTAAGACCGATAAATAAAGCATCAGGATTAAAGGCATTAATCGCGGCAATCATTTTTTCGTTGTCATCACTGGAAAATGTCGACGTAAATGGTGGTGAATAAATGCCAACTTCGAGATTGGGATATTCTTTAAGCAGCTTTACTCTAATTTTTGCAAGAGTTTCTTCGCAAGATCCCAGATAAAAACACTTACCTGACTGAGCATTTAATGTAGAAAGTAAATAAAGATGAAGATCTGTTCCCGAAATCTTCTTTATTTTTTTACCGGTTAAAAAACGCTCCGCCAAGACCACCCCTTCGCCATCTGGCAATAAAATATCTGAAGAAGTTAAAGCATTCCTAAATTCAGCATCTTTTCGAGCTATACAATAAGAATATTGGTTAATAGTGTTTATAACTATTTTTGAGTCAAGAGAAATTTCATTCAAATTTCCGTTGTACAAATTGTAGTTAATACCTCTACCGTTTAAATTAAGCTGATTTTCCATAAAACATACTAATTAATAATACAATCGTTATTGATTCTGTAGGAAGCTTATACGGTTTTTTGAAAGTTTTAGTTTTAAATTGTTAGAATAAATTTGTAAGTTTAAATGTTGTTAATCAATCAGTTACAACTGAAAGGAGTACTTAATTTTAAGTATAGCTATAGGTTTTGTGGCGCGCTTTTGTTTACCAGATAAATAAATTTTATTTTTTTAAAATTTAGTGGATAACAGGAGTCAAAAAACAAAAAATTAACAATTAATATCCTCTAAATTCTGTATTCATGCCCGTAACTTTCTACCTGAAAAATATTCCAAATACGGGTAATTTTTTAGTGAAAACTAATAATGTATCTGGTCAATCAAAACATGGTGATGACGTGTTACTTAGCACACTTTTTCGTAATCATTCTGCAGAATTGCTAACTACAATCTCAAAAATTATCCCTCAAATTGAAACTGCAGAAGATATTCTTCAAGACACCTTTTTAAAGGTTAAAACTTGCATCCATTCTTATAATGCAGATCGATCCCAGCTGCTAACCTGGAGCAAAACTATAGCTAGAAATACGGCCTTAGATTATCTGAGGTTAAAAAGTAGCCGAAATAGTCGGTTGAACCAATCGATAGATTTTTCTCAGGCTGAATTGGGCTCAAGATATATCTGTAGCATTAACATCGATAGGATAGGTTTGAATCAATTATTTTTTGCATTGAGTGATGAACAATTGAATATTTTAAAATTATTTTACTATGAGGGTTATACTCATGAGGAAATTTCTGAGGAATTAGCTATTCCCCTCGGTACGATAAAAACAAGAATTCGAATGTCGATTATAATATTGAGAAAATTTTTTAACTAATTCCCCTACTTACATCCAGTAACTTATCTTAAAATCACTTCAAATCTATATGAAAACAGCATTAATAACGGGAATTACCGGTCAGGATGGTGCATACCTGGCAGAATTATTATTAACTAAAGGGTATTCTGTTCATGGAATAAAAAGGCGTAGTTCGTCATTTAACACTGATAGAATCGACCATCTGTATCAGGATCCTCATGAGCCTGAAGTACGGTTTAAACTTCATTATGGAGACCTAAGTGATTCAACAAATTTAATTAGAATTATTCAAGAGGTACAGCCAGATGAAATATATAACCTCGGTGCCATGAGCCATGTGAAAGTTAGTTTTGATACCCCAGAATATACGGCTAATGCAGATGGAATAGGAACGTTACGCTTACTGGAGGCTTTGCGCATATTAAAGTTAGAAGGCAAAACAAAAATATATCAAGCATCAACATCGGAGTTGTATGGATTAGTTCAAGCGGTTCCTCAAAGCGAAACAACTCCTTTTTATCCAAGATCTCCTTATGCCGTTGCGAAAATGTATGCTTATTGGATTACCGTAAATTATAGAGAAGCTTATAATATGTTTGCCTGCAATGGAATATTGTTTAACCATGAAAGTCCTTTGAGAGGAGAAACTTTTGTTACTCGAAAAATTACTAGAGGAACTGCCAAAATAGCACTCGGGCTTCAGGATAAAATATATTTAGGAAACTTGGGCGCCAGGCGGGATTGGGGTCATGCAAAAGATTATGTCGAAGCTATGTGGCTAATTCTCCAGCAGGATAAACCTGACGATTATGTTATAGCTACTGGGGTAACCACATCGGTAAGAGATTTTATAATTTTAGCATTCGGTGTTTTAGGGGTTACTCTTGAATTTAAAGGCGAGGGATTAAACGAGAAGGGCTATGTAAAGAATTGCTCAAACCCACAATACAACTTGAAAATAGATAAGGAAGTCATCGCTGTAGACCCTGCATACTTTCGTCCTACAGAGGTAGATTTACTTATAGGAGACCCGACGAAAGCGAAAACCAAATTAAATTGGACACCCAAATATGATTTGAAAGGACTTGTCGATGAGATGATTATTTCAGATGTTGAAATTTTTAAAAAAGAAATTTTACTAAAATCTGTTGGCTATTATGTCAAGAATCAATTTGAATAGAAGCTGGAAATTTGATAGATAACTATAAAATCCAATAGTTGAGTGTGTGGCGATATTTTAAGTTTGATGAATATTTTACTTACAACCTAAAGTTTGGGTCAATTCAGAAATAGATACTTTTACTGAAATACCCACTAATATAACTTTTGCTTTTTGGTCGAACAATCACTAATTATCATAATTTTTTTCTCTAAAAGGGAACTTATTTTGGAACTCCTATAAACGAAGCTTTAATCATTCGAGTTTGTTTATACTTTTATAGTCGATTATAATAAAGAATGTAAACAAAAAGTTTGTTCATATTTTTAGCTTGTTTTTCTAGTCTTTTTTTATGATTTTTAACCTAGTGGATTTGCAATGCAAAATAGGCTCAAATCTGTGTTTAGGAAATTGGTGAGTTTTAAATAAAAATACATAAAAAAGTGCCCTCCAAAGCCTTTAAATAGGCTGGGTTCGATTCTCGTCGGGACCACTTCCTTAGATATAAACCAGAACATTGCCGCACAAATCGTTGATTTTCAAGGCTTTGTTTTGGTTTTTATAGCACATTAAGACTCGTTTTCGACCATTTTAAATGGTTAATTTTAGTGAGTCGAAAACTGACTATTTTTTGTAAAACACTGTAGGTCAGTAGATTGGTTGAAATATCAAAATCAGAATTATTCCGAAATGTTCGGGTGCTGGATTTTTTTGTAAGACATTGATTTACAGCTAGTTCGACTAACGAACATCTTGATGACTCACTGGCTCAAATGTACATTTGTTTAATTTTAAATGTATCATTATGAGTTACAATTTTCATCTTTTATTCTATCTGAAAAGACCAAAAAATTTTATCAAGGGCGAGATGATGCCCATCTATTTACGGATTACCGTGAAGGGAAAACATTCGGAATATTCTGTCGGCAGAGAAATTATTCCCAGCTTCTGGTCGGCGCTTAAAGGAAAAGGTACCGGCCTGCGCGAGGAGATCCGGGAACTTAATGATTATCTGGACACGCTGGCCTCAAAAGTCCGGCGGTTTCATACCTCTCTTGTTGAGAAGGATGATGAGGTGACAGCGTTGATTTTACGCGATCATCTTACCGGGAAAAATTCGTCTAATCATAGCCTGCTGAGAGTTTATCAGAAGCATAATGACAATATGGAAAAACTGATTGGTAAAGGATACAGTTATAGCACGTTTCAAACCTATCAAAATTCCATCAGACATGTTAAACAATTTCTTCAGCTCAAATATGAGGTTCAGGACATTAACGTTAAAAAGGTGGATTTTAAATTTATCACCGATTATGAGCTATTTCTTAGAATAGATCGAGGAAATAATGCAATGTCTGCCCGGAAATATATTGTTCACCTGAAAAAAATCATGCTGTATTGCCTGGGTGCCGGGTGGATTGTTGGTAATCCATTTTTAAATTATCGCAACACTGCTAAAGCTAAGGCAAGGACTTTTTTAAATGTGGAAGAGTTGGATAGGATTAAAAACAGGGAATTTCCACTTGAGCGATTAAACATCGTTCGTGACATTTTTATTTTCAGTTGCTACACAGGCCTTTCCTATATAGATGTGAAGCAGCTTCGCCCGGATCAGATTACAAAGGGTGATGACGGTAATTTATGGATATTCATCAAACGGCAGAAAACGGAAACACCCTGTCACATCCCTTTGTTGGATGAGGCGAAAGTAATTCTTGAAAGGTATAAGAATCACAGGATATGCCGATGGAGAAAAGTGGCGTTGCCGGTGCTCACCAACCAGAGGGTGAATGGGTATCTGAAAGAGATCGCCGATCTTTGTACAATTACTAAAGTACTCACTTACCATCTGGCTCGTCATACCTTTGCGACGACTATTACGCTTTCAAATGGCGTTCCGATTGAGACCGTATCCCAGATGCTTGGGCATAACAGCTTGAAAACAACGCAGCATTATGCGAAGGTGATCGATACAAAAGTTAGTACTGAGATGTCTGCATTACAGGAGAAACTTCTGGAACGGAATAAGGAAGAAGAGGATACTGGCGATATGAAAGTTATGAAGCTCTTTAGGTAGATTGTTAACCAGGTAACTGGGACATCGTTCTTTAGTTCGTCTTGTTAATAAAATTAAAATGTTTGTTATTTCAATCGTTTTATGTATTTTTGATTGAAATAACAAGCTTTATGGAAAAAAGAAGTGTGATTTTATTTCCTAAATCTGAACGATTATTGGAAGATATGGGCGAGAATCTAAAGCTTGCCCGAAAGAGGCGTAAGCTAAGTACGGAGCAGGTGGCTCAGAGGGCAAATATTGCCCGTTCCACGCTTTGGTTGGTTGAACGGGGTTCTCCGAGTGTTGCGATAGGTATTTATGTTCAGGTACTATTTGTATTAGGATTAGAGAGAGATATCGCCAAACTTGGCGCTGACGACGAACTGGGGCACAAACTACAGGACGCAAAACTTCTGCAGAGCGCATCTAGTAAACCTTTAAGAAAAAGGAAATGAAGGAAAATAAAAATGATCATCGAGAAATTTGGGTCTTTGCAGATTGGTTAGGTCTTGAAGGTCCGCTATTGATGGGGATACTTAGCTGTACTCTCGCAAGACGTAAGGAGGTATTTTCGTTTGAGTACGATCAAAAGTGGCTTTTGTCAAAACAAAAGTTCATGATCGATCCCGATTTGCAATTTTTTCCAGGGCAGCAGTTTCTTCGGGAAGACAAATCTAATTTTGGGATATTTATGGATTCTTCTCCCGATCGTTGGGGTACTAAACTCATGATCCGTCGTGAAGCTATTGATGCAAGGAAAGATGACCGTCCAGTACGCACACTTCATGGTAGTGACTTTTTAATCGGAGTTTACGATCAGCACCGCATGGGTGCCCTGCGCTTTAAGCTTGATCCAGATGGCCCATTTTTAGATGACGATAAAAATATGCCTGCCCCACCAATGACTGCTCTAAGAGCACTTGAGGCAGCGAGTAGAAAACTAGAGGACGACGGTAATCTGGATGATCCCAATTACAGCAAATGGCTGAGTATGCTTGTCGCTCCGGGCGGATCGCTTGGAGGAGCAAGACCCAAATCTGGCGTGATTGATGCTGATGGAACACTTTGGATTGCCAAGTTTCCAAGTGGAAACGATGATTACAATCTCGGAGCATGGGAATGGGTTGCCTCTCAATTAGCTAAGCAATGTGGAATTGAAGTTCCAGAGCATTCCTATCGGAAATTCTCCGGTAAACATTATACATTTATTACCAAGAGATTTGATAGAGCCCCGGATGAAAAACGCATTCATTTTGCTTCAGCTATGACATTATTGGGCCAGCAAGATGGAGCAGATCATGCCAGCGGCATCAGCTATCTCGATCTTGCAGAATTCATCAGTCGTCACGGTGCTAATCCTCAACAGGATCTGGAGCAACTCTGGAGGCGTATCGTTTTCAATATATGTATATCCAATACCGATGATCATTTGAGGAACCATGGTTTCTTATTAAGCGATCAGGGATGGATATTGTCGCCCGCCTACGATGTTAATCCCGTTCCTAACGGTTCAGGACTCACACTAAATGTATCTGAGGATGATAATTCTCTTGATCTCGAACTGGCAATTGATGTGGCTGATTATTTTCGCCTTGATAAAAAACATGCAAGGGAAATCGCAACTCAGATTGCCAAAGTAGTTGGGGAATGGTCGGCAGTTGCAGAAGAAGCGGAGATAAGTAAAGGAGAACGTGAAATGATGCGCCCTGCATTTGCGGCAGCTATTGATTTTTTAGATATATAATTACGAGGTAGATGATTGTTATTTCAATCGTTTAAGGTTAATATGTTTGAAATAACAATCATACCATATTAAGTGTTAAGCAATCCTTTCTTGAAGGGGCGTCAGAATAACTATTCTCTGAAAAGCTATAATTTGAAATATTTGACTGTTATCAACTAAAGAAATGAAAATAAAGATAATTAGTGACTTGCATCAGGAATTTGGAATATCAGATTTGGATTTTAGCAATGCTGATCTCATTATCCTGGCTGGAGATACAAACTTGGGGACAAAAGGTATAGAATGGGTAAAGCAAAACATCCCTGATAAACCGGTAATATATTTGTTGGGGAATCACGAATATTATAAAGGATCATACCCGAAGACACTCAACAAAATACTTGAAGCATCCAAAAACTCAAATGTAAATGTCCTTGAAAATAATATGGTTGAGTTTGAGGGCATAAGGTTCCACGGTGCAACTATATGGACGGACTTTAGCTTATTTGGAAATCCTGTGGAATCTGGCATTATTTGCCAGGCAAGAATGAACGATTATGTGCAGATACGCAGAGATCCAGCATATTCAAAATTAAGATCAATAGATACTTACCAGATTCACCAGAAATCAAAATCTTGGTTACAAGAAAGTCTGAAAGAATCACGCGGTTATAAGAATGTGGTAATTACCCATCATGCACCTAGCCTGCAATCAATACCCGAGCTTTATAGAGATGATATCCTGTCATCTGCCTATGCTTCAAACCTTGAAGATGTGATTTTGGAGCATCAGCCCTTGTATTGGATTCATGGCCATATCCATACGCCTACCAGGTATACTATTGGTAACACTGAAATTATTTGTAATCCACATGGCTATTTGAATGAGAAGTATAATGGCTATGAGAAAGATTTGATTATTGAGATTTAGTTTAAAATGCGGCTATCTTATTACTATTCTGAAATATTAGAGGCTTAATAATAATTAGTGTTTACCTATTAAGCCTGATAGAATTGCAGGGTAGGAGGCTTGGAATGGTTTTGATCGGTTTAAGCCTGAATTTTCACAAATTTTGTGCTATAATTATAATTTTGATAGCTTTGCTTGAATAAGTATTAACATTTCATCGAAAATATAACTTAGGTAATTATTTAGCTCGTTGATAATAATTTTCTTGTCTTTGGGTTTCCATATTTTTCAGCAGCATATCCTAAAGACTTCTGATCTAAGCTCATTGCTGTTTTCAGTGCCTTTTCAAGTATCTTGGGCTGATTTTCAGCGAGTGAATCTAAATTATTGATGAGGTCAACCACTAAAAATTCCTTGGTAGGCTTGGTTGGAAAAGCCGACTTTTTCCTAAAGGTGAACAATTTGTTACCCAACTTGATATCTCCGCTACGCAGGTGGTTGTAAACAATCTGTTTATTATACAACTGGGTAGTCCCAAGACCCAAGGCATTAAAATAATTAAAAGAAGTAATCAGAAAGTTGGTATTGTCCAAGAATTTCTTGATAAGCATCTCATCCGCCGGTGGCTCAAAACCAAATGCATTTTTCTTTGGAAAGTGATATAGCCCCGGACTAACTCTTTTCAAAGTTCCCTCACCTGTAAGTTCCGAAAGATGCCTGTCTATGGATTTTGACCACTTTTGCAGTTCATCCCTCTTGTAGATCGCTCCTTTTTTAAGATGACTCCTTAATTCCTCTAATTTTGGCATACCAATTCCTTTCGGTGACAAATATATGGATTATTAAAATAATTTGCATGATTTTTGACGAAATTTCATTCAATAATCAGCTCTAAAACAATCAAATTGAAAAGAGCTTTTGCTTCTAATATCTTTTTACATGCATCTAAATATAAGCACATATTCAAGTTGAAAAATTTTACATCTCTATATTAAAACATTAGAAATATGATGTTCATTTCTCTTATCACCCATCAGACTCTTCAATCTAATTCGACATCCCTCTTAGGGGCTTTTGAACTAGATATTCATGTGGAGATGGACCTGTTTTCTCTTCCTGCTGTTCCTAGCGTACTTTTTCTATGTTTTCTTCTTTGACTGTGACTCGGAAAGGTGTGCCTGTTGTGCCTAGGTATTTTCTTACCTCTAGTGTTTCATATATCTGTTAGAGTTATTGATCGCAATCTTATATGCAGCACAGCATCTGTTTTTAAATTTGCCAGGCAAAAAGAAAATTTGCATCTTGAAAACAAATTCTAAACCGCTATCAACACAGCCACATGACCATTACTATTAAAGATGAAACCTTTGCTGGTAAAATCCTTCAGGAGATCCAGCTTCATTTCCAGTCCAGCGCCGTAAGCGTATCAGAGATTATCTCCAGCCGTGTAAGAAAAGAGGTCGAAAACTACAACAATAAACTCCCGGAATATTTTAATGGTCTGGTTGAGCCTACTGATGCTGAAAAGACGCTTAATGGATACAAGCTTAAAAACCGGAAACTCATCGATGCCGAAAAACAGGTTTACGTTGCTTTGGATGCCTTTCAGAAAAACGGCTTTTTTGTACTCATCGATAACCAACAGTCTGAAAGCCTGGAACAGCAGGTCGAGCTCGGTGACAACACGGCCATCAGCTTCATTAAACTAACGCCTTTAGTTGGGGGATAGCGATGAAAATATTTGATAAGATTAAGCAGGCCATAGCTGGTGCAACTGAAAAAGTTTCTAGCAGCCTCACGGATTCCCTAGGGACTGAAAACGCGGATTTCAAAAAGGTTATTGTTTCTACCCGGAGGGAGTGCGTGAAAATGAACGAGCACTTTTATGACGTGAAGCTCAGCGGTATTGATGTTTACCAGAATGAGGTGCAAAACTGGTCAGATGATAAAAAAACTGATTTCCTGCTGTACTGCCTTAGCGAAACAGACGCTTATACAAAACATAATCGTGATACCAGCTCAGAAGAATACAAAGACAATGTCGTCAGGGATGCTTACCTGACGCAGCTTCTTCGGACAAAGATCCATTATCAGGATAATGATATCATCAGGATCATTGACGCCTTTTTTACTAAAAAACGGTACGGCAAATGGTCTACTTTCAGCCAGTGGCCGATCGCGTTGTTTATCAACCAGCTTTTAAACCAGTACAAAGCTGATCAACCTGTTGACGCGGTAAAAGTTGCGCTTGAGAAATTAAAAAAAGCCTATACCAGCAGTGATCAGGCGACATTGAAAGAAATCGTCAAATTAAAAGCTAAACTTGATGAACTGCTTTTCGAGCAGACGGCCAACGAAGCCAAACCGACGCTTTTTCTGGGTGAGGATGCGCTTTCCACCTATGCCAACCCGATGCTGATGGCCATGGAAAATCCGGAAAAACAAATCTGGTTTGATTTGCTTTCCAAAGCCCAGAAAGCAAGCGGCGCAAAACCGAGCAAAAAATACCTTGATGAATCCCTCGCCTTGGCCAAGACCATGGGGACGGATAAATTCAAGAAAGTCATCGGCAGCTGGATGGAGTTCGTTACTGCACATAAGGAAACTACCGTGACGCATACCTATGGTACCGGGGCCCAGCGTTATAACTACAGCACGACTGAATTTTTAAGTGGCATTAACCTGGATGCCATTAAGGGCCTGATCTGGATATGTGCACACTTTCATGATCAGAACACGCTCAACCTCATCGCTAAGCTGGCCGAACGGTGCTTCCGGAAAATTCCGGGCAAAGGCCCGGCAGCAGCAGGCCTGGGGAACGCTTGTTTGTATGCGCTTTATAAATCTAAAGGTCTTGATGGTATTGGGCATCTTTCCAGACTTAAGCTACGCATCAAACAATCCAGCACACAGACCCTTATCGAAAAATACATTGCAGAGGCAGCCGCTTTCCAAAAAGTCTCAACGCATGATATTGAGGATATGGCTGTCGAAGATTTTAAGCTTACTCATGGAAAGCGCAGTTACGCTTTTGAAGATTATGACTGTACACTTGAGATTACCGGCATAGGTAAATCAATGCTTAGCTGGACCAAGCCGGACGGAAGTCCCCAAAAAACGGTTCCTGCTTTCATCAAGGAAAAATACGCGCAACGGCTTAAAAAAATAAAGGATACACAAAAACAAGTTGATCAGAATACTTCAGCCCAGAGAGACCGGATTGACAGGCTTTTTAGAACAGGCAGGGTGTGGAATTACGAAAACTTTGAAAAGTATTTCCTGCAGCATGGTCTGGTCAGCTTTATCGCTGAAAAGATCATCTGGACATTTACCGACCCTGAAAATCCCGGCCATCCGCAAAGCCTCATTCAAATCGGTCAGGAATGGCAGGACTATAATGGTAACCGGGTGACACCCGAAAATACTTGTGTGGTATCGCTTTGGCATCCTGCTTTAGCCAGTACTCAGGAAACTACCCAGTGGCGGGCGTTTCTCAGCGGACAGAAAATCCAGCAGCCTCTAAAACAGGCCTACAGGGAAGTTTACCTGCTCACAGATGCCGAAATCAATACCCGCACCTATAGCAATCGCATGGCCTCGCACATTTTAAAACAGCATCAGTTCAACATGTTGGCAAAGACACGCGGATGGAAATACTCGCTGCTTGGCGCTTACGATGATGGCCGTGACAACGAGTCTGCAAGGGTTCATCTTCCCGAATATAACCTTCGTGCAGAGTATTGGGTAAGCGAGGTTGCAGCCGATGACGCTTTTAACGATACGGGCATCTGGAACTATATTTCCACCGACCAGGTCCGCTTCATCGATACTTCAAATGACCAGGTGAAAAACCTGATTGATATCCCTGTTCTTCCCCTTTCAGAGGTGCTCAGGGATGTGGATTTATTTGTCGGTGTTGCGAGTGTGGGTAACGATCCCACCTGGCAAGACTCTGGCGGCCTGCCGGCTTATCGCGATTATTGGACGACTTTCTCTTTTGGGGATTTATCGGAGGTGGCTAAAAACAGGAAAGAAATCATTACGAATTTATTGCCGCGCCTCAAGATCAGCAAGGTTGCCCAGATTAATGATAAGTTCTTGGTGGTACAGGGTACCTTACGCACCTATAAGATTCATTTGGGAAGCACCAACATCCTGATGGAACCCAATGATCAATACCTCTGTATCGTGCCTGACCGAAGCCAAAAAAACCATACCGAAAATCTTTTTATACCATTTGAAGGTGATGCAGGTTTATCGGTCATCCTCTCCAAGGCATTTTTGCTCGCCCAGGATGATAAGATCACCGATACTACCATCACCTCCCAGATCAACAGAAGTTAATGCAGCGTTACCAACAGCAGATCCTGGTGCCCCAGGTACTCAAGGGAGGACAGGAAAAGATCGGCAATGCCAAAGTACTCATCATTGGTGCAGGTGGCCTGGGTGTGCCCCTTGCAACTTACCTGGCCTCGGCCGGTGTTGGCCATATTGGTATAGTGGATAAGGACACGATCTCCATCACCAACCTGCACCGCCAGTTTCTGTATACCATAGCAGACCTGAACAAAAACAAAGTAGACATTTTAAAAGAAAGGCTTCAGCAGATCAATCCCGAAATACAGATCACCACCTATTGCGAAAAGCTGGATGAAAACAATGCAAGGGAATTGATTGAAAACTACGGAATCTTATGCGACTGCACAGATGATACTGAAACAAGGATCTTGATCGGGGCAATCAGCGCGTCGCTACATAAGCCCTTGGTATATGCAGCCGTGTTGGAATGGACGGCCTATCTGACGGTGTTGAATCATAAACAAGGGCTCAAGCTCGAAGATATCTTCTCTAGTCAGGCCCTGCGTGAAAATGACCTGAATACCTGTAATAATTCTGGTATCATCAATACCACCTGCGGAACAGCTGCCACAATGCAAGCCTCAGAAGTTTTAAAAATAATCCTTGGTCTTGAGAGCAATCTGGATGGCCGGCTACTCTGCATGGATACACTGAACAATATCTTTAAATCCTTCAAGATACAAAAGTCCTGCTAAGTCGAACCTAAAGGTTAATGGTGAATTAATGTATATCGGTAAAAGTGGGGGCCGCCTCTCTGGATAATATTATACTCATTTGCGTAATTATTGAGTATAATATTATCCATTTAGCTTTTGGTGTTGACTTTCCAGGAGGAAATTAGAATATATTAACCGTTATTGACGGATTGGATATCCCCTGAGAATTATTCATTGATTATGGCGCATCTAAAGGCTGTTATAAATCCTGATATAAACATATACATTTAAAATAAGGGAAAGCTTAGACTTTTAGGGTCTGGGCTTTCACCACACAGGTATTTTGAATCTTAAGTAAACCTATAACCATTATCATATTTCTCCAGATGTCCCACAAGGTTGCCCCCAAATAATACTTTGGACCTAATCCACATGTCTATCTTCCAAATTTGTCATGCCAACTTGTTTGCCAAATAACTCAAGTACTTGATTTACCTTGTCTAGCCGTATGGTCTGTTTTCCGGTTCTAGCTCGCGGAGGAAACGAAGTCCTACGCCAGCTTTGAATGCCAATTCCTCCTGTGAGAGCTTAGTTAGTTTAGGCTGTGTTTTTACAAATGTTGATAATGGATTACTCCTGTTTATACAATATGTGGTATAATAAATTTGAGTGTTCAAAAAATCACTTTGTTCATGTTTCATGAACAAGCTATTAAAATGAACATCGCCATATTTTTTAAATAAAGCAGACAGCGAAGGACGAGTATGACCACAAACTCTGGATTTAATAATGGTTAGGATAGAAAGTTGAAAAGTGTTCGTCTAGAAATTACAGGCGTTGGTCTAGCGGTTGCTAGCACTGGTATAATACAGGGTTTTTGCCTGCAACGTTTGATGTATGGCTGCGTCTTAATAACAAACAATAGCAAAAACCTAAAATATAAAAGATATGAAAACCTTAGCAAAAACAATATTCGCAGCAGCATTAACAGCAGTAGTATTAACTTCATCAATGGTAGCAACTTTTGCCGCTGAGCCATTTAAAGCAGAAACAAAAACTTCTTCATTATCAAAATTCAACAGGATCTGGGTAAGCGGGAACGTTAAAATCATCTTAACCCAAGGTGACAAACAAAATGTAGAGGGTGCGAGCAATTATGACGCTGCAAAAACCTCAGTATCAACTGATGGAAAAACCTTATTTATCAATTCATTAGAAACAAGTCAGGTAACACTTAATATTACCGTAAAAGATTTGGAAAGAATTGAAGCTTATGGTCAATCAGTGGTGGTAACCAGCAATAATTTCGATGTAAAATACCTACAGTTATTTTTGGGGCAGAGTGCTATTGCGAAGATCAAAACTACAGCAGGTAGTTTATATACTATCGTTAAGGATGATGCGGTATTAAAATTAAATGGTACTGCTGATCAAAGTACAATGATCGCAAGCAACATGAAAAATGTAAAATTAACTGACTTTGCCAGTCTTAAGTCAGCATCCTATGCTTCTGAAGGCATTATGGAAGCGGAGCAAAATGCATTGGCTTTAGCAAAGTAGAAACTTCTTTTTAAGATCAATTAGAGCTGCCCGTTTGGACAGCTTTTTTTGTTATTGCTGAGTAAACAATTCATAGATATTACCTTGAATCGCAATTCGCGAATTGCAAAAACTCTTCAAGACAAAGCAAATGTTTCGCCTTTGGAGTCCAGACATTCGTTTAATTAAAGACTCCAGAAAGCGAATGAATAAAAGCCTCTTGCAACTAACATTGGTTTGACAATATGTGGGCTGAATTGCTTCTATAAAATATTTGTTTAAGATTCAACACTAGCAAGTCCAAACGTTGATTTCGTGTGGGCCAATCAAAACAGTGGCAAAGAAATTTTGATAAAAAAACTATAAAAGGCATGTTGCGCACTCGATTCAATTTTTAAAATCGATCTCAAATACAACTTGAACCACTTGCTTCATGAAGAGGTAAGGTTTATTGAATAAAAATCGTAAATTAAAGCCCATAAATTTAACTCTCTTGAAATCTTTATTACAAAACAAAAAATCCCGTAGAATCACTTTATTATTGATTCTAGCAATATTGACTCTAATTTTTTTGATTAGGGTATATATCGTGCCAAATTTCCACCCAACATTAACCGAAGGCGTCGTGTCAGAAGAACCAATATGGCATGCTTTAACAGCAAGGCTATTAGATAGCATCTTTGTTTCATTATTTGTCACAGCTGCTATTGCCCTATTTATGTTCTATATTGAGGTGCCAGATGAGGACAAAAAGTTCGATATTTTAGAATCAATGAGGCTACATGAAATTTTTGAAGCTGAATTGTCCCATACGGATTCATGGCATTTCAGCGGAGGAATGGGGCGTCATACCCGTTCAAAGACAATACCTACTATGGATAAGATGGCCAAAGCGTCGAATCAGCATAAATCACTCAAAATTCAATTATTAAATCCATCGGATAATAAGCTGTGTTCCGATTACGCTAATTATCGCGCAAGTCTTAGATCGGCGAATAATAAAAATTCAGCCTGGAATGAAAAATTTGTAAGGAGAGAAATATTGAGCACGATTTTGGTCGCAGCAATTTTTAAGGCGAATAATTCCAATTTTGAAATCTCTGTTAAACTAAAGGCAGCTTTTTCGACATTGAGAATCGACCTTGGATCCAAGACAGCAATTATAACAAAAGAGGATAAGAATGAGCCTGCGTTAGTTTGTAGGGATGGATCTTTTCTTTTTAGATCCTATAAGGAAGAACTGGCACAGACATATAAAATTTATAATGATCTAGATATACATGTTCAAGGAGGATACAGTCTTGGGACAATCACATCTAAGGACGTGGCCAATTTGTTACTGATATTAAAGTTAGATGATGGCCTCACGGACGATGATTGCAAAGCTATCGCTAAAACTTTAAAAGAAAATAAAAACCCTTATGCTTAATACTGATTTCGAACATCTGCGCGAGTTATACCTTAGCTTGGATAGACCTAACATTCGTAAGGAAGTTATAGAAATAGTTAAGGGTCTTAAAAAAGATGATCATTATAATCAAATATTTTATCATCCTTTAGGATTTATTTACACGACGCTACATACTTTCCCAAACGAGGAGACGATTCGCCTACATGTCTGGAGTAAAAAGCATTATGATATCGAGCCACGTCTTGATATCCATAACCATTATTATCGGGTAAACAGCTACGTTTTTTCCGGATGTGTAGTTAATCAGCTTTATAAGGTGCATCATGAGAATCACTCAAATGTGACGCAATATAAAGGAAGCTATACCAATGATGGAGATCGAGTTTTGACGAAGACAAATGATGGCCTTTTTGTAATAGAAGATGTAGAATCAATTCATTGTGCTGGAGAACTATATTCTATTGGTCACGATCAAATACATTCAGGAGGTGTTGTTGGAAATGATTTAACATGCACTCTTGTCTATACCCAAGATCCAGGAGAGAAAATCCCACTTGTTTTTGGAAAGGGGGATTTGCCAGAGGTGTTAAATTTCAAACAGGTACTGGTTCCAAAAGGGGATGTAGAATCTATTATCAAAGAATTAAGTAAAGTTAGCTGATGGTCCACCGGGCGGCTATAATAGTTTTGCCAGCATTTAATTTCTATCTTCGTTTGAATAAATGGATAAATTAGTTGAGAATAGAAATGTAGCTCCATTTTTAAGATGGACAGGCTCTAAGAGGTGGTTTACTAAAAAACATCTAATGGATTTTATGCCTGAAAAATTCGGTGATTATCACGAGCCATTTTTGGGTGGAGCCGCTGTTTTTTTTCATTTATCAAATCAAGAATCCGAGCTGAGGGAGTATTTTCTCTCTGATTTCAATGAGGAGTTGATCAATGCATATATTCAAATTCGTGATGATGTACACGGGGTAATAAATCAATTGAAAGCGTTTGAAAATACAGAAAAGGATTGCATATACCAATAAATTTGACCCCCTTTCGCCAATTTTAAATTGACCCCCAGAGTTGTTGCTTGAAAAAAGCAGAAGTTGTTGTGCAAAAAGGCATTTTAGAGTTGATCTTTTAAGTCCTGTTTAACAACTGTTATTTTACAAAAATACGTTTTCAATCTTAGAGTTTCTCCTCCTCATTGATTCGCCGAATAATTCAACTCTCAAGGAGTGATGAACTATACGGTCAAGAACGGCGTCAGCTATCGTTTTCTCGCCAATTATATCATACCATTCCTTAACCGGTATCTGTGAGGTAACTATTGTTGAACGCTTCTGATGCCTGTCTTCAATGATATCCAGTAAAGTAACCCTTGATTGTGGGTCGAAGGGCTGAAGGCCGAAGTCGTCAAGAATAAGAAGATCAACCCTTTCGATCTTTTTCAGTTCTGCAAGAATGGTACCCTTAGCCTTCGCCAACTTTAGCTGCCCCATGAGTTTAGCGGTATTGACATACAGAACCTTGTATCCATTCTGACAGGCCTGATATCCAAGGGCGGTGGCCAGATAGCTTTTTCCGGTACCAGTGGAACCGGTTATAAAAATATCCTTGTGCTCCTTAATGAAATCCAGGGCCGCAAGTCTGTGTACCTGGTTCCTGTCAAGCCCACGTTCAATGGAGTAATCAATATGCTCAAGAGATGCCTTATACCTGAACGCCGCCGCCCTAATTGTCCTGTCCACCGAACGGTTGCGCCTGTCATCCCACTCGATGGCAACCAGTACGGAGATAAACTGATCAGTGGTCAGCGATTCCTTTACCGATGATTCCAGATTGGTCCTGAATGCATCGTACATCCCAAACAGCCTTAGCTGTTTCATTTTTTCTAATGTTTCATTGTTCATTTCTAATTGCTTTTTATTGTTACTGGTAATATTCCTTCCCTCTGATGTTTCCATGCTCAGGGATCTCTATTGTCTGTTCTTCTACAGATAGCTGATCAAGCTGCTTTCGCAGTATCTCCTCGATTATACGGTAGTTGTACTGCCCAAGATTATCTGCCCAACGGCAGGCATTTCTTAGCCGGACCGTTCCAACGCGACGTGCAAAGTTCAGTATGCCCGAACAGGATTTATGGGCCTGCTCGGGATATCCCTTATGCTCAAGCACCTTCGATATGTAATGAGCAACGTCACTACGGATCTCTTCAGCCTGCTGAA
>NZ_RBEE01000020.1 GCF_003725795.1 Pedobacter jejuensis | reverse complement strand
TGCATATACCAATAAATTTGACCCCCTTTCGCCAATTTTAAATTGACCCCCAGAGTTGTTGCTTGAAAAAAGCAGAAGTTGTTGTGGAAAAAGGCTTTTTAGAATCGATCTTTTAAGTCCTGTTTAACAACTGTTATTTTACAAAAATACGTTTTCAATCTTAGAGTTTCTCCTTCTCATAGATTCACCAAATAATTCAACTCTTATTGAGTGATGAACGATACGATCAAGAACCGCATCTGCTATTGTTTTCTCACCAATTATATCATACCATTCCTTCACTGGTATTTGTGATGTAACTATTGTTGAACGCTTCTGGTGCCTATCTTCAATGATATCCAGTAAAGTAACCCTTGACTGTGGGTCGAATGGCTGAAGACCGAAGTCGTCAAGAATAAGAAGATCAACCCTTTCAATCTTTTTCAGTTCTGCCAGGATGGTACCTTTAGCCTTTGCCAGCTTTAGCTGTCCCATAAGTTTAGCAGTATTAACATACAGAACCTTGTATCCATTCTGACAGGCCTGATATCCAAGTGCGGTGGCAAGGTAGCTTTTTCCTGTACCGGTGGAACCGGTTATGAAAAGATCCTTGTGCTCCTTGATGAAATCCAGGGCCGCAAGTCTGTGCACCTGGTTCCTATCGAGGCCTCGCTCAATGGAGTAATCAATATGTTCAAGAGATGCCTTATATCGGAATGCAGCCGTCCTAATTGTTCTTTCCACCGAACGGTTGCGCCTGTCATCCCATTCGCTGGCAACCAGTACGGATATAAACTGATCAGTGGTCAGCGATTCCTTTACCGAGGATTCCAGATTGGTCCTGAATGCATCGTACATCCCAAACAGCCTCAGCTGTTTCATTTTCTCTAATGTTTCATTGTTCATTTCTAATTGCTTTTTATTGTTACTGGTAATATTCCTTGCCCCTGATGTTTCCATGCTCAGGGATATCTATTGTCTGTTCTTCTACAGATAGCTGATCAAGCTGCTTTTGCAGTATCTCCTCGATTATACGGTAGTTGTACTGGCCAAGATTATTTGCCCAACGGCAGGCATTCCTTAGCCGGACCGTTCCAACACGACGCGCAAAGTTCAGTATGCCCGAACAGGATTTATGGGCCTGCTCGGGATATCCCTTATGCTCAAGCACCTTCGATATGTAATGAGCAACGTCACTATGGATCTCTTCAGCCTGCTGAATAAAGTTCTCAGGCGTCCATTCTGATACGTACCGGTGCTGTGGTGCCCGGTGGTTCTGTTGGGGAGTATAATGGTTCTTTTGCCGCACTCTGGCATG
>NZ_RBEE01000019.1 GCF_003725795.1 Pedobacter jejuensis | reverse complement strand
AAATACCAGTGAAGGAATGGTATGATATAATTGGTGAGAAAACAATAGCAGATGCGGTTCTTGATCGTATCGTTCATCACTCAATAAGAGTTGAATTATTTGGTGAATCTATGAGAAGGAGAAACTCTAAGATTGAAAACGTATTTTTGTAAAATAACAGTTGTTAAACAGGACTTAAAAGATCGATTCTAAAAAGCCTTTTTCCACAACAACTTCTGCTTTTTTCAAGCAACAACTCTGGGGGTCAATTTAAAATTGGCGAAAGGGGGTCAAATTTATTGGTATATGCACGTAATCATAATATACCGGATGGACGAGTTTTAACCGCTCCAGGGCGATTGACTTTAAGGGAAAACCATTTAAAAACGTCACACCCTCGGTTGAATATTGGGAGGAATCCAGACAGTTTTTAAACAGGAGCTTTAACTTCAGCCTAAAATGGGCACGGCTGGACAGGTTTTCATGAAGCTCACTGAGCTTCTCACTGGCATTAAGAATCTGTCTGCCTATATAACCCAACTTGATATCCACCATATCGAAAAAATGGAGCAGGTCTTGATAAATCTCTTTGGCTAGTAAATAATCCTGTTTGAGCCCGAGCAGGTGCTTTACTTCTTCGTCCCCTTTTGGCTGCGCTGAGCTTTGTATAGCTGCATAGATCCCATCCAGCAGCGAAAGTAAATCCCTTAAAAACTTATCCTTTGAAGATATAGAGTTGCCGATGTCATCGGCCCGGTTACCAAACTTTCTGAATACGCCGCTAAAAAGCCGAACCTGCTCGGTTGCGGTACTCAGGTCCGCCTCGAGAATGGTGTTCAATTCGGAATAAGCCTGATCAAGCTCGTCTTCCAAAGCCTGCAAATGGTCATTCACTACCTTTTTTGGCCCCTCTATGAAGATACGGCCAAACCTGGATTCTAAATCAGCGACCGTTCTAACACCTAAAAGCCTTAGGGAAAAATGTTCCTCAAAGGTTGATTTTAGCTGGAATTTCTTATAAGGGTTTTCCAGTTTATGGATCAGCATATTAACTGTACTCTTTGAAAATTCAGTTAAAAAATACTTCCCTGGCCGCTCAAAATGAGACCTGATGTGGTAGTGAATCAACCGTTTAATAATACGTTCAGACTGAGGCGAAGACTCCTGATATTCTTTCGCAATCTCATCAAGTAGCGTGCGAATGTCGCTGGCTTCAAAAAACTCTGGGATTTCCCCATCGGCGATCCGCTGATAAAGTAAGATGATAAGGTAACCGCCTTCAAACCGGCTGGGCAGAAGCAAATCATATTTACTGTAGAGATCTTGCTCATTAAGCATGATATATGTTGAGTTGGGCGTTATTAAATAGGCCTTAAATTAATTTTAGCCCTTAAGCAGCAAGTTAACAATAATTAGCCGCATAACCCAAGGAGGTTTAAAAGAGCCTCCGTATTTAAATTTCCGTCATGAACTTTAACCTCGCTATGCAATATACGCATGAGGCATTATAAATTAAGATCCACTATTTTTTTCCTGAAAATGTACACTGGCTCGGATTTATTGGAAAGGCTGGTTTTCCGATGTAAAGGCCTCGCAACCATATCGAGTTCATACCGATCAACAAATGAAAAGTGGTTCCGTCCAAGTTTTTCAAAGTCAGCTGCCAGTGGGTAGCCTCGGACGTCAGCAATATTGATGATGAACAAACCACCCGGTTTTAATAAACGCTTTGATTGAATGATCACTTCATGTAAAAAATCATTTTTCCATTTTTCATAGTTTTTATAACGGAGATAGCTCTGGTTTGATTCCTTATTATATTTTTCCTGCTTAAAGTATGGTGGGCTGGTAAAGATAAGATCTATAGATGCCGACTTCAGGGTAGGCATGACTTCTTCCGCACAACCCATCAAAAATTCTGCGCTGCATTTGGCGAACGGTCTGAGGGTTTCATACATTTTTTTGTTTGCATCTATCTGTGTTATTGATGGATCAATTCCAATATAATGCCGCTCAAGCGCCATCGCTCCAAGTAGACGGCCGCCAAATCCTGCACAAAAGTCCAGTACCGTCGCCCCCTGAAATGAAAATTTTTCTATAAGGGCTTTTGAAACCGTCGGCCTGAAATTAGATACCCTTCCGCCTGAATAAATCCGGAATACACTTCTGATTACATAAGCTGACCAACATCTCCTGTCTGGCCAAAGCCTTATTGTTTTTTCAAGTAATTTTCTAAGAGTATCATCATCATTGAAGTAATCAATTGGAGATTTATGATGTCCCCAACGGGTTGCTTTCCAAATTTGCGGATGAAAAAAATTGGCCAGTTCCAGGCCGGATGTCGAACTGGAGATCTGTTTATCGGGCGACATGGTCAGTACAGAACTGTTTTTTACAAGTTCGAACTTTCTTTTGATCTCCCTATCGGTCATCTCACGATAAGGAAATCCTCTTTCACGCCAATACTGAAACGCCCGTTCAATGAATGGCGCCAGCTCGGCCATTGGCAAGGAAAAAAGATCCTTTGCCAAAATATCTTCTATAGGATGATGAGCGTTAAGTGACATTGGTACCCTAAAGTAGCTAAAAAAAGATATTCAGCAATATTTTAACAATAAATTAAGTCAATAATATAATTAGTTGTAATTTTAGGTTAAATCGTTATCACAATGGCCAAAGAAAAGGATGTTAAGCTTATTACAGTTCAAAAGCTCAACCCAGAACTCTATGAGCAGGTACTCATTGGGAAAATGAGCGTAAACGATGCCTACAATGAGGTAAAGCGTCAGCAACTGGGTCTAACAGAGTTTCGGGGCACCAATACAAGTAAAAAAGATTTTGCCACCGATTTTAAAAGAATTGTAAAACTGCATGGCGTAAGTCTTGAAGAGGTCATAGGCGAGGTGAAAAAAAATTTCCCCTATACCTGGAAAGATTTCCTGAAACCATAATTATCACGATCTCCGTAGCTGACCTAAATCAATATGCGCCCCAATACAATGTTAAACTTTGCTCAATCGATAAAAACATGTTTATTAATGATATGCTTTTTAGGTTATATGGGAAGCTTCGCGCATGCTCAGGTATCTGGAAAAGTGTTTAAGAAAAAACCAGACACGGATGAAAAACAGTTAATTAAGACGAGGGATTCATTGCAGAACGATTTGGTCCTTTACCTGGATACCCTGGAAGCTTTCCAAGAAGCAATAACCCTACTGAAAGAGAAAGGAGGATTGAATAAAAAGCAATCGATTAATTATAATAATCTTTTGAAAAAAAGAGAACATGCCAAATTTCTCTTAGATAGCACAAAACTTGAAGTTGCCCAAAAGTATAATTCGAATGGACTGGAGGAAAAGGCAGAAACCCTTCTAAATGAGCTCTTGACCAGTAAGTATTCAAAAATAAGGAATAAGGCTACCGTTAAACTGGATACGCTTGTCTCAGAAAAAAAAGTACGTTTCTTTGATGAATACCCCGTTGAACCCCTGACCAAGCTTTTTAAGCCTCTGATCCCGTTTATCCTTTTGTTCGGTCTCATCGCTTTTATCTTTTATTTTTTTAACCGCTACCGTAGTGAAAAATATTTCTCGGTTCTATGTAACGACGATCAGGAAAAGACAGCTTTCAGATTGGCTTTTGATTTCATGCTTAATGAGATTAATGCCAGTCAGGCTCAAAATACAAGTATACAACCTGTTCGACCCGGGGTGCTTCCGTTTTTAGAGCCTGAAGCTCCTTCCGTGTTAAATGATGTAATTGCAGTCCCTTTTTCGGACAACTACTTAAAGCTGATTACATGGATCTGGCGGTTTGGTGTAAAACCAAATCATGTTCTGAATGTTTTTATAGAAAAATCTGGAAGTGATGTGATCATTAAATCGCACCTAAAAATGAAGAAAAAAATCATCATAGATTGGGATTTAAAGGTTGCAGATACTAAATTGTTCGAGACCAGGATGGACATCGTCTATGAGGCACTCATTCATATCCAGATTTATTCCTAATAATTAATTAACTTTGATAAAGTTTTTAGTATATGTTACAAGCGCACACATTGAACAGAAAGGCATTTGATCTTTTCAATTCTGCCACTATTAAAGTAGCAACTTACTACCGTACCCTGGATTCTGCTATCTTAGATAGGGCTTTGGCTGATTTAAACAAATCAATTGAGTTCGACCCTGATTATTTTCAGCCTCTGAATTATAAAGGAATAGTATTTGATTTAAAAGGCTCTCCTTCACAGGCCATTAATGAATTTAATTCCATTTATAACCAAAAGCTTTCCGAAGGGCTCCGGCCGGAAGTGGAATATAACCGTGCCGTTGCAAATTACCATTTGTATCACGAGCCAAACATGATAGCTGCTATTGCGGAATTATCCTCAGTGATAAACAACCCATCAAATAACATCAGGATTTTAGCACTTGCAAAAGCCAGCCTGGCGCAGGCTTATGGAATGATGGTCCTACACGCTCAAAAGCACGGGGAGGAAAAAGTACTTAAGTATTTTAATCTGACCGTTTCCAGTGCAACGGAAGCTATTAAATTTATTGAAAAACATAAACATGATTTTGATAAATCTTTTTTTAACAATGCCATTTGGATCGCTTATAATGCAGAAGGCATAGGTTTAATGTTTCTTGATGATTTGAAACTTGACCCTCTTACAGGTAAAAACGAGAAAATTAAGGAAAATCTTACCAGCGCGGTTGCCAGGTTTAAAAAAGGAATGGGTTATTCTTCGCCAAATTGGGCACTTACCTGCAATCGTGCCTCAGCTAATATGCGATTGGGGCATCTGTATAAAAAAGAAGGTAAACCTGAAAAATCGGCGGAATACTTTGGCAAAGCGATCGAGCTTCTAAATGAGGTAATCAACCACCAACGACCCAACTACGACTTTGCACTATATGAGCTGGGTAGGATTTATCGTTTTCAGTCTGATATGGAAAAAGCCATTACTCTTTTTGAACGGGCAAAAATAGCAGGTGGCGATAATCCAAATATTTCTAAAGAAATCCTTGATCAGAACATTGAACGGGCAAGATCAGGTCATACTGATTTTATCATTGCATAGAACTGAATCAATAGTTGCCCTTCCACATATTCAGGAGCCGATGCATGTTCTGCTTGTTTGGTGATAATAAAAACCTGGATTGGTTTCGGCGTGCGCTCAGGCAGCATTTCTGTTATTGTTCACCTTCATGTGAACTTGGTGATTTCCCTACCATAAAAAATCTTATGTTTAAATCTATTTTACCGCTTCACTGCTTTTGGTCCAAAGCATGACCACTTGTTTAAATAGTGGATTTTCAATGGTCCTGAACCCGGCTTCATATGCTGCCCTGATAGAGGCTGTATTTGATTTCCTTGCATGCATGTAGATTTTCTTCAATTTGCTTTCCTCACAGGCCTTTCTATAGGCAAACCGGCCAATTTGCCTTCCTTGAAAAGCCTGATTGATGAAGATTTCAATAGCCGGGTGCCTGCCAAGAATTTCGTTTTTGAAATAATCTATATATACTTTTCCTACATGCTGCTCCTGATACATGATATGCCAGTACTTTCCCTTTTGCTTATCATTTAGCATCTGACCTGAACCTGGTTTTAGTTCAATCGCTGAAGGATCTATGACGGTTGCCATTGTCATTTTCTGAGCAGATATTTGTTGAACAGTGTAAAGCTATCCGCCCAGTACTCTGATGGAAAGAAACCAGGTGATAGTGCGATCGTAAAATCCATCACGCGTTCAAAATCGACGTCCCTTTTAAGGGTTTTCAGCACTGTTTCTATCTGCGAATGGACGATTTTGGCGCCCGGATCGTGTTTTTTTACATGGTCTGCCCAATCTGAGTCCCCATCAAATCTATTATTGAAATAATCCATATCGATATGGATAAGGACAACGGCATCTTTTGGAATATCACTCAGGATGCGGATGAGGTCTGTGGAAAGCCGATAGTGCCTGGCTGAAACCTTTCCCTTTGTTTCAAATTCCAGTAATGGCCTAAGCTTTCCATCGAAAAGTGTATCAGCAACTTCAGTTACACTTATATTTCCCTTTTCGACCTCCGTGGCATTCCTTGATTCAGGGATAAGATACCGAAAATCAACTGAAGACAGATGGTGCAGGAACGGTGTAATAAAGCTGCCGATAGCAATTGATCCAGATTTAATAGCAGTGATCACACTTTCAGGATCATTCATTTTAACCGAAGTGCCCGTTACCGGATCAAGGAAAGTATCCTTTCCGTTTTTGAACAATAACGGAGGCATACAGTCATAGTGGTCATCAATATGGATAATGACCAGCTTGTCTAAATTTCCGCTGAGCGCTGGTCGATGTTTTAAGACATTTGCCCAATAATACAGTGTCCAGTTGTCATTCAGGACTAGATTATAACCGTCATACGATTTTCTATATTCAGGGATCCCATAACAATCCATCTCTTTATCCAATAGCGCAAGGTTTTCAATCAATTGATCATCTATATAAAAAGAGGGATCCCTGTACCAGTCCAGGGATATCGATAATGCACCGTGGCTTTCTTCAAGCCCGACCTGCTTTCCTGGAAAATAAGCTGCTAAAAATTTATTGCGCTCATTTTCCTGCATTTCAATAACCTTAACTGGTAGCTCCATCTGTAATTAAGTTTGCTTTCTGTTCCAATATCTTAAGTAAGGCCTTTCCCGATGGGGTTAATTTGCAGGTCTCCATCGTAATAAATCCTTTTCTGAGTTTTTCCCTGACAATACAGTACTCTCTTTCCGCGCGTGTCCTGTAATCTTCCTTTTTCCGAAGGAAATTCCAAAACTCCAATAATTCTGAAAAGACGTAAAGCGCATGAAACAAACCCGATGGCGGACGTAATTCAGTTCGCCATGGTGAATTGACCAGGATGTGATCATCATCCACGATGTTCGTCAGTCGCTGGAGCAGATAAAGTTTTTGATGGCGGTGCTCATGGATCAGAGAATCCGCCAGATCACTTGGATCGATGAAACTTTCACCTCTCATCAGCTGGACATAAAGTGCACCCGGAACACTGTTATCACTAAAGGAAACCACCTGTTCTGGGTCTGCTTTTAAATCCCTTATGAGCTGGATCTCAGGAGAGATCAGCCTCATTTCCTCAATTAAGGACGGCTTAAAGGAGGTGATCAACTCAAAGGCCTCTTCTAGGACTTTCATGCCCTCTGCATTGGCTGACCTATCTTCAAAATGAATCTCCTTTCCAAATGGTTTCCTCAGCCATTCGTCTGCTCTATTGATCAGCGGCCAGGCATCATCGATGATCTGATCATCAATAATGCTCTGTAGATAAGATACATCCGCCGCCAGATGAGTGCCGTCTGTAGAGGTCAGGACTCTACCTTCGAGATTTTTTTTCATGACCTCAGTCCAAACGACTACTGAAGGCATGATGGCGATTTTTTGCAGGGAATCTTCATCTATACCTTCAGTGGAGACTGATTCATTTTGGGACGCCGATAGTACCGCTTTGAGCAGCAATACCTGATCCTTCATGAAAAATGATTTTGCCTGATGTATTTTTTGCGAGTCCAAGCTATCGAGTTCATAGTCCAGGATGAAATCTTCGTCCAGTTGATCTAATGGTTCCTCCTTCGCAAGTTCATCGTAAACACGAAATTGTATATGCCTGATCAGTTGCTCCAGCTCACTACAGTAAATACTGGGGTTCTCATATCCATTGTTACCATATCGGTGTGCTACAGCACCTCCTCCGCAGATCTCCACAATTTCGCATTCCTGGCATTTTTTTGCCAGTCCTTCTTTTTTCAAAAGTTTGCGGTGCGCCTCCACCTGTTTGGATGCAACAGCATCCTTAATCGGAGCTGAAAATACATCACCGTTATCCAGATAGGTTCCTCCACCTGTTATTTTAAGCACATCAAGGTCATGGTAACTGCCATTTGTCTCAATAGTAATCAGGCTCACATCTCCAAAACCAAAACCATCGGTTTCGCTTGGAACCCCTAATAGTCCGGCCAAAATACTGTCAAAAGTCCTGATTTTGATGTTTGGATACTCATCGAACCAAATGTCAAAGCAGTTAATTAACCACTGTACGAAGATATTTTCCTGTTCATCCCTTAATTTTGGAGGTGTTAGAAAATTCGCATCGGGCAGCAAAAAATCAAGTTGAGGGAGGTCATATGAAGCGAAAAAATTTAAGAGTTCCTGTGGATCATTCCGCGGATCAATAACGGCAATTACCCCTGAGAACACACTTGGGTATCGCTGAAGAAGTTTAAGCGCATTTTCGGTTGCAGCAAAGCTTGGTTTGCCCTGGTGATCAAGACGGTGCCTGTTGTTTGCCGATTCTGGTCCATCGATACTAAGTGAAATCTGTAGGCCGCAAGCCTGAAAAGAACGGATCGTATCCTCAGTGAGCAGGATTCCGTTCGTTTGCATGGAAAACTCCACCTCAACCCCAATCGGAAGCGCTGATCTAAGCTCTTTTATATGTGAAACAAAGCGGTCTGTTTGCATCAGCAGTGGCTCTCCGCCGTGGTAAACAACCGCTACCCTCTTGAGATTTTTTTCAAGCACGTATTCTACTATACGGTGGGTGGCAGCACTCATAATGTCCTTCGACATGAACTTAGGCTGCTGTTTATAACTCTGATCGAGGTGATTGTACATATAACAGTAGTCGCAATTGATATTGCATCTTGATGCAACCTTTAAAAGAAAGCAACTGACTGTTGCTGGGAGAGCGTCGTTTTGCATGAATTTAGAGGATTAAAGGTAAAAAGTGTACGTGCGAGTTCACACGTACACCTGAAAGTCGTTCTAAGAACGGTTGTGGCGATGATGCATGCGACTATAGTCTGTAATGCTTTGAACATCCGACTGCTGCATCATTTTTTCCCGCATACGGCTTAAAGTCTTACCGAATCGTTATTGAAAGAGTATTGACTAGGGGCGATGAGAAGGATTTGGGTATAATCATAGCATTCTACGGCAGAGAAAAAATAATTGACACACTGAAAAATGAAATCGGGTACCTACCTGAATTAATAATAGACAAAGTATGTAAATATTTCCGGTTGACTAAAAATCAACTGAAATGTTATACAAAAACACAGTTACAAGAGAAACACTGGATTTAATCCGGAAA
>NZ_RBEE01000018.1 GCF_003725795.1 Pedobacter jejuensis | reverse complement strand
TATATGTTCCTTATATGTCTTATCTGTTTTAAAAATGAACTATTGATTTATTAGAAAGCACAATTTGACTTTCAAACAAATATATTTTCTAGAAGGCGCTTTCCCAAAGGTTTTGACCATATAAGACATATAAGAACATCCAAGCTCGAATGTTCTTATATGGTTGAAAAATTAATCATTTTACTCTGCGTCTTCGTCGGTAATTAACCTTATCGAATCATCAGAAAGCATAATTAAACGTTCTTTATAAAGCGAACCAATGGTTTTCTTGAAAGCGCTTTTGCTAATCTGGAAACGATGGTAAATCTCTTCAGGAGAACTTTTATCTCCCAATTCAATCACACCGCCACTTTTTTTCAGCTCGGCCAACATCATTTCTTTCGAATCTAAGATATGGCCATAACCGCTCGGTTGTAAGGTTAAATCGATTTTCCCTTCCACACGGATTTTTTTAATCCACCCTTTACGTTGCTCACCTACCTGAATGTTGTCAAAAACCTCGTTGTGGTATAGCAAACCTATATATGTATTGTTAATAATTGCGTTGAACCCTAAATCCGTTTCTTCTGTAATTAATAAACTCACTTCATCGCCCTCCTCGAAATCAAAATCTTCTTCTTCTACAAAATCTTGCAATTTAGAGGATGCCAATAGCCGGTCGTTATTTTCGTCTAGATACAAATAAACCACATATTTGTAGCCCTTTTGCATCGGTCTTTTTTGCTCTTTGCTGGGTACGTAAACATCTTTATCGATTCCTAAATCCATAAAAATACCATCGTCGCCATCAGAAACAACTTTCAAAAAAGCAAAATCGCCAACTTCAGCGTAAGCTTTTTGAGTAGTTCCCGTTAATCGGCCATCCTTTTGGATGTAAACAAAAACGCTAACATTTTCACCAATTTCTAAGCCTTTTGGCACATATTGGTATGGCAAGAGCACCAATTTATCGCCATCTGTTAAATTTAAACCAGCCTCAGTTTTGCTTAAAACCCTTAGCTCGTTGTATTTTCCTATTTCAATCATAATGTGGGTTAACCATTTTCTTCAATGGTTTTGTGCAAAGGTAGTAATGTTTAGGCGCAAATTAGTTTTAAATGATTTGGGAAGGTACTGAAGTGTTTCATCGGAGAAATCAGTCGGGCTGTTCGCTATATCTTTTTAATGAATGTTTGTGCTAAACATCAAATGAAACTGCATTTAAAAAGTATATCGCTGCCATCCCGTTTAAAAACGAAGGATTGTTTCAATGGTAGCAATGTTTACGCGTAAATTAGTTTTAAATGATTTGGAAAGGTACTGAAGTGTTTCATCGGAGAAATCAGTCGGGCTGTTCGCTATATCTTTTTTGTTAATGTTTATGCTGAACATTAAATGGAACTGCATCTAAAAAGTATATCGCTGCCATCCCGTTTAGAAACAAAGGATTGTTCCGTTTGGGAGAATATATACTATTCCATTGGTTGAAACCAATGGCAATGAAATGAAATTACTTAATGAAACGGTGTATTCTAATTGCTTTGTGTTTGTTATATACTTTTCATATTAAAAAATGCATAAAAGCTGTGCTATGAATCTCTCGTGTATTAACCACAGTCCAACAAATCCCTCTCTTCAAGGAGAGGGAGCGTACAACACTTGCCAATGCAAAAACGTTGATAGGGTGAGGCTTACAGTCCAACAAATCCCGCTCTTCAAGGAGAGGGTACGTACAACACTTTGCAATGCAAAAACAATCATATGGTGAGGTTTATAACCTTATCTTAAAAATTAAAATAAACATACAGTCTATTCAGATAAATGGGGTAAATTTGATTTTTACAAAAGTTCATCACACAACATGGCAAAACCCAAAGAGGCTAAAAAACCAAGTGTTTTTAGTTTACTTGCATCATACAAAGGCTTAATTTTTCTATTGATTTTTTTTGCGTTATTAAGTAACGGAATCAATTTATTATTGCCAAAAATTATTGCAAGTGGTATCGATTCGTACACCAACAAAACTTTTGATTTAAACTCAATTTTGTACCAGTTTGCTTTGGCAATTGTGTTGGTTTTTATTTTTACTTATCTGCAAAGTATTGTACAAACTTACGCTTCAGAACGTGTTGCAAGAGATTTAAGAACCAAACTGTCCGACCAAATTTCGCGACAAAGCCATGCCTACATCCTGCAGGCAAATCCATCAAAGCTGCTTACAAACCTCACGTCTGATGCCGATTCGATAAAAATGTTTGTTTCTCAGGCAATCGTATCATTAGCATCGTCTATCTTTTTAATAGTTGGAGCAAGTATTTTCCTACTGATGATAAACTGGAAATTGGCTTTATGCATTATTGCGATTGTGCCTATTATCGGTGGTGCGTTTTTCTTTGTATTAAAAAAAGTAAGGGTGCTTTTCATCAAAAGTAGAGAAGTAATCGATTGGCTTAATAAAGTGATTAGTGAGAGTATTTTAGGTGCTGCATTAATTCGCGTTATCAATTCGCAACAGCTCGAATACAATAAATTTCTCGATGCCAATGCCAAAGCAAGAGATTTAGGTTTATCCATTCTGCGTTTGTTTGCAGGTTTAATTCCCATTATTGTTTTTGTAGCCAACTTATCGGGCTTAACCATTTTAGTACTGGGTGGTCATTTCGTAATCACCAACAGCATGTCTTTAGGCGAGTTTGCAGCATTTAACAGTTATCTGGCCTTAATTATTTTCCCAATTTTGGTTATCGGCTTTATGAGTAATGTAATTGCTCAGGCAACAGCATCTTACCAAAGAATAGAAAGCGTATTAAATGCGCCAGAAATTCAACACCAAGGAATATCAACTGAAACATTAATTGGCAATGTTGAGGCAAAAGGCATCTCGCTAAACATCAGACAAAAACCAATTTTAAAAGATATTTCGTTCTCTGCAAAGGCCGGTTCAAAAACGGCAATCATCGGACCAACAGCTGCTGGGAAAACACAATTGTTATACATTTTAACCGGATTAATAGACCCAAACAGTGGCGAAGTGCTTTTTGATAACAAAGAAATCAACAGTTATAATCAAGAAAATTTTCATAAACAGGTGGGTTTTGTATTTCAGGATAGCATTATGTTTAACATGAGCATTCGCGAAAATATTGCCTTTAGCGATACCGTAACCGATGAATCTTTGGCGAAAGCTATTCAAACGGCAGAACTAAAAGAATTTATAGATAGCCTGCCAGATAAATTAAATACCATAGTTTCTGAGCGTGGAAATAGCCTTTCCGGTGGTCAAAAGCAGCGCATTATGTTGGCGAGGGCATTAGCGGTTAATCCTAAAATTTTATTATTGGATGATTTCACAGCCCGCGTAGATACCAATACCGAAAAGCGGATTTTAGAAAACATTCAGCAAAATTATCCAGGTTTAACGTTATTGTCAGTCACCCAAAAAATAGCATCGGTAGAAAATTACGACAAAGTCATTTTGATGATGCAAGGCGAAATTATTGCCGAAGGAACGCATTCGGAATTGTTAAAAAACAGTGCAGAATACGTTCAAATTTACAATTCACAACAGAGTACCAGCAATTATGAAATACAATCTTAACCAACTGAGCGAGGGTACGGAAAAGCAATCGACCTACAATGCGCTTAAAAGATTGCTGAAATTTATTTCTGATGAGCAGAGAAACCTTTGGCTGGCCTTAATTGCAATTTTGGTCAACTCGGGTTTACTTTTACTTGGACCGCTTTTAGTTGGGCACACTATCGATACTTACATCAGAACCAAGCAATTTCATGGCGTTTTGGTTTTCGGAGGAATTTTGTTGGTAATGTATATGATTGCGATGGTTACTGGCTACACACAAACCAAATTAATGGGTGGCATTGGACAGAGAATGCTCTTTACACTGCGGAATGCCATCTTCAATAAACTACAAGAATTGCCGGTTTCCTTCTTCAATCAAAATAAAGCTGGCGATTTAATTTCGAGGGTGAACAGTGATACTGATAAAATTAACCAGTTTTTCTCGCAATCGCTGATGCAGTTTGTAAGCAGTATTGTAACCATGATTGGTGCAGGTATTTTCCTCTTATCCATCAATTTGGAACTTGGTGCAGCTGCACTTTCGCCAGCGGTTATCATCGTATTATTTACGGTAGCCTTAACGCCTTGGGTAAAAGCTAAGAATGCCAAAAGTTTAAAAAGTACTGGTGGTTTAAGCGCCGAAATCCAGGAAAGTTTAAACAATTTCAAAGTGATTATAGCCTTCAATCGCCGCGATTATTTTAGGAAACGTTTTGATGAGGCAAATAAAGAAAATTACAAAATGGCTATCGGCGCAGGGTTGGCCAATAATATTTTTGTTCCGGTTTATGGATTATTATCCAGTGCCGCACAGTTAATCGTATTGCTTTTTGGTATTTATTTAATTTCTATTGGTCAGTTTTCATTAGGCTTATTGGTCAGTTACATTTCGTATTGCACCAATTTTTACAATCCGTTAAGGCAATTGGCAGCCCTTTGGACAAGCTTTCAGGTGGCGATGGCAAGTTGGGATAGAATCTCACAAATCCTATTATTGGATACAAATCTGCAACAGGTAGAAGGCGATAAAGCGATTACCTCTGATGCTTTGCTTGAGTTTAAAAATGTTCATTTCGCTTATGATGATTCAAAAGAAATTCTTCATAATATAAATTTAAGGTTCGAAAAAGGTAAAACTTACGCCTTAATTGGGCCAACTGGTGGAGGAAAAACCACAACTGCCTCATTAATTTCGAGGTTGTATGATGCCACAAAAGGTACGGTTTTACTTAACGGGAAAGATATTCGTTCGTTTAGTGCGGAAGAGCGCACACAAAAAATTGGTTTTATTCTGCAAGAACCATTTTTATTTACGGGAACTGTTAAGGATAATATTTTATATGGCAACAGTCAGTATAAAGATGTGAGTGATGATGAGCTGAAAAAAATAATTCAGGATGCAAATCTCGATGCCCTTTTGGCCATTTTTGATGAAGGTTTGAATACTCAAATTACTTCGGGTTCTGATAGCATTAGTTTAGGGCAAAAACAGTTAATTGCTTTCATGCGAGCTGTTTTACGCAACCCGGAGTTACTGATTTTAGATGAAGCCACAGCCAACATTGATACGATTACAGAACAATTATTAAGCAGCATTTTAAATAAATTATCTAAAGAAACAACATTGGTTATCATCGCCCACCGATTAAATACCATCGAAAATGCCGATGAAATTTATTTTGTAAATGAGGGTGAAGTACAAAAAGCAGGAACTTTAAATGATGCTTTGAATATGTTGTTAAAAGGGAAAAGGGTGAGCTAAGTTTTTAATTGATCATTTGAATGAAAAATATATCCTGTTTTTATAAAGTTGAAGACGATATATTTACATCAGGTATTTATTTCAAAGATTTCTCGACTGCGCTCGAAATGACGGTGTTGAGATTTAAGTTTTCTATGTTCAAAGATTTCTCGGCTGCGCTCGAAATGACGACACTATCTAAATTCAACCTTAAATACTTACAGAAACAAAAGTTAATTAGACCCGATAGAACGAAAAGCCCGGAAGACGAGGAACGAGGATGAGGACTTGAAGAGATAGCGGGACGAATATTAATAGATGCTTCGGGTATTGCTCTTCTAAAATTTATCAATTCGAGATATTTTTAAATCTTCTATTTTCAAAGATTTCTCGGCTTCGCTCGAAATAACGATATCTTTTTTATTTGCAACAGAGATGTTTATTCATCACCTTGCAATACCAAATATCATCCTATGAAAAAGTACTTCATCTTTTCGATTTTAACTTTGCTTTCTTTACTTTCCTTTGCACAATCCACCAATCCAATCTTTGTTCAGGATAGTTTAAAACTGATTTCTTCGCAATTTAAATTTACAGAAGGAGCCTCCGTAGATAAGCAAGGAAATATTTTTTTTACAGACCAGCCCAATGATAAGATTTGGAAATATGATATTGGTGGCCATTTAAGTTTATATATGGATAAATCTGGCAGGGCAAACGGAACTTATTTTGATAAAAAGGGAAATCTAATTGTGTGTGCTGATGAACATAATGAAATTTGGTCTATCGATAAAAATAAAAAGGTAACTGTTTTATTTTCTGATTTTGAGGGTAAGAAAGTAAATGGCCCGAATGATATTTGGATAGACAAAAATGGCGGAATATATTTTACCGACCCATATTACCAACGTGATTACTGGACAAGAAAATCGCCAGAAATTGTTGGTGAAAAGGTTTATTATCTCCCGAAAGGAAAAAAGACAGCAGTGGTTGTGGCAGATGATTTTAAAAGACCAAATGGTATTGTTGGTACACCCGATGGAAAATATTTATACGTGGCAGATAGAGTTGCTGATGTAACTTATAGATATGAGATAGGCCAAGATGCTTCATTAGGCAATCGCCAGTTGTTACTTAGGCAGGGTTCTGACGGAATGACTTTAGATAGTAAAGGAAATATTTATTTAACTGGTAAAGGGGTTGATATTTACAACCCAAATGGAAATAAAATTGGTCATATCGATGTGCCAGAAAATTGGTGCGGAAACATTTCCTTTGGCGGAAAAGACAAAAACATTTTATTTATTACCGCGTCAAAATCGATTTATAAGATTGTAACAAATGCTAAAGGAGTTGAATAGAAAATAAATTGCCAGCTGATACAACTGGCAATTTATTTTATCCTAATCTTCTACCTGTATTAATTACATTAACACCATTAAAACGAGTAGTTGCGCTGCCGTGAGAAACAGCACTTACTTGCCCGGGTTGGCCTTTACCATCCGAGAAAGTTCCACCTAAGCGGTAATCATTTTTATCGCAACGCTGAACACATGAATTCCAAAATTCTTGTGTATTTGCCTGATAAGCTGCGTCTTTAAACATGCCAACAATTTTACCTTCTTTAACTTCGTAAGCTAGTTGTGCGCTGAATTGAAAATTGTAACGCTGTTGATCTATTGAATAGGAATTTCTACCAAACATGTAAATGCCTTTTTCTACATTTTTAACCATTTCTGCTGCACTCAAGGCCGCGTTTCCTGGTGCTAATGAAACATTTGGCATTCGCTGAAATTGGATACTATCCCAGCTATCGGCATAGCAGCAACCTTGCGATTCTTTCAATCCTAAAATGTGAGCTTGGTCACGTATAGTTTGATAATTAACTAAAATACCGTCTTTGATGATATCCCAATTACCACATTTTACACCTTCATCATCATAACCAACGGCACCCAAAGAGCCAACTTCAGTTTTATCGGCAAGAATGTTTACTTCTTTACTGCCAAAATTGAATTTTTTCGATTCCCATTTATCCAATGTTAAGAAACTTGTACCAGCATAATTGGCTTCGTAGCCGAGTACACGGTCTAATTCAGTCGGGTGACCAACAGATTCGTGTATGGTTAAAAATAAGTGAGATGGGTCTAGTATTAAATCATACTTCCCTGGAGCAACCGGTTTAGCTTTTAACTTTTCATCAACATGAACTGCAGCTTCGCGAACATCTTCCAAAATATCATAACGCTTTTTGTATAATGTTACGGGTCCGCCTTTAATTTTTTCTGAGTCTTTTGGATTCAGATATTCAAATCCCATTCCCATTGGTGCACTTAATGCACTTCTAGTTTCAAATTTGCCGCTCGCTGAATCTGTTTTCGTTAAAGTGAAATTTGGCCAGATTCTATGAATATCCTGGTCAATATAAGAACCGTCTGTAGAAGCGAAATATTTTTGTTCATTAATCATAAACAGGTTTGAATTGATGAATTTGGCACCGCCTTTCATTGCTTCGCTGTTTACTTTTAATAATAAATCTACTTTATCTTTAATTGGAACTTCAAATGCATTGATTTCGATTGGTGTTTTCCAGCTTACTTCACCAAATCCTTTTTGTGGCGCCAATTGTACAGGTTCTTCCATCAACTTAGAATTGCCTTTTGCAATGGCAACGGCAGCTTCCGCAGCCTTTGCAATGCTGGCATTATCCATATTGTTGGTTGCTGCAAAACCCCAGCTTCCGTTAGCAATAACCCGAACACCCAAACCATAAGATTCTGAATTTGAAATGTTTTCAACCCTGGTTTCTCTGGTAGCAACAACCTGGTTTAAATACCTTCCGATGCGAACATCGGCATACGTTGCACCTTTGCTTTTTGCAGCGTTAAGTGCAACATCAGCCATTTTCTTCTTTAAAGCAACATCTACAGGTGTTGAAGATTCTTCAACGGAAATAATTTTGCCAAAAGCAGGAATGTTGGGCATCATGGTTGCACCAAGGCCAACGCCTGTCATATATAAAAAATCTCTTCTTCTCAATTTTTGAAAATTTTAGAGTGTAAAAAAACAGCGGAGACATAATCACCGCTGTTTAAATTATTTAAATAGCATCTGATAAAGATGTGAACGTAAAATCGCGGATTTTCATTGGTGGAATTAACCCACTTCCAGTTCTCACTGGTTTACCTAATGCTTCAACATTGTTTAGCATTATAACCGGACTCTCATTGAATCTAAAATTCTTAATCGGGAATTTTATTTCACCATTTTCGATGTAGAAAGTACCGTCACGGGTTAATCCTGTAAGCAATAAAGTTTGTGGGTCAACCGAACGGATGTACCAAAAACGGGTTACCAAAATTCCTTTTTCTGTGCTTTTAATCAACTCTTCTAACGATTGATTACCACCTTCGATGATTACACCACGGCTAAATGGAAGCGGTTCAACACCTTTTTGCGAAGCCCAATACCTTGAATAAGCCAGGTTTTTAACTACACCTTTTTCTACCCATTGTGTTCTTTTTACCGGTAAACCATCGCCACTCCAAGTTGCAGATGGGATTTCAGGATTCATCGGGTCAGAATAAATATTTACATTTTCTGAGAACAGTTGTTCACCTAAACGTGTGCCACCGCCTTTTTTGCTCATGAAGCTTCTTCCTTCATCAGCACTTCGGGCATCAAAACCTCTAAACATGTTACCTAAAATATCACTTGCGGCAAGTGGCTCTAAAATAACTGTATATTTTCCAGGCTCGATTGCTTTTGCACCTGCAGAACCATTGGCTTTACTTGCTGCAATTTTACTCAAAGCAAGCGTATCCATTTTAGCCAGATCGTTAAAATCTTGTTCTACATAGCCAGAACCAGTACCTTGTTTGTTTCTAACCGTAACCGAAAAGGAAACGTTTGTACCTTTATTATAGGCAAATAAACCTTTTGAGTTCATTACCGAATTGAAGCTAGTAGAGTTTTCTAAGAAACCTGCTGCATCTAAACCTGCTGCTGTTGATACACTTAAACTTTTGCCAACCATTTCTGCTCTTGTATCAGGCGTCATAGCTGCGGTGTTTGCATTGAATGTTTTAGATTCTGGAAATGTTTGAGGACCTAAAAGTGGCATAAATTCAGGATTTTCTGGAGCGAGCATGGCTAATTCTTCTGCTCTTCTAACCACCTTTTCTAATGATGCATCATCAAATTCGTTAATCGTTGCCGAACCTGTTTTTTTTCCATAAGTTGAGCTTACGCCTAAACTCATAGTACTGATTTGTCCTGCTGTAGATACTGCATTTCGGGCATAACGAATATTTCCGCCATCAGAACCTCTTAAACTTACTTCGCAGAAATCTGCTTTAGAAAAGCCGACCACTTTTTTTAATATTGCTTGGGCTTCTTCTTTACTTAATATGGCCATAATTATATTTTTCTTGCTGTATTTATAACATTAACTCCATTAAATCTCGCGGTAGAACTACCATGAGAAACTGCACTACTTTGAGAAGGCTGACCTTTTCCATCGTTAAATGAACCACCTAAACGGTAATCACTTTCATCGCAAACTGCATTACAAGAATTCCAGAATTCCTGAGTATTTGCCTGATAAGAAACATCGTTAAGCATGCCAACAATTTTTCCATCTTTTATTTCATAGAAAATTTGTCCACCGAATTGGAAATTGTAACGTTGCTGGTCGATAGAGAAACTACCATCACCAATGATATAAATGCCCTTTTCAACGTTTTTAATCATATCATCAACGCTTAATTTTTCTTTGCCTGGTTGTAAAGAAACATTCGCCATGCGTTGGAATTGAACATCATCCCAACCTTGAGAATAGCAGCAACCCTGAGATTCATTTAAGCCGATAATGTGTGCCTGATCGCGAATGGCTTGGTAATTTACCAAAACACCATCTTTGATTAAATCCCACTTTTTACATTTTACGCCTTCATCATCATAACCAACAGCGCCTAATGAACCAACTTGGGTTTTATCTGCAACAATATTTACTTTATCACTTCCAAATTTGAATTTTTTCGATTCCCATTTGTCTAACGTTAAGAAACTTGTACCTGCATAGTTTGCTTCATAGCCTAAAACACGGTCTAATTCAGTCGGGTGACCAACAGATTCGTGAATGGTTAACCAAAGGTGTGATGGATCTAAAACCAAATCATATTTTCCTGGCTCAACCGATTTTGCTTTGATTTTTTCAGAGGCAACGCGAGCAGCTTCCTTAACATCTTCAAGCATATCGTAGCGGCCTTTGTAACGGGTTACAATGCCACTAACTTTATCTTCCGGACGAGCATTCATGTACTCGTAACCTTTACCCATTGGCGAACTTAAAGAGTTACGGGTTTTAAATTGTCCTGATGCTCTATCGATTCTGGTTACATTAAAGTTTGGATAAATGCGATGAACATCCTGATCGATGTATGAACCATCAGTAGATGCAAAATACTTTTGTTCGTTTACAGCAAAAATTACTGAATTAACAAAGTTAGCACCATTTTGCATGGCAATATCGTTAACGTTTAAAAGCAAATCTACTTTCTCCTTTACAGGAACTTCGAATGCATTGATTTCGATTGGCGTTTTCCAGCTCACTTCTCCGTAACCTTTTTGCGGTGCAAGTTGTACAGGCTCGCCCTGTATTTTTGAGTTTGCTTTTGCAACGGCAACCGCTTGCTCTGCAGCTTTGGCAATAGCATCTTTAGTTACGTTATTGGTGGCCGCAAAACCCCAGCAACCGTTAGCTAAAACGCGTATTCCAACACTGTACGATTCGGTATTTGCTACACCTTGCACACGTTTTTCTCGTGTGGCAACAAACTGGTTTAGGTAACGGCCAATGCGAATATCTGCATAGGTTGCGCCTTTAGATTTTGCAGCATTAAGTGCAATATCGGCTAGTTCTTTTTTAATTCTTACATCAACTCCATCCAGCGCCTGCAAAGGGTCTATTGGAGTTCCGAAAGCTGAGAGATTGGGCAGCATTAAAGCACCCATACCCATTCCGGATAAATAGAGGAAATCTTTTCTTTTCAATTGGTTTAGTTTAGGGGTTTACGATTCCAAGATAGCTAATAATGCCGTTAAAAAGTCAATTTGCTTTATAACATTTTAGTTTCAATTGTTATTTTGTATTTGAAATACGGGATTCGTACCATAAGTATGATGATGCAAATAGAAATGCGATAAAAAACCACCAGATTGATACTTCTTCTTCCATTATAACATTATTAGTAGCGTTTTTATAATCTGATTTGCTCTGATTTTTTAAAAACTTCGTATTTGAGTTTATTTTCTCCTGATTTTTTAAAGTCTGCCAATCTTCTTGTTTGTAAATATAGAACGGTTCTGTATTTTCATTTATAACGAGATTATGCCATCCATATTTTTCTGCCCAAAAAACTGCATCGAACTGAAATGGAATTTCGATGTTTTGTCGCGGAGATAAATTAATACTATCGATTTTTAATTTCGGAATTTTTTGTGAGGAACCTAATTCTACCACAAAATTAGTTTTCTGATTTACGGTAGGCATTTGTGGTAAAATTTTAAGCGATTGATTGTCAGGTTTTTTTCTCGCTGCATTGGATAAAAGCGCTGACCAATAAACGGTATAATCATTGTTTTTTCCTGAAAGAAGCCAGTTGAATGTGGCCGGTATTGATGAAACTATCATTTTTCCAGAGCCTCTAATGGTGCTGTTAACCAATGTCTTTCCATTTGCATCAACCAGAATGGATTGGTCGTTCAAACTGGATTTTAAAAACAATGTTTGTTCAAAAGGCAATTTATTAAACCTAAAATTATTGCTCTTAAGCAATAAGCTCAACATTTTATCTTTAGTGGCGGGCAATTCAAACCGACTAAATTTGCCACTTAGTGTTGTTGCTGGTTTTGGATTAGAAACTCTGATAACTACGCCCATTCCGCTATTCACGGCATTATCAATCGCTGCTCTTTCATTCACGCCAAGGGCAGCGAGTTCCTCTTCATCAATAATTAATACATCAAACTTTTTTAACGATGAAGCATTAATTTGACTCAGATTAATGACATCCATATTTAAAAAATCTGTGCTGTATTTGTTTTTGCTTATCTGACTTCTAAAAGCTAAAGGATACTCATTTTCAAATAACCATTTCTTTAAAAACTTGTATTCAAAATCTGGATAAGAAGCCAGAATTAAAACCTTCATTGGTGCTTGTTCGGTAACCAGAAAGGGAACAGGTTCTACAGCTAAAGTATCGTTTCCTTGCAGCGAAATTAATTGATAAACGGCTTTTCCGATTTGTTTAGGCTGATTCCTGAAAGAAAATTTTTTGTTTGATTTTGCTTCAACAATTATAGAATCTATACTGGTTCCTAAACCTTTAAGCAATAATTTTATCTTTTCGTTCCCGCTATTTTGATAAATACCCTGAATAGTTAACTGTTCGGAAGCTTTTATTTTATGCTGCCAGTTTACAGAAATGATTCCGCCAGGCAATTCAGATGGATGAAATTTAAATTCATAACCTTTTAAAAGCTTCAGTTCTTCTTCCGCTAAGCCAAAGCCATAAATATTTAATTTGTTGATGTTTTTATGGCTTGCCAGAAAATAGGAGAGCTCTGGGATTTTAATTGCCTTGTTGTTAGTGAAATTTGCAGATGCTAGTGCGTATTTATTACCTTTTAATTTTGAAACAGAATCTGGATTTGTTCCTTCAGTTAACAAGATGATTTCATCCGAATTTTGCTTTAATTGAGTAGTGTATTTTATTGGAATAACAAAGCAAGCGAAGCAAATTACTGCGATTGTGCTTGCTGTAATTCTCCATATTAATCTTGCTTTATTTACCCGAACAATTTCCTTGTACAATAAAAACAGCAATAAAAGCAAGCATGAAAGTAGTACGATGTGTTTAAAATCCATATCTATCGCCCTGCTTTGTTAAGGTTGTTAAAATAATTTTGATACAATGACGAAGTGGGTTGTGCACTTTGGATTTGAGGCTTTGCGACATCACCTTTTATCATTTTTTGTATCGCCATTTGTACCAAATCAATATCATTTTGCTTTGCCTTATTATTCGTACTTAATTTCCTTAAACTGGTTAAGGCATTTAAATATGTTGCAGGATTATCGGCTGCAGCGCCAATCATATATTTTTCAGTTTCGTTTAATAGATAAATATCACCTTCGATAAATTTTTTACCGCTTTTTCTACTTTCTAACAGCGATAAGGTTGTTCTCAAATTCCTTGTCCTTTTTTCTTTCTGTTCGAAAGACATTTTTTGAACAGGCTGCGTAATCTTGTCCAGCTCGCCACTCAATCTTTTTTCGGGTTTTAGTGATGCAGTTTTAACAGTTGTTTTAGCTACATATGCTCTTGATTTTTGCTGTAAATCTTTCAGTAACCGCAAAGCTTTATATTCAAAAGGCAAAGCTTCTTGAGGTTTGTACGTTCTTAAACGCAGTTCAGAATTCCACATTTCGGTTAATACTGCTTTTAACTGCGCTTTCATTTCAGGTTCGAAAAATGTTGCATCTTCGGCAATATCATGCTTGTGTGCATATTTATCCATAATTGCTGTTACATCTCCAAATTTTTCTTCCTCACCTTTGTGCTCTGCATGTTCATCATGTTCTTCATGGTCGCCACCGATTTCCGTTTCACTTTCTTCGCCTAAAAATTGCCCGTAACGTAACCGTAAAAGTTTTTGGTCTATACCCAATTCGTTGCTTCTGGTTTTAAAAGCCTCTCCAGATAAAGAAGATTGCTCTTTTAATAATTTTTCCGTATCGATAATAATTTGCCTCTGACTGCGGAAATATTCTGGAACCAAGTTGACTCCATTTGTCATTCCAGCCATGCTCATCAATTCCGTGGTATCAACAATAGAAACAAAATAAACATCAGAGCGGCTCGACTGGCCATGATTATCCATTGCTTTAATAAAAAAATAAAGCTCATCTCCAGGTTTCATACCTAAGCTTTTCAAATCAATTTGTTTGGTTAAAGTGATGGTTTTCTGGTTGTTAAAACTGGTGTTAAAAGTTAATTTTTTCTCGGTAAAGCTTACGCCTTCGCCTTTACCACTAGCCATTGTAGCTGAGATAAAGGCATCATTTACGCCATAATCATCACTCAAATTAACCTTCAAATTTATTTTTTGTGGTTGTCCAACATCAATGGTGGTATGTTGCTTTGGTTGTGTAATTTTAATGGTAGCCGGCAAATCAGGAATTACCTCAATTTGATATAGATCTGATTTTTTGCCATCTAAAACCAGTTGATAGAAACCAGATTTTGAAACTGTTTTTGAATAAAACCAAAGTGTTTTATTTGCATTTTGGGCATTAAGCGATACCGTTTCCTTATCATTAAAGATGATTTTAACGTTTTTAATGCTGATGTTGGTTTCAATCTTCCAATTAACTTTCGAACCTGTTTCGGCTTTTATGGTAAATTCTTTTTGTTTACGTTCTGGTTTTCGGGTGTAAGCGGGTGGAATAATAGTAGCATTCAAACTAGAAATTTCTGCCAGAACATTTTCTTTTATTGAAGGGGCAGATGTTTGATTTTCCTGTTCAGAATGATATGCTTTTTGAATTTTCGGAATTCTAGTGATTCCAAAACTCATTAAAATACCTGCTAAAAGTATTGCTAAGCCGATGTATAATTTTTTTACAGGTTCTCTCGGTTGTGGAATTAGAGGGATAATCTTCTCTATTTTGTTTCGCTGCAATTGCTGTAACATCGAAAGTTCTGTCGGGTTTCTAAGCAGCAAATCGGCACTTTCTTCTAACTCAGGATAACGATTATTTACAAATCTCGAGAAATCTTTATCCGTAGTTTTCCATATTGGTTTTACAAAAAATGCAACTACAAGTACCAGAAGCAGCACTATAGCAAATAACCAAACTGGTAAATACATTACATAAATTAATAAGGCAGATGAAACCATAGCGACGGCTAAGCTAATTGCTAATATGCGTAGAACATAAAGCATTGTCCACCTTTTGCGTAGGTTATGAATCCAATTTTGTCCTTCAGTTTTTAACATAATTTGCGGTTTTTTTACTGAAAGTTAGAATGCGCTCGGTAAGGAAAATCAAAAATGCAATTATCCAAAATATATTATGAAGTTGCTTGTTTTGAGTATTTTGTGTTGTTTTTTCTGTTTTGGAAATTTGAATCGTTTCTTTTTGGTTTTTTGCCAATTGCCTTTGGTCGGCATCATTATCTTCAAAACCAAAATTTGAGCTTTTATTATCCTGAATTACTATTGGCATTATAGCTTTAACAAATGTTTCGTTCCAAACCAATTGGCTCCATTGCGGGTTCAAACGACTGTAAAAATGGAGGATGTTTAAATTATTTTGTTTTTCTGCTGATAAAATCGAATTGCCAAAACCATCAGCCCAAATGGTTTCTAAAGTTTTTTTAGCTTCAATTCTTCTACTCGATGTAATGTTTTTTCCATCAATTACGATAAACGAAGCTTCGGGAATTATTTTACCTTTTTCATATCGAAATAAAGTTCCGCCAGACGTAATTGAAGATTTAAAAGCTGATGAAACAGCTTCGTCTGAAAGCCAAAAACCGACATCTACTTTTCCTGCGGGATTTATTTCAATTCGCCTTCTACTAAAACTTGCAATGGCTTTCAGCGCTGAATTAAGGTAATTTCTATCAGAATTTCCTGCAGATTCGTAAATCGATACCCGAATTGCTGGAACATCTTTGGATGCAATTGCTGTATAAACTGTGCTTGATGGATTTGATTTTGCTTCATATTTTTTGCCAGCATAATCCGTTATCCAGTTACCTAAGGTATCTGTTTCATTTATAGGGTTTCGAAATAGCTTATAGGAAATCCTGGGCAGCTCATTTCCAATGGCATTTAATCGATGGTTTGCAAACAAGTAAACTGAATTTCCAGTGGGAATGATGGTATTTAATTGATTTAAAAGTGCTGTATAACTTATAGCATTTTGTTTAGCGCTATCAATATTTGCTGTGTCCTTTAAAGTTAAAGTAGTAAAGCCTGGATTAAAATCATGCATTTCATAACCAAGTTTTAATAAAGAATCGATTTTATTTTTATTGTTTTTAAAAACGGTTTGGAATTTAGATTTTTCGACCAAAATCCATCCATTTGCTTTGCCCGTTAGAGATTTTTTTAAAAACGGTTGTGCAATTATACAGGCAACTAAAATTAACAGTAAACAGCGTAAAATTAGCAAAAGCCAATCGTTAACTTTAAAACTTTTAGAACTTGCACGGGAGCTTTCGCCTAAAAGTGCAATGCTTCCAATTTTTAGAGTTTTACCCTGTTTCACATTCCACAAGTGGATTATCAACGGGATAATTAAACCTGCAATTGCCAGTAAACCTATGGGATATAAAAATTGCACAGTTAAATTCTTAATTTACTTCTTTGTTTTAAAAAATCTCTTAAAGCTTGTTCCAAGGGTTCATCAGTAGAAATGGTTCGGTAAAAAATCCTTCTATCAAGCATTTTCATGCGGGTTTCTTCTAAATAGCTTGTAAACTTTGCTTTGTATTCTGTTCTGGCTTTTGCCTGGTCTATTTGTATGGTTTCTCCGGTTTCTAAATCTTCAAAAGTGGTGTAACCTTTAAAATCCAAATCCAATTCATTTCTCGATACCACATGAAAAACGACCACTTCATGTCTTAGTGTGTTTAGTGTATCAAGCAGTTGCGTTATTTCATCATTTGTTTGATACAAATCGGTAACAAAAATTAGTAATTCTCTTTTTTGGGTACCGGCGAAAAGCTCTTTATCATGTATGGGTTTGGTAAATTCTCCCTCAGGATTGATGTTTTCCAACTGATAAAACAATCTTGCCAAATGCTGAAAATCTTGTTTCGGCGTCATCGAAAAAATGCCCGAATTTTTGAATACATATAAACCAATGGCATCACCTTGTAAATTTGCCAGGTAGGCTAGAGATGCGCCAAGGTATTTTGCATAATCAATCTTCGTAAAATCGCCATCGCTGTGATTCATTGAAGCACTTGCATCAATTAATATACGCACTCCAATATTGGTTTCAACTTCCGATTCGCGAATGTAATACCTGTCTGACCGAGCAAACATTTTCCAATCCAACGATCGTAAATCATCACCAGGCTGGTAACTGCGGTATTGACTAAACTCTAATCCGCCGCCTTTAATTGTGCTTTTGTTAATGCCGCTCATAAAACCATCAATTGTCATTTTCGCCGACAAACTCAGTTCTTTAATCGCCATCAAAACCTTTGGATTGAGTAATTTACTCATTAAATATTTGCTTTGGGTTTTGAAATTGCCTTTATCAATTCATCGGTTACTTTATCTGCAGATACATTTTCTGCTTCGGCTTTGAAATTCATCAAAACCCTGTGGCGCAATACCGGATAAGCCATGGTTTGTAAATCTTCCATAATTACAGCGTACCTGCCTTTAAATAAAGCTCTTGCTTTAGCGGTTAAAATTAATGCCTGCCCAGCCCGTGGACCTGCACCCCAACGTACCCATTCTTTAACAAATGGTACCGAAGTTGTATCGGGGCGGGTTGCTCTAATCATTTCACTTACGTAGGTAATTAAATCATCACTTATGCTAATTTCTCTTGTTATTGCCTGTAATTCTTTAATTTCTTCGGCACCAATAATTGGATTTATCACAGCTTTTTTGCTTCCCGTAGTGCTGCTTAAAATTTGCGCTTCTTCAACAGCAGTTGGGTAACCGATTTTTATATATAACAGAAATCTATCCAATTGTGCTTCGGGTAGGGGATATGTACCGGCTTGCTCAATCGGGTTTTGCGTTGCAAGAATGAAAAAGGGCCGGTCTAATGGATAGGTTTGCCCGCCGTAAGTTACTTCAAACTCTTGCATGGCTTCTAAAAGTGCCGATTGTGTTTTTGGTGGCGTTCTGTTTACTTCATCAGCCAAAACAATGTTTGCAAAAAGCGGTCCTTTGTTAAATTTAAAAAAGCGTTTTCCGGTGACATGGTCTTCTTCCAAAATTTCTGTACCCACGATATCGGTCGGCATTAAATCGGGTGTAAATTGAATCCTTCTGAAAGAAAGATCTAAAGCCTGCGACATGGTTTTTACCATCAACGTTTTTGCTAAGCCGGGCACGCCTTCGAGTAAACAATGCCCTCCAGCCATTAAAGCAATTAGCATTTCTTCAATAATTACATCTTGCCCAACAATTACTTTCTGTATTTCGCTTTTTAACGATGAGATCTTATCGATCAATATTTTTAGGTTGTTTTCTGAACGCTCCAAAATGATTGGTTTTATGATTAAGTGAGATATTGTGCCTCAATATAGGGCTTAAAGGCAGATATTTTTAACCCGAACCAAAGAATATCAAAAAATTTACACGATAATCGAAAGAAAAATCTCAATTAATAAAAAATGGCGGTAATTTAGGACGATGCAAAGATCTAAATTTACATTTGCGAGAATAAAATACAATTCAGGAGATTGGGAAACCGATCAACGCATGCCATCAAACATATTGAATTCGCTATTAGAATATACTACCATTCCGCTTGATGAAGAAGAAAAAATTGTTGAGTTAAGTAGCCCCGATTTATTTAAATATCCATTTTGCTATTTAAGCGGGCATAAGTTGGTGCAATTTAGTCAGCAGGAGGCTGTAAATTTCAAAACCTATGTACACAATGGGGGCTTTGTTTTTGTTGATGATTGCAACCACGATATTGATGGTTTATTTGCCCGTTCTTTTGAAACGCAGATGAGCAATTTATTCGGGCCAACGGCATTGAAAAAAATCCCAAATAACCATGGTATTTACAATTCATTCTTTAAATTTGAAAAAGGTCCGCCAACAACCTCATTCGAATTAAATGGTTGGGGCGATGATTTGGTACACGATTACCTTAAAGCAATTACCATCAACAACAGAATTGGTGTTTTATATAGTAATAAAGATTACGGTTGCGAATGGGATTACGATTTCAGGAACAAACGTTTTCTTGCTGAAGACAATACGAAATTCGGCGTTAATATCATTTTGTACGCCATGGGCGTTAACAGTTAAATCAAACTAAACCAAATATTTTGAAATCTACCCTAAACCGATTACTATTTTTAACAATAGTATTTCTTGCATCAAGCGCAAGTGTATTTGCAGCTAAAAATCAATATTATTATCAGCTAAAAATATATCATCTAAAAACGCCAGCTCAAGAGGCAATGGTTGATGCTTATTTAAAAGATGCGTTTATCCCCGCACTTCACCGAGCAGGAATTAATAGTGTTGGTGTTTTTAAACCGATTGAAAAAGATACACTTGAGCAATTGGTTTATGTATTTATTCCGTTTAAAAAGATGGATGACTTTTTAAAATTGAATGAGACGTTAGCAAAAGATAAACAATACTTAGAAACCGGAGCCAACTACTTAAATGCAGCATTTAATGCCGCTCCGTTTAATAGGGTAGAATCTGTTTTGATGAAAGCCTTTTCTGCAATGCCCGAATTTGCTGTTCCAAAATTAACTACGCCAAAAAGCGAAAGGGTGTACGAATTAAGAAGCTACGAATCGGCAACAGAAAACTTAGCAATAAATAAAATGGACATGTTTAATGATTCTGAAATCGACATATTTACCAAACTGAATTTTAATGCAGTTTTTTATGGACAAGTAATATCGGGTAGCAAAATGCCAAATTTAATGTACCTAACAACATTTAATAATAAAGCCGATAGAGATAAGCATTGGGTTGATTTTGGTCCGGAGTACAAATAGATTAGTGGTTTGCCACAGTATCAAAACAACGTTTCAAAAAATGTAACGCTTTTTGTTTATCCCACAGATTATTCTGACTTGTAGTTAGATATTTTTTAGCAAAAAGCCATGAAATTCATCCCCATATTTATATTACTGAACTGCTTTTTGCTATCGGCTTTTTGTCAGGATGAAAAACCAGACACGGTTAAAACCGGCATCTACGTAACCAGCATACATGATATTAATTTTAAGGATAAAGAGTATAGTGTAAACTTCTGGTTGTGGTTAAAGTATAAAAATAAAGATTTCGATTTTTTAAATAATCTAGAAATTCCTCAAGCAAAAGAAGTAACAAAGTCTTTTTCAACTATTGATAGTAGCGGTAATCACATTTACATGCTGATGAAGCTGCAGTGTGTAATGAAAGATTCTTGGGCAATAGATAACTTTCCTTTTGACCATCAAATTTTAAGGTTATCCATAGAAAACTCACAATACGATTCAAAGTCGTTAATATTTATTCCTGATACTTTGGGCAAACCGTACGACCCCAGATTTACATTGCGAGGCTGGAACATCGATAGCTTAGTTACATCAGCAGGTATTAAAAAATATGAAACTGCTTTTGGCGATGAAAGTATAAGAACGCCACATACCGAATACAGTAATTACAAAGTTAGAATTGGCATTAGCAGAGATGCGTTTGGCTTATTTTGCAAAATGTTTTTGGGGATGTACGTTGCGTTCTTGATTTCATTTATGTGCTTTTACATACACGCAGATAGCATCGACTCGAGGTTTGGGTTAAGTGTAGGTTCGCTATTTGCCGTAATAGGTAATAAATATATTATTGATGGTTCATTGCCCGATACGATAACTTTTACACTTGTAGATACCTTGCATGGAATTACGTTGGTGTTTATTTTAATTGTGATAGTTTCTACAGCTATTTCATTGAGGATGATAAAGAAAGGAAAAGTAGAAGACGCCAGCAAATTTGATAAGCGCTTTGCTATGGTTTTGCTGGGCATTTATATTTTACTAAACGCCTTTTTCATTATACAATCCATCAATGCTTAATTGTATTTAATTAGCAAACATGCTTGTATTTTTTGTACATTTGCAGTCCTGTTTAACGAAAAATAATTTTACAGGATATAATTGGGGCCGTTCTTGGATTTGACAGGGTGGCGAAGGTTATGTTAGCATGCAGTGCGTTGTACGGAGAGCACTTAAAGTGAACGTTCACATTTTAGTTGGCGAAAATACTTACGCCTTAGCTGCCTAGTTTAGAACTAGCTAGCTTTTGTCCCTCTAACTGCTGCATTGTTGGGTTAGAAACCGGGGCATCGAAACAACAAAGCTGGCCTTGAGGAGATACGACTTAAGGTGAGATAAAGTATCTAAGGATTTAAATAAGGTCGGTTTTCAGCCCGTTTATTTCCCGAAAATCAATTGAAAAATAAGCATGTAGAAGGTATAATTTATCTCACAACTGGACAAGGGTTCGACTCCCTTCGGCTCCACTGGAATCAGTAATAAAATTCACCAAAAAAAATTAAAAGCCTGCAAATCAGATATTTGCAGGCTTTTTGTTTTTGTGATTTAGTGGCTTTTTTGTCAAAATATGGCATTTGCGAGGTGAGTAAAAAGGTGAGTCAATGAAAAATTAAATCGACTCACCTTTAAGGGGTTAATTAATTGATATACAGTTGGTTAATTTAATGAACATCATGATTTTTTTGATGCAAATCTTAAATTTATTTACGATACATTTTATGATGAACAATTTCAGTTTAATCTTTTTCCAAAAAAGAGGAAAAAAAACATTGGTGAGCTGAATTTAGATCATAATCCATCAAGGGCATCGCAATAGTAATTATAGCCTGTAGTATTAAAATGGGATTACTGATAAGATATAACACGATTATAAAATGACTTACATTTTTATTTTAGTGTGATAATTATAACTTTGATAGTTAAACATATAAAGAAAATGCTCTAATCACAATTGGTTTTCGCGTTATATAATTAGACTTAAATTTGAATCTTTCTCGTATAAATAAAATGGCAGATGAACAAATAGTTTTTCCAAACAATGAATTTGAACGACTTATTAGGCTGTCAGAACTAGACCTGGATTTCACCGCGTTAGAAGTATCATTTGAAGATCTTACCCGTTTAGCTGTAAAGGTAACTGGGACGCAAATGTCCTTAGTCAATATCATCGATGCTCACACGCAATGGACGCTGGATGATTTAGGACTTGGGGTAAAGCAAGCGCCGCGAGAAAATTCTGTCTGCCAATACGCGATTATGTCAGACATGCCTCTTGAAATCAGTGATTTGAGGATTGATGAGCGTTTCACTTCTAGAGATTTTGTGGAGCGTCTCGATGGCCTTCGCTATTATATTGGAATTCCTCTACAGTTGGAAAGTGGCATTAACATTGGCACCTTATGCGTTTTAGATAGCGAAGTCAAATCACTAACTCCCGAAAAAGTTGAAATTCTGCTAATCATTGCAGAAACGGTCGTAGAAAGACTTAAATCGATGCAAAAAATTCAGTCATTAAACGCTAGTCTTCATGAGGCATACCTTTCGAAAAAACAAGCAGCACACGATATAAGGGGACCACTATCTGGCATAATTGGGCTTTCCGAATTAATCAATAAAAAAGGTATGTCCTCTAAAGTAGAAGGTCTGTTGCAATACATCAGCATGATCGAGAAAAGCGGTAGGTCACTACTTGATCTTACTGATGAAATAATGTCTGAAGATAATAAAAGTCCTGTAGATGATCTTGAACTGAGCCTTTCTTTATTCAAGGAAAAATTACTCAGACTATATCAGACTCAAGCTAAATCAAAGGGAATACAGTTTACAGTTAATGTTGATTCTGGTAATGAGTCAGTTCGCTTTTCCAAAAATAAGTTGCTAGCAATCGTAGGAAACCTTATTTCAAATGCTATAAAGTTTACCCCAAATGGTGGAATTGTTACAGTAACACTTGTACTAGCACTTATCTTGGAAGAAAAGTTACTTGAAATTATTGTATCTGACAATGGACAGGGAATGCCAGAAAAAGCAATTCAACAAATTTTAGATGGAAAAGCCGAAACAACATCTGGAACCAGTGGTGAAAAAGGTTATGGATTTGGCTTAAAGTTAGTGAAGGAGTTGGTTGTTTCATTAAATGGACAAATTACTTTAAGCTCTGATTTCCAGAGAGGCACCGAATTCAAAATACTTCTTTCGCAACTTATTTAACTGTTATGAATAATAAATTTTTTATGCCTGCTGCATAAAATTTTTATTGTAAAATTAAAAAAGTAATAAGAATTAATTTTGCATGATATAAGATGTAAAAAAAATCATAAAGTACATCCGAATTTTCGGATTATACATTTTCTCGGACAATTGATTTTTTAATTTTATGTGAATCGGCAACCAAGTTGGCTATTACTAACCAGATAAAAATTACGTGGATTCAAATGACCTTTTTTTAAAAGATTGATAATGCTTATGAGGAAGCGCGGATAATTCTTTAGCATCGCTAGCAGAAATTTAAAACTGCCCGAAAGCAATTTTTATAACCAAAATAAACCTATTGCAAAGATTAACCTCATTATAATACTGGGCGTAATTAATTTGATAGCGTTCTCCTATCTGATTTTGATAATTTATGATACCTCAAAAAGAAATAGGTTTTGTATCGATTTTCTTAAAGATGTATATTCATAAGTTCCTGCGTCAGCAAACCAACCAAATAGGCGTGGCATCACCCGTTTGTCGTACATCCTTATAACTTTATGCGACCAAGGCGTTTCAAAATAAACCTTTCCATTTATCGTAATTCCAGTTTAGCATCTAATATATCGAGCAAATATTCCAGTATTTATATTAGAATGCCTTTAACTGTTCGCATTCGGAAAGAAAAAGATAACTATTCCATATTATTTAATCATCTAAAATTTCTGCCTCCGTGAAAGGCTTCCTTGGTTTCTATGTTTCCTACCTGAGATCTTTTTTCAGCTGGGGGATAAGGCGGAGATTTTTCATCCGAGCGGGAGAGTGTCAGGATTGGCAATTGTTCATCATCTGCCTGAGCTGTCATTCCCTTTAACAACTTGGTAAAATCAAAACATTTTGAAACGATTACGTTCACCACCTCGCCCTCTTTCTGTACTTTCCCCTCCACCATCAGTAGCTTGGAATGCAGAATTTCTTTGCGGTAGGTTTCAAAGAGCTTTTCAAATACAACAAGATTTGAAAACCCGGTTTCATCCTCGATGGAGATAAAGCACACCCCGCCTGCAGTTCCCGGGCGCTGGCGCACAATGACAAGGCCGGCAACCTTGGCAATCCTTCCGTCTTGAGTATCTCTGATTTCTTGGGAAGATTTTACGTTGAACATTTTTAGTTTCTCTCGTACCAAACTCACCGGATGTGCTTTAAGTGATAATGCGGTAGAGGCATAATCCTGAACAACGTGTTCACCCTTGCTCATTAAAGGAAGCTCGATCTGTTGTTCTTTTTCGGATTCCGAAGGCTGTCCTTCAAACAACGCAACCGGCCTATCCTTCAGTGCTGATACTTCCCAAAGCGCCTGCCTGCGGTCCATTCCCATCGAACGAAAAGCATCTGCATCGGCGAGCCTTTCCAGTGCAGCCATCGAAACTCCTGCATCCAGCAGTGAATGCAAATTACGATAGCCTGTCTTCCTGCTCAAAACCAATGCTTCGATGTCATCTTCACGAATGCCGCTGATTTGTCTAAATCCCAAACGTAAGGCGCAATACTTTTCTGATTTTTCCTGTAAGGTATTATCCCAAAAGGAAACGTTCACATCTATTTCCCGAACTTCTACGCCGTGGTTTCTTGCATCAATTACAAGCTGTGCAGGCTGATAAAAGCCCATAGGCATGGAGTTCAGGATTGCACAGGCAAATACATCGGGATAATAACATTTTAGCCAGCAGGATACATAAACTAGGAGTGCAAAACTTGCTGCATGACTCTCAGGAAATCCATAGGAACCAAATCCTTCGAGCTGCCTGAATACCCGTTTTGCAAATTCTTCTGTATAGCCCCGCGAGGTCATTCCATCAACCAGTTTCTTTTCAAACTTAGTTACCATCCCGTGAACTTTAAAGGTGGCCATGCTTCTCCGGAGTTCATCCGCTTCGGCCGGGGTAAAGCCGGCGGCAACGATGGCTATTTTCATTGCCTGTTCCTGAAATAGTGGAACGCCGAGCGTTTTACCTAAAATATCTTTCAGTTCCTTCGACGGATATTCTACTGGCTCTTCGCCATTTCGTCGCCTTAAATAGGGGTGCACCATATCACCTTGTATGGGTCCTGGACGAACGATGGCCACCTCGATAACCAGGTCGTAGAAGCGTTTTGGACGCAACCTCGGTAGCATTTGCTGCTGCGCCCGGCTTTCAATCTGGAAAACGCCAATGGTATCGGCTGCACTTATCATTTCATAAACCTTCGGATCATCTTCTTTATTAATCGAGGCGAGCGTTAGGTTCAGGTCATAATGTTTTTTCGCCAAATCAAATCCCTTACGGATGCAGGTAAGCATGCCCAAAGCGAGTACATCAATCTTTAAAAAACCAAGCGCATCGATGTCGTCTTTGTTCCATTCGATATTGGTACGGTTTTCCATACGGGCATGGAAAATTGGGCAGAGGTCGGTGAGTTTACCTCTTGTAATTACAAAGCCTCCGGTATGCTGACCGAGCTGACGAGGAAAGCCCATCATCTGGCGAGTCAGGTTTAGTACTTTTACCAGCAGCGGATCCCTGGGATTCAATCCCTGCTCAGTTACGCGATTACTTTCAAACCATTCATCGGTAAATTCCCAAATGGAGGCCGACAATCTGTCGATCGTATCAGTAGACAAACCCATTGCCTTGCCTACATCCCGAAGCGCTCCCTTTTGATGGAGCTGGGTAACGGTGGCAACAATTGCTGCCCGGTCTCTTCCATATTTATTGTAGATGTACTGGATGACTTCTTCCCGGCGTTCGTGTTCAAAATCTACATCGATATCAGGTGGTTCATTGCGGGCTGAGGAAATAAATCGCTCAAAAAGTAGATCGAATTTTGTCGGATCGACCGAGGTAATGCCAAGACAGTAACATATGGTGGAGTTTGCCGCAGAGCCGCGACCCTGGCATAAAATCTTTTGTTCCCTTGCGAACTTAACAATATCATAAACGGTGAGGAAATAAGAGGCATAGTTCATTTCCTTTACAAATTTCATTTCGTGGTTGATGTTATCAATTACCTTTTGTGGCAGAGGAAGACCAAACATTTCTTCTGCGCCTTTCCAGGTCAGAAATTCGAGTTCTTCTTGCGGCTCGCGGTCGCCAGAAAGGATTTCCTCCGGATATACATATTCTAAAGCATCTAATGTAAACTGGCATTTTTCGGCAATGATTAACGTATTTTCAATTGCCTTAGGATAGGGGCGGAACAATCGCTGCATTTCTTCAATCGGTTTCAGATGTCTTTCAGCGTTCATCATTAGGCGAAAACCTGCATTCTGAATGGTGCATTTCTCGCGGACGCAGGTTAAAATATCCTGCAATTCCCTTCTTTCTACGTGATGGTAATACACATCATTGGTCGCTACCATTGGCACGTTCAGCTTTTTGCTCAGTTCATCTAGCCTGAACAATCGTTTCTGGTCTTGGCCCTGGTAGCTACGGTTGGCGGCCAGGTATAGGGAAGAACCTAGGTTTTCTTTGTATTCCTTTAAGGCTTTGGGGAAACTGAGTTCAAAATCAAAGCCCTTACCTAAAGCATCGGGTGGAATGGTGATAAAAATAATATCTTCCTTATTTGCAAAAACATCAGCTTTGTACAGGTAACACTTACCTTTTTCTGCCCGGAAGTTACCTTCACTAAGCATTGCAGAGAGCCTGCCATAGGATTCGCGGTTGGTTGGATAGGCGAGAAGGCTTGGCCCATCCAGCAAATCCAGTCGACAGGCAGGAATGATTTCAATGTTGTGTTTTCTTGCAGCTGAATGCGCACGTACTATTCCCGCCATGGTGTTCACGTCGGTAATGGCGATTTTAGGGTAGCCGAAAAGTGCTGCCTGTTCAATCAGTTCTTCAGGATGGGAGGCGCCTCTTAAAAAACTGAAGTTGGAAGTAACCTGTAGTTCGCAGTAGCCCATAATCTTTTTCTCCTATATCTTTATTTATGCAAAAAATCCGTGCAGGAACCATGCAGAATGTTCCTCATGGTAGTGACCTGACCTAAATACCCAGTAACGCCTGCCTTTGTCATCTTCAAGGATGTAATAATCACGATGCTCGCCCGGTTCCAACCACCATTCCCGCTCTATGCGTTCCGGGCCGTCCGCTTTTCTAACCAGGTGAAGTTCATCTTTGTAGCGAAAGTTCATGGGCGGGTAATCAGGAATTGGGGCAGTAACCTGAATGGATGCCGGTTTATGAAGCATTTCCATTGGTCGGGGATTTGATTTTTGCCATTTGATTTCCGTTTTTTCTTCTAACGATACCGCTGGGCGGAGGGAGCGTTCTGGCCAGTAGTGCGCCTGTGGTATATATCTTCTAATGGCCTGTGGTCCGACCTTTATGGCAAGCCTGTCAAGCAGTTGAGCTAAGTTTTGGTCAGCCAGACCAGGTTTTCCGCTCCAGAGCTTTTCCTGTGTGATGTGCACTGGTTCTGTCTTGGTGGCGGTTAATATAAAAAGTTCGATGCCAAGATCTGGTTCTATCTGGTCGATCTTAAGCTCAAATAGTTTAGCCAAATGTGGTACCTGATGGGTTGGTTGGTTGGTGCCGATTTTGGTTTCGGTTATGCGGCCATCTAGCCTGTATCCTTTAAGTTCAGCCGATCTTATCCCCAGTCCTTCTTTTGCAAGTCTTTCACAAAGTGTATCGAGTAGTTTTTCTATTGCTATTTCAATGCCTGTTTTGGTAGATATAGGTTCCAAACAAAAAAGCCTTTCCTCGAATGGTGCTTTAACGATAATGGGTGTAATGGTTTCTTCCTCAGTGCCAAGGGCCTGACCAAGGCGGAGCAGTAATTCCTGTCCAAACCTTCTGCGTAGCATCGATGCAGGCAATTGTATGAATTTTCCGATCTTATCGAAACCGAGTTTATGCAGTCGTTGAATGTTATGCTGTTCCAGGCGCAATGCCATAGGCGGTAAATTGAGCAAGGCATTGTATTGCTGACCGGGTTGGATAATAGGAGATTTTCTGCCCAGCCTGGCTATTGCCCAAGAAGTACCAATGGTATCTGAAATAGAACCACAACAATTGTAGCCGGATTCTTTAAGCTTAGATAAAATCGTTTCCAGATACTTTTCTTCACCGCCTAGTAAATGACTGCATCCGCTGGAGTCCAGAATGATTCCGTCGGGCAAATCAAGGGAAACTATTGGTGAATAACGTATGGCCCACTTTGCAATTCTTACCAGTAATTTTTTATTGAAGTCTGGTTTGTCATCAAAGGCCAGGATATCCGGCACAAGTGCCTTAGCATCAGCCAGTACGGTGTTTGCAAAGATGCCATGTTTTTCTGCCTCTCTGGATGAGGCGGTAACCATAATGCGGTTGCTTTGGGACATAGTAAATACATAGACCTTGTCTTTTAGCTCCGGTTTTTTTATGGCTAGATAATCTGTCAGCAAATTTGTGAAATATATGGCTAAGTACCTGCTCATGCGGTAAGCCCCCTTTCTGTAAGTACGGTGGTGTGTGGTTGAACGTCTGTGTCTGAGATTTCAAATTGAGTAAACCTATCTTCTGCCCATTCGATATAGAATTTACCGCCTTCGCCATTTTTTACCTTTAACAGGTTTACCTCCCATCTTGGGTTGCCAACGCCAGGTATTCCATCCGATATTTCGGTAGGTTGGGGCGTAATCTGCCATCTTGCGGTGCAAGCTGTTGCAGAAAGTTTGCGCTTAGGTTCTTTTCGAAGGAGTATTCCGGTTACGTGACTTTTCTCTGTGGCCAGTTGCAGTCTTCTGCTTTGTGCAAAATCAATATCCTGGAGTTCAGCGATTACGCAGGCCAAGCCTTCACATTTCAGCGCTTCTTCCATAACCCATAAGATTTCTTTGGTGTAGTAAAGGTCTAGGAAAATGATCTGCTGTGGATCTACTCCAAAGGCTTCAAGCGATGGCGGAAAAAGTTTTCGGTTCCTGCTGATCCAAAGACAGGAATTTCCATTTTCCATGAGCTTTGCAAGGAGCCCGGCAATAAAGCCTTCACTGGCTGCTGCATCCTCGGGATGTTCAGCTATAAATTCATGAATGGTGCCAGTAGGAAAAACCTTGTTCGGAAAGCAGGCTTCTATCGGACCAAGACCAAAGCCCTCACCAAGAGCAATAGGGGTAGGTTTGAATCCCTGCGCTGCAGAGATCTGCTGTCTAAGCTGAGTTAATATTTCCTGTTTTTCCGCTGTCATCATTAATTTCTTACACTATTAGTTTGCATAAGAATTTAGTAACAACAAATGTATTACTAAAACTGTTAGTATTTACTAACAATTTTAGTATAATTATTAACACTTAAATTAGTGTTGTGATAGCCATTTAACTATCAAAAGCCAATAATTCTGGCGTACTAACTATTCATCCCCGAAAGGCAGAATCGATGGTTTTTTCAATGCCATTAATATAGTGTTAAAACCTGTCGAAAAATTTTGACTTAAAATATTTTCCTTTTGGTATCGAAACTTTCTGAAAGATTATCCAGATTTTTAAAGTTCATGTTAAAAAATAAAATAAGTTATATTCCGGAGTAATATACTTGATTTGAATCTTAAGAAAACTGAAGTCAGATATATTTGTTTGTTTATAAAGCAATTACAAATTTAATATGGAAAACAATGAATTATTAATTTCCGAATTAAAAACGTTACTAAACGGTGGTGGCGCACATGTCGGCCTTAAAGACGCTATTGAAGGTTTACCTTTTAATCTATTGGGCGAAAAACCGTTTAAACTTCCTTACAGCATTTGGCAATTGGTTGAACATATTCGAATCGCCCAATGGGATATGCTCGAATTTAGTAAAGATGGCAATCATAAATCGCCAAAATGGCCTGATGAATATTGGCCAAAAGCATCGGAACCAAAAGACGAACAAGAATGGCACAATTGTTTAATACAAATTGATGAAGATTTAGAGGCATTCTTAGAACTCATAGAATCATCTGATTTATATCAGGAAATTCCAAATGGTAACGGACAAAGTATACTACGAGAAGCTTTTCAAATAGCCGACCATAATGCTTATCATATCGCCGAAATTGTTATAATAAGGCGTTTAATGGATGTTTGGAAATCTTAATAAAAAAATACTAAATAAAAAGTTATGTTAAAAAACTCAAAAGCATTTAGTTCGTTTGCCGTGAACGACATTCAAAAGGCAAAAGAATTTTATCAAGATACATTAGGCTTAAAAGTTGTAGATAATCCAATGGGTCTTATCGAACTTAAAGTATTGGATTCTTCAAATATCTTGATTTATCCAAAACCCAATCATGAGCCTGCAACTTTTACGGTGCTAAATTTTCCTGTTGAGAATATAAATGATGTGGTAGATAAATTAATTGAAAAGGGTATAAGCTTCGAACAGTACGATGAGGAATATCTAAAAACAAATGAAAAAGGCATTTCAAGCGGAACTGGAGGACCAAGCATTGCCTGGTTTAAAGACCCATCGGGTAATATTTTATCTATTTTGGAAGTTGGCAAATAAGATAAAGTTCACTCTTCCTTTATTAAGTTACAGGTGATGACGTTGAAGTTGGTCAATCTAAGAGGTGGAAGTATAATAATAAATAGCCATTTTTTAAAATAGGATAAGTCGATGCATTATAAGATTTGTTATAAAATAATATTTATTTGACTTTTATTATACTACCCAAAGGGTTAAAAGATGGTTTATAAATAACATTATCCGCCACGCACTAAATCTTTAAAGCATTTATGGTATGTAGCGATTGATTTAATCCTAGAATGCAGCATAAGTTTTTTTCTGCAAATATGGAATTCTGAAGTACAATTGCCCTTGCTGTAATGGAATATAGCTATGAAAAGTGTAATATGGGTAGGGAGAACACGTTTATCCATTACGGTTTTTCTCAAAAAATTGTCTATCACAAATGAAGGTCTTATGAAGTCTATTTTTTATTCTTTAGCTACGGTTATGAATGATGTTTGTAATATATTCACGATATCTTCCGGCTTGTAATAAAGCGTTTTACCAATCATGCTAGCGTTAAGCGTTCCGTTTACTTTAAGATTTGCAGTGTTCCTTGTGATATATTAAAAAGTGCTCTGACCTCAGCACTTCTGAGCCATTCTGGTTTTTCTTTTGAAAGAATGCTGCACTTAAATATTGCCTATATATCTGTTAGTAAATCTTTCTTAAATATCTCCAGAACTTCCATTGTGATTAAGTCTACTTTCATAATCATTAATTTATGATGCAAATTGGTTGGTAGAATTCTTTTTTCTTGGATACGACGAACGTATACCTAACTTTTTTGATAACGAGTGTTATTTCAAATTGCGAATCGGAAAATTAGCTACTGAGATTTTTAACATTATCGGTAAACATTTAAGATTAGCGTGGTAAATTAATCACCACGCTATAATATACCACACTAAATTTTTAAATACACTTTTGAGTGAAAGCAAAATAATTGTAGAAATCATAATCATCAACAAGTTTAGCGTAAGCCTTAAAATCTTTTATATACCAATCTTGAATGAGATGCACTAAATTTGAGTATGTTGTCGGCTCATGAATATTTCACTTATAATGTGAATATTCACTTAAGCAAAGAAAAGAAGTTGATATAGAAAACTAAAAAGCCGTTTAGATTTGTAAAGGAGATTATTAGCCGCCATGAATATAAAATTTAGATTACGCAAAAATGAAAATACTGATTATTGAGGATGAGTATGCATTGTACGAAAGCATTTTTGCCTATTTCACCGGGGATGGGAATATCTGTGAATATGCTCCAAATTTCGATATAGCCAGTGAAAAGATTGAACTATATAGTTATGATTGTATCCTTTTAGACCTCGGCTTGCCTGGTGGCGAAGGACTGGACCTTCTATCGCAGTTAAAGAAATCCAATAAGAAGGATGGTGTACTTATTATATCGGCAAGGCATTCTTTGGACGACAGGCTTTCAGGACTTGATCTTGGTGCCGATGACTATTTAGTCAAGCCATTTCATCTTTCTGAATTGAAAGCAAGGGTGACTGCAATTGTACGGAGGAAAAATTTTGATGGCGATAATGTCATCTGCTTCAATGAGATTAAAGTGGATATATCTGCAATGAAGATTATAGTGAATGATAAACCCGTAATACTTACCAAAAAGGAATTTGACCTGCTGGTTTATTTCTTATCAAACAAAAATAAAGTAGTTACAAAAAACGCTATGGCCGAACATCTTTGGGGCGATGAGATGGACATGTCTGACGACTTTGATTTTATCTATACTCATGTTAAAAATCTGAAAAAGAAACTAGCCGAAGCCGGTGCGAAGGATTATATTAAATCTGTTTATGGCATTGGATATAAATTTATAGCAACATGAAGTTATCCACCCAATACAACAGGGTCAATATCCTGATATCATCAATCATATTAATTATCACAGGCGTAATTTATTATTTTTTCATCCACCTTATTCTAACCAATAAGCTTGATAAAGATTTAGCCGTTGAGGAGGAGGAGATCAGGCAGTATACTAACACCTATCAAAAGCTGCCACTACCAGTAAGCTATCTGGATCAACAGGTATCTTATAGTAATTTACCTGTAAATTCAAATAATATCCGGGAATTTAGCAATACAAGCTACCTAAATCAAAAAGAGAATGAGCAGGAACCGGGCAGAACGTTAGTTACAACAGTTAATTTAAATAACAAAAACATTCAGGTCACCATCACAAAATCAAGGGTTGAATCTGAGGATCTGGTACGGGTAATTCTTCTGATAACATTAGGTGTGACGGTGATTTTGCTCGTCTCCCTTTTTTTGATTAATCGCTTCGTACTGAGCCGTCTTTGGATGCCGTTTTATAACACGCTGAAAAGGATAAAATCTTTTGAAGTGACCAAAATGGAAGCTGTTAACGGGGATCCTACAAAAATTGATGAGTTTATTGAGCTTAACCAATCGGTAGATGCAATGGCCAACCGTGTGAAGCAGGATTATAGAGAGCTCAAAAGCTTTACTGATAATGCTTCGCATGAAATGATGACCCCACTGGCTGTTATTAATTCGAAACTTGATTCGCTTTTACAGACCGAACCTTTCACTGCGCAACAGGGCGCACTATTAGAAGATATCTATCAGGCAACCGGCAGGCTTTCCCGTCTTCATCAATCCCTTCTGCTACTGGCTAAAATCGAAAACAACTTAATTATGGATTCGCAAGAGATCGATCTAAAAAATCTTGTCGAGTCTAAAGTGAGGCAATTCCAGGAACTTTTTGAAAGGAGTGGTTTAGCTACAGAAGTAAAATTGAGCAATAAAACGGTAATCATGAGCCGTTATCTAGCAGATATTGTGTTAAACAATCTTTTCAGTAACGCGGTAAGGCATAACCTGCAAGGTGGGAAAATTGTGATAGAACTCTCCGATACAGGTCTTGTTATTTCCAATACAGGAAAGAATTTTAATGAGAAAGATAGGCTCTTCGATAGGTTTTCAAAATCAAACGAATCTGAAGGCATGGGACTCGGATTAGCCATTACCAAACAAGTTTGCATCCTTTACGGATATCATATTACATATAGCCAAATGAATGATATGCATCAATTTTCCATTTTTTTTAATCCTGAAGACTAACTACAGAATTCCTACATAATTGCATAATAGTTTTGATTAAAAATGTAGATTATGAAAAAGCTTTTAGGAATTTCTTTAATGCTGTTTGGCACAGTTACCATAACACTTGCACAGAAAGTATCTGTAGCAAAAGTGCCTTCCATGGTTAAATCTACTTTCGCTAAAAATCATCCGGGTGTTAAAGTAAACTGGGAGTTAGAAAAACAAAATTATGAGGCTGGTTTTACCTTAAATGGTAAAGAAAATTCAGAGGTTTATTCTGTCAAAGGTTCTTTACTTGAAACAGAGGTTTCTATCCAATCAAGTGAACTTCCTGCGCTAGTGCTGGCCAAACTCAAAGGCATGAAAATTGCCGAGGCAACTAAAATTACCAAAGCAGATGGAGCTATAATTTACGAAGCTGAAGTTAAGGGTAAAGACCTGTTGTTTGATGCGAATGGAAACCTAATGAAACCATAATTATGGCCAAGTTTCTGTACCTGGTATTGCTGTTTATTACAGCAGCACTATCTTCATTTGCACAAAATGTCGATTCGTTAAAAAATACAATTACGCCAGATTCTTTGGGTAGGTGGTATGCTGGAAATACAATACCAAGAAAGCAATTTAAGGTGGCAACATTTATTGCACCAGCAGTTCTTATGGGTTATGGTTTTGCTGCGGTTTATGATAAGGGACCATTACAGCAGCTTGATTTGAGCACAAAGGCAGAATTGCAGGAAGACCATCCACTATTTGCAGCCCATGTAGATGATTATCTACAGTTCGCACCTGCAGCAGCTGTGTATGCATTAAATCTTTCCTGGATAAAAGGTAAACACAATCTTTTTGATGCCACTATGCTCTACGCAACTTCTGCTGCGATTATGGGTGTGTCAACTCATTTTGTTAAACAAGGCGTTGGCAGGGAGCGGCCTAATGGAAATGGTCAGAATTCTTTTCCTTCAGGCCATACTGCATCTGCTTTCATGGCTGCAGAATTCTTGCATCAGGAGTACAATGATGTAAATCCTTGGATAGGCTATGCCGGATATTTTGTGGCCACCGCAACTGGAACATTGAGATTGTACAACAACAAACACTGGTTTAGTGATGTAGTTGCAGGTGCTGGATTTGGTATTGCCTCAACCAAAATTGCCTACCTGATTTATCCTTACATGAAACAGATTTTCAATAAGAAAAAAGAGGGCAAGTTTACCCTGATGCCTTTTTACCAACCGGGTGCATCGGGTTTGATGCTCTCAGGTAGATTGTAAATTAGTTGTAGGCGATGAAAATAAGATTTAAACATTTTCTTCTCTTTGCACTCTGCTGTTCTTCTCTTTTAATACATGCACAGGAGCGAAGCAGAAATCTTGATTTTTATATTAATCAGGCTAAGATGTCAAGCCCCGTACTTAAAGATTTAGAGAATCAGCAAAAATCTGCAAGCATTGATAGTCTTATTGTGCGTGCCACAGCGAAACCACAGGCTACTGCAACATCAAGCGGTCTTTACGCACCTGTTATCCATGGTTACGGGTACGATGAAGTTTTAAGTAATGGCCAGTCATTGGATGCATTATTGAATGTAAACTACAATCTGTTTAACAAAAAACGCCTTAATAATCAATTGCAAAGCATAAAACTGCAAGTTGATTCGATTAAGTATGCGTCCCAAATGTCTGCCTTCGATTTAAATCGATCTATCGCTGAACAATATATTATTGCTTTCGCCAGTCAGGATCAGGTGAATTTTAACACTGAAGTGGTTAGCTTGTTGCAAAAGGAAGAGCAGCTGCTAAAAACCTTAACCAGGAGTAACATCTATAAACAATCTGAATATTTAACTTTTTTGGTAACACTTAAGCAACAAGAACTTGCTATGAGCCAATCTGAGTTGCAGTTTAAAAATGACCTGGCTATACTCAACTATTTGTCGGGAATTACTGATACCGCATCAGTTCGCCTTGGTGAACCAAAACTCAAGTCTGATAAGCTGTATATGGAAACGGGTTTTTTTAAACGGAAATTTCAGTTGGATAGCCTAAAAAATGAAAACGAAAAAAGTGCCATTGACCTGAATTATAAGCCCAAGCTTGGGGTCTTTGCAAACGGAGGATATAGCTCTTCATTAATGCTTCAGCCCTATAAAAATTTTGGTACAAGTGTAGGCTTTACGTTTTCGGTTCCGATATATGATGGACACCAAAAAAAAATGCAGTATAGCAAACTGAGCCTGGCATCTGAAACCATCAACATTTATCGTAATTTTTTTAGCAAGCAACAGCAGCAACAGCTCAACTTAATACGCCAACAAATTATCCAAACAGATGCCCTTTTTGGAAAAATTAATGAACAGATTAGGTTTAGCAAGGGATTAATTGATGTGGATGCCAAACTTATGCGTACCGGAGATTTACGTGTGGCTGATTTTGTAATCGCCATCAACAACTATATGTCTGCAAAAAACTTACTCCGGCAAACCACTTTCAACCGTTTAAAGCTTATCAATCAATACAATTATTGGAACCGATAATGAAAAAATACTTAAAATTAATTTTTGGCTACTTGCTGTTACTTATTGTACTTTCTTCCTGTAGTAGCCCAAGCTCTGAAACCGCCGAAGATACGCCATCTCCAGTTACGCCTGTACAAATCACATACGTAGGAGATAGTTCGCTCGCCGAATATGTTGAGCTTTCGGCAGTTTCTGCTTATCTGGAAAAGAGCTTTGTAAAGGCAAATATCAATGGTTATATTGAAAAAACAAATGTACAAACGGGTAAAAAAGTAGGCACTGGACAAAACCTTTTTACCCTGATAACCAAAGAGGCAAGGTCGATAGGAAATACTGTAAATAAACTCGACCCGGGTTTTAAATTTTCAGGCATTTCAAATATTAGGGCAGAACAAGGCGGAATTATTGTTCAGGTTAATCATCAGAAAGGCGATTATGTACAGGATGGGGAGCTTTTGGCAACTATTAGTAATCGCAACAGTTTGGTGTTTCTATTAGACCTGCCTTACGAACTCAATCAAATCATCAAGCAAAATGGAAACGTAAATGTGTTACTGCCTGATGGAACCACACTAGCTGGCACCGTTTCCGGAACCATGCCTGCCGTTGATTCTTTGGCTCAAACACAGCGATACATTATCAAAGTCCCCTCGGTAAAAGATATCCCAGAGGGATTAATTGGTAAAGTTAGATTGAGCAAGGCAAGTCATGCCAATGCTCAAGTGTTGCCTAAATCGGCTGTATTGACCAACGAAACTGAAGATGAATTTTGGGTGATGAAACTCATTAATGATTCTACAGCGGTAAAGATTAACGTTAAAAAAGGTATTGAAAATAGTAGTACGACTGAGGTATTGAGCCCGAAATTTCTGAAAACAGATAGAATTATAACCTCCGGAAACTATGGAATTGCAGATACCGCCAAGGTAAAAATTCAAAAATAGCAATGAAAAATTATTTTATCTCCCATAAGAATCCAATATTGGCGGTGCTGGTAATTATCATTGTTGGTGGTGTTTACTCTTTTCAGCAGTTAAAAACCGGCCTGTTTCCTGAAATCACTTTTCCGAAAATTAAAATAATAGCCGAGGCAGAACTGCAGCCGGTAGATAAAATGGTGGTTACCGTAACCCGCCCATTAGAAAATGCTGTAAAACAGGTGCCTAACTTACAATTGGTTAGAAGTACCACCAGCAGAGGAAGTTGCGAATTATCTGCATTCATGAATCCGGGAGCAGACATTAATTTTTCCCAACAGCAGATAGAATCGCAAATTGCTAAAATAAGTGCAAGCCTTCCTGCCGGGGTAAATATCTCGGTGGAGAAAATGAATCCTTCGATTTTGCCTGTAAGCGGATATAGTTTAGAAAGCCATAACTATTCTCCGGCAGCACTAAAAAAAATCGCTTCTTATACTGTAAAACCTTTTCTTTCTCAGGTTGCAGGTGTATCCGAAATTCGTGTAATCGGAGGGAAGAATAAGGAATTCTGGCTGGAAATGGATGTGCAAAAGATGCAAACACTTGCTATATCCCCAGAACAGATTAGCAATGCGATTTCGCAAACCAACTTTATTAAATCGAACGGCTATTTAACTGACCATAATTACCTGTATCTTTCTGTTACCGATGCCACAGTAAAAACCAAAAGCGACCTTGAAGAATTGGTATTGGCAAGAAAGGGAAACCGCACGATAAAAATTAGCGATATTGCCAAGGTAAGCATACAGCAAAGCGTTGAATACACCAGAATAAATGCTAATGGAAAAGATGGAATTCTAATTGCCGTTATCAAGCAACCCAATGCAAATCTGGTCGACCTTTCAAGCCAAATGGCAGCGAAAGTTAATCAACTCAAAAATATTCTTCCTCCGGGCATTGCAATCAGGCCTTATTACGTACAGGCTGATTTTGTTAACGAATCGGTAAACAGCGTTCGCGATAGTTTGTGGATTGGTTTAGCTTTGGCCATTGTTGTGGCCATCATTTTTCTTCGCTCATTTAAAGCCAGCGCTACCATACTCCTAACCATTCCTGTTACTTTGTGTTTAACTGTAATTGTACTTTACTGCACCGGCTACTCTTTAAATATCATGACTTTGGGTGCGATAGCTGCATCCATCGGGCTCATAATTGATGATGCCATTGTGGTAGTAGAACAAATTCATCGCACACACGAGGAACATCCCGACGAACCAACCGTTCCTTTACTTGGCCGGGCCATTCATTATCTTTTTCCGGCAATGCTTGGTTCATCCATCAGTACAATCGTAATTTTTATACCCTTTGCGCTCATGACGGGTGTTGCAGGTTCTTATTTTCAGGTGATGACCAATACCATGATCATTACATTAGTTTGCTCATTTTTTGTTACCTGGATTGGGTTGCCCGTTATTTATCTACTTTTAACCAAAGATTCACACAATAATGCTTTGGGCAAAGCGGCCGATTTACATGAGGTAAAATCCCAAAACTGGGTGCGCTACTTTATCCGGCGGCCATATATTAGCTTTATTTTTATCCTGGTACTAATTGCCTCTATTACAATTGTTTTTCCAAGGCTACAAACAGGATTTTTGCCGGAAATGGATGAGGGCAGCATCGTTTTGGATTACGCATCTCCTCCGGGCACTTCACTTGAGGAAACCGACAGAATGTTGAGGGAAGTTGAAAAGGAAATTGTTAAGATTCCGGATGTGCAGGCCTATTCTAGAAGAACCGGTACGCAAATGGGTTTTTTTATTACCGAACCTAATACAGGCGATTATCTCATTCAACTCAAAGCCAATAGAACAAAAAGTACAGATGAGACCATTTCTGACATCAGAACACATATTGAAAACACCCAACCCGCACTCAAAGTTGATTTTGGTCAGGTAATTGGCGACATGTTGGGCGATTTGATGAGTTCGACACAACCTATAGAAATAAAAATTTTTGGTAACGACCAGCAAAAACTGCAGGCGCTATCCAAACAGGTAGCCGCACTGGTTGCAAAAGTAAGCGGAACGGCCGATGTTTTTGATGGTATTGTACTTTCAGGACCCACTGTAAATATTCAGCCTAATTTTACAATGCTGGCCCAATATGGGATAATGCCGGCATCGTTTCAATTGCAGGTTCAAACTGCTTTGCAAGGTAATATTATAGGCGATTTGTATGATAAACAACAGCTTTCCCCAATTAGGATGATTTATCCTGGCAGTAGAAAATTTAGTATTTCTGATATTTCGAAGATGAAGATTTTTCTACCTGATGGCACCGCAATTCCGATTCAAAACCTTGCCAGGGTTGAACTTAAACCAGGAAGTGCTGAAGTAGAACGTGAGAACCTGCAAACCATAGGTGCAATTACCGCCAGATTAGATAACAGAGATTTGGGGAGTGTAATGAAAGATATTCAGGTATCTGTAAAATCGAAAGTGAACCTGCCATCAGGCTATCATATCGAATACGGTGGCGCGTATAAAGAACAACAGCAATCTTTTTCTGAATTACTTACCATCCTTATCGCATCAAGTTTGCTGGTTTTTAGTGTAATTTTATTTCTTTTTAAAGATTTCAAGATTGCTTTTTTAATTCTATTAATTTCCGTCCTAGGGATTACAGGCAGTTATTTAGCGCTTTTTGTAACCGATACCCCATTAAATGTTGGCAGCTACACCGGGTTAATTATGATAGTTGGCATTATTGGCGAAAATGCAATTTTTACCTTTTTGCAGTTTAAAGAATCTTTGCATGATAAAGGTGTAGATGATGCAATTACTTTCGCCATTTCAACAAGATTAAGGCCCAAATTAATGACTGCTTTAGGGGCGATCATTGCGTTAATGCCATTGGCACTAGGCATTGGTGCAGGCGCACAACTTCATCAACCCCTGGCAATTGCTGTAATCGGTGGTTTTTTAGTTGCATTGCCATTGCTACTTATTGCACTTCCAAGCCTTATACATAAGTTTTATTCCAAAAATTCAACTCAAAAATAAAATGAAACCACCATGATTTTCAAAATCAACCAACGGAATGATCAAATCATGGCAGCTTAATCATAAAAGAAAACAAATTTAAACAGATGAAAAAGAAAATTCTAATGCTGGCTGTGTTGGCTGTAAGTTGCTTATTGGTAAATGCCCAGAAGAAAACGGGTATGCATTTATTGGCCACACACGCCATAGGGAGTAACGGCGGATGGGATTATTTGACTGTCGATCAAAAGAACAATAACCTTTTTGTTTCTCACGGAAATCAGGTAAATGTCTTGAACAAAAATACTGGCGATTCAGTTGGTGTAATTCACAATACGCAAGGTGTGCACGGAATAGCCATTGCAAATGCTTTGGGCAAAGGTTATACAACCAATGGCAAGACAGCAACATGTACTGTTTTCGATTTAAGAAACCTCACTGTGATAACGCAAATTAATGTTGGCCAAAACCCTGATGCGACCTTTTCTGATGACTATTCGCAGAAAGTATTTGTATTCAACGGAAAAAGCCATGATGCCACTGTTATCGACCCACAAACAGATAGAGTTGTAGCAACTATTCCACTAGGTGGAAAACCAGAGGCTGGGGTGTCTGACGGAAAAGGAAAAATTTACGTAAACATTGAAGACACCAATGAAATTGTTTGTTTAGATAGCAAGAGCTTTGTGGTGCTATCCCGCTATAAACTTATTGGTGGCGAAGAACCAACAGGACTGGCAATTGACCGGGTTACGTCAAGATTATTCACGGTTTGTTCTAATAAGGTGATGCTTGTTTTGGATGCTAAAACAGGTAAACACATAGCTAAATTACCAATTGGTGATGGTTCGGACGGTGTGGTTTTCGATGCGACATCAAAACTAGCCTACAGCTCAAATGGAGAAGGAACTATAACAGTGGTTAGAGAAGTTTCAGCTGATAAATTTGTAGTTGAAGAAACTATAAAGTCTGAGCCAGGAGCTAGAACAATTGCCCTTGATACGGTTACCCACCATTTTTTTCTTCCAACGGCAACCTTCGAAAAAAGCACTACTGAAGGACAAAAACGCCCTAAAATGATCCCAGGTACTTTCCGGGTTCTTCAGTATGGTAAATAGGTATTTATGAACCATTAAAAATGATCATACAGCGCTTTAATATCCTATAATTTTATAGGAAGGTTGTGATATTTTAAGAATTTTTTCATATCAGTGAATCGGTGCCAAAATTGCCATGCAGGTGTCGTGGCAATTTTACTTATTATTTAAGTTTGGTACACAATTTCTATAATTATTAATCAATGCCTCTGCCACAATTTTGGGATCTTGCTGGTGAATTCCATGGCTATAATATTAATGGCATGATGCTAATCACTAATTTATATGCAGATTTTACCTGCGCATCTTAGTAATAGAGTTGCTTCCAATTAACTATCGAATAAGTTTTAAATTACGTTAGTTAATTAAGTCCTTTTATATTTTACAATTTGAATTTAGCTCAATAAAAATTTTCTCTTATTAAAATCTGATGGATTGGGAGATAAATGTGATGAATAGAGTTCTGTAAAATTTCGGGAAGGTAAAATCTGGATATTCTGGAGCATGTTGACCCCTCAATTATGTTTTCCAATTCCGGTTTACGGTAAAACCATTTAAAGCTTTTACTGACATTCCGGCGGATGCTGACCCCACCCTTGGGTATTAAACAA
>NZ_RBEE01000017.1 GCF_003725795.1 Pedobacter jejuensis | reverse complement strand
ATTGGTTCATTGGTTCATTGAAATTAGGACAAACAAGTTAGCAATAATAAATAAGCATCCAATCATTCAAAATTCTCTCATTCAATCATTCAAAATCCTCTCATTCAATATTCAATAATTAAAACATGAGTAACAACGATATATTAAAAAAACTAAGAGTAGCACTTTCATTAAAAACAGAAGATATAATAACCATCTGCGATTTGGTAGGTTTTAAGGTTACCAAAGCAGAGTTGGGGGATATATTTAGAAATGATGACCACGAAAATTTCAAACCATGTGGCGACCAGATTCTACGCAATTTTTTAAATGGTTTAGTGATTTATAAAAGGGGACCAAGAGAAGAGAAAAAATAAATCTTGTAAAATGAAAATAACATTATCCCTTTTTCTTTCTTTAATATTTACATCTTGCTTATATCGGCCAACGGTAACAGTAAAAGAAGATTTTTCTGATGATTGGGCGATGTTACGTAAATATCAAAAAGAAAATGATTCCATTGGTCCTCCTAAAAAAGGCGAAAAGCGAGTAGTTTTTCTAGGAAGCTCGATTTTCGAAATTTGGAAGCAAAAGGATCCAGAGTATTTTCGTAATAGGGCATATGTTGATAGAGGGATAAGCGGGCAAATTTCTCCACAGTTATTGATCCGTTTTAGACAAGACGTTATCGATTTAAAGCCTAAAGCAGTTATTATTTTAGCAGGAAGTAATGATTTGGCTGGAAATAGAGGTCATGTTTCAAATGAAACAATCCTTAGTAATATTAAATCAATGGCTGAATTGGCAAAACTGAATCAGATAAAAGTTATCCTTTGTAAGTATTTGCCCATTTATGAATATCCTTGGAATAAATCTCTAAAAGGCACTGCTGAACAAATAATTTCTCTTAATAAAGAAATCGTTTCTTATGCCGAATCTGAAAACTTTACCATTTTAGATTATTTTACGCCTTTAGTTGATGAGCGCAACGGTCAGAAAGCAGAATATACAACAGATGGCGTTCATCCAAATTTGGCAGGTTATAAAGTAATGGAAGGAATAACCGATGCTGCGATAATGAAAGCAATAGGTAAATAATTCCTGACGCGTTTGTCATCCCACAGTAGGTTTATCAATAATTTGCCAAATGGTTTCTAAATTTTCTGTGGCAAACTTTGTGAGCCATAACTATTGTAATTCCATACCAAAGTATTTTCATTCCAAAGGTAAATTTATGCTTTAGAGATGTTTCTAGCTAAGAATTAATTCTGTTTTTCATTTTTTAAATTACTTTAAGCAAATCTCCAAGGTGGGATGTTGTACAAATTAATTAGGAAAGAGGATTTTTGAGGAAAATAATCTACTATAGAGTATTTTTAAATAAAATGTTGTGATCTGGGTTTGTTATTTCATAAACTCAGATACATTGTTGGTAAACTGAAAGTGGAGTTTGCTAAAACCAGTAAATATTAAGTTTGATTTTTGAGTTGACTTATAGCGATTTAGGTTTTATAAAACCTAATCGTTAGGAACTTAAAAAATATGAAACTTACTTCTAAAATTAGCCTCTATCCATCTTTTTCAAGCAAGAATATTTTATGTATAAATAATAAAATATTCAAAGTTGTAAAGTTGTTTTTGTTTTCAATAATCTTATTACTTTTTAATTCAATATCAGCAAATGCAATAGATTTTTATTGGAAGAGTTCAGGGCGAGCGGATCAAAATTATACCAATGCGGCAAATTGGGAAAATTCTCCTGGTTCTGGTATCCCTGCAAACGGTTCTTTAGCTCCATCATCTGTTGATGATGTTTATTTTCCCGGAGGAAATTTAACGCAGACAGTAAATTTGGTTATAGGTTCAGAAGCTAAAAATTTTAATGTGTTAGCTGGACAAGTAATAACATTTTCTGGTGCTTCATTGAGTATCTATGGAGATTTTACATCAAACGGAAAACATTTAATAGGAGGAAATTCAAGTATTGCTTTTTTAGGTAGTAGTGGTAATTATTATATCAACATGGGAGATGCAGCATCTCATAGTTCTGGTAGTGCCACTTTTTCATTTTCAGGCACCGGTACATACAATTTATTAAGCGATTTTAATCTGCCAAGTGCTAGTCTATCATTTACAAATTCAGATTTTATTTCTAACGGGTATGATATCAGAGTATCTAATGCCACAATAAGCAACACAATAAGTGGTGGTAGTAAAATTTTAAATTTATCAAATAGCGAGTTTCATGCAAGTAATGGACCTAGTAACGTTGGTGCTTTGGTGTTTAATGCTAACCCAGTAAATATAATTTATAATTTTACGAATACTGAGTTATATTTAGATCAAAGCAATAAAGCTTCTTACATTAGTATAGGTGGTGATGCTAATGGTACTATACTAGACGGCATAAAATCTTTAAATTTTTCCGAAATATCAACGGGAATATCGACGGCCCAAATTAGAAGCTCAGTGCCAAATTTTACCTTTAATGTGGTAGATTTTAATATTAATCTGGTTTCATTCGCATTTACTTCTAGTGGAGTGTCATTAAATGTAACTAATTTAAATCTGTTCAAACCTGTTGACATAACTACTGAGGGTGTATTAATTTTAAAAGTAAATAAGATAAATGAAACTTCGAGTTGCGTTGGTCAATCGAATTTACGAGCAGCAGGTACAACGCCAATTTCTTTTAATGCTACTTCACCAATTACAACGTATAACATTGGTTTTTTAGGAGTAAAGTTTTCTAATAATACCGTTACCATTCCTGCACAAAATGATTTGGGTCAGAATTCAGGTACTTATGTTACCTCTGCTGCGGCATCACCACGTTCTTTCTATTGGGTGGGGGGTAATGGCAATTGGAATGATCCAACTGAATGGTCGTTGTTAGGGAGTGGTGGCGTACCACAAACCTCCTCTGGATGTTTGCCCACATTAAATGATGATGTGTACTTTGATGTGAATTCATTTACGGCTGCTGGTCAGACAGTTACTATAGCTGGAAGTGGTAGTCAAACCGCTTATGCAAGAAACGTGTTTTGGACAGACTTTGGCAATGAAGGAAAGTTAGCAGGAAGAAGGTTGTATATCAATGGAAGTTCAGATTATTCAGGATGTTCTGGTATAACATCTATTTTAGTTTATTTTGGCTCTGGTAACCATACGGTTAAATCAGGTTCTAATTTTATTTATGCTTCTCCGAACATTCAGTTTCTCGGCGTTGGTACCTACACACTAGTTGATAATCTGAAATGTGCAGATACACAAATACTTATTACAGCAGGAAATTTTAATAGTAATGGTAAAGAGATAACAGCTGGTAATTTTGGTAGTAATTCTGAGCCGGCATCAACCAATAATTTGCGAAATATTAATATTTCTAACTCTATAATAACGCTTACGGGCGGAGCTGCTGCGTTTGAAATAAATACACAATTTTTAAATTCATTTGATGCAACAGGATCTACTATAAATTTAACCAACAATTTTGAGCCAGATTTTCTGTTAAGTGGGTATGTGAGTACTGGAGCGGTAACATTAAATACTTTAACGTTTAATGATATTAATTTTACTTCTAATACGGGCAGTGCTACATTCAGCAATGGCGGTGTGTTAAATTTTGCAGCCAATAATGTAAGCTTTGCTTCAAATGCTTCAATAGTAAAGTTTGGAAATACAGGTACATCTCACACTGTGAACACCTATAATTTAGCACCTGGAAAAAGTTACAACTTTACATCAAACAGGGTTTATAGCGTTGTTAATGCAATTAACAGCAACAGTTTTGGTAGTTGTTCTCCAAAAGTTATCATTTCCTCAAATACATCAGGTGTAAGAGCAAGTTTGTATAAAGCAGGTTTGCCATTTAACATCAATAATGCAATATTAAAAGACATTAATGCCTCTGGTGCAACGCTAACAGTTCCAGGCGGGGAGGATTTAGGAAACAATTTAAATGTAAATATTACAGCAAACCCTTCACAAAATTTTTATTGGGTTGGTGGAACTGGAAATTGGACAGATGCCACGCATTGGAGTATTGGCATATCAGGAGGCGACCCTTTGGTTACAAATATTAACAATTGTATACCAGGATTAGCAGATGACGTTTTTTTTGATGGCAATTCATTTGCAGCGAATAACCAAATTGTAACGATAGATAATAATGTAAGTTGCAGAAATATGCTATGGGATAATACGGCAAGCAGCAAGACCCCAATTTTTGCAGGTGCAAGTACATTTTTTTTAAATACTTATGGTTCTGTAACATTAGCTAAGGGCATGACCTTTCCTTTTAACGGAATTTGGTTTATGAGAGGAACCTCACAAACAACAAATGTCAATGCATTACTAACAAATGGAGTTAGCGTTTCGAGTGCACTTAGTTTGTCAGGTAACGGTAGATACGACCTACTTGATAAATTTCTTTCTACAAACGAAATCGTTTTTAGTTCAGGTCAATTTTATACCAATAGTAAAAATATTACTGCTGCGGCATTAAGTTTAGCTGTTACGGGCACAAATAAGGCAGATATATCAAATTCTATTATTACACTAAATGGTACGAATGGTACTGCAACGTATAGCGCTAGCCATTCTTCAAATGCCAATTGGAATGCCGCTGGTAGTACGATTAATGTAAGCCGAAGAAATATGCCTATCAGTATAACCGCAGGTGTAACAGTAGATTATGGTAAAATCGTTATGAATCCAAGTATTGTAGGTTCAGCTATAACTATTAGTGGTGGTAAAATTAAAGCAACCGATATTACTTGGTTATCAAGCCAAAGTAGGATGGGCGGTAACTTTGAGGTAGGTAATTTATCATATCCAACATCATCTACAAACGCAATTGGTGGTAATAATACAATTACAGTCACCAATAAATTAACTGCAAATGGTACTCCTTGTAACCCTATTAGTTTTTACTCAACTACAGCTGGTACCGCTGCAACACTTAATTCAACTGCATGTGATTTTGATTTAAAGTTTGCAAGATTAACAGATATTACGGCAGGTAGTTGTTCAGCATCACAAAATAAGGTTGTTGGAGATGATGCTGGAGGTAATAGTAATTGGACATTTTCTACTATAGCAGCTGCACAGTATTTAGGAGCAGATGATACTATTTTGGCTTGTAATCAATATCCATATACATTGACAACCTCAGGATTTAATGAAGGTGCTACAGCATATTTGTGGAATGATGGAAGTACTGGGCCAGATTTGATTGTTACTGGGCCAGGTACATATAGTGTTACCGTTACCTATGGAACGGGCTGTACATTAAAAGATGAAATAACATTGGGTTTAACGCCAAGCCCTATATTAAATCCAGCAACAATTTATGCTTGTGAAACTGCTTTAGGATCTAAATTAGGAGATTTTAATCTAGTCGATGCTAATAGTCTATTGGTTACTGTTCCAGCAAATTATACTTTCACTTACCATAGTACATTGGCAGATGCTAATGCAAATACTAACCCTTTAACAATACCCTATAGTAGTGCTAATAAAATTATTAATGTTAGGGTATTAGATAATGCAACTGGGTGTTTTAGTACAGGAGAGGTTTCTTTAAATGTGAAAGGCAAATTAACCATAACTGCAACTCCTACCAGCCCTTCGTCATGTATTGCAGCTGATGGGAGTTTTAAGGTTAGTGGTTTAGATGCAGGAGAATATTATAGCGTTAGTTATTATAAAAATGGAGTTAATCAAACTGCGGTAAGTGAGGTGGCAAGTGCTACTGGTGAAATAGATATTACAGGCTTAACTATTGGTAATTACACCAATATTATAGCAACATCATTAACTGGTTGCGAAACAACAACAAGTGTTGTCGAAATCACATTTAGTCCGCCATCAATTCCTGGATCAATTACAGCAAGTAAAGAATTTATTTGCTTACCAGATGCCACGGCCATAAACTACAGTATTGATGATGTGCCAGGTGCTACCACATATAATTGGGTTTATACTGGTACAGGAGCAACAATGACTGGGCAGGGTACTACAAACATTTCGCTTACTTTTGATGTAGGAGCAACATCTGGAGTATTAAAAGTTGTAGCTTCAAGTGCTTGTGGTATAAGTCCAGAGCGTAACTTAAATATAAATATTTCGAATACACCTTCACGACCAACGGTTTTTGTCACAGAAGCCTCTTGTACAACTACAACAGCTACGGCAAGAGTAACTTCTCCAACTTTAGATTTAACATTTAGTGTCGATGGGGATAATTATAGCAATACGACAGGGATATTTACTGGTTTAATACCGGGCAGTACATATAGTATTACCGCTAAAAATGCTAATGGTTGTATATCTGAAGTAACTTCAATAACCTTAGCAGCTAGGCCTGAAACACCTTTAGTTCCAGTTGTTACGGTAACAGCGCAACCGGTTTGCGGAACGCCTACAGGTTCCATCAGCATTGCTGGCACAACAGGATTTTTATATAGCGTTGATGGCGGAACATATTCTGCAACTTTAACTTATAGTAATTTAGCTCCGGGAACACACAGCATCACGGCACAAAGTGTTGACGGATGCACAAGCACTGCAACAACAGTTACGATTGACCCTGCAAAAGCAGAAGCATCCGCACCAAGCGTTACGGTAACAGCGCAACCGGTTTGCGGAATGCCGACCGGTTCCATCAGCATTACTGGCATAACAGGATATTTATACAGCGTTGATGGCGGAACATATTCAGCAACATTAGTTTATACCAATTTAGCTCCGGGAACACACAGCATCACGG
>NZ_RBEE01000016.1 GCF_003725795.1 Pedobacter jejuensis | reverse complement strand
CACCTTCCAATTTATTAACAAACTGACGCATTAAATCGAGTTTTTCATAAAGCGCTTCATGGCTTTCGAACAAGGATTGATACTTTTTCTTTAGATGTTCATGCTCCATTTTCATCTGGTAATATTTGCTCGCAAAAACACCATAACGGGCATACCATCGATTGAATGTTAAATCATCAATATCGTATAGCTTACATATCGAGTCAACCTTTTCGCCTTGGATGTACGAATTTAACGCATTCATAATATCATCAACGTTTGCTTTATCTGGCTGCTTTATGCTCATCATCAATAACTGGTTTTAGCATAATCTATCTGAAATTGTATTTCAGTCCAATCTCAAATTCACCATTGCTATAGGATTGTAAATCGGAAGTATTTGTAGTGTATTGGCATAAAATACTCAATTGATTCTTATAAACCGTACCCGCCCCGATGGTTACGCTGTTGGTACTGTGGTACATTCCATTCATTATCAATTTGTTGCCCCAGAATTCAACCTGGGTACCCAAATCAAAAATATCTTTATAATTCTCTACCCCACGATACATCAATTTTGGCTCGATGACACTTACCGCTCCCTGGTTATTATATATTTTATAACTCACAGAACCCATATACAGAAACCTATCGGCTACTGCCCTTTGTAAATCCCTGTCAAACAAACGCTTCAAGTTCGGTAAACTTCCCTGAACCGTCAGATGGCTGGTTCTAAAAGCCGCACCAAAATCTCCGTCGAAATAAAGCTTCCGCTGGTTGAAATTGTAAAGGCTTACATCGCCTAAATCGCCAATAACTTCATTATAATCAATCCATTCATCCATAACCCCTGCCGACAGACCGAAATCGATAAAACTACTCTTATTGTTCAAGGCAACATGGTATGCATAAGTGCCTTTAATACTGGTACGGCGAATTACTCCTGCACTTTCGTTATAGAAATTTAAACCTATGCCAACCTTGTTGTTTTCCGCTCCATATGTTGCCGTAACCCCCTGCATAGAAGGTGCACCATTTATCGCAGTCCACTGTGCCTTATAACTGCCGTTTAATTCCCAGCCCTGCTCAACCCCCACCATCGCCGGGTTGGCCAGATACTGGTTCTGATAGTACATACTTCCCATTGGGTTAAGCTGACCGTAGGCCTTGCTCAATAATAACATCCCAATTGCTAAAACAATATATTTTGTGCTTTTCATTTTTTTTGATTTTAAAAAAAGGGATTGAGGTTTATGTTTTACATAAGCCCCAATTGCCTTGGCATTTCCCGAAAATGCTAAGCATCCCCCTTTTAGATTTGTTAATTATTATCCCTGATGATAGAAACCGCACCTCTGATTACCCCAATACCCGAACCCATATCTATTACATAGATGTAAGCATCCTCATTTAATGGGTTGCCGTTATAGCTTCCATCCCAATCATTGGTATATCCTTTCTTACTATACACCAATCTTCCTGCCCTATCATAAATACTTACTTTATTGCTAGGGTAATAATCCAGGTTTTTGATAACCCAGGTATCGTTCTTTCCATCACCGTTTGGCGTGATAACATTGTTGGGAAGTAGTTTGTAATCTTCTTTAACTGTTATGGTTATCTGAGATACATTGGTACATCCACTTGCGTTTGTGGCAACCAAAGTATACGTAGAGGTAGTCTTTGGTCTTACCGTTAACACCGAAGTATTCTGTCCGTTCAAGATATCTGTTCCACTCCATTCATAACTTGTACCACCACTTGCAGTTAAAGTAACCAGCTCACCTTTTGAAACTTCCAATCCTAAATCGCTGGTGATGATTGCCACAGGATTCGGATTTATAGTAACCACAGTTGTTGCGCTTGCAGTAGTAGAACCATTTTGATATGCATACGATACCTCATAACTTCCGACATTGCTCGATGCAAGGTTGATTTCGCCCGTTGCTGCATTAATACTCAAACCTATTGCGTTACTTGTGTAGGTTCCGCCTGCAGGACCGGTTCTTGTTACCCTTGCCGTTCCGGTGGCACAAAATGATGTCTTGCCATAACCAATCGTTGCAGGTATTGAATTGATTTTGATACCGATTGTCGCCGTGCCTGTGCACAAACCACTACCGAAGCTATAGGTTACCACATAGGTTTGGTTTGGTTTACTTAAACCAAGGTTGATGGTTCCGGTATTCGCATCAATACTTAAACCCACGATGTTTGAGCTGTAGGTTCCTCCGCTTAGTCCGGTACGAATAACATTTATACTACCCGTTGCCGCATATTCTGACTGACTATAAGAAATCGTAGCGGATGGAGATGCAGGTTGCTGATTAATGCTTACAGTCGTTGAATTGCTTAGGCATCCATCGCTGCTTTTAGCCGTGATGCTGTGCGTTCCCGGAGCTAAATTACTGTAAACTAATGTTGCTGAATATGTTCCGCCATCAACGCTGTATAAATATCCTGTTGTGCCAGTAATGCTGATGGAACCTGTCGGCGTTCCGCAAACCGGTTGCGCTGTTACCGTAACGCTTGGTGCGGATGCTTCTGCTTTTGCAGGGTCAATCGTAACGGTCGTTGAATTCGAAACACAAGCATCAGGGCTTTGTGCCGTGATGCTGTGCGTTCCCGGAGCTAAATTACTATAAGTTAAAGTTGAGGTGTAAACACCGCCATCAACGCTGTATAAATATCCTGTTGTGCCAGCAATGCTGATGGAACCTGTCGGCGTTCCGCAAACCGGTTGCGCAGTTACCGTAACGTTTGGTGCGGATGCTTCTGCTTTTGCAGGGTCAATCGTAATGGTCGTTGCAGTGCTTATGCATCCATCGCTGCTTTGTGCCGTGATGCTGTGCGTTCCCGGAGCTAAATTACTATAAGTTAAAGTTGAGGTGTAAACACCGCCATCAACGCTGTATAAATATCCTGTTGTGCCAGCAATGCTGATGGAACCGGTCGGCGTTCCGCAAACCGGTTGCGCTGTTACCGTAACGCTTGGTGCGGATGCTTCTGCTTTTGCAGGGTCAATTGTAACTGTTGTTGCAGTGCTTGTGCATCCATCAGAGCTTTGCGCCGAGATGCTGTGTGTTCCCGGAGCTAAATTGGTATAAACTAATGTTGCTGAATATGTTCCGCCATCAACGCTGTATAAATATCCTGTTGTGGCAGTAATGCTGATTGAACCGGTCGGCGTTCCGCAAACCGGTTGCGCTGTTACCGTAACGCTTGGTGCGGATGCTTCTGCTTTTGCAGGGTCAATTGTAACAGTAGTTGAATTCGAAACGCAAGCATCAGGGCTTTGTGCCGTGATGCTGTGCGTTCCCGGAGCTAAATTGGTATAAACTAATGTTGCTGAATATGTTCCGCCATCAACGCTGTATAAATATCCTGTTGTGCCAGTAATGCTGATGGAACCGGTTGGCGTTCCGCAAACCGGTTGCGCTATTACCGTAACCACCGGGGCTATCGCTTCTGCTTTTGCAGGGTCAATCGTAATGGTCGTTGAATTCGAAACACAAGCATCAGGGCTTTGTGCCGTGATGCTGTGCGTTCCCGGAGCTAAATTACTATAGGTTAAAGTTGCAGAATATGTCCCACCATCAACGCTGTATAAAAATCCTGTTGTGCCAGTAATGCTGATGGAACCGGTCGGCGTTCCGCAAACCGGTTGCGCTGTTACCGTAACGCTTGGTGCGGATGCTTCTGCTTTTGCAGGATCAATCGTAATGGTCGTTGAATTCGAAACACAAGCATCAGGGCTTTGTGCCGTGATGCTGTGCGTTCCCGGAGCTAAATTACTATAAGTTAAAGTTGAGGTGTAAGCACCGCCATCAACACTGTATACATATCCCGAAGTTCCAGTAATGCTGATGGAACCTGTCGGCGTTCCGCAAACCGGTTGCGCTGTAACTGTTACGCTTGGTGCGGATGCTTCTGCTTTTGCAGGGTAAATCGTAATGCTTGTTGCAGTGCTTATGCATCCATCGCTGCTTTTAGCCGTGATGCTGTGTGTTCCCGGAGCTAAATTGGTATAAACTAATGTTGCTGAATATGTTCCGCCATCAACGCTGTATAAATATCCTGTTATGCCAGTAATGCTGATGGAACCGGTCGGCATTCCGCAAACCGGTTGCGCTGTTACCGTAACGCTTGGTGCGGATGCTTCTGCTTTTGCAGGGTCAATCGTAA
>NZ_RBEE01000015.1 GCF_003725795.1 Pedobacter jejuensis | reverse complement strand
ATACCCAAGGGTGGGGTCAGCATCCGCCGGAATGTCAGTAAAAGCTTTAAATGGTTTTACCGTAAACCGGAATTGGAAAACATAATTGAGGGGTCAACATGCTCCAGAATATCCAGCAGGCCCTTAACTGGCCTATGGAACAGGTGGGAAATGGACATCAGCAACGGGTGCAGTAATCGGGGACATTAATATAGGCAATCATGGTGATGTTATTTTCAGAAATGACGGCTTTGAAGGTGGTGCGCTAGAATCCTATACCTACGGACGTGCATTTGATTATGGCTTGTCAACTGTTTTAGGTTATGAATTTGGTGGGCGGTTGTCCTTTCAGGTGGAAGGAGGATTTGGTTTGGCCAACCTCATGCCCAATTACGGAGATTATAAACCAGATGGGAAACTAAAAAATTCCATTTACGGGATTTCTGTAGGCTATAAACTTTGATAAGGAGAAAACAATAAATCCGATGGATAATAAATCAATTCTGGTTTGCCAAAGGATTACCCTCATCGACAAGAACAATTCATGAATCGAAAACTTTGTTGCTTATCAAGGACAAACAGAAAAGAAGAGTATCCAATATAAATTACCTCGTAAACGATAGAGGAATATCATGTATCCTTAACCAGCCTTCTCTTAATACTTAGAGAACCAATAAACATTGATAAAATGGATAGAACAGTATCTCAAAAAATGGGTATAAAAGAAAATTCAAAATCATATTTTGTTAATACAAACGAAGAAGCAATCGAAAATATTGGTTTACCAACTCTTGACATATCAACTAAACTTGATAAAGAATTTGATTACATACATTTATTTGTAATAACTCAAGCTAAATTTTTAGAGCAGTTTCCAAAGCTAAAAGAGCATTTAGTTACTAATGGAATGCTATGGGTCTCTTGGCCGAAAGTTGGTAAATTAAGCACTGATTTGAATATAAAAACCGTAATTAAGTTGGGTTATGAATTTGGATTAGTAGAAAGTACTTGCTTAAGTATTAACCATACTTGGTCTGGATTGAAATTTACGCATCCGAAAAAAGGAAAAATATATAATAACAGTTACGGAAAATTAAATGAGAAAAAATAACCAATTGCTAAAAAGATATTGCAAAAATCGAGCTGGAACCTACTGAGTCAAATGTTTACGAATTAAATGGCAAAACCATCGAATGGGTTTTAGTATAAAGTCTAACTGGAATAATTCTGCAAAAAATTTTTTTTAGTGGTCCGGAACAGGGCTTATTTTCACATTAAAAAAATGGTGAATGGCTTTATCTATTAAACCAATAAAAATAAATCGAGTATGGTACCAATTGACACCTTTTCTTTTCTGTGAATAAATCCAAAGTATTTACATAATTCGTTTTCCCTTTGTACTATTTATTCGACTTTCTTCAGTAATAATGCTCCCTTCGATTACCTCAGCGTTGGGAAACATCTCGCGAAACTCAAAGTCAATTCTATAATACCTATCCTTAAATTTTTTAAATATGTTGAAAAATCTTTTGGTATATGCTGGAACGATCTAGAGATATGGAAAAATCAGCTTCCGAACCTTAGAACAATCCCGCTTAGCCCTTTAATCCAAAATTGTTAAAGCTTTTAAAGTTTATCAAAAATATTCTTAGCTGCCACACTCCTGTAGTCAATTCACCAGAAAAATAGAGATTGCTGTGTGCGTGAATGAAAATGTGCAGCCAATATTCATAATATATTTCACTAAACACCTAGTTTTTTAAAAGATCACCCACAGTAAGGAGTAAATTTGCTGAATCAAGCGATTTTCCGATTATCGCGTCAGCCTCACATTCCATTCTGCTGATCTCCTCATGAGACAATGCAGTAAGCATTATGATGGGAATGTTCTGGGTAGCCAAAGTCAGCTTTAATTCATTACAAATTTTCCTGCCATCAGTATTTCCGAGCCTTATATCTAAAATAATCAGATTAGGCAAATAATCATTAATCTGCGAAGAGAACAATTCAGGCGATTCAACACACTTTACTTCATAACCGGCGTCTTTAAGCACTGACCCAAAACTATACAGCGCAAGTGGGTCGTCATCCATAAACAAAATTTTCTTATTCATGTAAATATTATTATAAAAAGTAACGGCAATAAATAAATGCTGATATGTCGTTATAAAGATGATTTTTTAATCTCCTTTTTGTTTATCAACATTCATTATATCTCGATATAAAACACTATCTTCAAAATAATCTATACATTTCAGTAGCCTAAATTAATTAAATGCACTCGAATTTCAAGGGTATGGAAAATACTGAACAAATTGCACAGATTAAAGTTCTTATTTTAACAAACATGAATTTAGAAGAAATTAGGCTTGAAGATTGCCGGCATATTTCAGAGCAGATTTCTCCTACTTAACCTCAATTTCGCCGTATTAATGTAAAGTTACAGGGTGACTACCTAATGACCTACCCTACCGAATGTCTTTTAAAGCTCATTAAATTTTCCCAGGTTTAGGTATTAAAATATTTAACTGAAAACTATATATCCTCGAATCACTATTTCTTTAATCATTTAAGTTTTTATCTACTGTTTTTTCAGCAGTTTTTGCCTTTTTCTCCTGAACCCTTTTTTCTTTACGTTGTTCTGCTGGAGATTTTTCTTTAGCCCTTTTCTCTTCGCGGATTATTTTATTGATTTTTCTGTTATAAATGGCCGTAAGAATTCCCTGTCCGGTTCTGCTAAAAAACTTAATTTTTGGTTTTTCAGCAGTTCCAATCACAGCAACCGGAATAGCTATCCATCCCGCAGGAGGTAGACCGACCTTAACAAGTATATCTAATAGTCCATTTAAACTTGTTGTACCACTAATGGAAGGTCGAAGAACGGAGACTTTAAATTTAAACTCTTCAATATGAATTAGGTTATTTTTGATATGTGTTTCAATATTTACCCCCTTCATATCAGGGTTATTGAAGGCATCTGCGCCAACATTATCCCCAATGACAGAAAGCATTTTAAGATTTTTGACTTCCACATCTCGCAAATTTACTACGCCTCCTCCTTCCAGTGAGGGATAAATCGGCATCATATTTTGGTCAAAATCACCTTTGAGTTTATAATCCAGTGAAACAATGCCATTTACATCCTTGGCCGATGTGGCCAACTCACGAACCATATCGATTTCTTTGTAAGCCCGTTGGACATCAAAGTCAAGCACCTTTAAAGCAACATCGAAATTTGCAGTAAGAGGTGATTCGTCTTGATACCTGGCATCAATAGTCATTTTGCTACCAATAATATCAAACGATGTTTTTTTCAAATAAATTTGGCCTTTCTCCAAAGATGCCGTACCCCCGATCTGATTAATTGTCATCCCTTTAAACCCTACCTTTTTTGCCTTTAAACGCAAGGATACATCCAAATTTTTAGGAACAATCACTACGCCGCTACTTTTAGGATTTTCTGCTTTTGCATATTTGATATCCAACGACTTATCATTATTGTCTCCGCTTTTAAGAGCCATAAATTCATCGATTAGGATAAAATTAGATTGCAGGGCAAAATTTCCATGAAGGGAACCTTTGCGTTCGAGAAAGTAATTTATCGTATTATCCAAATAGCCATTAAGGGAGAAATCGGATTTACCATAGGTCGCATAAAATTTCCTGAACCACATTTTTTCGTTCTGGAATTCAAAGTTACCCTCCTTTAAATAAAAGGTCTTAGGCAGATACGAAGTATTTGCTTTAATGTTTTTTAAGATCAATGTGCCTTTATTATCCAATTTACTGTATTGACCGTTTGAAGCATAACTTTGGCGACCGTTAAGAGATAAGTCTGCCTTAACCAATCCGCTCACATCAAGACCTTTCTTAGCAAATACCTGATAGATTTTCCCAATGTTTAATAATCCTTTTACACGAACCTTATAAAGCAAATCTTCAAAATTTTGAAGGTCGGCATGAATGAAAACAGGATTGCCTTCAAAGTCAAACTTAAAGGGATCTATTTTTACCATTAGGCTGCCAAAAGTTCCATCAGTATTATTCACACTTGCTGCAAGATTAATATCGCTTATCGGGTTGGGATAAGACGAAGTCTTCACCCATCCGTTTTTTAAGTTTATATATCCACTTGTTTTGGGAAATAGTTTTTTCTCCATACTGAACAATCCGTTGGTTTTAAGGTCGGCTTTTAAAAGCCCTTTCATGTCAAAATCCTTAAGTCCCAGTGTTTCATTGAGAATGCTGAGGCTCAGTGCTCCTTTTACGTCTGCCTTCACATCCATTTCGCTCAATCCCTTAGTTTTCACTACTGCCCGAAATGTATTTTTTGTACCAAGGTCAAAACTTAATGTTTTAAGGTTGACGCCCAGTTGTTCCGGATTTAAGGAAGGCAGGTCCACGTCCAAATCTAGATTTAGATTATTCATTGGTACAGGAGCTTTACTACTGGAGATTTTGCCATCCTTAACAAACAGTCTCGCTGTAAGCCTGGGTTTTAGATCTTTCGGTTTACTAAACTTACCTTTCAATGTAAAAAACAAATCGCTCTGTCCTTCCAGCTTTGTATCTTTCGCCCATTCAAGGTATTGAGGTGGTAAAACAGAGATCATATCACTAATAGTAGTGTTTTCTGAGGCTGCATTAATATCCAAATTGTAACCCTCTTTAAGTATACTAACCCAGCCATTAAATTTTAAGGGAAGATCATTGATTCTAAGCTCATTTTTTCTTAATACAAGCGTCAGGGCATTGGTATTTATCCTTGTAATCAGGTCAGCATGAAGGAATTTCTGTTGAGCATAATAGATATCGTTCAAACTAAAATCAAGCTTATTGATTTCAAGGTCTGTTTTAAGATCAAAGATATCTTCACTCAAACCACCTTTTCCCGTATAGTCAAGACCCTGAGCATCCAGGAGTATCTTTGCGGAATGATCATTGTATTTGATGTGCCAATTTCTGAATTTTATTAGGTCAAGTCTTATTGAAGTTCCTTTCTCTGTTGTGTCTTTGGATGATTTATCCGGACCGGATACATATACATTATAATTGGCATCACCCTTACTATTTACAAAAACATTAGCGTATGCATCCCCCACATATATCTCATCAATTTTTACCTCACCGTCAAAGATCAAACTTTTTAAGTTAATTCCCGCAGCCACTTCCTTTGCCGAGAGCAAGGTATCACTGACGAAAGGCTTGGAACCATAAAGAATTAGGTTATCAACAGATACCGTCAGAGAGGGAAAATGCCTGAAAAACGTAAGGTGGGTCTTTTTATAATCGAGTTTTCCTGCAAGGTGCTTATTGGCAAAAACTTTTACTTGTTTTGATATTGTTCCAGGAAATAGTAAAGGAATAAGGAACATCAATAATAAAATAAATGCTACGAAAATCCCGAACCATTTTAAAGCCTTAAAGGCTATTGTTTTCATATGTGCCATGTGTGAACTACTTAAGGTGGGCTTGAGCGATATAGAAGGTATTGCCCCTAAAACTAATTTCCAGAATTAGACCAGTTTGATAACAACATTGCTGTTAAGGTTGTTTTGAAAATCTCTTTCAAACCCGCTACCCAATACAGAGTCTATATCAGTCGTTGTCAATCAGTAACCAAATTAGAGTACATATATTATTGCAATTAAATAAGTAAATCAAAACCAGGTTTATAACGCTCACAAGATTCCGACTATTGGTATCGCTCGGGGTAAAACCTGTTTTAAATGGAATTAGAGCGAAATAGAGTAGATAGGCTTCATAGCCTCCAATGAGCATTTGGATTGATAATACAGGCCATAAATTCTAATCTTGTAGGGTTTTTTAAGTAATATTTAAAGTTGTATCCTGCCAGCATGAAATGACGGGCCTGATATCAACAGCACTAGGAAATGAGTAACTCTTAATCAATATCAGTTCTACAGCTATAGGCTATCTAATCCGCTTCGTTGTAAGGGCGTTAAACCATTCCTTACCATGGCAAGAAGGACACTGAGCTGTTTTGTTAAAAGATAAATTGGTTTCTCCACATTTTGAACAGCTACAATATTTTTCATCATTAGATATTTTTTGTTGATCCGGATATATCGGCAGCCCCGGACGTACCATGTCATCTTCAAAAAAAAGAACGCTAAGATTACCTGAAGTTTCAACCAACACCGATCGGACTTGGCCCAGGTGCTCTACATTTAATACCCTTAATTCAGCAAAAACTTCTTCTTGGCTTAAGCCCGTACTTTCAAGACCTTTAAGCAATATTTTTCCAGACTGGATAACATATACTGGCTTACCTTCGATAATCCGCTCAAACCAACTGTAGCGGTCGGTCAACCGGGTTATACCCATATACATCAAAATTATCACAATAAAAACCGTTATTGCAGGTAAAATACCCACATCCTCATAAAACATCGGGTCTCCTGCTGCAGAACCAAGGCCAATGATCAGCACAAGTTCAAAAACCGATAATTGTTTGATACCTCTCTTACCGGACGCCCTTAGGGTTAACAGTATTACCAGAAACATTATCACAGATCGCATCACCACTTCCAATAAGAAAGCAACGGGTAGATCATTGTACAGGATCCTGCTCCAATCAAATATTCCTTCCATATTGCAATATGGATATTATTAATAAGAATTTTTATATTTTAAATTCCTAATCTTATGTTAACCGCTTTACATGAATTTTATATTTATGCTCCTTCGATACCATATGCTTATTTTCTTAATTTTATATCTTTAAGTATTATCTTCCGGTAAATATCTTTCAAAATTATTCCACCCCCTTTCCCCCGCACTTTTTAAGTTTTACTGCCAATCAAAAGTTTCAAGTTTGCCATAGCGGATAATTCATTCGGATGACTGACGTCAAGACAATCATTGTCAGGTGTATGTTAACGTGCCTAAAATGAGGTACAGAAAGCATCTATGCAAGGGAATAAATATTTCAGTAATTTGTAATTACCGCACCGCGTACATCATCATTTTTATTCCGATTTGCATACCTTTGAATTATTGATGAATACTGACCAAAGACCCCAAGACTTTAATTTTACTGAGAACCTGATCCTGCATGCACTTCAGTTTTCTCCGGAGCCCACCGCTATTTATAGTAGTGAGGATATGGTAATTCGGTTTGCAAATGATGGCATGCTGGAACTATGGGGAAAAGATGTGTCGGTTATAGGAAAAACACTTATTGAGGCTATTCCAGAACTGGAGGGTCAACCGTTTCTCCCAATCTTACACCAAGTCTGGCGTTCTGGTGTAACCTACTCGGTAACAGATGCTCCGGCGCAACTGATAAAGAATGGGGTACTAATGACGAACTACTTTGATTATGAATATAGACCATTGTTAAAGCCAGACGGGCAAACCTTTTGCATCTTAAACACTGCAAAAGAGGTTACATCAAGGAAAGCATACGTAGAGCAGATTCAGCAAAAAGAAGAAAAAGAGCAGGCTCTTATTGAAGAAATGGCTACTACAGTTGAGGAGCTGACTTTTACAAATGAAGAACTCAACGCTTCCCTCAAACTTCTGGAAGAGAGCCGTGAACACGTTCGTACCATTATCGAGCAGGCACCGGTAGGCATCGCGGTGCTACAAGGACCAGAGCACATCATTGAAATCGCCAATCCGACAATTCTTAAAATATGGGGTCGTATTGCAGAGGAAGTCATAGGTAAACCACATGAGCTGGCAAGACCGGAACTCAAAGGCCAGCCGGTAAATATATGGCTGCGAAATGTTTTCTCAACTGGCGAGGCTAAGATCAATAAAGAATTTCTGGTAAAACTGCGTCATGAAGGCGGACTGAGGGAGGCAATAGTAAACTCAATCTATCAGCCCATTATTTCTTCAGGAGAAATAACCGGTGTACTGGTCATTCTAGAAGAAATTACCCAACAGGTTCTTGACAGGCGCAGAAGTGAGAAAGACCAGCAAATGCTTGCAATGGCAATTGATGCGGGTGGGCTGGCAACGTTTTATTATGAACCCAAGAGCAACCTTTTCTCTGGCAACGCTTTGCTCAAATCATGGTTTGGGCTAACGGCCGAGGAGCAACTGGATCTTTCCTTAGCATTAAGTTCCATACATGGAGAAGACAGGGAACGCGTTATGCATGCTATCTATGAATCTCTTCGTCCTGGATCAAACGGACAATACTTTATTGAATATCGAATAAACGATTCCAAGGAGATAAAAGTGCGGTTGCTGCAGGCAAGGGGCAAGGTGTTTTATGGTTCCGACGGAGAGGCATTAAGCCTCAACGGCACTTTAAGGGATATCACCGAGCAAAAAAAAGATGAACAGCGAAAAGATGACTTCATGAGCATGGTGAGTCATGAACTTAAAACGCCATTAACTTCCCTTAATGGCTATTTGCAGGTACTTCAACGCCATGCATCGCTCAGTGAAAACACTGTCCAGCAAAGCATTCTTGCCAAATCAGTCAAACAGGTAGGTAATATGAACGCCATGATAAATGGTTTCCTGAATATATCGCGACTGGATTCCGGAAGAATGTTGCTCGAAAAATCAGAAATTAATCTAAAGAAACTCTTTGCAGAGCTGAAGGAAGAAATGCTTTCAACAATACACACCCACATCATTGCATTTAAACCTACAGATGAGCTGACAGTGATTGCGGACCGGGAGAAAATCATACAGGTTTTCCAGAATTTGGTTGGAAACGCAGTTAAATATTCACCAATGGGAACAACGATAACAATTGCCTGCCAGCAAAAACAAGCCAATAAAATTCAGTTTTCTGTCAGTGATGAAGGAATAGGGATCGCAAAAGAAGATCAGGAAAAGATTTTTGAACGTTACCACAGGGTCCAAAATCCCCAAACTGGGTCAATTGCAGGCTTCGGAATTGGTCTTTATCTATGCAAAGAAATTATTGATTTGCATCAGGGCGTGATCAAGGTTGTAGGTGGTCGGGGATCTGGAACATCATTTATAGTTGAAATCCCACAAGGAATACATTAGATACATATTGTAACAAAATATTCTCTTATTAAATATTTGAATATTTTTCCTTACACATTCCGAGTAAGCTGTCAAGTAGAACGAGGAATACTTAGTAACTATAAGGCATAAATACCGAATAAAAAAGCTCAAATTAAATTATTTGCATTGCTTCCAATCGAAATTTATAATTTCCATATTAAGTTTACAACTTTAAGGACGGGATTTATTAATAGTCTGTGGGCTCAATTTTCTTTAGCAGTACTGTTTGTTATAATTGATCTTATGACTAAGTCTGATTTTGGATAGCACCAATAATTTTTAAAAAATTACCCGTATTTTTGCCGCTGGCTCTTTAGTCCTTTTTCTTGTATAAATTTTAAGATTAAAATATAAAAAAAGTTAGCATTACACCTCTTCTCTTTCACTTTTATAACTCTATAAAACACATTAATAGAACACCTATCATTACTTAATGAAGTCTGAAATAAATTGCAGAAGTATAGTATTTACAGTAATTAATCCAATAGCCTTATAACATCCTGAGCCGTTTAAACAAATAATTTGAGCCGTATAGGCAACTTTTATGCTTAATGAACGTCTATCTTTATAGTATGGAAAATACGAAAAAAATTAAGCTGGGTTATAATGGTCCTTTAGTATCCAAACTTGGACTAGGTTGTATGCGCATGTCTTCCATATGGGGCGGTCCTACACCTGAGGAAGCTGAAAGTATCGCAACAATTCACCAGGTGGATAAACCGCTT